>NZ_CP020821.1:2790821-5581643 GCF_002105755.1 Mycobacterium colombiense CECT 3035
TGCATCAGCGCATAGGCGGTGGTCGGGCCGACGAACCGGAAGCCGCGCCGCTTGAGTTCACGGGCCATGGCCTTCGATTCGTCGGTGGCCGAGGGGATTTCGGACGGGTCGGCCGGCCGGGACCGCGGCGACGGCGCAAACGACCACAGCAGATCCGCCAGGTCCGCCGGAGTTCCCAGTTCGGCGGCCGCCCGGGCGTTGGCGATCGTCGACTCAATCTTGGCGCGGTTGCGCACGATTCCCTGATCCGCCATCAGCCGCTGCACGTCGGCGTCGGTGTACTCGGCGACGGCGGCGATGTCGAACCCGGCGAACGCACGCCGGAAATTCTCCCGTTTCCGCAGGATGATCAGCCATGACAGGCCACTTTGAAAGGCTTCCAGACTCATCCGCTCGAACAACGCGACCCCGTCGCGCACCGGTTGACCCCATTCGCGGTCGTGGTAGTCGCGGTACAGCTCGAAATCGGGTCCCGGTCGCACGGTCGCCCAGCTGCAGCGAACCAGCTCGTCTTCACTCACACTGAGTCCTGACGATCCTCACCGTCGTCCGGTTCCCCGGGCTCGCCCTCGGCCTCCTGCCCGGCGTGCACCGCGGCCAGCTGGCCGCGCAGCGCCTCCAGCTCGCGCGCGAGCCGATCCAGCACCCAGTCCACCTCACTGGTCTTGTAACCGCGCAGGACCTGGGTGAACTTGACGGCGTCGACGTCGGAGCCGGTCACCCCGAACGCGGGCAGCACGGTGGCCGTCGTCCCCCGGGGCAGGGGCGGCAGCTGCTCGCCGCGACCGAACAACAGGCTGGCCGCGCCGAACAGGACGATCGCCACCAGCACCAGGACCACCAGGTACAGCAACACCAACGCCACGTGATCGATACTGCCCTATGCCACCGACACGGTGACGTTCAGCGTGAGCGCGCCGGGGCCTACCGCGGCCTGAGCACCTGCATCGGCGGCCGGTCCTCCAGCGACACCGGCGAGATGCGCTGGGTGTAGCCCTGAAAGTCGGAGCCCTCGGGGCCGTCGGCGACGAATTGAGTCAGCCCGACGCCGGAGTCCGGGATGCCGCAGCGCGACAGCAGGGTCGCGATGACTTGGCGGCTCATCACGCCCAGCTCGGCCAGCGGGCGATTGCGGTGTGCGCGCACCCCCAGGTTGACCTGGGCGATCGCGTCCAGGCCCAGCCGGTCGAAGGTATCGACCAGCAGGCCGATCTCCACGCCGTAGCCCGGCGCGAACGGCAGCGAGGTCAGCAGCTCCCTGCTGGCCGCGTATTCACCGCCCAGCGGCTGCACCACGCAGCCCAGCTCCGGACGCAGCGCCGCAAGCAACGGCCGGGCCACCAGCTCGGTGACCCGCCCGCCACCGGTGGCACTGACGTCGCCCCCGACGTCGCCGACGTCGCTGAGCTCGCTGCCCCGCAACGGCCGGCGGTAGAAGCTTTTGACCAGGTGAATGCCGTCACCGGTGAGCATCGGGCCGACCAGCCACGGCACGAACATCGGGTGCGGGTCGATCAGGTCGGAGTCGACGAACACCACGATGTCGCCGGTGGTGGCCGCCAGCGAGCGCCACAACGCCTCGCCCTTGCCGGGCCGGATCGGCACCTCGGGCAGGGCCTGCTCCCGGCTGACGACGCGCGCGCCCGCCGCGACCGCGCGGATCTCGGTGTCGTCGGTGGAGCCCGAATCCAGCACGATCAGCTCGTCGACCAGCCCATCGACCAGCGGTGCGATGCTCTCGATCACCGACTCGACGGTCTCTTCCTCGTTGAGGGCCGGCAGCACCACCGAGATGGTCCGCCCGGCCTTCGCGGCCTCCAGTTCGGCGATCGTCCAGGCGGGACGGTTGCGCCGTTCGTTGGCCAGCCACACGTCCCCGGGCCGCGCGGCGAGCACCCTGTCGTTCGCGAGATCACCGGCGAACAGGTCCGATGCGGTCATGCCAGCCCCCTCACCGTGCGCGCCGGCGGGCGGGTTCCCTGGATCGAGGCCACCATTTCCAGCACCCGGCGGGTGGCGGCGACCTGGTGCACGCGAAACATGCGCGCACCCGCGGCGGCCGCCAGCGCGGTGGCGGCCAGCGTTCCCTCGAGCCGCTCGGTCAATTCCACACCCAGAGTCTCCCCGACGAAGTCCTTGTTGCTCAAAGCCATGAGCACGGGCCACCCGGTGTTAACAAGATCGCCCACGTGGCGCAACAACAGCAGCCCGTGGAAGGTGTTCTTGCCGAAGTCGTGGGTGGGGTCGATCAGCACCCGGTCGCGAGCCACCCCGCAGGCCACCGCCCGCTCGGCGGCCGTGGTGACCTGGGCGATGACGTCGTCGACCACGCCGCGGGTGGTGGTTCCGTAGTTCACCCGGAACGGGCGCGTGCGCGGCAGCGCGTTGCCGGTGTGCGAACACACCAGGCCCGCCCCGAACTCGGCGGCCACCTCCGGGAGCGCCGGGTCGATGCCGCCCCAGGTGTCGTTGATCAGGTCCGCGCCGGCCGCGCAGGCCACCTTGGCGACCTCGCAGCGCCAGGTATCGGCGCTGATCAGCTGGTCGGGGTAGGCGTCGCGGAGCCATTCGATGAACGGCACCAGCCGGGCGATCTCGGTGTCGGCATCGACCTCCTGACCGGGGCCGGCCTTGACGCCGCCGACGTCGATGACGTCGGCGCCGTCGGCGACGGCCTGATGCACCGCGGCGCGGGCGGCCTCGTCGCCGAAGGTCGCACCCTTGTCGTAGAACGAGTCCGGGGTGCGGTTGATGATCGCCATGATCAGCGCACGATCGCCGGCGACCGGGCGGCCGCACAGCATCGATCGGCCGGCGCTTGCCGGCGGTGTCGATTGGCCGGCCGAGGCCGGCGGTGTCGATTGGCCGGCCGAGGCCGGCGGTGTCGAATGCACACGTACATGGTGCCCGGTCGCCGCCGCGCGTGCGGCCCGGGGACCGCAGAGGGCGGGCTGCGCACGCCGCCCGAGTGTGCGGCGAGCCGCACAGCG
Organism: Mycobacterium colombiense CECT 3035; assembly: GCF_002105755.1. NCBI lineage: Bacteria > Bacillati > Actinomycetota > Actinomycetes > Mycobacteriales > Mycobacteriaceae > Mycobacterium > Mycobacterium colombiense. The sequence continues at coordinate 2,793,812 of NZ_CP020821.1, forward strand.
GGCGCCGAGTGTGCGGCCTGCCGCGCACTCGGCGTAAGGGAGAACGGGTGAGCGTCAGCCCAGGGGTTGCGCTCCCTAGGGGCGTTTGCCCTCGGCCACCTCGTCGGGGTACTCGTCATAGAAGGGCACGTAGCCCTCGTCGCGCCCGACCAGCACGTACAGCGGGTCCTCCACGTCCGAGCCGTAGGCCTGCTCGCGCAGCTCCACCTTGCGGCTCTTGAAGGTCGTCGTCTGCTCGATGGAGTCCACCACCCGCACAAACAACGGCAGCGCATAGCCGGGCAACTGGTCGTACACGGAGCGGGCCAGCGACTGCCCGTCGAACTCGGCGCCGCCGCGCAGCTTGACCGCGGCCATCCCGGCGCGGCCGCCGGTGCGCGGCACCTCGACCCCGAACACCGTGCAGTCCTCGACGGAGTCGTCGGACGCCAGCGCCGCCTCGACCTGCGTGGTGGCCACGTTCTCGCCCTTCCACCGGAAGGTGTCCCCGAGCCGGTCGACGAACGCGGCATGTCCCATGCCCTGCGGGCTCATCACGTCGCCGGTGTTGAACCAGCAGTCGCCCTCGCGAAAGGCGTTGCGCACCAACTTCTTTTCGCTCGACTCCTTGTCGGTGTAGCCGTCGAACGGCTGCAGCCGGTTGACCGGGCTGAGCAACAGACCGGGCTCGCCCGCCGGTACCCGGCGGACCCGTCCGTTGTCGTCACGCAGCGGGGCGCCGGTGTCGGGGTCGTACTCGACGTAGGCCAGCGGCATCGGGAAGACGCCGGTGGAGCGCGGCACGTTGAAGACATTGATGAACGCGGCGTTGCCCTCACTGGACGCGTAGAACTCGCAGACGCGGGCGATGCCGAATCGCTTGGTGAACTCGTCCCAGATCTCCGGGCGCAGCCCGTTGCCGGCGATCAGCCGCACCTTGTGCGCGCGGTCGGTCGGCTTGGCCGGCTGGTTGAGCAGGTAGCGGCACACCTCGCCGATATAGATGAACGCGGTGGCATCGTTGGCGATCACCTCGTCCCAGAACTTCGACGCCGAGAACGACTTGCCCAGCGCCAGCGTCGCCCCGGAGTTGATCACCGACGACAGCGCCACCGTCAGCGCGTTGTTGTGGTACAGCGGCAGGCAACAGTAGAGCGTGTCAGAGCTTTTGAGCCGCAACCCGATCCCGCCGAACGCCGCGAGCGCCTTGAGCCACCGCAGGTGCGTCATGACGCTGGCCTTCGGGAAGCCCGTTGTGCCCGAGGTGAAGATGTAGAACGCGGTGTCCCTGGCGTGGACCGCCGACGCGGAGGCGGGGTTGGTGGCCGGCGCGCTCACCGCGAACCGCTCCAGGTCCTCGACGGTCAGCGTCTCGGTGCTGCCCGATCCGCCGCACTCGGCCACGGCACTGACCAGATCGGTTTCGGCGATGAGCACCTTGGCGTCCAGCAGGCCGAGGCTGTGCGCCAGCACCTCGCCGCGCTGGTGGTAGTTGAGCATGCCGGCGACCGCACCGCACTTGACCGCGGCCAGCATGGCCAGCACGGTGTTGGGCGAGTTGCGCAGCATGATGGCGACGACGTCGCCCTGGCCGACGCCGCGCGCGGCCAACACGGCGGCGTACCGGTTCGCGGCGGCATTGGCGTCGCGGTAGGTCAGTTGCTGATCGCCCATGCGCAGGAAGACCCGGTCGCCGTAGCGGGCGGCCCGCTCCTGGAAGACCGTGCCGATGGATTTCTTGGAGCCCGGCTGGGCCAGCAGCCCGGTCATCGCGCCGCGCACGATCACCGGCAGGTCGGCCAGCACGGCCGGCGCCCGAAATGCGATGTCGGTCAGTTTGACCGCCGTGCGCGCTCCCCCGTCACGATCGGACACGTGATCCCCTCGATTCGTTTCCAATGTCAAGCTCGGCGGACAGCCTAGTAGGGGTGGCAAACCCGTCGGCGGGCTCAGGCGGGTGCGCACGCCTCCAGGGCCGCGCTCACCTTGTCGACCAGCACCAACCGGTCCATCGCCACCTGGGAGACGTAACCGCTGTCCAGCAATCCGCACAACCAGGTCCACAGCCCTTCGTAGTGACCGAAGGGGTCCAGCAACACGATTGGTTTGTCGTGCAGACCGAGAAAGGCCGTCGTCCATGCGTCAAGCAACTCGTCGAGGGTGCCGAGGCCACCCGGCAGCACGACGAACGCGTCGGCCCGGTCTTCCATGAGCTGCTTGCGCTCGTGCATGGTGTCGCTGACGATCAGCTCGTCGGCGTCCGCGTCGGCGATCTCGCGGCGCATCAGGATCTTCGGGATGACGCCGACGGTCCGCCCACCGCGGGCGCGCGCCGCGCTCGCCACCGCCCCCATCGCCGACACCCGGCCGCCACCCCACACCAGCGTCCAGCCCCGCTCGGCGATCGCCTCGCCGAGTTCCGCAGCGACTCCGAGCAATTCGGGATGCTCCGGGCCGGATGCGCAATACACACACACCGACCACCCGCTGGACGAATCGCGTCGGTCGGGCATATCCGCCAAAGGTAGACCAACCGCATACGGCCCGTCATATCTGGGGCTTTCGCCCTGCCGCCCCGCCCACGCACCATAAAATTCGGCAGTGCCGATTCGATGGAACGTCCCCCACCATGCGACGGCCTCAGAGCGGTTGGATGCGGCGTTGGCCGACGGCGCGCGGGGGGCGGTGGTGCTGGGACCCGACGGCGTCGGCAAATCCACCCTGGCCCGGACGGCCGCCGAGCGGTTCGCCGGCCGGCACCCGGACACGCTCGTCCGCTGGGTTACCGGCACCCCGACCGAACGCGCCGTCCCGTTCGGGGCGTTCAGCCATCTGGTGGAGATCGCCGACCTCGGCAAGCCGGCCGCGCTGCTGCGGGCCGCCCGGGCGTCGCTGGGCGGCGACGACCTGCTGCTGATCGTCGACGATGCCCAACACCTGGACGTGCTGTCGGCCACGCTGGTCTACCAGCTGGCGCGGGACGGCGCGGGCCGGCTCATCGTCACCGCGCAAGCCGACCGCTGCCCCGAGGCGATCGCGGCGCTGTGGAGCGACGGGCTGCTCACCCGGATCGACATCGAGCCGCCCGGCGAGGCGACCGCACCGGCGGAGATCAACACGTTCCTCACCGAGCTCCCGGCGGCGGCGCGATCGGTGCTGGAGTATCTCGCCGTCGCGGAGCCGCTCTCGGTCGCCGATCTGACCGCGCTCGCCGGCGATGGCGCGGTGACCGACGCGGTGAGGTGGGGTGCCGCCGAGACCCGGACGCGCGGCGGGTCGTCGGACGACCCGGTGGTCTATAGCGCCCATCCGTTGTTCGCCGAGCGGACGCGGGCCGCGCTGGACCCCGAAGACGCCCGGCAACGACGCACCGACCTGGTCACGCTGTTGTCGCAGCGGCCGTCCGAGCACCTCAGTGACCGGTTGCGGATAGTGTCGCTGGCGCTGGACAGCGACACTCCCCCGCGGGTCCCCGACGTCGTCGCCGCCGCGCAGCAGGCGCTGCGGCTCGGCGACCTGGCGCTGGGCGAACGGCTGGCCCGCTCGGCGCTGCAGCGGTCCGGCGGGTTGGCGGCCCGGCTCGCGCTGGCGCACGCCCTGGCCTGGCAGGGCCGCGGCCGGGAGGCCGATTCGGTGTTGGCCGACGTCGACCCCAGCGCGTTGACCGAAGCGGCGTTGATGGACTGGGCACTGCTGCGGGCGGCCAACCAGTTCTGGATGCTCAGCGAACCCGAGCGCGCCACCGCCTTCCTGCGGACCGTGCGCAACCGGGTCGCCGATACCGGGCCGCGGACCACCCTGGACGCGCTCAGCGCGACCTTCGCGATGAACGCGGGCAACGTCGGGCACGCCGTGAAGGTCACCGCCGACGTCCTCGCGTCGCCGGCGGCCGACGACCAGGCGGTGGCCTGGGCGGCCAGTGCCGGGGCCTTGTGCGCGGCGCGCGAGGGCCGATTCGAGGACGTCGAGCCGCTGGCGCAGCGCGCCCTGGCCGCCGAACATCCCGGGCTGCTGCGCTTCACCATCGGGCTGGGTCAGACCACCGCGCGGTTGATGACCGGCCACCCCGACGAAGCGCGGCGGCTCGCTCAGCAGTTCACCGACTTCGCCGAACTGCAGCAGCCGGGCCGCGCCATCGGCGAGGTGCTGCTGGCGCACGTGCTGATTTCGAAGGGTGAATTCGCTTCTGCAGCAGAACTATTGGGTCCGGCCGCCGCCACCCTGGAGCGCACCGGTTACTCCTGGGGGCCGCTGTCGCTGACGCTGCTGGCCACCGCCCAGGCCCAGCAGGGCGACACCGCCGCCGCGGCAAAGGCGTTGAGCAGGGCCGAATCCCGGCACGGCACCAAGTCGGCGCTGTTCGCGCCCGAGCTCGGCGTGGCGCGGGCGTGGCGGCTGGCCTTGGTGCGCGACACGCACGGCGCGGTGGCCGCCGCGCGCGACGCCGCCCGGATGGCCGAACGCGGCGGCCAGCGGGGCGTGGCGGTGCGCGTCTGGCACGAGTCCGTGCGGCTCGGTGACACCCGGGCCGCCGATCCGCTGGCCCGGCTTTGCGACGAGATCGACTGCGTCGCGGGAAGAATCGCGCTCGCCCACGCCCGCGCGCTGGCCGCCGGCGATGACGCGGGCCTGCGGGCGGTGTCGGACGAGCTCACCTCGATCGGCATGCACGCCGCCGCCGCGGATGCCGCCGCGCAGGCGCAGCGCTGTGGGGCCGGGACGGCTTAGCCACCCAGGTAACCGCGCAGCACGTCCACCGCGGCGGTGATCTTGGCGACCTCGACCTTCTCGTCGCGCTTGTGCGCCAGATTCGGATCGCCGGGCCCGAAGTTGACCGCCGGGATGCCCAGCGCGGCAAACCGCGCCACGTCGGTCCAGCCGTACTTGGCCCGGACGTTGCCGCCGGCCGCCTCGACCAGCGCCTTGGCGGCGGGTTGGGACAGCCCGGGCAGCGCGCCGGCCGCCGCGTCGGTCTGCTCGATGTGCACGTCGAGCCCCGCGAGCACGTCGTGCACGTGTTGCAGCGCCTCGGGCAGCGACCTGTCTGGTGCGAAACGGAAGTTGACCGTCACCGCGGCCGCGTCGGGAATGACGTTGCCCGCCACGCCGCCGTCGATGCGCACGGCCGACAGGCCCTCACGGTAGACGCAGCCGTCGATGTCGACGCTGCGCGCCTGGTAAGCCGCCAGGCGCTGCAGCACGGCGCCGAGCTTGTGAATCGCGTTGTCGCCCAACCAGGATCGCGCCGAATGCGCACGGATCCCGGTGGCGCTGACCACCACGCGCAGGGTGCCCTGGCAGCCGGCCTCGATGTAGCCGCCGGTGGGCTCCCCCAGCACGGCCACGTCGGCCGCCAGCCAGTCCGGCAGCTCGCGTTCGATGCGGCCCAATCCGTTTGCCGCGGCGTCGATTTCCTCGCAGTCGTACATCACCAGCGTGAGATCGTGCACGGGTTCGGCCACGGTGGCGGCGAGATGCAGAAAGACCGCGTCCCCGGATTTCATGTCCGCAGTGCCGCAGCCGTACAGGTGGTCGCCCTCGCGGCGGCTGGGCAGGTTTCCGGCCACCGGCACGGTGTCCAGGTGCCCGGCGAGCAGGACTCGCGACGGCCGGCCGCGGTTGGTGCGCGCCAGCACGGCGTTGCCGTTGCGAATGATCTCGAACCCGGCGGCCTGGGCCCGCAACGCGGCCTCGACCTCGTCGGCCAGCCGCGCTTCGTCCCTCGATTCGCTGGGGATGTCGACCAGCGCGGCGGTCAGCGCGATCGGATCTCCGCGTAAGTCCAGCACGGTCCCACGATAGCGAGTCATCGAGCTTGCCGAGCCGCGGAACGTTCCGCGTGCTAGACGAGCAATCGCGTCGGCATCACCTTGGGTTTGACGCCGTAGCGCGGCCCCATGCCATAGCCGCCCCGCCCCGCCGAGGCGACAGCCGGCATGCCCGACGCCCACGTGGTGTGCGCCTCTTCGGTGGGTGCGGTCCATCCCGTGCCCGCGACGGTCGCGGCGGGAACCCGGGGGGTGGCCGCCGACCACGCGGCGGGCGTCGACAATCCGCCGACCGGGGACGCTGAGCCCACGCTCGCCAGCACGGGAGCGGCGCCCACATTCGCGGCGGCGGCCGGGGCCGCGGCGCCCACCAACGCGCCGCCGCCGATCCCGCCCGTCACATCGCCGGCCACGCCGGCGGCGGCCGCAGTGTCCAGGGTGTGGTTGTACAGGATGTTGGACACGATGGTATTGAACACATTCCAGGAGACGGCGTCGAAACCGGCGTTGCCGATATTGGACACCAGCGGGTCGCCGAGCACGCTGTCCAGTGCGCTGGCCGCCGTGGTCGCGGCCGGCGCTGCCGCGGGTGCCGCGGCCGGCGCGGCGAACGACTGGACGGCGTTGGGCACGCTGGAGACGACGCCGCGGAGCCCACTCGTCTGCGCGGCCGTGGCGGCCGTCTGGACGCCCAATCCACCCGGGCCGTTGGTGGGCGCCGGATCGGTCAGCGGGCTCAGCCGGGCCGCGGCGGCGGATGCCGCGGCGTAGCCGTACATCGCGGCGGCGTCCTGTGCCCACATCTCGCCGTACTGCGCTTCGGTGGCCGCGATGGCCGCGGTGTTCTGGCCCAGCACGTTCGTCGCGACCAGTGACGCCAGCTGGGCCCGGTTGGCCGCGACCAATGGCGGCGGCACGGTCATCGCGAACGCCGCCTCGTAGGCGGCCGCCGACGCCATGGCCTGCGAGGCCGCCTGTTGCAGCTGGGCCGCGGTGGTGTGCATCCACGTCACGTACGGCTGCGCGGCGGTGGCCATGGCGACCGAGGACGGACCCATCCACTCCTCGCCGGTCAGATTCGCGATCGCCGACTGGCTGGCCGCGGCGGTCGTGCTCAGCTCGTCGGCCAGGGCGCTGAACGCCGCCGCGGCGGCCATCATCGGTCCGGCACCGGCGCCGGTGTACATGCGCAGGGAGTTGACCTCTGGGGGCAGCGCTCCGAAGTCGAAAGTCATTGGGGGACTCCTGTTCTCAGTTTTAGGGCGGGGTTAGACGGTCGGTGTGGGCATCACGACGGGCTTGACGCCGTAGCGGGGCGCGCCAAGGCCGTAGCCCCCGCGCCCGGTGGTGGCCATCGAGGGCAGGCCACCCGGGATGGTGGTCACCGACGCGCTGTGGGGCGCGGCGGCGGTGAAGCCCGCGCCCGTCAGGGTCGCGGCGGTGGGCGTCGCCGCGGGCACACCGCCGGCCGCCCAGCTGGGCGGCACCGACAGCGCACCGATCGAGGGACCCTGACCGACGCTCGCCAGCACCGGCGCGGCGGGTGTCGGCGCGCTCGCAGGCGCCGCCGAGGTGAGACCCGCGGCGAGATCGGGGTTGAAATTGGGGATTCCGGACGCGCCGGGGACGGGGGCGAATTGCCCCTCGCCCAAGGTGATGAAGTCCGACGCGGCGGAGCCGACGTTCTGCCCCCATTCGATCTCGGTGCCCAGGGCGGCGTCTCCCGGAGGTGGGTCGGCGGCCGCGGCGGCCGGTGCAACTTGCTGCAGCGCCGCGGCGCTGGTGGTGACCTTGTTCGCGGTTTCGGTCTCGCCGTATGAACCGGCATTGCTGTTCAGGTTGGCCACCATGGTTTGGTGAACCGCCTTGGCTTGGGCGCTGACCTGCTGGTACCAGGCACCGTAGGCGGAAAACTGCGCGGCCTGCAGGGCGGAGACCTCGTCAGCGGCCGCGGGAGCGATGCTCGTGGTGGGCGCCGCGGCGGCCGCGTTCTGGGCGTCCATCGACGAGCCGAGCGCTTGGAGCATGCTCGCGGTAGCCAGCAGCGCCTCGGGCCGGGTGGTTACAAAGGACATAATTTTTCTCCTTCGGCGATCAAGCGGCCTCTATGGACCGCGACTCAGGGGCCTGCGACAAGGTCAGAAAGCGAACCCCCCGACCCCCGGAAGCTGCGTACCCGAAACGGCGAAATTCACGCCTTGACCTGCTAGGACCGTCATGGCCGCCCAACCGCGAATGCGCACAACGCGCCCTATAGCGTCGAATTTCCTTGCCCGAGTGGATCTTTGAGCATTAGACCGCCCCCCGAGGACCGTTCGGCAGCGGGGCGGGCGGGCGGGAGCGCGGCCCGGGAAGTAACCTGACCGCCGTGACAAGAGCAGCAGGTGCCGCAGGGATAGGCCTGGCAACGCTGGCCGCCGACGGATCGATCCTCGACACGTGGTTTCCCGCACCGGAACTGACCGAATCGGGCACCAGCGCGACATCGCGGCTGGCGCTGTCCGACGTTCCCCCGGAGTTGACCGCGCTGCTCGGCCGCGACGACGACCGTGGCACCGAGACCGTCGCCGTGCGCACGGTCATCGGCTCGCTGGACGACGTGGCCGCCGACGCCTACGACGCCTACCTGCGATTGCATCTGCTCTCGCACCGGCTGGTGGCGCCGCATGGGCTGAACGCCGGCGGCTTATTCGGGGTATTGACCAATGTCGTCTGGACTAACCGGGGACCGTGCGCCGTCGAGGGATTCGAAGCGGTCCGGGCCCGGCTGCGGCGCCATGGACCGGTGACGGTCTACGGCGTCGACAAGTTCCCCCGCATGGTGGACTACGTCCTGCCGACCGGGGTGCGCATCGCCGACGCCGACCGGGTGCGACTGGGCGCCCACCTGGCCCCGGGCACGACGGTGATGCACGAGGGCTTCGTCAACTACAACGCCGGCACCCTGGGGGCGTCGATGGTGGAGGGGCGCATCTCCGCCGGCGTGGTGGTGGGCGACGGCTCCGATGTCGGCGGTGGCGCCTCGATCATGGGCACGCTGTCCGGCGGTGGCACCGAGGTGATTTCGATCGGCAAGCGCTGCCTGCTCGGCGCCAACGCGGGCCTGGGCATCTCCCTGGGTGACGACTGCGTCGTCGAGGCGGGCCTGTATGTCACCGCGGGCACCAAAGTCATTACGCCGGAAGGTAAAACGCTCAAGGCCCTGGAGCTGTCCGGCGGCAACAACCTGTTGTTCCGCCGCAATTCGGTCAGCGGGGCGGTGGAAGTGGTGGCCCGCGGCGGGCACGGCATCGCCCTCAACGAGGACCTGCACGCCAACTGACGGGGCGCCTATAGGTCGGCGGGAACCCGCTCGTCGACCGCGACGGTCCGCAGCGCGGACCCCCTGGTTTCGGGCAGCAGCGAGACGGACACGAAACTGGCCCCGACGAGGGTCGCCATCATGAGCCCGATCGCCCAGCTGCCGTAGGTCGCCAGCAGGGTGCCCGCCAACAGCGGCGGCACGGCGGCGCCGAGAATGCCGGCAAGGTTCATGGCCACCGCCGCGCCGCTGTAGCGGTAGCGGGTGGCGAACAGCTCGGGAACGAAGGCCCCGGTGGGGCCGTTGGTGAACGCCGCGGCGGCGAACATGCAGAGGACCGCGACCACGTACAACGCCGGGTTGCCGGTGTCCATCAGCGGGATGACCACGAACGAACACGGCAGACACGCCGCCAGCCCCCACAGCATCACCCGGCGTCGCCCGACTCGATCCGACATCCACGCCCCGAACGAGACGAACGCGATGCTGGTCAGCCCGGCCAGGGCGCCGACGCCCCAGATGAAGCTGCGCGAGTAGCCCAGGTGGGAGTGCGCGTACATGACCAGGAAGGTGTTGCCCAGGTACACGAAGCCCATGCCGCCCAGGAAACAGCCCGCGACCAGCACGATCTCGCGCCGCTGCAACCGCACCAGCTCCGTCAGCGGCGCTTTGGGTACCAGGTTGCGGGCCTTCTCCTCCACGAACAGCGGGGTCTCGTCGATGTTGAGCCGCACATAGAGCGCGATAACGATCAGCCCCGCGCTGATCAGGAAGGGAATCCGCCATCCCCATTCCATGAACGCGGTGCTCTGTTCGCCCATGGTGAGGCTGACGGCGAGAAAGGTCAGGCTGGCGAGGATGCCCGCCGTGCCACCGCCCAGCGAGGTGAACATGCCATACCAGCCGCGTTGGCCCGACGGCGCGTATTCGGCGCTCAGCAGGACGGACCCGGCCCATTCGCCGCCGACGGCGAACCCCTGCAACAACCGCAAAACGATGAGAATCAGCGGTGCCGCGACGCCGATCGATGCGGTGCTGGGGACCAGGCCCACGCTCACTGTCGACGCGCCCATGATCAGCAGCGTGGCGACGAGCGTCTTCTTCCGGCCCAGCCGGTCCCCGAAATACCCGAACACGGCCGCGCCCAACGGGCGGGACAGAAACGCCGTCGCGAACGTCGCCATCGAGGCGATGGTGGCCACGGTGGAGCCGAGGCCCGGGAAGAAAACCATGGGAAACACCAGCGCGGCCGCGGTCCCGTAAATCAGGAAGTCGTAGAACTCGATCGCCGAGCCCACCAGGCAGGCCATCGCGATCCGCCGCATGGGGGTGGGCGCGGCGGTGCCCACGGGTCGAGCGGGCTCACCCATGGCGGCCGTTCGCGGTCCGGTCAGCGCGATGCACGGTGACGAGGGGATGCACGGTTACGACGGTAGGTGAAGCTTCGCGGCCACGCTCGGCGCCGAACCTGGCAAATTGCTGCGTGTCTCGGCGCCCGGCTGACGAGGCGCGACCCGGTTGAGCGGCCGCTCAGCCGTCGGTCAGCAGCCGCTTTTTGAGCACCTTGCCCATGGCGTTGCGCGGCAGCGCGTCCACGATGCGCACCTCACGCGGCCGCTTGTGCACCGAAAGCTCCTGGGCGACATAGTCGATCAGCGCGTCACCGTCGGCCGATCCGACGATGAATGCGACGATGCGCTGACCCAGGTCCGCATCGGGCATACCGACCACCGCCGCTTCTTGCACGCCCGGATGCCCGAGCAGCACCGTCTCGATCTCGCCGGCGCCGATGCGGTAACCGCCGGACTTGATCAGGTCGACCGATTCGCGCCCGACGATGCGGTGCATCCCGTCGCCGTCGATCACCGCGACGTCGCCGGTGCGGTACCAGCCGTCGGTGTCGAACGCCTCGGCGGTGGCGTCCGGCCGGTTCAGGTAGCCGTCGAACATCATCGGGCCGCGCACGTGCAGCTTCCCGACGGTCTCGCCGTCGTGCGGCACCAGCCCGCCGTCGTCGTCGAGCACGCGGGTCTGCACGCCGGTCAGCGGCAGGCCCACCCAGCCGGGGCGCCGCTCGCCGTCGGCGCGGGTGGACAGCGTGATCAACGATTCGGACGCGCCGTAGCGTTCGATGGGCTGGTGTCCCGTGAGCCCGGCCAGCCGGTCGAACACCGGAACAGGCAGCGCCGCGCTGCCGGAGACCAGCAGCCGCGCCGGGCGCAGCGCCCGGGCGGCCGCCTCGTCGCCCACCACCCGCGACCACACGGTGGGCACCCCGAAGAACAGCGTGCCGCCGTGGTCGGTCGCGGCCTGCGCGTAGCCCGCGGGCGTCGGCTTGCCGGTGTGGATGAAGCGATTCCCGATCCGCAGCGAGCCGAGCAGACCCAGCACCAGGCCGTGCACGTGAAAGAGCGGCAGGCCGTGCACCAGGACGTCGTCGGCCGTCCACTGCCAGGCTTCCGCGAGGGCGTCCAGGTCGGCGGCGATCGCCCGCCGGCTCAGCACCACGCCTTTGGGCAGCCCGGTGGTCCCCGACGTGTAGATGATCATCGCGGTGGCGTCGGGCGACGGCTCGGCGTAGCGGTGCCAGGACCGGGCGTGCAACCGCACCGGGATGTGCGGCAGCCCCTCCGCCTCGTCAGGCGCCGGCCCGAGCCAGGCCTTCACTCCGGAGTCGGTGAGCATGTGCCGGCGTTCGGCCGCGCCGACGTCGGCGGGCACCGGGACGAAGGGCACCCCGGCGATCAGGCACCCGGTGACGGCCAGCACCGTCGCGGCGGTCGGGGCGGCCAGGATGGCGACGCGGCCCGCGCCGCCCACCCGTTCGGCCACCGACGTCGCGGCGCCGGGCAGGTCGCTGCGGCTGAACACGGTGCCGTCGATGCGCACCGCGTCGGCGACATCGGTGGTGGTGAGGACCGAAGGATCAAGCGACGCCAGCAGCACGTCAGCAGGCTACCCGGCGCCGGCGAAGGTCAGCCTTTCTCGTCCCAGATCTTCATCAGGGTGGACAGGATCTCCTCGCCGCGGCCCAGCCCGGCGAGGTGGCTTTCGCCGGGCAGCACGAACAGTTCGCAGTCGGGCAGCAACGAAACCACGTGCTGGCCGTGGGCGAACGGCACGATGTGGTCGCTGTCGCCGTGCCACCAGCGCACCGGGACCTTGACCTCGTCGAGCCGGAATCCCCAGTCGCGGGTGAACAGAATGATGTCGTTGAAGGGGGCGGCCAGCTGCTTGCGGCTGCCGTTGAGCAGGTCGTCGAGGAACATCGCGCCGAACTCGGGCCGGGTGAGCAGGCGCCGGTCCCCCTCGGGCGATATGGCCGCATATAAATACAGCGCGGTGTTGGCGACCGGGCGGACGGCCCGGACCATCAGGCTCGCGCCGATCCGCAGCGGGTCACCGCCCAGCTGCAGCAGCGGCGCCACCCGTTTGCCCAGGTTCATCAGGCCGCTGGTGATGCCTTCATCACCGAGGAACGGCGCGACGCCGCCGAGCACGCCGCAGGCGACCACCCGATCACCGAGCACCGCGGCCGACGCGAGCGCGTACGGCCCGCCGCCGGACAGGCCGATGACGGCCATCTTGTCGATGCCGAGCGTGTCCGCGATCGTGCGCAGGTCGTCGGCGAAGGCCCGGATGTTCTCGTAGCGGTGGGGTGTGGACGAGCCGATCCCGGGGCGGTCCAGCCCGATGAGCCGGATCTTGTGGTTCTCGGCGTAGAGGCGGGCCTCAACCGGAATCTGGCGGCGGGCGCCGGGGGTGCCGTGCAGCCAGAAGACGGCCCGGCCCTGCGGATCGCCGAACTCGGCGAAGCCGATCTGGCGGTCCTCGCCGACGGCGACGTTTCCTTCGAGCTTGGGGCGGGCGATCTCGATGACCATGCCGAGCAGCTTGGCATGTCAGGCGCGGTTCACCAAAGGGCGGCCGGGCGGTGCCGGCGGCTGTGCGTTGAGCACCCGCTTGCCGATCTAGGTGACGGATCTAAAACGAAAGCGATTCCGAGTACGCAGGGTGGTCGCCTTACGCGGGAACACCGATGGCCATCGGCTCCATGTATTGATGGAGTCCACCGATGCCACCGCCCTCCCGGCCCAGCCCGCTGAGTTTGAAGCCGCCGAACGGTGCGCCGCCCGCGCCGCAGCCGTTGACGGCCACCTGGCCGGTCCGGATCCGGCGCGCGACACTCACGGCGCGGTCTACATCGCCGCCCCACACCGCGCCGGAGAGGCCGTACCGCGAGTTGTTCGCGATCGCGATCGCGTCGTCCACATCGCGGTAGCGCAGCACCGCCAACACGGGACCGAACACTTCTTCTTGCGCGATAGTCGAATTCGCTTCGACGTCGCAGAGAATCGTCGGTTCGACGTAGAAGCCCACGTCCAAGCCGGCCGGACGACCGCCGCCGGTCACCAGCTTGGCTCCCTCCCGGAGCGCGCGGGCGACGTGCTCCTCGACCCGGCCCCGCTGCCCCGCGCTGATCAGCGGGCCCATCTGCACGTCGGGGTCCGTCGGATCGCCCACCTTTATGCCGCGGGCCAGCGCCGCCAGCCGGTCGACGACGTCGTCGTGCAGGGAATCGGGGAGCAGCAGCCTACTGTGCAGGATGCAGGCCTGCCCGGCATGCAGCGAACAGCCGTCGAACAGCATCTGCTGCAGCATCTCGTCGGTGATCTCGGTGTCGTCGAGGACGATGCTCGCCGACTTGCCACCCAATTCGAGGAGGATCCTCTTCATCGTGTCGCCGGCCGCGGACATCACCTGTCGGCCGACGAGGGAGCTGCCGGTGAAGCTCACCATGTCGATCCGTGGATCGGTGGTCAGCAGCTTGGCCGCGTCCACGCTGGAAGGCGTGACGACGTTGACCACACCGGGCGGGATGTCGGTGTGCTCGTCGATGATCCGCGCGAGAGCCAGCCCGGCCAGCGGGGTAAGCGGAGAGGGCTTGAGCACGACGGTATTTCCCGCCGCCAGAGCGTGGTTCAGCTTCATCACGTTGAGACAGTGCGGGAAGTTCCACGGCGTCAGCACCGACACCACACCCAGCGGCGCGTGCCGCAACAAGGTTGTTCCGGCGCCCATCCCGGTGACCTCTTGATCGGCCAGCTGGGTGGCGAGCTGGGCGGCGTGCATGGACATGAACCCGGCGCCGTCGATCTGCATGATGCGCTCGTTGGCAGTGCAGCCCCACTCCGCCTGGGACAGCGCGAAGAAGTCGTCGGCGTGCTTCGTCAGCGCCTCGCCGAGCTGGTTCAGGCACCCGGCGCGCTGATCGGTGCTCATCGTGCCCCACGGCCCGCTGTCGAAGGCGCGGCGCGCGGCATCGATCGCGTCACCGACCTGGGCGACGCTGGCATCGGGTGCGGTGGCGATCACGGCTTCGGTGGACGGGGAGATGTCGTCATAGCGGCCGCCCTGCGGCTCGACCCAGTGGCCGTCGATGTAGAGCTGATAGGTCTGGACAAGAGCGGGTGAATCGGCCATGTGCGTCCTCCGGTCATCTGATCACTTGGTGTACCCGCCCCGGCGGCCGCCGTCAATCAGCATTTGCGCGAATTCCCCGCTATGGCCCTGCTTTGCTGTCGTATTGACAGCGCGCGACGGCGCAGAGTACACACATTTCGCATGACAGATCGCACCAATCTGTCCGATACGGTGTCCTGCGAGAGGGGCTTTGCTACGTGACCGACTCAGAATCCGTCAGCGCCAAGGTGCGTGCCCTCGTCGGACAGCCGACCGGTGGCACCGGGAAGCCGTCGCTGGCACCGGACCCGGTGAACCAGCCCATGATCCGGCACTGGGCGTACGCGATGGCCGACATGAACCCGGTCTACATCGACCCCGAGTTCGCCGCCTCGTCACGATTCGGCGGCATCGTGTCGCCACCGGTGATGCTGCAGACCTGGACCATGCCGTCACCTAAGCTCGAGGGCATCGGCGAGCGGGGCGGCGCGCCCGTCGAGATCCAAAGCAACCCAACGGCATTCCTCGATGAGGCCGGCTACACCAGCACGGTGGCGACCAACTCGGAGTTCGAGATCGAGCGCTACCCACGGTTGGGTGACGAGATCAGTGCGACGACGGTCTACGAATCGGTCTCCGGCGAGAAGAAGACAGCGCTGGGCACCGGCTTCTTTCTGACCTGGCTGACGACCTACACCGACCAGAACGGTGACGTGTTGGGACGGCAGCGATTCCGGGTGCTGCGATTCAGGCCGGCAAACTGATGGCGAGCCGCATCGCGCCGGCGATCACCGCCGACACAGAGTTCTTCTGGAATGGGTTGCGGGAGAACAAACTCCTGATCCAGCGCTGCGGCGGCTGCGGGCAACTGCGCCACCCGCCCCGCCCGATGTGCCCGCGCTGCCGTTCGCTGCAGTGGGACGCGATCGAGTCGTCGGGGCGTGGCACGGTCTACAGCTACGTGATGCCGCACGAACCCCGGTTTCCCTTCTTCGAATACCCCTACGTGGTCGTGCTGGTGGAACTCGAAGAGGGGGTCCGTTTGGTGTCCAACCTCACCGGAGTCGATCCGTCCGCGGTGACGCCGGGACTGGCCGTTCAGGTCTACTACCAGACGTTCGACGACGGCTTGGTGTTGCACCAATTTCGGCCCAGCGGTTAGGCGCGGTAATGGATTTCGACTTGACGCTCGACACCGCTTCGGCGCCGCTGACCGGGCTTGGCGCAACCTATTCGGAAGGACCCGCATGACGACGACCGCCAACCGCACTTTGCAATGGCGAGACATTTCGGTCGGCGACGAGGTCACCGCGCTCGAAATCCCGATTACCACAACGATGATCGTCGCCGGCGCGATCGCCACCCGGGACTTCATGCCGGTGCACCACGACCGCGACTACGCCAAGCAGCAGGGCTCGCCCAACTTGTTCATGAACATCCTGACCACCAACGGCTACTGCGTGCGCTTCCTCACCGATTGGGCCGGGCCCGAGGCGATGGTGAAGAACCTGTCGATCCGCCTTGGCGTGCCCTGCTTTCCGGACGATCCGCTGCGGTTCACCGGCAGCGTCACCGGCAAGACGCAAGGACCGGACGGTGAAAACTTTGTCGAGGTGGCGTTCAAGGGCACCAACAGCCTGGGCGATCACGTCTCCGGAACCGCGGTGCTCAGCCTGCTCGACGGGGTGGGCGCGTGAGCCGGGCGCTGCCGGGTGCGGCGGCCATCGTCGGGATCGGCCAGACGGAGTTCTCGAAGGAATCCGGGCGCAGCGAGCTGCAATTGGCGTGCGAGGCGGTCAGCGCCGCGCTGGACGACGCAGGCCTGTCGCCCGATGAGGTCGACGGCATGGTCACGTTCACCATGGATTCCAGCGACGAGATCGACATCGCGCGCAACGTTGGCATCGGCGACCTGAGCTTCTTCTCCCGCGTGCACCACGGCGGGGGCGCGGCCGCCGGCACTGTCGTGCACGCGGCGATGGCCGTCGCCACCGGCGTCGCCGACGTGGTGGTGTGCTGGCGTGCGTTCAACGAACGCTCCGGCTTCCGATTCGGCGGAAGCGGCCGCAGCATGGCCGAAACTCCCTTGTTCATGGCGCATTACGCACCGTTCGGACTGCTCACCCCGGCGGCGTGGGTCGCGATGCACGCGCA
The DNA here is from genome assembly GCF_002105755.1 of Mycobacterium colombiense CECT 3035. Taxonomy (NCBI): domain Bacteria; kingdom Bacillati; phylum Actinomycetota; class Actinomycetes; order Mycobacteriales; family Mycobacteriaceae; genus Mycobacterium; species Mycobacterium colombiense. The sequence continues at coordinate 2,810,477 of NZ_CP020821.1, forward strand.
GCGCTACATGTCGACGTACGGCGTCACCAACTCCGACTTCGGCCGGATCGCGGTCGTCGACCGCAAGCATGCGGCGACCAATCCCGACGCCTGGTTCTACCAGCGTCCGATCACCCTCGAAGACCACCAGAACTCGCGGTGGATCGTCGAACCCGTGCTGCGCCTGCTCGACTGCTGCCAGGAGAGCGACGGCGGTGTCGCGCTCGTCGTCACCAGCGCCGAGCGCGCCCGCGACCTGCGGCAGCCGCCGGCCATCATCACCGCGGCGGCCCAGGGCGCGGCCGCGACGGCGAGATGATGACGAGTTACTACCGCGACGAGATCACCGGCCTGCCCGAGATGGGCGTGGTGGGCCGGCGGCTGTGGCGCGACTCGGGCCTCAAGCCGCAAGACATCCAAACCGCGTTCATCTACGACCATTTCACGCCCTTCGTCTTCGCCCAGCTCGAGGAGCTCGGTTTCTGCGGTCGCGGGGAGGCCAAGGACTTCGCCACCGTCGAGCGGCTGTCGCTGGGTGGGGAGTTCCCGATCAACACCAACGGTGGGCTGCTCGGTGAGGCCTACATCCACGGCATGAACGGCATCACCGAGGGCGTGCGCCAAGTGCGGGGCACCTCGTACAACCAGGTCGACAACGTCGAACACGTGCTCGTCACGTCCGGAACCGGCGTGCCGACCAGCGGCCTGATCCTCGCACCGGCCGGCTGAGGGGGACCGTGACTCAGCCGTCCGCGAACATCCAGTCGCCCGACACCCGCGAGCTCATCGTGGAGTCCGCGTTCGCCTGCTTCGGCAGGCAGGGGTTGCAGAAGGCGACGATCGTCGACATCGCCAAGCACGCCGGCGTGTCCCGCAGCACGATCTACGAATACTTTTCCGACAAGGCCTCGATCGTCGAGGCGTGCGCCGAACACGCGTCGCAGCGGTTCTACCTCGAGATGACCAAGGCCATGGACGCCAGCAGCACCCTTGAGGACAAGCTCTGCGCCGCAGCGGTATTCGTCACTCAGGCGCGACGGGTCATCGCCTCGGAGAAGTATTTCGACGAGGACGCCATCAGCCTGCTGCTGACCAAGGACGCCGCCGTGCTGCTGCGCGAGTGCGTCGAATTCTTCGCCCCGTACCTGTCCGCCGCCCGGCTCACGGGCGAGGTGCGCAAGGACCTCGACATCGAGGCCGCCGGCGAATGGTTCGCACGCATCCTGTTCTCGCTGTTCAGCACGCCGTCCTCGACGCTGGACATGGACGATCCGGAGGTGACGGCGGAATTCGTTCGGGCCCATGTCGTTCGCGGCTTCGCCAGCGAGCGTCCGCGCCCGCGGCGCGGCTAGTGTCAGCGGGCGTGAGCTAAGTCTCGCCGCGGGTTATCGGCGTGTCGTCAACGCCCGCAGGAAGAACGCCAGATTGGCCGGGCGTTCGGCCAGCCGCCGCATGAAGTAGCCGTACCACTGGGTGCCGAACGGGACGTACACCCGCACCGGGTTGCCCGCCGCGGCGAGACGTCGCTGTTCGTCGTCGCGGATGCCGTAGAGCATCTGGTATTCGAATTCGCGTCCGCGACGGCCCGATTCGCGTGACATCTCGGGCACCGCGGCGATGATCTCCGGGTCGTGGGTGGCCACCATCGGGTAGCCCGACCCCGCCATCAGCACCCGAAGGCAGGCCAGGTACGAGTCGGTGACCTCGGTCGGCTCGCGGTAGGCCAGCGAGGCCGGTTCGTCGTAGGCGCCCTTGCACAGCCGAACCCGCGCGCCCGAGGCGGCGAATTCCTCGCAGTCGTCCAGGGTGCGCCGCAGATACGCCTGCAAAACCAGGCCCAGCCAGGGGAATTCGGTGCGCAGGTCGCGCACGATGCGCAGCGTCGAATCCGTGGTGGTGTGGTTCTCGGCGTCCACCGTCACCCACACGCCGGCACGCCGGGCGGCGTCGCAGATCGACCACGCGTTGTCCCGCGCGATCTTGTGCCCGTCGCGCTCCAGCGACTGCCCCAGCGCCGACAATTTCACCGAAACCTCGAAAGGCGCAGCGACGTCGAAATCGCCGGGCCCGCCGAGCTTCTCAATCAGGTCCAGGTAGGTCCGCACCGCCGCGTCGGCGTCGTCGGCGTCGGCGACGTCCTCGCCCAGATAGTCGACGCTGACGAGTCGGCCCGAATCACGCAGCGCCGCCACGCTGTTCAGCACGGATTCGATGGTCTCGCCGGGCACGAACCGGTGCACCACCTTGCGGGTGAGCGTCAGCCGTTCGGCGGTGCGACGCACGCCGTCGCGGCGGCCCGCGGCCAGGATCGCCGGGCGCAGTGTGCTGGCGAACAGTCCGGCCATCACTCGGCGCCCATGTGCGGATAGGTGTGGTCGCTTGCCGGGATGAAGGTCTCCTTGATGGTGCGAGCCGACGTCCAGCGCAACATGTTCAGCATCGATCCGGCCTTGTCGTTGGTGCCCGAGCCACGCGATCCCCCGAACGGCTGACGCCCGACGACCGCGCCCGTCGGCTTGTCGTTGACGTAGAAGTTCCCGGCGGCGAACCGCAACCGGTCCTGTGCCGTCAGCACGGCTTCGCGGTCGTCGGCGATGACGGCACCGGTCAGCGCGTACCGCGACCCCGTGTCGACGACGTCGAGGATGCGCTCGTAATCGTCGTCGGGATACACGTGGACCGACAGCAGCGGGCCGAAGTATTCCGTCGCGAACGACTCGTCGCCAGGGTCATCGGACAGCAACACCGTGGGCCGCACGAAATAGCCCTCGCGGTCGTCGTATTCGCCGCCGACGGCGATGGTGACGTGGGGCGCGCCCTTGGCGCGCTCGATGGCGTCGACGTTCTTGATGAAGGCGCGCCGGTCGATCAGCGCTCCCCCGTAGTTGGTCAGATCGGTCACGTCGCCGTAGCGCAGCGCGGCGGTCTTCCCCAGGAAGTCGTCACCCATGCGGCGCCACACCGACTGCGCGACGAACGCGCGCGATGCGGCCGAGCATTTCTGCCCCTGGTAGTCGAACGCGCCGCGAATCAGGGCGGTGCACAACACCTCCGGGCGTGCCGAGGCGTGCGCGACGACGAAGTCTTTGCCGCCGGTCTCGCCGACCAGCCGCGGATAGCTGTGGTAGCGGCCGATATTGGCGCCCACCTGCTGCCACAAATGCTGGAAGGTTGCCGTCGACCCGGTGAAGTGGATGCCCGCCAGCCTCGGATCGGACAGTGCTACATCGGAAACGGCGAGGCCGTCGCCGGTGACCAGGTTGATCACGCCGGGAGGCAGCCCAGCGGCCTCGAGCAGCCGCATGGTCAGATACGCCGACAGCGTCTGGGTGATCGACGGCTTCCACACCACCGTGTTGCCCATCAGCGCCGGCGCCGTCGGCAGGTTGCCCGCTATCGAGGTGAAGTTGAACGGCGTGATCGCGTAGACGAAGCCGTCCAGCGGGCGGTACTCGCTGCGATTCCACTCCCCCGCCCCGCTGATCGGCTGCTGCGCCAGGATCTGTCGCGCGAACGCGACGTTGAACCGCCAGAAGTCGATCTGCTCGCACGGCGAGTCGATCTCGGCCTGATAGACGGACTTGGACTGGCCGAGCATCGTCGCGGCGGCGATCTTCTCCCGCCACGGGCCGGCCAGCAGGTCGGCGGCGCGCAGGAACACCGCCGCCCGCTCGTCGAAGGGCAGTCCGGCCCATGCGCGTTTCGCGGCCATCGCGGCCTCGATCGCCGCCGTCGCGTCGGCGTGCCCGGCGTTGGTCAGGGTGCCCAGCGTGGCGGAGTGCCGGTGCGGTTGGACGACGTCGATGCGCTCACCGTCGCCCATCCGGTGGGTGCCGCCGATGACGTGCGGCAGGTCGATCGGGCCATCGGCCAGCGCGGCCAGTTCGGTGGCCAGCCGGGCGCGTTCCGGCGAATGTGGGGCGTAGTCGTGGACCGGCTCGTTGGCCGGCATCGGGACCTGTGTTATCGCGTCCATGCTGCAAGGATCCTCGCGGCGACCGCGCAACGAGTTAGCCGATCGAACAATACCGATGGGCAATCGTAGTAAAATCGGACAACATGGCCGGTGTGGGGCTGGGACAGCTGCTACTCGCGCTGGACGCGACCCTGGTGAGCCTGGTCGACGCGCCCCGCGGCCTGGACCTGCCGGTGGCGTCGGCCGCACTGATCGACTCCGACGACGTGCGGCTCGGCCTGGCCGCCGCGGCGGGTTCCGCGGATGTCTTCTTTTTGCTCGGCGTCGCCGACGACGAGGCGCTGCGCTGGGTGGACAAGCAGGCGCGCGAGCGCGTGCCGGTGGCCATATTCGTCAAAGAGCCGTCGAATGCCTTGGTGGCCAGGGCCGTTGCGGCCGGCTCGGCCGTGGTGGCCGCCGACCCGCGGGCCCGCTGGGAGCGGCTCTACCAGTTGGTCAACCACGTCCTGGAGCACCACGGGGACCGCGCGGACGCGACGGACGACTCGGGCACCGACCTGTTCGGGTTGGCGCAGTCGCTCGCCGACCGCATCCACGGCATGGTCAGCATCGAGAACGCCCAGTCGCACGTCCTGGCGTACTCCGCGTCCAACGACGAAGCCGACGAGCTGCGCCGCCTCTCCATCCTGGGCAGGGCCGGCCCGCCCGACCATCTCGAGTGGATCGGCCAATGGGGCATCTTCGACGCGTTGCGGTCGGGCGGCGACGTGGTGCGCGTCGCCGAGCGTCCCGAGCTGGGGCTGCGCCCGCGACTGGCCGTCGGCATCTACCGGCCCGCACCGGATGCGCGGCGGCCGCCGGTGTTCGCCGGAACCATCTGGGTGCAGCAGGGCTCGCAACCGCTGGCCGACGACGCCGAGGAGATGTTGCGGGGCGCCGCCGTGCTGGCCGGCCGCATCATGTCGCGGCTGGCGGCCCGGCCGTCGACGCATGCCCGGCGGGTGCAGCAGCTGCTGGGCCTCGCCGACGCGGAAACCCCTGCGGGGGTCGACGTTGCCGCGATCGCCGCCGAACTCGGCCTGGCCGCCGACGGCGACGCGGCGCTGATCGGTTGGGACGCGGCGGACGGTTCACCCGGACACGGCCGGCTCGCCGATGTTATCGCGCTGAGCGCCAGCGCCTTTCGCGCTGACTCCCAGGTCGCGTCGAACGGCGCGCGCACGTACGTGCTTGTCCCCCAGACGCGCAACCGTTCGGTCGCCTCGTGGGTGCGCGGCACCATCGGCGCCATGCGCGACGAACTCGGGGTGCAGCTACGCGCGGCCATCGCCGCACCGGTCGCCGGCCTGGCCGGGGTTGCCGCGGCGCGCACCGAGGTGGACCGCGTGCTGGACAGCGCTGAGCGGCACCCGATTTCGTTCGGGCAGGTGACATCGCTGGCCGAGGCGCGTACCACTGTTCTGCTAGATGAGATCGTGACCCTGGTCGGCGGCGACGAGCGGTTGATCGATCCGCGGATCGTGGCGCTGCGCGACGACGATCCGGTGCTGGCCGAGACGTTGCGGGTCTATCTGGACGCCTTCGGCGACATCGCGGCGGCCGCGCAATCGTTGCGGGTGCATCCGAATACGGTTCGCTACCGGGTTAGGCGGATCGAGAAGTTGTTGTCGACGTCGCTGACCGATCCCGAGGTGCGGCTGCTGTTTTCGCTCGGATTGCGCGTGCTGGAAAGCCGTTGACCCGCTCGCCTTCCCGGGCATGGCGGCCGACATGCGCGAAAATCCAGAAGCGGTACCCTAGCCCGCATGCAGTCTTCGTCGGTCGTCTCCCTGTTGCGGGAACGCGCCGGCCTGCAACCCGACGACGTGGCGTTTCGGTACACCGATTACGAGCAGGACTGGGCCGGTGTCACCGAAAGCCTGACGTGGGCCCAGCTGTATCAGCGCACCCTGAACGTCGCGCACGAGGTCAAGCGGCACGGCACCGCCGGGGACCGCGCCGTCATCCTCGCCCCCCAGGGCGTCGGCTACATCGTGGCGTTCCTGGGAGCGATCCAGGCCGGGCTGATCGCGGTCCCGCTCTCGGTGCCGCAGCCGGGCTCACACGACGAGCGCGTCGCCGCCGTCCTGGCCGACACCGCACCCTCCGTCGTCCTGACCACGTCCGCGGCCGCCGCGACCGTGAACGACTACCTGCACCACCCGGCGGCCGCCGGGCCCGCCGTCATCGCGATCGACGCGCTGGATCTGGACGAGCCGAATTCGTCGAGCATCCGGATCAGCGGCGCCCCGAGCATCGCCTACCTGCAGTACACGTCGGGCTCCACCCGCCTTCCGGCCGGCGTCATGGTTTCGCACCGCAACCTGCACGCGAACTTCCGGCAACTGATGGCCGCGTACTTTCCCGATTTCAACGGCGTGGCCCCGCGCGACACCGTCTGCGTGTCGTGGCTGCCCTTCTACCACGACATGGGGTTGATGCAGGGCGTCATCGCACCGATCCTGGGCGGCTACCGGGGCGATGTGACGAGCCCGATCGCGTTCCTGCAGCGCCCGGCGCGCTGGATTCACGCGATGTCCCAAACCAACCCGGTGTTCTCCGCCGCGCCGAACTTCGCCTTCGAGCTCGCGGTCCGCAAGACCACCGACGACGAGCTGGCCGGAGTCGACCTGGGCAACGTCATCAGCATCGTCAGCGGCGCCGAACGGATCCATCCCGCCACGCTCGACCGGTTCTGTAAACGGTTCGCACCGTACGGCTTTCGCGAGCACATGATGCAGCCCTCCTACGGGCTGGCCGAGGCCACCGTCTACGTGGCCAGCCGCGCCGAGGGCGGCCCCCCGCGCGTCGTCCACTTCGAACCGGAGCGGATGTCGGAGGGCAGCGCGCAGCGGTGCCCGGCCGAAACCGGCTCACCGCTGCTGAGTTACGGCACACCGACGTCGCCGATGGTGCGGATCGTCGACCCCGATACCCGCACTGGATGCCCGGCCGGGACGGTCGGTGAGATCTGGGTCAGCGGCGACAACGTCGCCGACGGCTACTGGGAGAAGCCCGAGGACACCCGGCGCACCTTCGGCGGCGTCTTGGCCGGCGCGTCCTGCGGCACCCCCGAGGGCCCGTGGCTGCGCACCGGCGACCTCGGCTTCATCTGCGACGACGAGATGTTCATCGTGGGCCGGATGAAGGATCTGCTGATCGTCTACGGCCGCAACCACTATCCCGAAGACATCGAGTCGACGGTGCAGCGGATCACCGGCGGCCGCGTCGCGGCGATCTCGGTTCCCGTCGACGAGACCGAAAAGTTGGTCACCATCATCGAATTGAAAAAGCGCGGTGATTCCGACGAAGACGCGAAGCGCACCCTCGACACCGTCAAGAACGACGTCACCGCGGCGATATCGAACTCGCACGGGCTCAACGTCGCCGATCTGGTGCTGGTGGCGCCGGGATCGATTCCCACCACGACCAGCGGCAAGATCCGGCGGGCCGCGTGCGTCGAGCAGTACCGCCGCCGGCGGTTCACCCGGCTGGACGCCTAGCCCTACTGGCTGTTCGCCGTCTGGGCTTCCTCGAGGAAGCGACCCACCACGTCGGGACCGGTGGAGTGCATCTTGATGGACAACTCGAGCAGCCTGTCCTTGACCCGCTTCGGGAGCAGCTCGATCGAGCGGGTGGTGGCCGAGTCGTACTTTGCACCGGGAAAGCGCTGCAGCAGAACGTCTTTCTGCTCGTCGGTGGTGTAGATCTCGAGCAGCTTCATGCCGGCGAACGCGTCGATCGCCCGGTCCGCCATTCCGGCATTCGCGAGCGCTTCCAGCCGTTCCTCGTTGATCCAGACGTTGACCTTGATCTTCTTCTCCGCAGTACTCATGAGTTCTCCAATTGGTTCAGCGTGAAGACCGGCAACCTGTCCTTCAGGTACTCCTCGGTGACGAACGGCGAGCCCTGGCCGTACTTGGCGGCGCTGTCCATCACCACCTCGAACACCTCGTGGCGCATCACCTGTTGGGTCGGCTTGACCTCGTCGGTCAGGATGCTGCGAATCAGGCTGCCGCTGAAGCTTTGTGATTGGTCGTCGTGGCCGCACAGCGCCGAGTTGGTGACCTCCTGGCACACCGGGCAGTACCAGTTCTCCCGCAGGAACACCGGCTTGATCCCCAGCTCGCTGCGGTATTGCTTGAGGATGTTCTGCGAGTCGTAGGGGTGGTAGAAATCGCCGACCCCGGCGTGGTCCCGGCCGAACATGTGATGCGTGCAGCCGAGGTTCGTCCGCAGGATCGCGTGGAAGATGGCCTCGCGGGGCCCGGCGTAGCGCATGTCCCACAGCGTGAACGACACCAGGTGGACGTCCTCGCGGAAATACCCGCTCGTCCGTAACTCGTTCTGCGCCAGGAGGATCGCCTCGTCGATGTAGTCGCCGACGCGCTTCTGGCCGATGATGGCGTTGACCAGCACGCCGGTGTTCAGGTGGTCGACGGGCTGGTCCTCGTTCGCTGCCAGCCACGCTTGCTTCATCAACGCCTCGTGACCGGTGTGCGGAACGTTGCGGGTCTGATGGGCGACGGCACGCTTCCAGTTCTTCTTCGCCAGCGCGTCCTGGTGCTGCCGCGGCGTGAGCCAGAAGCTCTTGAAGGGTTCGTTGAACACCGGCTCGTTGATGAGCGTGATGTCGCCGCCGATGAAACGATTCGCGTAAGCCAGCGTCTTCTTGACACCCGGGTGCCGGGTATCCGCGGTGCCGTAGGTCTTTTCGGCCAAGCGCGCCAGGTCGTACTCGTAGATCTCGGAGACCTCCAAGATCGCCATCGGGGCGTCGAGATACTCGAGGACGACGCTGTGGCCCTCTTTCACCCCGTACTTGTCGACGTCGTCGGCGGACAGGTCGAAGACGATCGGGATGCTCCACAGCGTGCCGTCCGGCAGCTGGAAGTTGTCCAGCGTGCCATCCACCTCGCGGCGGCCCATGAAACCCGCCAGGGGGGTGAAGAAACCGTAGGACAGGCTGATCACCTCGTGCGCGGTGGCTTTGGAGATCGGGATGCGCGGCAACCCGTCAATCCGGCTCGCCGCATTCTCGGTGGACACTCGTTCCACGATCGGCTTCCCGTTATGGCCTTGGTAGCTCATGTAACTGACCTCGATTCGGTAATCAGCGGGTTGCGGTGGGACGGCTCCCGACGCCGTCACCGCCGTACCCGTCCGCTAAGCGTCCGGCCGTGCCGGGCCCGAGATGACGCCCGCGCGCTCGAGATGGGCGATCACTTCCTCGGCCAGCGTGTCCGCGTCCTTGGTGCCGCCGTCGAGCCGCAGCTCGGGCCGCGTCGGGGCCTCGTAGGGGTCGTCGATTCCGGTGAACCCTTTGATCTCGCCCGCGCGGGCTTTCTTGTACAGGCCTTTGGGATCACGCTGCTCGCAAATCTCAATCGGGGTGTCGATGAAGATCTCCTGGAAATCGCCGTCGTCCAGGGTGGCCCGAATCGCGTCACGATCGCGGACGTAGGGGCTGATGAAGGCCGTCAGCGCGATGGCGCCGGACTCACAGAACAGCTTCGCGACCGCGCCGATGCGGCGGATGTTCTCCTCGCGATCCTGGGCCGAAAACCCGAGACCGAACCGCTTGGCGAACTCGGGTCCGTGCCGCTCCTCGAGCAGTTCCGGACCGGCGTTGAGCCCATAACGGACGTTGTCCCCGTCCAGCAGAAAGCTGCGAATGCCCCGCTCGTAGAGCTTCTGCTCGACGACGTTGGCCACCGTGCTCTTGCCGCTGCCGCTCAGCCCGGTGAACCAGATGACGCAGCCCTTGTGGCCGTTGAGTCTTTCGCGTTCGGCGCGGCTTATCTGGTGTTCGTGCCAGGTGATGTTGTTCGACATTGCCAGCTCCTGTTCACCACGTCTCGACCGACACCGACGAAACCCGCACGGCCACTTGCCATCCTCCGCATCACCGGTCGCCGCGATTGGTGGCCGACTTCGGCGCAGCAACCTCGTCGCATCGAGCCCGGTCACACACCTTCACCATATTGTTTATCAATCAATCCGGATAAGAACCAGTCCACAAGTAAAGATGGTCAACTTACGGGAGTTTGCGTCGCCTCGCGGCGGCCGGCCGCGCAGTCGTGCGCCGGGCCCGGTAGCGGACCCGCCAGCAAATGAAATCGCGGCCGGTTGGGTCGGGCCGATCGGCACCACGCCCCGCCCCGCATACGACGGATCGCCGCGCGATGTGTGCCGAGGACCGGGTCAGGACGCTGACGGCGCGGCTTCCAGGCCGGCCAGCTCGTCGCACAGATGGTCGGCCAAATCCCGAACGGTGGTGATCTTGGTGGGGCTGACGCGCACCCCCGTCTCGGTTTCGATGCGGGTCCGCAGCTCCAGGTTCCCCAGCGAATCCAGACCGTAGTCGGACAGCGGCCGATCCGGATCGATCGTCCGCCGGAGCAACAAGCTGATCTGACCGGAAACCAACCGGCGGATGGCCGACGGCCATTCCTCGCGCGGCAGCGCGCGCAGCTCGGCGAGGAACTTGCCGGTGTCCGGTTTGCCCTGGCCCAACGAGGCGAACGCTTCGGCAAAGCGGCTGCGTTGCGCGAAGGATGTCAGCCATGGCGTCCCCATGATCGGCGCGTAGCCGGAGTACGGGCGGTCGTAGCGCAGCAGCGTTTCGAAGGCGCGGAAACCCTCGGCGGGCGTGATCGCGATGCCGGCGTCCTCGGCCAGGGCCGTGGCCCGGCCGACCTCGGACCACGCTCCCCACGCGATGGAGGTGGCCGGAAGACCTTGGGCGCGGCGCCAATACGCGAACGCGTCCAGCCAGCTGTTGGCCGCGGCGTAGGCGCCCTGCCCCGGCGAACCCACCAGCGCCGCGGCCGACGAGAAGCAGCAGAACCAGTCGAGGGGCTGCTGCGCGGTGGCCTGATGCAGGTTCCACGCGCCGTAAACCTTTGGCGCCCAGCACCGGTCGATCAGGTCGTCGGTGACGTTCGCCAGCGTGGCGTCCTGTACGACCGCGGCGGCGTGCAGCACGCCGCGCACCGGCAGCCCGGTGGCCGTGGCGCACGCCACCAGCCGCTCGGCCGTCTGCGGCTCGGCGATGTCACCGCACTCCACCGCGATGTCGGCCCCCGCGTCCCACAGCCGCTGGATGGCGTCGCGCGCCCGCTCGTCGGGCTGCGAGCGCGAGTTGAGGACGATCCGCCCGCAGCGCTCCGCGCCGTCGCGAGAGGCCATCTGGCCGGCCAGAAACAAGCCCAGGCCGCCGATGCCGCCGGTGACGATGTAGGCGCCGTCGGCGCGGAACGGTCGCACCTGGTCCGGCGGCACCGCGGCCACGCTGCTTCCCGCGCGCGGCACCTGCAGCACCACCTTGCCGGTGTGGCCCGCGCCCGCGACCAGACGCACCGCTGCGGCCGCGTCATGGATCGGATAGTGCGTGGTGCGCGGCAACGGCAGTTCACCGGCCGCGGTGCGCTGGTACACGGTGGTCAACAAGCGCCGAACCGTATCCGGGTGGCTGAAAGTCAGCAGCGCGAGGTCGACGGCGAACAGCGAGAGGTTGCGCCGGAACGGGAACAGGCCCAGGTGGGTGTCGCCGTAGATGTCCCGCTTGCCCAGCTCGACGAAGCGTCCACCGAGGGCCAGCAAGTCGATTCCCGCGCGCTGCGCGGCGCCGGGCAGCGAGTTGAGCACCACGTCGACGCCATACCCGCCGGTGTCGCGGCGGATCTGGCCGGCGAATTCCGTGCTGCGCGAGTCGTACACGTGCTCAATGCCCATGTCGTGCAGCAGTTGCCGGCGCTGCGGGCTGCCCGCGGTCGCGAAGATCTCACAGCCCACGGCACGGGCTATCGCGATGGCCGCCTGGCCGACTCCACCGGTACCGGAATGGATGAGCACCTTGTCGGTCGGTGCGATGCGCGCCAGGTCGTGCAGGCCGTACCACGCGGTCGCGGCCGCGGTCGGCACCGCGGCCGCTGCGTCCAGCGGCACCTCGGGAGGCAGCGTGACCGCGTGCCGGGCATCGGCGATGACGAAGGTGCCCCAGCATCCGTTGCGGGATATCCCGCCGACCCGGTCGCCGACCCGGTGCTCGGTGGCGTCGGGGCCGACGGCGGTCACCACGCCGGCGAAGTCGCCGCCCAACTGCTGCTGGTAGCCCTCGAAGGTCGGGTAGCGGCCAAAGGCGAGAAGAACATCCGCGAAGTTGACGGTCGACGAGGTCACCGCTACCTCGATCTCCCCCGGCCCGGGCGGCACCCGGTCGAACGCGGCGAACTCCAGCGATTCGAGGTCACCGGGCGTGCGGATCTGCAGGCGCATGCCGCCGCGCTCGTGATCGACGACGGTGGTGCGCCGCTCGGACGGGCGAAGCGGACCCGGCCGCAGGCGCGCGGCGTACCACTGGCCGCCGCGCCAGGCGGTCTCGTCCTCTTCCGATCCGCTTTTCAGTTGCAGCGCAACGTGTTCGGGATCGGTCGCGTCGTCAACGTCGATCTGGGTGGCACTCAGATGCGGGTGCTCGGAGTCGATCACCCGCATCAGTCCGCGCAGCCCGGCCTGCGCCAGGTTCGCCACGTCACCCGCGATCACGCTCGCCGCGTTGCGGGTGACCAGGTACAGCCGCGGCGACTCCCCCGGCAGCTCCGAGAGCTCGCGGGCGACGGCCGCCAGGTGCGACACGTAATCCCGCCCGCGCCGCTGCGCGCGCGGCTCGTCCACGCCGCCATCGGGCGCCGCCACCAGCACAACGCCGGTCAGCCCCTTCAGCGGCCCGTGGCCGTTGGAGGCGGTCGCGCCGCCGGACAGCAGCGTCCGCAACTGTGGGGTATCCATGGTCCCAAGGGGAAAGGCCAGCGTGGTGCATTGCGCGCCATCGCAATTCAGCACCTCGGCAAGCCGCACCGGCAACGGGTCGTGATCGTCGGACGCGTTGAGCAGCACCCACGAACCGGGCTCGCCGTGCGCGGCCTCGGACGGCTCCCGCGGCTCCCAGTCGATGGTCAACAACCGCTCGTTGAGCAGCCGGTGGGCGTGTTCGTGTTCGGACGTGCCGCCGGACAACCGCAATCCCTCGACGGTCAACAGCACCGTTCCGGACTGGTCCAGCACGTCGAGGTCCGCCTCGCATTCGCCGGGTCGCGAGGACGTGACCCGGGTGAGGCAGTATTGCGCGTTACGCGTCGAGTGAAAGTTGCGCAGCCGGCGCACGCCGACCGGCAACAGCAGGCCGCCGGCTCCGGCCGCCTGCATCTGGGGTGAGACGACGACCGACTGGAAGCAGGCGTCGAGCAGAGCCGGGTGCGCGGCGTAGGCCGACTGCTGCGAGCGAATGGCGCCGGGCAGTGCCACTTCGGCAAGCACCGTGGTGATCTCCCGGTCGGCAATCAGCACCGCGGTCAGGCCCGAAAACGCCGGACCATAGTGGATTCCGATGGCCTCGAACGCCTTTCGCAATTCCGCACCGTCCATGCGGGACGGGTGGTCGGCGATCAGCGTGGCCAGGTCGTGCGCGGGCGGCTGCTGCGGCTCGGCCGGGTCCGCGTCGGCATGCAGGACGGCGCTCGCCCGGCGGATGCGTTCGCCGTCCTCGTGGGTGTCCACAGCGAAGTCGAGAACGCCGGGCGCGGTGACCGTCGCGACCGACGACGCCGGCGTCTCGTCGGCCAGCAACAGCGTCCGCTCGAACGCGACGTCGCGGACCTCTGCGCGTTCACCGAGTGCCGCGCGGGCGGCCGCGAGCGCCATCTCGCAATAAGCGGCACCGGGAAATGCTGCGACAGAGTGGATTTGGTGGTCTGCAAGCCAGGGGTGGTTCTCGGTGCCGATCTCGCCCTGCCAGACGTGGCGCTCGGGTTCCTCCCGCAGGTGCACGTGCGCGCCGAGCAGGGGGTGCACGGCGCGAACGGAGGCGCCGTGTGCCTGCTCGGTTGCCTCGCGGGTGAGCATCAGCCGGCGGTGGGTCCACGTCGGCAGCGGTGCGTCCACGAGTCGGCCGGTCGGATACTGGACGGCGAAGTCGACCTGGGCGCCGGCGCTGTGCACGTCGGCGACGAAGCCGCGCAGGCCGACCGGCAGCTCCTGCTCACGGCGCATGGCCGCCAGGGCGGCGATGGGCATGTCCAGGCTGGCGGCGTTCTGCTCGACGGCGTGCGTCAGCAGCGGATGCGGCGCCAGCTCGCCGAAGACGCGGAACCCATCCTTGAGTGCCGCCTGCACCGCGGCCGCGAATCGCACTGTGTAGCGGAGGTTTTCCGCCCAGTAGTCGCCGGTGAATGACGGCCGTTCGCGCGGATTCCACAGTGTCGACGAATAGTACGGAACCTCGGGGGCGGTCGGTTGCAGATCGGCGAGGGCGTCGACCAGCTCGTCGAGTATCGGCTCCACCTGCGGTGAATGCGAGGCGACGTCCACCGCCACCTCGCGCGCCAGCACGTCCTGCTCCTGCCACGCCGCGACCAGATCGCGGATGGCCTGGGTGTCGCCGCCGACGACGGTCGATGTCGGCGACGCGACCACGGAGAGCACCACGTCGGAGATCCCGCGAATCGAAAGTTCGGACAGCACTTGCTGTCCCGGCAGTTCCACCGATGCCATCGCGCCGCTGCCCGCGATCCGCGCCATCAGCTTCGAGCGGCGGCAGATGACGCGCACACCGTCGGCGACCGACAACCCGCCGGCGACGACTGCCGCTGCGGATTCGCCGAGCGAATGCCCGATGACGGCGCCGGGGCGCACCCCGTAGGACTTCATCGTCTCGGCGAGAGCGACCTGCATCGCGAAGAGCGTCGGCTGCACCTTGTCGATGCCGGTCACCGTCTCCGGCGCCGTCAACGCATCGGTTACCGAAAAGCCGGATTCCGCGGCGATCAACGGCTCGATGGACGCGATGGTCGCGGCGAACACCGGCTCCCCGGCCAGCAGTTCGGCGCCCATCTCCGGCCATTGCGAACCCTGGCCGGAGAACACCCACACCGGTCCGCGGTCGCCCTGTCCCACCGCGGGCTGGTATGGGATGTCGCTGTCGGCGACCGCGCGCAGCGCGGTGCGCAGTTCGCCGGAACTGTTCGCCGAGACCACGGTTCGCACCGGCCGGTGCGCGCGCCGCCGCGACAGCGTATAGCCCAGATCCCTTAGGCCCGCGGCACTCTCGCCGTCGAGGGCATCGCCCTCGTCCAGCCAGTCCGCCAGCCGGGCCGCCGTGACTCGCAGCTGCTCGGCGGAGGTGGCCGACAGAGGAAACAGCAGCGGCCCCGCCGGTTCATCGGGTGCGTGCGCCGGTGCCTGCTCGGGGGCCTGCTCCAGGATGGCGTGCACGTTGGTGCCCGACATCCCGTATGACGACACCGCGGCGCGTCGCGGGTATTGGCCGTTGCGGGGCCACGGTGTATTGCTCTGCGGCACAAAGAGATTCGTCTTGATCCGGGCCATCTCGTCGGGAAGCCGGGTGAAGTGCAGGTTCTGGGGGACCACGGCGTGCTGCAGCGCGAGGATCGCCTTCATCAGTCCCAGCGGCCCGGACGTCGACTGCATGTGGCCGAAGTTCGTCTTCACCGATCCCAGGGCGCAGGGTCCGCCCGTGCCGTATACGGCGGCCAGGCTGGCGAATTCGATCGGATCGCCGACGGGGGTGCCGGTGCCGTGCGCCTCCACCAGGCCGATCGTGGCGGCGTCGACGTCCGCGATCTGCAGGGCCTTCTGGTAGACCGCGACCTGGGCCGTTTCCGAGGGCGCCGCAATGTTCACGGTGCGGCCGTCCTGATTCGCCGCGGTGCCGCGCAGCACCGCCAGGATGCGATCGCCGTCGCGCCGCGCGTCGTCGAGCCGCTTGAGCAGCAGCATGACGCAGCCCTCGCCGGACACGAAGCCGTCGGCGCGCACGTCGAAGGCGTGACAGCGGCCGGTCGGGGACAGCATGCCCTGCAGCGAGCCCGACACGGACTTGCGTGGTTCCAGGGTCACCACGACTCCACCGGCCAGGGTGAGGTCGGATTCGCCGCTGCCGAGGCTGCCGCACGCCTGGTGGACGGCCATCAGCCCCGACGAGCACGCCGTGTCCACCGTGACCGCCGGGCCGTGCAGGCCGAGGGTGTAGGCGACCCGCCCGGACGCGAAGCTGTTGCTGGTGCCGGTGAATCCGTACGGGCCTTCGGCCGCGCCGCAATCAGCGGACAGCAGTTCGTAGTCGCCGTGCGTCAGGCCGACGAACACCCCGGTCTGCGAATGCATCAGGGCGCCCGGGTCCAGGCCGGCGTGCTCGACGGCGTCCCAGGACGTCTCCAGCAGCAGGCGGTGCTGCGGATCGATCGCGGTGGCCTCGCGTTCGGTCATTCCGAAGAAGTCGCAGTCGAAGCCGCCCACGTCGTCGAGGAACGCACCCCAGCGGGTTACCGACCGTCCGGGCACCCCGGGCTCGGGGTCGTAGAACAGATCCGCATCCCACCGGTCGGCGGGAATTTCGCCGACCAGGTCGTCACCGCGCAGCAGCGCCTCCCACAGGCGTTGCGGGGAGTCGATCCCGCCGGGGAGTCGGCAGGCCATCCCGATGACGGCAACGGGTGTGGCGTTTGCAGCACGCAAAGTGCAAGTCCCCTATCCTCGCCCGGTCACCTCGGGCAGTCGATAGCCGCGCGCGTGCGCGGGCAGCCCGTGAGCATCGGCGCGCACCATCCTTCTCACCTGTTTCAGGCGTAATTATGCAGGTGTCAGTTTACATTCAAACGCCGTCAGCTTAGCGGGAGTAAGGAATTTCGGCCCGGCGTATCGCGAACCCGCCGGGAAGTCCCGAACGCCACGAAACCCACGCCGTGACTACGCAATTCCCCATCCCGATCCCACCGCTGGGCCGCGCCGCCCGGCCTTCGCCCATACCGCAGGTGGGCATCCGGTCCCGCCGGCCACCGCAAAACCCCATCGCGATGCGACGTCATCGATCGGCGCGCCAACCCTCAACGGCGCCGAAATCTCCTATTCCCCACCCCAATTCGCGCCGGGGCGCGAGGCTACGAATCGCCGGTTTGGTCGGAATCCTCGGATTCGGCGTCCTTCGCGGGGTCCTCGATAACCTGATATGCCGGATCGAGCATGGAGATGGCCCGCGTGCCGGACTGGCGCGCCTTCCCGGTGATCCGCAGCACCTGACCGGGCTGGATGTCCGCACCGCCGTTGCCCGGGCGGAACGTGACGGTCATTTCGCCGGTGCTGTCTCCGATGACGATCTGCCGGTGGGTCCGGCCGCGGGTCGTGACGTCTTCAACCTCGGTGACCCGCCCCTCGACGCTGGCGCGCTGCCCGGAGATCAGGCCCGCCACCATGATCACCGACCGGGGCCGATCTGGATGTTCGTACGCGTCCACCTTCCGGTCCTCGTCCTGGGACACCCACGCCTCGATCTTGTCGATGCCCTCCCCGATCTTTTGCTCGAAGGTATCGGGGTAGGCCTCCCTGATCCTCGATTCGACGTCGTAGGGCACGATCGTCGCCGCGGCGTCGGGGATGAGGCTGACCGCCCGCGAGATCTTGTCGGCGGTGCGGTCGTGCAGCAGCCGGCCCAACAGCCGGGCGAAGGTCCGGCGCGGCAGCAGCACCGTCACGTTGGTGCGCGCGTTCTCCTCGCGCGCCTTGGCCACCAGCAGTTGCGCGGCCCGGCTGATCCGGCGGTCGGGGCAGTCCACGATCCGCAGCGGAGTGTCGAGTTCGAAATGGTCCCAACGCTTTCGCAGCAGCGCCGCGTGGGCCGGGTCGACCATGAAGTGCACCGCGATCAGCTCGTCGGCCCGCAATCCCCGGCCGTAGCGCAACGCCTCGATCACCGCCAGGTCGACGGAGTCGACGAACACGAACACCCGGTGCCGCGAGTACTTCACCAACTCCGGGCGGTCGGTGCGGAACATCTCGAGAATCGCCGCCTCGGCGCGGTATTCGCGGTTGAGGCGGGTCAGCATGAACACCAGCAGGGGGAAGACGACGACCACCAGCCAGGCGCCCTCGGTGAACTTCGCCACCGCGAAGATCCCCACCACGATCGTCGACAGGACCGCGGCGGACAGGTTGATCGCCAGCCGGCGGCGCCAGCCCGGTTCCCGGTGCGTCAAATGGTGTTTGGTCATCCCGTAGCCGGCCATCGAGAAGCCGGTGAACACGCCGATCGCATAGAACGGCACCAGCGCGTTCACGGACCCGCCGGTGGCCACCAGCAACGCGACCGAGAGCGCCGTCAGCGTGATGATCCCATTCGAAAACACCAGCCGATGCCCACGTTTGGTGAGCTGCCGGGGCAGGAAGCGATCCTCGGCGACGAAACTGGCCAGGGCTGGAAAGCCGTTGAAGCTGGTGTTCGCGCCGGTGAACAAGATCGCGGCCGTGGCCGCCTGGACCAGGACGTAGAAGACGTCGCCGACGGCGCCGCTGCCGAAGACGGCGCGGCCGATCTGCGACAGCACCGAGGGGTACTCCGTCAGATAGGGCGTCGCGTGGGTGACGTGGGCCAGGTAGGCGACACCGGCCAGTAGCAGGCCGAGGACGGTGGCCATCGCGGTCAGCACTCGACGCGCGTTGCGGCCCTGCGGCTTTCGGAAGTAGTCGACCGTGTTGGAGATGGCCTCGACCCCGGTCAGCGACGAACCGCCGTTGGCGAACGCCCGCAGCAGCACCAAGATCGTGGCGCCCAGCACCAGCCCGTTGCCCTGGTGCACCGGCACCGTCCCGGCCATGTGGGCGGGATCGTAGATCGGCAGGTTGCCGATGGCCGCGCGGACGACCCCGATCACGATGGTCAGCCCGACCATGACGATGAAGGAATAGGTCGCCACCGCGAACGGCAATCCCGCTTCCTTGAGGCCCCGCAGGTTGGCGTAGCAGATGATCAGCACCACGGCGACGGTCAGTTCGAGGCTGTACGGCCCCAGCGGCGGAATCGCCGAAACCACCGCGACGGTGCCGGCGGCCGACTGCACCGCGACCGTCACCACATAGTCGATCAACAGGGCCGCGGCGGCGATCTGCGCGACCCGCGGCCCGAAATTGTCGCGCGCGACGATGTAGGAACCGCCGGCCCGGGTGTAGGCCATCACCACCTGCCGGTACGACGCGGCCACCAGCACCAGGATCAGCAGGATGACTCCGGTGATGGGCAGCAGCAGCAGGAACGCGGCCAGGCCGGCGTGGGGCAACAGTTCGATCAGGATCTGCTCGGGACCGTACGCGACCGAGGACACGGCGTCAGGCGAAAGTGCACCCAGCGCAACGGAATTCGACAGCTTCTCGGAAGCGATGTCCTCGGTGATCAGCGGCTTACCGAGAAACACCCGCTTGGCGATGTCCCCTAGCGACAGCGGGATCCGCAGCTTGCCTGTCGAACCGGTCACGAGCACCGTCCTTCCCCGGAGAACGTGAGACTCCTTCGATGCATTGTGCACGCTCGCCCGCCCCGGGCGCCCGCGCGGCGCGGCTAACTCAGCCGCTGCACGGCGGCGGCGATCCGCTCGTCGCTGGCGGTCAGCGCAACCCGCACGTGCTGCGCGCCGCGCGGCCCGTAGAAATCACCCGGCGCCACCAGGATGCCGCGCTGCGCCAGCCAGGCGACGCTGTCGTGGCACGGTTCGCCGCGGGTGGCCCACAGATAGAGGCCGGCTTCGGAGTAGTCGATGGTGAATCCGGCAGAACGCAACGCGGGCAGCAGCGCCGCGCGGCGCCGTTCGTAGCGCTCCCGCTGCGCCAGCTCGTGGGCGTCGTCGTCCAGGGCGGCCACCATCGCCGCCTGCACCGGCGTCGGCACCATCATCCCGGCGTGCTTGCGCACGGCGAGCAGTTCGGCCACCAGCTCGGGGTCCCCGGCGACGAAACCGGCCCGGTACCCGGCCAGCGAGGAGCTCTTCGACAGGGAGTGGATCGCGAGCAGGCCGGCATGATCGCCGTCGCACACCGAGGGATGCAGGATCGACAGCGGCTGCTCGTCCCAGCCCAGCCCCAGATAGCACTCGTCGGAGGCCACCAGGCAGCCCCTGTCGCGCGCCCAGCCGACCACCTTGCGCAGGTGATCGACGCCCAGGACGCGTCCGGTCGGATTGCTCGGCGAGTTCAGGTAGTACAGCGACGGCGATTGCGGGCCCAGCTGGGTCAGCGAATCCGCGCGCGACACCCGCGCCCCCGCCAGCCGGGCCCCGACGTCGTAGGTCGGATACGCCAGCTCGGGCACCACGACGAGGTCCGCGGGGCCCAGGCCCAGCAGCGTGGGCAGCCAGGCGATCAGCTCCTTGCTGCCGATGACCGGGAGCACGGCCGCCTCGGTCAGCCCGGTGATGCCGAACCGGCGATTCAGCGCCGCGACCGCCGATTCGCGCAATTGGGCGGTGCCCACGGTGGCGGGATAGCCCGACGCCGACGCGGCCGCGGCCAGCGCGTCGGAGATCACCGGGGCGACCGGGTCCACCGGGGTGCCGACGGAGAGGTCGACGATCCCGTCCCGATGAGCGCCGGCCTGCGCTTTCGCGTCGGCCAGGGTGTCCCAGGGGAACTCCGGCAGGGACTCCGACACCGCCGGCCGGCGCTTTTTGAGCTGGTGTGGCACCGGGCCGCTCAGTCGCCTTCGCCCTGCGGCGGCAGATCCTTGACCACTTGCGGGTCGTTCTCGGTCATGCCGACCTTGGCCGCACCGCCGGGCGATCCCAGCTCGGCGAAGAAGTCGGCGTTGATCTGCGTGTACTGGCTCCACTGGTCCGGCACGTCGTCTTCGTAGTAGATCGCTTCGACGGGGCAGACCGGCTCGCACGCGCCGCAGTCGACGCATTCGTCGGGGTGGATGTAGAGCATCCGAGCGCCCTCATAGATGCAGTCGACCGGGCACTCCTCGATACACGCCTTGTCCTTGATGTCGACACAGGGTTCGGCGATCGTGTACGTCACAGACGTCTCCTCCATGTACTAGTCCGTGTACCAGGCTGAAATGTTGGGCTGTTCAGCTCGCACCGGCGCGTCCGACCGCTTCCGATGAAGCTTTCGGTTACTGATACTAGACGTTGCAGATACAGGTCAACCATTCGGCGCGCCTGTCCGTATACAGATTTAAGACCGACAGTCTCGGAGGCCGCGACCGGGTCCCGTTTCGCCGAGGGCGAACGCCGCCAACATGCCGCTGACCTGCGAAGAGTAACGCCGCGGCTGCGGCGTTCGATAGCTCTTGCGTTGCGAGTACGCTCGCGGGGCCTGGTAATCTCAACCGGAGGACGGCAACCGCTGGGCAGATGTTCTCGCCGTAATAGCGGTGCATTAATTGGGGAAGGTGTCCACACATGAGGCTGTCGTTGAGCAAATTGGGCGTTGCGGTTGGCAGCGCGGCGGTGGCGTTGACCGCCGCGGCCGGGGTCGCTTCGGCCGACCCGTCGGACGCGATCATCAACACCACCTGCAACTACGGGCAGGTCATCGCGGCACTGAACGCGACCGACCCGGCTGCTGCCCAGCAGCTGAACTCGTCGCCGGTGGCGCAGTCCTACATCCGCAACTTCCTGGCGGCGCCGCCGCCGAAGCGCCAGCAGATGGCGCAGCAGATTCAGGCCATGCCGTCGGCGCAGAAGTACTACGACGACATCAACCAGGTCGCGGTCACCTGTAACAACTACTGAGCCGATCGCTCCGCACGAAGCGGTTCAGTAACCGCCGAGCAGGCGGCGCACCCGGCCCAGGGTTTCCGGCCCGACGCGGCTGCGAATGCGTGATGGATCTGCGGGTCTACGTCCCCAGAGCAGCAGCACGCGCGCGGCCGCGTCGGTTTCCAGGGTGGCCGGGCCGTCCGGTTCGGCAAATCCGATGGTGACCTGATCCGGATCGGCGGCCACGACGACGTCGTCGGTGCCGTCGGCTCGCAGGCGGGCCTCGATGCGCTCACCCGGCTTCAGCTGCTTGGCCCCTTTCGCGAGCAGCGGCCTGCCGACCGCGAGGACGCTGTGCGTGGTCATCCACGGCTCGGCCAACCGGGCCCGGGCGGCCGGTTCGTCGCCGGTGATGTCCCAGCTGTGCAGGACGAGCTCCTCGCGCATGTGCTCGGCGAACCACGGCACCTTCATGGTGCGGCCGGTCCACGCGACATCGGTGTCGGCGGACACCCCTTCGGCGGCCGCCGCAACGTCGTTCAGTGTGGCCATCCGCTCGGTCAAGGCGTCCCACAGGTCCGCGTCGTTCAGGGCGCGCAACGGAGCCTCACGTTCCTCGAAGTCGCGGGTGGCGACGGGCTCACCCGCCAGATGGCCGCCGAGCACCCTGGCGAGTTCTTCGGCGTTTCCGGCCTGATGCACGACGATGTCGCGCACCGTCCAGGCTTCACACCAGGTGCCGGCGTCTGGTCCGTGTCTGCGGACCGCATCCACGAACGGAGCCCACTCGGGAAATCGGTCGTCGTCGATTCGTCGCTTCACGGCTCCGGGTATACCCGCCGCCTGTGACAAGCAAGCGAACTACGCGGCCAGGGTCGTGTAATCGGTGGTGCGTTGCCGCCCCGGGCGGCCGATGCCCTCGGCGATCGCGATCAGCTCGGCCACCGTCTTGGCCGAACCGTATTCCGAACCGGCCATCCGCGAGATGGTCTCCTCCATCAACGTGCCGCCCAGGTCGTTGGCGCCGCCGTTGAGCATCACCTGCGTGCGCTCGACACCGAGCTTGACCCAGCTGGTCTGAATCTGGGAAATGCGGCCGTGCAACATGATTCGAGCCAGCGCGTGCACCGCCCGGTTGTCGCGATGGGTGGGGCCGGGACGCGACGCGCCGGCCAGGTACAGCGGCGAGCTCTGGTGCACGAACGGCAACGGCACGAATTCGGTGAAACCGCCGGTGCGGTCCTGGATGTCGCGCAGCACGTTGAGGTGGCCCACCCAGTGCCGCGGGCTGTCGACGTGCCCGTACATCATCGTCGACGACGAGCGCAGCCCCACCTCGTGTGCGGTGCTGACGATTTCGATCCACAGCGACGTCGGCAGCTTGCCCTTGGTCAGCACCCAGCGCACTTCGTCGTCCAGGATCTCGGCGGCGGTGCCGGGGATGGTGTCCAGGCCCGCCTCGCGCAGGCTGATCAGCCACTCACGAATGCTCAACCCGCTCTTGGTCACACCGTTGGCGATCTCCATCGGGGAAAACGCGTGCACGTGCATCGACGGCACCCGCGCTTTGACCGCCCGGACCAGGTCGGCGTAGCCGGTGACCGGCAGCTCGGGGTCGATGCCGCCCTGCATGCACACCTCGGTGGCGCCTTCGACGTGCGCCTCCCAGGCACGGTCGGCGACTTCGTCGGTGGACAGCGAGTACGCGTCGGCGTCGCCCTTGCGCTGCGCGAACGCACAGAACCGGCACCCGGTGTAGCAGATGTTGGTGAAGTTGATGTTGCGGTTCACCACGAAGGTCACGTCGTCGCCGACGGTCTCGCGGCGCAGGGTATCCGCAAGGGCGGCAACGGCTTCCAGCGCCGGACCGTCGGCGGTCGCCAGCGACAGGTATTCGCTGTCGGAGCAGCCGGCGGGGTCGCGTTCGGCGGAGCGCAGCGCCGCGAGCACGTCGGTGTCGATGCGTTCGGGGGCGCGCGCAGCCAGTTCGTGCACGTGGGCGCGGATCGATTCCCAGTCACCGAAGGCGCTGTCGATGTCGCTGCGGGTTTCGGTGTTGCGGCCTTCGCTGTCGATCGCCGCGTTGAGGTCGACCCGGCCCGAGGAGCCGACGTCGTCGGGCTCCTGCCAGGGCAGCCCCACCGGGTTGACGTCGCGAGCCAGGCCGGTCGCCGGATCGGCCAGCGCCGTCACGTGTGCGGCCACCCGCGGGTCGATCCAGGCCGAGCCCGCCTGCACGTATTTGGGCTGCGCGGTCAGCCGCTGAACCAGCTCGTAGCCGGCCTCGGCGGTCACGGCGGCCAGATCGTCCAGGGCCGGCCACGGCCGCTCCGGGTTGACGTGGTCGGGCGTCAGCGGTGAAACCCCGCCCCAGTCATCGACTCCGGCGCCGATCAGCGCCAGGCACTCGTCGCGCGACACCAGGTTGGGGGGCGCCTGAATGCGCATCCCGGGTCCGAGCACCAACCGCGCGACCGCCACCGTCGCCAGGTAATCCTCGATGCCGGCGTCGGGGACGGCGGCCATCGCGGTGTGTTCCTTGGCCCGGAAGTTCTGCACGATCACTTCCTGCACGTGACCGAACTCCTTGTGCGACTTGCGAATCGCGTGCAAGGTGTCGGCGCGCTCGGTGAGGGTCTCGCCGATGCCGACCAGCAGGCCGGTGGTGAACGGAATCGACAACCGGCCCGCGTCGGTCAGGGCGCGCAGGCGAACGGCCGGGTCTTTGTCCGGGCTGCCGTAGTGCGCAAGCCCTTTCGTCTCGAACAGCCGGCGCGACGTGGTCTCGAGCATCATGCCCATCGACGGCGCCACCGGCTTGAGCCGCGCCATCTCCGACCAGCTCATCACGCCGGGGTTCAGGTGCGGCAGCAGGCCGGTTTCCTCCAGCACCCGGATCGCCATCGCCCGCACGTAGGACAGCGTCGAGTCGTAGCCACGCGCCTCCAGCCACTCGCGCGCCTCCGGCCAGCGGTCCTCTGGCCGATCGCCGAGGGTGAATAGCGCTTCCTTGCAACCGAGTTCGGCGCCGCGACGGGCGATGTCGAGGATCTCGTCGGGCTCCAGGTACATGCCGGCGCCCTGGGCGCGCAGCTTGCCGGGCACGGTGACGAACGTGCAGTAATGGCAGCTGTCCCGGCACAGGTGGGTGACCGGTATGAAAACCTTGCGCGAGTACGTGATCGGCAGGCCACCACCCGGTCCGCGCCGTCCCGCCGACTCCAGACCCGCGTCGCGCACCCGCGCCGCGCTGGCGCACAGATCCGCGAGATCCGCGCCGCGCGCGGTCATCGCGACCGCCGCCTCGTCGATGTTCAGCGCCACACCATCTCGAGCCCGCCGCAGAACCCGTCGCAGCGCCGACGCACTGACCTCGGTGGAGGCCTTGGCCGGAACCACAGGGTCAGGCAGAGCGGTAGGCTCCTCGCCCGGAGTCAACAGCACCTTTGTGTAACTTCCCGACGATCGAATTTCATCCGCGCGTCCCAACATGTGAAATCGTGGCACCCGTTGCGGGTCCCGTCTGGGCAACAGTCAACAGTAGCGGCACACCCGCGCGGGCAAGCGGGCGACATCCCCGCCGAGCGTCAGGCGCCCCGGCCGCGCCGCCACAGCACCCACACGGGCGGCGCCACCCCCAGGACCAGCAGCAATAAGGCGCCGTAGGCCATCAGGCCGCGGCCCCCAGGATCACGTCGTCGGCCGGGCCGCCCATGCTGATCACCGCGACCGTCAGCAGCCAGGTCCACAGCGGCAGGGCCGCGAGCCGCGGCGAGCGGGTCCAGCGACCGGCGGCCCACACCAGCGCCGCGTTCACCAGTCCGGAAACGAGTCCACTGATGGGGAACGGGACCGTCCCGATGTAGAGAGGCAGCAGCAGAGCCCCGGCAAGTGCGGAGAGCACCCCGTCGACCGCCAAGAGGGCCAACACGACGAAACGGATCGCGGGGTCGGTTGCGCCGCCGTCGTCCAGGGACGCGACGCGTGGCTTGGTTTCGGTCAGGTCGGGACGCTGTCGATGTTGGACATGATGGAGCCGATAACCCACTGCAGGCTGTCCAGCCGGTCCTGCCAGTGCTGCTGATTAGGGTCCAGGTCGGGGTCCATGCGAATTCCTTCCGTGGCTGCCTGATTGGCAGCCTACCGCGTCGGGGCGGCGGGGAAACCAAGCCCTGCGAGCAGGTCCGTCTCCCAGCCGCGCCCGTCGCGCTCCCCCGCGGCGCCGGCGGCCAGGACGTAATGCTCGTCGCCCAGTATCGGTATCGCCGCGTTGTTGGACAGCGCGCAGGCGCGGCCGGTCGGTCCGACCATCACCTGGGTGGCGTGCGCGGCGAGCGCCGCCCGCTTGGCGTCGGAGGCCTCCGGGGCGGTCTCGACGACGGCGTCGATGTCGGCGTCGGCGTAGCCGAAGGTGAACTCTTCCTTGGGCGGGATCGACCACTCGGGCCGCAGATCCTCGGGCGTCAGGGCGTCCATGGCCGCCTCGAACGTGCGCGTCGCGAACACCGACCAGTACAACTTCGGCACGGCCCAGGGCTCGCCGGGGAAGTCGGCGCCGGCCCCGGGCCCGGCCGCCGCCACGGCGGCCACCGTCACCCGGTGCGCGTGCACGTGATCGGGATGGCCGTAGCCGCCGCCCGGGTCGTAGGTCACGACGACGTGCGGGCGCTGCTCGCGGATGACGGCCACCAGCGCGCCGACGGTCTCGCGCTCGTCGGCGTCGATGAATCGCTGCCGATGCCGCCGGGGCGTGCCGCGCATGCCGGAATCGCGCCAGCGGCCGGCCCCGCCGAGGTAGTGGGGCTCGCCGATGCCCAGCGCCCGCAGCGCGGCGGTCAATTCGCCGATCCGGTAGCCGCCGAGCTGGTCCGCGCGATCGACGGCGAGTCCGGCCCAGCGATCGCCGATCACCTCGCCCTCTTCGCCGAGCGTGCAGGTGACGACCCGGACGTCGGCCCCGCGGGCGGCATAGTGGGCGATGGTGGCGCCGGTGCCGAGGCTTTCGTCGTCGGGATGCGCGTGGACGAACAGCAGCCGCGGCGTCTCAGGCATGGACGGCACCCTACCGTCACCGGCGCCGATTTCGGCAGCCCGGCGGCTACCCACCGGTAAGCGACAGATAGGAACGCGCACGGCTACTATCAAGGGGTGCCTCAGCTCACGGACGCGGACCACACCGGCAGCCGAAGCCGTAGGCGAGGTGAGGTTCTCGAGCGTGCCCTCTACGAGGCGACCCTGG
The DNA here is from genome assembly GCF_002105755.1 of Mycobacterium colombiense CECT 3035. Classification (NCBI taxonomy): domain Bacteria; kingdom Bacillati; phylum Actinomycetota; class Actinomycetes; order Mycobacteriales; family Mycobacteriaceae; genus Mycobacterium; species Mycobacterium colombiense. The sequence goes on from NZ_CP020821.1 coordinate 2,837,196, forward strand.
CCGAGCTGACCGAGGTCGGTTACGGCGGCCTGACCATGGAGGGGATCGCGGCCCGGGCCCACACCGGCAAAGCGGCGCTCTACCGGCGCTGGGACACCAAGTGCGAGCTGGTGCACGCCGCTTTGGTTTTCGCGCTGCCGCCGCTGCCCGAGCTGCGTTCCGGCCGCTCGGCCCGAGAGAACCTGCTGGCGATGTTCACCGCCCAGCGTGACCTGCTGGCCGGAAAGACCGGCTTCCCGGGCCTGGACGTCGTCCATCAGCTGTTGCACGAACCCGAGATGCGGGCCATCTTCGCCGACGCGGTGGTGCGGCCAAGGATGGCCATCGTGGAATCGATCCTGCAGGCCGCCATCGCGGACGGCGACCTCGACCCGAAGGTCGTCACGCCGCTCACCGCCCGCATTGGCTCGGCCCTGATCAACCAGCATTTCGTGCTGAACGGGTCGCCGCCGAACCGGCGCGACCTGGCGCTGATCGTCGACACCGTGATCCCGCCGCGGGCGGCGCGGGCCGCCGACTGACGGCGCGCGTTACGGCCCGGTCTTGACCCACTGGCCGGCGTCGCCGACGATGCCCACCGGAACCGCGCCGGACAAGCTGACGTTCTGCACGCTCGGGCCGGCGGCGACGATCGTGGTGTCCTGCAGGATCGGCAGCACGGTGGACATGTTCCACAGCCGCGGCTCGACCGCGGTGATCACGTCGTTGATGTTCTTGGTGCCGTTGAGGGCCGCGTCGATGTTCGACTGGATGCTGCGATCGCAGATCCCGGTCAGGTTCGACGGCGCCTGCACCAGGGCGTTGGGATCGGCGGGGCGGCTGGGCGGTGGCGTCGTGGTCGGAGTCGTCGACGTGGCGGCCGGGCTGGTGGACGGCGTCGGACCGGCGGAGGTGGTGGGCGCCGGCGCCGGCGCGTTGGAGATCGGCACCTGGGTCGATTCCAGTGCGCGACAGCCGTATCGGGACGCGAGCCGGGCCGCCAGGTTTCCGCCGGCCTGATGCCAGCCGACGATCGCGTCCACCCGGTTGTCGTTCAGCGCGTCGTGGTACAGGGTGACCGGGTCCAACGCCAGCACGGTCGCCGCGATGCCGACGTTGCGCAACCGGTCGGCGGCGGTGTTGGCGACCGCTACCGAGGTCGGGTCGTTCGCCGCCACCCCGATCACCAGCGAAAGTTGTTGGCCGTCCTTGCTGATCCGGCCGCGGATCACCTCGGGCGGCCCGGTGTTCGGCGGGGTCGGCGCCGGCGGGGCCCCCGAGGGCGAAGCGTTGGGTTCGACCTTGTATCCGGCGCCCTCCAGCAACGCCAGCGCGGCCGGCGTCGTCATCGCCGGGGCGCGGTCGGCTCGTATCCGGGGTCGCTCGGCGCGCGGATCTGGGCCTGGTCCAGGGTGACGGTGTTGTCGCTGCCCGCGCCCACGGCGGCGAGCAGGTCGACGTCGAGCAGCCCCAGGATCGCCTTCCGCACCTGCGTGTCAGCCAGTTTGGCCTCGTTGGCCCGCAGCGTGAGCTGCATGACCCGCGGCGTCACGATCCGGGCCGTCCGGACGTCGGGGATGGCGGACAGCTGCGCGAAGGCCGCCGAGCCGCCATGCACCTGGGCCACCTGGGTGTCGCCGTTGCGCACGGAATCGGCCAGCGCGGCCGGCGCACCGGCGCGCCGGAAGAGAATGAGCGCGGGTTTGGCGGGCGACCCCCAGTAGCGGTCATTGCGCGCCACCAGGATCTCGTCGCGCTGCGGGTCGATGCTCTCCACGCGGAACTGCCCGCCGGTGACCGGCATCGCCCGGGCCAGGCCGGCCGCGAAGCCTCCGGGCACGTCCTTGACGATGTGCGCCGGAAGGATGTTGCTGAACAACTCTTTCCACGACGGATACGGTTCGGCGAAGGTGACCACCGCCTGCTTGCCGCCCTCCAGGGACTGCACGCCGGTGATGAGGTCATACCCGGCCGGGTCGACGACCCCGGGCTGGCTGACCATCTGGTGCCACAGGTACCAGAAGTCGTCGGCGGCGATCGGCGCGTTGTCCGTCCACTGCGCCTCGGGCCGGATCTTGTAGGTCACCGTGAACGGGTTCTGGCTGGTCACCTCGGCCGACACCAACAGGGTGGGGTCCATCTCCCAGCGTGAGCCGGTCGGCGCGTTGGGGTCGGGCACCGGCCGGAAGGCGCTGGGCAGCACCAGCGCGCTGATCGCGGCGTTCACCGGCGACAGGTCGGACAGCAGGTGCGGGTTGAAGCCGGCGCCGATCGAGTCGATGCCCATGATGATCTCGCTGACCCGGGGCGGCGGCGGCACCGAGTTGTGCGGCGTATCGGTGCTCTGCGGCGCCGGCGGCGGGTTGACCGTGCAGGCCGACAGGACGAATCCGACCGACGAGACCAGGCCGGCGAGCACCATGAACAAGCGGCGGACGCGTCTCGGCACGCTGATCAGGGTATCGAGCAGCTGCACAGCAGCCCGTCCGACCACCCGGTGCTAACCCCGGGCCTTGGCGCGCGACCGGCTGCGGGCCCGGGAGGTGGCGTCCAACTCGACCTTGCGCACCCGGACGATCTCCGGGGTCACCTCGACGCATTCGTCTTGCGCGCAGAATTCCATGGCCTGCTCGAGATCGAGCTCGAGCGGCCTGGCCAGCGTCTCGATGACGTCGGCGGTCGACGACCGCATGTTGGTCAGCTTCTTCTCGCGCGTGACGTTGATGTCGAGATCCTCTGCGCGCGGGTTGATTCCGACGACCATGCCCTCGTAGGTGTCCTGGCCGGGTTCGACGAAGAACTGACCCCGGTCGGCGAGCTGGATCATGGCGAACGGCGTGATGGTGCCGGCGCGGTCGGACACCAGCGACCCGGTGTGGCGGGCCCGGATCTCCCCCGCCCACGGCCGGTAGCCGTCGAACACGGCGTTGGCGATGCCGGTGCCGCGGGTCAGGGTGAGGAAGTCGGTGCGGAAGCCGATCAGGCCGCGGCTGGGCACGATGAAGTCCATCCGGACCCAGCCCGCCGCGTGGTTGGTCATCTCTTCCATCCGGCCCTTGCGGGCGGCCATCAGCTGGGTGATCGCGCCGACGAACTCCTCGGGGCAGTCGATGGTCATCGCCTCGAAGGGCTCGTGCAGCTTGCCGTCGATCGTCTGCGTGACCACCTGCGGCTTGCCGACCGTGAGTTCGAAACCCTCGCGGCGCATCTGCTCGACGAGCACCGCCAGCGCGAGTTCGCCGCGGCCCTGCACCTCCCAGGCGTCGGGCCGGTCGATGTCGACGACCTTGATGGAGACGTTGCCGACGAGTTCGGCGTCGAGCCGCGACTTCACCATGCGCGCGGTCAACTTGTGGCCCTTCACCTTGCCCGCCAGCGGCGAGGTGTTCGTGCCGATGGTCACCGAGATGGCGGGCTCGTCGACGGTGATGCGCGGCAGCGCGTGCGCGTGGTCCGGGTCGGCCAGCGTGTCGCCGATCATGATCTCCGGAATGCCCGCGACGGCGACGATGTCGCCGGCGATCGCCTCGTCGGTGGGCGTGCGTTCCACGCCCTCGGTGACCAGCAGTTCGGTGATCTTCGCGTTTGTGATGACGGGATGCCCGTCCACCTCGCGCATCCAGGCGACCTGCTGGCCCTTGCGGATCCGGCCCTTGTAGATGCGGATCAGCGCAAGCCGTCCCAGGAAGGCCGACGCGTCGAGGTTGGTGACCAGCGCCTGCAGCGGCGCCTCGGGATCGCCCTGCGGCGGCGGGATGTGCTCGAGCAGCACATCGAACAGCGGATCGAGGTTGTCGCCCGCGGGATTCTCGCCGTTGGCCGGTTCCGTCGTGCTGGCGATGCCCGCCCGCCCCGAGGCGTACAGCGTCGGCAGGTCGAGGGCGGCCTCGGCAGCCTTCTGCGCTTCCTCGTCGAGGTCCGATGCGACGTCGAGCAGCAGGTCGTGGCTCTCCGAGACCACCTCGGAGATCCGCGCGTCCGGCCGGTCGGTCTTGTTGACCACCAGAATCACCGGAAGGTGGGCGGCCAGCGCCTTGCGCAGCACGAAACGGGTCTGCGGCAGCGGGCCCTCGGAGGCGTCGACCAGCAGCAGCACCCCGTCGACCATGGACAGGCCGCGCTCCACCTCGCCGCCGAAGTCGGCGTGGCCCGGGGTGTCGATGACATTGATGACGGTCGTCGTTCCGTCCGCATTCTTGCGATGCACGGCCGTGTTCTTGGCCAGGATCGTGATGCCCTTTTCCTTCTCCAGGTCCCCGGAGTCCATCAGGCGCTCGACCGCGTCGTCACCGCGGTGGTGCAGCGCGCCCGACTGCCGCAGCATCGCGTCAACCAGGGTGGTTTTTCCGTGGTCGACGTGGGCGACGATGGCGACGTTACGAAATAGCACGTCGGTGATTGTGGCAGCGGGGGCCTGTCAAAGCGAACTGGCTACCGAACCGGCTGGTAGCCGCGCGCCCCGCGCCCGTCGGCTACCAGCCCCGCCGGCGCGGCGCCGTCCCGACCAGTTGGCCCTTACCGGCCGCCTCGCGGCTGCGGTAGACGATGTAGGGCCTGAACAGGTAGACAACCGGTGCGCTGAACACGTGCACCAGCCGGGTGAAGGGCCACAGCGTGAACAACACCATGCCGATCAGGGCGTGCAGCTGGTAGTCCAGCGGTGCGTTGATCATCACCTCGCCGTGCGGCTGGAATATCCAGATCCGGCGGAACCACAGGCCCACCGTGTAGCGGTAGTGGAACTCGCCGCCGTGCGGGCCGGTGCCGATCAGGTCGCAATACAGGCCCACCACGATCGCCAGCAGCAGCACCACGTACATCACCTTGTCGCTGCGGCTGGTGGCGATGTTCACCGCCGGGCGGGTGAACCGCCGGTAGATCAGCAACCCGATGCCGATCAGCGTCGCGATGCCGGCCGCCGACCCCGCGATGACCGCCTGCAGGTGGTAGACGTGGTCGCTCATCTTCAGCATGTGGGTCACCCGGGGCGGGACGAACAGCCCCATCACGTGTCCGGCGAACACCGCCAGGATGCCGAAATGGAAGATGGGGCTGGCGATGCTCAGCAGTCGCGACTCGTAGATCTGCGACGAGCGTGAGGTCCAGCCGAACTTGTCGTAGCGGTAGCGCCACCAGGTGCCCACGATCAGCACCGACAGCGTGACGTAGGGCGCGATGTCCCAGAACAGGACGTTGCTAAACACTTGGCGTTCCTTTCCGGGGTGGCACGGTCAGGGTAAACGGTTGCAGCCCAACGGCTTCCGCCGGCGGCCCGGCTTCCGCCAGCCGCTCGGCGCGGCGGACTTCCTGATCGGTTGCGGCGGGCAGGGTCTCGCAGACCGCCGCGACCGTCGGCTCATACGGCGACTTTGCCTCGGCCAGGGCGCCGCGCAGCACGTCGATGGGCACGCGGTGCCGCTCGAGCAGTCGCCGACCGACCTCGGGATCGACGGTGGCGGCGAACTCGAGCACCACCGTCAGGTGGTCGGGCGCCTCGCCGCCGGGCGGCGTTACACCCGCCTCCCGGTACGCGGTGGCGAACGCCAGCATCTCGCGGCCGCGGTTGCGGGTGTCCCCCGCTGTCCAGTAGGTCAGGTACATCGTGGCGCGCCGGCGCATGTCGAACGTGGCGACGTAATCCATCGCCGCGGCCATCGGCTCGCGGGCGCGCAGCGCCGCGACCGTCTGCTGCAGCAGCGCCGCCGGCGGACCGCTGATGTGGGCGAGCAGCTCGTCGACCGCGTCCAGTCGCGCGGCCAACCCGTCGTCGGGGTAGGACAGCAACAGCGACGCCGCCTGCCACACCAGGCGGTCCTGCATCGCCCGGTTGGTGGAGCGCTCCCGCAGGGCCGAAAGCAGTTTCATCGCTGCCGCCCCTCGGGAAACATCCCGGCGGGCGCCTGGCCGCCCTCCCAGTTGAGCAGGTTCACCCGACCGGACGGCCGCAGGTTGCCGGGATCGTCGCCGCGCTGTTGCAGGGTGTGGAAGGTCTCCACCGAGACCACCGGGTCCGACTCGTACATGCCGGGTCCGCCGTCACCCGTCAGCGAGCAGCCCATCTCCTCGAGATCGCGGGCCTGCGGAGCGAAGGCGGTCGGAATGACGTAGCGCTCTTCGTATTTCGCGATCGCGAGCAGCCGGTACATCTCGTAGATCTCTTCTTCGGTCAGGCCCACCGAATGCGGGATGTGCGGCTGGGTCTCGCGGCCGAGGTTGATGTCGCGCATGTAGGAACGCATCGCCGCCAGCCGCCGCAGCACGCCCTCGACCACGGCGGTGTCGCCGGCGGTGAACAGTTCGGCCAGATACTGCATCGGGATGCGCAGCGCGTCCAGCGCGCCGAACAGGTTGCCGAGGTCTTCCCCGTCGTGCCCGTCGCGGCTGACCGCGTCGACCACCGGCGACAGCGGCGGGATGTACCAAACCATCGGCATGGTGCGGTATTCCGGGTGCAACGGCAGCGCCACCTTGTAGGTGTGGATCAGTGCGTACACCGGTGAACGCTGTGCGGCCTCGATCCACTCGTCCGGAATGCCCTCCGCCCGCGCACCGGCGATGACCTCTGGATCGTTGGGGTCCAGCAGGATCTCGCACTGCGCGGGATAGAGATCGGTCTCCTTCTCCACCGACGCCGCCTCAAGCACCCGGTCGACGTCGTAGAACACCACACCCAGGTAGCGCAGCCGCCCCACGCAGGTCTCCGAGCAGATGGTCGGCAGGCCGACCTCCATCCGCGGATAGCACAGCGTGCACTTCTCGGCCTTGCCGGTCTTGTGGTTGAAATAGACCTTCTTGTAAGGACATCCGGACACACACATCCGCCAGCCGCGGCAGCGGTCCTGATCGACCAGCACGATGCCGTCCTCGCTGCGCTTGTACATCGCGCCGGACGGGCACGACGCCACGCAGGACGGGTTGAGGCAGTGCTCGCAGATGCGGGGCAGGTAGAACATGAAGGTTTCTTCGAGCGAGAGCTTGACCTCTTCGCTGACCTTCTTCAGGATCGGGTCCTCGGCCAGGATCTCCGGCGACCCGGCCAGGTTGTCGTCCCAGTTCGGCCCCCACGAAATCTTCATGGGCTCACCGGTTATCGCGCTCTTGGGCGCGGCCGTCGGGAAGGTGTCACCCGCGGGTGCCGTGGTCAGGTTTTCGTAGTCGTAGGTCCAGGGCTCGTAGTAGTCGCCGATGAGCGGCAGCTTCGGATTGGCGAAGATCCGCAGCAGTTTGTGCAGGCGGCCGCCGTCGCGCAGCCGCAGCCGGCCCTTCTTGTCCCGGATCCAGCCGCCGCGCCACCGCTCCTGATCCTCGTAGGTGCGCGGATAGCCTTGCCCGGGACGGGTTTCGACGTTGTTGAACCAGACGTATTCGGTGCCGGGCCGATTGGTCCACGCTTGCTTGCAGGTCACCGAACAGGTGTGACAACCGATGCATTTGTCGAGGTTCATCACCATCGCCAACTGCGCCATGACCTTCATCGCGGTCCCCCCTTTCGCGCCGTGTCGGTGCGCATCAGTACTGCACCTCCTGGCTGCGACGACGCACGACGGTCACCTCGTCGCGCTGGTTACCGGTCGGCCCCAGATAGTTGAACGCGAACGCGTGCTGGCCGTAGCCGCCGGCCAGGTGGCTGGGCTTGATGCGCACCCGGGTCAGCGCGTTGTGGTTACCACCGCGCTTGTTGTTGGTTTCGGAGCGCGGCGTGTCCACGGTGCGCTCCTGGACGTGGTAGACGAAGACCACGCCGTCGGGCATCCGGTGGCTGACGATCGCCCGGCACACGTAGATGCCGTTGACGTTCACCGCCTCGACCCAATCATTATCGCGCACTTGAATTTTCGCCGCATCACCCGGACTCATCCACATCGTCGGTCCACCGCGGGACAGCGAGAGCATGTACAGGTTGTCCTGGTAGGTGGAGTGGAACGACCACTTCGAGTGCGGCGTCAGGTAGCGGACGGTCAGCCCGATCCCACCGTTACCGTCCGGGGTCGGGCCCAGCTGTGGCTGGCCGAACAGGCGCGCCATGTCCAGCGGCGGCCGGAACACCGGCAGGTGCTCGCCGAGCTCCTCGACCCAGTCGTGTGCGAGATAGAAGTGCATGCGCCCGGTGAGGGTGTGGAACGGCTTGAGGTTCTCGATGTTGATGGTGAACGGCGCGTAGCGCCGGCCGCCCGTTTCGCTGCCCGACCATTCGGGGCTGGTGACGACGGGGACGGGCCGCGCCTGGGTGTCGGCGTAGCTGATGCGCTTGTCCTCGCTGCCCTCGGCCAGATGCACCAGCCGCTGACCGGTGCGCTTCTCCAGTTCGTGGAAGCCCTCGACGGCCAACCGCCCGTTGGTGGTGCCGGACAGCAGCAGCAGCACGTCGGCCATTCGAGACGCGGTGGTGATGGCCGGGCGACCCGCTGCCACACCGGATTTCAGCACCCCGAACTTGGCGGCGAGCTCCTCGACCTCCCGGAAGGGGTGCACCGTGATGCCTTTGGTAGTCAGGCCGAATTTGTCGACCAGCGGACCCAGCGTCAGCCACTTGTCGTAGACGGCGGTGTAGTCGCGCTCCACCACGGTGAGCTTGCCCATCGTCCGCCCCGGCACCGGAGTCCCTCCCGAATGCAACCAATCCTGTTCGGTGCCATCGGGATAGGCCATCGCGTCCGGGGTGTCGTGCTGCAGCGCGGTGAGCACCACGTCGGTGCGGGTGCCCAGGTGATCCTTGGCCATGGCGCTGAAGGCGCGGGCGACGGCACCGAAAGCGTCGAAGTCCGAACGGGTTTCCCACGGCGGATCGGTCGCGGCGCTGAAGGCATGCACGTACGGGTGCATGTCGGTGCTGGAGATGTCGGCCTTCTCGTACCAGGTCGCGGCCGGCAGCACGATGTCGGACACCAGCGTCGTCGAGGTCATCCGGAAGTCGATCGACATCATCAAGTCGAGCTTGCCCTCGGGGATGTCCCCCTCGCAGGTCACGTCGGTGGGCCGGACCCCGTCCTCCGGCGGCAGCGCCGAAGCGTTGGAATCGGTGCCCAGCAGATGGCGCAGGAAGTACTCGCCGCCCTTGCCCGACGAGCCGATCAGGTTGGCGCGCCACACGGTAAGCACCCGTGGCCAATTCACCGGATTGTCGGGATCGGTCACGGCGAGCTTCAGCTTGCGCTGGCCGAGCTGTTCGGCCACGTACTCGGCGACGTCGCGGTCCGCGGCGCGCGCCTCGTCGGCGACGTCCAGGCTGGACCGGTCGAACTGGGGGTAATACGGGCTCCACCCCATGGCCACCGAGGACGCCAGCAGGTCCATGGTGTGCTTGCCCGCGAACCGGCCCCGGCCGATCGGGCTGGCCAGCTTGTCCGCGCCGTACCCGTCGTAGCGCCATTGGTCGGTGTGGGCGTACCAGTACGAGGCACCGGGCACCTGCCGCGGTGGACGCACCCAGTCGGTTGCCATCGACATCGTCTGGAACCCGGTGAGCGGGCGCACCTTTTCCTGGCCGACGTAGTGGGCCCAGCCGCCGCCGTTGCGGCCCATCGATCCGGTGAGCATCAGCAGCGCGAGCACCGCGCGGTAGATCGCGTCGCTGTGGAACCAGTGGCAGATCCCGCCACCCATGATGATCATGGAGCGGCCACCGGATTCCTCGGCGCTGCGCGCGAATTCCTTTGCCACCCGGATGGCCTGGGCGGCCGACACCCCGGTGATCGGCTCCTGCCACGCCGGGGTGTTCTGCTGGGTGGCGTCGTCGTAGCCGGTGGGCCACTGGCCGGGCAGGCCGGGCCGCGCCACGCCGTATTGGGCGAGCATAAGGTCGAAGACGGTGCACACCAGGTGCTTACCGATGCGGCGGACCGGGACACCGCGCGCCACGGTGGTGCCCTCGCCGTCGACGGTGTCGAAGCTGGGCAGGTGGACCAGCGCGCTGGTGTCATCGCCGTCGCGGCGCACGCTGAGCGCCGGCGTCAGGTCACCGAGATCGAGATTCCATTTCCCGACGCCCGACTCGCCATACCGGAATCCCAGCGAACCGTGCGGCACCGCAACCGAATCGGTGTTCTCGTCGAGCACCGCGGGCTTGAGCGCCGCGTTCTCCGAGCTCTTGAAGGCCTCCCCCAGGTCCGCCGCCGTGAGGTTCTTTCCCGGCACCAGCATGCCGCCGCGCTCTTCGAGCTTGATCAGGAACGGCAGGTCGGTATAGCGGCGCGCATAGTCGGTGAAGAACGGAACCTGCTTGCGCACATAGCATTCCGAGAGGATGACGTGGCCCATCGCCATGGCCAGCGCCCCGTCGGTGCCTGCCGCGCAGGGCATCCATTCGTCGGCGAACTTGGTGTTGTCTGCGTAGTCAGGACTGACGGTCACCACCTTGGTGCCGCGGTAGCGCGCCTCGGCCATCCAGTGCGCGTCGGGGGTGCGGGTGATCGGGACGTTGGAGCCCCACATCATCAGATACGCCGCGTCCCACCAGTCCCCGGATTCGGGCACATCGGTCTGGTCACCGAACACCTGCGGGGAGGCGACCGGCAGGTCGGCATACCAGTCGTAGAACGACGTCATCGGGGCGCCGATCAGCTCGAAGAACCGCGAGCCGGCGGTGTAGGACACCATCGACATCGCGGGGATCGGAGAGAACCCTGCGACCCGATCCGGTCCGTAGGTCTTGATGGTGTGTACGTGGGCGGCGGCGATCAGCTCGGTGGCCTCGGCCCAGGTGACCCGGACCAGTCCGCCCTTCCCGCGCGCCTGCTGATAGCGGCGGCGACGATCCGGATCGGACTGGATGTCCGCCCAGGCCAGCACCGGGTCGCCGAGCCGCGCCTTGGCCTCCCGGTACATCTCGATCAGCACGCCGCGGGCATACGGGTAGCGCACCCGGGTCGGCGAGTAGCTGTACCACGAAAACGACGCACCTCGGGGGCAGCCCCGCGGCTCGTACTCGGGCCGGTCCGGGCCCACCGACGGGTAGTCGGTCTGCTGGGTCTCCCAGGTGATGATCCCGTCTTTGACGTAGATCTTCCACGAGCACGAGCCGGTGCAATTCACCCCGTGCGTGGAGCGGACCACCTTGTCATGGCTCCAGCGGTCGCGGTAGAACACGTCGGCTTCGCGACCGCCCTCCCGCGTCACCGTGCGCAGGTCGGCCGAGATCTCGCCCGGCGTGAAAAACCGCCCGCTGCGCTCCAGGAGCTCCTCGAGCACTCCGCCAATGTGAGGTGTGACAGTCAAGAAGTAGTCCTCCGATTCGGTAGCGTCGCGCCTCGTCGCCAAGTCGTTCGTTCGACCCCGTGTGCGTTGTTTTCGGCCATCAGCCCGTCGATCCGCCCGCCCGCACCAGCTCGGATCGGCTCAATGCTCGGCATGTCAGGCCCGCGGGCCGGGGGGCGATACACGACCAGCATAGGTCTGGGCCGAGGGCGTGATCAGGTTTGCCGCGCGTGGGCGAATTACGGAAAAAGTGGTCATGAGCATCGGTTTTTGCGCACCCTTCAGCGTCCCTGTCCGGCGCCGAGGCCGTGACGGGACGATCTGAACAAGCATTCGGCTCGATATCGGCACGCACATCCAGGGCAGCTTCGTGTCGCGTCGTTATTACAAGTCATATTGTTCTATTCAGTTCACTGCGAAGACCTGCAACGCGGCTGTACATAAGCTGCCGGAAGTCTGTGGACTTGTTATGAGGCACCCGTCAAAGGGCCCGCGCCAGGTCCCCTAACCAGCCACGATCGGCCGGCACCCAGTCGAGATCGTGCAGCTCAGCCGCCGTGATCCAGCGCAACGCGCGGTGATCGCGGGCGTCGGGCTCGCCGCGGAGCAACCGTACGCGGTAGGCCCGCAGCGTGAACCGGCCGTCCACCGCGACGTCGGCGCCCAGCCGATCGCCCACCACGACATCGCCGACCGCCAGGCCCAGCTCCTCGGCCAGCTCGCGGGCCAGCGCGTCACGCTCGGTTTCACCGGGCGCGACCTTGCCACCGGGCAGCTCCCAGCGGCCGGCCAGCTCCGGGGGACGGCCGCGTTGCGCCACCAAGACCTTGGAGTCGCAGATCAGGGCGCCCGCGACGACGATCTGGGTGGGCATGGCCAGTGACGGTATACCGTCGGGGCCCGCGCGGGGCACGACGGCCTGGGCCGGGAGAAAGATCAAATTCCACCGGAACGGCCTTAAATTCTCGCGTCGCGTGTCGAAATGCTTTGTGGCACAACGGTTCTCTTCCGGTTTGACCGCCAGCGTGGGATACTGTGGCCCTGGCCGGTCACTATCTCTAGCAGGCACTTCCAGGAATGGGGGTTGGCAATGACCACCGAACCCGCACCGACGTTCACCCGCACATTCAGGGGCTATGACAGGGCCGCGGTCGATACCTACATCCAGGTGTTGCTCACCAAATACAAGTCCCTGAGCGACGAAGTCCACAACCTCAGGGCCCAGCGAAACGAATCCAACGATGAGGCGGTCGCGCTGCGGATCGAAGTCGCCTGCCTCAAGGACGAGATCGCCGTCCTCTCGGACACCTCGCCCTCGCCCTACGCCATGCAACATCGGATGGCGAAGTTGCTGAGGCGCGCGATCGATGAGATTTCCCAGATGCAGGACGAGTCGCGCGCTGAGGTAGAAGCGCTGATCGCCCAGGCTGAGGCCGAGGCCGACGCTGCCCAACGAGAGCACCGGGAGTTGCTGGCAGACATCGCCGCGCAGCGCAAGGCGGTCGAGGCGGAATGCGCGGCAAGCAGGAAAGAATTCGACGCCGAACTCGCCAGACTGCGCGCCGAAGCCCAGTCGGCGATCGACGCGGCGTGGCAGGAAGCCCAGCGTGAGCGCGACCAGCTCCTCACCGACGCAAAGGAGCGAGCTCGCCATTCCGACGAGCAGGCGCGCAGGGCGCTGGCCGAAGCGAATCAGCGACGAATCATGATCCTGGAAGAACTGATGGGCGTGGCCCACGACCTGCAAAGGGTTCCGGCGATCCTCGAGTCGGCATACCAGGAACGCAGCAACCCGCCGGAGGAAAGCGTCGTGGTGCAGCTGGATCAGAAAAGTCAGGCGCCGGGTCCCGCTGTTGCCTCCTAGTTGACCTCGTCGTCGACAAGCCCGTCGGAAAGTGTCGCGAATTCCTCCCCCGCGGCGTGGCCGCCGACGGTATACCGTCGGGACATGGCTGTGTTAACGGATGAGCAAGTAGACGCCGCACTGCCCGATCTCAACGGATGGGAGCGCGCCGACGGCGCCCTGCGCCGCTCGATCAAATTTCCGAGTTTTCTCGCCGGCATCGATGCCGTACGCCGGGTGGGCGAGCACGCGGAGAGCAAAGACCACCACCCGGACATCGATATTCGTTGGCGGACAGTGACTTTCGCCCTCGTCACGCATTCCGAGGGCGGCATCACCAATAACGACATCGACATGGCGCGCGACATCGACGGCATCGTCGACAACTAGTTTTTCGCACCCTCGCCGCGGTCGGTGGTCACGCTCGGCGCGAACCCCGCCTTCCGTCCGCTGGCGGCGATCCAGATCAACGTCGCCACCGCCGCCACGATGTAGATCAGCCCGGCCCACGCCAGGTACCAAGGCCGGCTCACCTGCCAGATGGTCGGTTGGGCGAAGCTCAGCAACCACGGCACGCCGATCACGGTGAGCGCCAGCCAACCCCAGCCCACGATGCGCGCTCCGCGCAGCTCGCGCACCGGGCCGTGGATCGCCCAGATCATCAGCGGCACCAGCCACACCCAGTGGTGCGTCCACGAAATCGGTGAGAGCAGCAGCCCGAACAGCTCCACCACCAGGAGCCTGCCCAGCCGATCGGTGGAGCCCAGGGCGCGCCAGGCCAGCACCGCCAGCACCGCGGTGACGGCGACGGCGGTCACCACCAGCGGGCCGAATCCCACGTCGTGGCCCAGGATCCGCGAAATGCCGCCGCGCCAGGACTGATTGAACGAGGTGGCGATGGGGCCCACCCGATGGGCATCGCCCAGCAGGTCGGTGAAGTAGTAGCGCGTCTGATCGCCGACGACCAAGACCGAAATCCCAATGGTGGCAACGAAAATGACAGCCGAGAACACCGCGGCGCCCCACCGGCGCGCGCCGACCAGATAGACACCGGAGATCGCGGGGGTCAACTTGATGCCGGCCGCCACGCCCACCAGTAGCCCCGAGAGCCACCACCGGGTGGTGTAGACCGCCCACAGCACCGCGGTCATCAGCAACACGTTGACCTGTCCGTAGTCGAATGTGCTGCGCAGCGGCTCGATCCAGATTGCGACGGCGGTCCAGAGCATCGCCACCCGCCGGCCGGCGGCACCGGTGGCCACGCCCATCAGGCGCTGGCTGAGCCGGACCGCGCCGTACAGCGCGGCCATGGTGGCGACCTGCCAGAGGAACGCGACGAGGCCGAACGGCAACAGGTGCAGGGGGTAGAAGACGACGGCCGCGAACGGCGGGTAGGTGAACGGCAGCGGGAAGTCGGGCGTCTGGTCGGCGTAGACGTAGCTGTACAGGGTGCCGGGGTGGTCGATCGCGGCCGCCCCGCCGAGGTACACGTGCAGGTCGACGAAGTTCGCGCCGTTGGGAGCCAGATACGTCCACGCCAGCCGCGCGGCGATGCTCGCGATGAGCAGCATCGGCGCGGCCGCCTGACAAAGACTCGCCAACCGCTGGGGCTTGGGTGCCGCCGGAGCGGCCGAGGTGGTGTCTATCCGCCCGACTTTAGCGAGCGGGGTCCGCGCGGCGGGGCCGTCGGTCCCCATTCAGCTTCGTGGAGGGCTCTTTTCGCCCGTTCGGTCACCCTTCTCACTCGTATCAGTAACGAGTTCATAAATGCCACACGTGTCACTTGAGTCCCATCTGCATCAAAGTAACTTCAGCGCCGGACCTGTAATCGATCAATCAGGGAGAGTCATGCCAACCATCTGGACTTACATGCGAGCAGCCGCCGTCGTGGTCGGTTCGTCCGCAGCGCTATTGACGGGCGGTATCGCCCACGCCGACCCCGTGCCGGCCCCGGCCGTGCCGAACATTCCGCAGCAGCTGATCAGTTCGGCGGCCAACGCACCGCAAATCCTGCAGAACCTCGCGACCGCACTCGGCGCCACCCCGCCGGCGGCTCCGGCCTCCCCGGGCATCAGCTTCCCGGGTGTTCCGGCGGCCACCTCGCCGGCAACCGCGGCGGCTCCGGCGGCGGGCCTTCCGTCGATTCCCGGACTGACCGCGCCGACCAGCCCCGCCGGCCAGGTGCCTTCCACGGCGGCCAACCCCTTCCTTCCGGGGCTGGCGCAGTCGGCGACCCCCGCCGCGCCGTCGACGGCGACCGGCGGTATCCCGGGGATGATCCAGGGCTTGACGGGTGCGCAGCCGGCGGCTGCGGGTCCCGCCGCCCCGTCCGCTCCGTCGATCCCGGGCCTGCCCGCGATCCCGGGGCTGTCCTCTCCGGCGGCACCGGCCACTCCGCCGGCTCCGCAGATTCCGCAGGCGCAGGTCAACATGCCGGCGATGCCCGCCGGCCTGCCGGTCAGTGTGCCTCCGAAAGTCACGCTCCCGCAGGACCTGCCGGCGCTCGCTTCGGGTCAGGCTCCGGCCGCACCCGCGCCAGCCGGGGCACCCGCGCCGGCGGCCAGCCCCGCCGGTCCGGCAGCGCCGCTGCTGGCCGCCCTGCCCTGATCTGTTTCGTAAACGGCTAAACCACCACTGAGAACCGGAGGACACACACCGTGGCAACCACTTGGAATCTGTCCAAAGGTTTGGCCGCTGTCGTCACGGCATCGGCTGTCGCGTTCGGGCTCTGCCCGAGCGCGGCAGCCGACCCGGCGGCGCCGCAGCCGACACCGCAGCCGAATGCGGCCCCAGGATTGCCGGGCCTGCCTGCCCTGTCGCAGCTGAGCCCGCTCATCCAGCAAGCGGCCGCCGACCCGCAGCAAGCGACACAGCTGCTGATGGCGGCAGCGCAAGCCTTCGCGCACAACCCGAGCACGCCCAGCGAGTCGAAAAACGTTGCGGCCGCGGTCAATCAGTTCGTCGCCGAGCCCGGCGCGCCGGCGCAACACGTGCCCGCGGCCGGGGTAGAGCCCGGTTTGCAGGCCCACCTGCCCGCCGGCATCGACCCGGCCCACGCGGCCGGCCCGGCACCCATGGCGGCTCCCGCCGCTCCAGCTCCAGCGGCAGCCCCGGCCCCCGCGGCGGTACCGGCGCCCGCACCCGCAGCGGCTCCCGCGCCCGCAGCCGCCCCGGCGCCCGAGGCGCACCTGCCGGCCGGCATCGACCCGGCGCACGCGGCCGGTCCCGCACCCGCCGCGGCACCCGTCGCACCGGGACCCGCCCAACCGGCCAACGTGCCCGTCGCGGCGCCGGCCCCGGCGCCACCGGCCCCGGCCGCGGCACCGCCGGCGGCCCCGCCCGCACCGGAGGCCGCACCGGCCCCGCGCCCGCACCCGCGCCCGCACCGGCGCCCGACGCCGCCCCGCCGCGGCGAACCCGGGGTTCGGCCCTGACACGCCGCCCACGCAGGACTTCATGTACCCGTCGATCGGCTCCAACTGCCTCGCGGACGGCACCAGCGCCATCGCCACCGCGCTGTCGGTGGCGGGGCCGGCCAAGATTCCCGCGCCGGGTCCGGGGCCCGGCCAGACCGCCTACGTGTTCACCGCGGTCGGCACGCCCGGCCCCGCCGACGTGCAGAAGTTGCCGCTGAACGTCACCTGGGTGAACCTGACCACCGGAAAGTCGGGAACCGTCGCCCTGCAGCCGCGTCCGGACATCAACCCGGAGGGGCCGACGACGTTGAGCGCGATCGTCGACACCGGCTCGGGCAGCATCATGTCGACGATCTTCGGGCAGGTCACCACGAAGGAAAAGCAGTGCCAGTTCTTGCCCACCATCGGCTCGACGGTGGTGCCGTAACGAACCACCGCCCCCAATGCGCGTGTCCCCGACCGGGGGCACGCGCATTTTCGTCGAGCGCGGCTAGTACGCCATGAACAAGATGGCGTCGCGGTCGTACTCGAGGCCAGGATGCGCACTGGCGAGGTGAGCCTGGGTCAACTCGACCAGTTCGTCCTCGTCCTTGCCGACGATGGCTTCGCCGCACGGACACGTCAGGTGTGTCTTCACGTTGCCGCCCTTCCCTTCTCCGGACCTGCTACTTAGCCGCTTTGGCTGCCGCTTTCATCTGCTTTTTGTAGGCGCGCACTTTCCCCATCGACTGGGCGTCGACGATGTCGGCGACCGATATGTGCGAACCGGCCTTGCCGAAGTCCCCCGCCGCCGCCCGCCATCCTTTCGGCGTCACGCCGTACTGCTTGCCCAGCAGCGCCAAAAAGATCTGCGCCTTGACGGCGCCGAATCCGGGCAGTCCCTTGATCCGCCGCAGCAGCTCGCTGCCGTCGGGGTCGCCGGCCGTCCACAAACCGGCCGCGTCGCCGTCGTAGCGGTCCACGATGATCTGTGCCAGCGTTTGGATGCGCTTGGCCATCGACCCCGGAAAGCGGTGTATCGCAGGCCTTTGCGAGCAGAGTGCGGCGAATTTGTCGGGGTCGTAGTCCGCGATTTCGGCGGTATCGAGGCTCCCCATCCGGTCCGCGATCCGCTTCGGACCGACGAACGCCGTCTCGAAGGGGACCTGCTGATCCAAGACCATTCCGACAAGCAATGCGAACGGATTCTCGTCCAACAGGGCATCGGCTTCCGGATCACCGGCCAGGCACAGGTTCGGCACTCCGACAGTCTAGGGCTGCGCGTGATCGAAACACCTACTGAGTATTGGCCGCGGCGTCCCGGCCAGGTCATCCGTGGCGGCACTTCGTCGGCGTTGATTCGGCTGCACCAGCGGCTATGGGGTGCGATCCTTTGCAGATGGACGGGGACGACCCCGAGCAACGCATCGCCGAGCCGGAACGTCAACTGGCGGCGCACAAGCGCGGCCCGGATCTCCCACCGGCAAGCCCGGACCACGCCGCCGGGTCGCGCCGTTTCGTGGTAACCACCCCGCGGCTGCAGACGTGGGCCTTGATCTGCAGTTACGGGACGTGGGCGGGGTTCGTCGCGGTGTTCGCGGTCATGTTCGCGGTTCCATCCGCATGGGCCCTTGCCTGGATCGTCCTTATCGTCATGGCTCTCGGGGTAACGCTTTTTGCTGTGCTCGGCGTTCGCCGGTGGGGGTCCAACAAGAAGATCACCATTTGCGTCACGAGCGACGGCCTCACCGTCGATGAGAAGCCGCGCGAGGTGTATTCATTCGATGGCGCGAAGCTGGGCGTATTCACCGTCGGGCAGGCCATGACGACATCGGGTACCGCGCTTCACCTGCACTGCGGCACGCACCGCTTTGTTCTCGGCGGACGAGATCATCGCCTCGCCACCGCAACACCGCTGCAGGCGCCGCCCACCGACCGCGTAGACGGGTGGTTGCCGGCCGCAGACTTCGACGAGGTGCTCACCATGGTCGCCCGCCACTCTGGGTTGGAGGTACGCGGGCACGCGCCGGGCGAGCCGGTTCGCTGTCTGCTGTATCCGCCCCTGAAACCGGTCGGGCCCTTCAGGTTCCACCGCGCGAATCAGACCCCGCCACCACGTCTGGCCATCGAAGTGGGTGCAGATGCGGTCCATGTTATCGACCCGAACACCAATACGCTGGTCGCCTCGGCGTCGCGCGCGCGGGTGACCGCGACACCGGCTCATTACCGGCAGGTCGGCCCGGAGCAGTCGTATAACGTGCCGGTCCTGGTCGTGCGCGTTCCTGGCTTGCAACCGCTGACCATCGAATGTCGTCGCGCGTGGCGCGGCGACGTGCCCAAGGTGAAGGACGAACCCGAATTTTGGGTCCCGGTCGCGGATTCGCGCGCGCTCGTCGAGAACTTCGGGCTGGCCGCGAAACTGAAAGACTAGGCCAGACGCCGAGGCCTGCGCCTGAGTCGCCCCGTGAGAGCGGCAGAAGACCGGCAACCCGTCGACGGGAGTTCACGCTCTGTCCGACGGCGCCGGCTTCCGTCTACCGCGTTATCGTGGCGTGGTGGTCGACGAGGGCAAGCTGGCGCTGATGCTGGCGCGCGACGAGCTGCATCAGCTCGTCACCGCCTACTGCCGGGCGGTAGACCGCGCCGACTACGACGCGCTACGCGGCCTCTACCACCCCGACGCGACCGATTCGCACGGCTCGTTCTCGACCGGCGGCGTCGAACAGTTCATCGCGCAACTGCAAGCCGCAGAACCGTATGTGCGTGTCTCCCAACACAACATCACCACCACGAACTTCGTGGTCGACGGCGACACGGCGCGCGGCGAGATCTACTGCCTGGTGTTTCACACCTTCGCGGGCCCCGAGCACGACATCGACGTCATCATCGGCGGGCGATACCTGGACACGTACACCAGACACGACGGCCGCTGGAAATTCAGTCAGCGCACCATTGTGGCGGACTGGGCATAGCGCAACGACCCGTCGCGGGTGGACTTCGAACACCCCAGCACCCGGGGCAGCCTGCGCGGCCAACCCGGCCAAGCCGACCCGTCGATCGCCCTGTTCACCGCGCCGAAAGGCTGACGCACGACGAAAGGCTGACGCCCGCGAAACGTTGCGGCGCACAGCATGTTTCGCCGGCGGCCGTCAGCCGCTCTTGCGCCGGAACTCCCGGCGGCCCCCGCCGCGCCGTGCGCCCGCGATTGCTTGCCGGCGCCGTCCTTGTGGTCGGACCCGGTCGAGGATTTCGCCATCTTGCGGTCCAGCGCTTCGCGGAATTTGCGCTTGGTGTCGTCGTCCGACCCGGGCGACTCAGCGGCCCGCGAAGAGTCCGACGACTTGGAACCACCGGTCGATTCAGCCATAGGGGGCAGCCTAGCCCCGGATTGCCGAAACGGTTCGCCTAGGCGGCGCGGCTACCGCATGCCCGGCGGCATGCCATACAGGTGGGAGATCGGCAGCGTCAGCAGCACCCGCCGGTCGGTGACCATCGCCTGCCGGTATTCGTCCCAGTCCGGGTGTTCACCGGCGATGTTGCGATACAACGCAATCAGCGCCTCCACGGTGTCGTCGTCCGGCGCGGCCGCGGGGGGCGTCAGCTCGGCGGTGCCCTCGGCGACCGCGTAGGACCAGCCGTCGTCGGCGTCGACCAGGATCGAGGCCCGCGGGTCGCGGCGCAGGTTGCGGGTCTTGGCGCGCGGCTCGGTGATCGACACCTGGATCGCCACGCTGCGCGCATCGAAGTGATAGCTCACGTTGGAGAGCTGCGGCCGCCCGTCGCGCTTGATGGTGGCCAGCACCCCGAGGGAGTGTCCGCTGATCAAGGCCAGCAATTTGTCGTCGAAGACTTGGCGTCCCATGACGAAAGACTACGTCGCGGACGGCCCGGGATATCGGTCGCGCGGCCGACCTGGTGAAATCGGGGCATGACCAAGTACGCGGCGTTTCTGCGTGGCGTCAACGTCGGGGGCGTCAATCTCAAGATGGCCGAGGTGGCGGCCGCCCTGAGCGAGGCGGGGTTCACCCAGGTCCGGACCATCCTGGCGAGCGGCAATGTGCTGCTGGAGTCGACCGCCGGCGTGGCGTCCGTGCGCAAGAAGGCCGAAGCCGCGCTGCGCGACCGGTTCGGCTACGACGCGTGGGTGCTGGCCTACGACGTCGACACGGTGCGCGCCGTGGTCGATGCCTACCCGTTCGAGCGCGAGGTCGACGGCTATCACTCCTACGTCACGTTCGTCGCCGACAAGGCGGTGCTCGACGAGCTCGACGAGCGGCTCGTCGACACCGGCCCCGACGAGAAGGTCCGCCGCGGCGACGGCGTCATCTACTGGCAGGTCGCCAAGGGCGGCACGCTGGACAGCAGCATCGGCAAGACGATGGGTAAGCCGCGGTACAAGTCGTCGACCACTACACGCAACCTACGCACGTTGGACAAGGTGTTGCGCTGAACCCCGACTAGCAAAGTGACGGCGCGCCAAGGGGTTTCGGCCTTGTGCGAACACTTGTCACTCGTCGGGCACCGCCTCGATGTAACGCACCGCGTCGGCCTTGTCCAGCCCGAGCCCGCGCGCCACCCGGACGTACTCGCGGGCCGCGGCCGCCATCGCCGCGTCGGTCGGGTCGTAGCGGGCGATGAAAGTGCCGAAGCGCCCACGGGTTTCGATGATCGCGGAGCTTTCCAGCTCGCGGTACGCGCGCGCCACGGTGTTGACGGCGACACCGAGCTGGCCGGCCAGGTCCCGCACCGTAGGCAGGCGGGTGCCGGGCGGCAACGCGCCCTCCCGGACGCCGTCGATGACCTGCGTCCTGAGCTGGTCGAACAACGGCTTTCCCGCCTTCATGTCGACCTTCAACCAGTCACCCAGCTCCACCCGTCCAGTATCCCCCACCCCCGGCTATCTTGGTGGGATGCGAGTAGCGGTGCTCAGCGGCGCGGGGATCTCCGCCGAAAGCGGGGTGCCGACCTTCCGCGACGACAAGAACGGATTGTGGGCCCGCTTCGACCCGTACGAGCTGTCCAGCACCCAGGGATGGCACGACAACCCGCAGCGGGTCTGGGGCTGGTATCTGTGGCGCCACTATCTGGTCGCCGACGTCCAACCGAACGCGGGGCACCGGGCCATCGCCGCCTGGCAAGACGACGCCGAGGTCAGCGTCATCACCCAGAACGTCGACGACCTACACGAGCGGGCGGGCAGCCGGTCGGTTCACCATCTGCACGGCAGCCTGTTCGAATTCCGTTGTGCGCGTTGCGGTGTGGGCTATTCCGGCGCGCTGCCCGCGATGCCCGAACCGGCGCTGGAGGTGGAGCCGCCGGTATGTCACTGCGGCGGGCTGATCCGGCCCGACATCGTGTGGTTCGGTGAGCAGCTGCCGGACGAGCCGTGGCAGCGCGCCGTCGAGGCCACCGAGGCCGCCGACGTCATGGTGGTGGTGGGGACCTCGGCGATCGTCTATCCGGCGGCCGGGCTGGCCGAGCTGGCGCTGTCCCGGGGCACGGCGGTCATCGAGGTCAATCCCGAAACCACGCCGCTATCGGGCAGCGCGACGATCAGCATGCGTGAGACGGCCAGCCGGGCGCTGCCCGGGCTGCTGCAACGGCTACCGGCACTGCTGAACTGACGGGCCGGCCGTCAGGGCCGGCGCGCGCGGCCGAGCAGTAGCTCGGAGACGGGCATCGGCGCCCAGGCCGGCAGCGTGAATTCCCGCCGGGACGCGTCGATTTCGAATCCCGCCTCGACGATCGAGCGCTCGGTGTCGCGGTGGGTGTGACAGTTGCCGAACAGCCGGGGCCACAGCGTCGCGTCC
Source organism: Mycobacterium colombiense CECT 3035 (assembly GCF_002105755.1). Lineage (NCBI taxonomy): Bacteria > Bacillati > Actinomycetota > Actinomycetes > Mycobacteriales > Mycobacteriaceae > Mycobacterium > Mycobacterium colombiense. The sequence continues at coordinate 2,859,416 of NZ_CP020821.1, forward strand.
GCGAAACGCTGCAGGCGGCCCCGCGCACCGGCGCTGGCGATGTGCTCGAGGTAGCGCAGTTCGCCGCCCGGCCGCAGCAGCGAATACAAGCGCCGCAGCACGCCGCCGGGATCGCGCACCGAGCACAGCACCAGGGAACACACCACGGCGTCGAACGGCTCGCCGCCGCTGAACGCTTCGACCGTCTCCCCGGTCACCACGACGCGGGCTGGCACCGCCTGAGCCGCGGCCCGGGCCTGGGCCGCCAGCCGTGGTTCGGGCTCCACCGCGACCACCTCGTCGACCGAGTCCGGGTAGTGGGGAAAGTTCGTGCCGATTCCGGCGCCGACTTCGAGGACCCGGCCGGATAGGCCGGCCAGATTCTCCCGGCGCATCGCCCGGATCGCCTCGGCTTCATGGGTGGCGACGACGGGCCAGACGCGCGCGAAGAAGGGGTTGTCGACCACCGTTGTCATGCGTACGTGAACCTTCCGACTGGGATGAGCCCCACGATAGGGTCCGCAACGACGAACCGGTCGGCGTTAGCCGACATTGGGTACCGGCTCGCCGACCGGCTCGGGAAGCTCGAGGGATTCCGCGGCCGGCTCGAGGGATTCGGCGGGTTCCTCGGCGCCACCCTCGCTGATGCCGAAGCGATCGTGCAGCCACGCCAGGGGTTTGGGCGCCCACCAATTCCATCGCCCCATCACGTGCATGAAGGCCGGCACCACCACCATCCGCACCAGCGTGGCGTCGGCGAACACGGCCAGCGTCAGGCCGAGGCCGAACATCCGCATGAACGAGACGTGGGCCGCGATCAGCGCGGCGAACGACATCGACATCACCAACGCGGCCGCGGTGATCACCCGCCCGGTGCGGGCGACGCCGAGCGCCACGCTCTCGTCGTTGGCGGCGTGGGCCTGCTTGGCCGTCGGCCTGGCCGGCCGGGCCGCGCCGGAGGACAGCCAGTACTCCCGGATCCGGGAGAGCAGGAAGACCTCATAGTCCATGGACAGCCCGAAGGCGATGCAGAACAGCAGCACCGGCATGTTGGCCACCAGCGTCCCGCTGGGCGTCGTCCCGAGCGCACCCAGGTGTCCGTCCTGGAAGATCCACACCAGCGCGCCGAACGCCGCCGTCAGCGACAGGAAGTTGCAGGCCAGCGCCTTGGCCGGTAGCAGCACGCTGCCGGTCAGCAGGAACAGCAAGACGAAGGTGATCGCCGCCATCAGCCCGAGGACCAGCGGAAGCCGGTCGGTCACGGCGTCGACGCTGTCGCGGTTGACCTGCGCGACCCCGCCCATCTCGACGGATCGGCCCGCGGGCCCGGGCACCTCGTGCAGCCGTTTGAGCTGGGTGTCGTTCGCCGTGGAGAAGAGGGGCGCGGTGCTGCTGACGGTTAGGAACGCGCTGCCGTCGTGCAGCCCGGTGGCCCCGGCCGGCGGTCCCACCCGGTTGCCGGCCGTGAAGGTGCCGCCGGGGGCGGCCACCGCCGACACGTCGGCGACCCGCGACAAAGCGGCCGCGTAGTTGTCGAAGTCCGCCGGGCCCAGGCCGGTGGCATCGGGGACGACGACGGGCACCGACGTCGCGGAGTCGCGCTCGAAGCCGTTGCGCAGCCGGTCGCCCACCTGATGCGCCGACGCGGACCGCGGCAGCACCCGGTCGTCGGGGAAACCCCAGGTGACCCGCAGGAACGGATAGCCGAGTAGCAACAGCAGCGCGACGACGGTCAGGCCGATCGGCGCCCAGCGGCGCATCACGAACTTGGTGGACCGATACCAGAACAGCTGCTCGACGGGTTTGTGCGCGGGCTCGGGGCGGCCCAGCATGCGGCGCCCGAGGCGGCGCACGTTCAGGGCGTCCAGCCGGGGGCCCAGCAGCACGATCGCCGCCGGGGTGATGACGATCGAGGCGGCCGCGACGAAGGCGACGGTCGCGACGCCGGCATAGGCGAACGACTTGAGGAAGTACATAGGGAAGGCCACCGTGGCCGACATCGACAACGCCACGGTGATCGCGGAGAACAGCACGGTCCTCCCGGAGGTGGCCATGGTCCGGATGAGGGCTTCGTCGCGGTCGTGGCCGTCGGCCAGCTCGTCGCGGTAGCGGCTGACGATCAGCAGGGTGTAGTCGATGGCCAGGGCCAGGCCCAGCGCGGTGCTCAGGTTGAGGGCGAAGATCGAGACCTCGGTGGTGAAGGTGATGAGGCGCAACACCGTCATCGACCCGACGACGGCCAGCGCGCCCAGCGCCATCGGCAGCGCCGCGGCCAGCAGCCCGCCGAACACCCAGATCAGCACCAGGAAGCTCAGCGGCAGCGCGATCATCTCCATGACCAGCAGGTCGGCCTGGTTCTGCGTGTTGATCTGCGCGTACTGCATCGCCGCGCCGCCGGCGCGGACGGTGACGCCGTCGCGGTCGTGGATGAACTGGTCCGCCAAAGTCTGCGCGTTGCTCTGGGCGTAGTTCTCGCCGCCCTTGAGGTTCACCACCACGAGCCCGGACTTGCCGTCGCGGCTCACCAAGTCGGCGGAGGCCTGGGGCGCCACGGTCCAGGGCGAAGAGACGTTGTAGACCAGCGGGGACTTCTGCAGCTGGTCGACGAGGTCGGTGCCCACCTTGCGGGCCTGTTCGCTGTCGGCGCCGCCGGGGGCGGTCACCAGGATGAGCACCTGCTGGCCGCTCTGCCCGAACTTGTCGCTCAACACGCTGATGGCGCGCGCCGACTCGGAGTCCGGGTCCTGGAAGCCGCCCGGCGACAGGCTCTTGGCGACGGGAACACCGAAGATGGCGGCGGCGACGAAAACCAGCACACCGGTCGCGACGATGCGGCGGGGCGCCCTGATGGCGAGTCGGGCGATCTTTTGCAGCATGTCGTGCCCTTCCGCTGCCGGTGCCCCATTGCCCTGGCCGCTGGCTTATCCGCGACAACGTAACAAACGCTAATTTCCACGCGTCGAACAGTGTTCTCTTTAAGCACGCAGCCGGGCGTCTGGAGCGTTCAACGACGCGGTTTTAAACCGCTCCGACGGTAAGAGTCCGGCCAGAAAAATGTGCCGCAACTAAGCAGCTCAGGGCCTAAATCGCCGCGCGGGCGCCGGTCAACCTACTTGCCGGTAAATTGCCAAGGTTTTCCGAATCGTGACTCAAAGATTCCTTAATGGTGGCCCATACGCTCAGTGTCATGTGGATCGACGACACAAGTGCCGACGTCATCAAAGTTGACTTCGAAGCCCTCTACCACGGCGACGTGCTGGTGGAAGGCGAGACCTCGGAGCAGTTCGACGAACTGCAAGCGGCGAGCTGAGGCAGACCATGAGCATGCTCGCACGGCTGTTGATGGCCGAACCCAACGTCAGTCGATGGTTTCGCAAGTAGCCATTGAGCCTGGTTTTCACGAAAGCCCCCCGCCGATGCGGGGGGCTTTCGTTTTGTCCGACGGTGGTGCTGCTCAGCGGGGCGCCATGCGGATGGCGCCGTCCAGGCGGATGACCTCGCCGTTGAGCATCGGGTTCTCGACGATGTGGACGGCCAGGGCGCCGTACTCGTCGGGGTCACCCAACCGGGCCGGGTGCGGCACCTGCTTGCCCAGCGAGGCCTGCGCCTCCTCGGGCAGCGAGCCCAGCAGCGGCGTCTTGAACAGGCCCGGCGCGATGGTCACCACGCGGATGAGCTCGCGCGACAGGTCGCGCGCGATCGGCAGGGTCATGCCGACGACACCGCCCTTGGACGCCGAGTAGGCGGCCTGGCCGATCTGGCCCTCGAACGCGGCGACCGAGGCGGTGTTGATGATGACGCCTCGCTCCTCGCCTTTCGGCCCCACCGGCTCGGTCTTGGCGATGCGCTCCGCGGCGAGCCGCAGCACGTTGAACGTGCCGATCAGGTTGACCCCGATCACCTTCTTGAAGCCGTCCAGCGGGAACGGGCCGTCCTTGGACAGCGTCTTGATGGCGTTGCCGATGCCGGCGCAGTTGACGTTGATGCGCAGCGTGCCCATCGACTCCGCGGCGTCCAGCGCCTTGCCGACGGCGGCCTCATCGGTGACGTCGGCCTCGACGAAGCGGGCGCGATCGCCCAGCTCGCGGACCGCTTCTTCGCCGCGCAGGTCGATGACCACCACCTGGGCGCCGCGGTCGAGGAGTCGCTTGGTGGTGGCCAGGCCCAGGCCTGACGCTCCCCCGGTGACGACGGCGACGGCGTCTTTGATCTCCATCCGAGTCCTTCCTGATTCTCCGGTTTCCAGCCAACTGGTTGGTTGGGACTATACCCAGTCCTTGAGTACCGCTTCGGCGTCGTCCACCGGCGCCGCGGGGCGCGGTGTCTCCGGCGCGGTGCGGGAGAACCGCGGCGCCGGCAGCGGCTGCAGGCCGCCGTCGACCTCGTAGAAGGTGTTCCGCTCGGTGATGTGCGGCTCGGTCAGCACCTCGCCGAACGCCAGGATCGGCGTCACGCAGGCGTCGGAGTCGGCGAACACCTTGGCCCAGTGGTCGCGGTCCTGGCTGGCGAACTTCTCGGTGAGCACCGCACGCAGTTCGGGCCAGCGGCTGACGTCGTTCTGCCCGGGCAGGTCGGCGCCGTCCAGGCCGAGTCCGGCCAGCATGGCGGCGTAGAACTGCGGCTCGATGGCGCCGACCGCGACGTAGCGCCCGTCGGCACATTCGTAGGTGTCGTAGTAGGGGGCGCCGCCGTCGAGCAGGTTGGTGCCGCGGGCATCGGTCCACATACCCGAGGCGCGCATCTGCCACATCATCTGGACCAGCACGCTGGAGCCGTCCACCATCGCGGCATCGACGACCTGCCCCTTGCCGGAGGTCTGCCGCTCCCACAGCGCGGACAGGATGCCGAGCAACAGGAACATCGAGCCGCCGCCGAAGTCGCCGACCAGGTTCAGCGGCGGCACCGGCCGTTCGTTGGCCCGGCCGATGGAGTGCAGGATGCCGTTCAGCGAGATGTAGTTGATGTCGTGACCCGCCTGTTGGCTGCGCGGGCCGGTCTGGCCCCAGCCGGTCATCCGGGCGTAGACCAGCCGGTCGTTGACCTTGGCGCAGTCTTCGGGACCCAGGCCGAGCCGCTCGGTGACACCGGGCCGGTAGCCCTCGATCAGCACGTCGGCCTTCGCGATCAGCTTGAGGACGAGGCCGCGCCCTTCGTCGGACTTCAGGTCGGCGGTCACCACCCGCCGATTGCGCATCATGGCGTCCTTTGCGACGCCGCCGGGGCCCGACGACGGGCGGTCGATGCGCACCACGTCGGCGCCCAGATCCCCCAGGATCATCGCCGCGTGCGGGCCGGGGCCGATGCCGGCCAGCTCGACAACACGCAGTCCCTTCAATGGTCCAGCCACGATGCACCGACCTTTCGTCCGCTCTGACGCCGTTGACCGATCGCAACCCAAACAACCGGTCGTTCGACATCTTCGCAGCCGCGCCGGAGGGCCGCGCACCCCGGTCACTTATGGTGAGCCCATGCCTTCCTCCGCGATCGCCACCCTCCCCCAAGTCGCAGGCCTGGACGTCACGCTGGTCGACGGCGTGTTCTCGGTGACCATCAACCGGCCCGACAGCCTCAATTCGCTGACCGTTCCGGTGATCACCGGCATCGCGGACGCGATGGAGTACGCGGCCACCGACCCCGAGGTGAAGGTGGTGCGGCTCGGCGGCGCCGGACGCGGCTTCAGCTCCGGCGCGGGGATCAGCGCCGACGACGTGTCCGACGGCGGCGGCGTCCCGCCCGACGAGATCATCCTCGAGATCAACCGGCTGGTGCGCGCGATCGCCGCGCTGCCGCATCCGGTGGTCGCGGTCGTTCAGGGTCCCGCAGCCGGCGTCGGCGTCTCCATCGCCCTGGCCTGTGACATCGTATTGGCTTCGGAGAGCGCGTTTTTCATGCTCGCCTTCACCAAGATCGGGTTGATGCCCGACGGCGGCGCGTCGGCGTTGGTGGCCGCCGCGGTCGGCCGGATCCGGGCCATGCAGATGGCGCTGCTTCCGGAACGGCTGACGGCCGCCGAGGCGCTGTCGTGGGGCCTGGTCACCGCGGTCTATCCGGCGGGCGACTTCGACGCCGAGGTGGACAAGGTGATCGCACGGTTGCTGGGCGGCCCGGCGGTGGCGTTCGCCCAGACCAAGCTGGCGATCAACGCGGCCACCCTGACCGAGTTGGACCCGGCCCTGCAGCGTGAGTTCGACGGCCAGTCGGTGCTGCTGAAGTCGCCCGACTTCGTCGAGGGCGCAACGGCCTTCCAGCAGCGCCGCGCCGCCAACTTCACCGACCGCTGAAAGTTGTTGCGGCGATCGGCCGCAACGCTTAATCCCGCCGCGATGCGGTAATCCTCCTCGTCAGACACCCCGACGAAAGACGGAGGATCGATGCCCGAACAGGTGCGGTGCCTGGTCACCGGAGCGACCGGCTACATCGGCGGGCGCCTGGTGCCCCGACTGCTGGACGAGGGCCATCACGTTCGGGCGTTGGCCCGCAACCCCGACAAGCTCGCGGAGGTGCCCTGGCGGCGGCGGGCGGAGGTGGCTCGCGGTGACCTGGGTGACGTCGACTCGCTGACCGCAGCGTTCGACGGCATCGACGTGGTGTACTACCTCGTCCACTCGATGGGCACCTCAAAGGATTTCGTCGCCGAGGAAACCCGCGCCGCCCGCAACGTCGTCACGGCCGCCCGGCGCGCGGGGGTGCGACGGATCGTGTACCTGAGTGGGCTGCATCCCGAAAACCGGGATCTCTCACCGCATCTCGCGTCGCGCAAGGCCGTCGGGGACGCGCTGATCGACTCCGGCATCGAGACGGTGGTGTTGCAGGCCGGGGTGGTCGTCGGCTCGGGGTCCGCGTCGTTCGAAATGATCCGGCACCTCACCGACCGGTTGCCGGTCATGACCACGCCCAAATGGGTGCACAACAAGATTCAGCCGATCGCGGTGCGCGACGTGCTCTACTACCTGGCCGCGGCGGCCTCCCTTTCGAAGACCCCGGTCCCGACCTCGCGCACCTGGGACATCGGCGGGCCCGACGTGCTCGAATACGGCGACATGATGCGGGTCTACGCCGACGTGGCGGGCCTGGGCAAGCGCTACCTCATCGTGCTGCCGTTCTTGACCCCGACGATCGCCAGCCTGTGGGTCGGGACCGTCACGCCGATCCCCCCGGGCCTGGCGCGCCCACTCATCGAATCGCTGGAATGCGATGCGGTGATGCGCAATTCGGACATCGACGGCATCATCGAACCGCCCCCCGGCGGGCTCACCGGCTACCGGCGGGCCGTCGAACTCGCGCTCGCGCGCGCCGCTCGTGGTGTCCCCGAACCCACGTGGTCCTCGCTACAGTCCGAACCGGCCGAGGCGCTGCCCACAGACCCGGACTGGGCGGGCGAGATCGTCTACAGCGACGTGCGCACCGCCACGACCGCCGCCGAACCCGCGAACGTCTGGAAGGCGGCCGAGGACGTGGTGAACTCACGGGCGGCCGGCTGGAAGGTCGAGGAGCGCGCGGCGGGAACCCTGTTGCGGCTGCGCTCCACCGGGCGAGCGCCGGGGCGGGAGTGGCTCGAGATAGCGGTCACCGGCCAGAACGGCCGCGGCACCCGCTACACCCAGCGGTCCACCTTTCTGCCGAGGGGCATCCCGGGCCGGGTGTACTGGTTCTTCGTGCGGCCGGTGCGCACCGCCGCCATGCGGGCGCTGGCCCGCGAGGTCGTCGGTTCGGCGGGCGTCAGACGCCGAACATCGGAGGCAGCGCCAGAACCATGATCAGCCCCCACACCAGGTGAGTGAGCACCGGCGCCAGGACACCGCCGGTGGCCCGCCGCTCGAACGCACACACCGTGCCCAAAATGATCGCGGCGAAGCCGAGCATCGGGTTGCCGCTGGCCAGCGTCGCGCACGTGTAGAGGACCGTTGAAATCACGAGGGGGTGGTAGCGGCCCAGGGCGGTGTAGAGCGCGCCGCGAAAGAACACTTCCTCGGCGACGCCGTTGATCAGCGTGATCGCCACGATCACCGGATACCAGCCGTGGTGGGCGTAGAGCAGCACCCGGGTGATCAGTTCCGCCACGGGCGTGATCTGCCGGGCGATCAGGCCGCCTACCACGAAGACCCCGCCGAGCAGGAGGCCGATGCCGGTGCCGGTGATCACCGGCCGCTGGTTGCGTCCCCGCCAACAGATGCCGCCCAGGTGCAGCGGCCCGGAGATCACCGCTCCGGCGGTCCACACCCCCGCCAGCGCCAGGGTCAGCCAGTAGAAGCTCGCATCCCCCGGATGGCGCCGCAACGAGAGCCCGAGCACCGCGGCACCGAGGACCACGGTGATGGCCACGATGACCCGTCGGCGCCGCACGACGGCGGGCGGTTCATTATGGGGCACAGCAACATTGGTGGCCGCACGGCGTACTTCGGAGAAGACGCCGGTGCGGTAGGGACTACTGGTCGACTGGGTCATGCTGGACGCACCTTCGGGGTCAGGGCGATCAGGATGTCGAGGCCGGTGCGTACCGCTCCGGCCACCGGTCCGGGGACCCTGTTCACCAGACCCAGGGTCGGCCGCACGATGGAGGGGGTGACCCGCCGGGCGAGCCGGCGGATGCGCAGCGCGTCGCCGCCGGCCCAGGCGGGATCGGTGTTGGCGAGGTGGTGCGGATCGGCCAGCGCGTTGACGGGCCGCGGCCGGTGCGTGGACCGGCCGGCCACGGCCAGGGTCAGGCACTCGTCGATGCCCAGCAGGCCGCCGGGCGGATCGGGAACCCGATCGCGCAGGCCGCTGGCCGACGCCACCATCGGGTGGTCCAGCGATTCGACCAGGTCACCCGCCAGCCCCGGCGGCACCGGCAGCGCGACGCCCGTGATCAACGACGCCAGCGAGGTGTCGACCCTGCCGACCGGCAGGCCGGTGTGCCAGCGACCCGAGACCCGCGCATACGCCTTGAGCAGGTTCCGGTAGGTCGTGGTGTCCGGGCCGGCGATGTCGTACGCCCCGGCCGGCACCAGGTCGCGATCGGCCGCGGCGACGAGGTAGTGCAGGACGTCGCGGATGGAGATCGGGTCGATCGGGTTGTCCATCCAGCACGGGATCGGGATCAGCGGGAAGCGGTCGCCGACGTAGCGCATCATCTCGAACGACGTCGACCCGGCGCCGATGATGATCGCCGCGCCCAGCCACACCAGTTCGGGGCCGCCCGGGACGGTGAGCGCCTCGGCCACCTCGGCCCGGCTCGTCAGGTGCTCGGACAGGTCTTCGGCGGCGGGCACGAAGCCGCCCAGGTAGACGATGCGCGGCACCTCGGCATCGCGGGCCGCGGCCGCGAAGTTCGCCGCGGCGCTCTTGTCGGCGTCGCGGAAACCGGGCTGACCGATCGCGTGCACCAGGTAATACGCCACGTCAACGGGGCCGGCGCCGGCGAGCGCGGCGGCCAGCGACGCGGGGTCGGCCGCGTCCAATTCGACGGGCGTGACGTCGTGAAACCAGCCGAAACGCTTGAGGCGCTCCGGGTTTCGAGTCGCCGCCACCACCTCGTGCTGATCGGCCAGCAGCTTGGTGACCAGGCGTGATCCCACGTAACCGGTGGCACCGGTAACCAGAGCCCGCATACCCTGACCCTAGCGGCCCGGCCGCACCGCGGGCGGTTGAACCGGTGGCGCGGCGGCACCGTCATCCATACATGGACCATGGGGGAAGCCGTGATTTCGCCGGCTCGACGGGCATTGCGCTGAAAGATCCGACCATCGCCGGCGTTGCGGTGAAGTTTCCACCCAATCGCTATACCCAAACTGAAGCCATTCGCGCGCTGACCGACATCGCCGGTCCGGACTTCCAGCGTTTCGCGCGCAGCAGCGGGGTCGAGTTCCGCAACACCGCGTTGCGGCTGCCGCGGTACCGCGAGCTGAGCGGCTTCACCGAGGCCAACGACGCCTATCTCGAGGTCGCGCTGGAGCTGGGCGAGCAGGCGCTGCTGGCCGCCCTGGACGAGGCCAAGGTCAAGCCGTCGGAGCTCGACATCGTGTTTTCGACGACGGTCACGGGGCTGGCGGTGCCGACGCTGGAGGCGCGTCTCGCGACGCGGGTCGGGCTGCGGCCGGACGTCAAACGCGTGCCGCTGTTCGGGCTGGGCTGTGTGGCCGGCGCGGCGGGAGTGGCGCGCATGCATGACTACCTGCGCGCCTTCCCGGACCAGACGGCCGCCCTGCTCGCCGTGGAACTGTGCTCGCTGACCGTGCAGCGCGACGACAAGTCGGTCGCCAACCTCGTCGCCACCAGCCTCTTCGGCGACGGGGCGGCCGCGGTGATCGCCGAGGGCGCCCACCGCGCGGGCCGGGAACACACCGGCCCCCGGGTGCTGGCGACGCGCAGCCACATCTACCCCGACACCGAAGAGGTGATGGGCTGGAAGATCGGCGGTGACGGCTTCCGGATCGTGCTGTCCGCCGACGTGGCCACCATCGCCGACAAATACCTGGGCGACGACGTCCGCGAATTCCTCGCCGACCACGGGCTGACGCCGCGCGACGTCCAGACCTGGGTGTGCCATCCGGGCGGACCGCGGGTGATCGAGACCGTCGAGAGCGCCCTGGACCTTCCCCCGGACGCTCTCGACCACACGCGAAACTCGTTGCGGGAGAACGGGAATCTCTCGTCTGTCTCGGTACTCGATGTGCTCGCGGCCAACATGGCCGATCCGCCGGCCGCCGGGTCGATCGGCTTGATGATCGCGATGGGCCCGGCGTTCTGCTCCGAGCTGGTACTGCTGGCCTGGTAGAGCTGGTAAAGACTGTAGGCATGTATTACCTGTTGGTGCTGGCGGTCGGGCTCGAGCGCGTCGTGGAGCTGGTGGTGTCCACCCGTAACGCGCGTTGGTCGTTTACCAAGGGCGCCACGGAGTTTGGCCGATCGCACTATCCGGTGATGGTGATCATCCACACCGGGCTGCTGGTCGGCTGCCTCGTCGAGCCGTGGGCGCTGGACCGGCCGTTCATCGGTTGGCTGGGTTGGCCGATGCTGGCGGTGGTGGTGGCCAGCCAGGCGTTGCGGTGGTGGTGCATCGCGACGCTGGGACGGCGATGGAACACCCGGGTGATCGTTCTGCCGCGGGCGCCGTTGGTGCGTCAGGGTCCCTACCGCTGGCTGCACCATCCGAACTACGTTGCAGTGGTGGCCGAGGGGTTGGCGCTGCCGCTGGTCCATACGGCGTGGCTGACCGCCACGGTTTTCACGCTGGCCAACGCCGCACTGCTCAGGGTGCGCCTGCGGGTGGAGAACTCCGCGTTGGGTTACACGTGAGCGACCGCGCCGGCGACGATGCAGGGCGAAGCGATGAGGAGGAGCGGCGCTCATGTCCTACGACGCGGACCTGTTGATCGTCGGCGGCGGCCCGGCCGGGCTGGCCACGGCGTTACACGCTCGACGCCTTGGGCTTTCGGCGATCGTGGCCGAGCCGCGCGACGGCCCCATCGACAAGGCCTGCGGCGAGGGGTTGATGCCCGGCGGGCTGGCCGAACTGACGTCGCTGGGCGTCGATCCCGTCGGCATGCCGTTTCATGGGATCGCCTACGTCAGTGAACGACGGCGGGCGCAGGCGCGCTTTCGCCGCGGGCCGGGACGCGGCGTGCGTCGCACCACGCTGCACGCGGCGCTGGCCGCGCGGGCCAAAGAGCAAGACACAGACTGGATCCGCACGCGGGTGACCAGCGTCGCGCAGGACGCCCACGGCGTCTCGGCCGCCGGGATACGCGCGCGGTGGTTGGTGGCCGCGGACGGACTGCATTCCCAGGTCCGGCGCGCGGTCGGAATCACGGCGACGGCGGGGACGCCGCGGCGCTATGGCGTGCGGTGGCACTACCGGGTGCCGGCATGGTCGGACTTCGTCGAGGTGTACTGGTCGCGCTGGGGCGAGGCGTACGTGACGCCGGTCGAGCCGGATCTGGTTGGTGTGGCGATCCTGTCGCGCGGCCGGCCCGACCTGGCCTGGTTCCCACGGCTCGCCCGCCGGCTGCACGGCGCCGCCCCGGGGCGGCCCCGCGGCTGCGGCCCGCTGCGGCAGGTGGTCTCGCGCCGCGTCGCGGGGCGCGTGCTGCTGGTCGGCGACGCGGCCGGCTACGAGGACGCGCTCACCGGCGAGGGCATCAGCCTGGCGCTCAAACAGTCCGCCGCGGCGGTCGAGGCCATCGCCACCGAGACGCCGGCGTCCTACGAGCAGGCGTGGCACCGGATCACCCGCGATTACCGGCTGCTCACCCGAGCCCTGGTGCTGGCCAGCACGCCCCGCGCGGTGCGGCGCGCCGTCGTCCCGACCTGCACGCTGCTACCCCCGGTGTTCGACCGCGGAGTGAACATCCTGGCGGGCTAGCGCGCCTTCCAGACGGGCTCCCGCTTCTCGGCGAACGCCCGCGGTCCCTCCTTGGCGTCCTCGGATCTGAGCAGGGCCTTCATCTCGCGCATCGTCCGCTCCCAACCCGGCTCGTCGCCGACGACGACGCCGTCGTCGACGCCATAGGCGACGCGCTTGCTGGCCTGCACCGACAGCGGCGCGTTGACGGTGACCCGCTCGGCCAGCGCCAGCGCCGCGTCCAGCACCGAGCCCGCCGCGACCACCTCGTTGATCAGCCCCCACTCGCAGGCGGCGGCAGCCGTAAGCGGTTCGCCGGTCAGCAGTAGCCGCATCGCCACCTTGCGGGGCAGCTGCTCGACGATGCGGAACACCCCACCGGCGGCGGCGATCAGCCCCCGCTTGACCTCGGGCAGGCCGAACTGCGCGCGTTCGTCGGCCACCACCAGGTCGCTGGCCAGCGCCAGCTCGGTTCCACCGCCGAAGGCGGTCCCGTTCACCGCCGCGATCGTGGGCTTGTCGACGAAGTGGTGGACGTAGCCGGCGAAGCCCCATTCGGGATGGTCAGGGTGATAGATGTTCTCCCGCCGCGCGATCGCCTTGAGGTCGGCCCCGGCGCAGAACGACTTGTCGCCCGCGCCGGTGACCACCACCGCCCGCACCTCGGGGTCGTGCTGCGCCTCTTCGAGCGCATCCCCGAGGCCGATGCTGACGGCGGCGTTCACCGCGTTGCGGGCTTCCGGCCGGTTGATGGTTATCACCATCACGTTGCCCCGGCGTTCGGCCAGGGCCCCCGGCTCCTGGGTCACAACAGTTCCACGATGGTGGCGTTGGCCTGGCCGCCGCCCTCGCACATGGTCTGCAGGCCGTACTGAATTCCCTTGTCCCGCATGTGGTACAGCAGGGTGGTCATGATCCGGGCGCCGGATCCGCCCAGCGGGTGGCCCAGCGCGATGGCGCCGCCGTTCGGGTTGAGCTTCTTCTCGTCGGCGCCGATGTCCTTGAGCCAGGCCAGCGGGACCGGGGCGAACGCCTCGTTGACCTCGTAGGCGCCGATGTCGCCGATGGACAGCCCGGAGCGCTTCAGCACCTTCTGGGTCGCCGGGATGGGCGCGGTCAGCATGATCACCGGGTCCGCGCCGGCCAGGGCCGCGGTGTGCACCTTGGCGATCGGCTTCAGCCCCAGTTCCTTGGCCTTCTCGGCGGACATGAAAAGCAGCGCCGCCGAGCCGTCGGAGATCTGCGACGAGTTGCCGGCGTGGATCACGCCGTCTTCCTTGAAGGCCGGCTTCAGCGAGGCCATCTTCTCCATCGGCGTCCCGCGGCGGATGCCTTCGTCCTTGAGCACCACGTTGCCGTCCTGATCCTTGATGCCCACGATCTGGTCATCGAAGGCGCCGGCATCCTGTGCGGCAGCGGCCTTTTCGTGCGAGTCGAGGGAGAACTGGTCGAGCGCGGTGCGGTCGAACCCCCACTGGTCGGCGATCATCTCCGCGCCGATGCCCTGGTTCGGGATCTGGCCCTGGTACCGGTCCAGGAAGGCCTGCGAGTAGGGGCGCCCGCCGTTGGCCAGCGATGCGCCCATCGGGGTCCGCGACATCGATTCGACACCACCGGCGACGACGACGTCGTAGTGCCCGGCGATGACGCCGGCGGCGGCGAAGTGGATGGACTGTTGGCTGGAGCCGCACTGGCGGTCCACGGTCACGCCCGGGACGGTCTCGGGCCAACCGGCGGTCAGCAGCGCGGTGCGGCCGATGTCGAGGGCCTGCTCCCCGGCCTGCATGACGCAGCCCCAGATGACGTCGTCGACCAGGCCCGGGTCGACCCCGGCCTTGTCGACCAGGCCGTTGAGCACCTGTGCGGACAGATCTGCCGGGTGCACCCCGGACAATCCGCCGTTGCGCTTGCCGATCGGTGAACGCACTGCCTCGACGATGACGGCTTCAGCCATGGTCTTGTCTCCTTTGACACGTGGACTTCGAAAGAGTGGAGTCTTGCGTCGATTGTCAACCAAGGGGTTGGGCGGGCGAAGCCCGGGGTGGTTCTGGGCATGGAAGCCGCCGCTCAGCGCTGTCTACGAACCAGAATTTTGTTCTCATCGCCCGCGGTGCAGGGCAATAATGGTCGAGTGAAGCGGCTCAACGGTATGGACGCAATGCTGTTGTACAGCGAGACGCCGAGCCTGCACACGCACACCTTGAAGGTGGCAATCATCGACGCCGCCGCCTACGACGTCGAGTTCAGCTTCGACGTTTTTCGGCACACGCTACGCCGGCGACTGCATCGGCTGGAGCCGCTGCGCTACAAGCTGATCGACATCCCATGGCGACTGCACCATCCGATGTGGCTGCAGAATTGCGAAGTTGACCTCGACTATCATTTGCGGCGCGTCCAGGTGCCCGCCCCTGGCGGTCGCCGAGAGCTCGACGAGGTGATCGGGCAGATCGCCGGCATTCCGCTGGATCGCGACCGTCCGTTGTGGGAGTTCCACTTCGCCGAAGGCATGGCCGATCACAAATTCGCGATCATCGGCAAAATGCACCACGCCCTCGCCGACGGCGTCGCCTCCGCCAACCTGCTGGCCAGACTCATGGACTTGACCGGCCCGGTGCAGGACGAGCGTGACAACGACACGACGTGCATGCCGCCCTCGACGGCGCAGCTGCTGCGCGCCGCCGCCGCGGATCACGCTCGGCAGGCGGCCGCATTACCCGGGGTGATCGCCGATGCGCTCGCCGGGGCGCGGCGGCTGCGGCGGCGCGCGCGGCAGCGCGGCGAGCAGCCGGACCTTGCCCGGATGCTGCACGCACCGCCGACTTTCATCAACCACAAAGTCTCTCCGGCAAGGACTTTCGCTACCACGACTCTATCGTTGGCTCAGGTCAAGCAGACCGGTAAACAACTGCAGATCACCATCAACGACATGGTGATGGCGATCGCGGCGGGTGCATTACGCGAACTGCTGTTGCGCTACGACGGCAGCGCAGACCAGCCCCTGGTCGCCTCCGTGCCCGCCACCACGGACAGGTCGCCGCAGCGGATCAGCGGCAACGAGCTCGGTGGCATGGCGGTCTCGCTGCCCACCCACATCGATGATCCGCTGCAGCGGGTGCGACTGACGTCCGTGGCAACGACGATCGCCAAGGAGAACAACGAGCTGTTCGGACCGGAACTTTATGGCAGATTGATCAGCTACCTACCGGGCGTTGCGGCCCCTCATGCCTTCAGATGGCTGGGCAGGCGGAACACCAGAAACAGGTTGTTCAACATCCCGATTTCCAACGTGATGGGGCCCCGCGAGCGTGGCCGTTTCGCCGGCGCCCCGGTCAGCGAAATCTATTCTGCCGGGCCGCTGATCACCGCCTGTGGGATCAACATCACCGTATGGAGCTACGTCGATCAGCTCAACATCACGGTGATCGCCGACGACCGCACCCTCGGCGACACCCATGAACTCACCGACGCGATGGTCGGCGCATTCAGCGAACTCCGTACTGCAGCAGGATTTTCCGATGACGTGACCGCCGTGCAGAGCGCGATGCCGCCCGCCGCCGTCAAGCCGACGGGCTGACAGGTCGACCCGCCGCATCATCACCGCCGGAACGCACATCAGTCACGGAAGCGCCAGCATTCGATCGAAATGGCCTAGCCGAGAACGGGAAAGCGTCGTTCGCGAGCCAGCCCGTCCAGGGCGGCCTGCATGGCCGAACGGACGTGTGCGTCGATGTCGGTGACCTCTGGCGTGTCGCCGAATTGCGCGGCGACGTCGATCGGCTGCAGTACTTCGCTGACGATCTTGGTGGGCAACGGCAGGTTCGGCGGCAAGATCATGCTGAGCCCGAAGGGAAAGCCCCAGGTGATCGGCAGAATGTCGGACCGCCACCGCGACAGGCCCAACCGCTTCGCCAGCCAGCTGCCGCGGGTGAGGAACAACTGGCTTTCCTGCCCGCCAATGGAGACCATCGGCACGATCGGCACGCGCGCGTCGATCGCCGACCTGATGTATCCGGTGCGGCCATTGAAGTCAACGACGTTCTCCGCCAACGTCGGCCGGTAGGCGTCGTAGATCCCGCCCGGAAACACCAGCACCACGCCGCCGGACCGCAGCGCTCGCGCCGTGTTTTTCGAGGTGGCGCGAATGACCCCGAGTCGGCCCAACCATCCCGACATCGGCCCGACGAACATCCCGTCGTGCCCGAGCGTGTACAGCGGACGCCCGTAGCCGAACCTGCGGTAGAAGGCCGCGGCGAAGATCAGCACGTCCGGCGTGAGCATGCCGCCCGAGTGGTTGCCGACGATCAGGGCACCGCCATCGGACGGCAACGAATCCAGCCCACGCACATCGAAGCGAAACCAGGCCCGCGCCAACGGTTCTACCGCACCGACCATGCGTTCGGTGAAGCCCGGGTCCCACTCGCCGATTTCGCGGTCACTCACGAAATCGGCGTGAATTCGAGGTGCAACTCGCTCAGACCCCGCATCTGCCACGTCGGGTCGTAGGTGTAGCGGCGGGCGTCCGGCGGCCCGTGCTCGCCCTCCGTGATGGCGATGTCCGCCATCCGGTCGAGTATGCGGTTCAGCGAGATTCGCCCTTCTGCGCGGGCCAACGGTGCGCCCGGGCAGGAGTGATTGCCGCGGCCGAAGGCCACGTGCTCGCGCACGTTCGGCCGGTCGATACGGAACTCGTCGGGCTGCTCGAACTTTCGCGCGTCGCGGTTGCTCGCGCCGGGCAGCAGCATCACCGTGCTGCCCGCCGGGATGTCGGTGTCACCGATGGACGTCGTCGTGCGGGCCATCCGGAAGTGGCACTTGACCGGACTCTCCATGCGCAGCGTCTCTTCGACGAAATTCGGTATCCGGCTGCGGTCTTCGCGGAGCAGCTTCTGCAAGTCCGGGTTCTCGGCCAGCGTGCGGACGCCGAAGCTGAGCAGCTTGGTCGTGGTTTCCTGGCCGGCCGCGAACAGGAATGTCGCCAGCCGGACGACGTCGATGACCTCGGGGGTCGAGCCGTCGGGGTACTTCGCCTGGGCCAGCTCGGTCAACACATCTTCGCGTGGTTGCCGGCGGCGTTCGGTGATGTGGGTGGTGAACTTGTCGTCGAGGTATTCCAGCGGATTGTGCGCGCGCGTCACCGAGTCGTCCTCGACCCCACCGGAGAATTTGCCCGAGAACACATCCCGAAACTCTTCGTGGTCCTCCACGGGTACTCCCAGGAGGTCGGCGATCACCAACCCGGAGAACGGCCGCGCATAGTCGTCGAGGAATTCACAGCTGGCGCGGGACAAGAACTCGTCGAGCTGCTGATCGGCGAGCCGCCACATGAAGTCTTCATTTTCCTTGAGCCGCTTGGGTGTCAGCAGGCGGCTGAGCAGACCTCGCGTCCGGGCGTGCTCCGGTGGATCTTGAGTCACGATGTGTTCGCTCATCGGGATCTGCGAGCGATGTTGTTCGATCAAGCTGCCGATGTCGTCGCCCTCGGGCTCGAACGGCAACCCCGAAAACGGCCCGGCGACCGAGACACACGACGAGAACGCCGGATCTTTGTAGACGGCGAGCGCCTCGGCGTGTCCCGTGACCGCCATGACGCCCTGATCGGGTCGCGGCAGCACCGGGCAGCGCGCCCGCAGATGATCGAAGTAGGGGTACGGGTCCGGGATCAGGGACACGTCAGTGAAGAAATCAACCTTCTCGAATTCGCTCAACAGGACTCCTAGGCATCCACGTAACCGCCCCCACCAACGTCAGCCCGGGCGACGTAACCTCTCCTGCCAATCTAGAGCTGAACAAATATTAGGTCAAGCCAGCGGTCCCGGACGCGGCCGCGCGATCGCCAACTGCGCGCGACACCTGCCGCACCGTCGGCGCTGTTGACGCCAGTTCTTCGGCGTGGTGTACGGCGACGGTCACCTGCAGTTCATTTCTGTTGGGTCGACGGCGCATATGGTCCCCGGATGTGAGCACTCCTGCACCCGGGCCCGGTTGGTGGCTGGCGTCAGACGGCACGTGGTACCCCCAGCGATGGGAGAGCACCTTCATCTCGTACACCCATGAGTCGTTGGAAGCGGTCTTGGAACAGGCGAACCGCCTGACGACGACCTACGGCGAGCAGGGCTGGGAAATCGTGGGATCCTCGGTGCAACGCACCCAAGTTGCCCACCGATTCAAGGAATACGATAGGGGCGGTGACCACTATTTCGAGTGGAGCATCGTCTGCACACTCAAACGGCCGCTGCCGCCGGGTCACACCAAGATTGCCGCCAAGGTCGCGATCAAACCCGAAAACCGCAACCCTGACGGCAATCTCGTCGAAGGGTGATTCCTAGCCGGCGGGGTAGGCCACCGACTTGATCTCGGTGTACTGGTCGAATCCGGCGATACCGTTCTGGCGTCCGATACCGCTTTCCTTGTAGCCACCGAACGGTGTGTCGGCGCCGTACGGGGCGCCGCCGTTGACACCCATGAAGCCGGCCTTGATCCGGCGGGTCACCGACAGCGCACGTTCGAGCGAACCCGCAAACACGTTGCCGGCCAACCCGTACACGCTGTCATTGGCGATCCGGATCGCGTCCTCCTCGTCGTCGAACGGGATGACCGACAGCACCGGGCCGAAGATCTCCTCCTGCGCGATGGTCATCTTGTTGTCGACGTTCGTGAAAAGCGTTGGCCTGATGAAATATCCCTTGTCGAAACCGGTTTCGGCACCGGGCCCGCCGACCAGGGGCGTGGCGCCCTCTTCGACGCCCTTCTTGATGTAGTCCGTCACGCGGTCGAACTGTCGTTGCGAGATCACCGGTCCACACAGCGTTGCGGGGTCCTGCGGGTCGCCGCACGTAACGTTCTCGTAGATGTTCCTGAGGATCTCGACGCCCTCGTCATACCGGGACCGCGGCAGCAGCAGCCGGGTCGGGTTGGCGCAACCCTGACCGGCGTGCATGCACGGCGCGATGCCGACCATGCACGCCGTCCCGAAGTCGGCGTCCTCCAGCACGATGGTGGCCGACTTGCCGCCGAGCTCCAGGAACAGCCGCTTCATGGTCGCGGCGCCCTTTTCCATGATCCGCTTGCCGACCACCGTCGAGCCGGTGAACGAGATCAGGTCGACCTTGGGCGACAGCGTGAGCTCCTCACCCACGAAGTGGTCCGACGCGGTGACGACGTTGACGACGCCCGCGGGGATGTCGGTCTTCTCGGCGATCAGGCGGCCGAGCCGGTTCGCGTTGAACGGCGTGTTCGGTGCCGGCTTGAGCACCACGGTGTTGCCGGTGCCCAGCGCCTGCCCGAGCTTGTTGAGGGTGACCTCGAACGGGAAGTTCCACGGCACGATCGCACCGACCACGCCGACCGGTTCCCGCCACACCTTGCGGGTGGTCAGCGCGCCGGTCAGGCTGATCACCTTGTCGCCCAGGTCGGTTTCCCACGCGTACTCGTCGATCAGACGTGCGGGGTACTTCAGCCCGTCTTCCAGCGGCGCGTCCAGCTGGGGTCCGAACGTGATGGCCCGCGGGGAGCCGACCTCGAGGATGAGCTCCTCGCGCAGCTCGTCGATCTCGGACTCGATCGCCTCGTGCAGCTGCAGCAGGCAGCGCTTGCGCAACTCCTTATTGGTCGACCAGTCGGTCTCGTCGAAGGCGCGCCGGGCGGCGTCGATGGCCCGGTGCATGTCCTCCTTCGACGCGTCCGAAACCTCGCCGAGCGACTCCTCGGTGGCCGGGTTGATGTTGGTGAAGGTGCCGGCCTGGCCCTCGACGAGCTTGCCGTCGATCATCATTTTCGGCTCGAAGCGGACCTTTACAGCCTCAGTCATATCTGTCACTCTCTTCTGGGTCGTTGAGGGGCTACGGAGAGCCTTACCGGAAACTAGCCGATTGGCAAGTTGCAGCCGCTACCGGGCTGGTTATTGGGGGTCGAACAGCACCGGGACCGACGTCGGCGACCGGAAGACCTGGCCGCGAATGTGCGGGTCGTCGCCCTCGGGGTCCAGCCGCAGGTTCGGCAACCGGTCGAGCAGCAGGTTGATGGCGGTGCGCATCTCGAGCCGCGCCAGGTGCATGCCGAGGCAGACGTGCACGCCGTGCCCCCAGCCCAGGTGTGCCCGGGCCTCGCGGTGGATGTCGAACGTGTCCGGATCGGGATAACGATCCTCTTGCCGGTTCGCCGAACCGAGCATCGGCATCACCGTCGCCCCGGCCGGGATCGCCACGCCGCCGAGTTCGGTGTCGCGGGTGGCGACCCGGGTGATGGTCAACAGGGGTGATTCCCAGCGCACGCCCTCCTCGATCGCCTGAGGCAGGAGTGATCGGTCCGCACGGATCGCGTCCAATTGCGCCGGGTCCTTCAATAGCGCCAACAGCAGGCTGCCCAGCGACCGGTACGTCGTCTCGACACCGGCGGGCAACAGCAGTCGAAGGAACGAGAAGATCTCCTCGTCCGCCAGCTTCTCCCCGTCGATCTCGGCCGCGGCGAGCGCGCTGATCAGGTCGTCCTTCGGCTCGGCACGGCGGGCCTGCAGGATCGGCGCGAAGTACTCGCACAGGGCGGCCGAGGCCGCAAGCCCGCGCTCCGGGTTCATCAACCAGCTCAACAGCGAGATCGACCACCGCTGGAACTGCGGGTAGTCCTCCTCGGGCAGGCCCAGCAGGCCGGCGATGATCTGGCTCGGGTAGTCGAAGGTGAACTCCTTCACCAGATCCGCTCTGCCGTTGGGCGCGAACTTGTCGATCAGGCCATTGGCCACGCGGCCAACCAGCTCGTCCTGCCAGCGTGCTAAAGACTTCTGCGAGAACGCCTTTGAGACCAAAGAGCGCAACCGGCCATGGATCGGTTCGTCCATGCCGAGCATGACACCCTCACCCAGCACCGGGCCGAACGCGGCGATCACCGCCGACGACGAGAACGTCTCGTTGTCGCGCAGCATCTGCTGAATGTCCTCGTGTCGATACACGATGAACATCGGCAGCCCTTCCTCGTGCGGCAGGGCTCCCGAAGTCTCCAGTCGCTGCACCGGTTCCTCACGGCGAATCCGCGCCAGTTCGGTGTACGGATCACGCACGTCACCGGATATCGCGTCATCGAACGCGCCGAAGTCCTCCAGATCGTCAAAAAGCTGTTCCATGATTGCCCCTTCAATCCCCTTGCGGTGCCGCATTCTTTTGCGACGAGAATCGCCCCGCCACTGCGGCCAAGCGTTGCAGTACCGGCTGCGGAAGAACACGGGCGATGAAGACCATCGCCTTTTGACTTGTCGTCAACGGCCACGCGCCATCGCGCATCGAACCCTGCCGGGGTATGCCCAGAACGATCCGCGACACGTGGTGCATGCCCGACGCCGGCAGAATCCTGTTGGCCACCAACAGCATCGAGGCGTCCGGCCCGATACCCCGGCGGCGGAATGCTCCCCGGTCATCGACCGCCTTGAGCAGGCCGTCGGTGAACCGCTCCGGTGGGCGCGCCATTTTCATCGCGAAGCGCCCACGGCTGTTCATGGTGTTGTGTAGCCGGGCGTACGGGCCGCCGAAGTTGCGGTTGTCGGTGGCGCCGGCGTCGGTGATGATCTCGGTGTCATACGTGCCGGCCACCAGGACGGTGACACCGAGACCGAACGGCGCGATCTCGCACGCCATCGACTCCCCCCACCGTTCCAGCGCTCCCTTGGCCGCGGAGTACGGCGCGGTGGCGGGCTGGCCCCGCACCCCGGCCGCGCTGGACACCAGGACGATTCGCCCCTGCCCCGCCGCCCGCATCGACGGCAGCAGGGCCTGGGTGAGCGTGACGGGGCCCAGGACGCTGGTGGCTAGCATGCGCTGCCACAACGCCATGTCGGTCTCCTCCACCATTCCGGCGGCGGAGATACCCGCGTTGTGCACCAGTGCGTACGGTGCGCCCACGGCTTCTTCGATTGTCTTGGCCGCCGCGGCGATCGACGCGCTGTCGGTCAGGTCGAGTTGGACGCCGATCAGCCGTTCGTCGTCGAGGGCGGCACCGGTAGCCGCGCGCAGCAGCGGCATTCCCTGGTCGGGGGTGCGCATGGCCGCGACCACGCGCCACCCCTCCGTATACATCCGCACCGCCGAGGCGAAGCCCAGTCCGCGGGACGCGCCGGTGATGACGATCGTGCGCGGCTCAGCCATGCTGGCCCGCCTTGTGGTCCTGGACAGCGCAGGGACCCTCACCGGGCGGGGGAGGATCGACGTGCGGCCGTCCGTTGGGCTCCCCGCTCGCCCAGGTCGACCAGATGCCGACGGAGTACGGGCCCTGGGCGCCCGCCTTCTCGTAATATCCTTGCGGGTCATACACTTTCGCCTCCGGGTACGGCCACGGGCACGCGACCGAGGTGGCGGCGTGGCTGACCTTGATGACCCAGAACCAGCCGCCGTAGGCGAAGTAGGACACGTTGATGATGACGAACATCACCAGGAAGGTGCCGAGCACCGGCCGCGACGGGAACAACTTCGCTTTCGCGGCAAGCTTTTCCGCCACCGACTTCCCGGTGTCGTCGCGGTAGCACAGGATCGCGGCCGGCACCATCACGAAGCACACCGAGAACGATTCCCAGATCAGCGGGAATTGGAAGGTGGTGCCGGTGAACACCGATCCCCACGGGATCACCTGCGAATAGATGTACATGCCCCAGTGGATCAGGATGTTCTCCAGGAAGGCATCGAAAACGAACCCGATCGCCAGCGTGATCAGGCCGAGGCTGACCAGGGGATGCCGCGACACGTAGCTGGTGGGCCCGTACTTGGCCTGCAGCCTGCGCAGAATCCAGACCGCGGGGAAGTAGGGCCCGAAGTAGAACATCACGTAACCGAAGACCACGAACGGTTCGACCGTCGGCGACAGCGACACCAGTGGCCAGGATTCGGGCCAGTGCACGAGATCGGGGTTGTAGACCGCGAACGGCGACCAGTTCATGATCGGGTCCTGCCACACGATCAGCGTGGTGCACAGGAACATCAACATCACCGGGCTACCGGGATTGCGGCGCCAGCCCCTGATGAAGACGACCAACAACACGACCAGCGCCGCGACCGTGGCCCAGTCCAGGAACCCGATGTAGTCCAGACCGAACGTGAATCTGACCGGTCTTGGCCGGCCCTGCACGTTCGGGTTCGCGACGCGAGGGTCAAGGGCCACACGGCAATTCGCGATGAAGAACAATGCGAAGGCGGCCAGCGCCGCCCCGGCGATCCAACCGCCCCAGCCGCGCTTGGCTTTTCGCTGCGGGGCGGCCGGTTCCTCCTGCGCGGCAGGCGGTGTGGTTTGTTCCGTGGACATCAGTCTTCCTCTCCGAAGCGATCCACCAGATGCGAGTTGATGCCGTCGGCGTCGAGCGTGCGTGCCACCAGATAACCGGCGCCCATCCAGGCCCGGCGGGTCCATTTGCCGAACGACACTCGCGTGCCGGGCGCACCGGACGCGGCGGGCATCATCTTGACCCGCTCCAGCGCCTCTTTGACGCCCCGCGGGCTCAACGGATGGGCGTCGGTGAACGCGCGCACGAGCGTCGCGGCGACGTCGCGGTTGACCACGGTCACGCAGAACTCAGGACGACTGCCGTTGTACTTCTTCGCGTAGCTGTCGAGAAAGTCCTGGCCGATTTTGTTCGCCTCGTCGTACTGGTCGACACCGATCCAGCCCATGAACGCGTTCCACATGATCGGGTTGACCCAGGCGTTCTGCCACGCCGTCGTGGTGAAGCGGGGCGGGTCCCATCCGAGGGACTCGAGAGCCGGGTTGATGAACACGATTCCGAAACCGAAGCCCAGGTGCACGATCGCCTCGGCCTTCGCCTCATGCAGCGTCTGCACGGCCGCGTTGATGTCCTGAGCCGTCTGCGCGATGGCAACCTCCGCGACGATCCGAATGCCTTTGCGCCGGCACGCAGTTCGCAGGTTCTTCAGGTAGCTCTCACCGATGAGGCTCTGCTCGACCAGCACACCGATGTCGGTGAGCCCGCGTTTTGCGATGAGGTCGGCCAAAAAGATCGGTTCATCGGTCATCGATCCCTGCGGGAAGGCGAACGTCCACTCGCCCAACCAGTCGTCGGTGCCGGTCACGCTGATCGCGGGTACCTTGAACCGCTCCTCGATCGCCTCACGCAACGGCACGCAGTTGTCGGTGATGTTCGGGCCGAAGACCACGAGGCAGCCCTCGTCGACCAGTTCGCCATAGGCGTCGATCACCGCCTTGACCGAACCCTTGGGTAGCCCCTCCACCTCGCGATAGATCATCTGCACGGGGCGGTCCATCAGGCCCTGGGCGACGGCCTCTTCGAAGATGAGGTCGAACGTCTGGGTGAAGGAGGCGAACAGGTCCTCGGGAAAACCCGGCGGCAGCTTGAAGTCCATCAGGTAGCCGACCTTGATCGGCTCTGCGCTGCTCTCGTAGGACATCCGACCTCCCAGGTGACTGAATTGCGCGCGCCGATCCGAAAAACCTAATATTTGTTCAGACCCTAGCGGGGGCGGTATGCAGCGTCAATCATCGGACCCGCCGGACCCGTCCGTACCCAGGTAGATCTGGATCATCTCGCCCAGCGCCTTGCCCACCGCCACGTCGTCGGTCAGCGGGCCTGCGATGGCGGCACGGGCGGCCTCCCGCATGCTCAGGCCCTCGGCGACCAGCCTGCCCGCGGCGATCAGCACCCGAGTGGAGGCCACCTCACGCAGCCCGCCCGTTTCCAGCCGGCGGATGGCCTGCCCGAACCGGACCAGCTCGGCCGCGGTGGCCCCGTTGACGCCCGCCTCGTGCGCGACGATGCCCTCTTCGATATCGGCTGCGGGAAAGTCGAATTCGATGGCCACCATGCGCTGCCTCGTCGAATCCTTGAGATCCTTCAGCACACTCTGATAGCCGGGGTTGTAGGACACCACCAGGCCGAATCCTGGCGCCGCGTCCAGCGTGACGCCGAGGCGCTCGATGGGCAGCTGTCGCCGGTGATCGGCCAGCGGATGCAGTACCACCGTGGTGTCCTGCCGTGCTTCCACCACCTCGTCGAGATAGCAGATCGCGCCTTCCCGCACCGCCCGGGTCAGCGGGCCGTCCACCCACACCGTCTCGTCGCCGCGCAACAGGTAGCGGCCGACCAGGTCCGCCGTGGTGAGGTCGTCATGGCAGGCGACGGTGACCAGCGGCCGTCCCAGGTCGTGGGCCATCGCCTCGACGAATCGGGTCTTGCCGCATCCGGTCGGACCCTTCAGGACCAACGCCAGGCCCTGGCGGTAGGCCGCCTTGAAAACGGCCTCTTCGCCGCCGACCGCTTGGTAGTAGGGCCGCACTTCTTCCTTTCCGTCCGCGTCGGACGGACCGCCGTTGAAGTATGCAAGCCCGGACTCGTTGGCCATAGCTTCCCTTCTGCTACTCCCGGCGACTTGAGCCTAACCGGAACAGATGTTTGTTTTCAAGTGCCCTGACGGACGGCGTTGACGTTCTCGCGCGCCAACTGTGTTCTGGGACTTGGCATCACCGATATCCTGCGGCGTACCTCCGCCGAGCGCAGGGCGGATCGGAATAGCGGTCCGATCACACCGGCGAGCTGATCGGGGCGCGCGACGGTGGCGTGCGCCGTGCTGCCGAACACCCGGCGCAGCGATGCCACGTCGGTTCCCGCGCCGATCGTCAGACACACGCAACCGGTCCCCCGGCGGCGGGCCTCGGTCAGCGCGCGGCGCGCGTCCGCGGCACCGTACGCCCGCTCGTATCCATGGTCATAGGCCAGTCCGTCGGAGAGCACCACCAGCAGCCGCCGCGACGTGCCGCCACGCGCCTCCAGGGTCGCCGAACCGTGCCGGATCGCCGCGCCCAGTCGTGAATACGCGCCGGGTTCCAGGCTGTTGAGCCGCCGGATGACCTGGGCGTTCAGGTGGTCGTCGAACCGCTTCACCGGCACCATGCTCACCGCGCGACGGCCCTGCGAGTAGTACGCGTACAGCGCAACGCGGTCACCCAGGTCGTGCAGCGCCACGGTCAGGTTGGCGACGGCCGCACGCTGTTGTTCGTGCACCGTGCGCCCGACCGTTCCGGGTTCGCCCGACGAGCCCGACACATCGAGCAGCAGCAGCACCGACAGGTCGCGACGGCGCCGCAAGCTGTCGAGGTACACGGCCTCGTCGGGCACCGATCCGGCCCGCACCTCGACCCGGGCCTCGACGGCCGCGTCGATGTCGATGTCGTCGCCCTGCGACTGCCGGTGCCGACGGTGCAGGCCCATGCCGAGCCGCGACAGCGGCCGCCGCACGCCGATGGCGTCGTCGATGGCCTGGGTTGCCGACGCTTTGATCTGCGGCTCGACCTCGCGCACCGTGCACCACGAAGGCCGGTAGCTCTTGCGCGCGACGTCCCATTCCGGATACCGCACCCCGTCCACGGCAGTTTGGCCCTCGTGATCGGCGTCCCCGTCCTCGCCACCGGAGGTCGAGGCCAGCGATGTCACGGCGTACGCGCCGCGCTTACCGGAGTTGGTGCGATGGGTCGGGTTGTCCGCGCCGGGCGGCCCGCCGCCACTTCCGGTCTTGCGCGCCGACGAGAGCATCTTCTTCAGCCACTTGCCGATGAATCCGCCACCGCCAACCGGGCTGGTGAACAGGTCGGGATCGTCGGAGTCGTCGACCTCGCCGTCGTCGAGCTCCTCGAGTTCCGTTGTGCCATCACGCCGCGGCACATGGCCGGCCTTCGCCTCTTCGTCTTGTTTGGCCACCCGGGCGCACGCGGACATCACCTTTGCCGCGTGGATCACGCCGAACTCCGGCGCCGGGTCTTGCAGCGCCACCCGTGCGGCGGCAATGTCGAGCGACGCGTTGGGCGAATCGCTGCGACCCGCCATGTCGCGGTCGCCCAGCGACGCCAAAACACTTGGTAGCAAAGGGGCATTGGCGACCAGTGCGCGGTGGGCTTCGACCGAGAGGTAACGCTTGGCCAGCTTGCGCCGGCGAACCAACGCGCCCACCACATCGGGCTCCAGGCTGCCGGCGGCGATCATCGACGCCTGCACGGCTACGGCTTTCAGTTGCGCGCGCGGCGCCGCCGCGGCATCGACGTGAATCGTCTGGCCGTCGGTCCATGCCGGTTCGCCCGGTGGAAGCCCGGCGACCGCGACGGCCCGGCCCGCGAGCGCGGAGGCGAGCATGCCCAGGGCCTGCAGTCGGTCGGCACGGGCGCCGTCCTCCACGCTCAACCTCCCAATTGTTGACCAAATATCTGTTCCACCGTAAAGTCCGGCTGCACAGCAGTCAATGAATCAGGAGCACACGATGATTGACTTCACCGGCCAGGTGGCGGTGGTGACCGGGGCCGGTCGGGGACTCGGTCGGCTGTACGCGCTGGACCTGGCCCGCCGCGGTGCCGCCGTAGTGGTCAACGACCTCGGCGGATCGATGCGCGGCTTACCCGGCGAAGGCGTCGACAAAGGTGTCGCCGATGAGGTGGTCGACGAGATCAAGCAGTCCGGCGGCCGGGCGATCGCCTCGTACGACTCCGTGGACAGCCCGGCCGGCGGGCAGGCGATCATCGATGCGGCCGTGGACGCGTTCGGTCGCCTCGATGCGGTCGTCAGCAACGCCGGCATCTTCGGCACCGTGCCCTTCGAGGACCTCTCGCACGACGACTGGACGCGGATGCTGCGCGTGCATCTCGACGGCGGCTTTCACCTGTCCCAGCCCGCGTACCGCGTGATGAAGAACAACGGCGGCGGACGATTCGTGTTCATCTCGTCCTCCGCCGGAATCTTCGGTCAACCGATGGAGGCCCACTACGCGGCGGCCAAGGCCGGGCTGGTCGGGCTGACGAACGTCATTGCCATCGAAGGCGAAGCGCACGGAATACTCGCCAATTCCGTTATGCCCACCGGGTTCTCGCGAATGGTCACCGAGACGGTCGGCGACGAGAAATTCCTTGCCGAATCGGGTTTCATGCAAGCCATCCGGCCCGAGCTCGTCGTGCCGCTGGTGACGTTTCTGGCCAGCACGTCCTGCACGTTCACCCACCGCAACTATTCCGCGGCCGCCGGCCGCTACGCGCGGGTGTTCGTCGGCCTCACCGAAGGCTGGCTCGCCGACGCCGAAAGCCGGCCCACTGCCGAGGATATCGAGGCCCATCTCGAGCAGATGTCTGCGACAAAGAAGTTCATCGTGCCGGCGTCGATCGTCGACGAGGTGCTGGAAGTGTGTGAGCGACGCGGTGTCAGCCCGATGCCGGGCAACGCCGAGATCACGTTCCCGAATCCCGCGGGGCGTGGATGACGAATCGCACGAACGCTCGCGGCGTCACGCCTGCCCGCCGAACATCGTTGACCAGTTATCCACCCAACCGTAGAGTCCGGCTTGGTCAGGGTTTACGACGCTGAAGACAGAGGAACGTGGACTTTTCATATCCCGCGGACGTGGAACGGTTCCGCAGCGAGCTGCGTGACTGGCTCTCGCAGAACCTGACCGACCAGCTGGTGGCCGCGCGCCGGCCCACCGGCCGCGACGACGCCGCGTTCGAGATGTTGCGCGAGTGGAACGCGACGATGGCCGACGCGGGATGGGCCGCCGTGTCCTGGCCGCCCGAATACGGTGGCCGCGGCGCGACGGTGCTCGAGCAGCTGGTCTACACCGAAGAGACCACCCGCGCCCGAGCTCCCATGCCGCTCAATGTGATTGGGATCAACAACATCGCACCGGCAATCATGCAATACGGCACCGAGCAACAGAAGCTCACGCTGCTTCCCCGCATGATGCGCGCCGACGAGATCTGGTGTCAGGGCATGTCGGAGCCAGAGGCGGGATCAGACCTCGCGGCGCTGCGCACCCGCGCCGTGCGGGACGGTGACGACTTCGTGGTCAACGGCCAGAAGATCTGGACCTCACTGGGGCATCGGGCCGACTGGTGCCAGCTCTACGTGCGCACCAATCCCGAGGCGCCCAAGCACAAGGGGATCTCCTGCCTGATCGTCGATATGACGCTGCCGGGCATCGAGGTGCGTCCGCTGGTCACGCTCAACGGTGACGCCGATTTCGCCGAGGTCTTCTTCCACGACGTGTCGGTGCCGGCGGACGCGTTGCTCGGCCCGCTCAATGCGGGCTGGCAGGTGGCCACCACCACGCTCAGCCACGAGCGCGCCGGGGCCGCCAGGCTGTACGCGGAGATGCAGGTGCGCCTCGAAGAGCTGGTCGACGATCTGGCCGCCGCCGGCACCGGCGCGCTGGACGATCCGGTGACACTGCGGCGCCTCGGCGAAATCGCGGTCCGCATCAAGTATCTCGAGGTCCTGTGTCAGCGGTCGATCTCGGCGACGCTGCATGGCGGTGACGCACTGGGGTCGGCCAGCCTCGCCAAGACCGTGTGGGGCGAGATCGGCCAGGACCTGGCCGCGCTGGCCTTCGACGCTCTGGGCACCCGGGGCGCCGGCGCGCCGTGGGCGAACTACCGCCTGACGTCGCGGTCGCTGACCATCGCGGGCGGCACCACGCAGATCAACAAGAACATCACCGCGCAACGAGTGCTGGGGCTGCCGCGCAAATGAACCTCGAACTCACCGACGAACAGGTGGCGTTGCGCGACACCACGCGGCGCTTCCTCGCCGAGAAGGCACCGATTTCGCGACACGTGCGGGCGCTGCTCGACGATCCGGCCGGGACGGACGAGGCGGTCTGGCGGGGCCTCGCCAACCTCGGAACCACCGGCCTGCTGGTGCCCGAGGAGTACGGCGGCGCCGGCATGACGATGGTCGAGGCCGGAATCGTCGCCGAAGAGCTGGGCGCCGCGCTGCATCCGGGGCCGTGGTTGTCGACGGCGGTGGCCGCCGCGCGGGCGCTGACCCGGCTCGGGGACGACGACGTCGCCCCGAAGTTGTTGCGCGGCATCGCCGACGGCACCACGGTGGCCACCGTTTGCTTCCCGGACCCGGCACCCACCTCGATCGCCGCGGGCCGACGCGACGACACGATCGTTTTACGCGGCGAGATCGCCGCGGTGCCCGACGCCGCTGCCGCCGATGTTCTGCTCGTGGTGGCCGAAGACGACCACGGCACCGCGCTTTTCGCGGCGCGGCGCGGCTCCATCGGGTTGTCGCTCACTCCCGAACACGGCATCGACCACACCCGCAAGCGGTTCCGCGTCACGTTCGACGCGGTACCCGCGCAGCGACTCGCCGCGGCGCCCGCGGACGACCTGACGGCGGTGATCGACGACGTGCTGATCGCCACCGCGGCCGACGCGTTGGGCGCCGCGCGCGCCATCATGGACCTGGCCGTCGAATACGCGAAAAGCAGAACACAATTCGGCCAGCCGATCGGCTCCTTCCAGGCCGTCCAGCACCTGTGTGTGGACATGTTCGAGACCGTCGAGCTGGCCCGCAGCGGGGTGATCCACGCGCTGTGGGCCAGCGACGCTTTCCCAGGCGCCGACGGTGGCGAAGAGCGTCATCTCGCCGCCCTGCGCGCGAAGGCGTTCGCCGGGCGACTGGCCACCGTGGCCGACACCGCCATCCAGGTGTTCGGTGGGATCGGCTACACCTGGGAGCACGACGCTCACCTCTACCTCAAGCGCCTGCTGAGCTGGAGCGCGTTGCGCGGCGGCCCCGACGAATACCTCACCGAACTCGGAGCGCGCCTTGCCAAGAGGGGCGGGCAGTGATGGATATCGAATGCCTCGTCGTCGCATGCGACCACTGGAACGGCCACCCGCTCTAGAATGGGGCTTTCACCGCTTTGTGCAGCGCATTCAGCGCGGGCAGTCTGATAGCCTCTAACAAAGATTTGGTTCGGTAAGAGAGGACGAATGCGAATGCTCGCAATCCCGCAATCGTCCGGATTTGCACACCGCTAACCATGGCGAAGGCCGAGTCATTGCGGGCCAGCGGCACAGCTGATTCTCCGAGCCGCCGCGCCGAGATCCTGGCCACCGCCGCGTCATTGATCGCATCCTCGGGACTGCGGACGTCGCTGCAGGAGATCGCTGATGCCGCAGGCATTCTTCCCGGCAGCCTGTACCACCACTTCGAGTCCAAAGAAGCCATTCTCGTCGAGCTGATCCTGCGCTACCAGGAGGATCTGGAGCGCATCGGGCGGTCCGCGCAGGAGAGGCTGGACGGACCCGACGCTCGTCCGGTCGCCGACCAGATCATCGAGCTGGGGTCGGCGATCGCCAACTGCGCCGTCGAACACCGCGCGGCGTTGCAGATGTCGTTCTACGAGGGACCGGGCACGGACCCGGAGCTGACAAAGCTGACGCAGCAGCGCCCCGTCGCCATCCAGGAGGCGATGCTGCAGACGCTGCGGGCCGGCCGGTGGAGCGGCTACATCAGAACCGACATCGATCTGCCGACGTTGGCCGATCGAATCTGCCAGACCATGCTGCAGGTCGGCCTCGACGTCATGCGCCACACTTCATCGGCCAACCAGGTGGCCGAACTGCTGTGCCGAATAATCTTGCAGGGCTTAGCAACTCGGCCGCCTACCGACTCGGCGCTGGACCGCTCGAACGCCTTTGCCGCCGCCGAGAACGTCATCGCGACGTGGTCCGACGACAGCGATGCGGACCCGAGTGACAAGGCGGCGCTGGTGCGCGCGGTGGCGCGGACGGAATTCGGCCGCAGGGGATACGAGGTCACGACCATCCGGGACATCGCCTCGGCGGCCGGTCTGGGCACCGGCACGGTGTACCGGGTGATCGGATCGAAGGACGAACTGCTGGACTCGATCATGCGCTCGTTCGGCAAGAAGGTGGAGGCGGGCTGGATCAGCGTGCTGCGTTCCGACGCCACACCCACCGAGAAGCTGGACGCGCTGAGCTGGGTGAACGTCAATGCGTTGGACCAGTTCTCCGACGAGTTCAGGATTCAACTGGCCTGGATGCGGCTGTCGCCGCCGACCGCGAACCCGGGCTGGTCCTACACGACACGCCTGCGACAGATGAAATCGCTGCTCTCCGAAGGGCTCCGCTCGGGCGAGATCGCGATGGACGCGCCGTCGACCGCGATGCTGGCGCGCTGCCTCATCGGCTTGCAGTGGATTCCGGAGAACATCCTCGTCGAGATCGGCAAACGCCCCGCTTTGCTGCACGTTCGCGACACCGTCCTGCGCGGCGTCGCCGTCCGCGGCAAGTAAGCCCAATTAACCGCCCCGGTATTGAACCAAATAACTGTTACCCATACAGTTGAGCAGTTAGAACCGCGTTGGCATTATCCGAGAAGGGGATTTCCATGACCATTGTCGATCGGTTGCGCTACGACGGCAAGCGCGCTCTCATCGTTGGTGGCGCGACTGGCATGGGCGCCGCGGCGGCCAAGTCAGCGGCCGAGCTGGGTGCCGAAGTCATCGTGATGGACTACGCGCCGGTGGACTACAAGGTCGCCCAGTCCGTCCAGGTGGACCTGCGCGACCCCGCGTCGATCGATTCCGCCCTCGAACAGATCGACGGCCCGATCCACGCGGTGTTCTCCGCCGCCGGCGTCGCCGACGGCACGATCGACCTGATGAAGATCAACTTCATCGGCCACCGCCACCTCATCGACCGGCTGCTGGAACAGGACAAGCTCCCCAACGGCTCGGCCATCTGCTTCATCTCCTCGGTGGCCGGCATGGGCTGGGAGAACGATTTGGACCTGATGCTGGAATTTTTGGCCACGCCTGACTTCGCCGCGGCCGAGGCCTGGTGCCAGGCACACGAGGCCGAAGGGATCAACCACTACGGCACCAGCAAGAAGGTGATCAACACCTACGTCGCCACCCAGGGCTATCCGCTGGCGAAGAAGGGCATTCGGATCAACGCCATCTGCCCGGGACCGACCGACACCCCGCTGGCCCAGGCGAACGCGGACCTGTGGCTGTCCTTCGCCCAGGACTACCGCGACGAAACCGGCTCGAAGGTGCACACCCCCGAGCAGATGGGCGACGTGATGACCTTCCTCAACAGCGAGGCGGCCTGCGGCATCAGCGGGATCACGCTGCTGGTGGACTCCGGACACACGATGGCCTCGATGACGGGTGCCTACGCGCCCGGCAAGCCGATCATCGACATCATCATGGGCAAGGTCAAGCTCTAGGGGGTTACCGCCGCGCTACCGTCGGGGCATGGCAAAAGTCATCGTCATCGGCGGCCACGGCAAGGTCGCGTTGCACCTGGCCCGCATCCTGACCGAGCGCGGCGACGGGGTGAGCTCGGTCTTCCGCAATCCCGACCACTCCGGCGATATCGCGGCCACCGGCGCCGAGCCGATAGTGGCCGACATCGAGCGGCTCGACACCGGCGCGCTGGCCGCATTGATCAGCGAGCACGACGCGGTTGTCTTCTCGGCCGGCGCGGGCGGTGGCAACCCCGAACGCACCTATGCCGTCGACCGCGACGCGGCGATCCGGGTTATCGACGCGGCCGCACGGGCGGGCGTCAAACGGTTCGTGATGGTGTCCTACTTCGGTGCGCGCCCGGATCACGGTGTGCCGCAAGGTGATCCGTTCTTCGCCTATGCCGAGGCCAAGGCCGCCGCAGATGCGCACCTGCGAGACAGCGACCTGGACTGGACGGTGCTGGGTCCCGGCCGGCTCACGCTGGAACCCGCGACCGGCAAGATCACCGTCGGTGAGAAGGGCAAGGGGGAGGTGTCGCGCGCCGACGTTGCGCTCGTCGCGGCCGCCGCGCTGGCCGACGATTCGACCATCCGGCGGACGATCGAATTCAACAACGGCGACATCCCGATCGCGGACGCCTTGGCAGGCTGATTAAACTTCATCTCGCAGCTGGTTTGCCGGCGCGCCGCAGCACGCGGTGCCGGCATCGAGCGAAGCGGGATGTTAGTCCAGCTTCGTAAGAGGGAACCCGGTGAGAATCCGGGACTGTCCCGCAACGGTATGCAGGAACGACCGCCGTCAGAGTTTTTGGCAAGCACTGGTCGCAAGACTGGGAAGCGACGGCCATTAGGAGCACCACGGAGTGCGCGCCTGCGAGTCCGGAGACCTGCCAGCTGTGCCGGGCGCGCCGCGTCCGGCGGCTCATCGCCTCGAGGAATGGGCGTTAGGCTGCAGCCGTTGCGGGTTAGTACCTGGGTACGCACCGCTAACGGATCGGCTGCACGTCCGCCGGCGGTGACCACCACGCCAATTGAAGGACGAATATCGTGACCCCCCAAGCATTCACCGCAACTGTTGTCGGCTCGCCGCGCATCGGCCCCAAGCGCGAACTCAAGCGCGCCACCGAGGGCTACTGGGCCGGACGCACCAGCCGGGCCGATCTGGAAAAGGTCGCCGCCACACTGCGCCGCGACACCTGGAAGGGCCTGCTCGACGCCGGGCTGGACTCCGTGCCGGTGAACACCTTCTCCTATTACGACCAGGTGCTCGACACCGCGGCCATGCTGGGCGCGCTGCCGGCCCGGGCCGCGCAGGTCGCCGACGACCTGGACCGCTACTTCGCGGCGGCGCGCGGCAACAAGGACGTCGCGCCGCTGGAGATGACCAAGTGGTTCGATACCAACTACCACTACATCGTTCCGGAGATCGGGCCGTCGACAGAGTTTTCACTGAACCCGAACAAGGTGCTCTCGGAGCTGAAAGAGGCTCTCGAGCAAGGGATTCCAGCGCGCCCGGTGATCATCGGACCGGTCACGTTCCTGCTGCTGAGCAAGGGCGTCGACGGCGGCGGCCCGCCGATCGAGCGGCTGCAGGAGCTAGTGCCGATTTACTCGGAGCTGCTGTCGCTGCTGGCCGACAACGGCGCGCAATGGGTCCAGATCGATGAGCCCGCGCTGGTCACCGACATCTCCCCCGACGCCCCTGCTTTGGCCGAGGCCGTCTACAACAAGCTGGGTTCGGTGAGCAACCGGCCGGCCATCTACGTCGCCACCTACTTCGGTGACCCCGGCGCCTCGCTGGCCGGGCTGGCCCGCACGCCCGTCGAGGCGATCGGCGTCGACCTGGTCTACGGCGCCGACACCGCGATCGCCGCGGTGCCCGAGCTCGCCACCAAGACGGTGGTGGCCGGCGTCGTCGACGGGCGCAACATCTGGCGCACCGACCTGGAGGCGGCGCTGGGCAAGCTGGAGACGCTGAAGGGTTCGGCCGCCAACGTCGCGGTCTCGACGTCGTGTTCGACGCTGCACGTGCCGTACTCGCTGGAGCCGGAGACCGGCCTCGACGACGCGCTGCGCAGCTGGCTGGCGTTCGGTCAGGAGAAGGTCGCCGAAGTGGTGACGCTGTCGCGCGCGCTGCACGAGGGCCGCGACGCCGTCGCCGGGGACATCGAGGCCTCCAACGCCGCGGTGGCGTCCCGCCGCAAAGACCCGCGGCTGCACAACGACGACCTCCGGGCCCGCATCGACTCGATCGTCGCATCGGGGACGCACCGGGGTGACGCCGCCGGGCGCCGCGCCAGCCAGGACGCACGGCTGCACCTGCCGCCCCTTCCGACCACCACCATCGGGTCGTTCCCCCAGACCGTCGAGATCCGCAAGGCGCGCGCCGCGCTGGTCGCCGGGGAGATCGATGAGGCCGAGTACCAGAGGCGGATGAAGCAGGAGATCGCCGACGTCATCAAGCTGCAGGAGAGCCTCGGGATCGACGTGCTGGTGCACGGCGAGCCGGAGCGAAACGACATGGTGCAGTACTTCGCCGAGCAGCTGGACGGCTTCTTCGCCACCAAGAACGGCTGGGTGCAGTCCTACGGCAGCCGCTGCGTGCGGCCACCGGTGCTCTTCGGCGACGTGATCCGCCAGCGCCCGATGACGGTGGAGTGGGCCAAGTATGCGCAGTCGCTGACCGACAAGCCGGTCAAGGGCATGCTGACCGGCCCGGTGACGATCCTGGCGTGGTCGTTCGTCCGCGACGACCAGCCGCTGGCCGACACGGCCAACCAGGTGGCGCTGGCCATCCGCGACGAGACCGTGGACTTGGAGGCCGCGGGCATCGCGGTGATCCAGGTCGACGAGCCCGCGCTGCGTGAGCTGCTGCCGCTGCGCCGGGCCGACCAGGAGGAGTACTTGCGTTGGGCCGTAGGGTCTTTCCGCCTGGCGACCTCGGGCGTCGCGGACTCCACCCAGATCCACACCCACCTGTGCTACTCGGAATTCGGTGAGGTGATCGGAGCGATCGCCGACCTGGACGCCGACGTGACGTCCATCGAGGCGGCCCGCTCACACATGGAGGTGCTGGACGACCTGAATTCGATCGGCTTCTCCAACAGCGTGGGCCCGGGCGTCTACGACATCCACTCGCCGCGGGTGCCGAGCACGAAGGAGATGGCCGAGTCGCTGCGCGCGGCCCTGCGGGCGGTGCCGGCCGAGCGGCTGTGGGTCAATCCCGACTGCGGGCTGAAGACCCGCAACACCGACGAGGTGAACGCGTCGCTGAAGAACATGGTCGCCGCCGCCGCGGAGGTCCGGGCGAACGCTTAGGATTTCTCGAGCGTAAGCCCACTGTGATTTCCGGGCGATTATTTCGCAGTGGGCTTACGCTCGCGGACCTACTCCGGCTGCTCCGATACCACCTGCACCGGAACGTCGTCGGCCCAGGGTTGGCGGACGACCATGTCGGCGACCCGGACGATGCCGCGCTCGAATTCCCCCGTGGCCGCGTCGACCAGCCGGTACGTCTGGGTCTGCTTGTGAATCGGTTGCGCGTCGAGCAGCACCACGCGGACCTCGCCCGGTTCGAAGTGGCAGCGCTCCTGCAGGGCGGCGATCAGTTGCTCGTTGTGCATGTGGCCGTCGCCGAAGTTCCAGCCGATGGCGGTGCTGCAGATCCGCTCACCGTCGGTGATGACGTAGTCGTCCTCGTTCTGGCCCGCCATCGCTCGGTGCGCCAGCGTGAACAGCGCGCGGCCGTGAGTGTTGAAGCCGCGGAACGCATATCCCATGTAGATGGGGATCTGCGCCGCCTCGGGGCTGCCGTAGAACCGCTCCAGCTGGGCCTGCGGCATGCTGGCGATCGCCACGATGCCCCTGCCGATCTTGTCGTTGGCCGATCCCTTGATGCACCACAGCGTGGTGTCCCAGTTGCCTGCGTAGTAACGCATCCCGGGCAGGAACGAGATCTTGCGCGGAAACATGTTGCCCAACACGACGATTCCCGCGATGACGACGAACAGGACCGCCACCACCACCGGGTGCCGCAGGTCGCGCAGCCCGATGTGGGTGTGCGCGACGAACAGCGACAACACCCCGAAGATCATGAAGACGTTCCACTCCAGGGGCACGCCCATCGGGATCGAGACCAGGATCCCCAGATGGAAACAGACCATCGCGATGGCCGCGATCGTGACGGGCCAGCCGCCGTGACAGAAGAACAGCGGTAACGGCACCAACATCTCGATGGCGGTGCTCAGGTGCGCCAGCCATCGCGACAGCCGTCCGGGCCGCAGATCATCCGGGAAGCTCTCGAAGAAGCGCCGTTTCAGCCAGCGGGGCCGCACCAGCGGGTTGTTGGACATCATCGTGGAGATGACGAACGGAAAGTGTTTGTTGAGCTTGGATGTGGCCGCGCCCATCCATATCACCAGGAACACCACCTTGGACCCGACGATCATGTCGGGCGCGGCGAACAGGAACGTCACCGCCATGGTTGCGTACACCTCGCCGCGGGCGGCCAGGAAGATCACCTTGTCGCGCAGCCCGACCACCGCCAGCAGCAACAGGATCAGCACGATCTTCCACGCGGGCAGCAGCCCGATCGTGGTGCCTAATTCGGGTATCGGCCCGGTGCCGTCGGCGAACAGCGCCGCCAGGGTCACCAGTAGGAACAGCGCGTAGAGCGCTACGTCGACCGGTTTGCGCTTGGTGCCCTTGGTGAGCGGGACCCGATCCGGCCACGGTGGCAGCCGGATGGTGCCGAAGCGCATCCAGTACAGGATCGAGCCCATCGGCGGGAAGAACCGGTTGTTCAACGGGCCGAAGCCGCAACCCAGCCCGATCACCTCGAAGAGCATCGTGTAGAGAACCACCTTCTCGAACACGATCGGCTCCGACCACCACGATGCGACGCGGGTGAAGCCACCGAGGCCGTCGGTCGCCGAAGCGAACAGCCATGCGCCGAGGATGTACAGCAGGATCTTGACGACATAGAACAGATGCAGCACGACCGGCGTACCGAAGCCCACCTCGGCCCAGTGCTTGGCCATCGGCCGGATCTTCTCGCTGCGGGTGCCCTTGTTCCATTCGGCCATGTCGAGCTGCGGCAGCTCGGGCTTCAGAAATCCCATGGTTCCACAGACTAGAACGTGTTCTAGGGCTGCGTACTGCAACCGTGCGCAAGAGATCTTTGCCTGCGCCTTTCACGTGGATACCGTTGAAGGCGGGTCGGCATGTGCTGAGGGGGCTTTTCATCATGAGCAGTTCTTGGTCCCTCGGATGGGCAACGGCCGCCGCCGTCTTCGCGATCGTGTCGGCCGCCGACGGCCGTGCCGATCCACCGGCGCCCGGCGACGAGTGCACGGTGTTGCGCTCGACCACCCAGGACGTCAACGGCAGACCGATGTGGTGCAACCCGACGACCACCGGACCGCATGGGCTGGTGTGGCAATACGGCGGGCCGTCGTCAACCGATTAGACTGTGCACCAACATATTTCGGCTACCCGGTACGTCTGCATCACCACCCGCCCGGCCGCCGGCCCCGCGAACTCCCGCGGAAATCTGCGTTAACCGGCCACCGAGGGCACCCGACCGGTGTAGTTTGCTGCTGGGGTGGGCGAGGTTGAGGAGCCAGCCGTGTCTGAGGTCGACTATTGCGTGGTCGGAGCCGGATTCGCGGGTTTGACGGCCGCGTTGCGGCTCAAGCAGGCGGGCCATTCGGTGGCCTTGCTGGAGGCGCGAGATCGGGTCGGTGGC
Source organism: Mycobacterium colombiense CECT 3035 (assembly GCF_002105755.1). NCBI lineage: Bacteria > Bacillati > Actinomycetota > Actinomycetes > Mycobacteriales > Mycobacteriaceae > Mycobacterium > Mycobacterium colombiense. The sequence continues at coordinate 2,898,509 of NZ_CP020821.1, forward strand.
CGCACCTTCACCGAGACCAGAGCCGACGGGACATGGATCGACCGCGGCGGCGCGTGGATCGGTCCCGGCCAGGACCGAATCTATGCGCTGATGGACGAGTTCGGCGTGCCGGAGTACAAGCAGCACAACGACGGCGACGCCATGATGATCGTCGGCGGCAAGAAACACCGCTATGGCGGCACGATCCCGTGGACCGTGAGCCCGTTGGCCGTCGCCAACCTCGGGCTCGGCCTGGCCGCCATCGAGAAGATGTGCAAAGCGATTCCCCGCGAGGCCCCCTGGGAGGCGAAGAAGGCCCAAGAGTGGGACCGAATCAGCATCGGGCAATGGATCGAAAAGAATTCCATGTCGTCGGAAGCCGCCGAGATGCTGGACATGGCCTTTGCCGGCCTCTACACCTCGGCAGCATCAGAGACGTCGTTGCTGTGGGGGCTGCTGCAGACGGCCTCCGCAGGCGGACTCACCTTCGCGATATCGGGCAAGGGCGGCTCGCAGGATGCCCGCCCGGTCGGTGGGATGGGGGCACTGCACCGCCCGATCGTGGCCGAACTCGGTGACGCGCTGCACCTTTCGCAGCCAGTCCGGCAGATCACCCAGGATGCCCAAGGCGTGACGGTCAGCGCCGCGGAGCTCACGGTGCGGGCGCGCCGCGTCATCGTCGCTATCCCGCTGGCGATCGCCACCTCGATCCTGTACGAGCCGATGCTTCCGGTGGACCGGGCGTTTCTGCACCAGCGCATGCCGAGCGGCGCGGTCATCAAGATCTCGCTCATCTACGACGAGCCGTTCTGGCGCGCCGACGGGCTCTCCGGCCAGTCCGCGGCGCCGGGATCCCCGGCCACCCTGACCATCGACGCCTGCACGGACACCGGGGACCCGGGGATCATGTGCGTCATCACCGAAGGGCCCGCGGCGCGCCGGCTGACACGACTCGACGAGTCCGAGCGCAGAGCGGTAATCATCGACGAACTCGTCGACCGGTTCGGCAGCAAGGCCAAGGCGCCGCTGGAGGTCCACGAACAGAACTGGACGTTGGATCGCTACTCCGGCGGCGGCATGATCGGCCACGCCCCCACCGGCGTGCTGACCGAATACGGCTATACGTTGCGCGCGCCCTGTGGCCGGATCCATTGGGCCGGCACCGAGAGCTCGGCCGTCATGTGCGGGTGGATCGACGGCGCCATCCGCTCGGGCGAGCGCGCCGCGGCCGAGGTGACCGAGGCCGAGACCGTCGCCGTCGCGTAGCCGGTCTGGCGCGTAGCCGGGCTGGCGCGTAGCCGGTCCGTCGCGTAGCCGGTCTGGCGCGAGCCAAATCTCTTGCGCCACTTTGGCACCTGTGGTCTCGGCACGACGCTTCTTGTCAGGGGCGGGACGTAGTATTCGAACATGCGTTCGATTGATCGTGAGGAGCTGCAGGGCGATGTCGACGTGTTGCGTACCGTCGTCTCCCGCTTCTGTGCCCGTTCGTATGCGACGCTGACCAACCCGGAGCGGCTGCAACTGCTGGAGATATTCGAGCGCGAGACGCGCCGGCTGCAAACGCCAGGTCATGAGCTGATCAATCAGATCGCCGAGCAAGCGGATCCGACCGAGCTGGGTGGCAAGCTGTCGTGGGCGCTGGCCGATCGGCTGCATATCAGCCGGGCCGAGGCCGGCCGTCGGATCGCCGAGGCCGCCGATGTCGGGCCGCGCCGGGCGCTGACCGGCCAGCCGCTGGCGCCGGTGCTGCCCGCGACCGCGGCGGCCCAGCGCGACGGCGCCATCGGGGCCGACCATGTGGCGGTGATTCGCCGGTTTTTCCACCAGTTGCCCGAGTCCGTCGACCTCGAGACGTGTGTGCACGCCGAAAAACATCTGGCGGCCAAGGCCACCGAGTTCCGGCCCGAGCACTTCGCCAAGCTGGCGCGGCGCCTGATGGATTGCCTGAATCCCGATGGCAGCTACACCGATGCCGACCGGGCGCGGATGCGCGGGCTGGTGCTCGGCCAACAGCAGGCCGACGGCATGTCGCGGCTAAGCGGATGGTTGACACCCGAAGCACGAGCCAGCTGGGAGGCGGTGCTGGCCAAACTCGCCGCCCCCGGCATGGCCAACCCCGACGACGAGCAACCGGTACTCGACGGTGCCCCGTCTCAAGACGCGGTGCAGCGCGACACCCGCAGTGCCGGCCAGCGCAATCACGACGGCCTCAACGCCGCCCTGCGCGCCGTCCTCGCCAGCGGAAACCTCGGACAGCACAACGGCTTACCGGCCTCCATCATCGTCACCACCACACTCGAGGATCTCGAACGCACCACCGGCCACGGGTTGACCGGCGGCGGCACCCTGCTACCCATGTCCGACGTCATCCGCCTGGCCCGCCACGCCCACCACTACCTGGCGATCTTCGACCACGGCAAAGCCCTGGCGCTGTATCACGCCAAACGCCTTGCCGCACCGGGCCAGCGGATCGTCTTGTACGCCAAAGACCGCGGGTGCACAGCCCCGGGCTGTGACGTCGCCGGCTACTACTGCGAGGTCCACCATGTCCAGGACTGGGCACACACCCACCGCACCGATATCGACCAACTCACCCTGGCCTGCGGGCCCCACCACCGCCTCCTCGACAAGGGCTGGACCACGCGACAACGCGCCAACGGCGACACCGAATGGATCCCGCCGCCACACCTCGACCGCGGCCAACGGCGTACCAACACCTTTCACCACCCGGAGAAGGTGCTGGCGGGTGAGGACGACGACGGCCCGTAGCTAACCGGCTTGTTTGGCCGGCGGTCGGCTGCCTGCCACGTTTGGGCAGGAGTCGGTGGTCAGGTCTTGCGCAGCGGCGGCGCCGGGACGCCGATCAACAAGCGCCGCGCCGCATCCCAGGCGCGGCGCAGCGCAACCTGCACGGTTGGCGGATCTGTGCCGAGGATGCGCACCCATGCACCGCGGTCATCGGGAAGAACGCTCACCCCCGCGACGAACTGGTCAGCGACCTCGGCATGCAACGCGTCGGCAATCGCCGCGGCAGGGCGCAGCGGGCTCACAACGAAGAGCGTTGCCATCAGCGTGTGTTTCCCGAGTATCCCTGGCCCAGTCACCGAGCACTGATGCGGCGAGAACCTGATCCGATCGATCGCGACCGCGGCGCCGTCGGTATCGGCGACCTCCAAATCGGTGGCAAGAACGTCGTATTGATGGTGCTCGCGTCGCGCCAGCCGCCCTGCCATGAGCACCTCGCCGACAAGCACCGTCGCGGTCGGGTCCAGGGTCACCATGGTGGACTGATAGAACCGTGCGCCGGGATACGGGATGAGCGCGTCGGGCAGATACTCCAGGTAGGCCCGCGGCCCCACGCGCAGCCCAACGGTGTGGGTGGCGAAGTCGGCATCCATGTGGTGCACCTTGGTCGCGGCCTGCGTCGTCAGGTGCACCGCGGTGTCGGCACCGCAATCGACATCCAGCCGCAGCCGATCTGCCTGTACCACACCGCCACCGGTCGACATCAGATAGACCACGGGCAGATCCGGTCGGCATGGGTCGACGTACAGCGGCCGCATGATCTGCAATGGTGACTTCTGATAGCGACGCACCAACTCGGTACGCGCGCCAACCCGCTCAAAGCCAAGCTCGAGCAGCCCTACCTTGCCGGGGCGACCCACCGCCAAAGTATCCGGCGATCCGGCGAAACCACGAACGGCCGCCGGGATCGTCGCCGGTACATAGTGAGCCGGCGATAGTCGTTCCGTTACAACGTCGCTCACGCCGGCAGACGTCGATAGCTCTCGATGAAGTCGGCCACCTGGTCGACCCCCTGCCCGTCGAGGCAATTCGTCAATACCACCGGACGTCCCTCGCGTACCCGCTCAGCATCGCTCCTCATCACCGACACATCCGCGCGCACATATTGCGCGATGTCGACCTTGTTGATCACCAAGAGGTCCGACTCGGTGATTCCAGGCCCTCGCTTACGGGGCATCTTCTCGCCCTCAGCGGTGTCGAGGACGAAGATGAAGACGTCCGCGAGTAGCGGGCTGAAGGTCAAAGTCAGGTTGTCCCCGCCGGATTCGTACAGCATCGTGTCGACGTCCGGAAACCGATCGAGCATCTCCGCTCCGGCGGCAAGGTTCATCGTCGGATCGTCACGCACCGCGGTGTGCGGGCACGATCCGGTTTCGACGCCCACGACCCGCTCCGGCGCCAGCACGTCTGCCAGGGTACGGCGCACGTGCTCGGCATCTTCCTGGGTGTAGATGTCGTTGGTGATCACCGCCGGCTGATGTCCACGTGCGATCAGGTTCGGCACCAGCGCCTCGATCAGCGCTGTCTTTCCCGAACCGACCGGACCACCTATGCCGACTCGTAACACGTTGTTGCCCAATGCTTCTCCTATCTTCACGTGGCGAACAGGCGAGCGTCGGCTCGCTCGTGCCGCGCCGACATCACGTCGGCAAGCGGTGCGCAGGCACCGAGCTCGGCAAGTGGGCGGTTCGACGCCTGCCGCGCGGCCTCGGCGATCACCGGTGCGACATCGCGAAGCAGCCGCTGCGCGCGAATGTGGTCGCTGAGCCGCAGCCGAACGGCGGCACCGGCGAAGCTGGCCACAAAAGCGAACAAGTCGCTCGCCACCGCGGCCGCGAGCGGTGCGCCGGCGTCGGCATAGACGACACCCGCGACGACGGGCTGCGTCGCGAGTGCCTTGCGCTCGTCCACCAGGGCCGCCAGTCTTTCGGTCCCCTTGCCTCCGAACGACTCTCGCGCAACACTGAGCAACTGCCGACCGGTTCGCGTCGAAGCCGTCCGCATCTCCCGGTTCAGCATCGTCGCGTATAAGCGGCGGTCCACCGTGATGACGTCGTCCCAGTGGCCGGCCGACGCGCTTCGGTGCGCGACCGCCAGTGCCGTGCCGGCTGAGGGGCCCACGGAATGCCGGAGCAAGTCCTCCAACAAGTCCGACAGCTGCGCGGCATCGATCGCGCGGGCCTGCGCGTATCCCTCCAATCCATGTGACAGCGTGTAAAAGCCGCTGGGAAATGCGGAATCGGCCAGTTGCAGGCTGGCCAGCAGCGCCTCGAGGTCCTCGGTCATGGCCGCTCTCCCCGACCAAGTCCGAGGTCCCTCACCTCATCGGTGCTTTGCATATCGTCGTCGGTGCGGGTCATGTTGACGTCAAGCCAAATAGAACAGCTGCGTCAGCGGCAGCGCACGCGCCGGTTCGATCGTCGCCACCTCGCCGTCGAGGGTCACCCGGTAGGTATCGGGATCGACCCTGACTTCGGGTGTGGCGCTGTTGCGCACCATGTCCTGCTTGGCAACCGAGCGGCAGTGTTGCACCGGCAGCGCCTTGCTGGCCAGTCCCAACTGTTCCGGCACTCCGTTCTCGATCGCCTTCTGCGACATGAACGTCACCCGCGTGGCGGCCGTCGCCTTTCCGAACGCGCCGAACATCGGGCGGTAGTACACCGGCTCCGGCGTCGGCAGGGATGCGTTCGGGTCGCCCATCACCGACCAGTTGATCATGCCGCCTTTGATCACCATCACCGGTTTGGCGGCGAACGAGTGGATCGGCCACAGCACGATATCGGCCAGTTTCCCCGGCTCGATGGACCCGATGTGGTCGGCGGTGCCGCTGGCCAGCGCGGGGTTGATGGTCATCTTCGCGACGTAGCGCAACACCCGATAATTGTCGTTGCGCGCCTTGCCGTTCGGTCCCGCGTCCTGCGGCAACGGACCGCGCTGGTCCTTGCAGTGATGCGCGGTCTGGAAGGCGCGGGTCCACGATTCGCCGACCCGCCCCATCGCCTGCGAATCCGACGCGAAGATCGAGATCACCCCCTCGTCGTGCAGCACCGTCTCGGCGGCGATCGTCTCGGCACGAACACGAGAGTCGGCGAACGACACATCCTCCGGGATGTTGTGACTGAGGTGATGACAGACCATCACCATGTCAAGCAGTTCGTCAACTGAGTTCACGGTATACGGCAGCGTTGGATTTGTAGACGCCGGAAGGACATTCGGCTCACCGGCGATCTGCATGATGTCGGGCGCGTGGCCGCCCCCGGCCCCTTCGGTGTGGAAGGTGTGGATGGCCCGGCCGTCGATCGCCGACAGCGTGTTCTCGTAGAACCCCGACTCGTTGAGAGTGTCGGTGTGAATGGCCACCTGGACGTCGTACTGGTCGGCGACCCGGAGCGCGGTGTCGATGGCCGCCGGGGTGGAGCCCCAGTCCTCGTGCACCTTCATCCCGCAGGCGCCGGCCTCGACCTGCTCGGAGAGCGCCTGCGGCAACGAGTTGTTGCCCTTGGCCAACAGCCCGACGTTGACCGGAAGGTCGTCGACCGCCTGCAGCATCCGCGCGATGTTCCACGGCCCGGGCGTGCAGGTGGTGCCTCTAGTGCCGTCGGTCGGTCCGACGCCGCCGCCGATCATCGTGGTGATGCCGTTCGACAATGCCTCGTAGACCTGTTGCGGCGCAATGAAATGGATGTGGGTGTCGATGCCGCCGGCCGTGGCGATGAGATGCTCGCCGGCGATCACTTCGGTGCCCGCCCCGATCACCAGCCGCGGATGCACCCCGTCCTGGGTGTGTGGATTACCGGCCTTGCCGACGCCAACGATCAAGCCGTTCTTGATGCCGATGTCACCTTTGACGACGCCCACCACCGCGTCGAGCACCACGGCGTTGGTGATGACCAGATCCAACGCGCCCTGGACCGCGTTGGTCGCCGGATCCTGAGCCATGCCGTCGCGGATCGACTTTCCTCCGCCGTAGACCGCCTCGTCTCCGTGATAGCCGGAGTTGCAGTCCCTTTCGACCTCGACGACGAGGTTCGTGTCGGCCAACCGAAACCGGTCACCGACTGTCGGTCCGTACAGATCCGTGTAGGTCTTGCGTGGGAGCGTCGTCACCTGTCCTCACTCTGCGCGTCGAAGGCCCCGTGCTGATCGTCAATATCCTTGGCACCCTTGAAATTCAGCGCCTTCGCCCGGCGCATCGAAGCTATCTGGGTGTCGGCCGAATTCAGACCACCGTTGACCAGATTGCTGAAGCCGACCATTCGTCCGTTGCCGCCGTACGCGCACAGCGTCACCTCCCGGGTGTCGCCCGGCTCGAAGCGCACCGCCGTTCCCGACGCGATGTCCAGGTGCATGCCGTATGCCGCGGCGCGGTCGAAATCGAGCGCGCGGTTTGCCTCGAAGAAGTGGTAGTGGGATCCGACCTGAATCGCCCGGTCACCGGTGTTGCTGACCCGGATGGTCGTCCTCTTACGGCCGACGTTGATCTCGACCGGGTCTTCGCCATAGATGTACTGTGCGCCGGCTGACATGCACGCAGTCCTTTCGTGATCGTTGCCGCATCAACAATGTTCGGTGTGGTGATGTTCGGTGTGGTGATGTTCGGTGTGGTGGTGCTCGGTGTGCGGATGGGTGTGGTTGGCGGGCCCGTGCGAGTGCGCGTAGCCGTGGCCGTGTTCCGCGTGCAGGCCTGCGGCGATGCCGTCCTCGCCCTGAGCCAGCCCGTCCAGGGCTGCCGCGACGCGTGCTTGCACCACCTGGCCGATCGTCGCCGGACCGAGCAGTGGTGCGGCATCGTCGACGGGTGCCGCGGCGTTGTTGTTGACGTCGTGAGAGCAGGCCCCGAAGCCGGCTGAAATGAGGCCCACCCGCTCGGCGCCGAGACGGGTCAGACGGTCGATCCCCTCGGCGATATCGGGGTCTCCGCCGGTGAAGGCCACCTCGACCAATCGATGAGGCCCGTATTGACGTACGAGTCGCGCAATGCGGAACAGTTCGGCGTCGTCGAAGGGACCGCCAACGGGTGCGGTGATGAGCAGGCCGTATCCCACGCCGGGCCGCCGCTCGCATCGCAACGCGGCCGACCGCAGCCACGCGATGAGGTGGTTGGCGGTGCCAAACGGTGCGGCAAGCGCAACGCGGTGCGGCAGCCCGGCCTCCGCGGCCGCCCAGCGCAGCGCTCGGGCTGATTCGGCGACCAGTCGCGGGTCCCGCCCGATGGTCATGGGTACGACGCACACCGGCCGAGGCCCCTGCTCGAGTGCCGTGGTCACCGCGTCGCTCAGCGTTCGTCCCGCCGGCAGGACCTCGGCGATCGGCGTCAGCTCGGGCAGCGCAATCCCACCCGCACTCTCGTGACCACAGGACAGCAAGACGGTGGCGTCGTACGGCGGCGCGTCCACCGGCTATCCGCCCACGGGATCATGGCAGGACACCAGCTTGGTGCCGTCGACGAAGGTCGCCTCCACCTGCACCAGGGCGGCCATTTCCCGGACCCCGGGCATCACGTCGTCGGGTCCTACCACATGTTTGGCCAGTTCCATCGACTCGGCGACGGTGCGGCCGTCGCGTGCAGCCTCGACGATGGCCTCACTGATCAAGGCGACCGCCTCGCTGTAGTTCAGTTTCACGCCTCGCTCGCGGCGCCGACGCGCAAGATCCGCCACAACATGAATGAACAACTTGTCCATCTCGCGGGGGGTGAGGTTCATGCGCACTCGCTCCTAGTCGTCGGAAGTGTCCCGGGCACGGTCCGCTGCAGCCGCGGCAGCGACGGCACGGCCAGCAGCAAAACCAGCGTGGTTACGCAGAAAGGCCAGGTCAGCGTGTGTCCGCCGAATGGCGCGAAGATATCGGAGAGCGCGCCCGCCACCATCGTTGACAGCGCCGCGCCGAACATCGCATACGCGAGTCCCCATGCGGTCAGGCTCAGCAGCGCGCCGCCGAGGGCCAGCGCCACCAGCACGGAGTTGTACCCGACGAGACCGCTTCGTACCTCTTCAGCAGGTGACCCGAGCAGCCATGCGGTTGCGATCCCGACAACGCTGCCGAGTGATGCCACCAGACCCGCCGTTCGGCTGGCGACGAAAATGCCGATGAGGAACAGCAATCCGACGTACCACTGCGGCATCAGAAAGATTTGGGCGATGTTGGCGAAGAACGACTGCCACAGATCACCCCAGTGCAATGCGGTAAGGCCCGTGGCGGGTTGCTCGAACCTCGCAAGGCCTTTATGGCCGTGCCACAACCGCTCGAACTCGGTGGCACCCAGCGTCATCGCAGTCGCCCCGATGCAGAACGGGAAGGTCAGGGTAGGAATCTGCCAGGTACCGAGCAGCGTGACCAGCGCCGCCGTGACGATGCTCACCGCGACGGCGCCAGCTGCGGCGAGCAGCCACGTGGAGGCGAACTGCGGGCCAAGAAACACCGTCGCGGCGACCCCTACCAGGCAGCCGTTGAATCCCTCGAGTCCCATCGCGATTCTGCGGCCGTCAACCTGCAGCACGTAGGCGGTCAGCGTGGAGACCGCGGTGCCCAGCAGCGCGCTGAGGCCGTACTGCCACCCCGCGGTGAACAGCGCGGCGAAGAAAAACGCCCCGCACAGGGCACTCGGCATGAAGTCCACTTGCGCAGCACCACGAAGGATCGCCGTCGCCATACCGGCCATGCTGCGGCCGTTAACAACCGACGCCGCGCTGACCGTTTGGCTCATCCATGTGCCTTGATCGTCGATCCCGACTGTGGAGTCCGACGACACCCCTGGTAATCGACGCCTCGGCGAGGGATCCCCGATTGCGCTTGTGCTGACACTGAAAACCCTTTTGGCAGAGTGCCGTTCGTCAGGTGTTAACCTCCGCCGACTACGGGCCTTGCTTGACCGGCGGCCGGTAGAAGATTAACAGCTGGCCGATCGCCCCGGCCAGGCCCAAGCCCGCCGAGATCACCAGGCCCTGCCAGCCGTCGAACCAGTTCTTCCCGAACACCACGTAGTCCAGGCTGTACTTGCCCGCCCCCAGCGTCGCCACGCCCACGGCGCTGACCGCCAGCACCAGGTTGTACTCCCAGCCCTCCTTGACGATGAAGAAGCCGTTGGCGCGGTGCACCGTCCATGCCGCCACCAGCATCAGGGAGACGAAGCCCGCCGCCGGGATCGGGGTCAGGAAGCCGGCGGCCAGGCCCAAACCGGCGGCCATTTCCGTGGTCGCGGCCACGGTGGCGTGGAACTTACCGGGCTTCATGCCGATGCTCTCGAACCAGCGCGCGGTGCCCGGGATGCGGCCACCGCCGAAGAACTTGTTGTAGCCGTGCGCGGCCAGCGTCACGCCCAACACCAGCCGCAGGATCAGCACTCCGACGTCATGGAACGTGTCATATGAAGTCATAACTGTAAACCTAGATCATGGGCCGGGTGGCACCACAAGAGCCGCCGAGCGGCTAGTTCGCTTAATCCGCTGGTCCGTGTGGGAACATAGCGGGCGTTCCGACGTCGGCCCGATCAGTAGCCACACCAGCGAGGGGGTGCATCACGGCTGGCACCGCACGAGGAAGCGGCGCCCACCGCAATGCGTCAAGCGGCCGCGGGTCTGCGCCTACCGAGCACTCCGTGGTGTTGCTGGACGGCACATCGAGCCACCCGCGGCAGCTGCTGGGCAACAAGGGCTACGGCATCGAGGTGATGCGTCGGCACAACCTCCCGGTGCCGCCCGCGTTCTGCATCACCACCGCGGTGGGCCTGCGGTACCTCGCCGACCCCGCGGCGACCATGGAGGTCATCTGGGACGACGTGCTCGACCGGATGCGCTGGCTAGAGGCACAGACGTCGCGCACGTTCGGACAGGGCCCGCGCCCACTGTTGGTCAGCGTGCGCTCCGGAGCCACCCAGTCCATGCCGGGCATGATGGACACCATCTTGGACCTCGGCATCAACGACGACGTCGAGCAGGCGCTGGCGGCCACCGCTGGCCAGGCGTTCGCCCGCGACACCCGCCGGCGGTTCACCGACATGTATCGGCGCATCGTGGGCGTCGGCCATCAAGAGTCGGTGCCGTCGGATCCCTACGCGCAGTTGCGCGCCGGCATCGAGGCGGTCTTCGCCTCGTGGAACTCACCGCGCGCGGTCGCCTACCGCACCCACTACGGGATCGACGATCAGCACGGCACCGCGGTGGTGGTGCAGGCGATGGTGTTCGGCAATCGCGGCCCCAATTCCGGTGCGGGAGCGTTCTTTTCCCGCAATCCGATCACCGGCGACAATGAGCCGTTCGGCGAATGGCTGCCCCGCGGCCAGGGCGACGACGTGGTGTCTGGATCGGTCGACGTCGAACCGATCGTCGCGCTGCACGACGAACAGCCGGCCGTGTACGACGAGCTGATCGGTGCCGCCCGGACCCTGGAACGGCTGGACTCCGACATCCAGGAGATCGAATTCACCGTCGAGGACGGCAAGCTGTGGCTGCTGCAGACTCGCGCGGCGGAACGGTCGGCACAGGCGGCGGTGCGCACCGCGCTGCAGTTGCGGCACGAGGGGCTCATCGACGACGCGGAGACGTTGCGGCGCGTTACCCCGGCGCACGTCCAGACCCTGCTACAACCTGCGTTGCAGCCCGAAATACGGCTGGCGGCACCGCTGTTGGCCAAGGGATTGCCGGCGTGCCCGGGGGTGGCGTCGGGCAAGGCGTACGCGGACGTCGACGAGGCGCTGCGCGCGGTCGACCGCGGCGAGCAGGTGATCCTGGTGCGCGATCACACCCGGCCCGAAGACGTGTCGGGCATGCTGGCCGCGCAGGGCATCGTCACCGAGGTCGGCGGCGCCTCCAGTCACGCGGCGGTGGTCAGCCGCGAACTGGGCCGGGTGGCCGTAGTGGGCTGCGGCCACGGCGTCGCGGCGGCACTGGACGGCAAGCACATCACCGTCGACGGTGCCGAAGGCGAAGTGCGCGCAGGCAATCTGAGCCTGTCCGCGTGGTCCGAGGACGACACGCCGGAACTGCGCGAACTGGCCGACATCGCCCGGCGGATCAGCCCGCTGCGTGCCCACGCGTCGGGCGACCATGTGCGCCTGGACGACAGCTCCGAGGCCGCGGTGCGCGCCGCACTGAACAGCGGACAGGCCGACGTGGTGTCGGCGACGCCGTTGATCGTGATGCTGACCGCGCTGCGCGTGACAACGGGATCCGCGTCATGACCGAATTGGCTGTGCTGCAAGGGGTTCGGCTCAAGGGCCGGGTAAGTCCGGCCGACCTGGCCGCGACGCTGGGCACCGACGTCGCCGACATCACGCCCGTCGTCGAGCGGTTGACCGCGGCCGGACTGCTGACCGAAGGCGAGACGTTGCGGATCACCCTCAGTGGGACCGAAAGGCTCACGGCGTTGCTCGCCGAGGAACGCAAGGGCATCGATCCCCGAGCGATGGCGGCCGCCTACGACGACTTCCGCGCGGTCAACGAGGATCTCAAACGGCTGGTGACGGATTGGCAGCTCAAGGGCGGACCGGACGGCGTTCCCAACACCCACGACGACGCCGACTACGACACCGCGGTGCTGGCCCGCCTCGACGACGTGCACGCGCGCGTGCTGCCGGTCGTCGAGGCCGCCGCGGCGCAGCTGCCGCGACTGGGCGCCTACGCGACGAAACTGGTTGCGGCACTGGACAAAATCAAGGCCGGGGAGACCGCCTGGCTGAGCAGGCCGTTGATCGACTCCTACCATACGGTGTGGTTCGAGCTGCACGAAGAGCTGATCGTCGCCGTCGGCCTTACCCGCGAGGAGGCGGCCAGATCCGGTGACGCGCAATAGCTAGAGCGCGGCGTCGAGCAACGCCAGGTAGGCGTCGACGTCGGGGACGGCCGACTCGGCCGCGTGCACGCTGATGGCGATGGTGTCACCGATGCCGTGCACACCGTGCGTCAGCCCGATCATGGGTGACAGCGCCGGATACCCCGACGTCAGCACCACCGGGGCGCCGCCGAAGCTCAGGTCGGCCGCCCCGCGGTTGACGCTGGACACCACGGTGTTGCCCGACACCTGCGTCGCGCGCTCATCGGCATCGAATTGCCCTATGCCCCAACGTAACAACCCCGCAGGGACCGCCGCGAACGCGCGGTCGGCGGCCCGGGTGGCCGGGTGTTCGAAGCGGCGCCGGCCGTTGGCGAGATCGGCCGCGATCCGCTCGGCGCGCGCGGCCGGCTCGAGGTTCGGGTACAGCCCCACCACGACGTTGCCGAAGTGGTTGTACGCCCGCGCCGCACCGGGCTTCGCCATCGGAACCTCGGCGCCCAGCGAATCGCATTGTCCATCAAGCAGAGTGGACAGGGCCTGCGATACGGCGCTCAGCACGCCGACGGTGATAGTGGGGCCGGGCAACTGCGAACGGTGTCGCACGAACGTCCGCACCGCGCGAACGCCCTCGGGACGCGCGTTCGTCGGCAGCAGCGGACGCGACCCGGCGCCGGGAGCCAACAGCCCCGCGCGGACGTCGCGCTCCAGCCGGCGATGGGCGCGTGCCGCCTGGACGGCGCGCCAGGCTAAAAAGCCGGGCCGCGGTCTGGGCACCTCGGGCACCGGGCCGGGCCGCCCGAACAGCCATGCCGCCATGGCCGCGGACCGGGCGCCGTCGGCCAGCGCGTGCGCGACCTGCAACACCGCGACGACGCCCGGCCCGGTGACGCCGGGGATCCCGCGCACCGCGGAGAACACGTGCAGCCGCCAAGCCATCCGCCGAACGTCCAGCTGGTCGTCGGCGAGGCCGGCGACGGCCGCCAGGACGCCGTCCCAGCTGCACCCGGTGACGTCGTGCCGGACCACCTGTTCGGCCGTGACGGCCGCCGGCACCCACCGCGGGTAGCGCCAGCGGCCCCGATCCCGCACCCGCATCGTGAGCGCCGGCTCCGCGTTGGCCCGCAAGCAGAGTTGCTCGACGGCCCGCGCGTAATCGGCGGGCTCACCGTCGAACGCGTAGAGCAGGAACTCGTCGCTGGGGATCTTGGCCGACATCCAGTAGAACTGCGCGTCGACGGCGGCCATCCGGTGCCCCGACACGGCCCGAGCCACCGTGTCAGCCGGGTGAGCCGGGTGAGCCGATGAACCCGAGCACCAGGTCGGCGACCTTGTCGGGCTGCTCGAGTTGCAGGAAATGACCGGCGTGTTCGACGACGGCGACCTCGCTGCCCGGGGGCAGCACCTTCTCCGCCCACCGCGCGAAAGCCGGTGTCATGCAACCGTCGTCGCGACCGTGCAGGTACAGGCACGGCAGCACGGGTTCTTCGGTCCACAACTGGTTCAATGCGGCATACCGCGCCGACGGCCGGCTGTTGCGGATGGTGGCGCGGTACGGCCCCAGCGCGGCGCGCCAGCTGTCCGGCGCCCCGATCGCGGCGTCGACGTGACGCAAGTCCTCGTCGGCGCGATAACCGGGCGACCACCGCCGCCACAGCAGCGGCAACACCCAGGACGCGGAACGTTCAGGCAGCCAAGGCAATTGGAAGTACATGATGTACCAGCTGCGGAACACCTGGCGCGCCAGATGGGCGGCCAGGCGGCCCCGTTCGGCCGCGCCGCCGCCGCGCCGCCGAAATGCCGCCGACGGCGGCACCGACATGATCACCGCCTTGGTGAACGGACTGTCGGGCATCGCGGCCAGGCCGGTGCCGGCGATGGCGCCCCAATCGTGGCCGATGACCACGTCGTTCTCGGTGCCACCCGCCGCCGAGCGCACCCGCAGGGCGTCGTCCATCAGCGCCCCCACCTGATAGCTGCCGTCGACGGGGATCGACGACGGCGCGTAACCGCGCATGAAGGGCGCGATCACCCGCCACCCCGCCTCGGCGAGCCGGGGGGCGACCTTGCGCCAGCCGTAGGGCGTGTCGGGGAAGCCGTGCAGGCACAGCGCGATGGGACCGTCTTGTGGCCCCCAGGTGAGTGCCTTGAGGTCCCCGGCGGGGCCGGTCACGTCGATCCAGCCTGGTTCAGCCATGTTCACTCCCTGCTCGACGTCTCCGCAGGGATCAACCTAACCTGTGCGGCCTCGCGACGCACCGACCCTGGTCGATAGAGGGTCAAACCGTCGCTGTGCCAGGAATTTTCACCGTTGCAGCGCGGCGGCGCGTTCCAGCTCGGCGATGATGATCTTGCGCATGCCGTACATCGCGTTGGTGGCCGCGGCCGCCCTCGCGCGGTCGGGGTCGCTGATGAGTTCGTAGAGCCGGTCCGGGACGATTTGCCAGCTCATCCCGAAGCGGTCTTTGAGCCAGCCGCACTGCGATTCCTCGCCACCGTCGCTCAGCCGGTCCCAGTAGTAGTCGACCTCGTCCTGGTCCTTGCAGTGGATCGTGAAGGAGACCGCCTCGGTGAAGTGGAAGTGCGGACCGCCGTTGATCCCGATGAAGCGGGTGCCGTCCAGCACGAAGCTGCCGGACAGGACCGTGCCGGGCTCCCCCGGTCCGGCGTCGGTGGTCTGGTTGAGGCCCTCGATGTGGGAGTTGGGAAACACCGAGGTGTAGAACCTGGCGGCCTCCTCGAAATTGTCGTCGAACCACAGCGACGGGGTGATCGATGGCATGTCCGGGGCCTCCTTGGCGGGTCGTTGGTCTCTGCCGTTGATAGACCCGGTCGGCGTCCAAAACTCACCGTGCCGTCCACCCGCGCAACAGTGCTTAACCGGCCTATGTAACGTCAGGTCGCATGAGTACCGTCAGCAGCAGTCCCGAGACGGTTGAGTTTGCCGGCGTCGACGGGATCAGCCTGGTCGCCGACGAATGGAACCGCGGCTCCGACGGTGCCGGGCGCCCGAGCATCCTGATGTTGCACGGGGGCGGCCAGAACCGCTTTTCCTGGAAAAACACCGGCCAGACGCTGGCCGATGAGGGACTGCACGTGGTGGCGCTGGATTCGCGGGGTCACGGCGACAGCGCCCGCTCCCCCGACGCCGACTACGAGATCGAAACGCTCACCGGCGACGTCATGCGGGTGCTGGACGCAATCGGGCGGCCCGTGACGATCATCGGGGCCAGCATGGGCGGGCTGACCGGCATCCTCGCCGCGCACCGGGCCGGCCCGGCGAAGGTCACCCGGTTGGTGCTCGTCGACGTCGTCCCCCGATTCGAAAAGGGCGGCAGCGCCCGCATCCGCGACTTCATGTTCAGCGGCCTCGACGGCTTCGACTCGCTGGAGCAGGCCGCCGATGCCGTCGCCGCCTACCTGCCCTACCGAAGCAAGCCGCGCAGCCCCGAGGGCCTGAAAAAGAACCTGCGACTGCGCGACGGCCGCTGGTATTGGCACTGGGACCCGGCCTTCATGACCAAGCCCGGCGACGATCCCGAATTGCGCACCGAAAGCTTCGAGCAGGCCGCCAAGAACTTGACGATCCCCGTCCTGCTGATCCGCGGCAAGCTGTCCGACGTGGTGAGCCCCGAGGGTGTCCGGCATTTCCTGGCCACCGTGCCGCGCGCCGAGTTCGTCGAGCTGTCCAACGCCGGGCACACCGCGGCCGGCGACGACAACGACGCGTTCAGCGACGCGGTGGTGGCCTTCGTCAATCGCCGCTAGATCTGATGGCGGCGACCCGCTAGTTCGCCGGCTTCTCGGCGTGCCCGCCGAATTGCTTGCGCATCGCCGAGAGCGCCTTGTTGGCGAAGTCGTCGAGCTGGCGCGAGGCGAAACGCGACTGCAGCGCGGTGGTCAGCACCGGCGAGGGCACTCCCTCGTCGATCGCCGCGATGGAGGTCCAGCGACCCTCCCCGGAGTCGGAGACCCGGCCGGAGAACTCCTTGAGCTCCGGCGACTCGTGCAGCGCGATCGCCGTCAGGTCCAGCAGCCAGGAACCGATGACGCTGCCGCGCCGCCACACCTCGGCCACCTCCGGAATGTCGAAGTCGTACTGGTAGAACTCCGGATTGGACAGCGGCGCGGTTTCGGCGTCACTTTCCTGCACGTGCTTGCCGATGTCGGCGTTGCGCAAGATGTTCAGCCCCTCGGCGAGCGAGGCCATCATGCCGTACTCGATTCCGTTGTGGACCATCTTCACGAAGTGCCCGGCACCGGCCGGCCCGCAATGCAGGTATCCCTTCTCCGCCTGCCCGACCTCGCCGTCGCGGCCGGGTGTACGCGGCGCGGCGTCGACGCCCGGCGCGACCGTGGCGAAGATGGGCTCTGCGTGCGCGAAGGCCTCGTCGTCGCCGCCGACCATCAGGCAGTAGCCGCGCTCGCGGCCCCAGACGCCGCCGCTGGTTCCGCAATCGAGGAAGTGAATTCCCTTCTCCGACAGCGTCTTCGCGTGACGAATGTCATCGCGGTAGTAGGAGTTGCCGCCGTCGATGACGATGTCTCCGGAGTCGAGCGTCTTGGCCAGCTCATCGATCACCCCCGTGGTGATCGTCCCGGCCGGGACCATGACCCAGACCAGCCGCGGCGCCGTCAGCTTTTCGGCGAGCTCCTGTAGCGAGGACACCCCGGTGGTCTTGTCCTCCCCCGCCATCGCCTTGACCGCGTCGGGGTTGTGGTCGTAGACCACGCACTCGTGTCCGTCGGCGACCACGCGGCGGACGATGTTCGCGCCCATCCTGCCGAGGCCGATCATCCCAAGCTGCATCGTGGGTGTCTCCTTACTGTTGGGTGGGCTTGCTGCGCGGCAGCCACGGCTCGTGCCAGCTGTGGTGGCCCCGCAGCAGCGACTGTGCGGCCTCGGGTCCCCACGAGCCCTCGTCGTAATGATGAATGCGGCCGGGCCTGTCGAGCACCGGCTGCACGATTCGCCACGTCTCTTCGATGGCATCTTCGCGGGCGAACAATTGGCGATCCCCGTTGAAGGCGGCGTAGAGCAGCCTCTCGTAGGGCCGCACCGGTTCGCCGAGATCCTCGGCGAACGACGAGTCCAGGTGAACGTCGTGCCATGAATCGCCGACCTGGGCGGACAACTGCAGCCGCATACCGGGATCGGGGTCGATGCGCAGCACGATCTGGTTGCACTCGGGCGGCCGGCGGTTGGGCAGGAACGAAAATCCGGGGACGTGGTGCAGGAACATCCGCACCTCGGTTACCTTCTCCGGCAACGCCTTTCCGGCGCGCAGGAAGATGGGCACCCCGGCCCAGCGCCAGTTGTCGATCTCGGTCCGCAGCGCGATATAGGTCTCGGTGGTGGAATCCTTTGCCACACCGGCGACGTCGGTGTAGCCGCGGTACTGCCCCCGGACGCAACGTTGCGGATCCAGCGCCGGCATCGCCCGGAAGACCTCGGCTTTCTTGTCGTTCAGGTCGTCGGCACCCGCACCGACCGGGGGCTCCATGGCGACCAGGGCAAGCACCTGCAGCAGGTGGTTTTGCACGACGTCGCGAAGGGCGCCCACCGCGTCGTAGAACTTGCCGCGGTCCTCGATGCCGAAGTCCTCGGCCATCGTGATGTGGATCTCGGAGATGCTGTCGCGGTCCCACAGCTTGGCGAGTCCTCGATTGGCGAACCGCAGGTATTGCAGTTCTTCGACCGGCTGTTTGCCCAAAAAGTGGTCCACCCGCAGGATTTGGTCTTCGTCCAGCACCGCGCGCAGCCGCTCGTTGAGGTCGCGCGCCGAGTCCAGGTCGTGCCCGAACGGCTTCTCCACCGCCACCCTGGCCCGCTCCAGCAGGTCGGCCTTCGCCAGGTTCTCCACGATCGGCGCGAACAAGGCCGGCGGCATTTCCAGGTAATAGAGCGGATGAGAGTCCGACGGGATCTTCTTGGCCAGTTGCTTGTAGAGCCCTGCGTCGGTGACGTCGCCGTGTAGATAAGACAGCCGGCCCGCCAGCCGGTCGAACACGGCCTCGTCGAACGTCTCCCCCGATGCCTTGATGGCGTCGCGAGCCCGATCCTGCAGCTGCTCGACGGTGATGTCGTCACTGGCGACACCGACGATCGGGTGGCTGAGCATGTCGCGGCGCTCCAGCCGGTACAACGCCCGGAACGTCATCTTGCGCGCCAGATCACCGGTGATTCCGAAGATGACCAGCAGGTCAGATGGGTTAGTGTCGTCCTCGGCCAAAACCGCTCCTCCCGAAAGTCACCCGATCGGCTCCCTTGAGATCACTACCCGCGGCCGGCGGAGTCAACACTAGACACTGCCAATAGGGCCGACAACCCGAGTGGACCGGGCCCTTGAAAGCGCCTGAAAGGATGACCGCCATGGCTGACGCGCTGCACGTCACGGTCTACCTGCTGGCCGGGATCGCCGCGATCGAGGGCGTTGGGCTGATCGTGCTGTGGCGGTTGCTGGTGCGCAGCCAACAGGAGCTCGACGAGCTGCGCCAGCGGACCGACGCCCGCAATCAGCTGCTGTCGGGCGGTCGCGAGGCCGTCAAAAGGGTGTGGAACACCGCCAACCTGATGCGCAAAGAGGGCTTCGGGGCGGCGGTGCGCAGCAGCATCGAGGACCTCGCGGACTGGGCCGAAGTCGAGCGACCCGACCTTGCCCGCGTCACCCCGGACGGCCGGGTGGTGATCTTGTTCTCCGACATCGAGGAATCGACCGCGCTCAACGAGCGGATCGGCGACCGGGCGTGGGTGAAGCTGATCAGCTCGCACGACAAGCTGGTCTCGGATCTGGTGCAGCGCCGGTCCGGTCATGTGGTGAAGAGCCAGGGCGACGGGTTCATGATCGCGTTCGCGCGCGCCGACCAGGCGGTGCGGTGCGGCATCGACCTGCAGCGGGCGTTGCGCAGGGACGCAAACCGTAAGCGGCACGAGGAGATTCGCGTCCGGATCGGCATCCACATGGGTCGTTCGGTGCGCCGCGGCGACGACCTGTTCGGCCGCAACGTCGCGATGGCGGCTCGGGTCGCCGCGCAGGCGGTCGGTGGTCAGATCCTGGTAAGCCAGCCGGTGCGAGATGCCCTGGCCGATTCCGATGGCATCCGGTTCGACGACGGCCGCAACGTGGAGCTAAAGGGCTTTTCGGGCACCTACCGGTTGTTCGCCGTCGAGTCTCCGGCCGATTCCGAGCCGGACTGACCGCCGTCCCCGTTGTATTCGGCCAACCGCTGATGCAGGCGGTCGCGGACCTCGTCGGCGGTGTATGCGCGCCGCTTGCGTTGGTCGCGGACGACCAGCGCGCCCCCGGCGACGACACCGGCCGCACCCGCCAATCCCAGCCACTTCCACACATTGCGCATGACTCCAGGCTATGCGCAGCCGGACCGCTATGGCCCGGTTGTGATTGACTTGTGTGCCCGCAACGTTCGGCAGCGCAGCGCGCGTGACGTACCGGCGGGCCCACACTGGCGATGACAGCGACGAAAGTTGCAGCGGCGGACGGGCTTACACGAAGATGCTCACGTTGGACCAGGCGCTGGAACAGACCCGCACCGGAGACCTCTGGCTGTTTCGGGGCGGTTCGGGACCCGACCGCGCCATCCAGACGCTGACCAACAGCCCGGTGAACCACGTCGGGATGACGGTGGCCATCGACGACCTGCCGCCGCTGATCTGGCACGCCGAACTCGGCGACAAGCTCGTCGACCTGTGGACAGGGACGAATCACCGTGGCGTGCAACTCAACGACCTTGCGCAGTCGGTGTCGCAGTGGTCGCAGCGCTACCACCAGCGGTGCTGGCTGCGCCAGTTGACCCCGCCGGCCAACCGCGAGCAAGAGAACACGCTGCTGCGCGTGATCGCCCGGATGGATGGCACCGCGTTTCCCACCACCATGCGCCTGACCGGCCGCTGGCTGCGTGGCCGGCTGCCGAACGCCTACGACTGGACGCGCGGAATCCCGGTCGTGGACAGGAAGGTTCGCGAATCGACGCAGCGGCGCAAGGAGCGCCAGAAGCTCGGTCTGGAGGTGGCCTATTGCGCAGAAACGGTGGCCATCACCTATGAGGAAATGGGGTTGCTCACCACCGAGAAGTATTCCAATTACTTCGACCCCGGCTCGTTCTGGAGCGGTGACAGGCTCCCGCTGACACCGGGCTACGCGCTGGGCGACGAGATCGAGATCGCGGTCGGCTAGTCGAGGATCACCCGACCGCCATCTCGCCCATCTCGGACCAGCCCGTGGCGTCGATGGTCTGGTTGATGATCTTGGGCGTGGACTTCAGCGCCTGCGGGACCTCTTGGATGAAGCGCTTGAAGTGCTCGCTGTTGACGTGGATGCCGCCCGCCTCGTCGTCGCGGAACGCCTCCACCAAGACGTACTCCGCCGGGTCGTCCAGGCTGCGCGACCAGTCGAACCACAGATTGCCTTCTTCGGCCCGGGTCGCCGCGGTAAACGGCGCGACGAGTTCGGGCCAGCGGTCGGTCCACTCGGGTTTGGTCTCGAACTTGACGACGATGAAGATCATTGCGGCCCCGCCTCGGTTGTGTTCCGGTTACGCCCGCCCGGTCTCCGCGGGCAGCGCCAGCCTATCCGCCCGTGGGCGCCGCCGCGCCGGCCTCCGGGCGCCCACCGCCGGTAGGTAGTTCGCTTCGGTAATGGTCAGAGCAAAGTGTGCTCATGCGTCACACCTGACACATGAGCACACTTTCGCCGCTTGACAGCTCTTCCCCGGCGCTGGGTGGCGTAGCTCACAGAAGGGCGTTAACCGGTGGTATTTCACTTTTCCGCGTAACAGCCGGATCAGCGGTGCCCGCGGAGAGAAATAACTCTTTCTTATCCCCGCCGGCTTGCACCCTATTCGTTATTCATTCGCAATTCACGCGTGGCCGGATAAAGGGTAATTCAGGGCGCCGGCGGAGGCGGGACGTCCGGCGCCGGGGCGTCGATCAAAACGGCCGGCGCAGGCGGCGGAGCATCCGGCGCGGGCGGGGGCGGCGGGGCGTCCGGCGGCGGGGGCGGCGCGTCCGGCGGGGCGGCGGGGCGTCGGGCGGGGGCGGCGGCGCGAACAAGGGCGGCGGCGTGCCACCATCTTCCGGCGGCATCGGGAGGAACATGTGGTGGGTGAATCCGGCCTGGTAGGCGCCCGCACCACCGATGTGCACGCCGCCACGTTCGCCACTGGACACCGGCGTTCCGTCCGGCAGCGTCACGGCGGTGTGCCCGCCGTTCCAGCCGATGACCAAGGCGTTGGGGGCGGTTCCGTACTGGAACCCGCGCGCCAGCAATGCGCCCTCTTCGTTTCCGGTGTTGAATCGATCTCCGAAAACGGGCCTGTCAGTTGCCGCATTCGCAATCCACGAAGCAAGTCCCGAACAATCGGTACCGGCCGGCGAATCGCCACCCGGAATATAGGGCGTGCCGGAGACCTGACCGATCAACGACATCAATGTTGCAATAACGACCATGGCCAGGGAGGCTAGCAATAACATTTATTGTGAACCAAAATTTGTGGCGCAGGTCATTTGCTATACGGACAATGACCTGCGCCGCACCAGAGCAAACTTATTACACAGCGGTATATTTTTCGCAGCAAAATACCTGTGCTACCGGGGCGCCGGTTCAGCAACTTCCCGCGGACGCATCCCAAGCGGTGATCGGCTAGGACTTGGCGGGGCCTCGTTCGCTTTGCGCCGTCTCACGGTCGACGTCGGCTTGCTCCCGTATTGCACGGGCTCGGACGCGCTTGCGCTGTTCGTCCTTGCGTCGCAGCCGCTCGCGCTCGCGCTCGGCGGCCGTTCCCTCGCGCTCGTCCGCGCGCAGCTCTCGCTCGTCTGCCACCAGCTCGCGGTCGTCCGCGATCCGCTCGCGCTGGTCGGCCACGCGGTCTCTTCTACCGGCCTGGAATTCGCGTCGCCTCAGTTCGGCCTCGCGCTGGACCAGCTCCCTTTCGCGCTCATCGAGCTCGTGGACCCGGCGTTCCAGCTCCGCGGGCGGCTCGACACGGTTCTCCGCGGCCACAGCTCACCCTAACGCCGGACAGTCGGCCGTTCGACCGAGCTGGAGCCGCGCATCGCCGGCAAGGCCCGGTCGATCAGCGATCTTCGCTCAGAGGGGTGTCCAAATCCCGTTGTTCCAGATCCCCCAGTTGCCGGCGCCGGTGGGATTCCACATCATCTGAGCCCCGGGCGCCCAGGCCGGTTGGGGTGGCGGCGGCGGGGCCCACGCCGGCGGCGGTCCCCAGGGCCCCCACCCTGCCGGCGCGGACGGGCCGCCCGGGCGTTGCCAATCGTGGCAGTGATTCCAGTCCCAGTCCGCCACGTTGCCCCAGGTGGGGTTCCAAGGATCGCCCGGGCACCAATGACCGGTGGGTGCCGGGGGCGGGGCCGCCCGAGCGACGGTGCCACCGGCCAGACCCAGAGCGGACAGAACCAACGCGCCGCCCGCAGCCACGCTCGCACACCGCCGCACCGCGCTCTTCACAGTCGCCATCTCCCAAGAATTTCCCTCGGCGGGGATCCCGGCAAGTAGCAATTCGCAGCCTCGACTCAGAGTCCGAACTTCGCCCGCGCTTCCTCGGTCACCGGGGTGAAGAGGTTGACCAGGTTTCCGTCCGGATCCCGGAACAACAACGCGCGGTTTCCCCAGGGCATCGTGGTCGGCGCCGTCACGACCTCACCCACGTGCTCGCGAAGCCGCACGTACTCGGCGTCCACGTCCTCGACGATGAACTCCAGGATGGCGCTGCGGTTGGCCGCCGGTTCGGCGGATCCCTCGCCGAACAGCGGGACGGTCTTCTCGCTGCCGATGGCCAGCGTGCCGATCGGCGTCGGGATCTCGGCGAACAGCTCGTTGCCCCAGATCGCGGAGATGCCGGTCACCATCTCGTAGAAGCCGACGAGCCGCCCGACGTCGGCCGTGATGATGCGGGTCGAAATGAATTTCATGCGGTCCCTCCAGGTGAGAGCGGTCGGTGTCCGGGCACCGAATGCTAAACGCCGCCTCCGACAACCCCGAGGGATCGGACGAGAGTTCGCGAAGCCACCGGTCGACCGCTGCCCGGCTTCGCGCTAGTCATCCGTGAAATCGACCGTCTTGCCGCGCATTGCGGCGCAGGCTTTGACGCAGAGCGTCGTCGCCGGGACGGCGACGAGAGCCGCTATCGCAAGCGCGAGAACCGAATCGAGCCAGAAGAAGCGTCCGGTCAGAGCCATGACCGCACCGGCGACGGCAATCGCCGCGGCCGCCGCCGCATCGGCGAGCGTGTCCAGCAGAACGGAGCGCATGTGGAGGTTCTCGTTGGCGGCCGAGGCGCCCAACACCCAGGCGCCCACCAGTAGCACCGCCATCGTCGCCGCACTGACAACCAACACCGGCAGGCCGTGCACCTCGGGAACGCCGCGAGTCAGCCGGCCTATCGCTTCCACCGCGATCAGTGTCACCACTACCAGGAGAGCAATGCCGTTGATCAACGCGACGATAGGGATCGCCGCCGAGCGCCAGGCATAGTCGGTGCGGTCCCGGACGGTAACGGCGATCAGGCCCAGAACCAGTGCCACCGAATCCGCCGCCGTGTCGCCGGCAGCGGCGATCACACCGACGGAATGTGCGGTCAGGCCGACGATGACCAGCGCGGCTATCAGAGAAACGTTGAGGCCGAGGACGATTCCCAGCCGCCTGCGCTGGCTCACCGGCCTACACGTTGAACCGGAACTCGACCACGTCGCCGTCGGCCATGACGTAGTCCTTGCCCTCCATGCGCACCTTGCCGGCCGACTTGGCCGCCGCCATGGAACCCGCGGCGATCAGATCGTCGTAGGAGACGATCTCGGCCTTGATGAAACCCTTCTCGAAGTCGGTGTGGATCACCCCGGCGGCCTTGGGCGCGGTGTCGCCCTGGTGAATCACCCACGCGCGCGCCTCTTTTGGGCCCGCGGTCAGATAGGTCTGCAGCTTCAGCGTGTGAAAACCGGCCCGCGCCAACGCATCGAGCCCTCGCTCGGTCTGCCCGATGGACTCCAGCAGCTCGGCCGCCGACTCGTCGTCCAGCTCCTGCAGTTCGGCCTCGATCTTCGCGTCGAGGAACACCGCGTCGGCGGGTGCGACCATCGCGCGTAGCTCGGCCTTGCGGGCGTCGTCGGTCAGCACGGATTCGTCGGAGTTGAACACGTACAGGAACGGCTTGGTGGTCATCAGGTTCAGCTCGCGCAGCAGTGCCGCGTCGACCCCGGCCGCGAACAGCGTCTTACCGGAGTTCAGCACGGCCTCGGCGGCAACGGCCGCCTCGTGCACGGCCTTGCGGTCCTTGTTGTTGCGGGCTTCCTTCTCCAGCCGCGGGACGGCCTTCTCCAACGTCTGCAGGTCGGCGAGGATCAGCTCGGTCTCGATCACCTCGATGTCGGAGCGCGGGTCCACCTTGCCGTCGACGTGCACGACGTCGTCGTCGGCGAACACCCGCACCACCTGGCAGATCGCGTCGCACTCGCGGATGTTCGCGAGGAACTTGTTGCCCAGCCCGGCGCCCTCGGAGGCGCCCTTCACGATTCCGGCGATGTCGACGAAGGTCACCGGTGCCGGCACGACCTTCTCGGAATCGAACATCTCGGCCAGCTTGTCCAGCCGGGGATCGGGCAGCGGAACGACGCCCTCGTTGGGCTCGATCGTCGCGAACGGATAGTTGGCCGCCACCACGTTGTTCCGGGTCAGCGCGTTGAACAAGGTCGACTTGCCGACGTTGGGCAAACCCACTATTCCCAGGCTCAGGCTCACGGGGAACCAAGTCTAGGGGTCCTGGCGGCGACGGGCGCCGGGGACCGCTGATCACCGCCGATACCGCACACCGGCGTGGCACGCGCAGGATCGCAACGAGGTATTTACGGGCCTTTCGGCCCATTCCCGGTACGGTCTACATGTGTCAGCACAGCGGGCAAGTTCGACGGTGGAGGGTGCCCATCGGTCGATCCACCCAAATATCCCAGGTGTCCCCTGGTATGCGGCCCTGCTTATCGCCGTCACGGCGACTGCCATCGGCTACGGAATCGACGCTGGTCACAAGGAACTGACCCACGTCTTCGCCGGCTTCTATATAGCCGGCTGCGTGGCGGCGGTGCTGGCGGTGCGCCAGGACGGCATCTTCACCACGATCATCCAGCCGCCGCTTATCCTGTTCGGCGCGGTCCCCGGCGCCTACTGGCTGTTCCACGACGCCAAGGTCGGCCGCCTCAAGGACCTGCTGATCAACTGCGGCTACCCGCTGATCGAGCGGTTCCCGCTGATGCTCGGCACCGCCGGCGGCGTGCTGGCGATCGGGCTGGCCCGCTGGTATTTCGGAAATGCTTATTTCGGAAACGCTGATAAGGACAGCGCAACGGCGAACGCCTCCGAGGAGGTCGCCGGGGGCGCCGGCGTCGACGTCAAGTCGTTCTTCAACAGCATCGTCGCCAAGGCGCAGGCGGTGCTGCAGTCCGACACCGACGCGGACGACGACGAAGCCACCGATTCCCGTCGTGAGCGCAGGTCGGGCTCGTCGTCGAGGGCACGCCGCACCACGCGCAGCACCCGCTCCTCCACCAGGTCGGCGCGCGCCCGCTCCCGGCATTCACGCGAGCCGCTGGGCGACGGGTCGGATCCGGTCGAGCGGCCCGAGCGGCCCAGGCGCAGCAGCACACGCCGCAGTGCCGCGTCGGCCCGCGACTACGACGCCGCCGAGCCGGCCCGGCGACCCCGCCGCCGGCCACGGCCGGACGCCGACGCGGACCCGCGTGGCCAATCGTCCCGGGAGGCCCGTCGCGAACCGCGCAGCCGCCGCAACCCCTACGAGCGGCCCACCCCGCGGAGCAGCCGTTTCGATGGCTTCGAGTCCTACGGCGACAGGTATGACCCGCCGAGCGGCCCGACTTCGGGGGGCCGATATGGGAGCCGCTACGACGCCCGCGAGCCCTACGAGCCGTCCTCTGAACCGAGGCGCCGGCGGCCCCCGTCGAACGGCTCCACCGGGACACATCACCCCATCTCGCAGGTGCGCTACCGCGGCGCCGGTTCGCAAGACCCGCCGCGCGAGCCGCACACCGAGCGCCGCAGCCGCTCGCGGACGCCGGGACGCACGCACGGACGGTCGCCGGCGGAATCGTGGGAGTACGACGTCTAGCGGCGGGCGCGCCTCAGCGAGCTGACCGGATCTCGCGCGGCAGCGCGAACACCAGGGTCTCCTGCGCGGTCGTGACCGGCTGCACGACGTCGTAGCCGCACTCGGCGAGCCGCGACAGCACGCCTTCCACCAGCACCTCGGGCACCGATGCCCCCGAGGTGACGCCCACCGTCGTGACGCCTTCCAGCCAGGCCGGGTCGATGTCGTCGGCCCAGTCGACCAAATGCGCGGCGGCGGCCCCGCCGCCCAGCGCCACCTCGACCAGCCGCACCGAATTCGACGAGTTGCGGGACCCGACGACGATCACCAGCTCGCACTCCGGAGCCATCGCCTTGACCGCGACCTGCCGGTTCTGGGTCGCGTAGCAGATGTCGTCGCTGGGCGGATCCTGCAGCTTCGGGAAGCGCTCGCGCAGGCGCTCGACGATCTCCATGGTCTCGTCGACCGACAGCGTGGTCTGCGAGAGCCACACCACCTTGTTCTCGTCGCGCACGGTGACGTTGTCCACGGCGGCGACCCCGTCGACCAGCTGCACGTGGTCGGGCGCTTCGCCCGCGGTCCCGACGACCTCCTCGTGACCCTCGTGGCCGATGAGCAGAATGTCGTAGTCGTTGCGGGCGAACCGCCTGGCCTCGTTGTGCACCTTGGTCACCAGGGGGCAGGTGGCGTCGATGGTGTGCAGGTTGCGCTCGGCGGCGGCGGCGTGCACCGTGGGCGCGACGCCATGGGCCGAGAACACCACGATGGCACCCTCGGGCACCTCGTCGGTCTCCTCGACGAACACCGCACCGGCCTTCTCCAGGGTGGTGACGACGTGCCGGTTGTGCACGATCTCATGGCGCACGTAGACGGGTGGGCCGTGCTTTTTCAGTGCGCGTTCCACGGTCTCGACGGCCCTGTCCACGCCCGCGCAGTAGCCACGCGGTTCGGCCAGGAGCACTCGCTTACGGGCTGGGTCGCTGGCTACCGATCGCGCTGGTCCTCCCACACGGCCGGGAATCCCCATGTCGATAGTCGGCGGCATGACGTCCAGGGTACTTACTGCCGACACGGCCTTGCCAGCTCGCGCCGGTGGGCTTGGAGTTAGCCGCCGCTTAGGGCAATCTTGGACCCATGGGCACTGCACCGTATGGCGTTCGGCTGCTGGTCGGCGCGGCAACAGTCGCTGTCGAAGAGACCATCAGGCTGCCGAAGACCATCCTGATGTACCCGATGACACTGGCCAGCCAGGCGGCGCACATCGTGATGCGCTTTCAGCAGAACCTCGCCGAGCTGGCGATCAAGGGCGACAGCACCCTCGAATCGATCTTCCCGCCGCGGGACGAGAAGCCGGAATGGGCGACCTTCGACGAGGACCTGAACGACGCGATCGACGCCGGCTACAGTCCGGTACCCGACGGCGGTGAGGGCGAGCGCCGGGCCGAGGGCCGGTTCGCGCTGTACTCGGTGGCCGACGCGCACGAAGACGCCAGCGCCCTGACCAGGCCCGCCCGGCAATCGAAGAAGCCGGGCGCCAACGCCTCGGTTCCGCAACCGGAGGTGGTCACCGAGCTGGACTACTCGTCGCTGACGCTGGCGCAGCTGCGGGCCCGCCTGCAATCGCTGAGCGTGGACGAACTCGAAGCCCTGCTGGCCTACGAGCAGGCCACCAAGGGCCGCGCACCGTTCCAGACGCTGCTGGCCAACAGGATCACCCGCGCGAACGCGAAGTGACACCGGCCGTTACCTCCGAACCAAACTCCGCCGAGAATCCCTTTCCGGTGCGCGCGGTGGCCATCCGCGTCGCGGGCTGGATCGACAAGCTGGGCACCGTCTGGGTCGAGGGCCAGCTCGCCCAGATCTCGATGCGGCAGGATTCCAAAACCGTGTTCATGGTGCTGCGCGACCCGGCCGCCGACATGTCGCTGAGCGTGACGTGCCCGCGCGATCTGGTGCTCAACGCGCCGGTTAAGCTGGCCGAAGGCACGCAGGTGGTGGTGCGCGGCAAGCCCTCCTTTTACACGGGCCGGGGCACATTCTCGTTGCGGCTCACCGAGATTCGTGCGGTCGGCGTGGGCGAGCTACTGGCCCGCATCGACCGGCTGCGCAGGCTGCTGGACGCCGAGGGACTTTTCGATGCCCGGCTCAAGCGACCAATCCCGTTCTTACCTAACATGATCGGCTTGATCACCGGCCGGGCCAGCGCCGCCGAACGCGACGTGACAACCGTGGCGGCCGCCCGCTGGCCCGGGGTTCGCTTCGCGGTGCGTAACACCGCCGTGCAGGGACCCAACGCCGTCGCCCAGATCGTCGAGGCGCTGGGCGAACTCGACCGCGACGCCGAGGTGGACGTCATCGTGCTCGCCCGCGGCGGCGGCAGCGTCGAGGATCTGCTGCCGTTCTCCGACGAGACGCTGTGCCGCGCTATCGCGGCGTGCCGCACCCCGGTGATCAGTGCGGTCGGCCACGAGCCCGACAATCCGCTGTGCGACCTGGTCGCCGATCTACGCGCGGCCACTCCCACCGACGCGGCGAAGAAGGTGGTGCCCGACACCGCCGCCGAGCAGCGGCTGATCGACGACCTGCGCCGGCGTAGCGCGCAGGCGCTGCGCAACTGGGTGTCCCGCGAGCAACGGGCGCTGGCCCAGATACGCAGCCGCCCGGTGCTGGCCGAGCCGCTGGCGGCGCTGACCGCGCGCGCCGAGGAGGTGCACCGCGCCCGATCGGCGATTCGTCGCGACATCACGCGGCTGGCCGCCACCGAGACCGAACGCGTCGGCCACCTGAGCGCGCGGCTGGCGACGTTGGGACCTGCCGCCACGCTGGCGCGTGGCTACGCGGTCGTGCAGGCCATCGGGCCGACGAGCCGGGTGCTTCGCTCGGTCGACGACGCGCCGGCCGGCACGCGGCTGCGGGTGCGGGTGGCCGACGGCGCCGTGGCCGCGGTGAGCGAGGGACGGACCGATGGCGCGTAAAAACGACGGTGGAAACGACTCCACCACCCCGCAAGAGGGCGAATCCATTACACCTATTAGTCACCTGGCGTATGAGGCCTGCCGCGACGAGTTGATCGAGGTCGTCCGGGCGCTGGAGCAGGGCGGCTTGGATCTGGATGAGTCGCTGAAGTTGTGGGAACGAGGCGAGCAGCTGGCGAAACGCTGTGAAGAGCACTTAGCTGGCGCGCGGAAGAGAATCGAAGATGCGCTCGCGGCGGGCGAGGCCGAGGACGCCTGAGCACGCCGATATGTGGGGGCTTTGTTGAAAACTTTCCGCCAAACTGGAACACGTTACATTTTTTCTCGGCTAAGCTAGCCGGACTATGGGTGATGCATCGCTGACGGCCGAGCTCGGCCGCGTCCTGGTCACCGGGGGGTCCGGATTCGTCGGCGCCAACCTGGTGACCACCTTGCTCGACCGCGGGCATCAGGTCCGCTCCTTCGACCGCGCGCCCTCGCCGCTGCCGCCGCACCCGCGGCTGGAGGTGCTGCAGGGCGACATCACCGACACGGCGGTGTGCGCCCAGGCGGTCGACGGCATCGACACCGTCTTCCACACCGCCGCGATCATCGACCTGATGGGCGGCGCGTCGGTGACCGACGAGTACCGGCAGCGCAGCTTCGGGGTCAACGTCGGCGGCACCGAGAACCTGGTCCGCGCCGGGCAGGCCGCCGGGGTGCAGCGCTTCGTCTACACCTCGTCCAACAGCGTCGTCATGGGCGGCCAGAACATCGTCAACGGCGACGAGACGCTGCCCTACACCACGCGGTTCAACGACCTGTACACCGAGACCAAGGTGATCGCCGAGCGATTCGTCCTGGGCCAGAACGGGGTTGACGGCCTGTTGACGTGTGCCATCCGGCCCAGCGGCATCTGGGGCCGTGGCGATCAGACGATGTTTCGCAAACTGTTCGAGAGCGTGATCGCCGGCCACGTCAAGGTGCTGATCGGGCGCAAATCGGCCCGGCTGGATAACTCCTACGTGCACAACCTAATTCACGGTTTCATCCTGGCCGCCGAGCACCTGACGCCCGGCGGCACCGCGCCCGGCCAG
Organism: Mycobacterium colombiense CECT 3035; assembly: GCF_002105755.1. Taxonomy (NCBI): domain Bacteria; kingdom Bacillati; phylum Actinomycetota; class Actinomycetes; order Mycobacteriales; family Mycobacteriaceae; genus Mycobacterium; species Mycobacterium colombiense. The sequence goes on from NZ_CP020821.1 coordinate 2,929,236, forward strand.
GCGTACTTCATCAACGACGCCGAGCCGATCAACATGTTCGAGTTCGCCAGGCCGGTGGTCGAGGCCTGCGGGGAGAAGTGGCCGCGGGTCCGGGTGAACGGCCCGATCGTGCGCGCGGCGATGACGGGTTGGCAGCGGCTGCACTTTCGGTTCGGGATACCCGCGCCCCTGCTCGAGCCGCTCGCGGTCGAGCGGTTGTATCTGGACAACTTCTTCTCGATCGCCAAGGCCTCGCGCGATCTCGGCTACCAGCCGCTGTTCAACACCGAGCAGGCGCTCACGGAATGCCTGTCGTACTACGTCGACATGTTCGACCAGATGAAGCGACAAGCCCTGGCGGGCAAGGCATCCGCCTAGCGGAAGCTCACCATCTCGCTGCCCCAGGCCGCGCGAATGCCAGCGTCCACGTCGTGCGCGAGGGCGTCGTTGCGGCCGATGATCAGGCAGGCACGGTCGTCGTGGGCATACGGCGTCCACTCCGGCTCGCCGGCCGGACCCGCGGGCGAGCCGTGCGCGGCGAAGTTGATCCACCGGGCGCGCACCCTCTTGGACACCGCCTTGGCGGTTCTGCTACCGCCGAGCTTCAGGGTGGGATCCTTGGGCGCACCGAGAGTGCCCCAGACGTAAGGCAATTCGGTGGCATGCGCGGCGTTGACCATCAGCAGCTTCAGCAACGGGGTGGCGTAATCGAAGCGGTACAGATAGACGGGCGCCACCCGGCTGTGGCCCTCGGCGAGCCACACCGACGGCATCCGGAAGCCGACGTCGGTCGCGATGCTCAAACTCCGTGCCTTGCGCCGCATTCGTGAATACGCCGAGCCGATCACCTCTTCGGTGGGCAACTGCAGATCGGGTTGTTCGGCGGCGATCTGGTTGAACATCGACGTGATCGCACTCGGAGTGATCGGCATCAGCGGCGAGCGCATCAACCGAAACAGCGCCGCCTCGTGCTTGTTTGTGCCGATGATCAGCGGGACCGGAAGGGAGCGCCCCTCCTGCGCCAGCTTGACCGGGTAGTCGCTCAGCACGTCGCCGTCGACGATCGGGACGAACGCCAGCCTTCCGGGGTTGCGCACCGGCACTTCGTCGAACACCTGTTGCGACGCGGTCAGGATGGCCCCCATGGGCAGGTCGAACAGCTTTTGCGATTCCGACGGGGTGACTCCCAGCCGGTCGAGGAAGGCCTGGGCCACCGGCGCGGCACGCTCGCGGTCGTAAACCGAAGTGGCCGGCGAACTTTGCGCGATCGCCGCGCCGAACAGGCCCTCGGCCGCCGGGCTGGCCAGCAGGGTGGTGACGATCCCGGCGCCGGCGGACTCGCCGAACAGGGTGACCCGCCGGGGATCGCCGCCGAAGGCGGCGATGTTGTCGCGCACCCACTCCAGCGCGGCCAGCACGTCGCGCAAGCCGACGTTCGAGTCGAAATGCCGCCCCGCGCCGTCGAACGATGACAGGTCGAGAAAGCCGAGCACCCCGAGCCGATAGTTGACGGTCACCACGACGACGTCGCCGTGGCTGACCAGCCTGCGGCCGTCATACAGCGTCTGGCTGCTCGACCCCAGGACATAGGCACCGCCGTGCAGCCAGACCATCACCGGCTTGGCGTCACCTGGCCGGGTGGCAGAAGACGCCCAGACGTTGAGCCGCAAGCAGTCCTCGCCCTGCGGTGCGCCCAAATCCAATGGCATGTTGGGAAATACGGGTTGCGGGCAGGCCGGCCCGAATGCGGTGGCGTCCGCGACCTCGGCGCTGCGCGCTGGCGGCTGTGGCGCCCGGAATCGCAGCTCGCCGGTGGGGGCGGCCGCGTACCGAATGCCCTTCCACGCCTTGACGTTGTCCTCTGCGATGCCCCGGACCGGACCGTAATTGGTTTCGACCACCAGGTCGTCGATTGCCATGCGCGTGCGAAATCTTTCGGGTGAGCTCAAATGGGACGTGACGTCATTATCGTCGAAGATCGGGGCGACGGCGTCGGCGCAGTGCCGCGACCGTGCCGCACATGCGCGCAGATGCCGGTCAGAGCCTCGAACAACAGCTGGTTCAGGCGCTGGATCTGTTCCTCGTCCAGCGCCGAGGGCGCCCATGCCCATGTCGCATGCAGGCGCTGGCCGGTGCCGGTGTCGAGGAGGGCGGCATTGAATTCCACGGTATGGCCGAGCGGCGTGGGTATCGCCGACGCCGCGGGGATGGTCGCCATGGCGCCCTCATCGACCCGCCACAGATTGTTGGAGACAGCGGCCGCATCGGCGTCAAACCGCCCGAGATAGTTGAATTCGATGGTCGGCTCCGAACCATCCAGTCCCACTTCGGGATTCAGATAGCGCAACACCCCGTAGGTCAGACCGTCGGGCATGGCGCGGAGCCGTTCTAAAGCGGCCGTGATCAATGGCCCCAGCGGGGCCTCGCCGGCGGCCACGTCCGTCCACGGCAGTTCGCCCATCGTCAGCGCTACCGGGTACTTACAGGTGAACCACCCCACGGTGCGCGACAGATCAACGTCGCGTCCCAGCTCTTCGGCGCGGCCGTGACCTTTGACGTCGATGCCGATCGGCGCGCCACCCGCGCCGAGGAATTCATTCCAGGCCAAGCCGAACGCGATCAACAGAATGTCTTGCACCCCAGCGTGAAACACGACCGACACCTCGCCAAGCAACTGGTGAGTGGTCTCGATGTCCAGGGCCGCCAGCAGGTGGCCCGCTGCGGCGTAGGTGTCGACCGCAGGTCGTACCGCGGGCAATGCGGCGGGGGTCGCCAGCAATCGTCGCCACGTGTCCGCCAGCTGCACGACCGCCGCGCTGCGCGCGTGCTCACTGAGTACCGACCCCCACCGGGCAAACGACGTTCTGCCGGTGGGCAATTCGACGGGCTGACCGTGGTGATGTTGCACCCAAGCAATGTTCAAGTCTTCGAACAGGATTCGCCAGGACGGCACATCCACGGACAGGTGGTGAATCATCAACGCCAACTGGCCCGTGTCTGGCACCCATAACGCGGTGAACATCGTTCCCGTCCCCGGATTCAAGCGTGACCGCGCGGCCACCAGCGCCTCATCAGACAGCGCATCCACCGCCTGCAGGCAGGTTCGGGCGTCCACGGCCCCTACCTCGGGTACCCACAGCGACCAATCGCCGTCGCCGGTGTCCTCGGCACGCAGCCGCAACATAGCGTGCCGGTCCAGCAGGGCTTGCAACACGACGACCACGTCGGCCTCGGTCACTCCGGCGGGAGCTTGCACCACCACCGTCTGGTTGTACTCATCGACCGGGCCGTCAAAATCGTGTAGCCAGCGCATGATCGGGGTGGCCACCACCTCGCCGACACCCTCGTCGATGTCTTCTGCGGGGCCGTCGAGCAAAACGGCCACCTGCGCAAGTCGGGCCACCGTCTGCTCGACGAAGACATCGCGCTGTCGACACAGCACGCCGGCCGCGCGCGCCCGAGCCACCACCTGCATCGACAACACGCTGTCCCCGCCCAGGTCGAAGAACGAGTCGTCCACGCCGACCCGCTCGATACCGAGGACCTGGGCGTAGATATCGGCCAGAACCTGCTCGATCGCGTCTCCCGGCGCGCGGTACCGATCGGCGTCCTGGTACTCCGGTGGCGGCAAGGCGCGGGTGTCGAGTTTGCCGTTGACCGTCAGTGGCAGAGCCTGTAGCCCCACGACCGCGGCCGGCACCATGTATTCCGGCAGTCGATCCGCCAGCTGCGTGCGCACCTTGACCGGATCGGCGGTCCCCGTGACGTAGCCGACCAGGCGCTTGTCGCCCGGACGGTCCTCGCGGGCGATCACCGCCGCCTGATCCACTCCGTCCATCTCACCGAGCGCCGCCTTGATCTCGCCCAGCTCGATGCGATATCCGCGGATTTTGACCTGCTCATCGGCGCGGCCCACATACTGCAGCTGACCATCGGCGTCCCAGCGCACCAGATCGCCGGTGCGATACATGCGTTGTCCAGGCGCCTCCGCAGAGCCGAACGGGCACGCCACGAACCGCGACGCCGTCAACCCGGACCGACCCCAGTATCCGGAGGTCACTCCCGCACCGGCCACATAGAGCTCACCGACGACGCCCGCCGACACCCGACGCAGGAATTTATCCAGCACGAAGAAGGCCAGGTGCTCCAACGGCACGCCGATCGGGCTGACGTTGTTGTCGACGTCGCCGACGCCGATCTGCCGGAACGAGGCATGCACCGTCGTCTCGGTGATGCCGTACATATTGATCATCCGCGGCGACTCCGGATGATTGCGGAACCATGACGCAAGGCGTTGCGGTTCAAGCGCTTCGCCGCCGAAGACCACCGTCTTCAGGCTCAGCCGCCCCGTATCGGGGTGCAGCGCGTCGGCGGTTTGCAGCGCATGAAAGGCCGACGGGGTCTGGCTCAAGACGCTGACCTGTTCGCGCACCAGCAGGGCGTGGAATTCTTCCGACGAACGAACGACACCGTCCGGCACCACCAACAGCCGCCCGCCGCACAGCAGCGGGGCCCAGATCTCCCAGACGGAGTAATCGAAAGCCAGGGAATGACACTGCGTCCACACCTGTCCCCGCGCCAGTTCGGCGTCGAGTGACTCGAGGAGCTGGGTCACATTACGGTGCGTGACGGCCACGCCCTTGGGCGTGCCGGTGGTGCCCGAGGTGTAGACGAGGTAGGCGAGATTGCCGGCGGCGGGGACCGGCAACGCGCCGCCGGACTGCGCGTCGATGGCGGAGTCATTGACGTCGATGACGGCCACGTCGGACGCATCCACCCGCAGACGCAGGTCCGCGGTGGTGATCACGGCGATCGGTGCAGCGTCTCCCAGGACCAACTCGATGCGGGCGTCGGGATGTGCTGGATCCATCGGGACGTATGCCGCGCCAGTCTTGATCACCGCCAGGACCGCCACGATGGCCTCGGCGCAGCGCGGCAGCAGCATCGCCACGCGCTCACCGGGGGCCGCGCCGCGACCAACGAGCAGGTGCGCCAACCGATTCGATGCCGCGTCCAGCTCGCCGTAGGTCATCGAGCGGCTCCCGCAGGTGATCGCTACCGCCTCCGCGTCGCGGGCCACCTGCGTCGCGAACAATTCGGGAATTGAGAACGGCCGGCGGGCCGGCTGTGCCAGCACCGCTCGGTTGCCCCATTCGTCGAGCTGGCTGTGTTCATCGGCATCGAGCAAGTCGATCGACAACAACCTTTTAGCCGGGTCGGCGGGTATGGCCGCCGGTAACGCGCCGCAATCAGATTCCATTTGCACCGTTCACAGGCCGAGAGCTGCCATAAGGTCCAGCGATATCAGGCACACCGATTTTCCTCAGCCCCCTGGACGACATAGCGAAATGTTCCGAATTGTACTCAGAGATAACGTGACCCGTCCCGGTTTCCGACTCGCCAAAGTCGACGCAATAGGCTCGCGCTGGACCCGCGAAATGGTAGACAGGGGCGGCGTACATCCGCCGCGCACCTGGAGCCGCAACCGGACTCGGTAGTTCCGGATGCGGTGCGTCGGCGCCCGGGCGCGATGACCGAAAGTTTGAGATCCGTCATGAGATTTGCGCTGGCTAGCTATGGAACTCGAGGCGATATCGAGCCGTCTGTCGTTGTTGGCCGCGAACTGCAGCGCAGAGGGCATGACGTGTGCATCGCCGTCCCGCCCGACCTGGTCGGCTTCGCGCAATCGGCCGGCCTCTCCGCGATCCCCTACGGAGCCGAGACGAACGCTTGGATGGATGCGTTCCGCAAATTCAGCACGACCCTGTTCAGCAGGTTTTGGAGAGTTCGGGACATATCGCGGTCGGGGCGCGAAATCAAGGAGGTCACCAACCAGTCTTGGGCACAGATGAGCGGGACACTGAAGTCGCTGGCGGAGGGAGCCGACCTGGTGCTCGCCGGGCAGACCTACCAGGAGATCGCCGCCAATGTGGCGGAATATCACGGTCTTCCGTTGGTCACGCTGCACCACGTCCCGATGCGGCCCAACGGCCAGGTTGTGGCGATCTTGCCGGCGCCGGCGTCTCGCTTCGCGGTGCGGGTGTTCGACTGGCTGACTTGGCGCCTGAGCAAAAAGCTCGAGGACGCGCAGCGCAGCGACCTCGGCCTACCGAAGACAACGTCGTCCTCGCCGCGACGGATTGCCGCATTGAGAGCATTGGAAATTCAGGCATACGACGAGGTGGCATTCCCGGGGCTGGCAGCTGAATGGGCGAGATGGAAAGACCAGCGGCCCTTCGTCGGCGCGCTGACGATGGAGTTGGCGACGAGCGCCGATGACGAAGTCGCATCGTGGATTGCCGCGGGCACGCCGCCGATTTTCTTCGGCTTCGGCAGCATGCCGGTGGAATCTCCGTCCGACACGGTCGAGATGATCAGTGGAGCCTGCGCGCAATTGGGTGAGCGGGCGTTGATTTGCGCCGGCTGGAGCGACTTCGACAACGTCCCGCATTCCGATCACGTCAAAATGGTCGCGGCGGTGAACTACGCGTCCATCTTTCCCCTCTGCCGCGCGGCCGTGCACCATGGCGGCTCGGGCACCACGGCCGCAAGTTTGCGTGCCGGAATTCCGACGCTGGTCCTGTCCGTGGACGGTAATCAGATCATCTGGGGAGCTCAGGTGAAACGACGCCTGAAGGTGGGCACCCACCGCCGCCTATCGGCCGCTACCCGGGCATCGCTCGTCGCAGATCTGCGCCGAATCTTGGCGCCTGAGTATGCGAGCCGCGCCCGCGAGCTTGCCGCCCGGATGACGACACCCGCCGAAAGCGTCGCCAAGGCCGCAGACCTGACCGAGAACTTCGCCGGCTCGAGGCGAAGTGCCCGGTAGGGCGCCTAGCTGAGCCGCTCGGTGAGGAACTCGACCACGCGCTTGCGGGCCTCGTAGGCGGGGTGGCCGTCGATTTCGCGGACCTCGTCGGTGAGCACCGAGTGCGCCATCTTGCCGAAGCCGTGCTGATTGTTTGGGCCCGAGTCGATGTCGATCACCTCGAAGGCGTCGCCGAGGCGCTGCTTGAGCGTCGCGAACCGCTCGCCGGGCGCCGTCTTGTCCTCGCTGAACCGCAGGCCCATGGCGCACAGGCCGTCGGTGGCGCACCGATCGGCCACGGTGGTCAGCTCCGACTCGCTCAGCCCGGGATCACGCCGCCGCGCGGCACCCAGCGGGAACGGGACCGACGGCTGCGAAAGCACCGGCGCCAGCACGCTGTCGTCCACCGCGGCGGCCAGCGCGAATCCGCCGGTGAAGCACTGGCCGATCACGCCGACACCCTTGCCCGGCGTGGCGGCGTTGAGGTCGCGCGCGAGCGCTCGCAGGAACGCCGCTACCGGCCGCTGCTTGTTCAGCGCGAGCGCCGCGAATTCCCTTGCCACGCAGGCCCGCGTGATCGCGCCGACTAGGTACCCGGCCGTCTTGGCCTTGCCCGGCTCGCCGAACAGCGATGGCATGGCGACGGTGAAGCCGTTGTCCACCAGGTGATTACCCAAGCCCAGTACACCGGGATGGATCCCGGGCAGCTCCGGAATCAGCACCACGCCGGGGCCGCTGCCCTTGCGGTAGACGTCGTGGGTGTAGCCGCCACCGCTGAACGGCGCCGCCGACCATCCGGACAGATCGGCCTCCGGTGCGCCCATGCGGTCCCCTTCTATTTGTGACTCGGCAAAGGCGGTTGCGATTGCGTCGCCGACGCCAGCGTACGGAACTGATCGGTGTTTCCGGCGCCGGTTATCGCGATTTGGGTGACGCCGCCCGGGCCGCTGAGCCGGGTCGTCCACACCGGCTCGGCGTCCGCGCCGTCCTGGCCGGAACCCTGATAGACCACCCAGTTGGTTCCCGCGACGTCGACCGCGCCGGTCGGGAAGGCCGACGGGTGGATCGAGCTGACGAGCTTGTCCTCGTCGGCGTCGCTCTGGGTCAGGCTCAGGTACATCCCCGTCGGACTGATGTAGCCGACGACCGAGATGGGCGCGTTCACCCGCTGCCCGCTGGCCGGGTCGGTCCGCCCGCCCTGGATGCCACCGCGGTGGCCGGAATTGGCCTGCCAGCCGCCGGGCAACCGCGGTTCGCGGATGGGAAAGCCCAGCGCGGAAGCGTCGGCGCGCAGGGCCGCGCCCGCGTCGTAGGACGGGACGGGGCCCTCGTGATTGCCGACCTGAAACGAGCACATGCCCAGCATCCCGGCCAGCACGACACACCCGATGACCAGCGGAATCAGCGACCAGAACATGTCGCGGCCGTCCTGCAACAGCCGGGGCTTCGCCGGCCTGGGCGCCGGTCCTGGTTGCGCGGACGGCGCGCCGGCCTCACTCCCGTCAAGCTGGGTATTCAGCGGCGGCTCCTCCGTCATCCCCCAAGTATCCCAGTTCCAGCGGACCGATCCGCTTCTGGGACAATCCCAACCATGACAGTTGAGGGCGACCGCTCGACCGCCACCGCCGGCCGGGCCTCAGCGCAGGGACGACCGCGCGGTGAGGCTCCGGACCGCAACCTGGCTTTGGAACTGGTACGCGTCACCGAGGCTGGTGCCATGGCCGCAGGTCGCTGGGTAGGCCGCGGCGACAAAGAGGGCGGCGACGGGGCGGCCGTCGACGCGATGCGCGAGCTGGTCAACTCGGTGTCGATGCGCGGCGTCGTCGTCATCGGCGAGGGTGAGAAGGACCACGCGCCGATGCTCTACAACGGCGAGGAGGTCGGCAACGGCGACGGCGCGGAGTGCGACTTCGCCGTCGACCCCATCGACGGCACCACGCTGATGAGCAAGGGCATGCCCAACGCCATCTCCGTGCTGGCGGTGGCCGACCGGGGGGCGATGTTCGATCCGTCGGCGGTCTTCTACATGAACAAGGTCGCCGTCGGCCCCGAGGCCGCGCACGTGCTCGATATCACCGCCCCGATCGCCGAGAACATCAAGGCCGTCGCCAAGGTGAAGGCGCTGTCGGTGCGGGACATGACCGTGTGCATCCTGGACCGGCCGCGGCACGCCAAGCTGATCGAGGATGTACGGGCCACCGGGGCCCGGATCCGGCTGATCACCGACGGCGACGTCGCCGGCGCCATCTCGGCCTGCCGGCCGCACTCGGGCACCGACATGCTGGCCGGCATCGGCGGCACGCCGGAGGGCATCATCGCCGCCGCCGCGATCCGCTGCATGGGCGGCGCCATCCAGGCGCAGCTGGCTCCCACCGACGACGAGGAACGCCAGAAGGCCATCGACGCCGGTTACGACCTCGACCGCGTGCTGACCACCGAGGACCTGGTCTCCGGCGAGAACGTGTTCTTCTGCGCCACCGGGGTCACCAACGGCGACCTGCTCAAGGGCGTGCAGTACTACCCCGGCGGCTGCACGACGCAGTCGATCGTGATGCGGTCGAAGTCGGGAACCGTCCGGATGATCGAGGCCTACCACCGGCTTTCGAAACTCAACGAGTACTCCGCCATCGACTTCATTGGCGATAGCTCCGCCGCCTACCCCCTGCCCTGACCACCGACCGAAGAACGAGGAAGCCACTCAATGGCCGCTGAAGACGTTGCCGACACCGAGTACCGCATCGAGCACGACACCATGGGCGAGGTCCGTGTACCCGCAAAAGCGTTGTGGCGGGCCCAAACTCAGCGCGCGGTCGAGAACTTCCCGATCTCGGGCCGTGGCCTGGAACGCACCCAGATCCGTGCGTTGGGCCTGCTGAAGGGCGCCTGCGCGCAGGTCAACAAGGACCTCGGGTTGCTGGCGCCGGAGAAGGCCGACGCGATCATCGCCGCGGCGGCCGAGATCGCCGACGGCCGGCACGACGACCAGTTCCCCATCGACGTCTTCCAGACCGGCTCGGGCACCAGCTCCAACATGAACACCAACGAGGTGATCGCCAGCATCGCGGCCGCCAACGGTGTGACGGTGCACCCCAACGACGACGTCAACATGTCGCAGTCGTCGAATGACACCTTCCCCACCGCGACCCACATCGCGGCCACCGAGGCCGCGGTGCGTCATCTCATTCCGGCCCTCGAGGTGCTGCACGCCGCCCTGGCCGGCAAGGCCCGCGAGTGGCACACGGTCGTCAAATCCGGACGCACCCACCTGATGGACGCCGTCCCGGTGACCCTCGGTCAGGAATTCAGCGGGTACGCCCGGCAGGTCGAGGCGGGCATCGAGCGGGTCCGCGCGACGCTGCCCCGGCTCGGCGAGCTGGCCATCGGCGGCACGGCGGTCGGCACCGGCCTGAACGCACCCGACGGCTTCGGTGCCAAGGTGGTCGAGACTCTGGTCGCCTCCACCGGCCTGGGCGAATTGCGCCCGGCGGCAAATAGTTTCGAGGCGCAGGCGGCGCGCGACGGGCTGGTCGAGGCGTCCGGCGCGCTGCGCACCATCGCGGTGTCGCTGACCAAGATCGCCAACGACGTGCGCTGGATGGGGTCGGGCCCGCTGACCGGCCTGGCCGAGATCCAGCTGCCCGACCTGCAGCCGGGTAGCTCGATCATGCCGGGCAAGGTCAATCCCGTGCTGCCCGAGGCGGTTACGCAGGTCGCAGCGCAGGTGATCGGCAACGACGCCGCGGTCGCCTGGGGCGGTGGGAACGGTGCGTTCGAACTCAACGTCTACATCCCGATGATGGCCCGCAACATTCTCGAGTCCTTCAAGCTGCTGACCAACGTGTCCAGGCTGTTCGCCGAGCGCTGCATCACCGGCCTGGCCGCCAACGTCGAGCACCTGCGCGAGCTGGCCGAGTCGTCGCCGTCCATCGTGACGCCCCTCAACTCGGCGATCGGCTACGAGGAGGCCGCCGCGGTGGCCAAGCAGGCGCTCAAGGAGCGCAAGACGATTCGTCAGACCGTGATCGATCGCGGCCTGATCGGCGACAAGTTGTCGATCGAGGAACTCGACCGGCGGCTCGACGTGCTGGCGATGGCCAAGGTCAAGCCCGAAGACTGAGCCGCTCGTCCGGGGGTGACGGCGGTGGTCGACGAGAGTAAGGGTGGTTTTCCATGACGGCTCCTCCCGGCGGTCCCTACGGCCAGGGGCCCTACGGAAGCAATCCCTATGGGCAGGACCCGAATTGGGGTGGCCAGCCGCAGGGCTATCCGGGGCCCTACCCGCAGGGCGGTCCGTACGGCTACCCGCCGCCGGGTGGCCCGTACCCTTATCAGCAGTATCCCCAACCCGGCCAACCGTTTCCGCCGGGTGGGCCGGGCGGGCCCTACCCTCCGGGGCCGCCGCCGGGTGGGTCCGGCTCGAAGCTGCCGTGGCTGATCGTCGCCGGCCTGGTGGCGCTGGCGGTGATCGCGTTGGTGGCGACGCTGCTGGTGATGCGCGGCGGCCATGACAACAAGTCGGCCACCGCGCCCTCCACAACGAGCAGCTCGGTCTCGCAACCGAAGAACTCCGCGCAGAACGCGACCGACTGCACCCCGAACGTGTCCGGCGGTGAGATGCCCCGAGGCGACTCGATCTCCGCCGGCAAGCTTTCGTTCCCCGCCAGCGCGGCGCCGGGCGGCTGGACGGTGTTCTCCGATGATCAGGGCCCGAATCTGATCGGCGGGCTGGGGGTCGCCCAGGACGTGCCGGGGGCCAATCAGTGGATGATGACGGCCGAGGTGGGCGTCACCAATTTCGTTCCCAGCATGGACCTTACGGCGCAGGCCACGAAGTTGATGCAATGCATCGTCGCGGGTCCCGGCTATGCGAACGCCCAGCCCACACTGGGACCGACGAAGTCGTCGTCGATCACCGTCGACGGCACCAAGGCCGTCCGGGTCGACGCCGACGTTACGATCGCCGACCCCAGCCGCAACGTCAAGGGCGACTCGGTCACCATCATCGCCGTCGACACCAAGCCGGTCACGGTCTTCATCGGCAGCACACCCATCGGCGACGCCGCTTCGGCGGGCCTCGTCGGCAAAATTATTGCCGCGCTGAAGGTCTCGAAGTCCTGACGCGAATCGGACCGGCTAACCGGCCGGGCCGGTCGGTGCCGAGACGTGGGTGGCCTCCGAGCGCCCGCGCAGTACCGTGGAATAGCATTCGGCCCACTGCGCGCGCTCGGCCTCACCCGCGGCGTCGATGGCACGCGCCGAGCACAGGATTCGCCGGTCCGAGGTTTTTGCGAGGTCGGCCAGCCGCGCGGCCTCGTTGACCGCATCGCCGATCACGGTGTATTCGTACCGGTTCTCGGCGCCGACGTTGCCCGCGAACACCCGTCCCGCTGACACACCGATGCCGAAATCGACCGGCAGCCTGCGCAGTTGGGCGCCGAGCGTGCGGGCGGTCGCCAACGCCGACGATGCGGGCTCGCTGATGGGCAACGGCACCCCGAAGACGGCCAGTGCGGCATCGCCGGCGAATTTGTTGATCAGCCCGTGGTGTTCGTCGACGGCGTGCACGACGATCCGGAAGAAGTCGTTGAGCACCTCCGCGACCTCTTGCGGGGGCGGCTTTCGGCGAGCTGGGTGGATCCCACCAGGTCGATGAACAGCACCGCCGCTTCGACCACGTCGCCCGAGAGAGTGGCCCCCTCGGTGAGGGCGCGCTGCGCGACATCGGCGCCGACATGGCGCCCGAACAGGTCACGCAGCCGGTCGCGCTCGGCGAGGCCGGCCACCATCCGGTTGAATCCCGTTTGCAGGCGCCCGATTTGGGAGCGTTCGTAAGCACCGACATAAGTTTCCATGCGGCCGTGCTCCACCTCGGCCATCGCGTCGACGACCTCGCCCACCGGATCCGAGATGGACCGCGAGGTCAGGATCATCGTGGGCAGCCCCAGCACCAGCGCCGCCAGCGACACCACGAGAATCGGCACGTCCAGCGAGGCCGACTTCTCGATCAGCCACCCATACGAGCGCAGAACGACCAGCGTCGCGATGACGGCGATGGGAAAGGCGCTGCACAAGAACCACAGCAGAACCAGCCGCGCGTACACGCTGGGCACCGCAAGCCGCGGTTCGGCGCCCAAGGTGGCGGCGCGCATGATGGGCCGCAGGGTCCGTTGCGCGAGCAGCATCCCGGTGCCGGCGGCCGCCGATCCGCCGAGCAGCACACCGAGCACGATGGGCAACAGAAGTCGCGGCCCGCCAGCCAGATTGAGCAGGATGAAGATCCCGCCGGTCAGCGCCCAGCACGTCACCAGGATCGCCGACTGGCGCCCGGCCAGCTTCATCACGGCTTCACGTTGTTGCGGGGTGGGTTCGTCACCCGCGACGTACCAGCGCACCGTGGGCGCCAGGCTGACGGCGCCGGCCACCGCGACGCTGACGATGCCCAGCGCGATGAGCAGCACCACGGGCGCGGTGTTCTGCCGCGCGAAGTCCGCGGTGGCGCCGACGGAGGTGTGGCCCCGCAGCGGGACCAGGATGGCCGCCGCCTCGACGACGGCCAGCACGTAGGACAGGCTCAGATCGAACCCGTATTGAAACAACCACCGCCGAAAGGACTTTCGTTGCCCCGTTGCGGGCGGCCCGGCCGGGCCACGCCACGATGACGGAAGCCGATCCCGAAGCCAGCCCACGGTGATCACCCTACGAAGGTAGCCGCTTCTAATCCGAAAATGGCTCTAAGCACCGTTGTTCGGCCCGCCGGAGTTCTGGCCCGGGATGTCGGTGATCGGGAAATTCGGCATCGGTTTCGGTGAGGGCGTGTTGGGCAGCGTGGGGATGTCGCCGGGCGGGATGTCGTGCAGGCCGTTGACGGGCGGACCGTTCTCCCGGCTGCCGTAACTGCTGCCGGGAGAACGTGATCCCAGCAGGTCGCTGACCGTCACCAGCCGGTATCCGTTGGCCTTGAGCACCGGGATGAACTGGTACACCAGGTCGACGGTGCTCGAGTAGGTGCTGTGCAGCAGGACCACCGAGCCGGGCTTGATGTAGGTCATCAGCATGTACCGCGTCGCCGCCGTGTTCGAGTCGTTCGCCCAATCGAAAGGGATCACATCCCAGAGGATTTCGGCGAGCCCGAATTGACCGGCGGCCTGGCGCACCACCGGGTCGGACAATCCGCCCGCGGGGCGATACAGGTTCGGGGTGCGGCCGGTCGCGGCGGTGATCGCGTCGTTGGCCTTGGAGAACTGGGCGGCGATGTCCTCGCGCGGGATCGTGGTCATGTTGGGGTGTTCCCAAGTGTGGCTGCCGATCTCCATCCCCGCGTCGGCGATGCGCTTGGCCCCGGCCGGGTTGGCGGCCACCTTGTTGCCGATCAGGAAGAAGGTGGCCTTGGCGTCGTTCGCCGTCAGGATGTGCAGCAGCCGCTCGTCGAACGGCCCCGGCCCGTCGTCGAATGTCAGCGCGACGCACTTGACGACCGAGCAGCTGAGGTCGTCGGCGCGCGTCACGTGGCCCGTGAGCCCGCCGATCACCAGCACCGCGACGGCCGCCGCCACACCGACAACCGTGCGCCAGTAGCGCCAGGCTTGGGTGTCGGGTCGTTTCGCCACCGTGGAAGTTTATCGAAGGACGGCCTGCCCGGGGCCGAGCGCGCTGGTCGGGCGCCCTCACTGGGGGCCGGCGATCTCCTCGAGCATCTCGGTGACCAGGGCGGCGATCGGGGATCGCTCGCTGCGCAACAGGGTGATGTGGGCGAACAGCGGATGGCCCTTGAGCTTCTCGATCACCGCCGCGACCCCGTCGTGGCGGCCCACCCGCAGGTTGTCACGCTGCGCGATGTCGTGCGTCAACACCACCCGCGACCCGGTGCCCAGCCTGGACAGCACCGTCAGCAGGACGTTGCGCTCCAGCGACTGCGCCTCGTCGACGATCACGAACGAGTCGTGCAGCGACCGGCCCCGGATGTGGGTCAGCGGCAGCACCTCGAGCATGCCCCGGGACAGCACTTCCTCGAGCACCGCCGGGCTCGCCAGCCCCTCGAGGGTGTCGAAGACGGCCTGGGCCCACGGCCCCATCTTTTCGCTCTCGCTGCCGGGCAGGTACCCCAGCTCCTGGCCGCCGACGGCGTAGAGCGGCCGGAACACCACCACCTTGCGCTGGGTCCGCCGCTCCAGCACCGCCTCCAGGCCGGCGCACAGGGCGAGGGCCGACTTGCCGGTGCCCGCCTTACCGCCCAGCGACACGATGCCCACCGACTCGTCGAGCAGCAGGTCCAGCGCCACCCGCTGTTCCGCGGACCGCCCGCGCAGCCCGAACACCTCGCGATCGCCGCGCACCAGCTGCACGCGTTTGTCCGCGTTGACCCGGCCCAGCGCGTGAGAGCTTCCGCCGAGCAGCCGAACACCGGTGTGGCAGGGCAGGTCTCGCGCTTCCACCAGATCGATCTCACCGTCGGTGAACAGCGCGTCGATGTCCTCGGTGGCGGTCTCGATCTCGCGCATCCCCGACCACCCGGAGGCCACCACGTCCTGCGCGTGGTACTCGTCGGCGGCCAGACCCACCGCGGCGGCCTTGACCCGAAGCGGAATGTCCTTGCTGACCAACGTAACTCGCTTGCCTTCGGCGGCGAGGTTGGCGGCACAGCTGAGGATCCGGGAGTCGTTGCTGTCGCTGCGGAAACCCGCCGGCAGCACCGACGGGTCCGTGTGGTTGAGCTCGACGTGCAGCGAACCGCCTTGCGTCCCAACGGGAATGGGCTGATCCAGTCGTCCGTGCAACAGCCGCAGGTCGTCGAACAGCCGCAAGGACTGGCGGGCGAACCATCCCAGCTCGTGGTGGTGGCGTTTGGCCTCCAGCTCGCTGATCACCACCAACGGAACAACCACCTCGTGTTCGGCGAACCGGCTGCACGCCCAGGGGTCGGACAGCAGCACGGAAGTGTCGATCACGTAGGTCCGGATTTCGGTCACGTAGCGCTCCTCGAGCGGGATGAGCCCGCGCGGACCCGCACAGGCATGTCGACGGGAACCGCAGCACCAGGACCGGGGCCGGTCCTTCCGTTGTGGTGACGGGAGGTGCCGCCCTGGCAGCAGAGCATGACGCTGACCATCGGGATCGACGCTACTCCCGTGGCCGCATGCGCGCTGTGCAGGCGCGCCGACGTGGCGGGCCGCGACCACCTTCGCCGGGCGGCCGATGTTGAGG
Organism: Mycobacterium colombiense CECT 3035; assembly: GCF_002105755.1. Lineage (NCBI taxonomy): Bacteria > Bacillati > Actinomycetota > Actinomycetes > Mycobacteriales > Mycobacteriaceae > Mycobacterium > Mycobacterium colombiense. The sequence goes on from NZ_CP020821.1 coordinate 2,945,224, forward strand.
GGCGGTTTCCGGCCGGCTTAGCCGACGATCAGTTGCCGCAGTTCAGGCTCGTCGGCGAGCCCCCATGCGGTGACGCGATCCGAGATCGCCTGACGCAGCTGCTCGGGACCGAAGATGCCGGCCTTGTCGACGTTGCGCACTTTGTCCGCGTACGCGTCGATGTCGGCGCCGGGCACCTCGAGGTCGGCCGCGCGGGCGGCGATCGCCGCGATGGTCTCATCGCGGGTGTACTCGAGGCAGTGCGCGACCAGGTTGGAGAAGAAGACCTCGTGGCGGCGCTCGTCGCGGGCGATCCGGTCGACCAGGCCGGCCAGGATGGGCTCCTCCAGCTTGGCGGCGAGGTTTTCGCAGAACACCGCGTGGGTGCGTTCGACGAACGCCATGTGCACCAGCGTTTCCACCTGCGAGTAGGTGTCGGCGCGGTAGCCCTTCATGACGTACTGGACCCGGGCCTCTTCGTTGGCGGTCGGGTCCACCTCGCGGGTCACCACCAGGTACTCGCGCAGCGCGATGGCGTGCAGGTGCTCCTCGGCGGTCCACCGGCCCAGCCAGCGGCCCCAGTAGTCCTCCAGGATGAAGTGCTCGACCAATTCGCGGTGGTGCGCGGCCAGGTTGTCCTTGAGCAGCAACATGATTTCGCAGGCGTCCGTCAACGGCCGCGGCAGCGTCATCGACGACGGGTCCCAGTCGCGCCCACCGAGGAAGGCGAAGTTCTCGCCCCGGTCGAACGGCACGTATTCGTGCGCGAACCAGAGTTCTTCGGTGGACAGGTGGCGGTCGATGTTTGCTTCGACGACCGGCTCGAGTTCCAGGGTCAGCGCGTTAGCGACAGGTCTTTCGGCCATGAGATAACTGTAACCCGCGTACACAGGTTCATGAAATCGCCGGGGTCGTGTCGGGCCAACTGGTGACTTTGGTCCTCAAAGCCGCCGGGGAGCCGGGCGAAGCGGGTCGCCGCGCTCGACGTCAGCGGCCGACCAGCGCCCAGTCTTCGAGGCCCTCGTACAGCGGAAACTCCTGCGCCAGCCGCGTCACGCGCTGCCGCAGCCCCGCCACGTCGGCCGAGCTGCCGGCCGCCAACGCGGTGGCGATGACGTCGGCGACCTCGCTGAACTCGGCGTCGCCGAAGCCGCGGGTGGCCAGGGCGGGCGTCCCGATCCGCAGGCCCGAGGTGACCATCGGCGGGCGCGGGTCGTTGGGCACGGCGTTGCGGTTGACGGTGATGCCGACCTCGTGCAGCAGGTCCTCGGCGGCCTGACCGTCCAGCGGGGAGTTGCGCAGGTCCACCAGCACCAGGTGCACGTCGGTGCCGCCGCTGACCACGGACACGCCGGCCTTCGCGACGTCGGCGGCCAACAGCCGGTCGGCGAGGATGCGCGCGCCGGACAGCGTGCGCTGCTGGCGCTCGACGAACTCGGGGGTGCTGGCGATCTTCAGCGCGACAGCCTTGCCCGCGATGACGTGCATGAGCGGGCCGCCCTGCTGGCCCGGGAAGACCGCCGAGTTGACGGCCTTGGCGTACTCCTGCTTGCCCAGGATCATGCCCGAGCGGCCGCCGCCGAGCGTCTTGTGAATGGTCGTCGAGACGATGTCGGCGTGCGGCACCGGCGACGGGTGCAGCCCCGCCGCGACGAGGCCGGCGAAGTGGGCCATGTCCACCCAGAGCTTGGCGCCGACCTCGTCGGCGATCGACCGGAAGGCCGCGAAGTCGAGGACCCGCGGGTAGGCCGACCAGCCGGCGATGATCACCTTCGGGCGGAATTCCAGCGCCTGCGCGCGCACCGCGTCCATGTCGACCAGGTGGGTCGTCGGGTCGACGCCGTAGAAGCCGTTCTCGTAGAGCTTGCCGGAGAAGTTCAGCTTCATGCCGTGCGTCAGGTGACCACCGTTCGCCAGGTCCAGACCCAGCAGCCGCTCCCCCGGCGACATCAGCGCGTGCAACACCGCGGCGTTGGCCTGGGCGCCGGAATGCGGCTGCACGTTGGCGAAGTCGGCACCGAAGAGCGCCTTGGCCCGGTCGCGGGCGATGTTCTCCACCACGTCGACGAACTCGCAGCCGCCGTAGTAGCGCCGCCCGGGCAACCCCTCGGCGTACTTGTTGGTGAGCACACTGCCCTGCGCCTGCAGCACCGCGCGCGGCACGAAGTTCTCCGAAGCGATCATCTCGAGGGTGTCGCGTTGCCGGCCGAGTTCTTTGCCGAGGAGCTCGGCGATATCCGGGTCGACGTCGGCCAGCGGGGCGGACATCAGGGACGCCGTGGCGGGGGCGGTGGGGCGGGCGTCAGGTGCAGCAGTCACGGCCGCCAGTCTATCCAGCGTCGAGTTTTCGCCAGCCCAGCCGTCGGGCTTTCCGGCGCCCCTGCAACACTTGCACTATGCCGCGGCTTAGCGAGCCGAGCCCTTATGTGGAGTTCGACCGAAAGCAATGGCGTGCGCTTCGTATGTCGACGCCGCTGGCCCTCACCGAGGAAGAGCTTGTCGGCCTGCGCGGTTTGGGTGAACAAATCGACTTGCTCGAAGTCGAAGAGGTCTACCTGCCGCTGGCCCGGCTCATCCACCTGCAGGTCGCGGCGCGGCAGCGCCTGTTCGCCGCGACCGCCGAATTCCTCGGTGAACCTCAGCAGAACCCGGACCGGCCGGTGCCGTTCATCATCGGGGTGGCCGGCAGTGTGGCGGTGGGCAAGTCGACGACCGCGCGCGTGCTGCAGGCCCTGCTGGCGCGGTGGGATCACCACCCGCGGGTCGACCTGGTCACCACCGACGGCTTCCTATACCCGAATGCCGAGCTGGACCGGCGGAACCTGATGCACCGCAAGGGGTTTCCGGAGAGCTACAACCGTCGCGCGTTGATGCGGTTCGTCACCTCGGTCAAATCCGGTTCGGACTACGCGTGCGCGCCGGTGTATTCGCACCTGAAATACGACATCATCCCCGGGGCCAAGCATGTCGTCCGTCACCCCGACATCTTGATCCTCGAGGGCCTCAACGTCCTGCAGACCGGTCCGACCCTGATGGTGTCGGACCTGTTCGACTTCGGCGTGTACGTCGACGCCCGGATCGAAGACATCGAGCAGTGGTACGTATCGCGATTCCTGGCCATGCGCGGCACCGCCTTCGCGGATCCCGAATCGCACTTCCACCATTACTCGGCCCTCAACGACACGAAGGCGGTCGCCGCCGCGCGCGAGATCTGGCGGTCGATCAACCGCCCCAACCTGGTCGAGAACATCCTTCCGACCCGGCCGCGCGCCACCCTGGTGCTGCGCAAGGACGCCGACCACTCCATCAACAGGCTGCGGCTGCGCAAGCTGTAGCGCCCCGACGCGGCTCCCGCCGGCCGGCGCGGCGGATCACGCCTCGAGTCGACGCAGCCCGAGGTATTGCAGCCCGGCGAACGCCGCCGTGTACGCGCCACTGGCCAGGGTCAACGCCACGCCGGTGGCCGTCAGCGGCAGCGCTTCGGCGGCCACGATCGCGGCCAGCGTGAACGCGACGTTGACCACCATCACGCTGATGCCGAGACGCCGCAATTCCGGCAGCGCCCCGAGGCTGAACACCAGCAGGCCGGCGATCACGAAAACCACGCCCACGCCGTATTCCTGGAAAGACGTCAGTCCGGTCAGCGACGAGATCGGGTCGGCGAGGAAGGCGATGGCCAACCCGACCAACCCCGTCAGGGTCGCGTCGGCGCGCACGGCAAAACGCAACAGCGAGTCCGTCGAGTCGTAGAGGGTCCGGGTCTGGATGCTTGATACGCCAGTGATCGAGCTCATGTGCTTACTCCTCGCGATGGCGGGTTGGGTCGAACAGCTTCGAGGGTGCCGCCGGTGCACTGCCATATCGACTCGTGGCGCTGCCAACTGCTGCCACGGATACAACGACGAGGTGGTTCACCCGACTATTCCCGTCGGCGGGTAAATATTTGACACGCGCCAGCCCCGAAGGGCTCAGCCACCCCAGCAGTCACAGGCACAGGGGCACAGCACTGTGCCGTCGGCGACCGCGCCGACGAAGTACCCGTTCTAGTCGCTGGGAACCGGGACCCGGCCGCGCAGATCGGCGGCGATCAGTCGGGCGGCCGCGTTCTGCCAGTTGTGCAGCGAGCGCTGGGGCACCTCGGTGACGAACCACTGCCAGGCCTGCCGCGCGATCGGATCCAGACCCGACGCGGTGGCGTTCTGCGCGTACGCGCGGACCCCGACGACGTAGGGGAAGTACAGCGAGTTGTAGTACCGCCACTCCTCGGTGGTTCCGAAGTCGCCGCCGTCGCGCGGCTTGAGCCGCGCTATGCCGTCGGCCAGCACCGCCTTGAGTTCGTTGGCCCGCTCGATCGGTTGGTCGGGGGCTCCCCGGGCGGCCAGCCGCTCGTCGATCACGGGCAACGCGGTCAGCGGGCTGGCGACCAGCTTGGTCAGGTCGCCGTAATGGCCCAGCGCGCGACGGGTGAGCCTGGCGAACGTGACGTCGTCGACGCCGGCCAGCGGGTGGTCCTGACGCAGCGGCAGCGCCGCGCCGGTATGGCGCAGCGCGGCCCGATCCGCCCGCAGCGCAGGCGATTTCGAGAACGCCAGCCGGTCGAGCACCCCGGCCAGCGGGTCGGCGAGCACCTGGACGGTGATCGCGATCGCGAGGCTGGTGAACAGCAGCACGGTCAGCGCGGTCTGTGCGCCGGGGTCGTCGCGGGTCACCGCCAACCCGATCAGCGCCTGGCCGCCGAACAGCACCGCCACCGCCACCGAACCGGCGAACGAGCGCAGCATGTCGGCGCGCAGCGCGTGGCCCTCGTCGAACGCGTCCCACAGGGCGACGGCGACCCCGAGGCCGAGGACGTCACAACTCGTCGACGCCAGCGCAACCCAGCTCGGCACCACGCCCAGCGGGATGACCAGGATCGCGTTGCTCAGCGCGAAGAACAGGGTGGCGGTGACGGCGAGTCCCACGGCAGGCCTCGGCCGCCGAGGGCGGCGCAGCGCGACGACCATCGCGGCGAGCGTCGACACCGAGATCACCGCGAACATGAGCCAGTGGCCCGGCCGCAGCGGTCCGTCGACGCTGCCGGCCTGCGCCGCCCCGAACAGGGTCAGCGCGGCCATCCCGGCGACGAGTAACACCTCGCGCGTGCGGGAGCGCCAGCCGTCGCTGGGCCGGGACAGTTCGACGAGCACCGCGAACCACGCCACGCCGGGGACCGTCGCCAGGTAGATCTCGACCCGGCTCAGCAGCTGGGCGTGCCCGGGGCCGGCGGTGCGGACCGCGTCCAGGCCCACCACGAGCGCGAATCCGCACAGCCCGATCGCCGCCAGCGCGAGGACGGGCTTACGCGGATCGCGGGCGGCCAGATACAGGCCCAGCCAGGCGCTCAGCGTGAATACCACCGCCGACAGCGCAGCCATGCCCTTAGTGTGGCACGCGCGCGAGCCGGCTCTGAAGGCCTTGAGGGCTACTTGCCGTGCCGGCGATCCCGTCGGCTGTAGTCACGCAGCGCGCGCAGGAAGTCGACGCGGCGAAACGCCGGCCAATGCGTTTCACAGAACCACATCTCCGAATACGCGCTCTGCCACAGCAGGAACCCGGACAGCCGTTGCTCGCCCGAGGTGCGGATCACCAGGTCGGGGTCGGGTTGCCCCGACGTGTAGAGGTTTTCCGAGATGGCGTCGACCGTCACCGCGTCGACGAGCTCCTCGGCGGTGGCGCCGTTGGCGAGTTCCTTGTTCAACAGCGCGCGCACCGCCCCGACGATCTCCTGCCGGCCGCCGTAGCCGACCGCCACGTTGACGTGGAATGGCGCGACGCTGGGCGTGGACTCGACCGCATCGCGCAACCGGCGGGCCGGCTCGTCGCCGAGCAGTTCCAGGTCCCCCACCGTGCGCACGCTCCAGCGGTTGGCCGGCGCGCAGATCTCCTCCACGACGTCGGTGATGATTTCGATAAGCCCGGCCAGCTCGTCGGGGTCGCGTTGCAGGTTTTCGGTGGACAGCAGGTACACCGTGGTCATTTCGACGCCGGCTTCCTGGCACCAGCGCAGCATCTCGGCGATCTTGGACGCGCCCATCCGGTAGCCGTAGCTGACGTCCTCGTATCCCGCGTCACGGGCCCACCGCCGGTTCCCGTCGCACAGGACGGCGATGTGCCGCGGCAGCTGGGACTTCGAGGCGGCCAGGCCCTGCCTCAGCCGCAGCTCGTAGACGCGATACAGCGGCTCTTTGAGGCGCGGCGGGATAATTTCCACGAACATCCACCCTACTGCCAGCGGTGATTAATTCACCGGACTCATTTCGGCGCGGTCGCTGAGAAACCTGAGAAGGCGAGGCTGCGCTGTAACCATCCCTGGCTACTGTGGATCGTGGGCGGCCGTCCGCGGCCGTCCCACCCGTATCCCACGCCGCGAGAACAAGAGACAGGAGACATGAGCAGCCAGACCAGCACCGTTCCCACCCCGGATCCCGAACCCGAGTCGATCGTTCCGGGCAACACCGTCGAGCAGTTCGTCGAGGGTGCCGCCCAGTTCTTGGGCAAGCCCCGGATGCGCGGCTGGATCCACTTCGTCTCGGCGTGGCTGGCCATCATCACCGGCGCCACACTGGTGTCGGTGTCCTGGGCGCTCTCCTCGCCCCGCGCCGGTCACTCGACGCTGGTCTATGCCGCCGCCACCGTCGCGATGTTCGCCGTCAGCGCCACCTATCACCGCGTGCATTGGAAGTCGGATGTCGCGCGCAGCCGGATGAAGCGGCTCGATCACTCGATGATCTTCGTCTTCATCGCCGGCAGCTACACCCCGTTCGCGCGGCTGGTCATGCCGCAGAACACCGGTGTGCTGGTGCAGTGCATCGTGTGGGGCGGCGCGGCGGCCGGCATCACGCTGAAGATGTGCTGGCCGACGGCGCCGCGCTGGGTCGGGGTGCCGCTGTATCTGCTGCTGGGGTGGGTGGCCGTCTGGTTCGCGCCGACGATCCTGCACCAGGCCGGCGTGGCCGCGATGGTGCTGCTGGCGGTGGGCGGCGTGTTCTACAGCGTGGGCGGCATCTTCTATGGGCTGCGCTGGCCCGACCCGTGGCCGAAGACCTTCGGCTATCACGAGTTCTTCCACGCCTTCACCGCTATCGCGGCCATCCTGCACTACATCGCCATGTGGTTCGCCGTCTTCTACACCAGCGACCACGCCTGGCTGTTAGGCGGCTAGGCCGGGGCGACGTCGTCCTGCGGCGACCAGTAGGCCTTCATCGAGGCGATCTTGCCTTGGCCGTCGAAGACCATGACGTCGATCGGCTCGATCACCAATCGGTGCTCGCCCGCGGTCACGGTCAGCCGGAATTGGAAGGCCGCCTCGTTGCCGGCCACCCGCAGCGTCACCAGTTCGCATTCGCGCTGCAGTTGGTCGACCGCGGAGTAGAAGCCGTGGATGGCCTGCCGGCCGATGTGCACCCCGCCGCCGACCGGATCCTCGACGGTGGCGTCGTCGGCGTACAACTCGACCAAATCATCGGCGCTGCCCTTGGCGACCAACTCGATGTAGCGGTTGACCGTGTCAGTGATGTGTTCGGCGCTCGGCATGACACGTCACGCTACCGTGGCGCGGCCAGCGCGTGTGCCAGGTCTTCGGCGGTGACGACCGGTAGGTCGCACACCTGGCCGCGGCACACGTAGGCGGCGTCGGCGCCGTCCACCCGCGGTCGGCCGGCCAGCAGCGCCGACGAATCCGCCTGTCCGCCGACGACGATCGCCCCGCCGGGCGCCAACCGCCGCGCGTGGGCCAGCAACGCCGAGGCCGACGGGTCGCAGGCGACCGCGATCTGCAGCGGTCCGCGCACCGCCGCTTCGGCGACGGCCAGCCAATGCCCGGCCGACCGCGGCGCGCGGTCCAACAGCACCGAGTGCGCGCCGAGCGACTCGCCCACCGCCCGCAGATACCGCTCGGCGCGATCGCCGTCGACCAGGTGCGCGGCGGCCAGCAGCGCCTCGGTGATCGACGACGCTCCCGACGGAGTCGCGCCGTCCAGCGGGTCGGCCGGCCGGAGCATCAACTGCTCGGCATCGTCGGCGGTGTCGAACCAGCGGCCGGGTTGCGCCCGATCGGCGAAGTGCGCCAGCGCGGTGTCCAGCAGGTCGGTGGCCGCCGCCAGCCAGCGCCCGTCGGCGCTCAGCTGATAGAGCGCGAGCAGCCCGGTGGCCAGCATCGCATAGTCCTCGAGGATGCCAACGCTGTCACCGACCACGCCGCCCAGGCTGGCGCGTCGCAGCCGGCCGTCGACGACATGCAATTCCAGCAGCTCCCGCGCGCAACGCCTTGCGGCGTCGATCAATTCGGGTTCGTCGAGTGCCACGCCGGCCTCGGCCAACGCGGTGATCGCCAGCCCGTTCCACGACGTGACGACCTTGTCGTCGCGCCCGGGCTGGACTCGGGCGTGCCGGGCGGCCAGCAGGGCGGACCGCACGCGGTCCAGCCGTTGCCGATCCTCGGGATCGGCGGGCAACTGCAGCACCGAGGTGCCGTGCTCGAACGTGCCGACCGGGGTGACCGCGAAAACGCCTGCCGCCCAAGGGCCGTCGTCGGGCCCGAGCACCTCGGTCAGCTGCGCCGGTGTCCAGACATAGGTCGAGCCCTCGCGGCCGTCGGCGTCGGCGTCCAGCGACGAGGTGAACATCGCGGCGTCGGCCAGATCGTCGAGCAGGAACCCGGCGGTCTGGGCGGTGACCCGGCGCGCCAGCGGATCACCGGTGCGCCTGGCCCAGTGCGCGTAGGCGCGCAGCAGCAGCGCGTTGTCGTACAGCATCTTCTCGAAATGCGGTACCACCCAAGCATTGTCGACGCTGTAACGGGCGAATCCACCGCCGAGCTGATCGTAGATGCCCCCGCGCGCCATCGCGTTGCAGGTGTGGGCAACCGCCGCGAGCGCCGGCGGCGAGCCGGTGCGCTCGAAGTGCCGCAGCAGCGCCTCGAGCAGCGCCGACGGCGGGAATTTGGGCGCACCGCCGAACCCGCCGTGCACCGCGTCAAGTTCGCTGAGCAGCGCGGCGACGGCCCGGTCGCACAGCTCGGGCGCGACGGCCGGACCGGCCCCCGGGAGGCCCGAAGCCATCTTGCGCAGCTCACCGGCGATGTTGTCGGAGGCCTCCTCCACCTCGCCGCGACGCTCCCGCCAGGTGGCGGATACGGCCGAAAGAAGCTGCAGGAAGCCCTCTTTCGGATAGTAGGTGCCGCAGAAGAAGGGACGCCCGTCCGGCGTGAGGAAACACGTCATCGGCCAGCCGCCGTGCCCGGTCAGCGCGACCGTGGCGTTCATGTACACCGCGTCGATGTCCGGGCGTTCCTCACGGTCGACCTTGACGCAGACGAACCCCGCGTTCATCGCGGCGGCCACCTCGTCGTCCTCGAACGATTCGTGGGCCATGACGTGGCACCAGTGGCAGGCCGCGTAGCCGACCGAGAGCAGGATCGGCACGTCGCGGGCGGCGGCGTTGGCCAGCGCCTCGGGGGTCCACTGCTGCCAATGCACCGGATTGTCGGCGTGCTGGCGCAGATACGGGCTGGTCGCCAGCCCAAGGGTATTCGTCGAAGCGGGGTCAGCCGGGCTCATCGCCGGGCCCCGGGGCTCGCGGTGAGCCGTCCTCATGGTCGGGGGCGCCGCCCCGGTCGACCGCGTCGGTGCCCTCGTCGGCGGCCTGGTCCGGTTCGGGGTGCTTGGGGTCAAACGATTCCGGCACCTTCTTCAGCTGGCGGTTCATCGACCGCAGCAGAAACAGCGTGCTGATCAACAGCAACACGACGATCAGCAGCCCGACCGGGCTGGCCTTGCCGAAATCGGGACCGGTGTGGTGCGGCGGGCCGTCGGCCTGCCAGCCGGCGGCGGTCAGGGCCAGGTAGAGGTGATTCACTCGTCGCTCTCGATTCCGGCGAACAGGTCGTCCTCGGGCAGCCGGACCGGGACGCGCGAACGCGCCAACTCGAATTCCTCAGTGGGCCAAAGCCGTTGCTGCCACGCGATGGGAGCGGCGAAGAAGTCGTGATCGGGGTCGATCTGGGTGGTGTGCGCGCGCAGCGCGTCGTCGCGCTGGCTGAAGTACGCCGAGCACTCGACCCGCGTGGTGACCCGGGACTCGAACGGATCGTGTTTGGCGTCCCAGTGTTCGAGCCACTTCTTGAACGGGGGCTCTTGACCATGCTTGACGGCCTCGTCGTGCAGCAACTGCATGCGCGCGCGCAGGAACCCGTGGTTGTAGTAGAGCTTGGACACCGTCCACGGCTCACCGGCGTCCGGGAAGAGCCGGTAATCGCCGGCCGCCTCGAACGCGCCGACCGAAACCTGGTGGCAGCGAATGTGATCGGGGTGGGGATAGCCGCCGTTCTCGTCGTACGTGGTCATCACGTGCGGGCGGAACTCGCGGACCACGCGGACCAGCGCCTCGACCGACTCCTCCAGCGGCACCAGCGCGAAACAGCCATCGGGCAACGGCGGCGGCGGATCGCCCTGGGGCAATCCCGAGTCGACGAAACCCAGCCAGGTGTGCTCCACGCCGAGGATCTCGGCGGCCTTGGCCATCTCGTCACGGCGGATTTCGGCGATGTGTCCACGCACCTCGGGCAGGTCCATCGCCGGGTTGAGAATGTCGCCGCGCTCGCCGCCGGTCAGCGTCACCACCAGCACCCGGTGCCCCTCGTCGGCGTAGCGGGCCAGCGTGGCCGCGCCCTTGCTGGACTCGTCGTCGGGGTGGGCGTGCACCGCCATCAACCGCAATTCGCTCACGTGCTCCCTTGTCACCTCGGGTGGTCGCCCGGTCTGACCCTATAATTCCAGTTCCGACTTCGTTGCATGCCGCCGGCTGGTGCCCGGCGGCCGACGACCAGGCATAACAGGCATAACAGGCGATGACCGAAACCCCGATTTCTCGGCCGGAGGCCCGCTACGGGCGCTCCCGGCTGTCGCGCATCCCACGGCGATGGGTGATCGCCGCGCTGGGCGTCCTGGTGGTCGTGGCGGGGCTCGTCATCGCCGTCATCGGTTATCACCGGTTCGGCACCAGCGACGTCAAGGGGACGATGGCCGGCTACCGGGTGATCGATGACCAGACGGCCTCGATAACGATCAGCGTGACGCGATCGGATCCGTCGCGGCCGGTGGACTGCATCGTGCGGGTCCGCGCGCAGGACGGCAGCGAGACCGGCCGGCGCGAGCTGCTGGTCCCGCCGTCGGACGCGGCCACCGTGCAGGTGACCACGACGGTGAAATCCTTCGAACCGCCGGTGGTGGCCGATATCTATGGCTGCGGCACCGATGTGCCCGCCTACCTGCGCCCGGCGTGACCTCGGAGATCCACGGCGAACAGCGAATATGGGGTCATCAACTGTTTGCGCAGTGGTAACATGGATGAATGCACGGTTCCGGTTGGGGCCGTGTTGCTGCATTAGCGACCGTGAGCAAAACGGAGCGGCAGCACACGGGGAGGGACCCGCACACTCCGGGACGGCGGAGCTAACAGGACTTAACGCGAACTCGCGAAACAACATACGAGGAGCACGACAAGATGACGGACACTTCCGTGACCTGGCTGACCCAAGAGTCACACGATCGACTCAAGGCCGAGCTCGATCACTTGATCGCGAACCGTCCGGTCATCGCCGCGGAGATCAACGACCGCCGCGAGGAGGGTGACCTGCGCGAGAACGGCGGCTACCACGCCGCCCGCGAAGAGCAGGGCCAGCAGGAGGCCCGCATCCGTCAGTTGCAGGACCTGCTCAACAACGCCAAGGTCGGCGAGGCGCCCAAGCAGTCCGGCGTCGCGCTGCCCGGTTCGGTGGTGAAGGTCTACTACAACGGCGACAAGTCCGACACGGAGACCTTCCTGATCGCCACCCGCCAGGAGGGCGTCAACGACGGCAAGCTCGAGGTGTACTCGCCCAACTCACCGCTGGGCGGCGCCCTGATCGACGCCAAGGAAGGCGAGACGCGCAGCTATACCGTCCCCAACGGCAACACCGTCGAGGTGACGCTGATCAGCGCGGAGCCCTACCACTCCTGATCGGCGCCCGCTAGTTGAGGGCTTGACCGAGGTCGGCCAGCAGGTCGGCGATGTCTTCGATGCCGACCGACAGGCGCACCAGGTCGTCGGGCACCTCCAATTGCGACCCGGCCGTCGACGCGTGCGTCATCGCACTGGGGTGTTCGATCAGCGACTCGACCCCGCCCAGCGATTCCGCCAGGATGAACACCTTCGTCCTGCCGCACAGATCGCGGGCGGCGTCGCGGCCGCCGCGCATGCGGACCGAGACCATGCCGCCGAAGGCGCTCATCTGCCGTGCGGCGACCTCATGTCCGGGGTGTGACGGCAGGCCCGGGTACAGCACCGCGCTCACCGCGGGATGCCCTTCGAGGAATTCCGCTACGGCCGAGGCGTTTTCGCTGTGCCGCTGCATGCGCAGCACCAGCGTCTTCAGCCCGCGCATCGTCAGGTACGCGTCGAACGGGCCGGGCACCGCGCCGGCCCCGTTCTGCAGGAAGGCGAACGCCTCGTCCAGCTCCTGATCGTTGGTGACCAGCGCACCGCCCACCACGTCGGAGTGCCCACCGATGTATTTGGTGGTCGAATGCAGCACGATGTCGGCGCCCAGCGTCAACGGCCGCTGCAGTGCGGGCGAGGCAAAAGTGTTGTCCACCAGTAGCTTTGCCGGGTTTTTGGCGTCCCGCCCGGCCGCCAGTTCGGCCAGCGCCGCGATGTCGGCGATGGACAGCAGCGGATTGGTCGGGGTTTCCGCCCAGATCAGCCGGGTTCGCGGCGTGGTCGCGGCGGCGACGGCGTCCAGGTCGTGCAGCGCCACCGGCGTGTACTCGACGTTCCACTGGGTGAAGACCTTGTCGATCAGCCGGAAGGTGCCCCCGTAGGCGTCGTTCGGGATGACCACGTGGTCGCCGGGGCGCAGCAGCGCGCGCAGGGCGCAGTCGGTGGCGGCCATCCCCGAACCGAACGCCCGCCCGTACGCGCCGTCTTCGACGGCGGCCAGCGCGGCCTCCAGGGCGGCGCGGGTCGGGTTGCCGGTGCGCGCGTATTCGAACCCGCCGCGCAGCGCGCCGACACCGTCCTGGGCGAAGGTGCTGCTGGCGTAGATCGGCGCGTTCACCGCGCCGGTCGCCGGGTCCGGCCGATAGCCGGCGTGAATCGCTCTGGTGGCCAGTCCGGTGAACTCGGGGTGTCCGCCGGTGCCCGGGTGGTCGTCGCTCATCGACGATCAGCCTAGGTGACGGCCGGCCTCTCGGCGCCGTCGATCGGCAGGCACACCGTCGTCATGATCTTGTCCGCCAGCGTTTGACGCTTCGAATCCCACAGCGGGAAAAGGAAACCGATGAAGCAGATGACCGCGTCGACGAAGTGGGCCAGCGAGCGCACCACCGACATCCCGAAGCCGATGGGTTGGCCGGTGACCTCGCTGACCACCTTGAACTTCAGCACCGACTTGCCGACGCTCGACCCGGTGGTGCCCTGCCGGTAGCCGTAATTCCAGATCAGATAGAACAGCCCGATAATCGACGCAAGCCACTGCGCCACCATGCCGGTGGTCGAGTTCTGGGTGGCGCAGTACTGGTTGACGGCGTACTGCGTGACGTCGGTGATGCAGGCGGTCTGCTGGGTGGCGACCAGGATCGCGGTGCCGATGCCGTGCACCACCACGTACGGGAGGATGTCGATCACGAACGCCAGCGCGCGGGTGAGCCACGGCGTGTAGTCCTCGGTCGGCAGCGTGCGGATCGCCGGCCCGGGTGGCGGCGGCGCGTAACCACCGGCCGACGGCGGGGGCGGCGGGTACGACCCGCCGGGCGGCGGCGGGGGCGGCGGATAGGACGCGGCGGGCGCCTGCGGGACCTGTTGCCCGCCCGAAGGCTGCTGCGGCTCACCCGAAGGTCCGGGCGACGAGGGAGGTGGCGGGTAAGCGCCGCCGGGCGGCGGTTGTTCGGTCATGGGCAACCTTCCACTCCGGGTCAGCGGGACCCCTAGCTGGGACAGCCGAAACAGTACCCGAGCGCGTCGCGCCCCGGCGAGACGCGCAACGCCGTGTACTACCGGCGCCCGGACAGCCCCCGAGGCCCGTCGGAGAGGAAGCCCAGCAGGTCGTAGCGGGTGATCACTCCCACCGGTTTGCCCTCCTCGACCACCATCAGGGCGTCCCAGTCGCGCAGCGCCTTGCCGGCCGCGCTGACCGACTCCCCGGCGCCGATCATCGGCAGCGGCGGGCTCATGTGCAGCGCGACCGCGTCGGCCAGTTTCGCGCGGCCCTCGAAGACGGCGGACAGCAGTTCCCGTTCGGAGACGCTGCCGGCCACCTCCCCGGCCATCACCGGCGGCTCGGCGCCGACCACCGGCATCTGCGACACCCCGTACTCGCGCAGGATGCCGATCGCGTCGCGCACGGTCTCGGATGGGTGGGTGTGCACCAGGTCGGGCAGCTCGCCGGACTTGCGGCGCAGCACGTCGCCCACCCTGGACTGGTCGGTGGAACCGTCGAGGCGGCTGCGCAGGAACCCATACGACGACATCCAGGCGTCGTTGAAGATCTTCGACATGTAGCCGCGTCCGCCGTCGGGTAGCAGCACCACCACGATCGAGTCGGGGCCGGCCTGCTCGGCGACCTTGAGGGCGGCGACCACCGCCATCCCGCACGACCCGCCGACCAGCATCGCTTCCTCGCGGGCCAGCCGCCGGGTCATGTCGAAGGAGTCGGAGTCGGACACGGCGATGATCTCGTCGGGCACCGTGCGGTCGTAGGCCTGCGGCCAGAAGTCCTCCCCGACGCCCTCCACCAGATACGGCCGGCCGGTGCCGCCGGAATAGACCGACCCCTCGGGGTCGGCGCCGATGATGCGCACCGCGCCGCCCGACACCTCTTTGAGGTAGCGGCCCGCGCCGGTGATCGTCCCGCCGGTGCCGATGCCGGCGACGAAATGGGTGACCTTGCCGTCGGTGTCGGCCCAGATCTCCGGGCCCGTGGTGGCGTAGTGGCTGGCCGGGCCTTCCGGGTTGGCGTACTGGTCGGGTTTCCACGCGCCGTCGATCTCGGTGACCAACCGGTCGGAGACGCTGTAGTAGCTGTCCGGGTGCTCCGGCGGCACGGCCGTCGGGCACACCACGACCTCGGCGCCGTACGCCATCAGCACGTTGCGCTTGTCCTCGCTGACCTTGTCGGGGCAGACGAACACGCACTTGTAGCCGCGGTGCTGCGCGACGAGGGCCAGCCCGACGCCGGTGTTGCCCGAGGTGGGTTCGACGATGGTGCCGCCGGGCCGCAGCTGCCCGCTGGCCTCGGCGGCGTCGATCATCTTCACCGCGATCCGGTCCTTCGAGCTGCCACCGGGATTGAGGTATTCGACCTTGGCCGCCACGATGCCGGCACCGTCGGGGACGACGGAATTCAGCCGCACCAGCGGCGTGCCGCCGATGAGGTCACTGATGTGCTGCGCGATCCGCATGCGTTCATCGTCTCAGGCGGTTTCGCGCGGCGCACAACTACTCTCCACGCGGTTTGCGCGTCTACTCGGTGGCCTCGCGGATGTAGTCGCCGATCTGGCGCAGCGAGCGCATGGCCTCGGGCACCATCGGCGCGGCCAGTTGGAAGTCGTGGATCTGTCCGGGCCACACCCGCACCTCGGCCGGCACGCCCACCGCGGCCAGCCTGCTCGCCGCCAGCCGCGCGTCGTGCAACAGCACCTCGGAGCCCGACACGTGAATCAGCGTGCGCGGCAGTCCCGGCTTGATGTGCTCCAGCGGCTCGTAGATCTCCTCGGGCTTCCCGTCCACGATGTTCTTCTCGGCGGCCCCGGCCACCAGCACGGCCAGCGCGTCGAACGCCCCGGCCGTGAACATCGCGTCCGTCTCGATGTTGGGGTGGGTCTGCTTGGGCTCCTTGGCCAGCTGCAGCAGGGGCGAGATCGCCACCAGCGCGGCGGGATCCTCACCCTCCTCCTGCAGGCGCTGGGCCAGCGTCAGCGCCAGGTAGCCGCCCGCGGAGTCACCGGCCAGCACGATCTGGTCGGGTTCGTACCCGCGCCGGCGCAGCCAGCGGTACGCGTCGTGGCAGTCCTCGAGCGCCATCCCGACCGAATTCTTGGGCAGCAGACGGTAATTGACGACCAGGACGGGCGAATCGGCGAACTTGGACAGGGTCTCGACGAGCCGGCCGTGCGAGTTCGCCCCACAGGTCAGAAACGCGCCGCCGTGCAGGTAGACGATCACGCGACGGGTGCCGTCGGCGGGCAGCACCCCGGGCGCGCGGACCAGCTGCGCCGACGCGTGGGGCAGCTTGATGGTCTCGCGGACGGTGGCCGACGCCGGGATCAGCACGCGCGCGGTCAGGTCGATGAGGCCCCAGGGCCAGGGCAGGTTGGGAACGTGGCTGCCGACGGACAGGATCGGCCGGATGGTCAGGCGCGACGTCAGGTTCGCCAGTCGCGCGGCGACGCTGGGCCCGGATTCCAGGACCTCGACGGGCGCCCCGTCGCTGATGGCGAATTTGCGCGCCTGGGCTCGACGCGCTCTCAGGACGTCATGGGGCCGAAGGGTAGTTGCCGATGACCCCGATTCCTTGCTAGGTGCAGTCATGCTCAACACTTCCTACGCCGTTGTAGTGCGATACAGCATGTGACGAGTCGACCGAGCGTCTGGTTCAGCCGTTTGCCGTGGCGCTCAGCCAACCCCTTGACTTCAGCTTGACAGGCGATGCTTAGTGCAACGTATGAAATTGCTGATTCGATACCAGTTTTGCTTCGCACCGTAATCAGTTCGTTTTCCAGCCACCCGCGCGAAACTCACCGCCGCTCTAAACTTGACTGCGTGACCATGCGGGTGCCACGTCGTTCGGCGATCGCCCTGGCCACAGCGGGCGCGCTGGCCTCAACAGGAACCGCCTACCTGGGGGCACGCAGTCTGTTGGTCGGCCAGGCCACCCACGCGCGCACGATCATCCCCAAGTCCTGGGACATCCCGCCCCGCGCGGACGGCGTGTACGTGCGCGGCGGCGGCCCGGTGGAGCGGTGGCGCCGGGGCATGGCGGTCGACCAGCACCTGATGATCTTCGGTGACTCGACCGCCGCCGGGTACGGCTGCCTGACCGCCGACGAAGTGCCGGGGGTACGGATCGCCCGCGGCCTCGCCGAGCAGACCGGCAAACGAATCCGGTTGAGCACCAAGGCGATCGTGGGCGCCACCTCCAAGGGCGTGTGCGGTCAGGTCGACGCGATGTTCGTGGCCGGTCCCCCGCCGGACATCGCGGTGATCATGGTCGGCGCCAACGACGTGACCGCGCTGAACGGCATCAGCCAGTCGGCGCAGCGGCTGGCGCTGACCGTCCGCAAGTTGCGCGCCCGCGGCGCCGTGGTGATCGTGGGCACCTGCCCCGATCTCGGGTTCATCAGCGCCATTCCGCAGCCGCTGCGGTCGCTGGCGCACGAGCGTTGCCTGCAGCTGGCGCGCGCCCAGACCGCGGCAGTCCGGTCGGCCGGCGGCGTGCCGGTGCCGTTGGCACAGCTGATGGCGCCCCAATTTCGCGCCACGCCGGACGCCATGTTCTCCGCCGACGGCTTCCACCCCTCGGCGCCGGCCTACGCGCTCGCGGCCGACGCGCTGCTGCTCGCCCTCTGCGACGCGCTGGGCGAGGAGGTGGAGCGCCCGCCGGTGAGTTCGCCGGTGCCGGCGGCGACGCCGGTGCTCGGTCAGCGGCACACCCGCACCAGCGTGATGTCGCGGCTGTGGCGGCGTCCGGCGCCCGGACCTGCCCCGTCTTCGTGCCCCGAGGTCGGCAGCGACTAGATTTGTTCTCGCCCGTCGGGGTGGACCTACCGCCCGAAGGTGAAGCGAGCCAGCCCCCATCTGTGGGATCTGCAGGGATCTGAAGGGAACCACCATGCCTGAAGCCGTCATTGTCTCCACCGCTCGCTCGCCGATCGGCCGCGCGATGAAGGGGTCGCTGGTCAACATGCGCCCCGACGACCTGACCGTCCAGATCGTGCGCGCCGCGCTCGACAAGGTGCCCGCGTTGAACCCCCACCAGATCGACGACCTGATCCTGGGCTGCGGCCAGCCGGCCGGTGAATCCGGCTACAACCTGGCGCGGGTCATCGCCGTCGAGCTCGGCTTCGACTTCCTGCCGGGCACCACCGTCAACCGATACTGCTCGTCGTCGCTGCAGACCTCGCGGATGGCCTTCCACGCGATCAAGGCGGGTGAGGGCGACGCCTTCATCTCCGCGGGTGTGGAGACCGTGTCGCGCTTCGCCAAGGGCAGCGCCGACTCGTGGCCGGACACCAAGAACTCGCTGTTCGCCGAGGCCCAGGAGCGGTCGGCCGCCGCGGCCGAGGGCGCCGAGGAGTGGCACGACCCCCGCGCCGACGACAACGTCCCCGACGTCTACATCGCGATGGGGCAGACGGCCGAAAACGTGGCGCTGCTGACCGGCATCAGCCGCGAGGACCAGGACCACTGGGGCGTGCGCAGCCAGAACCGCGCCGAGGAAGCGATCAAGAGCGGCTTCTTCGAGCGCGAGATCACCCCGGTGACCCTGCCCGACGGCACGACGGTGAGCACCGACGACGGCCCGCGTCCCGGCACCACCTACGAGAAGATCAGCCAGCTCAAGCCGGTGTTCCGGCCCAACGGCACCGTGACCGCGGGCAACGCCTGCCCGCTCAACGACGGCGCCGCCGCGGTGGTGATCACCAGCGACACCAAGGCCAAGGAACTGGGCCTGACCCCGCTGGCGCGCATCGTGTCCACCGGGGTCAGCGGCCTGTCCCCCGAGATCATGGGTCTGGGCCCGATCGAGGCGACCAAGAAGGCGCTCGCGCGCGCCAAGCTCTCGGTCAGCGACATCGACCTGTTCGAGATCAACGAGGCGTTCGCCGTCCAGGTGCTGGGCTCGGCCCGCGAGCTGGGCATCGACGAGGACAAGCTGAACGTGTCCGGCGGGGCGATCGCGCTGGGCCACCCCTTCGGCATGACCGGCGCGCGCATCGCCACCACGCTGCTCAACAACCTGCAGACGCACGACAAGACCTTCGGTCTGGAGACCATGTGCGTCGGCGGCGGGCAGGGCATGGCGATGGTGATCGAGCGGCTGAGCTAGGCCGTTCGAGCGCGGGCCGCAAGCCCGGGCGTCGAGTGTGAAACCGCGGCAGGCTCACACTCGACGCCCTCTGCCCCGACCGGCACACGAAAAAACCGGCACGCCAACGGGCGTGCCGGTTTTTCTCTGTGCCAGAGCTAGTCGTTCTGCAGATAACTCAGCAGACGCAGGATCTCGATGTACAGCCAGACCAGCGTGACGGTCAGGCCGAGCGCGATGCCCCATGCCGCCTTCTCCGGCGCGCCGGCGCGGACCATCTGGTCGGCCGCGTCGAAGTCGATCAGGAAGCTGAACGCCGCGATCGCGATGCACACCAGCGAGAAGATGATCGCCACCGTGCCGCCGCTGCGCAGGCCCAGGCCGGTGCCGCCGTTGACGTGGAACATCGCCAATACGAAGTTGCCGAGCATCAGGGCCAGCACGCCGAACATCGCGGCGACCAGCATGCGGGTGAACTTGGGCGTCACCCGGATGGCCCCGGTCTTGTAGACGACCAGCATGCCGAAGAACACCCCGAAGGTACCCAGCACCGCCTCACCGATCAGCGCGCCGGCGTTGGCGTTCGACACCGAGAAGTTGGCGAACACGAACGAGATGGCGCCCAAAACCAGGCCCTCGAGCACCGCGTAACTCAACACGATGCCGGGGTTGTCCTGCTTGCGGCCGAAGGTGGCCACCAGCACCAGGACCAGGCCGCCCAGCCCGCCGACCAGGGCCAGCGGCATGGCCAGCGCCACGTCGCGGGCGACCAGGAAGTAGGAGACCACCGCGGACAGCGCCAGCACGGCCAGCGTGATGCCGGTCTTGGTGACGACGTCGTCGATGGTCAGCGGACGCGAAGCTTTGGCCTCCTGGTACGGGGCCTGATACGGAGCCGCGTACGGGTCGGCCCCATAGCCGTAGCCCTGCATCGGGGGCGCGCCAGTGCCGAATTGCGCGTATCCGCCCCTCTGCTTAGGCAGCGAACGAAATACCGGGTTGCTTGTCTCCCGCACCGTCGGATCCTCTCTAATTGGCTTCGAGCTGTGCGAACACAATCTCAACGATCGGCGTTGCACCCTGGTTCCCAGCGGACCTGGGCGTTTTCCGGTGTATACGGCCTCCGCCGTTCTCGTCGCGTTAAACATAACCCTTACCCGCGGGTACCGCGCCGGTCGCGACGATCTAGATTTCTTCCTCGAGGCTGGACCGGCGCGAGGAAGGCGAGGGCGTGACCGACGAATCCGATGAGGTTCTGACCGAAGTCGAGGGAAGCGTCGGCTTGATCACGCTCAACCGCCCCAAGGCGATCAACTCGCTGAACCAGCCGATGATCGACGCGCTGAGTGCCATCCTCACCGACTGGGCGGGCGACGACACCGTGCGCGCGGTGGTGCTGTCCGGCGCAGGCGAACGCGGACTGTGCGCAGGCGGCGACGTGGTCTCGATTTATCACAGCGCGCGCAAGGACGGCGTCGAGGCGCGACGCTTCTGGCGCGACGAGTATCTGCTCAACGCGCAGATCGCCGAGTTCCCCAAGCCGTACGTGGCGTTGATGGACGGCATCGTGATGGGCGGCGGCGTCGGTGTCAGCGCGCACGCGAACACCCGGGTGGTCACCGATACCTCCAAGATCGCCATGCCCGAGGTCGGCATCGGCTTCATCCCCGATGTCGGCGGCGTCTATCTGCTGTCGCGGGCTCCCGGGGGGCTGGGTCTGCACGCCGCCCTGACGGGGGCGCCGTTCTCCGGAGCCGACGCCATCGCCATGGGTTTCGCCGACCACTACGTCGCACACGGCGACGTCGAGGCGTTCCGCCGCGCGGTGGTCTCCGACGGCGTCGAAGGCGCGCTCGCCAAATACGCGACCGAACCGCCGGCCAGTGACCTTGCCGCGCAACGCAACTGGATCGACCAATGCTATGCCGGCGACACCGTCGAGGACATCGTCGCCAGTCTGCGCGGGCACGGTGCGGCTGCGGCCAACGACGCCGCCGACCTGATCGCCACCCGTTCCCCGATCGCGCTGTCGGTGACCCTGGAGGCGGTGCGCCGCGCCGCCAAGCTGGCGACGCTGAAAGACGTTCTGGTGCAGGACTACCGGGTGTCATCGGCGTCGTTGCGCTCGCACGACCTGGTGGAGGGCATCCGCGCCCAGCTGATCGACAAGGATCGCAACCCGAAGTGGTCGCCGGCGCACCTGCCCGAGGTCACCGCGGCCGACGTCGAGGCGTATTTCACCCCGGTCGACGACGACTTGAGTTTCTAGAAAGGCGGTTTGGATGACGGACACGAATTACGAGACGATCATCGTCGAGCGCGAAGAGCGTGTCGGCATCATCACCCTGAACCGGCCGAAGGCGCTCAACGCCCTGAACACTCAGGTGATGAACGAAGTCACCAGCGCGGCAGCCGATTTAGATGACGATCCCGGCATCGGGGCGATCATCATCACCGGCTCGGCCAAGGCGTTCGCCGCCGGCGCCGACATCAAGGAGATGGCCGGGCTGACGTTCGCCGACGCCTTCGGCGCCGACTTCTTCGCGCCCTGGAGCAAGCTCGCCGCCGTCCGCACGCCCACGATCGCCGCGGTCGCCGGGCACGCGCTGGGCGGTGGCTGCGAACTCGCGATGATGTGTGATGTGCTGATCGCCGCCGACACAGCGAAATTCGGCCAGCCCGAGATCAAGCTCGGGGTGCTGCCCGGCATGGGCGGCTCACAGCGGCTGACCCGGGCCATCGGCAAGGCCAAGGCCATGGACCTCATCCTGACCGGCCGCACCATCGGCGCCGAAGAAGCCGAACGTAGCGGCCTGGTCTCGCGAGTGGTGCCTGCCGACGACCTGCTGACCGAGGCCAAGGCCCTCGCGACCACCATTTCGCACATGTCGCGTTCGGCGGCCCGGATGGCCAAAGAGGCGGTCAACCGCGCGTTCGAATCCACCCTGGCCGAGGGACTTCTCTACGAGCGCAGGCTCTTTCACTCGACCTTCGCGACCGAGGATCAGTCCGAGGGGATGGCGGCCTTCGTCGAGAAGCGCCCGCCGAACTTCACCCACCGCTAGGACGCGCCCGTGAGCGAACCGGTTTCCGCGACACACACCGAGGCGGGTAAAGACCCGGCGGACGTCGCCGAAAAGTCCGCGGCGACCGGGCCGGACGCCGCACCGCAATCGGCCCCCGCGTCGCGAGCCGGGCGTGCGGTGCCCACCCTGCCATGGACCGAAAAGCCTTGGTATGTAAGGCATTACACGTTCACCGGTACCGCGGTGGGCGTGATCTTCATCTGGCTTTCGCTGACACCGTCGCTGCTGCCGCGTGGCCCGTTGTTCCAGGGGCTGGTCAGCGGGCTCTCCGGCGCCATCGGCTATGGGCTGGGCGTCTTTTCGGTCTGGCTGGTGCGGTTCATGCGCGAGAAGGATCACAGCCCGCCGCCGCCGTCCTGGGCATGGAAGGTGCTGATCCCCATCGGCCTGACGGGCCAGGTCCTCATGGCGATCTGGTTCCACATCTGGCAGGACGACGTCCGCGACCTGATGGGCGTGGAGCACCTCAAGTGGCACGACTACCCGCTGGCCGGGGCGTTGTCGGTGGTGGTGTTGTTCGCGGTGGTCGAGCTGGGTCAAGCCACCCGCTGGCTGGTCAGATTCCTGGTCGGTCAGGTGGACCGGTTCGTGCCGTTTCGCCTCTCGGCAACCATCGTGGTGGTCACCCTGGTGATCCTGACCATCACGGTGCTCAACGGCGTCGTACTCAAATTCGCGATGCGCACCATGAACAACACCTTCGCCTCGGCCAACGAGGAGATGAATCCCGATACCGCTCCCCCGAAAACCCCGCTGCGATCGGGTGGCCCGGAGTCGCTGGTGTCGTGGGACTCGCTGGGGCGTGAGGGTCGCGTCTTCGTCGAGGGGGGTCCGAAGGTCACCGATCTGACCGCGTTCAACGGGGCGCCGGCCACCGAGCCGATCCGGGCCTACGCCGGACTGGACTCGTCGAAGGGCATCACGGCGGCCGCGGAGCTGGCGGCACGGGAGTTGCAGCGCGCCGGCGGGTTGCAGCGCGCCGTCGTCGCGGTGGGCACCACCACCGGCACCGGCTGGATCAACGAGGCGGAAGCCTCGGCGCTGGAATACATGTACAACGGCAACACCGCGATCGTGAGCATGCAGTATTCGTTCTTGCCGAGCTGGCTGTCGTTCCTGGTGGACAAGGAAAACGCCCGGCACGCCGGGCAGGCGCTGTTCGAGGCCGTCGACAAGCTGATCCGCCAGATGCCCGAAGCCAGCCGGCCCAAGCTGGTCGTGTTCGGCGAGAGCCTGGGTTCGTTCGGGGGCGAGGCGCCGTTCCTGAGCCTGAACAACGTGCTGGCACGCACCGACGGGGCGCTGTTCAGCGGACCGACCTTCAAGAACACCATCTGGACCGATCTGACGTCGACGCGGGACAACGGATCGCCGGAGTGGTTACCGATCTACCAGGACGGTCGGTATGTCCGATTCGTAGCCCGCGCAAAGGATTTGACGCGCCCCAACGCGCCGTGGGATCACCCGCGGGTGGTGTATCTGCAGCACGCGTCGGACCCCATCGCCTGGTGGACGCCGGACCTGTTGTTCAGCAAGCCCGATTGGCTGAACGAGCCGCGTGGCTACGACGTGCTGCCGCAGACGCGCTGGATTCCGGTCGTGACCTTCCTGCAGGTGTCGGCCGACATGGCGGTGGCCGTGGACGTACCCGACGGGCATGGCCACCACTACGTCGCCGATGTCGCCGACGGCTGGGCGGCGGTGCTTGCACCGCCCGGCTGGACGCCGGACAAGACGGCGAAACTGCGTCCGCTGCTGCACTCGGACGAGACGGCTTAAAGCGACGAGACGGCTCAGAGCCCGCTGGCGGCGACCCGCTAGATCCAGCGGCGCGCGGTGCCGCCGGTGTCGGCGAACACCGGATCGACCCGGCCACCGGCCAGCTCGCTCAGCACGCCGGCCCCGGCCAGCGCGTGATAGCCGCCGATGACGTCGGTGGCGCGGTGCAGGCCGATGTCCAGCAGCGCGGCGGCGGCCAGGCTGGAGGTGTAGCCCTCCGAACACAGGATCACCCATTCGACGTCGTCGCCGACGGCCTCGGGCAGCCTGGCCTCGCTGGTCGGGTCGCAGCGCCACTCCAGGACGTTGCGCTCGATCACCAGCGCGCCCGGCACCTCACCCTCGCGAAACCGCTGGGCCTGCGGCCGGATGTCGACCAGCACCGCGCCGCGCCGCAGCGCGTCGGGCACTTCGGCGGCGGGCAGGCGGCGATACCGGCGCCGGGCGGATCTCAGGACGACGTCGATGCGGCTCATGGCGCTCCCTCCGGCTGGTCGGTCAGTTCGGTGCGGTCGCGACGCAACGTCTTGCGGTCGGTGATCTCGTAGTACGACATCGCCGTCAGCGGCGGCGAGTAGGCGTGCACGCTCAGGGTCGGCCGCACCGGCGCGGCCGCGGCGCCGGGCGACCCCGCGACCGGCAGCGAAACCGGCACGGTGACCGGCCGCGGCGCCCAGACCACGTCGTGCACCCAGCCCAACGGGAATCCGGCCTGATCGCCGGAGTCCAGCCGACGGCGCCGCAAAGCCCTTCCGTCCCAACGGTATTCGTTGAGCGACCCGGAAACGACGGTCAGCGCACCCAGCGACCCGCCGTGGTCGTGCAACTCGGTCGGCTGGCCGGGTACCCAGCTGATCAGCCAGACGTCGAGTTCTTCGTCGCCGTGAATGCGGGTGAACCAGCGCCGCGACTCGGGTATGCCGCCCGGCGGCAGCAGGTGGTCGCAGCGGCCGCTGAGCACATCATCGGCGGCCTGGTCGGTGGCGTAGAGCAGGTCGGGCACGCGCAGCCGGGTCGGGCCGGCGGACGGGCGGAGAGGACTCGCGGGCGCGGGGCGGCCACAGGACCCACAGTGGCGACGGGCACAGACATACAAGGGAGCTTTCATGCGAAATCGGACAGGGCAAGCGGCGGCGTGTTACGGCCGACAACACTCGCAAAATCCGAAGCGCTCCATCACGGCCGCAAGTGTTGCATAGATTGAGACCGTGCGCTTGAGCGGTGATCGGCCCCGGCGGTGGGGCGCGGCTGTTGCCACGGCCGCCGCCCTGGCGGCCGTGGGGTGCTCGCACGGCGGCCACAGCGGTGCGCCCGCGTCCCCGTCGGCGCGGCAAGCCGGCATTCCGGCTTCGCTCCCCGCGGGCGCGGTCGGCCTGTCCCCCTCCGGCGTGACCACCAGGGTCGACGTCCCCGCGAACTCGACCGAGGAGGAGTACTACCAGGCCTGTCACGCCGCGAAAGAGTGGATGGACGCCCAGCCCAAGACGGGTGCGTCGCTGTTCGAGCCGTATCTGTCGATGGTTCAGGCGTCCCCGGCGGGCACCGCGGGCAGCTGGAACGCCCCGTGGTCGAAGTTGACGCCGGCCCGCCAGGCCGCCGTGATCGTCGCCGCGCGGGCCGCCGCCAACGACGAATGCGGGTAGGGCCGCATCCGGGGATTTTTCGCCCCGCGTAATTGGAATCACGGGCGAAAAAACCGCCCGCGCCGCCCGCTGACCGAGCGGCACCGCGCAAAATGTAGGGGTGTCTGACGAAGTTCCGCGTCGCTCAGATCCGACCCGGGTGGCACTGGCCCTGGGCAGCGGCGGCGCTCGCGGATACGCCCACATCGGGGTGATCGAGGCCCTGGTGGCCCGCGGCTACGACATCGTCGGCGTCTCCGGCTCGTCGATGGGTGCGCTGGTCGGCGGCCTGCAGGCGGCCGGGCGGCTGGACGAGTTCGCCGACTGGGCGAAGTCGCTGACCCAACGCACCATCCTGCGGCTGCTGGACCCGTCCATCAGCGCGGCCGGCGTGATGCGGGCCGGCAAGATCTTGGACGCGGTGCGCGACATCCTGGGCCCCGTCGCCATCGAAGAACTGCCCATCCCCTACACCGCGGTGGCCACCGACCTGCTGGCGGGCAAGTCCGTGTGGTTTCAGCGCGGCCCCCTCGACGAGGCGATCCGGGCGTCGATCGCGATCCCCGGCGTGATCGCACCCCACGCGGTCGACGGACGGCTGCTCGCCGACGGCGGCATCCTGGATCCGCTGCCGTTGGCCCCGCTCGCCGCGGTCAACGCGGACCTGACCATCGCGGTGAGCCTGTCCGGCAGCGAGGCGATCAGCAACCGCGAACCGGAGCCGGGTGCCACCGTCGAGTGGTTGACCCGCATGGTGCGCAGCACCTCCGCGCTGCTCGACACGGCCGCCGCCCGCTCGCTGCTCGATCGGCCGACGGCGCGCGCCGTGCTGAGCAGGCTGGGCGGGCCCCCGGCGAGCCGGACGGCTGGGCGGACACCCCGGAGGACGAGCAGCCCGCCCCCGGTGAGGACGCGGGCGAGCTGGCCGGCGTGGGACCCGACGTGCCGAAACTGGGCAGCTTCGAGGTGATGAACCGGACCATCGACATTGCCCAGGCCGCGCTGGCGCGCCATACCCTGGCGGTCTACCCGCCCGACCTGCACATCGAGATCCCGCGCTCGACGTGCCGGGCCCTGGAATTCCACCGGGCGGTGGAGGTGATCGCCGCCGGGCGGGCGCTGGCCGACGACGCGCTGGACGCGCTGGGACTCGGGGACGATCAGGACGTCCCGCCCGCGATCGAGCGCTGAGGACGCTCAAAGCGCTTGCGCGCCAACCGCCGTCACAACCCCAGGAAGCGGGCGAGGTTCGCGGCTTCGCGGCGGCCCTGCTCGCGTCCGGCCAGCGCCGACGGGATGCGGCAACCCGGGTCCAGCGCGTTGGGTCCGAAGGCGGCCAGCGAATCGCCGTCGGCGAAGACGGCGAACGCCGCGCCGGGAAACGCCGAGACCTCGGCCGCCGGCCCGGCACCGAACGGCGAGGGCGCGTCGACGCCCGAGGGCACCAGCACCACCGCCGTCGCGCAGTCGGCGGCCACCACGAGGTTGACCGAGCTGGCGACCCCGCCGTCCATGTAGTGGCGGCCGTCGATGCGCACCGGCGGCCACGCCCCGGGCACCGCGCAGCTGGCCGCGACGGCGTCGACCAGGTCGACGCCCGAGTCGCGGTCGAACACGGTCAGTTCGCCGGTTTCGACGTCGATCGCGGTGAGCCGCAACTCGGCGTCCGGCCAGTCGTGCGACGGCAGGCGCCGTGCGATGACGTCGCGGCGCACCGGCGCGGGAACGGTTTTGGTGGCCAGCGCCACGGCGCCGATGCGTCGCATCTGTTGCCGGGTCCTGTCCAGCGTCTCCTCGTACGGCTCACCCAGGGCGGTCAGGAACAGTTCGGTGATGGTCTCGACGTCGACCCCCGAATCGATCTCGGCCGACGACTCGGCGACCTGCCGGTCGAACAGTTCGTCCAGGGTGTGTCCGCTGCCTAGCTGCGCGGCGACGGCCGAGCCCGCCGACGTCCCGACCAGCACGTCCGACTCGATCAACAGCCGGGCCACCGCCGGCGACTCGTCGGCGATGCCGCGCAGAACACCTGTCTCCCAAGCGATTCCCGCTATACCCCCACCGGCCAGCACCAGGGCGCGTTTGGTTGTCACGGTGTTCAGCTTGCCAGCACGGGTCAGGCCAGCTGCCGGGTGTTCGGCAGCGCGTGCTGCGACTCCTCCACCGGCGAGCTGAGGTCCTCGCGACGCAGCAGATGTCTGGGCGGATCCGGCAGGATCATGCTGCGGTGGATCTGCAGACCGGCGTCGACATGGAAGAGTTCACCGGCCGGCAGCAGCCGCCAGCGGGGCTCGTCGTCCATCACCTCGGTGGCGAACACCACCGACGACCGCTCACACAGGTGCTCCGATCGGGCGTGAATCCGCTTGGTGCACAAGTCGAATTCGGGGTCGCGGGGAGCCGCATCGTCGGATCGATCCAAAATGTAGAGCTGATGGGTTTCCGGATAGCGCAGCGCCCACATGTCGGTGGCCGTGCTCAACAGCACGTTGACCGCGTAGATCGGAACGTGCTCGGCGAGCCATCGCATGGCGTCGGTGAGGCCGGCGGTGATGTCGCCGTCGCGCGCCCGGATCGCGGCGGTGATCAACGCGAACACCCGCTCGGAGTCGGTGTCGCCCAACACCAGGTCGTCGGTGCCCACCTCGCGCAGCCGTTCGTCGAGGATGTCCAATCCCTCGAGCACACCGTTGTGCGCGAAGATCCGCCCGTCCTGCAGGAACGGGTGGGTGTTGTGGATGTCGAGTGAGCCGGTGGTCGCGTAACGGACATGGGCGAGGACGGTCGTGCCGGTCATCCGGTGTGCCTCGGTCGCGAATGTGGCGTCCTGCCAGGCCGCTATCGGCTCCTTGTACAGGTGCGGTCGGCCGTGTTCGTCGAAGACGCCCAGGCCGGTGCCGTCCGGATTTCTCCTGCTCTGTTGAGCCAGGCTGTCCGGGGCGTCCAGCAGCCAGAAGGTCGCGGTGCACGCGTGTGTCCCGGCGTGCAGGCCAAAGAGTCGGCACATGGCTTCCCACGGTAGCGGGCGCCGGTCGGCCCGTCAGCTCAGCGCGCCTCGATCACCTGATATTCGCCATCGCCGTATCGCGACCGGATGGTCTTCTTGTCGTACTTGCCGACGCTGGTGCGCGGGATCTCGTCGACGAAGGCCCACCGTTCGGGCAGCCACCACCGAACGACCTTGTCGGCGAGGAAGTTTCGCAGCTGCTCGGGGCTCACCGATGCGCCCTCCTTGGCCACGATCACCGCGAGCGGCCGTTCCTCCCAGCGCTCGTCGGGAACGCCGACCACGGCGGCCTCGACCACGTCGGGGTGCCCGATCAAGAAGTTCTCCAGCTCCACCGAGGAGATCCATTCCCCACCGGATTTGATGACGTCCTTGGCGCGGTCGGTCAGGGTGACGAACCCGCGCTCATCGATGCGGCCCACGTCGCCGGTGCGCAGCCAGCCGGAGTCGAACCTCGACTCGTCGCGGCCCAGGTAATAAGAGCCGGCGATCCACGGTCCGCGCACCTCCACCTCGCCGACGGCTTGGCCGTCGTTGGGCAGCACCTGACCGTCGTCGTCGACGATGCGCATCTCCACCCCGCAGACCGGCTGGCCCTGCGTCCCGCGGAAAGCCCAGTGCTGGTCCTCCGGGGTGCCCGGCGGCGGCCACGCCATGGTGGCCAGCGGCGAGGTCTCCGTCATGCCCCACAGCTGCCGGATCTGTACGTCGTGCTTTTCCTCGAAGGTGCGCATCAGCGACACCGGGACGGCCGAGCCGCCGCAGACCACCAACCGCAGCGAGGACATGTCGTGGTCGGGGTCGTCCTCGAGGTGATGCAGGACGCCGTTCCAGATGGTCGGCACCGCGCCGGTCACGGTGGGCTTCAGGTCCTCGACCATCGCGACCAGCGACCGGGGGTCGAGGTGGCAATCGGGCAACACCAGGTCGGCGCCGGCCATCAGCGCCGCGTACGGCAGCCCCCAGGCGTTGGCGTGGAACATCGGCACGATGGGCAGCACGCTGTCGGTGGCCCCGACGCCGATGCCGTTGGTGGTACACGCCCCCATCGTGTGCAGGAAGCTCGAACGGTGGCTGTAGACAACGCCTTTCGGGTTTCCGGTGGTGCCGCTGGTGTAACACATCGCGGCCGCGGAGTTCTCGTCGATGCGCGGCCAGTCGAAGTCGGTGGGCTCGCCGTCGAGGACGTCGGCGTAGCGCAGGACGGTCTTACCCGACCCCTGCAGCGGCTCGGTTTCGTCGCCGACCACGATCACGGTGTGCACGGTCTCGAGGTCGGGCAGCACGGGTGCGAGCAACTTGACCAGTGAGGCGTCGACCAGCACCACCTGGTCTTCGGCCTCGTTGGCGACGAAGGCGATCTGCTCGGGGAACAGCCGGATGTTGAGGGTGTGCAGGACCGCGCCCATCGACGGCAGGGCGAGGTATGCGGTGAGGTGCTCGGCGTTGTTCCACATGAACGTGCCCACCCGCTGGTCACCCGTGACGCCGAGCCGGCGCAGGCCGTTCGCCAGCTGCGCGGCCTGCCCGCCCAGCTCCCGGTAGGTCGTGCGCCGGTAGCCGTTACCGGTGGCGGTCGTGACGGTGCGCTCCCCGTGCACGGTGCAGCCGTGACGCATGATCGCGGTGATGGTCAACGGAAAGTCCTGCATCGTGCCGTCCACTCATCTACCGCCTTAAGTCTCGGGGCAGCGCCGCCTGTGCCGTCGGCCGCCTCCCACCCTAAGCCCGAATTCGGCGAGAGTGTCAGCACCCGGGCAGACTGACGGCCGATCGCGTGGATCCCGTTCGGCCGGGGCGGCTTTGGGTGTCAGCGTGCCCCACGCCACCGGGTGGGCCTAGGCCAGGACCGGCTCCCACTCGGGCAGTTCGGGCAGCCAGCCGGCGACCGACAGGTCGCGGTCGCTCGCACCGCCGCCGGTCTGCGACGGCGCGGCCGAGGCGATGCGCGCCGCGGTGACCACGCCGGAGTAATCGGCGACGTAGAGGTGGGTGCCGTCGGGGCTCTCCACCACGCACGACGGGTGCTGGGACACCTTGACCTCGCCGACGACGTCCTGCTGGTGGGTGCTCAGCACGGTGATGCGGTCGTCGCTGATCAGGTAGGCCCGCGCGCCGTCGCGACTGAGCGTCATCCGGGTGAGGGGCCCGGTGATCTCCGGGATCTTGTGGGTGCCGACGATCTTGTTGACCCGGGTGTCGATCACGTCGAGCACCGCGCCCGCGACCGGATCGCAGCTCGCCACGTACGCCGTGCCGCCGTCGTTGCTCAGCGCCACGTCACGCAGGGGCAGGCCCAGGTCGACGACGCCGACGAGGCGCGACCGGCCGCCGACCCGGCGATTGTCCGACCGCGTTCGGGTCTCGAGCATGGCGAGGCTTCCGCCGGTCCGGGCGTTCATGCCGACGTACAGCCGGCGTCCGTCGGCGCTGATCCGCACGCACTCGGTGGTGGTGCCCGGCACGGTCGCCAGGTCGATGACCTCGAGTTCGCCGGTGGTGGTGTCCAGCACCGTCACGTCCGCGCCGCGAACCGCGTTCCGGCTGGCGTAGAGGTATTTGCCGTCCGGACTCACGGTGAGGTCGCTGACGCTGTTCGCGAGCCGATGTGTGGCGATACGCCAGTTCGTGACGACGTCGATGACCTCGATGGCGTCGTAGCCGGCGGTCGCGATGCTGACGTAGGCGTAGTTGGAGTCCGCCCTGCTCATGGTGACCGCGAACGGTTCGGTCAGCCCGGTGAGCGCGCTCGAGAGGCGACACGTGCTGGCGTCGATGACCGAAACCATGTTGCGGCCGTAGTTCGTTGCGACCAGCCGGCGCCCGTCCGGGCTGATGTCCATGTCGCTGATCGGGCCGTTGTGCAACGGGACCCGCACCACCGAGGTGGTGTCAAGCTCGAAGATTCGGCCGTCTGGATCGTCGTGCGCGGCCGTAGGGCCGTTCACATCGTTCACGCTGGCACCGCCTTTGCTGTGTTTGTCGGCTCTCATCGTCAAGTGGCGAAGCCGCCGGTACGCGTGCGACGATTTGGCCTCCGGATCCACCGGATTTCAGCACCGAAAGGCGCTGACGAGACTGGTTTTCGGTAGTCTACTGGCCCAACATCGCCTTACCGCAGTTCGAGATGCCCGACGTTAGCTACGTCACTGTCCGCACTCAGGTTCTGCTCAGACTTCCAATCACGCTGTATCGCAGTCGCTTACCCGTAGCGAAAGTCGGGCAAACCCGCTTCCGGCGGATTTCGCTCGCGCCGCTAACAGCGCACGTGAGCGCGCTATCGGGCGCGGAGGTAAGGAATTCTCAGGTTTCGCGGCCGACGAGGGATAAATCACACCGTGCCGGTTTCCCCTAGCTGAACTGCGTTTGCGGTCTCGCCAGCCTGGACCCGTCGACGGCGATGTCGAGTTTCTCGTTGTAGAAAGCGATTAGGCCGGCAATGTGACCGACCGCTGGAAGCGGATAATGGTAGGTCCATGCCAGGTCCTCGTGCACGGCGTCACCCACGCGCACCGACCAATAACCCGACGTAACCCCCTTGTACGGACACAAAGTCCGCGTGGGGCTCGATTCCAGGTGCTCGAAGGAGATGTCGGTCGGATCGATGTAATACCTTGTCGGCAAACCGGTTTCGAACAGCAACACGGGAGTTGTAGTGTCGGCCAAGACAATTCCGTCGAGCTCGACACGAACGTGGCGGTGCGAGCGCAGGGCGTCGACCCGCGAATACGGATTGCGTGGGTGACCGTAGATCGGCTCGTCTTCTTCGAACCAGCGCAACGGATTCCACTCGAACCGCACGGTTCCGGCCAGCGGGCCGCCGCCGTCGGCATCGAACACCCGCGCGGCCGACTCATGCGACTGGCCGGCTCCCACCAGGGAGTACAGCCGCGACGGGCCGAATTGCACCTTCTGGGCATGGTTTTCGTCGTGCAGGAACTCGGAGCGGACGTCGTCGAGCGGGATGTAGTACTGCGGGTAGTACGGGACTTCCCACACGTACCGGGCGGCGGTGGTGTCAAAGACCAGCGTGTCGCCGAGATAGCCACGGACCCGCCGCGGAGCGGGTTCGATCCTGCCGCGCGCCGCGGCCATCTGCGGGTAAGCGGTGTCGGTGTCCATCGCCGGCCTACTGGTCCCTGGAGGCCAGTCCGGCCGGGGCGTGGCCGATGGCCTTGCGGATGGCGTCGGCCAGCGCCAGCGCGCTCTCCTCGGTCAATTCCAGGGCCACCCGCGCCGACGGCCCGAGCTGCGGATTGATCACGTCGATGTTGACGGTGTGGCCGTACGGCGCGTGGACGGGGTGGTCGACATACACCGTCGCGCGGTTGGCGCCGAACCATCCGGTCGCGCCCTTTCCGCTGCCGTCGATCTCGACATGTTCGGTGAGATAGGTGCACATGGGAGATGCCTAGCCCTTCAGGTAGGTGGCGAAGAACTCGTCGATGCGCCGCCAGCCGTCCACCGCCGCCTCCGGCCGGTACGCCGGGCGGTCGACGGAGAAGAACGAATGGCCCGCTCCCTCGTAGGAGTGGAACTCGTGCGGCTTGTCGTGCTTGTTGAGCTCGGCGTCCAGGGTGGCCACCGCGGCGGGCGCCGGAAACCGGTCGTCGAGCCCGAACAGGCCCAGCAGCGGACAGCTGAGATTGGCGGCCAGGTGCAGGATCGGCTGCATGGTCTTGGGCATGCCCTCGGGCGGGTCCTCGACGACGAAGGCGCCGTAGCAGTCCACCGCCGCGTCGAAGGGCAGCGAGCACGCCGCGAGAAAGGCGTGCCGCCCGCCCGAACAGTGCCCGATGACACCGAACTTGCCGTTGGCGCCCTCCAGCGTGCGCAGGTGCTCCACCGCGCCCGCGACGTCGCCGACCAATCGTTCGTCGGGCACCCCGCCGGCGGCGCGCGCCGCGGCGGCCGCGTCATCGGGTTCGGCACCCGGCGCTTCGCGCGAGTAGAGGTTCGGCGCCACGGCGTGGTAGCCGCCGACGGCGAGCCGGCGGACGAACTCCTTGGTCTCCCGGTCGTACCCGGGCATGTGGTGGATCCACACGACGCCGCCCCGCGAGGCCGGCGCGAGCGGCACGGCGTGGTAGGCCTCGATCTCGTCGCCGCCGTGGCCGGTGATGGTGACGGTTTCTGCGCGGATCGCGTCTGCGCTGGGTGCGTTCATCACGACTCCTGTTCTCCGCTCCGGGGGCATTCACGTTGGGGCCGGCCGGATGCGGAGCGCTGCGGCAGGTTCGGGGCCGCTCCGCCGAGAACCAACGTAGCCGAATCGCGCCGCCGGCTCAGTGCCGCTTGTCGCGCACCTTGTAGGTCGAGGGCCACGACTTGCGGGACTCGTCTCCGGTCAGCGGAGTTCCCATCCCGCCGACCTTGACGGCGTACGCCTCCTTGCCGGGGCCGACCTCCCGGTTGGCGTGTTCCTGCGCCAAGAAGTAGAGCTCGTCGATGGTGGCTTCGTCGTAGGCGACGAACGAGGTTTCCCGCGCGACGTCGTCGATGCCGACCAGCATCCGGTCGGGCAGCAGTCGCGACGCGACCGCCGCGAGACCCAGCAGTGCGAAGGGAATGATCCAGTAGCAGAGAAACGACAGCGGTGTCTTCGTGTCCAGCATCAGGGCGGCGGTGGTCCCGGCGGGCCCGTCGCGACCTTCCAGGATCGACGGGATCACCGACGACACCGTCATCCCGGCGAACGTCGCGACCCACAACCAGCTCAGGATCTTGACGATCCGGCCGAACAGCTCGGTTCTGACGATGTCGGCGGCCTGCTCCGCCGCGGCGAACTCGGCCACGAAGGGCTTGCCGGCCAGCACCCCGATCAGCGTCACCAGGAAGATCCCGGCGTTGCTCAGCGGCAGTATCCACCGCTCCAGGAACAAATCACTGAGCGTGAAGGCCAGCACGCCGAGAATCAAAAGCACTGCGGCCGAGGCAAAGTCGAAGAACTGCCACTTCCTGCCCAGCACGCCCCCCAGGCCCAGGCTGGCGGCGGCGATCGCCAGCGCGACCAGCACGGCCGCGGCGAACGGGACGTTACCGACGAGTACCCAATACACGATCCACGGCGCGAGGCCGAACAGCATGCCCATGCTGGGTCAGTGTATGGATGACGGTTTTCGGGCCCGTCGGCGGCAGGCCCAAACTGTTGGTCCGCACACGGGATGTCCGCCAACGACAGCGTTCGCCGCGCTCGGACATGTTGTGCCGCAATTAATTTCGAACGCTACGCGGACGGAACGGCGTTCAACGCCATCGCCAGGAAATCCAGGCGCCACAACGAGCGGAACAGCGTCAGCCCGAAGTCCTGCACGCGTGGCCTCTCCTCCGGTCCGACGTCGTCGCGCCGGGCCACGCCGTCGATGATCTCCCCGATGGTCCGGCGGCCGTCGACGAGCTGGACGAAGGGCAGCTGGGCCGGGTCGAGCTTCAGCGTCGCGCCGGGCAACTGAATGGTGTCGCCGGACAACAGGCAGGCCGTGCGTAGCAGCGGGACGTAGCCGAGGCAGGCCGTCGCCGAGAAGTCGATCGCGTACTGCGCCTTCGGGCGGTCCGGGCGGCAGGCGAGGAAGAAATGGGTGGCGTTCGCCGGTTGCAGCCGCTCCATCACCGACCACAGCCTGGCATCGGGAAGCCGGTTGAGCAGCGCCTGGAACTGGCCGGCCGGCGCGACGAAGTCGTGCGGGTAATACGGTGCGTTGCGCAGCCAGCCCTGAAACGCCAGCCCGGCGGAGTCGACCAACTGCAGGCATTCGTCGACGGTGTAGCTGCGCTGGCGGGCGTGCAGGAAGGTGTCCACGAGCGCGCCCGACGACGTCAGATCGCGCGCGCTGTGCAGATAGGGGCGGACGGGGTGGTCGGCCGGTAGCGTCGCGATCGCCTCGACGACCAGCCGCACCGAGGCGTCGTCCTGGGTCAGGCCAAGGTCGCGGAACGCGGATTCGAGCATCTCGACCCCGATCCGGCCGTACTTGGCGTAGAGCATGACGCCCAGCACCCCGTCCGGCCGCAGACACCGGCCGAGTGCCGTCAACCCCGCCAGGGGATCGGCCGTGTGGTGCAGGACGCCGCTGGACACGATGAGGTCGAAGTCGCGCGACAGCGCCGGCACCTCTTCGACCGCAAGCAGCCGCAGTTCGAGGTTGTCCAGGCCGTGCCGGTCTTTGAGCTGCCGATGATGCTGCAGGGCCGACCGGCTGACGTCGATCGCCACGACCTTCGCTCCCCGGTTCATGTAGGCCAACACGGCCGCCTGGAAGGTGCCGCATCCCGCCACCAGGATGTCCAAGTCCGCCTGGTATTCCCGGTCGGGCCACAACATCCGGTGCGCCCAGTAAGGGTCGAACCAATCCCAGTGGTTCGTGGTCCACGCCGCGAGATCGGTTACCGGGGGCGGATATTCCCACCGATCGTATTGGCGGGAGACGCCGTCGCCCCGCGGATCCTCGGTCACTTCGGCGCTGGCTCCTTCACGGTCGCGGATCGCGCAACGGTACGACGAAACTTGGCGCGCCCGCCACATTCGCCGTTCAGACCCAGCCGTCCCGATTCGTTCCGATCTGCCGATTCGGGGCGGCACAATTAGGATTCGGTTCCTGCACCATCCACGGCGAGGAGTCAGCGCATGAAGATCACGGCACGGTTGAGCGGCCCGATCGCTGTCGGCCTGGCCGCCTTCGTCGTCCTCGCCACCGCTCCCACCGCGAACGCCGACCCGGCTGACGACAACTTCCTGCGCGCGCTGACCCAGCGGGGACTGAGCTGGCCCGGCGGCAATGACCAAACGATGATCAACGTCGGGCATGCGGTGTGCGCGGACTGGGCGGGCGGCGACACGATGGCCCAGACCGTCGACGACGTGCAGAAGGCGCTCGGGGTGAGCACCAACGGGGCCGGCACGGTGATCGGGGCGGCGACGGCGTCGTACTGCCCCGAATTCCGCAGCAAGATGTAGCGGCGTCCCTGTCCGGCGACGGTTACTTGTTGCCGGCTTCTTCTTGGGCGCAGTGGATCATTCGCTCGCTCAGGCGGACCAACGGGTCCTCGTGGCCGCCGGGCATGCTGTAGGCCAGCTGGCGCAGTTCGATGGCGAATCCGTACAGATCTTCGCTTAGAGACGCAACATTCATCAGACGACTTCCCACCTGGGTGGAGTGTGTTCAGAACCGTAAACGCCCGCGGGCTCTTCCCGATCAGACCGCCGGATGCGTTTGCGCGTTACGCCTACCCCGATCCGGCTCCATCGCAAACCTGCGCGCCGAGTATGACCTCGTGCGTCCTCTGCGCCGGCGCCGCCTGCGCCGGATGCGTGCGGGTTTTGAGCCGTCGCTGTCCGGGTAACCGACGGCACGATCGTGACCGCAGTGGCGCGGAGTTAGCAGGGCGAATGGACACGCGGGTGTTGCTCGCCGGTCGCTATGAGGTGCGCGGCAGGCTGGGCAGTGGCGGCATGGCCGAGGTTCGCGCGGGCTGGGACACCCGACTTCGGCGACCGATCGCGATCAAGCTTCTACACCCGGCGGTGTGCTCGCAGAGCGGCATGCGGAATCGATTCGATGCCGAAGCGCACGCTGCGGCGGCGCTCAACCATCCGAACATCGTCGCGATCTACGACAGTGGCGAGCAGGACGGCAGGCCGTTCATCGTGATGGAACGGATGCCCGGTGAAACCTTGGCCCAGGAGATCGCCCGCGGTCCGCTGCCCCAACCGCGGGTCCAGGCCCTGCTCGACAACGTCCTTGCCGCGCTGAGCGCGGCACATTCGGCCGCCATCCTGCACCGCGACATCAAGCCGGGAAACATCCTGATTGCCGCGGGGGCCAGACCGTGAAGGTTGCCGACTTCGGGATTGCCAAGCTTCCGGAGGCGACCAACACGCTGACCGGTCAGATCCTCGGCACCATTGCCTATCTGAGCCCCGAGCGGATCGCCGGTGCGCCTGCGTGTGTCGCCGATGATCTCTACGCGGTCGGCGTCGTGGGTTATGAAGCGCTCGCCGGTCACCGCCCGTTCCCGCAGGAGAACGTGGCCGCGCTCGCCGGCGCCATTCTGCACGGGCGGCCGCCACCACTCGCCGGGCTGAGGCCCGACGTCGATCCGGGGCTGATCATGGTCATCGAACGCGCGATGGCGTACGACCCAGGGCTGCGGTTTGGCAGCGCCGACGAGATGCGCGCCGCGGTGCACGGCCGACGCGAGGTGGCCCCAGGCGTGCAGGTCGCTGCGCCGACGCGCCCGCCACACCCGGCTACAAAGCCGCTTACGGTCGCGGTGCCCGGCTCGCCCACGAACACTTTCGTTCCAGCGCTGGTCGCACCGACGAGCCGCAGGCGAAAGTTGCTGGGCGTTCTGGCGGTCTTGGCGGTTTTGATTCTCATCCCGCTGGGTCTCGCGCTTGATGCGTCCTCCTCCCACGCACCTGTCGAACCGGCGACGACCGGTACACCGTCGCCGGTTCCGGTGAGTAATGCCCCACCGCCGCCATCCCCGCCGGCGGAACAGCCTCAGGCGCCACCATGGCACGGCCCAGGTAAGGGACACGGCAAGGGCAACGGCGGTAACCGGGGAGACTAAGCCCTGGCTCCCAGGGCCGCCTGACACGGGCGGCGTCGGCGTCTGCCGGTATCGGGCCCCGTTGCGGTGCAGCGCGGAGTCCATGGCCCAACCGAGGGCATGGTTGCTCGATATCCCTGCGTTCCAAGCTATTTCATCATCGCAGTGCACGACGATCCCGTGAGGTGCCGCTAGTTTCGGGGTGGGCGGCCCAGCGGGCGCCGGCCGGCGGGCTGTTCCCCGGCCGGCTGTGCCTGCTGCGTTCAAAATCCAGTGCGGTGTCTCACCAGCAGCGGCGGGCGGTGGATGCAGCCCGCACCCGCCAACCCGGTGCCCCCAGTCGGACTCGAACCGACACTGGGCGGATTTTAAGTCCGCTGCCTCTGCCAATTGGGCTATGGGGCCCGGCGGCGAATCTAGCGCGTCGCGGCCCCGCGCGGGGCATCGCATCGACATGCTAATTAGCCAGTTGTACAACGTGCGGGCCGAATAGGCATCCGCTACGATCCGCGCGCCGCGCGCGACTTCCTCTCTCGGCGCCGCCGCTCAGGTGACATCACTATGTCGTCCGACAGGGCCTTGTTAAAACTGCCGCCCTTGTCGTTAAGAAGCCGTAAACGGCTGTAACCGCTGCCCTTTGGATGGGGAACGTGGGGTTGTGGGTCATTAGCCTTACGCACACGCATAAGGGCCGTTTACGTGCAGACAGGTCGATCCACGCCGGGGGTCGACTCGTTCCAACGCTAGGAGCAACGGATGTCTTTTTTGACAACGCAAACTGAAGAGATGTTAGCCGCAGAGCAACTGCTCAGCGGGATCAACACCAATCTGGCGGCGCAGAACGCGGGCGCGGCCGCCGCGACGACCTTCGTCGCCCCCGCGGCCGCCGACCCGGTTTCGGCCCAGCAGTCGGCCCTCTTCTCGACCTACGGCACCACCTACCAGACGCTCGCGGCGCAAGCCCAGGCGCAGCTGGAGCAGTACGCGAGCACCCTGGGGATCAGCTCCAACAGCTACGGCGACACCGAGACCGTCAACGCGGCCCAGGCCGTGCTGTCGAATTCGAACCTCGCGGCGAGTCCGCTGGCGGCCGCCGCGGCCACACCGTCGAACACTCCCCTCGACTTCCTTTCGTACCTCCTCGGCAGCACCGGCAACGGCACGAACCCGAGCATGCTGGGCGGAATCTTCGGCCTGTCCAGCAACGGCGCCAACATCCTGAACATCGGCGCCGGGAACTGGGCATCGGCCGGGTCCGACCTGCTCGGCATGGCCGGTGGTGGTCTGCTTCCCGCCGCCGCCTCCGACACCGGTGACGCCGCCGCCGCGGCCGGCGCCGCCGACCTCGCCGCGTCGACGACCCCGGTCAGCCCGGGCGTGGCCGGCATGGGCGCGATGCCGGCGGCCGCGATGGGCCAGGCGACCATGGTCAGCAAGCTCTCGGTGCCGCCCACCTGGGCCGGTGCCGTCACCCCCGTGGCGGGCACCGTCGCCGCACCGCTACAGACGGTGGGCTGGACCGCCGCGGCGCCGCAGGCCGGTGCGGGAACGGTGGTACCGGGCATGCCGGGCATGGGCGCGATGGCCCGCAACAGCGCCGGCTTCGGCGCCCCGCGCTACGGCGTCAAACCGATCGTCATGCCCAAGGCGTCGACCCTCTAGGCGGCCAGCGACGCGGTCATCAGCTAGCAGGCAGAAGTTTTCACACCGATAAAAGGAAACGGGATACTAGAAATGGTTCTTGATTTTGCGGGTGTACCACCGGAGATCACTTCGTCGCTCATGTACGCGGGCGCGGGCTCGGGGCCGCTGATGGCCGCGGCCACGGCGTACGCCAACCTGTCCGCCGAGATCAGCTCGACGGCCAGCCAGTGGGAGTCGATCATCTCGTTGCTGACCACCGAGCAGTGGACGGGTGCCGGGTCGGCCGCCGCTGCGGCGGCGGCGCAGCCCATCGTCACGTACCTCACCGAGACGGCGGCGGCGCTCGAGCAGGCCAGCACGCAGGCCACCGCGTCGGCGGCCGCGTATGAGGCGGCTTTCGCCGCGACGGTGCCCCCGCCGGTGATCGCGGCCAACAGGTCGCTGCTGGCGACGCTCGTCGCGACGAACTTCCTGGGCGTCAACTCGGCCGCGATCGCCGCGACCGAGGCCCAGTACGCCGAGATGTGGGTCCAGGACGCCACCATGATGGCCACCTACCAGGCGGCCTCGGCGGCGGCGGGCACCCTGCAGCCGGTGACGCCGCTGACGTCGACCACCAACCCGGCCACCGCCGCGGCCGTCGACAACAGCGCCCTCGCCGCCAACTCCACGGGCGGCACCGCCCAAGCGCTCGCAGCTCCCCTCGCCGCAGCGCCCGCGGCCGTCGACCCGAGCCTGCCGTTCCAGACCACCGGCATCCTGTCCTCGATCGACAACTTCCTGGGCACACCGTCGGTCCTCAACGGCATCAACGGCGCGGTCAACACCGGAGCCTGGTTCACCATGAACGCGATTCCCACCGGGGTGTCGCTGGGGCACACGCTGTCCGCCGCGGCCCCCGCGGCCGCGGTCAGCGACGTGGCGCCGGCCGGTCTGGCCGGTGTCACGGAGGGCGCCATGGTGAGCGCGGTGACGCCCGCGGGCGGGCTGGGCGCGGCGGCGTCGGCGAGCGTCGGCGGAGCCTCCTCGGTCGGCGGCCTGTCGGTTCCGGCAAGTTGGTCCACGGCCGCGCCCGCGACCGCCGCGGCTTCGGCGGCGGCCCCGCTGGAGGGCTCCGGCTGGACCGTGGCCTCCGAGGCCGCCTCCGCCGAGCCTGTCACCGCGATGCCCGGCATGCCCGGGATGGCGGCGGCGGCAAAGGGCGCCGGCGCGTACGGCGCCGGGCCTCGGTACGGCTTCAAGCCGATCGTCATGCCCAAACAGGTTGTCGTCTGAGAGGGTCCGCTGATATGGGAAAAAGGGGGTACATGTCACCCATTTGAGGCGAGCAATTAACCGGCAGGCCGTAGTCTATTTACAACGCGGCCACCACCGCATCAATTACAACTGTTAAGACTTCGGCGAACTGAAGCTTCAAGATAGGAGACAGCCGACATGGCAACACGTTTTATGACCGACCCGCACGAGATGCGGGCGATGGCGGGCCGCTTCGAGGTGCACGCCCAGACCGTTGAGGACGAGGCTCGCAAGATGTGGGCGTCGTCGATGAACATCGCCGGCTCGGGCTGGAGCGGTCAGGCCCAGGCCACCTCGTACGACACCATGGGTCAGGTCAACCAGGCCTTCCGCAACATCGTCAACATGCTCCACGGGGTGCGCGACGGGCTGATCCGCGACGCGAACAACTACGAGCAGCAAGAGCAGGCCTCGCAGCAAATCCTCAGCA
The DNA here is from genome assembly GCF_002105755.1 of Mycobacterium colombiense CECT 3035. NCBI lineage: Bacteria > Bacillati > Actinomycetota > Actinomycetes > Mycobacteriales > Mycobacteriaceae > Mycobacterium > Mycobacterium colombiense. The sequence continues at coordinate 2,986,718 of NZ_CP020821.1, forward strand.
GCTAGCTGTCGAAGCAGCTGTCGCCCAACACTTTTAAGGAGCTAAGCAAATGAGCATCAATTACCAGTTCGGCGATGTAGACGCCCACGGCGCGTTGATCCGCGCCCAGGCCGCGTCCTTGGAGGCCGAGCACCAGGCCATCGTTCGCGATGTGCTTGCTGCCGGCGACTTCTGGGGCGGTGCGGGTTCGGTGGCATGCCAAGAGTTCATCACCCAGTTGGGTCGCAACTTCCAGGTCATCTACGAGCAGGCCAACTCCCACGGGCAGAAGGTCCAGTCCGCGGGCAGCAACATGGCCAGCACCGACAGCGCCGTCGGGTCCAGCTGGGCCTGACACCTCGTCTCGACAAAAGGGGCCGCACACCACTTGGTGTGCGGCCCCTTTTCGTTGGGCGAACGGGCTTGCGCCGCAACGGCGCGAGCCCAATTCGTTGCGGGTCCCCGGCTTACCCGGCCACCGGCGAACGCGGAAACAGCGAGGGCCGCAACCCGATTCGGTGCACCCCGGCGTCGGACTCGCGGCCGACCATCGCGCCCAGCGGCAGCTTGGACAGGCCCGTGCCGGTCGCAGGCGACGGCAATGCGCCCACCGGTCCGGGAGCAGGGGCATCGAACGCCGGCAGCGGCGCCACCGACGACACCGTCTCGGCCCATGCCGGGGGCACCGACAGGGTGCCGAGCGGCGACGCCTGGCCCACACTCGCCGAGGCGGTGGCACCGAGGCCGCCCACCGGCCCGAGGTTTCCCAGGGGGCCCATGTCGCCGACGTTCCCCAGGCCCGGGACCGCGCCCCCTTCGGCCCCGATGATCGAACCCGCGCCCTCCATGTCGAGTCCCAGGCCGTACACGTCCATGCCGACCCCGGCGCCGTCGCCGCCCAATCCGGCGCCGTCGGCACCCAGGCCGGCGAAATCGGAGCCCAGGCCAATCGCGTCCGAGGCCAGGCCGGCGGTTTCGCCGGACCCGGTGGCGCCGCCGAGGGCGGAGCCGACGCCCTGAACCGCCCCCAACCCGGTGCTCGCGCCCTTGGTGGCGCCTTTGCTGGTGCCGGACAGGCTGGACAGCGCGCTGATGGGGGCGGAGGTTCCCGACGACCCCAGCGACGTACCGGTGCCCACCGCGGCGGGCGCCAGGCCAGTGCTCGACGATGACCCCGGAGTCGAGAGGCTTTGCAGCGCTTGGGGAACCGATGACAGCGCGTGCGTCGACGCCGTCTGGGCATGGCTGCCGGCCTGGCTGGCGGTCGCCTGAGCGACCGCGCCCGCCTGACCGGCCGCCCCGCTCGGGTTGGACGTCTGCGGGGGCGGCGTGAACGCGCTGAACGTCGCGGCGGTCGCCGAACTTGCGGCGTAGGTATACATCGCGGCAGCATCCTGGGCCCACATTTCGCTGTACTGCGCCTCGGTTGCCATGATCGCGGGCGTGTTCTGCCCCAGGAAGTTCGTCGCGACCAGCGTCATCAGCTGAGCGCGATTGGCGGCGATGAGCGGCGGTGGCACCGTCATCGCGTACGCGGTTTCGAACGCGGCCGTGGCGGCGGAGCCCTGGATGGCCGACTGCTCGCATTGTTCGGCGGTGGCGCGCAGCCACAAAACGTAGGGCGCGACCGCCGCCGCCATCGCCATCGAGGTCGGCCCCAGCCACTCGTTGGTCAGCGTCGTGATCACCGACTCGTAGCCACCGGCGGCGGCGCTCAGCTCAGCGGCCAGTGCGTCCCATGCCGCCGCGGCGGCCAGTAGTGTCCCGGGCCCCGGCCCCAGATACATGCGGCCGGAGTTGACCTCTGGGGGCAATGCGCCAAAATCCATGGCTTCTCTGCTTTCTACTGAAGTTTGCTGCCACGGCGTGACGGCCCGGGCCGTGCCGCCCGGCGGCGGCACCGCGTCGGGGTGGTGTCGTGTAGCCCGCACGGGCCCGTGTCGTATGCCGTCGCTTCAGAACGGGTGGGTGCGGCCGAACCATTCGCCGCACCGATCGACGGCCGTCCGGTGGCCCGGCAGGCGTGCACCCCGCCAAGCGAACAATTCGCCCTCACCAAGGTGGCCGCGGTTGTGAACGCCGGCGAACCGCCGCGGATCCGGATCGGCACCGTGCTCAAAGTGTGGGGCTGCGCTCGCACGGCTCGCGCTACGAAAAACATGTCAATCAACCACTATTCGTAACATCGCGTAATTTGAAAGTAATGAAGATTGGGACATCGTCGTCCCGAGGCGTCTTGCGTGTGCATCGAGTATCGACGCCACTCACTGAGATGCACCGCTGCTGTATTTGTTGAAATCCGTTCTGGCGCCGGTAGTTTTGCGCTGCGAATCCTGCACCGGATCGCAGCGGTCAAACCAACGACTATGCATTCCAGTATTTTTCGAATCGCGTCTCATCTCAAGCCGACCCACCGGGCACATATAAAACTCATATTTGAATGACATCTGATGTGATCTGGCGAACAGGCTTACATTTGAGAATTCTATGAACTGCGTGACAGTCCAGTGTGTGGCTTGCCAGAATGTAGGAACATGACCGCAATGTCGGGTTACTCAGGCGCGCAGCGCCCACGTCAGGCCATCCTGGGGCAGCTGCCCAGGATCTATCGTGCCGACGGGTCCCCCATCAGGGTTTTGCTGGTCGACGACGAGCCTGCGCTGACCAACCTGGTGAAGATGGCGCTGCACTACGAAGGCTGGGTTGTCGACATCGCCCACAACGGGCGCGAGGCCATGGCCAAGTTCGACCGGGTCAGCCCCGACGTCCTGGTCCTCGACATCATGCTTCCCGACGTCGACGGATTACGAATCCTGGAACGCGTCCGCCAATCCGATGCCTACACACCCACGCTCTTCCTCACCGCGCGCGACTCGGTGATGGACCGCGTCACCGGCCTGACCGCGGGCGCCGACGACTACATGACCAAGCCGTTCAGCCTCGAGGAGCTGGTCGCCCGACTGCGTGGGTTGCTCCGCCGCTCCGGCCAGCAGCCCACGCCGACGGCCGAAACCCTCAAGGTCGGCGACCTCAAGGTGGACAGCGCCAGCCGGGAAGTCACCCGTGATGGCGAACCGATATCGCTGTCCTCCACCGAATTCGAATTGCTGCGCTTCCTCATGCGCAATCCCCGCCGCGCGTTGAGCCGCACCGAGATCCTGGACCGTGTCTGGAATTACGACTTCGCCGGCCGCACCAGCATCGTGGATCTCTACATCTCGTACCTGAGGAAGAAGATCGACTCGGGCCGGGAGCCGATGATTCATACCGTCCGCGGGGTGGGGTACATGCTGCGGTCCGCGGAATGACGCCAGACCCAGACACCACATCCGGGCGTTTTCCGCGGTGGTTCCCCCATTCGCTGCGCCGCCAACTGCTGGTTGGCGTGTTGGCCGTGGTCAGCGTGGTGCTGGTGACGGTCGGGATCGTCTCGGTGCTGAGCCTGCGCGGCTATGTCAATGCCATGAGCGATGCCGACGTCGCCGAGTCCCTGGACGCGCTGAGCCACCAGTACGCCAAATACCGCAACGGGGAACATGTTTCGTCGCGACCCGGTAGCCCGCCGATTGCTCAGGCGATGCTGGAGTTCACCGGGCAGACGCCGGGGAACCTGATCGCCGTGCTGCACAACGGCACCGTGATCGGGTCGGCTGTCTTCTCCGAAGACGAACCCAAGCCCGCGCCGGCCGACGTCGTCCGCGACCTGCAAGCGCAGACGTGGAGCGACGGGCCGCCACGCACCGAAACCCTCGGCAGGCTGGGGCCTTACCGCATCGACAGCACCGTCGCCGGGTCCGACGTACTGGTGGTCGGGACGTCGCAGAACCTCGCCGACCGGATCATCGCCCGCAAACAGGTCACCACCATCGGACTGACCGCGGCGGCTTTGGCGCTGACCGCCGCCCTCACCGTGTGGGTGGTCGGGTACACCCTCCGTCCGTTGCGCCGGCTCGCGGCCGTTGCCGCCGACGTCGCCGCCATGCCGCTCACCGGCGACGAGCACCGGATCAGCGCCCGGGTGCCACCGCAAGACACCGATCCGCAGAATGAGGTCGGGATCGTCGGCCACACGTTGAATCGCTTGCTGGACAACGTCGATAGCGCGCTGGCGCATCGGGTCGAGTCCGACCTGCGGATGCGGCAGTTCATCACCGACGCCAGTCACGAACTGCGGACACCGCTGGCGGCCATCCAGGGCTACGCCGAACTCACCCGCCAGGACAGTTCGGCGCTGCCGCCGACCACCGAATACGCGTTGGCCCGCATCGAGTCCGAGGCTCGGCGGATGGCCCTGCTGGTCGACGAGTTGCTCCTGCTTTCCCGACTGGGCGAAGGCCAAGACCTCGAGTCCGAAGACGTCGACCTGGCCGAGGTGGTCGGCAATGCGGTGAACGACGCGACGGTGGCTGCCTCGACGCATCAGTGGGTCAAAGACCTGCCGGACGAGCCGGTGTGGGTGCGGGGAGACCACGCGCGGCTGCATCAGCTGGTCAGCAATCTGCTCAGCAACGCCCGGGTGCACACACCACCCGGCGTCACGGTGACCACCGGGATCACCTGCCACCGCGGCGCTCCCGACGGGCCATTCGCGGAATTGACCGTCATCGACGACGGCCCGGGCATCGATCCCGAGATCCTGCCCAATCTGTTCGGGCGCTTCGTCCGGGCGGACAAGTCGAGATCCGACGGTTCGGGTCATGGACTGGGGCTGGCCATCGTCAGTTCGATCGTCAAGGCCCATCGGGGTTCGGTGACCGCCGAATCCAACGAGAACTGCACGGTTTTCCGGGTGCGGCTGCCGTTGATCTCGCGCTCCGACAAATCACCACGCTGACACGCCTGCGGCGATGCCGCCAGACGTGGAAGTCGTTGTCACAGAAGGTGATCGGCGGACGCGGTGGATCTCTCGGCCTGGCCGGCCACGGGGGCGGGGCGGCGCCGCCCGGACGCCGTCGCACGGGGGTGTTAAGAAACCGTAAATGTGCACCGTGCGCGCGTTAGGAAACCGTCAACCGAACGCCCCGGCGGATGGCGTCCCGATAATTTCGAGCTGACCTTGGCTGGCGAGACCGTCGCTTGATGGTGGTGACCCGCTGCGCCCGGCTGCGGCCGCGCTCGCGATCACCACGTCCTGTGGCCGGCTCACCGAGGCCCCTTTCGGATGCACTGTGATTGGCGCGGGACGGAGAAATGATGGGCGTGGTGGTGTATCTCGTGCTGACCGTGGCGGTGTTCGCCGTGCTCGGCCTGGCTCAGAAGTTGGTCGAGCGGTTGTGAACTACCAGAATGCGGTCGGCTTGGCGCTTTCCATCGTCATCGCGCTCTACCTCGGGGGCGCCCTGCTGTTCCCGGAGAGGTTCTAGTGAGCACAACAGCAGCGGGGATCATTTTCCTCGCCGTACTCGTCGTGGCGCTGGTAGTGGTGCATGTTCCCCTCGGCGACTACATGTTTCGGGTCTACACGTCGGAGAAGGACCTGTATGCCGAACGAGTGATCTACCGGCTGATCGGGGTCGATGCCCGTTCGGAGCAGACGTGGGGCGCCTACGCGCGAAGCGTGCTGGCGTTCTCGTCGGTCAGCATCCTTTTCCTCTTCGTGTTCCAGCTCGTGCAGGACAAGTTGCCGCTGCATCTGCACGACCCGGCCACGAAGATGACGCCCTCGCTCGCCTGGAACACCGCGGTCAGCTTCGTCACCAACACCAACTGGCAGGCCTACTCGGGCGAAACGACCGAAGGCCATCTCGTTCAGATGGCCGGCCTGGCGGTGCAGAACTTCGTCTCGGCCGCGGTCGGGATGGCCGTGGCCGTCGCGCTGGTACGCGGGTTTGTCCGCCGCCGCACCGGCGAGCTGGGCAACTTCTGGGTCGACCTGGTCCGCGGAACGCTGCGCGTCCTGCTGCCCATCGCTGTCCTCAGCGCGATCCTGCTGGTGGCCGGCGGGGCGATCCAGAACTTCCACCTGCACGACCAGCTGGCCACCACCGTCAACGGGACCCAGCAGACCATCACCGGCGGCCCGGTGGCCAGCCAGGAGGTCATCAAGGAACTCGGCACCAACGGCGGCGGCTTCTACAACGCCAACTCCGCGCACCCGTTCGAGAACCCGACCGTATGGACCAACTGGCTGGAGATCTTCCTGATCCTGGTGATCGGCTTCTCGCTGCCACGCACCTTCGGACGGATGGTGGGTAACACCAAGCAGGGCTTCGCGATTGCGGCGGTGATGGCGACGCTGTACACGACCAGCACGGCGTTCATGCTGTGGTTTCAGACGCAGCACCACGGCACCGTGCCGACCTCGATCGGCGCCGCGATGGAGGGGGTCGAGCAGCGCTTCGGCGTCACCGACTCGGGGGTGTTCGCCGCCGCGACCACGCTCACCTCCACCGGGGCGGTCGACTCCACGCACGACTCCCTGACCAGCCTGGGTGGCATGATCGCGCTGTTCAACATGCAGCTGGGCGAGGTCGCCCCGGGCGGCACCGGCTCCGGCCTCTACGGCATCCTCATCCTGGCGGTGATCACCGTCTTCGTCGCCGGCCTGATGGTGGGGCGTACCCCCGAATACCTCGGCAAGAAGATCACCCCGCGTGAAATCAAGCTTGCCGCAAGCTATTTCCTGGTCACACCGTTGCTCGTACTGACCGGCACCGCGGTCGCGATGGCGCTGCCGGGCGAGCGGGCCGGCATGCTCAACGGCGGACCGCACGGGCTCTCCGAAGTGCTCTACGCGTTCACCTCGGCGGCCAACAACAACGGGTCGGCCTTCGCCGGGCTGAGCGCCAACACCGACTGGTACAACACGGCCCTCGGCCTGGCCATGGCGTTCGGCCGGTTTCTGCCCATCGTGCTGGTGCTGGCGCTGGCCGGTTCACTCGCGAGGCAGGGCAGTACACCGGATTCGGCCGGCACCTTGCCCACGCACCGGCCGCAGTTCGTGGGCATGGTCGCCGGCGTCACGTTGATTGTCGTTGCCCTCACGTTCCTGCCCATGCTCGCGCTCGGGCCTCTCGCTGAAGGAATCCACTGATGACCGCGACCGCGATCGACCCGACCGAGCGGACCGAGCCGGCGGCCTCCGGCGGCAGAAAACGGGTGCAGGGCGGGCTGCTCGACCCGAAGATGCTGTGGAAGTCGACGCCGGACGCGCTGCGCAAACTCAACCCGCGCACCCTGTGGCGGAACCCGGTGATGTTCATCGTGGAGGTCGGCGCCGCGTGGAGCACCGCGTTAGCCATCGTTGAGCCGACGTGGTTCGCCTGGCTGACCGTGATCTGGTTGTGGCTCACCGTGTTGTTCGCCAACCTCGCCGAAGCCGTCGCCGAGGGCCGGGGCAAGGCACAGGCCGAAACGTTGCGCCGCGCCAAAACCCAGACCATGGCCCGGCGGCTCAAGGACTGGGCGCCCGGCGCGACCGCGGTCGAGGAAGCCGTCGCAGCGCCGGAGCTGCAGCGGGGCGACATCGTCGTGGTCGAGGCCGGGCAGGTGATCCCGGGCGACGGCGACGTCGTGGAAGGCATTGCCTCGGTCGATGAATCGGCCATCACGGGCGAATCGGCGCCAGTCATCCGCGAGTCCGGCGGCGACCGTTCCGCGGTCACCGGCGGCACCACGGTGCTCAGCGACCGCATCGTCGTGAAGGTCACCCAGAAGCCCGGGGAGAGCTTCATCGACCGGATGATCGCGCTGGTCGAGGGCGCCAACCGGCAGAAGACGCCGAACGAGATCGCGCTGAACATCCTTTTGGCCGCGTTGACGATCATCTTCGTCTTCGCCGTCGCGACCCTGCAGCCGTTGGCGATCTACTCCAAGGCGAACAACCCCGGCGTCCCGGATGGCCAGGCGCTCAACGCAAGTGGTGTCACGGGCATCGTGATGGTATCGCTGCTGGTGTGCCTGATTCCGACCACCATCGGCGCGCTGCTGTCGGCGATCGGCATCGCCGGCATGGACCGTCTGGTGCAGCGCAACGTCCTGGCGATGTCCGGGCGGGCGGTGGAAGCCGCCGGCGACGTCAACACCCTGCTGCTGGACAAGACCGGCACCATCACGCTGGGCAACCGGCAGGCCGCGGCCTTCATCCCGCTCGACGGAGTCTCCGCCGAACAGCTGGCCGATGCCGCCCAATTGTCCAGCCTCGCCGACGAAACTCCCGAGGGCCGTTCGGTTGTCGTGTTCGCCAAGCAGCACTTCGGGCTGCGGGCGCGCACACCGGGCGAGCTGGCCCAGGCCCAGTGGGTGGCGTTCTCGGCCACCACCCGGATGTCGGGTGTCGACCTCGACGGTCACCTGCTCCGCAAGGGTGCCGCGAGTTCGGTCGCGGAATGGGTACGCGCCCAAGGGGGTAAGGTGCCCCAGCAGCTTGGCGAGGTCGTCGACGGCATCTCGGCCGGCGGCGGCACCCCGCTGGTGGTCGGGGAAAGCCGGGACGGCGAGGCGGCGGTGCTCGGTGTCATCCATCTCAAGGACGTCGTCAAGCAGGGCATGCGCGAGCGGTTCGACGAGATGCGGAAGATGGGCATCCGGACGGTGATGATCACCGGGGATAACCCGTTGACCGCCAAGGCGATCGCCGACGAAGCCGGAGTCGACGACTTCCTGGCCGAGGCCACGCCGGAGGACAAGCTCGAGTTGATCAAGCGCGAGCAGGCGGGCGGCAAGCTGGTCGCGATGACGGGCGACGGCACCAATGACGCTCCCGCCCTGGCTCAAGCCGACGTGGGTGTCGCGATGAACACCGGCACGTCGGCCGCCAAAGAGGCCGGCAACATGGTCGACCTGGACTCCGATCCCACCAAACTGATCGAGATCGTGGAAATCGGTAAGCAGCTGCTGATCACCCGGGGCGCGCTGACGACATTCTCGATCGCCAATGACATCGCGAAGTACTTCGCGATTATCCCGGCGATGTTCGTCGCGCTGTTCCCCGGCCTGGACCTGATCAATGTGATGCGGTTGCACAGCCCGCAATCGGCCATCCTGTCCGCGGTCATCTTCAATGCGATCGTCATCGTCGCGCTGATACCACTGTCGTTGCGCGGCGTGCGGTACACGCCGAGCAGCGCGTCAAAGCTGTTGAGCCGCAACCTGTACGTGTATGGCCTCGGTGGCATCGTCGCCCCGTTCATCGGAATCAAGGCGATCGACCTGATCGTCCAATTCATCCCAGGGATGTCCTGACATGACGTTCTCGAATTTCGTCCGCCTACATTGGGCGGCATTGCGCACGCTGCTGGTGCTGACCGTGATCACCGGCCTGGCCTACCCGCTGTTCATCTGGCTGGTCGCGCAGTTTCCCGGGCTGCGCGACCAGGCCGAGGGGTCGATTCTCTCCGCCAACGGAAAGCCGGTGGGCAGCAGGCTGATCGGCCAGTCGTTCACCGACAAGGACGGCAATGCACTGCCCCAGTACTTCCAGAGCCGCCCCTCGGCGGCCGGCAACGGGTATGACCCGACGTCGTCGGGAGGCAGCAACCTCGGGCCGGAAAGCATCGTCGACACTCCGGCCGATCCGTCGCAACTGGCGGCCGGCAAGTCCGCGTCGGACGCGGGCTTCAAGCCGAGCCTGTTGACGACGGTGTGCTCGCGCAGCGCCGCGGTGGGCAAGCTGGAGGGCGTCGACGGGTCGCGGCCGTTCTGCACGGGCGGCGGCGTGGGCGCGGTGCTGTCGGTGATCGGTCCTCGCGACGGTCGCGGCAACGTCATCCACCCGACCCGGGTGGTCAGCGTCAACGAGCCGTGCGGGTCGACGGCCACGCCGTTCCTCGCGCTCTACGAGGGGGTGCGCGTCGAATGCGCCAAGTACGGCGAGGACTACACGATCGGGCAGATCATGCCGATCCGCGGCGCCGCACCCGCCGACCCGGTGGTGCCGGCGGACGCCGTGACCGCCAGCGGCAGCGGCCTGGACCCGAACATCTCACCCGCCTACGCCGACATTCAGGTGGCCAGGGTGGCCAAAGTGCGTCACGTCAGCGCAGATCAGATACGTGAAGTGGTCGCGCAGAACAGCAACGGCCGCGGCCTCGGATTTTTCGGTGAACCGCGCGTCGATGTGCTGCAACTTAATCTGCAACTCGATCACCGGTATCCGGTCACGAGCTAGCGTCAGGGGGGATGATGGTTGACGTGAGTGACGTCAGCCTCCGCGACCACCATCCCAAGCGCGGGGAGCTACGCATCTATCTGGGCGCGGCTCCGGGCGTGGGCAAGACGTACTCGATGCTGGGCGAGGCGCATCGGCGGCTGGAACGCGGCACCGATCTGGTGGCGGGCGTGGTGGAAACCCACGGGCGGTCGAAAACCGCTGAGCTGCTTGAGGGCATCGAGGTGATTCCGCCGCGCCAAGTGGAATACCGCGGCAGCAGCTTCCCCGAACTCGACGTGCCTGCGGTTCTGGCGCGCCGCCCCCAGGTCGTCCTGGTCGACGAACTCGCGCACACCAACACGCCGGGCAGCAAAAACCCCAAGCGGTGGCAGGACGTCGAGGAATTGCTCGACGCCGGGATCACCGTGATCTCCACGGTCAACGTGCAGCACCTGGAGAGCCTCAACGACGTCGTCGCGCAGATCACCGGCATCGAGCAGAAGGAGACGATACCGGACCTGATCGTGCGCCAGGCCGCCCAAGTCGAACTGATCGATATCACACCAGAGGCGTTGCGCCGCAGGTTGTCTCATGGCAACGTCTACGCCCCGGATCGCATCGATGCGGCGCTGTCCAACTACTTCCGGCGTGGAAACCTCACCGCGCTAAGAGAATTGGCGCTGCTGTGGCTTGCAGATCAGGTCGACACCGCGCTGGCCAAATACCGGGCCGAGAACAAGATCACCGACATGTGGGAGGCCCGCGAGCGGGTGGTCGTGGCGGTCACCGGCGGTCCGGAGTCCGAGACGCTGGTGCGACGGGCGTCCCGGATCGCCTCGAAGTCGACCGCAGAACTCATGGTGGTGCACGTGATCCGCGGTGACGGGCTGGCCGGCCTGTCGGAGTCACGGATGGCCAAGATTCGGGAGCTGGCGAACAGCCTGGACGCGTCGATCCACACCGTGGTCGGCGACGAGGTGCCCACCGCCCTGCTCGAGTTCGCCCGCGAGATGAACGCGACGCAGCTGGTGATCGGCACGTCGCGCCGGTCACGCTGGGCGCGGCTGTTCGAGGAGGGTATCGGCCCGAGGATCGTCGAGCTGTCCGGGAAGATCGACGTGCACCTGGTCACCCACGAGGAGGCCAAACGCGGATTCCGTTTGTCCTCGCTCGCGCCCCGCGAGCGGCGGGTGGCGTCGTGGCTGGCGGCTCTCGTCGTGCCGTCGGTCATCTGCGCGATCACCGTGACGACGCTGGACCCGTATCTGGACACCGGCGGCGAGAGCGCCGTGTTCTTTATCGGGGTGCTGTTGGTCGGGCTGTTCGGAGGTATTGCGCCCGCGGCACTTTCGGCGGTGCTATCCGGCCTGCTGCTGAACTACTTCCTGATCGCCCCGCGGCACAGCTTCACCATCGCCGAACCCAACAGCGCCATCACCGAATTGGTGCTATTGCTTGTGGCGGTCGCCGTCGCGGTGCTGGTCGACTTCGCGGCCAAACGCACCCGGGAAGCTCGGCGTGCCTCGCAGGAGGCGGAGTTGCTGACCCTGTTCGCGGGGTCCGTGCTGCGCGGTGCCGACCTCGAGACGCTGCTCGAGCGGGTGCGCGAGACCTACGCGCAGCGGACCGTCACCATGTTGCGTGAGCCCGGCGAGGAGGCGCGCGCCGGCGGCGCCAAGGGCGACGTCGTCGCCTGCGTGGGCCGCGATCCCTGTGTCAACGTCGATTCCGCCGACACCGCGATCGAGGTCGGCGACGACGAGTTCTGGATGCTGCTGGCGGGCAGGAAGCTCTCCGCACGTGACCGGCGGGTGCTCAGCGCGGTGGCCAGGCAGGCCGCGGGTCTGATCAGGCAGCGTGAGCTCGCCGAAGAGGCCAGCCGCGCCGAGGCGATCGTCCGGGCCGACGAGCTGCGACGCTCGCTGCTGTCGGCGGTCAGCCACGACCTGCGCACGCCCCTGGCCGCGGCCAAGGTCGCCGTCTCCAGCCTGCGCGCCGAAGACGTCGCTTTCTCCCCCGCCGACACCGCCGAACTGCTGGCCACCATCGAGGAGTCGATCGATCAGCTGACCGCGCTGGTCGGAAACCTGCTCGACTCATCGCGGTTGGCCGCCGGGGTGATCCACCCCGATCTGCGCCGGGTGTATCTGGAGGAGGCCGTGCAGCGGGCGTTGGTCAGCATCGGCAAGGGCGCCACCGGTTTCTTCCGGTCGGCCATCGACCGGGTCAAGGTCGACGTGGCCGACGCCATGGTGATGGCCGACGCCGGGCTGTTGGAACGCGTGCTGGCCAACCTGATCGACAACGCGCTGCGCTACGCGCCCAACTGTGTGGTGCGCGTCAACGCCGGGCGGGTGGGTGATCGCGTGCTGATCAACGTCATCGACGAGGGCCCCGGCATCCCGCATGGGGCCGAGGAACAGATCTTCGAAGCGTTTCAGCGGCTCGGCGATCAGGACAACACCATCGGCGTCGGCCTGGGGATGTCGGTGGCGCGGGGCTTCGTCGAGGCGATGGGCGGGACAATTACGGCCACCGACACCCCGGGAGGCGGACTGACCGTGATCGTGGATATGGCTGCGCCGCAGATGGATGCGGTATGACGCGCGTACTCGTGATCGACGACGAACCGCAGATACTGCGTGCGCTGCGCATCAACCTGACCGTGCGGGGCTACGAGGTGATCACCGCGTCCAGCGGGGCCGGCGCGCTGCGCGCGGCCGCCGAGCACAAGCCCGACGTGGTGATCCTCGACCTCGGCCTGCCCGACATCTCCGGCATCGACGTGCTGGCCGGCCTGCGCGGCTGGCTCACCGCGCCGGTGATCGTGTTGTCGGCGCGCACCGACTCCTCCGACAAGGTCGAGGCGCTGGACGCCGGCGCCGACGACTATGTGACCAAACCCTTTGGGATGGACGAGTTCTTGGCTCGGTTGCGCGCGGCGGTGCGCCGCAACGCAGCGGCTTCCGAACTGGAGCAGCCGGTGATCGAGACCGAATCGTTCACCGTCGACCTGGCCGCCAAGAAGGTCACCAAGAACGGTAGCGAAGTCCACCTCACCCCGACGGAGTGGGGAATGCTCGAGGTCCTGGTCCGCAACCGCGGCAAGCTGGTCGGCCGCGAAGAACTCCTCAAAGAGGTGTGGGGCCCGGCGTACGCCACCGAAACACATTACCTGCGTGTCTATCTCGCGCAACTGCGCCGCAAACTCGAGAACGACCCGTCGCACCCCAAACACCTGCTGACCGAGTCGGGCATGGGGTATCGCTTCGAGGCGTGAGGTGGCGGCGGCTGTCGCGGCCACCCTGATCTCCGCGCGGCCACCCTGATCTCCGCGCGGGGGTATTGGCTAATTGCCCGCCTCAGAGCGACAACTTGGCCGCCTCGCGCAACGCCAGCACACGCTGGTGGATTCGATGTTCGGTGCCACGGGGCATGTACCCGGGCCCGTAGCGGCCCCGCCGGAGCCGTAGCACCCTGCCGCGTTCGGTCTCCCATCGCAGCGCGTCCGAGATCGCCTTCGATGGTCGGCCGCGGACGCAAAAGTTGTGCCACCGCAGCGCGTCGATCAATTCGGCGATGGTCGCCGGCCCATGCACCGCCAGCTGCATCGCGAGCACGTAGCGCAGCTCGGTCCCCTTGAGTGAATAGCTCATCTCCGGACGGTCGCACACGGGTACGACACCGCCGGCATTGTCGCTACGAGGCGGGCAAAACACATGCCCACTTCCTCAGAGGGCGATCTGGCTTATGTGACCTACTCGGCGATGGACAGCACGATGCCGTCCAGGATGTCGTGCTCGCTGACCGTCAGCTCGTCGATGCCCGCGCGGGCCCGCAGCTCGCGCGCCAACTCCTCGACCACGATCGCTCCCCCGCCGATCACGTCGGCCCGGCCCTCGTGCATCGGCGGCAGCGCCGCGCGCTCCGCCCGCGTCATGCCGATGAGGCGCTCGCACACCGACATCAGGTCATCGCCCGCGACGCGCGAAAGATGAATGGCCGCAGAATCATACGCCGTCATGTTGTGGGCCAGCGCGGACAGCGTCGTCATCGTCCCGGCGAGTCCAACCCAGGTCTTCGCCCCCGCCACGGGCACCACATCCAGCGCGACCTCGAGTCGTTCGCGCACCACCCGCCGGGCCGCCGCCACCTCCTCGACCGTCGGCGGGTCCGAATGCAGGCAGCGCTCGGTCAGCCGCACGCAGCCGATATCGGCCGAATAGCTGGCCGTCACTCCGTCTTCGGCGCCGCCGCCGGTCACGATCTCGGTGGAGCCGCCACCCAGGTCGACGACGACGAAAGGGCCTGTCGCACTGTCCAGCTCGCCCACCGCGCCGCGGAACGAGAGCTCGGCCTCCTCGGCGCCGGTGATCACCTCCGCCACGGCCCCGGGCAGCACCGCACCCAACACCTCGGCCGTCATCGCAAAGAACGCGTCGCGGTTGGCGACATCGCGGGCGGCCGACGTGGCCACCATCCGCACCCGTTGCGCGCCATGCTCTTTGACCAAGGCCGCGTAATCGGTGAGCGCCGCGCGGGTGCGGGCGATCGCGTCCGCCGCGAACTCACCGGTGGCGTCAACACCCTGACCCAGCCGCACGATTCGCGTCTCCCGGTGCACGTCGCGCAGCCGGCCGCCGTCGAGGTCGGCGATCAACAACCGGATTGAGTTGGTACCGCAGTCAATCCCCGCGAGCCTGCCGTTCACCATTGGCCGGCCACCAGGATGCCGGCCATCGCGGGCTCGCCGGCCAAAATCGCCAGCGCCTCGTCGCCGAACGGATTCACGCCCGGCCCCTTGGCCAGCGAATGCGCGATCAGCACATGCAGACACTTGACCCGGTCGGGCATTCCGCCACCGGAGAACGTGGTTCCCAGCGGCTCGATCGCGTCCCGTTCGGCCAGATATGACTCGTGGGCGCGCCGGTAGGCGGTCGCCAATTCCGGGTCCCGGCCCAGCCTTTCGGTCATCTCGCGCATCAACCCGGTGGTCTCCAGTCTGCTGGCGGCGGCCGTCAGGGCCGGATGGGTCAGGTAGTACAACGTCGGAAACGGCGTGCCGTCGGGCAGTTTCGGCGCCGTCTTCACCACGCCGGGTTCACCGTTGGGGCACCGGTAGGCGATGTCGAGTACCCCGCGCGGCTCGCGCCCCAGCTGGCGCGCTACCGCTTCCAGGTCGGCATGATCAACCACCGGGACCCGTGGGATTCGGTGCGGGCAACGGGCCGGGTGCGCCCGGTTCGGCCGGCGGGGCTTCGGGCGCAGGCGCTTTGGCCGGCGGCAGGTGCGGGGCGTCGGCGATGGTGTGCCACAGCGACGTGTACCACGGGTCATTGTTGGCCGGTTTCGCCGACGGCGATCCCGGCTGCGTGGGCTCGGCCGCCGACGGCGGAAGCTGGACCTGGAACGGGATGTCCCCGGGCTTGACGAAGCCGAGGCGCTCGCGGGCCTGCGCCGCGATGTAGGCCGGGTCACCGAGTTTGGCCTTGCGCTGTTCTAGGTCCGCGACCTGACGGCGCAGCGCCGCTTCGGTGGCGGCCAGCTGATTCATCTCGGTGCGCTGGGCGAAGTAGGTGCGCACCGGCCCGGCGATGGTCAACGTCAGCACGCAGATCACCGCGGCCAGCACCGCCGCGCGGCGCGCGGTGAAACCCAGCCGTTGCTCGGAGCGCTGCTCCACCGATTCGGCGGCCTGGCGGGTGATGGGCTCGACGACATGCTCTTGCTGCGTTCGCGGGGCGGCCCGGCCGGCCTGGTTCGCCGTGGGCGACGTCCGCGAAGACGGCTTGGAGGACGGCTTGGCCGTGCGGCGGCCCCGACCCGCATCGCCGGCCTTCCCCGGGCGTGAGGCCGGGGAGCGCCGTTTCGAGTCGGGCCGTTTCGCGTCAGCCATGTCAGCCGTTGAACGTCAAGCTATTTCGCCTCCACGGCGTAGCGCGGGAAGGCCAGGTCGCCGGCGTAGCGCGCGGCGTCGCCGAGCGCCTCCTCGATCCGCAGCAGCTGGTTGTACTTGGCGACGCGCTCGCTGCGGGCCGGCGCGCCGGTCTTGATCTGCCCGCTGCCGACGGCCACCGCCAGGTCGGCGATCGTGGTGTCCTCGGTCTCGCCGCTGCGGTGGCTCATCATCGTGCGATAGCCGCTGTGGTGGGCGAGCGCGACGGCGTCCAGGGTCTCGGTCAGCGTGCCGATCTGATTCACCTTGACCAGCAACGCATTTGCCACTCCCTTGTCGATGCCCTCTTCCAGGCGCTCGGGATTGGTGACGAAGATGTCGTCGCCGACCAGCTGGACCCGGTCACCGATCGACGCGGTCAGGGTCACCCAGCCGTCCCAATCGTCTTCCGACAGCGGGTCTTCGATGGACACCAGCGGGTAGGAGCCGAGCAGCCCGGCGTAGAACTCCGCCATCTGCTCGGCGGTGCGGGTGGAACCCTCGAACTTGTAGCCCGTCCCGTCGGTGAAGAATTCGGTGGCCGCCGCGTCGAGCGCCAGCGCCACGTCGGAACCGAGTTTGAAACCGACCGACTCGATGGCCCGGCTGATCAGATCCAGGGCCGCGGTGGTGCCCGCCACGTCCGGGGCGAAGCCGCCCTCGTCGCCCAGGCCGGTGCTCAGGCCCTCCTTCTTCAGCACCGACTTCAGCGCGTGGTACACCTCGGCGCCCCAGCGCAACGCCTCGGCGAAGCTGGGCGCGCCGATCGGCGCCACCATGAACTCCTGGATGTCGACGGCGGTGTCGGCGTGCGCGCCGCCGTTGAGGATGTTCATCATCGGCACCGGCAGGATGTGCGCGTTCGGCCCACCGAGGTAGCGGAACAGCGGCAGCTCGGCGGAATCGGCGGCCGCCTTGGCGACCGCCAGGGAGACGCCGAGGATCGCGTTGCCGCCCAGCCTCGACTTGTCGGGCGTGCCGTCCAGATCCAGCAGCGCCTGATCCACCAGCCGCTGATCGTCGGCGTTCAGGCCGATCACCGCCGGGCCGATCTCGTCCAGCACGGCCTGCACCGCCTTCTGCACGCCCTTGCCGCCGTAACGCTCGCCGCCGTCGCGCAGCTCGACGGCCTCGTGCTCTCCCGTCGACGCGCCGGACGGCACCGCCGCGCGGGCAAACGTCCCGTCGATCAGGGCTATCTCGACCTCGACTGTCGGGTTACCGCGGGAATCGAGGATCTCGCGGGCCCCGACCTGCTCGATAATCGGCACTGAGTTCTCCTTGCCTAAACTTGCCGGGTCGCCGGTGCGTGCTTTTTCCGTCAGCGATACATCCTGCTACAGCGGGTGGCCCTTCGCGTAAGCGGTCGCCCAATCGCGGACCGCCCGGGCGTAGACACCGGAGTTGTTGTAGGCGCGCAGCGCGGTGATCCAGCCGCGCGGCGTCGCGAGATCCTTTCCGCGCCAACACAGATACCCGGCCGCGGCGAGCGCCGCGTCGTCGATGTTGTCCGGGCTGACGCGGCCGTCGTTGTGAGCGTCGACACCATAGAGCCGCCACGTCTCCGGGATGAACTGCATCGGCCCCATGGCGCGCGTCACACCGTCGTCGTCGGTGACGTCTTCCTCCGTGTCGACGATGCGCAGCGTGCCGCCGCTGCCGTCGAGGCGGACGCCCCGAATCGGGGGGCTCACATCGCCGTTGGGGGCCAGCCGCGCTCCGCGGTAGGTGCCATGGTGGCTCTCGACCTGGCCGATGCCGGCCAGGGTGGTCCACGCGATGTGGCATTTCGGGTTCTCGACTTCGGCGACCCGGGCCGCGTAGGCGTAGGCCTCGAGCGCGATCACCGGGATCTCCAGCCCTGCCGACCGCTGCACCGCCCAGTCCCGCAACTGATCCGCGGGCCGGCCGCTGGCGTGGGTGTCCACCGCCGGCACCGGATCCCCGGCCGGCGGCGGGACCCCGTCGGGGATGAACAGGCTGAGCTGCCAGGTGCAACTGGATGCCAGAACGATCGCGGTCGCGCCGATCACGGCGGCCGCGCGCATCCAACGCCTCGGCGACACCATGCTTTTCTGAGCTCCCCTAAACTCGCCTGCACCAACTTCCGCCACACCATCGTCCCATGCGTTCGGCAACTGCCCGGCTGCCTCGGACCTCGGCGCACCGACCGCTCGTCGGTTTCAGCTAATGCTCGGTTAGCTGCTCGTCGCCTCGGCTAGCGCAGTCAGACCATCGCCGACCACGGGGATTCGCAACCTCATCCGCGATATTACCGAGCCGCCGACGACAAATCCGGCAAACATTCCGATGATCGCTCTGACTCACGGCCGAAAGTGCGAATTAGTGCGCCGCGGCGCACGCGGTACGGACGCCGGCCACCCGTCAGGCGTCGTCGGCGGTCGCTTCTTCCTCGACCACATCGACGGTCGCGTCGGCCTTGCCGTCGGTATCCGGCGCCGAGTCCTGCAGCCGATCCTCGACGGCCTTCGGTTCTTCGGCCGGCCAGTGCTCGCGCCAGTCGTCCTCGGAGATCTCGCCGAGCGGGGCCACGTCGAACTCCTCGGGCACCCCGCTGCCGCGGCGCGCGGCCGCGATCACCCGCTCGACACCGCGGACCGTCTCCACGAATTCCAGAACGGCGCTGCGCAGGGCACTTTCGGCGTCGACGTCGGCCGACACCGAGATCGACGTGACCGTCTCGGGGATCAGGTCCGCGGGCAGGCCCGCCTTGCCGGCACGCGCAATGACCTTCTGCGCCAGCGCCAATGCGGGCTGGCCGGTGTGCACCTCGTCCATCACCGACTTGCGCGGCTTCTCGGCGGCCTTGCGCTCTTCCCACTGGGCCAGCTGCTCTTCGAGCGAAATGGATTGCCCCGCAAGCACTCCCGGCACCCGATTGCCCAGCTTGCGCATCAGGGTGGTGGCGACGTCGTCGATGGTGAAGGGGAATTGCGACGCGTCCTCGGCGATGCGCGCGTGGAAAAGCACCTGCAGCAGCACGTCGCCGAGCTCTTCTCGCAGCGCCTCGGCATTGCCGCTGCCGACCGCGTCCAGCAGCTCGTAGGTCTCCTCCAGCAGAAACCTGCGCAGCGAGTCGTGGGTTTGTTCGCTCTCCCACGGCCCCGCGGTGCGCAGCTTGTCCATCATCGCCACGGCGTCGACCAGCCGTTCCCCGCGTGGCGTCTCGGGCGCCGAGATCAGCCGGGCCCCGGCCGCCAACCGGGCGACGACGGCGGGGTGGTCGGGGTCCGACGACAGCAGCACCGGGGCGTCTTCGCCGGAGTGCACCGGGCGCGCCGCGGACAGCGACCACGGCACCGCGACGGGCATCTCTTCGGTGTACTGCACCTCGCCGCCGAGGTGCTCGATGGCTTCGATGGGCACCAGCGAGGGGCGGCGGGGGTCGAACAAGACGACGATCATCGTGCTTGTCGCTCCTCCCTCGTCATCGCTGCAGGTGAACTCGTTATATCAATTTCTTGCTGCGGTTTGCCCTGCAGTGCCGTCACCAGGTTGGCCACCATCTGGACCAGCTCCACGTCGCGCAGCCGCGGCGCGCCCACCCCGCCGGCCCTCGGGATGGGAACCTGCACGGTGGACGTCGTGGCGCGGTAGCTGGCGGCCGGGTACATCCGCTTGAGCCGCACCTGAGCCGAATCCGGCAGCGTCATCGGCGAGAGCCGCACGGTCGACGCCGACGCCGCCGATACCTCGGTGATGCCGGCGGCGCGGCACAGCAATCGCAGCCGCGCCACCGCCACCAGCCGCAGGGCCGGTTCGGGCAGCGCCCCGTACCGGTCGATCAGTTCCTCCACCACCGCGTCGATCTCGCCGTCGGAGGCCGCGGCGGCCAGCCGCCGGTAGCCCTCCAGGCGCAGCCGGTCGCTGGCGATGTAGTCCGGCGGCAGGTGCGCGTCGACCGGCAGGTCGATCCGCACGTCCTTGGGCTCCTCGGCCGTGGTGACGGTCTGGCCGTCGGCGGCGGCCCGGTAGGCCTCCACCGCCTCGCCCACCAGCCGGACGTACAGGTCGAAGCCCACCCCGGCGACGTGTCCGGACTGCTCGACCCCCAACACGTTGCCCGCGCCGCGGATTTCGAGGTCCTTCATCGCGACGGCCATGCCCGCGCCCAGCTCGTTGTTCTGTGCGATGGTGGCCAGCCGGTCGTAGGCCGTCTCGGTCAGCGGCGAGTGCGGCGGATAGAGGAAGTAGGCGTAGCCGCGCTCGCGGCTGCGGCCGACGCGGCCGCGCAGCTGGTGCAGCTGCGACAGGCCGAAGGTATCGGCGCGCTCGACGATCAGCGTGTTGGCGTTGGAGATGTCCAGCCCGGTCTCCACGATCGTGGTGCACACCAGGATGTCGTATTCGCGGTTCCAGAACCCCTGCACCGTGCGTTCCAGCCGTTCCTCGGGCATCTGCCCGTGCGCGACGACCACCCGCGCCTCGGGCACCAACTCGCGGATCCGGGCCGCCGCCCGGTCGATCGAGCTGACCCGGTTGTGCACGTAGAAGACCTGCCCGTCGCGCAGCAGCTCGCGCCGCAGGGCGGCGGCCACCTGCTTGTCGTCGTGCGGGCCGACATAGGTCAGCACCGGATACCGCTCCTCGGGCGGGGTCAGGATCGTCGACATCTCCCGGATGCCGGCCAGGCTCATCTCCAGGGTTCGCGGGATGGGGGTGGCGCTCATGGTCAGCACGTCGACATGGGTGCGCAGCGACTTGATGTGCTCCTTGTGCTCGACGCCGAACCGCTGCTCCTCGTCGACCACCACCAGGCCGAGGTCCTTCCAGCGCACCCCGGTCTGCAGCAGCCGGTGCGTGCCGATCACCACGTCCACCGATCCCTCGGCCAGGCCCTCGACCACGGCCTTGGACTCCGTCGGGTCGGTGAACCGGGACAGGCCCTTGACGGTCACCGGGAAGCCGGTCATCCGGTCGCTGAAGGTCTGCAGGTGCTGGTCGGCCAGCAGCGTGGTGGGCACCAGCACGGCGACCTGCTTGCCGTCCTGGACCGCCTTGAACGCCGCCCGCACCGCGATCTCGGTCTTGCCGTAGCCGACGTCACCGCAGATCACCCGGTCCATCGGGATCGGCTTTTCCATGTCCGACTTGACCTCGGTGATCGCGGTCAGCTGGTCGACGGTCTCGGTGTAGCCGAACGCGTCTTCCATCTCGGCCTGCCAGGGCGTGTCCGGCCCGAACGCGTGCCCCGGGCTGGCCTGCCGCTTGGCGTACAGCGACACCAGCTCGCCGGCGATCTCGCGGACCGCGCGGCGGGCCTTGGTCTTGGTGTTGGTCCAGTCGCTGCCGCCCAGCTTGCTCAGCGCCGGCGCCTGCCCACCGACGTACCGCGACAGCTGGTCCAGCGAATCCATCGGCACGTACAGCTTGTCGGAGCCGCCACCGCGCTTGCTCGACGCGTATTCGAGCACCAGGTATTCGCGGCGGGCCCCGCCGACCGTGCGCTCGACCATCTCCACGAACCGGCCGATGCCGTGCTGATCGTGCACCACCAGATCACCGGCGGACAGGGCCAACGGGTCAACGGTGTTGCGCCGCTTGGCCGCCAGGCGCTTGCCCTCGACAGCCGTGACCCGGCTGCCGGTCAGGTCGGTCTCGGTGATCACCACCAGCGTGGCGCCGGGGATGATGACGCCGTCGTGCAGCGGCCCCTTGAGCACACCGACCACGCCGGCCTTGGGTGCCGCACCGGATTCGAGCATCGCGGCCGGGGTGTCGCACTCGGCCAGCCGCTCCACCACGCGATGCGCGGTCCCGGTGCCCGGCGCGACGACGACGGCGTAGCCGCCCGTGCTGACGTGCGCGCGCAGCATCGCGAAGATGCCGTCGATGTCGTGCTGGTGTCCCCGGGCCGACGGCGCCGAGCGGATGTCGAGTTCCACGGCCGACTCGTCGGACAGCTGGCTCAACGTCCACCACGGGTGCCCGGCGCGGGCCGCCGCGGCCCGGACCTCGTCGAGTTCGGCGAATCCCGATCCGCCGAACTGCGCCACGTCCACCGGCGCGTCGGTGCCCAGGGCGGCGACCGACCACGACGCCTCGAGGAATTCGCTGCCGGTCTTGATCAGGTCGGCGGCCCGGGTGCGGACCTTCTCCGGATCGCAGAGCAACACCGGTGTGCGCTCGGCCAATTGGTCGGTCAGCAGGACGTGCTCGCCGGGCCGGAGCACCGGCAGCAGGGCCTCCATGCCGTCGACCGAGATGCCCTCGCCGATCTTGGCCAGCATGTCGCTGACGCTGCCGGTGATGGCGGGTTCGGTGCTGCGGTGCCGGGCGGCGAGCTCGGCGGCGCGCTCCCGCACCTCGTCGGTCAGCAGCAGCTCGCGGCAGGGCACCGCGATCAGGGTGTCGACCTCGATCTCGGGGATCGAGCGCTGATCGGCGACCGAGAACATCCGCATCTCGCTGACCTCGTCGCCCCAGAACTCGACGCGCACCGGGTGCTCGGCGGTCGGCGGGAAGACGTCGAGAATGCCTCCGCGCACGGCGAATTCGCCGCGCCGGCCGACCATGTCGACCCGGGTGTAGGCCAGCTCGGCGAGCCGGGTGATCACGCCCTCGAATTCGATCTCGGTGCCGACGTTCAGGGTGACCGGTTCCACCAGGCCCAGCTGCGGCGTCATCGGCTGCAGCAGCGAACGCACCGCGGTCACCACCACCTGCAGGGGCGGGCCCAGCCGGGAGTCGTCGGGATGGGCCAGCCGGCGCAGCACCGTCAACCGGGCGCCGACGGTGTCGACGCCGGGCGAAAGCCGCTCGTGCGGCAGCGTTTCCCACGAGGGGAAGACCGCGACGGAATCGCCGAAGACCCCGCGCAGTTCAGCGGTCAGGTCGTCGGCTTCGCGCCCGGTCGCGGTGACTACCAGCAGAGGACCCAACCGCGCCAGCGCACTGGCGACGAATAGTCGTGCGCTGGCTGGACCCACCAGGTGTAATTCGGCAGGCGAAGCGGACGCGCTGTCGATCAACTGCTGGAAGGTCGGCGCGGTGAGCGCCAATTCAACGAGCCCCGCGATCGGGGTTTCTGGGCGAGCAGCCCCCGGTGCGGTCATGATGAATTCCATTCTAGGGGCGACCCCGGACACGCCGAACCACATCAATATTGAGGTCGCCGCCGTCAAGGGATCGTAAGAAAGCCACCACCCGAATACCCGCGGGCGCAGGTTGGATTCATGACATTGCTGGACATCCTGCCGTCGCTGGGTCAGGCGGCTTCGCCGCGTTTCGATCCCGCCATCTGGCCGATCACCGCCCACCCCGACGAGCAGGGCAGGCTGTGCGTCGGCGGTGTGCCACTGGCCGACATCGCCGACGAATTTCACACCCCGGCCTACGTCATCGACGAAGCCGACTTCCGGCATCGCGCCCGCCGCTACCGCAAGGCGCTGCGCGGTGTCGACGTGGTCTACGCCGGAAAGTCGCTGTTGAGCACCGGGGTGGCCCGCTGGGCGCGCGACGAGGGCCTCGGCATCGACGTCTGCTCCGGCGGCGAGCTGGCCGTGGCCCTCGCCGGTGGGGTCGACCCGGCGCGCATCGTCATGCACGGCAACGCGAAGTCGCCCGAGGAGCTGCGCGAAGCGGTACGCGTCGGCGTGGGCCGCATCGTGCTGGATTCCGGCATGGAGATCGCCTACCTCGCCGGGCTGGCGCAACGGCGCCAGCCCGTGCTCATCCGGGTGACCCCCGACATCGACATCCACGGACACCGCGCCGTGACCACCGGTGTCAGCGACCAGAAGTTCGGGTTCACGCTGCACGGCGACCGGGCCGACGTCGCGGCCCAGCGGGTGCTGTCGCACCCCATCCTCGACCTCGTCGGTCTGCACTGCCATATCGGCTCGCAGGTCGCCGACCCCGCCCTGTACGGCGAGGCGATCCGCCGGATGATCGCCGCGATGGCCGACATCCGCGCGCGGCACGGCGTCATTCTCACCGAGCTGAACATCGGCGGCGGGCACGCCATCCCCTACGTCCCCGGCGATCGCGAGCTGAACCTCGAGCAGCTGGCCGACGTCATCGAGAACGCCCTCGACGAGGCCTGCGCCGCCGAGCATTTCCCCCGCCCGCAGATCGTGGTGGAACCGGGCCGGGCCATCTGCGGCCGGGCCGGGGTGACGCTGTACCGAGTGTGCTCGATCAAGACCCAGCCGGGCGGGCGCACCTTCGTCGCGGTCGACGGCGGGATGAGCGACAACCCGCGGGTGTCGCTCTACGGCGCGCGATACACGGCCGCGCTCGCCAATCGGCACTCGCTGGGCCTCAAGCAGCGGGTCACCGTCGTGGGCCGGCATTGCGAGGCGGGCGACGAGATCGCCCGCGACATCGAGCTGCCGTCGGATCTGCACCCGGGCGACCTGCTGGCGGTGGCCTGCACCGGCGCCTACCACCACAGCATGGCGTCGAACTACAACATGGTCGGGCGCCCCGCGCTGGTGGCCGTCAAGGACGGCCGGGCCCGCGAACTGGTCCGCCGGGAGACCGTCACCGACCTGCTGGCCCGCGACTGCGGCTAGCTACTCGTCCTGCAGCCGAGGGTCGGCTTCCAGGTGGGTCAGCCCGTTCCACATCAGGTTGACCAGGTGCGCGGCCACCACTTCTTTCTTGGGCTCGCGGGTGTCGAGCCACCACTGCGCCGTCATCGACACCGAGCCGACGAGCGCCTGCGCATACAGCGGCGCCAGCCCCGGATCCAGGCCGCGCCGGGAGAAGTCGCCGGCCAGGATGGAACTGACCTGGTTGACGGCGTCGTTGAGCAGGCTGGAGTAGGTGCCCGAGCTGATCGCGGCCGGCGAGTCGCGGATCATGATCCGGAACCCGTCGGTGCGCTCTTCGACGTAGGTGAGCAGCGCCAGGGCGACCCGTTCGACGCGCACCCGGGACCGGTTGTTGGTCAGTGACGAGGTGATGCCGTCCAGCAGCGCCGACATCTCGCGGTCGACGACCACCGCGTACAGGCCCTCCTTGCCGCCGAAATGCTCGTAGACAACCGGTTTGGATACGTTGGCGCGCAGCGCGATCTCCTCGATCGAGGTACCTTCGTACCCGCGTTCGGCGAACAGCGTGCGCGCGATGCCGACCAGTTGCTGGCGGCGCTCGGTGCCGGTCATCCGCGCGCGCGGCGCCCGCACCTCCTTATCCGCCTTGTCCGAGTCACGATCCAGCACGGCCACGTCATTCAGCGTATCGGGCGGTCGGCGGTTCAGCGGCCGACAAGCGGCCCGCATCGTCGTCGGACTAAAGTCTTGGTGGCGCGGTCGGTGTCGATCCGCCGCTCGCCATGGGTTAGCGATCCGTCGTGGTGTAATCGGCAGCACCTCTGATTTTGGTTCAGATAGTTCAGGTTCGAGTCCTGGCGACGGAGCTTCAATTGCTTGTTGCGATATCCCATCGTTTTTTGCCTTCACCGCAGCTGAAGTGACACGCTTGACGGCGTGTCGGCGCTTGAAGCGCGCAGCCCGCGCCCGACGAACCCAAGAGGAGGGTTGATGTCGTCTCCTGGTGACACCGCGGTCCTGGTGCTGGCGGCCGGGCCCGGCACCCGGATGCGGTCGGACACCCCGAAAGTCCTGCACACCATCGGTGGGCGCAGCATGCTGTCCCACCTCCTGCACGCGATCACCAAGGTGGCTCCCCAGTACCTGGCCGTCGTCCTCGGACATGACCACGAGCGGATCGCCCCGCTGGTGGCCGACTGGGCCGACGCGCTGGGCCGTCCCATCGACGTCGCGCTGCAGGACCGGCCCCGCGGCACCGGCGACGCGGTGCTGTGCGGCCTGTCCGCGCTGCCCGACGACTACGCCGGGGTCGTCGTCGTCACCTCGGGCGACACTCCGCTGCTGGACGCCGACACCCTGGCCGACCTGATCGCCGCCCACACCGCCGCCCCGGCGGCGGTGACCGTACTGACCACCACGGTGAGCGACCCTAGCGGCTACGGCCGCATCCTGCGCACCCAGGACAACGAGGTCATGGCGATCGTGGAGCACGCCGACGCCACACCCTCGCAACGCGAGATCCGTGAGGTCAACGCCGGCGTCTACGCCTTCGACACCGCGGCACTGCGCTCGGCGCTGAACCGGTTGAGCTCCAACAACGCTCAGCACGAGCTCTACCTCACCGACGTCATCGCCATCCTGCGCGGTGACGGCCTGGCCATCCACGCCCGCCACGTCGACGACAGCGCGCTGGTCGCCGGCGTCAACAACCGCGTCCAACTCGCGCAGCTGGGTGCCGAACTCAACCGCCGCATCATCGCGGCCCACCAGATGGCCGGCGTCACCATCGTCGACCCGGCCACCACCTGGATCGACGTCGACGTCAGCATCGGTCGCGACACCGTCATCCAGCCGGGGACGCAGTTGCTGGGCCGCACCCAGGTCGGTAGCCACTGCGACGTCGGACCGGACACCACCCTGACCGACGTCAGCGTCGGCGACGGCGCCTCGGTGGTGCGCACCCACGGCACCGCGTCGTCGATCGGTGCGGGCGCGACCGTCGGGCCGTTCACCTACCTGCGGCCGGGCACCGTGCTGGGCGACGACGGCAAGCTCGGCGCGTTCGTCGAGACCAAGAACGCCACCATCGGCACCGGCTCCAAGGTGCCGCACCTGACCTACGTTGGGGACGCCGACATCGGCGAACACAGCAACATCGGCGCGTCCAGCGTGTTCGTCAATTACGACGGCGAATCCAAGCGGCGGACCACCATCGGTTCGCACGTGCGCACCGGCTCGGACACCATGTTCGTGGCACCCGTGACGGTCGGCGACGGTGCCTACACCGGCGCGGGCACGGTGGTGCGCAACGACGTCCCGCCCGGAACGCTGGCGGTATCCGCGGGTCCGCAGCGCAACATCGAGGGCTGGGTGCGCCGCAAGCGCCCGGGCAGCGCGGCCGCGCAGGCGGCCGAGGCCGCCGAGAAAGCCGCTGTTCAGGGCCCCGCGGCGGGCTCCACGCCACAAGCCGAATAGACACCGTGAATTTGCTAGCTGGCAACCCGGCCACATTTCCGTACGATTCGCTTCGTACGATGGGGCCTTCCATCCCCCACCCCGATTTGGCGAGGGCAGTGCGTTGAGCCACGACTGGACCGATAACCGCAAAAATTTGATGCTCTTCTCCGGCCGTGCGCATCCGGAGCTGGCCGAGCAGGTGGCCAAGGAGCTCGACGTCCACGTCACCGCACAGACGGCGCGGGAGTTCGCCAACGGCGAGATCTTCGTGCGGTTCCACGAGTCGGTGCGCGGCTGCGACGCCTTCGTCCTGCAGTCGGCCCCGGACCCGGTGAACAACTGGCTGATGGAACAGCTGATCATGATCGACGCCCTCAAGCGGGGCAGCGCCAAGCGGATCACCGCGGTCATGCCGTTCTACCCGTACGCCCGCCAGGACAAGAAGCACCGTGGCCGCGAGCCGATCTCGGCTCGGCTGGTCGCCGACCTGCTCAAGACCGCGGGCGCCGACCGGATCGTCACCGTCGACCTGCACACCGACCAGATCCAGGGCTTCTTCGACGGGCCCGTCGACCACATGCGCGGGCAGAACCTGCTGACCGGCTACATCCGCGACAACTACCCCGACGGCAACATGGTGGTCGTCTCGCCCGACTCCGGCCGGGTGCGCATCGCCGAGAAATGGGCCGACTCGCTGGGCGGCGTCCCGCTGGCCTTCATTCACAAGACCCGCGACCCACGGGTGCCCAACCAGGTGGTGTCCAACCGAGTCGTCGGTGAGGTGTCCGGACGCACCTGCGTGCTGATCGACGACATGATCGACACCGGCGGCACCATCGCCGGCGCGGTGAAGCTGCTGCGCGACGAGGGCGCCGGTGACGTGATCATCGCCGCCACCCACGGGGTGCTCTCCGACCCGGCGGCCGAGCGGCTGGCCGCCTGCGGCGCCCGCGAGGTGATCGTGACGAACACCCTTCCGATCGGCGAGGAGAAGCGTTTCCCGCAGCTGACGGTGCTGTCCATCGCGCCGCTGCTGGCCAGCACCATCCGCGCCGTCTTCGAAAACGGTTCGGTCACCGGGCTTTTCGACGGGGACGCCTAGATGGCTGGCAAGCCAGACGACGCCGTTATCTTCCACAACCCACGCTGCAGCACCTCCCGCAAGACGCTGGACCTGTTGCGCGACAACGGCTTTGAACCCAGGGTGGTCGAGTACCTGAAGACCCCGCCGACCCGCGACGAGCTGGTGAAGATGATCCGCGACGCGGGTATCGACGTGCGCACCGCCGCCCGCAAGCGTGAGTCGCTGTACGAGGAGCTCAGCCTCGCGGATGCCAGTGACGACCAGTTGCTGGACGCCATGGTCGAACACCCCATCCTCATCGAACGGCCCTTCGTCGTCACGCCGAAGGGCACTCGGCTGGCCCGCCCGATCGACGCGGTCCGCGAGATTCTGTGAGTCGGCCCGGCCGCGGTGTGGCCGCTGCCGCGATGGTTGCGGTGGCCTTGTCCGCGGCCGGCTGCGCGCCGAAACCGCCTGACTACCAATCGATCCTGTCGAACACCCCGACGACCACGACGACCAAGGCGGCGGAGAAGCCGGTGCCGCTGTCGCAGTATCTGCAGAGCATCGGGGTGACCGGAGAGCCGGTGGCACCGGGATCGTTGCCCGACCTGGCGGTGTCGATCCCGACTCCGCCGGGCTGGTCTCCGTTCACCAGCCCGAACATCAGCCCGCAGACGCTGATCATCTCCCAAGGCGGCAAGTTCCCGACGGCGCGGCTGGTGGTGTTCAAGCTGAACGGTGACTTCGACCCGGCCCAGGTGATCAAGCACGGCAACGACGACGCGCAACTGTTTCCGAACTTCAAGCAGCTGGACGCCTCGGGCGCGCCCTACAACGGATTTCCCTCGTCGATGATTCAGGGCAGCTACGACCTCGACGGCGGCATGCGGCTGCACAGCTGGAACCGCATCGTCATCGCGACCGGATCGGGGCCCGCGCACCAGCGTTACCTCGTGCAGCTGACCATCACCGGCTTCGCCAACCAGGCGGCGGCGCAGTCCGGCGACATCGACACGATCATTCACGGATTCGTCGTCGCGGCAAAGTGACGTCCCCATTAGTGTGGTCAGCCATGACTGGCTGGACCGCCGCAGATTTACCGTCGTTCGCCGGACGCACCGTCATCATCACCGGTGCCAACAGTGGGTTGGGTGCCGTGACCGCCCGCGAGCTGGCGCGACGAGGGGCCACGATCATCATGGCCGTCCGCAACATCCGCAAGGGCGAGACCGCAGCCCGCCAGATGGCCGGCCAGGTCGAGGTGCGAGAGCTCGACCTGCAGGACCTGTCGTCGGTGCGCCGGTTCGCCGACGGGGTGAGCGAGGCCGACGTGCTGATCAACAACGCCGGCATCATGGCGGCCCCGTTCGCGCTCACCGTCGACGGCTTCGAGACCCAGATCGGCACCAACCACCTCGGGCACTTCGCGCTGACGAACCTGTTGCTGCCCAAGCTGACCGATCGGGTGGTGACGGTCTCGTCGATGGCGCACTGGCCCGGGAGCATCAACCTCGACGACCTCAATTGGCAGCACCGGCGGTATTCGCCATGGCTGGCCTACAGCCAGTCGAAGTTGGCCAACCTGCTGTTCACCAGCGAGCTGCAGCGCCGCCTGGTCGCGGCCGGTTCCCCGCTGCGCGCGCTGGCGGTGCACCCCGGCTACTCGCACACCAACCTGCAGGGCGCCTCCGGGCGCAAGCTGGGCGACGCGCTGATGTCGGCGGTCACCCGGGTGGTCGCCACCGACGCCGATTTCGGCGCCCGGCAAACGCTGTACGCGGCGTCCCAGGATTTGCCCGGGGACACCTTCGTCGGGCCCCGGTTCGGCCAGATGGGCCGCACCCAACCCGTCGGGCGCAGCCGGCGCGCCCGGGACAGCGCCACCGCGGCGGCGCTGTGGTCGCTGTCCGAGCGGCTCACGAAGACGACGTTCCCGCTCTGAGGTCACGCCGGTCCCGAACACCGCATCACTACCTCGCCGAATACCTCGCCGAACCAATAGGCGTTTTGCCCGCCTCTGAGCGACAACCGGGGTGGCCCACGCAGGCGCTCAGGTAGCCGCCGCAGTTTGGTCGCTCAAAGGCGGGCAGTTGCAACATCCCCCTGGCCGAGTGGCAGAAGTGCCGCCGGCGCCCCGCGGCGACCGCGAATTTCCCCTCTGAGGTGCAGATGCGCTAACCTGACCGGGCGTCACGGCGAGGGTGACTGGCTGGCCAGCACCGTTATCGACGGAGACCGACGAATCGTCGCGACCCTGGCCGTGCCCCGAACAACGAGCGAGCACACAGGAGCGACACGATGGCCAAGCAAGCACTCAACCAGTTGAAGGTCGCGGTCCGCGCCGAGACCGGCAAGGGTGCGTCCCGGCGCGCCCGCCGCGACGGCAAGATCCCGGCCGTCCTCTACGGCCACGGCAGCGACCCGCAGCACCTGGAACTCCCCGGGCACGACTTCGCCGCGGTGCTCCGGCACGCGGGCACCAACGCGGTGCTGACCCTCGACATCGAGGGCAAGGAGCAGCTGGCCCTGACCAAGTCGCTCGACATCCACCCGATCCGCCGCACCATCCAGCACGCCGACCTGTTGGTCGTGCGCCGCGGTGAGAAGGTCGTCGTCGAGGTCCGCGTCGTCATCGAGGGCGAGGCCGTGCCCGGCACCCTGGTGACCCAGGACACCAGCACCATCGAGATCGAGGCCGACGCGCTGTCGATTCCCGAGCAGCTGACGGTGTCGATTGAGGGCGCCGAGCCCGGCACCCAGTTCTCAGCCGGACAGATCGCCCTGCCCAAGGGCGTCACGCTGATCTCCGACCCGGAGACCCTGGTGGTCAACGTGCTCACCGCGCCGACGGCCGAGGAACTGGCCGAAGAGGGCGCGGGCGAGGTCACCGAGGAGGCCCGGCGGCCGAGGGCGAAGCGGAGGCCGAGGCCGGCGAAGAAGAGGCCGCCGAGGCCGAGTCCGAGTAGGCGGATCGCGACGTGGCCGAGCCCTTGCTGGTCGTCGGCCTGGGCAATCCGGGGGACAACTACGCCCGGACCCGACACAACGTCGGATTCATGGTCGCCGACCTGCTCGCGCAGCGAATGGGTTCGAAGTTCAAGGCGCACAAGCGATCCGGCGCCGAGATCGTCAGCGGCCGGCTCGCCGGGCACTCGGTGGTCGTCGCCAAGCCGCGCTGCTACATGAACGAATCCGGCCGCCAGGTCGGCCCGTTGGCGAAGTTCTACTCGGTGACACCGGGCGACATCATCGTGATCCACGACGACCTCGACCTGGATTTCGGGCGCATCCGGCTCAAGATCGGTGGCGGCGAAGGCGGCCACAACGGCCTGCGGTCGGTTGCTAACGCATTGGGCAGCAAGGACTTTCAGCGGGTCCGGATCGGGATAGGCCGTCCCCCGGGACGCAAGGATCCGGCGGCGTTCGTGCTGGAGGCGTTCAGCGCCGCGGAGCGCCCCGAGGTCCCCACCATCTGCGAGCAGGCCGCGGACGCGACCGAGCTGCTGATCGAACTGGGGCTAGAGCCCGCGCAGAACCGCGTCCACGCCTGGTAGCCAGCCGACGCGGACTAGGTGACCAGGCTGACGGAGGTCGACCGGCGCAGCTTGCCCGACGGCGTCTTCGGGATGGTCCCCGGGCCGAGCACCACCACGTTGCGCGGCCGCACGTCGACCTCGGCCACCACCTCTCGGGCGACCTGGTGCTCGATGCGGCGCACCTCGGCCTGGTCCTGGAAGGCGTTGGACTCCACGGCCACCGCGAACGTCTCGCGGGAATGCCCGGCGTCCAGCCGCACCGCCACGGCGCAGCCGGGCCGCACCCCCTCGACGCGGCAGGCGGCGCGCTCGATGTCGGTCGGATAGATGTTGCGGCCCGCCATGATGATGACGTCCTTGACGCGGCCGCAGACCACCACGTGACCCTCTTCGGTCAGGTAGCCGAGGTCGCCGGTGTCATACCAGCCGTTCTCGTCCTGGGCCGAGATGAAGCCGCCCATGGTGAGGTAGCCGGGCGTCAGCGACTCGCCGCGCAGCTCGATCACGCCGACGCCGCGGGCGGGCATCACGTCGCCGTTCTCGTCGATGATGCGCGCCTCGAGGTCACGCAGCAGCGGGCCGAGGGTGGCCAGCCGGCGGGTGTTGCCCTTGGTGGCCGGCACCGCGCGGCGCAGGGCGGCCAGCAGGTCGGCGTCCACCTCGTCGACCACCAGGCCGGCGTTGCACTCCGAGAACGACACCGCCAGCGTGGTCTCGGCCATGCCGTAGGCCGGCAGGATCGCAGACGACTTCAGGCCGAACGGCTTGCCGGCGTCGAGCAGGTCCTCGACGTCGGCGGGCTCGACGGGCTCGGCGCCGGACAGCGCGAAGCGCAGGGTCGACAGGTCGAAGTCGCCGGGCTTGGCGTTGCGGCGCAGCCGCTTGGCCAGCAGCGCATAGGCGAAGTTGGGCGCCGCGGTCATGGTGCCCTTGTACTTGTCGATCAGCTTGGCCCACAGCAGCGTGTCGCGCAGGAAGTCCATCGGCGTGACCTTGACCAGCTCGGCACCGAAGTACATCGGGATGGTGAGGAAGCCGACCATGCCCATGTCGTGGAAGCAGGGCAGCCAGCTGACCATGACGTCCTTGGTGACGTCGTACTGGGCGCCGATGAACATCGCCTCGGCGTTGGAATAGATGTTGCGGTGGGTGATCTGCACCGCCTTCGGGGACCCGGTGGATCCGGACGTCAATTGCATCAACGCGAGCGCATCCTCACCGACCTCGACGGGTTCGATGGGCTCCGCCGCGAGCAGGTCGGCGACGGTGACGACTTTGATGCCCTTCTCCTCGAGCACCGGGATGGCCACCAGGAACGGCTCGGAGACGACGACGGCCTTCGCCTCGATCATGCCGATGACGTTCATGGTGTCCTCGGCCCACACGGCCAGGTCGGTGCGCGGCGTGGGCTGGTGCAGCATGGTCAGGCTGGCGCCGCGCATCCACAGGCCCTGCGCGGTCGGGGCGATCTCCACCGGGTAGCCGGCGAGCACGCCGACCGCGTCGTCGGGCCCGATGCCGGCGGCGGCCAGGCCGCCCGCGATACGGCGCGCGCGCTCGTGGACCTCGCCCCAGGTGTGGCGGACCGGTTCGTGGGGTTCACCGGTGACCATGCCCGTCGTCACGGACCGGGCATTGCGGTACATCTTCTCGGTAAACCTGCTCACAAAATCCTCCTCGGATCCAGCCCTGGTCCCAATGCCCGGAATCTCATGTTCCGCCCGCTGGGTGACTCTTCGCCGCAAGCACGCAAACACAGTTGGGCGGCGGTTAGGTCTCGGAACGATGATGCGTGCGCACCCGCCGCGGTGCCGCGGCGTTCGATCACCCGATAAGCGCGAATCGGACCGGAGAAGTCTTGCCGGGCCCGATTCATTAATCGTCCGCCGGGACACCCGGCGGACGATGGAATTAAGTGATCTTGCTCAACGCTTCCCGTCACCGCGCATCATCTTAAACTCCTCTTAGGGTGGCGCCAAACCAATGCGCGAATTGGGGTTTTTTTCACACCTCGGTCGGTGAGGGGACCACCCGCGCGCCCGCCACCGGCCCGCTCGCGACCCGCACCGTGCGGCAGACGCCGGCCCCCGACACCTCGGTGCCGACGTCGACCGCGGCGGCCGCCGACGAGCACAGGAAAGCGCACGTCGGGCCCGACCCGGACACGATCCCCGCCAGCGCGCCGGCCTCCACGCCGGCGCGCAAGGTCCGCCGCAGCGCGGGGTGCAGGCTCACCGCGGCCGCCTGCATCTCGTTGCCCAACAGCGGTGCCAGCTGCTCGGCGTCGCCGGCGGCCAGGGCGGCCAGCACCGGCCCGGGAGCGGGCAGCCGGGGCGGGTCGCCCGCCTCGCGCAGCCGGTCCAGCTCGGCGAAGACGGCAGGCGTCAGCAGCTCGCTGTCGGCGAACGCCAGCACCCAGTGGAAGGTGTTGCGGGACAACACCGTCGCCAACTCCTCGCCGCGGCCGGTGCCCAACGCCGTCCCGCCGTGCAGCGCGAACGGGACGTCGCTGCCCAACCGGGCGGCCAGCGCGCGCAGGTCGCGACGCGGCACGTTGAGTTCCCACAGCGAGTTCATCGCGACCAGCACGGCGGCCGCGTCGGCGCTCCCCCCGGCCATTCCGCCGGCCACCGGGATCGATTTGTCGATGATGATCGACACATCCGGCGCTCGGCCGACGTGTTCTGCCATCAGCTCGGCGGCCTGCCAGGCGAGGTTGCGTTCGTCGGTGGGCAGCTTCTCGGCGCCCTCGCCGACCATCTCCAGCGAGAGCACGTCGGCATTGCGGACCGTCACCTCGTCGAGCAGCGAAACGGCCTGAAAGATCGTGTTCAGCTCGTGATAACCGTCCTCGCGCCGGTCGCCGACCGCGAGGTACAGGTTGACTTTTCCGGGACCCGAACGGTCACCGACCCGGTGGGAACCCACTGCGCGGCGGTGTTGCCGTCAGACGCTGACACGGCTGCAGACTATCGCTGCTGAGAGCCAACCACACGCATCTGCGCCCCGGCGGCCCGCCGTCAGCCCGCCGACGCGCCCTGTTCCGTGCTTCGCGGCGTCGTCTGGGAGGCGCCATGGGGCCGGTCTGCGGATCGCTGCAACAACCGCACGAAGTCGTCGATCGAGAGCGTCTCGCCGCGGCGAGCGGGATCGATGCTGGCGGCCAGCAATCGATCCGCCGACTCGTTGCCCGAGCCGGCCCAGTCCACGAACGCGTTGCGGCAGGTCTTGCGCCGCTGCCCGAACGCGATGTCGATCAATGCGAACACCGCGCGACGGAACGCCTCGTCGGCGGGCCACGGCGAGGTCGCGTAGCGGTCGATGCGCACCAGCCCGGAGTAGACCCGCGGAATCGGCCAGAACACGGTCGGCGACACCATGCCGCAACGACGGACCCGGCCGAAGAAGCGCACCTTGACGCTGGGCACGCCGTACTCCTTGCCGCCCGGCTCGGCGGCGAGCCGCTCGGCGACCTCGGCCTGCACCATCACGGTCACGGTCTGAATGGACGGGAATTCGGCGAGCAGGTGCAGCAGCGCCGGCACGGCGACGTTGTACGGCAGGTTGGCGACCACCGCGGTGGGCTGCACGGCCAGCTCGTCGCGGCGCAGCGTCAACACGTCGCGGTTGAGCACGGTCAGGCGCTGGCCTTCGCTGGTGGAGTGCTCGGCGACGGTGTGGGGCAGCCGTTCGGCCAGCACCGGGTCGATTTCCACGGCGGTGACGGGCGAGCCGCGGTCGAGCAATGCCAGGGTGAGCGAACCCAGCCCGGGCCCGACCTCAAGGACGTGGTCGGACCGGCTCACGCCGGAGGTGGTGACAATCCGGCGCACCGTATTGGCATCGTGGACGAAGTTTTGGCCGAGGGATTTCCGTGGCCGAAATTCAAGTTCTTTGGCCAGCCGCCTGATCTCGGTACGCCCGAGTAGCCGGATGGTCAGCGCGCACCAGCTCTTCCGCTGCACACTGGCCACGCACCCCAACCCTGGCGCTCCCGGGTCACCTCGGCAACGGTGATCTGCTCCTCGCGGGTGGCGAGGTCGGCGCGCGAGGCGAACCGCAACCCGCCGTTGCGCTCCCACGTGCCCTGGTCGAACTGCACACCGCCGTAATACCCGTTACCGGTGTTGATCGCCCAGTTTCCGCCGGCCTCGCAGCCCGCGATCGCGTCCCAGATCGAGCCGTCGCTGACCGGGGGCACTTCGGTGCCGGGCTTGGTGCCGATGCGGACCACCGAATCGCGGGCGGGCGTGATGACGGTGTTGGCGATCGGCAGCCGGCCGGTCTCGACGCCGTTGACGGTGGCCACCGAGAAGGTGACGTCCTGCGTGCCGGGGCTGCCCGGATCCTCGACGACCTGGCGGCTCATGTTCATGCCCGGATCCTCGATGCGACGGGCGGTGGGGGGCAGCGGGACCCGCTCGGTCACCTGCTTGATCCGGTTGCGGGTCACCTGGACTTCCATCCCGTCGACGATCGGCGCCGTCGCGGCGGGCACCACCTGGTCGCTGTCGAGCAGCGGCGCTCCGGCGGCGCTGAGCAGGCCGGCGACGTTCGGCGCCGCGAGGTGCACGTTGCGGACCGCGCCGCCGTCGTTGATGCGGACGGTCTTGGCGCTGACGACGGGCAGCGCCATCCCGGCCAGCGGAACGCGGCTGCCGCGGTTGGCGGCGGCCGGGGCGGTGTCGGTCATGGCCAGCTGGGCCAGCGCCTCGTCGACGGTGGATGCGGTGGTCCACACCTGCCTGGCGTCGTGGCCGTCCAGCGAGATCTGCAGCGGGCGGCTGCGCCGCAACACGATCTTGCCGGCGTCGTGCACCTTGACATCACCGGCGGGATAGAGGTCGTCGCGTTCGTCGATGGCGAACCCGTTCTCCTCGACGACATCGATGACCCGCGACTTCATGGTGGTCACCTGCATGGCGACCCCGTCGACGGTCAACGTCACCGTCTTACACACCGAGACCGCATATCCGCCCGCGAATGCCAGGACTACCAGCAGCCCTCCGACGACGAGACGCAACATTGGCGAAGGGTTCTGATGAAGTTTTGTCAATACACTCAACGCGCGCTACCCAACCCTCAACAACCCACTCATTCAGCAGCAAGTCACAAATTAAGGGCCTAAATGGCCCAACCGTTCGATCACAAGACGGTAACGAACCGGTCACTGTTGGGCAACTCCGACGCGGCGAAATTCAACGAATCGCCTGGTCGTTTACGTCACACTGTGACCAATCCGTACACCCGTCGAGCGTTGCCCGTTGTTATCTCGGCCAGCTCTTCGGGGCGACGATCCACCAGTTCGGCGATCGCCCGAACAGTATAAGGAAGGCAATACGGCTCATTCGCCGTCCCCCTATACGGATGGGGCGTCAAGAATGGTGCGTCGGTCTCCACCAGCAGCTGCTCCGGCGGTATCAGCGGGATGGCTTCGCGCAGGGCGCGCGCGTTGCGGAAGCTGGCGGTGCCGGACAGGCTCAGCAGCCATCCGGCGTCCACGCAGCGGCGGGCCATGGCGGCATCCGAGGAAAAGCAGTGGAAGATCACGGCGTCCGGGGCGCCCTCGGCGGCCAGCACGTCGAGCACTTCGTCGTCGGCGTCGCGGTTATGGATCATCAGGGGTTTGCCGCACCGCTTCGCCAGGTCGATGTGCCAGGCGAAGGCCTCCTTCTGCACGGCCGGCTCGGCGCAGCCGTCCAGGCGGCCGGGCCAATACAGGTCCAGGCCGGTCTCGCCGACGGCCACCACCCTGGGTTCCGACACCAGCCGCTCGATCTCGGCGCGGGCGGCGTCGTCGAGCGCGACGGCGCGGGTCGGGTGCAGCGCCACCGCGGCGTAGACCCGCGGGTCCCATCCGGCGGCCCGGGTGACCCAGCGCGCCGAGTCCAGGTCGTCGGCGACCGTGACGACCGCGCCCACCCCGACCGCCGCGGCGCGGTCCACGATGGCCCGCACGCCGTCGGCTCCCATATCCGGGCCGTCACCACACGCATCGAGGTGGGTGTGCGCGTCGACGAGCGGGCTCAAGGGCTCGGGGGCCGGCGGCGGCCGGCGTTTGGAACTCACGCGCACACAATAGGTCGCCCCCAAATAAGGTTGGGGGCGATGAGGCCCTATTACGTCACCACCGCGATCACCTACCCCAATGGCGATCCGCACATCGGCCACGCCTACGAGTACATCGCGACCGACGCGATCGCCCGCTTCAAGCGGCTCGACGGATTCGATGTGCGGTTTCTGACCGGCACCGACGAGCACGGCCTCAAGATGGTCGAAACCGCGGCGGCCGAGGGCATCCCGACGCCCGAGCTGGCCCGGCGAAACTCCGATGTGTTCCAGCGGCTGCAGGAGCGGTTGAACATCTCCTTCGACCGGTTCATCCGCACCACCGATCCCGACCACCACGAGGCGTCCAAGGAGATCTGGCGCCGGATGTCGGCGGCCGGCGACATCTACCTGGACACCTACTCGGGCTGGTACTCGGTGCGCGACGAACGGTTCTTCGTCGAATCGGAGACCACACTCCGCGAGGACGGGACCCGGCTGGCCGTGGAGACCGGCGCCCCGGTGACCTGGACCGAGGAACAGACCTACTTCTTCCGGCTCTCGGCCTACACAGACAAGCTGCTGGCCCACTACGAGGCGAACCCGGACTTCATCGCGCCCGACGTGCGGCGCAACGAGGTGGTCAGCTTCGTCTCGGGCGGGCTGCGCGACCTGTCGATCTCGCGCACCTCGTTCGACTGGGGCGTGCAGGTGCCCGAGCATCCCGACCACGTGATGTACGTCTGGGTGGACGCGCTGACCAATTACCTGACCGGGGTCGGCTACCCCGACACCGAATCCGAGCGGTTCCGCCGCTATTGGCCGGCCGATCTGCACATGATCGGCAAGGACATCATCCGGTTCCACACGGTGTACTGGCCCGCGTTTTTGATGTCGGCCGGAATCGAGCTGCCGCGAAGGGTTTTCGCGCATGGATTCCTGCTCAACCGCGGCGAGAAGATGAGCAAGTCGGTGGGCAACGTGGTCGACCCGATCAACCTGATCGACACGTTCGGAGTCGACCAGGTGCGCTATTTCCTGCTGCGCGAGGTTCCGTTCGGCCAGGACGGCAGCTTCAGCGAGGACGCCATCGTGACCCGGATCAACTCCGATCTGGCCAACGAGCTGGGCAACCTGGCGCAGCGGTCGTTGTCGATGATTGCCAAGAATCTCGACGGGGTCGTCCCCGAGCCCGGCGACCTGGCCGCCGCCGACACCGAGTTGCTGGCCACGGCCGGCGGTCTGCTGGAACGCGTGCGGGCCAGTTTCGACGCGCAGGCGATGCATCTGGCCCTGGAAGCGATCTGGCTGATGCTCGGCGAGGCCAACAAGTACTTCTCGGCGCAACAGCCGTGGGTCTTGCGCAAGAGCGAGTCGCAGGCCGATCATGAACGGTTCCGCACCGTCTTGTACGTCACCTGCGAGGCGGTGCGCATCGCGGCGCTGCTGGTGCAGCCCGTCATGCCCGAATCGGCCGGAAAGCTGCTGGATCTGCTCGGCCAGCCGTCAGACCAGCGGGCGTTCGCCGCCGTCGGCACGCGCCTGGCGCCCGGCACGGCGCTGCCCGCCCCCACCGGCGTGTTCCCCCGCTACCAGGTCGAGTGAGCGGAACGCTCAACGCCTCTCGGCGGCGGCCGGCGACCCGGACAATTCGATTGACAAATAAGCGAGTTCGTCGACACGGCGAATACTTCGCTGCCGCTTTTGAACAAAAGAACGCAACATAACTTCTGGCATAGACCATAATCTTTGGTGTGGAACGACGCCAGAACAGGCAACAGAGCCAATCGCCGATGACGACCTTGAAGGAGCTGCCCGCGCTGGTTGTGCTGGAGCGGATCCCGGTTCCGGTGCTGGCCATCAGCGATGACGGCAGTATCTTGTTCGCCAACACCGCATTTGCCGACATGATGGGCTACGAGCCGGAGGAGACGCTGTCGCTGCGGTTCGAACAGATCTTCCACGAGGCTCCGGCGTCGGATTCACTGTTGGCGACCGTGCATGCGCTCGCGAACGAGGTCGTCGAGCTGGCGCACAAGGACGGCTCCGTCGTACGCGCGCTGATGAGCAAGTCCGCGGTGCGGCGGGCGGACGATCAGTTCGCCCTGGCCGCCTTCCAAGACCTCACCGAGCAGCTCTGGGAAGAAACGCGCTAGCCGCCCCCAACCACCCTCAGCGGCGCGGCAGGCCGCCGCCGCGCGCCGGCGCGGCAGGCCGCCGGAGACCATGAGCCGGAAGTAGTCGAACGAGGAACCGCTGCCGACCGCCAACCGCGGCAGTGCCAGCGGGTCACAGCGGCGATCGGCGAATCCCGGCGCGGTGGACAACGCCCAGCGCACCCCACGGCGGCGCAACGCGTCCACGGCTCGGGCGTCGAAATCCTGCGGCCGGCCGTTCGGGTAGGCGAAAATTGTTGGCGCCGAGCCGGTCTCACGCTCCAGCTGCGCGCAGGAATCGGCGATCTCCCGCTCGACCTTGTCGTCGCCGCACCGCGAGAGGATGGGGTGGGTGACGGTGTGCGGATACAGCGTCACCAGAGGATCGGCGGCCATCTCCCGCGCTTCGTCCCAGCTGAGCATCCGGAACGGGCCGGGGTCGCCGTCGTCGCGGTATCCGAGTGCGCCCAGGACCTGGTCCAGCGCCGCGATGCGCTCCGCGTCGCCAAGGTTCTTCAACCGCTCGACGGCCGCCACGTAGACAGCGCCGCGTTCGGAGCTGCCGTCGAGCGAACGTGTCCCCAATCCCACAGCGGCCAAGTCGACTTCGACGGCACTGGTGCGCGCGATCGCCAGCCACAGCCGGTCGGGCCATAAGGTTGCACCGGTGCCGATCGGGCCCGTCGCGAGGAACACCGCCGCGGGCAGGTTCAGCTCGCGCAGCACCGGCAGCGCGCGTGTCATGAGGTTGCGGGTGCCGTCGTCGAACGTGATCGCCAGCGCGCGCGGCGGCAACGTTCCGGCGGCGAGGCACGTCAGGGCCTCCTCGAGCGGAAGCACGGTGAAATGCGCACGCACGTATTCCAATTGGCGGCGGTACAGCTGCGCGCCGTGGACATGCCGGCATGGCGGCGACAGCGGGTGGTCCTCCACGCCATGGAACATGACGATCGCCAGCACGTCGCGGTGCCGTCGCCGCGCCAGCGCCGGAAGACCTGCGGCACACAGCAGCCGGGCCGCGGTGTCCTTGACGGCCGGACGCGTCAACGCATTCCGCACTGGAGCCATCAAGCGTCGAACCCTATTGGCGCCGCCATGATTCGCGCCTGACGCGCCACAGGATCACCCCGGCACCGACGATGGCCACCGCCACCCAGCCGGCGCCGAACCACCACAGCCAGTCGAGATCGGAATGACCTCCGGAGCCGGCGGCGGACGCACCGGCGGCCAGCGGCGGATGGTCGACCGTCACCGGGTCTTGCCCGGGCACCGATACCACCGCAACACCTCTGAGTCGCTGCCAATGCTTGTTGTTGTCGCTCTTGAGCCACCTGATCAGTTCGTCGAGCTGTCCGGGAGCTCCGTTGGACGTCGCTACCAACAGCGACCGGCCCTTGTTGAAAACCGTTTGGAGAGAGGCGAAGCGCAGCACGGGGTCCAGCGTGAGCTTGGCCGGCTTGTCACCGGGCCCGACGGCGTTGACGGTGATCGGGCCGCTGGGTCCCGCGGCCACCGGGAGCACCACGTCGGATTGGTTCCACCCGTCGGCGGAAATCAAAAGCGCCGGGTTCGAGGAATCGATCGCCTGCTTGACGGTGGTGACGGTGGTGTCGATCGGGGTCGAGCTGATCCGCTGCAAGCCGATCATGATGTCGAGCGCGCGCACGGTGTCGATGAACGAGTGCTCGGCGATGCCCACCTGGACGCGGGGCATCAGGGTTTGCGGCACCGATTGGAAGCCGTCCGGCACCGGCGGCGCGGCGGGGCTGCTCTCAACCGTGCTGTCACCGTTGATGTTCAGCGTGAGGAGCTGGTTTCCGGGCCCGGCCGTGTAGAAGTCGCCACAGTGCCCGACGTTGCTTGCGACATCGAGTACCAACTCGAGATTGGTGTAGCGCTGCAGCAGCCGGTCCGGCACGTCGACCCACCGGTCGACGGTGCCATGGCCGTCAGTCGGCCAGTGGTCGATGGTCTCCGGCCCGATCATCACCGCGATCTGGCCGACGATGTTGTTCGACGTCGGCGTGTAGGACCCTTGAAGATGCACCCGCACCGAATGAATGGACCTGCCGAACCTGGCCTGGTCCACGCCTACCGACACCCGGGGTTGCAGTGAGGTCGAGTTGGCGAAGGGCTGCCCCAGCTCGCGCAGCGAGGCGGCGTTGCCGGGGAATTGCACCTTGGGCTTCGGCGACTCCATCGACGCCTTCGACGACAGCGCCAGATCCGACATGTCGCTGAACAAGATGGCCGTGTCCGACTCGTCGGTGCGGTTCAGCGGGCCCGAGATCAACAGCCACGGCACGCCGGAAGAACCTTGCAGCGAAAGCCCGTTGTCCGGGCCCTCTTTCACGACGACCTGCCGCTCCAGCGGTTGCGGCGGCCCCGGCGGTGAGTTCTGCCCTTCCGGCAACGGGATCACCGTGATGTCGGGCGCCTGCTTGCCATAGTGCGCGGCGGTGGACGTGGCGAGCTGAATTGCCGTGTCGGACTCGGCGGTCGACGGCGATTGCGGCAGATAGATGCTCAGCTTCCGCAGCACCGGCGGCAGGAAATGGGCCACCGTGGTGGGCGGCAGTTCGACCCCGGAGTAGGAGACCGTTCCATTGGTCAGGCGCAGGGGGCTTTCCTGGTACAAGCAGTATCCGTCCACCGGAACCAGGTACGCATGCACGGTCACCGTCAGCGAGTTGTCGGTGACTTCGGCCCCGGTCAACGGGATGGCGATCGTTGACTGATCGGTGCTGGGCAGGTTCAGCCTTGCCAGGGTGCGCTCGCCCTGCGTCACGGTGATCAACCCCGAGCGCAGATTGATCGGCAGTTCGACCGTCGCATTCAGGGCGGCCGGCGTCAGCCCATGCAGCACAGGAACCGTCAGCTGCTGGTTGCTCGTCAGCCCCCAGAACTCCAGGGTGGCGGCGGACCCGACGTCAACCAGCGACAGGGTCGTCGTTGAGTCCGTCGATGGAACGGGGTCGGCCGGCGCGCCCCACGATGCCGGAGCACTCATCACCAAGAATCCGACGACACCGGCGAACGCAAATACTCGGCGGAGAGATTTCCGGTACATCACCGGAACAGTATGCATTGTTGAAAGCGCTGCAACCCCAATAACGGAATCGCCGTCGTGGCGACCGCGAAAAGGTTTCTCGCACCACCGCTTCGAGATCCTGCGGCGCCCCGGCAATGGCCATCACCGGAATCTAATCGGGTTCCGACTCCGCGGCCGCCTCGTCGCGGGCCGCCCTGGCCGCCGCGTGGCGCATTCCTTCGCGGCGCAGGAATTGCTCGAAGTAGGGCAGCGACGCTTCCGAGACGACACCGGGCAGCAGCAGATTCCATATCTGATGCAGGCGCGCGGTGGGGTCGCCGACGATGTCGCCGATTCTGCCGTGGCTGGAGATGGCATTGGCCACCAACCGGGCTGCCGATGATCGACGCGCTGAGCACGTCGGGGTCGATTTCGCTGCGGAGGTCGCCCTCCTTGATTGCGCGGCGCGCCTCTTGCGCCGTCTCCAACATCAGGTTCGCGAAGAAGCGCGACGCCGCCCCGTTGAATCCGCTTAACGCCGTGGCCAATTGCGCGGCCGCGCGGGCCATTCTGTCCGAGTTCACTACTTCGACGATCGTGAAGGTGCCGTGCAGCAGGTTCTCCAGCCCCGGCGACGACGCCCCACACACATTGCGGAAAGCGCTGAGAAGTGCGTCCGAGCCTTCCTCGATGATGTTCGACGCCAATGATTCTTTCGAATCGAAGTGGTGATAGAGCGC
The DNA here is from genome assembly GCF_002105755.1 of Mycobacterium colombiense CECT 3035. NCBI lineage: Bacteria > Bacillati > Actinomycetota > Actinomycetes > Mycobacteriales > Mycobacteriaceae > Mycobacterium > Mycobacterium colombiense. The sequence goes on from NZ_CP020821.1 coordinate 3,030,275, forward strand.
GCCCTTGGTCATTCCCGTGCGCTCGATGATGGTGCTCCATCCGGCGGCGGCATACCCGACGTCACCGAATACTTCGATCGCGGAATCGAGTATTTTTCGGCGGGTGGCTTCAGAGCGAACTTGGCGCGCCATTGTGCACGCACCTCCGGAGTTTCATCGGATGCGCCGATAGCCCATCTGGTTTCACCTTGCTCGCAAGGCGGCCCGCCGTATCAGCCGCCGCCACCACGACGATCCCCCCGTGTAACCCCCCGGTGGCGCCGCCGTTAGTCGACATCCGCGGAACTGGTGTTGATGGCGAGCGCCGCACGCCGCCTGAGGAATTGACGGAAGTATTCGGTGCGATCCGGCTGCAGGACGCCGGTCAGGAGCAGCGACCAGCACTTCTCCAGGTCGCGCAGGAATCGTTCCGGTTCGTCCAGATTGCTGGTCTTCCGCAGACCCATGTGCAGCGAGACCATCAGGCGCCCGACGTCCTGCGGGTCGCACTCGTCGTTGATGTCACCCTCGGCCTTGGCCTGCTCGGCGACCCTGGCCAGCGCTTTAATCCATCGGTCGAACAACTTCTCCTGCAACCCGTCCGCCAGGCCGACCGATTCCATCAGGTTCAGCCCCGACCTGACGACGTCGCTCTTGATGTCCTTGATGGCGATCAGGTAGGAGAAGTCGATCAGGGTCTCGAGGCCCGAGAGACCGCGCGACAGCAGCTCTCGCACGGCTTCGGTGCCGGCCTCGGTCTGGCCGTCGATGATCGCGACCGCCAACGCGTGCTTCGACTTGAAATGGAAGTACATCGCGCCCTTGGTCAGTTCGGCCTCGGCGAGGATGTCATCGAGGCCGACGTCGTGGTACGGGCGTCGGGCGAACTGATGAGACGCGGCCCGCAGTATCTGTTGCCGGGTCGCGTCGGCTCGTCCGTCAGTCGAGTGGGTCGTCATCGCGATCGAGAACTCGGATTCCCCGCGGCGCGAGTTTTGACGCAAGAGCCCAGGCCGAGACCGACGCCGTGGGCACCATCAGGCGCCACTACGTCGACAAACGCCTTGCTCAAGCAGGGCACAACCACCTCGGTTCTTCAGGGGTTTGGAGCGAACCCGCCACGCGCGTCACTCAAAGATGTCCAGTCCACTCCTGAGGTTAGCAGTCATACGGCTGTCCCGGTTGACGCGCGCGTAAATACCTGAGGTCTAGATCACACGTTCTTGTCAAACCATTGGTATGTTTTGTACGCTATTGTCAGATCGTCAGTTTGGAAAACCCGTAAACATCGTCTCGACCGTCTGCACCGCCTAAGGGGAAGCACATGTCGTTCGTCACGGCGAACCGCTGGTCACAGGTCTCACCAGACCGCCAGACCCCGGCTGACCTGCGGTTTATCGATGCAGCCCCGGGCACCTGCACCTTTTCCGCCGCGACCGCCGCCTCGGCCCGCCTGACGGTTACGGCCTGAAATGATCGATTTCGGAGCTCTTCCCCCGGAGATCAACTCCACGCGGATGTATGCCGGTCCCGGCCCGCTGTCACTGATCGCCGCCGCCGTGGCCTGGGACGGTTTGGCCGCCGAGCTGCACGCCGCCTCCAGCTGCTACCGCACCGTGATCGCGGGTTTGACCTCGCAGCGCTGGCTGGGCCCGTCGTCGCTGGCGATGGCCTCCGCCTTCGCCCCCTACATGGCATGGACGGCCGGCGCCGCCGCGCGGGCCGCCGAATCGGCGGGTCAGGCCAGGCTGGCCGTCGAGGTCTACGAAGCCGCGTTCGCAATGACGGTGCCCCCACCGGCGGTCGCCGCCAACCGTGCCCAGCTCGCGGTGCTGGTCGCGACCAACTTCTTCGGCCAGAACGCGGCGGCGATCGCGGCCACCGAAGCGGAGTACGGCGAGATGTGGGCGCAGGATGCCGCGGCGATGTATGAGTACGCCGCCGGCTCGGCCGCCGCGTGCTCGGTGACCCAGTTCAATCCCGCCCCCCACGTGACAAACGAAAGCGGGATGGCTCAACAGGCCGCGGTGGTCGGACAGGTCACCTCGCAATCGGAGCAGGCGAACCTGGCACACGTGGTGTCCAACGTCCCCACCGCGCTGCACCAGCTTTCCTCACCGATGACCGTCGCGACCAACACCGCCAACGACCTCGGCGGGACCGTCGGGACCGTCGGAAGTGCAGGCGCCGGCGCAACCGACTCGGGCGCGTCGTCGATCGCGACCGGCCTCGCCTCGGGCATCCCGGGCGCCATTCCCAGTGCGTTCTCGGCGGCGGCGACCCCGTTGTACGGGATGTCCTCGATCCTCGGTATGGCCCAAACCGCACAAGGCTTGGCGAACGCCGCGAGCAGCGGGGCCGTGGCGGCGGCTTCGGGCGCCGCGAGCGCGGCGAGCACCGGCGCGGGCGCGCTCGGATCGGTCGGATCGTTCGGCTCTGGCGTGTTCGGCAGCCTCGGCAGCGCCGCCTCGCTGGGGCCGCTGGCCGTGCCGGCCAGCTGGACCAGCGTGATCCCCGCGGCCAACAGCGCCGTTTCCGCCCTGCCCGCCATCAACCTCGCCGGCGCGAATGTACCGCCGAGCGTCATGGGCTCGCTGCCGCGCCTGGCGGCCGCGTCGGGTAAGACGCTCGGACCCCGCTACGGCGTTATCCCCACGGTGATGACGCGCCCGCCGGCCGCCGGATACGCGTGAGCCATCGCATGAGCGACAAGGTTTTCAGCAGGCCCGGTCACGGAAGGAGCGGTAAGTGAAGTACACGCCCACCAAGGTCGCCGGGGTAACGATCATCGACCTCGAGCCCAGTCGCGACCATCGCGGGTTTTCCTCACGCGCGTTCTGCGCCCGGGACTTCGCCAACCACGGGCTGAATTTCGATGTCACACAGACCGATATCGTCTTCAACTACACCCGCGGCACCGTGCGCGGTCTATACCGTCAGGAGCCGCCGCACGCCGAGGCCTTGCTGGTCCGGTGCACTCGCGGCGCCATCGCCGCCGTCGCGGTCGATGTCCGCCCGGACTCGCTGACCTACGGCGACCACCTGATGGTCGAGCTGAACGCCGACGACCACCGGACGCTGTACCTGCCGCCGTATGTCGCCCACGGCTTCCAGACGCAGGTCGACGACACCGAAGTCAGCTACCAGGTCAGCGGGCAGCACGGCGTGGCCGAGCATGGGATCCGGTGGGACGACCCCGAATTCGGCATCACGTGGCCCATACCGGTCACGGTCATCTCCGAGCAGGACGCGAGCTGGCCCTCGCGGAAACCCCGATTGGTTCCAGTGGAACAGGTGGCAACATGCATCAGTCGGTAATGATTCGCAACACGGTGGATGTCATGCCCGGCCGGCGACCGCTGAAGCCCTGGCCCCCCAGCGGGGCCGCGTTGCATCGCGGCGAAACCGAGGCCGCACCGGCGGTCGCCGGTCGGCTGCCCTCGGCCGGTGGCAACGTCTTACGGCGGTGGCAGGACCACTATTCGCAGAACCTGCGCATCAGCGACTCGGTGATCGTCTGCGCCTCGGTGTTCCTTGCGCAGTACGTTCGCTTCGGCGAGATCGCGAACACGTCGGGCTACTCGGACCCGACGATGACGCTGTTCTCCTGCCTCTTCGCGGCGCTGTGGCTGTCTGCCCTCGCGGTATTCCAAACGCGCTCAACGCGAGTCATCGGCGAGGGTATCGAGGAGTACCGCCGGATCGGCACCGCCTCGTTCTGGACATTCGGAATCATCGCGATGGTGACGCTGCTCGCCAAGGTCGACTTGGCCCGCGGCTACCTGGCCATCGCGCTTCCCGTCGGGACCCTGGCACTGCTGGGAAGCCGCAGCGTGTGGCGTAAGCAGGTCAACCGCAAGCGCGCCGAAGGCCATTACCAGACCCGGGTTTTGGCGATCGGAGACCGCCAGGCGGTCACCCACCTCGCGCACGAACTCGCCCGCAACCCGCTGGCCGGCTGTGTCGTGGTCGGTGTCTGCATCCCCGGCTACGGGCCGGCCCGCGGCAACTGCCTGACCATCGCGGGCCGCGAGATCCCGATCCTCGGTGACCAGACCCACGCGGCTTCCGCGATCGCCAGCTGCGACGCGGACACCGTGGCGCTGACCCAGACGGATCACTTTGGGATGCACGGGATCAGGGAGCTGATGTGGCAGCTCGAGACCCTGAACGTCGACCTGGTCGTGTCGCCCGGAGTCATGGACGTGACCGAGGCGCGATTGACCCTGCGCCTCACCGCGGGCCTTCCCCTGCTGCACGTCGACAAGCCGCAATACGAAGGGGCACATCGCTTCCAGAAGCAGGCCTTTGACTTCGTGTTCTCGCTGGCCGCCCTGATCGCCACCGCACCGGTTCTCATCGCCGCCGCCATCGCCATCAAGCTGACCAGCAAGGGACCCGTCTTCTACCCGTCCGAGCGGATCGGCGTCGACGGAAAACCCTTCACGATGCTCAAGTTCCGGACCATGACCGACGGGGCCGACACGCAGATCGAACACCTGCTGTCGCTGAACGAGAGCACCGGCGGCATGCTGTTCAAGATGCGCGAAGACCCCCGGATCACCCCGGTGGGCAAGATTCTGCGCAGGTACAGCATTGACGAGCTGCCCCAGTTCATCAATGTCCTCAAGGGAGACATGAGCGTCGTGGGTCCGCGGCCGCCGCTGCAACGGGAAGTCGACAAGTACGAAAGCGACGTGAAGCGGCGGTTGCTGGTGAAGCCGGGCGTCAGCGGATTGTGGCAAGTGAGCGGCCGCTCGGACCTGTCCTGGGAAGAGTCGGTGCGGCTGGACCTGTCCTACGTCGACAACTGGTCGATGTCGGGTGATCTGGTGATTGTCGCCAAGACGGTGAAAGCGGTCCTCACGAGCCACGGGGCCTACTAGGCTCGCGAGCCATGACAGAGCCGACGGCACCCGGCGCGGTGGCGCCGTCGGTCCCGCTCAACCAGATGGCTCATGCGTTCTCGATCCAATTGATCTGCCGCGCCCTGGGCATGCTGGCCTCGGTGGTCTCGGTGGCCATGACCGCCCGTTATCTGGGACCCGGACGCTACGGCCAACTGTCCATCGCCGTTCTCTACATCGCGATGTGGACCAGCCTGGCCGACCTCGGGATCGCCACGGTGATCGTGCGCCGGGTGACATCCGGGCGCGGCGATCTGGAACGCCTGGTGCGCATCAACAGCGGCCTCGCCCTGATCTATTGCGTGCCACTGGCGGCGGTGGCGGCGCTATCGGGTTTGCTCATCTATCGCGACTCGGAAGTGCGCGTGATGCTCGTCGTGCTCTGCGGGGCCCTGCTGATGCAGACCATGGTGACGCGCTTCGAGCCGGTCTTTCTCGCTACCGTGCGGTTCTCCGCGGTCGCCGTCTCCGACGTCCTCGGCCGGTCGGCCACCCTTGCGATGGTGGCATTCCTGGTGGCGACGCGGTCGGATGTCATCTGGTTCGCCGTCGCTCAACTCATTCCGCCCGCCGTCCAGCTCCTGGTTCAGGGCACCGCGGCGACCCGGCGCATCTCGGTGCGGCCGATCTTCGCCCTCCGCGAGGCCGCCGACCTGCTCCGCGAAAGCCTGCCCCTCACCGCGTTTTTGGTGGTTGGATTCCTCTACTGCCGCGCCGACGGAGTGATCCTTTCGCTGCTGAGTAGCCACTCGGAGGTGGGCGTCTACGGGTTGGCCTTCACCATCGCCTTCAACACCATCGTCGTGTCGCTGGTGTTCCTCAAGTCGACACTGTCGACCGCGACCGAGCTGTTTTCTCGTGACGTCGCCTCCTTCGCCGGCTTTCTGCGTCGCAGTGTCGAGCTGATGTATTTCGCCGCGGTCCCGGTCGCCGTCGTCGGCGCGCTGCTGGCCGGACCGTTGATCGAGTTCTTCGGAGACAAGGCGTTCGTCGAGCGCGGAACGCCGACGTTGGCGTTGCTGTTCGTCGCCGCCGCCCTGCGATTCGTCGGGGGCACACTTGGCCAAGGCTTGGTCGCCAGCCATCACCAGCAGGTCTTGCTGTGGTTGACGGTCGTCACCCTCGCGCTCAATGTCGCGCTCAATCTCGCTCTGGCGGGACGGTTCGGCGCGGTCGGTCCCGGTATCGCGTTGGTGTGCACGGAGTTCTTCAACATGGCAGTTTCCAGTTGGTGGCTGCGCCGTCGGTGCGGTTACCGTACACCGGTGACGTTCGTGTTGCGCCTGTTGGTCCCGACGGCCGCGAGTGTGGCGGTGACGCTGCTACTTTCGGGTCATCACGTCATTCTGACCCTGGCGGTGGCGGCAGTCGTTTACCTGGCCACCAGCGCGGCGGCCGGCCCGATCTCGTTCTCGGACCTGGCGTCGTTACGCCGGCAGCGGGTCCCATGATCAGGACTCGGGAGGATTTGCGCGCGTATTTGGCGGCGGACCTCAAGGCGTACGGCCTGCAGCGTTGGCGGCTCCGTCACCGGATCTTGGAGCGCCCGGCCTACTTTCAGCGCCTACTGCGCAAATCGGAGTATTGGACCAACACGGCCCGCACACCGGCGGGGCACGCCGTCGCCGCATACCTGAGGCTGCGCACCAAGCTGTTGGGGGAACGGCTCGGCTTCGACATCCCGCGCAACGTCTTTGGTCCCGGCCTGTCGATCGCCCACCCCGGTTTGGTGGTCGTGCACTACAAGGCCCGGGTCGGCGCGAATTGCCGAATACACCATGGAGTGACGATCGGAGAAGGGCGTCCCGGCCACTACCCGTCCATCGGTGACGACGTGTTCATCTCGCCGATGGCGATGGTGCTGGGCGCGGAAGTCGGGGACCGCGTGATGATCCGGCCCGGCGCCGTGATCACCAAATCGGTGCCGGACGATGTCGACGTCGCCGGCTATCCGGCCCGCATCGTCAACGACCGCCGGCCCCGCACGGTGATCGAGGATTAGATGAAACCCCGGAAGCGGCCGATCACGTGACGCGCACGACGGATCGGGCATATCTGAAGCGCCCGGCCAACGACCCACCCCCCTTGCCGGCGCACCGATCGCTCGCGGCGCTGATCGTGAGCCACAACGACCCCGAGCTGCTCGAAGCGTGCCTTGGCAGCCTCGCCGAGCATCTGCCCGAGGTGCCGGTCTACGTATCGGAGACCAACGAGGGTGGCCTGGACCGGGACCGACTGCACGCCCGGTACCACGCGGTGCACTGGGTGTCCGGGCCGCCGAACCCCAACTTCGCCGCGCGCTTCAACGGGCTGGTGGAACACGTCCCCGGCGATGCAAACCTGTTGCTGTTCAACGCGAATGCACGTGTGTCGGGATCGTTGGCCAGGACCCGAGAGTTGCTCCGCGGGCCCCGGGTGGCCGCGGTCTCGCCGATGGCGCGCGACGGCGGTGCACCCGGTCGGCTGGCGCGGCGCTTCATCACCCGGCGCCCGCCGTGCCTGGCGATCAACCGCGCGGCCTGGAACGCCCTCGGCGGCTTCGATGAGGAATTCTTCTGCTACGGCGAGGCGGCCGACTGGCAAGCGCGGGCCCGCGCAGCGGGTTGGCGTGTCCTGTCGACCGACGAGCCCGACGTCGATTGCGCTGCGACCGAAGGACCGGCCGTCACCGACGCGGAAGACCGCCGCCGTCGCGATTTGGCGCGCGCCAACGCCGCGCTGCTGCTCGAACACCAGCACGGCGTGCACCGCGCCGACGTGCGGTTGGCCGGAGCCACCGTGCTTGACCGGTTGCGCCGCGCACAACGGGCACGCGGGCGCACGGACCTGCCGGCGATCGTGATCACCACCAACCGCCTCGTCTACGGTGGAGCCGAGCGGCAAAAGGCGTTGCTGGCAACGGAATTGGACCGACGCGGCTACGCGGTCACCATTGCCTGCATGCAGCGGCTGGGCCCGCTGATCTCCGAGATCCCGGACACGGTGCGCGTGGTGCGCCAACCGTGGTGGGCGCCGATCGTCGACATCCCGGCGGGCCCGGCGGTGGTCATCACCGGCGATACCAACACCGAAGTGGGATTCGGGAGTGTGTGGCGCGCGGCGGGACGACACCGGCACTGGTTGGTCGCACCGCATGTTCCGCCCGAGGAGGACAGGCCCATCTACTCACGGGCCCTGACCGCCGCGATGCGACGCGCGGACGGCTTCATCGTTTTGGCGCAACGGCATTGGGACATGCTGCTCGCACAGCATCGGCTTTGGGGAAGGCGTTTCATCGCACCCAACGGCGTCGCCGACATCGGAGATCCGAGCCCTCGGCACCGAACCGGCGGTGAGCCGCTGCACCTGGTGATGCTGTCCCGCATCGTCGAGCACAAGAATCCCCACCTGCTCATCGAGGCGCTGAGCGACCTGGCCGGATTGCCCTGGCGGTTATCCATTTTCGGCGACGGCCCCGATCGAGAGAGACTGCAGGCGGCAACACCTGCACAGGTCGGCAAGCGGGTTCACTGGCGCGGATGGTCGGCGGGCCCCGGGCCGGCCCTGGCCGACGCGGATCTGCTCTGCGTCCCGAGCCGCTCGGAGGCCTTCCCGGTCGTGATTCTCGAGGCGATGTCGCGAGCGATACCGGTTGCGGCGTCGGCGGTGTGCGCGGTCCCGGAAATGTTGGACTTCGGCAGGGCCGGATTCCTGGTCGAGCCAGTGTCTGTCTCGGGCTGGCGTGAACAGCTGGCGCGGATCCTGACGGACCCGGGCGCGCTGCCATCGGTTGGACGACGCGGCTACGAGCGGATGCACAAGCACTACACCGTGGAGGCGATGGCCGACGCCTACCTCGATGCGATCGGGGCCGTGCTGTGAATACGCCTCGGGTGCTTTGGCTTTCGCCGTGGACACGCCCGGCCGTACGCGTCCAGGCCGAAGCGCTGCTGCGCCACGGCGCCGATGTGCTGTTGGTGACCTCGGACCAGCATCCGGAGTCCGATGCCGCGCGCGATTACGAGTTGGTGCTCGACCCCAGATTCCGCACCGCCGCAACCTGGCTCCCGACCCTGAGGGCCTGGCGTCGGGTCCGCGAATACCAGCCTGACGTCGTGATCGCCGAACTGGTCCGGGACCCGCGCTGGATTGCGCTGGCCGGACGGGTCCCACGCATTCAAGTGGTGCACGACGACCGGCCACACGATCCCGACGAACTGACGCCGGCCTACGAACGCGCGGTATTCGACCGCTGGGGCGCCCGTTCAGCGGCCACCGTCACCTACAGCGACTACGTCGCCTCCGCCGTCGCGGCGCGGCGCGATATCGCCGGCACGCCCGTGCACGTCGTGCCTCTGGCCAGCGACCTCGACCTGGACCGCCTGCCGCCGTTCGTCGGGCCCGAAGGACGCCGTGATTTCGTCATGTTCGGCCGCCTCAACCCGTACAAGAACGCAGGCGTCGTGCTGGAAGCCTGGCAGCGACACGTGATCGGGGGCCGCTGGCGCGGCGACGACCTGGTTCTCATCGGCGACGGGGCACTGGACGCGGCCACGCTGCCCAAGCACACGCGCTGGCGCAACGGCAGCTTCCGCTACGCCGATGTCGTCGAGACGCTGGCCGCCGCGAAAGGTTCGATCGCCCACTATCGCCGTGCTTCACAAAGCGGCGTGCAAGTGCTCTCGATGCAGCTGGGCGTCATGCCGATCGTGTCCACCGCCGGTGCCCTGCCGGAGTACCAACCGCCGGGCTGCCCCCCGACCGGCGTCGACGACGTTGCCGGGCTCGCCGCCGCGTTCGACGCCCTGGCGGACCCGAATATCGCGGCGGCACAAGGCGCCGAGGCCGCGCGCCACTACACGCGGCGATGCTCCGTCGATCTGGTCGCCGACCGCTTGCTCGAGGTCATTGCGCAGGTGATGCGCCGACGGCACTGACGGACGACTCAGGCGAGTCCACGCCAGAACGTCTCCAGCCACCCGGTCAGCTCGCGGGCCGGGCCCAGCGAATCGGCCGGCGCCCCCGGGACCGCGTCGCCGCGATCGCTGCCGGCAGCTCCTCCATTTCTCGGACCACGGTGGCCAGCCCGCCCGCCTCGAGCTTCTCGGCGAACGGCAGCTGGTGCTCGTCGACATGCTCGCCGAGCCGGGAGCGACGGGGGACCATCACCGGATGCTTGCCCTGCTCGATGCACAGCAAGGTCGATCCGGCGCCGGCGTGGGTGACGGCCACGGACGCGCGCCGTATCTGCTCGCATACGTCACCGAAGGACAAAAAACGTTCGAACCGGGCGTGCCGCGGCTCATAGCCGCAGGTTCCGAGCTGCACGAAGAAGTCCTCCCCGGCCGTGCCCGCCCGGGCCAGCTCGTCGACCGCACGCGCCAGCCGGTCGAACGGATGCACCTCCATGCCCATGATCACGAAGATCACACGATCCTCCCGTGGTATTCCGCGCCGGGGATGCGGTCGACCAACTCGGGCCATTGCACCAGAAATCGGGAAGCGAAAGGCTTTACCATCCGGGCGGTGAGGGAGAGTTCGGTGATGCGGGTGATCGACTCCACGAAGACAGTCGGGATCCGCAGCAGCCAGGCCAGCCAGAGGAAGGGGGCGGCCACGCCCGATCCGGTGGTCAGGATCATCGCGGGCCGGTGGCGGATCAGAAGTCGCAGCGCCAGCACCAGATTGCGCAACAGATTCGGGACGTTGCGGACGGTAGGGTGCGCCGCCCAGTAAATCTCTTCCTCGTCGCGCAGCAGGTACCGGGCGTCGGCGGTCCCGAAACTCACCCAACACCGATCCTTGTCCTGCCAGAAGTCGCGCAGGCAAAACATTTCGTAGATATGCCCGCCGGAGGACGCGATGAGGAGCAGGCGGGCCATGTCCTCCCCATCTCACGCACTCGCGACCAGACCTCGGCCGCACGACGAAAACTTTCACTCCCCGCCCCGCGGTGGATGGGCGAGGCGGCAGCTCAATGGTAATGAAGCCGCCCTCTCCCCAATCGCGTTCTCGCATATACCAACGAAACTCGGCCGGCGCGGGCCGATGTCGCGGCCGGTGGCCTCCGTCGGGCGACGGCAATGAGATCGACGAGATCGCCGAAATCCACGGCCCGCCGATGCTAACGTCATCAACGTTGCGTTGAGCGCCGCCAAGCAGGCGGTCTCACTGCGTACGAGGACAGGGATGCCCGGTATGTCTCGATAGCCGTCGGCTGCGCGGCGGCCGTGGTGCATCCACGCACACGGGCGCCGATCACCCGAGCAAAGCAAGGTCGATTCCTCCTGCCCAGCCGGCTCGACACCTTCGCTGCACACGTCGCGACCGAAGAGTGAAAGGCGCACACAATGATTCGAACGGCGCTGGTCGGTCTCGGAAAAATGGGGCTGTCGCATCTCGCGATCCTGCGCACGCACCCGGACCTCGACGTGGTGGGTATCTGTGATTCGGCCGGCTATGTCCGCGATGTCCTCGCCAAATACACCGGCCTGGACTGTTACGACGACTTCGACCGGATGCTGGCGGCCACCCGGGCCGAAGCGGTGGTGGTCGCCGTCCCGTCGCGGCTGCACGCGCCAATCGTCGAAAAGGCGCTGACGGCCGGGGCACACGTCTTCTGCGAGAAGCCGTTCGTGCTCGACGTGACGGACGGCGAGCGGCTGGTAACCCTGGCGGAGACGCGTCGGCTCGTTACCCAGGTCGGCTATCACTGCCGGTTCATCGGTTCTTTCCAGGAGGCGGCGCGGATCGTGGCTTCCGGCGCGCTGGGACGCATCCACCATGTCCGCGCCGAAGCGTACGGCCCGGTCGTGCTCCGGGCAAAGGGAAGCACATGGCGCGGCGTGAAGGCCGAGGGCGGCGGCGCCCTCTACGACTACGCTTGCCACGCCATCGATCTGATGAACTTCGTGGCCGGCGTGCCGCATTCGGTCGACGGGGTGGTCCGCCACAGCGTTTTCTCGCGGGACGTCGACGATGAGGTCTACTGCACCATGCGATATCCCGGCGGCGCGACCGGCCAGCTCTGCGTGAACTGGAGCGACGAAAGCTTCCGCAAGATGTCGACGAAGGTGTCGGTGTGGGGAACCAACGGCCGCATCACAGCCGACCGCCAGGAGTGCCAGATCTACCTTCGCGAGGCACACCCTCAGCTTCCCGGGTTCGGCAAAGGTTGGACCATCCGATACACGACCGACCTCACCGAGGAGGTGTGGTATTACCTGCGCGGCGAGGAGTATTCGGCGCAGATCGACTACTTCGCCAACAGCGTGAAACAGAACCGGGTGGACGGCCAGAACACATTTCGCTCGGCGCTGGACGTCGACCGCGTGGTCGACATGATCACCGGTAGCACGGGCACCACGGTCTCCGTGGCGCCGCCCCGGGGTGCGGCGAACGGATCCCCGCGCGGCGCATTCCGGCGTGAGATCGTCGCGCGCATCAAGAGACTCGCCACCCCGAAGGCATCGTGACCATGGACCGCGTGCTTTTCGGAGACAACCAGTTCTTCGGCGTCAATCACATGTCCGAGGACAAGGCACGGGCACAGGCGATACGGTTCCAGCATCTCCCCGCTGTGCTCGCGACCCTGGACGACGCCTATCGGGAGGGCATCCGCACGTTCGTCTGCACCACCCACGATCGGGTTGGTGAGATCTGTGACCACTTCCGCGCCAACCGAACCGAATACCCCGACTATGTCTTCTACCCGTGCATGCCGTACGCGCACAAGTATGCCAATGCCGTGACCGAGTTCGGCATCGTGGAGGCGCTCCGGAAGTTCTTGCCGGACAACGGGGCCGTGAGATCGATGTTCAAGGGCGGCGTCGCGATCGCCGGCAAGGACGTCGAGCCCTTGATGCAGCTCTTGGTCGATGCCGAGATGAAGATGTTCGCCGGAGTGTCGACGCCCGTCATCTTCATCCAGAACGTGGTCACCGATCTGCTGCTCGGGCTCGGAATGGACGAGGCCTTCCGGCTGTTCTCCGACCACGTCAGGCTCAAGTACAACGCCGAGCCGGGTTTCATCACGATGAACCTGCCCAGACTCCTCGATGCGCTCGACAGGCAGGGCATCGAAAACCCGATCGTCTGCGCTAATTTCAACAAGATCGGATTCCGGATGTGCGGGGGCGTCGAGCTTTACGAGCAAACCGTCCGCGAGCGGCAGTGCCGGCTGATCGCGATGTCCGTACTCGCCTCGGGTGCGATACCGCCACGGGAGGCGATCGAGTACGTCTGCAGGCAGCCGCAGATCCAGTCGATCGTGTTCGGCGCGTCCAGCCGCACCAACATCGCGCAGACGAAGTCGCTCATCGACGACATGTGGCAGGCTGCGACGTGATTCCTCAGGGGTAGCACCAGGGAAGAGTCAGGGCATGTCGGTGTGCGCCCCGAACTCGGATTGGCTGCACGGCTTTCGCGCGTCGGCGAGCCGCCGGGCAAGCCGTACGCCCAACGCGATCCCGACCAGCGTCGGGTTGGCCTGACTGGACGTCGGCAGCACCGACGTGCTCGCAACGTAGAGCCCGCGCACCCCGTGGACCTGTAGCTGCGGGTCCACGACGCCGTCCTGCGGCGAGTTCGACATCCGGGTGGTTCCCGCCTGATGGAAGCCGGTCCGCTTCGTCATGAACGCCCGCACCGCGCCCTCGACGTCGTCGGTCAGCCACTCCACGTGGCCCACGCCGTGGCGACGAAGGTGCTCGTCGATCGCGACGATCGCCCTGCGCACGCTCTGATAATCGGCCTCCGAGAAGTGCATGTGGGTGCGAATCCTCCTCATGCCCAACGTGTCCCGCTCGTCGGTCAACTCGACGCGGCTCTCCCAGTGCGGAAGATGCTCGCCGTGGTACTGGAGTAGGTAGCGATTGTCGGCGCTCTTGATGAAGAAACCCGGCGCCTTCCTGCCCCTGCGGAGAAACCGGGCATAGCAGAACGCGATCGCGAACCGGACAGAGGGGATCAGGTCGCGCACGATATTGCGCAGGTGCGCGACGATTCGCGGCGATCCGTCCGTCTTGGTGTGTGCCTCACGAATGGCCCCGGCCAAAAGGAACCGGCCGACCGGCGAGATGAGAGTCAGATAGACCCCCGACAGTATCCCACTTCCGTGACCCGGGTCGCTGATCGGCGGATTCACCAGCCAGACTGCGGCGTTCGGCATTCCCGCTGCACGGAGCAGATGCGGATCGAAGGTGAAGCGCCGGCGAATGTACACGCCGTCGTTGTCCCGTTCGTACGCGTAGAGGACCTTGTCCGTGGTGAATTGCACGCGCGCCACCCGGCTTTCGACGTGCGCCATATACCACCGTCCCAGGTGGCCGCCGGCATTCCCCAGCCCGCCGGGGTGATGGCGGTCCGACGCCAGCAGCAGTCGGGTGGCCTCCAGACCGCCCGTCGCGACGACGTAGTCCGTCGCGATCACTCTCCCCCGCCGCCCGTCGAGCGTCTTGACCACGAGGTGATCGACGCGGTCACCGGTCGGCGCGGCCACGATCTCGGTGCACGTGAGGCCCGTCCACAATGTGAGCCCGGGCGTGCCGCGCAATGCCGCACGGTATTCGCGCCCGAAATGCGTTGGCAAGGCCCAGCGCTCGAGGTCTGTGGTGCGCACCTGGCCGTCGGGAAGCCCATCGATCATCTCGCGGTGCGCGATTTCGGGGATATCGCGCGCATTGAAGGCCGCGTGGCCGCAGACAGCCCAGTCACAGGCCCTCTGCAGATACGGCTCGACATCGTCATGCCCGATAGGCCAGGGGGCCTGCGCGGTGATCGGCCGACTCTCGAAGTCGATGGGGTCGAACTTGACGCAGCGCCCGCCCCACAACGCCGAGGTTCCACCGACCTGCCGGCGGACCGTGAGCTCACTGCGCGAATGGAAGTAGTCGTCCTGGCGCGAATCGAAACTCGCCAACGCCTGCGTCGCCTGGTCCGAGCGTTCAAGGCCACTTTCGATGAGTGTCACCTGCACGCCCGCGGCCGCAAGCTCGAGCGCTGTCGCGATGCCGATCGGGCCGGCCCCGACGATCACCACGTCGCCCTCGATCGTCATGTCGGACGCGAAGTCCTTTGCGCCGAGGATCACGCGGCAGACCCCTCTCGAAACTCCTTGACGAGCGCGAGGAACCGCGTCACGGTTTCCGCGTCCGGCGGCGACGACACGGCGGATGCGGCCGCCGCAACCCGGTGTGGCCGGGTGCTGCTGTAAAGAATCGCCCGGCAACCCGTTGCGGTGGCGGATGATCCGAGGATCAGCGTGGCAAGCACGCCGGGAGCGAGGGGGTCGGTCTGCAGGGCTTCGCGCCAACGCCGCGCCAACACCGGATCCGCCCGCAGCGCAGCCGAGACTTTTCGGTACGGCCCGCTCAGCACGCCGAACGCGAGGTCGGCGGTTCGCGGTGCCGGATCGAGGAGATCGCTGCGCAGCTGATTGACCCCTTCGGGCGCAAAGGCTTCGGAGAAATCCGCGTCGAGCCCCTCGTCCTGCGAGACGCCCCACGCTCGAATCTTTCCCTGCCGGCGGGCGCGTTCGAAGAACTCGCGGAGTTCATCGCCGGCCACCGTGTCGCCGGGTCGCGGGGCGTGTACGAACAGGATGTCGACGTAGTCGACGCCGAGCGCGGCGAGGCTTTGGTCGAGGCTGCGTGCAGCGCCCGCCGCGTCGTACAGCCGGACGGCCGCGGAGGGCGCCTGGCGTCGCTTCACGGTGCGGCGGAGCGCGGGCGCCTTCCGAAGCAATGCCCTGGCTGGGCTTTGGAACCGCGCGAGGCGCCGAGCCGCGCCGCCGACATCGATGCCGAACTTGGTGGCGATGGTCACGCTGTCGCGATCGACCGTGCGTAAAAACGCCCCCAGCTCTGCCTCTGCCCTGCCCAGCCCGTACATCCGCGCGATGTCGAAATGGGTGATACCGCCGGCCATCGCGCTGGCCAGCACGGCCATCCGCTCCTTGCGGGAGGGCGATCGCATCAAGGCCGCGCACCCGAAACCGATTGCACTGACCGACAATTGCGGCCCGTTGAGTTCAACTTGCCGCAATGCCACAGCCCTCATAGATCTGGCGCAGCCGCGCATCGATGACCTCGGGGCTCCGGGTGGCCGCGACGTGCTGCCGACCTCGTAGCCCATCACGCTCGGCCAGGGCCGGGTCGCGTAGGTAGCGCCCGATCGCCGCGGCCAAAGCCGGCACGTCGTCGAGCGGAACGAGCATGCTCGGGTCCGGTGTGATCTGCGCCGTACCGCCGACGGCCGTCGCCACAAACGGTCGCGCACCGGCGAGGGCCTCGGTCAGGATCATCGGCATCCCCTCCGCCGACGACGGCAGCGCAACCACTCGAACCGATCGAATTAACTCACGCACGGCGTCGGGATGTACCGGGCCTTCGACGGTCAGCCGTTCCGTCGGTGGCGGCGTGTAGTCGTCGATGGGACCGACTATGCGACAACGTCCTTCGATGCCCTCGGCGAGCAGTAGTCGCCACGCCGCGACGAGCCTGTCCACGCCTTTCCGATGCCCGACGGCGCCGGCAAACAGCACCACCGGCGGCGTCGAGCCGGCCCCGGGAGCCTCTCGATCGATCATGATCGGGTTCGCCACGATGGTGGTCGGTATCGTGGGCGCCACCTCGGCAACGGCGGCGGAGGCTTCGGCCGACAAGGTGATCACGTGGTCTGTGAGCTGCAGCGTGGCGCCCACGAACCGAGGATGCGATTGGGCGAACTCAGGAAAGTCGGAGCCGTGGACGGTGGCGATCACCCGCAGACCGCGCGCTCTGGCCAGTCGGATCAACGATCCTTCCCGCAACCACGCTCCGCCGTTGGAGATATGAAAGTGTGCAATGGTCGTTCCCGCGACCCGGGCCAGCACCAATCCCGCACGCGCGGTGAGCAATAGGCTCTTCAGATGGCGACGCGGCCCTGCCCACGTCGAAAGGACCCGGATTTCGTCGGCGCCGATGTTGTGATCGCGGATGATCCGGATCACCGACTGCGTCCCGCCGATGCTGTACACATCGGGCCCCACGTGGATCACCGCGAGCTTGTCCGGCCGCCCGCTCGGTGGGCGAGCCCGATCAGCTGGAGGCGGCGGCACCGACATTGACATGAGCTGTTGGGCCTAACTCGAGAGTGGGCGCCGGAACGGGGTCGACGTCGTCCTGATTTCCGTCACCGCTTCTGCGTCGCAGGCCGGCGAATCCCATCGCCGCGCCCAGAGCCAGGCCCAGCCCCAGGGCGTCCATCGGCATCTCCGGCAACGGCCAAACGGCAGAAATCGCAAGCAGTCCGGCGGCGACCGCCGCGCTGATCTTCGCCGCCGCCGGCGCGCAGCGCAGCGCCAGGATCACCGGCGTCAGCGCGAACAGCGCGAACACCGCCATGCCCACAGCCCCGGCTTTGGCCAACCACCACAGGTAGAAGTTGTGGGAATAGGCGGGATAGAGGTACAGATGGAACTCGTCATCCCCGGTCGGCGGCTGATACACGTATCCCAGGCCATGGCCGAATACCGGGGCGGCTGCGATGGTCTCCTTGAGCAGGTTGATTTCTCGCAGCCGTTCCAGCGCCGAATCATCCACGGCGAGTGCGGTTGACGTCACCCCGCCGAGCACCCGCTGATTGAAGGCGACGAACTGGTCGCTGAGCCATGCCCCGGTCTTCGAGCGCTGCAACAAAAACAACGACCCGGGCACAGTCACCGCGATCAAGGCCATGCCGACCGCGGCGGTCGTGATCGTGCGGCGCACCGCCGCCCAGCTCAAGCTGCCGAGCAGCGCTACGGCGGCCGCCACTCCCATGGAGATCAGCGTGTTGCGGGAGAAGGACAGCAGCGAAATGCTCAACGCCGGCGGTCCCAGCGCGAGATACATTGCGGGCCTGACGCGCGCGACGATCGGGGCGGCGACCAGGGCGGACAAGATGGCGGTCGCCGGAGTCTGGGTGGTCAAAATGATTCGGACGGCCTGACCGGCACCCGTCGTGCCTTCCAGACTTTCCGCCCGGCCGGCCAGCCGGATGGCGAACAGCGAGCTCACAATTGCCATGCCGGCCGAAAACCACAGAATCACGATCATGACCCGGATCGCGAACTTGACGTGGCCGCCGTAGACGACCAACAACGCCAGGACGAATCCGATGGCCATTTCGAGCATGGCAGACGATTCACGCATCACCACCAGAGCGGCGTGTCCGGTTTCGAATCCGGTGATCGTGGACCACAAAACCGTGAGCACCAAGATGCCCGGCAACCAGAAGTCGCGCGCTCGCGGTCTCAAGGATGGGATCAGGTAGCAGATCGCGAGAAGCGCGGCCACGTGGTAGGCGTAAACCGTCACGGGGCCAAAGACTTTCCCGACATGCAAGCCTTCCGGCAGCGCCGCGAAGGCCCCGAACAGCGTAACCGCGACCATCCCTTCGGGTTTCACCCAGTAGACGACCACGCAGAACAACGCGGCGGTCAGCAGCACACCCTCGGTGGTTCGGCGCACCGAGAGCACGCCGAACGCAAAGCACCCGAACACGAATATCGCCAGCAGCGTTCCCTCCACCGCCAGGCGATGACGAGCCCGCAGGTAGAGATTCACGCCGACCCGCTCGCCTTTGACCGGTAGGCGCGGTCCGCCGCTCTGATGTGCAACGACTGACGCGCGTCGATCAGCACGGTGCCGACAACCTGTGCACCGGCCGCGCGCAGGGCCGTCAGCGCGTCGGTGAGTTCGTCGGCGGTGGTGCGGCGCGCCCGCACCACCAACACCGTGGCGTTGACGGCGCCGGCCAGCAGGCCGGCGTCGGCGGTCGCGAGGACCGGCGGCCCGTCCACCACGATTCGGTCAAAGCGCGACGACAACTCCTGCAGGACCCGGTCCACCACTTCCGGCAAATACGCGCTGACAGGTAAACTCTCGCGGCGCGCGGACCTGGACGCAAGAACGAACAGCCTCGAAATGGGGGTTGGTTTTACGGCATCGCCGGCGATCTCGGGGTTGGCCAGCGCGTTACCCAATCCCTCACCCGATTCGACCCGCAGTAATCCGGCGACGACGTGGCGGCGACTGTCGCCCTCGACAAGCAGTGTGTCCTCGCCCATTTCGGCGAGGGCGAGCGCAAGGTTCATCGCCGTGGTTGTCGTGCCTTCGCCGCCGAACGGTCCGGCCACCAGGACCCGGCGGGCTTCCGGTCCCATCGCCCTGAGCAACCTGGTGCGCATTCCCCGGATGGCGTCGTCGGATGCGGCATCGGTGCCGAACCGCGGAACCTTGCCGCGCTTTCCGGGCAGCTCCGCCAAAGTCGGCACCCCGGAGACTCCCTCCAGCTTCTCCCGGGTGCGAATGGTGCGGTCGCCGGCCTCGCGGGTCAGCGCGACCGCGATGGCAAGTAGCACACCGGCGATGAACCCGATCGCCATGTTCCGCGCCGGCACCGGCGACACCGGAACGCGCGGTACCCGCGGCGCCTCGACCACGGTCGCCCGGGCTACCGGCAACGGCTTGCCCGTCGGGCCGAGCGCGGCACCCGGCAGGTCCGAGGGCTGGCCCGGCGGAGTGGTTGTCTCGGTCACCTCGGGGCGCGGTCCGGCAGTCACCGGGGCGCCGACACCGGTCGGAACCGAAGTAGGACTGATTGTCGGAAGGATCGCGCTGAACTGATTGGCCATGGCACCCGCCAGCGCGGCAGCGCGCGCAGGATCGGTGTCCTTGACGCTGATGGTGAAAAGCTCCGATTTCGGAGTGTATTTCACTTGGGTCTGGCTCAGCACATCGTCAGCGCTGGCCGAAAGCTGGAGCTGACGGATTGCGCGCTCAGCCACGATGTGTCCGCCGGCGATTTGGGCGTACGACGACAACCGTTCTTGTGCAGCCTCCGTGCCGCTGTATAGCTCATTCAGGTCGGTCGCGCCCGAGAACGAGATGAGGACCGTGGCCGACGACTGGTAGTGCTTGGTCTGCAACGCAGTAACGAACGCGGCGCCGATTGTGCAGGCCAGCAGCGCGGTAATCGCCAGCTTCCAGTGCGTGCCGAGAATCCGGACGAAGGTACGGAAATCCATCGGCTCATAACCTTTCTAGAAGCTCATGACGCGAATCGCGTCATACAGATTCCCAGCACCGGCCGCGCTCATCCATTGCAGATTATGCAGCATCATCACGCGGGAATTGCCGAAATCGCCACTCCTGCCCTGCCGCGTGGTCAGCCGCTAGCCAAGCCTTGCCCAGCGAACCGGTACGCCCCGCGTGCCCGCATCACGGGGCACGGGTGGGCGCATCCCGCGGGAGGTCGAGTGTCGCAATCGGATAGCACCCGGAGCCGTCACGGCCCGCGCGGGCCAGCCGCATGGGCGGATAGTTGACCACATTCGACGCGCCCGGCTTGTGCTGGTGCCAGTCCACCGACGCGCACAGCGTGTAGTGCCCCGGCGCCAAGCCGGCCAGGTCGACGTGAACCGACTCGGTCGTCGAACTCGGGACGGGTTCGTTACGCGAGCCGTCTCCGAGTTGTCCCTGAACCAACGACTTCAGCGCCACCGTCGCGGGAATCGAACGGATCACCGTCCCCGAGAAATCGACAAGCCGGTAGCCGGGGACCCAGTTCTCGGTTGCCGCGGCGGCGCCAAAATTCGTCCAGGTGACGGTCAGCGTCGCATTCCCGTCGCGCACCGATGTCGATCCCTGTCCCGCATCGGCCGAATATCGGTATCCGGCCACGACGTTGGCCTGCGCCCACAGCAGGTATAACGCCGGATCCATCGGAGCGGTGGAACTGACCGCCGGAAAGTTGTAGCTCGATGTCATCGACACGTGGTACTTGACGACGTCGTGCAGGCCTTTTTCGTAATAGGCCCGCGGATCGGTACCGTCGGGCAGCTGGCACCATTCGGTGATCACCAGCGCCGACGCCATCCGGCTTTTCAGCGCGCCCACCAGCGGATCTTTTGACTGCACGTAGTGCGAGCCGTCCTTCTCCGCCCATGCAGGCAGCGGCGGCTGAACTCCGAGGCAATCCGCGCGGATACCCACTGGCGCGGACAGCTTCTTCGTGACGTCGTCGGCGAGCAACTGGCGAACGATTTCCGGGTTCAGGGCCGTCGTCACCAATTGTGTATGAGGAAAGGCATTTACGGTCGCCGTCACCAGCTGCCGAATGGATTCGGCGGTGATGCTCTGGTCGCGGAATTGGCTGTAGTACCCGAGTTTCGCGATGCTGTCGTCAGGTGCCGGTCCCGGCGCGCCCAATGTGTCACGCAGATACGAGATGTGGTTTTCGCTGAAATCGCCGTAACCGGAGAACTCGAATACGCTCAGCCGCTCGTCGCCGTCATACCGGCGGCCCAGCGCACCCAACAGCTGACCGAAGGCGTTCAGGTAGTTCGGGTCATTCCAGTTTGGAACGACCTGCGTCACTCCCGGTGTCCACCAATAGTGTTGCGGACCTGTGTAATTGGTGGCCGCGGAGCGAAGCCAGTCGGGCATGGCGATGTTGGTGTTGTTCGCATAGGTGTTGTCGCAGCAGGAATTGTAGGCGACCACGCGAAGCGTCAGCCGCATGTTGCGAGAGGCCAGTTTCGACAACGCGTCATCGATCACGCTGAAATCGAACTTGCGATCGTCTGGAGCGTCCGGTGGCAGCGTGCTCGGATCGGTGGGCTGCAACTGCCGCCACGGCACACGCAGACTGGCGTCATACGACGCCGGCCACGCCGGATACCGCTGCTGCGCGCGATTGCCTTGCGGGAACAGTGGTTGCAGGAGATCTTCGTACTGTCCGCGCAGCGGATTGGATACGTCCTGTACGGACAACGGTATGGCAGGGCTGACGATCGCGGTCAACGGCGCAGCGTCGCCGCCATGACTGCACCCGCTCAGCACCAGCGCCACGCACGCGCCAACGACGAAGATGTTTCGGTGTCGAATTGTCCGGACCATAATCTCTTGTGCTAAATGACGTTCGACGACAACGGCTCGCGGTAGGCGAGAAGCGACACCGACATGCATCGGCCTGGACACACCGTCTCCATCAAACGCATCGACTGCTGCCTCTCTGGTGATTCGCGTTTCGCTACCGTCGTTGACCCGTTGGTTGACGTCACGTTGTCGTGCGGGATGTCGAGGGTTACCACAGGCTATAGCCCGGGCTGCGACACCACAGGCAAATGCCGGGGCCTGTCCCGGAGTCCGTTACCGCGCGCGCAGGTCACCTCGGTGAGCGGCACCGTCGATTAAGCTGGTGGCTCCGCGATTCGGGCAGGAGATCACCCCAGATGGCTGTCGCACGCTCGCTGAAACGTTTTCTCGCGCCCGCGGCAACGACGCTCGCACCGCGCCTGTTCTGGCGTCGGAAGTTCCGCATCCTGCAACGCCTGGGGCAATCGCGCCCGGACATCCGGTTGGTGGCGTCGTTGTGTGATCCACGGCTGATCTCCGTGGACATCGGGGCAGATCTCGGTGAGTTCACGATCGCGATGTTGGCCTCGTCGCGCTCGGTGATCGCCTTCGAACCGCGGCCGGCCCAGGCCCGCGACCTGACAACCATGTTCGGCGTCGTCGGCGCCGCCGTCCGAGTGGAAGCCGTGGCGTTGTCGGACGAACCGGGCGTGACGGCCATGCGGGTGGTTGCGTCCGAACCGGGCCGCAGCACGATCGAGGCCGGCAACAAGCTGGGCGATGTGGACGGCGGCAACATCGAAAGCATCGACGTGCCAGTCAGACGCCTCGACGATCTGCACCTGACAGACATCGGCCTGATCAAGATCGACGTTGAGGGCCATGAACTCGCCGTGTTGCGCGGTGCCACAGAAACTCTCGCACGTCACCGCCCGGCGGTCGTGGTGGAGGCCGAGGAACGTCATCATCCCGATTCCATCGCGCAGATCACCCGGCTGCTGCATGGACTGGGCTACGCAGGTTACTTCGATCTGGATGGCGTCCGGCGGCCGATACGAGAATTCGACCCGGCACGGCATCAAGATCCGGCCAACGTCGGCAGCCAGGAGGACGGTTGGGCCGGCCGCGGCGTCTACGTCAACAATTTCGTCTTCTTGCCCGAGAACGCCTAGGCGGCGACGACCACCGTTGCGATGCTAGAGCGAACCCAGCGACGATGACTCGCGATCGGCCAGAAACGGCATCGGCATCCAGCGCGCGGACAGCAACGCCTCCATCGCATCCCCGGCGATCGGGCGCGACAGCAGGAAGCCCTGCGCCCGGTGGCAGCCGTGTTGCATCAAAGTCAGTGCGGCAGCGGGAGTCTCGACGCCCTCGGCGACCACTTCCAGGCCGAACGCCTCGGCCAGCCCGATGATCGCGCGGACTATGGCCAGGTCACCGGCGTTGGTACCCACGTCGCGGACGAACCCGGCATCAATCTTGAGCATGTCCACCGGAAGGGACTTCAGGTGGGACAGAACGGCATAACCGGTGCCGAAGTCGTCGATCGCGATCTGCACGCCCACATCCTTGAGCTCCGCCAACGTCTTTCGCGTGGTATCGATGTCGTGCACCACCGCGCGCTCGGTGATCTCCAGGCACACCGACTCGGCTTCGATGCCGAACTCGGCGATGGTGTCGGCGACGCTCTCCACGAAACCGCGGCTGATCAGCTGAATGGGCGAGACGTTGATGCGCAGCATGGCGCCCTGCCCGACACCGTTGGCCCGCCACCCGCTGAACTCGGCGCACGCGGTGCGCATCACCCACCGGCCCAAATCCGCGGCCAGGTTGGTCGATTCGGCGACACCGATGAACGCGTCGGGCAACAGCAGCCCCCACACCGGATGACGCCACCGCACCAGCGCCTCGGCGCCGACGATGGCGCCCGTCCACAGGTCGACCTCGGGCAGGTAGTGCAGGATCAGGCCTTCGCTGTCGATGTCGCCCTGCAGGTGCAGCTCGATGTCGTTGCGGAAGGCCCGTTTCAGGGACATGTCGTCGGTGGACACCGCGGTCTGGTTACCACCGGCGCGCTTGGCCGTCAGCACGGCCTCGTCGGCTCGCCGGAGCAGGTCGGCGCAGTTGTCGGTGCCCGGCGTGCCCACCGCCAGCCCGATGCTGACCGTCCGGCTGATCACGTGGCCGCCGATGGTGAGGCGGTCGCACAACATCGCCGACAGGCGACGCGCGAATGCCTCGGCGTCGTCGGAGGACATCGGCCGGTGCGGGATGACCACGAACTCGTCGCCGCCGAGGCGGGCGATCATGCTCTGGCTTCCCGCGCACTCCTCGAGGCGTTGCGCGAACATCCTGATGAACCAGTCGCCCGCGGTGTGGCCGAGGTAGTCGTTGATCGGCTTGAGGCGGTCGAGGTCGAGGTAGAAGACCGCGACTGGCCCGGGGCTGCCGGCCGCGAGGCGCTCGGTCAGATGCGCGACCAGCGCGCGGCGGTTGTAGACGCCGGTCAGGTCGTCGTGCTCGGCGAGATAGCGGAGCCGCTCCTCGGCGGCGATGCGGGCCTGCAGCTGAGCGAACAGGGCGGCGACCGCCTCGAGGGTGTTGATCTCGTCCTGTTTCCACTTGCGGGCGCCGAACTTGACGAAGCCGAGCACACCCGTGGTCGCGTCGCCGGACACCAGCGGCGCGACGGCCAGCGACGGCGACACCGGTGTCTTGCCCTGGTTCAGCGAGCGGCGAATCCAGCGGTTGGGCTGATCCGGCCGCGTCACCACCGGCTTGCGCTCGCGCTCGCACCGGGCGAGCACCGACTCGGCGCCGTGTAGGTCGAGATCGGCCACCGGATCCGGATCAGCGTCGTCGGTGCGCCGCGGCCACTCGGCCACCAGCACCGAGGCCGGGGCGTCCTGGGCGTGGTGTCGCAGGAAGCTGGCGTTTACATCGAACTGTTCGACGAGCTGCGCGAGGACCTTTTCGCTGACCTGGGTCGCGGTGGACGCCGTGGCCTCCATCAACTGGGTGGCGACGGAGGTGACCACCAGGTCCAGGCTGCGCGGCACGGGTCCTCCGATACGGGCACCTACGGCGACCCTTCCGATCACCCATCGAAGGGGTCCGATAGTTCGCTCGGTTGCTAGCTGGTCGAACGTCGAACCGCGCGGCGACGCGGCCGAAATCCGTCTGGAAACGGTATCACGCACGGCCCCGGGGATCAGGCGTTACGACAAGGCGCCGGCCGGCGCCGCGACGCGACCGCTCACTGAGCGTTTGCTGAGGCCGCGTCGCTCGGAATGTCAAGCGTGGCAATCGGGTACAGCCCGGAGCCGTCGCGGCCGTCCCGCGCCAGGGCCATCGGGGCGTAGTTCACCACGTGCGAGGCGCCCGGGATGTGCTGTTGCCAGTCGACCGAGGCGCGCAGCGTGTAGTGGCCGGGCGCCAGGCCGGAGACGTCCACGTGCACCGACTCGCTGGCCGACTCCGCGACCGGCTCCTCGCGCGACTGGCTGGATTCGTCGTGGACCAACGTCTTGAGGTTGACGGTCGCAGGCAGGCTGCGAACCACCGCGCCCGAGAAGTCCACCAGCTTGTAGCCGGGCGCCCAGCGCTCGGTGGCCGCCGCCGAGCCGTAGTTGGTCCAGTCCACCGAGATCGTCGCGACTTTGCCCTGGATCGACTGCGATCCGGGCTTCGCCTCCACCGAATACCGGTAGCCGGCGGAGGTGTTGGCCTGGCTCCACAGCTGAAACAGCTTGGGGTCCATCGCCGACGTCGCATCGCGGTCCGGGAAGTCGGCGCTCGACGTCATCGACACGTGATACCGGATGACGTCGTGCAGGCCCTTCTCGTAATACGACCGGGCATCGGCTCCGCTCGGCAATCGGCACCACTGACTGATCACCAGCGCGGTCATCAGCCGCTGCTTGATCGCGTTGACCACCGCGTCGTTGGACCGCACGTAGTGCGAGTCGTTGGCCTCGGCCCATTCCGGCAGTGGCGACTGCACGCCGAGGCAGTCGGCGCGGATGCCGACCGGGGCCGCCAATTTCTTGCTGACGTCGTCGGCGAACAGCTGGCGGACGATCTCCGGGTTCTGCGGAGCCACCACCAGCTGGGTGTGCGGGAAGGCGTTGGTGTTGGCCGCGACCAGCTGCGCGATGGAGGCCTTGGTGATGCTCTGGTCGCGGAATTGGCTGTAATAGCCCAGCTTTGCCGCGCTGTCGTCGGGGGTGGGCCCCGGCGCGCTCAGCGAATCACGCAGGTATGGAAGCTGGTTCTGCCCGAAGTCCCCGTACCCGGAGAACTCGAACACGGCCAGGCGCTCGTCGCCGTCGTAGCGGCGGCCGAGCGCGGCCAGCAGCTGGCCGACGCCGGTGAGGTAGTCGGGGTCGTTGAAGTTCGGCACCACCTGGGTGACGCCTGGGGCGGAACCGTTCGGCGGCGCCGGGTAGCTGGCGGCCGACGGGCGCAGCCAGTCCGGGATCGCGATGTTCGTGTTGTCGGCGTAGGAGTCGTTGCAGCAGGACTTGTAGACGTACACGCCCAGGGTGAGGCGCATGTTGCGGCTGCCGAGCTTGGCCAGCGCGTCGTCGATGGCGCTGAAATCGAACTTGCGGTCATCAGGTGCGTCCGGGGGCAGCGTGCGCGGGTCGACGGGCTGCAACTGCCGCCACGAGACCCGCAGGCTGGCGTCGTACGACGCCGGCCAGGCGGAGTATCGCTGCTGCGCCGAATTACCTTGCGGGAAAAGCGGATTCAGCATCTCTTCGTACTGGCCCCGCAGCGGGTTGGGGATCTCCTGCGCGGTGGCCGGGATGGCCGGGCTGACCATCGCCGACAGCGGCCCGGGGTCGCTCTTACCGCCGCAGCCGCTCAGCAGCACCGCCGCGCACACGACAGCGGCCAGCGCGCGCTTCCTCGATGAGCACACCATGCGACGTCAGATCGCGCCCGACGACAGCGGCCCGCGCCGGGTCCGCGACCGTGCCGACGCCGGTGCGGCGCCCGGCCCGGCCAAAGCGGTCATCGTCGTCAAGGTTGCTTCTCCCAATACACACCGATGCGCCCCGAAGTGGCCCCATATTTCGCGCGTTCCAGTGGTGCGTGCAGGCGGCCCGGGGCAGGCCACGAATTGGCGTAGCGCAGCGTATCACGCGCGTTTCGGAACGGCTTCGCCGCAGCTCAGCGGGGGTAGACGCGGCAAATCGGCCCGCGGCGGCCGGCGCCACGCAGTGAGACGGGTCACAATTGCCGGCGAGCATGTCACGCTCGGCGGGTCTGCGGTGTCTCAAGGGCACAGGTCCTGACGAAAAGGAGACAGCCATGAAGGCCCCCGAAAGAACCCACGTCGTTGTTGTCGGCGCCGGATACGCCGGAACGCTGGCGGCCAACCGTCTGCGCCAGCGCCCGGACATCGACATCACGGTGGTGAACCCGCGACCGGTCTTCGTCGAGCGAATCCGCCTGCACCAGTTGGTTGCCGACACCGGCGCGGCGACCGCCGACTACGCGACGCTGCTCGGCGAGGGGATCCAGCTGGTGGTCGACTCCGTCGATCACATCGACACCGCCGCACGGCGGGTCGCGCTGGCCTCCGGCGCCGAGCTGACCTACGACTACCTGATTTACGCCGTGGGAAGCACCGGCGCCACGGCCTCGACAGTGCCCGGCTACGCCGAGTTCGCGCATTCGGTCTCCGACCTGGAAAGCGCGCAGCGGCTGCACTACGCGCTCACCGACCTGCCGCTGCCCGCGGCCATCACCGTGGTCGGCGGCGGGCTGACCGGCATCGAGACGGCCGCCGAGCTCGCCGAGGGCGGGCGCCCGGTGACACTGGTCTGCGGCCCGGTGCTCGGTCCGTCGCTGAGCAAGCGGGGCCGGCGCTCGGTGGCCAAGCGGCTGCGGCGACTGGGCGTCAACGTGCTGGAGTCCGTGGCGGTGGCCGAGGTGCGCTGGGACGAGGTGGTGCTGACCGACGGCGTGGTGCTGCCCAGTGCGGCGACCATCTGGACGGCCGGATTCGCCGTGCCGGATTTGGCGGCGCGCAGCGGGCTGCACACCGACCCGATGGGCCGGCTGCTCACCGACGAGACCCTCACCAGCATCGACGACGAGCGCGTCGTCGCCGCGGGTGACGCCGCCGCGCCGTCCGGCCAGCCGTTGCGGATGAGCTGCCAGGCCGCCGGCCCGATGGGCGCCCAGGCAGCCAACACCGTGCTCGCCCGCATCGCCGGCGACACCCCCGCGGCGCTGAGCCAGGCGTTCGTCGGGCAGTGCATCAGCCTGGGCCGCACGCACGCCACGTTCCAGATGGCCCGCACGGACGACACCCCGGTGAACATGTACCTGGGCGGCCGGGCGGCGGCTTCGCTCAAGGAAACGATCTGCAAGGGCACGGTGTGGTCGATCCGGCGGGAGGCGGCCAAGCCCGGTTCGTATCGCTGGATCAAGGGCGGCAAGCGGCCCGCGCAGTCCCCGGTCGACGAGGAGGTCGCCGCGCGATGACGCAGGCGCCGACCGGCAGCGAGCACGCCGAACGGTTCACCCTGCTGCGGCCACTGCTGTTCACCATCGCCTACGAGATGCTGGGCTCGGCCACCGAGGCCGACGACGTCTTGCAGGACAGCTATCTGCGGTGGGCGGCGGTCGACTTGGCGACGGTGCGCGACACCAAGTCGTATCTGGCCCAGCTGGTCACCCGTCAGGCGCTGAACTCGCTGCGGGCCGGCGCCCGCCGGCGCGAGGATTACGTGGGGCCGTGGCTGCCCGAGCCGCTGCTGCTCGAGGAGCAGGACCCCTCGGCCGATGTCGTTCTGGCGGAATCGATTTCGATGGCGATGCTGGTGTTGCTGGAGACGTTGAGCCCCGACGAGCGGGCGGTGTTCGTGCTGCGCGAGGTGTTCGGGTTCGACTACGCCGAGATCGCCGAGGCGGTGGGCAGGCCGGCGCCCACCGTGCGGCAGGTCGCGCACCGGGCCCGCGAGCACGTGCGGGCCCGGCGCAAGCGTTTCGACGCGGTGGACCCGGAACGCAACGCCGAGATCACCGCGCAGTTTCTGGCCACCGCGGCCGGCGGCGACGTGGAAGCGTTGATGACGATGCTCGCCCCGGACGCCACGTGGACGGCCGACAGCGGCGGCGTGGTGAGCGCCGCCCGCCGGCCGGTGGTCGGGGCCGAGAAGGTGGCCCGGGCGATCGCCGGGCTGATGCGCCGGGCGGCGGCCACGGGCGCGATGCGGGTGGACATGGTGACCTGCAACAGCGCCCCGGCGGTGCTGCTCTACCTCGGCGAACGGCTCGAGGGTGTGATCACGCTGGAGATCGCCGGGGACAAGATCACCAATTTCTATGTGATGCGCAACCCGCAGAAGCTGGCCGCACTGGCCAGCGCGCGCGACATCAGCCGCGGTTGAGCCCCGCGGCACCGCGGGTGCGAAACGCCGCCGCTCTGTCAAGCTAGGGCTGTGCGAATCGAGCCGCTCGGCGATCTTGGCGCCGCACCCCGGGTGCTGGGCGCTGTGGGTGACGCCACCCGCCGGCTCGGGCTGCCGCCGCCGGCCGCGCTCACCGGCGAGTGGTTCGGCGCCCTGGCGGTGATCGCGCCGAGCCTGTCGGTGCGCCCGGTGCACGCCGACGACGTGTTCGCGGTCGAGGCACCGCGGACGCCGGAGCCCCACGCGGTGGGCGGCGGCTGGATCGGTTACCTGTCCTACCCCGACCCCGGCGCCGGGGCGCCGCCCAACCGGATCCCCGAGGCCGCCGGCGGCTGGACCGACTGCGTCCTGCGCCGCGACCGCGACGGGCACTGGTGGTACGAGAGCCTGTCCGGCGCCCCGATGCCGGGGTGGCTCGCCACCGCGCTGGCCGCACCGCCGGCCGCGCCGCGCGAATGCCACATCGATTGGGGCGTCGCCGACCGGGCGGCGCATCGCGAGGGTGTGCTGGCCTGCCTGGAAGCGATCCGCGCCGGCGAGGTCTACCAGGCCTGCGTGTGCACGCAGTTCACCGGGACGGTCAGCGGCGCACCGCTCGACTTCTTCGTCGACGGCGTCGCGCGCACCTCCCCGGCCCGGGCGGCCTACGTCGCCGGAACCTGGGGTGCGGTGGCGTCGCTGTCGCCCGAGCTCTACCTGCGACGGCGCGGCACGGTCGTCACGTCCAGCCCGATCAAGGGCACGTTGCCGCTCGACGCCTGGCCGGCGGCGCTGCGGGCGTCGGCCAAAGACGTCGCCGAGAACATCATGATCGTCGACCTGGTCCGCAACGACCTCGGCCGGGTGGCGATCACCGGCACGGTGACCGTGCCCGAATTGCTGGTGGTGCGCCGCGCCCCGGGCGTGTG
This sequence comes from Mycobacterium colombiense CECT 3035, assembly GCF_002105755.1. Classification (NCBI taxonomy): domain Bacteria; kingdom Bacillati; phylum Actinomycetota; class Actinomycetes; order Mycobacteriales; family Mycobacteriaceae; genus Mycobacterium; species Mycobacterium colombiense. The sequence goes on from NZ_CP020821.1 coordinate 3,060,361, forward strand.
GCACCTGGTGTCCACGGTGTCCGCGAAGGTCCCCACCGACCTTCCGACGTCGGCGCTGCTGGACGCCACCTTCCCGCCGGCCTCGGTCACCGGGACACCCAAACACCGTGCCCGCCAACTGCTCTCGCAGTGGGAACCCAACAGTCGTGGAATATATTGCGGCACCATCGGATTGGCCTCCCCCGTGGCCGGCTGTGAGCTGAACGTCGCGATCCGCACCGTCGAATTCGACGCCGCGGGCGCCGCGGTGCTGGGCGTCGGCGGCGGCATCACCGCGGATTCCGACCCGGACGCCGAGTGGGCGGAATGCCTGCACAAGGCATCCCCGATCGTCGGGCTGCCGTCCATCGCCGCCGCGCCCCGGGCCGGCTGAGCGACGGGCCTCAGCCGCGTCGGGACTGCAGCACCGCCTCGTAGAGCTGGCGCGAGCGCACCCCCGGGTGGGCGGCGGCCACCTGCCCGCAGGCGTCCTTGCTGCGGGCGCCGGCCGCGACCAGCTCCTCGACCTCGGCGACCAGCGACGGCAGGTCGGCGCTCGGGGTGGCGCCGGCCAGCACCACGGTGATCTCACCGAGCACACCGTCGGCCGCCCAATCCGCCAGCTCGTCGAGCGACCCGCGCACCACCTCCTCGTGCACCTTGGTCAGCTCCCGGCAGACGGCCGCCCGGCGGGTGCCGCCGAGCCGCTCGACGGCGTCCTGCAGGCAGGCGGACAACCGGCGCGGCGATTCGAAGAACACGCAGGTTCGCCGCTCGTCGGCCAGCGAATCCAGCCAGGTCCGCCGCGCCGCCTTCTTGCGCGGCGCGAATCCCTCGAAGCAGAACCTCTCGGCCGGCAGGCCGGACAGGGCCAGCGCGGTCGTCACCGCCGAGGGCCCCGGCAGGCATCCCACCGGCAGGCCGGCCTCCACGCAGGCCGTCACCAGCCGATAGCCGGGATCGCTGATCAGCGGCATGCCGGCGTCGCTGACCACCAGCACCGTCGCGCCCGCGCGGATCGCCTCGATCACCGACTCCACCCGGGCGTTCTCGACCTGGTCGAACACGCTGATCACCCGACCGGTGATGCGCACCTCGAGGGCTTTGGCCAGGGTGCGCACCCGGCGGGTGTCCTCGGCGGCCACCACATCGGCTCGGGCCAGGGCGTCCAGCAGGCGGGGGGAGGCATCCGACGGCTGGCCCAGAGGGGTCGCGCCCAGCAACAGGCGGCCGGTGGTCATGACCGACAGCCTACGATCGACACCGATGACTGCCCCGCCCCGCGAATCCCCCTTGAGCACGGAGGGTGCCGACCAGGAGCGCGTGGTGCCCGTCGTCAGCCCGGGGCCGCTGGTGCCGGTGGCCGATTTCGGCCCGACCGATCAGGTCCGCGGCTGGGTGGTGACCGGGGTGATCGCGCTCGTGGCGGCGGTGACCCGGTTCCTGAACCTGGGCTCACCCACCGACGGCGGCACCCCGGTCTTCGACGAGAAGCACTACGCGCCGCAGGCCTGGCAGGTGCTGCACAACCACGGCGTGGAAGACAACCCCGGGTTCGGCCTGGTGGTCCACCCACCGGTCGGCAAGCAGCTGATCGCCCTCGGCGAGGCGATCTTCGGCTACAGCGGCATCGGCTGGCGGTTTACCGGCGCGCTGCTCGGCGTGGTGATGGTGGCGCTGGTGATGCGGATCGTCCGGCGGATCAGCCGCTCGACGCTGGTCGGCGCGATCGCCGGGGTGCTGGTGATCTGCGACGGCGTCAGCTTCGTCGCGTCACGGACCGCGTTGCTCGACGGGATACTCACCTTCTTCGTGGTCGCGGCGTTCGGTGCGCTGATCGTCGACCGCGACCAGGTTCGCCAACGGATGCACATCGCGCTGGCCGACGGCCGCGCCGCCGACACCGTGTGGGGCCCGCGGCTGGGCGTGCGGTGGTGGCGTTTCGGCGCCGGGATCCTGCTCGGGTTGGCTTGCGGCACAAAGTGGTCCGGCCTGTACTTCGTGCTGTTCTTCGGGGCCATGTCGCTGGCGTTCGACGTGGCCGCGCGCCGCCAGTACCAGGTCACCCGGCCCTGGCTGGGAACGTTGCGGCGCGACCTCGCCCCGACCGTGTATGCGCTGGCCGTCATGCCGGTGCTGGTCTATCTGGCCAGCTACGCACCGTGGTTCGCCTCCGAGACCGCCATCGACCGGCACGAGGTGGGGCAGACCATCGGCCCGCATTCGCTGGTGCCGCTGCCCGACGCGATCCGATCGCTGTGGCACTACACCGCCAAGGCGTTCCAATTCCACGCCGGCTTAACGAATTCCGCCGGCAACTACCACCCGTGGGAATCGAAACCGTGGAGCTGGCCGATGTCGCTGCGGCCGGTGTTGTACGCCATCGACGAACAGAACGTCCCCGGGTGCGGCGCCCAATCGTGTGTCAAGGCCGAGATGCTGGTGGGCACCCCGGCGATGTGGTGGCTGGCCGTGCCGGTCCTGGTTTTCGCGTTGTGGCGCATGCTGGTACGCCGCGACTGGCGTTATGCCGCGGTGCTGGTGGGCTACTGCGCCGGCTGGCTGCCCTGGTTCGCGGACATCGATCGGCAGATGTACTTCTTCTACGCGGCGACCATGGCGCCGTTCCTGGTGATGGCCATCGCGCTGATTTGCGGCGACATCCTGTACACCCCGGGCGCGCCGCCCCGACGGCTGCGGCTGCAGGCGAATTCGGAGCGGCGCACGCTGAGCCTGATCGCGGTGTCCTGTTACGTGGCCCTGGTGGTGACCAACTTCGCGTGGCTGTTCCCGGTGCTGACCGGCCTGCCGATTTCGCAGCAGACGTGGAACATGGAGATCTGGTTGCCCAGCTGGCGCTAGCTTGCTACGCCAGCAGGTCGCGGGCGACGGGGCAGGACATGCACCGGGGCCCGCCGCGGCCGGTGCCCAGTTCGGATCCGGCGATGGTGAGCACCTCGATGCCGGCGTCCTGCAGGCGCATGTTGGTCTGCACGTTGCGCTCATAGGCGACCACCACCCCGGGGGCGAGCGCCAGGGTGTTGTTGCCGTCGTCCCACTGCTCGCGCTCGGCGACGACGGGATCGAGCCCGGTATCGATGACCCGCAGCTTGTCGATCTCCATCGCCTTGGCAGCCGCCTCCAAAAACGGGGCCTCGTCGCTGATCGCGACTCCGTCCGGGGTGCGCGCAATGGTGAACGCCGACAAGGAATCGACGATGTTGGCGTACATCACCACCGTGTCGGTGTCGACCATCGTGCACACCGTGTCCAGGTGCATCTGGGCGCGCCGCTGGGCGATCGGCACCGCGAGCACCGTGTCCGCCAAGTCGTCGTCAAACAGGCTGCGGGCCAACGCTTCCGCGCCGGCCGGCGTGGTCCGCTCCCCCACCCCGACGGCGACCACCCCGGGCGCCAGCAGCAGCACGTCACCGCCCTCGACGGGCGCGGTCCGCGACTCGTAGGCACGCCGCACGCCGGTGAACCGCGGGTGGTGGGCGTAGATGAGATCGGTCAGCGACGCCTCGCGGATGCGGGCACGCAACGCCAGCGTCGGAATCACCACCCGCTGGCCGATCCAGATGGACGAGTCGCGGGTGAAGACGAGGTTCGGCAGCGGATCGATGACGAAATCGCCGCCGTGGTGCATGCGTAGCACCAGCGACACATCGGTCCGGGTATCGGAGGGCAACTCGTTGAACGTCATGCCCGCCATCAGCACCTGGGCCAGCCGCGACGGCTCCAGCCCACGCAGGTAGCCCGAAAGTTCTTGCGCCAACGGCACTCCCAGCCGTCGTGCGTCGACGGCGGCGGCGACGCCCTGCATCCGCGCGGCCCCGCTGTGCGTCAGCGCCTCGGTGAGCAGGTCCGACAACAGCAGCACCTCGATGCCGCGGGACCGCAGCAGGGCGGAGAACTGGTCGTGCTCGTCCTGCGCGCGGGCGACCCACGGCAGGCCGTCGAACAGCAACTGGTCGACGTTGCGCGGGTTGAGGCGGAGCAGCTCGGCCCCGGGCCGGTGCAGGATGACCACGCGCAGCGCGGCGACCTCGGAATTGGTGCCCAGCTCGACAACACCCACAGCTCAACCGTAGCGGCGCCGGGCCGCGCGGTCCCGCCACACGCCCGTCGCGCGCCCCACGCGATCGAACGGATGTGCGATAAACTCGCGTCCGTGGAGATCGCGGTTCAAGGCTCCCTGTTCCAGCACACCGAGCGCAGGCAGCTCGGTGACGGCGCGTTCATCGAGATCCGCGCCGGCTGGCTCACCGACGCCGATGACCTGCTGGACGCCCTGCTGTCGACGGTGCCCTGGCGCGAGGAGCGCCGACAGATGTACGACCGGGTCGTCGACGTGCCGCGGCTGGTGAGCTTTCACGACCTCACGGTGGACGACCCGCCGCACCCGGAGCTGGCCCGGCTCCGGCGCCGGCTCAACGACATCTACGCCGGCGAGCTCGGTGAGCCGTTCACCACGGTCGGGTTGTGTTGCTATCGCGACGGCTCGGATAGCGTGGCCTGGCACGGCGACACCATCGGCCGCAGCAGTTCCGAGGACACCATGGTGGCGATCGTCAGCCTGGGCGCCACCCGCTCGTTCGCGATGCGCCGCCGCGGCGGCGGACCGTCGCTGCGGCTGCCGCAGGCGCACGGCGACCTGCTGGTGATGGGCGGCTCGTGCCAACGCACCTGGGAACATGCGGTGCCCAAGACGACGGCATCCGTCGGCCCCCGGGTCAGCATCCAGTTCCGCCCCCGCGGCGTGCGTTAGGCGGGCCGATGCCATCAAGCCCAGCGGCGGTCGCCGAGCCTCAGGTGCGCACCGCCGACACGGCCTTGACGAGCAGGTCGCGCGCCCGCTGGGTGTCAATCGCCGCGACGGGCTGGTTGGGCAGCACCAACGGGTTGGCGATCACGATCACCTGGTAGTCGCCGAATGCGGCCGAATAGTCGTACAGCTCACCGGTCCGCGGACCGCCCGGTGTCAGGGCCTGCATGACGCGGTGCACGCCCAGCGTGCGGGTGCTCTCGATCTGCGGCACGTCGACCACCTGAACACCACCCCGCATCTGCGGCCCGGTGAACGTCACCTTGTTGCAGTCCTTGCCGGGGTCGTTGAACGGCAACGCTTTTGAGGTCTCCAGCGCGATCACCACGAACCGGTTGCCGCGACCCTCGGCGGTGACCGCGGACATGTTGCCCTTCAGGTCCGCCGGCATGTCCGGTCCGGCCGCCACTTTCGCGCAGTTCGCCGGGTCGAAGGTCAACCCGTCGGGCAGTTTGCGGCCCGCCAGCAGCTTGGGGTCGATTCCCCGTTCGCTGATGTCGCTGACCTTGAACTCGGGTCCGAAGCTGGACTTCACATCGACGACTTTGTCGATGTCGACCTTTGCCGAGTGAGTGGCCGAAGAGCAGCCGGCCAGGACGCAGACGGCCACGACCGCGAGCAACATCTTGGACATCGTGGCCAATCTACCCAAGCGGCTGGCTCAGCCGCGCAACGTGGACACCGTTTTGGCGAGCAGATCCGCGGCGAATTGCGGCGGCAGCACCGGAAGCGCCGAACCCGGATCGGTGGTCAGCGTGGTGAATGCGTAGTAGTCGCCCAGGTAAGCGGTGAATGTGTAAGTGCGCGAATCTATTTCGGTACCCGATTCGACGGAGGACTTCACGTCGGCCACCATGCCGACGGTGTCGACACCCTCGACGTGCGGCGCGTCGGTGAGGTGGACGTGCACGACGGTGCGCCCGGCGGTCTCCGACCACTGCGAACAGGAGGCCACCAGGTCGTCCGGGAAATCCACCGGCTCAGGCAAAGCCACCACCACCGCATCGACGATGCCGCCGCTCCCCGACCCCGACACGCCCTGCGCCGACTGGTCGCGCCCGTTGCCGGGGTCGGCCAGGGCCCCGCATTTGGCGGGCCTGGCCTGCAGGTCGTCCCCCAGGCTCCAGATCACCCTAGGTGAGGCCGCGCTGGGAATCCCGGTGGTCACCTCGTAACCGGGCGGCAGGTCGCGAACGACCCGTTTGATGTTGGCGGGGTTGACGGCAACGGCGCGCGCCGGAGCGGATTTCGTGGTTTTGGCCGATGGTGCGTGTGCGGGCGAGTGACCGCACGCGGCGATGACCACCGTGAGCACGGCGGCCAGCGACGGGCCAATCCGGAACGGCCGCATGAGGAGTTGATAACACATCATGCGGGCATATCTGCGGAACCGCAGCCCGCACACGAGCACCGGCCGGGAAAGGCACAGGCGATTCCCCAACGTGCTAGCGCATGCGCCAGCGGATTTTGCCGTCGCCTGATGGTGCGGAGACCGGCCGTCTCCCTTGGAAGCGTCCGTGAAGAAGGCCGGCCCCGTCTCAGCCGACCGCCGCGATCACCTGCCGGGCCACCCGCTTGATCTGCTCGGCCTCCTCGCGTCTCAGGTGGCGCGGCTTGGGCACGTCGATCACGGTGGTGATCACGCCGATGTCTTCGCGCTGCCAGACGGCGCCGTAGCGGTCCATGATCGCGCGCATCGGCCCGTTGTCGGAAAGCATTCGGGCGGAGAACCTTTCGACGCCGTCCACCTCGGCGGCGATGGACAGCGCGCCGATCAGGAAGGTACCGATGCCGCGGCCCTGATAGGCGTCGGCGACGGTGAAGGCGATCTCGGCGACCGTCGGGTCGTTCGCGTCGCGCACGAAGCGCGCGTCGGCCACCGGGTCGCTGCCGTCGGTGACCACCCACACGAAGTGATCGACGTAGTCGACCTCCGACAGGTAGTGCATCAGCGCCGGGGTGGGCAGCCGCGGGGTCATGAAGCGGCGATACAAGGTGTCGCTGGAGAAGTAGACGTGTCCGTGCACGGTGCGCTCGCTGTCGCCGGGCAGCACCGGGCGCAACAACAGCAGCGTGCCGTCACGCACCCGGATCGGGATCGGCGTGATGAACGCGGCGAGGCGCTGGCGCACGGTGCGCAGCAGCCGCGGCGTGATGTCGGGGATGGTCACCAAGCTGGCGAAGGCCCTGGTGTCACCGATCCAACCGGTCAGCGGTTCGGCGGTGGTCACCGTCGCGGTCCGCGGAATGTCACGCAGCAGGGCGATCTCGCCGACGATCATGCCCGGAAACGCATGCTCGACGATCGCCACGCCGTCGTCACCCACGTGGGTGATCTCGGCGGTGCCCGAGGAGATCAGCAGGAACGAGACGGCCTGCTCGCCCTGCCGCATCAGCACCTTGCCGGCCGCGGCGCGCAGTGGCTGCAGGCGGCCGGCCAGCGGGGCGAGGTCTTCGGCGGGACATCCCTTGAAGATGTCCATCGTGGCCAGCTCGTCCACCCGCGCGCCGGTCAGTCCGGCCACCGCTATAGACCGCCGCCCGCAGCATCGCGACACCGATCTGCGCGTCGCGGTGATGCCATGACCTGCCCGCCTGCTTGTCGTCGTCTACCGCGCCGGCCCGAACACCCCGGATGCGGTCGGATGTTGCCAGGTTATGAGCAGGGTTGCGGCTGGGGCAAGGATGGACTAGGTCACGCCGGTTCGACCAGCGTCAGGAGCCGCACAGCGGCACTCGTCGCCACCTGGGCGCCGAGGGTCACAGGGCGCCGGGCTAGTGCACCGCCTGCGCGTTCAGAATCAAGTCGGCGGCCGCGGCAAGGTCGTCGACGACGAAGTCGACGTCGCCGCAGGCCCGGCCACCCGGGCGGAGCAGGATTGTCGCCGCCCCCGCCGCCCGGCCCGCCATCATGTCGATGTCGCTGTCGCCGACCATCACCGACTCGGCCAGGCCGAAGCCGTGCTCGCGCGCGGCGCGCACCAGCATGCCGGCCAGCGGCTTGCGACACTCGCAGCTGTCCGCCGCGTGCGGGCAGTGATAGGCGGCATCGAGCCGCGCGCCTTTGCAGGCCAGCAGTTCACCCAGGCGCCGCTGGATCAACGCGAAATGCGCTGGGTCGGCGCCCTTTTCCGATAGCCAGCGCTGGTTGGTCACCAGCACGGTCCGCAGGCCCGCGGCGTTCAGTGTGGCCAGCGCGGCGGCGGCGCCGGGCAACAGCACCAGCTCGTCGGGTGTTCGGATGTATTCGCCCTCGGCGGCCTTGACGTTGATCGTGCCGTCCCGGTCCAGGAACACGGCGCGCACGGTGCGCAGGTCGGGGGCGGCCATCGTCGATTCAGGACGGCCTGGAAAACAATGCCGCTTCGACCATTTCGCAGATGGAGTGGCCCAGGTGCAGGCATGCCTCCTGGATCCGTCCGGTGTCGTGGCTGGGCACCCGGATGCAGATGTCGGCGACGCCGGCCACCTTGCCGCCGTGCGCGCCGGTGAGCGTCACGGTCGTCATCCCCGCCTGGCCGGCCGCCTCGAGCGCGCGGACGACGTTGGGAGAGTTGCCCGATGTGGTCAGCCCCACCACCACGTCGCCGGGCGCCCCGCGGCGAGGACCAGACGGGCGAACACCTCGTCGTAGGAGTAGTCGTTGCCGATCGCCGTGATCGCCGCGGTGGCGTCGGGAAGGCTGATCGCCGCCAGGCCGGGGCGGTCAAAAGCGAAGCGGCCCATCAGCTCGGCCGCCAGGTGGCCGGCGTCTTGCGCGGAGCCGCCGTTGCCGAAGAAGATCACCTTGCCGCCGGCGCGCAGCGAGCCGATGATCACGCGGGCCACCTCGACGGCCTGCGCGGCGAAATCACCCTGCTGCATTTGTTGCTTGACCGCGATGGTCTCGGCAAGCCGCTGCTGCACCAGCTCCACGCTCGGTGCCACGACATCGGACTCGGTTAGGCCTGCCATGTCGTCAATCCCTTGCTCTCGAACGCGAATTCGGTGATCGTGGCGCCGGCGCCCTCGAGGGCTTCGATGAGTCGGTGCTTTTTGGCGAAGTCACAGAACAACAGGATGTATCCCCCACCACCGGCCCCGGTGAGCTTGCCGCCCAGCGCCCCGTTCTTCCTGGCGAGCTCGTACAGGTCGTCGATGCGCTCGTTGGTGATGTAGGGCGACATGCGCTTCTTCTGATTCCACGCCTCGCCGAGCAGCGCGCCGAAGTCGTTCAGCTTGCCCGTCAGCAGCGCCGCCTTCATCGCGACCGCCAGATCTTTCTGGGCCCGCAGGCCCGCCAGGGTGTCGTCGGAACCCGTTGTGGCGCGCCGGGTTTGGTCCTCGATCACGCGCGCGGAGTCGCGGGTGATGCCGGTATAACACAGCAGCAGGCTGAGCTCGAGTTCGAAGGCCGTCTCGTCGCGGATCCGCAGGGGATTGACGATCACCCGGTCGCTGAACTCGATGAAGTTGAATCCGCCGAACGTCGCGGCGTACATGTCCTGCAGGCCGCCCGCGATGCCCAGGTCGTCGCGTTCGATGGCGCACGCCAGCTGGGCGGTCTCGTACTCGCCCATCGGCACCCGGTAGTGCTCGGCGAGCAGGCCGGTGAGCGCGACCATCATCGTCGACGACGAGCCCAGCCCCGAGCCGGGTGGGGCGCTGGATCGCAGCACCAGGTCGTAGCCGTCCGTGCCGTCGCGCCCGAACCTGCGCACCGCGGCCTTGATCAGGTCGAGGCTGCCGTCGTAAAGGATTTCGCTGTCCAGCGTCATCTCGTGCGTGGTCTTGAAATCCACCGACTCGATGCTGACCCGGCGATCGGTGCGCGGCGCGAGCGATCCCTGGGCGTAGCGGTCGATGGTGGCCGACAGGACGCAGCCGCCTTCGGTCGTCGGGAACGGCGGGACGTCGGTGCCGCCTCCGGCGAACGAGATCCGCAGCGGCGCTCGTGCGCGAATTCGTGGGCGCGTCACGGGGATTCGCTGTGTTCCGGTAGCGAATCTGGAGAGACCACACGCGCCACGTGCTAATCCCATCGTTCGGCGTCCTGAAGCGCCGCCAGCCTAACAGGCTGACCAGCGCTGTCGCCGGGTTTTCAGGCGATCCTTTGACTCGGCTGCAGCACGAAATCGGCCACGATCGTGGCCATGTCGTCGAGTGCGCGGCGAGCGATGACCTCGTAGCCGTGGGTGCTCAGGGTGGGCAGGCACAGCAGGCCGGCGCGGGCGGTCAGCCCGTACGCCTTGGCGTGCGAGGCGTCGGATTCGAAGGCGCCCAGCGCGGCCGGCTGCGGCGACAGCTCGCGGTCGGTCGCGATTTTCAGCAGCCGGTCGGCGACTTCCTTGTCGTAGACGCAGAGCGCGTCGCTGTAACCGATGATCGGACCGCCGGTGACGCTGGTGTTGTATTCGCGTTCGGTGGGGCCGACCTCGAGGGCCAGGGTGAGGTCGCCGGGCAGGTGAGAGCTGGCATAGCTGCCGCCGACGCCGCCGATCTCTTCGTTCGTGGTGAACACCAGGTACACGTCGTCGGCGGGCCGCTGCCCGCGCTCGTGCAGCAGGCGCGCGGCCCGCAGCAGAGCGGTCACCGCGGCACGGTCGTCGAGGAAGTAAGCGCCAACGTAGTCGCCGATCTCGACCAAATCCCTCTTGCTGCGCTCCACACACACCCGGGTGCCCGCGTGCACTCCCGCCGCGCTCAGCTCCTCGGTGCTGCGTCCGGTGAAGACGTAGACGTGCTGCCAGTCCAGCGCACGGTCACCCTGATCGGGCTTGGTCTCCCAGATCCGCGGGCTCTCCTTGGTGGTGTGCTCGGAGCCGAGAGTCAGTACCGCGGTGAGGGTTTCGTTGTCACCGAGCACAGCGACCGGGCCCAGGCCGAAGTTGCCCGGATACATTGTCCCGAGCTGCGTCAGATGCAGTGTGCCATCGGATTCCACGCGCTTGACGACCATGGATATCTCGTCCATGTGCGCCATCACCCGGGTTGCGGTACCGGGGTCGGACGTCGTCCGGTGGCGATGATCGTGCGTGCCGGCATCGGCGGCCGAGGGATCGGCGGCGAAGTAGCCGATCAGGTTGCCGGCGTCGTCGGTCCACATGTCGTCGGCCAGGGGCTGCAGTTCGCGGGCGATGACCGCGCGGACCGCGTCCTCCTGGCCGGGCGGCCCGTAGGTCCCAACTAGTTCTTGCAGCAACTCGTCGGTGGAGTCGCGGTCGGGGTGCGCCATGAGATCCTCTCCGTCGGTGGGTTCAGAGGATCAGTACCCGCGATAGCCTGCGCCTATCGCAACGGTATGAAAACGTCGTCAAGCCAGCGCGACGCCCAGTTCTTGCGCGAACACCTTGATCATGTGCTGGACGGCGATTTCGTTGCGTCCGATGATCATGTGGTCGTGCTGGCCGTGCCGGACGCCCTCGCCGCACTGGGGCAGCATCGCGAAGTCCTCGTCGCGCACGGCGGCGTGCACCCCGTCGAAGACCGTGTCGTAGGCCGTTCTCATCTCGTCGTTGGTGGCCGGGATGCGGCCCATCCAGCTGTGCCGGACCGTGCAGCGGGTCGGTTCACCGGCGGGCAGCATGTCGATGATCTCCACACCGACCGGGCTGTTGGCCAGGATGAGGTTCGGATACACCCAATAGATCACGCCCATGTTCGTCGAGGGGTCGAGCGACGCGGAGGGGTCGGTGTCCGCGTCGGTGATCCAGGTGAACGGGAACCCGATGCGGTGGTGCTTGCCGAATTCGTCGTAGACCATCGTGTTGGCCAGGGTGTTCTGCCCGATGAGGCTCTCACCGTGCACGTAGGGGAAGTGGTAACCCTCGGCGAACGCTTCCAGGGCGCCCTTCCACGACACCTCGGACGTGAATTCGCGTTGCGTGTGATAGCCGTACGATTCGTAGTTCCACAGCGCCAGCTCGGTACCGAAGTCGCCGAGGTGCGCGTCGAGGTCGATGGTCGCGTCGGCGGTCAGCACCGCCCAGATGAAGCCGTGCCGCTCCTCGGAGGGCAGCTCCACCAGGCCGTACGCCTTGAAGTCCATCGAATCGAAGCCCGCCCTGCCGGGGACGCTGAACAGTTCGCCGGTGTTGCGGTAGGTCCAGGCGTGATACGGGCAGACGAACCGTGAGGCGTTGCCCGAGCCGCAGGCCGGCATCGCCCCGCGGTGCCGGCAGTAGTTGAGCAACACGTGGCTGGCGCCGGTGCGGTCGCGGGTGACCAACAGCGAATCGCCCAGCACCGAGCGCACCACGTAGTCGTTCTTGTTGGCCACCTGCGCCGACGGGACGATCGCCAGCGGCACCCGGCGCAGGATCTGCGATTCCTCGATCTCGGTGATCTTGGGGTCGCGGTAGTAGTGCAGCGGCACCCGCAGTTCGCGTTCGGCCAGGTCGGTCGTCTTGTCCCGGGCGTGACGCAGGCCCCGCCGCGTCAACGCCTCGTCGGTGCCGCTCACCGGCTTGTCGATCGTCGTCACCCTGGTCTCCTTCGCCTCGCCGCCTCGGACCATACAATCACTATCATTTGTATTGTCAAGATGGGCGCCCGGGGTGTGCGACGATCACGCCATGCGCCGGCACGGCTGGTCGGGTGACATCCCGGCCGACGACGATGAGGCGATCGCGCGCATCCTGCGCGCGACGCGCAGCGCCATCGACGCGCGCGGAACCGTGAGCGTCTCGGAGGTCGCGTCGACGCTCGGCGTGACACGGCAGACGATCTACCGGTACTTCCCCACCCACGAGGCACTGCTTGGCGCGACGGCACTGTCCGCCGTCGACGGGTTCCTGGATCGCCTTGCGGCGCATCTTGGTTCGATCACCGACCCGACCGAGGCGGTGGTCGAGGGCATCGCCTACACCTTCGAACAACTCGCGCACGACAAATACCTCGGCCTGGTGTTCCAGCCCGGCAAGGCCAGCGCCTTCACCGCGGGCGTCACCTCCGACATGGCCATCTCGTTCGGCCGGTCGATCCTGCGGCGATTCGACGTCGATTGGGCCGCAGCGGGATTCGCCGAGCGCAGGTTCGACGAACTGGTCGAGATCATGCTGCGGACCCTGCAGTCGCTCATCGTCGACCCCGGCCGGCCGCCGCGCAGCGCCCCGCAGCTGCGACGGTTCCTGGACGACTGGATCGCGCCGTCGGTGCGCGCCCACGCCGCGGTCGAGCGCTGATCGGCAGGGGGCGGCGGCAATCATGGCCTCCGTCAACGGCTTACGGCGCGGCTAGCTCGCCGACCCAGGAAACGATTCAGCTGCCGGATGACTTCGTACGCTACTATCTACGTATGAACGCAGGTAATAGTTCTCTGGGCCCGCTCCCTGGAGACTCCACCCATGCTCACCGTGGCCATGGGCATTCGCATGACCATGACCATGACCACGGCCATCCGGCGGGCGTTCGCGGGGCCATCAAAGAAATGTTCGCGCCACACTCGCACGACGCCGCCGACAGTGTCGACAGCGCGCTGGAATCCAGTGCGGCAGGCATTCGCGCCGTCAAAATCAGTCTGCTGGTGTTGGGCGTTACGGCGATCGCGCAGGTCGTCATCGTGATCGCCTCCGGATCGATCGCGCTGGCCGCCGACACGATTCACAATTTCTCCGACGCCCTGACCGCCGTGCCCCTGTGGATCGCGTTCGCACTCGGCACCAAGGCCCCCACCCGTCGCTACACCTACGGGTTCGGCCGCATTGAGGACCTTGCCGGGTTGTTCGTCGTCGCAATGATCACGTTGTCGGCCGTCATCGCGGGTTACGAAGCCATCCAGAGACTCATCCGCCCCCAGCCCATCGATCACGTCGGCTGGGTCGCTCTCGCCGGTCTGGCCGGATTCATCGGAAACGAATGGGTGGCGTTCTATCGCATCCGAGTAGGACGGCGCATCGGCTCAGCCGCCCTGACCGCCGACGGTCTGCACGCCCGCACCGACGGGTTCACCTCGCTGGCCGTGCTGGTCGGAGCCGGCGGCGTCGCACTCGGGGTCCCGCTGGCCGACCCGATCGTCGGCCTGGTCATCACCGTGGCAATCGTGGCCGTGTTGCGCACGGCCGTGCGCGACGTGTTTCGCCGCCTCATCGACGGCGTCGACCCCCGATTCGTTGACACCGCCGAAGCCGCCTTGGCCGCCCGACCGGGGGTGCGATCGGTGCACAGCGTCCGCATGCGCTGGATCGGCCACCGCCTGCACGCCGACGCCGAACTCGACATCGACCCCGCCCTCAGCCTGGCCGACGCGCACCGCATCGCCCACGACGCCGAGCACGACCTGATTCACGCCGTCCCAAAACTCACCACCGCGATAATCCACGCGTATCCGGCCCATGACGGCAACGCCGCAGAAGAGCATTGGCGCGCAGCCGAATCCGCACACCATCCGCACGAGCACCAGTGACGCCGCAAGGTCGCCAGCGGGTTTCAGCTCACGGCGTCCGGGTCCACCAACGAGACGAGCAGGTGCGACGGCGTCGGCCCGCCCTGGTGCAGTTGGTAGCGCCCGCCGGCCAAGGCCCGGCGGGCCGGCTTGCTGGGCACCAGATGCGGAAAGTCGTAGGTGGTGATCGTCAGGCGCAGCCGGTGGCCGGCCTCGATCAGCGCGGCCGTCGGAAAGATCTCCACGTCGTAGCGGGTCAGCTCGCCCGGCACGACGGGCTGCGCGGCCGAACGGGTGCTGAGGTGTTGCGGCCGCAACACGGTGCCGTCGGGCAGGTACCAGGTGCGGTCGGGATCCAGCTTGCGGTGCGAGCCCAGCAGCGCGCCCTGGGTCAACGGGCGGCTGGCCCCGTCGGGCGCGACGGCGTCGAGGTGGGCGACCCACACGGTCTCGGTGGTGGTGGCCGTGGCGTGGAGGGTCAGCGCGATCGGCCCGGCCACCAGCTTGGCCGCGTCGAACGGCTCGGTGGTGTAGGTCAGCGCGCCTCGTTGCAGGCGCCGGTTGTCCTGGTCGTAGCGAATGGCGCGGCCGCGTTGGGAGAACATAAAGCTGTTCAGGCCCAGCGACCATTGCTCCAGGCTGCGACCGGACAGGGGTCCGCGCGGCACGTAGGTCAATGGCGCCGCGGTGGTGTGCGGCGAGGCGTCCGAACTCAGCCGGCCCGGGTCGGACAGGTAGTAGCGGGTGGGCGTCTCCTCGGCGAGCGGATAGTTGTCGGCGCGATACCACCGCGGGCCGCCGATCGCCTGGAACGTCAACGGCTTTCCCGAAATGGCCGCGGCGGCATCGTCTTTGAGCCAGTGGTCGAACCAGCGCAACTGCAGGGCCTGCAGGTGCAGCCCGCCGTGGTTCGACACGTGATACCACGGGCCCATCATCAAGCGGATCCGGTCCGACACCGGCTGACCGGGTTCCATCGGTGCGTCCTCCGGCCGGCCGGCGGCCGCGTTCTGCAGCGCCGCGTAGTTCAGTGGCGCCCCGCGCTGGAACGCGTCGTGCCATCCGCCGACGAGAAAGGTCGCGACGCCGTTGGCGGCGATTCGGGACAGCACCAACCCCGGGCTCATCGCGTCCCAGAACGCGCCGTCGTAGGCGGTTTCGCCGCCGGCGACAACCTCGGCGATCAGGGGCCGGAAGTAGCGTCGCTGGTCGCGCCCGCGCTGCCGCACCGCGGCGAGGCCACCGGAGCGCGGCCGGGCGTGGCCGCCGCGGGCGAGCAGCTCCAGCGTCGGGTTGACCACGTTGAGCAGCGTGTAGACGGACCCGTATCCGCGGACCGCGTGCAGGTGCGGCACGCCGCCCATGGTGGCGGCGTCTCGGTAGAAATCGCGCGCCGCCATCACCGGGAAGATGGCTTTGAGCGGCGAGTCGGGGCCCACCGCGGCCGCGGTGAATAGCTGGTTGATCGCCAGGTAGGACAAACCGACCATGCCGACGCGACCGTTGGCCCTGGGCAGCGTGGACGCCCACTGCACCAACTCCACGCCGTCCCGCGTCTGCCGCTCGCCGCACATCTCGAAGGAACCGCCCGAGGATCCGGTCCCGCGAACGTCGACCATCACCTCGATGTAGCCGCGCTTGATCAGATAGGGAGCCGCGCCGCCGCCGATCTGCGCGGCGGGCGGGGGCGCCTTCTTGCCGTAGGGAGTGATCGACAGCAGCACCGGGAACGGACCCGCCGCGGGCCGGCCGGTCTCGGGCACCGTGGGGTAGTGGATATCGGCGCGCAGCTCCACACCGTCGGTCATCGGCACCGCGACGTTGTGTTCCACGCCCACGCCATACAGCGCCGGGGGCGGCGTCCACTCCGGCGTGAAGGGCGACGGAATGGTCTTGCGGACACGGCGCGCGGCTTTGCGCCTGGATCGCAGGCGGGTCATCGATTTCACCATCGGCAATGCTCCCCCTGAAGCCCGCGGCGGCGTCGCCGCGAATCACTGAAGAGAATTTAGAGCACCGCGCTCAGTGGGGCTAAGGGGTGTCGAGGGCCCCAGCCCGCATGTCGTCAGACTGCCTCGTCCTCGACGTCTGCCCCGAAATGGGTGATGCTCGGACGCAGATGTCGCAGTAGCTCCTCACGGGAGAACTGCAAGCGATCAGCCTCCACCAGGAAATCAGGCTGCGCGGCTGAGGATTCGTAGACCAATCGGGTGTTGTTCGGTGTACTCCGCTCGCGCACACCCCTGCGCTTCTTCAAGCGCATCAGTTCGGGATGCATTTTCTTCCGCTGCGACGGAGCGACCAGCCCACCACGATTGACGACCCTCATGCCGAGTTGGTCGGCGACCTCACAAACCTGAGAAGTCTTCAACCGGTAGCGGAAGGCGATTTGCGAGATCGTGTACCACCCCCGTGGCATCCGCCAGACCCAGCCGGCGACGGTGATCACCGTCAACACGATCGCGAGGGTCGCTTCAGCGCGGAACAGTTTTCCGGAGAACACGATTGCCGCGATCACGACTAGCGGCATGACGACGAGAGCTGAGACGAAGACAATGTGATGCGGGCTCACGCCGCCTCCTTGCGTTCCATCGCGAGCATGTCCAACGGTCTCAGAACCGACCTGCGGTGAAACCGCGACACGCCGTAGCGTCACCGGCTCGAGACCTGCTCCGGCACGTCCCGGGTGCGCGGACGACGGCTTCGGATCCGTGGCGCCAAGGGGAATCGACCCCGACGGCGATCAGCAGATACGGCGAGTCACGGGGTGTACTGCGGGCAGTAGTACTCAATTGCAAGGTCCACGAACGCGGCGGCGTTGCGGAATTCCGCTACGCGGCCTGTACCTGCAATCGCTTCGGTCGCTCTTCCGTTCTTCCGGTCGGTGCAGACGCCGTCCGCAGTCTGGATCGGATCTACATCCAGGGGCACCACGACGTTGTTGTCGCGGAGCGCGACGAGGAAGCTGTCATCGTTTGGCGACCCGCTGGCGTGGCCGGGTATGCAAACGGCCACCGTGCAGCACGCGATGGGGGCGATTAGGTATTTCTTCATGAACGGTTCCCTTCGCCTCCGCGTGCCGCGAAACCGAAACTCCATTCCGCATGCCTTTTTATGTTAAGCGCGAATACGCTCTGAGTTCCGCGAACACATTTTCTGCGGCACGGATTGGTCGGCAGACTAATGGCCGGTTCAATCCAGCACTACCGTGGTCCCGCGTCCCGGCACGTGGGTGATCGACCGGCGGTGTATCGGCTCGGATTTGACGTCGACGGGGCGCACCCGGGTGGTGCTGAACAGCGCGCCGAGCACGATCCGCATCTCGCATTCGGCGAAAGTCGCACCCAGACAACGTCGCACGCCCCCGCCGAAGGGAATCCACGTGTACGTTCCTGCCCGGTTCTCGAGAAATCGCTCGGGACGAAACCGCTCCGGGTCGGGATAGACGTCGGGACGCCGGTGCATGAGGTAGATCGAGGGCGCGACCTTCACCCCGGCGGGCAACGAGAACCCGTCGAGCTCCATCGGTTCCGTGAGCCGTCTGCTGACCAGGGCGAGCACCGGCCGCATCCGCAGCGTCTCCTTGACCACCGCGTCGACATAGCTCTGGCCGTCGCCGGAGTGCGTCTCTGCGATGAGCCGCGAATGCACATCCGGATGACGGATGATCCGCTCGACCGCCCAGGCCAGTCCCGATGCCGTCGTTTCGTGGCCCGCCAGGAGCAACGTGACGAGTTCGTCGCGAATCTCTTTGTCGCTCATCGGGTTACCGTCTTCGTGCTCGGCCTTCAGCAGCATCGACAAGACGTCGGTGCGGTCATCCAGATCAGCTTGGCGTCGGCGAGTGGTGATCTCGTCGTGGAGCAGCCGATCCACTTCGGCCAGGAATCGGTTGGTGAGCGCGGTCCTCAGCTTCTGGGGGCCGAGGACCAAGAGAAACATCTGCGCGACGGCGTGGGTGGTGAGAGCGAGCATCCGCTGCAGCGCCTGGCGTAGCCGGTCCATTTTTTCCCCGCGCTCGAGGCCGAACACGAGATGCAGGATGACTTCGAGGGTCAACGCCTGCATGCGAGGGTGCAGCCGAATCGGCACCCCACGGGGCCAGCCGGCCATCTCGGCCTCGACGATGGCGGTCATCGTGCTCATGTAGTTCTGCAAGTGGTTGCCGCGAAAGGCGGGCATGAGGAGCCGGCGCTGTTCTTTGTGCGCGTCGCGGTCGAGCAGGAGAACCGAGTTCCGGCCCACCACGGGCAGCAGGATGCGGTTGGCCTCCCCGGCGAGGGCCAGTTCGGGAGACGCGGTGAAGATCTGCCGCACCGCGTCGGGATGCGAGACCATCACGATGGGTCCTTCACGGAGCAACTTCATGGTGAACGTGTCGCCGTATCGGGCTGCGGCGCGTTCCATGAATTCCCACGGCCTTGCTATCCACTCGGCGGTTTGGACCGCGATGGGTTGTCGAGGACCGGGCGGCAGGGTGTCGGGAGCCATCTATTACCCCCATCGGGGACGACGCGTGATGGGTCGCTGTGAGCACTGCAACTTTATGTGCTGGGACTGCGGACCACCAGTCCCCTCGATGCGGCCTAGACAACGCCTGACCTGTTCAAATTCTGTGGAGCTAAGGGGAATCGAACCCCTGACCTACTCGATGCGAACGAGTCGCGCTACCAACTGCGCCATAGCCCCTGACCGCTAGCAGGCTACCAGCCGCGGCACCAACTACCGAACTGCCGGCACTATTCGCCGACGGCGCGGGGCAGGTCCCGCGGCCAACCGAAGGTCCGCATCGCCATCGCGTAATCCAGGTGCTCGAAGACGGGGTCTTCGTCGTCGATCTCCAGGACCACCGCGCCGGGGCGGCGCAGGCGCGACGGGACCACGTCGTAGTCGCGGTCGTAGGCGTTCTCCACGCCGAGCCGCGCCCGCGCCATCCGCTTCATCCGACGGTTGCGCACCTTCTCCTCGATGCGGGTCTGGCGCCGCAGGTAACCCAGGTACATGAGGGTGATCGCGGTGGCGGTGCCGCACACCCACCACGCGGTCGGCGAGATCTTGAAGGCCGCGGTGGCCGAGCCGACCAGCACGAACGCCATTACCAGCAGGACCTTCTTGCGGAAGGCGTACTTGCGGGCGCTGACCGCGGCGGCGGTCTTGTTGTCGAACCGGCGCCGCCGCGAGGCGTTGCGCGGCATCGGCGCCGGCGCCTCCTCGTCGGCGTCGTCAGCCTCGGCGGCGGGCTCCAGACCGGACGAGTCCTCGACGTACTCGTAGCCGTCCTCGTCCTCGGCCTCGTCGTCGCGCTTGGCGACGGCCTCGGTGTCCGCCTCGTCCTCTTCGACCGGCTCGATGCCGGCGGTCTCCGGCTCGGCGGCAGAACCGCTGGCCCCCGCCGGAAGTACGTGGGAATCCTCGACGACGTCGACGTCGAGGTAGTCGGGCTCGGTGGGCTCGGCGGGATCGGCAGTGGCCATCCTCATCACGACCGGACGCCGGCGGCTCAGCTCGTCGGTGTCGGCGTCGTCGTCCGCCTCGTGGTCGCGGTCCTCATCCTCGGCGAGGTCGCGCTCCTCGTCGAGGTCGGTGTCGGCCGACTCTTCCGGCGGTGTCCAGTCGGGGTCGCTGCGGTGCCCGGCGGCCGGTCCGCTGCGCTTGATCAGCCGGGAGTTGCCCCCGCCGTTGAGCACCCGGGTCGCCAGCGCCACGTCGCTGGTGCGCCGCACGGCGTCGCGCTTGCTGACAAGCATCGGCACCAAGACGAACAGCCACAACACCACGAGCGATATCCACAACAATGACTGCGGGATGCTTGGCATGATGACCTGCTCTCTTCGGTGTCCATCCCCCGCGAAGCCCATTGGTGGCCAACGCGGCCGGGTCGTACTGACCAGGACAATTACACACCTGTAATTTGCCTCTCACAAGCACCACGAGTCACTCGTGTCGCGCCAGTCCCAGAATGGCAACGATTCGGACTCCCCCGCGAGCCCTCGGAGACCCCTGCACGAGACGGCGAAAGCGCCTCGGCAGACGAGCGCGGTCAGACCCAGCTGGCGTTACCCGCGCGGACCAGCGCCGATGCCACCGATCCGTCCACCTCCTCGACGGTGATGGCCATCAGCAGGTGGTCACGCCAGGCCCTGTCGACTTCCAGGTAGCGCTGCAGCAGCCCCTCCTGACGAAAGCCGACTTTGGCCAGCACGGCCCGGCTCGCGGCGTTTTCCGGGCGCACGGTGGCCTCGACCCGGTGCAGCATCACCGGACCGAAACAGTGATCCAGCCCCAGCGCCAGCGCCGCGGTGGCCACGCCGCCGCCGGTGGCCGACCGCGGCACCCAGTAGCCGATCCACGCCGACCGCAGTGCGCCGTGGGTGACATTGCCGATGGTCAGCTGCCCGCAGAACCGGCCGTCGAGCTCGATGACGTAGGGCAGCATCCGGCCCTGCCGCGCCTCGGCGCGCAGACCGGAACACAACGCCGGCCACGCCGCCACCGCATGACGGGTCGTCCAATCGCCCTCGGAGCTGGGCTCCCACGGTTCGAGATGCGCACGATCGGTCAACCGGATCCGGCTCCACTGCGCGCCATCGCGCAGCCGCACCGCCCGCAACCGCACGACGCCAGCCGGAACCCGTAGTGGCCCAACGCTCATGGGCCAACCAGGATGACGGGAATTGGCGCGCAACAGATTCACCGCGAATGAAGCCGTTTCGCTCAGCCGCGCTGAGCCAGGAAGGCGACGTCGACGATCTCGCCGGTGCGGATCTGCTCCGCGCCGCTGGGCACCACGACCAGACAGTTCGCCTCGGCCAGGGTGGCCAGCAGGTGCGAAGACACCCCCGGGGCCCCGCCGAGCGCCTGCACCAAGTACTCCCCGCTCTCCTGGTCGCGCATCAGCTGGCCACGCAGGAAGCCCTTGCGCCCGGCCACCGACGTGATGGGCGACAGCGTCCGCGCCTGCACGATGCGGCGCATCGGCTGACGCTTGCCCAGCGACAACCGGATCAACGGGCGGACCATCACCTCGAAGACCACCAGCGCGCTCACCGGGTTGGCCGGCAGCAGGAAGGTCGGCACCCCTTCGCGGCCCAGCTGCCCGAAGCCCTGGATGGATCCTGGATGCATGGCGACCCGCACGACCTCTAGGTCGCCGAGCTCGGCGAGCACCTGGCGCACCGCCTCGGCCGCGGCGCCGCCGACCGCACCGGCGATCACGATCACCTCGGCGCGATTGATCTGGCCCTCGACGATCTCGCGGAGCTCGCGGGGCCCGCCGCTGACGATCCCGACGCGGTTCACCTCCGCACCGGCATCGCGGGCCGCTGCCGCCAGCGCATAGGAGTTGACGTCGTAGACCTGCCCGTTGCCGGGGGTGCGCGAGATGTCGACCAGCTCGCCGCCCAGCGCCATGATCGTCACCCGGGGCCGCGGGTGCACCAGCACCCGCTCGCGGCCGACCGCGGCCAGCAACCCGACCTGCGCCGCACCGATCACCGTCCCGGACCGCACCGCGACGTCGCCGGGCTGGACGTCGTCACCGGCGCGGCGCACGTAGGCGCCCGACGGGGCGCCGCGCAGGATCCGCACCCGCTGCGTCCCGCCGTCGGTCCACCGCAACGGCAGGACCGCGTCGGCCAGGGTCGGCAGCGGCGCGCCGGTCTGCACGCGCACGGCCTGGCGCGGCTGCAACCGGCTCGGCGTGCGCGACCCCGCCTCGACCATGCCCATCACCGGCAGCACCAGGCCCTCGCGCCCGTCGCCCTCGCCCGACTCGTCGAACGGCCCCGGCAGAGCTTCGCTGCCCACCTCGCCGACACCGAGAACGTCGACGCTGCGCACCGCGTAGCCGTCGATCGCGGCCTGGTCGAAGCCGGGCATCGGGCGCTCGGTCACCACTTCCTCGGCACACAACAACCCCTGCGCCTCGGCGATCGCCACACGTATCGGCCGCGGCGCCACCGCGGCGGCCGTGATCCGGGCCTGCTGCTCTTCCACCGAACGCACAGCGCGCCTCTCTGCCCTCAAACCCGACGAGCGCCGCGCGTACGGCGACCCGCTCACTGCGCAGGCGGGGGCATCCCCGCCCGGGACCGCTACGCGTTGCGCCGGCCCGCCGTCGTCCGCCGGCCGGGTCAGCGCCCGGCTACTGCTCGGCCAGGCCTAATCGCGCCACCAACCACTGCCGCAAATCCGGGCCGTAGTCGTCACGATCCAATGCAAAGTCAACCGCAGCCTTGAGGTAGCCGCCAGGATTTCCCAAGTCGTGTCGAGATCCGCGGTGCACGACCACGTGCACCGGGTGGCCCTCCGCGATCAGCAACGCGATGCCGTCGGTGAGCTGCACTTCGCCGCCGGCCCCACGCTCGATGCGGCGCAACGCATCGAAGATCGCCCGGTCGAGCACGTAACGGCCGGCCGCGGCGAACAGCGACGGCGCGTCCTGGGCCCGCGGCTTCTCGACCATGCCGTTGACCTTGAGCACGTCGGGATTGTCGTCGCCGGGAATCGGTTCGACGTCGAAAACGCCGTAGGCGCTGACCTCTTCGGGCGTCACCTCGATGGCGCACAACACCGTGCCGCCGTAGTGGGCGCGCACCTTCGACATCGTGCCCAGCACGCCGGTCGGCAGCACCAGGTCGTCGGGCAGCAACACCGCGATGGCGTCCTCGTCGTCGGCCAGCCGCGACTCCACGCAGCCGATCGCGTGCCCCAGGCCCAGCGGCTCGCTCTGCACCACGGACTCGACCTTGATCAGCTGCGGGGCGCGGCGGACCTTGTCGAGCATCGCGGTCTTGCCGCGTTCCTCCAGCGTGCTCTCCAGCACCAGGTCCTCGACGAAGTGCGCGACGACGCCGTCCTTGCCCTCCGAGGTGATGATCACCAGCCGCTCGGCACCGGCCTCGGCCGCCTCGGCGGCCACCAGCTCTATGCCCGGCGTATCGACGACCGGCAACAGCTCCTTGGGGACCGTTTTGGTCGCCGGCAAGAAGCGCGTCCCGAGACCGGCGGCGGGCACGACCGCAGTGCGTGGCACCACCACGTTTGGGCTTGACATTGTTCACACGATAACCCGCATCCCCTTCGTCGGGTGATGTGGCGCGGGCAAAGACCGGGCTGTCATGGTTGACGCATGGCGACCACCAGCAAAGCCGCGTTGCGCGACCAGCTGCTCGCCGCCCGGCGCCACGTCGCCGACGACGTACGCGCCGCCGAAGCGCACCAGCTGTGCGAGCGGCTGGAGGCCCTGGAAGGCGTCGTGACCAGCGACAGCACGATCTGCGCCTACGTGCCCGTGGGCACCGAGCCGGGGTCCATCGAGATGCTCGACATGTTGCTGCGCCGCACCCGACGGCTGCTGCTGCCGGTCGCGCGCACCACGGCCGACAACACCCCGCTGCCGTTGTCCTGGGGCGAATACCGGCCCGGCACGCTGACCACCGGGCGGTGGGGGCTGCTCGAACCACCGCGGCCGTGGCTGCCGTCATCCGCGCTGGCGCAAGCCGGCGTGGTGCTGGTGCCGGCCCTGGCCGTGGACCGCCGCGGCGTGCGGCTGGGCCGGGGCCGGGGCTTCTACGATCGCTCGCTGGGCGGCCGGGGCCCCCACGCGCGGTTGATCGCGGTCGTGCGCGACGCCGAGGTGCTCGACGAGGTACCGGCTGATTCGCACGACATTCCGATGACCCACGCGCTCACGCCCCGACAGGGACTGATCGATCTCACCGGCCGCTGACATATCGGGAATGAGACATGTCACGTGGCGGTTCTAGCACTTGAAACGCTAGAGTGCTAACCAGGTTTGCAATCATCCGGAGGTTTTCGTGCCGACTTACAGCTATCAGTGCACCGAGTGCGACGATCGCTTCGACATTGTGCAGGCCTTCACCGACGACGCGTTGACCACGTGTAAACGCTGCTCCGGGCGGTTGCGCAAGCGCTTCAATTCCGTCGGCGTGGTGTTCAAGGGCAGCGGGTTCTACCGCACCGACAGCCGCGAGTCCGGCAAGAAGTCGTCGAGTTCGACCAACGGCTCCTCGTCGAGCGATTCGGGCTCCAACGGCTCGAGCGGCGGCGACAAGTCCGCCTCGAGCTCAAGCGACAAGTCCGGCTCCGGCTCGAGCGACAAGTCGAGCAGCAGCTCCACGGCGTCCACCGCCGCCGCGACCAGCTGACGGTTATCCACACCGGCCTCGCCGGTGGTGACCCCCGGCGCCGGGTTACGCCTACCGTTGCCGCGTGGGCGAATCATCGCTGAACCCAAGCCTATTGAGCCGGCTGTCGCTGTGGTTGCGCCCGGACTGGACCCGGACCGTGCTGGCACGCCGCGTCGCCGCGGGCGGGCTGGTGATGCTGGCCGGGATCGCGACGCTGCGGTCCAACCCCGACGGTGACTACGCCCAAGTCGTGGTGGCCGAGCACGACCTGCGCCCCGGCGCCGCGTTGACTCCCGCCGATGTTCGGCTCGAAAAGCGCTTGGCCGCAACCATTCCCGATGGGGCACGGACGGACCTGGCCGCGGTGGTGGGCTCGACGCCGGCCGGCCCGACCCGGCGCGGAGAGGTGCTCACCGACGTCCGATTGCTGGGAAGCCGACTGGCGGAGGCCGCCATCGGGTCGAAGGCCGGGCCGGGGGCCCGGATCGTGCCGCTGCATCTGGCCGACGGCGCGCTGATCGACCTCGTGCGGGTCGGTGACGTGGTCGACGTGCTGGCCACACCGGCCACCAGCGCGCCGGACAACGCCCATACCGCCCCCAAGGTGCTGGCCACCGACGCCGTGGTGGTGCTGGTATCGGCCAAGGAAAAAATTCAAGCGGCCGACAGTGACCGCGTAGTGTTAGTTGCGCTGCCGGCTCGTGTGGCGAACACGGTGGCGGGGTCGGCGCTGGGCCAGACCGTGACGCTCACCCTGCACTGAGTGCCTGGCCGTTGTTGGTCTGCGGGTCGACGGCAAACTCTGTCCAGTCCCAGAAAGGCCATCCCCAATGCTCAAAGGGTTCAAGGAGTTTCTCTCGCGGGGCAACATCATCGATCTGTCCACCGCGGTGGTCATCGGTACCGCGTTCACCGCCCTGGTCACGCAGTTCACCGACAACATCATCAAACCGTTGATCAACCGCATCGGCGTCAACCAGCAGTCCAACTTCGGCATCCTGCGGATCGGCATCGGTGGCGGCCAAGCCATCGACCTCAACAACGTGTTGTCGGCCGCCATCAACTTCGTGATCATCGCCGCGGTGGTCTACTTCCTGGTCGTGCTGCCCTACACCACGCTGCGCAAGCGCGGAGAGGTCGAGCCGGCCGATGACGCGCAGGTCGTCCTGCTCAAGGAGATCCGCGACCTGCTCGCGCAAACCAACGGCGATTCGTCGGGCAAGCACGGGGGCGTGAGCACCACGCCGCCGCCGGAGCACGGGCCCCGCGCGGAAGCCGAATCGAAATAGCTCGCGAGACAGCCCCGGAGTTTAGATCTCCAGGCTCGACAGCTGCCCGATGATCTGGGCCGCCAACGGATTCAGCGTCGCCATGCCGTCGCGCACGGCGTAGCGGGAGCCGGCCAGGTTGACCACCAGCGTGCTGCCGGATACCCCAGCCAGACCGCGGGACAATCCGGCGTCGATGATCCCCGCCGACAGCCCCGAGCCGCGGATCGCCTCGGCGATACCGAGGATTTCGCGATCCAGGATCTCGCGGGTGGCCTCCGGGGTGACGTCGCGCGGCGTGACGCCCGTGCCGCCGACCGAGACCACCAGGTCCACCCCGCCGATCACCGCGGTGTTCAGCGCGTTGCGGATCTCGATCTCGTCAGCGGAGACCGCGACCACACCGTCCACGACGAATCCCGCCTCGGTCAGCAGCTCGGTCACCAACGGACCGCTATGGTCCTCGTCCCCGTGAGCGGTGCGATCGTCGACCACCACGACCAGAGCCCGGCCAACTACCAATTCCGCACCCGTTTCCATGGGAGCAACCGTATATCCGAGCTCAGACAATCCCGTCGCCGAGGGTTCGTCCACCTTCACTACTGATCCGCCTTCCCGAGGGTGACCGGCAACGTCCGGCTGCCGCCACCAGCGGGATCCTGGAACGTCAGCGAAATCTTGTCGCCCGGCGCCTTGGACCGCACCGCAGCGACGAGCGCGTCGGCGCTGTTGATCGGCCGGTCGTCGACCTTGGTGACGACCACGTTCTTGGGCACGCCGGCCGATGCCGCCGCACCGCCCGCGACGACGTCGACGACCTTGGCGCCGGGGGTGCCCTTGTCGTTGGTCACCTGCACGCCGAGCGAGGCGTGGGACGCCTTGCCGGTGGCGATCAGCTCGTCGGCGATGCGCTTGGCCTGGTCGACCGGAATCGCGAAGCCCAGGCCGATCGAGCCGCTCTGGGCATCCGGCGAGTCGCCGCCCAACGTGGCGATGGCCGAGTTGACGCCCACCAGCTGGCCGCTCATGTTGACCAGCGCACCACCGGAGTTACCGGGGTTGATCGCGGCGTCGGTCTGGATCGCGTCCAGGACGGTGTTCTGGTTGCCCGACTCACCGGTGGTGGACACCGGCCGGTTCAACGCGCTGACGATGCCCGTGGTCACCGTGCCCGACAGACCCAGCGGCGACCCGATCGCGACGACCGGCTGGCCGACCCGAAGGTCCGACGAGGAGCCCAGCGAGATGGGCGTGAGCCCGGACATGCCCTGCACCCGAATCACGGCGATGTCGCTGGTGGGGTCCGCGCCGACCACCGTGAACGGTGCGGTGCGACCGTCAGAGAACGTCACCGTCGTCTTGGGCGTTGGTGAGCCGGCACCGGCGCCGCCCGGACCACCCGGGATGCCGGGGGGCACGGGAGCCGCGGGCGGAGCTCCCGAAGGGCCGCCGGGGCCCTTGGGCGGCCCCGCCGCGGCGGCGATCACGTGGTTGTTCGTCAGGATGAGTCCGTCGGTGGACAGGACGATGCCGGAGCCCTCTTCGGACTGGCGCCCGATGTCGGTCTCGAGCATCACGACGCTGGGCACCACCTTGGAGGCGACCCCCTCGACGCTGCCGGGCGGCATGTTCGCCGCCGGGACGCTGGGCGCCGCCCCGATGACCCGTCCGCCGCCGTTGCCGGTGGCGTGCGTGCCCAGCTCGACGGCCGTCGCCGCGGCACCGCCGATACCGGCCGACACCACCGCGATGGCCAATGCACCAACAACCAAAAGGCCAGTGCGAGAACGCTTTTGGGGTTCGGGCGGGACTGGCATTCCGGGCAGCATGCCGGGCATCGGACCCGTGCCGGCGCCTCCCGGGATCGGGCCCGCGCCGGTTCCCCCCGGGATCCGACCCGGTCCGGTGGTGCTGAAGGGCTCGTAGGGCGGACGGAACTGCGTCGTCGGCGACGACGACGGCTGCGAGGGCTGCGACCGATAGCGCCAGTCGTATTGCTGGTTGTACGGCTGCTGTTGCCCCGGGGCGTAGCCGGAAGACCCCGCGTGGCTCGGGACGTGCGCAGGCTGATTCGGCGGGGGTGGGTATCCCGGCTGCTGCGGCGGTGGCGAATACCTCGGGTCATTCGTCATGTCGCTAAGTCGCTCTTCCTCTATCTCAGTGTTTCGGCAAGTCGACGGCTGGGTTCAACAGTAGCCGCAGACCTACCTTGCCCGCGCGGACTGAGAGTCCACTGAGATAACGTTCGCCGATTCCCGAGAGTTCGCCTCGTCCCCGGCCACCGTTTGGGTGGGGCCGGTAGGCGCGTCTACCTGGTCGGTTTCCGAGTCGGCCGCGGCCGTGGCGTACGTCGACGCGGGCAGGGGCCGGCCGGGCAGCAGCACATAAAAGGATGTGCCCGGGGGCTGGCCGCCCGGAACGGTGTCCTCGACGCGCAGCAGCCCCCCGTGGTTGAGCACGACCTTTTTGACGATGGCCAGCCCGAGTCCGGAGCCCGGCATCGCGCGGGCCGTCGTCGAGCGGTAGAACCGCTCGAACACCAGGCGGCGCTCCTGGGGCGGGATCCCGGGCCCGTGGTCGGCGATCACCAGCTCCGCGTGCGACGGATCGAGCTGACGCATCGTGACACCGACGTGGCCACCGGGCGGGCTCCACTTGGCGGCGTTGTCCAGCAGGTTCAGCACCGCGCGCGACAGCCCGGCGGCGTCGCCGTGCATCTGCCACGGCGTCACGTCGACATCGAAGTGAATGTCGTTGCGCCGCCGCCTGACTCGCTCCAGACTGCGATCGACGACCTCGGACATGTCGACGGGCTCATGCACCACCTGGCCGGCGTCATCCCGGGTGAGGTCCACCAAATCGCCGACCAGCGTTGACAATTCCTCGATCTGCGCGATCACATCGGTGCGCAGGTCCACCATCTCCTGCTCGGGCAGGCGCGGCGCCCCCGGTTCCATCGCGGCCATCAGCAGCTCGACATTGGTCCGCAGCGACGTCAGCGGGGTGCGCAGTTCATGCCCGGCGTCGGTGACCAGCCGCGCCTGCCGCTCCCGGGACTCGGCGAGCGCGCGCAGCATCAGGTTGAACGACTCGGTGAGCCTTGCCAATTCGTCGCTACCGAACACGGGGATGGGCCTCAGGTCATCGGTGCGCGCCACCCGCTCGGCCGCCTCGGTCAGCCGGGCCACCGGTCGCAGCCCGGCCCGGGTGACCATGCCCCCGCCACCGCGGCCACCGCGACACCAACCCCGCCGACGATCAGCAGCACCCAGCGCAGCCGGTTCATCACCGCCTCGGTCGGCTTGAGGCTCTTGGAGATCAGCAACGAGGTGCCGTTCTGCAGGTGCACCGCGAGGATCCGCTGATCGCCGGCCGTGCGCCGCGACATGAACAGATCACCGTGGATGACCGCCTTTTCCGGTGCGCCGACCGGCAAGGTCTGACCCGGCTGCTGGGCGGTGTAGATCGCGTGGCCCGGGTTCACCAGCATCGCGTTGACGTCCGAATAGGCGGTGCCCTCGATGGCTTTGCCGGGGTCGGCGGCCAGTGATCCGCTGGCGATCAGCAGTTGCGCCCGGCTTTGCAGCTGGTTGTCGATGTCGCTGTACAGCGCGGCCGAGATCACGGCGTAGACGGCGAAGGCCATCAGCACGACGACCATGGCCACCATCGACATGGCCAGCAGCATCACCCGCCATCGCAACGACAACGAGGGCGTCGCGCGCAACGGCGGGCGCAGCGGTGGGCGTTGGGGCCGGGGGAACCGGATCATCCAGGGACCCGCATCGTCACGGGGGCGTCTCCCGAAGGACGTAACCCACACCGCGCACGGTGTGGATCAGCCGCGGCTCCCCGTCGGCTTCGGTCTTGCGCCGCAGATAGCCCACGTAGACCTCCAGCGCGTTGCCCGAGGTGGGGAAGTCGAAGCCCCAGACCTCCTCGAGGATGCGGCTGCGGGTGAGCACCCGGCGCGGATTGGCGATCAGCATTTCCAGCAGCGCGAATTCGGTGCGGGTCAGGCTGATCCTGCGCTGTCCGCGGGTGACCTCGCGGGTGACCGGGTCCAGCGTCAGGTCGGAGAACGTCATCGCCACCGAGTCGGCGTCCTCGTCCTCCGGCTTGGTGCGGCGCAACAGCGCGCGCATCCGGGCCAGCAGTTCTTCCAGGGCGAACGGCTTCGGCAGGTAGTCGTCGGCGCCGGCGTCCAGGCCGGCGACCCGCTCCGACACCGAATCGCGCGCGGTCAGCACCAGGATGGGCAGATCGTCACCGGTGCTGCGGAGCTGACGGCACACCTCGAGGCCGTCCAGGCGCGGCATCATCACATCCAGGACGAGCGCGTCCGGACGATCGCTCGCGATCAGTTCGAGGGCTTCGACCCCGTCATGGGCCAACTCAACCGAGTAGCCATTGAAGGACAACGACCGACGCAGCGACTCGCG
The DNA here is from genome assembly GCF_002105755.1 of Mycobacterium colombiense CECT 3035. Lineage (NCBI taxonomy): Bacteria > Bacillati > Actinomycetota > Actinomycetes > Mycobacteriales > Mycobacteriaceae > Mycobacterium > Mycobacterium colombiense. The sequence continues at coordinate 3,090,390 of NZ_CP020821.1, forward strand.
CACCGCGCGATCGTCGTCGACGACCAGTATTCGCACGGCCCCTAGTTTCGTCTCATCGCCTGAGACTGGCCTGAGAGGCGCGCCGTGCGGTGGTCAGCGGCGAGCGCAGCGGGCCGCCGCCATCGGGTCAGCGGCGGTCGCAAGCGCGGCGAAGCCGGGCGCAGCGGGCCGCCGCCATCGGGTCAGCGGCGGTCGAGGTCGATCAGACCGAGGCGGGCCGCCTTGAGCAGCCGCCGGGGCACTTTGTGCCGCTGACCTGCGACCGTCACACCGACGAGTTCGGTCTTCTCGGCCTTCCACTGCGCGCGCCGGCTACGGGTGTTCGCGCGCGACATTCTGCGCTTGGGTACGGCCATGGTCGGGCCTGACTCCTCGTGTTGCTTCGATAATTCGACGTGCATGCCGCGCTACGTGGCCGGTGGGCCGAACGGGCGACGATCGCACATCAGGATAGTCGCTGGTCCGCTTGTCGCCAAAATGGACGCCCGCGCTCGATCGCCGGCCCCCCGCACGCGCCGCGGACACCCCGCTCCGAAGTGGGATCCTTGACGTGGCACCGACGGTACCCGCTAACCTACCGGTTGGTTGGTTGGTCCGAACCGGTGAATCCCCGAATGGAGGACAGGCATGGCCTCTGCTTCCGGCGCTTCCGGCGCCTTGGGCAGCTCCGGCGCCGTCCGGATCGCGAACTGTTCGGGGTTCTACGGCGACCGGCTGTCGGCCATGCGCGAGATGCTCACCGGCGGTGATGTCGACTACCTCACCGGCGATTACCTGGCCGAACTCACGATGCTGATCCTGGGCCGCGATCGGATGAAGCACCCGGAGCGCGGCTACGCGAAGACCTTTCTGACCCAGCTCGAGGACTGCCTGGGCGAGGCCCGCGACCGCGGCGTCCGCATCGTCGCCAACGCCGGCGGCCTCAACCCGGCCGGTCTGGCCGATGCGATACGCGCGCTGGCCGAGCGGCTGGGCATCGACGCCCGGATCGCCCACGTGGAGGGCGATGACCTGTTGCCGCGCGCCGCCGAACTCGGCCTGGGCAGCCCGCTGACCGCGAACGCATACCTGGGCGCCTGGGGGATCGTCGACTGCCTCGACGACGGCGCCGACGTGGTCGTCACCGGCCGCGTCACCGACGCCTCGGTGATCGTCGGGGCGGCCGCCGCCCACTTCAACTGGGACCGCACCGACTACGACCGGCTCGCCGGCGCCGTGGTCGCCGGCCACGTCATCGAGTGCGGGGTGCAGGCCACCGGCGGCAACTACTCGTTCTTCACCGAGATCGCCGATCTCACCCACGCCGGCTTCCCCCTGGCCGAGGTCAGCGCCGACGGATCCTCGGTGATCACCAAACACCCGGGCACCGGCGGCCTGGTCAGCGTCGACACCGTCACCGCGCAACTGCTCTACGAGATCACCGGGGCGCGCTACGCCAACCCCGACGTCACCGCGCGGATGGACAGCGTCGAGTTGTCGTCCGACGGCCCCGACCGGGTGCGCATCAACGGGGTGCGCGGCGAAGCCCCGCCGCCCACCTACAAGGTGTCGATGAACAGCATCGGCGGGTTCCGCAACTCGATGACCTTCGTGCTGACAGGACTGGACATCGAGGCCAAGGCCGACCTGATACGCCGGCAACTCGACGCCGCGCTGACGGTGAAGCCCGCCGAACTGCAGTGGTCGCTGGCCCGCACCGACCACCCCGACGCCGACACCGAAGAGGCCGCCAGCGCCCTGCTGCACTGTGTGGTGCGTGACCCCGACCCCGCGAACGTGGGACGCCACTTCTCTTCGGCCGCAGTCGAATTAGCGTTGGCCAGCTATCCGGGCTTCCACGTGACGGCCCCGCCTGGTGACGGCCAGGTCTACGGTGTGTTCACCCCGGGATACGTCGCCGCCGATCAGGTACCGCACGTCGCGCTGCACGCCGACGGGTCCCGTGTTGACATTCCCTGCGCCACAGAGACTTTGGAGTTAGCCCCGGCCGCCGCGGCACCGCTGCCCGAACCGCTGCCCGCCGGCCCGACCCGGCGGGCACCGCTGGGTCGCATCGCCGGGGCGCGCAGCGGCGACAAGGGCGGCTCCGCGAACGTCGGGGTCTGGGTGCGCACCGACGAGCAATGGCGCTGGCTGGCCCACACCTTGACCGTCGAACTGCTCAAAGAGCTGCTGCCCGAGGCGGCGGACTTCGACGTCACCCGCCACCTGCTGCCGAACCTGCGGGCGGTCAACTTCGTCATCGACGGCATCCTCGGCCAGGGCGTCGCCTACCAAGCCCGATTCGATCCCCAGGCCAAGGGGCTGGGCGAATGGCTCCGCGGCCGCTACCTCGACATCCCGGAGAGTCTGCTGTGAATCTTTGGACCACGCCCGAGCGCGAACAGTTGCGAAAGACGGTGCGCTCCTTCGCCGAACGCGAGATCCTGCCGCACGTCGACGAGTGGGAGCGCACCGGCGACCTGCCGCGCGAACTGCATCGCAGCGCCGGGGTGGCGGGCCTGCTGGGGGCGGGCTTCCCCGAATCGGTCGGCGGCGGTGGCGGCGACGGCGCCGACGCGGTGATCATCTGCGAGGAGATGCACCAGGCCGGAGCGCCGGGCGGGGTGTTCGCGTCGCTGTTCACCTGCGGCATCGCGGTACCGCACATGATCGCCTCGGGCGATCAGCGGCTGATCGACGAGTTCGTCCGCCCGACGCTGGCCGGCGAGATGATCGGTTCGCTGGCCATCACGGAACCCGGTGGCGGTTCCGACGTCGGGCATCTGCGGACCAGCGCGGTGCGCGACGGTCATCATTACGTCGTCAACGGAGCCAAGACCTACATCACCTCCGGGGTCCGCGCCGACTACGTCGTCACCGCGGTGCGCACCGGAGGCGCAGGCGCAGGCGGGGTTTCGCTGCTGCTGGTCGAGAAGGGCACACCGGGCTTCGAGGTGACTCGCAAGCTGGACAAGATGGGCTGGCGGTCCTCGGACACCGCCGAGCTGTCCTATACCGACGTTCGCGTGCCGGTGGCCAACCTGGTCGGCGCCGAGAACAGCGGCTTCGCCCAGATCGCGCAGGCCTTCGTCTCCGAGCGGATTGGCCTTGCCGCACAGGCCTATTCGAGCGCGCAGCGATGCCTGGATTTGACGGTGCAATGGTGTCGCGACCGCGAAACGTTCGGCCGCCCATTGATATCGCGGCAGTCGGTGCAGAACACCTTGGCCGAGATGGCGCGCCGCATCGACGTCGCCCGGGTCTATTCGCGCAGCGTGGTCGAGCGGCAACTCGCCGGCGAGACGAACCTGATTCCGCAGGTGTGTTTCGCCAAGAACACCGCCGTCGAGGCCGGCGAATGGGTGGCCAACCAAGCCGTTCAGCTGTTCGGCGGGATGGGCTACATGGCCGAATCCGAGGTCGAGCGCCAGTACCGGGACATGAGAATCCTGGGCATCGGCGGCGGGACCACCGAAATCCTCACCGCACTGTCCGCCAAACTGCTGGGATTCCAATCATGACTGCGCCGGCGACGATGCAGAGCGCAGCGATGAGGAGGAGCGGCGCCAAATGACCAAGCTGCAGTCCACCCTCGACCGCGAGGCCCCCGTCTTCGCCGACGCGGCGGCGGCGGCGATCACGAAACTCGAGGAGATCGACACCGAGCTGGCCAACGCGCTGGCCGGCGGTGGGACCAAATACGTTGAGCGCCACCATGAACGCGGCAAGCTCACGGCGCGCGAACGCATCGAATTGCTCGTCGACGCGGACTCGCCGTTCCTGGAGCTGAGCCCGCTGGCGGCCTGGGGCAGCGCCTTCAAGGTCGGCGCGAGCACGGTCACCGGCATCGGCGTGGTCGAAGGCGTCGAGTGCATGATCGTCGCCAACGACCCGACGGTCAAAGGCGGCACCAGCAACCCGTGGACCCTGAAGAAGATCCTGCGGGCCAACCAGATCGCCTTCGAGAACCGGCTACCGGTCGTCTCCCTGGTGGAATCCGGCGGCGCGGACCTGCCCACCCAGAAGGAGATCTTCATTCCCGGCGGGCGGATGTTCCGCGACCTGACCCGGCTGTCGGCGGCCGGGATCCCCACCATCGCATTGGTGTTCGGCAACTCGACCGCGGGCGGCGCCTACGTCCCGGGCATGTCCGACCACGTGGTGATGATCAAGGAGCGCTCCAAGGTCTTCCTCGCCGGTCCCCCGCTGGTCAAGATGGCCACCGGTGAGGAATCCGACGACGAATCGCTCGGCGGCGCCGAAATGCACGCCCGGGTCTCGGGTTTGGCCGACTACTTCGCCGTCGACGAACTCGACGCGATCCGGATCGGCCGCCGCGTGGTGGCCCGGTTGAACTGGGCCAAGCAGGGGCCGAAGCCCAAACCGGTCACCGAGCCGCTGTTCGACACCGAGGAACTCATCGGCATCGTGCCCGCGGATCTGCGCATCCCGTTCGATCCCCGGGAAGTGATCGCCCGCATCGTCGACGGCTCCGAATTCGACGAATTCAAGCCGCTGTACGGGTCGTCGCTGGTGACCGGCTGGGCCCGGTTGCACGGTTACCCGATCGGCATCCTGGCCAACGCGCGCGGCGTGCTGTTCAGCGAGGAGTCCCAGAAGGCCACCCAGTTCATCCAGCTGGCCAACCGCTCGGATACGCCACTGTTGTTCCTGCACAACACCACCGGCTACATGGTGGGCAAGGACTACGAAGAGGGCGGGATGATCAAGCACGGCTCGATGATGATCAACGCCGTGTCCAATTCGACCGTCCCGCACATCTCGCTGCTGATCGGCGCGTCCTACGGCGCGGGCCACTACGGCATGTGCGGCCGCGCCTACGACCCGCGGTTCCTCTTCGCGTGGCCGACCGCCAAGTCCGCGGTGATGGGTGGCGCCCAGTTGTCGGGCGTGCTCTCGATCGTCGCCCGCGCCGCCGCGGAGGCCCGCGGCCAGCAGGTCGACGAGGAGGCCGACGCGGCCATGCGGGCCGCGGTCGAAGGCCAGATCGAAGCCGAGTCGCTGCCGCTGGTGCTGTCCGGGATGCTCTACGACGACGGCGTGATCGACCCGCGCGATACCCGCACCGTATTGGGAATGTGTCTGTCCGCCATCGCCAATGGCCCGATTAAGGGGACGTCGAACTTCGGCGTCTTCCGGATGTGAGCCCCATGATCACACGAGTCCTTGTCGCCAACCGGGGCGAGATCGCCCGGCGGGTATTCGCCACCTGCCGTCGGCTCGGCCTGGGCACCGTCGCCGTCTACACCGACCCCGACGCCGGCGCGCCGCACGTCGCCGAGGCCGACGCCCGCGTGCGGCTGGACAAGACCAACGACTACCTCAACGCCGCGGCCATCGTCTCTGCGGCCCGCGCCGCGGGCGCCGATGCGATCCACCCCGGCTACGGGTTCCTCTCGGAGAACGCCGAATTCGCCGCCGCCGTCGCCGACGCCGGCCTGACGTGGGTGGGCCCGCCGGTGGATGCGGTGCGTGCGATGGGCTCCAAGATCGAGTCCAAGAAGCTGATGGCCGCCGCCGGGGTGCCGGTGCTCGACGAGCTCGACCCGGAGACGGTCACCGAGGCGCAGCTGCCGGTGCTGGTCAAGGCCTCCGCCGGAGGAGGTGGCCGCGGCATGCGTGTCGTTCGCGAATTATCTTCCCTCGCAGGTGAAGTCGCCGCGGCGAGCCGCGAGGCGCAGTCCGCGTTCGGTGATCCGACCGTGTTCTGCGAGCGCTACCTGCCGACCGGGCATCACATCGAGGTTCAGGTCATGGCCGACACCCATGGCACCGTCTGGGCGGTCGGCGAACGCGAATGCTCGATTCAGCGCCGCCACCAGAAGATCATCGAGGAAGCGCCCTCGCCGCTGGTCGAGCGCACACCCGGCATGCGCGCCAAGCTGTTCGACGCGGCGCGGCTGGCCGCCGAAGCCATCGGCTACACCGGAGCCGGGACGGTGGAGTTCCTGGCCGACGACGCCGGCGAGTTCTACTTCCTGGAGATGAACACCCGGCTGCAGGTCGAACACCCGGTCACCGAGGAAACCACCGGGCTCGACCTCGTCGAACTGCAGCTCTCCGTCGCCGACGGCCAGCGCCTGGCCGCGGAACCGCCGGTCCCCCAAGGACATTCGATCGAGGCCCGGCTCTACGCCGAGGATCCCGCCCGCAATTGGCAGCCACAGGCGGGCCTGGTGCGCGCGTTCGAGGTGCCGTCGGTCCGCGCGGAGTTCGGCTCGCTGGGCCACCGGACCGGGATCCGGCTGGATTCCGGCATCGTCGACGGGTTCACCGTCTCGATCCACTACGACCCGATGCTGGCCAAGGTCATCTCCTACGCCCCGACGCGCCGCCAGGCGACGCTGGTCCTCGCCGACGCGCTGGCCCGCGCCCGCGTGCACGGGGTGCGCACCAACCGCGATCTGCTGGTGAACGTGCTGCGGCATCCGGCGTTCCTCGACGGTGCCACCGACACCGCGTTTTTCGACACCCACGACCTCGCGCGGCTGGCGGCGCCCCTCGGCGACGCCGCGGTGCTCCGGCTGTCCGCCATCGCCGCCGCGCTCGCCGACGCCGCGCACAACCGCGCCCTCGCCCCGGTGCTGGCCGCCGTTCCCAGCGGCTGGCGCAACCTGGCTTCGGGTCACCAGGCCAAGGACTATCTCGACGACCAGGGCGACCAACATAGGGTTCAATACCGGTTCACCAGAACCGGATTGGCGCTCCCCGACGACCCCTCGGTGCAGCTGGTGTCGGCCACGGCCGATGACGTCGTACTGCGGGCCGACGGGGTCGACCACGGCTTCTCGGTGCGGCGCTACGATTCCGACGTCTACGTCGATTCCGCACGCGGGTCCGTGCACCTGATCGCGCTGCCGCGTTTTCCCGAGCCCGGTTCGACCGTCGAAAAGGGCTCGCTGGTGGCGCCCATGCCCGGCAGCGTCATTCGGCTCGGCGCCGCGATCGGCGACACCGTCACCGCGGGTCAGCCGCTGATCTGGCTGGAAGCCATGAAGATGGAACACACCATCGCCGCCCCGGTCGACGGGGTACTCGTTGAACTCAACGTCAAGACCGGTCAGCAAGTCGAAGTCGGCGCCGTGCTGGCAAGAGTGGAAGCGCCGCAATCAGAAGGGGATCAAGCATGACCGACACCAGCTTCATCGAGAGCGAGGAGCGTCAGGCCCTGCGCAAATCGGTGGCGGCGTGGGCCGCCAACTACGGCAGCGAGTACTACCTGCGCAAGGCCCGCGCCCACGAGCACACCGACGAATTGTGGTCCGAGGCCGGTAAACTCGGCTTCCTCGGGGTGAACCTGCCCGAGGAGTATGGCGGCGGCGGCGCGGGAATGTATGAGCTGTCGCTGGTCATGGAGGAGATGGCGGCCGCCGGTAGCGCGCTGCTGCTGATGGTGGTCTCGCCCGCCATCAACGGCACCATCATCAGCAAGTTCGGCACCGAGGAGCAGAAGAAGCGCTGGATCCCCGGCATCGCCGATGGCACGCTGACGATGGCGTTCGCGATCACCGAGCCCGACGCCGGCTCCAACTCGCACAAGATCACCACCACCGCGCGACGTGACGGCAGCGACTGGATCCTCAAGGGCCAGAAGGTTTACATCTCCGGCATCGACCAGGCGCAGGCGGTCCTGGTGGTGGCCCGCACCGAAGAGGCCAAGACCGGCAAGTTGCGCCCCGCGCTGTTCGTGGTGCCCACCGATGCCCCCGGATTCACCTACACGCCAATCGAAATGGAGCTGATCAGCCCCGAACGCCAGTTCCAGGTCTTCCTCGACGACGTTCGCCTGCCCAGCGACGCGCTGGTCGGCGCCGAAGACGCCGCCATCGCACAGCTTTTCGCCGGGCTCAACCCCGAACGCATCATGGGCGCGGCGAGCTCCGTCGGGATGGGACGGTTCGCCCTCAACAAGGCCGCCGACTACGTCAAGACCCGTCAGGTGTGGGGCACGCCCATCGGCGCGCACCAGGGCCTGTCACACCCGTTGGCGCAGTGCCACATCGAGGTCGAACTGGCCAAGCTGATGATGCAGAAGGCCGCCAGCCTGTACGACTCTGGCAACGACATGGGCGCGGCCGAGGCCGCGAACATGGCGAAATACGCTGCGGCCGAGGCGGCGACGCGGTCGGTGGACCAGGCGGTGCAGTCGATGGGCGGCAACGGGCTGACGAAGGAGTATGGCGTGGCCGCGATGCTCACCTCGGCCCGGCTGGGCCGCATCGCTCCGGTCAGCCGTGAGATGGTGCTCAACTTCGTCGCGCAGACATCGCTGGGCCTCCCGCGCAGTTACTGATGGCTGGGTCTTTCTCATGACAAGGCTGGTCGAATACGCCGGGCCCGCCGACACGGGCGGCCCGTACGCGCGGCTGACGCTGAATTCGCCGCACAACCGCAACGCCCTGTCCACCACGCTCGTCAACCAACTGCATCAGGGCCTGCGCGACGCTTCCGCGGATCCGGCGGTGCGGGTGGTGGTGCTGGGCCACACCGGCGGCACCTTTTGTGCCGGTGCGGATTTGAGCGAGGCCGGCAACGGCGATCCCTTCCAGATGGCCGTCGAGCGGGCCCGGGAGATGGCCGCCGTGATGCGGGCCATCGTCTCCTCGCCGCTGCCGGTGATCGCCGCGATCGATGGGCACGTCCGCGCCGGCGGATTCGGTCTGGTGGGTGCCTGCGATATCGCCATCGCCGGCCCGCGTAGCACGTTCGCGCTCACCGAGGCCCGCATCGGCGTCGCCCCGGCGATCATCTCGCTGACGCTGCTGCCGAAACTGTCAGCGCGGGCCGCGGCGCGCTACTACCTGTCCGGCGAAACGTTCGACGCCGGCCGGGCGGCCGAGATCGGATTGATCACCGAGGCCGCCGACGACGTCGACGCCGCGGTCGACAACCTGGTCTCCGACATCGGCCGTGGTTCGCCGCAGGGCCTGGCGGCCTCCAAAGCACTGACCACGGCCGCGGTGCTGGACGGGTTCGACCGCGACGCCGAGCGGCTCGCCGAGGAATCGGCCCGGCTTTTCGTGTCCGACGAAGCGCGCGAAGGCATGCTGGCGTTCCTGGAGAAGCGACCGCCGAACTGGACGAGTTAGCCAGCCGAGAAGTTAGCCAGATGTCAAACAATGGGCTCGGCCAGACGGCCGGCGGCGCGGCGCGGGGCGTCGCAAGGTTGCAGTTTAGCCAATCCTCTTGCAGCAAAACCTAGACGTCGTAGGCTCGTGGGTGATGAGCAACTCAACGCAACGGGATGCGGAGGACACGCGCGGCGAGCCGTCGCGCGCAGCTGATACTGACCGCATCCAGATTGCGCAGTTGCTCGCGTATGCGGCCGAGCAGGGCCGCCTGCAGCTCAACGACTACGAAGACCGCCTGACCAGGGCTTACGCGGCGACGACGTACGAGGAACTGGATCAGCTGCGGGCCGATCTGCCGGGAACGCCGATCAGCCCCCGCCGTGGCGGCAAGCCCAATCCGGCGCCGTCGACGCTCCTGCTGGCATTGATGAGCGGCTTCGAGCGCCGCGGTCGATGGAACGTTCCGAAGAAACTCACCACCTTCACCCTGTGGGGCAGCGGGGTGGTCGATCTGCGCTACGCCGACTTCACCTCGACCGAGGTCGACATCCATGCGATGTCGATCATGGGGGTGCAAAACATTTTGCTGCCGCCCGAGGTCAACGTCGAGGTGCACGGCCGCGGCGTGATGGGCAACTTCGACCGCGACGTCCACGGAAAGGGCACGCCCGGGGCGCCGACCGTCCACATTCGCGGCTTCTCGCTGTGGGGCGGGGTCGGCATCATCCGCAAGGCCCGCCGGCCACGCGGCTAGCGGCCGTCAGTCGGGCACGTAATCGAACGTGTCGGGGTTGGGGCCGTTGCGTCCCGACTCACCCTTGTCCAGCGCTGTGATCGCCTCCATATCGGAGTCGTCCAACTCGAAGTCGAACAGCTCGAAGTTTTCCTTGACCCGGGCCGGTGTGACGGACTTGGGGAAGACGATGTCGCCGCGCTGAATGTGCCAGCGCAACACCACCTGGGCCGCCGACTTGCCGCGGGCCTCGGCGACGCGGTTGATCACCGGATCACCGAGCACCTTGCCCTGGGCGATGGGCGCCCACGCCTCGGTGGCGATGCCGTGCTCGCGTCCGTAGGCCCTGACCTCTTTGTTCCCGAAGTACGGATGAAGTTCGATCTGGTTCACCGACGGCACGGTGCCGGTTTCGTTGGCGAGCCGCTCCAGGTGTGCGACTTGGAAATTCGAGACGCCGATGCTGCGAGCCCGCCCGTCGCGCGCGAACTCCTCGAACACCTTCCACGTCGAGACGAAGTCGCCGTCGTAGAGGGTGGGCAGCGGCCAGTGGATCAGGAACAAATCGACGTAGTCGGAATCCAGCTTCTTCAGCGTCTCGTCGAAGGCGCGGCGCGCATCGTCAGGCTTGTGAAACCCGTTGTTGAGCTTGCTGGTGACGAAGACATCGCCGCGGTCGAGACCCGCGTCACGAATGCCCTGTGCGACTTGCCTTTCGTTGCCGTACATTTCGGCCGTATCGATGTGGCGGTATCCGATCTCGAGCGCCTTCTTCACCGCGGCCGCGGTCTCGTCGGGCTTGATCTGGAACACCCCGAAACCCAGCTGCGGGATGCTGCCACCGTCATTGAGTTCGATCGTTGGAACCTGGCTCATCCGTCTCCTCCTTCTCCAAGTGCCTGTACCCAGTCCGAAGCGCACCTATCCCCTGAGCGGGTGGCCTATGCGGCGGTCAGCGACGCCGGGACCGCAGGTAGTCGCCGACCACGGCCGCTCCCAGGCCGTCCAGATCGGGCACCACGACCCGTCCCTCGACGCGCCGGGCGACCTGGTCGATGAACCGGGCCAGACCGGGGTCGCTGCCCAGCCGGAAAATGGTGATCTGCGCGCCCAGGCGCGCCATCTCGTCGAAGCCGCGCACGGTGTGGGCGATGGTCCGCGGATGCGGCGGGTAGTCGAAGAAGACGGTCGTGCCGTCGCCGTCGAAGTCCTCCAGGTGCGCGGTCGGCTCACCGTCGGTCACCACCAGCACTACGGGCTGCGCGTTGGGGTGCCGGCGCAGATGGCGGCCGGCCAGCGCCAGCGCGTGATGCAGGTTGGTGCCCTGCTCGTAGACGCCTTCGAGGCCGGTGAGCTCGGCGGCGGTCACCGTCCGCGCGTATCGGCCAAAAGCGATGATCTGCAAGGCATCCGAGCGGAAACGGGTGCACACCAGGTGGTTGAGCGCCAGGGCCGTCTGCTTCATCGGCAGCCAGCGGTTCTCCATCACCATGGAGAACGAGGTATCGACCAGCAGTGCGACCGCCGCCTGCGTCCGCGTCTCGGTTTCGGATACCTCGACGTCATCGACGGTGATCTTCAGCCGGCCGTCCGGTCCGTCCAGGGTGGCGGTTCCCGCTTGCCGCAGAACGGCATTGGTCAACGTACGGGAGATGTTCCACGGCTCGGTGTCGCCGAACTGCCAGGGCCGGGTGGCGCCGGTGAGTTCGCCGGCCGCTCCCGCGCGCCGATGGTCGCGCTCTCCCCGGCGACCGGAAAGTTGTTGCGCCACATCGCGTAGCGCCGTCTCACCGAGTCGACGCATGGCCTTCGGAGACAGCCGCCACTGGCCGTCGGAGCCGCGGTCCAAGAAGCCCTGATTGACCAGCGCCCGTTCCAATTCGGCGAGCGTGCGGGCGTCGACGGCGGCCTCGTCACCGAGCTGGCGCGCCAGCGCGTCCAGGTCGACGTCGTCCATCGTCGCGCCCGGATAGCTCTGCGAGAGTTGCTCGGCCAGTTGCTCCAGCTCGGCGATGTCGGACAGCGCCTGGGTGCCCTCCCCCATCCCGAACGGGTTGTCACCGGAGAACTGCTCGGACCCGCCCCAGTCCTCCCCCGGCCGCGCCGCCTGCAGGTGGGCATCGAGCCGGTTCAGCGCCTGCATCAGCGAGGGCGAACCAAAAGCCTGCTGCGCCAAGGCATCCAGCTCTGCGCGTTGCTCGGCGCTCAGGCTGTTGCGGAAACGCTGCGCGGCGGCGGCGCGCTTGGCCAGCGAGTCCAGCAACTCATCGACGTTTTGCGGGTTCTCCGGGAAGAACTCGCCGTGGGAGTCCATGAAGTTTTCGAAGTCTTGCTGGGTGTCCTCGCCGCGGGCGTGCTTGTCCAGCAGGTCGTTGAGGTCGTTGAGCATCTCGTTGACCCGCTGGCGATCCTCGTCGGTGGCGCCTTCCAGCGCCTGCTTCATGCCCGCGAAGCGTTGGTCGAGCATCTCGCGGCCGAGCAGATCCTTGATCTGATCGTACTTTTGGCGCGCCTCGCCGCTGCGCCAGTTGTAGTCGGAGAGCTCCTGCACGGCCTTGGCCGGCGACGACGGCAGCGCATCCAGTTGCAGCTCGCCGAACCGGGCGTCGTCGTCGAGCGCGCGGGCCAGCTCCTTGCGCTCGGCCAGCACGGCCTCGTCCAGGAGTTTCTTGATCTCCTGCAGGGTTCCGTCTAAGTTGTTGCGCCGCAACAAATCGCGTCGGCGCCGGTTGGCCTCGGCGGCCAGCCGGTCGGCACCGGGCATGTTCTTGGTGCCGCGGCGCAGCAGCTCGGACAGCGCACGGCGCGGCGACGTGCCGGCCATGACATCCTGGCCGATCTGTTCGAGCGCCTCGCGCAGATCCACCGGCGGGGCCAGCGGGTCGGGCCCGCCGGTGTACGCCGAGTAGCGCGAGGAATGCCCTTTAGCCATAGACGGTTTGACCCTCCCCGGATACCTTGTCGATGCGCTTGGCCAGATACAGGGCCTCGAGCGCCAGCTCCAGCGCCGCGGCGCGTTCGCCTTCCGACTGCGCGCCGAGCTTGGCCGCGATCTTGTCCACCACGGGCAGGTTCGGGACGGCGGCCAGCACGTCCTTGGCCGACACCCGCTCGCCCGTCGTCACCGCCGAACCGCCCTCGACCGCGGCCACCAGGGAGCCGACGTCGATGCCGCCCAGCACCCGCGACGCGGTGTCCGCCGTCGCCCGGCGCAGCAGGTGTTCGAGCACGGCCTGTTCGCGGCCCTCCTCGCCGGACTCGAATTCCAGCTTGCCGCGCAGCACATCGATCACCGTGCCCAGGTCGACCACCCGGGCCACCGGATCCGTTTCCCCCAGCACCGCACCGCGATGCCGCGCGGCGGCGGCGACGGTCTCGGCGGCGGCGATGGCGAACCGCGCCGACACCCCGGAGCGTTGATCGACGGAGTTGGACTCCCGCAGGTAACGGGCGAACCGGGCGATGACCTGCATCAGGTAGTCGGGAACCTGCGACGACAGGTGCGCCTCCTGCGCGATCACGCCGACTTCGGCCTCCAGCTCCAGCGGGTAGTGGGTCCGGATCTCCGCGCCGAAACGGTCCTTGAGCGGGGTGATGATGCGGCCCCGGTTGGTGTAATCCTCGGGGTTGGCGCTGGCGACCACCAACACGTCCAGCGGCAGGCGCAAGGTATAACCGCGGACCTGGATGTCGCGCTCCTCCATCACGTTGAGCATCGACACCTGGATGCGCTCGGCGAGGTCCGGCAGTTCGTTGACCGCGACGATGCCACGGTGCGCGCGCGGGATCAGGCCGTAGGCGATGGTCTCCGGGTCTCCCAGGCTGCGGCCCTCGGCGACCTTGATCGGGTCGATGTCGCCGACCAGGTCGGCGACGCTGGTGTCCGGGGTGGCGAGCTTCTCCGTGTAGCGCTCGCTGCGGTGCTTCCATTCGACCGGCAGGTCGTCGCCCAGGGTGGCGGCCTTGCGGATGGACTCCGGCGTGATCGGCGAGAAGGGGTGCTCACCCAGCTCGGCCCCGGCGATCACCGGCGTCCACTCGTCGAGCAATCCGGTCAGCGCGCGAAGCAGCCGGGTCTTGCCCTGACCGCGTTCACCGAGCAGAACGAAGTCGTGGCCCGCGATCAGCGCCCGCTCCAGCTGGGGCAAGACGGTGTCGTCGAATCCCAGAATGCCCGGCCAGATGGCTTCACCATCTCCGCCTTCGGCGAGGCGTGCGAGCAGATTTTCGCGTATTTCCTGCTTGACTCCCCGTTCACGATGACCGGCGGCACGCAGTTCGCCGACTGTGCGGGGCAGGTTGCTCGGTGACGTCACCACTCCACGCTACGACGCGCGCTCAGACGAGTCATGCCAAGGGCGTTCACTACACGCTTATTGACTCCAGCGCCGCCCGCGCACGGTGGCTAATGCGCGAAGTGACGCGCCCCGGTGAGATAGAGCGAAATGCCGGCGTTGGCCGCCGCGGCGGTCACCTCGTCGTCACGCACCGATCCGCCGGGGTGCACGATCGCCTTCACTCCGGCGCCGGTCAGCGTCTCGAGTCCGTCAGGGAACGGGAAGAACGCGTCCGAGGCCGCGACCGCGCCGCGCACCCGGTCGCCGCCGCGTTCGACGGCCAGCCGCGCGGCGTCGACCCGGTTCACCTGACCCATGCCGACGCCGATGGTGGCGCCGCCGCCGGCGATCACGATCGCGTTCGATTTCACGGCGCGGCAGACGCGCCAGGCGAACACGAGGTCGGCCAGCGTCGCCGGATCAGCGGGCGAGCCGGTGGCCAGCGTCCAGTTCGCCGGGTTGTCGCCGTGCGCGTCGAGCTCGTCGCGCTGCTGCACCAGCAGGCCGCCGCTGATCGGCCGCAGCTCGGTGCCACCGCTCAGCGGCTCCGAACCCACCAGCACCCGGATGTTCTTTTTGCGCGTCAGCACCTCCAGCGCGGCCGGCTCGTAGGCGGGCGCGACGATGACCTCGGTGAAGATGGTGCTGACGTACTCGGCCATCTCCAGGCTGACTTCGGTGTTGGCCGCGATGACCCCGCCGAACGCGCTCAGCGGATCGCACTCGTGCGCCTTGCGGTGCGCGTCCGCGACCGATGCCGACGAGATGGCGATGCCACATGGGTTGGCGTGCTTGATGATTGCCACACAGGTCTGCTCGTGATCGAAGGCCGCCCGCCAGGCCGCGTCCGCATCGGTGAAGTTGTTGTAGGACATCTCTTTTCCGTGCAGCTGCTCGGCCTGCGCCAGCCCCGGCCACGCGCCCGGGTCGCTGTACAGCGCCGCCTGCTGGTGCGGGTTCTCGCCGTAGCGCAGCATCGCCGAGCGGCGCCAGCTGCGGCCCAGCCACTTCGGGAACGTCGTCGGCGGGTGCTCGGGAGCCAGCGTCGACTCCATCCAGCTCGCCACCGCGATGTCGTACTCGGCGGTGTGCTGAAACGCCAGCGAGGCCAGCTTTTTGCGCTCGGCGAGGGTGAAGCCGCCGGCGCGCACCGCGGCGAGCACCCCGTCGTAACCCTGGGGTTCGGTGATCACCGCCACGCTGGGGTGGTTCTTCGCGGCGGCCCGCACCATCGACGGACCGCCGATGTCGATCTGTTCGACGCACTCGTCGATGCTTGCTCCCGAGTCGACGGTCTCGGTGAAGGGATACAGGTTGACGACGACGAGCTCGAAGCCCGCAATCCCGAGTTCCTCGAGTGCGGCCGCGTGCTCGGGCTTGCGAAGGTCCGCCAGCAGGCCCGCGTGCACGCGCGGGTGCAGCGTCTTGACGCGACCGTCGAGCACTTCGGGGAAACCGGTCAGCTCCTCGACCCGGGTCACCGGAATGCCTTTGTCCGCAATGACCTTCGCGGTCGACCCGGTCGAGACGATCTCGACGCCCGCGGCCGCCAGGCCCTGGGCGAGGTCGACCAGCCCGGTCTTGTCGTACACGCTGATCAAGGCGCGCCGGATCGGCCGTTTGGCGTCTTCGCGCCAGTCGTCGGTGCTCATCGGTTGGTCGCCTTTCGTCCGATCGTCGCTGTTCTCCCGACCAGCGTCAGGCCGCCGGTTGCGATCGCGGCCACCACGTCCACCAGGAGCTTCCGTTCGGTGACTTTGATGCGTTCGTGCAGAGTCTCTTCGGTGTCGCCGTCGAGCACCGGAACGGATTCCTGCGCCAGAATCGGCCCGGTGTCCGTCCCGGCGTCCACCAGGTGCACCGTACAGCCTGTGACCTTCACGCCGTAGGCCAACGCGTCGGCCACTCCATGCGCGCCCGGGAACGCCGGCAGCAGCGCCGGGTGGGTGTTGATGACCCGACCGTAGAACCGCGAAAGGAACTGTGGCCCAAGTATTTTCATGAACCCGGCGGAGACCACCAGGTCGGGCGAGTGCGCGGCGGTGGCCTCGGTGATGGCCGCGTCCCATTCGGCGCGGTCCGGGTGATCGCCGAGCCGGACGGTGAACGCGGGCACCGAGGCGGCCGCGGCGATCTCGGTGGCCAGGCAGTCGCGGTCGGCTCCGACGGCGACCACCCGGGCCGGGTAGTCGGCGACGGCGGACGCCAGCAGTGAATTCAGCAGCGACCCGGTGCCCGACGCCAGCACCACGACCCGTGCCGGTGCGTTCGGGGGCACATGGAGCGGTTCGACCACATCGGCGAGCCTACTGGCGACGTCATCGCCCCGACGATGAGGCTGGCCGGTCATCGCCCCGACGATGCGGCTGGCCGCAGTGCAATTGCCCGCCTTCGAGCGACAATCACGTGGTGGCGCAGCGCACTCAGCGCGGTGTCGCTACGAGGCGGGCAAAAGGCCTAATCCCCGGGATCTCGCTCGGGCGCGCCCGGCTCCGGTTCGGTCGGAAGCGGCGCGTCGGCAGCGGCCGGCGCGTCGGGTTCGGCGGGATCGCCAGGCGCGACCGCATCCTCCGCAGGCACAGCGCCCACACCGCCCGAAGGTACATCGACCGAATCCGCCGGGATCGCGTCCACCTCCTCCGCGTCCTCGGGCGGCCGATCGTCGTCGAAGACGCCCGCGAAGTCCGCGGGTTCCTCGACCGCGGCGGGCGCGGGCCTGGGCTTGATCCGTCGGGGCCTACGCATGATCCCGCCGGTCATCACGACGGTGATCCCGCCGACGACCGCGAACCAGAAGAAGACGCCGACGAGCAACGCGCCCTGGTCCACGCCGACGTGGCCGAAGTTGCCCAGCTGGCCGCTGCCGGCGTAGGCGAGCAACGACATCACCAGCGCCCCGCCCACCGCGGCGACCAGCAGCTTGGCCGCGGCCGCGAGCAGGGGCAGCGCACGCCGGGCGCACTGCTGGCCGACCGCCACGCCGGAGGCTGCACCGATGATCAGCAGCGCCACCCAGACCGGGCCTAACGGCGGCCTGGGGACCGCGGCCAGCACCGGCAGGGCCGGGATGTCGCCGCCGAACACGGTGAACGAGCTGAAGGTCGCGAACCCGATGTGCGCGCTGGACCCGACGGCCATCGCCGCGGTGCCCACAATCACGTTGGGCGCGTACAGCATTGACAGCAGGGTGAGGCTGAATTCGCCGAAGATCGAATCGGTGATGCCGTAGAGCTCCTGCATCGTCGACCAGTGCACGACCAGCGACCCGGCCGCCACCAGACCGGACAGCCCCAGCAACGCCAGCAGGCCGGCGGAGGCGGCGCGCACGGAGTCGACGAGCCAGAACGGCAGCGACGCCGCCGCCAGCGCCCGTGGGCCCACCCGGGACCACACGCCGATCCCGGCGCCGGCGGCGTGCACGACGAGCACGCTGAGGAACGCCCGCAGCGCGCTGGGTGTCTGCAGCTCGGTGATGACCGACGACGCGTCGTGGATGATCGCCAGGGCGATCGCCGCCATCAGCAGCGGGCCCCCGAGCGCCGAGGCTACGACCCAGCGGACGACCAGCCACGACGAGTGGGGCGTGGTGGCGCGCGCCGTGCTGCGCGCCGTCGCCCAGATCATCAGGAGGACCGGAAGCAGCGGCATCACGCCGAGTTCGCGGCCACCGATCGAGACCGGGACCTGGTGCACCCCCAGCCACATGCTGGCGATGGCGCCCAGCGCGCCGGTCATGTCGCTGTTGGCGATCAACAACTGGATCAGCGTGACCGCGGCGATGATGACCAACGCCACCACCGCCGGCGCGAACGCGACCCTGACTAGGTCACGTGCCTGGCGCGCGCCCGCTGCCCGGTTGTCCTCCACCCGTGTCACTCTGGGGCACGTCCCCGACTAGGCGCGACAGCGCACGGTTAGGAGGGCGCTGGCCCAGACGGTGACGACGGCGACTGCTGCTCCTGACCGAACTGCTGGCCCCCACCCTGCTCGGAGAAATTCGCTGTCGCCGAACCGGCATCCGATCCTCCGCCGACGTTCGGCGGCGGGCTGAAGCTGGGGAAACCGGTGGGCGGCGTCGACGGGCCCTGCTGCTGCGCCGACGGCTGGGAACCCGACTGCGGCGACGGCTGCGCACCGAAACCGCCGGTCGGAACGCCGCTCTGGGTGGGCGCCGCGCTGGGCGAATAACCGCCGTACTGCGACCCGTATCCCTGCGGCGACTGCTGCTGGCCGCCGTGCTGCTGGCCGCCCGCCTGCTGTCCGTAGTAGGGCTGCTGACCGTACTGGCCGTATTGGCCGTACTGGTTGTACTGCGCGTAGGGGTCGTACTTGGGCCGCGGCGCCGGCGCGGTGATCACCCCGGACTCCAGCAGGACCACGACGACCGCGGCGATCGCCTGCAGCACGACGGCCGCGACCAGCGGCCACATCGCCCAGCCGATCGCGAAACCGGCGGGCAGGTTGATCGTCTCGGTGATGGCCAGCAACGCGCCCAGCACCGCGATCACCGCAACGATGCCCGGGTAGTTCTTGGTCTTCGGCAGCAGGCCGAGCCCGGCGAGCAGCGCGGCCAGCACGGCGACCACCACCGCGGTGCCCGCGTCGCCGGCGCGCCCACCGATACCCGGGCCGAGGTCGGCGCCGATGGTGAAGGTGGGTCCGAAGTTCAGGAGGTACGCGGCCAGACCCAGCACGACCACCGCGATGTTCAGGTAGAACGGCAGCTTGCTCGGTCCGTCGTCGTCCTTGGCGAAGGACGGTGTGGCGCCCGCGTAGCCGCCGCCGGGTTGCGCCGGCGGATAGCCCGGGCTTCCGGGAGAGTAGGTCATGGCTCCTCCTGTTGCTTCCAGTGCCTTGAACTGCCTAGCGGTCGCCACGGTTGCAGTGCAACGCTGTGCTTCCAGGCGCCTCGCTGCGCGAGCGACGCGGTCGATCACCCACGCTAGCGCACGTGCGGCAAACCGTGCCGCCGCCACCGGCTTGGACGGCGCGGGCCACCGCGCCGTCGCCGCGGGTCCCTCGCGAGACGGTCCGTGTCACAACGGCTTGCCCAGCGGAGGTAGAACACGTTCTAATTCTCTGCATGGATTACGGGCTTGTGCTTTTTACCAGCGATCGTGGCATCTCCCCGGCGAAGGCCGCGAAGCTCGCCGACGACCACGGCTTTACTACCTTCTACGTGCCAGAACACACCCACATTCCGGTGAAGCGCGAGGCCGCTCACCCCACGACGGGGGACGAATCGCTGCCTGACGATCGCTACATGCGGACACTAGACCCATGGGTAAGTCTGGGTGCCGCGTGCGCGGTCACCTCGCGGGTGCGCCTGTCGACGGCGGTGGCCCTGCCGGTCGAGCACGACCCGATCACCCTGGCGAAAAGTATTGCCACCCTTGACCACCTGTCGGGCGGACGGGTGAGCCTGGGCGTCGGGTTCGGCTGGAACACCGACGAACTCGCCGACCACAACGTGCCACCGGGCCGACGCCGCACCATGCTGCGCGAGTACCTCGAGGCGATGCGGGCGCTGTGGACCGAGGAGGAAGCCCAGTACGACGGCGAATTCGTGAAGTTCGGTCCCAGCTGGGCCTGGCCCAAGCCGGTGCAGTCACACATCCCGGTGCTGGTGGGCGCCGCGGGCAACGAGAAGAACTTCAAGTGGATCGCGCGCAGCGCCGACGGCTGGATCACCACCCCGCGCGACTTCAACATCGACGAGCCGGTGAAGCTGCTGCAGGACACCTGGGCGGCCGCGGGCCGCGACGGCGCCCCGCAGATCGTGGCGCTGGACTTCAAGCCGGTGCCCGAGAAGCTCGCCAAGTGGGCCGAGCTCGGCGTGACCGAGGTGCTGTTCGGGTTGCCGGACAAGCCCGAGGACGAGGTGGCCGCCTACGTCGAGCGGCTGGCCGGCAAGCTCCCCGCCCTGGTCTGACGCTCAGGCCAGCGTGACCCGGTTGTCCTTCTCGGTCGGCCGGACCACGATCGACGCCCCGAGCGGCTCGCCCTCGCTGAGCAGGCCGACCAGATCGGGGTCCTCGCTCAGGGCCAGGAAGCGGCTGCCGTCGTCGAGCCGGCCGACGATGAGGCCGGTGTGCACCGGCCAGTCGTAGCGCACCGTGTAGGTCTCGATCCTCGCCCGACCATCGGCCTTGATGGTCACCGGCATCTTGGGGCGGGCGGCGACCTCGGCGCGCAGTGCGGCGCCGTTGTCGGGCTTCCAGTTCACCGGCGTGGTCGAGTACACCCCGACGGAGTACTTGCTCATGATCCCGCCGTTCGCGGCGACCAGGCCGAATTGCCCCGGCAGGTCCCGCATTTCGCTGACCGTCTCGGCGATGCCGTGCAGTGAGTAGTTGTTGCCCGGTCCGCCGAAGTACGGCAGGCCGCCGGTGAGCGTCAGCCCGCGCGGATCGTCGGTGGCCAGACCCATTCCGTCGCAGAAGTTGAACACCGGCACCGGGAAGCAGCTGTACAGGTCGAAGGTCGAGACGTCGTCGATGCCGACACCGGCCCCGGCGAGAGCTTCGGTGACGGCCAATACCGAAGCCGAGTTGTACGTCAGGTCGAGGCGGTCCAGCAGGGGCTGGTCCACCATGTCGGCGTGGCCGTGCAGGAACACCCAGCGCTCCTCGGGCACGCCGAGCCGCCGCGCGGCCGCCACCGACATCAGCAGCGCGGCCGCACCCTGGTTGACCTGGTCGCGGGCCACCAGCAGCCGCGGGTACGGATCGCAGATCATCCGGTTGGACGCCGTGACGGTGATCAACTCGTCGACGCCGCGCTCCACCGGAGAGGACGCGAACGGATTCTTCGCCGCCACTTTGGTGAACGGGGCGAAGAGTTCGCCCATCTGGCGCCGGTAGTCCGCCACGCTCAGGCCCAGCCGGGCGCGGCGCGCGTTCTCCAGCAGGCCGTACTGGGCGGGCGCCCCGATCAGGCCGTGCGCGACGGTGTAGTCATCGAACAACCCGTCGTAGCCGAAGCCCCGGTCCTCGAGCGAACCTTCTACCGTGTCGGAGTGGTCCGGCTTCTCCCGGTCCGCGAAATACCGGATGCTGGAAGTGTTTTCGGAGCCGAAGATCATCACGACCTCGGCCTTACCCGAGGCGATGACGCCGGCGAACTCGGTGACCAGATGCTGGGGGCCCTGGCCGCCGATGGGCTCGAGAACCGCGCGCGCCGGTGCGGCACCGATGCGTTCGGCCACCGACCGCGGGTAGTTGTTGGACTTGCCCATCGGCGCGGGTGTGCGCCCGGAGAGCTCGAACTGCCGGATTGCGGCGACGGTGTCGATCGCCGCGGCGACCGCGCTGGCGTCGGCCCCGCAGTCGTGCAGTGCGGCCTGCGCCGCCGCCGTCGCCAATTCGACCGACGACATGCCGCGGTAGCCGGAGTCCTCGATGCGCTCGGTGAACTGGCCCACCCCGACGATGACGGGGGTGTTCGGGTCGAGATTCATAGACCCACTATCTACCGAGGGTCGGGCCCCGGCCAAATCCGGGGCTCGACGCACGGCTCGAAAGTGGCGGCCCGCTTCGCCCGGCTACGCCGCGCTCGCGATCGCCACGGTCGGCCCCTACAGGCTCTGCAGGATCTCCCGGGCCAATTCCGCTGTCTCCGACGGGGTCTTGCCCACCTTGACGCCGGCCGCCTCCAGGGCCTCCTTCTTGGCGGCCGCGGTGCCCGACGAGCCGGACACGATGGCGCCCGCGTGGCCCATCGTCTTGCCCTCCGGCGCGGTGAATCCCGCGACGTAGCCGACGACCGGCTTGGACACGTTGGCCTTGATGTAGTCGGCGGCACGCTCCTCGGCGTCGCCGCCGATCTCACCGATCATCACGATGACCTTGGTGTCGGGGTCCTTCTCGAAGGCCTCGATGGCGTCGATGTGGGTGGTGCCGATCACCGGGTCGCCGCCGATGCCGATCGAGGTGGAGAAGCCGAAATCGCGCAGCTCGTACATCATCTGGTAGGTCAGGGTGCCCGACTTGGAGACCAGGCCGACCGGGCCGGGCCCGCTGATGTTCGCCGGGGTGATGCCCGCCAGCGCCTCGCCCGGGGTGATGATGCCGGGGCAGTTCGGCCCGATGATGCGGGTTTTCTGCCCCTTGTCGACGTTGTAGGCCCACGCATACGCGCTGTCCTGCACCGGGATTCCCTCGGTGATGACGACCAGCAGCGGGATCTCGGCGTCGATGGCCTCGATGATCGCGTCCTTGGCGAACTTCGGCGGCACGAAGACGACCGACACGTTGGCGCCGGTCTCCTTCATCGCCTCCGCGACGGTGCCGAAGACCGGGAGCTCGACGTCCTTGCCGACGGGATCCACGTGCGACACGGTGGTGCCCGCCTTACGGGCGTTCACGCCACCCACCACCTGGGTGCCGGCCTTCAGCATGAGCGCGGTGTGCTTGGTGCCCTCACCGCCGGTGATGCCCTGGACGATTACCTTGGAGTCTTTGTTCAGGAAGATCGACATCTCTTGTGTCCCTTACTTGTTCGCCAGCTCGGCGGCTTTGTCGGCACCGGCGTCCATGGTCTCGGCCTGGATCACCAGCGGGTGGTTGGCTTGGGCCAGGATGCGCCGGCCTTCGTCGACGTTGTTGCCGTCGAGCCGGACCACGAGCGGCTTGTTGGCCTCGTCGCCGAGCATGTTCAGCGCGGTCACGATGCCGTTGGCGACGGCGTCGCAGGACGTGATGCCGCCGAAGACGTTCACGAACACGCTCTTGACCTGCTTGTCGTTCAGGATGACGTCGAGGCCCGCGGCCATCACCTCGGCCGACGCGCCACCACCGATGTCGAGGAAGTTGGCCGGCTTGACCCCGCCGTGCTTCTCGCCCGCGTAGGCGACGACGTCGAGCGTCGACATCACCAGGCCCGCACCGTTACCGATGATGCCGACCGAGCCGTCGAGCTTGACGTAGTTGAGGTCGTGCTCCTTTGCCTTGAGCTCCAGCGGGTCGGTGGCGTCGCGGTCCTCGAACTCGGCGTGGCCGGGCTGGCGGAAGTCGGCGTTGGCGTCCAGGGTGACCTTGCCGTCCAGCGCCAGAATGCGGTCCTCGGGATCGCGCACCAACGGGTTGACCTCGACCAGCGTGGCGTCCTCGGCGACGAAGACCTCCCACAGCTTGTTGATGGTGACCGCGGCGGCGTCGAGCACCTCGGCGGGCAGGTGACCCTGCTCGGCGATGGAACGCGCGGTCGCCAGGTCGACGCCCTTGACGGCGTCCACCGGGACCTTGGCCAGCCGCTCGGGCTTGGTAGCGGCCACCTCTTCGATCTCCATGCCGCCCTCGACTGAGCACATGGCCAGGTAGGTGCGGTTGGCGCGGTCCAGCAGGAAGGAGATGTAGTACTCCTCGGCGATGTCGCTGGCCTCGGCGACCAGCAGCTTCTTCACCACGTGTCCCTTGATGTCGAGACCGAGGATGTTCTTGGCGTGCTCGTAGGCGTCGTCGGGCGTCGCGGCGTACTTGACGCCACCCGCCTTGCCGCGTCCGCCGACCTTCACCTGCGCTTTGACCATCACCGGACGACCGATCTCGGTGGCGATCTCGCGAGCGCCCTCGGCGGTGTCGGTCACGCGTCCCGGCGTAGTCGGTACGTTGTGCTTGGCGAACAATTCTTTTGCTTGATACTCGAAAAGGTCCATGGACTCTCTGTCTTCGCTCGACTCAACTACTAGGCCTCTTGGTGGGCGGTGCCGCACTCGGCAACTCGCACGGACGAACTGTATCCACCCCTCGAACGGCTTTGACCGCCGCGTCCGCCGATGTGGCACAGCTCACCGGCTATGGGTTGACCGCCCCCGTGATCCAAATCACAATTCCGGCCGGATTTTCCATCGAGGTTGCCAGCCCCGCGCGTTAGCGGATACCTTCCTAGGGTCCAGATAACGTTATGGTCACGATACGAGGACATTTCAGGTTGTCCCAGCACCGTTTTGCCCGGCCTTCTGCCGTAACTGAAGGCGTCGTGAGGGTAGGTCGCGCCGCAGGCGCCCGGTGGGCCGACGCACCGCATCGCACCGAAGTCACCGAGATCCTTCCGCTCGACGGGTTCGATTTCGACGACTTCGAGTACAGCGATGACGCCGGCGATCTCGGCGATTTGGACTTCAGCAACGACTCACCGTTCGACAACGAGGCGCAGGTGCTGCTGGCGCCCGAGCTCGACGACCTCCACGAGGCCGACGACGTACGCCCGGCATGGCTGGCCGCACCGGTCACCGAGGTGCTGCCGCGGGTAGTCGTCGAACCGCGCACCGAGCGGCGTCTCGAGCGCTCGCACACCACCGACGTCGTCGGCGTCGCCCGCCGCGGCGGGCAGCACCGCAAGCAACCGACCAGCGCGGCCCGGGGCCGGCTGCTGATCTCGGCGATGGCCGCCGGCGCCGCCGCCGCGGCCGCCCACACCGCCACCAGCCACGCCGACACCCCCAAGACCGACGCCGTGCTGACCGCCAACGCGTCCGCGCTCACCGGCGGCGCGGGCGGCAGCAGCACCGTCCGCGGCCCCCAGGTGATCGCCGCGGCGCCGGCAGCGACCGCCGCGCTGCACAACCAGGAGCTCGCCAAGGGCGTCGCCTTCGCCAACGATCGCGCTCAGCGCGAGGCCCGGCTGTCGCAGCCGCTCTACGTGATGCCGACCAAGGGCATCTTCACCTCCAACTTCGGTTACCGCTGGGGTGTGCTGCACGCCGGCATCGACCTGGCCAACTCGATCGGAACACCGATCTACGCGGTGTCCGACGGCGTCGTCATCGACTCCGGCCCGGCCAGCGGCTACGGCATGCTGGTCAAGCTGCGGCACGCCGACGGCACGGTCACGCTCTACGGCCACATCAACACCACGCTGGTCAGCGTCGGTGAGCGCGTGATGGCCGGCGACCAGATCGCCACCATGGGCAACCGGGGCAATTCGACCGGCCCGCACCTGCATTTCGAGGTGTTGCAGGGCGGCAGCGAACGGATAGACCCCGTGCCGTGGCTCGCTAAGCGTGGTCTTATGGTCGGCAACTACGCTGGTTGAGGTGACCGCGCCGAACGAAGAAAACTCCGGCCCGCGTACGCCCGAGCCCACGCCCGAGCACGATTCGCCCTCCGAGTCACGGACGCGAATCATCCGGCGCGCGCCGACCGGTCCCATCCCGACCACCCCGGACAGTCCGACCACCCACTTCGCCACGCAATCGGCGGCCTACCGGGCCGGTTCCCGTCCGGGTCGCACCGGCTATGCCGGAGTGCCTGCCCTCGAGCCCACCGATCGGACGGCCGTCGCCGCGTGCGCGGTGAGCATCGTCAGCGGCTGGGCCACCTCGGTGGTGGCCACCGACCTGATCGCCGGCTGGTGGCGAACCGACCGCCTGTTCTGCATCGCGGTCGCCTTCCTGGCCCTGGTGTTCGCCGGCACCACGGTGTCGGGCGTGATCCTGTTGCTGCAGCGCCGATCGATCAGCCGCTACCTCCTGATGGCCGGCGCGCTGGTCGCCTTCCTCACCTACATCGGGGTGTTCATCGCCGGCGCCCGCGTCGCGTGGGTGGTGCACCTGCTGCCGATATTGCCGATCGCCACGGTCGTGCTGGTGCTGCTGCCGCAGACCAAACGCTGGCTGGAGGCCTAGACCTGCGCCGAATCCGGCAGGCTAGAGCTTGCTGATCGGGGCGTGGTTGTGCATCAGCTTCACCCGCCCGGAGCTGCCGAAGTCGATCAGCGACATCGCCGATTCACCGACGCCGGACACCTCCTCGACCCGGCCCAGGCCGTACTTGTCGTGGGTCACCCGGTCGCCGGCCGCGAGCACCAGTAGCGGCCGCTTGCTCGTCCCCGAGCGGGTCGGGGCCGCCCGCGGCGTGCCGAACCGGCCGGCGCCACTCACCGGCGCGCTGAACGACGGAGCCGGGGCGGTGCGCCGCCATTCGATGAGCTCCTGCGGAATCTCTTGCAGGAAGCGCGATTCCGGGTTGAGCATCGGCTGCCCCCAGGACGACCGGACGATGGCCCTGCTCACGTAGAGCCGTTGCCGCGCCCGAGTGATCCCGACGTAGGCCAGCCGCCGCTCCTCGGAGAGCTCGACCGGATCGTCCAGCGACCGCATGTGCGGGAACATTCCGTCTTCCCAGCCGGTCACGAACACCACCGGAAACTCCAGACCCTTCGCGGTGTGCAGCGTCATCAGGGTCACCATGCCGGCGTCGTCCTCGGGGATCTCGTCGCTGTCGGAGACCAGCGAGACCCGTTCCAAGAACTCCGCCAGCACACCGGTGTCCGGCACGTCTTCGTCCTCGGGCGTTTGCAGCGACTCACCCAGCGCGGCGGCGTTGGCCCGGTCGGTGCTGAATTCGTGTGCCACGCTGACGAGTTCGTTCAGGTTGTCCAACCGCGCGAGCTCTTGGGGATCGGTGGACGACTCGAGTTCCCGGCGGTAGCCGGTGCGTTCGAGCACCGACTCGACCAGGTCTCCGAGATCGTCGTCCAGCCGGCCGCGCAGCTCGTCGAGCAGCTCGACGAAACCGGCGATCGCCTTCTCCGCACGCGAATTCAGCATCGGCACTTTGCCTTCGGCCGC
The DNA here is from genome assembly GCF_002105755.1 of Mycobacterium colombiense CECT 3035. Classification (NCBI taxonomy): domain Bacteria; kingdom Bacillati; phylum Actinomycetota; class Actinomycetes; order Mycobacteriales; family Mycobacteriaceae; genus Mycobacterium; species Mycobacterium colombiense. The sequence goes on from NZ_CP020821.1 coordinate 3,117,105, forward strand.
GGCCACGAGCGCGTCGGCGAAGCCGGCGCCGGTGTTCTCGGCGTACACCGCCACGCAGGCCTCCGCGCGATCGCCGATGCCCCGCCGCGGGGTGTTGAGGATCCGCCGCATGCTGACCGCGTCCCCGGGGTTGTCCAGCACCCGCAGGTAGGCGACGATGTCGCGAATCTCCTTGCGCTCGTAAAAGCGCACTCCGCCAACGACTTTGTAGGGAATTCCGGCGCGGATGAACACCTCTTCGAACGACCGCGACGAATTGTTGGTGCGGTAGAAGACGGCGACGTCGTTGTAGGTGATCTCGCCCTTCTGGGCGAGCGCGTCGATCTCCTCGGCGACGAAGCGGGCCTCGTCGTGCTCGTTGTCGGCGACGTAACCGACGATCAGCTCACCGGCACCTTCGGCGGTCCACAGCCGCTTGTCGCGACGGCCGGTGTTGCGGGCGATCACCGAGTTGGCCGCGGACAGGATGTTCTGCGTCGAGCGGTAATTCTGTTCCAGCAGAATGGTTGTCGCGTCCGGATAGTCGCGCTCGAAGTCCTCGATGTTGCGGATCGTGGCGCCGCGGAACGCATAGATCGACTGGTCGGCATCGCCGACGACGCACAGTTCGCCGGGGGGGACGCCGTCCTCGGTATCGGTGCCCACCAACTCCCGCACCAGCACGTACTGCGCGTGGTTGGTGTCCTGGTACTCGTCGACGAGGACGTGCCGGAACCGCCGCCGGTAGTGCTGGGCGACCTGCGGGAAGGCCCGCAGCACCGCCACGGTTTCCCCGATCAGGTCGTCGAAGTCCAGGGCGTTGGCCGCCCGCAACCGGCGCTGGTATTCGCCGTAGACGCTGGCCACCGTGCGGGACAGCTCGTCGGAATCGTCGGTCAGGTTGCCCACCGCCTGCGCGGGGTCGATCAGCTCGTTCTTCAAATTGGAAATGGCGTTGGCCAGCAGCCGGGGCGAGTAGCGCTTGATGTCGAGCCCCATGTCGCGCCCGATCATCTGCAGCAGGCGCCGCGAGTCGTCGGCGTCGTAGATGGAGAAGTTGGAGTTGAGGCCCTCGATCAGGGACGCCTGGTTGCGCAGGATGCGCACGCAGGTCGAGTGGAAGGTGGACACCCACATGGCGCGGGCCCGGTTGCCCACCAGCCGCACCACCCGTTCGCGCATCTCCGCGGCGGCCTTGTTGGTGAAGGTGATGGCCAGCACCTGGCCGACCCCGACCCCGCGCTCCGCGATCAGGTAGGCGATACGGCGGGTCAACACCGCGGTCTTCCCCGAACCGGCACCCGCGACGATCAGCAGGGGCGAACCCTCATGCACCACCGCCTGGCGCTGTTGCGGGTTGAGTCCCTCGAGCAGTTGATCTGCTTCCGAGGCCGGCTTGGCATCTGTTGCGTGCACACTCATGTCAGTCCAAACTTACCGCCGCCCACCGACGCCCAGCGCCGTGGCATCAGACCAGGCTAGTGGCCCGCGCGGCCGGGACGGAGTCACTGGGACCCCTGAGATTCGGCGTGTCGGAATCGCGTTTGAAACCGGATCCGGCGCGGCGGCGTAATTGCACCCAAGTCCAAAAAGCCCAGCTTAAGGACGTTTTTTTTGCGCGCTTACCACTTTTAGTGGCAGACTCGATTCGTGCTCAACGTGCAGTGTCGGCGACGCTCCTCGACTCAGGAGTGGCGCCGCCGATTTCCCTGCGGGTACCGGTTCGCGGTGCCCGTGGCCTAACTGCTTCCGCAGAGCCCCGTGGTCCGCTTCCGGCACTCGGGGCTCGTCGTTTGTGAGGCCCGATACTGCATGAGACCAGAACCCCCACATCACGACGAAGACGCGGAGTCAGCAGAGATGGACAGCGACACGGTGCAGACCCAAGAGGTCACCGACATCGACGAGTTGCGCCACGAGATCGACCGGCTGGACGCCGCGATTCTCGCAGCGGTGCAGCGACGCACCCAGGTGTCCCAGGCGATCGGAAAGGCGCGGATGGCGTCCGGCGGCACCCGGCTGGTCCACAGCCGCGAAATGAAGGTCATCGAGCGGTACAGCGAGCTCGGTCCCGAGGGCAAGGACCTGGCGATACTGCTGCTGCGGTTGGGCAGGGGCCGGCTCGGTCACTGACCTCGGGGGTTCAATCGGTGGGCCCAGAGCCCGCAGCCATACCTGGCTCCGTCACGCCACAGCCCATAGGGTCGAGGCATGACCTCCGTGCACATCCTCCCCGACATCACCGCCACCCCGGCGTGGGACGCCCTGCGCAGGCATCATGACCAAATCGGCGACACCCATCTGCGCCAGTTCTTCGACGACGATCCCGACCGCGGCCGCGAGCTGACACTCTCCGTCGGCGATCTCTACATCGATTACAGCAAGCACCGCATCACGCGAGAAACGCTGCGGCTCTTGGTCGATCTGGCGCGCACGGCCAACCTCGAAGAGCGCCGCGACCAGATGTTCGCCGGCGTGCACATCAACACCTCCGAGGATCGCGCTGTCCTGCACACCGCGCTGCGACTGCCCCGGGACGCCGAGCTGGTCGTCGACGGCGAGAACGTCGTCCAAGACGTGCACGAGGTCCTCGACGCCATGGGCGACTTCACCGACCGGTTGCGCAGCGGTGAATGGACCGGAGCCAGCGGGAAACGCATCAGCACGGTGGTCAACATCGGCATCGGTGGATCGGACCTCGGCCCGGTGATGGTGTATCAGGCCCTGCGTCACTACGCCGACGCGGGAATCTCGGCGCGGTTCGTCTCCAACGTCGACCCGGCGGATCTGATCGCCACCCTGGCCGACTTGGACCCGGCGACAACGCTTTTCATCGTCGCGTCGAAGACGTTCTCGACACTGGAGACCCTGACCAACGCCACGGCGGCACGCCGCTGGATCACCGATGCCCTCGGCGACGCCGCGGTGTCGCAGCACTTCGTCGCCGTCTCGACCAACAAACGTCTGGTCGACGACTTCGGCATCAACACCGACAACATGTTCGGTTTCTGGGATTGGGTCGGTGGCCGCTACTCGGTGGACTCGGCGATCGGCCTGTCCGTGATGGCCGTCATCGGCCGAGAAGCCTTCGCGGACTTCCTGTCCGGATTCCACATCGTCGACCGGCATTTCAAGACCGCACCGCTGGAATCCAACGCGCCTGTGCTGCTTGGGCTTATCGGCCTGTGGTACTCGAATTTCATGGGCGCGCAGTCGCGCGCGGTGCTGCCGTACTCCAACGACCTGGCGCGCTTCGCGGCCTACCTGCAACAGCTGACGATGGAGTCCAACGGCAAGTCGACCCGGGCGGACGGCAGCCCGGTCACCACGGACACCGGTGAAATCTTCTGGGGCGAACCGGGAACCAACGGGCAGCACGCGTTCTACCAATTGCTGCATCAGGGCACCCGGCTGGTGCCCGCCGACTTCATCGGCTTCAGCCAGCCCATCGACGACCTGCCCACCGCCGAGGGCGGCGGCAGCATGCACGACCTGTTGATGAGCAACTTCTTCGCCCAGACCCAGGTCCTGGCCTTCGGCAAGACCGCCGAAGAGATCGCCGCCGAAGGCACACCCTCCGACATCGTGCCGCACAAGGTGATGCCCGGTAACCGGCCGTCGACCTCGATCCTGGCCAACCGGCTCACCCCGTCGGTACTGGGTCAGCTGATCGCGCTGTATGAGCATCAGGTCTTCACCGAGGGCGTGATCTGGGGAATCGACTCGTTCGACCAGTGGGGTGTGGAGCTGGGCAAAACCCAGGCCAAGGCGTTGCTTCCGGTGATCACCGCGGACGGTTCGCCGGCGCCGCAGTCGGATAGCTCCACCGATGCCCTGGTGCGCCGCTACCGCAGCGAACGCGGGCGGACCAGCTGACTCAGGCGAACATCTTGGTCAGCTGAGGCGGCAGCACCCGCATCAACTGCACCAGCGGGGCCCAGGGCCACCACGGCACCGCGGCGCGGCCGGGCTCCCGTTCCATGGCGGCGACGAGCGCGTTGACGCCGGTTTCGTTGTCCACCATCAACATTGTGCTGTTGGACTTGGCCGTCATCTCCGACTCGATGTAACCGGGCTCGATGACCGAAACCTTGACGGGCCCCTTGGCGTACTCGGCGCGCAGCGATTCGCCCAGCGAGCTCACCCCGGCCTTGCTCGCCGCATAGGCCGCCTTCACGCCGGGCACGCCCTTGTTGCCCAGCACCGACGAGATCAACACCAGGTGCCCCGCGCCGTTCTTGTTGAACATCTCCAGCGCGGTTTCGATCTGTACCAGCGCCGAGACCAGGTTGGTCTCGATGGTGGCCTTGTTGGCCCACAGCTTGCCGGAGCCCAGTTTCGCGCCCTTGCCGATGCCTGCGTTGACGACGATGCGGTCGATGCCGCCCAACTCGTCGCTGAGCTCGGCGAACACCTTGGGTACGGCCTCGTGGTCGTTGACGTCCAGCGCGGCGACGGCGATCTTGATGCCCGGATGCTGCTGCGAGAGCTCGGCTTTCAACTCATCGAGCCGGTCGGTGCGACGCGCGCACAGCGCAAGGTCGCGGCCCTTGGCGGCGAAGGCGCGCGCCATGCCGGCACCCAGGCCCGAGCTGGCACCGGTGATGAGGATCTTCTGGCGAGTCATCGGGGCAGCATATCGACAGGTGTCAAGTCCGGAGTCGGGCGACTACTTCAGCAAACGCGACATGCGCCGGTCGGCCAGGATTTTGCCGCCGGTCTGACACGTCGGGCAGTACTGGAAAGACTTGTCCGCGAACGACACTTCGCGCACGGTGTCCCCGCATACCGGGCACGGCAGCCCGGTGCGGGCATGCACCCGCAATCCGGAGCGCTTCTCGCCCTTGAGCGTGGCCGCCCCCTGCCCGACCGACCGGCTCACCGCGTCGGTGAGCACCGAGACCATCGCGTCGTGCAGCGTGGCGAGTTGCGCATCGGACAGCTTGCCCGCGGTGGCGAACGGCGAAATGCGCGCGACGTGCAGGATCTCGTCGCTGTAGGCGTTGCCGATCCCGGCGATCACCTTCTGGTCGGTGATGACGGTCTTGATCCGGCCGGTGTTGCCGGACAACACGTCGGCCAGCGCGTCGGCGTCCAGGTCCAGCGCATCCGGGCCGAGCGCGGCGATCCCGGGGACCTGGGCCGGGTCGTCGACCAGCCACACCGCCAGGCGTTTCTGGGTGCCGGCCTCGGTGAGATCGAAGCCGGGCGCCTCACCGGGGGTGCCGAGGTGCACCCGCAGTGCGATCGGGCCCTTGCCGGGCCGCAGCGGCGCCGCGGCCAGCTTGTCCGACCACCGCAACCAGCCCGCGCGCGACAGATGGGCGATCAGGAAAAGGTTGTCCGTGCGCAGCCCCAGGTACTTGCCCCACCGCTCGGCGCCGACGACGGCCTGGCCGTGCAGGGCGCTGATCGGCGGGTCGAAGGTCTTCAGCACGGACAGGGCGGCGATGTCGACCCGCCCGATCGTCAGGCCGACGGCGTGGCGCCGCAGATGGTCGGCCAGCGCTTCGATCTCGGGTAGTTCGGGCACGGTTTCAGTGTGCCGGTCGCAGCAAATAGGTGTCCATGATCCAGCCGTGCCGGTCGCGGGCTTCGGCTCGCAGCGAAACGATGCGGGGGCCCACCTCGCCGACCGTGCCCGCGATGAGCAGTTCGTCGTCGGTACCCAGGTAGGCGCCCCACCAGATTCGCGTATTGGGCGGGCAGACCTGGAACGAGCAGTCGGCGTCCAGCATCACGACGGCGGATCCCGGCGTCGGCCCGTGGGTGCGCAGCTGCCGCCCGGTGGTGATCACAACGGGCTCGCCGACCTCGTTGAGCGGGATGCGGTGCCGGGCGGTCAACGCCTGAACGGCGGTGATGCCCGGGATGACGTCGAACGTGAAGTCGACCCGTTCGGAAACCGCGTCGAGGATCCGCAGGGTGCTGTCGTAAAGCGACGGGTCGCCCCAGGCCAAAAACCCGCCGACGCCGTGCGGACCGAGCTCGGCGGAGATGGCGTCGGCCCAGATCTGCGCGCGGGCGGCGTGCCAATCCGCCACCGCGTCCCGGTAATCGGTGTCAGCCGAACGCTTCGGGTCGGGCAGCTCGACGAAGCGGTAGCCGGGCTCGCGGATGAAACGGCCGCAGATGTCGCGTCGCAGCGCCACCAGGTCGCTCTTCTGCTCGCCCTTGTCCATCGCGAAGAACACCTGGGTGTCGTTGAGCGCCTCGATCGCCTGCACGGTCACGTAATCGGGATCGCCGGCGCCGATGCCGATGACGTGAATGTGCCGGCCCACTACGCCGCCTCCTGATGCTCGTTGCCCGTCAGATTGCCGAATCGCCGCCTCCGGCATCTAGCCGGGACCGCAAGTACCCAGTACCATGGGTACCGTCTGAAGCACCCAACGAAGGGAGCGGCGCATGACCTCAGCGGTGAAGCCGGTAGGGCCGAGTCGTGAAGAATTCTCCGACCGCCTGCTGAAGGGCTCGGTCAAGAAGTCTTATGAGCCGGTCGTCGATATCGACTGGGATGCGCCATTGGATCCGGACAAATTCTTCCTGCCGCCGCGGCTCCTGTCGTTGTACGACACCCCGATGTGGGACGAGATGACCCGCGAGCAACAAATCGAACTGTCCCGCCAAGAACTCGTCAACATCTTGTCGGCCGGAATCTGGTTCGAGAACATACTCAATCAAGCCCTGCTGCGCACGATCATGCACGAGGACCCCACCAGCCGGACGACGCACTACAAGCTGACCGAGCTAGGCGACGAGACCCGCCACATGGTGATGTTCGGCAAGGCCATCGAGCGCGTCGGCGCCAAGCCGGTGCGCCCCCGGCTGTTTCATCGCCTGATCATCAACGCGCTGCCGCTGTGGTTTCAACGGGGCTCCACGCTGTGGGTGGCCGCGCTGATCGGCGAGGAGATCTTCGACTCGCTGCAACGGCAGATGATGGACGACCCGGAGCTGCAGCCGATCATCCAGCGCCTCATGCGGATTCACGTCACCGAAGAGGCCCGTCACATCCAGTTCGCCCGAGACGGCGCGCGCAAGCGCGTGGTCGAGATGCCTCGCCTCAACCGCTGGCTCATCGCCAACATCAACGGGCTCGGCGGGTATTTCTTCGACTACTTGTTCCACTACCCGGTCCAATACGCGCGGGCGGGGCTCGACCCGAAGCGCGCACGCAAGACCGCGCGCACCAACCCGCATCGCCGCGACACGCAGGTTGCCGGCTTCGCGCCGCTGGCGGCGTTTTTGACTGAGATCGGCCTGATGGGCCCGATCGCGCGGCGCGGCTGGAAGCGCAGCAGGTTTCTGTGACACAGCCGCCGGACCGCGCCGAGCGCCGCTGCCACATCGCCGTCGTCGGGGCGGGCGCCCGCGGCCGGAGCGCCCAAACCTCCTTGCTGGCAGCCGGTTCCACCGACCTGGCGGTGCTGGACCGGCCCACCCGGGACGCGCGCTTTGACGACGACTCCGAAACCTGGCTGTTGACCACGGCCGAGGGCGACTCGGTTCGCGCCGACGTCGTGGTCGCCGCCGATCATCCGGTCCAGCGGCCCTGGCTGCCCCCCGTCTCCGGGCGCGACGAGTTCGGCGGAGCGTCGTTTCACGCCGCGGCGTGGGACTCCGGATTCGACCCGTCGGGCAAGCACATCGCGGTGGTCGGCACCGACTCCGCGGCCGCTCATCACCTCGGGCGGCTGACCGACGAGGCCGCGGCGGTCACCGTGTTCGCGTACGCGCCGCGTCGCGTCGTGCCCGAGGTGCCGGCGTGGTCCACCCGCGCAAAGCGCTGGCTGCGCCGCCACAGCCGGCCGGCCGCACGGCCTTCAATCGCGATCGTCGCATCGGCGCTCGAGGCGGTGACCGCATCTGGCCTGCGGACCGTCGACGGGGTCGACCACCGCGCCGATGCCATCATCTACGGCACCGGCTACTTCATCCCCGAGGACGCCGACGACCGGACGCTGGTCGGCGCGGCCGGGCTGACCATCCGGCAGGCCTGGCACGACGGCATGGAGCCGTTCTGCGGGGTGGCGATTCGCGGGTTTCCCAATTACTTCTTCGTCACCGGTCCCGATCCGGACGCCCAGGCGCGCTACGTCGCCGAGTGCCTGAAAGTCATGACGCGCACGGCCAGTGGCCGCATCGAGGTGCGCGCCAGCAGCCAGCGGGTGTTCAACGAGCGCGCCCTGCTACGACCGGCCGAGCCTCCGCCGGTGGCGTCCGCGTTCGAGCTCTCGGCCAGCGCGCCCGCCGGTGCCGACACGTACGACGGCGCCGCCACGCTGGAAATCGCCGGCGCGCAGCATCCCGTGCGGGTCCGGCTGACCGGTCATCTGGACCCGATCGACGGCCGCTACCACTGGCGGGGAACGCTGTTCGGTTCCCCATCGGGGCCGCTGTCCGGCGACGTCCTGAAGCAATCCCGGACGGGCACGCTCACGGTCGGCGAGCGCAGCGCGCCGGCGCGCGTCGACGAACAGACACCGTGGGGGACGCACTCGATCGTCGGAGTGGGCGCTCCGCCCTACGCGCTGAGCGACCACTGATATGTACGCCGCCCGACGCGCGGTGCGAAGGCTGGTGCTCCGCGCTGGTTAACCTGCCGTTTGTCGCGCATACCAAAAAGTTTGGCGACGGTCACTGCGTGGTAACCCCGTTGCAAGCGCGTGCTGGGCATTGGACTCCATAGCGCTCGGGGTGGGGGTCTTGGCCCCCGACGGGTGTGGGAGGGGGGCGCATGGTGCTTTTATTGCGGGCTTGCGGGATGGATCCATCGGGATCCCAATCGCAGCCCGCAGCTTCCGGTTGTGTCGAGACCGCTGGTTCGCGAAGTAGACTTTTGCCGCCGAGAGCGGATACTCAAGCAATCGGCCCGGCATGATGCGAGGAGCGGGAAATGGAACCGGACGCCAGGACCGAGCTGGGATGAGCCCGGTGGCCGTTGCGATGCGGACGGATGACTCGATTGCCGTCCTGACCGTCGACGGCGAGCTTGATGCCGCCCACTCGACCGCGCTGCGCGAACGCATCCTCAAGGCCACGCTGGACGATGCCGCCGCCGTCATCGTCAACGTCTCCGGGCTCACGGTGCACACCGAATCGGCATGGACGGCCTTCATGGGCGCGTACTGGCAGGCCGGCAGCGCCCCCCACATTCCGATCGTGCTGGTCTGCACCAACAAGGCGACGCGCGAGGCGATCACCAAGAGCGGTGTCGCCCACTTCATGCCGGTCTATGCGAGCGAGAAAGCCGCGCTGAAGGCGCTCGGCCAGAACAGTCGTCGCCCGGTGCGCCGCGCCGATGTGCAGCTGCCCGCCGACCTGACCAGCCTGCGCGAGTCACGCCGCCTGGTCCGCGAATGGCTCACCACCTGGTCGCAGTCCAAGCTCATTCCGGTGGCACTGGTGGTGGTCAACGTTTTCGTGGAGAACGTGCTGGAGCACACCGCGAGTGTCCCGGCGGTGCGCATCGAAGCGCAGGGCACCACGGCGACCATCGCGGTGTCGGATGCGAGCAATACGCCCGCCGTGCGGCTGCCGTCGCCGAAGAAGGGCATCGACGTGTCCGGGCTGGCGATCGTCGACGCGTTGTCCCGAGCCTGGGGCAGCACCCCCACCTCGTCCGGGAAGACGGTGTGGGCGGTCATCGGCCCCGAGAACCAGCTTTAGCCGGATGACCCGCGGCCCCGGACGGGCCGCTGGCGCTCATGGTGCCGTTGTGTCGATACGAGTCGCTACCTGGTAAAGGTTGCCGAACACATCACGCAGCATTGCTCTCCTGTCGCCGTACGGCGTATCCCAGGGTTCCTCGACGATGACCGCTCCGGCCGCGAGGCCCCGCCGATAGACGGCGTCCGCGTCATCGACGTAGATGTACAGAAACGCGGGAAATGCGTCACGCTCGCCGGCCTCGGACACCATGACGACCGAATCCCCGATTCGCAGTTCGACCGGGCGCCCCGCTACAACCGATCCGGTCGCACCGAATACCGCGCGCATGAATTCGACCGCCACAGCCACGTCACTCACGACCATTCGCGGCGTGACGGAATGAAATCCAGCGGGCGCAGCCGACTCCCCGGACATACGGACAGTGTCGCATCATCGAGGCGGATGATTTCCAGTCCGCAACCACCAGCCGTCTGCCGGTTGTGCTGAAACTAGAACACGTTCTAATGTCGAGGGACAACCCCTCCAGGAAGGTCAGATGACGTGCGGTTTACCTACGCAGAGGCGATGACGGACTTTAGGTATTACATCCCGCTGGCCAAGGCAGCCGAGGCGGCCGGCTACGACGCCATGACGATCGCCGACAGCATCGCCTACCCTTACGAATCCGACTCGAAGTACCCCTACACCCCGGACGGCAACCGAGAGTTCTTGGACGGTAAGGAGTTCATCGAAACCTTCGTCCTCACTTCGGCATTGGGCGCGGTGACCACGAAGCTGCGGTTCAACTTCTTCGTGCTCAAGCTGCCCATCAGGCCACCGGCGTTGGTGGCCAAGCAGATCGGGTCACTGGCCGCGATGACGGACAACCGGGTGGGCTTCGGCGTCGGCACCAGCCCGTGGCCGGAGGACTACGAGTTGCTGGGTGTCCCGTTCGCCAGGCGCGGCAAGCGGATGGACGAGTGCATCGAGATCATCCAGGGCCTCACCACCGGCGACTATTTCGAATTCCACGGCGAGTTCTATGACATCCCCAAGACCAAGATGACCCCGGCCCCCACCAAGCCCGTCCCGATCCTGATCGGCGGTCACGCCGACGCCGCACTGCGGCGCGCCGCGCGCCTGGACGGCTGGATGCACGGCGGCGGCGACCCCGAGGAACTCGACCACCTGCTGGCCAAGCTGAAGAAGTTCCGTGAAGAAGCCGGCAAGACCGGGCCGTTCGAGATCCACGTCATCTCGGCTGACGCCTACACCGCCGACGGCATCAAACGGCTCGAGGACAAGGGCGTCACCGACGTCATCGTCGGCTTCCGCATCCCCTACATCAAGGGCAAGGACACCGAGCCGCTGGACAGCAAGATCCGCAACCTGGAGATGTTCGCCGAGAACGTCATCGCGAAGCTTTAGCGGCGGTCGCAAGCGCGGCGGAGCCGGGCGCAGCGGGCCGCCGCCATCAAGCTTCAGCGGCGGTCGCAAGCGCGGCGGAGCCGGGCGCAGCGGGCCGCCGCCATCAAGCTTCAGCGGCGGTCGCAAGCGCGGCGGAGCCGGGCGCAGCGGGCCGCCGCCATCAAGCTTCAGCGGCGGTCGCAAGCGCGGCGGAGCCGGGCGCAGCGGGCCGCCGCCATCAAGCCTTAGCGGCGGTCGCAAGCGCGGCGGGCTGTCGCCGTCAGCTCTGGAAGCCTTACAGCACATCCCATTTCGGAGCGCGCTTTTCCCGGTGCGCCATGGCGGCCTCGACCGGGTTGTTGGTGAAGCCGCTGAGGATCTGGGTGCGGTTCTCGATCTCGATGGCATGACGCAGGCTGGGCGCGTCCAGTGCGGCATTGAGGCCAATCTTGGTCTGCCACACGCCATATGCGTTGTTCTCGGCGATCGAGCGGGCCAGCTCGAGCGCGGCCGGCATCAGCTCATCGGGGGCCACGACCTCGTGCACCAGCTTGATGCGATAGGCCTCGGCCGCGTCGATGATGCGACCGGTGAGCATGAGTTCGCGTGCCACCCCGGCGCCGACGATCTTGGGCAGTAGGTAGCTGGTGCCCATGTCCATCGACGAGAAGCCCGCCTTGATGAACACCGAACCGAACCGGGCCTGCTCGGAGGCGACCCGGATATCGCAGACCAGTGAAAACGCCAGCCCGCCCCCGACGGCGACACCGTTCACGGCGCCGATCACGGGGATGTCCATCTCGTAGATCCGGGTGTACAGGTTGGCCAGCCGGACCTGCGCGTCGTAGTTGACCTTGAACGCCGGGGTGGTCGGCTTGTTCTGCGTCCAGGGCTGCCCGGTGCCGCTCAGGTCGGCGCCGGCGCAGAATCCGCGTCCGGCACCGGTCAGAATCGCCACCCGGTACTCACCGCCGTCCAGCACGTCCAGGGCCTCATGGACGCCGTCGATCAACGACCCATCGATGGCGTTGAGGCGCTCCGGCCGGTTCAGCGTGATGCAAGCGATGTTGTCTTCGAGGCGTTCCAGTGTCACTGCGGGCATAGGGGAACCGTAGGCGACGTCGCTATTCACCGACGAGGCATACCGTGGTTTTGCCACCACATCGAAGGAGCAGCCATGGCACGAACCGAAAGTGACAGCTGGGACCTGGCCAACAGCGTGGGAGCCACCGCCACCATGGTGGCCGCGGCCCGGGCGGCCGCGACCAGGCGCCCTCAGCCGGTGATCACCGACGAGTTCGCCGAACCGCTGGTGCGCGCCGTCGGACTGGACGTGTTCACCAGGCTGGCGGCCGGCGAACTCGATTCGATGGACCTGGAGCAGGGTGTCGGATTCTCGCGCATGGTGGACACATTCGCGGCCCGCGCCCGGTTTTACGACGATTATTTCGCCGCGGCCGGCCAAGCCGGGTTGCGCCAGGTGGTGATCGTGGCATCGGGCCTGGACTCGCGGGCCTACCGGCTGCGATGGCCGGCCGGGACGACGGTGTACGAGATCGATCAGCCGGAGGTGATCGCGTTCAAGACGGCGACGCTGGCCGACATCGGCGCCGCGCCGACCGCCGAACTCCGCACCGTGGGTATCGATTTGCGTGAGGACTGGCCTGCGGCGTTGCAGGCGGCGGGCTTTGACCCGGATCAGCCGACGACGTGGCTCGCCGAGGGAGTGCTGATCGGATTCCTCCCGCCCGAGGCCGAAGTCCGGTTGCTGGATGCGATCATTCCGTTGTCCGGCGAAGGCAGCCGCTTCGCCGGCGACTTCGGAACCGTCGCCCCGTCGACGCCGGAGGGGCAGGAACAGGCCCGGCTCATGACCGAGGGGTGGCGACGGCTCGGCCTCGATCTGGACGTCGCCGGCCTGGCTTATCCGGGTGAGCACACCGACGTCGCCGCGCACCTGGCGGCAAACGGCTGGGACACCACCACCTTTCGGCTCACCGATCTGTTCTCCGCCGCGGGCCTACCGGAATTGGGGCCCGCCGAACATCAGGTTCCCGCGGCCACGATCAGTTTCGTCAGGGCGGTGCGGGTCTAGGCGCCCGCTACGCGGATCGCTTGGCGAACCACTCGGCCTGCATCACCAGTAGGGCCATGACCTCCAATTGCGGTGTCTGCGGGTCGAGTTCGCGGTATCGCTGATAGACGTTGACGACGACACGCTCGGCGTCCAGCCACGTGGCGTACTCGCCGAGGTCGATGGTGTCGGCGGCCTCGGCCCATGACAAGCCCCGGCGGTAGGCGGCCTCGGCCTGCTCGGCGACGTGCACGAGATAGCCACGCACCGCCCGGATTCCATCCGGATCGGTGACGGGTCCGTGGCCGGGGACCACCGTCGGTGCGTCCAGGGCGATCATCGCGTCGCACGCCGCGACCCAGTTGGCGATCGGGCCGGCCCACACGATGGGCGTGCAGCCGATGAACAGCAGGTCGCCGCCGAACAGCACCCCCGCGTCGGGCACGTGCACCACTGAGTCGGCAGCGGTGTGCGCGGGTCCCAGATTCAGCACGTCGATCCGCCGCCCGCCGACCTCGACGGACAGGTTGCGCTCGAAGGTCTGGTCGGCGTTGCGCAGCGTGATGTTGCTGAAGTCGAAGTGCCCGAAGCGGTCTCGCGTGTACGGTGTCGCCACCGGCCCTAGGTTGGCGGTCTGCGCCATGGCCAGCATCTCGGGCGCCATTCCGTGCTCGATCTCCTCGGCGGTGCCGTGCGCGGCGATGATGCGCACCGACGTGTCGAGCAGTTGGTTGCCGTGGGTGTGGTCGCCGTTGGAGTGGGTGATCACCGCGTCGGTGATGGGCGCCGACCCGGTGACGGGCCGCATCGCGGTGAGCATCTCGCGGGTCAACGCCAGGTCGAACAGGGTGTCCACCAACAGGGACGCGCCGTCGCCGGCGACCAGGCCGGCGTTGCTCCACCCGTAGCCGCCGTCCGGCAGCGTCCAGGCCCACACCCGGTCGCCGACCTGATGCAGACCGCGGGTGTAGGGCACCCGGGCCGGCGCCCGGTTGACCCGGGGCGCGGCGGCCGGGGCGTCCGGGTTGGGCCGCGCGGCCAACGCGAAGGGCGCGCCGCTCGCGCGGACCGTCTGCCGGGTCTCCCCCAAACCCTGGACCTGGAGCGTGACGACGTCGCCGTCGTGCAGCCAGCCGGGAAACGATTCCAGCGCAGCGGGATTGAGGTGCTCGACCAGTGTGCAGGTGGGCACCGTTCCGGAGCCGATGACGTCGCCGGGGTGCAGGGTGACCCCGCGCGAGGCGTAGGAGATGACCTCGCCGAAGGTCCAGTCCATCTGGGCGGTCGACCCGGTTCCGATGACGGCATCGTTGACCAGCGCGGTGACCCGCAGGTCCAGCTTGCCGCGATCGGAGGCGTGGCGGTACTGCTCGAGTTCGTCGGGGGTCACCAGGTAGGGACCCAGCGTGACGCCGCTGTCCTTGCCCTTGCCCTGGCCGATGCCCAGTTGGCTTTCCATCTGCTGCAGGTCGCGGGCGGACCAGTCGTTGAAGATGGTGTAGCCGATGATCGCCCGTTCGGCCTGTTCGACCGTGAGATCCTTACCGCCGGTACCGATCACCGCGGCGATCTCCAATTCGAAGTCCTGCCAAGCGCTTCCGGGCGCCGTCGGCGCGTCGTCGTAGGGCCCTAAAACGGTTGCCGGACAAGCGAAGTAAAACGCTGGGATTCGGTACCAGCTGTCGGCGAGCACCCGCCCGGCGCCCAGCGCGGCTTGGCAGTTGCGCATGTGGTCGAGGAAGCACAGGGAATCCCGGATCGACGGCGGGCGCGGGATGGGCGCCAGCAGGCGCACGTCGGCGAGCGGTACCGTGCCCGCCGGGGAGCGCCGCGCCTCCTCCCCCGCTTGCCGCAGGCCGTCATGGCCTCGCGCGATCAGCTCGAGCAGCGTCACCCCCGCCGGCAGCGGGTGGATGGTGTCGCCGGAGACGACCCCGACACGCTCGCCGTCATCACCTTGGTAGGTAACCCATTTCACTCGCGTACCACCTCACTCGCTTCCTTGTCGGGCCGTAGCCCCCGCCAACTCGATTGGCGTAGCCGGTTATCCGGGGTCCACTCGCTGTAGCGCACCTCGCCGACCAGGACCGGCTCGACGTACGTGACGCCGCGGGCTTCGCTGCGGGGCAGCGGTGGGTGGAAGGGGGATGCGTCGGTGTGCAGCGGCGCCAGGGTCTTCTTCAGGTTGCTCAGGTCGCGTTCGGTGAACCCGGTGCCGACGCGGCCCGCGAAGTGCAGGCCGTCCGCGGTGGGGATGCCCATCAGCAGCGAGCCGATGCCGCTGCTGCGCCCGCCCTCGCCGGCCTTCCAGCCCCCGATGACGACTTCCTGGGTGTTCCAGTGCTTGTCCTTGATCCAGGACGACGAGCGCCGGCCGGGCTGGTAGGTGGAGTCGCGGCGCTTGGCGATCACCCCCTCCCAGCCGCGCTTGCCGGACTGCTCCAGCGCCTGCGCGCCGTCGCCCGGCAGCAGCTCGGGAACGATGAGATCGCTGCCGGCACCGAGCATTTCCAGCACCTTACGCCGGTCTGAATACCTGGCCCGCAGCAGTGAGCGGCCGTCGAGGTAGAGCACGTCGAACGCCCAGAACTCGACGCGCGAGCCTCGGCCGCGGTTCTGCATCTCATGGAAGTTGGGCACACCCGAGGAGTCCAGGACAACGGCCTCGCCGTCGAGGATCACATGGTGTTCCGCGAGATCTTCTGCGAGCGAGCGTAATTCGGGATATTCGCCGGTGACCTCGCGGCCACGCCGAGACCGTATCCGGATGGAGCCGTGGTCGGCCTCGATCAACAGCCGGTAGCCATCCCATTTGCCTTCGAACGCCCACTGGCGCGCCTTCAGCGCCGTCACCGAACCATGGGTGGCCAGCATCGGCGCGATCGTGTCGAAATCGAAGACCTTCTGATCTTTCATCCGGTGCGCCAGCCACTGGTCGCCGTTGGTTTGGATCAGCGCATAGCGTCCGGAGATCCTGCTGCCGTGCAGATTAACGATGACCTCATCGTCGTGAAACTTTTCCGCGTCGTAGGTTCCGGCGTCCCAGATGATCACCTTCCCGGCGCCGTACTCGCCCTGGGGGATGATGCCCTCGAACCCGCCGTATTCCAGCGGATGATCCTCGGTGTGGACGGCCAGGTGGTTCACCGAGGTCGTTTCGGGCAGGTTCTTCGGCACCGCCCAGGACACCAGCACGCCGTCGCGTTCCAGCCGGAAGTCGTAGTGCAGCCGGCGGGCGTGGTGCTCCTGGATGACGAAGCTGTTTCCTTGTCCCATCGCCGGTTTCGCGGCGGGGACCGGCTCGGGTGTTTTCGACGCGTCGCGCATGCTGCGGTATTTGCTCAGCCGATCCGGGATCGGTGCGTCCTCGTCCAGCGGCGCCAGCAGATCGCCGTCGCGGGCGACCCGGTCCAGCACTTCGTCATAACGCAGCTGGCGCAGCGACGGGTCGTCGAGTTCCTCCCAGGTGCGCGGCGCCGCGACGGTGGGTTGTTCACGTCCGCGCAGCGAGTACGGTGCGATGGTCGTCTTGGCGCCGTTGTTCTGACTCCAGTCCAGAAAGATCTTCCCGGCCCGCAGGCTCTTGGTCATGGTCGACGTCACCAGGGTGGGCATCGTCTTTTCCAGTTGTTGCGCCACGCGTTTGGCCAACACGGTCGCGCCCTTACTGCTCACCGGCTCCTGCAGCGGCGTGTACAGGTGCAGGCCCTTGCTGCCGCTGGTGAGCGGATACGTGGTCAGCCCGATTCCGGTGATCAGCTCACGCACCGCGCGCGCCACCTCGGCGAGTTGGGCCATCGTGACGCCTTCACCCGGGTCGAGGTCGAACACCAGGCGGGTGGCCGGCCCGGGTTTCAGTTCCTCCGCCCGGCTACGAGTCCACTCGGCGACGAAGCGCCACTGCGGTACGTGGACCTCCAGCGCGGCCTGTTGGGCGATCCAGGCCAGCCCGTCGACGCTGTCGATGATCGGATACGTCGTCGTCCCGGACCGATGCGTCACGCTGGCGCGCGGCAGCCAATCGGGCGCCGACGACGCCAGTTGCTTCTCGAAAAACGGTTCCTCCGCAACGCCGTTGGGCCAGCGCTTCCGCGTGGCCGCCCGGCCTGCGATGTGCGGGATCATCACCTCGGCGATGCGCGTGTAGTAGTCGAAGACGTCGCTCTTCGTGGTCCCGCTGGCGGGATAGAGCACCTTGTCGGCGTTGGTCAGTTTCACGCGCGGTGCCATGTTGTCAAACTACGCGTTTCGCGCGTGTTAACCGCTTTGACCACCGCTAATCGTCACATCGCCAATTTATTTTGTGACATGACCCACGAACACGTTGATTGGCCGTCGACCCCGGGCACAGACACTAGATGTTTGACGTAATCCCCTCCCCGTGGCGTCGAAACAGCGGCGTCCCACTCAGCGACGCGACCCTACGACTGCATTCCCGGAGAATCGACGTTCCAACCTACGACCGGTCATCTCTCGGTCGCGGAGTCGTCCACATCGGTGCGGGCAACTTTCATCGCGCGCACCAGGCCGTCTACTTCGATGACCTCGCCCGCTCGGGCATCTCCGATCGCTGGGGCGTCACCGGCGTCAGCCTGCACTCCCCGGACGTCAAAGACCTGCTGTCGGCACAAGATGGGCTGTACACCGTGGTACAGCAAGGGCACGATCGCCAAACCGCCCGCGTCGTCGGGTCGATCGGCGCCGTCCACTACGCACCGAACGACGGGGCAGCCGTCCGCGCCGCCCTCGCCGATCCCGAAACCCGCATTGTCAGCCTGACCATCACCGGCAACGGATATTTCCTGAATCCCGTCACCGACGAGTTCGACGCCGACGACCCCGACGTCCGGGCCGACCTGGTCGCGTCCGGCAACTACGCCACCGCGTGGGGCTATCTGGCCGAAGCCCTGGACCGGCGGCGCCGGGCCGGCATCGCGCCGTTCACCGTGCTCTGCTGCGACAACATCCCCGGCGACACCCAGCCGGCGCGGACGGCGCTGGTGTCGTTCACCGCGCTGAAGGATCCCGGGCTCGCCCGCTGGATCGACACGCATGTCGCGTTCCCGTCGACCATGGTCGACCGCATCACCCCGCAAACCTCGAAGTCGGAGCGCAAGTTCGTCGAGGAGACCTTCGGCGTCGCCGACAAATGGCCGGTCGTGACCGAGCCGTATTGCCAGTGGGTGATCGAGGATTCCTTCAGCAACGGAAGGCCGCCGCTGCACGAGGTCGGCGCCGAGTTCGTTGCCGACGTCAGCGACCACAAGCTGATCAAGACCCGGCTCCTCAACGGGACCCATATCGCGCTCGCGTGCTTGGCCATCCTGGCCGGCTACCAGCGCACCGACGAGGCGATGCGGGACGGCATCATCGTCGATTTCGTCGAGAAGCTGTTGCGCGACGAAATCCAGCCGCTGCTGCCCCCGGTCCCCGGGATGAACACGCCCGAATACCGGCGCACCCTGCTCGATCGGCTGAGCAATCCCCGAATGAGCGACCAGCTGTCCCGGCTGGCCCGCCGCGGAACCAGCAAGATCGCGACGTTCGTGCTGCCCTCGCTGCAGGAGGCGATCGCGCGGGGCAGGCCACACACGCTGTTGATGTTGGCGGTCGCCGGATGGGCGCGCTACATGCGCGGCCACGACCTTCAGGGGCGCAAGCTGCGCCTCGAAGACTCGCAGGCGATACCGGTGGCTAGGTTGGCCAACATGGCAAGCAGCAATCCCGATCCGCTCCTGGGGCACGAGATGTTCGCCGAGGTGCGCGCGGTCCCCGGTTTTGCGGAGCGCTTCGGCGACATGATCGCCGACATCGACGCGCGCGGTGTATTGCCCACGCTGCGCGATGCGTTGCGGCACGACCAGTGGGAGTTGGTGGCACGATGACCGCGGGCCTGACCTTCGTGCGTGATTTCGACCCGGCGCCGATCACCACATTGCTGTGCGACGCCGACGACAACCTGTTCGGTTCGGAGAGGCCCGCGTTCGACGCCTCGACCGAGGTGACGAATCGTTTCCTGGCCAGGTTCGGCGTGACGGCCCCGCTGAGCTCCGAGGAGTTGCGCAAGCGCGCCGTCGGGAAGAACTTCCGTAACACGGCGCTCGACCTGGCGGTGCAGTGCGAGGTTCCGCTCGATCCGACGTTGGCCCAGGGCCGCCCCGCCGCGGTGGTCGCCTCACCCGGCGACGTGGCGAGCGGCAAGGCGTTGTGCGCCGACGAACTCGAGACGTGGGTGCGCGATGAGCGTGAACGGGTCACCGCCCACCTGTCGGCCACCCTGACCCCCGATCCGCAGGTCATCGAACCGCTGCGCGCCCTCGCGGGGCGCTACGCGCTCGCGGCCGTGAGCTCGAGCGCCACCAAGCGGCTGCGTGCCTGCTTCATCGCCACCGGCCTGGACTCGCTGCTCCCGGAGGCGGTGACCTTCAGCGCGGAGGATTCGCTTCCGGTGCCGACAAGCAAGCCCGATCCCGCGGTATACCTGCACTGCGGGCAGGTGCTGGGCGTCGCGGCCGAACAGGGGCTGGCCATCGAAGACTCGGTGGCGGGCGTCAAGTCCGCGGTCGCGGCCGGTTATGCCACCGTCGGCAACCTGATGTTCGTGCTGCCCGACGAGCGAGCCGGCCGCCGGGAAGACTTGATCGATGCCGGCGCGGTGGCGATCACCGACTCGTGGCGTGCTCTTGCCGACGTCCTGCTGTCGTCGGCCGTGCCGGCCGCACGGTCCCCGCTTCCATAGGAAGTCGACCTCGCACTAGCGATCCGGGCCGCGGCCCGGGGAGGAGGTGGCCAACGATGGCCAGCGCGATCAATCTGAACAATGCGATCGATCTGAACAATGCGTCGCTCTCCGAGCTGCCTATCGACGCGCCGAAGTATGACCGCGGCAGCGTCAGCGTCGGGATCGCGCACATCGGCGCGGGCCACTTCCACCGGGCGCATCAGGCCGCTTACATCAATCTGCTGCTGCAGCAAGGCTTGGCGCACGAGTGGGGCATTTGCGGGATCGGTGTGATGCCCTCCGACTGGACCATGCGCGACGTCCTCAACGATCAGGACGGGCTGTACACGCTGATCTTGGAGAACCCCAACGGGAGCCGGGACGCCCAGGTGATCGGCTCGATCATCGACTACCGCTACGCCCCGGACGATCCGGATTCGGCTTTGGAGGTGCTGACCGCCCCGTCCACCCGGATCATCTCGCTGACCATCACCGAAGGTGGCTACCGCGACCCCGATGGTCCGGCGTTCACCCTGATCACCGAGGCGCTCGCCCGGCGTCGCCAACGCGGGATCGCCGCGCCGACGATCGTCTCCTGCGACAACATCGAGAACAACGGCGAGGTCGCCAGGCGCACCGTGCTCGCAAGCGCCGAACACGTGGATCCCGAATTGGCCGAGTGGGTGGCGGAGCACGCCCGGTTCCCGAGCTCGATGGTCGATCGCATCACTCCGGCAACAACTTTGGAGATGGCCGCGGAAGTGCGACGCGACTTCGGCGTCAACGACCGGTGGCCGGTGGTGGCCGAGCCGTTCACCGCCTGGGTGATCGAGGATGACTTCGCCGACGGTCGGCCGCCGCTGGAGCAAGCGGGCGTGCTGTTGGTCGACGATGTGCGCCCGTACGAGCTGATGAAGCTGCGACTGCTCAACGCGGGGCATCAGTGCCTGGCCTACTTCGCCCATCTGTGCGGCTTCAAGTTCGTCCACGAGGCCGCAAGCGATCCGTTGTTCGCCGAATTCCTGCATGAGTACTTCGAATCCGAGGCCATTCCGACGCTTCCGCCGGTACCCGGAATCGACCTGCATGAGTACGGCCGCACCCTGGTCGAGCGGTTTGCCAACCCTGCCGTGCGGGACACCGTCGCGCGGGTGTGCGCCTACTCGTCGGACCGCATCCCGAAGTTTCTGTATCCCGTCATCTGCGACAACCTGGCCCACGGCGGGCCGGTCCGGCTGGCCGCAGCGGTGGTGGCGAGCTGGGCCCGATACGCCGAGGGTGTCGACGAGTGGGGCAACCCGTACGAGGTGCTGGACCAGCTGGCGGACTCGCTCATTCCGATCGCCAGGTCGCAGCACGAGAACCCGACCGTGTTCATCGAGATCACCGCGGTGTTCTGCGATCTGGCCCACCAGCCCCGCTTCGTCGAGGCGTACCTCTGGGCGTTGGATTCGTTGCACAGCAAGGGAGCTCGCGCAACGCTGGATGCCTTGGTGCGATGAGCCGCGGGCTGGTGATCGGCGAGTCGCTGATCGATATCGTCGGGAGCGACGAGCACGTCGGCGGCAGTCCGCTCAACGTCGCCGTCGGACTCGGCCGGCTGGGCCGCGAGGTCGACTTCCTGACCTCGATCGCCGACGACCCGTACGGGCGGCGCATCGTCGACTATGTCGAAGCCGCAGGGGTGCAACTGGTTTCGGAAAGCCGGGCCGCACAGCGCACGCCGACCGCGCGGTCAACCATCGCCGAAGACGGGTCGGCCGACTACGTGTTCGATCTGGACTGGCGGCTCTCCGGGACACCGCCGGTCGCCCCGCCGCTATTCGTCCACACCGGATCGATTGCCGCCGTGCAGGATCCGGGCTGCCTGGCGGTCGCGGCGCTGATCGACACCTATCGAGTCTCGGCCACGGTCACCTTCGATCCCAACGTCCGCCCGTCGCTGATCGCCGACCGGGACCTTGCGGTGGAACGCATCGAGCACCTTGTCGAGCGCAGCGACATCGTGAAGGTCAGCGAGGAAGACCTGCGCTGGATCGACCCCGATCGCCCGCCCGAGCAGATCGCCCAGACGTGGCAGGGGTTGGGTCCGGCCATCGTGGCGGTGACGCTGGCCGACCGGGGCGCGGTGGCCTTCTGCGCGGCGGGTGTCGCGCGGGTGCCGACGCGCGCCGTGCGCGTGGTCGACACGGTCGGTGCCGGTGACTCGTTCATGGCCGGTCTGCTCGACGCGCTGTGGGAGTCGGGGTCGCTGGGTGGGGACCGTCGCGCCGAGTTGCGCGCGATCGACGTCGACGCGCTGACGACGGCGCTGGAGGCGGCGAGTCTGGCCGCGGCGCTGACCGTCGCTCGCCCCGGAGCCGACCTGCCGGATCGTGCCGCGCTGGACGCGGCTTCGCAGGGCTGAGCGCGTCCACCGTAGTCGGAAAGCGCGGGCGGA
Organism: Mycobacterium colombiense CECT 3035; assembly: GCF_002105755.1. Taxonomy (NCBI): domain Bacteria; kingdom Bacillati; phylum Actinomycetota; class Actinomycetes; order Mycobacteriales; family Mycobacteriaceae; genus Mycobacterium; species Mycobacterium colombiense. Next base: position 3,139,380 of record NZ_CP020821.1, read on the forward strand.
CAGTCCCAGGTCGTAGCCCTGTCGTGCTGTTTTGCCACCGGCCCTACGGGCATACTGACTTGCATGCGCTCCATCTGGAAGGGTTCCATCGCGTTTGGACTGGTGAACGTCCCGGTCAAGGTGTACAGCGCCACCCAGGACCACGACATCAAGTTCCACCAGGTGCACGCCAAGGACAACGGCCGCATCCGCTACCAACGCGTTTGCGAGGTGGACGGTGAGACGGTGGAATACCGTGACATCGCCCGGGCTTACGAGTCCGACGACGGTCAGATGGTCATCATCACCGACGACGACATCGCCACGCTGCCCGAGGAACGCAGCCGCGAGATCGAAGTACTGGAGTTCGTGCCTGCCAGCGACGTCGACCCGATGCTGTTCGACCGCAGCTACTTCCTGGAGCCGGACTCGAAGTCATCGAAATCCTATGTGCTGCTTGCCAAGACGCTTGCCGAGACGGATCGGATGGCGATCGTGCACTTTACGCTGCGCAACAAGACCCGGCTTGCGGCGTTGCGGGTCAAGGACTTCGGCAAGCGCGACGTGATGGTGATCCACACGTTGTTGTGGCCCGACGAGATTCGCGACCCGGACTTTCCCATCCTGGACAAGAAGGTCGAGGTCAAGCCCGCCGAACTCAAGATGGCGGGGCAGGTGGTGGAGTCGATGGCCGAGGAGTTCAATCCCGATCGCTACCACGACGACTACCAGGAGCAGCTGCACGAGCTGGTCCAAGCCAAACTCGAAGGCGGAGAAGCGTTCACCACCGAGGAGCAGCCGAAGCAGCTGGACGAGACCGAGGACGTCTCGGATCTGCTCGCCAAGCTGGAGGCCAGCGTGAAGGCGCGTTCCGGCAACGGCAAGGCGCCCGCGAAGAAGACCGCGGCGAAGAAGGCCCCGGCGAAGAAGACGGCCGCCAAGAAGGCGCCGGCCAAGAAGGCGGCCTCCAAGGCGGCCTCGAAGTCCTGACCCGCCGCCGGGTCAGCGCTTGCGGGTGGCCAGGAACCGGGTCAGCCCCGCGACGATGTTGATGACGGCGACCATGATGATCAGGGTCAAGGCCGCACCCCAGATCCGCAGGAAACCCGCGTGTTCGGGGTTGGTGAGCTCGGTGTAGATCAGCAGCGGCAGCGACGCCATGTTGCCGTGGAAGATGTCGACGTTGATCGAGCGGCTGTAGCCGACGAGCACCAGCACCGGCGCGGTTTCACCGATGACCCGCGCGACGGACAACAAGATCCCGGACACGATGCCGGGCATCGCGATCGGGAAGACGATCCGCACGATGGTCTTCCATTTCGACACGCCGAGTGCGTAGCTGGCCTCGCGCAGGTCGTCGGGCACCAGCCGCAGCATCTCCTCGGCGGAGCGCACCACCACCGGCAGCATCAGCAGGACCAGGGCCAGCGACACCGCGAACGAACTCTGCTGGAAGCCCAGGGTGGCGATCCACAGGCTGAAGATGAACAGCGCCGCCACGATCGACGGCACGCCCGCGAGCACGTCGACCATGAACGTCGTCAGCCGCACCAGGCGCCCGGACCCGTATTCGACGAGGAAGACCGCGGTCATCAAGCCCAGCGGCACGGCCAGGGCGGCGGCCACTCCGGCCTGCACCAGCGTGCCGTAGAGCGCGTGGTAGACGCCGCCGGCGAACTGTTCCGGCAGCACGCCGTGCAGCGAGTGGGTCCACCATCCCGAGCGCGTGACGGCGTACCAGCCGCGTTCGACGACGATCCACAACACCCAGATCAGCGGTACCAGCGCGATGCAGAACGTGCCGAGGAAGAAGAGCGTCGCGGCGTTGTTGGTGATCCGGCGCCGGAAGCTCAGCGGCCGGAACACCTCGACCTTGACCGGCCGGTCCAGTGCTTCAACGGTCATCGGCGCCGCTCCCCAGCATCGCGTCGCTCCCGCTCCAACCGCATCATCCGTTGACCTTGCCGCCGGCGATCGCGCGGGCGAGCGCGTTGACGATGAACGTCAGGACGAAGAGCGCGAATCCCGCCGAGATGTACGCCCCCGTCGGCAGCGGCGAGCTGAACTCCGCGGCCGCCGATGCGATCTTCGAGGCGAACGTGTAGCCGCCGTCGAACAGCGACCAGTTACCCGGGCGGGCGGCCGAACGCAGGATGATCAGCACCGCCACGGTCTCGCCCAGCGCGCGGCCCAGCCCCAGCATCGAGGCCGCGATGACACCACTGCGGCCGAAGGGCAGCACGGTCATCCGCACCACCTCCCACTTGGTGGCGCCGAGCGCCTGCGCCGCCTCCATCTGGATGTGCGGGGTCTGCCGAAACACCTCGCGCGAGACGGACGTGACGATGGGCAGGATCATCACCGAGAGCACGACGCCGGCGGTGAAAATGGTGCCGCCACCGGCCAGCGAGACGTTGCCCTGCTTGAACAGGAACAGCCAGCCCAGGTTGCGGTTGAGAAACGCGGCGACCGGCTCGATCTGGGGTGCGAGCACGAAGATTCCCCACAGCCCGAAGATGATCGACGGCACCGCGGCCAGCAGATCCACCACCGCGGCGAAGGGGCGTGCCAGCCGCTTCGGCGCGTACTGGGTGAGGAACACGGCGATACCCACCGCGACCGGGACGGCCAGCACCAGCGCGCTGAGCGAGCTGAGCACCGTGACCATCAGCAGGTCGCGGATCCCGAACGCCAGCCTGTTCGGGTCGCTGGTGCTGAACTTCGCGCTGGTGAAGAAGTTCGCGTGGTTGACGCGCAACGACGGGACGGCGCGCAGCAACAGGAAGACCGCGATCAACAGGATGGCGACCACGATCGTCGAGCCAGCGGCGGCGGCCATCAGCTTGAACAGGCGATCAGCCCGCCGACCCACGTGTTGACTCAGCGCAGTTAGTGCCGGTTTCTCCGCGGTCGACGGGCTGATGGCTGTTCCTCGTGTCACGACCACCTCAGGTTATGTGATGGCGTTGATGGAAGCAGACAACCTCGACTTGAATGCGTCAGGAATGGGGATGTAGCCGTTGTCGGCCAGGCCGTTCTGCCCGGCGCCGATGGTGCTTTGCAGGAAGGCCTTGACCGCCGTACCGACCTGGGCGTCGGGATACTTCGAGCAGACGATCTCGTAGGTGGCCAGCACGATCGGGTAGGAACCGGCCTGGGTGGGCTTGTAGAAGGACAGCGTGTCCAGCACCAGGTCGTTGCCCTGGCCGGCGATCTTGGCTCCAGCAATCGTCTTGCCCACCGAATCGGCGCTGATGGCAACCGCGTCCGGGCCGGCCGAGGTGACGATCTTGGCCATGTTCAGCTTCTGCGCCTGAGCAAAGGACCACTCGTTGTAGGTGACGGACCCCTCGGTCGCCTTGATCGCCGCCGAGGTGCCGTCGTTGCCCTTTGCTCCCTCGCCGACGCCGCCCTTGAAGGTCTTGCCGGCGCCCTTGCCCCACGCCCCGTTGGAGGCGGCGTCGAGGTACTTCTGGAAGTTGTCCGTGGTGCCGGATTCGTCGTTGCGGAACACGACGTGGATCGGCTCGGCCGGCAGGGCGGCTCCCGGGTTGAGTGCCTGGATCGCGGGGTCGTTCCACGTGGTGATCGCGCCGTTGAAGACCTTGGCCGCCGCGGCGCCGTCCAGGGTCAGTGAGTTGAGGCCCGCGACGTTGTAGGTGATGGCGATCGGGCCGAAGACCACCGGCAGGTTCAGCGCCGGCGAACCGCACCGCTGTTGCGCGGCGGCGTACTCGTTGGGCGCCAGCGGCGAGTCCGAACCCCCGAAATCCGTTTGCTTACCGTTGAATTCGCTGATTCCCGCGCCGGACCCGTTGGCGGTGTAGTTCAGCGTCTGGCCGGGACAGGCCTGCTCGTACGCGTTGACGAACCTCGTCATCGCGTTGGCCTGGGCCGTCGAGCCGCTGGCCTTGAGGGCCTTCTTTCCGCCGCAGCTCACGTTGCTGCCCGACGAGGAGCCGCTCGTCGCGCTCGCGCCGGTCCCGTTGTTGTCGCTTCCGCATGCCGACAACGCCAGCGCGGCTGCGCTCACGACACCCAGCACGGCGCCAAATCGGTTGAGTTTCAATTCGCTTCCTTACGGTAGGGATGAAACAGGATCGCCGCCGGTCGGTAGCCGTTTGCGCCCGACCAGCCGTCTCGCAGCCACGAAGCTAACAGTAACAAGGTGAACGTTGAGCAAATTGTTAGGCGCTCGCCGCTGAACGCGATGGCACCGGGCGGCGACGTGCGCACCAGTAGCACCCGACGGCGCTTCGGCACGCCGCGACAGCAAAGAAAATCGGTGGGCTTCCACCGCGCCCCTGGCGCCGTCTCACATCACGAGATGGCGTTGATGGACTCCGCCAGTCGTGACTTGAATGACGGGGGCACCGGGATGTATCCGTTGCCCGCCAAGCCGCTTTGCCCATCGCCAATGGTGCTCTGCAGGAACGCCTTTACCGCCGCACCGACCTGGGGGTCGGGGTATTTCGAGCACACGATCTCGTAGGTGGCCAGCACGATGGGATAGGAACCGGGCCGGGTCGGCTTGTAGAACGAGTAGGTGTCGACGACCAGGTCGTTGCCCCGCCCGGTCAGGGTGGCGCCGGAGATCGTCTTGCCGACCGACTCCGCTCCGATCGACACCGGGTCCGGTCCCGCCGAGGTGACGATCCTGGCGATCGTCAGGTTCTGCGCCGACGCGAACGACCATTCGTTGTAGCTGATCGATCCTTCGGTCGCCTTCACGGCCGCCGCCGTGCCACCGTTGCCCTCGGCACCCTCGCCGACCCCGCCGTTGAAGGCCTTCCCGATCCCCCGGTCCCACACGCCGTCGGAGGCGGAGTCCAGGTATTTCTGGAAATTGTCGGTGGTGCCGGACTGGTCGCTGCGGAATGTGACGTGGATGGGCTCGGCGGGCAGCGCGACGCCGGGGTTCAGCGCCCGGATGGCGGGATCGTTCCAGGCGGCGATCGCGCCCTTGAAGATCTTGGCGGCGGTGGGGCCGTCCAGGATCAGCGAGTTGACGCCCGCGACGTGGTAGGTGATCGCGATCGGGCCGAACACCACCGGCAGGTTCCACGCCGGCGAACCGCACCGGGCCTGGGCGGCGAAGTATTCGATCGGGGCCAGCGGTGAGTCCGAACCCGCGAAATCGGTTTGATTGCCTGTGAATTCACCGATCCCCGCGCCCGAACCGTTGGGCGTGTAGTTCAGCGTCTGGCCGGGACAGGCCCGCTCGAACGAGCTGACGAAGCGGGTCATCGCGTTGGCCTGTGCGGTCGATCCGCTGGCCTTGAGGGCCTTCTTTCCACCGCAATCGACGTGGCCCGACGGAATCGCCCCGCTGCCCCACGCCCGGGTGTCGTTGCCCCCGCATCCCGACAACACCAGCGCACCGGCCGCCAGGACACTCAGTGCGGCACCAAATCGGTTGCGCCTCAAGTTACTTCCTCACGGTGAAGACCACACATGATCGTCGCCGTTCAGCTAACAGCACCAAGGTTAACGGCGGGCGAATGGTCACCAGGCGCACGCCGGGCGCGGACGCCACCCGCATGCCGCCACCGCGGCCCGCATCGCCACGCCCGTATGCAAAAGTAGAACCTGTTCCAGAAATGCCCGATCCGGGCGGCGCGGCTTGCTACCGTGTCGGCTGACACCGAAATGAAGAGAGGCCGCCATGATCCTTGACAGGTTCCGTCTCGACGACAAAGTCGCCGTCATCACTGGTGCAGGCCGCGGTCTCGGGGCGGCCATCGCGCTGGCCTTCGCCGAGGCGGGCGCCGATGTCCTCATCTCCTCACGCACGGCATCCCAACTAGAAGCCGTCGCGGAACAGGTCCGGGCCGTCGGGCGGCGGGCCCACATCGTGGCCGCCGACCTGGCCCACCCCGAGTCCACCGCGGAGCTGGCCGGCAAGGCCGTCGAGGCGTTCGGGAAACTCGACATCGTCGTCAACAACGTCGGCGGCACCATGCCCAACACGCTGCTGACCACCTCGACGAAGGACCTCAAGGACGCGTTCACCTTCAACGTCGCCACCGCCCACGCGCTCACCATCGCGGCGGTGCCGCTGATGCTGGAGCACTCCGGCGGCGGCAGCATCATCAACATCACCTCGACCATGGGCCGACTGGCCGGTCGTGGTTTCGCCGCCTACGCCACGGCCAAAGCCGCGCTGGCGCACTACACCCGGTCGTCCGCGCTGGACCTGTGCCCGCGCATCCGGGTCAACGCGATCGCCCCCGGATCGATCCTGACCTCCGCGCTGGACGTCGTCGCCTCCAACGACGAACTGCGCGCGCCGATGGAGAAGGCCACACCCATGCGCCGGCTCGGCGATCCGGTCGACATCGCCGCTGCCGCAGTCTATTTGGCATCCCCAGCCGGCAGCTTTCTGACCGGTAAGACACTCGAGGTCGACGGCGGCCTCACCTTCCCCAACCTCGACATCCCCGTCCCGGACCTGTGACCCCTGACCGCTAAGGAGCACGTCATGCCCATCCCCGTCGTCCAATTGGGCACCGGCAACGTCGGTATCCACGCCCTGCGCGCGCTCATCACCAACCCGGAGTTCGACCTGAAGGGCGTCTGGGTGTCCTCGGACGCCAAGGCGGGCAAGGACGCGGCGGAGCTTGCGGGACTGAGCGAGTCGACCGGCGTGCTCGCCAGCACCGACCTGGATGCCGTGCTCGGCACCGGGCCACAATGCGCCGTGTACAACGCGCTGGCCGACAACCGGTTGCCCGAGGCCCTTGAGGACTACCGGCGCGTCCTGGCGGCGGGAATCAACATCGTCGGCAGCGGCCCGGTCTTCTTGCAGTATCCGTGGCAGGTCATCCCCGAGGAGCTCATCAAGCCCTTGGAAGATGCTGCGCAAGAAGGGAATTCGAGCCTCTACGTCAACGGTATCGATCCCGGCTTCGCCAACGATCTGCTGCCGCTGGCTCTGGCGGGTACCTGCCAGAGCATCCAGCAGATCCGCTGCATGGAGATCGTCGACTACGCCACCTACGACAGCGCCGCGGTCATGTTCGACGTGATGGGCTTCGGCAAGCCGCTGGACGAGCTTCCCATGCTGCTGCAGCCCGGCGTGCTCAGCCTGGCGTGGGGTTCGGTGATCCGCCAAATGGCTGCGGGCCTGGGTATTTCGCTCGACGAGGTCACCCAGGACTACGTCCGCATCCCCGCCCCCGAGGACTTCGACATCGCCTCGGGTCACATCGCCAAGGGCACCGCCGCGGCGTTGCGCTTCGAGGTGTTCGGCATGGTCAACGGTGAACCCGTCGTCGTCCTCGAACACGTCACCCGGCTGCGCGAGGACCTGTGCCCGGAGTGGCCGCAGCCGGCCCAGGAGGGCGGCTCCTACCGCATCGAGATCACCGGCGAACCCTCGTATGCCATGGACGTCTGCCTGAGCAGCCGCAAGGGCGATCACAACCACGCCGGCCTGGTTGCCACCGCCATGCGGGTCGTCAACGCGATCCCCGCGGTGGTGGCCGCCCGGCCCGGCATCGTGACCACCCTGGATCTGCCACTGGTCACCGGCAAGGGGCTCTACCTCCCGCAGTGAGGCCCGAGGGCGGGAAACGCCGTAGCCGCCGACGGGCGCGCCGAGATGTTCGACTAACCTCACTTTCTTATTCGGTGAAGTGAATCGAGGTCGGCACGTTGGGGCAGCGCACCCAGGGCTCGCTCAAGGGCAACTGGTATCTGCTCGGGCCCGCGTTCGTCGCCGCGATCGCCTACGTCGACCCGGGAAACGTCGCCGCCAACGTCAGCGCCGGTTCGCAATACGGCTACCTGCTGCTGTGGGTCATCGTCGTGGCCAACGTGCTGGCGGGCCTGGTGCAGTACCTGTCGGCGAAGCTGGGGCTGGTCACCGGACGCTCCCTGCCGGCCACGATCGGCAAGCGGATGGGCCGCCCGGCGCGGTTGGTCTACTGGGCCCAGGCCGAACTCGTGGCCGTCGCGACCGATGCGGCCGAAGTCGTCGGCGGGGCCATCGCCCTGCACATCCTGTTCAACCTGCCGCTGCTGGCCGGCGGGCTGATCACCGGTGTGGTGGCGTTGCTGCTGCTGGGGATTCAGGACCGGCGCGGGCAGATCATCTTCGAGCGGGTCATCACGGGCCTGCTGCTGGTCATCGCGATCGGGTTCGCGGCGAGCTTCTTCGTCAAGACCGCGCCGCCCGAGGAGATGCTCGGCGGGCTGATCCCCCGGTTCCGCGGCACCGAAAGCGTGCTGCTGGCCGCGGCAATTTTGGGCGCCACCGTGATGCCGCACGCGGTCTACATGCATTCGGGTCTGGTCCTGGACCGGCACGGGCACCCCGACGAGGGATCCCACCGGCGCCTGCTGCTGCGCGTCACCCGCTGGGACGTCGTGCTGGCGATGACGGTGGCCGGCACGGTGAACGCCGTGATGCTGGTGATCGCCGCGGTCAACCTGCAGCACCGCGACGTGAGCGCCTCCATCGAGGGCGCCTACTCCGCGATCCACAACACGCTGGGCGCGACCATCGCGGTGCTGTTCGCCGTCGGGTTGCTCGCCTCGGGTCTGGCCTCGTCGTCGGTGGGCGCCTACGCCGGCGCCATGATCATGCAGGGACTGCTGCACCGGTCGATTCCGATGGTGCTGCGGCGGGTGATCACCCTGGTGCCCGCGCTGGTGATCCTGGCGGTGGGCTTCGACCCCACCCGCGCACTGGTGCTGTCGCAGGTAGTGCTGTCGTTCGGAATACCTTTTGCCGTGCTGCCTTTGATCAAGCTGACCAGCGATCGCGGGCTGATGGGTGGCGACGCCAATCACCGCGTCACGACGATTCTTGGCTGGGCCGTCGGCGTATTGATTAGTCTGCTTAACGTGGTGCTTATCTGGCTGACGGTGACCGGCTGAATGCCGGCCCTGCCGCACCTTTACTTCGCATACGGGTCGAACCTATGCGTCCGGCAGATGGCGCAACGCTGCCCCGACGCCGCGCATCCGCGCCCGGCCGTGCTGGCCGATCACGACTGGCTGATCAATCAGCGCGGCGTGGCCACCGTCGAACCGCTCGCCGGCAACCAGGTCTACGGGGTGGTGTGGCGGATCTCCGACGGTGACCTGGCGACGCTGGACAGCGCCGAGGGGGTTCCGGTGCGCTACCGGCGCGACGAGATGACGGTGCACACCGACGACGGACCGGAACCGGCCTGGGTCTACATCGACCATCGCGTGACGCCGGGGCCGCCCAGGCCGGGCTACCTGCCCAAGATCATCGACGGCGCCACGCAGCACGGGCTGCCGCAACGCTGGGTCGACTTCTTGCGCCGCTGGGATCCCGCCGGGTGGCCCATCCCGAAGTCGTCGACGTCGGGGCCTGGGCCACAATCACTTTCGGCGTTGTTAAGCGAGCCCGGGGTCACCGAAGGCAGCCAATTGCGTTCGCGGTTCGGGTTTCTCGCGATCCACGGCGGTGGGCTCGAAGAGATGACCGACGTGGTCGCCGAGCGTGCCGCCGAGGCGGCCGGCGCCTCGGTGTACGTGGTGCGCCATCCCGACGCTTACCCGCATCACCTGCCGTCTGCCCTGTTCGACCCGGCCGAGTCGCCGCGGCTCGCCGAATTCCTGGACCACGTCGACGTCGCGGTGTCGCTGCACGGGTACGGCCGCGACGGTCGCAGCACCCAGCTGCTGGCGGGCGGCCGCAACCGGGCGCTGGCCGCCCACCTGACGCGGCACATTGGGCTGCCCGGCTACCAGGTGATCACCGACCTCGACGAGATCCCACCGGAACTGCGGGGCTTGCATCCGCGCAATCCGGTGAACCGGGTGCGGGACGGCGGAACCCAGCTAGAGCTCTCGGCGCGGGTCAGGGGGATCAGCCCGCGCAGCCCGCTGCCGGGCGATGACGGTTTGTCGTCGGTCACCAGCGCCCTGATTGAGGGGTTGGCGCAGGCCGCCCGAAGTTGGTCAATGTCGGATCGTTGAACGGAGAATGTTGGTGGCCAAGGATTTTCGCTTTGGAATGAGCATGCGGTTCTTCAAGTCGCGCGAGGCACTGCTCGACAAGGCCAAGCGGGCCGAGGACTGCGGCTTCGACATTCTTTGTGTGCCCGACCATTTGGGGGCCGCGGCGCCGTTCCCGACGCTGACCGCGGTCGCGATGGTCACCACGACGCTGCGGCTGAGCATGTACGTGCTCAACTCCGCGTTCTACAAGCCGGCCCTACTCAGCCGGGACATGGGCGGCCTGGATCTGCTCAGCGACGGCCGCCTGGAGATCGGGCTGGGCACCGGCTACGTCCGGGAGGAATTCGAGGCCGCGGAGATTCCCTATCCCAGCGCCGGCGCCCGGGTCGACTACCTCGAGCACATGACGAAGTACCTGAAGGAGCACCACCCGTCGACGCCGCTCATCATCGCCGGCAATGGTGACCGGGTGCTGACCATCGCGGCCCGCAACGCCGACATCATCGGGCTGACCGGCTCCAAGGTGCGCGACGTCGAGGACCCGTTCGCCGAACGCGTCGAGTTCGTCCGCAAGGCCGCGGGTGACCGCTTCGACGCACTCGAGCTGAACCTGGCCATCACGGCCATGCCGCGGGTCGGCGAGACCGAGCCCGACCTCAAGCTGACCCGCTCTTACGCGCCAGACCTGTCCGACGAGGAGATCCTGTCCCAGCCTTCGGTGCTGAGCGGTTCGCCCCGCGAGATCGCCGACACGTTGCTCGCATACCGGGACAAGTACGGCGTGTCGTCCTTCACCGTGCAGGACAACAACATCGAGAACTTCTCGAAGGTGATCGCCGAACTGCGCTGACCGCCGTGGCGATTTACCGGCGGGCGTGCCGGTAAGCTCAGGCCGTCCGCCCCCGTAGCTCAGGGGATAGAGCACGGCTCTCCTAAAGCCGGTGTCGCAGGTTCGAATCCTGCCGGGGGCACATCAGCGATGGTTTTCTCCGTCGGACGGCCGCATCGGGCAGCCCGAGCTCCGCAGTGTCGTGTGGCGTACTTCGGAGAGGATTGCCGATAGGTGGGGCCCTAGGCGACCGCGGTCGCGTCGCCCTCCTCGACTTCGCTGCGGGCCACGAGGAGTGTTGCGGCGATCCGCTCGAACTGGCAGTCGTGGCAGAACACCAGATCAATCCCGGGCAATTGGCGGATTACAGCGTTTGCCGTGGTGGCCACTCGTTGGCACTGACCGCATTTCAGATACGCGGCGGAGTGTTCGATGATGCGGGCCGCGGCGAGGGCGGAGGGGTCGACCATGGAGCCATCGTTCGCTACGCCTCTTGTCATCTGCTGAGAGGCAAGCTAGCAATCTCCCAAGAATCACTTAGGAATCTACTGAGTGCTGCCGCCTCCGGACCCCGTTGTGAATCCTGAGCGATGGCCACGGGTCGGGGTGATCGAATCCGCGATGTCGAAACCCACTGCGCGACAAGGGCCGACCACAACCACGGCGGCCGGCGGTAACCACCGACGGGTTTTGGGGCGTAACCGGTGTGCATCGACGGCGCTCTGGAAGAGGATGGTGCCATGACCACTGCACCGAACAGCGCCCTCATCCCGACGTTCGCCGCACTGCGCTTCGCCACCGGCGTGGCCTCATGGGCCGCCCCAATCAGAGCCGCCCGCCTGTTTGGACTGGGTTCCGCCAAACAGCAACCCCTTCTCACCCAGCTCTTCGCGTCTCGCGAACTGACACTGGCGGTGGCCGTCGCCGATCCCGCATCACCGCGGCTGCGCACCCGCGCATTGCAACTTGGGCTGCTCACCGACGCCCTGGACATCGTCGCGACCCTGCGCGGCCTCCGGAGTGAGACGCTGCGACCGGTCGGTGCGATCGTGACCGGTGGCGGCGCGGCGGTATTCCTCGCGATGGGCCTTACCGCGCTGGCCAACCAGAAGCGCGCCGCCGCCCCCACGGCCTAAGCGGGAGTGAGTTGGGTCACCTCGGGCGACCGCACGGGCAGTCTTTCGCTCGCTCGGGTGTTCTATCGACTAGTCACTAGTTCAGACGGTGGCCCTCACCTAGCGAGGCTGACATGCGGCAGACCACCATTCGCCAACGCTCCGATGCCCGTTTGCCGATCGCCGAGACGCTGTGGGTCATCGCGGGCACCGTCCTGCTGCTCGCCCTGGGAGACGTCGTGATCCTGGTGGCACTGGCGCTGGCCGCCGCAGCCGTCGCGACGGCGTGGTGGATTCGTCGCACCGCCGGGCGTCGCGCGCTACGCGATGACGTTGCGCTGGCTGCCGTATCTCACCTGCCGGCCGGGCACCGCGAGCCGAAAACACCGTCGGCGCAAGCGCCGTGGCATCGCCGCAGCGCCGCGTAGGCGTGTTCGCTCGCACTCGCTGACGCGTCGTCATCCCCGCTGCGGCGGTCAGCGCGCCTTCTCCGTGCGGCCGGAACGCGTGAACCGACATCGGCGGGACGAATTCAGATCCCACAAAGCGCGGAGAACAGGACTAGCATCTATACCGTGCGTGTGAGGGAAGAAACGTAGCGCCCGCCGCTCCGTAGGGCATGAGCCGAGCCTGCGATGCGGAAGCTGGTCGCGACATTGATGGCCGTTGGGGCCGTGATGCTCAGCGGGGCTGTCGCCCGCGCCGAGAACCAGCCGCCACCGCCTCCTCCTCCCGCCCCGTCGTTCTACGCACCGAAGTGCCTGAACTTCGATCCCAATCCGCCGGGACATTGGAACTGGCTGCCCTGTGGTTGGACCACGGACGGCAAGCGCTGGTTTCCTCCGCCGCCGTAGCCGATACCCCCTGACATAGATCGGCGACTGCGGCGTCGCGAAAAGCCGTCAGGCCCCGGCTAACTGGCTTTGAGGTGACCGCCTCCCCGGCAGCTGACGCCGCAGACGCCCGCATCCCCCCGGGCGTCTGCGAGCGAAAGCGCCTGGTCGATCGGAACACCACTGCAGTCCAGGCCGTTGACCACGAGGCCCAGGCTGATCGCGCCGTCGGCGCGGGTGCCCTCGATGCACACCTCGATGTCTCGGAGCCCCGGTCTTCCCACCGTCCAGAAGTCCGGCCGGTGGCCGTCGAACACCGTGTGGGCGTCGGCACCGCCGGCACTCTGCGGTCGGGAGAGCTCACCCGCCGACGACTCGGGCACGTCGTCGGGCAACGCCGCCGCCGCGAGAGGAGTGAGCGGGTCGGCGAGGCCGCAACAGTTGTCGTGATACTCCAAGGCGATCATCGTCGCCCTCCTCTCACTCGGCCATCGTTGTTCGACGGCAACGGCTTTACGGCAGCACCGTGTGCATCAGCATCACGTCGTATGCCGACCACAGCGACAGGTTGAAGTACAGGTCCCGGCCGGACGACCAGGGATGGATCATCGGCGCATAGATGCCGCCGGGCATTTGGAACGAGGACACCAGCGGCTGCTCGGGACTCCAGGGGCCTTGCGGGGTGGGCGCGGTCCGCGCCACGACGTCGTTGCTGCCGCCGTCGGTGTAGAGCACCAGGTATTGCTTGAGATAACTGTTGTACTGGGCAGACATTTCGCCGACCGGCCCCGGGAAGATCGGTGTCGCCGCGCCGGGATTGTTCGCCACCCAGTGACCGCCGTTGTCGCCGTTCCAGTATTGGTACTTGGTCAGGTCGGGCAGTTGATTCGGAGGGACGCGCGACAGGAATGCCGCGCCGCCCCGGCCCGACGGGGTGCCGAACTGGTAGAGGTAGCCGTCGTTCCCCTTCAGGAACGCGCCCATCTGGAAGTTTTCGTTGCCCGGCGTAAACCCAGCTCCCGGAATGGCATCCGGCGAGGCCGTGCGAATGGTGGTCGGGAAGATCCCCCAGTTTTGGCCGTTGTCGTTGGACCGGGCGATCGCCGAGTAGTTCGTCGACCATTCGCCGTCACGGCCCCACTGCCGGATGGACATGTAGCTCATGTACTGCGTTCTGCCCATCGACATCGCCGCGGTCGGGATGATGCCCGTCTCGTGCGCCGCCTTGTGGATGGTGTTGACGACCTGCTTGGAAAGACCGGGCGCCCACACCGGCGAGCCGGAGTATCTGTCGTTCGGAACGCCGTCGGCGATGTGAATGCCCTTGGACAGATCGTGGTCGTTGCTGCGGAACAGGGTGTTGTAGCGCCACTGCTGCCCGTGCACCTTGCAATAGCCGAAGGTGTCACCGAAGGCCATCAGTACCTGTCGGTTACCGGGATCCCCGTTGTCCCAGGCGATTCCGAGGTCGGTACCGGAGATGCTGAAACGTTGCAGGGTCTTGTTGGGGCCGTTCGGTCCGGTCACCCAGTCGACCAGCGACGTGGGAGCCCCCGCGATCGACGGGGGCGGCGGTCCCGGTTCGGGCTGCGGTTGCGGCATCGGGGCGGCGTTCGGGCGCAGCGGGTTGGCATTCGGCGGGACCGGAACCCCGGGGGCGGGCGGATTGGGTCCGGGCGGCAACACCGCGGCTTGCGGGTACATCGGCGCGGACGGGTCGGGTCCCGGCGTCGGCACCTCGGCGCGCGGATGCGCCGGCGCGGAGTACTGCCGGCCCGGCGCGGCCGGCTTGAGCAACGACGAGATCAGCGGACCCAGCCGCGGCAACGGCGCCTGGTCATTCGTGTGCGAGGGCCTGCGCCCGGTCGGCGGCTGGACGACCGGCTGGGGTGCGGGCATGGCCACCGGCGGGGCGGGAGGGTCGACGTTCGCCTCGGGCGCGCCACATGGCGTGGCGTTTGCGATCGGCGCGGGCCCCACCACGAGGACGAATCCGATAGCGGCCGCCGAAGCCATCGATAGCGACACACTTCGCAGAAACGCCGACATGTAGCACCTTTCGAGGGGTAGGACACCGCGTTGACGTCCTTCAGCTGGCCCATGTGACGATAGTGATCTACGGGGCAAATGTGACCAGTGATGTGCTGATAGGTATGCATCCGTGACCGTGTCGCAACGCAGCGATATTCCCCGACGTTCCGCCCTCCAAGCGGTTAGCTGACGATGCATTCGGGCAGCTGAGAACGTCTACATGCTTTGCCACTGCCATGGCGGCGCCGGGGCCGGCCGGCGCTCTGCAGCGGGTCAGGATGGACGCCGGACCCGCACCACTCCGGCCCGGGCGACCGTCCTCCGGAAGCCGGCTTGTCGCTACGAGGCGGGCGCCTCATCACCCGGGCGCGCGGCGGCGGCACGGGGCTCGCGAGGCGCCGGAGGAAGCGGATCGACTTTGCTGGGCGGCCGCCGAAGCCGCCGCCCGGGACGCCGCGGCCGCCGATCCGCATCCGGTACGGACGCACCAGATTGCCGCAGCTCAGCTTCGCGCGAGCGGAAGCATCCAACCCCTTGTTACACACACGCAAAACGAGATTCGCCATTCGGCAGGCGCAACGCGAAAGCCGTGTCACACTCAAACAGATTGGGTCAGCATGTTTGTCGACCGTCATCGGTGGCAATGATCCAACAGAGGCGAGTGTGTTGGCCGGCCTTCGCATTCGTCTAGGTCCCGTCGGTTCAGCCCGAGAGCCGACGGGGCCGCCCTATTTGGGCCCCTTTCGCCGACCCTCGCCGGTCGTCCTCGCCTCGCCGACAGGCCTCAACAACCCCGCGGTGCGGGAGTACCGTCGGCGTATGGACCGGTCGCCCGGCGTGTGGATTCTCGGCGGTTATCAAAGCGATTTCGCTCGCAACCTCACCAGAGAAGGTCGTGACTTCGCCGCACTGACGGCCGAAGTCGTCGACGCGACACTGACCGCCGCCAGGGTCGATGCGGGCGACATCGGGGTGGTGCACGTCGGCAACGCCTTCGGCGAGATGTTCGCGCGGCAGGGCCACCTCGGGGCGATGCCGGCCACGGTGTGCGACGGCCTCTGGGATACCCCGGCCTCGCGGCACGAAGCGGCCTGCGCGTCGGGCAGCGTGGCGGCACTCTCGGCGATGGCGGATCTGCGCTCGGGCGCCTACGACACCGCTCTGGTGGTGGGAGTCGAGCTGGAGAAGACGGTCCCCGGCGACACCGCCGCGCAACATCTGGGTGCCGCCGCGTGGACCGGTCACGAGGGGGCCGACGCCCGCTACCTGTGGCCGTCCATGTTCGCCCAAGTGGCCGACGAGTACGACCGGCGGTACGGCCTGGACGACGCGTACCTGGGCGCCATCGCAGCGCTGAACTTCACCAACGCGCGGCGCAACCCCAACGCCCAGACCCGCGAATGGACCGTCCCGGATCCGATCACCGACGACGACGAAACCAACCCGATCACCGAGGGCCGGCTGCGCCGATTCGACTGCAGCCAAATGACCGACGGCGGTGCGGGATTGGTGCTCGTCAACGACGCCTATCTGCGCGAGCACCCCGATGCGCGCCCGATCGGCCGCATCGACGGCTGGGGTCATCGCACCGTCGGGCTGGGTCTGCAGCAGAAACTGCACCGTGCCGACGGCGACCCATATGTGCTGCCCCATGTTCGGTCCGCGGTACTTGATGCGCTGCGCCGCGCGCAGCGCGGCCTCGACGACGTCGACGGATTCGAAGTCCATGACTGCTTCACCCCCAGCGAGTACCTGGCGATCGACCACATCGGGCTGACCGGCCCGGGCGAATCGTGGAAGGCCATCGAGAACGGTGAGATCGAGATCGGCGGCCGGCTGCCGATCAACCCCAGCGGCGGACTGATCGGCGGCGGACATCCGGTAGGGGCCTCCGGCGTGCGGATGCTGCTCGACGCGGCCAAGCAGGTCAGCGACGCGGCGGGCGAATATCAGGTCGAGGGAGCCCGAACCTTCGGCACCCTGAATTTCGGCGGGAGCACCGCCACCACAGTGAGTTTCGTCGTCAGCGGCACCGAAGGCTTATGACCATGGATGTTGAGATCGTCGGCAAGTTGCTGTCCACGCTGCCCGAGGACGACGACCACCCGTACCGCACCGGACCGTGGCGTCCGCAAACCACCGAGTGGGACGCTGACGACCTGATCGCCGTCGAGGGTGAGATTCCCGGCGATCTGGACGGCGTCTACCTTCGCAACACCGAGAACCCGCTGCACCCGGCGTTGAAGACCTATCACCCGTTCGACGGCGATGGCATGGTGCACGTGGTCGGCTTCCGCGACGGAAAGGCCTTCTACCGCAACCGATTCATCCGCACCGACGGCTTCCTGGCCGAGAACGAGGCGGGCGGCCCGCTGTGGCCGGGTCTGGCCGAGCCCGTGCAGCTGGCCCGGCGCGAGCAGGGCTGGGGCGCACGCACGAAAATGAAGGACGCGTCGAGCACCGACGTGATCGTCCACCGGGGGGTCGCGCTGACCAGCTTCTACCAGTGCGGCGACCTCTATCGCATCGACCCGTACTCGGCCGGCACGCTGGGCAAGGAGTCCTGGAACGGCGGCTTCCCGGCCGAGTGGGGTGTGTCCGCACATCCCAAGGTGGACAACAGAACCGGCGAACTGCTGTTCTTCAACTACAGCAAGCAAGAGCCGTACATGCATTACGGAGTGGTCGACGAGCGCAACGAGCTGGCGCACTACGTCGACATCCCGCTGCCCGGGCCGCGCCTGCCGCACGACATGGCGTTCACCGAAAACTACGCCATCCTCAACGATTTCCCGCTGTTCTGGGATCCCCAACTGCTCGAACACGACGTGCACCTGCCACGCTTCTATCCCGACCTCCCGTCGCGCTTCGCGGTGATCCCGCGCCGCGGCGGCACCGGGGACATTCGCTGGTTCGAGGCCGACCCCACGTTCGTGTTGCACTTCACCAACGCCTACGAGGACGGCGACGAGATCGTGCTCGACGGCTTCTTCGAGGGCGATCCGTCCCCGCTCGACACCGGTGGAACCAAGTGGGAGAAGCTGTTTCGCTTCCTCGCCCTGGATCGACTGCAGGCCCGGCTGCACCGGTGGCGCTTCAACCTGGTCACCGGCGCGGTCCGGGAAGAGCGGCTCTCGGATTCCATCACCGAGTTCGGCACCATCAACCCCGAGCACACCGGCGGCGCCTACCGCTACACCTATGCCGCCACCGGCAAGCCCGGCTGGTTCTTGTTCGACGGACTGGTCAAACACGACCTGCGCACCGGAACCGAGGAGGGGTTCTCGTTCGGTGACGGCGTCTACGGCAGCGAGACCGCGATGGCGCCGCGGGTGGGCGCGCGCGGCGAGGACGACGGCTATCTGGTCACCCTCACCACCGACATGAACACCGACGCCTCCTACTGCCTGGTGTTCGACGCCGCCCGGGTCGGCGACGGTCCGGTGTGCAAGCTTCAACTGCCCGAACGTATTTCCAGCGGGACTCACTCGACGTGGGCCCCCGGCGCCCAACTGCGGCGCTGGGCCACCGCCGCCTCGGCCGCCGGCGCGATCGGACTGTGATGAGCGACGGCAAGCACCACCACCACATGACGCACTGGCCGCTGCAGCTGGCGCCGATCGGCGGTATCCGCTTCGCGCGCCGCTCCACACATTTCGCGGAAACGGTGCGGTTTTACCGCGACCTGGTGGGGCTGCCACTCTACGAGACGTTCGCGGAAAGCTACGGAAGCAACGGCGCCATCTTCGGGCTGCCGAGCTGGAACCTCACCATGGAAATCGTGGAGGCCGTCGACCCCGTGGCGGTGGACCACCACGAACAGCTGTGTCTGTACTTTCCCGACCAACAGGCGCAGCAAGCCGCCCTCGCGCGCCTGCGCGAGGCGGGCGTCGAGCCCGTCGAACAGCACCCCTATTGGGAGGCCACGGGCGCGGTCACCTTCCGCGACCCGGACGGACGCGAAATTGTGTTCGCGCCCTTCGTATTCGGCGTCAACGAACCCGACGGCAGCGCCGCGTCCGGGACGCACGAATTCCCGTCGGCCTGAGGAGTCAGCGGCCGGCCCGCCCCGAAGCCACGGCGGCGATGACGGCCACCAGCGAGCATGCCACCGCGCAGAGCGCCGCGCCCGCGCCGACGTACAGCCCGTACTCGGCCGACACCGGCGGGTTGACGTTGATCTTGTAATACCACACCGTCAGCGCCACGATGAGCAGCGAAATCAGCAGCGCGGCAACCGAAGCGAGCCTCACCGACAGCCCACGGCCCATCATCGCGCCGAGCACCAGCAGCGTCGAGGCCAACAGCACGATGAGCTGACCCGCACCGAATCCCCGGGGCAATTCCAGGTTGCCGTGCGCGCCGCCGATGGCGTTGGCCCAGCCCCCGCCGTTCACGGTCGTCCGCAGCCACGGCAGCCATGCGCTGGCCGACACCGCGACGGCGAAAAACGCCACCAGCCAACCGGGGCGCAGTCGGCGAGTCATGGTAGCGAGATTAACGGACGCCGACACCGGCCCGCGTGAGCGAGCGTGAGGCTCGCCGTACGGGACCGCTAGGCCGGCAGCGAGGACAGGTTGAACACCGCGCCCGTCGGGTCTCCCGCCGCGGCCAGCCGTCCGTACGGGGTGTCCTCGGCGTCGCGCACCACGATGCCGCCGTTGTCGGCGATCACCCGCAGCGTCTTGTCGACATCCTCGGCGCCGAAGAAGATCACCCAGTTCGACGGGATGTCCTGCGGCAGGAACGCGGTGCCGTCCATCACGCCGAGCAATTGCTCGTCACCGAATCGTGCGGTGCTGTACCGGAATTCGTCGGTGTCGGAGACGGTATCGGTCTGCCACCCCAGCACGTCGCGGTAGAAGTCGAGGGCCGCGCCGTAGCCGCGCGTGGTCAGCTGGTGCCACACCGGGGCACCAGCGGCCCCGACGAGCTCGAAGCCGCGGTGTTCCAGCGGCTGCCACAGCCCGAAGGCCGCGCCGGCGGGGTCGGTCGCGACAGCCATGTGCCCCTTGGCGGGCACCTCCATCGCCATGCACACCGCGCCACCGGCCCCGGTGACCGCGGCGAGGGTGGCGTCGATGTCGGCGGTGTGAAAGTAGGTGGCCCAGTGGTCGGCAGACCCGGCTTCGGGGCGGTTGGCCATGATGCCGGCCACCGGGTGGCCGTCCTTGGCGGCATTGACGTAGCCGCCGTACTCGGGTCCGGCGGACTCGAAGGTCCAGCCGAAGACCGTGCCATAGAACTGCTGGGCGCGAGCGACGTCGGACGTGGTCAGATCGATCCAGCATGGGGCGCCCAGCGGGGCGCAATCACGGATGGGCACGGTGACCTCCTGGCTGTGTCCTGGCCCCGAGGAAAGGGCCTCACACTATCGACTGCCGCCCAGCCTAAAACTCATCGGCGACGGCCGTTCAGCGATGAGGCCCACCGTCTCCGTTCGTGCTCGGATCGGCGCGGGTGAACACCGTGACGAAGTTCTCCAGCGATTGGTTGATGTCCCCGCGCAGGGCGGCGGCGACGATCATGCCGATGGGGCCGAACAGCGCCGGTCCGCCGAGGTGCACGTCGAAGCTGACGACCGAGCCGTCGTCCTTGGGCGCGATCTTGGCCAGCAGCTTGACCTTGACCCCGCCGACGCCGTCGCCGTTGAGCGTCATGCCCTCGGGCGGCTTGTAGCGCACCACCGTCCATTTGATCCGGCTGTACATGCCCTTGACCTCGACGATCGATTCGACGACCGTGCCCTTCTCGATCTCGTCGGGCAGGGTGCTGCGCCACACCCGGTGAATGGTCAGCCAGTCCTTGTACCGGGACAGGTCGGAGGCGTGCTGCCAGGCCACCTCGGGCGGCAGCGGGACATCGATGGATCCGGAAAGCTTCGCCATCGCTCAGTTCTGCTGGTCGCCGGTGTCAGCGGCACCGGTGGCCTTCTTGGCCTGCTCCTGCACCTGGTGGATGGTGTCGGTGTATTTGCCCTGCGTCTTGTCGTCGACGAATTCGCCGGCCTTGTCGATCGCCATTTCGACCTTGTCGGCGTTCTGCGACAGCAGGTCTTTTGCCTTGTCCAGGAATCCCATGTGCCCTCCCTTTTCCCGGCATCGTACTTGGCCGGCGACCGCCGATTGCGGGTGAGTTCGGTGCGCTCAGCGCCACAACCGCGGCTGCACGCCCAGCACTTTGGCCCGGATCCACCACGCGGCCTCGATGGCGGCCGCGCCCAGCACCCCGACGCCCAGCGCGGTCGACGTCACCGCGACATTGGACGGGTCCAGCAGAAACTCCTTGCGCGCCAGCGGCAGGCTGAAAATCACGACATAGGCCAGGCCCGAAGCGATTACCAGCGCCACCCGCCACCACTCGTAGGGGCGGGCCACCACCGCCAGCACCCACAGCGCCGTCACCAATAACGTGATCAGGGCCGCGGTGGACGCCTGATCCTGCTGGACGAAGGTGGCGTGGCGACCGTGATACGCCAGCAGGTAGGAGGCGAAGGTCGCGGAGCCGACGATCAGCCCCGACGGCAGCGCGGACGTCAGGACCCGGCGCACGAAACCCGAGTGGGCACGTTCGTTGTTGGGCGCCAGCGACAGGATGAACGACGGTATGCCGATGGTGAACCAGGCCGCGATGGTGACGTGGATGGGCTGGAACGGGTACAGCAGCGGATCGGCTTTCAGCGGTTTGGAGAGCAGGCATTCGAGGCCCACCAGCAACGCCAGCAGCACCGAGTACACCGTCTTGGTCAGGAACAGGTTCGCCACGCGCTCGATGTTGCCGATCACCCGGCGGCCCTCCCCCACGACATAGGGCAGCGTGGCGAACCTGTTGTCCAGCAAGACGATCTGCGCAACCGCCCGCGCCGCCGGGCTGCCGGCGCCCATCGCGACGCCGATGTCGGCGTCCTTGAGTGCCAGCACGTCGTTGACGCCGTCGCCGGTCATCGCCACGGTGTGCCCGTGCGCTTGCAGGGCGTGCACCATGGCGCGTTTCTGATCCGGCCGCACCCGCCCGAAGGTGGTGTGGGTGTCCAGCGCGTCGGCCAATTGCGCCGGTTCGGAGGGCAATTGGCGCGCGTCCATCGTCTCGCCGCGCAGCCCGAGCTTGCCCGCCACGGCGCCGACCGAGACGGCGTTGTCCCCGGACAGCACCTTGACCGAAACACCCTGCTCGGCAAAGTATTCCAGCGTCGTGCGCGCGTCCGGCCGCACCTTCTGCTCGAGGACCACCAGCGCGGCCGGGGTGACGCGACCCGGCGCGTCGGCGTGATCGACGGCGACGTCGCCGGTGCCGACCAGCAGCACCCGCAACCCCTGCGACCCGATCCGCTCGGCCTGTTCGGCCGCCGCCGACGCCGGCTCGAGCAACACGTCCGGCGCCCCCATCACCCAGTTGCCGTGGCCGTCGAACGAGACGCCGCTCCATTTGGTGGCCGACTTGAAAGACGCTGTCGCCGTGGCGGTCCAGCCGGGCGGCTCGCGGTAGGCCTCGGCAATGGCCCGCATGCTCGCATTGGGTCGCGGGTCGGCGGCGGCCAACGAGGCCAGCACGTCGGCGATCCGCTCCCCCGGCGGGTCGAGTTCGTCCACGGTTGCGACCCGCATGCCGCTTTCGGTCAGCGTGCCCGTCTTGTCCGCGCAGACCACGTCGACGCGCGCGAGGCCCTCGATGGCGGGCAGCTCCTGCACCAGGCACCGGCGCTGACCGAGCCGCACCACCCCGACCGCGAACGCGACCGACGTCAGCAGCACCAGCCCCTCGGGGACCATCGGCACCAGCGCGCCGACCGTGCGCAGCACGGCCTGACGCCAGTCGGCGCGGGTGGTGAACAGCTGGGTGTAGACGGTGAGCAGGCCGGCAGGCACCAACAGGTAGGTGATGAACTGCAGGATGCGGTTGATGCCGTTGCGCAGTTCGGATTTCACCAGGGTGAACTTGCTGGCCTCCTCGGCGAGCCTGGTCGCGTAGGCGTCGGGCCCGACCTTGGTGGCGCGGTAGGCGCCGCTGCCCGCGACGACGAAACTGCCCGACATCACCGCGTCGCCGACGGCTTTGGCGATGGGGTCGGCCTCGCCGGTCAGCAGCGACTCGTCGACTTCGAGGTTCGCCTCTTCCACGATCTCGCCGTCGACGACGACCTGATCGCCGGGACCGAGTTCGATGATGTCGTCGAGCACCACCTCGCCGGGCGCCACCGCCCGGGTGCCGGATTGCCTGCGCACCAATGGTTTCGCCTGCCCCACGATGGCGAGCTTGTCCAGCGTCTGCTTGGCCCGGATCTCCTGGACCATGCCCACCACGCTGTTGGCGACGATCAACAGCCCGAACATCCCGTTGATCACCGAGCCCGTCGCGAGCACGATCAGCAGCAGCACTCCCAAAATCGCGTTGATCCGGGTGAAGACGTTGGCCCGCACGATGTCGGTGATGCTGCGCGTCGCGCGTTCCCGTACCGCGTTGGTCTTGCCGTCGGAAACCCGCTGCGCGACTTCGGCGTCGGTCAGGCCTGCGGCTGGGGCGAGCGTCATCGCGTGAACGTTCCCAGCTTGTCCGAGTCGTAA
The DNA here is from genome assembly GCF_002105755.1 of Mycobacterium colombiense CECT 3035. Taxonomy (NCBI): domain Bacteria; kingdom Bacillati; phylum Actinomycetota; class Actinomycetes; order Mycobacteriales; family Mycobacteriaceae; genus Mycobacterium; species Mycobacterium colombiense. The sequence continues at coordinate 3,162,667 of NZ_CP020821.1, forward strand.
TACTCCAGGTTCAGGGTATTGCCCGCGAAGACGGCCTTGGAAATCGTTCCGGGTGGGGCGTTTTCGTCGGTCAGCGCGAAGGTGAAGGTGTCACCGTCCCAGTGCGTGAGGGTGGTGGTCCGGTTTTTCGGCCCCATCGCCAGCTGCAGCGCGCCGTCGCGTTCGGTGACGACGGCCGGCCCCCAGTAGTCGCTGGCGTAGGTTCCGGCGTAGTCGCCGAGCGGTCGGGCCGGGGCGGGGCTGACGGGGGGCTGCTTGCCGACCAGCGAGCCCACCGGGTTGTTCAGCCAGCCGATCGCCTTCTTGTACAACGGGCCCCAGTCCTCGCGGACCTGACCGTACTGGACGAGGTCCATGAACTCGGCGGTCAGCGTTTCCGGGATCCCGTAGGGTGCGGCGTTGGTCAGCGCGATGATGGCCAGATCCTCGGACGGCAGCACCACGAAATTGGTCGCCGCGCCCAAATCGAAAGCGCCGGAATGGCTGTACTCGGTGCGCCCCGAGGAATCCACCGAGGAGTTGAAGCCGTATCCATAAAATCCGGTGCGCGCCTGCGGCGTCTTCGCGGGCGCCGACACCATCTGCGGGCTGATGGCGGGCAGCAGGGCTTCCGGCGACGTGATCCGCTGGCCGTTGTGAGTTCCGTTGCCCAGCAACATCAATAGCCAGCGGGCCATGTCGTTCACCGATGAGCTCACGCCGCCGGCCGGCGACTGGGCGTCGGGGTTGCGCTGGAAGCGGGCCTGCCACTTGTCGTCGATCTTGATGTGATTGACGGCGTGGTTGGGCCGGGCCGCGAAGTCGGCGAACCGGGAACTGGTCGAGGTCATTCCCAGCGGGCGGTAGAGCGCCTCGTCGCACAGGTCCTCCCATGGCCTGCCCGCCGCGGCCGCCACCGCCTCGGCGCCGGCCGTGATCCCATAGTTGGTGTAGGCGTAGCTGATTCGGAACGGATCCAGCGGCAGGTATTTGAGCCGTTCCAGCGTTTGCCTGCGGTCGTAGCCCAGGTCTTCGAGCTTGTCGCCGGCGTGGTCGGGCAGCCCGGAGCGATGCGAGTAGACGTCGCCGACGGTCACATGGCTGGTGACGTAGGGATCGCTCAGCGTGAACCAGCCGAGCTTGGACGCGATGGGCGTGTCCCAGGCGACGACGTTGTCGCTGACCTCGTGCGCGATCACCGTCGCGCCGACGGATTTGGACACCGACGCCAACTGGAAGACGGTGTCGGCGTCCACCCTGTTGTCCTGGCCCTGCCCCCTGCTCGCGTCCTTGATGCCGAAGCCCTTGGCGTACAACACCTTCCCGCCGTGCACCACGGCCACCGCCATCCCCGGGATTCCGGTGCTTTTCATCAGGTCGTTGACCAGGCCGTCGACCTTGGCGACGGCCGCATCGATGCGGCCGGCGGGAATCGACACGCCGGAGACCTGGTTGGGCGGGACGTCAGACACCGTGGACGGCGGTCCGGCCGTCGGTTGCGCGGAGCCGCATCCGGTCAAGCCGAGCAGCGCCGCGGCGAACGCGGCCGCGGCCGCACGTGTGGTCATGCGCGAACCCTAACGCGGTGCGATGCGCGCCGCGTCAAACTACAGCCGCCACCAGGGTTCGGATTTCTCCAGCACCGCCGGATCGATGCGCTGACCGGGCAGCGGCACCGCCACGTCCACCCGCTCGGGCGCGGCGGCGGCCAGCAGGCGCTCAACCGGTTCTGCCCACGGGTGCGGGGCCAACCGGAAAGTGCCCCAATGGATCGGGATCAGCAGGCCGCCGTCGGTGACGTCCAGGTGCGCCCGCACCGCCTCCTCGGGGTTCATGTGCACGTCGGGCCACGCCGTGTTGTAGGCCCCGATGGGCAGCAGAGTCAGGTCGAACGGCCCGTGGTCGGCGCCGATCTGCGCGAAACTCTTGGTGTAGCCGGTGTCCCCGCCGAAGTACGCCCGATGCTTCGGCCCGACGAACGCCCACGACGCCCACAGCGTCGTATTGCGGTCCAGAAAGCGTCCCGAGAAGTGCCGCGCGGGAACGCACACCACCTCCAGCTCGTCGACCTTGGCGCTCTGATGCCAGTCGAGCTCGACGACCCGCTGCTCGGGTATCCCCCACCGGCGCAGGTGCGCCCCGATGCCGAGCGGCACGAAGAACGGTGCGCGCTGAGTGCGGGCCAGCGCCCGGACCGTGTCGATGTCGAGGTGGTCGTAGTGGTCATGGCTGATCACCACCGCATCCACGGCGGGCAGCGCCTCGAGTTGAATCGGCGGCGGGTGCAGCCGCTGCGGGCCGACGACGTCCGACGGCGAGCACCGGTCGCTCCACACCGGATCGGTGAGCACCCGGTAACCGTCGATCTCCAGCAGCGCCGTGGAATGACCGAACCAGCTGACGGCCAGCCGGCTGGGGTCGGCGTCGAGCATCCCCGGCGAGGCCACCGGGATCGGCCCCTTCGGCCGGCTGCCGCCGCGGTTGCCGATCAGCTCCCACGCGATGAGCCGCAGTTGCTCGCGGTCCATCGCGATGTCGGAGGCGGGCTCGAGGTTGACGAAGACGCCGTCACGGTAGTGCGGCGATCCGGCCGTCACCGCCGCGATCGAAGCGGGATGGGCGCCGAGCGCGTCGGGGGCGCCGTGCAGCGCCCGCACCAGCCAGCCACCGGCCGCCAGCGACGCCGTACCGGCGACCAGCCGTAGCGTCCCCCGCATGGTCGTCAGGCCCCCTGGAACTTCGGCGGTCGTTTCTCGATCCGGGCGACCTGGGCTTCGACGACGTCCTGGCTGCTCCAAGCCTTGTCGAAGAGCTCTTTGTGCACCGGCCCGGCCTCTTCGATGGCGCCGTCGTCGTTGAGCACCCGCTTGGCGTGCTGGATGGCCAGCGGCGCCAGGCCGGCGATCTCGGCGGCCCAGGCCTGCGCGTCGGCCAGTGTCCCGATGCGGTTGGCCATCCCGGTCTGCAGCGCCGCGTCGGCGGTCAGCTTCTCCGCGGTGAGCAGCATCGCCCGGGCGCGGCCGTGACCGACGAGCGAGGACAGCCGCCGGATGCTCCAGTTATCCAGGGCCAGGCCGTATTTGGACGTCGGGAACTGGAAGAACGCGTCGGGCGCGACGACCCGCAGGTCGCATTGCATGGCCAGCTGCAGGCCGGCGCCGATGGCCGGGCCGTTGATGGCCCCGATCACCGGGATCAACGTGGCATCGAGGACCCTGTGCAGCTCGATGAGCCGGTCGGGGTAGTCCGCGGCGAAGGCGTCACCGGACAGGTCCGCGCCGGCGCAGAACACCGTGCCCTGACCCGTCAGCACGATCGCGCGGGTGGACCCGTCGCCGGCCTTCAGCACGGCCTCGCGCAGCTCCTCGACCAGCTGGGAGTTCAAGGCGTTGCGGCGCTCGGGGCGCTGCAACTCAATGGTCATGACGGCTTCGGCCTGGGTAACACCGATCATGGCAGCCACCCTATATAGCCTCGTCACGTGAGTCGCATTACGGCTGGTCAGTTACGCGACGCGGTGCTGGACGAAAATTCCTTCATCCGCTGGGACAGCGAGCCGCTCGCGGTGCCGGTCAGCGCCTCCTACGCCGAGGAACTGGCCGGCGCCCGGCAAGCGACGGGCCTGGACGAATCGGTGCTCACCGGCGAGGGGCGGGTCTTCGGGCGCCGGGTCGCCGTGGTGGTCTGCGAGTTCGGCTTCCTGGGCGGGTCGATCGGGGTGGCCGCGGCCGAGCGGATCACCGCCGCCGTGCAGCGGGCGACCGCCGAGGGCCTGCCGCTGCTGGCGTCGCCCAGCTCCGGGGGCACCCGCATGCAAGAGGGCACGGTCGCGTTTCTGCAGATGGTGAAGATCGCCGCGGCCGTCCGGCTGCACAAGCAGGCGCACCTGCCGTACCTGGTCTATCTGCGCAACCCGACCACCGGCGGGGTGTTCGCGTCCTGGGGTTCGCTCGGTCATGTGACCGTCGCCGAGCCGGGCGCGCTGATCGGCTTCCTGGGGCCGCGCGTCTACCAGTTGCTCTACGGCGAACCCTTCCCCGAGGGCGTGCAGACCGCGGAGAACCTGCAGCGGCACGGCGTGATCGACGGCGTCGTCCGGCTCGACGAGCTGCGCCGGACGCTCGACCGGGCCATGACCGTCATCTCCGACGCTCCCGCGCCGCTGCCCGCGCCCGCGCCACCCGAACCGACGCCCGACGTCGCGGCGTGGGACTCGGTGGTGGCGTCGCGACGGCCCGACCGGCCCGGGGTGGGGCTGTTGCTGCGGCACGGCGCCACCGATCGGGTGCTGCTGTCCGGGACCGGCCAGGGAGAGGCCGCCACCACGCTGCTGGCGCTGGCCCGATTCGCCGGCCAGCCCGTGGTGGTGCTGGGCCAGCAGCGGCTGACCGGCGGCTTGGTGGGGCCCGCCTCGCTGCGCGAGGCCCGGCGCGGCATGGCGCTGGCCGCCGAGCTGCGCCTGCCGCTGGTGCTGGTGATCGACACCGCGGGGCCTGCCCTGTCGGCCGAGGCCGAACAGGGCGGGCTGGCCGGACAGATCGCGCAGTGCCTGGCCGAGCTCGTGACGCTGGATACCCCGACGGTGTCGGTGCTGCTGGGCCAGGGCAGCGGCGGGCCGGCGCTGGCGATGGTGCCGGCCGATCGGGTGCTGGCCGCGTTGCACGGCTGGCTGGCTCCGCTGCCGCCGGAGGGCGCCAGCGCGATCGTCTTCCGCGACACCGAACACGCCGCCGAACTCGCCGCGGCGCAAGGCATTCGATCGGTCGATCTGCTGAGGTCCGGGATCGTCGACGCGATCGTGCCGGAGCATCCCGATGCCGCCGACGAGCCGGTCGAGTTCGCGCGGCGATTGTCGCGGGCCATCGCCACCGAGGTGCAGGCGCTGCGCGAGCTGCCCGCCGATCAGCGGCTGGCCGCCCGGCTGCGGCGCTACCGCAACATCGGGTTGCCCGGGCAGCGCCGCGACACCGCTGGGTAAGACAGCGGTGTAGCCTCCCACAGCCATAGTCGGCAATCAGGCAAAATGGGCGGCATGGACACTGGAGCTAGCTCACCGCGGGTCTTGGTCGTCGACGACGATTCAGATGTGCTCGCGTCGCTCGAACGCGGTCTGCGGCTGTCCGGCTTCGAGGTGTCGACGGCGGTCGACGGCGCCGAGGCGTTGCGCAGCGCCACCGAGACGCGTCCGGACGCGATCGTGCTCGACATCAACATGCCCGTGCTGGACGGCGTCAGCGTCGTCACGGCGCTGCGCGCCATGGACAACGACGTCCCGGTCTGCGTGCTGTCCGCGCGCAGCTCGGTCGACGATCGGGTGGCCGGCCTGGAGGCCGGGGCCGACGACTATCTGGTCAAGCCCTTCGTGCTGGCCGAGCTGGTCGCGCGGGTCAAGGCGCTGCTGCGCCGCCGCGGCGCCACCGCCACGTCGTCCTCGGAAACCATCACGGTCGGGCCGCTGGAAGTCGACATCCCGGGCCGTCGCGCCCGGGTCAACGGCGTCGACGTCGACCTGACCAAGCGGGAGTTCGACCTGCTGGCGGTGCTGGCCGAGCACAAGACGGCGGTGTTGTCCCGCGCGCAGCTGCTCGAGCTGGTGTGGGGTTACGACTTCGCCGCCGACACCAACGTCGTCGACGTGTTCATCGGATACCTGCGCCGCAAGCTGGAGGCCAACGGCGGCCCGCGGCTGCTGCACACCGTCCGCGGAGTGGGATTCGTACTGCGCATGCAGTAATCAGGTCGAGCGACCCATGAATTTCTTGTCCCGGATCTTGACCCGTACGCCATCGCTACGGGCCCGGGTCGCGGTCGCGACCGCTATCGGCACCGCGATCGTGGTGGTCATCGCGGGAGCGGTCGTGTGGTTCGGCATCACCAGCGCCTGGAAGGAACGCCTGGATCGCCGCTTGGACGAGGCCGCCGGTTTCGCCATCCCCTTCCTGCCCCGGGGCCTCGACGACATCCCGCGTGCGCCCAACGATCAGGACACCGTCATCACCGTCCGGCGCGACGGCCAGGTCAAGTCCAACTCGGACGTCACGCTGCCGCCGCTGGACGTGGGCTACGCCGACACCTACATCAACGGGGTGCGCTACCGGGTGCGAACGCTGGAGGTGGCCACGCCGCAGCCTGCCACGGTGGCCGTGGGTGCGACGTATTACGACACCATCGCCCAGACCAACAACCTGCATCGCCGGGTCATCCTGATCTGCGCGCTCTCGATCGGCGCGGCGGCGGTATTCGCCTGGCTGCTCGCGGCTTTCGCGGTGCGGCCATTCAAACGCCTGGCGCAGCAAGCCCGCTCGATCGACGCCGACGAGCGGCCGCAGGTGGCGGTGCGCGGCGCCAGCGAGGCCGTCGAGATCGCCGAAGCCATGCGCGGCATGCTGCAACGCATCTGGACCGAACAGGACCGGACCAAGGACGCGCTCGCGTCGGCCCGCGACTTCGCCGCGGTGTCCTCGCACGAACTGCGCACGCCGTTGACCGCGATGCGCACCAACCTCGAAGTGCTCTCCACCCTGGACATGCCCGACGAACAGCGCAAAGAGGTGCTGGGCGACGTCGTGCGCACCCAGTCGCGGATCGAGGCCACGTTGACCGCGCTCGAGCGGCTGGCCCAGGGCGAACTGTCGACGGCCGACGATCACGTCCCCGTCGACATCACCGAGCTGCTCGACCGCGCCGCCCACGACGCCGCCCGCATCTACCCCGGCGTCGACGTTTCGTTGGTGCCCTCACCCACCTGCATCATCGTCGGGTTGCCGGCCGGGTTGCGGCTCACCGTCGACAACGCCATCGCCAATGCCGTCAAGCACGGCGGCGCCACCAAGGTTCAGCTGTCGGCGGTCAGCTCGCGCGCCGGCGTGGAGATCGCCATCGACGACAACGGCAGCGGCGTCCCCGAGGATGAGCGCCGCGTGGTGTTCGACCGGTTTTCCCGCGGATCGACCGCCTCCCATTCCGGGTCGGGGCTGGGCCTGGCGCTGGTCGCCCAGCAGGCCCAGCTGCACGGCGGGACGGCGGCGCTGGAGAACAGCCCCCTGGGTGGCGCGCGGCTGGTGCTGCGCCTCCCGGGCCCGAGCTAGCGCTCTATCGCCGGCGCGGGTTGTCCGGGCTGTCGCGCCAGGGCGTGAAACCCGCTTGCTGCGCGGACTTCTCGTCGCTGAACCAGACCTCGGCCGCGGTCGAGTCGTAGCTCGGGTCGTCGGGCGTGAAGTACACCTTGCCGTTCCCGCGGGCCTTGATCAGGTATCCCGCCGGCCCCCGGCCGTCGGGATCGGGGTCGGCGGAGCCCGGGCCGTACGGCGCCCGCGGCGACGGCGGAATCTTGGTGGTCGGCGGCTCCTTGGCGATCGGGATCTTCGTGGTGCGCCGTTCTGTGACCGGAATTTTCGTGGTGCGCTTCTCGGTGACCGGGATCGCCGCGGTGGCGGGTTCCGGCGCCGTCCCCGTGCCCGGTGACTTCGACACCGGCGCTTGACTTTTGACGGGCGTCATTTTCAGTGTGAGCGTCAGCGCAAACCCCAGACCGAACGACAGGCCGACCAGCCACCAGTGCATGTGACTCATCGCCGTGCCCCCGTCCCCGGGCGGTTGAGCAGCGTGGCGACCACCCAGGCGACGGCCGAGCCCGCCACGAACGCGAGCAGGTACCACAACCACTGGATGAGAAAGTCCACGCCGAGTCTCCTTAGCTGACCACGATTTCGACCCGGCGATTCTGAGCCCGCCCGTCGTCGGTGCCATTGGGGGCCACCGGGTTGGCCGAGCCGAATCCGTTGGTGCTCAACCGGTCGCCTGGCACGCCGTGCGCCTCCAGGAACCCCGCGACGGCTTGCGCGCGCTCTTCGCTCAACGGAACGTTCAGGCTCGTGTTGCCGGTGCTGTCGGCGTAGCCGTTGATGGCCGCACGCGCGTTCGGGCACGCCTTGAGTTTGTCGGCGACGCGGGTCAGGACCTGCTCGTCGGAGGCCGTCAGGCTGTCGATGTTCGAATCGAAGGTGAGTGCGCCGTCGATCAGGGTGTTGATCGCCGATTGCAGGTTGGTGCACGACGCGGCGGCGGGCGATGGAGGCGCCGCCGGTGCGTTAACCGCAAGATTGTCAACGACATTCAGGGTGGACCAGATGCGCTTCGCGTCGGCGTCGATGGCGTTCTTCTGCTCCGGTGACGCCGCGGTGCCGGCCAGGGTGATGGTGTCGCCGCCGACCGTGAGGGCGAAGTCGGCGATCGAGGCGCTGTCGGAGAAAACGGGCTTGGCCTTGGCGAAATCGAGTGCGTCGACGGCGGGATCGATGCGGATCTGGTCGACGATGTTCAGCCCCGGGGGCAGCGCGCCGGTGAGCACCCTCAGCAACGCCGCTTTGGCGGACTCGTCGGGGAAGTCTCCGGTCAGGGTGACGCTGTTGCCGTCGCGGACCATGGAGAAGGCCGCCAACGAAACCTTCGGCGCACCAGCGCCGCTCGACGGCGCCGGGGACGCGCGACCGGACGGGGATCGTGCCGACGTCTGGTAGCCGATTGCCGCGATCAGAAGCGGAATGACCAGCAGGGCGATCAGCCACACCAGGGTTGGCCGTTTGATGTTCACCACGGCCCTCCCTCATGTCGCCCGCGTTTGCCAGGCGATATGCAGCCTACCGATTCACCGCCTCCCGGGTCGGGCACACTGGAGCGATGGCCAACGGCAGTAAACCGACCGACAACGACACCCTCTCCGTCATCCGTGAGCTGGTCGCCGAGGAGAAGGCGCTGCGGGCCCAGCTGCAGCGCGGGGACATCGACACGTCGGAGGAACATGACCGCCTCCGGCGGGTGGAGGTCGAACTCGACCAGTGCTGGGACCTGCTGCGGCAGCGGCGGGCGCTGCGCGACACCGGCGGCGACCCACGAGCGGCCGAGGTGCGTCCGCCCGACGAGGTCGAGGGCTACCTGAGCTGAGCGACCACGCCACCGATGTCGACGCGTTAATCGTCGGAGGGGGCCACAACGGCCTCGTCGCGGCCGCCTACCTGGCCCGCGCGGGCCTGCGGGTGCGGCTGCTGGAGCGGCTGGACCACACCGGCGGCGCCGCCGTCTCGGCGCAGGCCTTCGACGGTGTCGGCGTTCGGGTATCGCGCTACTCGTATCTGGTCAGTCTGCTGCCCGCGCGCATCGCCGAGGATCTGGGCGCCGGCGTGCGGCTGGCCCGGCGGCCGTTTTCGTCGTACACACCCGACCCCGCGACCGGCGGCCGCGCCGGGCTGCTGATCGGGGCGTCCGGTGACAGCTTCGCCGCCATCGGGGCGGCCGGGGACGCGCGGGGGTTCGCCGACTTCTACCAACGCTGCCGGCTGGTGACCGGGCCGCTGTGGCCGACGTTGCTCGAACCGCTGCGCACCCGCGAGGGCGCCCGCCGGCAGGTGACGGAGCGCGGCGATCGCCGTTCGGAGGCCGCGTGGCGGGCGATGACCGAGGATCCGATCGGACACGCGATCGCCGGCGCGGTGCGCAACGACGTGGTGCGCGGGGTGATGGCGACCGACGCACTGATCGGCACGTTCGCCCGCCTCGATGACGCGTCGCTGGCGCAGAATGTCTGCTTCCTGTATCACGTGCTCGGCGGGGGCACCGGAGACTGGGACGTCCCGATCGGCGGCATGGGTGCGGTGAGCACGGCCCTCGCCGCGGCCGCCCTGCGCCATGGAGCCGAAATCACCACCGGTGCAGAGGTTTACGCCGTCGACCCCACGGGGGAGGTGCGTTATCGCAGCCGCGACGAAGACCACCTGATCCGGGCCCGGTTCGTCCTGGCCGGCGTCACACCGACGGTCCTGGCCGGCCTGCTCGGCGAAGAACCGGTACCGGCGGCCGCCGGTGCGCAGGTCAAGGTGAACATGGTGCTGGCGCGGCTGCCCCGGCTGCGCGACCACGCCGTCGCGCCCGAGCAGGCATTCGCCGGGACGTTCCACGTCAACGAGACCTGGACGCAACTGAATACGGCCCATTCGCAGGCCGCCGCCGGTCGACCACCGAATCCCCTGCCGTGCGAGGCCTATTGCCATTCGCTGACCGACCCCAGCATCCTGTCGGGCGCGCTGCGCGGCTCGGGCGCGCAGACGATGACGGTGTTCGGCCTGCACACGCCGCATTCCCTTTTCGCCGGCGCCGAACCCGGGGCGCTGCGCGATCAGCTGACCCACGACGTGCTGGCGTCGATGAATTCCGTTCTGGCCGAACCGATTCAAGATCTGCTGTTGCCCGACGCCCAAGGCAGGCCGTGCCTCGAGACCACGACCACGCTGGATCTGGAGCGCACCCTGCGGATGAGCGGCGGCAACATCTTCCACGGCGGCCTGTCGTGGCCGTTCGCCGAGGACGACGAGCCGCTGGACACCCCGGCGCGGCAATGGGGCGTGGCCACCGCGCACGAACGAATCATGCTGTGCGGCTCCGGCGCCCGCCGCGGGGGGGCGGTGTCGGGCATCGGCGGGCACAACGCCGCGATGGCGGTGCTGGCCTCGCTCGATTAGCGGATGTTATTGCCGCGCGGGCTACTTGCGCGCGTCGATGGTGACGTAGTCGCGCTCGGTGTAGCCGGTGTAGATCTGGCGCGGACGCCCGATCTTGCTGTCCCCCTCGTCGTGCATCTCACGCCAGTGCGCGATCCACCCGGGCAGCCGCCCCAGCGCGAACAGGACGGTGAACATCCGGGTCGGGAAGCCCAGCGCCCGGTAGATCAGACCGGTGTAGAAGTCGACGTTGGGGTAGAGCTTGCGCTCGATGAAGTAGTCGTCGGTGAGCGCGGCCTCTTCGAGCTGCTTGGCGATGTCCAGCAGGTCGTCGTCGCCGCCGAGCTTGGCCAGGATCTTGTCGGCCTGCTCCTTGACGATGCGCGCACGTGGGTCGTAGTTCTTGTAGACGCGGTGGCCGAAGCCCATCAGCTTCACGCCTTCTTCGCGGTTCTTCACCTTGCGCACGAATTCGCTGACGTCGTCGTCGCTTTGGCGGATCTTCTCGAGCATCTCGAGCACCGCCTGGTTGGCGCCGCCGTGCAGCGGGCCCCACAGCGCGTTGATGCCTCCGGAGATGGAGGTGAACAGGTTGGCCTGCGACGACCCCACCAGCCGGACCGTCGACGTCGAACAGTTCTGTTCGTGGTCGGCGTGCAGGATGAGCAGCATGTCCAGGGCCCGAACGATTTCGGGGTCGGCCTCGTAGGGCTCCGCGGGCAACCCGAACGTCATCCGCAGGAAGTTCTCCACCAGCGACAGTGAGTTGTCCGGGTACAGGAAGGGCTGGCCGACCGACTTCTTGTAGGCGTAGGCGGCGATGGTCGGCAGCTTGGCCAGCAACCGGATCGTGGACAGCTCGACGTCCTCGGTGTCCATCGGGTCAAGCGAGTCGGGGTAGTAGGCGGACAGCGCGTTGACGGCGCTGGACAACACCGGCATCGGGTGGGCGTTGCGCGGGAAGCCGTCGAAGAATCGCTTGAGGTCCTCGTGCAGCATGGTGTGCAGCTGGATCCGCTTGGTGAAATCGGCCAGCTGCTCCTTGCTCGGCAGTTCGCCGTAGATCAAGAGGTAGCTCACCTCGATGAAGGTCGACTTCTCGGCGAGCTGCTCGATCGGGATGCCGCGGTAACGCAGGATGCCCGCGTCGCCGTCGATGTAGGTGATGGAGCTCTTGCACGAGGCGGTGTTGACGAACCCGTTGTCGAACGTGGTGTATCCGGTCTTGGACAACAGCGAGCCCAGCGCAATGCCGTCAGCGCCCTCGGTGGCGTTGACGATCTGCAGGTCGGTCTCGCCGCCCGGGTACTTCAAAGTGGCGGTGTCGTCGGTGTCTGCCACGAGAACCCCTTTGCGCTCTGGCTGATATGGCTGCTGACTTGGTGCTTACTGCAAAAGGTAGTCGTTATGAGGATGAGGCGCCTGCCCGGGGTCGAGTCCGCTGGTCACGCCAGCAATCGATCCCGTCGCGGCGCCGCGCGGCGTGCATGATCAGCGGGTTAGGGCTGCAGGCGCTCCACGCGATCTCCGGTAATGCGGATGCGGTTGTGCAATCGATTCTCCCGGCCCTGCCAGAACTCCACCAGTTCCGGGGCGATGAGATAGCCGCCCCAGCCCGGCGGGACCGGAACCTGGTCGCGGTCGGCGAAGCGTGCGGTCACCTCCCGCAACTGGTCGAGCAGGGCCGCTCGTGACGCGATCGGTTGCGACTGATGCGACGCCCAGGCGCCCAGCTGCGACCCGCGCGGCCGCTTGGACCAGTAGTCCTCGGTGGCCTGCGCCGTGACCTTGCTCACCGGTCCGCGGATGTGAACCTGACGGCCGAGCTGATACCAGGGAAACGTCGCCGAGGCGTAGGCCGTCGCTGCGAGATCGTCACCCTTGGCGGAGTCATAGTTGGTGAAAAAGGTGATCCCGGTCTCGTCCACGCTCTTGCACAGCACCGACCGGCTGGCGGGTTTGCCGTCCGGGGTTACGGTGGCCAGCACCATCGCGTTGGGTTCGGCCACGCCCGAGCGCTCGGCGTCGTCAATCCATTTGCGCAACAACGATACCCAGCCGTCGCTCAGCCAATCGGCGTCGAGATCTGGACTGCCGTCTTTTTCCACCGACCCGTACTCCACACGCATTCTTTGCAGGTGCTCGTCTTCTGGTCCTGCCATCGCGTCAACGCTACCGGCGCTTGCTACCGGCCGGTAGCGTCGGCCCGATCAGGGGGTGCGAGAATTTTCGGTATGACTGTGGTCCCCGAAGACTTTGTCCCCGGCCTCGAAGGCGTGGTCGCCTTCACCACCGAAATTGCCGAACCGGATAAAGACGGCGGTGCGCTGCGCTATCGCGGCGTCGACATCGAAGACCTGGTGAACCAGCAGGTCACCTTCGGTGACGTGTGGGCGCTGCTGGTCGACGGCAAGTTCGGCCGCGGGCTGCCGCCCGCCGAGCCGTTCCCGCTGCCCATCCACACCGGCGACGTCCGCGTCGACGTGCAGGCGGGCCTGGCGATGCTGGCCCCGATCTGGGGGTACAAGCCGCTGCTGGACACCGAGGACAGCGTGGCCCGCGACCAGCTGGCCCGGGCCTCGGTGATGGCGCTGTCCTACGTCGCGCAGTCCGCGCGCGGCATCTACCAGCCCGCCGTCCCGCAGCGGGTCATCGACGAATGCGAAACCGTCACCGCCCGTTTCATGACGCGCTGGCAGGGCGAGCCGGACCCGCGCCACGTCGAAGCGATTGACGCCTACTGGGTCTCGGCCGCCGAGCACGGGATGAACGCCTCGACGTTCACCGCCCGGGTGATCGCCTCGACCGGCGCCGACGTGGCGGCGTCCTTGTCCGGCGCTATCGGGGCGATGAGCGGCCCGCTGCACGGCGGGGCGCCGGCGCGGGTGCTGCCGATGATCGAAGAGGTCGAGCGCACCGGCGACGCACGCGCCCTGGTGAAGAAGATTCTGGACAGCGGCGACAAGCTGATGGGCTTCGGCCACCGGGTCTACCGCGCGGAGGACCCACGGGCCCGAGTACTGCGCGCCACCGCGGAACGGCTCAAGGCGCCGCGCCACGAGGTCGCCGTCGCGCTGGAGCAGGCGGCCCTGGCCGAGCTGCGCGAGCGCCGTCCGGATCGGGCGATCGAGACCAACGTGGAGTTCTGGGCCGCGGTGATGCTGGACTTCGCCCGGGTACCGGCCAACATGATGCCGGCGATGTTCACCTGCGGTCGGACCGCGGGATGGTGCGCGCACATCCTCGAGCAGAAGCGGCTGGGCAAGCTGGTCCGGCCGTCGGCCATCTACGTGGGCCCCGCCCCGCGCAGCCCGGAATCCGTCGAGGGCTGGGACCGCAGCCTCACCAACGCCTGAGCCCACCCGGCTGTCGGTGCCCGGCGATCTAATGGTTGCCGTCGCGATGAGTTTTCGTCGCCGACGCAGTCATAAGTCGTGAACCCGCCCGTCATGGGCGGGTCAGGGAACCGATAGCAAGGAGAACCAGCATGGCGATCAACATCGAACCGGCACTGTCCCCGCACCTGGTGGTCGACGACGCAGCCGCGGCAATCGACTTCTACGTCAAGGCTTTTGGGGCAGAGGAAATCGGGCGTGTGCCGCGTCCGGACGGCAAACTGGTGCACGCGGCGGTGCGCATCAACGGCTTCACGGTGATGCTCAACGACGACTTCCCGGAGGTGTGTGGCGGCAAGTCGATGACGCCGACGTCGCTGGGCGGCACCCCCGTCATGATCCACCTGACGGTCACCGACGTCGACGCGAGCTTCCAGCGGGCGCTGGACGCCGGCGCCACCGTGGTGACGCCGTTGGACGACCAGTTCTGGGGCGACCGCTACGGCATGGTCGCCGATCCGTTCGGTCACCACTGGTCGATGGGACAGCCGGTCCGCGAGGTCAGCATGGAGGAGATCTCGGCGGCGATGGCCGGCCAGGGAGCGGGCTAGCCGAGGAGGCGATCCAGCAGCCGGCGTCGCTGCGGCGGCGCCGGCTGCGCGGTGGCCGCGGCGGCGAGCATGGCGGACACGTCAGTGAACTTGTTGCGGGGCCGGCCGTCGTCGCTGCCCCGGGCGATTTCGGCGGCGTCGATGGCGCGCCATCCGGCCGCGTCGATCGCGTCGGGCTGACGGTCGTGCACCAGCCGGGCCAGCGCGTCGGGTTTGGCGACGGGATCGGTCAGCCGGCCGGCGTTGAAATCGGCGACCAGGGCCTGCACGGTCTGCAACGAGCAGGACTTGTTGGTGCCGATGAAGCCGCTGGGCCCCCGCTTGATCCAGCCCGCGACGTATGCGCCGGGCACCGGCTGTCCTGAGGCGGGGTCGACGACGCGGCCGCCGTCGTTCGGCACGACGGCCGACGATTCGTCATACGGAAGATCACGAATCGGCTTGCCGCGGTAGCCAATCGACGTCAGCACCAATCCCGTTTCCAGCAGCCGCGTCTCGGCGGTGCCGGTGACCGAGAACTCGATGCCTGCGGCCCGACCGTCCCCCAGCACCCGGGTCGGGGTCAGCCGGTACGCCAGCCTGATCCTGGGGCGGTCCGACGGCGCCGAATCGTCGCCGAGCGTGCTCAAGACTTCCAGCTTGCGCTTGGTCAGGGGGTCCGACGCGGTCGCGAGATCGGCCGCCACCAGTTGATGGTCGGCCGCGCTGAGCACCACCTCGGAACTGCCGGTCAGCCCGATCAGCTCGGGCAACGTGAACGCCGACTGGGCGGGGCCACGCCGGGCGGCGATCACCACCTCGCGCACCGCCGATCCCCGGAAGGCCGCCAGCGCGTGGTCGGCGATGTCCGTGCGGGCCAGGTCGTCGGGATCCGACGTGAGCAACCGGGCCACATCGAGGGCGACGTTGCCGTTGCCGACGATCACCACCCGCTCGTGGCTGAGATCGACTGGCAGATCGGCGAAGTCGGGATGCCCATTGATCCACGCGACCAACTCGGTTGCCGTTCCGGTCCCCGGCAGGCCCATGCCCTCGATGTCGAGCCGGCGGTCATCGGGTGCGCCCACCGCGTACAGCACCGCGTGGTGATGAGCGAGCAGGTCCGCGTGGCTCAGCCGCTTGCCGACCTCGACGTTGAGGTAGAACCGGAACCGGCGATCACTGGCGACCCGGTCGAACAGCCGGGTGACCCGCTTGGTGTTCTGGTGATCCGGTGCCACCCCGGCCCGCACCAAACCGTAAGGCGTGGGCAGCTTTTCGAAGACGTTGACTCGCACGTCCCGCTGGGTCAGCAGTTCGTCGGCGGCATACATCGCCGCCGGCCCGGATCCGACGATGGCCACCGTCAGCGGCGTGCGGCGGGCGTGCACCTCGGCCGCCGGGAGCACCGCCGCCAGCTTCGAGGTGGGCGGCAGCTTCTCGCCCTTCGGCCGCTCCGGGTAGAAGGAGGCGTTGATCTCGATGAAGGGCAGCTGCTTGGAGTCCAGCCGGGTGTCGGGTGCGATCGCGCCGACGGGGCACGCGCTCACGCAGGCCCCGCAGTCCACGCACGCCGCCGGATCGATGTAGAGCATCTCCGACGTGGCGAAGCCCGGCTCATCCGGTGTCGGGTGAATGCAATTCACCGGGCATGCGAAGACACAGGACCCGTCGTTACAGCACGACTGGGTAATAACGTGCGGCATACAGGAACTCGCAGTTGGTTAGGCGGCCGGGACCGCGGCCAGGTGCTCGCGCTGCGGCTCGCTGCGGTACCGCGACGGCTTGCCGTTGATCTTGCACAGCCGCCACATCAACCGCGCCGAGCGCGTCTCCATCAGGCCGGTGTCGTAGGCCAGCATCCGCACGTCACCGAACATGTCGCTCAACCACTTTCGCGACTCCGGCGACCGGAAGAACAGTTCCTTCTTGACGTCACGCGGAATATCGAACTCGCGCCAGAACGCCTTGGGCGGCACCACGATCGCGCGACACAGCGCCTTCATGGTCAGCGGCAGATACAGCGCGGTCCAGAACCGCTGCCTCTTGGTCAGTTCCGGCACCCGCTTGCGCAGGAACTCGTGCGCGAACGAGATGTGGCGGGCTTCCTCGGCCACGTGGATCGCCATCACCCGCTCCATGATGGGGTGCAGCGACTTGCCTTCGCGCAGAACATTTTTCTGCGTGTGGTCGATGGGCTCCTCGCCGGCGAGCACGCCGATGAAGAATGCCACAGGCAGCGGGCCGGCCACCAGCGGAACCAGCGGCGAGAGCCACTTGAGCATCCGTGGCATACCCGGCACGTCGGCACCGATGCGGTTGACCATCTCCTGGAACATCATGGTGTGGTTGCACTCTTCGACCGACTCGTGCAGGCAGTACCGGTACTCCGGCGAGCCGTTGGGCACCCAGAACGTGTAGTTCATCAGGCCCCGGATCAGGATGGATTCGAAGTGCAGACCCACCTTGGCCACGTTGGCCTGGCGCCACATCCCGATCTTGATCTTGCGCTCGTCCGACTGCGCCAGGTACCAGGGATGGCGGCCCAGCGGGTCGGTCGCCGGCAGAATCCACCGCGGATCGTTTTCCGTGACGGCGAATTCCGGTGAATCCCAATCGATATCGGTGTACGGATTGAAGTTGCGCCGCACCGACCCCTCGGACAGTGTGGCAAGCATGTTGACGTATTCGGCGTCGTCGCGCACTTCCATGTTGCTGCGCCAACGCCGGACTAATCGCGTCCTAGCCATATCCAGGCCTCCTCAACGAGGTTTACATTTGGACGTGCTATGTCCAGACAGTACCGCAGGTACCGGATATTCACTAGACCCCTTACAGGCACTGTGACCTGACCGGTGGTCATGAAATTTTTATGCCCCAGATCACACCTGGCCAAACGTCCGGCGGCACCCGAGCAGGCCTTTTGCCCCGGCGGCGGGGGCAAGCGGTCGGGCCGCCGCACCGACCGGTCAGGTCGGCTCACTACCCTGATGAGCATGGCTGACCAGCTCCAGATCCCCGCTGACATCAAACCCCGCGACGGCCGCTTCGGGTGTGGCCCGTCGAAGGTCCGGCCCGAACAACTGCAGGCGCTGACCACAACCGCCGCGCCGCTGTTCGGCACCTCGCACCGGCAGGCCCCGGTCAAGAACTTGGTGGGGCGGCTGCGGTCCGGGCTCGCCGACCTGTTTTCGCTGCCCGACGGTTACGAGGTCATTCTGGGCAACGGCGGCGCGACCGCGTTCTGGGACGCCGCGGCCTTCGGCCTGATCGACAAGCGCTCGCTGCACCTGTCGTTCGGCGAGTTCAGCTCCAAGTTCGCCTCCGCGGTCGCCAAGAACCCCTTCGTCGGCGACCCCGTCGTCATCAAGGCGGACGCCGGCAGCGCCCCCGAGCCGCAGGGCGACCCCTCGGTGGACGTGATCGCCTGGGCGCACAACGAGACGTCCACCGGGGTTGCGGTGCCCATCGGCCGGCCCGCCGATTCCGGCGACGCGCTGATCGCCATCGACGCGACCTCGGGCGCCGGCGGCCTGCCGGTCGACATCGCGCAGACCGACGCCTACTACTTCTCTCCGCAGAAGAATTTCGCCAGCGATGGCGGCCTGTGGCTGGCGGTCATGAGCCCGGCGGCGCTGGCCCGCGTTGAGTCCATCGCCGCCTCCGGCCGCTGGGTGCCCGACTTCCTGTCGCTGCCCATCGCCGTGGAGAACAGCCTGAAGGACCAGACCTATAACACCCCCGCGGTCGGCACCCTGGCGCTGATGGCCGAGCAGGTCGACTGGATGCTGGGCAACGGCGGGCTGGACTGGGCCGTTAAGCGCACGGCGGACTCGTCGGGCCGGCTGTACTCCTGGGCCGAGGAGCGGGCCTACACCACGCCCTTCGTCACCGACCCCAAGCTGCGCTCCCAGGTGGTGGGCACCATCGACTTCACCGACGAGGTCGACGCCGCGGCCGTGGCGAAGATCCTGCGGGCGAACGGCGTCGTGGACACCGAGCCATACCGCAAACTCGGCCGCAACCAGCTGCGGGTCGGGATGTTCCCGGCGGTGGACCCCGACGACGTCAGCGCACTCACCCAATGCATTGACTGGGTCGTCGAGCGGCTGTAACTCACCGGCAATCGGCGCGCAACCGCACAGCGTGTCAGCACAGGTGATGGGCGGTTGCTGGACTAAAGTGCGCACGTGACGGGTCCGTCGCTGACCTGCACGGAGCCTGCGAGGAGATAACCATGCGGGAACTCAAAGTGGTTGGGCTGGATGCCGACAGCAAATATGTCATCTGCGAGGGTGACGACCCCGCGGAGCAGTTCAAGTTAGCGGCCGACGACCGGCTGCGAGCCCTGCTGCGCGACGCAGCCCTGTCCTCTGAGCAACCGCAGCTCGAGATTGAAGTCACCAACATGCTGAGCCCCAAAGAAATTCAGGCCAAGATCCGCGCGGGCGCCTCCGTCGAGCAGGTCGCCGCGGCGTCAGGCTCGGAGGTGTCGCGGGTCCGCCGCTTCGCCCACCCCGTGCTGTTGGAACGGTTCCGCGCCGCCGAACTGGCAACCGCCGCCCACCCGATGCTGCCCGACGGCCCCGCCGTGCTGACGCTGCTGGAGACGGTCAGCGCCGCGCTGGTGACCCGGGGCCTCAGCCACGACAAACTCAGCTGGGATGCCTGGCGCAACGAAGACAACCGCTGGACGGTGCAGCTCGCGTGGAAGGTCGGCCGCTCCGACAACCTCGCGCACTTCTGCTTCTCCCCCGGTGCCCACGGCGGAACCGTGACCGCCATCGACGACGCCGCCAGCGCGCTGATCGACCCCAACTTCGAACGTCCGCTGCGCCCGGTGGCGCGGGTGGCCCACGTCGACTTCGAAGAGCCCGCGAAGCCGCCCGTCACCGAACCCGAGGCGGTCGCGGAGCCCGACGAAAAGCCCGTGCACACCCGCCGCGGCAAGCCGGTTATCCCGGCGTGGGAAGACGTGTTGCTCGGCGTGCGCTCGGGCGGCCAGCGCTAAGCGCGGGCGGCCAGGGCCAGCAGCACAATCCACGCCCCCGCGACGCCCACCGCGGCGCCGAGCACGAACCAGCGCAGCACCGGGGTGCGGCGCCACCCCCACAGAGTCGGTGCCAGTCCCCCGGCGGCCACCACGTTGAGCCCCACTGCCAGCAGCGCGTGCACCCGAACCAGCCCCAGGCTGAGCACCACGATCGCGGCGGCCGTGACCACCGCGACGAATGCAGTCACCGTCAAACCCGTTGCCCAAGGGACGGATTCGTCTCTCATCAGCCGCAGCCTAGTCTGACTGTCCATCGCCGCCTCTCGTCGTCGAGCGGGCCCGCTCGTAGAACGCCAGCGCCGCCGCCGTCGCCACATTGAGCGAGTCGGTACCCCGCGACATCGGGATGCGCACCCGCACGTCGCTCAACCGCAGGGTGGCCGGCGTCAGCCCCGGGCCCTCGGCACCCACCAGCACCGCGACGCGGTCGTCGCGCGCGGCCGTCATCGCCTCCGGCAAGGCGCATGCGGAGCCCTGCGGGGTCATCGCCATGAGTCGAAAACCGTTCTCCCGCAACGTCTCGAGCTCGGCGGGCCAGCACGCCGCACGCGCATAGGGCACCAGCAGCGCATGGCCCATCGACACCCGGACCGCGCGGCGGTACAGCGGGTCGGCGCAGCCGCTGCCGAACACCACCGCGTCGACGCCGAGGCCCGCCGCGTTGCGGAAGATCGAGCCCAGGTTCTCGTGGTCGTTGACCCCTTCGAGCACCGCGACGGTGCGCGCCCCGGCGATCGCGTCGGCCACGCTGGGCTCGGCCACCCGCCGGGCGGCCGCCAGCACCCCGCGGTTGAGATGGAAGCCGACCGCCCGGGCCATGACGTCGGCGGAGGCCCGGTAGAACGGCACGGCGCTGCCGGCCAGATCAGCTTCGAGCTCGGCGAGCCGGCGGTCGGTCCCCAGCAGGGCATGCGGGCGGAACCGCGACGCCAGCATGCGCTGCACCACCAGCACGCCCTCGGCGATCACCAGCCCCTTGCCGGACGGCAGATCGGGACGACGGTCGACGCTGTTCAGGTCGCGGAAATCGTCGAGCCTCGGATCGTCCGGGTCGTCAACGTCCTCAACATTCAGGGCCTCGGTCCGGTAACTCACGGGCCTTCGTCGACCAGGGCCAACATCAGGTCGGCCGCGTGGCGCAGGGTGTCGCGTTGTTCGCTGTCCAGCGTCGCCAGTCGCTTGGCCAGCCACTCCTGGCGGGCGCGTCGGTTCGCCTTGACCAGCTCGGCCCCGGACTCGGAGACCGAGACGAGCACCTGCCTGCCGTCGACCGGGTGCGGCGCACGGTCCACCAGGCCCATCTCGGCCAGCGACGCAATAACCCGGGTCATCGACGGCGGCCGGACCCTTTCGCGGATCGCCAGGGCGCCCGGTGTCATCGGGCCTTCGTTGGTCAGCATTGCCAGCGCCGACAGCTGCGACAACGACACCGGCGACGACGGGTTGCGGAACCGCAGTTGGCGGGCCAGCCGCATAACAGCCAGTGACAGGTCGCTGGCCAGCCGCGCATCGCTGTCAGGCATGGCGCGAGGTTACACGCAAGCCCGAGAAACCGGGACACGAACCGGTGAACGACGGGTGTTGATCCTTTTCGCTAAGCTTCGGAATTTTGCTCGAAACGCTTACCCGCCCGCCCATCCCGCTGTGCTCAGCGGTTTCCGATCATCCGTTTCGGCAAATGGGTGCGCCACCCGCGGACTCCGGCGGCGGGCTATGTTAATCGCGATGTCTGCCGAACCCGGTGAGAGCCGCACCGCGCCGCCACTGCCCGCCGCGCTGCTGCACGTGTGGCCCTTCATCGCGCTCGGCGCGCTGGGCTGGGTGGCCGCGGTGGCCGCCGCTTTCCTGGTGCCGGCCCTGCAGGGTTGGCGTCCCGTCGCGCTGGCCGGGCTCGGCGTGGGGGTGCTCGGCACGAGCATCTTCCTGCTGCAGCTGGCCGCGGCCCGGCGCGGGGCGCGCGGCGCCCAGGCCGGGCTCGAAAACTATCTCGACCACAAGTAATTCGCACACCTGGAGGAGCGATGGTAGCCCCGCTGTTGCAAACACACGTCGACATCGATGCCCCGGTGGCCACCGTGTGGGGATTGGTTTCCGATCTGCGGCGCATGCCGCAGTGGAGCCCGCAGTGCCGGTGGATGAAGCCCTTCGGCCCGGTCCGTCAGGGCACCAGGACCCTCAACCTCAACCGCCGCAAGCGGATGTTCTGGCCGACCACGTGCACGATCGTCGAGATCGTCCCCGACCGCAAGCTCGCGTTCCGCGTCGACACCAACAACACCATCTGGACCTACGAGCTCGAGCCCAGCGGTGACGGCACCCGGCTGATCGAGAGCCGCCACGCCGAAAACGGCGTCACGGCATTTTCGAACCTGTCGGTGAATGCGCTGTTCGGTGGGACCGAGAAGTTCGAACGCGAATTGCTCGACGGAATGAACGCCTCGCTGGCGCGCATCAAGGCCGCCGCGGAAACCGGCTAGTCCGGCGTCTCGGTCTGCGGCTGCTGCTCGGACTCCGGCGGCTCGGACGGCGGGGCCTCGGACACGGCCTCGGCCTCCGGCGCCTCAGCCTGCTGCTCGGCCGCCTCGGGTTGCGGCGCCGCCGCCTCGGCCTCCGGCTGCGCGTCCTCAGCCTCGGGTTGCGGTTCCGCGGCCGCCGGCGACTCCGCAGGCGGCGCGGACGGCTCGACCGGTGCCTGGGTGACGTCCAGCATTCCGTCGTCATAGGGCTCGTAGGCCGGCGACCCGGTGCCCGCCGGGGCGGGGGTGTCCGAGTGGGCACCGCAGCCGTACAGCTTGTCGACGATGTGCCCGTCGGCCGACAGCTCGTTGCCGCACACGCCGAACAGCGCGCCCAGGGATCCCGACAGCGGCAGGAAGAAGCCGCAGTCGCGGCACACCCGCTTGGTCGACCGCGCCATCGGCGAGTCGGGGCCGTAGTCGCCGGTGCGCCAGCGCTCGGCGGCCTCCGCGCGGCCTTCGACGCTCATCACCCAGCGCCGGCCCAGCCCGATTTCGGCGGCGGTCTCGTCGACCTGGGGGTCACCGCTGGCGGTGTATCCGGGAACCAGCCGGGGGTCGTCGGCGGCGGGCGCCAGCAGGTCGCCGGGGCTCAGGTCCCCGGGCCGCACCCGCTGTTCCCATGGCACCCATTCCGGGGCCAGCAATGCCGTCGGTCCGGGCACCAGCACCACCTCGCTGATGGTGGCGTGATCGGCGCCGGGATACGCGGCCACCACGACCGCCCACTGCCAGCCCTGGTAGCCGGGCAGATGCGCCAGGAATCGGTGGGTGGCGGTGTTCGGGTCTTCGTAGCCGACGCCCAGGTAGTCGCCGACCATCTCCGGCCCGCTGAACTCCACGACCGCGGCCCTGGCCGCCTCCGCCGCGCCCGTGAGCACCGTCGCCAGCCCCTCGGGCCAGTCGGCCACAGTCGCCACGGCGAACTCCACGGTGGGCTCCTCGATGGGTCGGGTCGCGCTGTCTTCTTTCTGCATTGCGTTTCCAATACTAGGTTGACGAGCCACGCCCCGTTACCTGCAGACGCATCCACGCGGCATAGGGGAGAATCGGGACGTGTCTGGACGGCGGCAAAACAATCCGGGCCGCGTGGCCCCTCAGCCGGGCCGCCGGCCGCGCAATGGCGCCGCCTCACAGCATCCGGGCGCGGTTAATTACCCCGCCGGCGGGGCCGCCGATCGGCGCACCCGCCGCCCGTCGCCGATGCCGAGCGCCAACCGCTACCTGCCCCCGCTGGGCCACCAGCCGGAGCCGGAACGCCACAGCGCCGCGACGCCCCGCGGTCCGGTGTCCGGCGAGCGGATCACCGTCACCCGCGCCGCGGCGCTGCGCAGCCGCGAGATGGGTTCGCGGATGTACTGGATGGTGCAGCGCGCCGCGACGGCCGACGGCGCCGACAAGTCCGGCCTGACGGCGCTGACGTGGCCCGTGGTGGCCAACTTCGCGGTCGACGCCGCGATGGCCGTCGCCCTGGCCAACACGTTGTTCTTCGCGGCGGCCACCGGCGAGAGCAAGGGCCGGGTGGCGCTGTATCTGTTGATCACAATCGCGCCGTTCGCGGTGATCGCACCGCTGATCGGCCCAGCGCTGGACCGGCTGCAGCACGGCCGCCGCGTCGCCCTGGCCGCGTCGTTCGCCCTGCGCACCGCGCTGGCCGTGCTGCTGGTGATGAATTACGACGGCGCCAGCGGCAGCTTCCCGTCGTGGGTGCTCTATCCGTGCGCGCTCGCGATGATGGTGTTCTCGAAGTCGTTCAGCGTGCTGCGCAGCGCGGTGACACCGCGGGTGATGCCGCCGACCATCGACCTGGTGCGGGTCAACGCCAGGCTGACCACGTTCGGTCTGCTGGGCGGCACCATCGTCGGCGGCGCGATCGCGGGTGGCGTCGAATTCGCCTGCACTCATCTGTTCAAGCTGCCCGGCGCGCTGTTCGTGGTGATCGCGGTGACGATCGCCGGCGCCATGCTGTCGATGCGCATACCGCGCTGGGTCGAGGTGACCGCCGGTGAGGTTCCCGCCACCCTGAGCTATCGCCAGGACAGCGAACCGCTGCGGCGCAGCTGGCACAAGGAAGTCAGCGGGGCGCTGCGACAGCCGTTGGGCCGCAACATCATCACCTCGCTCTGGGGTAACTGCACCATCAAGGTCATGGTGGGCTTCCTGTTCCTGTATCCCGCGTTCGTCGCCAAGGCCCACCAGGCCAACGGCTGGGCCCAGATCGCGATGCTCGGGATGATCGGCGCCGCGGCCGGGATCGGCAATTTCGTCGGCAACTTCACCAGCGCACGCCTGAAGCTGGGCCGGCCCGCCGCGCTGGTGGTGCGCTGCACCGTGGCGGTGAGCGCCGTCGCGCTGGCCGCCGCGGTGGCCGGCAACCTGATGCTGGCCGTGATCGCCACCCTGGTCACGTCGGGATCCAGCGCCATCGCGAAGGCGTCGCTGGACGCGTCGCTGCAGAACGACCTGCCGGAGGAGTCCCGCGCGTCGGGCTTCGGGCGCTCGGAGTCGACGCTGCAGTTGGCCTGGGTCCTCGGCGGCGCGCTGGGGGTGTTGGTGTACACCGAGTTGTGGGTCGGCTTCACCGCGGTGACCGCGCTGCTCATCCTGGGCCTGGCGCAGACCTTGGTCAGCTTCCGCGGCAACTCACTGATTCCCGGCCTGGGAGGGAATAGGCCGATCATGGTCGAGCAGGAGGGCAAGCGCCGCGGTGTCGGCGCCACGGCGGTGGTTGCCGAGTGAAGTCCCGAAGCAAGCGGGGTGTGGCGGTGCTGCTCGCCTGCCTGGTGGCTGTGCTCTGCGTCGGCGCCGGCGTCGCGACCTGGCTGTTGGTCGGCCGCTCCGGACCGCGGCACCCCGAGATCAGCGCGTATTCACACGGCCACCTGACCCGGGTGGGGCCGTACCTGTACTGCAACGTGCTCAACCTCGAAGACTGCGAGACGCCGCAGAACCAGGGCGAGCTGCGGGTCAGCGAGCGCTACCCGATTCAGCTCTCGGTGCCCGACGCCATCTACCGGGCACCCTGGCGGTTGCTGCAGGTTTACGACGACCCCACCAACACCACCAGCACGATCTTCCGGCCGGGCACCCGGTTCGCCGTGACCATCCCCTCGGTCGACCCGCACCGCGGGCGCCTGGCCGGGATCGTGGTGCAGTTGCTGACGCTGGCGGTGGATCCCGCGGGCGAGCTGCGCGACGTGCCGCACGCGGAATGGTCGGTGCGGCTGACCTTCTGAGGGCCGACCGCGCCGCTCAGGCCCCGTGCCCGGCGGGCACGTGTTCCCCCTCGACCGGCGGCCCGGGAGGTGTCCCCGTCCCGAAGGGCTTGCCGCCCAAGCTCTCTCGCCCATGCAGGGATAACCAGCCGGTCAGGTCCGGCCCCTTGGGCACGATCCGGGTGGGGTTGATGTCGGCGTGCACGATGTAGTAGTGCTGCTTGATCTGGACGAAGTCGACGGTGTCACCGAAACCGGGCGTCTGGAACAGGTCTCGCGCGTAGGCCCACAGCACCGGCATCTCGCTCAATTTGGTGCGATTGCATTTGAAATGCCCGTGATACACCGGGTCGAAGCGGGCCAGGGTGGTGAACAGGCGCACGTCGGCCTCGGTGATGGTGTCGCCCACCAGGAATCGCTGATTGGTCAGCCGCTCGCTCACCCAATCCAGCGCGGTGAACAACCGGTCGTAGGCCGCGTCGTAGGCCTGCTGCGAGCCGGCGAACCCGCACCGGTACACGCCGTTGTTGATCTCGGTGTAGACCCTCTTGCTCACCTCGTCGATCTCCGCACGTAGCCGCTCGGGATATAGCTCGGGCGCCCCGTCGCGATGGTAGGCCGACCATTCCGTCGACAGGTCCAGCGTCATCTGCGCGAAGTCATTGGTGACCACCGCGCCGGTCGGCACGTCGACGATCGCGGGCACCGTGATGCCCTTGGGGTAGTCGGGGAACCGCTTGAAGTAGGCGTCCTGCAGCCGCGGGATCTTCAGCACCGGGTCGACACCGCCGGGATCCAGGTCGAACGTCCAGCTGCGCTCGTCGTGCGTGGGGCCGCAAAAGCCAATGGAGAGAACACTTTCCAGACCCAGCAAGCGGCGCACGATGATCGCGCGGTTGGCCCACGGGCACGCCCGGGCAACGATCAGCCGATACCGCCCGGGCTCGACCGGATAGCCGTCGCGCCCATCGGCGGTGATGCGGGTGGTGATGTAGTCGGTGTCGCGGGTGAATTCGCCTGCCGGAGCAACGTAGGAAGCCATAGCTCCCATCGTCTCTCAGCTCGGGCTTGTTGCCGAACGATCGCCGGATAAGAACCGGCGGGCCAGGTTTTTCTCGGTGGAGGGACCCTCCTCCCAGTGCGCGATCCACGGGCCGGTGCCCTCGGACTGATCGAGGATCCCGTCCTCGAGCCAGGTATAACGGTCCCGCAGGAGATTGCGGGTGAGTCGGACGTCACTGTCGTCGGTGTTGTCCCACAATCCACGGAACAACGTCTCGACCCGCAGGGTCGCCTGCTCGCAGAACGCCTCGGCCAGCTCGTAGGCCTGCCGCCCGACCTCCGGATCCGCGGCCCGCTGAGCCTCCGCGCGCACGCACGCCGCGGACATCGCGAACAGTTCTGCGCCGATATCGACGATGCGCCCGAGGAATGCCTGGCGCTGCTCCAGCTTGGCCTGCCAGCGCGCCATCCCGTAGAAGGTGTTGCGGGCCAGTTTGCGGCTGGAGCGTTCGATGAACCGCAGGTGTGACGCCAGCGCGCCGAACTCCCGATAGGCGCTTGGCCGCTGACCTTCACCGAAAACCAACTGCGGCAACCACTTTGCGTAGAATCCACTGGCCCCGACCGCGGCGGCGGCCTTCTGCCGCAGACCCGCGTCAGCCTTGGCGAGGTCGCCGGCGGCGGCGAGGTGAGCGTCGACCGCCTCGCGGGCGATGAGCAGCCTCATGATCTCGCTGGATCCTTCGAAGATGCGGTTGATCCGCAGGTCGCGCAGCGTCTGCTCGACCGGCACGGCCCGTTCGCCGCGGGCGGCCAGCGACTCTGCGGTCTCATAACCTCGGCCCCCGCGGATCTGCATGACCTCATCGACGATCAGGCATGCCATCTCGCTGGACCACAACTTCGCAAGCGCCGCCTCGATCCGGATGTCGTTGCGCCCCTCGTCGGCCATCTGGGCGGACAGTTCGAGTACGGCGTCAAGCGCGTAGACCGTCGCGGCGATGAACGAGAGCTTGCGCGCCACGGCCTCGTGTTCGGCAAGCGGTTTGCCCCACTGCACCCGCTCACCGGACCACTCGCGCGCGATCTTGAGCGCCCACTTCGACGACCCCGTCGCGCTCGCCGGAATCGACAGCCGCCCGGCGTTGAGCGTGGTCAGCGCGATCTTCAGGCCGTCGCCTTCCCGGCCGATCAGGTTGGCGCGCGGAACCCGCACGCCGTGCAGCCGCGTCACACCATTCTCGATGCCGCGCAACCCCATGAACTTGTTGCGCCGTTCCACGGTGATGCCCGGCGAATCGGCCTCGACCACGAAAGCGCTGATGCCGCCGCGATGCCCGTCCGCCTTGGGAACCCGCGCCATGACCACCAGCAACTCGGCGACCACGCCGTTGGTGGTCCACAGTTTCACGCCATCGAGTTCGTAGGCCTCGCCGTCGTCGGTCGGCGTCGCCGTGGAGGCCAACCGCGCCGGGTCGGATCCGACGTCGGGCTCGGTGAGCAGAAACGCCGAAATGGCGCCCGCCGCGCACCGCGGCAAAAACTTCCGCTTCTGTTCCTCGGTGCCCGCGAGCTTGAGCGGCTCGGGCACTCCGATGGACTGATGGGCGGACAGCAATGCGCCGAGGCTGGGGTGCACGCTCGTCACCATCATCAAGGCCCTGTTGTAGGCGACCTGCGACATGTTCAGGCCGCCGTACTCCGACGGTATCTTCATGCCGAAGCAGCCGAGGTCGGTTAGACCCTTCACATATTCGTCGGGAATCTGCGCATCGCGTTCGATGACGCTGCCGTCGATGGTGCCGAGAAATTGTCGTAACCCGTCCAGGAACGCGCGGGTGCGCGCCTCGTCGCTGTCAGGGGGTTTGGGAAATGGGTGTATCAGCTCCAGTGGAAATCGACCCAGAAACAGGTTCTGCGCGAAAGAAGGCTTATCCCAGCCGGTTTCGCGTGATTCTTCGGCAACAGCTCGTGCCTGCTCCTCGGTGACGTGCGCTTGCTGAGCCATCGCGGCCTCCTCGCTAAACGACTGACGCCACGTCGGAGTACCCCCGCGCGGCGCTCGCCACGCTGTCAGCTGCGCACGCGTTGAGGTCCGTGCTCACCGGCCACGCATCAGCGCGTGCAGGCCGGTGTCAGGCGTCGAGCTCCCGGGCCACGGCCTTGACCACCTCGGAAACCCGGCGGGCGGTCTTGCGGTCCGGGTAGCGCCCCTTACGCAACTCGGGCTGCACGGTGCTTTCCAGCAGGGTGATCATGTCCTCGACCATGCCGTGCAGCTCGTCGGGGTTGTGCTTGTGCTCGGCGGGCGCCTCGCGGCGGGTCTTGGTCAGGCTCGGCGGCGGCTCAATCAGCTTGAGGCTCAACGCTTGCGGCCCACGCCGCCCAGAGGCGATGCCGAACTCCACACGCTGGCCCGCCTTGAGGCCCTCGACCCCGGCGGGCAACGCCGACGAGCGGACGTACACGTCTTCGCCGTCCTCCTGCGACAGAAAGCCGAAGCCCTTGTCAGCGTCGTACCACTTAACCTTGCCCGTCGGCACTGGTCTCACCTGCTTGTCTAACGAATCAATAGAAATAGGCAACACAATAAGCGTCCCGCCTGCGCAGGACGCCGTATTAGGAGTCTGATCCTACTCGGATGCCTGGGTAACGAGCACCCCCGTTATCGGGCACTCGGTACGCTTGGTGGTACCCGCGGAGGAGATATGCGCCTGATCCTGAACGTCATCTGGTTAGTCTTCGGCGGCCTGTGGATGGCCGTCGGATACTTGGCTGCGGCGCTGCTGAGCTTCGTGCTGATCATCACCATTCCGTTCGGCTTCGCGTCGCTGCGCATCGCCTCCTACGCGCTGTGGCCGTTCGGCCGCACCATCGTCGACAAGCCGACCGCGGGGTCGGGCGCCCTGATCGGAAACGTCATCTGGGTGGTGCTGTTCGGTGTCTGGCTGGCGATCGGCCATCTGGTCAGCGCGGCGGCGATGGCGGTCACGATCGTCGGCATTCCGCTGGCGCTGGCCAACCTCAAACTCATTCCGGTGTCGTTGATGCCGCTGGGCAAGCAGATCGTTCCGGTCAGCTCGCCGACCCACTATGTGCCGCCGGTGGCCGCATGACCCTGACGACGCTGGGCGTTCCGACGGTGCCGAGCCGCGGCGGCGGTCCGGCCGTACCCGCGGACGCGCCGACCACCGGCCCGCTGGTGGATACCTATGGGCGGGTCGCCACCGATTTGCGGGTGTCGCTGACCGACCGCTGCAACCTGCGGTGCAGCTATTGCATGCCGGCGGAGGGCCTGAACTGGCTGCCCGGCGAGCAGCTGCTCAGCGCCGACGAACTGGCCCGGCTGATGCGCATCGCCGTCACCCGGCTGGGGGTGACCAGCGTGCGGTTCACCGGCGGCGAACCCCTGCTGGCGCGCCACCTCGAAGAGGTCGTCGCCGCGGCCGCCGGCCTGCAGCCGCGCCCCGAGATCTCGCTGACCACCAACGGCGTCGGGCTGGCGCGCCGCGCCGCCGGGCTCGCCGCGGCCGGCCTGAACCGGGTCAACGTCTCACTGGACAGCGTGGACCGGAAGAATTTCGCGGCCATCACCCGCCGCGACCGGCTGCCCGACGTGCTGGCCGGCCTGGCCGGCGCCCAGGAGGCCGGCCTGACCCCGGTCAAGGTGAACGCCGTGCTCGACCCCAGCACCGGCCGCGAGGACGTGGTGGGGCTGTTGCGGTTCTGCCTCGAGCACGGCTACCAGTTGCGCGTCATCGAGCAGATGCCGCTGGACGCCGGGCACCAATGGCGACGGGACGCGGCGTTGAGCGCCGACGACGTGCTGGCGGCGCTGCGCCCGCACTTCCGGCTGCGGCCCGACCCGACGCCGCGCGGATCCGCGCCCGCCGAGCTGTGGCTGGTGGACACCGGCCCGGGCACGCCGAGCGGCAAGTTCGGCGTCATCGCGTCGGTCTCGCACGCGTTCTGCGGGGCGTGTGACCGGACCCGGTTGACCGCCGACGGCCAGATCCGCAGCTGCCTGTTCGCCAAGGAGGAGACCGACCTGCGCGGCCTGCTGCGCGGAGGGGCGCCCGACGACGCGATCGAGGCGGCGTGGCGCACCGCGATGTGGGGCAAGCCCGCCGGCCACGGCATCAACGACCCGAACTTCATCCAGCCCAATCGCCCGATGAGCGCGATCGGTGGCTAGCCCCACGGGACAGACCCCCGTCCAAGCCAGCGGCGTCCAGGTGACGGTGCGCTACTTCGCGGCCGCGCGCGCGGCCGCGGGTGTCGAGTCGGAGACGGTGGTGCTGCGCCCCGGCACCACGGTCGGCGAACTGGTCGAGCGGCTCGCCGTGCGGGGGTCCCGGCTGGCCACCGTGCTGACCCGGTGCTCGTACCTGCGGGACGGGATCGCCGTCCGCGACGAGACCACAGCGTTGCAAACCGGTGACACGATTGATGTGCTGCCGCCCTTTTCTGGCGGCTGAAACTGTGAGTTATCTCACGTAACGGATTGATAACGGCGCGGTCACGCTCCGATCTCACGCATATTGACCTGCGCAAACACTATGTGTTCCTGCGGTTTTCGCGGGTGGCCGAGAGGGAAACGCCGGGTTTCGCAAGACGTGACGGGACCAACAGAAACCGTTACCGTCTCCGAAGGCTCGCCAGCCATCCCGATTGGCGGACCTCCCCTCCCTATCGCGCCGAGCTCCATCCAATAGGCGGGGGGCCACCGAACTACATGGATGGAGACGGGGGACCCACCGGTCCACCGTGATCGGATTGGGGCCGCTCGCGGCTCCTAGGGGTGAAGCCGGCGTCGTCTCGCACGACGACAACGCCGGCCGGGTGGCCTCTCCAACCCGAACCCGACAGCTGACCTCGCAGGCGCGTGACGAGAGAGGAATACACCGGCGCGTATGAGTGGACGTCACCGTAAGCCCAGCAGTTCAAACATCAGCGTCGCCAAGATCGCCTTCACCGGTGCGGTTCTCGGTGGCGGCAGCATCGCCCTTGCCGGCCAGGCGGCCGCGGCCACCGATGGCGAATGGGATCAGGTAGCCCGTTGCGAATCCGGCGGCAACTGGGCCATCAACACCGGCAACGGTTACCACGGCGGCGTGCAGTTCAGCTCGAGCACGTGGGCCTCGCACGGCGGCGGCCAATACGCCCCGTCGGCCGAGCTCGCCACCAAAGAACAGCAGATCGCCGTCGCCGAGCGGGTGCTCGCCACCCAGGGCCGTGGCGCCTGGCCCGTGTGCGGTGGCCCGCTGTCGGGTCCCACCCAGCGCGACCTGCCCGCGCCTGCCGCGCTGGACGCACCCGGCCTCAACGGCGCCCCCGCGCCGCTCGCCCCGCCCGCGGACGCGCCCCCGCCGGACGCTCCTCCGCCGCCGCCCCCGCCGCCCGCGGATCCGCCCGCCCCGGTGCAGCTGGCCTCGTTCGACCAGCCGGCCCCGCCGGACGCTCCGCCGCCCCCGGCGGACCTGCCGCCGGCTCCTCCGGCCGACGTCCCGCCTCCGGCCGACGCGATGCCGCCCGCACCGCCAGCGGACGCACCTCCCGTCGTGGACACGGACTTCCGCGGTTTCGTACCGGCCGGCATGCCGCAGCACGCCTCCGAGGCCGGCTACACCCAGCAGCTGTGGGACGCCATCCGGGCCCAGGACGTTCAGGGCAACGACGCGCTGGACGCTCTCGCTCAGCCGGCGCCCAGCGCCTAACCCCGCCACACTCCCCGCACGCCCCGAAAACCCTCCTGTTCGGGGCGTGTCGGGCACGGCGCACGATTTCGGTGGCCGGCCGCGGCCCAGGACGTCAGGCCGAGCCGACCCACTCCTCGGTGCCGTCGGCGAAGAATTGGTGTTTCCACACCGGTAGCCGCGCCTTGATGGTGTCCACCAGGTGCGCGCAGGTGGCGAATGCCGCCTGCCGGTGATCGGCGGCGACGGCCGCGACCAACGCGGCCTCCCCGATGCGCAGTGCGCCGACGCGATGGCTGGCGGCGACGGCGCGCACGCCGCTGGACTGCTCGGCGACATCGGCCACCACCTCGGCGATGACCTGCTCGGCCGAGGGGTGCGCGGAGTACTCCAGTCGCACCACCCGCCGTCCGCCGTCGTGGTCGCGGATCATGCCGACGAACCCGACGATGGCCCCGGCCGCCTGATGGCCCACCAGCTCTTCGTGTTCGGCGAGTGAGATCGGCTGCTCGGTCATCGCGGCGCGCACGACGAGCGTCATCGCTGGTGGTCTTTACCGGCGAGCTGGTCGAGCGCGTGGTCGAGCACACCGGCGAGCACGCCGAGGCCGTCGCGCACCCCTCCGGGCGAACCCGGCAGGTTGACGATCAGGGTCTGCCCGGCCACACCGCACACGCCGCGCGACAGCACCGACGTCGGCACCTTGGGCAGGCCGGACTGGCGGATTGCTTCCGCAAGCCCGGGCACCATGTAGTCGATGACGGCCACGGTCTGGTCCGGTGTGCTGTCGCTGGGCGAGATGCCGGTGCCACCCGAGGTGATGATGACGTCGACCTCCGCGTCGATCGCGGTGCGCAGCGCGTCACCGACGGGCGGCCCGTCGGCGACCACCTCCGGCTGCACGTCGGCAAAGCCCCGCTCCGCCAGCCATTCGGCGATGATCGGGCCACAGCGGTCGTCATACACCCCCGACGACGCGCGGGTCGAGGCGATGATGACGCGGGCTGAACGGGAACTCATGGGCGCGCCCACCTTCCGGTTTTGCCGCCTTCCTTGCGCAGCACTCGAATGTCGTCGATTCGTGCGGCCGGGTCGACCGCCTTGATCATGTCGTAGAGCGTCAGGCCCGCGACGCTGACGGCGGTCAGCGCTTCCATTTCCACCCCCGTGCGGTCGGTGCTGCGCACCGTTGCGACGATCTCGATCTCAGACTCGCCCACGGTGAAGTCGATGTCGACCCCCGTGAGCGCAAGTTGATGACACAGCGGGATGAGGTCGCTGGTGCGCTTCGCGGCCTGGATTCCGGCTATCCGCGCGGTGGCCAGCGCGTCGCCCTTGGGCAGGCCGCCGGTCGAGATCAGCCCCACCACTTGCGCCGAGGTGCGCAGGACCCCGGCGGCGACCGCGGTCCGCTTGGTGGCTACCTTTTCGCTGACGTCGACCATGTGCGCCGCCCCCTGGTCGTCCAGGTGTGACAGGGCGCCCGAGCCGGAGTCTGCCGACCACCGGCTCGCCGAGGCTTCGGAGGCCTCAGAGGCCCTAGCCATCTGGCGTCCTACCGATTGACGACGGTGACCGGGTGCAGGTAGGGCAGATCGGTGGAGGGCAACGGGAAGACCAGCTCGCCGAAGGGGGACAGCGCGCCCGTGCGATCGGTCACGAGCTCGCTGACCGCATGGTCGTCGGGGTCTGTCGTCGGCCAGCCGTTGTCGACATACTTCGTCTTGCGTGCTTTGCCCTCAGCAGTGTCAGCCACGAGGTCCATTCTTACAGGTGGCCCCCCAGCGCGTGGCGCAAGACCGGAGTTCGCGGATGCGTGGCCCGTGCCGCCGATGGTCGCCGCTCTGGTGAGGCGATCACTCATCGGGCTCTGCTCGGTACCGGCAACCTGCTTTACGCTGGTCAGCAATGACCGACAACACCCCGGATATCCCGCTGGGGTCTTGGCTGGCCGAGTTATCCGATGAGCGGCTGATCCGACTGTTGGAGTTGCGGCCGGACCTCGCCCAGCCCCCACCCGGCAGCATCGCCGCACTGGCCGCGCGCGCCCAGGCCCGCCAGTCGATCAAGGCCGGCACCGACGACCTCGACTTTTTGCGCCTGGCCGTTCTGGACGCGCTGCTGGTGCTGCAGGCCGACGTGGAGCCGGTGCCGACCGCGAAGCTGCTGGCACTGATCGATGACCGCGCCCCCGAAACCGAGGTCCTCGGCGCCGTCGACGACCTCCGGCAACGCGCCCTGGTCTGGGGCGAGGCCGCGCTGCGGGTTGCCGCCGACGCCGCAACAGGACTGCCATGGCATCCGGGCCAGGTCATTCTCGAGGACGCCTCACGCAGCGCCGAGGAGATCGCCGGCCTGATCGACGACCTCACCCAGGCGCAGCTCGACGTGCTGGAGAAACTTCTCGAGGGCTCCCCGATGGGCCGCACCCGCGACGCGGCGCCCGGCGCGCCCGCCGACCGGCCGGTGCCCCAGCTGCTGGCGTTGGGGCTGCTGCGGCGCATCGACGCCGAGACGGTGATCCTGCCCCGCCACGTCGGGCAGGTGCTGCGCGGCGAGCAGCCCGGCCCGATGCAGTTGACCGCGCCCGACCCGGTGGTGTCGACGACCACGGCCGGCGACGCCGACGCGGCGGCCGCGGGGGCCGTCATCGACTTGCTGCACGAGGTCGACGTCCTGCTTGAAACGCTGTCCGCCGCGCCGGTTTCCGAGCTGCGCAGCGGCGGGCTGGGCATACGTGACGTCAAGCGGCTGAGCAAGGTGACCGGCATCGAGGAGACGAGGCTGGGATTGATCCTCGAAGTCGCGGCCGCGGCCGGATTGATCGCCAGCGGCATGCCCGACCCCGAGCCGGTCAGCGGCGAGGCACCGTACTGGGCCCCGACGATCGCCACCGACCGGTACGCCGCGATGTCGGCCGCCGAACGCTGGCAGCTGTTGGCGAGCAGTTGGCTCGACCTTCCCGGCCGCCCGGCGCTGATCGGCACCCGCGGGCCCGACGCCAAGCCCTACGGCGCCCTCACCGACGGGCTGTACTCCACGGCCGCGCCGCTGGATCGCCGGCTGCTACTCGGCATGTTGTCCGAACTGTCCCCGGGCGCCGGCGTCGACGCGGCGGCAGCCTCCGCGGCGCTGATCTGGCGGCGTCCGCGCTGGGCGAAGCGGTTGCAACCCGGACCCGTCGGGGACCTGCTCGCCGAGAGCAACGCCCTGGGCCTGGTGGGCCGCGGGGCGATCAGCACGCCCGGGCGGGCGCTGCTGGACGACGACGGGGATCCGCAGGTTGCGATCGAGGCGATGAACCGGGCCCTGCCCAAGCCGGTCGACCACTTCCTGGTGCAGGCGGACCTCACCGTGGTTGTACCCGGGCCGCTGGAACGCGACCTGGCCGAGCAACTCGCCGTCGTTGCCACCGTCGAATCGGCAGGCACCGCGATGGTGTACCGGGTCAGCGAGCAGTCGATCCGGCATGCACTCGACGTCGGCAAGACCCGCGACTGGATGCATTCCCTGTTCGCCAGGCACTCCAAAACGCCGGTGCCGCAGGGGCTTACCTATCTCATCGACGACGTCGCGCGCCGGCACGGGCAGCTGCGGATCGGCATGGCCGCGTCGTTCGTGCGCTGCGAGGACCCCGCGCTGCTGGCGCAGGCCGTGGCCGCGCCGGCGACCGAGGAGGTGCAGCTGCGGGCGCTGGCGCCGACGGTCGCGGTGTCGCCGGCGCCCATCGGCGAGGTGCTGGTCGCGTTGCGCGCCGCGGGCTTCGCCCCGGCCGCCGAGGACTCCTCGGGCGCCATCGTCGACGTGCGTCCGCGCGGGGCCCGGGTGGCGACACCCCAGCAGCGCCGGCCGTATCGCCCGGTCCGGCGTCCCAACAGCGAAAGCCTCAACGCGGTGGTCGCGGTGCTGCGCAAGGTGACCGCCGCACCGTTCGGCAACATCCGCGTCGACCCCGCCGTCACCATGGCCCAGCTGCAGCGCGCGGCCAAGGAACAAGACACCCTGGTGATCGGTTATCTGGATGCGGCCGGCGTGGCCACCCAGCGCGTGGTGTCGCCCATCACCGTCAAGGGCGGTCAGCTGGTGGCCTTTGATTCGGCGTCCGGCCGGCTGCGTGACTTCGCCATCCACCGCATCACGTCGGTCGTGTCGGCCACCGCCCGATAATGGGTGGCGTGCAGGAGCACAGATGAGGAGGAGTGGCGCTGACGATGTCTGACGGACCGTTGATCGTGCAGTCGGATAAGACGGTCCTGCTCGAGGTGGACCACGAGCAGGCCGGCGCGGCGCGCGCCGCCATCGCGCCGTTCGCCGAGCTGGAACGCGCGCCCGAGCACGTGCACACCTACCGCATCACGCCGCTGGCGCTGTGGAACGCGCGCGCCGCCGGTCATGACGCCGAGCAGGTGGTCGACGCGCTGGTGAGCTTCTCGCGCTACGCGGTGCCGCAGCCGCTGCTGGTCGACATCGTCGACACCATGGCCCGGTACGGCCGCCTGCAATTGGTGAAGCACCCCGCGCACGGCCTGACGCTGGTGAGCCTGGACCGCGCCGTGCTCGAAGAGGTGCTGCGCAACAAGAAGATCGCCCCGATGCTCGGCGCCCGCATCGACGACGACACCGTCATCGTGCACCCCAGCGAACGCGGCCGCGTCAAGCAGATGCTACTCAAAATCGGTTGGCCCGCAGAGGATCTCGCCGGCTACGTGGACGGTGAAGCGCACCCGATCAGCCTGGCGCAGGACGGCTGGCACCTGCGCGACTATCAGCAGATGGCCACCGACTCGTTCTGGTCCGGCGGGTCCGGGGTGGTGGTGCTTCCGTGCGGTGCCGGTAAGACGCTGGTCGGCGCGGCCGCCATGGCGAAAGCCGGTGCGACGACGCTGATCCTGGTCACGAACATCGTCGCGGCGCGGCAATGGAAGCGCGAGCTGATCGCGCGCACGTCGCTCAGCGAGGACGAAATCGGCGAATACTCCGGCGAACGCAAGGAGATTCGCCCGGTCACCATCTCGACGTATCAGATGATCACCCGGCGCACCAAGGGCGAGTACCGGCACCTGGAGCTGTTCGACAGCCGGGACTGGGGCCTGATCATCTACGACGAGGTCCATCTCTTGCCTGCGCCGGTGTTCCGCATGACCGCCGATCTGCAGTCCAAGCGGCGCCTGGGCCTGACCGCCACGCTGGTCCGCGAGGACGGCCGCGAGGGCGACGTCTTCTCGCTGATCGGCCCGAAACGCTACGACGCGCCGTGGAAGGACATCGAGGCGCAGGGGTGGATCGCGCCGGCCGAATGCGTCGAGGTGCGCGTCACCATGACCGACAACGAGCGGATGCTCTATGCCACCGCCGAACCCGAAGAGCGGTACAAGCTGTGCTCGACGGTGCACACCAAAATCGCTGTGGTCAAATCGATCCTGGCGAAACATCCGGGTGAGCAGACGCTGGTGATCGGCGCCTACCTCGATCAGCTCGACGAGCTCGGTGCCGAGCTGAACGCCCCGGTGATCCAGGGGTCCACCCGGACCAAGGAACGCGAAGAGCTGTTCGACGCCTTCCGCCGCGGCGAGTTGTCCACCCTGGTGGTGTCCAAGGTCGCGAACTTCTCCATCGACCTTCCGGAAGCCGCTGTGGCAGTGCAGGTTTCGGGAACCTTCGGCTCACGACAGGAGGAGGCGCAGCGGCTGGGCCGGCTGCTGCGGCCCAAGTCCGACGGTGGCGGCGCCATCTTCTATTCCGTGGTGGCACGCGACAGCCTGGACGCGGAGTACGCCGCGCACCGGCAGCGCTTCCTGGCCGAGCAGGGCTACGGCTACATCATCCGCGACGCCGACGACCTGCTGGGGCCGGCGATTTAGCCTGGGCCGGTCAGTGTGCCGTGCTCGACGAATCCTATTCAGGCTCTTGACCGCTCTTCGAGAACGCGAACCCGCCTAGGGTGACGAGAGCGGCGCCGACCCCGCCGACGTAGGCCTTGGCCAGATCGCGGGCGGACACGCCAGGGCACTGCGCCAGCGAGGCCAGCCACGCGACGGCGTCATCGCGTTCGTCGTTGCGGAACACCCGAAGCGGGCACGGCATCCAGCTGCCGATGGCGCGGCTGGTCGCCCGAATCCAGCCGATATCGCTCACGACGGCACACCCGTCGAGCAACCGCAGATAACCGGCCCCCAGTCGCGCGTCTGCCCATAGCGCTCCGGCCGTAATGCGCTCGAATTCCGGGCCGAATTCGTATATCAGTCGCAATCGACCGCCTGTGCGCTCCGCTTGTTCGACCATCGGCGCGAAGTTGCGCTCATAATCCGCCGCCGTCACGGTCCCGGTGGCTTCGAGCACACGAATGCCCGCGGGCATGCCCGTACGTTCCTCTAGCACAGCGACTCCTCCCCACACCGACGGGGCGATCAACGTCCTTACGGCCCCCGGCACCGCAGTTGATAACCTACTGCAACTATTGCATAGTGCTATAGTAATGCCATTCGTCACCGCGGAGGCGGGCACATGAAGATCGCCATTGTCGGCGCCGGCATCGCCGGCCCACGCTCGCGTACTGGCTGTCGCGGTATGGGCACGAACCCACCCTGATCGAGAAGGCGCCGCGACTCCGCACCGGCGGCTACATCGTGGACTTTTGGGGTGGCGGGTACGCCGTTGCCGAGCGCATGGGACTCACCGCCGAGCTGCACGCCACGGGGTACGCGGTGCGGGAGGTGCGACTCGTGGACCGGAATTCGAAGCGGGTGGGCGGCTTTTCGGCTGAACCGTTCCGGCGAAACGTCGATGACCGGTTCGTCACCGTGCCCCGTGGTGATCTGTCGGCCACGATCTATCGCTCTATAGACGACCGTGCTGAAACTCTGTTCGGTGAAAGCGTCTCGGCGATCGAGCAGCTCGACTCGGGCGTGCGAGTCACACTCGAGGGCGGCGGGTCACGGCGATTCGACCTGCTCATCGGTGCGGGTGGAATCCATTGTCCCGTGCGGGAGTTGGTGTTCGGCCCGCAATCCAGGTTCGAGACGGATCTCGGCTACCGAGTCGCGGCGTTCGAAGCGGAGGGCTATCAGCCGCGTGATGAACTCGTCTACCTCGCCTACACCCAGCCGGGGCGCATGGTCGCCCGATTCGCAATGCGTGACGAGAAGACCATGTTCCTTTTTGTTTTCACCGCTCATCACATGGGCGGTCCCGATCCGCAAGACGTGTCGCAGGCCAAGTCAACCCTGCGTCGGGTCTTCGGCAACGTGGGCTGGGAATGCCCGGAGATCCTGCGCCGACTCGACGGGGCCGCCGATGTCTACTTCGACCGCACCAGCCAAATCGTCATGGACCGGTGGTCGGACGGGCGGGTAGCGCTCATCGGTGACGCCGCGGCCGCGGTCTCGTTGCTGGCGGGCGAAGGCACGGGCCTGGCGATGGTGCAGGCCTACACACTGGCGGGCGAACTCAACCGCGCGGGAGCCGATTACGCGAATGCGTTCCGTAGCTATGAGCGTCAGCTGCGCCCGATCGTCGAGGCCAGGCAGCGGTCGGCGCGCGCATTCGCCACGATGTTCGCGCCAAAGACGGCACTAGGTCTGTGGACCCGCAACCAGGCGTCCAAACTGTTGAACATCCAGCGACTGGCCGATCGGGTCGTCCGGAGTGAATTCCGCGACGACATCGCCTTACCCGAATACGCCGCATGACCGGGCCGACGGCGATCGGACCTGAAAAGGGTTAGGGCGCAGGCGGTTCAGCGCGACAGTATGGTCGCCGATGCTGTTCCGGGCGCGCCGTACACCTGGGCCAGCCCGACGCGCGGGTTGCCGGGCACCTGACGCTCCCCCGCCTCGCCACGCAACTGCCGCACCAGTTCGTGCATCTGCCGCAGCCCCGACGCGCCGATCGGCTCGCCGTTGGCGATCAGCCCGCCGTCGGTGTTGACCGGCATCGAGCCGTGAATTTCGGTGGCGCCGTCGGCCAGCAGCTTCTCCTGCTCGCCGTCCGCGCACAGACCGGTCTCGGCCATGTGGATCACCTCGGCGCCGGCGTCGGTGTCCTGCAGCTGCGCGACGTCGACATCCTCCGGGCCGATGCCGGCCGCCTCGTAGGCGGCCTTGGCGGCATACACCGTCGGTGAGGCGTCCTCGTCCAGCGGCGCCGACGTGGCGTGCACCTCGTAGGCACCGAAACGCCGGGTCCGAATCTCGCAGGCACGCACGTAAACCGGCTTGTCGGTGAACTTCTCGGCCATGTCCGCGCGACACATGACGACCGCGGCGGCGCCCTCGTCGGGCGCGCAGAACATGTACTGGGTCAACGGGTAGTTCAGCGCGGGCGAGTTGAGGATCTCCTCGACGGAGATCTCCTTGCGCCGGAACGCATTCGGGTTCAGCGCACCATTGCGGAAGTTCTTGTTGGCCACCCGCGCCAATGTCTCCTGCGAGATGTTGTGGTCGTGGATGTACTTGTTGGCCTTCATTCCGAAGAACTTGGTGGTGACGAACTGGCCGTTGTTGGCGTACCACTGGGGCAGCGCCAGCTTGGCGGGGTCGTCGGTGAACGCGCCGCGCGGGTGCTTGTCCAGCCCGATCGCGATGCCGATGTCGTACTTGCCCAGCCGGATGGTGTCGGCGGTCTGCTGGATGGCGCTGGCCGCGGTGGCGCAGGCGTTGAACACGTTGGTGAACGTGATGCCGGTCAGCCCGACCAGGCGGGTCACCGCGTCGGGATTCGAGACCTCGTAGCTGCCGCCGAAGCCGAACTGGATGTCCTTCCAGTCCACGCCGGCGTCTTTGAGCGCGAGCTGGACGGCCTCGGCGCCCATCTGCATCGCGGTCTTGTCGAACCGGCCGAACGGGTGCAGGCCCACGCCGATGATGGCGACGTCGTTGGTCATCTCATGTGCTCCTAATCAGAGGGCGGCGACCCGCTAGACCGGCTGGAACGCGAAGGTGATGATTTCGGCGCCCTCGTCGTCGGTCGCGAAAGGCACCATGGTGAGTTCGACTTCCTGGCCGAACTGCAACTTGGCCGGGTC
Organism: Mycobacterium colombiense CECT 3035; assembly: GCF_002105755.1. Taxonomy (NCBI): domain Bacteria; kingdom Bacillati; phylum Actinomycetota; class Actinomycetes; order Mycobacteriales; family Mycobacteriaceae; genus Mycobacterium; species Mycobacterium colombiense. The sequence continues at coordinate 3,203,568 of NZ_CP020821.1, forward strand.
GTTCTCGGTCAACCGGCCCTCGACGCGGATGACGTCACCGAGCTGGACCAGCCCCACGCCGAATGGCACGAACTCCTTGCCGGTCGGGCCGGCATAGGGGGCGCCGGGCGGGAAGCCCTGGGTGGTCCACGCCACCAGCGTCCCGCGCCGGGGCAACAGCACGTCGGACATCTCGGCGGCGCTGCACCGTGGGCACCACTGCTGCACCGGGAAGGTGGTGGCCGCACAGCTGCCGCATCGGCTGCCGATCAGCTGCGGGCTCTCATCGGGCCAGGTAGAGATCTCGGGGGCTAATGCCTTCTGCATCGAGGGATCCTCCAGGATCGTCCGCAATCCGCCAACAGAATGTTGCTCACTGAACCGTATAACAGCTTTCCGAAAAGTGGAAACCACATTCTCATACGCGTGCGGAAGGCCAGGCCAACGGTCGCCCTGGGCTCGGCGCTAGGTTGGGCCCATGACGGTCACCGTGATACTCGAGCTCAGATTCAAGCCGGACGAGGTCGCCGCGGGGCGCGAGCTGATGGGCCGGGCGCTGCAGGACACCCGGGCGTTCGACGGCAATGTCCGCACCGACGTCCTTGTCGACGAGGACGACGAAGCGCACTGGCTCATCTACGAGTTGTGGGAGACGGTCGAACACGACGAGGCCTACCGCGCGTTTCGCGCCGGCGAGGGCAAGCTGACCCAGCTTCCCCCGCTGTTGGCCGCGCCCCCGGCCAAGACCAGGTACGTCACCAGCGACATCTAGCTCAGCGCCGGAATCACTTCGCGTTCGAACAATTCGATGCCGGAGCGGTCATAGGCCGCCTCGGGGAAGTAGCAGATCGCGTATTCGCACCCGAGGTCGCGCACCTTGGCGATCCGCTCGATGACTCGTTCCGTCGTGCCCGTCGCCCCCTCCGAACCGCCGGAGAGCATGGCATCGGCCGCCGCCTCGGGGACGTAACGGGACATCCGGTCGCGTATCCGCCGCCTCCGGTCTTCGACGTCGTCCTCGGAGGTGCCGATGATTGCGCTGAAGTTGGCCGAGCGCACGATCGCGTCGAAGTCGGTGCCCACCTCGCGACAGTGCTCCGCCAGCACCTCGGATTTGTGTTTGAAGGCCTCGAGCTCCGGTGTGAAGTTGGTGTATTGCGCGTACCGCGCGGCGATGCGCAACGTCACCTTTTCGCCGCCACCGGCGATCCAGAACGGAATACCCCCGTCCTGCAACGGTTTCGGTTCGACGATCGCGCCGTCGACCTGATAATGCTTCCCGTCCAAGCTGACCTTGCCGTCGCGCCAGGCATCGCGCATGATCTGCACGCCTTCGTCCAGACGGCCCAATCGCACACCCGCCGAGGGGAATCCGTAACCGTAAGCGCGCCACTCGTGTTCGTACCAGCCGCCGCCGATACCCATCTGGATGCGGCCCCCGGAGATCACGTCGGCCGTCGCGGCCACCTTGGCCAGGTACACGGGGTTGCGGTAGCTCATCGCCGTGCACATCTGGCCGAGTTTGATCCGCGACGTGCTGGCCGCGTACGCCGCCATCAGCGACCAGGCCTCGTGGGTGGCCTCGGCGGTCGGCATCGGCACGGTGTGGAAGTGGTCGTAGACCCACATCGAGTCCCATGCGCTGTTGTCGGCGTAGGTGGCCAGGTCGCGCATCACCGCCCAGTGTTTTTCGGGTTCGATGTCAACCAGGTCCATCCGCCAGCCCTGCGGGATGAAGAGTCCAAAGCGCATACCGGGACTGTAGCCCGGTGGCGGCGCGGCCCGGCCGGTTAAGGCCTTTTCGCCTCAGCGGCCCAGCGCGTCGAGCGCGGCCGCCACCGACTTGTCGCGCAGCTCCTCGTGGGGCGCATCGGGAAATTGCACGCAGCAGTCCTGCAAGCCGCCGAACGCGACCACCGCGCGAGTGGACTGCGCGAGCGTCGGCTTCTTGCCGAACACCAGCCTGGCCAGCCGCTCGCGCCACGCCAGCACGGTGTCGATGAGGTCGAGGTCGATCAGCGTGGAGAGCTCGGTCAACAGCAGCACCAGGTCCCGTCGGTGCCGGTAGTGAAAGTCGAAGTAGCCCTCCAGCAGCTCGCGCGCGTCATTGTGGCGGCGGCCCTCGTGCTCGGCGACGAATTGTTCGCCCTCGTCGATCAGCGGCACCAGGATGCTGCGCACCAGGTCTTCGCGTGACGGAAAGTGGTAGTACAGCGCGGGTTTGGTGATGCCCAGCGCATTGGCGATGTCCTGCAGGCTGGTGCGCTGCACGCCCCGCTGCAGGAACAGCTCGCGCGCGACCTCCTGGATGCGCTCACGGGTGTCCGACCGGGGCCTGCTCACCCCACGAGTTTATCTGACTTACCGATAGGTAAGCGGGATGTTATGCTTACCGAACGTTAAGTAAGTGGAGGTGACCATGCGGATACTCATCTCTGGCGCCAGCATCGCCGGTCCGGTCCTGGCGTACTGGCTGACGCGGTACGGCTTCGATGTCACCGTCGTGGAGCGCGCGCCGACGCTGCGCAAAACCGGCGGCCACGCGGTCGACCTGTTCCGCCCCGCGATGGAAATCTCGGCGAAGATGGGCGTGCTCCCGCGCATCGAGGCACTGGCCACCGGCACGGAACGGCTGACGATGCACCGGGAAGGCCGGACAAAGGGCACCCGGATCGACCTCACCAAGATCTACGCCGCCACCTCCGACCGGCACGTGGAGATCATGCGCGACGATCTGAGCGAGATCTACTACGACGCCGCCAGTGACGACGTCGAGTACGTATTCGGCGACTCGATCACCGCGATCGAGCACGACGGCACCGTGACTTTCGAGCACGCGCCCGCGCGCACCTTCGACGTCATCGTGGGCGCCGACGGGCTGCACTCCCACGTCCGGCGCCTGACCTTCGGCGAGGAGGCCGACCTGACCCGCTTCCTCGGGGGGTACCTGTCCGTGGTGTCCGCGCCCAAGGGGCTGGTCGATCCCGGCGAGATGGTCGCTCACGTCGGTGCCGGCCGTTTCGCCGGGATCTACACGGCCGATCATCTGGACGACGCCCGCGCGGTGTTCATGTTCCGCAGCAAAGCGGAATTGGACTACGACCATCGCGATGCGTTGCGGCAGAAGGAATTACTGCGCCAGGCGTTCACCGGGATGCACGACCAGGTGGACAGCTGGCTGGACGAGGTGGAGCGCACACCCACGTTTTACTTCGACTCGATCACGCAACTGCGCACCGACCGGTGGTCGCGTCGCCGGGTCACCCTGGTCGGCGACGCCGGATACTGCCCGGGACCCGCGGTGGGCGGCAGCACCAGCCTCGCCGTCCTCGGCGCCTACGTGCTGGCCGGCGAACTGGCCGAGGCCGACGGCGACCACCTGCGCGCCTTCGCCGCCTACGAATTGCGGATGCACGAACCGGTGCACCGCAGCCGGACTTTCGCGCGCGGCGCCGCCAGGGGCATCATCCCCGGTTCACGAATTGGCGTGTGGGCGTTAACCCGTGGCGCCCAGCTGATCTCGACGATGCCCGGGTCGCTGTCGCGCTCCCTGGCCAAGCTCAACACCAAGGGCATCCGGATGCACGATTCGATGCCGGTGCCCGAATACTCTCGAAGCGACGTCTGACAGCATGTCCCGTAGGGCCGCGGCAGCCGCGGGCCACGAAGGGGAAGGCCTCGCATGGAACTGACCGGTGTTGGAATCTGGAGTAGTCAACTGCGCTACGGCGACCCGGCCGAATCCGCCGAGGCCGCAGCTGAACTCGACGAGCTGGGCTTCCCGGCGCTGTGGATCCCCGATGTCGGCGGGCCGGTGTTCGATGCGGTGGCCCATCTGCTCGCCGCGACCAGGCGGACCGTGATCGCCACGGGAATCCTGAACCTGTGGATGCATGCGCCCGCCGACGTCGCCGAATCCTATGCGACGCTGACCGCCGAGCACGGCGACCGCTTCCTGCTCGGGATCGGTGTCAGCCACGCCCCGCTGATCGACGCGGGCCAACCCGGGCGATACCGCAAACCGCTGGCGGCGACGGCGTCCTTCCTGGACGGCCTGGATGCCGCGCCGCGGCCGGTTCCCACCGAACGCCGGGTGCTGGCCGCGCTCGGCCCGAAGATGCTGACGCTGTCGGCGACCCGCGCCGGCGGCGCCCACCCGTATCTCGTCACCCCCGAGCACACCGCCTCCGCCCGTTCGACTTTGGGGCGGGGCCCGTTGCTGCTTCCCGAACAGACGGTGATCCTGACCGACAGCGCCGACGAGGCCCGCCAGATCGGAACCGATTGGCTGCGCTCGTATTTGGCCCTGCCCAACTACGCCAACAACCTGCTGCGCAGCGGCTTCTCCCAAGACGACCTTGCGCAGGTCAGCGATCGTCTCTTCAACGCGATCATCGCGTGGGGCGACGAGGAGGCCGTCATGCGCCGCGTCGCCGAGCACCGGTCCGCGGGGGCCGACCATGTCTGCGTGCAAGTGCTGCGGGCCGATCCCCGGGCGTTCCCGCGGGAGGAATGGCGCCGCATCGCGGCCGCCTCCCGATAGGGTGACCCGTCCCGGCGGTCGGCCTAGGGTGAGCTATGGCTTCCAAACAAACGCTGTTCCGGATCTTCTACCGCATGGGCTTCACCCCGTGGGATGGTCACCCGCTCGCGCAGAGCGTGCGGGACCTGGTCGAGGGAACGCGCGACGCCGCGGCGCTGCCCGCCGGGCGGGCGCTGGAGGTCGGCTGCGGTACCGGTGACTGCTCCATCTATCTCGCCCAGCACGGCTGGACGGTCACCGCGGTCGACTTCGTGGCCAAGCCCCTGGAGCGGGCGCGCGCCAAGGCACGCGCGGCCGGCGCCGCGGTCGAGTTCGTCCAGGCCGACGTCACCCAACTGAGCCGGGCCGGCATCGGCGCGAACTTCGAGCTGATCGTCGACAACGGCTGCCTGCACAACATGAGCGACGCGGATCGCGACGCGTACGTCCGCGAGATCAGCGCGGTCGCGGCGCCGGACGCGCGGTTGCTGATCGTGGCGTTCGTCCCGGGCGGGCGGGTCGGGGTGCGCGGCGTCGACCGCGCCGAGATGGAACGGCGATTCACCCAGAGCTGGACGCTGCTGTCGGCCGGGGCCGAACGCGAGCTGGACCGCGCCGAGAAGACCCCCGCCTGGTACTACCTGTTTCAAAGGCGCGGTTAGCTTTTCACGACGCCGACACGCGAAAGCCCCCGAAACCTGGTTGTTTCGGGGGCTTTCGCGTTTGTAGTACTTAGCTCAGCGACGCCGGCGGCAGGAAGCGGTCGCCGTACTTGGCGGCCAGCTCCTTGGCCCGGGCCACGAAAGCTTCCTTGCCGATGCCACCCGCGCCCTGGTAACCGACGATGAACTGCGCGCTACCACCGGTGTACGGCGGGAACCCGATGCCCATGATCGAGCCGATGTTGGCGTCGGCGGTCGACGTCAGCACGCCCTCGTCGAGGCACTTCTGGGTCTCCAGCGCCTCGGCGAACAGCATGCGATCGACCATGTCCTGCAACGGAATTTCCGCGCTGCCGGACTTGAACGTCTCGCGCAGGCCCGGCCACAGCCGGGTCCGCTTGCCGTCGGCGTACTCGTAGAAGCCGGCACCCTTCAAGCGGCTGGGCCGGCCGAGCTCGATCATCTTCTCGACGACGGCCTCGGCCGGGTGCGGCTCGTAGGTGCCGCCCGCGTCCTCGACCCCCTTGCGGGTGGCCGTCGCGATCTTGTGCATCAGCTCCAGGTTCAGCTCGTCGGACAGCTGCAGCGGCGGGGCCGGGTAACCGGCCTGCGACCCGGCGTGCTCCACGCTCGCCGGCTCCACGCCCTCGCCCAGCATCGCCAGCGCCTCGTTGACGAAGGTGCCGATGACGCGGCTGGTGAAGAAGCCCCGGCTGTCGTTGACCACGATCGGGGTCTTGCCGATGGCCAGCGTGTAGTCGAACACGCGGGCCAGCGCCTCGTCAGAGGTCTTCTCGCCCTTGATGATTTCCACCAACGGCATCTTGTCGACCGGCGAGAAGAAGTGGATCCCGATGAAGTCCTCCTGGCGCTTCACGCCGGTCGCCAGACCGGTGATCGGCAGCGTCGAGGTGTTGGACCCGAGCAGCGCGTTGGGCTCGACGATGTCCTCGATCTCCTGGAACACCTTGTGCTTGAGTTCCTGGTTCTCGAACACGGCCTCGATCACGAAGTCGACGCCCTTGAGGTCGGCCGGGTCGGCGGCCGGCGTGATCCGGTCCAACAGCGCCTTGCTCTTCTCCTCGGTGGTCTTCCCACGCTGAAGTGCCTTGGCCTCAAGCTTTTCCGAGTAGGCCTTGCCCTTCTGGGCGGCCTCGAGGCTGACGTCCTTGAGCACCACCTCGTACCCGGCCTTGGCCGAGACGTAGGCGATGCCGGCGCCCATCATGCCCGCGCCGAGTACACCGATCTTGTTGATCTTGACCGGCTCGATGCCGTCCGGGCGGGAACCACCGCCGTTGATGTGCTGCAGGTCGAAGAAGAACGCCTGGATCATGTTCTTGGCGACCTGGCCGGTGACCAGCTGGGTGAAGTAGCGGCTCTCGATGCGGCTGGCGGTGTCGAAGTCCACCTGCGCGCCCTCGACGGCCGCGTCCAGGATGGCCCGCGGCGCCGGCATCGGCGCGCCCTTGAGCTGCTTCTTGAGCAGCGCCGGGAACGACGGCAGGATGCCGGCCAGCGCGGGGCTGGACGGGGTGCCGCCGGGCATCTTGTAACCCTTTTTGTCCCAAGGCTGTTCGTGCGAGTCGGGGTTGGCCTTGATCCACGCCTTCGCGGCGGGAACCAGTTCCTCGACCGAGCCGACCAGCTCGTCGACCAGGCCGATCTCCTTGGCCTTGTCCGCCTTGAACCTGGTGCCCTGCGACAGGATGTTCATGAACGCGTTCTGGATACCAAACATCCGCACGGTGCGGGTCACGCCGCCGCCACCGGGCAGCAGCCCCAGGGTGACCTCGGGCAGGCCGACGACCAGACCCTTGACGTCCGCGGCGATGCGGTGGTGACACGCCAGCGCGATCTCCAGGCCACCACCCAGTGCGGCGCCGTTGATGGCCGCGACCACCGGCTTGCCCAGCGTCTCGAGGGCGCGCAGGTCACGCTTGACCGACTCGACGGTGTCGAACGCCTCACCGGCGTTCTCCGGGCCGAGGTTGATCATGCCCTTCAGGTCACCGCCGGCGAAGAAGGTCTTCTTCGCGCTGGTGATCACCACGCCGGTGATCGAATCCTTCTCGGCGGCAAGACGTTCCACAGCGTTGTGCATCGACTCGCTGTAATGCTCGTTCATCACGTTGGCCGACCCGGTGGGGTCGTCCAGGGTCAGCGTGACGATGCCGTCGGCGTCCTTGTCCCACTGAACGGTGTTCTCTGCCATGGTGTTAAACCCTCTCGATGATGGTGGCGACACCCATGCCGCCGCCGATGCACAGCGTGATCAGGGCGCGACGCGCGTTGCGGCGCTCGAGCTCGTCGACCATGGTGCCGGTGATCATGGCGCCGGTGGCGCCGAGCGGGTGGCCCATCGCGATGGCGCCACCGTTGACGTTGAGCTTCTCGTCCGGGATGTTGAGGTCCTTCTGGAACTTCAGCACCACCGACGCGAACGCCTCGTTCAGCTCGAACAGATCGATGTCGTCGATCGTCATGCCCGCGCGGTCGAGCACCTTGCGGGTGGCCGGGGTCGGGCCGGTGAGCATGATGACCGGGTCGGAGCCGCTGGTGGCGGTGGCCACGATGCGGGCCCGCGGGGTCAGCCCCTGCGACTTGCCCGCCGCTTCCGAACCGACCAGCACCAGCGCGGCGCCGTCGACGATGCCGGAGCTGTTGCCGCCGGTGTGCACGTGGTTGATCTTCTCGACGTAGTGGTACTTGGTCAGCGCCACGTCGTCGAAGCCGCCCATCTCGCCGATGCCGTCGAACGCGGTCTTCAGCTTGCCCAGGCCCTCCAGGGTGGTGTCGGGCCGCATGTGCTCGTCGTGGTCGAGGATGACCAGACCGTTCTGGTCGCGCACCGGAACCACCGACTTGGCGAAGTAGCCGCCCGACCACGCCGCGGCCGCCTTCTCCTGCGAGCGCAGCGCGTAGCGGTCGACGTCCTCGCGGGAGAAGCCCTCGATGGTGGCGATCAGGTCGGCGCCGATGCCCTGCGGGACGAAGCCGATCCGGTAGTTGGTCTCGGGGTCGGTCGCCCAGGCGCCGCCGTCGGAGCCCATCGGGACGCGGCTCATCGACTCGACACCGCCGGCCAGCACCAGGTCGTCCCAGCCGGAGCGCACCTTCTGCGCGGCGGTGTTGACGGCCTCCAGGCCGGAGGCGCAGAAGCGGTTGAGCTGCACGCCGCCGGTGGTCTCGGGCAGGCCGGCGGCCAGCACCGCGGTGCGGGCGATGTCGCCGCCCTGGTCACCGACCGGGGACACCACACCCAGGATCATGTCGCTGATCAGGTTCTCGTCCAGGTCGGGGAAACGCCGACGGAGCTCGTCAACCAGGCCCACGACCAGGTTGAGGGGCTTCACCTCGTTCAGCGAACCGTTGCGCTGCTTGCCCCGCGGGGTGCGGATGGCCTCATAGATAAAAGCTTCTTCGGACATACGACTTCCTGTTCTGGCGAATTGGGTTCGAATCCGTCTTCAAGACTAGGTCCCGCGCCAGCCTAACAGGGGCCCCGGCCAACCTGTTGGTTGGGCAAGATGGCGCTGGTCACGGCCCCGAGCGGGACGCGACAGTCACAGTCGGCGCCGAACGTGACGCTGCAGTCACGCTGGGAGCCGGAAGTTAAGCTCGTCCACCATGACGGTGTCGCGACTACGCCCCTACGCGACGACGGTATTCGCCGAGATGTCGGCGCTGGCCGCGCGGATCGGAGCGGTGAACCTCGGCCAGGGGTTCCCGGACGAGGACGGGCCCCCGGCCATGCTGAAGGCCGCCCAGGAGGCCATCGCCGACGGCGTCAACCAATACCCGCCGGGCGTCGGCATCGCACCGCTGCGCCACGCCATCGCCGCCCAGCGGCAGCGCCGCTACGGCATCGACTACGACCCCGACACCGAGGTGCTGGTGACGGTCGGGGCGACCGAGGCCATCGCGTCGGCGGTGATCGGCCTCGTCGAACCCGGCTCCGAGGTGCTGCTCATCGAGCCGTTCTACGACTCCTACTCGCCGGTGGTGGCGATGGCCTCCGCGCAGCGGGTGGCCGTGCCGCTGGTCCCGCATGGCCGCGGCTTCGCCCTGGACGCCGATGCCCTGCGCCGGGCGGTGACGCCACGGACGCGCGCGTTGATCGTCAATTCCCCGCACAACCCGACCGGCACGGTGCTGAGCGACGAGGAGTTGGCCGCCATCGCCGAGGTCGCGATCGCGGCCGACCTGTTGGTGATCACCGACGAGGTCTACGAGCACCTGGTGTTCGACGGGCGGCGACATGTGCCGCTGGCCGGCTTCGACGGCATGGCCGAGCGGACGATCACGATCTCCAGCGCGGCCAAGATGTTCAACTGCACCGGCTGGAAGATCGGATGGGCCTGCGGCCCCGCACAACTCATCGCCGGCATGCGCGCCGCCAAGCAGTATCTGAGCTACGTCGGCGGTGCGCCGTTCCAGCCGGCGGTGGCCTTGGCGCTCGAGACCGAGGACGCGTGGGTGGCCGGCCTGCGCGCCACTTTGCAGGCCAGACGTGACCGGCTGGCCGCCGGGCTGATCGACGTCGGGTTCGAGGTGCACGACAGCGCCGGCACGTACTTCGTGTGCGCCGATCCGCGTCCGCTGGGCTACGACGACAGCAGCGCGTTCTGCGCGGCGCTACCGGAAAAGGTTGGCGTGGCCGCGATTCCGATGTCGGCCTTCTGTGACCCGGCCGCCACGCGTGGCCCGGCCGACGTGTGGAATCACTTGGTGCGCTTCACCTTCTGTAAGCGCGACGACACCCTCGACGAGGCGATCAAGCGACTGGCCGCGCTGCGTGAGCGCCCGGCTATGTAGCACGGCCGAAGCCCTCGGTCACGCGCTTGCGCAGACCCTCGAGCGCGGAATGCAGGATCTTCTTGCGGGCCCGGTTGACCCAGAACTCGGGCAGCGGAGCAAAGGGTTCGACAGTGATGACGAACCGCACCCTGGTCCTGTCGTAGCCCTCCCGGGTGAGGGTGTACTCCCCGTGCTGGCCACGTTGCTGGGCGGTCTTTTGCGCGTCCCACACCATCCAGTCCGGCCCCCAGTGGTATTCGAGCATTTCGGTGTCGTGGATGCCCGTCACCGCGATGGTGACCTTCACGTGGTACGGCCGGCCGTCGGGGTGCTTGTCGACGACCTCGACCCGTTTGTGCACCGACGACCACGACGGCACGGCGTCCATGTCGGCCAGCGCCTCCATGATCACTTCCGGAGGCGCGTCGATGACGATTTCCGACGACGCTTGAACGGCCACTACTAATAAGTTAGCAACGGCCCGGCCGCCGGCGAAGGAGAAAAAGGCGGCCTATTCGGCGTCGGACGAACCGTGAACCCGCTTCACCAATTCGCACAGTCCCTTTACCGAAGAGTCGAGAACGCTCTCGGCCGCCCGGCGGACGATGAACGCGGGCATCGGCCGGCCGGGCTCGACGGTGACGTCGAAACGCACCCGGGTCTGGTCGATCCCTTCGGGTTTGAGGGTGTACTCGACGTGCTGCCCGTGCTGCTGGGAGGTTCCCGTGGCGTCGTAGACGACCCAATCGGGGCCCCAGTGATACTCCAGGACCTCCTTGTCGACCAGCCCGAAAATCTTGATCGTGGTCTTGACGTGGTGGGGCCGGCCGTCGGGATACCGGTCGATCACCTCGATGTGTTTGTGCAGCGGCGACCACGACGACAGGACGCCGACATCTGTCAGCGCTTCCATGACCACTTCTGGCGGCGCGTTGACGACGAATTCCCGTGATGCTTTTACGGCCACTGAGGATCAACTTAGCAACGCCGGCACCGGCGCGGACCGATTCGCCGTAAACGGTTTCCTACCAGTCGATTTCGCTGACCGGCGTGGTCGCCGCGGGGGGCGCCCCGACCGGCCCCGACGGCGTCCGCGAAAAGCGTGGGGCGGGTGCGGCCTGGTCGGCGCCGTGGGCGGTGATCACCGTGGACCGCGCCCGCAGGTGCTCATCGGCCGCGGCCTCGCTCCACGTCAGCACCGGCGTGACGCACGCGTCGGTGCCGGCGAAGGTCTGTGCCCATTCGTCGCGAGTGCGGCTGGCGAATCGTCGGGTGAAGACCTCGCGCATCCGCGGGTAGGAGGCTTTGTCGTGTTGGGCGGGCACGTCGTCGGGTGACAGGCCGAGCCCGGCGAGCAACGCCGCGAAGAATTGCGGCTCGATGGCGCCGACGGCGACGTATTGGCCGTCGGCGGTCGCGTAGCAGCCGTAGAACGGGGCGCCGCCGTCGAGCAGAAACGATTCTCGCCGGTCCCGCAGTGCGCCAGTGGACTTCATGGTCCACATCATCTGGGCCAGCAGGCTGACCCCGTCGACCATCGCCGCGTCGATCACCTGCCCCGCGCCGGAACGTTCCCGCTCGTACAGGGCGGCGGCGATGCCGATCACCACCAGCATCGACCCGCCGCCGAAGTCGGCGACCAGGTTCAGCGGCGCCATCGGCGGCCGGTCGGCGTAGCCCAGCGCGGACAGCGCGCCGGTCCGGGACAGGTAGTTGATGTCGTGACCGGCGGTCGGCGCCAGCGGCCCGTCCTGTCCCCAGCCGGTGATCCGCGCGAAGATCAGGCGGGGGTTGACCGCCGCGCAATCCTCGGGACCGATGCCGAGCCGCTCGCAGGTGCCGGGCCGGAAGCAGTCCAGCAGCACGTCGGCCTTGGCGGCGAGGTTCAGCAGTGCCTGCGGTTGCGTCTTGACGTCGAGGTCGACGATTCGCTTGCCGCGGTGCAGCAGGTCCCGGCCCTCGGCCGGCATCGTGAGCCCGCCCATCGGCCGGCGCACCCGCACCACGTCGGCGCCCAGGTCGGCGAGCAGCATCCCGGCGTGCGGCCCGGGTCCGATGCCGCCGAGTTCGATGACGCGCACCCCGGCCAGCGGACCGCCGCCGCCCACGGCGGCTACTTGCCCTTCTTGACCTGGAGCACCCGCTCGCGCAGCGCCTTGGTCGCCGAATCGATCGTTCCCTTCACGGCGCGCTTGAGCACGAAGCCGGGCAGCGGCACGTTCGGGTCGGCGAGAAGCTCGAACTTGACCAGGGTCCCGTTGTCCTGCGGCACCAGCGTGTACTTCCCGTCCTGCGCCTTCTGCTGCGAGGAGCTGACCAGCTTCCAGCTCACCACGTTGTCGCCCCAGGTGTAGGCGATCACCTGCTCGTCGGTGATCCCGGCGACCCGGACCTTCATCCTCACTTGGCGGGGACGCCCGTCGTCGCCGGTGTCGAGGATCTCCGCACTCTGGTGCGGCTCCGACCATTCGGGCATCGCTTCGAAGTCGGCGATGACGTCCAGAATCTCTTCCGGACTGGCTTCGATGACGATGTCGCGGGATTCTTTCAGTGCCATGGCCCGCACGATACTGGCCCGGCGTCTCACCCGGAACGGATTGGACCGAGCGTACCGTCGTGCCTGTGACTGATGCCGCGACCGATCCCGCATACACCGTCGGTGACTACCTGTTGGACCGTCTCGCCGAGCTCGGCGTCTCGGAGATCTTCGGCGTTCCCGGCGATTACAACCTGGAATTCCTCGACCACATCGTTGCCCACCCCAGCATTCGCTGGGTCGGCACCGCCAACGAGCTCAACGCCGGCTACGCCGCCGACGGGTATGGGCGGCTGCGCGGAATGTCAGCGCTGGTAACGACTTTCGGCGTCGGCGAACTCTCCGCGGCCAACGCGGTCGCGGGCAGCTACGCCGAGCAGGTACCCGTTGTGCACATCGTCGGCGGCCCGTCCAAGGACGCCCAGGGCACCCGGCGGGCGCTGCACCATTCACTCGGCGACGGGGATTTCGAGCACTTCTTGCGGGTCAGCCGCGAAATCACCTGCGCACAAGCCAATCTCATGCCCGCGACGGCCCGCCGCGAGATCGACAGGGTGCTGTCGGAGGTGCGCGAGCAGAAGCGCCCCGGCTACATCCTGCTGTCCACCGACGTGGCCCGCTTCCCCACCGAGCCGCCCGAGGCGCCGCTGCCGCGCTACACGGGTGGCACCAGCCCCCGCGCGCTGGCGATGTTCGTCGAGGCCGCGACCGAACTCATCGGCGACCATCAGCTCACCGTGCTCGCCGACCTGCTGGTGCACCGGCTGCAGGCGATCAAGGAACTCGAGGCACTGCTGGCCGCCGACGTGGTGCCGCACGCCACGTTGATGTGGGGGAAGAGTCTGCTCGACGAGAGCTCACCCAACTTCCTGGGCATCTACGCCGGGTCCGCCAGCGCGCCGGCGGTGCGCACCGCGATCGAAGAGGCACCGGTGCTGGTCACCGCCGGCGTGGTGTTCACCGACATGGTCAGCGGCTTCTTCAGCCAGCGCATCGACCCGGCCCGCACCATCGACGTCGGCCAGTATCAGAGCAGCGTGGCCGGAGAAGTGTTCGCGCCGTTGGAGATGGGTGCGGCGCTCGAGGCGCTGGCGACCATCCTGGTCCGGCGCGCAACCTCGTCACCGCCGGTGGTGTCGCCGCCGGCTGCACCGCTGCCGCCGCCCCCGCCGCGCGACCAACCGCTCACCCAGAAGATGTTGTGGGACCGCCTGTGCGTGGCCCTCACACCGGGCAACGTGGTGCTTGCCGACCAGGGCACCTCGTTTTACGGCATGGCCGACCATCGGCTGCCGCAGGGCGTGACCTTCATCGGTCAACCCCTTTGGGGCTCAATCGGTTACACATTGCCCGCCGCGCTCGGGGCGGCGGTGGCGCATCCGGACCGCAGGATAGTGTTGATCATCGGGGACGGCGCCGCACAGCTGACCGTCCAAGAGCTGGGCGCGTTCTCCCGCGAGGGCCTGTCCCCCGTCATCGTGGTGGTGAACAACGACGGCTACACCATCGAACGGGCGATCCACGGCGAGACCGCGCCGTACAACGACATCGTCAATTGGACGTGGACGGATGTGCCCGGCGCACTGGGCGTCACCGACCACCTGGCGTTCCGGGTCCAAACCTACGGCGAACTCGACGACGCCCTGACCGCCGCCGCGGAGAACCAGGACCGCATGGTGTTCGTCGAGGTGGTGTTGCCGCGGCTCGAAATCCCCAACCTGCTGGTCGAACTCGTCCAACCGACGTCACCGGACGGCAGCCCGCGACGCTGACGCCCTAGCGCGGGTTCGGAGTCCGATCCGGGTTGGAGGACCGCAGGATGGCCTGCACCGTGCGCCGGCAGCGCCCGCAGTCGGCGCCCGCGCCGCACGCCTGCGCGACTTCCTTGGTGGTCGATGCGCCGCACTCCACGGCATCGCACACCGTTTGGCTGGTGACTCCATTGCACAGGCACACGAACACCGGCGGATCCTCAGTCCGCCTCGATACGCATCATGTCGAAGAACCGGCCGACGAACAGCGGCGGGTAGGCACCGATGCCCGCCCCGGACATCCACTGCGCCGCGGCATCGGGGTGGTCGATCCAGTCTCGGGCGGTTTCTTCGTCGGGGAACTCCTGCAGGATCAGCACTTCGTGGTCGTCGTCAAAAGCCTGGAACACCCACGTCTTTCGGATACCGGCCGTGGTGAACCGGTCTATCGCGGTGCTGACTTCGGAGGTGAGCAGGGACACGTCGTTGACGGACGCGATGGCGGCGACCACGACTCCCGGTGCCGCCGGGGTTGTCGGTGGCTGCGCGATGAACCTGTCGACGATCTCGCCGGCGAAGACGGCGGGGATGTCTTCGACGCCGGCCTCGTCGAACCAGTCGAAGAAGACCCGGGAGCGCAGCAGCTCCACGATCGGCTCACGGCTGTGGACGCCGATCATCACCAGCACCCTGCCGTGGTCGCGGGTCGAGGTGTAGACCAGCACGTGGTGCGCGCCGATATCGGCCAGGGCGGCCTTGTTGCGTTCCAGCAGCGGCCATACCCGGGTCGGATCGGGGATGCGGTAGTCCGACGCGATCACCATCGAGTGGATATCGCCGTTGTTCATCGGAGTTGGTCCTTCATCACTTTCCCCGTCGCGTTGAGTGGGAGTGAATTGAGGAACTCTACCGTGCGCGGCACCTTGAATCCGGCCATGCGGTCGCGACACCAGCCGATCAATTCGTCGGCGCTGACGTCGCCTTCGCGGACCACGAACGCCTTGCCGACCTGGCCCATCCGTTCGTCGGGGACACCGATGACGGCCGCCTGCGCGACGGCCGGGTGGTTGAGCAGGAAGCCCTCGATCTCGGCCGGATAGGCGTTGAAGCCGCCGACGATGAACATGTCCTTTTTCCGGCCGACGATGCGCAGCCGGCCCGTCTCGGTGAAGTCGCCCAGATCTCCGGTGTGCAGCCAACCCTCGTCGTCGATCGCCTGGGCGGTGGCCTCCGGCTCGTCGAGATAGCCCTTCATGACCCCGTAGCCGCGGACCAGCACCTCGCCGTCGTCGGCGATGCGCACCTCGACCCCGTCGCACGGCACGCCCGCGGTGGTGGCGACATCCTCGAAGGAGTCGCCGGGCAGCGAGAGGGTGACGTTACCGGCCTCGGTGAGCCCGTAACCGGTCATCAGCGTCTGGAACGGCAGTTCGTCGTGGATGCGGCGGACCAGTTCGACGGGGATGTCGGCGGCCCCGGTGACGCCGGCCCGCAACGTCGACAGCTTGGACTTGTCACCCACCGTCAGCAACGAGTGGTACAACGTCGGCGGCCCGGGAAGCATCGTGATGCGTTCGCGTTCAATGAGTTTCACGACCGTGTCGACATCGAACACCGCAACGGGCAGCATCGTGGCACCGCGCAGGAAAGACGTGACCAGCCCCGCCTTCAGCCCGAAGGTGTGAAAGTACGGGTTGATCTGCAAATAGCGGTCACCCTCGCGCAGGTCGGCGAGCGTCGCCCACTCCTCATACATGCGCAGCGTCTGGCCGTGGCTCAGCATCGCGCCCTTCGGGCGCCCGGTGGTGCCCGAGGTGAAGATGATGTCCGAGGTGTCGCTGCCGCTCACCGCGCGCTCGAATGGTGAACCGCTGGACAGGAAGTCGGACTTCAGGTCGATGACCGGCACGCCGGCGGGAGCGGTGTAATCCTGGTCCAGAAATCCCTTCTGGACCAGGACGGCCTTCACCTTGCTGCGGACGATGATGTCGCCGGCCTCTTCGGCCTTGAACCGGGTGTTGACCGGGACGAGCACACCACCCGCGGTGAGCAACCCGAACGCCGCGATGATCCATTCGGCCGAATTGGGCGCCCAGATCGCGATCCGGTCACCCTTTTCGACACCGAGGTCGGCGAACGCACCTGCGGCGCAACGTATCCGCTCGACCACCTGCCGGAAAGTCAAGCGCAGCGGACCGTCGACCACTGCTTCCGCATCGCCGAAGCGGTCCGCCGCGCTCAAGACCATCTCGGGGATGGTCTGCCAGTCAGGCTCGATTGGTCGAGGCGTCACACCGTGACGAGTCGACCGAGGTTGCCGCCCATGATCTTTGCCTGGTCCTCAACCGACAGGTGTGACAGCGCGTTGACGTAGAACGTCGGCTCCGCCAACCCCTCCGGGTGCGGCCAGTCCGAGCCGTACAGCACCTGATCCACACCGACGAGGTTGACCAGATCGTCGATGCCGTCCTCGAAGAACGGGCTGACGTGGATCCGGTTCTTGACCATCTCCACGGGGTCGCTCGGGAAGACTTCCGGGGCCTTCCGGAACACCTCGGCGAGGCCGTCCAGCAGCGGAGTCATCCACTTCGAGCCGGCCTCGACGATCGCGACCTTCAGCTTCGGGTGGCGGTAGAGCGCGCCGTGAATCACCCACGACCCCACCGCGTCCTGGATCGGCCGCCACTCGTTGAGGATGCCCATCGCGTTGGTCTGGAAGGGCAGCATTTCCTGTTCGGCACCGTCCCACTCGGAGGTGTAGCGCGAGTAGCCGCTGTCGCTCGAGTGCATGCCGACCAGCAAGTCGTACTCGACGACCCGCTCCCAGAAGGGGTCGAACTCGGGCACCGCGAACGACCGTGGTCCACGGAAGCCCGGGACCGGCGCCGGACGGATCAGGATGCAACGCGCACCGCGCTTGACGGCCCACTCCAGTTCCTCGATCGCCTTCTCGACGATCGGCAGGGTGATGACCGGCGTGGTGAAGATCCGGTTCTGGTAGTTGAAGCCCCAGACGTCGTCGAGCCACTCGTTCAGCGCGTGGACCAGGACGTGGATGGCGACCGGGTCGTCGCGCAGCCGCTCCTCGAGCAGGCTGGCCAGCGTGGGGAACATCAGGGTGCGGTCCAGGCCAAGCTCGTTCATCTTCTCCAGGCGCGGGCCGGGCTCGAAGAACGCCGGGATCGCCCGCATCGGCTCACCGAACAGCTCGCGCTTGCTCTTGCCGTCCGGGTTGCCGTACTTGAAGTACTCCTCCCAGGCGCCCGGCCGGGCGACGACCTCGAAGGTCGGGTTGGGAATGTAGTTGCTGATGTGGCCGCGGATCGCGATCTTCGTCCGCCCGTTGACCTGCACGTACTGGACGTAGTCCTTGTACGCCTTGGGCAGGTACTTGGTCAGCGCCTCCGGCGGCTCGTACAGGTGGTTATCCGCGTCAAAGATTGGAAACGGGACGTCTTCCCGGTGCGACAACTGGCCCATGAAATCCTCCTTCTTGATTTGTGAGAATACTATTCTCTACAGGCGCCTAATCGCAACGTGGCCCCGCCGAACCCCGGTTCGACGTGGTCAGCACGACACAAAGATCTTGTAGGTGGCGTCCGCCGGTTCGCCCGGTTTATCGGTCCGGTACCCGTTGGCGGTGCCGGAGACGGTGAATTTGTCGCCCGTCATGCTCATGTCCGCGCTGCCGCCGTCGCCCCGCGAGTACATGCCGCTGAAGCCGCCCAGGTTTTGGATGTGTACGGACTCGACCGTCGCCGGTTGGGCGCTCTCGTCGATGACGAGCTTGGCGCCGGCGAAGTTGCCGCCGATTTCGATCGTCCGGCTCCACTCCCGCTGGCTGCACTTCACGATGTGGAAGTTCCGGTCGTTGCCGTTCACGGTGACGTGTGCCGTGCTGGCGAGTTGCGTTGGTGGCCGCGACGTGCACGCGCCGACCGCAACAACGGCCAGGACCGCAGCGGCGGCCAGGATTCGGTTCCGCATCGAGCCACCTCCATCCTCGCTGACGAAAGTTCTTAGCCTGCAGCGATGATGTTATTCTCGCCAAAAGAGAATGCCAATATCGGGTTCCTGTCGAGGAGCGATTACACACATGGTGGACCTGGAGATCGACGACGGGTTGGCGGTGGTCACCATCGATCGCCCGCACGCGCGCAACGCCATCGGTCTGGACACCATGGACCAGCTGGAGAAGGCGCTCGACGCGGCGGCCGGGGCGCAGGCGCTGGTGCTCAAGGGTGCTGGGGACAAGGCCTTCGTCTCGGGCGGCGACCTCAAGGAATTGAGCGCGCTGCGCACCGAGGAGGACGCCGCCGCGATGGCCCGGCGGATGCGGTCCATCTGCGATCAGCTCGCGGATTTCCCGGCTCCAGTCCTCGCCGCGCTCAACGGTCACGCATTCGGCGGCGGGGCCGAAGTCGCTGTCGCCGCCGACATCCGCGTGGCCGCCGACGACATCAAGATCGCCTTCAACCAGGTGCAGCTCGAGATCATGCCGGCCTGGGGCGGCGCCGAGCGACTGGCCGCGCTGGTCGGAAACAGCAAGGCGCTGCTGCTGGCCGGTTCCGGAACCGCCCTCACCGCGGTCGAAGCAGAACGCATCGGCTTGGTGGATCAGGTCGTGCCCCGCGGCGTGTTCGACTCGCCCGACCACGGGTGGCGAGCCGTCGCACGATCGCTGGCGCGCCGGCCGGCGACTGAGATAAAGCGGGTAATCCGAGGAGTTTCTCCTGAGGAGGCGATAGCATCCTTCGCACGGTTATGGGTTGCGGACCCGCACTGGCAGGCCGCAGAACGGGTGATGAACCGCAACACCAAGCCGCGCCCGGCAGCCGGAGGAGCGTCATGACCACGATGAAGTCAGTGATGGGCGTCGGCGCCATCGTGTCGTTGGCTTCTCTGTTGACAGCCGGTGGTCTGCTGGCGGGAGGCGGGCGGGCGCATGCCGACGACCCGGTGATGCATCACGTCAGGTACACCGTGAGCGCACAGAATCCGATCTATACCAGCATCTATTACCTGGACCATCAGCCGGAAAAATTCTCCGACTACAGCCACAACCCCTACTCGTTCACGCCCCACGTCGACGTCGACCTCGCCCCCGGCAAGCCGTGGGGCTTCGATCTGGACATGTCGGACCCAGATCATTACGCGATGGTCGTGGCGAGCACGGGTACCGAACCCGGCACGCCGGGACTTCACTGCGAGTTGGCGGTCGACGGCGCCGTCGTCGTATCCAAGGATGGACCCAAAGGCGTGCTCTGCTCGCTGCGGAATTGGTGAACCAGCCAGGTCTCCGCGACGCCCTCGATCGGCTGCGGTTCGCCTTCCAGGCGGCGCAAGTAGTTCTCGACCAGCTCCACCGTCTCGGCATGGCCGGCGGACATGCCGATGGCCTGCTCGAGCACCAGAAAGCGCGACAGGCTGCTCATCAGCACCGTCCACACCACCGGAGCGATCTCGATGTCCTGGCCCTCGTCTTGAATTCTGGAGCCGTAGCGCTCCAGCGCAGTCGCCACGGCCTGTCGCTGTTCTTCGCGGAAACGCTCGGCGTAGTAGGCGATTTCGGCCCGCATTTCCTTACGGTGATTGGCCAGTGCCATGAATTCCATGGAAATCCGGGTGAAGGCGGGATCGGTGCCGAAGCGCCACAACGCCCACAGCGGCTGTGGCAGCTTCAGCATTTGCGCGTGCGCCTCGAGCGCCTCCTCGGCCCGGCGACGGAAGACTTCCAGGAACAGCTCTTCCATGGTGCGGAAGTAGTAGTGCACCAGTTGAGGTTTCAGCCCGGCCTTGTTCGCCAGCCGGCGCGACGTCACCGCGGCGTAGCCCTCTTCGAGCATCAACTGTTCGGCGGCATCGAGCAGCAGGACGCGGTTTTTCGCGTCCGGCGCCCCGATTCTGCGGGCCGATGTCATGTCCCTGCTCCGTACTGTGTGCCATCCCGTGCCGACCCCACGGATCGTATCGTGGCGCGCCGCGCTCGACCTTGACCCTGACATTACCGCCATGCTAAGCAGGTGCTCAGCACATTTTCGATCTCGAAATCGGGCGGCGGTAGCGATAGGCCGCCGAATACCACCGGTAAACCCAGCCCAGGGAGACGCAATCCGATGAGCACCTTCGACTCGATCGACTTCTTCACCGATCCGTCACTGGTCCCAGATCCACACCCGTACTTCGACTACCTGCGCAGCCAGAACCCGGTGCTGCGCCTGCCGCACTACGGCGTCGTCGCGGTCACCGGTTACGAAGAAGCCACCGAGATCTACAAGGACCCGGAGACGTTTTCCAACATCGTCGCGCTCGGCGGGCCGTTCCCGCCGCTCCCCTTCACGCCCGAAGGCGATGACATCGGCCCGCAGATCGACGAGCACCGCAGCTCCTTTCCGATGTTCGAGCACATGGTCACCATGGATCCGCCGGACCACACCAAGGCCCGATCGGTGCTCGCCAAGCTGCTGACGCCGAGCCGGCTCAAGCAGAACGAGGAGTTCATGTGGCGCCTCGCCGACCGTCAGCTCGACGAGTTCCTGCACAACGGCGAGTGCGAGTTCATCGCCGAATACTCAAAACCCTTCGCCACCTTGGTGATCGCCGACCTGCTCGGCGTCCCGGAGGAGGACCATAAGGAGTTTCGCACCGTCTTGGGTGCCGACCGCCCCGGCGCGCGGGTCGGGGCACTTGATCACGAATCGGTCGGGATCAACCCGCTCGAGTGGCTCGACGACAAGTTCTGTCACTACATCGAGGATCGCCGCCGCGAACCGCGCGGCGACGTGCTGACGTTCCTGGCGGAAGCGAAATACCCGGACGGCTCGACGCCCCCGGTGATCGAGGTCGTCCGCTCGGCGACGTTCCTTTTCGCCGCCGGCCAGGAGACCACCGCCAAGCTGCTCAGCGCCGCTTTGCAGGTCCTGGGCGACCGGCCCGACATCCAGCAGCAGGTGCGCGAGGACCGCAGCCTGATTCCGTTGTTCATCGAGGAATCGCTGCGGATGGAGAGCCCGGTGAAGAGCGATTCCCGGCTGGCCCGCAAGGCCACCACGATCGGCGGGGTCGACATCCCCGCGGGCACCGTGGTGATGATCCTGCCGGGCGCGGCCAACCGCGACCCCCGCCGGTTCGAGAACCCGCACGAGTTCGACCTGCGCCGCAAGAACGTCCGCGAACACATGGCCTTTGCCCGTGGCGTGCACTCCTGCCCCGGGGGCCCGCTCGCCCGAGTCGAGGGCCGCGTCTCGATCGAGCGGATCCTGGACCGGATGCCGCACATCGAGGTCAACGAGGCCCATCACGGCCCGGCCGCCGAGCGCCGCTACACCTACGAGCCGACCTACATCCTGCGCGGCCTGAGCGAATTGCACCTGTCGTTCACCACCGCGGACGCGGTCGCGCCGGTGGCTTAGCGCTTTTCGTTCGCGGGCGCTACCGGACCTGCATCCCGACGAAGTAACAGCCGAGCAGCACGACGGCGATCAACACCACCCACGCGTCGGTGAGTCGGCACAGCAGGACCGGGGCGTCCCGCACCTCCATGAACTCGCGAAAGATGATGCGCACCTTGACCAGTGCGATCACGATGACGCTCGAGGTGACCACGGCGCTGGACTTCAGCGCCCCGTCGGCGGCGCGGTCTATCCACAGATAGGCAAGCGTCAACGCGGCCAAGATCGCCCAGACGAACAGCAACCTCCTGTTGAATCTGATTACTATCACCTCACCACGTAGAGCAGCGCAAAGATGAGCACCCACAGGAAATCCACGGTGTGCCAATAGGTTGCGCCGGTTTCGATGATTTCCTGGGAGCGCCGCGCCGGACTCCGTATCTGGTAGACGATGATGCCGAGGACGACGAAGCCGATCAGCAGATGGACAAAGTGGATTCCGGTGAGAAAGAAATAGAACATGAAGAAGTCGTTGCGCTCCATGCCGTTTCCGGCCTGAACCAACCGGGCCCACTCGAAAACCTTGAAGGACAGGAACACCACGGCGAAACCCGCCGTGATGAAAACATCCCTGAGGGCCGCCGCATAGGCGCCGGCGCGGGCCGACTGAACACACCGCGCCACCGACCATGAGCTGAGCAGCAGGACCAGGGTGTTGAAGACCCCGACGCGCAGGTCGAGATGAGCCTGCGAGTGCAGGAACAGCTCGGGATTGCGTCCCCGCGAGAACAGGTAGAAGCCGAAATAGCCGGTGAATACCAGGGTCTCGAACAATACGAAGGCCCACATGTCGGGCTGGCCAGGTACGGCCCTGACGCGTCCGCGCTTGTCGGCTAGTTCGGTCACTGCGCCACCGCCTTCCTCGGCGGCAGGTCCGGCAGCTCCCCGGCCCCGAAGTCTTCGCGGCGGATCATCTGAAACAGCATGACGATGAACGTGACCTGGTAGATGCCGAACACGACCATGTCTAGCCACCAAGCGATTTCGCCGTCCCACGCGAACACGCCACGCCGGAAGATCCAGCAGGGCGCCACGACGACCTCGGTCAGCGCGTTGCACAGGTTGAGATAGCCGAACCACTTGGGGAACACGCGGTTCTTGTCGAGCAGGATCGCCACCATCCAGATCAGCGAACCGATCAGGAACACGCCCATGGTTCCGTCAAAAGACAGGAAGGCGAAGTCATACAGCCATGCGATCAGTTGGGGGTCGCGGTCCGGTCGCAGCGTGCCGACGATCAGCGCGACGTTGAGCAGCAGCATGCCGGGGACCGCGGCGAGCGAGTAGATGACGAGATACGAATAGCCGAACGCGCGGCTGACCGACATGCGCCGCATGGAATACGCGATGAGGGCGTTGTTGACCGCGGTCATGCCGCTGGTGGCGAAGATGACCCCGAAGCCGACGGGTATGCCGAGGTGACGTTCGGCGAACCAATGGGCCTGCGTCGTGAGGTCCCAGGTGGGCTCCGGCGGAGGTTGGACCTGCGCCACGATGAAGAACATCGGGAAGAAGAGGCCGTAGAAGACCATGAGCACGGCCCACGCCACCCACAGCTCTCGCTTGGGGTCGCGCCGCAGGTGCCAGGCGAGTCGGTGATGCAGCGGTCCCGAGGGCGGCGTCGCCGGGGCCGTCGCCGGTGTGATGACCGCGCTCATGTTGTGACCAGTTCATTTGAGCGGCCACGGTTTTCGGCACGCTCGCGATAAACGGCTTGCCCCAAGACCACGCCCATCACGACGATCCAGACGGCGATGGCAACGTTCTTCACCCAGAACGATAAGAAGCCGTCCCACGCCAGCGGGCCGGTTAGTGACACCCCGACAAATGCTGCGGGCACCAGCGCGGCGGCGACGAGAAGGTTGAAGTGGGCCACCCAACGGCTGAACACCGGGCGCGGCTGATCATCGAAATAGATTGCCACGGCAAGGATCAGGCTCTGCCCGATGAGATAAGGGACCAGGATGGTGAAGGTGACCCAGCCGAGATCGTTGAGCAGCTGGGTAAGCTCGGGACTACGCTCCGGACGAAAGGCGGCCAGCAGCCAGCAGACGTTGGCGACGAGAAACAACGTCGGACCGCCGGCCGCGCAGGCCAGCATCGCGTAGGAGAAGATCGGCGTTCGGTGTGCCATCCTGCGGATCTGCAGCGCGATCAGCGCCAGGATCGGCACGAGGCACACCCCGAACCAGTTGAACAGGATCATGCTGTAACGGATCTGAGGAATGTGCCCCGGATCGCGGTAGAACGCGGCCACCTGCTGCGCCGACATGGTGGGTGACATCGGCGGGTTGAATCCGGGGAACAGGAAGAAGGACGCGATCCACAGCATCAGCGCCACCGGCAACGTCCAGAGCAGGATCAGCTCGCCGTCGGTCCGTCGCGCGACGGTCCGCGCAGATTGGCTACCGCCTGCATCGTTCCCGTCGACGTCGGACATCGGTCCTTCCTTCCCCGCACGCAATCGCCGCCGAAACTCGGCTAGTGAGCGAAGCTAGCCGATCGGCTAGCCACGGTCAATAGCGTCGTCTAGTCTCGGTGCGTGGGAACAGCACGTCAGCCGGTGCTCGGTGAGCAGTTCTGGCTCATCGAGCACAGCCCGGCCCGGACGCGGGTACTGGACGCCGCGCTGGATCTGATCGCCACGCACGGCGTCAGCGGTACGTCGCTGCAGATGATCGCCGATGCCGTCGGGATCACGAAAGCCGCTGTCTACCATCAATTCCGGACCAAGGAGCAGATCGTCATCGCCGTGACCGAGCGCGAGCTCGGCCGGCTCGAGCCGGCGCTCGAGGAGGCCGAGGCATACGACGACGGACCCCAGGCGCGGGATGCGCTGCTGGTGCGTGTGGTTGAGATGGCCGTTCGCGATCGCCGGTTGGTGCGGACGCTGCAGTTCGATCCCGTCGTCGTCCGGTTGTTGGCCGAGCACAAGCCCTTTCAACGTTTCATGGACCGTCTGTACCGGGTGCTGTTGAGCGATGCGGGGCTCGACGGGCGGATCGAGGCCGCCATGTTCTCCGGCGCCCTCAGCACCGCGGTCATGCATCCGCTGGTTGCCGACATCGACGACGAGACCTTGCTCGATCGGGTTACGGATTTGAGCCGGCGGCTACTCGGCCTGCCTCGGGCAGCACCGGACTAAGTGTCGGCGCGGACCCAGCTCGATATGCCGTCGTGAGCAATGCAGATCAGGAACAGACCGTCGGGCGCCTGCGCGACGTAGTTCAGGTAGTTCTGGCAGTCGGCGTTTTCTTCCTTGACTCCCGCCATCGGCGGTGAGCGGAACCATCGGGGCTGATATCTCCTCGGCGAGCCGCAGAACATCAGCCGTCCGGGCTCCGAGGCGAAGGACACGTATCCGTCGGCGACACCGAAGGCGTAGTAGCTGGTGTTCTCACACGGCGCACCGAGAACCTGATGGGGCATGATGCCCGGGGTGCAGGCGGGGTAGTCGCAGACGGTCGGCCCGGCCGAGGCTGGCGGCGCCGCCACCACACCGGCACCGAGCAACGCGGCAACCAGAGGCACGATTGATCGCACCCGATTACTCTGCCACACCCGGAAAGAAAATTCTCCTGGTTGGAGAAGATCAGCCGGGGCGACGGGCGGTCAGTGCCAGGCCGTCCGAATGCCGGTCCGCCCCGCGCCCCGGCGAGTTGGTATTTCCGCATGTTAGGGGCCGCGAAGGCGGCCGTCTGACGCCGGCGTTGGGCCCAGGTCGCAGTGATAAGCTGCTTCTCCGTGCACGATCCGGACGGGCCCGACGCCGACGATTCTGGTGACCCGATGGATGTCACCGATCCCGGCGAACCACGGTCGCGCGCAACGGCCGACGGCAATGCAGCGGCGGCGTCCGAAGCGGACCCGGAAGACGAAGTTGCCAAGGCCGAAGCGCGCGCCGAGGCGGCTCGAGAACGCCTCTCAAAACTGCGCCGGGCGACCCAAACCGGGGGCGCGGACGACGGCGCCCACGAGGACGAGCAGCGCCCCGCGAAGACCCGCAGACGGCTACGGCTCCGGCGCCCGGCGCGGCCACGTTGGCTCCGGCGCCCACAGCGGAAGACAGTCGCGGGCGTTGTCGCCACCGTGCTCTTCGCTGGCTCTCTCGCCGGAACTGGTTACATGCTGTGGCAGCACCACATTGCGGTGCACAATCGCCAGCTCGCCGCGGAGTTCAGTACGGCGGCCCGGCAAGGGATCACGGCTTTCATGTCGATCGACCCGGCTCATGCTAAGGAGGATGTCCAGCGCGCGATCGATGCCTCCACGGGCGACCAGAAGAACCAGCTCGCAGTGCTGTCGACCCTCATCGTCAATAAGGCCGAGGAGACGAAGGTCGGCACCAAGGTCACCATCGAAGCCGTCGCCGTCGAGTCGTTGACCGACAATTCGGGAGTCGTGCTTGTGGCGGCGAAAACCGATCCCTTCGGGCCGGATAACCTCAAGCCGCCACCGGCCTTGTTTCGGGTCAGCGTCAACATGGACCGGGACGGCGGCCAGCTCAAGATGTCGAAGATTGATTTCCTGCGATGACTGCCGAACATGGGTCGTCGCCGGACCGCACCGACAAGGCTGTTGAGGGAGTGGACACTTCATCCACCGACGACAACGCGGAGCCACCGGCCAGCGAGGGCCCGGCACGCTCGCGCCGGCTGACAATGATTCGGCGCGCGGCCCGCCGATATTCGGCAAGGTGGCGCTCGATCGTCGCGACAACGCTGGTTGTTGCCGCGGTGGGAGTCGCCGTCGGCGTGTACCTCATCCTGTACCGGCCGGATCAGCAGGTCGGCGATGCGGCGGCGCACCGGGCGATCCAGGCGGCATCGGATGGTGCGGCGGCCGCGCTGTCGTACTCCTACGAGCATCTGAATCGCGATTTCAACAATGCGAAATCACATCTCACCGGCGACTTTCTGGCCTATTACAGCAAATTCACCGACGATGTCGTGGCACCGACGGCGGAGAAGGGGCAACTGACGGCTTCCGCCAAGGTGGTTCGGGCCGCCGTCTCGGAATTGCATCCCGATTCGGCCGTCGTGCTGGTTTTCGTCGACCAGACCACGAAAAGCGCACAGAAGAAAGATCCCGAAAAGACGCAGAGCAGCGTTCTGGTCACGCTGAGAAAAGTCAACGGTTCCTGGCTGATTGCGAAATTCGACCCGTCCGCATGAGCGCGACAGATCTCGTCCCAACCATTACCTGGCAGGCCGAAGCGGTGTAACGTCATCGCTCGAGACTGCCGCGACCGACGGCGAAAAGGTGCCGTAGGCACCCTCGGATTACGCGCTTCGAGGAGCACCTGATGCGTTCAGTCAAAACACTCACCACCGCAACGCTGGTGGCCGCCACTGCATTCGGCGGTCTGTGCACCGCATCGCCAGCCCAGGCAATCACCAAGGAAGACGTGGCTCTCAACGGGACTTACCGCGTCACGTCCATCGGCGATTACGCCCAGCGAAATGACCAATACTTCGGCGAACCGACGGTCTACCAAACGTGGACCATCAGCTCGACTTGCGACTCGACCATGGAGTGCCATGGCTCGGTGACGAGCGACCAGGGATGGACCGCGCCCCTCTATCTGAAGGATGGGGAGATGTGGAAGGTGCGACGCGAAGTGCCGAACTGGGAGCGGTGCGAGGACGGTACCGCGTTCCCCGGACAACAGCAGTTCTTTTTCTACCCGGTGAACGACAACGGCGGATTCCAAATCGGGTCGCGGGTCCTGTCGGGCAAGGACAAGACGGTCGGCCCGAGCGGCGCCTGCGGCCAAAACAATTGGCTTGATATCGCGATGCCGTTGCGCCTCGACCAGCTCTCCTGACAGCGCGGTAGTAGCGTCATTGCCCGGCCCATGGGCGGCTACGGGTCGGGGCGAATTCAGGTGGGCAGCATGTCCTTCCACGTCTTGGGCGCCTTCGGAGCGACGAGATCCGACTGCTGGTACAACTTCCCGTCCGGACCGACGTAACGACCGGTACGCGGATCGTACTTCGCCACCGCGACCGACGGCGCGGGCTTAGATGCGTTGGCTCCGAACGAGCTTGGCGCGGCCTGGGGTCCAACGCCCTCGGGTGTGTCGGCCGGTGCCGGCTCGGCCGGTCCGGGACCGGACGGTGCGGAGTCGGCCGGTGCGGGCCCGGCTGGCGCCGGTCCGGGAGGAAGGAACTGGGCTAAGGGCAGTGCCGGCGGTGCGGCCGGCGGCTGCGGCAGTTCACCCGCCGCAGGGACGTCGAGTGGCGCTATGGGCGGAAGGTCCGCCGACATTCTCGACATCGGCGCCAGCGCCGGTCCCGATGACGGCACCGGCGGAACGGCGGCTCCCACCGTGCCCGGTGGCGGATTTTCTCCCCGGGGCCCCGCGGGAGCGCCGCGCGGCACCGCGCCCGGCGGCAGGGGCGTTCCCTCGACCGGGCCAAAGATCCTGTCATTGGTGGTGATCCGGTCATCGGGCGGGACACCCTGGGCTATCAGGTTCGGATCCAACGGATAGGGACCGGTGGTGTGCTGGCGCATCGCCAGCGGCATGTACGGCTTGTCGCTGTTGCAGATTTCGACCGTCGGCGCGCGCTTACCCGGGTGACCCATGCAGGGATAGTTCCGGGCACCGCGCACCGCAATCGGTGAATCCTGCGGGAGTTTGCAATACAACCCGTCCGGTGTGTCGATGTCGGTGAGGTCGTCCGGGGATCGCCACGTGTTGGGTGGCATGAAGCCGACCGTGCAGATAGGCGGATCGTCGACCGTGGCCGCGAAGTCGCCGTAAGCCCTACCGTCGGGGTGGTTTTCACCCGTGGCCGCCTGCTCGATGGCAACCCCCGACGGCAGCAACACCAGCAGCTGCTCGATCGACGGGTGGTAGGTGACCCCGATCTGCCCGATGGTGGTCAGGTTGGCGAGCAGCACCGGCAGGGTCGGTTTGATCTGATCCAGAAGCCGTGATGCTTCGTTCGCGGCGTCAGGGCCCTGCTCCAGGATGGTGCGGAAATGAGAGTCGTTGTTCACCAACGTGTCCGAGATGCCGGCGAAGCTATGCGCCCACGTTCTGATCGAATCGGTGGTGCGCGCCTGGGTATCCAGCAATGGTCCGCTGTCTTCGGTGAGGGCTCGGGTGCGATCGACGACCCCGTTGGCGTCGCGGGACAACGTCTTCGAGGAATCGATCAGTGACCCCAGGTCGTAACCGGTGCCGTTGAAGCCCTGGAAGGATTCGTCAAGCAATTGGCCCAGTTTGGTCTTCGGGATGCTTTGGACCAAGGCATTGAGCTGCTCGAGCATTGGGGCGACGGGCTGGGGAATCGTCGTGTCGCGCGCCGCGATTACCGATCCGTCGTGCAGGTACGGCGGCGAATTCGTCTTGGGCCGCAGGTCGACGTACTGCTCACCCACCGCAGAGACACTGAGCACCTCCGCCGTCAGGTCCGCGGGGACCTTGGGTGAAGTGCTCAGCGACAGCGTCGCTTTCGCGCCGGTCGGCGTCAAACCCACCGAGGTGACCTTGCCGAGTTGAACACCACGGTAGGTCACGTTGGAAAACCGGTACAGGCCGCCGGTCGCGGGCAGCTCCAGGGTCACCGTCATCCGGCCTATGCCCAGGAGGGTCGGCGCTTGGATGTAGAAGAGGACCATCGCGATCACGCCAATGGTTCCGGCGATCGCGAAAACCGCAAGCTGGATCCGAACGAAGCGCGTCAGCATCTATCCACCCGCTCCCGTCGAAGGCGCCTCGGCGGGCGCCGGCGATTGACCAAGACCGGCGTCGGGCGCCGGCGCCGCACCGGGCGGAGGCCCGGGCAACGGGGCCGCGCTCGGCGCAGGCCCGGGCAGTGGTCCATAGTTCCCCGGTCCCGGTGCCGGCACCGCACCCGGCGGTGGTGCGGGCAGCGGCAACGCGTTGGGATCGATCCACGGCGGTCGCAGCGGGTTGTGCAAGGGATCGAGCGTGTAATTCAGGCGATACGGGTCCCCGGGCACCGGTGGTACGGGCATATCCAGCTGACCCCAGTGGGTTCCCAGCATCAGGCCCTTCTTGAGCCGCGGAATCGTCAGGTCGAAATCGAAATGCAGGTTGAAGAAGTCGCCTCGGACCGCTCGGTCGACGAAGTTCTGGGTGAACGGGAACACGAACGAATATGCAATCGCCGCGCCGAGCTCCGGTCCGACATCGGCAAGCGCCTTGATGGTCGGCTCCAGGTTTTTCAGGTTCTGGACCAGGTCGGCCTGGGAGTCGTTGACCAGCCGGGTGGCGGTGTTGCTGAACTTGCGCAGGTGGTCCAGGGCGGCCGTCAGACGCGGCCGCTCCTTGACCAACACCTCGAGCGCCGGCGGTATCTTGCGCAGCGCGTCGGTGATGACATCGCGCTGGTTGGCGAACGTGCCGGCAAGGCGATTCAGCGCCTGGATGGAGGCGACGAGGTCGTCGCGCTGGTCGTCCAGCGTGCCCACGAACGTGTCCAGGCGGGTGATCAGATCGCGCACCGCACCCTCGCGCCCGGACAGGGCGGCCGAGAAATTGTGGATGACCTCCCCGATCTGTCCCAGTCCACCGCCGTTGACCACCGCGCCCAACGACGACAGCGTCTGCTCGGTCGACGGGTAGGCCGATGACCGGCTGAGCGGGATGGTGGCGCCCGGCTGCAGCCGTCCGCTGCCCTGCTGGCCCAGCGGGGTATTGAGCTCCACATGCATCGAGCCCAGCAGGCTGGTCTGACCGACGGTGGCTACCACGTTGGCCGGCACCACCACGTCGCGCTTGACCGAGATCTCGACGTCGGCGTGCCAGCCCTGCACCCTCATCGCACCGACACTGCCGACGACGACATCGTCGATCATCACCGGCGAATTCGACTCCATCGTACCGACATTCGGGAGTTCGACGTGGTAGATGTTGGCCCCCGGCCCGCGGCCGACCGCACCCGGCAGCGGTAGCGAGTTGAGGCCGTGGAACGCGCATCCCGTCGCCGTCACCACCACGCAACAGCCGGTGGCGAATACTCGCTTAGCCGCAACCCGGGCGTTCATTGCTGTGGCCCTTCGTCTGGCAGCAGCATGCCCGAGACGGTCGGCGCGGGTGGTGGCGGAGCCGGTGTCGACGGCGGTGGCGGCAGCGGCATCGCCGCGCCCGGTATCCGTTCTGGCGGCACCGCCCCCGGCGGTCCCACCGGATCACCCGGCAGGCCGGTGTAGGCCGACACCGCGGGCGGGATTTCGGGGGCTGCGGGTTTCGGGCCCTCGCCGCCGGGCGCCAGGCGCGGCTCGGTGTAGAGGACCCTGGCCGGGTCAATCGACTTGGAAATGAACGGGTTGATGGGAATCGGCGAGTTATTCCAGCTGGTCTGCCGCAATCCGGGTCCGAGGAACAGGGAGCACAGCTTCCCCGATTCGACCGCGGTGATGTTCTCGATGGCGCCGATTTGCGTGCAGCCCGGTACGGACAGCAGAACCTGACCGCCCCACGTGGGATTCGACATGTTCATGAGCCCGAACCCGCCGACGATGGTTCCGGTGTCGGCGTTGTAGTCGTTGAAGAAGTTGCCGAACGCGTTCGGCGCCGCGTGCAGGATGTTTTCCAGTGCCATGTGGTGATCGACCAGGTTCTGCGTGACGTCGGCCAACCGGGCGATCTGTTCGCTGGTCTGGTTGCGAGTCCCGGCGATGAACCGTTGCACCTCGCCGACCGCCGTCGACAGATCGGTCAGCGCGGCGTCCAGGTCGGATTTGCTGTCGTTGACCACGCTGGTGAGCGTGGCGAGTCGACCGTTGAACTGCTCGATCTGCACGTTGCTGTCGCGCAGCGCGCCGACGAAGGTCTGCAGGTTTTTGATGATGTCGACGATGTTGCCACTGCCGTTGGCGAGGATCCGGCCCACGCCCGACAATTGACTGAGTGTTTGCCGCAGCTTGTCGCCGTTGCCGTCGAGGGCGTTGGCGGCGCTGTCGATGAACCGGCCCACCGACGTGCCCGACACCCCGCTCTTGGGTCCCAAATCCGTTGCCAGCCGCATCAACTGGGTTTTGACCTCGTCCCACTCGACCGGCACCGCGGTGCGCTCAACCGGAATGACCGCCCCGTCGTGCAGGACCGGCCCACTGTCGCGGTAGGCCGGTGACAGCTGAACGTAACGGGCGGCCACCAGATTCGGGGCGACGATGACCGCCTTCGCGTCCGCCGGAATGCGAACGTCGCGGTCGACCTTCAGGACCATCTTGGCCTGCGTGCCCTGCGGCTGAATGGATTTGATGCTGCCGACCTTGACACCCGATACCCGCACCTCGTCATGGGGATAGATCGCGGTGGCGGTGGTGAAATAGGCGGTGATCGTCCGTGGCCCGTAGAACGTGTTGCGGATGACCATGGCGGCGCCCGCAACGATCAGCCCGACCAGGACGACCGCCGTCACGGCCGTCAGCCGTTTGCGCGGAATCCGGGAGGTCATTGCGATCCTCCGATCCGTCCGCCCAATGTGCAGCCAGGGCACTGTGGAATCGAGTTGTACGGCCAGGGAGTCAGCGCCCGAGGCACCGGCGACGGGAAGCCGGGACCCTTGGAGGTGTCGAAGGTGCGGAAACCCCACAGGTAGTCGAACAACTCCTGGAAGAGTTGCGGGATAAGGAAGTTCGGGGCGAACGCCTGGTAGGCGTACATACCGGAGATGGCCTCGCCGACCGTGATCTGGAATTTGGCGAGACCCGGCAGCGCCTTGCCGATGTTGTCGCGGTTCTTCTCCAGCACCCCGAGGACCCTGTTCAGCCGCTCCAGCGTCGGCGCCAAGGTGGCTTCATTGTCGTGCACCAAGGCCGTCAGCTGCTTGGCCACCACCGAGGTGTTGGCCAGTAGGTCCACGATCTCTTGCCGGCGTGCGACCAGCACTTGGAGCAGAGAATCGGAGTTGAGGATGAGCTTGTTGACCTGCATGCTGCGTTCGGAAAGTATCCCGGTGACGTCGCCGGCGCTCTTGAACAACTCGCCCAGATTCTTGTTGCGGCTGTTGAGGGTTCGCGATAACCGGGTGAGAGCGTCGAACGCCGGGCCCATTTGGGGGGCGATCTGATCGAGCGTGGCCGCCAGCGTGTCCAACGACTGATTCAGCGCCGTGGTGTTGGTGCCGGCCGTGTCCGACGTCAGGTCACTGACCGCTTCCGTCAGCGAGTAAGGCGAAGACGTGCGCGAGACGGGTATCAGAGTCATCGGGTGCATCGTGCCGCTGCCGGCGGACTCCACCGTCAGCATCCGCTCGCCCAGCAGCGTGCCGGTGCGGATGTGCGCGGAAGTCTCCGAGCCGAGCAGGATGTTGCCCTTCATCGCGAACGTCACCAGAGCATCGCCGTGGCTCAGCTTCACATCCGACACGGTGCCGACCTTCATCCCCGACACAACTACGGGGTTGCCCACCATGAGACCGCCGGCTTCGGTGAACAGCGCCTGATAGCGGACCATCGTCGCCCATGCGATGAATCGGTCGGGCGACAGACCGACCAGGATGACCATCACCGCCAGGACGACGCCGATGAGTCCGGCCTTGACCAGACCAACTCCGCGATACTTGAGCATTAGGGTTCCGTGCACCTTCCTGCATCTGACCTGAAGATGTTGGCGCGCACGGTCTTTCCATTGAGATCCGTGCCACGAAGACCGAACTGGCAGATGTAGTACGGGATGGTCGCGCCGTTCACGCCGAGTCGGACCAGCTTGCGGTAGTTCTGCGGCGCCTTGACGAGCGCGGCGTCGAGGCGGTCCTTGTCGCCGTCGAGGAGCGGCGCCAGCCGGTTCAACTGGGCTATGGTGCCGGACAGCGGCGGGCGTGCCTCGGCCAGCAGATCCGCCAGCGAGGCGGTCCCCTTGTCCAGGGCGTCGATGGCGGACCCGATCGTGTCGCGGTCACCCGACAGGCCGCTGACAAGCTGCTCGAGACGATCGATCGCGCCGGAGAACTGTTTGCCGTCCTTGGCAACCGTGCCGATCACGATGTTGAGGTTGTCGATCAGTTGCTGCACCGTTTGGTCGTTGTCGGCCAAGGCATTTGAAAACGACGTCGTCTTGGAGAACAGCGACTCGAGAGTTCCGCCTTGCCCCTGGAAGACCTGCAACAACCCAGAGGTCAGCTCGTTGACATCGCGCGCATTCAGGCCCTGGGTAACGGGCTTCAGCCCACCGAGCAGCAGATCGAGGTCGAGCGCCGGCGCGGTGCGGCTGACCGGAATCTGAGCGCCGGCCGGCAGCCGCTTGGGCGAGCCCGGACCGTCGACGAGTTCGAGGTAGCGATCGCCCACCAGGTTGAGGTAGCGGACCGCCGCCCTGCTGCCCTCGGTGAGGACGACGTTGCGGTCGGCGTCGAACTTCACCACGACTTTCTTATCCGACTGCAGCGCAACACTATTGACCGTGCCCACCCGGATGCCGGCGACCCGCACCGACTGGCCCGCCTTGAGACGCGACACGTCGGTGAAGACCGCCGAATACTCGGTCGTCGAACCCGTCCGGTACTGGCCGAAGATGAAAAACAGGAAGGCGGTCAGCATCGCCATCACGACCACGAAGATGCCGAACTTGACCAGCGTTGCGCGCGTTCTCATCCGGGTTGTCCGATCTGCGCGGAGTTTCTTGGCGGGCCGGCGATCGGCCCGTATAACAGCTGTTTGAGGAGATCGGAGTTGATCAGCAGCTGCGGGTTTCCGTATCCCACCGGGTTGGCGCCGGTATCGGCAATCAGCTGCGGTGGGGCCGTGTTGAACGGCAGATGCGGCAGACCCACGCATTGCGGGCCACCCGTGGCAGCGACCTTGGGCAGGTTCGTCGGGTACCGGTAGCGTTCGGCGCCCCAGGTGAGACTCGCCGAGATGTTGATGCTCGGTTCCGACAACGGCGCCCCGTGCGTCATCTGTACGAGCCCCCCGAAAGCGCAGGTGAGGGCCGGGTTGTACTCGTTGGTCAGGTCGGTGGTCGGCACCAGCAGATGCAGCGCATTCGTCAGCGGTTGGCGGTTCGCCGACAAGACGTCGTTACCGATGTCGGCCAGGCCGATCGCGCTGATCAGCAACGCATCCAGGTTGTGCTGCTCCTCGACGATCGTCTTGCTGATCCGGGTCGCGTTGGCCGCGGTCTTCACCAGATCGGGTGCCGCGTCGGCGTAGGCGTTGGACACCGCCGGCAAGACCGCGAGGTCGTGGCGGAACGCGGGCAGGCTCGGCTCCAGCTTGGCCAGGAACGAATCCAGGTCGCTCAGTGACTGGCCGAGCTGCGGGCCCCGCCCGCTGAACGCCTGTGCCAGCGCACCCAGCGACTCGTTGAGCTTCGGCGGGTCGATGTGGCTCAGGACCGACACCAATTGCTGGAACACCGTGTTGATTTCGACCATGACGTGCTGGCCCTGCAGCGTCTGGCCGGCGCGCAGCCGCTGCGCCGAGGGCTGGTCGGGTGGTACGAGCTCGACGGACTTCGCGCCGAAGACCGTCGATGACGCGATGTTGACGAGCACGTTGCCGGGGATGAAGTGCATCTGCGACGGGTCCATCGCCAGGTGAATGGCCGCCTCGCCGTTGGGCAGTGGCTCGATCGAGGAGACCTTGCCCACCTGCACGCCGCGCAGCTTGACCTTGGCGTCAGGGTTCATGACCAGCCCGGCGCGCTGCGAGATGACGGTCACCGGCACGGTTTCGGTGAAGGAGCCCTGGAACAGACCCACCGCCACGGCGAAGATCAGTCCGATGATGAGGACGGTGGCCAGTCCGAGCAACGGCGGCAGGTAATTCCGCCCGGCCGGCGGCCGCGCATGGCCGGTGCCCGCCGGTCGGCCCGCGACCGCGCCACGACCCGCTGGAACGTTCTGTGTCATTGCTGTTTCACCTCCTCTGCTAACCGGACAGGTTGAAGTTGCCGTTCGTACCGTAAATAGAAAGCGAGACCAACAGCGTCACGGACACTACGACGATCAGCGAGGTGCGCACCGCGTTGCCGGTCGCGTTGCCGACGCCGGCCGGCCCGCCCGAAGCGAAATAGCCGTAGTAGGTATGGATCAGCAGGATGGTGAGCGCCATCAGGATGGCCTGCAGGAACGACCACAACAAGTCGATCGGGTTCAGGAACGTGTTGAAGTAGTGCTGGTACAGGCCCTGCGACTGTCCGAGCAGGAACGTCGTGGTGAACTGACTGGCGACGAACGACAGGATCACGGCGATGCTGTACAACGGCGTGATAGCCATCATTCCCGCCAGGATCCTGGTGCTCACCAAGTAGGCAACGGGCCGAATCGCCATGCTCTCCAACGCATCGACTTCTTCGTTGATCCGCATGGCACCCAGCTGAGCGGTCACCCCGGCGCCGAAGGTGGCCGCCAGGCCGATCCCGGCGACCACCGGCGCCGCGATACGCACGTTGATGAACGCGGACAGGAAGCCCGTCAGCGCCTCGATGCCGATGTTGCCCAGCGAGGTGTAACCCTGAATGGCCAGCGTGCCGCCGGCCGCCAGCGTCAGGAAGCCGACGATCACGACGGTCCCGCCGATCATCGCCAAAGTGCCCGCGCCCATGCTGATCTCGGCGATCAGCCGAATGACTTCGCGCCGGTAATGGGTGGCCGCGAAGGGGACCCCGGCGAGCGCCTTGCCGTAAAACAGGCTGTGGTCGCCGATCCGCCCGAAGAAGGCGACCGGCCTTTCGAGTTGGCGGGTTAATCGCGGATATGCAGCCCTCAGCGCCATTGTTGCCCTACTTCGCCGTCATCTTGATGCCGATCGCGGTGACGACCACGTTGACGACGAACAGGGACATGAAGGCATACACCACGGTTTCGTTCACCGCGTTGCCGACAGCCTTGGCGCCGCCGCCGGTGATCGACAGGCCCCGATAGCAGGCGACCAGGCCCGCGATGAGGCCGAAGAGGGCTGCCTTCACGCAGGAGATGACCACCTCGGGCACGCCGGTCAGCAGGGTGATGCCCGCGGCGAAGGCACCGGGATTGACGTCTTGCACGAACACCGAAAAGACGTAGCCGCCAAGGACGCCGATGATGACCACGAGGCTGTTGAGCAGAAACGCGACCAACCCGGAGGCCAGCATGCGTGGTGTCACCAACCGCTGGATCGGGTTGATCCCCAGCACCTCCATCGCGTCGATCTCTTCGCGGATCGTTCGCGACCCGAGGTCTGCGCACATCGCCGTTGCGCCCGCGCCCGCCACGATCAAAACGGTGACCAGCGGACCGAGCTGGGTGACCGCACCGAACGCGGCACCCGCACCGGACAGATCCGCCGCGCCCAGTTCGCGCAAGAGGATGTTGAGCGTGAAACTGACCAGGACGGTGAACGGGATCGCCACCAACAAGGTTGGTGCCAGCGACACCCGCGCGACAAACCAGGACTGCTCCAAGAACTCCCGCCACTGGAACGGCCGGCGGAACAGGAACTTCACCGCGTCGGCCGACATCGCGAACAGGGCTCCGACGGCGTGCATCGGCCCCGAGAGGTCGAACTTCAGCTTGAGGGCGGGCAACCCCGTCGACCAGTGGTCAGCTCCCTTGGTTGCCATCGGCGGCAGCCCCTTTCCAAGCTACGAGACCGACAGTCTTGTTGTGGCGCAACGAGTGCGGTACATTCGGCTTAATTGACAGCTGTAAAGGCGCGCTGACGGGGACGAGATGCTCAGCGGGCAGCCAATTTCCGGCGTCGCGCTGCGATGTGACAGTCGCTAGTGCACGCACGCCGGTCCTCCGTTCCGTCGCGTAAGTGGGCGCTGCAAACCGAGGGGCTCCACGTCTTGAAGCGTCCGGCGATTATGACTCATGCCGCGCCCGGGCGGAGCGAAAAATGCATAACCGTTATCGCGCATCTCCAGGGCGGCGCCAGGGCGCAAGGCAACTGCGTCGCAACGGAAGCGGCGATTGGTTCAAGCATGTCAGGGCTAGCTCCGGTCCCAGTAGTGCTCACGTGACGGCGCCGGCCGTCTTGAGTTCGATGATGCGGTCCCAGTCGAGGCCGAGCTCCATCAGGATCTCGTCGGTCTGCTCGGCGAATCCGGGGCCGGCCCGGTCTGTGGCGCTGCGACGTCGAACTGTACCGGGTTGGCCACCAGCTCGAGTTCGCCCGCCTTGACCACGTACTCATTCGAGCGGATCTGCGCGTCGTCGGCCGCCTGCAAGGTGTCCTGCACCGGAGCCCACGGCCCGGAGAGCGTGGCGAAACGCTCGCTCCACTCCGCCAACGTGCGGGTGGCGATGGCCTTGGTCAGCAACTCCACCGCGTCGGCGGTGTTGGCCGCGATGTTTTCCACCGTGTCGAAGCGCGGGTCGTCGGCCAGCTCGGGCAGGTCGACATGGCGGCACACGTCGGCCCAGAACTTGGTGGGCTGCATCATCACGAACGAGATATAGCGGCCGTCAGACGTGGTGTACAGACCCACCAAGGGGTTATTGGGTGCGCCGTGCACGCCGGGCGGCGGCGACTCCAGCCGCTGGTTCAGATGCTTTGTCAGCGCGACGGTATGGCCGAGCGACCACAGGCCACTGCCCAGCAGCGACACGTCGACGACGGACGGCTCGCCGGTGCGCTCGCGTTTGAGCAGAGCAGCCGCGATGCCGCCGGCGAGGTTGGTGCCCGAGATGGTGTCGCCGTAGGCCGGTCCCGGCGGCGCGATCATCCCCGGCATGCCGGCCGGCGTGATGGTGGCGGCGGTTCCGGCCCGGCACCAGAAGGCCGTCATGTCGTAGCCACCCTTTTCCGACTCGGTGCCGCGCGGGCCGAGAGCGCTGCCGCGGGCGTAGACGATGTTCGGGTTCACCGTGCGGATGTCCTCGACATCGATGCCGAACTTCTTCCGATGAGCGGGAAGAAAGCTGGTCAGGAACACATCGGAGCGACGAGCCAGTTCGTAGAGCACTTCCTTGCCCTCGGGCACCGACATGTCCAGCCCGATGCTGCGCTTGCCGCGGTTGGCGTGCTCGATGTTGGGATTGGGGTCGCCCTCGACCCGCAGCATTCCGGTCTGCCGCAGCCCACGCTGGGGATCACCGGTAACCGCGTGCTCGACCTTGACCACGTCGGCGCCCCATTCGGCGAGCACCGCGCCCGCCGACGGGACGAACCCGTACATCGCGACTTCGAGGACGCGGATGCCTTCGAGCGGCCTCATGCGCCGGCTCCTTTCGCTGAGACGGCCAATGCGACGGCCGCTGCTGTCCCAGTGGCGGGCTCTGCCGTGTCCTGGGCAGGCATTCCGATACCCCTTGGTGTGGTGGCCGTCACGATAACTTCATTCTCTTCCCCGGCGAATCTTACATTCGAGTTTCGATAATTCAAGAAAGTCTCAGGAACGAGATCGAGGGGCTGACCAGGGCCGCAAAGGCCCGTACGCTGTCGGCCTGGGCCTCTCCATGCAGGCCGGACGCGGTGTTGCGCGCGTGTTGCACGCCGCTCGGCGTGGAGAGTAAGGTTCTCATAATTGTAAGGGAGATTCTTTGTGACTGAAACGGCCCCCTTCGGAGTAGAGGCCTCGACATGAAGACCGCGGTAGTCACCGGCGGCGGGTCAGGCATCGGTCTCGCCGTCGCGCAACGCCTGCGCGCCGACGGCTTGAACGTCGCGTCCATCGACCTGCGGCCATCGGAGGCCGACTTCGCTTTCACCGCCGACGTCACCGACCGGTCGCAAGTCGATGCGGCGCTGTCGGCGATTCGCGCTCAGCTCGGGCCGGTGACGGTTCTGGTCAACGCCGCCGGGCTGGACGGGTTCAAGAAGTTCAACAACATCAGCTTCGAAGACTGGCACCGCGTGATCGACGTCAACCTCAACGGCGTCTTCCATACCGTCCAGGCGGTGCTGCCCGACATGGTCGAGGCGGGGTGGGGACGCATCGTCAACATCTCGTCGTCGAGCACGCATTCGGGCGCTCCCTATATGAGTCACTACGTGGCGGCCAAGTCGGCGGTCAACGGCCTGACGAAGTCGCTCGCGCTCGAGTACGGGCCCAAGGGGATCACGGTCAATGCGGTGCCGCCCGGCTTCATCGACACCCCCATGCTGCGCGCGGCCGAGAAGAACGGATTCCTCGGCGACATCGACGAGACCATCGCGCGGACCCCGGTACGCCGGATGGGCACCCCCGAGGACATCGCGGCGGCATGCGCGTTTCTCGTGTCCGAGGAAGCCGGTTACATCACCGGTCAGATCTTGGGCGTCAACGGCGGCCGAAACACCTGAGCGGTGGCGGTTCGTCAGCGGTGCCCGGCAACCAGTGTGAGAGGAGACAGCCCGTGAAGGTCTGGGTGGATTCGCAGCGGTGCCAGGGCCACACCCTGTGCGCGATGATCGCTCCGGAATCGTTCCAGCTCAGCGACATTGACGGCAGTTCGTCGGCGATCGACGAGGTGGTGCCCGCCGATCGTGAGGACCAGGTGCGTGAAGCCGCGCAGTCCTGTCCGGAGCAGGCCATCATGATCACCGACGACGCCTGAGTCGGCACAGTCCGTAGCTATCGAAACACGTAGGGAGACTACAGCGTTGAGTGTCGACGACGTCGTCAGTGACAGTGACCGCAAGAAGAACCGGTACCACTTCGATCGGCATTCCTCGGAGTATCGGTCGAAGTTCAAGGCGATCACCGAAGAGATGCACGCCAAGTGCCCCATGGCCTGGACGGACACTTATGGCGGGCATTGGGTTGCGGCCGGTAGCCACGAGGTCTTCGAGCTGGCCCGCTGCCCCGCCGTCTCCAACGATCACGACATCCACGGCGAACGCCGGGGCTACAAAGGCATTTCGATCCCCACGGCCAGCCGCGTCAGCGCGGTGCGCGGCGGGATCCTGGAGATGGACGATCCCGAGCACCGCACCTACCGAACCGTGCTCAACCCCTATCTGTCACCGGCGGCGATCAAGCGCTGGGAACCGTTCATCGACGACGTGACGCGCGCCTGCCTCGACGAGAAGATCGAGAGCGGCCGCATCGACTTCGTCGACGACCTGGCGAACATCGTGCCCGCCGTCTTCACGCTGGCGATGCTGGGCATCCCGCTGAAGAAGTGGAACATGTACAGCGAGCCGGTGCACGCCGCGGTGTACACGCCCGAGCACTCCCCCGATATCGAGCGCGTCACCGCGATGCACCGCGAGATGGGGCTCGACATGGTCAACAACATGCTGGAGGTGCGCGAGAACCCACGGCCGGGGATCATCAATGGCCTGCTGCAAATGCGCGTCGACGGCGAGCCCGCCCCGGATCTGGAAATTCTCGGCAACCTGGGCCTGGTCATCGGCGGCGGCTTCGACACCACGACCGCCCTGACCGCGCACTCACTGGAATGGCTGTCAGAGCACCCGGAGCAACGACAGCTGCTCAGCGATGAGCGCAAAACCCTGCTCGACCCCGCGACCGAGGAGTTCCTGCGCTACTTCACCCCGGCGCCCGGCGACGGCCGGACCTTCGCCGACGACACCGAGCTCGACGGCACGCGGTTCAAAGAGGGTGAGCGACTCTGGATTTCGTGGGCGATGGCCAACCGTGACCCCTCGGTGTTCCACGACCCGGACCAGATCATCCTCGACCGCAAGGGCAACCGGCACTTCAGCTTCGGGCTGGGTGTGCACCGGTGCATCGGCTCGAACGTGGCGCGCACCGTGTTCAAGTCCATGCTGACCGCGGTCCTAGACCGGATGCCCGACTATCGGTGCGATCCCGAGGGCACCGTCCACTACGAAACCATCGGTGTCATCCAGGGCATGCGCAAGCTGCCGGCCACCTTCACGCCCGGCCGCAAGGTCGGGGCGGGCCTGGACGAGACGCTGGAAAAGCTGCAACGCATCTGCGACGAGCAAGAACTGGCCCGGCCGATCACCGAGCGTAAGGAAGCCGCGGTCATCGACTGAGCCGCTCACAATTTCTACGAGTACGCCTGCGCAGCGTGACCGCACCCTATATTTGGGGCAAATACGCGTTCAGAGACGGGAGACGCAACGGTGAAGACTTTCGCCCTGAGCCTTGCGCTTGCCATGGTCGCGTTGACCGTCACGCCGAGTGCCCACGCGGACATGCTGTATGCCAACTACCACGTGGACACGAACCGGGATCCCGGCCACTTCTGGATTTGGTCGATCAACCCGTGCGTCCAGGCGACACCGGGATGCTTGCAGGTGTACGCAACTCCGCAGCCCAACGGGCAAGCGGCGCCGTACCGGGGGATTGCCAACCTGTCCAACGGCCGCTACACCATGGCCGTCGACGACCCCTTCGGTGTGCGCTGCGTGGTCCAGTTCTTTCCCTCGCACGACGTCTACTCGTGGGATGCGGTGACGCTGGCGGGTCAGGTCGACTCGACGTTCGACACGGGCTGCGGTGGTGGACCGGGGGGCAGCGCCAGTTACCCGTTCTCGCTCGTGCGATTCTAGCCGCGTGAGACGTACAGGAGTCAGTAAGCACGATGGCTGAGGCGAAGAAACCGCCGCAAGATCCGACGACCTCGAAAGCCGACACGTTGGCGCTGATCGCGGAGGCCGAGGCCGAGGCTGCCGAAGCCGAAGCGCTGGCCGCTGCGGCGCGTGCACGTGCGCGTGCCGCCCGGCTCCGGCGCGAAGCGCTGGCCCAAGCCGAGACCGAGGCCGAGACCGAGACCGCCGAAGAAGCCCCGGACGCCGACGAGGACGCAACCGTCACCGGCGAGCCGGAGATCGACGACGAAACCGACAGCGTCACCGACACCGCCGAGGCAACCGATGCCGACGAGGCGGAGACCGAAGACGAAGTCTCCGACGAAACCCCCGAAGACGCCGAATCGGAAGCCAAGCCGGCCCGCTCTCGGCGACGCCTGCGACTGCCCTCATGGCCGGTGGCATGGAAAGCGGCCGTGATCGTCCTCATCTGTGCCTTCGTCGCGGCCAGCGGATACATGATGTGGAACCGCCATCAAGTCAACGAACGCAAGCAGCACGCCGCGAACTTCATCGCGGGAGCCAGACAAGGCGTCGTCAACCTGACGTCCATGGACTTCAACAAGGCCAAGGAGGACGTCCAGCGGGTGATCGACAGCTCGACCGGCCAGTTCCACGACGACTTCCAGGCGCGCGCAAAAGATTTCACGACCGTCGTCGAGCAGTCCAAAGTGGTCACCCAAGGAACCGTGAATGCGGCGGCCGTGCAATCCATCAACGGGGATGCCGCGTTGGTTCTCGTCGCCGCGACATCGCACATCACCAACGCCGCGGGCGCCAAAGACGAACCACGCAATTGGCGGCTCAAAGTGACCGTCAAGAACGACGGCGGGCAATACAAGATGTCCAACGTGGAGTTCATTCCGTGAGCGAGGACAAGCCCGGCATCGACA
Source organism: Mycobacterium colombiense CECT 3035 (assembly GCF_002105755.1). NCBI lineage: Bacteria > Bacillati > Actinomycetota > Actinomycetes > Mycobacteriales > Mycobacteriaceae > Mycobacterium > Mycobacterium colombiense. The sequence continues at coordinate 3,246,577 of NZ_CP020821.1, forward strand.
CCGCCGACGACTCTGCCGAACAAACCGAGCGCAGCGAAACCACCGCCCCGCGTGCGCGGCGCAGGGTGAAAATCGTTCCGGTGGTTCTGATTGTGCTGCTGCTGCTTTCGGGTGGCTGGGCCGCGTGGCTGTACTTCAAGCAGTACCGGCCCGACAAGCAGACCGACGCCGGCGTCGCGAGCGCGGTCGCCAATGCGGCGTCCGACGGAACGGTCGCGTTGCTGTCCTACTCGCCCGACACACTCGACAAAGACTTCGCCAACGCGAAGACTCACCTCTCCGGCGACTTCTTGTCCTACTACAACCAGTTCACCGAACAGATCGTGGCGCCGGCAGCCAAACAGAAGTCACTGAAAACCAACGCCCGGGTGCTGGGCGCCGCGGTACAGGAACTACATCCGAATTCGGCCGTGGTGCTGGTGCTGGTCGACCAGAGCACCACGAGCAAGGACAATCCCGACCCCGCGATGGCATCGAGCAGTGTGCTGGTGAGCTTGGCCCGGGTCAACGGCGCCTGGCTGATCACCAAATTCGACCCCGTCTAGGCCGCTTCGGCCGTTCGACCGTCGAGTGTGAACCCACGGCTTTGTTTGTGAGCTGAGGGCGACGACACGCCGACGGCGGCCGCCGTGGCTGCACACTCGACGCCGTGGGCTCAGACGCCGCCCAAGAATCCACCAAGAATTCGCCGAGGTCGGCATCCGATCCTCTTTTCACGCAGCTCGCTCGCCGGCGGCTGAGAGGAGGAATCGCCATGTCGCTTCTGAGCAACCACATATCTCTGATCCACGGTTGGGTGCCGATCACGGCCCAGATCGTCACGCCGATCACGCTCGGGTTCGCCGCCGGGTGGCGCTCGCGTCGTTGGCGTCTGCTGTGGCTGCCCGCCGCCGCCGTCACCGGCGTCATGACGGCCCTCGGGGCGCATTCCTACATCGCCGACGGCGCCAGCAAGTCGGCACCGGACGCGCTGTACGTGTGGATAGCCCTGGTCGGCATGGCCATTGCGGTGCTGATCCTGGGCTGGCGCGGCGCGCGGTGGTGGCGGCGCGCGCTATCGATCATGTCGGTGCCGCTGTGCCTGCTCTGCTCGCTGCTCGTGCTCAACCAATGGGTCGGTTACTTCCAGACCGTGCAGAGCGCGTGGAATCAGTTCACCTCGGTACCGCTGCCCGACCAGGCCGACAAGGCCACTGTGACCACGCTGGCGGCGAAGGGCTCGAAGCCGCCGCACGGCAGCCTGGTGCCGGTCGTGATCCCCGAAGAGGCATCGCAATTCAAGCACCGCGAGGAACTCGTCTACCTGCCGCCGGCCTGGTTCGCCAGCTACCCGCCGCCGCAGCTGCCGACGGTGATGATGATCGGCGGCATGGTCAACACGCCCGCCGACTGGGTGCGTGCCGGCGGCGCGGTGGACACCGTCGACGCGTTCGCGGCCGCGCACGGCGGCAACGCGCCGGTGCTGGTATTCGTGGACCCGGGTGGGGCGTTCGACAACGACACCGAATGCGTCAACGGGAGCCGCGGCAACGCCGCCGACCACCTGACCAAAGACGTTGTGCCCTACATGATCTCGAACTTCGGGGTGAGCCCTGACCCGTCCCGCTGGGGAGTCGTCGGTTGGTCGATGGGCGGGACGTGCGCGGTGGACCTGACGGTCATGCACCCCGACATGTTCACCTCGTTCGTCGATGTCGAGGGCGACCTGACCCCCAACACCGGAACCAGGGAACAGACCATCGCCAACCTCTTCGACGGCGATGCCGACGCGTGGGCGAAATTCGACCCGACCACGGTGATCAGCCGCCACGGCCGCTACTCCGGAGTATCCGGCTGGTTCGCCATCTCGTCGGGCGGTGCGCCGCGTCGCGACATCACGACCGTGGATACCGCGGCGATGGCTGTCGCCGGCCGCGCCGCCGCCGCCGACCCCGGCAACCAGGCCGCGGCCGCCTCGTCGCTGTGCGGGCTGGGCCGGTCTCACGGCATCGATTGCGCGGTGATCGCCCAGACCGGAAAGCACGACTGGCCGACCGCCGGCATGGCTTTTTCCACCGCGTTGCCGTGGCTGGCCGGTCAGGTACACACGCCGGGTGTGACGCGGATCGCGTTGCCCAGCAACGTGTCTCAGCAAGCCCTGTGAGCGCGCTAGCCGCGCGGCAGGCCGAGCACCCGCTGGGCGATGATGTTGCGCTGGATCTCGGAGGTACCGCCGGCGATGGTTCCGGAGAAGCTACGGGCGTAGCGCTCGAACCAGCTGGCGAAGTAATGGTCGAGGTTCATGTGCGCGTAGGGCCCCGTCAGCCCGGGGTGCACCAGCCCTTCGGATCCCGCGGACGTCAACGCCAGTTCCATGCCGCGCAACTCCGCCTCGGAACCGAGCAGCTTGAGCACGGAGATGGCGGCCACGTCATCTTCGCCGCGCGCGGCGCGGGCCAGCGCGGCCGAACCCAGCAGGCGCAGCGCCTGCCGGTCCATGATCGTGCTGGCGTACTGGTCGCGCTCGACATCGGTGCTGGGATGGAAGTCGTCGATCATGTTCTCGAGGCGATCGGCGAAACCCAGCCACATCATGGTGCGTTCGTGCCCCAACGATCCGTTGGCCACCCGCCAGCCCTGGTCGAGCTCGCCGACCAGGTTCTCGGCCGGCACCCGCACGTCGGTGAAGAACACCTCGTTGAAATCCAGATCCTCGACACCACAGATCGACGGGAACGGCCGGCGCACCAGGCCTGGGGTGTCGGTGGGGATGACAAGCGCGCTGATTCCCTTGTGCTTCGGCGCGTCTGGATTGGTACGGACGAATGTCAACAAGACGTCGGCGTCGTGGGCACCGGAGGTCCACACCTTCTGCCCGTTGACCACGAAGTGATCGCCGTCCAGCACCGCGCGGGTGCGCAGCGACGCCAGGTCGGAGCCCGCGCTGGGTTCGCTCATCCCGAGTGACGCGGTGATCTCGGCCCGTAGGATCGGCACCGCCCAACGCCGCTTCTGTTCGTCGCTGCCGAACGACAACAGCGACGCCCCAACGATGTTCACGCCCTGCGGGTTGAAGCTGTGGTAGATCCGGCGGCGGCTGAGTTCCTCGAGGTAGACGAACTGCTGAATGACCGTCGCGTTGCGGCCGCCGAATTCCGGTGGCTGGCTGGGCAACAGCCAGCCGTTGTCGAACAACAGCCGCTGCCAGTCGCGCGCCCACTGCGGCATGTGCGAGACCGACCGCGGTCGCTCGAGCGTTTCTCTTGCGGGAGGCAGGTTTTCGTCGAGGAACGCCGAGAACTCCGCCCGGAACTTCTCGACGTCGGAATCAAAAGTCAGCTGCACGGTATTCCTCCGCGATCCGCGCCCGGTGCTCCGCCGCGCCGCCGAGCATCAGCTCGCCCGCTTTGGCTCGCTTCAGCGCGAACTGTAGGTCGTTCTCCCACGTGAATCCCATTGCGCCATGGAGTTGTAGGCCATGCCGGAACACCAGCGACTGGCACTCCCCCGCCGATGCCTTGGCCATGGCGGCCGCCAACCGGCGCCGGGGATCGTCGGCCGCGATCGTCAACGCGGCGAAGTAGGCCAGCGCCCGCGCCCGCTGCACGGCGACGTGCATGTCGGCGGCCTTGTGCTGCACGGCCTGGAACGAACCGATCGCCACACCGAACTGCTGGCGGCTTTTGACGTGCTCGAGCACCAGGTCCAGGATGCGTTGGCAGGCCCCGACCATCGTGATCGCCATGCCGGTCAGCGCGAAATGGTGGGCCCGCTCGGCGTCGACCGTGAGCCGCTCGGTGTCGGGCACCCGCACCCCCGCGAACGACAGGTCGGCCACGTGCAGCACCGGGTCGAACACCGCCGAGCGCCGGGCCGACACCTGACCGGGTTCCACGAGGAACACCCCCGCGTCGGTCACCACGGCCAGCCGATCCGCGCGGTCGCCGTCGAGCACATGGCGGGCGGTGCCGTCCAGCACCCAGCCCTCGGGGTCGCGGTGCGCCGCGACCCCGCCGTAGACCGCGGTGCCCGATTGGTGTGGGTCGAAGCGCTCCCCGGCAAGTGGTGCGAACTGGCTCATCGTCGCCAGGAACGGGGTGGGGTCGGTGGCGCGTCCGAGTTCCTCGAGCACGATGGCCAGCTCGACGGCGCTGTCCGCATCGCTGAGCTCGGTCCAGCCCTGGTCCACATACGACTTCCACAGCGGGCTCGGGTCGACGCCCTCTTCGGCCACGCTGCGCACCAGCGACGCGGGGCACTGCTTCGCGACGGCGTCGCGCACGGTGTCCTGCCACAGTCGCTGATCAGCATCGAACTCCAACAGCATCCGCGCCGCCTCTCGTCGTGACTGTCAGGCGAGAATAACATTCTCGGTTGCGGAAGTAATAATCTCTGAATCCGGGCATGGGGTCACCGGAAGGCCGGTGACGAGTGGACTTCCTGCAGCGACCTAACCGCTGGTCACGAGGCCGTCGGCGGCGTTGTCCCAGCGGTCGAGGTTGACGAACTCGGCAAGCGGGCGGCGGCGCAGCGGCCCGTGCTTGCCCTTCGGCCACCCAACCACGATGTGGCCGGCCACCATCCAGCCCTCCGGTATGCCGACGGCTTCCCTCAGCAGTCGTTCACCGCCGTACGAGGCCCAGCTGGTCATGCAGGCGCCCAGCCCCTGGGCGCGGGCGGCCAGCAGAAAGTTCTGCATGGCCGGGAAAATCGAACCGCCGAGCAGCAGTTCCGACGCGGTCGGGTAGTGCGCCTGGGCGAACAGCACCGAGGTGAATTCACCGGCGCGGTCGTGCAATTCGTACGTCGCACGATAGGTGCGGGCCCGGCGGCTGTTGTCGTCGTCGGCCGGCCGGCTCATGCCGTAGACCGGCTCGATCACTTCCAGCGCGTGGGCGGCGGCCTTGGCCACCACCGCCCGCTGCTCGGGCGAGCGCAACACGACGAAACGCCAACCCTGCGCGTTGGCGCCGGAGGGGGCCCACCTGGCCGCCTCGAGGCAGCGCGCCAGGGTCGCGTCGTCGACCGTTTCGTCGGTGAAGCGCCGGATCGTGCGGGCCGTCGACATCACTTCCCAGATGTCCGCGCTTGCTCCGGTCACTTCGTCTCCTCTACGCCCGCTCTCCCCCGCAACCTAGCGTGCAGCGCGCCGCACGGTCATACGCCTGCCCGGGTGATGTCGTCGTCGCCCATCCAATGCACGAACCTCTGCAACGGATACATCGCATCGTGCGGGCTACCGAGCACGTGCGCATTCGCCGTGCCCAGCCGGCACAGACGTTGAGCCCCAGAGCTTGCCAGCCGATCCCGCAGCCGCGCCTTGCGCTCGTACGGGTACACACCGATGGTTTGCGTGGCGACATTGACATAGCGAACCGCATCGTCGAGCGATCCGACCATGACGACATTCGACGTCTTGTTGGTGGGCTGAAACTCCACGGGCCGGTCCGAGAGGATCACCAGGCCGCGGCCGTCGAACCCGCCCCAGACCTTGAGATCGCCCATCGCCTCCATCACCTGGATCTCGTCACGCGCCTCCGCCGACAGCGGCGGGCCGGCGGCCGAGGCGAAATCGCGGTCCACGGCCAGCCGTTGCGCCAGCGCCGCACACAACGACTCCACCTGGGGCCGTTCACCTTCCACGAAGGCGAAGCGGCTGGCCAGGCAGGCCTCCTGGTTGAACACCGTGGTGTCGGCCGCCAACCGATCGGCGACCTCTGCGACGAGGTCCTCGGACTCGAACACCTCGCGCCCGATCATCGAGATGGAGGACTTGGGGTCAAAGGAGATCAGTTGGATCCCCGGGCCGAGGTACTGGATCACGTTGTTGATCGCCTCGCCGCCTCCCCAGGCGACGATCTTGTCGAAGTACTGCGGCCGGTAGAGCGTGCGCTCGATGGCGGTGTCGCCCCCCTGCCAGTAGATCGCCGACATCGATTGCACGACGGGGTGTTTCGGCTCTATCTCGGCCATGGTGCGCAGCACCGCTACCGTGGTGAAGGGGTCACTCGACGGCAGCTTGAACACGTTGACGGCCTTGACCAGCGCGCCCTGCGCGATCGAGGCGACGCAGCCCGACGGGGCGTTGCCCGCCAGCATGTGGATCATTCGGGACGGGAAGGCGCGCACCGCCCCCTTGTTGCCATGTACGTCGACGCGCTCGACCCACCCGTCCAGCGCCTTGCGATCGGCGAAGTTGGAATCGACCATGCTGTTCAGCAGCGGCTTGGTCAGGTACATCGGGGCCTGGCGATACAGATTCTCCACCACGCGCCGCGGCAGCGGATTCGTCGCCGCGATCAGTTCCAGGCATTCCTGCAGGTGGGGGTTGCGATCCAGCTGCAGGCGCTCGCCCGTTTCGGCCAGGAAGTCGATGATCTCGTCGAGCTTGACGTCCAGCAGCGGCGGCAGCTGCGACCGCGGCATCACCAGAGCGTCAAGATCGATTGTGGGAGTGAGGAAGTCGGCGCCCAGGTCGCGGGATCGGTGACGGTCGCCTTCTCCTTCGACCAGCACACCCTGGACGAAATGTGGCGCCGCCAACGCGGTCATGCGACGCCTCGGACATAGGCGTCGATGCTGCCGGCGCAGGTGATCTTGTCGCCGCCGGGCAGGTCGGCGTATCGCGTGATCTCGCGGCCCACCGTCGGCCCCTGATGGCCGCACCGACACTTGCCGAAGCTGACACTGACCCGGTCCCCACTGATCACGCCACCCCAGCGACCCTCGATCGACGCGTCGAAAAACGCTGCCCGGGCCTCGATCTCGCCGTCAACGGGATCGAGCAATTTCTCGCCGGCGGCATCCAGCGGCAGCATGATCACCCAGGGCGAAACGTGATATCGCTGGGCAGCGCACAGCGGGAACGTCGCGTTGATCTCGCGCATGCTGTACGCGTGATACAGCCGGTCCTCGGTGACATTGAACGTCTCCAGGACGTATTCGCGGTAATTGTCCGGCAGCACTGCACCTTTGAGCCCACCGGCGACCATCATCGCGTTGCCGGCAAGGAAGTCGTCGCCGCCGTGCCCCTTGGCGCGGATGCCTTCAGCGATCTGATACAAGGTGGCGAACATGCCGGTGGCCAGCAGCGGCTCGGCGCGGGCCTCGATCACCGCGTCGACAGCCTTCTGGGCCGAAGCTTCCATGTCGGCGCCACGTTGTGCGGCGATGCGTTCGAAGTCCGCGATTTCGCTCGGGCGTGCGGTGCCGTCGGCCAGTTTGCGGCGCAACGTGATCATGTCGACCATCGACCCGACGGTGATCGGCTCGCCGTCGCCGAATTGGTAGGGCGGATAACGCGACGAGAAGCAATCGACCATCGCCTGGCGGATCGCGTCCTCGCGTGGGGCGGCGAATTGCGGTCCCAGGCCCAGGAATTTACGGTCCTCGCCGCGGGTGAGGCCGGTGGCCCACAGCAGCGCCTCGCTGTTGATTCGCGCCGAGAGTTCGATGTCGCCCTCGGTGCACGACAGCATCGCGGGTTTGCCGGTGGTGCCACTCGAACACGACAGGTAGTGGCCGGCGGTCTCCAGCCGTTTCAGCCAGTCATCCAGCGTCTGGACCCCGGCGGTGTCCAGGCCGTCGACGTCGCGGGTGGAGACGGTGGCCAACCACCTGCCCATCCGGCCCCACCGGCCGTCGTTGAGCCAGCCCTCCGCGTACGTCTTGTACGTGGTGTGCGCGAAGAGCAACGGCACCAGGTCGGCGGGTTGCGCGATGCGCTCGACCCCTCCCGATTCCGCGCGGTTCGCCAACAGCGGAATGCGTTCTGACTGGGCCTCGAAACGCTCGGCGGCCGCTTGCAACTGCAGCGGCAACAGTTCCGCGGGCTCGATGTCGAAGCAGTCCTCCGCCCCGACCATTGTCACTAGACGCTCGACTGCAGAGGTCATCCGGCACTCCTCGGGTTGACGCCACCGCAGTTAAGTAAACACGAGCGTATATTAATAGTCCAGGGTCGGCGGCGAATCCGCACAGGTTCCGTTGCCTACCTTGCTAATTGGGGAGGCAATCGGCGCGTGCGCAGCCGGTCAGATTCAGTCCCGCCGGAGTACGCCGCGCAGGAAAAGGTCGACGGCGCGCTGCAGGTGGCGTTCGTCCTCCTCGGAGCTGCGGTAGATTCCGCAGTCCGCCAACCGCGCGGGTAGATGTTCGACGAGCGCGATGAAGTGGCCGGCGGTCATCTCGAGATCATCGATCTCGATGTCCCCCGCCTCGTGATGGCGACGGAGCAGGTCCATCACCTGCCGGTGGCGTGGGGACCAGGTCATGGAGTGCGCACTGACGGCGAATTCCGGAAACCGTGCCGATTCGTTCATCGCGATCCGCGTCAGGCGCACGATGTCTGGATCGATCGCGCGCTCGAGACCGGCCCGACCGACCTCGACCAGGGCGGTCCGCAGGTCAGCCTCACCCACCTCGTGGGTCTCGTCGCGTTCCGTTCTGCGGGTGAGCGCCCAGGGAATGACGTCGAGGAACACCGCGCGCTTGTCGGGATAGCGCGCATAGAGGGTGCGCCGAGTGATGCCGGCCGCCTTGGCGATCGCGTCCATGCTGGTGCCGTCGTAACCGTGCTTGACGAACGTCGCCACGGCCGCCTTGCGCAACTTCTGTTGCAGCTTCTTGGCTTCGGCCTGCGTCGGCCGCCCACGCCGGGTTGTCGTGACCACGGAAATATACATTAACGTGTAGATACCCGTCGGTGCGACGAAAGAGGCCCGGACCACCGTGACCACCACGCAGTCCTTCATCAACGGCGAATCGGTGTCCTCGCCAGACGTGTACGACAACATCGATCCGGCCACCGGCCGATCCCTGGGACCCGTCGCGCGCGCCGGCGGTGATGAGGTGGGCCGCGCCGTGCGGGCGGCGCGAGCGGCGTCGAAGCGCTGGCCGGAAACCTCACCGGAGGCCAGGGCGACCCTGTTGACACGGATCGCCGATGCCATCGACGAGAACCGCGAGCTATTGGCCCGAATGGAGTGCGAGGACACCGGAAAGCCGCTGAGCCAGGCGCGCGCCGATGCCGCCGTCGCGGCCCGGTACTTCCGGTTCTACGGCCACGCCATCGACTCCTATTACGGCCAAACCATCCCGCTCTCGACGGATCTGCACGTGTACACCCGGCGCGAGCCGTTCGGGGTGACCGGTCACATCATCGCCTGGAACTACCCGATGCAGCTGCTCGCGCGCGCGGTGGCTCCCGCCATCGCGGTGGGTAACTGTGCGGTGGTCAAGCCCGCCGACGAAACACCGAGGACGGCAGTGGAATTCGCCACCCTGGCGGTGCGGGCCGGCCTGCCGCTGGGCGTGTTCAACGTGGTGACCGGCATTGGCGCCGAGGCCGGGGCGGCGCTCACCGCGCATCCCGACGTAGACCACCTCGGCTTTGTCGGATCGACTCAGATCGGATCGATTGTCGCTCACGCCGCCGCCGATCGCGTGGTCCCCACCACCCTCGAGCTGGGCGGCAAGTCCGCGCAGATCGTTTTCCCCGACGCGGATCTGGCGCGCGCCGCGGAGTCGATCACCAAGGCGATTCTGCAAAACGCCGGCCAAACATGCTCGGCTGGATCGCGCCTGCTGGTGCACGACGCGATTCATGACACCGTGGTCGACATGGTCCGACAGCGTTTGACTTCGGCCACAATTGGGCCCGGGATCGAGGACCATGACCTCGGACCCCTGATCTCCCGAAAGCAGCAGCGGCGGGTTCAAGACATGCTCACCGACAACGTTGAGGGCGAAATCCTCTGCGGCGGTTGCCCTCCGAACGACGCGCGACTGGCTGAAGGCGCTTACTTCGCGCCCACGATCATCGACGGCGCCGACCCCGCATCGCCGATCGGCCAGGAGGAGATCTTCGGTCCGGTGCTGACGGTCAACCGGTTCAGCACCGACGACGAGGCGATCGAGTTGGCCAACGGCACGCAGTACGGCCTGCTCGGCGCGGTGTGGACCAGCGACCTGGCCCGCGCGCACCGGCTGGCGGCACGGATCCGCGCGGGCCAGGTCTACGTGAACACCTATGGCGCGGGCGGCGGAGTGGAGTTGCCGTTCGGCGGCTTCCAGAAGTCCGGCTATGGCCGCGAGAAGGGGTATGAAGCCCTCGACACATTCAGCGCCACCAAGACTGTCGTCGTTCGCCTTTGAAGGAGGAAACATTGGATCGCGAAACCTACCAGCGGGGGCTGAGAATCCGCTCCGAGGTGCTGGGCGAGGAATACGTCAACCGCGCACTGGCCAACGCCGACGACTTCACCGCGCCGCTGCAAGACCTCGTCACCGAATACTGCTGGGGTGCGGTGTGGGGACGTGAGGAACTGCCGCGCAAGACACGCAGCATGCTCAACCTGGCGATGATCTCGGTGCTCAACCGGCCCAACGAATTACGCACCCACGTCAAAGCGGCACTGACCAACGGCGTCACCCGTGAGGAAATCCGCGAGATCTTCCTGCAGGTGGCCATCTACGGCGGCGTGCCCGCCGCCGTCGACAGCTTTCGCATCGCCAATGAGGCGTTCGACGAAATGAACCGGGACAGTGGCGACCGCTAGCGCGGCGGAGCCGGGCGCAGCGGGGCGTCACCATCGGGGTGAGGGGCACACCGTGGACGTTGGGTTCGTCGGGCTGGGAAACATGGGCTTTCCCATGGCATGTCGCCTCATCAGGGAAGGACATGACGTCGTCGCATTCGACACGCGCGGCGAAGCCCTCGAGCGCGCCGTCGCCCTGGGAGCGCGGCCGGCGTCATCGCCCAAAGACGTCGCCGATCGGGCCGACACGGTGCTGGCCAGCCTGCCTACACCGGGCGCGTCACTCGAGGTGGCCACCGGTCCGGCGGGAGTGATCGAAGGTGCGCGGGTGCAGCGCTATGTCGACTTGTCCACTGTCGGTAGCCAAATGGCCGTGCGGATCCACGGCTTGCTGGCCCAGCGCAACATAGTGGCAATGGACAGCCCGGTCAGCGGCGGTGTCGGCGGGGCCGAGAAGGGGACTCTGGCGCTGATGGTGTCCGGCCCGCGCCGCGAATTCGACGCCGTACGAACCGCGCTCGAGGCGCTAGGCCGGCCGATGTATGTCGGCGACAAGCCGGGCTCGGCACAGACGATGAAGCTGGCGAACAACATTCTGGCGGCGAACGTCTTGGCCGCGACCGCGGAAGTCGTCGTGATGGGCGTCAAAGCCGGCCTCGATCCCGGCGTGATGATCGAGATACTCAACGCGGGGTCGGGTGCGACGAGCGCGAGCCGCGACAAGTTCCCCCGTGCGATCCTGCCGCGCACCTTCGACTACGGCTTCGCCACCGGGCTGATGCTGAAAGATGTGCGCCTTTACCTCGACGAGGCCCGGGCGCTCGGTGTGCCCGCCGAGGTTGCCCAGACCGTCGGCCGGCTGTGGGAGGCGCTCGCGCGCACCGAAGGGCCCGACTCCGATTTCACGACGGTGATCAAACCGTTCGAGCGGGCCGCCGGCGTCACGGTGGGTGGGGCCTCGGAGTAGCCCTTCGGCAGCCGGGCGTCGCGGTGAGCGACCGCCCGGATCGCATCCGTCCGCAACTCGGAGAATGGTATTATCCGGAATGAAGAACCCGACTTGCCCAGAAAATCGTAAAACGCCCGCTACCAGGGGTAATGATTAAACGAAATGCTTACCGGAAACCCGTTGATGGACCGCTGAAGAAAATGTTAGATTGGCTATCATATGACCTCGCACGGCCGGCTTCGGCCGCCGGAGCCGAAGGGTGGCTCTCGTGATCACACACGCTGACGGAACCAGCACACCGTTGATCGACGCGAGCGTGCACATCTTCTTTCCGTCCAACAAGGCGCTCCGCAAGACGCTGCGCGAGCCGTTCAAGAGCCGCGGGTTCCCCGACTACGAGATGGACTGGTACGGCGCCCCCGGCGGTGAGTACGCCCCCAACACCGAGGGCCCGGACCGCCAGTACCCGGGTTCGGATCCGGATTTCGTTGCCAACGAACTGTTTTCGAAGCGCGGTGTCGACATTGCAGTCCTGCATCCGATGGCGCGCGGCATCATGCCGGACCGGCACCTGGGCAGTGCCCTGCACGCCGCGCACAACGAGATGATGGTGTCGAACTGGCTGGAATCCAGCGAGTTCGGCGAGCGATTCCGCGGCACCATCCGGGTCAACCCCGACGACATTCCCGGCGCGCTGCGCGAGATCGAGAGATGGCGCGCCCACCCGCGGGTGGTGCAGATCGGCGTCCCGCTGCAATCACGCGAGCTCTACGGCAAACCGCAGTTCTGGCCGATCTGGGAAGCCGCCGTCGACGCGGGGCTTCCCGTCGCGGCGCACATCGAAGTGGGCTCGGGCATTGCGTTTCCGCCGACGCCGTCCGGGAACACGCGTACCTACGAGCAGTACGTCAGTTTCATGGCATTGAACTACCTGTACCACCAGATGAACATGATCGCCGAGGGAGTCTTCGAGCGGTTCGACGGCCTGAAGTTCGTGTGGGGCGACGGCGCCGCCGACTTCATCACGCCGTTCATCTGGCGGATGGACACGTTCGGCCGGCCGCACCTGGAACAGACACCGTGGGCTCCGCGGATTCCCAGCGACTACCTGCCCGGCCACGTGTATTTCGTCCAGGGCAGCCTCGACGGCCCCGGCGACGTCGAGTTCGCCGGCGAATGGTTCGGCTTCACCGGTAAAGACGACATGGTGATGTTCGGCTCGAGCTATCCACACTGGCAGTGCGGCGATGTCACCAAGCTGCCCAGGGCGTTGTCCGCCGAGCAGCGCGAGAAGCTCTGCTGGCGCAACGCGGCGCAGCTCTACGGCATAGACATTCCCGCCGGGGTGAGCGCAGAGTAGAAGTATCGCGAAAGACTGAGGAGAGCCAGATGACGTTGACCCATTCGCAGGAGCGGGTCCCCGCTACCGAGCGCATAGCCGTCCGCTGCGTCGACTCGGATGTCCACCCCGCGCCCAAGCGCGGAGAGCTACTCCCGTACATCCCCGAGCCGTGGCGCAGCAAGTACTTCCTCACTCGCTCCGTTGGCGAGCAGATCTACTATGACGCCCCGGACTACGCGCATTCCTACGCGATGCGGGTGGATGCCTTCCCCGCCAACGGTGAATTCCCCTGCAGCGACCCGGATATGGCGTTTCGCCAGCTGATCATGGAGGCCGGCTCCGACATCGCGATCCTGGAACCAGCGGCATACCCGGCGCGCATTCCCGAAGCGCAGCACGCGATGTCGGCCGCGCTGAACGATTGGCAGGCCAACCATTGGCTGGACAGCCACAACAACTGGCACGAGCGGTGGCGCGGGTCGATTTGCCTTGCCATCGAGGAGCCGGAAGAGTCGGTGCGCGAGATCGAGCGCTGGGCCGGACATCCCTTTATGGCCCAGATTCTGATCAAGGCCGAGCCCCGGCCGTCCTGGGGCCACCCGAAATACGACCCGATCTGGGCGGCGGCCACCAAGCACGACATCACCGTGAGCTGCCACCTGTCCCGCAGCCACTTTGACGAGCTGCCGATGCCGCCGGTGGGCTACCCCAGCTACAACCACGACTTCATGGTGACCTATTCGCTGCTGGCGGCCAACCAGGTGATGAGCCTGATCTTCGACGGTGTCTTCGATCGATTCCCGACGCTGCGAATTGTGTTCGTCGAACACGCATTCAGCTGGATCCTGCCACTGATGTGGCGCATGGACGCCATCTACGACGCACGCAAATCCTGGCTCGACATCAAGCGCAAACCGTCGGAGTACGTCAAGGACCACATCAAGTTCACCACCCAGCCGCTGGACTACCCCGAAGACAAAACCGAACTGACCCGCGCGCTGGAATGGATGGAATGCGAGAAGATCCTGCTCTTCTCCTCGGACTACCCGCACTGGACATTCGACGACCCACGCTGGCTGGTCAAACACCTGCCCAAGCACGCCCGCGACGCGGTCATGTACAAGAACGGCATCGCGACCTATCACCTACCCGAGACCGTTCCGGTCCTCGAGGGTCAGACCCGGGTGCTCTGAGTTGACGGAGGAAACCAAGCGGCCCGAGCCACGCCTCGCCCAGGGCCGCGAGCATGTCGTCGCAACGGTAGACGAAATCCCGCCGGGCACACACAAACTGGTACCCATCGGCCGGCACGGCGTCGGCGTCTACAACGTCAACGGCACCTTCTACGCCATCGCGAACTACTGCCCCCACCAAGGCGGGCCGCTCTGTTCGGGACGGGCCCGGGGACGCACGATCGTCGACGAGACCACGCCGGGTGACTCCGTCATGGTGCGCGACCTGGAATACATCTACTGCCCCTGGCACCAATGGGGTTTCGAGCTGGCGACCGGTACCACCGCGGTCAAGCCCGAATGGAGTATTCGTACCTATCCGGTGCGCATCGTCGGCAACGACGTTTTGGTTCAGGCCTAACTACAGGAGAATCGGGTGCCTTCTATCGAGATCAACGGGGGAAATGTCGTCTACGAAATCCTCGGTGACTCTGGCGATCTCATTGCCCTGACGCCGGGCGGCCGGTTCAGCAAGGAGATACCCGGCCTACGCCCGCTGGCCGATGCCCTGGTCGCCGGTGGCTACCGGGTGCTGTTGTGGGACCGGCCCAACTGTGGCGCCTCCGATGTGCAGTTCTACGGGCAGAGCGAGTCGCACATGCGCGCCGAGACGCTGCACAAGCTGGTGACCGGCCTGGGCTTCGAGCGCTGCATCCTGGCCGGAGGTTCCGGCGGCGCAAGGGATTCCATGCTGACCACGATGCTCTACCCCGAGATGGTCACCAAGCTGGTGGTGTGGAACATCGTCGGCGGCACCTACGGCACCTTCGTGCTCGGCTCCTTCTACATCATTCCCAGCATTCTCGCGGTGCGCGGCACCGGCATGGACGGCGTGGTGAAGGTGGCCGAATGGCGCGAGCGCATCGAGGAGAACCCCGACAACAAGCAGCGGTTCCTCGACTTCGACAAGGATGAGTTCCTCAAGCTGATGCTGCGCTGGCTCAACGCCTTCGTCTCCAAACCCGGACAGACGATTCCGGGCGTCGAGGACGAGATGTTCGACCGGATCCAGGTGCCCACGTTGATCATTCGCGGCGGCGAGAACGACATGGACCACCCGAAGCGGACTTCGCTCGAGGTCAGCTGCTTGATCAAGGGATCGAAGCTGATCGACCCGCCGTGGCCCGAGGACGCCTGGGAGCGCGCCTCCGAGGACCGCGCCGCGGGCCGGGTACAACACTTCAACATGTTCGACACCTGGGTGCAGGCGGCACCCGCCATCCTCGAATTCCTGGGCTCGTAATGGCGGGAAACGGTGCACTACCGGGTGTAGATGCGGACCTCACAGTTGAGCGACGCCTCCAGCGCCGTGTGTACCCGGCTTTCCGGAATCCGCTCGAGGTCGGACTCCCGCAGCGTCACATGGACGATGTCGAATCCGTCCTCGCCGGGCGTGCGCTCGATGTGCCCGGTCAACCCGAACGCGGACAGCACCCCGTGTGCGTCGTCGTCGGTCCCCCGGCTGACAAACGTGATCACGCCCGGCGCGGGAACACCGCCGAACGCGCTGGCGCACAATCCGATCGCCGTGTCCCTGGCGGTGCCGCCGTCGTCAGCCGCAATGAGAAGTTCGACTTCGCGGCGGCTGGCGGGCATGGACACGAGATCGTTCTCGACCATGTCCACGCCGGCCGTGGCGACCAGTTCGAGGAGAGCCGCCATGCCGTCACGTAGTTGCGCGGGCGTGAGCACGCTGTCCGGGTCGACGTTGACGCGCACCACCGCAGTTCGCATGTGCGCAAGCCTAACCAAGACGATGGCAGGCCAGCTTTGAACACCACCGAGTCCACAACCATCACCACCGCGACCTTCCCCGGGTGCACGCCGCGGCTGCTGACGGAGCACACCGGCCAGGGCCGGGAAGACCTTGCGGCCTACCGGAAGCTCGGCGGCTACCGCCCGCTCGCCGACGCCGACGCATTCCTGAGCGAAATCGATTCCAGCGGCATCGTCGGGCGCGGCGGTGCGGCGTTTCCCCTTGCGGTGAAGCTGCGGTCGGTGCGCGACAACGGACGCGCGCTGGGCGCTCCCGTCGTCGTCGCGAATGGCGAAGAGGGCGAACCGGCTTCGGTCAAGGACCGCTGGCTGCTGCGCAATCGGCCTCACCTGGTGCTGGACGGGCTGCGGCTCGCGGCGACGATGGTCGCCGCCGACCGCGCCTACGTCTACGTGTCCGATCCCGAATCGGCGCACAGCGTCCAGTCAGCGCTGGGCGAACTGGAGCCCGGCGCGCTGGGTGTCACGATCGACATGCTCACCGTGCAGCCGGGATACGTCGCCGGCGAGGAGACCGCCGCCGTTCGGGCGATCAACGGCGGCCCGGCCAAGCCGACCGACAAACCGCCGCGGCCCTTCGAAGCGGGCGTCGACGACCGGCCGACGCTGGTGAGCAATGTCGAGACCTTGGCGAACCTGCCCTACCTGCAGGGCCACGGCACGACCGATTACCGGTCGCAAGGCACGACGCTGTCGCCCGGCACCTTCCTGGCCACCATCACCGGCGCCGGTAAGCCGCCGGTGCTCTACGAACTCCCCCACGGCTTGACGTTCACCGAATTGCTTGCTTTGCATGGTGTTTCAGCCGACCAGGTCCGCGGTGCGTTGATGGGCGGCTACTTCGCCGGCCTGCTCAACCGCTCCGTGTTGGAGACAACCCTGGACCACGAGACGATGCGACGTGTCGGCAGCGGTTTGGGCTGCGGCGCGATTTCGGTCATCACCGACGACTGCCCCGTCGCGGTGGCGGCATCGGTGCTTGCCTACTTCGACCGCGAAAACGCCGGGCAATGCGGATCGTGCTTCAACGGTACGGCGGCCATGGCCGCGGCCGCCGGAGCGCTGCGCGACGGCGCCGCGACGACGGAGGATGTCGAACGGTTGCGCCGTTGGTCGGTGCTGCTGCGCGGGCGCGGCGCGTGCGCGACGCTGGACGCCGCCACCAACGTCGCCGCCAGCCTGCTCGATCAGTTCCCGGACGAAGTCGAGGCGCACCTCAGCGGCGCGTGTCCGGACTGCGCCCGCGGCGTGTTCCGCGCGGACCGTCCCTACGAGGCGGAAGCTGTGAGGCAAGCATGAGAATTCGTCTGGACCGCACCGTTTGCGACGGCTTCGGCATCTGCGCCAAGCACGCGCCGGGGTACTTCTCGCTGGACGACTGGGGATACGCGTCCCTCATCGGGGACGGCACGGTGGCCGAGCCTGATCGCGACGCGGTCATGCGGGCGCTGCTCGACTGCCCCGTGCATGCCATCACCGAAATCGGCCAGCGCACCTCGCGCGCATCTGCGCCGCCGCTCGCCGACACCGAGGATCCAGCCGAACACCTGAAAACCGAAGAGAACGAGGCAGAGTGGGGATTCACGCGCTGAGCGGTCCTCGTCCGGAAGAGTCACGCCGTGCAACTCACCTTTGACAGCGACGTAGAGGCGTTCCGGGCGGAGTTCGTCAGCTTCCTCACCGAACACTTGCCGACACAAGCTCAAGCCGCGGAGCGTCCTTCGTCGACCTCGCACGTGCCCGAATGGTCGCGCCGGTGGCAGCGGCTCCAGTTCGACCACGGGTGGCTACTACCCGGCAACCCACCGGAATTCGGCGGTCGCAACGCAAACATCCTGCAGCAGTTCGTGCATCGCGAGGAGCTGTCACGGCGGCGGATCTATCACTGCTTCAATCCCCAAGGGGTCGGCATCATCGCGGCGTCGCTGTTGTCCTTCGGCACCGAGGAGCAGAAGCGGCGCTGGGCCGTCCCGATCCTGCGAGCCGAAAAGACCGCGTCGTTGGGGATGAGTGAACCCGGAGCCGGCTCAGACCTCGCCGGGCTGCGGACGAAGGCGGAGTTGGTCGGCGATGGGTTCGTGGTCAACGGGCAGAAGGTATGGACTTCCGGCGCCCATGACGCCGACGTGATTCTGACCTTCGTTCGCACGGACCCGAACGCTCCCCGCCACAAGGGAATCAGCGCACTCCTCATACCGACCAACACTCCCGGGGTGGTGCGTCGCCCCTTCCCCTCGGTCTATGACCGCGACGAGTTGGACTTCAACGAGGTGTTCTTCAACGATGTCCGGGTGCCTGCGGACAACCTGCTCGGCCCGCTCAATGGCGGGTGGCAGGTCGCCAACGGCTCGCTCGGCCACGAGCGCACCCTGATGTGGATGGCCTTCGCGAACCGGCTCGAGCAATTGCTCGAGGACTACCGGCCGGCCGATGAGGTCAACGAGGACCATTACGCCACCATCGTGATGGACTACTACGCGCTGCGGTTGCTCGGGTCGGCCGCCCTGGGCCGGGCGGCCCGCGGTGAGGTGGACGTGGCCGCGTTGTCCGTGCTGAAGGTGTTGGGTTCGGAGGCCGAACAGAGCGCGCTGCGGCATGCACTGGACGCGGCCGGGGTCGACGGCCTACCCGACAAGATGCTCACCGCCCCGCATAATCCTTACGCCCCTGACCTTTTCACCGCCAGCTGGTTCGCGCGCTACATCAGCAGCTATGCGGGCACCATCGCGGGCGGCACGTCGGAAATTCAGCGCAACATCATCGCGCAGCGTGTCCTCGGACTTCCGGCGCGCTGATCACAGAGCCGGGCAGAGGGAAGACAGGAACTCCTGGGTGCGGCGCCGCGATTCGGTCCGCTCGCCGATGTCCTTGCCCAGCGGCACGATTCGCACCGCCAGGTCGGTGACGCCCGCGTCCCGATACCGGCGCAGCCGATCCAGGACGGCCGCCTCGTCGCCGACCGCCATGGTGTCGCCGACGTCTTGGGCGTCACCGTGCTGCAGTAGCCGCACATAGTTCGGCGAGAAATCCGCGTGCCCCAACACCTCGCTGGCATAGCCGCGTGCATCGTCGATCTCGCGGTGTGAGCAGAGCGCGACGGGCACGCCGGCGACGATCCGCGGCGCGGGCCGCCGGGCCGCGCCGGCCGCTGCGGTGATGCGCGGGACGACGTGGTCTCCGATCGCCCGCTCGTCCGCCATCCAGAGAATGGTGCCGCCGGCCCGCTCGCCGGCCAGTTGCAGCATCGTCGGCCCCAGCGCCGACAACAGCACCGGCATCTCCAACCCGTCCGTGACGTCGACCGGCGAATGGACACAGTAGTTTTCGTTGTCGACGTCGACGGCCCCCGGTCCCGCGAAGGACGCGTCGAGGACGGCGAGGTAGTCCCTCATCAGGCGTGCCGGGCGGTCGTAGGGCAAGCCCAGCTGCGAGTTGACGATCCAGTGGTGCGACGGCCCGATGCCGAGCGTGAACCGCCCGCCACACGCCACCTGGGTGGTCAAGGCCTGTTGCGCCATGATCATCGGGTGGCGAGTCTGGATCGGAACGACGGCCGTTCCGATTTCGATGCGATCGGTGGCCTTCCCGATCAGCGCCACGGCGGTCATGGCGTCGAGGTAGCCGGGAACCTGCGGCATCCAAAACGCGGTGAACCCGTCGGCTTCGGCCGCGACACCGTCGTCGATCAAGCCGGCCAGCCGATCCGCACGCGAGCGCTCCTTGTCGGAGCCAACCATCAAGCCGATGCGCACGCGAACCCTCCCCTATGGCACATACCGATCCCACTCGTACGGAACAACCGCGAAAAACGGTGCGGCGAAAAGAGGTTCGATATCCGCCTCGGCCCAGCGGGCCTTGAGCACCGGGTGCAGCCGCTCGGCGGTGGCGACGGGATCGTCATCGAGGAAGCAGTAGGTGATCGTCTGGTTCTCTCGGGCGCTGGCCAGACTGGCGTCGACCCGGCGCGACAACGCGGACCAGACACCGGCGACACCGTCGACCTCCACCAGCGGGTCCGGTGACGCCGATCCCCGCTCGACCAACACGAACGCGCCCCGCACGGGCAGCCAGGGCAGAACGTCCGACCCGATCCGGACGCGCGGCGCAGCCGCTTTGCGTTGCACCTCGTACACGCCACGCTCCACCGGTGGCAGCAGCGGCAGCTTTCGGCCGGCATTGCCCAATGCCGTTGACAGCTCATTGAAATCGTGCAGTCCGGCCATATCGGCGAAGAAATACGTCATCACGTGGTCGACCGCGTCCAGCGGGCCCTCGCTGAGCGCGCGCGCCGCACGGCAGGCCGGTGTCGACACCAGCCGCAACGACGCGCGCACGGCGGCCAGCCGGTGTTGCTCCGCGCGGTGGTCCAGGGTGTGCCAGCGTAGGTAATCGGCGTCCTTCCCGCCGGGGTGGCGGACCGCCATGGAGACGAACAGCGTGGTGATTTCGCCGCCCCCGGTGGCGAGAATCTCGGCGACCTCGTCCGATGGCGTGCCGGGAAGATGCATGGCGTCAGTCCTCAGGTTCTCGTCGGATCGTGTTCGGGCAGCGGGATTTCGGGATGGCGAGCCGCGACCATGCGCCGGAAGCCCTCGCGCCAGGGCACCTTGGTGCGGCCGAGCACGTCGTGCATGTGGGTGACGTCCGGCCACAGCGGCGTGTGCGCCCGGGGCGAGTACTCGAAGATCGGTTCGACGCCGACCAGCTTGCCCATGAACGCGCAGTACTCCTCCACGCTGACGGTCTCGCTGCCGGCCCAATTCACCACGACCGGCGGCACCGCGGCGACTTCCATCGCGCGGATGCCCAGCTCCACGTAATCGTCTTCGTAGATGGGGTTGTAGTTGTTCGGCTTGTCGGGATGCAGCCGAATTGGCCTGCCCGCCAACATCGCATCGAGACGATCGGCCGGCGCACCGCCCTGGGGGCCGTACGTCGAACAGATCCGGATGATGGTGAGCGGAACCCGGTAGCGCTTGGCAACCCAGGTGCACACCGCTTCGGCGGCAACCTTGGAGAAGCTGTAGTTCGCCCGCAGCGGCGCTCCCGGCGGGTCGGTCTCGGTCAGCGGCCGCCGGCCCTGGTAGGCGTAGATCGAGCCGGTGGAACAGAAGACGAAACCCTGTGCGGCGCGGCAGTGGTAGAGCAGTTCGCCCGAGTTCTGCGCGTTCGTTTCCACGCACCGGCTCCAGTCATCGGTGCCGGGGTCGACGGCCGCATGGAAGACGTACGTGAAATCGTCCGGGAGAGCTGAGAAGTCGCCGGCGCTGACGTCCAGTGCCACGGGCCTGATCCCCGCGTCCACAAGTTGTTGCCGCGCCGCGGGATCTTTCAGGCGCGCTGCGCCCCACACCTCGTTTCCCGCCGCCGCCAGGGCACGCGCGATCGGAAACGCGATCTTGCCCGTCGCCCCGGTGATCAGGACCTTCTCTGCGTCGAGCAACCAGCCCTCCGAATGTTAAGTACTTGATACCGCCCTGGCGAGCATAACTCCCGGCCGCCCGGAAACGCCACGACGACCCCGGCTCGCGGTCGCGTCACGCCGGATGTTCCATCTGGCCGCGGCGGTATCTACGGAATAAGCTGACACCAGCCGGGGTCGAGATGGCTCCAAGTGGGAGGCCCACCATGAGGTGGTTTGTGCGTCGCCTGACCGCTGTCCTTGCGGTCACCTTCGCCGGGGCGGCTGTCGGGGTGATCGCAACGCCGGCGATCAGCTCGGCGCAGTGCGACCCCAACATGTCGTGGAATGTGTCGACCTTCGAGTGCAAACCGCCACCGGCAATTCCGGATTGGTATGCCTCCCCGCCGGCCTACGCGCCGCCATTCGCCGCGCAGGACGTGCCACCGCCGCCCCCGCCACGGCCATGGTGGTCGCCGAACGAACCGATGTGGAATGCCGGCTTTCACCAATGGGGCACCTATTTCACCGGCACCTGGGTGCCGTACTGACGGCGGGCTCAGGGCGGGTGCGGTGTAGATCGTGGCTGCTCGCAAGTGATAACGTGATTCTCCGATTCGTATAACGGCCCTACCGGGCCGGCCGTGCGACCCCCGGAGGTGACGTGTCAGCAGCACCGGGCCGCCCATTGCCCCAGGTCACGCAGGAGAACGAGTTTTTCTGGACCTCGGGGGCCGACGGGAAACTACGGCTGCAGGAATGCAAGGCCTGTGAATCGCTGATCCATCCGCCGGCGCCGGTGTGCCGGTATTGCCGCTCGCTCGACGTGGGCGTGCGGGAGGTCTCGGGCAGGGCGACGCTCGCCGGATTCACCGTCAACGAGCGATTCAGCCTGCCCGGGCTGCCTGCGCCCTACGTGATCGCGCAGGTGGCGATCGCCGAGGATCCCCGGGTCCGGTTGACCACCAACATCGTCGAGTGCGAGCCCGATCGGCTCGAACTCGGCCAGCAGGTCGAGGTCGTCTTCGAGCAGGTCGAGGACGTATGGTTCCCGCTGTTCAAGCCGAGTGCCGACGGGCAGTCGGTTCCCCTACCCGACGACGAGATCGCGCCGGAACGGTTCGGCGAATACGTCCGGCCGATGTTGACCGCCGAGAAGTTCGAGGACAAGGTCGCGCTGACCGGGATCGGCGCGTCGCCGATCGGTCGCCGGCTGATGCAGCTGCCGCTGGCGCTGACGGTGCAGGCGTGTGAAGCGGCCATCGCCGACGCCGGCCTGACATTCGCCGATATCGACGGCCTGTCCACCTACCCCGGCGCTCTCAACGTGGCGGGAATGGGCGAGGGGGGCACCACCGCCCTGGAGGCCGCATTGGGCATCCGGCCGACGTGGCACAACGGCGCGATGGAGACGTTCGGGCCGGGTGGCTCCGTGATCGCCGCGATGCTGGCGATCGCCGGCGGGCTGGCGCGGCACGTGCTGTGCTTCCGGACGGTGTGGGAAGCCACCCACGGCGAGCTGATGAAGCATGGCAAGATCGCCCCGTCGATGGGGCGAATGTCGGGCTGGCAGATGCCATTCGGGGCGACGTCGGCGGCACACACGTTGGCGATGAACGCGCAGCGGCACTTTCACCGGTACGGCACCACCAAGGAGACGCTGGGCTGGATCGCGTTGAACCAGCGCGCCAACGCCGAACTCAACCCGACCGCCATCTACCGGACGCCGATGACGATGGACGACTACCTGGGCGCGCGGCCCATCACCACGCCGTTCGGGCTGTACGACTGCGACGTCCCGTGCGACGGCGCTATCGCCGTCATCGTCTCGGCCGTCGACGCCGCCCGCGACCTGGCCAAGCCACCGGTGCTGGTGGAAGCGGTGGGAACGCAGATCGTCGAGCGACTCGATTGGGACCAAAGCACTCTCACCCACGAACCGCAGGTGCTGGGCCAGGCGGCGCACGTGTGGACGCGCACCTCGCTGCGGCCCGCCGAAGTCGACGTCGCCGAGCTCTACGACGGCTTTTCCTTCAACTGCCTGTCCTGGATCGAGGCGCTGGGTTTCTGCGGTATCGGTGAGGCCAAGGAATTCCTGGACGGCGGCAAGAACATTGCGCGCGACGGCCTGTTGCCGCTCAACACCCACGGCGGCCAACTCTCGCACGGCCGCACGCACGGTATGGGGCTCCTGCACGAGGCGATCACCCAGCTGCGCGGCGAGGCCGGTGACCGCCAGGTCGCCGGCGCCCGCGTGGGTGTGGTCAGCAGTGGCGGCCTCACCCCCAGCGGCGTGCTCCTGCTGCGGGCCGACAGATGACGAGCACGGCACCCCGCCCCCGGCTCGTGATCGTGGACGGGGTACCGATGTCCGCGTTGGTCGCCGAAGCCGAAGACCCTCAGGCCGTGATCGTGGCCATTCACGGGGGCGGCACCACCGCAATGTATTTCGATTGCCCGGGTCATCCGTCGTATTCCCTCGCCCGGACCGCAGCGGCAGCCGGATTCACCGTGGTGGCCCTCGATCGGCCCGGCTATGGCAGCTCGGCGCCCTATCCGGAAGCGATGGTCTCCGGTGAGCAGCGCGTCAACCTGGCTTACGGTGCCGTCGATCGCATCCTCGGCGAACGACCTCGTGGCGCAGGCGTATTCGTGTGGGGCCATTCCGGCGGTTGCGAGCTGATGATACGGATGGCCGCCGACGAGCGCGGCGCCGACCTGCTTGGCATCGAACTGGCCGGCACCGGCCGGCACTACCACCCCGCGGCCAAGGACATACTGAAAACCGCTACCCGCGAACGCCGCCCGTCGGGCATGCGCGAATTGCTCTGGAGCCCAGAGGGGCTCTATCCGCCCGAGGTCCTCGGCGGCGCCACGATTTCGCCGTCGGCGCCCTCGTACGAGGACCAGATGGTGTCGGACTGGGCGCGACAGACTTTTCCGGAGCTCGCGCCCGCCGTGCGCGTCCCGGTGCACTTCAGCATCGCTGAGCACGAAAAGGTCTGGCAGGCCGACGATGCGGCGGTGGCCGAGATCGGGGCACTGTTCGCCGGGGCGCCGCGGTTCGTGGTGCATCGACAACCGGACGCGGGGCACAACATCAGCCTCAGCCACGCCGCCCCCGACTACCACTCGAAAGTTCTCGAGTTCGTGCGGGAGTGCGTGGCCGAGGCGGCCTCACGCACAAACCGCTCCTCGACTGTGACGCCACAGTCACCTTCGAGTCCGAACGTGGCTGCAGCGTCACGTTCGGCGGACGAGGAGGCAGGGTAATGCGCGTCGGATTCATCGGCTTGGGCAGCCAGGGCGGACCCATGGCGCGGCGGATCGTCGAGGGCGGCTACCCCACCACGCTGTGGGCGCGCAGGCCGGAGGTCCTCGAGGCTTTCGCCGACACAGCGGCGAAAGTCGCCGGGTCTCCGGCCGAGCTGGCCGCGGCCAGTGACCTGGTCTGCCTGTGCGTGATCGGCGATGCCGACATCGAGGAACTCGCCTGCGGCGAAAGCGGATTGCTGACGACGATGAAGCCGGGCAGCGTCATCGCCGTGCACAGCACGGTGCACCCGAACACCTGCCGGGAGCTCGCGAACAAGGCCGCCCCGCAAGGTGTTTCCGTCATCGACGCGCCGGTGAGCGGAGGGGGAGGCGCGGCGGCCGAGGGCAGGCTGCTCGTGATGGCCGGCGGCGACACCGATGTCGTCGAGCGGTGTCGTCCGGTCTTCGAAACCTATGCCGATCCGGTCGTTCACCTCGGCGAGCTGGGTTCCGGACAAACCACGAAGCTGCTCAACAACCTGTTGTTCACCGCCAACCTGGCGACCGCGGCCGCCGCCCTGTCGTTCGCCAAGGAGCTGGGCGTCGAGCCGGATCGCCTCACCGAGGTGGTCTCCCGCAGTAGTGGAAACAGCTTCGCGCTCAACGCACTCGGCGGCATCGGCGGGCTGGACCGCCTCGCCGATGTCGCGGGAGGCCTGCTGCAGAAGGACGTCCGGTTGGTGGTCGACCTCGCCGGCGAGGTCGGGGCGAGCGGCGGCGCCGTGCTCGATGCGGCCGACGCGGCGCTGGCCCTGATGGCCCATCCCCGATGAGGATCCGGTGAGGGTCGGATTCATCGGCGCGGGGCGGATGGGTCGTCCCATGGTGGGCCGTCTGGTGGTAGCCGGTCACGACGTCCAAGTGCTGGGTCGGACGGCCGAAAAGCGTCGCGAAATCGAGCAACTGGGCGCGCGGGCGGTCGACGACGCGGCGGAGGCCGGTGCGCACGCGGATGTGGTGGTGCTCTGCGTATTCACCGACCGGCAGCTGCGGGATGTCTGCCTGGATACCGCACTGTTGGTGAGCATGCGTCCCGGTTCGGCGTTGGTGGTGCACACCACCGCGCACCCGAACACCGTCGAGGCCATCGCCCGGCGCGCCGACGGGGTTGACGTCGTTGACGCCTCCGTAAGCGGTGGGCCGCACGACATCCAGGCCGGCCGTCTCACGCTATTCGTGGGCGGCGCCGACCACGCGGTCGACCGGGTCCGACCGCTGCTGGACTGCTATGGGGATCCGATCCTGCACGTCGGGCCGACGGGTGCCGGCCAGCGGGTGAAGCTCGTGAACAATGCGCTGTTCGCCGCTCAGATCGGCCTACTCGCCGAATCGATTCGGTTGGGAGAGCGGCTCGGCGTGCGGGAATCGACGTTGCTGAGCGCCCTGCAGCACGGCAGCGCGGCCAGTCGCGTGCTGAACCTCGCTGCGGCGGGCGGTTCCGTCGCGTCGTTCATCGAGGTCGCCGGCGACTTCGTCGCGAAGGACGTCGCCGTCGTCCGCGATATCGCCGAGGAGCTGGGCGGCGGTCTGGGTGCGCTGGAAGGCGTCATCGAGCGGATCGACATCGCGAAGAGCATTTGAAATGCCAGCGTTTTGGTCTTTCAGCTTCGTCACGAAGGTATTACCGTTAGCGTTACAGTCAGTGACTCCGCTGTAAAGGTTTCAGCCCAACCTCGCCGCTGAGGAGGATGCAGTGACAAAAGCGAAGGTCGTCTTCGATCCGTACTCCGAGGACTACTTCAACAACCCGTTCGACATCTATCGGCGGATGCGCGAGGAAACGCCACTGTATTACGACGAGAAAGAGGACTTTTACGCCCTGACCCGCCATGAAGACGTGGCGGCCGCGTTCAAGGACTTCGAGACCTATTCGTCGGCGCGCGGCTGCGACCTGGCGATGGTGCGCCGGGGCATCTCCCCCGAGCAGAAGTCGATCATCTTCATGGACCCGCCCGAGCACCGGCACATGCGCAGCCTGCTCAACAAGGCGTTTACGCCACGGGCAATTCAATCGCAGCGCGAGACGATCATCGAGGTGATCAACAAGTATTTGGGCGCGGTGGACTCGGACAACTTCGACGTGGTGCAGGACTTTTCCGGTCCGTTCCCGGTGGAGGTCATCACCCGGATGGCCGGCGTGCCGGAGGAATACCGCCAGCAGGTCCGCCACTGGATCGACACCAGCCTGCACCACGAGCCCGGGCAGATCGAGGTCAGCGAAGCCGGCATGCAGGCCAACATCGACACGGCGATGTACTACTTCAGCCTGGTCCAAGAGCGGCGCCAGGAGCCGCAGGACGACATGATCAGCCGGCTGATCGCGGCCGAGATTCCCGGCGAAAACGGCGAGTTGCGCAAGCTCGACGACATCGAGATCTGCGGGTTCGCAACCCTTCTGGGTGGCGCGGGCGCCGAGACGGTGACGAAGCTGATGGGCAACGCGGCGGTCATCTTCGCCAGTCACCCCGACCAGTGGCAGAAGTTGCAGGAGGATCGCGACAAGATTCCCGGCGCGGTCGAGGAGCTACTGCGTTACGAGGGGCCGGTGCAGTACAACGTCCGCTACACCCTCAAGGAGGCCCACGTCAGCGGCGGCGTGATCCCGGCGGGCAAACCCGTATTCCTGTGTGGCGCCGCGGCCAACCGCGATCCCGACGCCTTCACCGACGCCGACACGTTCGACATCGAGCGTGACCAGACCGAGGCCCAACACCTCGGACTCGGGTACGGGATCCACAGCTGCCTCGGCGCCGCGCTGGCCCGCCTGGAAAGCCGGATCGCGCTGGAGAGGCTGCTCGACTTCATGCCGCGCTACGAAGTGGACTGGGCGGGCTGCCGACGGGTGACCATGCAGAACGTCGCGGGCTGGAAGAACGTGCCCGTCAAGGTACTTCGGTAAGGGGGTTGCGGTGACGAAGAAGATCGAAGTCGACTGGGGACTCTGCGAGAGCAACGGCGTCTGCATGGGCATCAACCCCGATATATTCGAGCTCGGCGACGACGACATGCTGACGGTCCACCAGGAAGAAGTCACCCCGGAGAACGAGGCCGACGTGCGCGAGGCCGTCCGTCAATGCCCTCGGCAGGCGATCTCCATCGTCGGAGAGTAACGGTCAGAATCCGGAGAGGATGACCGCGTTGCAGTCGGCCGCCGCCTGGCGCAGCTTCGCCGCCTTTTGGTAGCCCTCGGACTCGTACCACGCCCGGGCCGCATCCACCGACTCGAATTCCAGTACGACGGTCTGGTCGCCATGCCAGTCGCCTTCGACGACCTTGGGCGCGGTGTCCACCGCGAGAATGGTGGCGCCACTCATCGCCGATCCGGCGGCTTGGGCGTACGCCTTCATGCCTTCCGGGTCGTTGATCTTCTCGGTGAGGATGACATAGCCCTTAGCCACTGATGAATCTCCCTACTCGCCCGTGTATTTGGTTACTTCTCGCTGATCGCCTGCTCGGGACAGCATTGGATTGCCTCCTGCGCCGCGTCCTGCAATTCCGTTGGAACGTCGGAATCTATGGCCTCGGCGTAACCGTCGTCGGTCAGGCTGAACACGTCGGGGCACAGCGTGAGACACATGCCGTGACCGCGACACTTCTGGTCGTCTACCCAAACTTTCATGACAGCGTGAACTCCAGGTGCAGTTCGGTCAGGCCACGAAGGATGTATGTCGGAACGTATTGGTAGCGGCGGTCATTCGCCGGCCCATGAACCTTCTCATCGATCCTGATATCCGTCGTGCGGTCGAGCAATCGCTCGATCGCCACCCGGGTCTCGGCCCGCGCCAACGGCGCACCCGGGCAGCTGTGGATGCCGCGCCCGAACGAGATGTGTTGGCGGGCGTTCTTGCGGGCCGGATCGAACGTGGCGGGGTCTTCGAACCGGCGCGGATCACGGTTGGCGGCCGCCTGCACGATCATCACCGTGGTGCCCGCGGGCAGCTCGACGCCACCGATGTTGACCGGCCTGCGGTTCAACCGGAAGTCGCCCTTGACCGGGCTTTCGTGGCGCAGCGACTCCTCGATGAAGTTAGGGATGAGGCTGCGGTCTTTGCGCAACTGCGCCTGGATGTCGGGGCGCTCCCCCAGCGTCTGCAATGACGCACCCAGCAGCCGCACGGTGGTCTCCTGGCCCGCCGAGAAGACGTTGGCGGCGACGCGCGCCACGTCCTCGACGTCCGGAACCGAGCCGTCGGGAAACGTCGCGGTGGCCAGGCCCGTCAGCACGTCGTCGCGGGGTTCGCGGCGGCGGTCGCGGACGTAGTCGGAGAACAGGCCGTAGAGGAATTCCAGGGGGCTGTGGGCCAGGGACCCCTTGGTGCCACCGATGCCGCCACCCGCGTGCTCAGCGATGCCCTTGACGAACTTGTCGCGGTCCTCCATCGGCACGCCGAGCAGGTCGGCGATGACCAGCAGCGTGAACGGGCCGGCGAAGCCCTTGATCCACTCGCCGCGCCCCGGCGCCAGGAAATCGTCGAGTGCCTGGTCGGCCAGCGCCCACATGGCGTCCTCGTTCTCCTTGAGGCGCTTGGGGGTGATCAGCCGCATCATGAGGGAGCGGTGGTTGGTGTGGGTCGGCGGATCGAGCGTGGGCAGCTGGTCACTGAAGGGCAATTCGTCGCGGTGCTGCTCGATCAGCTCGGTGATGTCGTCACCCTCGATCGGCACCGGAAAGCCGGGAAACGGGCCGGTGACCGAGATGCACGACGACCACGTCTCGGCGTCGTTGAGCACCGCGCACGCCTCGTCCCAACCGGTGATCATGGTGACGTCGTGATGGCTCTCCCGCGTGACGGGGCAGCGCTCGCGCAGGGCCTCGTAGTAGGGGTACGGGTTCTCGATCAGCTCGGTGCCGCGGAAGAAGTCCAACTCGGAGAATTCGTTCGCCATCTCCTGCTCCTTGAATCTCGGCTAGTGAGAACGTGCCTCTCGCGGATGAGTATTACATTTTCACACGGCATGGTGGTCGTCAACGACGCGACCCCCAACCCCACGGCGAACGCGCTACCCGCGCGGGCCGGGCGGTTGCGCAATTCCCCGGGCGCTAGCTTGCGGGCACCAGATCGGCGGCGACCGGGGGCCACGCCAGCAGGCCGTTGCGGAAGGTCTCCACGTGACCGATCGGGGCGTGCGGTGCGGCCGCCGCCGCCAACGCCTGGCCCTTGAACGTCTGCGCGGCGGTGCTCAGCTGGTGCTGCACCAGGCCGACGCTGTCGTCCAGCTCCGACGGCCAGCTCTCGCCCCACAGCGTGACCTCGGTGGCGCCGTGATCAAGGGCCTGCAGCACGCCCTGGCGCACCCGCGCGTCGCAGCCGAACAGGTCCGCCGCGGCGGCCAGGGCCTGCGGACGGGGCCGCGATTGCACCGACGCCAGCGCCTCTTCGAGGTCGAGCACCTGCGCGCCGATGATCTGCAGCGGCCGGTCGTCCGGGTGGTCGGCGACCAGCACGGTCACGTCCCAACCCGCCATCGACCGGTCGAAGATCCAGCCGCCGGCGAATCTCACCACGTCGACGACGGTGGCGGCGACGACGTCCAGCCGGTACCTCATGTCGTCTCGGACTTCTTCGGGGGCGCGAAATCCCGCGCCAGTGTCTCGGCGTACTGCTTGAACGCGTCGGCTAGCGGTATCGAAGGATCGAGTAACCATGTCGTTTCCATTCCGTGGACGAAGGCGAGGATCTCTACCGCCTTGACGGCGGGGTCTATGTCTTGGCGGTACCGGCCGTCGGCCTGACCACGACGGATGAGGTCGGCGACGATGTCGGTCGCGGCCCGGTACCTGGACAGCATGCGGTCGTGCAGCGGGGCCTCGGGAAGGATGTTCTCGACGAGCAGCACCGTGAACGTGCCCACCAGCTCGGGCGCCCGGTGAATACGGTCCGCGACGGCGGCGATCTGATCGAACAGGTCGCCGGTCCGGTCCGCGTGGGTGTCGTCATCGAGGTCGCGGGCATCGAGCACGGCGTGCAGCAGCTGCTCTTTCGACTCGAAGTGATGCAGCAGCCCGGCGGGGGTGACGCCGGCCTCGCCGGCGATCTGGGCGAGCGTCGTGCTGCGCCAGCCGTTGCGGGTGAGCAGCCGCTGCGCGACGTCGAGAATCCGCTGCTTGCGGTCCTCCCCCTTGGCGAGAAGCGTGTCGTATCGCCGTGCGACGGGCACCAAACCCCCTCATGTATCGGCGGTGGAAAACCAACCTAGTGAACACACAGTAGGTTAGTTTGGCCGCTGTGACAAGGGTCACGGGGTGCGGATTTTTTTGCGCGCGTCAGGCCGCCGCCGTCAGCTCACCAGCTCCACCAGCGTGGCGTTGGCGGTGCCGCCGCCCTCACACATGGTCTGCAGGCCGTAACGAATCCCGTTGTCGCGCATGTGATGTGCCATGCGTGTCATCAGCACCGCGCCGGACGCGCCCAGCGGGTGTCCCAGCGCGATGGCGCCGCCCAGCGGATTCATCCGGGCGGGGTCCGCCCCGGTCTCCGCCAGCCACGCCAGCGGCACCGGCGCGAACGCCTCGTTGACCTCGAAGACGCCCACATCGGACAGCGCGACGCCGGCCTTGCTCAGCACCTTCTCGGTGGCCGGGATGGGGCCGGTGAGCATGAGCACCGGATCGGCCCCGGTCACGGCGCCCGCCAGGTACCGCACGATCGGCGTCAGGCCCAACTCGACCGCCATCTCGGCGGTGGTCACCAGCAGCGCGGCGGCGCCGTCGGAGATCTGCGAGGAGTTGCCCGCGTGGATCACGCCGTCTTCGGCGAAGGCCGGCTTGAGCGTGCCGAGCTTCTCGACGGTGCTGCCCCGCCGCACGCCCTCGTCGGCGGTGAAGACGTTGTTGTCGGCCCCGTCGACGAAGACCGGCACGGTCTGCTCGGTGAATGCGCCGCCATCCAGCGCCGCCGCGGCCCGCTCGTGGGACTCGACGGAGTATTCGTCGAGCCGGGTGCGGGAGAATCCCCACTTCTTGGCGATCATCTCCGCCGACAGGCCCTGATTGAAGGAGAAATCGTCATAGCGCGCAAGGACTTTCGGGCCATAGGGCATGCCGGTTGCCCGGGCCGAACCGAGCGGAACGCGACTCATGACCTCGACCCCGCCGGCCACGACGACGTCCTGCTGCCCCGACATCACCGCCTGCACGGCGAAGTCCAGCGCCTGCTGGCTGGACCCGCAGGCCCGGTTGACGGTGGTCCCGGGGATGGTCTCCGGCCAACCGGCGGCCAGGACCGCGTAGCGGCCGATGTTGCTGGACTGGTCACCCACCTGGGACACGCAGCCCCAGACCACATCGTCGATGATGTCGGGACCAATGCCGGTCCGTTCGATGAGCTCGGTCAGGACGACCGCGGACAGGTCGGCGGCATGCATGCCGGACAGCGCGCCGTTGCGCTTGCCCACCGGTGTACGCACGGCCTCGACGATGACTGTTTCACGCATATCTCTACTCCGATTGCTTCTCGCCCGATTGTGGTTTTACGCCAGGTTTCGGTACGGCCCACCGACCAGTAAACGACGGCTCCCGCCGCTGCGCGAAAGCGGCATAGGCAGCGGCGGTGTCTGCCGTCGCGAAGTTGACGCCCTGAGCGCGGGCCTCGTTGGCCAGCGCGTCACGCAGGGTGCGGTCCGCGCCCTCGTTCAGCAGTGCCTTGGTGTGCGCCAGCGCGATCGGCGGACCGGCGGCCAACCGGCTGGCGAGATCCGAGACGAAGGCGTCGATCTCCGCGGCCGACACCACCCACGTCACCAGGTTGAGGGCGCACGCCTCCTCGGCGTCGATCGTGTCCGCCAGCAACGCGAGTCGCTTGGCTTGTTGCAGACCGACGATTTTCGGTAGCAGCCAGGAGCCGCCGAGGTCGATCGACAGGCCACGCTTCGAAAAGATCTGGCAGAACGTCGATTCCGGTGTGGCCACCACCAGGTCGCACCCCAGCGCCAAATTCCACCCCGCCCCGACGGCCACCCCGGTCACCTTGGCGATCGTGGGAACCGGCAGCTCGTGCAGGGCCAGTGCCACGTCGGTCAGCCGCTGCAACTTGTACTTCGGGTGAATGTCCTCGGGAGCCGAGATGTCCGCGCCGGAACAGAAGCTGCCCCCGGCACCGGCGATCACCAGGGCGCGCACCCCCGGATCGTGGCCGGCCGCGTCGAGCGCGTCTCGCAGGGCGAGCCACAGTTGCGGATTGATCGCGTTTTTGCGACGTGGCCGGTTGAGCGTGAGGGTGCGTACCCCGTCGCGGTCTTCCGAGAGCAGCACGGGGTCATCGGTTGTGGTCATCGGCGTCGAACGTGCGTCAGATCGCCATGCCGCCGTCCACCGGCAGTCGCCATCAGTAGCTTCTCGGCAGCTTCAAGACGTTGGCGCCCAGGAAGTTCAAAATCATCTCCTGGCTGACTGGCGCGATCTTCATCAACCGGGCCTCGCGGAAGTAGCGGGTGATGTGGTACTCCTCGGCGTAACCCATGCCGCCGTGGGTTTGCAGCGCCCGGTCCGCGGCGGCGAAGCCGGCGTCGGCGCAGAGATACTTGGCCGTGTTGGCCTCGCGCCCACAGGGTTTGCCGTTGTCGTAGAGCCAGGTGGCCTTGCGCAGCATCAGTTCGGCGGCGTCGAGGCGAGCCAGCGAATCGGCGAGGGGGAACTGCAGGCCCTGGTTCATGCCGATGGGCCGGCCGAAGACCTCGCGCTCGTTGCCGTACTTCACCGCCTTTTCCAGCGCCACCCGCCCGATGCCGAGAGCCTCGGCCGCGATCAGCATCCGCTCCGGGTTGAGGCCGTCGAGGATGTACTGAAAGCCCTTGCCCTCCTCGCCGATTCGGTCCTCGACTGGCACCTCGAGATTGTCGATGAACAATTCGTTGGAGCTCACCGCGTTGCGGCCCATCTTGCGGATCGGCCGGATGTCGACCCGGCTCCGATCGAGATCGGTGAGGAACAGCGTCATCCCGTCGGTCTTCTTGGCGACCTCGTCGTAGCTCTGGGTCCGGGTGAGCAACAGGATCTTGTCGGACTCCATCGCCTTGGAGATCCAGACCTTGCGGCCGTTGACGATGTAGCGGTCGCCGTCGCGCTTGGCGAACGTCGTGATGCGCGAAGTGTCAAGGCCGGCACCGGGTTCGGTGACGCCGAAGCAGACGTGCACCTCGCCGGTCGCGACGGCGGGCAACGTACGGGCCTTGAGTTCATCGGAGCCGTGTACCACGACCGGCTGCATGCCGAAGATGGACAGGTGAATCGAGCTGGCGGCGTTCATGGCGCCACCGGACTTGGCGACCTCCTCGAGGAGGATGGTCGCCTCGGTGATCCCGAGTCCGTGACCGCCGTATTGGGTGGGAATGGTCATCCCCAGCCAGCCGCCATCGGCGATGGCACGGTAGAACTCGGTCGGGAATTCGTGCGCCTGGTCTTTTTCCATCCAGTACTGGTCGTCGAATTTCCGCGCCAGCTCGGCCACCGACCGACGGATCAGTTCCTGGTCTTCGGTCAGCTCAAAGTTCATTCCAGCGCCGGGCACTGCTCAGTCTCCTTCGATCAAAATGCACCGGCATTCAGTGTCGGCCCGCTGCGCCCGGCTGCGCCGCGCTTGCGACCGCGACGGGCGCAGTTGCCCTCCGGCGACGTGTGGTTCAGTCCTTGTTGCCGGTGAGGGCTTTGGCGTTGGCCGCGAAATCCGCGAAGGACGAGCCGCCTCGGCTGTCTTTGTCGTGGCCCTTGGCCTTGATGGACACGTCGTGCCCCTCGGCGGCTTTGCGCAGCGCACCGACGGTCGCCTGTTCGCGGGAAATGTGCGTGAACGGGTCGAACGAGTACCAGCGCATGGCGTTCTCGTACGTCATCTTGTTGATTTCGTCGTCGGGAACATTGTTGAGGGACAAGACATCCCAGAGCTCCTCCGGGGCGCCCGGCCACATCGAGTCGCTGTGCGGGTAGTCGGCTTCCCAGCAGATGTTGTCGATGCCGATCTCGTTGCGCAGCGCCACGCCGACCTTGTCGCTGATGAAGCAGGTCAGGAAGTGGTCGCGGAAGACCTCGCTGGGCAGCTTGCCCTTGAAGTTCTGGTGCGTCCAGGCGGAGTGCATCTCGAAGGTACGGTCCGCGCGCTCCAGGAAGTAGGGGATCCAGCCGGTTCCGCCCTCGGACAGCGCGATCTTGAGGTCCGGGTACTCCTTGATCGGCTTGGACCACAACAGGTCGGCGGCGGCCTGCACGATGTTCATCGGCTGCAACGTGATCATCACGTCCATCGGCGCATCCGGCGCGGTGATGGCCAGCCGCCCCGAGGAACCGATGTGCACGTTCATCACGGTGTTGGTGTCGCACAACGCCTTCCACAGCGGGGCCCAATAGTCGTCGTGGAAACTCGGGTAGCCCATTGCGGCCGGGTTCTCGGTGAAGGTCAGCGCGTGCACGCCCTTCTTCGCGACCCGTCGCACCTCGGCGGCGCACGCCTCGGCGTCCCAGATGACCGGTATCGCCATCGGGATGAACCGCGCCGGGTAGGCGCCGCACCATTCGTCGATGTGCCAGTCGTTGTAGGCCTGCACCAGCGCGATCGAGAAGTCGTTGTCGTCGGTGGCGAACAAGCGGCCCGCGAAGCCCGGGAAGGAGGGGAAGCAGATCGACGCCAGGATGCCGCCGGCATTCATGTCCTTGACGCGCTCGTCCACGTTGTAACAGCCCGGCCGGATCTCGTCGAGCCCCGTCGGCTCGATGCCGTACTCCTCTTTGGGCCGCCCGGCCACCGCGTTGAGCGCCACGTTGGGGATGACGGTGTCGCGGAACTTCCACATGTCCGAGCCGTCGGCGTTGTGCACCAGCCGGGGCGCGTCGTCCTGATACTTCTTCGACAGGTGGTTCTTGAACATGTCAGGTGGCTCGACGGTGTGGTCGTCGACGCTGATCAGGATCATGTCTTCTTTGTTCATGGCCGTCCCTTC
The DNA here is from genome assembly GCF_002105755.1 of Mycobacterium colombiense CECT 3035. Classification (NCBI taxonomy): domain Bacteria; kingdom Bacillati; phylum Actinomycetota; class Actinomycetes; order Mycobacteriales; family Mycobacteriaceae; genus Mycobacterium; species Mycobacterium colombiense. Next base: position 3,282,038 of record NZ_CP020821.1, read on the forward strand.
CATCGGATCCACCGGATCGATCGCAGCCTCGGCGAATCGCTGCTCCCTGCCAAGATCACTAAAATGAAAACTATCTTCTCGCCAGACGAGAATCAACATCCAGCGGATGTTGGGAACGGCTAAAGCCGCCTGACCAGCGGCCGGGCGGACCGGTGAATTTCCCGGCGCTCAGCGCCAATGCGGTGAGGTAGATCCCGGCGCGCGTTGTCGGCGCTCGGCCCCGCCGAGTTTTGGGCGACCGCGCGGCCCGGTGCGTCAGCCGGCGACCTCCCCTGCGCCCGCTCGCCACGCCGGCATTGACCGGACGCGCGTTTCGTGCCAGTCTGTTAGTTGCAAATGAGAATATGATTCTCTTTCACCGAGAGGACACTGCTAATGCGCTTGCAGCCGCTGCCCGCGGACCAGTGGGACGAGGCGACCCGGCAGGCACTCTCGGCCATGCGTGGCGCGGACACCAACAACGCGCTCTCCACGCTGGCTCACCACCCGGCGCTGGCCAAGTCGTTCTTGAGGTTCAACGTCCACCTGTTGATGACGTCCACGCTGCCGCCGCGCGTCCGCGAGCTGGCCATCCTGCGGGTGGCGCATCGCCGGCGATGCGCCTACGAGTGGTCGCACCACGTCCGGATGGCCAAGGACGAGGGGATCACCGACGACCAGATCGCGGCCCTGCAGAGTTTTGCCGGCGAGGATGCCGGCGACTTCGACGCGTTCGACCGGGCCGTGCTCACCGGGGTCGACGAGCTCGACGTGAAATCGGAGCTGTCCGACCAGACCTGGGCGGCACTCGGTGAGCGTCTCAATGACCAGCAGCGCATGGACTTCGTCTTCACGGTCGGCTGCTACGCGCTACTGGCCATGGCCTTCAACACTTTTGGCATCCAGCTCGAACACGCCGAACAGCACTGATAAGAGGAGTAAGAACCGTGCCGCACTTCCCCAAGCCAGCCGCCGGCAGCTGGACAGAAAACTACCCCGACCTGGGGACCGAGCCGGTCGACTACACCGACTCCATCGACCCGGCGTTCTTCGAGGCCGAGCGTGACGCCGTCTTCAGGAAGACCTGGCTCAACGTCGGCCGTGTCGAGCGACTCCCCCGCACCGGCAGCTACTTCACCAGGGAACTGCCGTCGGCCGGCAAGGGCACGTCGGTGATCATCACCAAGACCAAGGACGGCACCGTCAAGGCGTACCACAACGTCTGCCGGCACCGCGGAAACAAGTTGGTGTGGAACGACTTTCCCCACGAGGAGACCTCCGGCACCTGCCGCCAGTTCACCTGCAAGTACCACGCCTGGCGCTACAGCCTCGACGGTGACCTGACCTTCGTGCAGCAGGAAGACGAGTTCTTCAACGTCGACAAGAGCGATTACGGCCTGGCCCCGGTCCGCTGCGACGTGTGGGAAGGCTTCATCTTCATCAACTTCGACGACAACGCGGCGCCGCTGACCGACTACCTCGGGCCGCTGGCCAAGAGCATCGAGGGCTACCCCTTCGGCGAGATGACCGAGACCTACTCCTACCGCGCCGAGGTCGGCAGCAACTGGAAGCTGTTCATCGACGCGTTCGTCGAGTTCTACCACGCGCCGATCCTGCACCAGGGCCAGTACACCAAGGAGGAAGCCGCCAAGATCCAGAAGTTCGGGTACGAGGCGCTGCACTACGAACTGGCCGGGCCGCACAACCTGCAGTCGACCTGGGGCGGTCAGGCACCGCCCCCGGACATGTCCATGGTCAAGCCGATGGACCGGGTGTTGCGCAGTGGGCTGTTCGGTCCGTGGGACAAGCCGGAGATCATCGAAAACCTGGAGCTGCCACCGGGTGTCAACGTGAAGCGGGTGCCGCAGTGGGGCATCGACTCGTGGCTGTTCTACCCGAACTTCATGCTGTTGATCTGGGAGCCGGGCTGGTTCTTGACCTACCACTACTGGCCGACCGCGGTCGACAAGCACATCTTCGAATGCACGCTGTATTTCGTACCGCCGCGCAATGCGCGCGAACGCCTCGCCCAGGAGCTGGCCGCGGTGACATTCAAGGAGTACGCGTTGCAGGACGCCAACACCCTCGAAGCGACCCAGACCATGATCGGCACCCGGGCCGTCAAGGAGTTCCTGCTCTGCGACCAGGAAGTCCTGATCCGCCACCTGCACAAAACGACCAGTGACTACGTGAAGGAGTACCAGCGCAATGGCGTTACCGTCTGAATTCGCTGCCCTGGAGCCCTATTTGGACTGGGACCTGGCCACCGAGCCCGAGCGCTACGCGAAGAGGCTGGCCTCGACGATGGCCGAGATGCAGGCGTTCTACGACGTGGCGTTCCCGAAGCTGAACGACATCATCGCGTACTGCGACAAGTTTCCGCTGAACGACCTGCCCGACGACGCGAAGAGCCTGATGCACATGATGCAGTCGCTGGTGATGGTGTCGTTCCCGATCGAGGCGTGGAAGCAGCCGCGCGTCCCGGACAGCGGCGCGGCATGGGTTGAACTGATTCGGGAACCGGTGATCTAGCCGGTGCTGACGCTCAAGGCCGCGGGGCTGCTCGACGTTGACAGCGGCGAGATCGTTCGGCCCGGCATCCTGCAGGTCGAGGACGACCGGATCGTCGGCGTCGGGGCTTCGGGCCCGACCGGCCCAGAAGACACTGTCATCGACCTCGGCGATCAGATCCTGTTGCCGGGCCTGATGGACATGGAGGTCAACCTGCTGATGGGCGGGCGCGGCGAGACGCCGGGACTGTCGCAGGTGCAGGACGACCCACCGACGCGGGTGCTGCGCGCTGTCGGCAACGCCCGACGCACGCTGCGCGCCGGGTTCACCACGGTGCGCAACCTGGGCTTGTTCGTCAAGACCGGCGGCTACCTGCTCGACGTCGCGCTGGGCAAGGCCATCGACGCGGGATGGATCGAGGGACCACGCGTCGTGCCGGCCGGCCACGCCATCACGCCCACCGGCGGGCACCTTGACCCGACGATGTTCGCCGCGTTCATGCCGGGCGCACTCGAGCTGACGATCGAAGAGGGCATCGCCAATGGGGTCGACGAGATCCGCAAGGCGGTGCGCTACCAGATCAAGCATGGCGCCCAATTGATCAAGGTGTGCGTTTCCGGCGGCGTCATGTCGTTGACCGGTGAGGCTGGGGCACAACACTATTCAGACGAGGAACTGCGCGCGATCGTCGACGAGGCGCACCGGCGTGGGCTGCGTGTCGCCGCGCATACGCACGGAGCGGAAGCTGTCAAGCACGCGGTCGCGTGCGGCATCGACTGCATCGAGCACGGGTTCCTGATGGACGACGAGGCCATCCAGATGCTGGTCGACAACGACCGGTTCCTGGTAACCACCCGCAGGCTCGCCCAGGCGATGGACGTATCTCGTGCCCCGAAAGCCTTGCAGGACAAGGCGGCCGAGATGTTCCCCAAGGCCGAGACCTCGATCAAGGCCGCCTACGAGGCCGGGGTGAAGATCGCGGTCGGCACCGATGCCCCGGCCATCCCGCACGGCAAGAACGCCGACGAGCTCGTCACGCTGGTGGAATGGGGCATGCCGCCGCTGGCGGTACTGCGGGCCGCCACCACGACCGCGGCCGAGCTGATCAATGTCACCGACCGCGGGCGCCTCGCGACGGGCCAACTCGCCGATATCATTGCGGTACCCGGAAACCCGTTGGAAGACATCACCGTTACCCGAAACGTCAGCTTCGTGATGAAAGGCGGCAAGGTTTATGCCAACCAGAACTGACGACCTGGTCGAGATCCAGCAACTGCTCGGCCGCTACGCGGTCACCATCACCCAGGAGGACATCGAGGGACTCGTCGCCGTGTTCACTCCCGATGGCACCTACAGCGCGTTCGGAGAAACCTACAGCCTGAGCCGATTCCCGGAATTGGTGGCCGCGGCCCCGAAGGGCCTGTTCCTCACCGGAACCGCGGTGGTCGACCTGGACGGGGACGCGGCCAGCGGCACCCAACCGCTGTGCTTCATCGACCACGCCACGCACGACATGCGGATCGGCTACTACCGCGACACCTATCTGCGCACCGCCGACGGGTGGCGGCTGAAGACCCGCGCCATGACCTTCATCCGCCGCAGCGGTGTGCACGACTCCGGACGTCCGCATGCCGTCGGGCGGCCCGCGGGTGACTCTGCGGCCCAGGCAACGACTTAAGGAGCCGACCCATCGAAGTGAATGTCGAGCAGTTCCGGGCCGACCTGCGCGCGTGGCTCGACGACAACGATCTGACCCCCGAAGCGGACCACTCGCTGCAGGGGCACATGCGGCAGTTCGCCCGGGTCAGCCGTGCGCTCTACGACGCCGATTGGATGCGGTTCGGCTGGCCGGTCGAGGTCGGTGGGTTGGGCGGTCCCGCGGTGCTGCGCGCGATCGTCGGCGAAGAGGTGGTCGGCCGCCGGCTGGCCGAGCCCGGCCCCTACTCGATGCTCGAAGTGCTGGCGCCCACGATGATCGACTACGCCCCGGCGGAGCTGGCCAAGGAGATGGTGCCGCGTCTGCTCAGCGGCGAAGAACAATGGTGCCAAGGCTTTTCCGAGCCCGGGTCGGGAAGCGACCTGGCATCGCTGACGACCCGCGCGGTCCAGGACGGCGACAATTGGATCGTCAACGGCCAAAAGGTCTGGACCAGCTTCGCGCAGTTCTCCACCCGGTGCGTGCTGCTCACCCGCACGGCGCCCGGGCACGACGGAATCACCGCGTTCTTCGTCGACCTCGATACCCCGGGCATCACCGTCCGTCCGCTGCGGACCATGCACGGCGTCGACGAGTTCTGCGAGGTGTACTACGACGACGTGGTGATCCCGGCCAGCCGGATGCTGGGCAAGCCCGGCGACGGCTGGCGACTGGCCATGGACCTGCTGCCTTATGAGCGTTCGGCCTGCTTCTGGCAGCGAATCGCCTACCTCTACTCGCGTTTCGACGACCTGATCACCGCGGCGTCCGAGGCCGGCGAGCCCGACGAATCCGCGCTCGGCGGAGCCTATCTGGCGCTGCACACGTTGCGCTGCCGGTCGCGTGCCACCCAGCACCGGATGCGCGACGGCGCCCGACTGGGACCGGACACCTCCATCGACAAGGTGCTGCTGGCCTCCGCCGAGCAGCGGCTCTACGACACCGTGCGAGATGTGTTGCCGGGGACGCTCGAGCTCGAAGACACACCGTGGCGTCCGGAATACCTCTACTCGCGTGCGGCAACGATCTATGGCGGCACCGCCGAGATCCAGCGCAATATCATCGCCCGCCGGCTTCTCGACCTCGGGAAGGAGTGAACCGTGACGCCTTCGGCAGACACCGTGTCAGACCCCGAATCGCTGCGGCTGCTGGCGGACTCGTTGCGCACGACGATGAGTGCCGCCTCGGGAGCCAAGCTCGACGCGGCGCTGACCGACCTCGGCTGGCGCGACATGCTCGACGAAATGCCGGACATCGCAATCCCTCTGGTGTTCCAGCTGCTGGGTGAGACCGGCGCGCACGCACCCGTGCTCAACGACGTGGTCTTGCGCGCGGCGGGCGACGCCCCCGGGGGCACGATGGCCCTGCCGTTCACCGGCGGTTCCTGGGTGCTGTGGGAGCGCCGCGATCACCCCGGCTCGGCGATCGACGAGCTGCTGCCGATACACCCCGTGCCACAAGAGGATCCGTTGCCGGCGGCCGCCCTGCAAGCGGGTTGGCGAGCGCTGGGTTGGTGGCTTGTGGGTACCAGCCGAGCCATGCTGTCGCTGGCCCGTCAGCACGCCGTGGACCGCGTTCAATTCGGCCGGCACATCAGCTCATTCCAGGCGATCCGGCACCGACTGGCCGAGACGCTGGTCGCGATCGAGGGTGCCGAGGCCACACTGCAGGCCGCCGCGGAGTGCGACGACCCGCAGGGGCTGGCCTCCCTGCTGGCCAAGGCCGCGGCCGGCCAGGCCGCGCTGACCGCCGCACGCCACTGCCAGCAAGTGCTGGGCGGCATCGGCTTTACCGCCGAGCATCCGCTGCACCACCACATCAAGCGGTCGCTGATTCTCGACGGGCTACTGGGCAGCTCTCGCGAACTGACGCGTGCGGCCGGAAAAGCGGTGGTGGCGGCGGGATCTGCGCCGCGGCTCGCGCAGCTGTAACGGGACGCGCCCTAAAGATTCGCCAGAATCCGCCGACCGAGGTCCACGCCCGCGGTACCCACGTAGACTCATCCCGAGACCGACAGGATGGGACGTGATGAGTCACCCGGACGCACCACAGAACCAGATCGGTGTCGCGTCGGTGCTGCTGGGCCTGGTCGGACTCCTCACCTGCTGGTTGCTGCTCGGAGTGCCGTTCGGCATCGCGGCGGTGGTGACGGGCGACATCGCCCGCCGGCGCGTCGCCCGCGGAGAGGCGAACAACCCCCGAACTGCCGTGGCCGGCATGGTTTTAGGGGCGATCGCGATAGTGGCCGGTCTCGCCGCCATCGGCTACTACGCCCAGTTGGACGCCCGCAATCACTGACGCGTGGCCTAATTGCGTGGCAGCCCGAGGACGCGTTCGGCGATGATGTTGCGCTGGATTTCCGACGTACCGCCGGCGATCGTCGCGGCGAAGGTGCGGGTGTACCGGTCGAACCAGCTGCCGTAGTGGCTGTCCAGGTTGAGCGGCGCGAACGGGGCGGTCACCGCGCGCAGCGCCAGTCCGTCGCCGCCCTTGGCGGCCAGCGCGTCCTCGCTGGCGCGTTGCATCGCCTCCGAGCCGAGCAGCTTGAGCACCGACTGGGCGGGCACGTCCTCCTCGCCGCGCGCGGCTTTGGCCAGCGTCGCCGACCCGAGCAGTCGCATCGCATAGAAGTCCATCACCAGCGTCGCGTAGTGGTCCCGCTGCACGGGCCCGGCGGGCCTGGATTCGACGGTCAACGCGTGCAACATGTCTGCGTAATCCAGCCACAGCATCGCGCGTTCGTGGCCGAGCGAACCGGTCGCGACGCGCCAGCCGGCGTTGAGTTCCCCCACCAGGTTCTCGGCCGGCACCCGTACGTCCGTGAAGAAAACCTCGTTGAAGTCGACGTCTTCGATGTCTCCCACCGAGGCGAAGGGGCGACGGACCACGCCGGGCGTGTCGGTCGGAATCAGTAAAGCGCTGATGCCCTTGTGCTTTGGCGCGTCCGGGTCGGTGCGCACGAAGGTCAGCAACACATCGGCGTGATGGGCGCCCGACGTCCACACCTTCTGGCCGTTGACGACGAAGTGGTCGCCTTCTGCGTCGGACGAGCGCACCGCGCGCGTCTTGAGCGACGCGAGATCCGAGCCCGCCCCGGGTTCGCTCATCCCCAGCGACGCGGTGATCTCCGCGCGCAGGATCGGGACCGCCCAGCGCTCTTTCTGTTCGGGTGTGCCGAACGACAGCAGGGACGCGGCGATGATGCCCACGCCCTGCGGGTTGAAACTCTGATAGATGCGCCGGCGGGACAACTCTTCGGAGTACACGTATTGCTGCAACAGCGTGGCGTTGCGGCCGCCGAACTCCGGCGGGTTGCCGGGCAGTAGCCATCCGCTGTCGAACAGCAGGCGTTGCCAGCGGCGGGCCCACTCCGGGATGTCCGAACTGGACCGCGGCCGCGCCAACGCCTCGGACTCGGGAGGCAGGTGTTCGTCGAGGAAAGCCACGAATTCGGCTCGGAACGCCTCCACGTCGGCGTCAAACGTCAGCTGCACGGCACTTCCCAGGATGGTTTCGAGCGCACCGCGGCGTCGGTAGATTCGGGTTTCCGCCGTCGACGGGGCTCACTCTTACGATTACGCTTCCATACACACGTCTAAGAGAATAGTATTCTCGTGGTAAGAAAGTTACAATCTCCGACACGTGATCCGTGAGGGGGTCGAGCGCAGCGATGTCACGGCGTTCTCCGGTAGAGTCCAACCATGTTCTCCCCTCGCGGCAATCACCTGAGCCGGCCGTGACCAATCCAAGCGAAGAGCCGGCCTGGAAGCAGCGTGCCGTCGAGCGGTCCATCAAGACTGCGAAACTGCGCGCGGCGCAACGTGTTCAGCGCTTCCTCGACGCGGCCCAGGCCATCATCATCGAAAAGGGCAGCACGGACTTTACCGTGCAGGAGGTCGTCGACCGCTCCCGCCAGTCGTTGCGCAGCTTCTACCTGCAATTCGACGGCAAGCACGAGTTGCTGCTGGCGCTCTTCGAGGACGCCCTGAGCCGATCGGCCGACCAGATCCGCGCGGCCACCGAGAGCCAAGCCGACCCGCTGGAGCGCCTGCAGGTCGCGGTCCAACTCCTCTACGAGGCGTCCCGACCGGACCCCACGGCCAAGCGTCCGCTGTTCACCGACTTTGCGCCGAGGTTGCTGGTGACGCATCCGGCCGAGGTCAAGGTGGCTCACGCCCCGCTACTCGCGTTGCTGACGGAGCTGATGGACGCGGCCCACGACGCCGGCAGGCTGCGCACCTCCATCAATCCCAAGCGCGTGGCCGCCATGACCATGCAGACCGTCATGTTCATCGCGCAGTCCAGCGGCGGGCCCGATGACGCGACAATGCACCCCATCACCGCCGAAGAGGTATGGGATTTCTGCTCACGCGGATTCGTCGCCTAGTACACCCCGGACGCACCACACTCCCCCTCCCCTCTCGCTGAGCAAATAGCGCACGCCGTTTGCCGGTGAGAATGAGATTCTCTAATATCTAGAATCAGAGATAGCCGAAATGGATCCGTCATTGACACCCGTGACGGCCGAATGACAGAGTTCAAGGGCGGCAAGGCCCGCGATCCTCGGAACGCGTCTGTTCCCCGCCGGGGCGTGCCGATCGAAAGTCAGGAGTTGAGGTAGCCATGACCGGACGTGTTGAGGGCAAAGTCGCTTTCGTCACCGGGGCGGCGCGCGGTCAGGGCCGCAGCCACGCGGTGCGGTTGGCCCAGGAGGGTGCCGACATCATCGCTGTCGACATCTGCAAGCCCATCCGCGAGGGCGTGGTGGACACCGCCATCCCGGCATCGACGCCCGAAGACCTCGCCGAGACCGCCGATCTGGTCAAGGGGCACAACCGCAGGATCTTCACCGCCGAAGTCGATGTGCGCGACTTCGACGCGCTCAAGGCGGCGGTGGACAACGGTGTCGAGCAGCTCGGCCGGCTCGACATCATCGTGGCCAACGCCGGAATCGGCAACGGCGGCGAGACTTTGGACAAAACCAGTGAAGAAGACTGGACCGAGATGATCGACATCAACCTGGCCGGTGTGTGGAAAACCGTGAAAGCCGGTGTGCCGCATCTGATCGCGGGCGGTAACGGCGGTTCGATCATCCTGACCAGCTCGGTGGGCGGGCTCAAGGCCTACCCCCACACCGGCCACTACGTCGCGGCCAAGCACGGTGTCGTCGGACTGATGCGTGCCTTCGGAGTTGAACTGGGACAGCACATGATTCGCGTCAACTCCGTGCACCCAACCCATGTCAAGACGCCCATGTTGCACAACGACGGCACCTTCAAGATGTTCCGCCCGGACCTGGAAAACCCCGGCCCCGACGACATGGCGCCGATCTGCCAGCTGTTCCACACGCTGCCGATCCCCTGGGTCGAGCCGATCGACGTCAGCAATGCGGTGCTGTTCTTCGCCTCGGACGAGGCCCGTTACATCACCGGTGTGACGCTGCCCATCGATGCGGGCAGCTGCCTGAAGTAGCCGCTAGAAGGGGCTGCTGTTGGACTGCCATTCGGCCGACTCGGGTCGCGGCCCGTACCGGGCGATGTAGTCCTCGTGCATCCGCGCCTGCTTGCGGCGGGCGACCACGTCGACCAAGTTCGGGTCCAGCCCGTGAACCGCCAGCCGATGCCGGCGCCAGACCTTGTTCAGCGCAAGGGTTATCAGCAGCGCCCAGATGTAGAGCGGCGCCGTCATCTCCGTGTGCACGTAGAGCGAGGCGGGCAGCAGCCAGAACGGAGCAAGGACCACCAGGGGCGGTATGGCCCACCTGATCATGTGCCGCCGAACGGCTCCCTCCCCGGCCAGGTCGCGGGCCACCCAGGTGCGCATCGAGTCGGGCAGACGCCGGCCGTAGGAATAGCCGATCCGCTGCCACAGATTGGGTTTCGCGTCGGTCATGATGGCTCCTCAGGGTGTCAGGATTGCAATGCGCCGGCCGCCACGGCGGCGGCGTTGATTCGGTTGAGGACCCGATGTAGGTTCTCGAGTTCGGCCAGCTCGACACCCAGACGTTCCACCACGGCGGGTGGAATCTCAAGTGCTCGCTCCCGCAGTGCGATTCCGCGCTGCGTCAGCATCACGTCGGTGGTGCGCTCGTCGGCCGGGTTCTTGGCACGGGTGATCAGCCCTTGGGCCTCCAGGCGCTTGAGCATGGGCGACAGCGTGGCTGAGTCGATCTGCAACGCGGCGGCGATCTGCTTGACCGACAACGGGAACTGGTCCGCGTCGGCCGCCTTCCGGTGATCCCATAGCGCCAGCATCACCAGGTATTGCGGATGGGTCAGGCCGAGCGGTTCCAGCAGGGGCCGGTAGACCGCCAGGACCGCCCGGTTGGTCGTCACCAGCGCGAAGCACACCTGGCGTTCGAGCGCGAGCGGATCGACGTCGCGCACGGTGGGAACGGCCATACTTGTATGGTGCCCTAATAGTTAGGGTGCTATCTACATGATGTCTCTCACACCGTTTCGCCGGCGGGTAATACGCTCGGAATCCATGGACGGATTCGAGGGACGTGGGGCAGTCATCACCGGCGGTGCGAGCGGCATCGGTTTGGCCACCGCCACCGAATTCGCCCGCCGCGGGGCCCGCGTGGTGCTGGCCGACGTCGATGAGTCCGCGCTGGAACGAGCTGTGGCGCAGTTGAAGGCCGAGGGGTTCGACGCGCACGGGGTCACGTGCGACGTGCGGCATCTCGACCAGATGGTTCACCTCGCCGACGAATCCTTCCGGCTGCTTGGTCAGGTCGATGTCGTGTTCAGCAATGCCGGCATCGTCGTCGCGGGCCCGCTCGCGACGATGACGCACGAGGACTGGCGCTGGGTCATCGATATCGACCTGTGGGGTTCGATCCACGCCGTCGAGGCGTTCGTGCCGAAGTTGATCGAGCAGGGCAGCGGTGGCCACATCGCTTTCACCGCTTCCTTTGCCGGGCTGGTGCCCAACGCCGGTCTCGGGGCATACGGCGTTGCCAAGTACGGCGTCGTCGGGCTGGCCGAGACGCTCGCCCGCGAGGTCAGGGACAACGGCATCGGCGTCTCGGTGCTCTGCCCGATGGTCATCGAGACGGGGTTGGTCGCGAACTCCGAACGCATTCGAAGCGCCGACGACGGCCTGGCGTCAGCGCCGGACCTGACGAGCGGCTTCGGCCAATTCCCGCCGACGCAGGACGACACGGTGTCGGTCGACGGCGTGGCACGGCTCACCGCCGACGCGATCCTGGCCAACCGCTTGTACATCCTGCCGCACGAGGCGGCCCGGGCGTCGGTCAAGCGCAGGTTCGAGCGCATCGACCGCACCTTCGACGAACAGGCCGCCGAGGGCTGGACGCACTAGGTTGATGGTGGCGGCCCCAGCCGGTAGTCGCCGGTGTGCGGGTCGTGATACCAGCCGCTGGAGGCCTGGGTGCCCCCGTCGATGTGTAGCGTCTGACCGGTCAGGTAGACCGACATGTCTGAGGCCAGAAAGACTGCGGCACTGGCGATTTCGTCGACATGGCCGGGTCGTCCGAGCGGCACGATGTTACCCATGGCGGCCGTCGCGGCTTCGCCGCCAAGGTCGGCCAGCCCTTCGGTGAGCGTGATATCCGGCGCTATCGCGTTGACCCGGATGTTGTGCGGCGCCAGTTCCAGCGCCGCGGTCTTGGTGTAGTTGATGACGCCCGCCTTGGCGGCGGCATACGCCGCGTAGCCCGGGGCGGCCCGTACACCCTCGATCGAGGTGATCGAGATGATGCTGCCCGGCAGGTTCGCCGACACCATCTGCCGGGCGACCCGCTGGGTGCACAGCAGCACGTGGCGCAGGTTGGCACGATACAAGGCGTCCCAGCCGTTTTCGGTGGTCTCCAGCAATGGCGAGGAGAACACGCCGCCGGCGTTGTTGACCAGGATCGTGGGTGCGCCGAGCTCGGCACCCGTCTGGCGCAGCGCGGCGTCCACCTGCTCGCCGTCTCGGACATCGGTGACAATGCCCAGGGCGCCAATGGATTCGGCCGCCTGCGCGCAGGTTTGCGGGTCGCGTTCCCAGATCGCCACCCGGGCGCCGAACGCCGCCATCCCGGCCGCGATGCCGCGCCCGATACCGGCTCCCCCGCCGGTAACCACCGCCACCCGGCCGGTGAGCAGGATGTTCGAGGGATCGATTGGCATGGTGTCGATCAGCTCCTGGCGCGCATGGCCGGCGCGCTGCCGATCACGCCGTCGGCTTCCAGGGCGGCAATCTCCGAATCGGACAGGCCCAGGCCGGACAGGAGTTCATGGTTGTGCTGCCCCAGCAGCGGTGCATGCTCGGTGTGGAACTTGTGGGGCCCGGTTGAGAACCTCATCGGCACGGTGCTGAGCCTAGCCGGGCCGTTGACCGGATGGTCGACCTCCTCGAAGAAATCCCGGAACGCCAACTGTCCCAGTTCGGGTTGCCGGTGCGGTTGCATCACTTTGGCGACCGGCACACCGGCGTCCCACAGGGTTGAGACGATTTCGTCGCGGCTGCGCCGCCCGCACCAGGCCGCGAGACGCTCATCGATGGCGTCGTGGTGTGCACGCCGCCCGGAGTCGGTCGAGAGCGTGGGATCGGTTGCCCAAGAGGGTGCTCCGAGTGCCCGGCACAGACTGTCCCACTGATCGTCGGTGGCCACCGCGATCGCGACCCAGCTGTCGAGCCGGCCGAATTCGTCGATATCGGCGCTGCGGTAGAGGTTCTGCGGTGCGGCCGTCGGCCCCCTGTTGCCGGCACGCTCCAGCAGGGCCCCGTATGCCGTGTACTCGATGACCTGCTCGGCGGCGATGCTGAGGGCGGCGTCGACCATCGCCGCCTCGACGAACACGCCCTCGCCGGTGCGGCGCCGGTGCTCGAGCGCGAGCAGTATCGCGTTGAGTGCGTGCACGCCCGCGTTAGGGTCACCGATGGAATACGGGTCATACGGCGTTCGATCGGGGTAGCCGGTAAGCCAACTCACTCCGGCTGCGGATTCGATCACGTAGGCGAATGCGGGGTTGTCCCGCCACGGGCCCTCGAGGCCGAAACCCGGCATCCGGGCCAGCACGGTGTCCGGCCGAATCGATTGCACCGCGGCGAAATCCAGCCCGATTTGGTCCAGAACCCGCGGGGTGAAGTTCTCGACCACCACGTCGCAGGTTGTGATGAGGCGCCGCAACAATTCTCGGCCGCGCGGGCTCTGCAGGTCCAGCGTCAGGCCCTTCTTGTTGGTGTTCAGAGCCTCGAAGATCGGCGACTTCTCCCACCACTGGTCCTCGGTGACCGGTATCCCGGCGATCATCCGGGTGCCATCGGGCCGGCGAGTCGACTCGACATGGATGACCTCGGCCCCGAGCAGCGCCAGCGAATGGGTGCAGCACGGGCCCGCCCAGAACGTCGTCATGTCCAGCACGCGAATGCCGGACAGGGGCAGCGCTTTCGCCGCCCCGGTGGGCGCCGGTCGCGCCGGAAGGGGTGCGGCGCGGTAGCGCTCGGTGTGCTCGCCCAGCCGCGGCGCCGGCTGCGGCGCGCGTAGTTGCGCGGGCCGCATGCGGTACGGGTGGCTCGGCTGCCGGAAGCCGTCGCGCGGATTGCGCACGAATGAATCGCGCTCCACGAACTGATCGAAGGACGTGACGTTGGCGCCGTTGGCCACCGGCGCGTTGGGTATGCGGAATGCCGAGGCCAGTTCCCGGATTTCGTCAACCGGGGTCGCGGCGAGCCAGGAGAAGAGCTCGTCGGCGTGGATGTTGGCCTGCTCGGTGATCGACAGCGGCGACTCCTCGTCGATCCACTCCGGGTGGCCCACCATCGCGCACAGGTCGAACCACTGCTGCGCCGTCCCGCAGCCGAGATCCACCAGGCCGTCCTTGGCCTGGGCCACGCCCGGAATGGTCGGCCGTCGCATGTCGCGCCACGGCCGTCCGAGCACGTCGAAGTAGGACACCGGGTGATAGGTGAGCGACAGGATCTGTGTCTCGAGCATCGACAGGTCCAGCAGTTCGCCTGCCCCGCCGTCGATTCGGCGCCACCGCGACGCCAGGGTGGCCGCGCTGGCGTAGACACCGGCCAGGTACTCGCCGACCTGACCGCCGACGAAGACGGGTGGGCGCTCCTGCTCGCCGCGGCCAAGCCCGACGATGCCTCCCGACCAGGCCTGCAGGGTGAACTCGGTCGCGGCGCGGTCTCGCCAGGGGCCCTGCAGCCCGAACGGTGTGATCGAGGTGACGGTGAGATGCGGGTGGCGGCGGTGGATGGCCTGCGCCGTGAAGTCCGGATGCTCGGCCACGTTCGAGCCGGCCGACCACACCACCGCGTCCGCGGCCGCCAGCAGCCGGCTCACCAGCTCGGCATCGTCGTCGCCGGTGGGATCGGCGACGACGCTGTGTTTCGCCCCGGCCAGGAAGCTGAAGAGGGCGCCGTCGCTGCCGTCCGGGATGGTGGCACCCGAGGCAGACCATGCGCGCAGCGGATCGCCTTCTGGCGACTCGATTTTCACGACGTCGGCGCCGCCGTCAGCGAGCAGCTTGGTGCAGTAGGCGCCCGCTATACCGGTGGACAGGTCGATCACCGTATAGCCGGCCAGCGGCGGTGCGACGCGGTGTGGCGTCACTATTTCATTCTCTTCGCTTTGGCGCCCTTGTCGGCCCGCGCTTTCTTGCGCGCCTTCTTGCTCAGCCGCCATTCGGCGGGGAACTTGTCGTCGTTGTCCTTGACCGCGTCGCCCAGACCTCGCCTCATCGCGTCGTCGAGCATCAACTCGTCACCGCCATCCGGGCGCACGCTGCCGCCCATCGACTCGAAGACGCCGCTGAGCATGCTTCCCAGGTATTCGCCCTGAAACTGCTTCATGATCTCGAAGAAGACCTTCTGCATGAACACCGTGTCGGTGGGGCGGTTGCTGGCGCAGGCCAACGCGTACCTCTCCACCTCTGCCTCGAGTTCGTCGCGCGGCACCACGCTGTTGAGGAAGTTGCAGTCATACATCTCGGTGGCGGTGAAAGCCCTTCCGGTGAACACCATTTCCTGAAACTTGCGAATGCCCATGGTCTGCGCCCACCACCACATCCGGGGACCCCAACCGTAATACCGGAACGACGGATGCCCGAACAACGCGTCGTCGCTGGAGATGACCAGATCGGCATCGGCGGCCTGGTAGAAGTGCCAGCCGTAGCAGTAGCCCTTGGCCTCCAGGATGGAGATCTTCTTGAAGTCCTGCAGGCCGCGGATGCCCGAGTTCGGGTTGGCGTACCACTGGCCCAGGGTGGCGCCGTTGCGGAACGAACCCTGCGGCGGATACCGGACCTCGTCGGCGCCGATCCGGTATTCGGCAAGCCGCGGGCTCTGGTCCGGCGCGTCACGCATCCTCATCACCTCGGTCAGGTCCGCCCCCGAACCGAGGTCGTCGCCCGCTCCCCGGATCACCAGAACCTTGACGTCGTCGTCGATGCCGGCCCGGTGCAACAGGTCCGCGTAGCGCAGGCGCGCCGCGACCGTCGGTGCGTTGAGATAGTCCGGCCGGTCGAACGTGATCGTGGCGATCCGCGTCGCGGCGTCTTTGTGGTACCGGATGATCTCTTCGGCCGGCGGCTCCGAGGGCTCGGGCATGGCTAGGGCTGCCAGAACGGGCTCGCGGTGAGCACTTCGGGACCGTCCGCGGTGATCAGTACCGCTTCTCGCCCGAATACCGCGCCGATGCCCTCTTCCCACACGTAGCCCGTGACCGCCAGCACCATCCCTTGCTCCAGACGTTCGTCGGCAGCGGTGGCGGGCAGGTGCTTGGAAACGACGGGTGGGTCGAACCCCATGCCCAGGCCGCGGGCCACCGGCATCGGCGGCTCGGGCTCGCCCGCGGCCCGATAGGCGGCGAGCAGCTCGCTCGCGCCGGCGCCGGGCCGACATGCGTCGATCAGGTTGTCCCACAGGCGTTCCCAGCGGCCGTGCAGGGCTTCGGCGCCGCCAGGCGTGTGCCGGTTATCGGCGGGCCAGGTCCGGCCGACCTCGCCGACGTAGCCTCCCGCCAGCACTCCGGCGGAGAACGCGACCAGGTCCCCTTCTTGGATACGACCATCGCCGTGGGCACGCCGCCATGGATGCTTGCGCGACGTCACCCACGCGACATCCTGATTCGACGGTGTGCTCACCCCGCCGGCCGCGGAGGCCTCCAACAAGACGCCGGCCAGCGCCTGTTCGGTGACGCCCGGGCGCAACTCGGAGACCGCGGCCGCCAGCGCCGACTCGGCGACAGCGACGGACTCGCGTAGCGCGGCGATCTCCTCGTCCGTCTTGATGCGGCGCGCGGCCCGCATCGCGAGCTCGCCGTCGACCAGCTGGGCGTTCGGAAACGCAGTGGGCAGGAGCTGGGCGAAAACCGGTGAGAGGGCGTCGGTTCCGACGCGGCGCGCGGTTGCCGCACCGTCGATGCGCTGCAGGGCGGACATCGTGTTCATCGGGTTCCACGAGATGCCGTAGAGGTTCTCGTGCGGGATGTCCTCGGGAACGCCCTCGTCCCAGGTGCTGAGAAGGTGTACGGCGCCAGTCTCGCGCACCAGCACGCAGGTCGGGCCGAACGGCCGGGTGCCGGCGACCCACAGCTGGGGCGCCCCCGTCACGTAACGGACGTTGGCCTGCCGGCCGAGGACCAGGACGTCGAGATCGTGCGCCGCCATCTGCTCCAGCGCCCGTTGCCTGCGGCCCGACCGGAGCGTGCGCTCGTCGGGCAGAACCTCAGTTGCCATAGGGGTCATAGGGGTAGTCGGTCAAACGAATCCAGCCTTCCTCGGTGATCACCAGGACCTCTTCGCTGCGGTAGCCGCCGGTGCCGTCCTCCCACACCACGGGTTCCAGCACCAGCACCATTCCGGATCGCAGGACAAAATTCTCGTCGAAGTCCTGGCCGAGATCGGTTCCGATCATGGGCATTTCGGCGGCGTTGACGCCGATGCCGTGGCCCAGGTAAAAGTGCGGCAGCCACGGTTTGGTGCCGCCGTTGGCTTTGATCGCGGCCCGGCCCAGGTCCGCTGCCGTGGCACCGGCCTTCGCAACACCGAGCACCGCGCTCATGATCTCGAACCACTTGTCGAACTGGGCCTGCTGGCGCGGCGACGGATCCCGGCCGACGATCCAGGTGCGGCCGAAGTCGGAGCAGTAGCCCTGATAGGTGATGCTGACGTCGGTCCACAGCACATCACCTTCGGCCAGCTCGCGTTCGGTGGTCAGCAGCGGCAGCGCCAAATCGCCGTGCGTGGTCCAGACTCCCTCCGCCTTGCTCGGCGGCATCACCTGCCAGATCGGCTCCAGCATGCTGGCCGTGGCGCCCAGCTCGAAAGCGCGGCGCAGAAACCTTGCCGACAAATCGATCTGGCGGATGCCGGGGGCCAGGCTCTTCTGGACCTCCACCATCGCTTCGTCCGTGATCCGGATGGCCGTACGCATGCATGACAATTCGTCCGGCGTTTTCACCGACTTCGCGGCGCTGACGATGGCCGCGGCGTCAACGGGTGCGCCGCCCGGGAACAGGAGCTTCGCCGCACGCGACATGGCGCCGGTGAGCTCGTCGACGGCGAGTACCGCCCTGGCCGGAACGAGGTCGGCCAGCTGGCGCGCGAATTGCTCTACCCCCTCGTCGAATTCGAGGTAGACCGGCCCGTGCAGGTGGTCGACGGGCAAGTCGGACTCCTGCGAGGCCCCCTCGCGGAAGGGCAGGAACAGGTGTGGCCATTCGTCGTCGGCGAGCACCACGGCCACCGGCCGTTCGACGTAGGACAATCCGGCGTCACCGAGCGGCCAGCTTGCACCGGTGGCATAGCCCACCGCGTTGTTGCCCAGCAGGATCATCGCGTCGACCCCGCGCTCGGCCATCGCCGAACGCAGCCGGGCCCCCGTCTCGCGGCGCAGACGAGCCAGGTCGGCCGTTTCCGGGATCACCAGTCCGTTGCCGGTGTTGGTCTCCAGTTGCGCGAACGTGGTCACTACAAGCCCAGGAACTTAGTGACGTTGTCGCTGACGATCTTCACCGCGTTGTCCGGGCCTACCGCATCCACAACGGATTTCAGCGATTTCTCGGAATAGCCATAGGTGCTTTCGTTGTGCGGGTAGTCGCTGGACCACATCACCTTGTCCACCCCGATCTGGTCGATCAGCTGCAGGCCGAGGGGGTCGACCATGAACGACGCGCTCATGTGGGTGTCCCAGTAGTAGCGCGGCTCGTGCTCGAGGGTCCGGTTGAACATGTGCTGGTACGACCCCATCAGGTGGTCAGCATCCTGCAAAGCCCAAGGTACCCAGGCGATCCCACCTTCGAACCAGCCGATTCTCAGCCCGGGATGATCATCGAGGATTCCGGTGAAGAGGTACTTGGCGAACTGCTCGCGGAAGCCGTCGATGTTGATCATCATGCCCACCACGACGCTGTTGAACTGGCAAGGGGTTTTCGGCGGGGTCTCACCGATGTGGTGGGTCACGGGAAGGCCCGCGGCCTCGATCTCGTCCCAGACCGGTTTCATCGAGGTGCTGCCGTAGTCGATGATGTTGCCGTCGTCATCCTTGCCCGGGTTCAGGGGCAGCAGAAACGTCTTGAGGCCCAACGACTTCAGCTCTTCCAAAGTCTTCCTGGTGCCCTGTGGGTCCCACCAGTTGATCAGGCCCGCCCCGTAGAAGCGGCCGTTCGAGCGCTCCTGCAGTTCGGCGATGTATTCGTTGTAGATGCGGAAGGTGAGCTCGCGAAGCTTCTTGTCCGGGTAGTGGAACAGCGCCAAGACCGCGTTGGGGAACGCCAGTTCCTTCTCGACGCCGTCGTCATGCAACTCCTGAATCCGGGCCTCGATGTTGGTGCTCGCGGCGCCGGGCAGGTCGTCATACTGCATCAGCACCGCGCTGAAGTCGCCCGGCAGGAACGATTGCCCCTTGCGACCGACCTGGTAGGCCCCGTCCTCGTACCAGATCCGCGGCGCCTTGTCCTTCAGGTCATCCGGAAAGCGTTGGTAGAAGATGTCATCCGCCAGCGAGATGTGGTTGTCCGCCGAGAAGACCACCGTCCCCTGGGGCAGACCGACGTCGCTGCCCGCGGCGTGGCCACGGCGATCCTTCGGAGCGCCATAACCTCCGGGCGGGTAGAGCGTGCTTGTTTGAGTCGTCATCGTTGACCCTCCATTCGGATCCGCAGTTTTGATGAGTAGCGGGCTGGGCTACCAGGTCACCGGCAGTTCGTAGACGCCGTAGGCGAGTCGGTCATCCTTGAACGGAACCTCCTCGATCGGAATGGCAAGTTGCAGTGTGGGAATGCGCCGGGCCAGCGTGTGGAAGACGATCTGCAGCTCAGCGCGGGCCAGCTGCTGCCCCACGCACTGGTGCCGGCCGTAGCCGAAGGCGACGTTGCGGTCGGCGCCGGACCGATGCAGGTATAGACGGTCCGGTTCGGCGAACGCGTCCGCATCCCAGTTGGCCGGGGCCAGATCGATGATGATGCCCTCGCCGGCACGAATCGTCTCGCCGGCGATGTGGATGTCTTCGAGCGCGATGCGGCGCTGGCCGTTCTGAATGATGCTGAGGTAGCGCAGGAGTTCTTCTACCGCGCTGGCGATCACCTTCGGATCTTCGGCGTCGCGGATCACCGCCAGCTGGTCGGGGTTTTCCAGCAGGGCGAGCACGCCGAGCCCGATCATGTTGGAGGTGGTCTCGTGCCCGGCGATCAGCAGGCCGGTGCCCAGCTGCGCGGCCTCCTTCACGCTGAGCTCGCCGGCCTTCACCCGCTCGGCGAGGTCGGACACCGCGTCCTCGGCCGGATTCTCCATCTTGGCTTCGACCAGTTGGGCGAGGTACTTGTTCAGGCTCATCGCGCCTTTGACGGTGTCCTCACCGGTGGCGTAACGCGCGAGTCCGACGTTGGCGTGGTGCTGAAACATGTCGGCGTCTTCGTACGGAACGCCCAGCAGCTGGCTGATCACCAGCGAGGGCACCGGCAGCGCCAGCGCGGTGACGATGTCGGCGGGCTGCGGCCCGGCGAGGATCGCATCGATGTGCTCGTCGGTGATCCGCTGGATGGTCGGGCGCAGGTTCTCGACTCGCTTGAACGTGAAGGGCTTCGACAGCATGCGCCGGAACCGGGTGTGCTCCTCACCGTCGGCGGTGAAGACCGACCGTGGGCGCTTGTGCACCGTGGACAGCATGCCTTCGTTCCAGTGCGGGAATCCGGGTTGGCGGTCGTCGACGCTGACCCGCGAATCCGAAAACAGCTCGCGCACTTGCTCGTAGCCGGTAATGAGCCACGGCGTGCTGCCGTCCCAGATCCGCACTCGGGACATCGGCCTGGCCGCGGCCAGCGCCATCACGTCCGGTGGCGGCGCGAACGGGCAGCGCGGCTCCCTGGCCATCGGGTAGTCCGGGATATCGGAGGTCTGCGCTGTCGCGGTGCTCGTCAATGTGTCTGACATGTCATTCCTCGATGTGGATGGCAAGCGCGGGGCAGGCCGCCGCCGCCCGCCGAGCCCCTTCGGCCTGTTCGGGCGTCGGATTGGGATTGAGTAGGACGACGACGCCGTCGTCGTCGCGCTGGTCGAACACTTCGGGCGCATTCATCACGCAGTTCCCGGAGGAAGCGCAAACGTCTTGGTCGACAGTCACTTTCATCTGCGAGTCCTTACTCGTACGCCGTCACGGGCGCCAGCCACAGGCCCACGATCGCGTCGATGAGCCCGGATGCCGCGGCCCGCCAGGACCGATGAGACGTCAGCGCCCCCGCGGCTAGCGCGCGTTCACGGTCGGCGCAGGTGTGCATCAACAGGTTTCGCGCCATGATGTTGCGTTCGAAGTGCACCTCGGCCGGCAGTTCGGGCAGGCAGCGGTTGATGCCCTCGACGACCTGGACCAGCGACGGGGAGCTGAGCGCGCCCTTGACGATGATGTTGTAGTAGGCCGGGTCGGTCATCGCCTGGGCCGCGAAACGCGCGTACCAGGTCGGGTTTCCGAGTTCGTCCAGGTGATCGGTGAGCGGGCGCACCAAACACGCCACCCAGTTACGCATTTCGGTCGAACCGCCCGTGTCGATCAGTTCGGTCACCATCCGTTCGCGAAGCTGCTCGACGGGGCCGCGGTGCTTCTGCTCGATCGCCCGCACCAGGTCGGCCTTGGTGCCGAAGTGATAGCCGACGGCCGCGTTGTTGCCCTGGCCGGCGGCCTCGCTGACCTGCCGGTTGGATACCGCGAACATGCCGTGCTCGGCGTACAGGCGCTCGGCCGCCACCAGGATCGCCTCTTGGGTGGAACTTGCCCGCTCGGTGCGAACGGTCCGGCCGACGGTGGTCATTGGATCAGTCAACCTCGTTCATCAGTTTAAGTCAAGCGATTGATTTAATTGACGTATCGCCGCGGGCTCGTCGCCGAACGTGACCGCATCGTCACGCTGGAACCCGAACGTGACCGCACCGTCACGCTCGGGCTTTAGGCGACGTCAGCCCCGTTTCCTGGGTCGGATCGGCTTGCCCGCCACGGTCCCACCGTCGACCGGAAGCACCGTCCCGGTGACGTAGCGCGAGCGGTCGGTGGCGAAATACAGCGCCGCCTCGGCGACGTCATCAGGGGTGCCGTCGCGCTTCAGCGGACGGTCGTCCCGCATGCCCTGGCGGATACGTGCCTCGAATTCCTTCAGCTGTTCTGGGTCCATGCCGGCCGCGGACTTCCCCAAGATCGGGGTGGGGATGCTGCCCGGCGCGATGGCGTTGACCCGAATCTCGTGATACGCGAGCTCAATTGCCGCGGACTTGGTGAATTGGATAACCGCCGCTTTGGACGCGCGGTAGATCATCACGCCCCCGCCGGCCTGGATGCCGCCGATCGAGGTGATGTTGATGATCGACCCGCCGCCGTGGTCGGCCATGTGCCGCGCGGCATCCCGGGTGCCCGCCATCACGCCCAGCACGTTGACCCCCATAACCCGGTGAAAATCGGCGAGGTCGTCGTCGAGCAGCTTGCGCAGCGGGCTGGAGATCCCGGCGTTGTTCACCATGACGTGCAGGCCGCCGAACGTCTCGGCCGCACCGGACACCAGCGCGCCCACCTGTTCGGGATCGGAGACGTCGGTCTGCCGGAAGACGGCGTTGACACCGAGCGAGCGTGCCAGCGCCTCGCCCCGCTCGGTCTCGACGTCGGCGATGACGACTCGCGCACCCTCGGCCACAAACCGCTCCGCGAGGCCGCGGCCGATGCCGGACGCCGCGCCGGTGACGACGGCGACCTTGCCGTCCAATTCGTTAACCACACGACGAGTTAATCGGCGGGTGGCGCGTTAAGTCAAGCAACTGATTTAACGAGTCCGGACATTGGTGTCCGGCACATGCGCCGCCCAGAGTTCCGGCTCGACGGAGCCTGGGCCATGCTGGTGTGGCCAGTTCGTCGGGAAACGTGAAAGGCATGATCATGAAGGTGTTGGTAATCGGTGGCAGCGGGCTGATCGGGTCTCAGGTCGTCGCCAGACTCACCGAGCTGGGACACGATGCGGTGCCGGCGTCGCCGCGCACGGGGGTCAACGCCGTGACCGGTGAAGGTGTCGCCGATGCCGTCGCGGGAGTCCACACGGTCGTGGACGTGTCCAACTCACCGTCCTGGGCCGACGACGATGTTCTGAACTTCTTCACCACGTCTACCCGCAATCTGCTGGATGCCGAGCGTACCGCGGGCGTGCAGCATCACGTCGCGCTGTCGATCGTGGGCGCCGACCGGGCTGCCGAGAGCGGCTATATGCGGGCCAAGGTGGCGCAGGAAAAAGTGATCGTGGAATCGGGGCAGCCCTATTCGATCGTGCGGGCAACGCAGTTCTTCGAATTCGTTGACGGCATTGCTGATTCGTTGACCGACGGCGACACCGTTCGCGCCCCGCACGGGGCATTCCAGCCGATTGCCGCCGCGGACGTTGCCCTGGCGGTCACCCGTGCGGCGACGGCCGATCCGGTCAACGCGGTGATCAATATCGCCGGTCCCGAAAAGCATGGGATGGACGATTTCATCCGCACGCGGTTTGCGGCCACTGGCGATGCCCGCACGGTGGTGACGGATAACGATGCCCGTTATTACGGCGCGGTTCTCGACGACCGCAGCATCGTTCCCACCGACGACGAAGACGTGACCGTCTACCCCACCAGCTTCAGCGACTGGATGGCTGCGCAGGCAGCGAGCGGCGGCCAGTAGGGAAAGAAGGGCCGCGAATAGCGGCATCGAGTAACACTCGCCGCCCCCAGATCCGTTTACGCGGAATCACATTGAAGTGATTGCGTATCGTCATCGCGCCTGCGGGTATGCCTTCGCGCGATGATCGAAAGGTCTAGCGCTCGCGGTTGCGCTGCGCCTAGCATCCAAGCACGAGAACGTTGGGGCGAACCGAAGACGAGGAGCACCGATTACCCGTGCAACCCACAAGTGGCGTCCCCTTCGACAAACGTCGGCTCACCCGGCGCGGTTTCATGGCCGCGGGCATCGCGGGCGGGTTCGCGCTGACGGCGTGCAGCCAATCCAAACCGGAGCCGACGGGCAACGCCCGGTTGGCCGCCGCCATCGCCGAAACCGAGGCCGCCCGGCCACATAGCGGCCGTACCGTCACCGCCCAGCTCACCCCCCAGGTGGTCGAGGTCGACCTGGGCGGGCCGGTCGTGCGCACACTGGCCTACGGCAACAGCATCCCGGGCCCGGTGATCCGCGCCCGCATCGGTGACGAGGTCGAGGTGACCGTGTCGAACCGGCTCGATCATCCGACGTCGGTGCATTGGCACGGCATCGCCCTGCGTAACGACATGGACGGCGCCGAGCCGGCGACACCCAACATCGCGGCCGGACACGACTTCACCTACCGGTTCTCCGTGCCGAATTCGGGTACCTACTGGGCGCACCCGCACACCGGCCTGGACGAGGACACCGGCCTGTATCTGCCGGTCATCGTCGACGACCCGACCGAGGCCAATTACGACGCCGAATGGATCGTGGTCCTTGACGATTGGACCGATGGCGTCGGGAAGAGCCCGCAGCAGCTCTATGGCGAACTGAGCAACCCGAACAAGCAGAACGCGCCCGGAACGACGACCTCGACCACTTCGACAACGACCGAGACATCGCCCACCACGACGTCCGAAACGACGACCGAGACGACGTCGACCAGCCCGACCACCTCGACTAGCCCGGCACCGGCGCCCGCCGCGGCGGGCGTCGGCACCAGTGACCTGCTCGGTGGTGACGCAGGTGATATCGCCTACCCGTACTATCTGATCAACGGGCGAATTCCCAGTTCCCCCATGACGTTTAACGCCAAGCCCGGTCAACGCGTCCGTATCCGCTTCATCAACACCGCGTCCGACACCACCTTCCGGGTGGCACTGGCCGGCCATGCGATGACGGTGACTCACACCGACGGCTACCCCGTGGTCCCTGCGCAGGTGGACGCGCTGCTCATCGGGATGGCCGAACGCTACGACGTCACCGTGACCGCCGCGGACGGTGTGTTCCCATTGGTCGCGGTCGCCGAAGGCAAGAACGCCCTGGCCCGCGCGTTGCTCTCCACCGCTTCGGGCAGCGCCCCCGACCCGCAGTTCCAGCCGGGCGAACTGACCAAGCGGGTGGGCACCGTCGAGATGTTCACGGCCACAACGCCGGTCAACCTGGGGCGGCCCGACCCCGGCCTCAACCTCCCCGTGGTCCTGGGCGGGAACATGATGCAGTACAACTGGACGATCAACGGGCAGCCCTACGGCAAGACGAATCCGCTGCATGTCCAGGAAGGGCAACGTCTGACCATTTCGTTCGACAACGCCACGATGATGTATCACCCGATTCACCTGCACGGCCATACGTTCCAGGTGATCAGGGCCGACGGCAGCCCCGGCGCCCGCAAGGACACCGTGATGGTGCTGCCCAAGCAGAAGTTGGGCGCCGTGCTGGTTGCCGACAATCCCGGCACCTGGGTGATGCACTGCCACAACACCTATCACCAGGTGGCCGGGATGATGACCCGCCTGGATTACGTCTTCTGACCGTCAGCGTGCGCCCAGAAAATCCACCAGCAACTCGTTGACCACCGAGGACTGCTCGATCTGCGGGCAATGTCCGGCGTCGTCGACCACAACCGAGCGGGCACCGTCGATCTGCTTGGCGATCTCGGCGGCCCACCCGGCCGGAAGGAGCTTGTCCCCGGCCCCTTCGACGACAAGCGTTGGCACGCCGATGCGTTCGTAGGCCCGAGCGGTAGACGGGGTTGCGGACGGCGTGGCGCCGGGGCGGCGGAACCTGGCCGCGGCGATGGCTTCCCATGCCCCCGGCGCCGTGCTCGACTCGTAGCGGCGGCGCACGTAGTCGTAGTCGGCGGGATAGCCGGAGTCGAAGAACAGCGCTTCGACGATGCGGCGCATCGCGGGCAGCGTCGCGTCGTAGTTCTGCAGCGCCTCGAAGTGCTCGTTCTGCTGGATCTCGCCGCCGCCGCAGATGATCGCGAGGCTGCGCACCGGGAGCAGCGGTGTGTCCGACGTGGCGTCGGTGAGCAGGTTGATGGCGCCCATCGAATTGCCGACGAAGTGCGCCGAGTCGACGCCGAGCAGTTCGCAGAACCGGGCCACATGCCGGATCCGCATGCCGCGGCCGTCGACGAAGTCGATGACCTTGGCCGATTCCCCGAACCCCAGCTGGTCCGGTGCCAGGACTCGATACCGGCCGGCGAGCGCGGCGATGTTGCGCTCCCAGCCGAGTTCGGCGCCGGCGCCGAACTCACCCCCGTGCAGCAATACCACCGGGTCGCCGTCGCCGGCTTCCAGATAGCTGGTGGCCAGGCCGTCGACCGACAGCGTTTTGCGATGAACGTCCATCACTTGATCGCAATCGGATTCACCGGAGAGCCCACGGCCCCTACGAATCTCAGGGGCGGCGCGATGAGCTGAAACTCGTAGACACCGTCGGCGGCGCAGTCCGCCGCCAGCGCGGTCAGGTCCCAGTATTCGCCGAGCATCAGTCCCATGTCGCGCAGGCACAGCAGATGCAACGGCAGAAACGCGCCCTCGACGTCGGATACCAGGTCCTCGACCTGGAGGTTGTCGGAGGCGACCGCCGCGACCTCATGATCGTGCAGCCACGAGGCGCAGCGCCAGTGCAGACCGGAGAACGGCTCCGTCTTGTTCCCGGTCTGCAGGAATCGGGTCCACCAGCCGGTCCGGATCAGCACGATGTCGCCGCTCTCGATCGTCACGCCCTGCGCGCGAACGACGTCGTCGAGTTCTTCGGGAGTGATCGGATTGCCCTGTTCGAGAAAAACTTCCGCGTTGCGGTGGCGGACGAGGTCCAGCAGCACACCGCGGGATGTGATGCCCTTGACGTCAACCTTGTCGATGCTGCAGTGGTAGGCCCCCATGCTCGTCACGGATCCTGACGGGAAGCCGTTGTAGAGCTTGCCTTCGTAGTAGACGTGCGACAGCGCATCCCACTGGGTGGCCGCCTGGAGCGGCATGATGATCATGTCCTCGTTGAAACGAAACAGGTTGTCGACGAAGTAGTTACCCAACTGCACCGCCGTCGAGTTCTGCGTCCACCCGGGACCATATTGTGGAAGCGAGCTCGCATCCCCGCCATCGACGGTCATCAGAAGCATGGGATTGTGCCGAAAACCGAAGGCGCCCTGCGGGCCCGACGAGCCAAAGTCGACGCCGAGCGGAAAAACCTTGCCTTGCCGGACCAGGCTCGCCGCCTGCGCAATCTTCCGCTCGGTGATGAAGTTCAGTGTGCCCAGCTCGTCGTCGTCCCCCCATCGTCCCCAGTTACAGACGTCACGCGCGACCCGCCGAAAGTCAGTCAAGTCGGCCACGGCGCTCCCTCCTCGAGTTCACGAGCTATCGCGGCGCCCACGTTTCCGCCGTCGACCCACAACACCTGGCCCGAAATATAGCTGGCGGCATTGCTATTCAAGAAGAGCAGCGCCGAGGCCTGCTCGGCGGGGCCGGAGACGCGGCCCAGCGGCTTGGGAATGTCGTCGAGGAAGCCCTGCCCGTATGCCGTGCGCAGCTGGTCCAGGATCGGCGTCTCGGTGACACCCGGCCCGGTGCAGTTGATCCGGATCCCCCGAGCCCCAAGCGGCGTTGCACTGCGCATGGTGTAGAGGATGACCGCTTCCTTGGACAACTGATAGCCATTGCCCAGCGCATCGGGATGTGCTGCGCACCAGTCGATCCCCTCCTGCATCGTCGCGGTGGAAAGCAGCGGCGCCACCTCCCCGAGGTGCTCCCGGTACGCGGCCGCCACGAGTGATGACACGCTCGCGATGGACGACCCCGCGGCCATCTTCGGGATCATCGCCTCGGTAGCGTGGCGCATCCCCAGGAAGTTGATGGTCACGACGAGTGGCGGATCGCCGATGCCGGACGACACGCCCGCGACGTTGAACAGCGCATCGACTTGACCCGTCACCGCGCTGACCGCCGACTCGATCGAGGCTTGGTCGGCCAGGTCGACCTCATGGAACTCGTCCATCGCGAAGTCAGGCCGCCGTTTGTCCAACCCGATGACTTCGGCACCCAGCCCGGTCAGCTGGCGCACCACGTGTTCGCCGATGCCGGAGGCACATCCGGTCACCACCGCACGACGGCCGTCGTAGCGCCACAGCTCGTCGATCTCTCCCAAGGCTCGCCTCGAAATTCTTCCGACTCAGATGCCGTCCGGGACTACTTCTGCTGTTCCTTTGCGCGCTGCGCCGCCTGCACGCGGCCTTCGTTGATCTCCGCCATCGCTTCGGGGATCTCGCTGGCGGTGAACTTACCGCCGCGACCGGTCGGGAGTCCACCAAACGAGTAATCCTCGTCGAATTGCGGCGCGGTCGATTTCGGCCGGCGCGCCTCCACCTTTTCGATGACGGGCTCCAGCCGCTTCGCCTTTTCCGCCACGGCCTTCGCGTCCCGCTCGATGAACTCGGGGAGCACCTCTTTGCCCATCAGCTCGATGGATTCCATGGTGCCCTCGTGGCTGCGCGGGTTAAGCAGCAGGATGATCTCGTCGACGCCGCTCTCCTCGTAGCCGCGCAGGAACTCCCGCACGGTGGCCGGAGAGCCGATGGCACCCCGGCCGGGTCCGTACGCCAGCGTCGGATCCTTCTCCACCTCTTCGAGATAGCGTTTCCAGACCCCGGTGCGCCCGGGCGTGTGCACCCCAGTCATGTAGTAGTGCATGATCCCGAACGAGAAGAAGCCGCCGCCCTGCCCGAGCCGCTGCAGCGCCTGCTCGTCGGTCTTGGCCACCATCATGGACAGGTCGCCGCCGATGGCCAGGATGTTCGGGTTGATCCGGGGAGTGACCGGCACGCCGTTCTCCTCGAACTCCTTGTAGTAGCCGTTGACCCGCTCGGTCAGCGGTCCGGGGCCGGTGTAGGCGAAACTCAGTGCGCCGATGGCCTTTTGCGCGGCCATCTGCACGCTGGCCGGCCGCGTGCACGCGACCCAGACCGGCGGGTGCGGCTTTTGCAGCGGCTTGGGGACGACGTTGCGCGCGGGCATCTGGACGTGCTCGCCGTTGAACCCGGTGAACGGCTCCTCGATCATGCAACGGATCGAGACCTCGAGGGCCTCCTCCCACTGTGCCCGCTTGTCGGCCGGGTCGATGTTGAACCCGCCGAGTTCGCCGACCGACGACGACTCGCCGGTACCGAATTCGACGCGGCCGTTGGAGAGCAGGTCGAGGGTGGCGATGCGCTCCGCCACCCGGGCGGGGTGATTGACCACCGGCGGCAGATGCATGATGCCGAATCCCAGGCGGATGTTCTTGGTGCGCTGGCTGGCCGCGGCCAAAAAGATCTCCGGCGCCGTCGAATGGCAGTACTCCTCGAGGAAGTGGTGCTCGGTCAACCACACCGTGGAGAAGCCGGCCTTGTCGGCGGCCTCGACCTCGTCGAGACAGTCCTGCAGCATGACGTGTTCGTCGTCGGGCGCCCAGGGCCGCGGGAGAGCGAATTCGTAGAACAGTGAGATTTTCATCGTTACCTCCTATGAGTATTAAGGACTTGGTCGGCCGCCTGGGCCGCAACGTGTTTCGCCGCGACGTAGCCGAAGGTCATGGCTGGGCCGATGGTCGCGCCGGCACCGGCGTAGCTGCGACCCATCACCGGCGCGGACGTGTTTCCCACCGCGTACAGGCCGGCAATCACGCTGCCGTCGACCCGCAGCACGCGCGCGTGTTCGTCGGTCAGTAGGCCGCCCGAGGTCCCGAGGTCCCCGAGGACGATCCGGAAGGCGTAGTACGGCGGATCACCGAGCGGATACAGGTTCGGGTTGGGCAGGGTGTGGTCGCCGTAGTAGTTGTCGTACACGCTGTCGCCGCGGTTGAAATCGTCGTCGCGACCCTTGCGGGCGAGTTCGTTGAAGCGGTGGGCGGTTTCGGCGAGCTGGTCGGCGGGCACGCCGATCTTGGCTGCCATTTCGTCCCAGGTCGTCGCCGCTTTGACGACGCCCGACTCCAGCCAGGCCGGTGGGATTTTGCGGCCGGTGGGCACCGGGGCTCCCGGAATCTTGGGTATCGGCAGGTGTCCCCCGACGACGTAGCGGTTGAACGATCTGTGGTCGGTGATGAGCCAGCACGGGATGTGCGTGACGCCCGATCGCTGGCCGTCGATCATGGCGTGACCGAAGTCCATGTAGGGGGCCGCCTCGTTGATGAAGCGCTTGCCCGCCCCGTTGACGATGAACTGCGCCGGCATCATCCGTTCGTTGAGCATGAATTGCATACGGCCGTCCGGCCACTGGATCGCCGGGAACCACCAGGCCTCATCGAGCAGATCCGTTGCGGCGCCGATGTTTTGGCCGGCGCGGATGCCGTCGCCCATGGCCGCGGGATTGCCGAAGCTCCAGTCCTGGTCCACCTCGGGCAGCAGCTCCTTGCGCCAGGCGAGGTCGTGGTCGAACCCACCGGACGCCAGGATGACGCCCATCCGCGCACCGATCCGCTGCGGATTTCCCGCGCGCTCCACCACCGCGCCGGTGACCGATCCGTCGGCGTCGGTGAGCAGCTGCACCATCGGCGAGTTCAGCCAAAGCGGGATGCCGCGTTCCCGCAACGCCAGCCGGAGCCGGGCCGCCAGCGACTGGCCGATCGCCGCCATCCGCTCGCCGAACACCCTCGCCCTGACCATTCGCGCGATCAACTTGAGCAGCACGGCCTTGCCCGCCCAGGACTGCCTGATCCGATAGAACGTGCGCAGGTCCTTGGGGCCCAACCAGATTCCCCTTGGCGCCAGCGCAAGCGGCGCGAGCAGCTTCTGCTCGTCGGGACCCAACTTTCGCAGGTCGATCGCGGGCACGTTGATCGTGCTGCCGAGCTCGGAGCCCCCGGGCAGCTCGGGGTAATAGTCGGCATAGCCGGGCTTCCAGACGAATTCGAACCATCCGGACAGCTGCTCCAAGAACTGCAGCATCTGCGGCGCGCTCTCCACATACTGGCGCAGCCGGGCCTCGCTGACCAACCCGTCGGTGATCTGCTTGAGGTAGCCGACGACGGCTTCGGGCGAGGGCACATAGCCCTCCCGCCGCTGCGCCGGAGCTCCGGGTACCCAGATGCCGCCACCGGACAATGCAGTGGATCCACCGAAGTGGGACGACTTTTCGATGACCAACGCGTCGAGCCCGGCGGCCTGCGCCGTCAGCGCGGCCGTCATGCCGCCTCCGCCGGAACCGACGATGAGCACGTCGACAACGTGGTCGAACACCTCCGATGCCGCCGTCATTTCGGAACTGCCGTTCTGATGGCGAAACCGGCGATCAGTTCGGGCGCGGGTTTGTAATACCGTTCGGTGGTCTCGTAGGGCCCCGCGGCTTCCAGCGCCCCGAACGCCGCCACCCAGGTGCGGATCTCCTGCGCGGAGCTGCCGCCCTCATGGGCGACAAAGGAATTCGACCACCCGTCCAATTCGCTCAGCCATCCTCCGTCGATGATCTCCAGGAACCGGTGGTCCCACGTCGGGTTGAGCGCCTGCAGCTGGCTCTCGCCGGCGGCGAAGCTTTTGGCCGCGTCGATGACGGCGGCCTGCCGGGCCTGCCGCTGCTCGGCCGTCATCGGCCGGCCGTGCACGATCCGCTCCAGCACCGGCGCGGGCGCGGTCGCCAGGGTCGGCACCGGCGGGCTGTGCGAAAGCCCCCCGGATCCCAGGATCAGCACTCGTTTGTCCAGCGTGGCCAAGTAGTCGCCGACGGCCCTACCCAGCGCGCGGCAGCGATGCATCGGGCCCAGCGGCACGCCGATGGCGTTGACGAAGATCGGTATCACGGGACGGGCCGTGGCGTCACCGAAGAGTTTTTCCAACGGCTGAACCGTGCCGTGGTCCACGTCCATGCTGGCCGACACGGCGATGTCGACGCCCGCGTCGAGGACCGCCTGCGCGCACTCGGTCGCAAGCGTTTCCGGCACATTCAGCGGGCCGGCATGGGTGCCGTAGTCGCCCACTCCGCAGGCGCTGGTGCCGATGCAGAACGGCGGCATCACCTTATAGAAGAAGCCGTTGTAGTGATCCGGCGAGAAAGTGACCACCAGTTCGGGGTCGTACTCTTCGACGAAGCCGCGCGCGGCGGCGATGGCGCCTTCGATGTCGTCAAGCAGGTCCCGCGACGGCCCCGGAAGATTCAGGAGCGGGCTGTGCGACATACAGCACAGAGCCAGTGCCACTTTGCAAATCACCCCCTCGCGGTGTGAGTGCGAGCGCGTCGAGGAGCGCGGCGCTCAGGTCGGGGGCGCGCTGGGCGATGCAGGCACCCGCGATGCACCGGTCGGGGCGCAGGAACAGCACCGAGTCGGAGTGGGTGTCGAACCAGGACTTGAGGCCACCGTGCCGGTCACCGACCACGACGACATCCGGGTCGTCGTGTCCGGTCCAGTGCAGTTGGGTCGCCGGGCGCAGCGCAACGAACCTCGCGCCCAAGGCTTTCCAGTTCGCGAACGCCACATCGCCCAGAATCTTTCGCGGGTTGTTGTTCCAGCACAGCACGGCGAACCACGAACCGAGCACGTCGTCTAGCAGCACGTTCTGCTGGTCCCGGGTGTCGACGCGGGGCTGGATGAACAGCGTCCCCACCGGCGAATCGGTGCGGGCCGGCGCGGCGTGGACGACGGCGCCGTATTCGTAGCGCGGCATCGGCTTGAACCGCATCTCCAGCACATATCGCTTGAGCGACGGAACAATTGAGGCCGAGCGCACCAGCAGGTCTCGCGCGGTCGCCACCCGGCGATTGGTCGGCGAGATCACCCGGCCCACCATGGTGGACAGATCGATCATCGCGCGGGCGTGCTTGCGGCGTTCCACGTCATAGGTGTCCAGCAGCTTGTCGTCGGCCCGGCCACTCACCACCGCGGCGAGCTTCCAGCCCAGGTTCGCCGCATCGCGGATCCCACTGTTGTACCCCTGGCCCTGCCACACCGGCATCAGGTGGGCGGCATCCCCGGCCAGCAGCAGGCGGCCCTGGCGGAATGCGCCGGCGATCCGCGAGTGGTGGGTGTACACCCGGCGCCGGATCACGTCGACCCGGTCGGGATGCGGCACCATCCGCGCCAGCATCTGGGTCAGGAACGCGGGATCTTCGGCCTGCTCGTCGGTCTCGTCGGCGTGAATCATGAACTCGAAGCGGCGAATTCCGTGGGCGATCGAGATCGAGGCATATGGGCGTTCGGGATCGGCGCCGACCTCACTGTTCGGGTGCCCGAGCGGGTCGTTGGCGATGTCGACCACCAGCCATCGGGTCGACGACGTCGTTCCGTCGAACGACACGCCCATCACCCGCCGGGTCATGCTGCGGCCGCCGTCGCACCCGACCACATAGCGCGCCCGCACGCGTGAGGTGTCGCCGTCGTTGTCCGTGCCACCGAGTTCGACGGTCACCCCGTCGGCGTCTTCCCGGCACGCCGTCATCGGGCGCCGCCACCGCACCTCGACGTGATCGAATCGGTCCAGGCCGGCCAGCAATTCAGCGTCGACGAGCGGTTGCACGAAGCCATTTCGCTTCGGCCAGCCGAAACGTGCGTCTGGAGGCGCCATTTCGGCGAGCACGCGGCGCTTGGCATCGACGAACCGAAGGATCTGGTTGGGCACGGTATGCGGCAGCACCCGCTCGGCGAGCCCGATCGACTGGAAGGTCCGCAGCGCCTCGTCATCCAGACCGACCCCGCGGGGGTAGTCGATGAGCGTGTCCCGCTCGTCGACCACCACCGTGCGGATGCCCTGCAGGCCAAGGATGTTGGCGAGGGTCAGGCCGACCGGCCCCGCGCCCACCACGAGCACGTCGGTCTCGACGTCAGGTACCTCCCGCCCCGGTTCGACCATTACCGGCCCAGCAGGAAGTCGAGATGCAGCTGATTGAACGTCTTGGGGTCCTCGTACTGCGGCCAATGGCCGCAACCGGGCATCACCTCGAAGCGCGCGCCCGGAATCATCGACGCCATGCGGCGGCCCTCCGTCACGTCGGCGGTGGGGTCGTCACTGGTCCACAGCACCAGCGTCGGGGCGACGATCGACCCGTATTCGTCCGGGCCGAGGATGTTGCGCGCGCGAATCTCCGGATCCTGCAGCGCCATGATGTCGCTCATGGCGGAGACGAATCCCGGTTGGCGATACACCCGTTGCCGGCTGGCCACCAGGTCGTCGTAATCCTTCGACTTGTCGGCCATCAGCCACTTGATGCGCGCCTGCACGGTCTCCCAGGTCGGGTTTTCGGCGGCGGCCATGGACAGCGTGATGATCCGTTGCATCACCACGGGATCGGCTTGCGAACCGCCGGCGGTATTGAGCACCAGCCGCTCGACCACATCGGGATGGTCGACCGCGGTGCGGGCGGCCACCCAGCCGCCGAGCGATTCACCGCTGACGTATGCGCGGTCCACACCGATGGTGCGCAGCACCGCCATCAGGTGCTCGACGTAGTGCGCGACTTCCAGCGGATGACCCGGCTTGTCGGTATATCCATGGCCCAGCATGTCGATGGACCAGGTCCAGAAATGCTCGGCGTGCGCACCCAGATTGCGGACATAGGCCTCGGCGTGGCCACCCGACCCGTGCAGCAGCACCAATACCGGCTTGCCCGGATCACCGGCGCGCAGATACCGGGTCCGTATTCCTCCGGCGTCGAGGTAGCCCTGCTCAAACGCGACGCCCTGGAGATCGCTCCAGATGCTCTCGAACTCCGCCACGGTGCTGTCCGGCCTCCAGATCGGGGAAATCTCGTTCTCGTTTTCGGCTTATCTTATGTGCTAATATCGCACACTAATGTGCGTTATATATAGAGCTTCGCTCTCGCGGGAAGGTCTGTCAAGGCTGTGACGGGGTCCGGTACCGGTTCGCAGACCCTGGCCAGGGGTCTGACCGCGCTACAGATGGTGGCGGACTCCCCCGGCGGACTGACGGTGCAGCAGCTCGCCGATCAGGTGGGCGTGCACCGCACCATTGCCTATCGGCTGCTGACGACGTTGGCCGAGTTCCGGCTCGTGGCCAAGGGAGAGGACGGCCGCTACCGGCCGGCCGCGGGCCTGGCCGTGCTCGGCGCTTCCTTCGACCGCAACGTGCGACAAGTGAGTCTGCCGACGCTGCGGGCGCTGGCCGACGAGCTCGGCACCACCGTGTCCCTGCTCATCGCCGAAGGCGACCAGCAGGTCGCGATCGCGGTCATCGTGCCCAGCCACGTCGCCTACCAGCTTTCCTTCCACGAAGGCAGCCGCTACCCCCTGGACCGCGGCGCCGCCGGGATCGCCTTGCTCGCATGCATGCCTCCGCGCCCGGGCGAACGAGAACTGGTTTCCCGTGCGCGCGAACGTGGTTGGGTGACCACCTACGGTGAGATCGAGCCGAATACCTACGGCCTGGCCGTGGGGGTGCGCCGTCCGGCGCCGTCGCCACCAACGTGCATCAACCTCATCTCCCACCGGGAAGACGTCGTGATGCGCGGGAAAGATGCGGTCGTCAAGGCCGCCAAGCAGTTGTCGGAGCTACTGAGCTGAAGGGATAGCAGCCCATGCCATGGGACCACGAAGTCGACGTCGTCGTGCTCGGCAGTGGCGGTGCGGGCCTGACGGCCGCACTGACCGCGGCCGTCGCGGGCGCCTCGGTGGAGGTCTACGAGAAGGCGCCCACCGTCGGCGGCACCACCGCCGTGTCCGGCGGCATCGTGTGGATCCCCGCCCATAACCGTTCCCCCGACGGCGAATTGACGCCCGCCGACGCGCTGCGGTACCTGCGCGCGCAGTCGCTCGGGTCGATGGACGACGAGTTGGTCGAAACGTTCGTGCGCACCGGGCCGGCGATGCTGGATTTCATCGAGGCGCACAGCGGTCTTCAGTTCGAGATCGCGACCGGATTCCCCGACTACCGTCCCGAGTTACCGGGAGGCCAGCCCGGTGGCGGCAGGTCGCTCAGCGCGACCCCCTTCGACCTGGCGCAGCTCGGCGAATGGGCAACGCGGATAACGTCTTTCCCGGCCGACTGGTCCAACGTCGGCTTCGACGCCGAGACCCGGGCCCGCCTGCACGCGGCGATCGACGAACGGACCGGCCATCTGTGCGTCGCCGGCACCGCGCTGATCGCGGGCCTGCTCAAGGGGCTGCTCGATGCCGGGGTGACCCCACACACCAGCGCCCGGGCCGAAGGCCTCATCGCCGAAGACGGTGACATCACCGGGGTGCGCGTGGCCCTGCCGGATCGGACGATCCGTGTTCGCGCCCGGCACGGGGTCATCCTGGGCACCGGGGGCTTCGAGTGGGATCCTGCTCTGGCACAAGCCTTTCTGCGCGGCCCGATGCACGGCGCGGTCTCGCCGCCCAACAACACCGGCGACGGCTTACGCATGGCGATGGAGCACGGCGCCGACCTGGCCAACATGGGCGAAGCCTGGTGGGTGCCGATCGTGCAGATCCCCGGCGACACCATCGACGGCAAGCCGCGCAGCCGCAGCGTGCGGCTGGAAAGAACGCGGCCGCGCAGCATCATCGTCAACTCGGCCGGCCGGCGCTTCGTCAACGAGGCATGCGATTACAACTCGATGGCCGGCGCCTTCCACTACCTGGACCCGCGCGGCGGCTACGTCAACGACCGCGGATGGATGGTGTTCGATTCGGTTCACCTGCAACGCTACGGATTCCTCGGTGTCGAACCGGGACAGCCCGTCCCGGACTGGTTCTGCGAATCCGCGGACCTCGCCGAGTTGGCCGCCAAGACCGGCATCGACGCAGACGGGCTGACCCGCACCGTCGAGAGCTGGAACCGTCACGTGGCCGCCGGCGCCGACCCCGACTTCGGCCGCGGCTCCAGCGCCTACGACGGCTACTGGGGCGACGACAGCGCGACCACGCCGGCCGGTAGGACGCTGGGTCCGATCGACACCGCACCGTTCTACGCGGTGCCGGTGAGCATCGGCGCGATGGGCACCAAAGGCGGCCCGCGCACCGATCGCGATGCCCGCGTTCTGCATGTCGGCGGCGAACCGATACCCGGTCTGTTCGCCGCGGGCAACGCGATGGGCGGGGTGACCGGGCGGGCCTACGGCGGCGCCGGCGGAACACTGGGCCCGGCAATGGTTTTCGGTTACCGGGCGGGTCACGCGGCCGCCACCGGGAAGTCGGTCGACCTGAAGTAGTCCGGGTCCGCACTGGCGCAACCACACCCGGCTGCGTCATCCTGGGTCGATGGTCGCCTACGACCGGATCGGCGCCACCTATCGCAGTACCCGCCGACCCGACCCGCGGATCGCCTCCCAGGTGCACGCCGCGCTCACCACGATGGACACCGTCGTCAACGTCGGGGCCGGCAGCGGATCCTACGAA
Source organism: Mycobacterium colombiense CECT 3035 (assembly GCF_002105755.1). Lineage (NCBI taxonomy): Bacteria > Bacillati > Actinomycetota > Actinomycetes > Mycobacteriales > Mycobacteriaceae > Mycobacterium > Mycobacterium colombiense. Next base: position 3,318,975 of record NZ_CP020821.1, read on the forward strand.
CCGGCCCAGACCGTCGTCGCCGTCGAGCCCAGCATGGTGATGATCGCCCAGCGGCCCGCGGAATCGGCGCCGTGCGTGCAGGCGGTGGCGGAGGCGATTCCGTTGCGCGACAAGTGTGTTGACGCCGCGATGGCCCTGTTGACCGTCCATCACTGGAGTGACGTCGCCGCTGGAATCCGCCAATTGCGCCGCGTCGCGCGTCGCCGGATAGTCGTTCTGACGTGGGACCAATCGGTGATTCAGAACTTCTGGCTGTTGCGTGAATATCTGCCCGATGCCGCTCGGATCAACGAAGAGCTTCACGTTCCGCTCGCGCGGCTTGTGGAGTTGCTCGGAGGGGCGCACGTGCAGACCGTGCCCGTTCCGCACGACTGCACCGACGGATTCGGCGCCGCCTACTGGCGCCGGCCCCATGCGTATCTTGATCCCACGGTCCGCGCCGGCATTTCGATGCTGGCGTATGCGCGGCCAGGCTCCTTGGCCGAGGGCCTGGGCCGCCTCGCGGCCGACCTGCGCTCCGGACAGTGGCAGCAACGACATCCGGAGTTGCTTGATCAACATGAGCTCGACGCCGGCTACCGCCTGCTGGTCAGCGACGACGGGTGAGGACTTGAACCGCACGCAGATGCGCGTCGGGGTGACGGCGGAGCCGGGAAGTTGAATAATGGCGCCGGGGATCACGAAAGGTTGCTGATGCGACGGCTGTGGACCTGGTGGGATCAGCCCGACCGGTATGAGTGGATCACGACCTTCCTTCGTCAACGCGGAATGCTGCGCCCCGCGCGTACGGCCGTGGCCGCCGTGGTCGGTTCGTCGGCGTTGGTGCCGCTGACCGTGCTGCCGAGTCAACATCGGCCCAGCCTCGTCGAAATCGTCACCGGCGGCGTTGCCGCCACGTTCACCCTCGGGCTGACCGTGTTGTTGTTGACGCGCTGGCCCACGCGCCGGCAATCACAAGCCGGCGCCCTGATCGGCGCGCTCGGCGTCGGAGGCTGGAGCCTCGTGCAACCCACCGGTGCCATCGCCGCCCTGGCCTGCACCGCCATGGCGATCCCCGCCGGCTACATCGCCTTCTTTCACGGCTCCAGGCTCCTGCCGTTCAACGCGGCGATAACCGTCGCCGTCACCGCCGCCGCGGTGGTGCGGCTCGCTCGGGAAACCAACATGGCCACGGCGGCCTCCGCGTTCTGGGTCAACGCCTTCCTCAATGTGTCAGTGCCGCTGGGCATTTTGATGATGTCGCGCGCGATGGAGACGTATGTTCAGCGGTCCGAGGAGGACCCGCTCACCGGCCTGCTGAATCGACGAGCGTTTACCGCGGCTGTCAGCCATCGGCTGGCGAGCCCGCCATCGTCGGACACTCACCTGGCGGTGGTGATGGTCGATCTCGACAACTTCAAACGCATCAACGACACCTACGGTCATTCGGCCGGTGACGAAGTCCTGCGAGCGGTGGCCGAGCTGCTGCGCGCCCACACACCGCCCGATGCGATGATCTGCCGCGCCGGCGGCGAGGAGTTTCTGGTCGCGCTGACCTCGACGACCTCGGATGTGAGTGATCTGGCCGCGCAGATTTGCGCCGAACTCGCCCGGCAAGCTCCGAAGATAACGGCCAGCGTCGGCACCGCCAGCGCCGAATTGGAGCTACTCGCCGGGCCCGACGTCGGCTGGCTGGTCGACGAGCTCATCAGGATCGCCGACACCGCGATGTACTCCGCAAAACGCGGCGGCGGAAACCAGGCCCAGCACGGGGTGCGGGCATGACGACCCAGACCGAGCCGCTGTCCGACCGATAGGCGCGTTCCATCCGTGCTAGCGCCGGCGCGAGCGCATTGGGAAATGACCCCATACCCGGCTTACGGCGCACCGCAGCGGCTAGCTCTTCAACGGCACTTCGACGCACACGTGGGTGCCCACCGGGACGTCGAGAAACATCAGGGCTCCCCCGGCGGCCTCCACCCGGGCGCGATGCGACGCCAGACCTATGTGGCCCTCGCCCAGGCGGCGTGCCACCGTCTCCTGGCCGAATCCCACACCGTCGTCGACCACATGCAAAACGCAAGTGTGGTCGGTGATCCCGAGCATCACCGCCGCGCTGCGGGCCCCGGCATGCTGCACGACGTTGGACAGCAACTCGCGCACGACGCCGAACATGACGGGGTCGATGTCGCTGCGCGTCGCATACTCGATGTCGGTGGTGATGTCGATGCCGGACCGCTGTGCGGTGAGCTCCGCGAGCTGCTGCACCGCGGCGCCCAGTCCCACCTGCTCGAGCACCGCAGGATGCAGCTCAAAAGTGGCCTGCCGCAAGCGTTCCGAGGCCATCTGCAGGCCGGCCAACGCCCGGTCGACGCGCTCGTCGCCATCGAGCGCCGATCCCAATTCGACGAGCTCTTGGCGCACCGCCAGGATGTCCTGCAGCGGTCCGTCGTGGATGAATTCCGAGATCCGACGCGCCGCCTCGTCCGACGCGTTCATCGTCTGGGCAAGTAATTCCTCTCGCAGGGCGCTCAATCCGGCCACCGAGCGGGTGTGACGCTCCTCGATGCGCACCACCAAGAAGGCTGCGCAACAAAGGAATGCATAGAGCAGGAACCGAAATCCCGCCTCCGGCAACTTGACCTCACTCAACATCACCGGATCTTGCAGCACGGCAATCGCGAATCCGAGCATGGAGAAGATCAGCACCACCGCCGCCCGGCGCGAGGAGACGTCAAGCCCCAACAGGACGGGCAGCATCGCCATGATCAGCAGCGGATACACCCCGTCGGTGGACAACAGCTGGAAGACGGTCAGCGCGACGATGTCGATGACGGTGAAGACAAACGGCTCCCACCGGCCGATGGCCACCAGTCGGCCCATTCCGATCCATCGGCGGAACGGAGCGAAAGCCAATCCCAGCGCGCAGAGCGCGACCAGCGCGTACAGGACGATCAGCACGCTTTGCTGCGGCCACTCCGATCGGCGGGTGCCGATGACCATGGCCGCGACCATCAGGCCGACCACACCGATCCGCAGCACCGAGCCGATGCGGTACGAGCGCAACTGGTGAACCGTGCGCACCCGCTCCAGTTCTACGTCGCCGGTGACCGCCACCCGATCACCGTACTCATCCGCATCTGCCGCCCCTAAGCAAACTGGAAAATGACTCATCATGCGGCCCGGAGAATGCGAACGCCGCTGTGGGGCAAACGGCTACACTCGTCGCCATGGTCGACGCGGCTACCCCCGAAATGGTGCGGGTGGTTGTCGGCGATGATCACCCACTTTTCCGCGAGGGCGTGGTGCGCGCCCTGGTGTCGAGCGGTTCGGTGAGCGTCGTCGGTGAGGCGGAAGACGGCTCTGCTGCACTGGAATTGATCAAGTCGCACGCGCCCGACGTCGCCCTGCTCGACTACCGGATGCCCGGGATGGACGGCGCCCAGGTGGCGGCGGCGGTCCGCACGCAGGGACTGGCCACCCGGGTGTTGCTGATCTCGGCGCATGACGAGTCGGCGATCGTGTACCAGGCGCTGCAGCAGGGTGCGGCCGGCTTCGTGCTGAAGGACTCGACGCGCAGCGAGATCGTCAGGGCCGTGCTCGACTGCGCGCAGGGTCTCGACGTGGTGGCGCCCGCGCTCGTCGGCGGTCTTGCCGCCGAGATCCGGCAGCGTGCCGAGCCGTCGGCGCCGGTGCTGAGTGCCCGGGAACGCGAGGTGCTCAACAGGATCGCCCGCGGTCAAAGCATCCCTGCGATCGCGGGTGAGCTCTTCGTGGCCCCGTCGACGGTGAAAACGCATGTGCAACGCCTCTACGAGAAGCTCGGCGTCAGCGATCGTGCGGCCGCCGTCGCCGAGGCAATGCGGCAGGGTCTGCTCAGCTAGCCGCCGACCACGGCTTCGACTCCGGCACGGGCGGAATCTGCCGCGCTCGCACCAATGCTTTCGCGGACGCCATGGCCTCGGCAACCAGGTGGCGTGCCCCGCGTTCCACCTCGTTGAGGTGGTCGCCGGCGCCGCCGGCGGCGACCAGTTGCCGGCGCGCGAAGACCAGGGGGTCGACGGCCGCGGGGTGACTCGTTTGGTAGGTGATCGCCTCGACCAAGGCGGGGCCGTCGCCGGCGCCGGCCCGGCGCACGGCCTCGGCGACCGAGTCGGCCACCGCCACAACGTCCCTGCCGTCGACGGGAAACATGGGCATCGCGTCGGATTCGTACGCGCGCCGACGGGCCTTGGACGCGCCGCGGATGTTTTCCACGACGAACACCACCGGCAGCCGCCATTGCACGGCGATCCTTGCGGCGGTGGTGAACTCGACGGAGTGTGTGTCGCGCCCACCGATGACGCACAGACTGACCTTGCCCTGGCCGGTCATCCGCAGGGTATTGGCGTCACCCAGCGCGAACAGAGTGGATTGGCCCAGGGCCGTCTCGTTGGCCAGTGAGCGTTTCCAGTCGGCGGGCGCACCGCCGGTGCGCCGTTTCGGGCCGATCGTTTCGGCGATGGCCGGGCCCAGCGGGAGGGCCAGGCCGACCTGCTGAGCGTGCCGGAACTGGGGGGTGCTGGCGTTGACCAGGTCGCCCGGCCTCAGCGCCGCCACCGTCCCGATGGCCACGGCCTCCTGCCCGAATTCCACGTGCGCGCTGTCGTCGATCAGACCGTCGACGCGCAGCTCCTCCAGCGCCATGTCGAGCAGTCGCAGAACCCACATCCGGCGATACAGCTCGAACCCGTCGTCGCGGGCCAGTGCTGCCGAAGTCTGGGGTGTGTGAGTCATGCCGGTCTCCCTACTCTCAAGCGATCTGCTTGGCGCCGCCCAGAACCCGGCGACCGATGACGATCCGGTCGTCGGCCGGGGTGGCCGCCGAATTGAACACACTCTCAACGTAGGGCGATTGCGCGGCCCGCACCTCCGCCGATCGGACCGCAAAGGTGATGAATGCGCGTGTCCCCCGATCGGGGGACAGCGGGGCGTCTCAGTCCGTTCTGGGCGACGCGGGTGTGATCAGGTGATCGGCGGCGGTGTACGGGTCCTGCTCACCGTCGACGACCGCCTCGGCGAGCCGGTCGAGAGCGGGCTGGGTCCGCAGCCGGGTTTGCGCCAGCGACAGAATCTGCGCCCGAGCGCGGGCCAGGCGACGGGCGCGTGTGTCGGTGCGGCGGTGCTCCTCGATCGCGGCCATCAGGTCGTCGATCCCCTCACCGCGGGCGGCGATGAGCGACACGATGGGGGCGCTGGTTTCGGCCCTCAGGTCCCGAACCGTCTGTTCGGCGCCGTCCCGGTCCGCCTTGTTGACCGCCACGATGTCGGCGACTTCCAGCACTCCCGCCTTGGCGGCCTGAACGGCGTCGCCCGCGCCGGGATTGAGGATGACGACGGTCGGGTCGGCGACGGCGGCGATCTCGATTTCTGACTGCCCCACGCCCACCGTCTCCAGCAGGACCACGTCGTAGCCGATCGCGCCCAGCAGCCGGATCGCCGCCGGCACCGCGGCGGCCAGGCCGCCCAGATGCCCGCGGGTGGCCACCGACCGGATGAGCACGTCGGAGTCGTTGATGTGCGCGGCCATTCGAATCCGGTCGCCCAACAAGGCGCCGCCACTGAACGGGGACGACGGGTCTACCGCCAGCACCGCCACCCGGCAGCCGCGCTCACGGTAGGCGGCGACCAGCGCGGCGACCGTCGTCGACTTTCCGGCGCCCGGCGGTCCGGTGATGCCGACGACCGGCCCCACACCCTGCGGCGCGGGACCGATAGTCGCCAGGACCTCGTCGCGCTGGTCGCCCTCGACCAGGCTGAGCAGCCGACCGGCCGCGCGCGGAGATCCATTGCGCGCGCGGGCAATCAGGTCAGCGATGATCATGTACGCATTATGGAGCCGGGACCTCGATCACGGTCGCCGAACCCATACCACCGCCCGCGCACATCGCCGCGACGCCGATGCCACCGCCGCGACGGCGCAATTCGTGCACCAGGGTGACCAGCATCCGGGCTCCGGTCGCCGCGACGGGGTGGCCCAGCGAGCAGCCACTGCCACTGACGTTGACCCTGTCGGGGTCGAGCTCGAGGAGTTTGACGGTGGCCACGCACATCGCGGCGAAGGCTTCGTTGATCTCGAAAAGATCGACGTCCGACGTCGAAAGTCCGGCCCGCTTAAGGGCTTTCGGTATCGCTTCCACCGGCGCCAAGCCGGTGATCGCCGGGTCGACGCCGACCGATGCCCAGGAACGGATCGTGGCCAGCGCGGGCATGCCGAGCCGGTCGCTGGCGATGACCAGTGCCGCCGCACCGTCGTTCGCGCCGCACGCGTTGCCGGCGGTGATCGAAAAGCCCTCGATCTCGGGATGCAGCGGCTTGAGCGCGGCCAGCTTCCCCATCGTGGTGTCGCGGCGCGGGTGCTCGTCGACCGAGAACAGGCCGTGCGGCGTCTCGATCGGGACGATCTCTTCCTTGAAGCGGCCTTCGTCGATGGCGGCGATCGCGTTGCGGTGTGACCGCAGTGCCCAGGCGTCCATCTCCTCGCGGCTCACGCCGGCGTTGACCGCGGCGTTCCAGCCCACGGTGATCGACATGTCCATGTTCGGCGCGTCGGGCCGGTCCGGGTGGGTGGGCGGAAACCAGTCGACCCATTCGCCATCCACCTGGATGCGGGAGCGCGGCGACGTCGACGCCGCATTCACGCCGCCGGCGATGATCAGCTCGTCCATCCCGGCGCGCACGCTGGCCGCCGCGCTCTGCACCGCCGCCTGCCCGGCCGCGCAGTGTCGGTTGTTGGCCAACCCGGGCACATGGGACAGTCCGGCGGTGATGGCCGCGTGACGGGCGATCACGCCGCCGCCGTAGAGGCCCTCCCCGAGGATCACGTCGTCGACCTGCTCGGGGTCCAGATCCCTCGCCGCTTCGGTCACCACGTGCTGGGCCAGCTCGAACGCACTGGTATCGCGCAGTGTGCCCTTGCGGGCGGTGCCGATGGGGGTGCGCAGGGCGGACACGATGACGGCGTCAGACACGGGCCTTCTCCAGTTCATCCGGGCAGGTGCGGCGCTCTGAGAGCCGTCCGCACATTCATGAGAATCATATTCTCTCATTGTGAGAGCGTGAGTCGCAACAAGCGCCGGTTGCGGAGCGCGATGCAGCGGCGGCCTCCCCTAGTTGGTGCGGTTCGACCAGCCCTGCGGGAGGTGTTCGGGACCGGTGTCGATGACGGTCTCGTCGTCCGTTCCGACGTATTCGAACAGGGTGATGTAGGCGAATTCGGGGACTTCGTAGATGGGGTAGGTCGGGCCCCGGTCACGGTAGGCCCGCATCTCGTCCAGGTGGTCGTTCTGGAAGCAGACGGTGTGTTCGCCGTGCATGCGGATCCACTGCGGGAAGAAGATGACGCCGTGGATGCGGCGTTTACCGGGCAGGACGTTGACCGCCACGCAGGTGCCGGTGGGTTCGGTCCAGGAGATTTTGAAGCTGTCGTCGTCGAGTTGGACGAGGTTGACCTGCTGGCCTTTGACCCAGCGGCCTCCGACGTGCCCGGAGTGGATGCGGTAGTCGATGGTGGTGACGTTCTTGACGTACATCTCGTACTGCCATCCGTTGGCGTAGGTATAGATGAAACGATGTCCGACAATCCCCGAAAGGTCTTGCGGTGGGATCGGATTCGTGACGCTGGTCAAGGCCGTTCCTCACTTTCCGCCGCAGCTGCGTTGGCGGCGTTCCGGACGGTTGCGTGCCGGTGGGCGGGCCGGTCGCTTACCGGTTCACCACCAGATCCTGCCAGCAGCACAGCTTCGCTCGTGGGCAGGGCTGCGCGAATCGCGCTGATTTGCGATGGTGGGTGAATGATGCAGGGAATGGTCGCGGTCCCGGGCGGCGACGTGTGGTTCAAGCGGACCGGCGGCGGCGCGGGCCTTCCGCTGCTCGTCATTCACGGCGGTCCTGGGCTGCCGCACGACTACTTGCGGTCACTGGGGCGGTTGGCCACCGAGCGCGAGGTCATCTTCTGGGATCAGCTCGGTTGCGGACGCTCCAAATGCCCACCCAACCGCGAGCTTTGGACAATGGAGCGGTCGGTGGCCGAGGTGGACGCCGTGGTGCGAGCCTTGGATCTGGACCGCTACCACCTCTTCGGCAACTCCTGGGGCGGGATGCTGGCCCAACAGTATGTGCTCGACACGCAGCCCGCCAGCCCCGCGAGCCTGGTCATTTCCAACAGCATCGCGTCCATCCCGGAGTTCGCGAAGATGGTGGCGCGCTTGAAGTCCGAGCTGGGCCCCGCCACCCAGGCCGCCATCGACCGGCATGAGGCCGCCGGCAGCACGCACGCGCCCGAGTATCAGGCCGCCATCCGGACGTGGAACGAGACCTACCTGTGCCGGGCGCGCCCGTGGCCGCGTGAGCTCGAGGATGCGTTCCGCAACATGAGCGCCGAAGTCTTCGAGACCATGTTCGGCCCCAGCGACTTTCACATCGTGGGCACGGTCCGGAACTGGGATGTGGTCGACCGGCTCAGCGAAATCGCCGCGCCGACACTGGTGCTCGCGGGCCGGTACGACGAATGCGTGCCCGAACACATGTGGGAGATGCACCAACGCATACCGGGTTCACGGTTCGAACTGTTCGAGGCCAGCGCGCACATGCCGTTCATCGAGGAGCCGGACAAGTTCGACTCCGTGATGCGCGACTTCCTGCGCCACCACGATTCTTGAGGGCATCGAGCGGCTACAACCTCAATTCTTCTTGGCCGCGTTGAATTTCGCGACATTGGCCCGGAAGTCCTCGGTCACGAACGACTGGCTCTCGGCCGACAGCGCATAGTCCAGGCTGGCGAGCACGGCCCGCTCCAGATGGATGTTGAGCACCCGCTTGGTGCTCTCCACCGCCTGCTGGGGCAGCTCCAAGATCTTTTTGGCGCTGGCGATCGCCTGCGCAACCGGATCGTCCGCAATGTGGTTGGCCAAGCCGAGTTCGACGGCCCGCTGCGCGCTGATCCGGGTGCCGGTGAGGGCGAATTCCTTGGCCAGCAGCAGGCTGATGTGCAGCGGCCAGGTCAGCGGCCCACCGTCGGCGGCCACCAGCCCCACCTGCACGTGCGGGTCGGCCAGGTAGGCGTTTTCGGCGATGTAGACGATGTCACTGAGCGCCACCAGGCTGCAGCCCAGACCCACGGCGGGGCCGTTGACCGCCGCCACCACCGGAATTCGGCAGCGGGCCATGCCCAGCACGATCTCGCGCCCGTCCCGGATGGTCTTGGCGCGCAGCTCGGCGTCGTTCGCGAGCTCCTCCAGATACGTGAAATCGCCACCGGCCGAAAACGCCCGGCCGGCACCGGTGATCACCGCGGCACGTGCGGTGGGATCGTCGGTGAGTCGCTGCCAGATCCGCGCGAGGCCGACGTGCAGGTTGTCGTTGACCGAGTTGAGCGAGTCCGGGCGGTTGAGCGTGATGATGCGCAGGGCACCATCGGCCTGAACGTCGATTTCGCTAGGCATGTCGTACACGTGAGACTCCTTCAATGGTCGTGACCCGCTTCACCCGGGCTTCGCCCGCGCTCGCAATCACTCCTACTTCAATGGTCGTGACCCGCTTCACCCGGGCTTCGCCCGCGCTCGCGATCACTCCTACTTCAATGGTCGTGACCCGCTTCACCCGGGCTTCGCCCGCGCTCGCGATCACTCCTACTTCAATGGTCGTGACCCGCTTCACCCGGGCTTCGCCCGCGCTCGCGATCACTCCTACAATCCCAGGATCCGTGAAGCGATGATGTTCTTTTGTATCTGCGATGTCCCACCCATGACGCTCTGCGCCCGGCTGTACAGGTAGGCGCTCAGCATTTCGGGATCGCGGGTCCCCGCGACGGCAAGGGCCGCATGCCCGACGGATTGTTCTACCCACGTCATCAGCAGCTTGTCCAGCGAGCCTTCCGAGCCGTGTGATACCCCGTCGAGCTGTTCGGAGAGCCGCCGGCGGACGTGATGGGTCAGCATATCCGACTGAACCGCGGCCCACGCCAGCTCTTCGGGCACTTCACCGTCGTTGCGCGACAACAGCTCTCGGACCAGCTTGCCGTAGCGGGCCGCATAGCCGAGCGTGGAGGGCTCGCGTTCGTGCCCAACGACCGTCATGGCCACGGCCCAGCCGTCGCCGGGAGCGCCGACCATCCGGTCCGCCGGCACCGTCGCATCATCGAAGAACACCTGACCGAATTCGTTGGTGACCCCGTTGATCATCTGCAGCGGGCGCTGTTGCACGCCAGGTTGTTTCATGTCCAGAACGAAAGCGGACAGGCCGCGGTGGCGCTTGGCCTCGGGGTCGGTGCGCGCCAGCAGCAGACACCGGTCCGCCACATCGGAATAGCTGGTCCAGATCTTGTGCCCGTTCACCACATAGGTGTCACCCTCGAGGCGAGCGGTGGTGGTCAGCGATGCCAGATCCGAGCCGGCGCCCGGTTCGCTGAAGCCCTGGCACCAGCGCTCGGTGCCGCTGATGATGCCGGGCAGGAAGCGCTTTCGAAGCTCGTCGCTGGCGTGGGCGCCGATCCCGTACACCAGATAGCCGACGCTGGGGCGCGGTGGCGCACCGGCCCGAACCAGTTCTTCGTCGACGATGACGTCGTAGACCGGCGCCAGGTCCTGGCCGCCCCACTCGCGTGGCCAGGACAGGCCGAAAAAGCCGTTGTCGTACAAAGCACGGTGCCAGTCGGCCATGCGCACCCAGTACTCGTCGCCCGCGCCCGAGAACTCCTTGGCGTGTGCGGCGAGCCAGGTGCGCAGCCGCTCCCGGAAGGCGGCCTCATCGGGTGAGTCACGAAAGTCCAAGATCGATCTCCTTCAACGCCACCGGCCACAACTCGGTCGATGTGAGGGCACGGCGCAGGTAGACGTGCGCTACGCATTCCCAGGTGTTGCCGATGCCGCCGTGCACCTGGATGGCGGTCTCGCAGACGGTGCGGGTGGCGCGCGCGCAGTAAGCCTTTGCGATCTGGGCTGCCCGAATGGCTTCGGCGGGGGCAAGCTCGTCGACGGCCCACGCGGCATGCCGCAACACGCTCACCGAACCCTCAATCAGCGCAAGGCTTTCGGCCAGCAAGTGCGCGATGGCCTGATACGAGCCGATCTGCTTGCCATACTGCTCACGGATTTTCGCGTAGTCACATGCGACGGCGTGCGCGCCGCGGGCGATGCCGACCAGGTCCGCCGTCGTGGTCACCAGCGCGAGGGCCCGCCATTGCTCGGCGGCCTCGGGCGACACGTCACCCAGCGCCTCCGGCGCTCCCGCGGTCGTGCCGTCGGCCCGCGTGAGGTCGACGCTCTGCGGCGAAACCTGCACATCGGCGGCCAGCACCGTGCCGCCCGACAGCGATAGCGCGCGCCGGGCGCCGCGGGCATCGATCACCCGATCGTCGACGGCCACCGTCGACGCCGCTACGTCGGCGCCGACATGGCGGCCCAGATCGTCGGCGAGCACGGGACCCAGGAACGGCGTGTCGACCAGCCGGCGGCCGAATTCCTCGGCGACGATGGCCACCTCCACGCCGGAGGCGCCGTCGGAGCGCAGCGATCGCCAGCCGGTGTTCTCGATTTGCTTGTCCAGCCGGGTGATTCGAGTCTGGTCGTCGAGGTCTTGCACCGCCGCCGGCCCGAGGTCGTCGGCCAGTTTGGCGGCGGCATCGCGTAATTGCTGTTGTTCAGCTGTCAGACGTACATCCATAGCGCTCCTTCAGCACTCGGCGCAGCACCTTGCCGGAAGGCAGGCGGGGAATGTCGGGGACGAACACGACCCGACTCAGATGTTTGTAGGACGCCAGTCTTTCGTCCACCATGGCGGTCAGTTCGCTCGCATCGACGGGAGCGGACGTCGCGATCGCGGCGACGACGGCTTCGCCGTTGAGTCCGTCGGGAACGCCGAACACCGCGCAGTCTTTGACGGCCGGATGACCGTGCAAGACCGTCTCGATCTCGGCGGGGGCGACCTGGAAGCCGCGCACTTTGATCATCTCCTTGAGGCGGTCGGTGATGCGCAGCCAACCGCCGGTGTCCAGCCAGCCGACATCCCCGGTGCGGTACCACCCGTCGCGGATCGCATCCGAGGTCGCCTCGGCCGGAAGGTAGCCGGCCATGAGCGATGCCGACCGGGCCTGGATCTCACCGACCTCGCCCGCGCCGACCGGCTCGCCGGTCTCCAGCGAAACGACCCGTAGGTCGACCCCGGGCACCGCCCGTCCGACGGTGTCCAGGCGCGGGTCGTCGATCGGATTGCACGCTATGACAGGCAATTCCGTGGTTCCGTAGGCCGGAAGCCACCCGACTCCGGTGCGCCGGGTCACCGTCTCCGCGACGTGGGCGGTGACCGGAGTGGCGCCCCACATGATGTAGCGCAACGACGACAGGTCATAGGACTCCAGGTCGGGATGCGAGGCGATGGCCAGCGCGATGGGAGCGACCGCCATTTCCACTGTGATGCGGTCACTTTCGATGTGCCGCAGCACCCGCTCGATGTCGAACCGCGGATGCAGCCGCACGCAGGCCCCGGTCTTCCATGCGGTCAGCAGATTCAACAGGCCGAGGATGTGTGACGGTGGCGTCGCAACCTGGATCCGGTCCTGGCGGGTCAGTTGCAGCGCGCGGCGCCAGTGCCGCACCGCCTCGTCGAGGGAGGCATGGGTGTGCCGGACGGCCTTCGGCAGGCCGGTGGTGCCGGAACTGAACACCAGCACCGCGTCGCTCGGCGGCGGCGCAGCGCCCGCCGTCGGCTCGGCGGGGGCGACCGGCTCGTCCAAGTGCAGCATCGGCATCAGACCGGCGAGCACCGGGTGATCACCGACGGCGCGCTCGGGGTCGGTCAGCGCGAGCGCATGGTCGACCTCGTCGCGCTTCCACGCGGGACTGATGAGCACCGCCGTGGCGGCGAGTCGCCAGATCGCCAGCACGACGGCGAGGAATTCCGGCCGATTGGAGGCCATGACGGCGACGCGTTGACCCGCTGTCACCCCGTCTTTGGCCAGGGTCGCGGCCCATCCGCCGGCCAACGCGTCGAGTTCGGGCACGCTGAATCGCCGTTCCTCGAACACGAGCGCCGCCGGCTCGGTCACGTCCCGTCCTTCCCTGGCAGACCGGGCTGACCCGACATCCAGACCGTCTTGAGAAGATGCTATCGCTTCGTGAGAATAGTATTCTCTATACTGAAGAATGCAAATACGGAAAGGGGGCGGTCTCAGTGACGGTCACCCGGATCATCGAGGAGACCCGACGGGTGACAGATCCGGCAACAAACGGCTCCAGCGCCGGGACGGTGACGATTCATCTCGACCGCAAGAAGGTCTCGGTGCCCATAGTCCCGGGCGAGACCCTGCTGGAGACCGCGCGGCGGGCCGGGCTGGAACCACCGTTCAGTTGCGAGGCCGGCAACTGCGGCACGTGCATGGCCAAGCTCGAGGAGGGTCACGCCACCATGCGGGTCAACGACGCTCTCGAACCCGACGAGGTCGCCGAGGGCTACATTCTGACGTGCCAGGGCGTTCCGGATACGGACTCGGTCACGGTGCGCTACGAGTAGCAGCCAGAGAGGTGGCGACGATGGCCAAGGGCATCATCCTCGTGGAGAGCCGACCGAGCTCGCCCGAGCGCGAACAGGAGTACAACACCTGGTACGACGAGGTGCACCTCGGTGAGCTCGTGGCCTTGGACGGAATCGTCTCGGCACGCCGGCTGCGACCCGTTGACGGCGACGGTCCCTACGTCGCCATCTATGAGGTCGAGGGCGAGGACCTGCAGGCGATTCTGGACAACATGATCGCCAACGGGCCGCGGCTGCACATGTCCGATGCCCTGCAACTGGACCCGGCCCCGATCCCACGGCTGCTCGAAACCACCACGGAGTGCGGCGGCTGACCGAGTTCGCTCGAGTCACCGCGGCGGAGAGGACTGCTTGATGAAGGTCGATGACCTGATTTTGGTGAGCATCGACGACCACGTGGTGGAGCCGCCGGACATGTTCCTGCGGCACGTGCCCGCCAAGTACAAGGAGGACGCGCCCGTCGTCGTCACCGACGACAAGGGCGTCGACCAGTGGATGTACCAGGGCAGGCCGCAGGGCGTCAGCGGACTCAACGCGGTGGTGTCGTGGCCCGCCGAGGAGTGGGGCCGCGATCCCGCCGGCTTCGCGGAGATGCGCCCCGGCGTCTACGACGTCCACGAACGCGTGCGCGACATGAACCGCAACGGCATCCTCGCGTCGATGTGCTTCCCGACGTTCACCGGCTTCTCGGCGCGGCACCTCAACATGACGCGCGAGGACGTCACCCTGGTGATGGTGTCGGCGTACAACGACTGGCACATCGACGAATGGGCCGGGTCCTACCCGGACCGCTTCATCCCGATCGCGATCCTGCCGACCTGGACCCCCGAGGGCATGTGCGCCGAGATCCGCCGCGTCGCCGCGAAGGGCTGCCGGGCGGTCACCATGCCGGAACTGCCGCACCTGGAAGGACTTCCGAGCTACCACGATGAGGACTACTGGGGTCCGGTGTTCCGCACGCTGTCCGAGCAGAAGGTGGTGATGTGCCTGCACATCGGCACCGGCTTCGGGGCGATCAGCATGGCGCCCGACGCACCGATCGACAACCTGATCATCCTGGCCACCCAGGTGTCGGCGATGTGCGCCCAGGATCTGCTGTGGGGCCCGGCGATGCGCAACTATCCCGACCTGAAATTCGCCTTCTCCGAAGGCGGTATCGGCTGGATTCCGTTCTACCTGGACCGCAGCGACCGGCACTACACCAACCAGAAATGGCTGCGCCGCGACTTCGGTGACAAGCTGCCCAGCGATGTCTTTCGCGAGCACTCGCTGGCCTGCTACGTCACCGACAAGACGTCGCTGAAGCTGCGCCACGAGATCGGCATCGACATCATTGCCTGGGAATGCGACTACCCGCACTCGGACTGCTTCTGGCCGGACGCGCCCGAGCAGGTGCTCGCCGAGCTGAACGCCGCCGGCGCCGACGACTCCGACATCAACAAAATCACCTGGGGCAACGCCTGCCGGTTCTTCGGCTGGGACCCGTTCGCCCGGACCCCGCGCGAGCAGGCGAATGTCAAGGCCTTGCGCGCCAAGGGAAGTGATGTGGACGTGTCGATTCGATCGCGCGCCGAGTGGGCGCGCCGCTACCAGGAAAAGCAGCTCGCGCAGCTGACATAGCGCGGCGGGTCAGCCCGTCGGCGGGTTGACGAACCAGACGTTCTCCTCGCGCAGGCTGCGGCTGCGCCAGCCGTGCGCCGTGCGCGTCAGTTCGTGGTGGTAGTAGCCGCCGCAGTAACTCAGCTCAGTCATGCCCGGCAGCTGCATCGGGTTGTAGAACATGGCGCGTACGGTCGCGAGATCTCCGCCCAGATCCAGGATCTCCACGTTGGTGATGTAGTGCATCGACATCGGGATCGCGCCGAAGCCTTGCTCCAGCCACGTGGCCACCTCGTCGCGGGTTCCCGCGGCGGCCCGGCGGAAGAGTAATCGATGTGCGCATCGTCGGTGAAGACCGACCGGTACAGGTCCCAGTCCTTGGCGTCGACGGCGCGGGCGTATTTGTTGAGTAGCGCGGTGATTTCGAGTTCATCGGCGACCCGCTGCAGATCCATCGTTGCACCCTATATAGGCGGCTACCTCAGGTACAAGGACTTCGACTCACCGCCCGCCCCAGTTCTTCGAATTGGTCGATGGCGGGCCCAAATTCACCGCCGATGGGAGGAAGTAGCACGACATGATCCGCACCCGCCGCCAGGTGCTCGCGCAGCTTGGCCGCGACGTCCGCCGAATCGCCATGCGCGACCAGAGCATTGACGAGCCGATCACTCACCTCATCGATGTCACTGGTCGAGTAGCCCAGCTCCGCCAGCCTCGACGCATACGACGGCGCCCCGATCCTGGCCGACACGGCCGCACGCGCGGCCTGGCTGTCGCGCGCCACGGACAGGCCGACGACCAGAAGCTTGTCCGGTCCCAACAACTGACGGGCCTCGGCGGTGAACTCGGGTGGCAGGCCGCCGGGAAATGCCCCATCCGCGCTTTCACCGGCCAGCGCAAGCATTTTCGGCCCGTTGGCCGCGACGATCCGGGGATACGGCGCATCCGGCGCCGGCGGCCACGTCACACTGTCCATCCGGTCCAGATAGTCGCGCATCGTCGTCAGCGGGCTGCCGAATTCGCGCCCGACACTGGCCGCCTGCTCCGGGTAGCCAACCCCGAGCCCGAGCGCAAGCCTGCCCGGATACGCCTGCGCCAGTTGGGCGGCCGCGGCGTGCATCGTCTGGGCCGGCCGCGCCCAGATGTTGGCGATGCAGGTGCCGAGAACCACGCGTTTGGTCGCGGCCAACAACACGGCGAGCTGCACCAGGGCGTCCTTGCCGATGACCTCGTTGGTCCAGACGGCGCTGTATCCCGCGTCTTCCAGGCGGCGCGCGGCCTCCCGCAACAAGCTGGCCTGGGGTGTGCCGGTGAACGAGACCGGCAGGCATACGCCCACCGGGCCCAGCGCCCGGCGAGTCGCGGTCACCACTGTCTCAGCCATGGCGTCGCTCACTCGCCGAAGTAGTGGCCGGCATCGAGGTCCTCGAGCAGCCCGGGCCGTTCCGGGTGCCAGTCGAGGATCTTCTGCGTCAAGGCGTTCGACGTCGGATTGTCCAGCGACGCGAAGAGCGCGAGGAAGCCGAAGTGACCGGCATTTTCGGTGGCGATGCTGGACACCGGCACGGCCAGGTGACGACCGATGACGGCGGCGATGTCCCGAAACGGCACTCCCTCATCGGCGACGCCGTGCAAACGCGTTCCAGCGGGCGCATTTTCGAGTGCCAGCCGGTACAGGCGCGCGGCGTCGAGCGTGTGCACACCGGGCCAGCGGTTGGCGCCATCACCGAGGTAGCCGGACACGCCGGTATCGCGGGCGACGTTGATCAGGTGGTGGGCGAAGCCGTGCTGATCCAGGTCGCTGTGCACCAGCGGCGCAAGGCGGATCACCGACGACCGAACCCCGCGCTCGGCGAGCGCGATTACGGCATTTTCGGAGTCGACCCGCGGGCCGCCGGCCACGGTGTCCTGTTCGGTGGCGACACCGTCTCGGCCCAACAGTGACAGCAGCAGCGTCCCCGATGTACTGACGAATGGCCGATCGGAACCCACGAGCGCTTCCCCGATGGCGCGAACAACGCGCAGGTCGGTCTCGGCCGCTCCCGCGAAGTCGTCGAAGTCGTGCTTGAAGGCGAGGTGGATGACGCCGTCGGACGCCGCCGCCGCGTCCCGCAGGCCGTCGAGGTCGTCGAGGTCGCCGCGGCGGGGTGTCGCTCCCGCGGCCCGCAGGGCGGCGGCGCCCGCGTCCGACCGCGCCAGGCCGGTGACCTGGTGCCCCGCATTGATCAGTTCGCTGACAACGGCGGAGCCGATGTGACCGGTCGCGCCCGTGACAAAGACGTGCATGAAAGTTCCCTTCTCTTCCCCTGGGAGGTACGCCATCAAGTCAATGGCGGCGTGCAGGCCGTGTCCAAGTCCTGTTTCATATGGCGCGATGCAACACAGGCATCGCAACAGCTCACGGGGGTTTTCGAGGCGCGCAGCGGGCCTGGTGCTCATTACACTGGATGCATGACGGACTCGGCATCGCCGGTAGTGGATCTCGACTTGCGGCTGGTGGGTTACTTCGTCGTCGTCGCCGAACACCGGCACTTCGGCCGCGCCGCCTCCACGCTGCGCGTCGCGCAGCCGTCGCTGAGCCGCCAGATTCGCCGGCTCGAGCAGCAACTCGGCGTCCGCCTGTTGGACCGCACGCCGCAGGGTACCCGGCTCACCGAGGCGGGCGAGGTGTTTCTGCCCCGCGCCAGGGCGCTGCTGCGTTCGGCCGCCCAAGCCGCCGCGCAGGCGCGAGCGGCCGCACAGCCCAGCCGGATCACCATCGGGTACACGATGGGCATGATCGTCACGCCCGCGGTGCGAGAGATGCGCCGCGAGCACCCCGAAGCCGACGTCCAAGTCACGCATCTGGATTGGGATCAGGCGCTCGATGCGCTACTCGGCCATCGGGTGGATGCGGTGGTGACCCGGCTGCCGTTTCCGACCGAAGGGCTGCACGTGACGATCCTGTACGACGAACCGCGCATGCTGGCGATACCCGTCGACCATCGCCTGGCCGGCCGGGAATCGGTCACGCTCGACGACATCGCCGACGAACCCATGCCCCGGGTGCGGCATTCAGATCCGGCCTGGAGCGCTTTCTGGCGCATCGATCCGCGACCCGACGGTCGCCGGGCACCCGATGGCCCGTTCATCGATGCGCTCGAGGACAAGTTCGAACTCATCGCCTCGGGGCAAGCGGTGGCCATCACGGCGGGCGTTCACGGCAACGGTGTGCGGCCGGATATCACCACGGTGCCGTTGGAAGGTGTCGAACCCAGCCATGTCGTATTGGCTTGTCGCGCTGGGGATCGCAGCCGTCTGCTGGCGGCCTTCCGCAAGATCGCCGAGGCCGTTCTCACCGGGCCGGCGGCAGTCTGAGCGGCGCTCTGCTTAATCCCCACAGATGTGCGGCTGGCCGCACACTCGAGGCCGGATGTGCGGCTCGCCGCACACTCGCAAGCCGACTAGCCCTGGCCTAGCTCCGGCGGCGGGCGGTACTCGGGCTCATACCCCGAGACGTGGATCGGGCTTCCCACCAACCGGAATTCGCCCGCTGTCACCACCACTTCCGGCGTGGCCTCGAGCGCCTCGGGCAGGGTTCGCACGGCCGCCGCCGGAACTCCGAGCGGGCGCAGCCGCCGTTCCCAGCCGACGGCGCTGTCGGTGGCCAGCATCGCGGTGACCACGGTCAGGACTTCGTCGCGACGGGCGACGCGCTCGGCCATCGTCTCGAATCCCCCGATGCCCGCCTCGGCGGCGAACGACTTCCAGAATCCGTCGTGTGTGATGAACAGCGCCAGATACCCGTCGGCCGTCGGAAAAAGCTGCGCCGGAACGTAATACGAATGGGCGCCGTAGGGGCGGCGCTGTGGCTCCACGCCGCCGTTGAGATAGGCCGACGCGTGATAGTTCAGCTGGGACAGCATGACGTCGCGCAGCGACACATCCACCTGGCCGCCGGTTCCGGAGATGATCTTGGCCAACAGCCCCAGCGCCGCGGTCATTCCGGTGGAGTTGTCGGCCGAGGAGTAGCCGGGCAGCGTCGGTGGACCGTCTGGGTCACCGGTCAGGGCGGCGGTGCCGACGCCCGCCTGCACCACGTAGTCGAACGCCGGATCGTCGCCGCCATAAAGGCCGAAGCCGGTGATCGCCACGCAGACGATCCGCTCGTTGTGCCGGCGCAATTCGTCGTAGGTCAGGCCCAGCCGGCGGATGGCCGACGGCTTCAGGTTCACCAGCAGCGCATGCGAGTCCGCGACCAGCTCGCCCAAGCGTTGTTGGCCCGCCTCGGAATTCAGGTCCAGCGTGATGCTGGACTTGTTGCGGTTGAGGCTGGCGAAGTAGGTGGCGCCGACGCTGCGGGAGATCTCGCCGCCGCCCGGTTCGATCTTGGTGACCTCGGCACCGAGGTCGGCGAGCAGCATGGTCGCATACGGACCCGCGAGCATGGTGCCGACCTCGAGGATGCGGATCCCGGCCAGCGGTCCGGTGTTGTTTGCGGTCAACGCAATTCCGCGGCGAGTGAGGCGATCATTTCGCGGGTGCGCCGTTTGGAGGCCACCAGCTCGTCGCGATTGTCACCAATCGGCAGCAGCCGCACCGACAGATCGGTCACACCGGCGTCGGCGAACCGGCGCATCCGGGCCAGGATCTGTTCGGAGTCCCCGGCCGCACACAGATCACCGACATCGCGGGCGTCGCCGCGGTCGAGCAGGCGCTGGTAGTTGGGCGACACCTCGGCCTCGCCCAGGATGCGGTTGGCCCGCTCCTTGGCCTCATCGATTTGTCCAGGCGCACACAGGCATACCGGGATTCCCGCGACGATCCGCGGTGCGGGGCGCCCCGCGTCCGCGGCGGCCTTGGTGATCTTCGGCGCGATGTGATCGCCGATCGCGCGTTCGTCGGCCATCCACAGCACGGTGCCGTCGGCGAGTTCACCGGCGATCTGCAGCATCACCGGCCCCAGCGCGGCGACGAGCACCGGCATCGGGGTATCGGCCCCGATCGCCAACGGATTGTGCACCGTGAACGAAGCGTTCTCGACGTCAACCGCTCCCGGCCCGGCGACGGCGGCGCCCAGCACCTGCAGGTAATCGCGGGTGTAGGCGGCCGGCTTCTCGTACGGCAGGCCGAGCATGTCCCGGATGATCCAGTGGTGCGACGGCCCAACCCCGAGCGCCAGCCGTCCACCGGCCACCGCGTGCGTCGAAAGCGCCTGACGGGCAAGGGCGATGGGGTGCTGGGCCTGCAGCGGCACCACCGCGGTGCCCAACTCGATGCGCGAGCTGTGGGCGGCCATCAGCGACACCATGGTCAGGCAGTCGAAGTCGTTGGGTACCTGCGGCATCCACGCGGTGTCCAGGCCGGCGGATTCGGCCCACTCGATGTCCGAGACGAGCTTTTCCACCTTGCGGGCCATGTCGCCACGCTCGGCGCCGATCATCACTCCGACGCGCATGGTGCCTCCGTGACGGGTTCGTTCGAGTCGATGTTCGCCGTGCCGGTCAGTGCGCGGATGTCGCGCACCAGGTCGTCCAACGGTGTCCCGGTGGGGAATACCGCGGCGGCGCCGGCGGAGAGCAGCTTGGGGACGTCGGCGTGCGGGATGGTGCCGCCGACGACGACGGCGATATCGGCGGCATCGGCGGCACGCAGGGCCTCGACGGTGCGCGCGGTGAGGGCCAGGTGAGCGCCCGACAGGATGCTCAACCCCACCACCGCCACGTCCTCCTGGACGGCGATCGAGGCGATGTCCTCAATGCGCTGGCGGATGCCGGTGTAGATGACCTCGAACCCGGCGTCACGCAGGGTGCGGGCGACGATCTTCGCGCCGCGGTCATGCCCGTCCAGGCCGGGTTTGGCGACGAGAACGCGGACCGCCATCTAGAACACCACCGGTTGCTGGAATTCGCCCCAAACCGACTTGAGCGCGGAGACCATCTCCCCGACCGTGCAGTACGCGTTGGCGCAGTCGATCAGCTTGTGCATCAGATTGTCGTCTCCCTCGGCTGACCGCGACAGCGCAGCCAACGTGGATTTCACTGCGGCCGAATCCCTTTCGGCCTTAACCTTGGACAGCCGCTTGAGCTGCAGATCGCGCCCTTCGGCGTCGAGTTCGTAGGTGACGACGTCGTGCGCCAGTTCCTCCGTCACGAACCGGTTGACCCCGACGACGGGCCGAGTGCCCGCTTCGACCTCCTGATGCATGTTGAAGGCTTCGTCGGCGATCAGGCCCTGCAGGTAACCGTCCTCGATGGCCTGCACCATTCCGCCGTGTCGCTCGAGGTCGGACATGATCTCGATGATGCGCTCCTCGGTCGCATCGGTCAGCGCCTCGACGAAGTAGGAGCCGCCGAGCGGGTCGGCGACGCTGGCGACGCCGGTTTCGTGCGCCAGGATCTGCTGGGTGCGCAGCGCCAGGGTCGTGGTTTCCTCGGTCGGCAGGGCGAACGGTTCGTCCCATGCCGCCGTGAACATCGACTGCACACCGCCCAGCACCGCGGCCATCGCCTCGTAGGCCACCCGCACGATGTTGTTGTGGGCCTGCGGCGCGTACAGCGACGCGCCACCACAGACGCAGCCGAAGCGGAACATTGCCGCCTTCGCCGTCTTCGCCCCGTAGCGCTCCTGCACGATCGTCGCCCAACGCCGCCGCCCCGCACGGTATTTGGCGACTTCCTCGAAGAAATCCCCGTGGGTGTAGAAGAAGAACGAGATCTGCGGCGCGAACTGGTCGATCGTCATGCGTCCGCGCTCGACCACCGTGTCGCAGTACGTGACCCCGTCGGCCAGCGTGAACGCCATCTCCTGCACCGCGTTGGCCCCCGCGTCGCGGAAGTGCGCACCGGCCACCGAAATCGCGTTGAACCGGGGCACCTCGGCCGCGCAGAATTCGATGGTGTCGGCGATCAGTCGCAGCGACGGCTCCGGCGGCCAGATCCAGGTACCGCGCGAGGCGTACTCCTTGAGGATGTCGTTCTGGATGGTGCCGGTCAGCTTCTCCCGCGGGATCCCCTTTTTCTCGGCGGCCGCGACGTAGAACGCCAGCAGGATCGCCGCCGTTCCGTTGATCGTCATGCTCGTGCTGAGCTTGTCCAGCGGGATGCCGTCGAACAGGATCTCGAAGTCGGCCAGGGTGTCCACCGCGACGCCCACCCGGCCGACCTCCTCGCCGAACTCGGGGTCGTCGGAGTCGTATCCGCACTGGGTGGGCAGGTCGAGCGCCACCGACAGCCCCGTCCCGCCCTGCTCCAGCAGGTAGCGGTACCGGCGGTTGGATTCCTCGGCGGTGCCGAATCCCGAGTACTGGCGGAACGTCCAGAGCTTGCCGCGATAGCCGGACGCGAAGTTACCCCGGGTGAAGGGGAACTCCCCCGGTTGCGGAGGCGCGGCGCTTACGTCCGCCGGCCCGTATACGGGCTGCAGCGGAATGCCAGACGGAGTGTGGGCCGTATTATCCATCGGTGAATAACGTACTTGCAAAAAAAGAGAATGCCAATACCACATGCTTGACCAGGTAAAAGGAGGCTCCATGCCCAACGGTTCGCTCGTCGATCGCACCGTCGTCATCTCCGGTGGCAGCCGCGGAATCGGGCTCGCGATCGGAATCGGTGCGGCCCGCCACGGCGCCAACGTGGTGCTCCTGGCCAAGACCGACACCCCCCACCCCCGGCTGCCCGGGACCGTGCACACCGCCGCCGCCGAGATCGAGGCCGCCGGCGGCAAGGCGCTCGCGGTCGTCGGCGACGTCCGCCGCGAAGAGGACGTGCACCGCGTGGTCGACGCCGCGGTGCAGCGGTTCGGCGGCGTCGACGTCTGCGTCAACAACGCCAGCGCCATCGCGGTGGAGCCGACCGCCAAGTTGTCGGCCAAGAAGTACGACCTGATGCAAGAGGTCAACCTGCGCGGCACCTTCCTGCTGACCAAGGCGTGCGTGCCGCACCTGGAGAAATCCGCCAACCCGCACGTGCTCACCATCTCGCCACCGGTGAACATGAACCCGCGGTGGCTGGGCGCGCACCCGGCCTACACGCTGTCCAAGTACGGGATGACGCTGCTGTCGCTGGGCTGGGCGGCGGAATTCGCCGACGCGGGGATCGGCGTGAATTGCCTTTGGCCGCAGACCTATATCGCCACCGCGGCGGTTGCCAACATGACCGACGGAGACAAGCTGGCCGAGTCGTCACGCAGCCCGGCGATCATGGCCGACGCCGCGGTCGAGATCGTCGCTCGCCCCAGCCGCGAAGTGACCGGCAACTGCTACATCGACGCCGATGTTCTGCACTGCGCCGGTGTCGAGGACCTGTCGCGGTACGGCGGCGGCGACCAACCGATTCCCGACCTGTTTCTCGACTGAACACCTATGCGCGGCAGATGATTTCGCCGTGGGGGATGGCGATCCAGCCGTCCGGGGCGGCGGCCCACTCCCGCCATGCGGCGGAGATCTCTTCGAGCTGCGCGGTGGTCGCCAGATCGAGACTCACCAGGTCGCGGGCCACGGTGGAGTGCAGAATCCGGTCGGCCCACATTCCGCCCCACCAGTCGCGCGTCGCGGGCGTGGCATAGCACCACAGGCTGCCCGTGGGCGTGATGTCGCCGAAACCCGCCTGCTGCGCCCACGACAGCAGGCGCCGGCCCGCATCGGGTTCGCCGCGGTTGGCGCGGGCGACGCGTTGATAGAGGTCTCGCCACAGGTCGAGTGCGGGCAGTTCGGGGTACCAGACGAACCCCGAGTAGTCGGCGTCGCGGACCGCCACGACGCCGCCCGGTGCGCACACACGGTGCATCTCCCGCAGGGCCGCGACCGGATCGGCGAGGTGCTGTAGCACCTGATGCGCGTGCACGACATCGAAAGTGCCGTCCGGAAAGTCGAGGTTGTGCACGTCTGCGGTCCCGAACGAGACGTTGGACAGATTGCGCCGCTCGACTTCGGCACGGGCAACATCGAGCACGTCGGCGGCCTGGTCGACCGCGGTGACCGCGCCGGGCGCGACGAGGGCGGCCAAGTCGGCGGTGATGGTGCCGGGTCCGCACCCGACGTCGAGCACGGACAGCCCCGGCTTCAGATACGGCAGCAGGTATGCCGCCGAGTCCTCGGCGGTGCGTCGCTGATGAGAGCGCAACACCGACTCGTGGTGTCCGTGCGTATAGGCCGCTGCGTGTTCGTCGCTCACTGTCTGACCCCTTGCCTGCCGCGTCTCGTCTGGCAGCTTACGCGCGGTAGCCACAATATGAAATTTGTATCTCACTATTTGAGATCAGCTAGTCGACGGGGACGTTGAGAATCGGTTGGTCGACGCCGGCTCCCGGGCCGTCGAAATGCCACCACTCCCCCGAATACACCTTCAACCCGCCGTAGTTCATGGCCGCTCGCAGCGCCCCCCGGCTCGCCACCGCGTCGGTGCTGATGCCCTGGGTGTTGAAAGCGGTTGCCCGAGAGGTGAAGTCGTCGAAGTCGGTGCCCATGTCGGCCAGACAAAGCCCGCCCGCGTGTTGCCCGGACTGGCATGGCTGCTGGGGCGTCGTGAAGGTCACGTCGACCGAACGCCCCGATTCGTGGCTGCGCGCGTACGGGCCCGGACGGGCCACCCACGCGGGATTGGGCACCAGGTTGAACATCTTGACCTGGACGTCGTGCGGCCGGTAGCAGTCCCAGAACACCAGCAGGTGACCCTGCGGGCGTAACGCGCCGGCCGCGGCGGCCAGGCCGGGCGCCATCGACTGGTGGACAAGGCATCTGGCATCGGAGGGGTACAGCTGCGTATGGGTGAAGTTGTTCGTGGTCGCGTAGCGCAGATCGAGCACCGCGTCGGGAACCACGGTACGGATGTCCACGAAGCCGGCCGCACGCGCGGCGTCGCTGACCGGCGGCACGTCGGGGCCGGCATGGGCCCAGGGAGCCCCACTGACCGAGGCGAACGCCGTCAAGACCGCCAGCCGCAGCACCCAGGCGAGACGCATGCCGTCATTATCGCGGCCGGCCCGCCCGGATCGGGTTAGGCCCTAGATGATGTCGTAGCCGGCGTCATGAGCTCCGAAAACACCAGTGGGCTGGTGCGGAGCAACCGCACCAGCCCACTGTATGTAAAGTTCTTAGACGCTACTGACTCCTACCGCCTGGGGCCCCTTGGCTCCTTGCTCAACCTCGAACTGAACGCGCTGGTTCTCGTCGAGCGAGCGATAGCCGTTCCCCTGGATCTCGGAGTAGTGGACGAAGAGGTCCTTCGTGCCGTCGTCAGGTGTGATGAAGCCGAAGCCCTTTTCA
Organism: Mycobacterium colombiense CECT 3035; assembly: GCF_002105755.1. Taxonomy (NCBI): domain Bacteria; kingdom Bacillati; phylum Actinomycetota; class Actinomycetes; order Mycobacteriales; family Mycobacteriaceae; genus Mycobacterium; species Mycobacterium colombiense. The sequence goes on from NZ_CP020821.1 coordinate 3,344,362, forward strand.
CCGTTGAACCACTTCACAGTTCCCTGTGCCATTTACTTACTTCTCTCATCAAATGCGGATGTACCAAACACACCCATGCGGGCTCAGAGTAGCACGAAGCCCACCGTATTTGGAAAATAGTTGCGTCGCTTGCTGATTCATTCATCAACGGGTCGAATGGGGTGGCCACGCCTGGGCCGGCGGAAGATGCGCGCCCAGCCCGGCACCGAGCCGCACTTTTGGATGCAGAGAGCACCTTCATGGCGGCTTCTCACCTGAGTGCGGCACGCACAACGCTGGCGGCCTGTAGAGTGGAGGGGAACCGTGCTCTAGCGGTCACCGCAGAATCGCAGACTAATCACGAATGAGATCGCCGTGCGATTCGATCGCCGTCCGACGCCAGGCAACAATGCGTATCGGCCGAACTCTTCATTCGGAAGGACAGCCCATGGACCAGTCGAACCTGTTTTCCCACCCAGAGGCACCAAAGTATGTCGCTTCAGGTGAAGCCTCTGCGATACCGGTTGAAAACCCCACGTTTTCCGATCGGCCGGATACGGAGGCTGCCGGTCCTACAAACCGCGGTCGCTGACCGACGTAGAGTCCTTGGGCGTCAGGATGCTTTTGCGTACCTGCGGACCAATTCGCCTTCTCCGAACGTACTGGTCCGCTGCTGACCGTGATCGTCGCGGCTGAAAAATGTCCACTGCCCCGGCCCACTCTGCGGGCCACTGATCATCTTGACCGTCAGACGCAATTCGGTGGGACGTCGCGTGCCGATGATGTCACCGACCCGGACCTGCGATGGATGGATCTCGACCGCGTCGCACCAGTTCTCTATTGCCATGTAATCCGTCCTCGCCGTTGCCACCACCCTACCCGTCATTTCGCTCCACCGGGCACACGGCAGGCATCGTCTTCTCACCCCTTGCACCGCAAAGGATTTGTTTGCGTGGACGGCTCGATCTGCTGGTGGAGTTGGACTCAGCCCAAACCGTTCGGGGCTTGACTCCGCAACTGACCGCCTTGGCCAGGCTGGACGTGCGTGGGGTCATCGTCACCGCGGCGGGCGGTACCGACAGCGATTTCGTATCCCGCTTCTTTGCCCCCGCTGCCGGTATCGATGAAGATCCCGTCACCGCGTCCGCCCACTGCAGCTTGGCTCCCTACTGGTCGAGGAAGCTGGGCAAGAACGCCCTAAGGGGTCTGCAGGTCTCGGCTCGGGGTGGTCGCGTCGAGGCGCACGTTCGCGGTGACCGGGTCAGTATTTCCGGGCGGGCGGTCACCGTCGCCCAAGGCGAACTGCTCGTCAGCCCTCCCGGGTGAATTCGATGTGCAACTCCTTGAGCCCGCGCAGCAAGAACGTGGGCTCGTAGCGGTAATCGCGGTTGGGCGCCGCGCCGTGCTTGGCCTCACTGATCCGGATGTCGCGCGTTCGGTCCAACAGGCGGTTGACGGTGATTTGGCCTTCCACGCGCGCCAGCGGTGCACCCGCGCAGGTGTGGATTCCGCGGCCGAAGGCGATGTGCTCGCGGACGTTCTTCCGGTCAACCTGAAATTCGTTGGGACTCTCGAATTTTCGTGGGTCACGGTTGGCCGCTCCCAGGCACAGCATGATCACCGTGCCGGCCGGGATGTGCACCCCACCCAAAGTGGTGGTCTTGCGTGCCAACCGGAAGTCGACCTTCGTCGGGCTCTGCATGCGCAGCGCCTCTTCGATGAATGAGCCGATCAGGCTTCGGTCGGCACGCAGCCGCGCCTGAAGCTCAGGTTGGTCACCGAGCACCTGCACCGCGGCGCTCAGCAATTTGGTGACGGTCTCCTGCCCCGCCGCGAACAGGAACGTGGCCGGCCGCACGACCTCCAAGAGCGGTGGGATCGAACCGTCCGGATACGTGGCGGTGGCCAGCCCGGTCAGCACGTCTTCGCGTGGGCGTTCCCGCCGATCGGTGATGTACGCACTGAACAGGTCATCGAGGTACTGCAAGGGATTACTGCCCACCGGTTCGTGATCGAGCGCGCCCACCCTGGCGCCCGGCGCGTTGCCGGCTCCGAGATTGCGGCGAATCTCGGCACGGTCCTCGTCGGGAACCCCGAGCAGATCGGCGATCGCCAGAGTCGCGAATGGCTTCGCGTACTCGCCGAGGAACTCACACTGGCCGTTGGCGATGAATTCGTCGAACTGCCGGTCCGCCAATTGCCAGATGTAGTCCTTGTTTTCCTGCAGGCGGCGCGGCGTGAGCAGCCGCCCGAGCAGGGAGCGCGCCTTCTCGTGTTCGGGCGGATCCATGACGACCATGTGCTCGAAGATCGGGAATTCGTGGCGGTGCGCCTCGATCTGGTCGCTGATGTCGTCCCCTTCCGGGGTGAACGGCAGTGGCGGGAACGGACCGCCGATCGCGTTGACGGCGGAGAACGACGCGACGTCCTTGAAGGCGGCCTGCACCTCCTGGTAACCGGTGACGGCCACGACCCCGTAATGCGGCTCCCGGAACACCGGGCCCTGACCGCGCAGGTAATCCCAGTAGGCATAGGGCTCTTGCGCGATGTCGGCGTCGGTGAAGTAGTCGACGTCGGCGAGTTCAGTCATGAGTTCGATTCCTTTTCCTGGCCTACACAACGGCGCGTCACGCGTGCCCGGCGACCACGCTGATGGCCTGGCGTGGGCAGGCGGCCACCGCGGCTTCGACGCTGTAGCGCAACGCTTCACCCGGCTCCTCGTCGCATGTTGCGACGTCGTCACCGAGTTCGAAAACCTCGGGGGCGATCTCCACGCACAGTGCGTGCGCCTCACACAGCCGGGGATCCACCCGGACACGCAGGTGTGCGGTCGTCATCGGCCCCTCCATCCCGGTTGACTCTGGTTTGTGTCGCACAAAACTGATCGATCGACCAAATTGCTAGGATGCGGTATGCCTACCACGGATCGCGCGGGCCGGTCAAGCAAGGCCGGCGCACCCAGCCCCGCGGCGAGTCGCCACAACAAGAGGGGCGCCGACGCGGGGGCGCGCGGCAAGCTGATCGAGGCCACCGCCCGAATCATGCGCGAGGAGGGCTATGCCGCGGCCACGTCGCGACGCGTCGCCGCGGAGGCCGGCGTCAAGCAGGCCCTGGTCTACTACTACTTCCCGACGATGGACGATCTGTTCGTGGAGGTGCTGCGCGCCGGCGCCGAGACCGCGCTGGCGCGGATGCGCGCCCTGCTGGCCGAGGACGACCCGCTGCACGCACTGTGGGTGATGAACAGCGATTCCGCCGTCACGACACTGAACGCCGAGTTCATGGCATTGGCCAATCACCGCAAGGCAATTGGTGCCGAACTCAAGGCCTACGCCGAGCGGGTACGCGACATCGAGACGGCGGCCGTCACGATGGTGCTGCGCGCCAACCACGTCGATCTCGAGGAGTACCCGCCGGTGGCCATCTCGATGCTGATCGCGCAGGTGGCGCGCAGCCTGTGCAACGAGAGTGCGGTCGGCGTCACCCAAGGGCACGACGAGTTACGCGCGTTCGTCGAACGCCAGATGAGTCTGCTGAAGGCACCCGCGGCCCGACCGATAGCGGGCGGCTAGGGCCGGCCGCCCCACTCCCCGGGGGCCCCGCGCCACTTCCGTCCACGGAGCTCGAGATCGTGCAACCATCCCGGCGTCTGTTGACACCGCGGCCGAATGGTGCCACCCTTCCTGATCGATCGACAAATAATTGGAGTCGACCGATCAGTGAGGTGCAGTCATGGGCGGAAGAGTCGAGGGCAAGGTTGCGTTCATCACCGGGGCGGCCCGCGGCCAGGGCCGCAGTCACGCGGTGCGCCTGGCGCAGGAGGGTGCCGACATCATCGCCGTCGACATCTGCACCCCGATCAGCAGCAGCAGTGAGATCCCGCCGTCGACGCCGGACGACCTTGCCGAAACGGCCGACCTGATCAAGGGGCTCAACCGCCGCATCGTGACCGCCGAAGTCGACGTGCGCAACTACGACGCCCTGAAAGCGGCGCTGGACAGCGGAATCGAACAACTCGGCCGCCTCGACATCATCTGCGCGAACGCCGGGATCGGCAACGGTGGCCAGACTCTCGACAAGACGAGTGAAGACGACTGGCGAGACATGATCGACGTCAACCTGTCCGGGGTTTGGAAGACCGTCAAAGCCGGTGTGCCGCACCTGATTTCCCAGGGTAAGGGCGGATCGATCATTTTGACCAGCTCGGTCGGTGGCCTCAAGGCCTACCCGCACACCGGTCACTACATCGCCGCCAAACACGGCGTGGTCGGACTGATGCGCACCTTCGCGGTCGAACTCGGCCAGCACTTCATCCGGGTGAACTCCGTTCACCCGACCAACGTGAACACGCCGATGTTCATGAACGAAGGAACCATGAAGCTGTTCCGGCCGGATCTGGAGAACCCCGGCCCGGACGACCTCAAGGTCGCCGCGCAGTTCATGCACGTGCTGCCGGTCGGCTGGGTCGAGCCGGTGGACATCAGCAACGCGGTGCTGTTCCTGGCATCCGACGAATCACGTTACATCACAGGCCTTCCGGTCACCGTCGACGCCGGGAGCATGCTCAAGTAGCGACCCCACCCGTTGCCGACTCGGCCCGACCCCGCATCACCCCGGACGGCAACCTGGCGGCCACGGACAGTTCACAGCCGCGACATGTCCCGTCAGGTTCAGGCCTTATCAGTTCCGCTATTACGATCAGCCAATGCGCGCGGTCGAACGCGAGCTGGCCAGAGAACGCGAGGGCAGGTCGATGACGACGAGCGAAGAACCCAGGGCCGCAACCGAGCCGCCCGAGGCCGAACGGCCAAGCGCGTCAGGAGAAGACGCTAAACCCAGACGCCGCGGCGTCATGCAGGCTTTCACCGCACTCTGCGTCCGGTATGTCGAACGGCTGATGCCCGACCCCTACCTGTTCGCGGTCATCCTCACCGTCATCGTCGCCGCGCTGGTTGCGGTCCTGGTGCACGGCGCGTCGGCGAGCGGCATGCTCAAGGCGTGGTACGGCGGCGTATGGGGATCGCAGAACATCTTCACCTTCGCCTTCCAGATGGTCTTGGTCCTGGTGACCGGCTACACACTGGCCGAGGCGCCGGTTCTCAAGCGGGCCATCGTCTACATCGCGGGCAAGCCGAGGAACCAGGTGCAGGGTGCCCTGCTCTGTTTCGGCCTGAGCGCCGCACTGTCGCTACTGAACTGGGGGCTCGGGTTGGTCGCGGGTGCGCTGATCGCCCGCCAGGTCGCGAAGCGCTTCACCGACACACATTTCGGCTACCTCATCGCGGCGGCGTTCATGGGCTTCATCGTCTGGACGCAGGGCCTGTCGTCGTCGATCGCGCTGGCGAACACGGACGACGGCAGCCCAATCAACGTGATCCACAAGATGACTGGGGCCACGGTGCCGCTGAAGCTGACGATCTTCGAGCCTTACAGCTGGCTGTCGGTGATCGCCGTGCTGGCGCTGCTCGCGCTCGCCATCTGGCGCATGCAGCCGGCGCAAAGCCTTGCGCCCGATCCCGCCGTGTTCGAGGACGAGGTCCGGGCCGACGTCAAGTCCGAAGGCAACCGATCGTTCGCCGAATGGCTGGAAAACCAGTGGATTCTCAACGTTCTCGTGTTCGCCGCGGGCATCGGCTACTTCTGTCTCAGCGGCTTCGCGCTGAACATCGCGTCGATGATCATGCTGTTCACGATCACCAGTGCGCTGCTGCACCGCACGCCGATCCGGTTCATCCGGGCGTTCACCGGAGCCGCGAAGGTGTCCGGCCCGCTGCTGCTGCAGTACCCGCTCTACGGCGGCCTGGTGGCTCTGCTGGGCTATGCACCCCCGCACGCCGGCGGCAAGGCTGTGCCCCTGCAGACGCTGCTGGCCCACGGGCTGGTGAGCGGCGCGACGCAGTACACGCTGCCGTTTTTGACCTTCATCGGCTCGCTGATCATCAGCTTGTTCGTGCCGTCCGGCGGCGGGCACTGGGCCGTGCAGGGGCCGATCGCCGTCGACTCGGCGCGCGCGGTCGGTCAGACCTCGCCGGCTTACCTCGGGTTGATGTCCATGGCGGTCGCGGTCGGCGAAGGCGTCGCCAACATGATCCAGCCCTTCTGGTTGCTGCCCCTGCTCGCCATCGCGAAACTCAATGTCCGTCAGGTGATGGGCTTCACGATCGTCGCGTTCCTGATCGGGTTGGTGGTGTTGGGTGCCACCACTCTGATTGCGCCCTACCTGGTTTGACGCCGCGAGACAGAGAACTCGCAGATCTTGGTGGCCAGGGGCGGGATCGAACCGCCGACCTTCACATCCGACGCGAGAACGATTGTCGGGAGCTCGGTTTGGGGCAACGGCAGCCGTGAGTACGCGGCTTTGAGCTTCTCCTCAACTCGTCGGCGGATCTCTCTGTAGTGCAAATCGGGTGGTCGTTGCCAGAATGTCATCATGGCGGGTCCAAGCTCGTCGTATCCACCGATCGCTTCAGCGAGCAGCCGATCAGTCGGCTTGCCGTCAAGAAATTCGAGCCGGGTATAGCCGACAACGACCCTGCCGTCGTCACGCGAGCAACAACGGCGCCACACCCGACCGACCGACCGATCGACCTAGAGTTGTGTCTGGCCACCGTCTACGGCCAACTCCGCCCCGGTCATGAAGCTGCTCTGGTCCGAAGCCAGGAACAGCACCGCGGAGGCGATTTCTTCGGGGCGGCCCAGCCGTTTCATCGGAACCTGCGCGGCCATTCCGTCCAGCAGATCCTGCTTCTGGTCGGCGGGTGCCAGGCCGGTGAGTCCCGGCGTTTCGATCGGGCCGGGAACGATGGTGTTGACCCGGATCCTGCGGTCCGCCAGCTCAGCAGCCCACGTCCGGCCCAGTGAGCGGATGGCGGCCTTGGACGCGGCGTACAACCCGAACGCCGGGACGCCTTCTGAGGCGGCGCTGGATCCCGCCAATATCACAGAGGCGCCGTCATTGAGCAACGGCAGAGTCTTCTGCACGGTGAACACCGTGCCTGCCACGTTGCGGTCGAAGTTGTCCCGGTAGTGCTGTGGCGTCACATCGGCGAGGGCGGCGAAATCGCCGCCACCTGCATTGGCGAAGAGAACGTCAAGTCCCTTGCCGTGCTTGGTGATTTCGGCGGCCAGGCTATCGAGTTCTTCGGGCTTGCTGATGTCGCTCTGCACACCGTGGGCGCCGATCGACACCGCCGCTTCGTCCAAGCGAGTGCGATCGCGACCGGTGATGAAGACGTACGCGCCTTCATCGGCCAGCCGCTTGGCAGTCGCCAGGCCGATGCCTGATGTGCCTCCGGTGACCAATGCTGTCTTGCCGTCGAGCTGTCCCATGACCGGGCTCCGTTCTTGCGTGGTTCGTGCGATTCGCCCGCTACAACGTAGGTGATATATCACCTATTCCGGCGCATTCAGCACCGTCCACATCCGGGTGATGCGTTCGTCGGCTATCTCGGCGACGTCGAAGCCGGACGCCACTGTGGCGTCGTCGGGGGTCCGGACCTCCCAGGCGAGGAAACCCAGGCCGCGGGTCTGGCGCACCGGGCTTGCCTTGACGAAGTACATGCCGGGCAGCTTCTCCTGCAGCTCAGCGGCCTTGGCGTTCAGCTCGTCATGCCCGGTGGCGGTCCCTTCGTCATCGATCCACTCCACGTCATCCGCGTAGGTCACGGCGTTCGCAGCGGCGCGCCGGTGCGGGTCCCGTTCGTCAAACACGCCCAGCAGGTTGGCTTCCATCAGGCGGGTGATGACTTCGCTCATTGTCCTGCTCCCTGTTTTTAGGTGATTAATCACCTAAACTCTAACTCGGCGCGGGCGGGAGTGAGCTGTTGTGATCGAGGTTGACGTGAATGTGCTCCAGTGCGGCTGTGAAGGAGGGGAGCAGATTCTCGGGCAGCGGGTCGAAGAACAGGCTGCGCACCAGGTCGACATGCCCGGGCGCGGCGTCGGCGATCGCCTGCCGCCCCTTCGCGGTGAGCACGACGTTGGTCGTGCGGCCGTCCTCGGTGCTGGGGCGGCGGTCGGTGAGACCGCGTTCTTCCATGCGCCGCAGCTGATGTGACAGCCTGCTACGTTCCCAGCCGATCTGCGCGGCCAGGTCGCTGACACGCAAGCCCTCGTCATTGTCGCCGCTGAGCGCCACCAGCACGTCGTAGTCGGAGAGCGACAAACCCGAATCGGCCTGCAGCTGACGGTTCATCTCGTAGTTCATTCGTAGCTGCACTCGCATATAGGCCACCCAGGCGCGCTGCTGTTTCGGCGTCAGCCATCCCCGCTTCGGTGATGTGTCCCGCACTTTTCTCGGCGTCACGTTTGTCAGTATGACGACGACCCGGCGGGACGTGCGTCAGTTCGATTTGTCGAATCGCTGGTGTTGCCGAACCCCGTATGCCGCCGCCTCGACGGCCTCGTCATCCTCCATCCCCGCTGCCCTGGCCCGAACTCATCGGCCTCGGCGTCAAGGACGTCGACCTCCCAGCTCGCCGGCTACATTTTCGACGGGCAGCACCAGAAGTAGAGGGCCATATCGTCGTCGGGCCTCCGAAGACCCGTGCCGGCATCCGAACCGCATCCCGCTCCCGCTGATTGAATCAAACCGACAACCGAGTGCATAACCCGTGTCAATGCAGGTAGAACGTGGTGGCCAGGGGCGGGATCGAACCGCCGACCTTCCGCTTTTCAGGCGGACGCTCGTACCGACTGAGCTACCTGGCCGGAGGGCAGCGAGTGCCTCGCCGCGCTTGGCGACCCTGACGGGACTCGAACCCGCGACCTCCGCCGTGACAGGGCGGCGCGCTAACCAACTGCGCCACAGGGCCTTGCTGTACTGCTCGCTCCAACGTTACCGCCGTTGCGCGTACCCCCAACGGGATTCGAACCCGTGCTACCGCCGTGAAAGGGCGGCGTCCTAGGCCACTAGACGATGGGGGCCAGAACCGAATCACTCCGGGGTACTCACAACGTGGTTTCGCTGGGAGCCACGTCAGCTTAGGTCACGGCGTGCCCAATCCTCAAACGAGCCGGGTTTTATCCTCAAACGAGCCGGGTTTTCGGTCCAAGTATCCTGAATCTCCGCGGCCCCTATAGCTCAGTTGGTAGAGCTACGGACTTTTAATCCGCAGGTCCCAGGTTCGAGCCCTGGTGGGGGCACCAAAGCGCGCTCGGCTCAAGAGGCCGCGCGCCCGGAGGGCGGGTCATCGCCCGAGCACCGCGCTGCTGTAGGTGACATCGGCGAAGGCCGCCGCGACGTCGTCGTTGGCGTAGACGAACCCGTTGGCCGCATGCAGCTCCGCAATGGTCTGGGAGCTGGTCTGCCAGCCGCGCCGGCCCAGGTGGTCGACGATGTGGCTGCGCTGGCCGTGGTAGACGAGATCGTTGAAATCGATCTCGAACCCGAGTTCGCTCATCCGGTCGTGGTGCGCGCGCCACCGCGGGTCCGCGAAAACGGCAGTGTCAGGCACGAATTCGAAGGCGAGGCGACTGCCGGGGGCGCTCAGCGTCGTGATGTTGTCGAACAGCGCGTCCTGGGCTTCGTCGGGCAGGTAGACCACCAGGCCCTCGGCGCTCCATGCCGACGGGGCCTGCGGGTCGAATCCGGCCGCCTGCAGGGCGGAGGCCCAGTCGTCGCGCAGGTCGATGGCGACGGTGCGCCGCTCGGCGGTCGGCTCGGCTCCCAGGTCGCTCAGTGTCAGCGTCTTGAATTCGATCACCTCGGGCATGTCGACCTCGTAGACGACCGTGCCTGCCGGCCAGGGCAGCCGGTAGGCGCGCGAATCGAGGCCCGACGCGAGGATCACCACCTGGCGGATGCCGCCGCGGGTCGCGTCCAGAAAGAATTGGTCGTAGAACCGGGTTCGGCAGGCCATGCCCCGCGCCATCCGCTGCGGGTCGAACTCCGTGTTTCCGCCGGTCGCGATTTCGCCGTTGACCAACCGGACGTAAACGTCGATCCCGACAGCGCGCACCAGCGGCGCGGCGTACGGGTCGTCGATCAACTTCGCGTCGGAGGACAGCGCCCGCTGAGCGGCCACCATCGTCGCCGTCGCCCCCACACTCGTCGCCAGGTCCCAACGATCACGTTCGGCGCGCGCCATGGCGGCCCCCTTACCGGGTCAGAAAAACGTAGACGATCTAGTTAGTATCACAAGGCCGCGGCGCGGCCGGCGGGACTACCCTGCGGAGTTATCCGCTCCCGTTCTACGCCGGAGGACCCATGACCGACTTCGCCCAGCGGACGATCGACCTGGCCCGCCGAAACGTGACCGAAGGTGGCCGTCCGTTCGCGACGGTCATCGTCCAGGATGGCGCGGTGCTGGCCGAGAGCGCCAACAAGGTGGCCCAGACGAACGACCCCACCGCCCACGCGGAGATCCTGGCGATCCGCGAGGCCTGCATGAAGCTGAACACCGAGCACCTCGTCGACGCCACGATCTACGTCCTGGCCCATCCCTGCCCGATGTGCCTGGGCTCGCTGTACTACTGCTCACCCAACGAAGTCGTCTTCCTGACCACCCGGGACAGCTACGAGCAGTACTACACCGATGACCGCAAGTACTTCGAGTTGTCCACGTTCTACGACGAATTCGCGAAGGAATGGGACCGGCGACGCCTGCCCATGCGCTACGAGCCCAACGACGACGCCGTGGAGGTCTACCGGCTCTGGAACGAGCGCAACGGTGGGCGCCGGTCGACGGTGGTTCCCTCGGCCTGATCCGCGCTAGTGTTTGCGTATGCATGCAGATAATGGCAAAGGACGGCTGCCCGACGACCAGGCCAACCTGGTGGTTGAGGTGTTCCGGATGCTGGCCGATGCCACTCGCGTGCAGGTGCTCTGGTCGTTGACCGACCACGAGATGTCGGTCAACGAACTCGCCGAGCACGTGGGCAAGCCGGCGCCGTCGGTTTCCCAGCACCTGGCGAAGCTGCGGATGGCACGCCTGGTCCGCACCCGCCGGGAGGGCACGACGATTTTCTACAGCCTGGAAAACGACCACGTCCGTCAGCTCGTCATCGACGCGGTCTTCAACGCCGAGCACGCCGGGCCCGGGGTGCCCGGTCACCACCGCGGCGACAGCGGGCTCAAGGCCGTGGCCGAGCCGTCCCGCGGCCGGCAGCGCAGCGCCGGCCGCTGAGCGAGCAACGGCCACAGGGCTTTTCACAAAGGAGAGAACAGCGATGAGTGAACAACACACCCACGACGCCCCACACGCGCATGAGCACCAGCACGGCGACGTGACACACGCCCATGCGCACACGAGCCACGAGCACGAACACGTCGAGCACGAACACTCACACGCTCACGCCGACGGGACCGAACACACCCATGCACACGTGCATCAGGCGGGCCTGGAAGAGGCGCACGGTCACACTCACCAGTAGTGCGGCCCGGCCCCGGCCGGCTCAGGAGACCGCCGGGCAGTAATGCTTGGGATTACCCCGCTCGTCTTCGGGCGGCAGGTTGCGCGCCGGCGTTTGCACCAGTGGCGTGTCGAGTGGGATCCGCCCGCTGGCGCGGTCCAACCCGGCCCGGGCGCGCGGGTGTTTACGGAATCTGGGGGGCACCAGGGCGAAAACGCCACGGACGAGGTCGCCGAAGCGCCGGTGCAGCCACTCGTCGCGGCGCGACCAGCGGTAGCCCATCAGCTCCCGCACCGGTGGGTCGTACAGGCCGACCGTCACCCAGACGAAGAACGGCGCCAACAGTTTGCGTTGCGCGGCCCATAACGGATCCGGAATCCATTGCGCGAACGGGGGTTTCGGCAGCTCGGTCAGATCGAGCACGGCCCGGGCCGCCCAGTTGTTCTCCAGCACGTTGCGGCACATGTGGTCCCAGTACACCTGGAATTCCTCCCAGGAGGCCGGCACCGGCCGCATGCTCATGCCGTACATCCGGTACCACTCGACGTGTTCGTCGAACAGCTGCCGCTTCTGGTCCTCGGTGATTCCGCCGCAGAACCGCTCGGCCACGTGGATGGTGCCCATAAAGAAGGTGGAGTGCGCCCAATAGAAGACGTCGGGGTTCAAGGCGTGGTAGCGCCGGCCCTGCTCGTCGACCCCCTTGATGTCGGTGTGGTAGTCGCGGACCTCGGCGCCCGTGCTTGGGGCGCGATCGCCGTCGAACACGACTCCCCCGATGGGATACAACGACCGCAGCAGACGCGGCCAGCGCTCGCGAAAGAACGTGGAGTGATCGATGACCGCCGCCCCCAGCTGCGGGTGCATGTTCTGCATCGAACCCGCCCACGGTCCCTGCAGCATGCCCCGCCAGTCCCCGAAATACCGCCAAGTCAGCGAGTCGGGTCCCAGCGGTGCGGGCGGCGCGTCGTACCCGGCCGGCGACACGGGGCAGCCACCCGCGACGGCGTCGGACGGCCCGGCCGAAACCGACTGCTCAGCGGCGCCGACGACGTCGCCGCGGGCTGCGTCGCTGGTCAGGGGGCGCGATGCGGACGTATCTTGAGTCACTATTGGGTCCCTGCAGGTATCGTGAATTTTGACTACAACCGTTGTCACTTTAGAGCTTAGGAGCGATGTGCAGACGGGTCAACGACGGGGACGCTGGACCGGCGTCCCCTTGGAGAGTCGCCTCGCGCTTCGCCGTGACAACCTGATCAGCGCCGGCGTGCAGCTACTCGGCAGCCCCGGCGGGCCCGCGCTGACGGTGCGGGCGGTCTGCCGTGAGGCCGCGCTGACCGAACGCTACTTCTACGAAAGCTTCGCCGACCGTGACGAATTCGTGCGCGCGGTCTACGACGACGTCTGCACCCGCGCGATGAACACCCTGACGTCGGCGACGACCCCACGCGAGGCCGTCGAGCGATTCGTGGAGCTGATGGTCGACGACCCGGTCGGCGGACGCGTGCTGTTGCTGGCGCCGGCGGTGGAACCGGTGCTAACCCGCTCCGGCGCGGAGTGGATGCCCAACTTCATCGATCTGCTGCAGCGCAAGCTGTCCCGAATCGGCGACGCCGTGCTGCAGAAGATGATCGCCACCAGCCTGATAGGCGGACTCTCGAGCCTTTTCACCGCCTACCTGCACGGGCAGCTGGGTGCCACCCGCAAGCAGTTCATCGATTACTGCATCAACATGCTGTACATCACGGCCGCGCCGTACGTCCCGGCGGGCGAGCTCGGCAAGTCGCAGTAGCGCGCGTTTCCTTTTCCGCCGCATCGGCAAGCCGTACAACTAGACCTGGAACACGCGGCAGTCCGAAACCGGCATCAAAACGTCATCTGGCGCGCCGGAGCAGGAACTTGATGCTACTGAAGTACACAGATATATTGACTGCTACCCATCGACACAGATAACTGGAGGACCTATGTCAGCTGAGCTGACAAACCTACAGCTGTTGCACGAACTTCAGCCGGTCGTGGAGAAGTACCTGAACCGGCACGAGAGCATGCACAAGAACTGGAACCCGCACGACTACATCCCGTGGTCGGACGGAAAGAACTACTACGCGCTCGGTGGGCAGGACTGGGAGCCCGGACAGTCCCAACTTACTGACGTCGCCCAGGTGGCGATGGTGCAGAACCTGATGACCGAGGACAACCTGCCGTCCTATCACCGCGAGATCGCGATGAACTTCAGCATGGACGGCCCGTGGGGCCAGTGGGTCAACCGGTGGACCGCCGAGGAGAACCGGCACGGCATCGCGCTGCGCGACTACCTGGTGGTGACGCGCGCCGTCGACCCGGTCGAGCTGGAGAAGCTGCGCATGGAGGTGGTGAACCGAGGCTTCAGCCCGGGCCAGAACCACCAGGTTCGCGCCGACCTGTTCGCCGAGAGCCTCTTCGATTCCATCACCTACGTGACCTTCCAGGAGCTGGCCACCCGGATTTCGCACCGCAACACCGGCAAGGCCTGCAACGAGACCATTGCCGACCAGCTGTTGGCCAAGATCTCGGCCGACGAGAACCTGCACATGATCTTCTACCGCGACGTCACCGAGGCCGGGTTCGAGATCGCGCCCAATCAGGCGATGAGGTCGCTGCACAAGGTGTTGCGCAACTTCCAGATGCCGGGCTATCAGGTGCCCGAGTTCCGCCGCAAGGCCGTGATGATCGCGGTCGGCGGTGTGTACGACCCCCGCATTCACCTCGACGAGGTCGTGATGCCGGTGCTGAGGAAATGGCGCATCTTCGAGCGCGAGGACTTCAGCGGCGACGCGGCCGCATTGCGCGACGACCTGGGTGTGCTGATCAAGGAGCTCGAGCAGACCTGCGAGAAGTTCGAGATCTCCAAGCGGCGCCAGCTCGAGCGGGAGGCCCGCACCGGCAAGAGGACCACCGCGGCCGAACTGCACCGGACCGCCGGCACGCTGACCATGAGCCGGCGGTAACCAAGCGGTGCGCATCGGTTCCATCGCGCTCGCCAGCCCGGTGGTTCTGGCACCGATGGCGGGCGTGACAAACGTCGCATTCCGGACGCTGTGCCGCGAACTCGAGCAAGCCAAGGTCGGCACCGTCAGCGGACTCTATGTCTGCGAGATGGTCACGGCGCGTGCGCTCGTCGAGCGCCACCCGGCCACCATGCACATGACCACCTTCGCCGCCGACGAGTCGCCGCGCTCGCTGCAGCTCTACACCGTCGACCCGGCGACCACCTACGCGGCCGCCAAGATGATCGCCGACGAGGGCCTGGCGGATCACATCGACATGAATTTCGGCTGCCCGGTGCCCAAGGTGACCAAGCGCGGCGGCGGATCGGCGCTGCCGTACAAGCGGCGGCTGTTCGGTCAGATCGTCGCCGCGGCGGTGCGTGGCACCGAGGGCACCCAGATACCGGTGACCGTCAAGTTCCGCATCGGCATCGACGACGAACACCACACGCACCTCGATGCCGGTCGCATCGCCGAAGCCGAAGGGGCCGCCGCCGTCGCGCTGCACGCCCGCACGGCGGCGCAGCGCTACTCGGGCACCGCCGACTGGGAGGAGATCGCCCGGCTCAAGCAGCAGGTGCGGACCATCCCGGTGCTCGGCAACGGCGACATCTATGACGCCAGCGACGCGCTGACCATGATGGCCAGCACGGGCTGCGACGGCGTCGTCATCGGCCGCGGCTGCCTGGGCCGGCCCTGGCTTTTCGCCGAGCTGTCGGCCGCCTTCACCGGCAGCCCGCCTCCCACGCCGCCGAGCCTGGGCGAGGTCGCCGACATCGTCCGACGGCACGGCCAACTGCTCGCCGCGCACTTCGGCGAGGAAAAGGGCATGCGCGACATCCGCAAGCACATCGGCTGGTACCTGCACGGCTTTCCCGCCGGCTCCGAGCTGCGCCGGGCGCTGGCGATGGTCAAGACGCTCGACGAGCTGGACGCCCTGCTCGACCGGCTGGACGGCTCTGTGCCCTTCCCGGACGAGGCGACGGGCCCGCGCGGCCGGCAGGGGTCGCCGGCGCGGGTGGTGCTGCCGGAAGGTTGGCTGACCGACCCCGACGACTGCACGGTGCCGGCGGGCGCCGATGTCATGCATTCCGGCGGCTGAGCCGACAACTCGAAATCGCGTCCGGGCCAATAACTCAGTACGATGTGGGCTTTGTTGCATGCGCGTGGGTGGCGGACGGATTCTGTGCCGCTGCACCAGGGCAACAAAAGTGGTTGGCACCAGCGGCAGCGCTCGCACTGCGGGGCTGCGCTGACATTACGCAGGAACACGCTGACGTCTGCAGCAGAGCTTCGGAGGCCGGTACGACATGAGTGACGCCGAGAGCGACGCCACTCGTAATGGTCGGCACAGCCCGGGCGGGGCGCACGCGCATCCGATCGCGGCCGACCCGACGTCGTTGGGCGCCGCTCCCTGGGAGCGATTCTTCCAACCCCCCGCCGACGACAACCTGCACCGCTGGCAACCCGAGGCCCCGGTCGAGCCCATCATCGAGCCCACTGTGCTGCGCGAGGAGGAACCCGCAGAGGGCGGATCCCACACCGGCGGGGGCGTCAGCGTCGCCGATCTGATCGCGAAACTCGGCGCCCCGGCCCGGCCCGTCCACCATCGCGCCGCCGCGGACGATCCGGATGTCGAGCCGTCCGGCGCCGAGCCGGGCCTGCCGATCGAACTGCAGAAAACGCAGGTGATCGATGACCTGGCCTACTCCATCGACGCCGTCGCCGAGCTTCGCGGCCTCGAGGCCGCCGACTATCCGAACGACGACGACCCCGACGACCAGGCCCAAGCCACCAGCGTCGGCGAACCCGGGCGCCGGCGCCGTCCGCTGCTGGTGGCCGGGCGGTCGATGGCCGCGCTGGCCGCCGTGCTGGCCCTGGCCATGACCGGCGGGGCGTGGCAATGGAGCACCTCCAAGAACGCACGGCTCAACAACGTGAGCGCGCTCGACCAGAGCTCCGGCGACATCCGCGACCCGGGCGGCCAGTACGGCGACGAGGACTTCTTGATCGTCGGCCTCGACTCACGGTTGGGCGACAACGCCAACATGGGCGCGGGCACCACCGAAGACGCCGACGGGGAACGGTCGGACTCGGTGATGCTGGTCAACATTCCGGCCAACCGTAAGCGCGTGGTGGCCGTTTCGTTCCCCCGCGACCTGGCGATCACCCCGATGCAGTGCGAGGCGTGGGATCCCGACACCGGCAAGTACGGGCCGCTCTACGACCCGAAGACCAAGACCTACGGCCCGAAGATGGTCTACACGGAGACCAAACTGAACTCCGCGTTCGCCTTCGGCGGTCCGAAGTGCCTGGTGAAGGAAATCCAGAAACTGTCCGGATTGAGCATCAACCACTTCATCGCCGTCGATTTCTCCGGCTTCGCGAAGATGGTCGACGCCCTCGGCGGCGTCGAGGTGTGCTCGAGTACCCCCCTGCACGACTACGAGTTGGGCACGGTCCTCGAGCATGGCGGGCGCCAGGTCCTCGACGGCTCCACCGCCTTGAACTACGTGCGGGCCCGCCAGGTCACCACGGAGGTCAACGGCGACTACGGGCGCATCAAGCGCCAGCAGCTGTTCGTGTCATCGCTGCTGCGGTCGTTGATCTCCGCGGACACACTGCTGGACCTCAACAAGCTCAACAACGTGGTCAACATGATCATCGCGAACACCGTCGTGGACAACGTGCGGTCCAAGGACCTGATCCAACTCGGCCAGTCGTTGCAGGGCGTCGCGGCCGGGCACGTCACGTTCGTCACCGTGCCGACCGGCGTGACCGACGAGAACGGCGACGAGCCGCCACGGATGGCCGACATGCGGGCCCTGTTCGACGCCGTCATCAACGACGATCCGCTGCCCGAGGAGAACGACCAGAACGCCCAGAATCTGAGCACGTCTGGAACCAAGGGCCCGTCGAAGGCACCGACCACCAAGAAGACGCCCGCGCCGGCGCCCGAGGCGCAACACGAGCAGGTCACCACGACCTCGCCCAACGGCGTGACGGTGCGCGTTTCCAACGCGACCACCCAAACCGGCCTGGCCGCGACCGCGACAACCCAGCTCAAAAAGGACGGCTTCAACGTGATGTCGCCCGACGACTATCCGAGCTCGGTGAACGCGACGACCGTGCTGTTCTCGCCCGGCAACGAGGAGGCCGCGGCCACCGTCGCGTCCTCGTTCGCCAACGCGAAAGTTCAGCGGGTCTCCGGCTACGGGCAGGTCGTGCAGGTGGTGCTGGGCCCCGACTTCAAGTCGGTCGCGAGCCCGCAGCCCAGCGGATCGTCGATCAGCCTGCAGATCGAACGCGGTTCGAGCAATGCGCCGGCCAAGCTGCCCGAAGACCTGACCGTCACCAACGCGGCCGACACCACCTGCGAGTAACCGCTTTTGACGGCGCTCCGCTGCCCGTTTCGCGCGGCGAGACCGTACGCTTGGTGCTATGCGGACCGCCTACCACGAGCAACTCTCGGAGTTATCCGAGCGCCTCGGCGAGATGTGCGGCTTGGCAGGAATCGCCATGGAGCGGGCCACCCAGGCCCTGCTGCAGGCCGACTTGGTGCTGGCCGAACAAGTCATCTCCGACCACGAAGCCATCGCCGCGCTGAGCGCACAGGCTGAAGAAAGCGCCTTCGTACTACTGGCATTACAGGCACCGGTCGCGGGCGACCTGCGTGCCATCGTGAGCGCCATCCAGATGGTGGCGGACATCGACCGGATGGGCGCGCTGGCGCTGCACGTCGCCAAGATCGCCCGTCGGCGCCACCCCCAGCACGCGTTGCCCGAAGAGGTCAACGGCTACTTTGCCGAAATGGGCAGCATCGCAGTCGAATTGGGCAACAGCGCCCAAGAGGTGGTGTTGTCGCGCGATCCGGAGAAGGCCGCCCGGATCCGCGAAGAGGACGACGCCATGGACGATCTGCACCGGCATCTGTTCTCGGTGCTGATGGACCGGGAATGGAAGCACGGCGTCGCGGCGGCCGTCGACGTGACCCTGCTTGGCCGGTTCTACGAGCGCTTCGCCGACCACGCGGTGGAGGTTGCCCGGCGGGTCATCTTCCAGGCGACGGGCAGGCTGCCCGAGGAAGAGACGAAATCCGCCTCGCAGTAGCTGCGTCCGCCTGCTAGCCGAAGCGACCGGAAATGTAGTCCTCGGTCGCCTTCTGGCTCGGGTTGGAGAAGATCTTCTCGGTGTCGTCGACCTCGATCAACCGGCCCGGTTTTCCGACGGCCTCCAGGTTGAAGAACGCCGTGTAGTCGCTGACCCGGGCCGCCTGCTGCATGTTATGCGTGACGATGACGATGGTGTAGTCCTGCTTCAGTTCGCTGATCAGCTCTTCGATGGCCATCGTCGAGATCGGGTCCAGGGCCGAACACGGCTCGTCCATCAGCAGCACATCGGGCTGCACGGCGATGGCCCGCGCGATGCACAGTCGCTGCTGCTGCCCGCCGGACAGCCCGCCACCGGGCCGGTCCAACCGGCTCTTGACCTCGTCCCACAGGTTCGCCCCGCGCAGCGAATACTCGGCGGTCTCGTCGAGCACCTTGCGGTTGCGCACGCCCTGCAGCTTCAGGCCGGCGACGACGTTGTCGCGAATTGACATGGCGGGGAACGGGTTCGGCCGCTGGAACACCATCCCGATGGCCCGGCGCACGCCGACCGGGTCGACGCCGGCGCCGTAGATGTCTTCGTCGTCGAGCAGCACGCTGCCCTCGACCCGTCCGCCGGGCACCACCTCGTGCATCCGGTTGAGCGTGCGCAACACCGTCGTCTTGCCGCAACCCGACGGACCGATGAACGCCGTCACGCTGCGGGGCAGAACCGATAGCGTCACATCCGAGACCGCGTGGAACGATCCGTAATAGATGTTGACGCCCTTGAGGTCCAACCGTTTGGCCACTTAGTGCTCCTGCCTATGACTTTCTGACGTCCAGGAATTTCGCTATCACCCGGGCCGCGACGTTGATGGTGGCGATCACCAGGATGAGGGTTAACGCGGCACCCCACAACCGCTCCGTTGGGATGGGGTTGAGGCTCGCGCCGGCCGTCGTCTGGTTGAACATCATGCCGGGCAGCGTCCCCATGAACCCGCTGAAGATATCGAAGTTCATCGATTGTGCATAACCGACCAGGATCAGCAGCGGCGCCGTCTCCCCCATCACCCGGGCCATGGCCAGCAGTATCCCGGTGACGATGCCGGACAGACCGGTGGGGATGACCACCCGGGCAATGGTTTTCCACTTGGTGATGCCCAGCGCGTAGCTGGCCTCGCGAAGATCCACCGGGACGATCCGCAGCATCTCCTCGGTGGCCCGCACGATCACCGGGAGCATCAGCAGGACCAGCGCCAGCGACACCGCGAACTCCGACCGGGGAAGTCCCAGCGTCGCCACACACAACGCGTAGATGAACAGTGCCGCAACGATTGACGGCACACCGCTGAGGATGTCGACCATGAACGAGGCCAACCGGCCCAGCGCGGTGCCGCCGCCGTATTCGACCAGATAGATCGCGACCATCAGCCCGAGCGGGACGGAGATCAGGGCGCACACCAATCCCTGCAGCACGGTGCCGACCAGCGCGTGGTAGGCGCCGCCGCCGGTCACGAAGGCCGTCATCCCCGCCTGCGAGTGCGACCACCATGTGGTCGAAGCCACCGCCCTGAAGCCCTTGGCCACCACCGACCACAGCACCATCACCAGCGGGGTCACCGCGACCAGCAGAGACAGCGAAACCAGCAGGGTCGCAACGTAGTTCGCGATGCGGCGACGCCAGCTGACCGGCGAGAACGTCCGCGGCTTGAGTGGGCGGTCCAGCATCGAGGTCATCGGGCGCCCTTTCGCCCGGCCCCGGCGACCGCGCCGCGCGCGAAGGCGTCGACCAGGAAGGTGAGCACGAACAGCGTCAGCCCCGCGGCGATGTATGCGCCGGCCTTATACCGGTCGTCGAATTCGGCCGCGGCGCCGGCGATCTTGGTCGCGAAGGTCGAGCCGCCGTCGAACAGCGACCAGCCGAACGCCGACTGGGTGCCCCGCAAGATGATCAGGAGCGCCACCGTCTCACCCAGGGCGCGGCCCAACCCCAGCATCGAGCCGCTGACGTAGCCCGACCGCCCGAACGGCAGCGTGACCATCTTGACCACTTCCCAGCGGGTGGCACCGAGCGCCAGCATGGCCTCGATCTGGTCCTGGGGCGTCTGGACGAACACCTCGCGCGTCACCGCGGTGATGATCGGCAGGATCATCACCGCCAGGACGATGCCGCCGGTGAAGATGGTGCCACCACCGGCGGGCGACGCGTTGCCGGTGGCGAAGAGAAAACACCAGCCCAGCGAGCGATTGAGCCAGGTGGCAACCGGGCGCAGCTGCGGCGCCAGCACGTACAGGCCCCACGCGCCGTAGATGATCGAGGGCACCGCGGCCAGCAGGTCGACCGAGTAGGCCAGCGGTGTGGCGACCCGCCGCGGCGCGTACTGGGTGATGAAGATGGCCACGCCCAGTGCCACCGGCATCGCCAGGATCAGCGCGAACAGCGAGACGAACACGGTGACCGGGACCAGGCTGGCGATGCCGAAATGCATCGCGGAGGTGTCCGTGGTGACCCACACGCCGCCGTAGGTGAAGAAGTTCTCCCGATTGCGGTGCAGCGCCGGTATCGCGCGTCCGAGCAGAAAGGCGGCGATCGCGGCGATGACCACGATGATGACCACACCCGACGACTGCGCGAGCCAGCGGAAGACCCGATCCGCCACATGGGGCCGCCCCTCGCCCCAGGGGCTGGTGGGGGTCGCCTGCTTCTCCGGATACGGCGCGGCGACGACCGCACCCGAGCCCGCGTCGATGGGGTTCGGCCCGGAAAATCCCGTCACTGTGATCCCGCCACAGTTCTGCTGTCGCTCCTTGAAACCCGATTCACTTGGTTACTGCATCGCGTTGATGGCCGTGATCAGTCGCTCCCTGACCTTATCGGGCAGCGGGACGTAGCCGGCCTTCGCGAGTTCGCCCTGCGCGCTCGTGGCGGAGATCGAGAGAAACGATTTGACCGCCGCGGCGGTCTGCGCGTCGTAGCCCCTCGAACACACTATCTCGTAGGTGACCAGCAGCAATGGGTAGACGCCCGGTTCCTCGGAGCCGTACATGGCGTTGAGGTCGAGCACCAGGTCGTCGCCCTCGGCCAGGAATCGGGCCGAGTTGACGGCGTTCCCGGCCGTTTCGTTGGTCAGCGGGATCACGCCGCCCCGGGTGGCGATCTTGGCGTAGGGCACGCCCGCCTGGTCGGCGAAGCCCTTCTCGACGTATCCGATGGCGCCCGGGGTGGCCCGCACCGCCTGGATGACGCCGGCCGACTTCGCGGCGCCCTCGCCGACGCCGCCCTGAAATTCCGTGCCGACCCCTTTCGACCAGCTCTGCGGCGCGGCCGCGGTCAGATACTTCTGGACGTTGTCGGTGGTTCCCGACGAGTCGGTCCGGTAGATCGGCGTGATCTTGCTGTCCGGCAGCGCCGTGCCCGGATTCAGGGCGGCCAGGATCGGATCGTTCCAGCTGGTGATCCTGCCGGTGAAGATCTTGGCCAGCGCGTCACTGTTGACCACCAGCGCCGGCTTGCCGGGCAGGTTGTAGACGATCCCGATGGGGCCGAAGACCAGCGGCAGATCCCACGCCGGGTTTCCGTCGCAGCGCTTGGCCGCGGGCCCGATCTGGTCGGCGACCAAGGGAGAGTCCGCGCCCGCGAAATCGACATGCCCGGCGATGAACTGCTCACGGCCGGCGCCCGATCCGGTCGGGTTGTAGGCCAGGCCCTTGCCCGGGCAGTACTGGCCCCACACCTGGTTGAACACCGTGACGGCGTTCTCTTGGGCCGTCGAGCCCTCCGCCGTCAGCTTGTCCTTGCCGCCGCAGCCCGCCGTTCCGGTGACACCGGAGCTGGGCGCACCCGCCCCGCGGGGGTTCTCGTCGCTACCGCAGGCGGTCAGCGCTCCGGCACCGAGCGCCGTCGCCAACGCCACGGCGGCCAGCGCCCTGCCCTGCCTGTCGAGCCTCACCGATCTCGCTTTCCTGACGCGGTTCCGGACGCATGTGGGCGCCGCTGGCCACCTGTCACGTGAGGTTGCCAAGTGCGGGCGAAAATATGCGTCGACGCGGTCCCCAGCAACGTTTCGGTGGCCAAGACCAGATTAACGATGCGGCTCGTACCCGCGGTCAGTTGGCCGCGGGAACGACCGCGTATGCGGTGTCGACGCTGTAGGTGGTGAAGCCCAAGCGCTGGTAGGTGCGTACCGCGGCGGTGTTGTCCGACTCCACATAGAGCATCACGGTGGGGTCTTGGGCGTCGGCCAGGCGCCGGCCCAGCCAATCGATGCCGATCGCGGTCAACACCCGCCCCAGGCCGCGGCCCTGCGCCGACGGGTCGACGCCCACCACGTACACCTCGCCCAGCCCGGGCCGATCGAGGTGCACCTTGGTCCAGTGGAAACCCAGCAGCGCGCCGGCCTGATCACCGCCCGAGTCTTCGAACGCGAGGAACAGGCCCGCCGGGTCGAACCACGGTTCGTTGCGGCGCTCCGCCAGCTCCACGCCCGTCCAGCCGCCCTGTTCGGGGTGGTAGGCGAACGCGGCATTGTTGACCCGCAGCAGCTCGGCGTCGTCGGCTATGCCCGCATAGGTGCGGATCTTGACCCCGGGCGCCGACGGCACGGTCTCGGGCAGATCGCGCAGCGAGCGCCTCATCTGCATCAGTTCCCGCACAGGCGCCAGGCCCAGCGCCGACGCGGTCGCGCGGGCAGGCTCGAGCGTGCCGTGCGCCCAGAACCGGTTTCCCGCACCGGTTTTGGCCAACGCCGCGCGTGCCAGTGTGGACCCGATTCCGCGCCGGCGCGCCTGCGGGTGCACCACGAGTTCGGCCATCCCGGCCTCCCCGTCGCGCGGCGGGCTCAGGTTGAGGTAACCGACGATCGCGTCACCGGCCGAGGTGGGATCGGTGATCAGCAGGTGCTCGGTGCGGTCGTGCCCGAGCTCGCGCAACACCTGCTCGCCAACGGGGGCGATGCCGTCGAATTCGGTTGCCGCACCGACAAGTTCGCGCACGCCCCGTTGCTCTTCGACGGTCAGCGTCCGGCGCCAGTCGGGCGCCGTCACTGCGTGTGCAACGGATCGACCAACGGATCTTGGGCGTCCTGCGATTCGGACTCGACGTCGGTCTCGCCGGCCTCGTCGGGCTCGGCGACCGGCGCTCTGCCCCGGGCCGGGCGGACGGCCTTGTAACCGACGTTGCGGACGGTGCCGATCAGCGCCTCGTACTCGGGACCGAGTTTGGCCCGCAGCCGGCGCACGTGCACGTCCACGGTGCGGGTGCCGCCGAAGAAGTCGTATCCCCACACCTCGTGCAGCAGCTGCGCGCGGGTGAACACCCGGCCGGCATGCTGAGCCAGGTACTTGAGCAGCTCGAACTCTTTGTAGGTGAGGTCCAGCGGGCGCCCCCGGAGCCGGGCGGTGTAGGTGCCTTCGTCGATCACCAGCTCGCCCAAGCTGACCTTGCCGGCGCTCTCCTGGTCCGCGAGCCCGCCGCGGCGGCCGACCACCAACCGCAGCCGCGCATCGACCTCGGCGGGCCCGGTGGTGGGCAGCAGGATCTCGTCCAGGCCCCAGTCCGAGCTGACGGCCACCAGCCCGCCCTCGCTCACCACGGCCAGCACCGGGACCGACCGGCCGGCGGTGCTCAACAGGCGGCACAGTCCGCGCGCCGAGGACAGGTCGGTGCGCGCGTCGACGATCACCGCATCCGCGGTCCCGGCCTCGAGCAACGAAGAGGGTTCTGGCGGCGCCGTCCGGACGGCATGCGGAAGCAGGGACAGCGACGGCAGGACCGGGTCGGGGTGAAGCTCCGAGGTCAGCAGTAGTAGCTCCAACTAGCCCCTCCAGCTCGGGGGAACGGCATCTCCCAATTTCACGACGTCGTTAAGCGTTAGTTACCAGGTCATCTAACGATAACTTGTCACCTGGCTGTTTCGCGTGGCAGACGAGCGGTTGTGAGCCCCACCACGACCGGTCCGGCGGCGACCGGCTCTTGGGTCTTACGCCACAATGTGCGGGTGCGCAAGGTGCTGATTGCTGTGACCGCGACGGCGATCCTGGTCGCGGTGCTCGCCCTCGGCGCGATCGGCTTCGACTACGGGACCAGCATCTATGCCGAATACCGGCTGTCGTCCAGCGTCCGTAAGGCGGCCAAGCTCGGCACCGACCCGTTCGTGGCCATCGTGGCGTTTCCCTTCATTCCGCAGGCGATGCGCGGCAACTACAGCCAGGTGGAGATCAAGGCCAACGCCGTCGACCACTCGATGACCGGCAGGGCCACGCTGGAGGCCACGATGTACTCGGTGGACCTCGCCCAGGCGTCGTGGCTGATCAGCCCTGACGCGAAGCTCTGGGTGAGCAAGCTGGAGAGCCGCATCATCGTCGACTCCACGCACCTGGGCCGGTTCATGGGCATCAGCGACCTGATGGTCGAGGCGCCGCCGAAGGAAACCAACACCTCCACCGGCGGCGTGACCGCGTCGGGCATATCGGACAGCCACGGGCTGGTGTTCACCGGCACCCCCAAATCGGCGGGCTTCGATCGCCGGGTCAGCGTCTCGGTCGACCTGTCCATCGCTCCCGATGACCCGGCGACGCTGGTGTTCACCCCGACCGGCGTGCTGACCGGCTCGGACACCGCAAACCAGACCGTGCCGGCCGACAAGCGGGACGCCGTGCTGCGCGCCTTCAGCGGAAGATTGCCTGACCAGCGGCTGCCCTTCGGTGTCGCGCCTACCACCGAGGGCGCTCGGGGATCCGACGTCATCATCGAGGGCATCACCCGTGGAGTAACCGTGACCCTGCAGGGGTTTAAGCAGTCATGACCCGCGTCGACGACGATGCGCAGCGAAGCGATGAAGAGGAGCGGCGCCAATGACCGCAGTTGTCGTGATCGTCGTGGCGCTGGCCGCGGCAACCCTGGCCGGGTGGTTGCTGACCCGGCGTTCCGGACGCATCCGGGAAATCGCCACCACGCCGGATCGGGACACCGACGCCGACATCGCGGCGCTGGGGCTGTCCCGCAACGGGCCGACCGTGGTGCACTTCAGCGCGCCGTGGTGCGGGCCGTGTGACCGGGTCCGCCGGGTCGTCCAGCAGGTCTGCGACGACTTGGGCGACGTGGCACACGTCGAGGTCGACCTGGACGCCAATCCGGAGACCGCGCGCCGGTATTCGGTGTTGTCCCTGCCCACCACGCTGATCTTCGACGTCGACGGCCGGCAGCGATACCGTACGTCCGGAGTGCCCAGCAGCGCCGACCTGCGGTCCGCCCTGAAACCGCTGTTGGCCTGACCACGGTGTCATTAGGTAAGCTGACCGACGTGTCAGCCCGCCTCGAGCCCATGCTCACCCAGCGTCGCGCAGTCGAACTGTGCCGCACCGCGGGCTGTTGTTGTTGCTGTTGCTGCTGAGTAGCCGCGCTTTCGCGTAGCACTCGGAGCGGCCCGGATTCCAGACCGTGGCACGTCTCCATTCGTCGTTTCTGTCAGCAACAGAGGTATCGAGGAGTTCCTACCTTGCCAAACAGCAACATCACCACGCGACCCGACCTGGTCGACGTGCGTGGACCGCGATTCGCGGCTTGGGTCACCACCGCCGTCCTGGTGCTCGCGCTCGCCGCATCGGCGGCAAGCCCGCCGGCCGCCGCGGTGATCCTGGCCGTCCAAGCCGTCATCTTCGCCATCGGCGCGGTCGGTGGGCCGCGCAAGCACCCCTACGGCCGCATCTTCGCCACCGTCGTCGCGCCGCGACTGGGCCCGGTGCAGGATCGCGAGCCGACCCCGCCGCTGAAGTTCGCCCAACTCGTCGGCCTGATCTTCGCGGTGCTCGGAACCGCCGGATTCGCCACCGGCGCCGTGCTGTTCGGCGTCATCGCCACCGCGGCCGCCCTGGCGGCCGCGTTTCTCAACGCGGCGTTCGGCATCTGCCTGGGCTGCCAGCTCTACCCGCTGGTGGCCCGTTTCCGGCGCCCCGCGCGTCCCACCTGACCTGCTGTAACAAAAGCGATTGAAAGGATCCACCCCATGGCACGCTCCGACGTCCTGGTCTCCACCGACTGGGCTGAGAGCAATCTCGACGCCTCAGGCGTCGTCTTCGTCGAAGTCGACGAAGACACCAGCGCTTACGACGCCGGCCACATCCCCGGCGCGATCAAGCTGGACTGGCGCTCCGACTTGCAGGACCCGGTCAAACGCGACTTCGTCGACGCCCAACAATTCTCCAAACTGCTCAGCGAGCGGGGCATTTCCAACGACGACACCGTGATCCTCTACGGCGGCAACAACAACTGGTTTGCCGCGTACGCGTACTGGTACTTCAAGCTCTACGGCCACGACAAGGTCAAGCTGCTCGACGGCGGCCGCAAGAAATGGGAGCTCGACGGCCGGGCGCTGTCCAGCGACCCCGTCAGCCGGCCCGCTACGTCGTACACCGCCGCCGCACCGGACAACAGCATCCGGGCGTTCCGCGACGACGTCATCGCCGCCATCAACGTCAAGAACCTGGTTGACGTGCGCTCCCCCGACGAGTTCTCCGGCAAGATCCTGGCGCCCGCGCACCTGCCGCAGGAGCAAAGCCAGCGGCCCGGCCACATCCCCGGCGCTATCAACGTGCCGTGGAGCAGGGCCGCGAACGAGGACGGCACCTTCAAGTCCGACGAGGAGCTGGCCGAGCTCTACGCCGCCGCCGGCCTCGACGGCGACAAGGAAACGATCGCCTACTGCCGCATCGGCGAGCGGTCGTCGCACACCTGGTTCGTTCTCTATGAATTGCTCGGGCATCGGAATGTGAAGAACTACGACGGCAGTTGGACGGAATACGGCTCCCTGGTGGGTGCCCCGATCGAGTTGGGAAGCTGATATGTGCTCTGCACCGAAACAAGGACTGACGTTGCCCGCCAGCGTCGACCTGGAGAAGGAAACGGTGATCACCGGTCGCGTGGTGGACGGCGAGGGCCAGGCAGTGGGGGGTGCGTTCGTCCGCTTGCTGGACTCCTCGGACGAGTTCACCGCCGAGGTCGTGGCGTCGGCCACCGGCGACTTCCGGTTCTTCGCCGCGCCGGGTTCCTGGACCCTGCGTGCCCTGTCGAAGGCCGGCAACGGCGACGCCGTGGTGGCGCCGTCCGGTGCGGGCATCCACGAGGTCGACGTCAAGATCGCCTGACCCGCCAGCCGCCCCCGACGGGGACACCGCGGGACGAATAGACTTGTGCCCGTGGTGCTGTTCTTCGAGATCATGCTGGTCGTGTCGGTCGTGGTGATTTCATGGTTCGCCCTGTACACCCTTTATCGGCTCATCACTGACGAGTCGTGAGTCGCGACGAACCGCTGAGTTCCGCCGGTTCCGGCGACCGGGCAGTGGCCGCCGCCGCCGAGCGCGCCAAGCTCACCGCCGGCCGCAACATCCCGTCCTACGATGACCTGCCCCTGCCCGCCGACACCGCGAACCTGCGCGAAGGCGCCAACCTCAGCGATGAGCTGCTGGCGCTGCTGCCGTTGGTCGGCGTCTGGCGCGGCGAAGGCGAAGGCCGCGGGCACGACGGCGACTACCGGTTCGGCCAGCAGATCGTGGTTTCGCACGACGGCGGTGACTACCTGAACTGGGAAGCCCGCTCCTGGCGGCTCAGCGAGACGGGCGACTACCAAGAACGCGGCCTGCGCGAAACGGGTTTCTGGCGCTTCGTCACCGATCCCGACGACCCCGGCGAATCGCACGCGATCGAACTGCTGCTGGCCCATTCGGCGGGCTACGTCGAACTGTTCTACGGCCGCCCGCTGACCCAGTCGTCGTGGGAACTGGTCACCGACGCGCTGGCCCGCAGCAGGTCGGGTGTGCTGGTCGGCGGCGCCAAACGCCTCTACGGCATCGTCGAAGGCGGCGACCTCGCCTACGTCGAGGAACGGGTGGACGCCGACGGCGGTCTGGTGCCGCATCTCTCGGCGCGGCTGTCTCGCTTCGCCGGCTAGCAACCGGCCCGCGGCCGGCCTTTCTGCGTGTACTGTTCGACGTCCGAGCGTCCGACGGTCGACGATATGCCCGGGAAGGGAGGTCGATCGGATGCGTCCCAAACGGTCAGCCCCGCCTGCGCTGCGGCGCGCGGTGATCGGCACCGGCCTGGTGTTGATCCTGTACCTGGCCGTCCTGGATCTGCAGCCCTCGGTCCTCGACGCGCTGCCTGACTCGCTCGGCTGGTTCGGCCGGCCCGGATCGATGCCGACGCTGGCGATCGTGGTCACCGTGCTGGTGGCGGCCTGCGTGCTGACGTTCCGATCCGACAGCAGCCACCGGGTGGTGGGGGTTTCGTTCACCGTGATCGCTGCGCTCGTCAGCATGGGCGCGGTGCTGGGCCTCACCTCCTATTGGGGATGCCACGACGCCAACCATCCCGCCTTCTTCACCCCGCTGATGGCGACGGCGAGTCTGGTCAAGGGCGGCACCGGCGACTTCTCCGTCAGCGGGCGGACCTGCCCCAACCCCACGCCGGTCGGGCTCGAGCTCGCGCGGATCGCGGCGCTGGCGGCGATTTTCACCGGGCTGGGCGGCGTGGTGGTCGGCGTGTTCCGGTCCCAGGTGGACCGGCTGCGCGCCAACCTGGCCGACTCGGTCACCGCCATCGTCGGCGTCGACGCCGACACCCAATCGATGATCAGCGCTGTCGCGCGGACGCTGGACCGCCGCAGCACCCTGGTCGTCATCACCGGCGCCAGCGACGACCGTGTGGCACGGGCCCGCAGGCAGGGCGCCCGAGTGGTCCTGGTGGACTTCAACGCACCGTCCACGCTGGTGTCACTCCGGTTGTGGCGCAACCTTTCCCGGCTCTATCTGATGGCGCCCGACCCGGCGGTCAACCTGTTGTGGCTCGACCTGATCAGTCGTCGGCTCGCCGAGGTCGCCCACAAGCGGCGGCTGCCGCTGATCGTGCGCATGGACGACCCGTGGCTGGCCCAGGCCTGGCGCGCCCAGCAGTTCGGCGGCTCGGACACCCGCTGGGCCGCCGACGTCGTCGGCAAATACGAGGTGACCGCGGGCAGGCTGCTGGACGCCCTCAGCGCCACACGCCGAACACAACGCGTATTCGTCTGCGGCACTTCGCAATTGACCCTGGCCCTGTGCGCCAATCTGACCCAGCGCGCGTTGGAACGCGACTTCTACACCCCGCCAGATGCGGTGCCGTTGCCCGCGCTCACCCTGGTCGAACGCGACGCCGAGGACTACCTGGCCGATCACGAGTTCTACCGGAAGCAGGCGGGATTCATGTCCGACGGGCCGACCATCGACGCCGTGGCCGAGGTCCCGACGGTACCGACCATGCTGAAGTTGATCGGCCAGGCCGACCCGGCAACCTGCGCGGTGATCTTCGTGGACGTCCACGCCGCGACGACGGCGGCCCGGCTGGCGGCCCGATTCCCCGAAATGCCGATCCATGCCTCGGATCTCAACACCAGCATCAGCGACGACGCGATCCAGGTCGTCGGCCGGCTGCAGTCCTACTCGCTGGTGCTCGACACCCAGGAGGGCCTGGTTCAGGACGCATGGGAGCGTGCGGCGAGGCTGATCCACGAGCGCTACGTGTCGACGCTCGATCCGGCGGCGACGCGGTCGGCGGCCGCGATGCCGTGGGCGGAGCTCAACGAGTTCTACCGGGGTTCGAACCGGCGCCAGGTGCGCAACGCGCTGTGGATGGTCGAACAGATCGCCGGACACACCTGGAACACCTGGGGTAGCCCGCCGGCGCAGCTGTCCGGCAGCGACGTGGCGGGGTTGGCGCCGTTGGAACAGCTGGCGCTGATGGGCTTCGACGACCACGCGGCGATGAGCATGGCCCGGGCGGAGCACGAGGACTGGTGTCGCTACTACCGGCGCAACGGCTGGAAATACGGTGTGCCGCGGGACGACTCGCGCAAGATCCACGACAAATTGGTCGACTGGTCGACGGTCGAAGGCAACCCGGATTTACTCAACGCCGCCGTCCGCAGTCTGGCCGGGACCCTGTGGAGCCTGCGGCAGCTCGGCTTTCGTTCCCGCCCGCTGTGGCGATCCTTCTCCCGGGTGGGCACGGTGACCGCTGAGCAGCGCGGCGCCGGCTGGACGTGGACGTCGGATTCGGGCCACATCATGCGCGCCGAGGCCGGCGACTGGGCGGTCACCGAAGACGGCAAGCTCTGGTCGGTGCGCGACGACATCTTCCGCGCCACCTACGAGCCCGCCGGCGATGGGCGGTGGCGACGCAAGGGACGGGTGCAGGCCCGCCCGGCCGAGCCGGGCGAAACCATCAACACCTTGGAGGGACCCACCACGGCGGCCGACGGCGACTGGGTGGTCCGCGGGGAAGGCGGCGAGCAATGGCCGGTGCCCGGTGCGGAATTCGCGCGCCGCTACGCCGAAGTCCATCCAGCTGAGGAAGCCCGCGTTCTCGACGCCGGCGCGGGCTAATCGCGGGCCACGGCCGCCCCAACTGGCAATGCATTTGCGCCATCTGATAGGGCCCAACACTGATACGGTATCGGCGCAGGTGAAATAGCCGCATCCGAGACTTTCGCCGTTCGCTCCGCCTTACCCAAGGAGACTCCGATGGCGCTGTTCATCAGCTACTCGAGCCAAGACCGCTCGACGGTCGACGCCTTGACGAGCGCGCTGCGGCGCGCACAGCAGCAGGTGTGGTTCGACCAGGAGCTCGGCGGCGGCGATTCCTGGTGGAACAAGATTTTGGAGCAGATCCGCTCGTGCGACGTGTTCATCGTCGCGCTGTCGAACAACTGGCTGCAGTCCAAGCCCAGCCAGGCCGAGCTGCGCTACGCCAGGGCCCTGAACCGGCCGATCCTGCCCGTCCGCATCGGCGACGTCGACAGCATGCGCGTGAATCCCCTTGCCGCATTGCAGATCATCGACTATCGCGAGCCGACCGTCGACGCGGGCATCCAGCTGGTCACCGCGGTGCACGCCCTGCAGGGCAAGCCGGTCCCGTTGCCCGACCCGCTGCCCGACGAGCCGCCGGTGCCGTTCGGCTACATCACCCGGCTGGGCAACACCCTCGCCGAAAAGGAGCTCAGCCCGCAGCAACAGACGCAACTGCTGATCGAGCTGCGGTCGGGCTTCGACGAGGACGGCGACGACCCCAGCGCCCGAGGTGACATCGCCCAACTGCTGCGCATGCTGCGCCTGCGCCACGACGTCACCTACCGCACGCGAACCGAGATCGACAATGTGCTGGCCGAAATCGAGGCAAAGAACAGCGCGGCGGGAAGCCCTGCGCCCGCAGCCAAGGCGCCCGAGGCGACGACCGTCGCGAAAGGGCCTGCACCGGCGGCCGGGCCGCCCAAGGCGCCCGTGCCGCCCGCGGCAGGCGGCGGATCCAACAAGCGGCTGCTGATCATCGGCGGCGCCGCCGTCGCGGTGATCGCCGCGATCGCCATCGTCGTCATGTTGGCGACGCAGGGCGGTAAGGCCAAAACGCCCAAGGCGGGCCCGAACTCGGCGCCGAGCGCGGGCGCGGCCCCGCGGCCGGCTCGGGGCCGGCGGCCGCGGACGGCTCGAATGGCTCGAAGCTGGACTCGTATCTGCTCGGCCCCGCCGAAATCGGCCCGATCGTCGGTGACCAGAATCTGGTGGTCTCCGAGAAGGCCGCACAGCTTCGCAACCTGAGGGCGACGCTGTCCAACCCGAACTGCAAAGCCGCCTGGGAGCCCATCGAAAATTCGGCCTACCAGGCAGCCGACGGTTACACCGCGGTCAGCGGGCAGGCCGTGCACACCGCCGGCGAGAACCCGCCGCACCGGGTGTACGAAGCCGTCGCGGCGTTCTCGTCGCCGGAGAAGGCGGCCGCGTTCGTTCAGGCGACGGCCGACAAATGGAAGGCGTGCGCCGGGCAGTCGATCACGGTGAACTTCAACGGCAAGTCGTGGGGCTGGACGTTCGGTGACGTCACCGGGGCCCCGCCGAAGATCTACCAGCAGCGAACCCAGGCGGACGGGACCCGGGTGTGCCACCACGCGCTGCACGCGGCGTCCAGCGTGGTCGTCGACCTGTTGGTGTGCGGCCCGGATGCCGGCACCGGACAGGCCGGCAAGCTCGCCGGGCAGATCGCCGCCAGGGTGAGCCAGTAACGGCCTCCCGACATGGAGCGGCCCCCGAGCCGTGTTCCTGGTCGGACAAAAACCGGAAGCTCGGGGGCCGGGTGACTGCGGGGAATTCGCTAGCGCACTTGTGACGCCAGCTCTTCCGAGCAGGTGCTGCTAGCGCGCAGCCACCTCACATGTCCATGAAGCTATCAATTTCGCGGACCACCTCCTTCCTTGTGTACGACCGACCGTACCGGCGAATCGGCCAGCCGACAACAGAATTCAGCGCTCAGCGATCGCTGACGATGGCGGCGTCGATCAGTTCGGCGAAGTCCGCCGCCATCGGTGACGGCCGCAGCGGTCGGCCATCGAGGGTGTGCACGCGGGCGGCCAGGGTCATGCTGGAGATCAGCCAAACACCTTGGGCGGCATGCAGATCCGTGACCCGCAGCGCCCGGTAGTCGCAGTCATAGCCCTTGTCCCTGGCCACCTCGAACAGGGCCTGCTGGGTGGTGCCGCGCAGGATCGGATACCACGGCGGCGGTGTCAGCAGGCATGGCGTCTCGGAGGCGGTGGCGATCACCACCGTCGAACGCGGGCCTTCCAGGATGTAGCCGTCCGTGCTGACGAAGATCACGTCACCGGCATCCTGGCGGGCGGCATGGCGCAGGGCCGCCATGTTGACCGCGTAGGACAGGGTCTTGGCGCCGGCCAGCAGCCAGGGCATCGCATCGACACCGGTGGCGGGCAGCCCGCGATCGAGCGTGATCGCCGCCAGCCCGCCCCGCCGGACCGCGGTCACCCGTTCCGGAACGGCGTTGACCATGACAAAGGCCGTCGGCACGGAACCACCCTCGCGTCCGCGGCTGTAGATCAACCGCATCGCGCCCTCGTCGGCGCTGCCCGCACACCACTGCCGGGTGGCCACCTCGATCGCGCTTCGCCACCGCGGCAGATCCGGCTCGGGCAGATCGGTCAACGCGGCCGACTGGGTCAGCCGCTGCAGATGCGACTCGATCAGACAGGCCCTGCCGTCGCGGACCAACAGCGTCTCGAACACGCCGTCACCGCGGACTGCCGCCAGGTCGTCGGCGTGCAGTAGGGGCGCGTCGGGCGAATGTATTTCACCGTCCAGCGTGACGATCACACCCGTCTGTCCCGCCATGGTGCAGAAGCCTATCCAATGGCGCTGCCGGGGTCCCGCGCGTGCTGAAGGCCGAGCGCGCCGGTCCGTAGAGTTGGACGTGTGAGCCACCCCGTTCCCGCACCTGAGACCGGCCCCGACGCCGGTGCCGTCTGGCACTACGGCGACCCGCTCGGCGAGCAGCGTGCCGCCGCCACCGAGGCGATACTGGTCGACCGCTCGCATCGCGGCGTGCTCACCCTGACCGGAAACGACCGGCAAACCTGGTTGCACAGCATTTCGACGCAATTCGTCAGCGACCTGCCCGACGGGGCCAGCACGCAGAACCTGAGCCTCGACGGCCAGGGCCGCGTCGAGGATCACTGGATCCAGACCGAGCTCGCCGGCACCACCTACCTCGACACCGAGCCGTGGCGGGCCGAGCCGCTGCTGCAATACCTGCGCAAGATGGTGTTCTGGTCGGAGGTCACCGCGGCCAGCGCCGACCTGGCCGTCCTCTCGCTGCTCGGCCCAAAGCTGGCTGACCAGGTGGTTCTCGACGCGCTCGGGGTGGAGGCGCTGCCCGCCGAGCTGACCGCGACGGCGGCCGGCGACGGCTTCGTGCGGCGGATGCCGAGCACCCCGGGTGGCCCGGTCGAGCTCGACCTGCTGGTTCCGCGCACCGCGGCCGCGGACTGGCGACATCGCCTGGCGCAGGCCGGCGTGCGGCCCGGCGGGGTGTGGGCCTACGAGGCCCACCGCGTCGCGGCGGTGCGACCCCGCCTGGGCGTCGACACCGATGAGCGCACGATCCCGCACGAGGTGGGATGGATCGGTGGCCCCGCTGAAGGCGCCGTCCACCTGGACAAGGGCTGTTATCGCGGGCAGGAGACCGTCGCGCGGGTGCACAACCTGGGCAGGCCGCCCCGGATGCTGGTGCTGCTGCACCTCGACGGGTCGGTGGACCGGCCGTCGACCGGTGACCCGGTGCAGGCCGGCGGCCGCACGGTCGGCCGCCTCGGCACCGTCGCCGACCACGTGGATCTCGGGCCGATAGCGCTGGCGCTGCTGAAGCGCGGGCTGCCTGCCGACACCGAATTGGGGACCGGAGCGGAGGCCTCGGTGGCCGCGGTCATCGACGCCGATTCCCTGCCTGCAACCGAACAGATCGGCGCCGGGCGGTTAGCTGTTGAACGGTTGCGGGGCGGTGCGGGATAATGAACGGTAACGTCCGCCACAGCAAGCAGGGGGCGCCAACGTCCGGTGGCGGGGCACGGTAAACTGTCGGCAGGACAATACGACACCAGGAGATCGGAGCCGCCTACTCGTTAGGCCGCTCCGTTATTGCGCGAGGGGGTTCCCCCATGGGCCGCGGCCGGGCTAAGGCAAAGCAGACCAAGGTTGCTCGAGAACTCAAATACAGTTCTCCGCAGACCGACTTCCAGCGGCTTCAGCAAGAGCTGTCCGGAACGGGCTCGGACGAGTCCAACGAACTGGACAGCGACGGGTCCGACGAATCCTGGGACGACCAGGACAGCTGGCGGCGGTAGAGCCAACGCCCCGGCGCCGATGCGTAGCGCACCGGCGCCGCGCTAGTTGTACCGGAGTCCGCACTCCCTAGAATCTCGGGTGCTGGCCGACCATCTTGGCCCGGGGGCCCTCTTTCCCGCCTTTGCCGACGGTGCCCAGCACCCAGCAGTCCAAGTGCCGGGCGGTCAGGATCGCCAAGGCGCGGTCGGTGTCCTCGGGAGCCACGATGGCGATCATGCCGACGCCCATGTTGAACGTCTTCTCCATCTCCTCGCGCGTCACCCGGCCGCGCTGCGCAATCATCGCGAACACGGGCGCGGGCGTCCAGGTGCCGCGGTCCATCTCGGCGACCAGGCCGTGTGGAATGACGCGTGCCAGGTTCCCGGCGAGTCCACCGCCGGTGACGTGGCAGAAGGTCCGGACGTGGGTTTCGGCGCACAGCGCCAGGCAGTCCTTGGCGTAGATGCGGGTGGGTTCGAGCAGCTCTTCGCCCAGGGTGCGGCCGAACTCCTCCACATAGCCCTCGAGGTTCATCCGGTCGATCTCGAGCAGCACCGTGCGCGCCAGCGAATACCCGTTGGAGTGCAGGCCGGACGAGCCCATCGCGATGATGACGTCACCGGGTTTGACCCGGTCGGGCCCGAGCACGTCGTCGGCCTCGACGACACCGATTCCGGTGGCCGAGATGTCGTAGTGGTCCGGTTCCATCAGACCGGGGTGTTCGGCCGTCTCGCCACCCAGCAGCGCGCAGCCGGCCCGCACACATCCCTCGGCGATCCCACTGACGATGGCGCTCAACCGTTCCGGCACCGTGCGGCCCACCGCGATGTAGTCCTGCAGGAACAGCGGTTCTGCCCCGCACACGACGAGGTCGTCGACCACCATCGCGACCAGGTCCAGCCCGACGGTGTCGTGCTTGTCCATCGCCTGGGCGACCGCCAGCTTGGTGCCGACGCCATCGGTGGACGCCGCCAGCAGCGGCTCGCGGTAGTCGCCGCGTAGCGCGAACAGGCCGGCGAATCCGCCCAGGCCGCCCCGAACCTCGGGTCGTGTGGCTTTTGTGGCCAGCGGCTTGAACAATTCGACGGCGCGATCGCCGGCTTCAATGTCCACCCCGGCCGACGCGTAGGTGATGCCC
This sequence comes from Mycobacterium colombiense CECT 3035, assembly GCF_002105755.1. Lineage (NCBI taxonomy): Bacteria > Bacillati > Actinomycetota > Actinomycetes > Mycobacteriales > Mycobacteriaceae > Mycobacterium > Mycobacterium colombiense. The sequence goes on from NZ_CP020821.1 coordinate 3,380,634, forward strand.
TGACTGCCGTGGTGGCGTCCGGGGCTCTTTCCGGGATCCGTCATCGCGATAAAGGCTACCGGGCGGCGCTGACGGCCGGTATCAAACGTCGGTGAAGGTGTGCAACCGAGTTCCCTCAGTGCACTACGGGCACTTCGTCGGCCGCGAGATCCTCGAGGCCGGCGCCGCGCGCGGCATTGGCGAGCATGTGCTCGATGACGTTCTTGCCCAACGCGGTTTCCTCGGGCAGTTCGATCGGGTACTGGCCGTCGAAGCACGCGGTGCACAGCCGGGAGGCCGGCTGCTCGGAGGCCGCGACCAGGCCGCGCAGCGAGATGTAGCCCAGCGAATCGGCGCCGATGGCGTGCCGCACCGCCTCGAGCATCTCCTTCTTGTCCTCGACCGCGTTGGCGATCAGTTCCGCCGGCGACGGGAAGTCGATGCCGTAGAAGCAGGGCCACTTGACCGGGGGTGAGGCGATGCGGACGTGCACTTCGACGGCGCCTGCCTCGCGCAGCATCCGCAGCAGGGCGCGCTGGGTGTTGCCGCGCACGATCGAGTCGTCGACCACGATGAGCCGCTTGCCGCGGATCACCTCGCGAAGCGGGTTGAGCTTCAGCCGGATACCGAGTTGGCGGATGGTCTGGGACGGCTGGATGAAAGTGCGCCCGACGTAGGCGTTCTTCATCAGCCCCTGGCCATACGGAATGCCCGACTCCTGCGCGTACCCGACCGCGGCGGGCGTGCCCGACTCGGGCACGCCGATCACCAGGTCGGCCTCGACGGGACGCTCCCGGGCCAGCCGGCGACCGATCTCCACCCGCGTCGCGTGCACGGACCGGCCCGCGATGGTGCTGTCCGGTCGCGCCAGGTAGACGTACTCGAAGACGCAGCCCTTGGGGGTGGGGTTGGCGAAGCGCGTGGAGCGGACGCCGTCGGCGTCGATCGCCAGCAGCTCGCCCGGTTCGATGTCACGCACGAACGACGCGCCGACGATGTCCAGCGCCGCCGTCTCGGACGCCACCACCCAGCCGCGGTCCAGCCGTCCGAGCGAAAGTGGCCGCACCCCATGCGGATCGCGACACGCGTACAGCGTGTTCTCGTCCATGAAGGTCAGGCAGAAGGCGCCGCGCACGGTCGGCAGCAGGTCCAGAGCCGCCTGCTCCAGGGTGGCGTCCGCCGCGCCGTGGGCCAGCAGCGCGCCCAGGATGTCCGAGTCCGTGGTCGCCGGCGCGGGCGCGCGCTTGGCGATCAGCCCCTCGTCGCGCGCGCGGGCGGCGAGCTCGGCGGTGTTGACCAGGTTCCCGTTGTGCCCCAACGCAACCCCGGTACCGGCCGCGGTGTTCCGGAAGACCGGCTGGGCGTTTTCCCACGTCGTGTCGCCGGTGGTCGAGTAGCGACAGTGGCCGATGGCGACGTGGCCCGGCATGGCGCCCAGCGTCTGCTCGTCGAACACCTGGCTGACCAGGCCGAGGTCTTTGAAGACCAGCACCTGGGATCCGTCGGCGACGGCGATGCCGGCGGCTTCCTGGCCGCGATGCTGCAACGCGTACAAGCCGTAATAGGTGAGTTTGGCGACGTCCTCGCCCGGGGCCCAAACCCCGAATACACCGCATTCTTCACGGGGTGCGCTGAAATCCTCTTCGGGCTCTTGGACGGTCACGATTAGGCAGCTCCCCGGGGAACGGTTGGTGACGTAACGGAGTCTACGGGCACCCAGGCCACGCCGACGAATCCGCCGGGCGTGTTGAGCGACGAATTGCCGGGGAAATTTCCTAAACCTGCACTTCAGGGTTATGTTCAGCCCACATCGAACAGGGGCAGGCAGTGTCCAATCTCACCGGCGCGCGAGCCGGAAAGCCGCAGCGCACCGGTGCTCTGCGCCTCGCCGAACGGCAGCTTTCCGGTGGCCAGCAGCAGCCAGGTCCGGGGGTCGGTTTCCGCCACATTGGGCGGGGTGCCCCGGGTGTGCGTGGGCCCGGCGATGCACTGCACGGCGACGAACGGCGGGATGCGCAGCTCCACGCTGCGCCCGGGCGCCACGGCGGCCAGGGTGCGGGCGGTCAGGCGCACGGCCGTCGCCAGTTCCTGCCGGTCGGGCGCCGCACGGGACGCGTCGCGAAGCCAGTCGGCGACGGCCAGCACGGCCTGCCGGGCCTTCGCCGGATCGGCTTTGTCGCGGGGGCCATACCCCAGGGTCTCAAAAGCGTGGGGCCCGCCGCTCGAGGTCAGCGCGACGACGCCCGCACGGCCAGCACGGCGATCGCCCCGGCCTCGTTGATGGCCAGGTGCGCGAGCATGGGTGCGGCCAGGCTGCCCGACCGGTCGGCGAGCCAACCGAAGAGCCAGCCCGCGAGCCCGGTGACCAGCACGGTGACGGCCACCGGCTCACCCGTCGCGCGCGCGTCCGCGATGTGCGACAGGCCAAAAGCGCTGGCCTGCAACAACCGTCCGCGGCGTCGCCCGAAAGCGGCGGAACCGGCGGCGGCCAGCGCCCCGCGAAAGGCGGACTCCTCCGACCACACGGTGGCCACCGGTATCCGCAGCAGCAACCAGTCCGGCGCCGCCGCCGGTGGCTCGCGGTCGGCCATCGATCGGCGCACCGGCGGCAGCAGGGTGGTCGCCGCGACCGCGCAAGCTGCCGGGAGTGCGGCCACTGACCCCAGCCGCAGGCCGGGCCGTAGCCGGGGCGGATCCAGGCCCAAGGGTGCACGCGTCATCGCCACCAGCAGGCCGCCCGCGCCCGCCTGCAACACCGCTCGCCACGAGGCCGGCAACCGGGGACCGACGAAGCTCCAACCGACCAGTGCGGCGGCCAGCGACAGCGCACCCGATCGGCGGAAACGCCTGGCGGACATCAGGTTTCGCTGCGGGCACTCATCCGAAGAGCCGCGGCAGCACCGACTCCGAAGTCTCGCGCAGTTCGGCCAAAGAGATCGTGAACAGTCCCTGGACCTCCACCGCGTCGGACGCCTGGTCGACCACGCCGATGCGCACCGCCGGCAATCCGCGCGCCTCGCACATCGAACGGAACCGGCTCTCCTCGGTGCGCGGCACCGCCACCAGCACGCGGCCCGCCGACTCGGAGAACAACGTCACGAACGGATCGGCACCCTCGGGAAGCACGATGCGACAACCGGTTTCGCCGGCCAGGGCGGCTTCGACGATGGCCTGCGCGAGGCCGCCCTCGGACAGGTCGTGCGCCGCGGAGACCAGGCCGTCGCGCGACGCCGAGCGCAGCACCTCGCCCAGCAGCCTCTCGCGCGCCAGGTCGACCTTGGGCGGCAGCCCGCCGAGATGGTCGGCGGTCACCTGCGCCCAGATCGAACCGTCGAACTCGTCGCGGGTATCCCCAAGCAGCATCAGGGTTTCGCCGGGCTCGGTGCCCAGACCGGTGGGGATGCGCCGGCCGACGTCGTCGATGACGCCGAGCACCCCGACCACCGGGGTGGGCAGGATCGCCGTCGACCCCGTCTGGTTGTAGAAGCTGACGTTGCCGCCCGTCACCGGAATCCCCAGCGTCACACAGCCGTCGGCCAATCCGCGGACCGCCTGCGAGAACTGCCACATCACCCCGGGGTCTTCGGGCGAACCGAAATTCAGGCAGTTGGTCACCGCGACCGGTGCCGCCCCGGTGACGGCCACGTTGCGGTAAGCCTCGGCCAGGGCGAGCTGGGCGCCGGCGTAGGGATCCAGCTTCGTGTAGCGGCCGGAGGCATCGGTCGACAAGGCGATGCCGCGACCGGTGGATTCGTCGACGCGCAGCACACCACCATCGGCGTGCTCGGCCAGCACGGTATTGCCGCGCACGTACCGGTCGTACTGCTCGGTGATGAATGCGCGGCTGCACAGGTGCGGACTGCCCAGCAGCGCAAGCAAAGTGGCGCGCAGTTCGTCACCCGTGGCCGGCCGTGGCAGCCGCGCCGAGCTGTCGGCGTTCAGGGCGTCCTGCGTGTCGGGGCGGGCGACCGGGCGCTGGTAGACCGGGCCCTCGTGGGCGACAGTGCGCGGCGGCACGTCGACGACCGTCTGGCCCTGCCAGGTGATCCGCAACCGGTCGCCGTCGGTGACCTCGCCGATCACCGTGGCCAGCACATCCCACTTGCGGCACACCGCCATGAAGGCGTCGACGTTTTCCGGGGTGACGACGGCGCACATCCGCTCCTGCGACTCGCTGCACAGGATCTCCGCGGGCGTCATCTGGTTGGTGCGCAGCGGCACGGTCTCCAGCTGGATCGCCATGCCGCCGTCGCCCGCTGACGCTAATTCCGAAGTGGCGCAAGATAATCCGGCACCGCCCAGGTCCTGGATGCCGACCACCAGGTGACCGGCGTACAGCTCGAGGCAGCACTCGATGAGCACCTTCTCCATGAACGGGTCGCCGACCTGAACCGAGGGCAGCTTCTTGCGGGAGCCCTCGCTGTCGAACGTGTCCGACGCCAGCACCGACACCCCGCCGATGCCGTCCAGCCCGGTGCGGGCCCCGAACAGGATGATCTTGTTGCCCGTGCCGGAGGCGAAGGCCAGGTGCAGGTCCTCCTGGCGCAGCACACCGACGCACATGGCGTTCACCAACGGGTTGCCGGCGTAGCACGCATCGAAGACGGTCTCGCCGCCGATGTTGGGCAGGCCGAGCGAGTTGCCGTACCCGCCGATGCCGCGCACCACGCCGTCGACCACGCGACGGGTGTCCGGGGCGTCGGCCGCGCCGAACCGGAGCTGGTCCATCACCGCGACGGGTCGCGCGCCCATCGCCATGATGTCGCGGACGATCCCGCCGACTCCGGTGGCCGCACCCTGATAGGGCTCGACGTAGGACGGGTGGTTGTGCGACTCGACTTTGAAAGTGACCGCCCAGCCGTCGCCGATGTCGACGACGCCGGCGTTCTCGCCGATGCCGGCCAGCATGCCGGCGCGCATCTCGTCGGTGGTGGTCTCGCCGAAGTAGCGCAGGTGCACCTTGGACGACTTGTAGGAGCAGTGCTCGCTCCACATCACCGAGTACATCGCCAGCTCGGTGTCGGTGGGGCGGCGGCCGAGGATCTCGCGGATGCGCTGGTATTCGTCGTCTTTGAGGCCCAACTCGGCGAAGGGCTGCGGTTCGTCGGGAGTGGTGGCGGCGTGCTCGACCGTGTCGATGGCCTGGGTGCGCGCACTCGTCCCGGAGACAGTCACGCCAGACAGTCTAGGGCTGGACGGCGTGCAGGCGCTTTGGCCGCCCCTTCGGCCGGCCGGGGCCTATCCGCCGCGAAGCAGGTCTGCGCTTTCGGTGTCGGCGGGGTAGAACAATTCGACGGCCAGTTCGGCGAGGGTGACGTCGAGCGGCGTCCCGAACGTCGTCAGCGTCGTGAACATCGACAACCGTCGGCCCCCGCCGACGTCGAGGACGAACGGAATCAGCAGCGACGCGCCATCCGGGGGCGCGCTCCGGGCGTCGGCCGTGGCCGCGACGCCGGGGTAGCCGCGCACCTCCTCCTCGAGCGCCGCCAATCCCGGGTCGCCGGTGAGCGCGATGGTGCGCCGCAGCTGGCGCAGCAGGTAGCCGGCCCAGTCCGGGAAATTCAGGGTTCGCCCGGCCAGGCCGTCGGGGTGCAAGCACAGCCGGTAGACGTTCGCCGGCGGGCCGAGCAGCTGTTCGGGTAGGCCGGCGGTCAGCGCGGAGGCCGCCGCGTTGGTGCCCACGATGTTCCAGCATCGGTCGATGACGATGCCCGGGTAGGGGTCGTGCGCATCGAGCAGGCGCTGCACCGCGTCCCGAGCCGGCGAGAGTGCGGCGTCCTCGAGCGGACGCGACGGGTAGCGCGGCGCGAAACCTGCGGCGAGCAGCAGCGTGTTTCGTTCCCGCAGCGGGATGTCGAGGCCGTCGGCCAGGGTGAGCACCATCTCCGGACTGGGGCGCGAACGTCCCGTCTCGATGAAGCTCAGATGCCGCGCCGACACACCGACACTCAGCGACAGATCGAGCTGACTCACCCGTCGGCGCGTGCGCCATTCGCGCAACAACTCACCGACCGCCCCGTGGCTCACCAGGCAACGGTAACCAGGCCGGCGCACTCACGGCGATGACCTCGGAGGTAATTGCGGGGGCGCACGGCGCGGCGACACGCTTGCTGCACGCGCTCGACCGGAGCGCCCGACCCAAGGAGGAACCATGACGGACGTCCAATCCGCGCCGAAGTTCAGCGCAGAGGTTTTCGCGGCATACTGGGCCGCCCCCACCATGTCGCGCGGCTTCGACATCCTCGCCGAGGACATCGTCGGCTACTGGCCGGGCGATCCGGAGCCGGTCCGCGGGATCACGGCATACACGGCGAAAATCGCCGAATTGTTGGAGGCCGCACCGGATTTGCGGCTCGAGGTGATCGACAGCGCCACCGTGCCCGCGGCCGCCGAGGGTGAGGAACTCGTGTTCTTGCACTACGTCGGTCACGGCACCGGCCCGGACGGACCGTTTCACATCCGCGGCATCGACCGGGTCCGTACCCGCGACGGGATCGTGGTGGAGAACGTCATCCGCTACGACCCCGCTTTCGTGGGCCAGCGCTGAGCTACGGCTACCGACGCACGACGCAGAAGACGTTGCCCTCGAGGTCGGCCGGCACCACCCAGCGAAAGGAGTCGCCGAACTGGTGCCGGCCGACCCCGGTGGCTCCGGCGCCCAGCTTCGCGGGGTCGTCGCAGTCGAACGTCAGCATCTCCACGTTCAGCGCCATGCCGGCAGACCCCATGCCGCTAGTTGTACCCGGCAGGGACATTGTTGACGGTTTAGCTGTCGGAAGGGAGGACCTCCGGGCTTAGTGGAGATGTCTGACGTCTCTACTCGCGCACGGAGGTCCTCGTGTCTCACGGTAATGCTCGGTTGACCGTTCACGGTCGACAACTTCTCGTCGATCGTGTCCTCACCGGTGGACGTAAACCCGCTCACGTCGCTGCCGAGCTCGGTGTGTCTCGGCAATGTGTCTATCGATGGGTGCGCCGATTTCTCGATGAGGGTTCTGCTGGCCTGATTGATCGGTCCTCGCGTCCCCATCGTTGCCCGCACCGCACACCACCCGATGTGGAGTCCGCTGTCGTCGCGTTGCGCATCTCGGCACGCCGTGGTCAGCAGTGGATCGCCGACGAGTTGGGCGTGCCGGCCCGCACGGTCAGCGCGATCCTGCGCCGCCACCAGCTGCCGTACTTGCGTGACTGCGACCCGTTGACCGGGGCGGTGATCCGAGCATCAAAAGCCACCACTGTGCGCTACGAGCGATCGCGTCCCGGCGAGCTGATTCACATGGACGTCAAAAAGATTGGACGTATACCCGACGGCGGCGGATGGAAGGCTCACGGTCCGCAGATGGGCCGAAGCAGCCTCGCCAAGAAAGCTCGCATCGGATACGACTACGTGCACTCAGCCATCGACGACCACTCCCGCTTGGCGTATTCCGAGATCCTTCCCGACGAGAAGGGCGCCACCTGCGCAGCATTTCTGGTCCGCGCTGCCAACTACTTCTGCACCTGCGGGATCACCACCATCGAACGCGTGATCACTGACAACCACTTCAGCTACCGACGATCCAACGACGTCGCCGGAGTCATCGCCGGTCTCGGCGCCAAGCACGTCTTCATCAAGCCGCACTGTCCCTGGCAGAACGGCAAGGTGGAGCGCTACAACCGCACCCTGCAGACCGAATGGGCCTACCGGCAGGTGTTCATCACCAACGACGCCCGCTGCGCAGCCCTTGCGCCCTGGCTACAGCACTACAACAATCAACGCCGCCACTCAGCAATCGGAGGCCAGCCCCCGATCAGCCGACTGTCACCAATGTGAGTGCCGAGTACAGCTAGTCGGCGGAAAGGAACGCCTGCATCGCGGCCGAGTAGGCGGCTACGTCGTGCGCGCCCATCAATTCGCGCGCGGAGTGCATCGCCAGTTGGGCGGCCCCGATGTCGACGGTGGGGATGCCGGTCCGCGCGGAGGTCAACGGTCCGATGGTCGATCCGCACGGCAGGTCGGCCCGGTGTTCGTAGCGTTGCAGGTCCACTCCGGCCTGCCGGCAGGCCAGCGCGAACGCCGCGGCGGTGCGGCCGTCGGTGGCGTAGCGCAGATTCGGGTGCACCTTGAGCACCGGCCCCGCGTTGACCGCGATCGGGTGGCCGGGCTCGTGCCGCTCGGGGTAGTTGGGGTGGGTGGCGTGCGCCATGTCCGCCGAGGCCAGCAGCGAGACCGGCCGCCGGCGCAGGTAGTCCTCGCGACTACCGCCCGCCGCCAGCACGATTCGTTCCAGGACGGTACCCAGTAGGTCGGATTGGGCGCCGTGATCCGACGACGACCCGACCTCCTCGTGATCGAAGAGCACCAGCACCGGCAGGTAGGCGCCGGCCCGCTCCACGGCCAGCAGCGCCTCCAGTCCCGCATAGCAACTCGCCTGGTTGTCCAGCCGGGGCGCGCTCAGGAGGTCCCCGTCGGCGCCGATCACCGCGGCGGGGGTCAAATCGTGGGTCATCAGGTCGGCGGCCAGCACGTCGGACGCCGCCACGCCGGCGCGGTGCGCGACGTAATCGACGAACGACCGCGGCGCATCGCCGACACCCCACACCGCATTGACGTGACGCTGCGGGTCCAGCGTCAGCGACTTGCGGTCCTCGGCCAGGTGAATCGCCAGCTGCGGCACCCGAAGGATGGGCTCGTCGATCCGCACCAGCCGGTGCGCGACCCCGCCGTCCTCGTCGTCCGCGCGCACCGAGAGCCGCCCACTGATGCCCAGATCGCGGTCCAGCCACGAGTTGAGCCACGCGCCCCCATAGGGTTCCAGCGCCACCACCCGCCAGCCGGCGACAACCCGGTCGGGGTGCTGCTTGACCCTGAGGTTCGGACTGTCCGTGTGTGCACCCACGATTCGGAACGGGCCGTCGGGCGCTTGCGAATTCCAGGCCACCAGCGAGCCCGCCCGCACGGTGAAGTAGCGCCCGGGCTCGGACGGCCAGGGTTTAGCCTCGCTCAGTTCGGTGTATCCGGCAGCGATCAGCCGAGCGGCCACCGTGGCGCACACATGAAATGGCGACGGAGAGGCGTCGATGAAATCGCAGAGTCCTTGCGCACTCGCTGAGGACTTCGCCTGGTTTCGAGGTCCGCCGGACATGTTGAACATCATGGCTGTCGGCCATTGTGCGGTTCACGTTAGGGTCATGCACGTGCCCCCCGTCCAGCCGCAACCCATCCTCGCGCCGCTGACCCCCGCGGCCATCTTCCTGGTGGTGACCATCGACGACGGCGGGGAGGCGGCGGTGCATGATGCGCTGCCCGACATTCCCGGGCTGGTGCGCGCGATCGGATTCCGCGAACCGCAGAAGCGGTTGTCGGCGATCGCCTCGATCGGCTCCGACGCGTGGGATCGCCTGTTCTCCGGACCGCGGCCCGCCGAACTGCACCGCTTTCCCGAGCTGACCGGTCCGCGGCACACCGCGCCCGCCACACCCGGGGATCTGCTGTTCCACATCAGGGCCGAGAGCTTGGACGTCTGCTTCGAGCTGGCCGACCGGATCCTCAAATCGATGGCCGGCGCGGTCACCGTGGTCGACGAGGTGCACGGTTTCCGCTACTTCGACAACCGCGACCTACTCGGATTCGTTGACGGCACCGAGAACCCGGACGGCGCGCTGGCCACCAGCGCCACCGCGATCGGCGACGAGGACCCCGACTTCGCCGGGTCTTGCTATGTGCACGTGCAGAAGTACCTGCACGACATGTCGTCGTGGAATGCGATCCCGGTCACCGAGCAGGAGCGTGTGATCGGCCGCACCAAGCTCGATGACATCGAGCTCGACGACGACGTCAAACCGGGCAACGCCCACATCGCGCTGAACGTGATCACCGACGACGACGGCACCGAGCTGAAGATCGTGCGGCACAACATGCCGTTCGGCGAGCTCGGCAAGAGCGAATACGGCACCTACTTCATCGGCTATTCACGCACGCCGCAAGTCACCGAACGGATGTTGCGCAACATGTTCCTCGGCGACCCGCCCGGCAACACCGACCGCATCCTGGACTTCTCCACGGCGGTCACCGGCGGGCTGTTCTTCTCCCCCACCCTCGACTTTCTCGATGACCCACCGCCGCTGCCCGCAGCGCCGGTGGCGGAAACGCCTGTTGCCCAGAACGGCTCACTTTCGATCGGCAGCCTGAAAGGAACCACCTCATGAACAACCTCTACCGCGACCTGGCACCGGTCACCGACGCCGCTTGGGAAGAAATCGAATTGGAGGCGACCCGCACCTTCAAGCGCCACATCGCCGGGCGCCGGGTGGTCGACGTCAGCGAGCCCGGCGGCCCGGTGACGGCCGCGGTGAGCACCGGACGGCTGGCCAGCGTGGCGTCCCCCACCGACGGCGTGGAGGCACACCTGAGGGAAAGCAAACCCCTTGTCCGGCTGCGTGTTCCGTTCACATTGTCGCGGTACGAGATCGACAACGTCGAGCGGGGCGCCAACGACTCCGACTGGGACCCGGTCAAGGAGGCGGCCAAGAAGCTGGCGTTCGTGGAAGACCGGGCCATCTTCGAGGGCTACGCCGCGGCGTCCATCGAGGGCATCCGCTCGGCCAGCTCGAACAAGTCCCTGACTCTGCCGGCGGATCCGCGCGAGATTCCCGACGTCATCACCCAGGCGATCTCCGAACTCCGGCTGGCCGGTGTCGACGGCCCGTACTCGGTGCTGCTGGCGGCGGACGTCTACACGAAGGTCAGCGAGACGACCGAACACGGCTATCCGATCCTCGAACACATCGACCGGCTGGTCCCCGGAGACATCATCTGGGCGCCGGCCATCGACGGCGCCTTCGTGCTGACCACCCGCGGCGGCGACTTCGATCTGCAGCTCGGGCACGACGTGTCGATCGGATACACCAGCCATGACGCGGACACCGTGCAGCTCTATCTTCAGGAGACGCTGACCTTCCTGTGCTACACCGCCGAGGCGTCCGTCCCGCTCAGCCCGTAGGAATATTCGCCGGCGGGCCACTGCTTACCGAAAGAGAACTTCTCTCTTGGAGGTAGGGTTTCGATGACAACATCTTTGGCCGGATCGACCGCATTGGTGACCGGCGCGACATCGGGGATCGGCCGGGAAATAGCGCTGCAGCTGGCGGCTCGCGGCGCCGAGGTAGTGGTGCAGGGCCGCAACGCCGAACGGGGCGCCAAAACCGTTCGTGATATTGAAAACGCCGGCGGCAAAGCCCGTTTCGTCGCCGCCGACCTCAATGTCGCCGACGATGTCCGGCGGTTGGCCGCCGAGGCGGGGCCGGTGGACATCCTGATCAACAATGCCGGAATCTACGAGTTCGGCCCCACGGCGGCCACCGATGACGCGACCTTCGACGAACACGTCAACGTCAACCTGCGTGCGCCGTACATCCTGGTGCAGCAGTTGGTACCGGCCATGGCCGCTCGGGGCAACGGCGCGGTGGTCAGCGTGAGCACTCTGGCCGCATCGGTAGCGACGCGCGGCGCGGGGATCTACGGGGCCACCAAGGCCGGTGTGGAGCAGCTGACCCGCGTGTGGGCCGATGAATTCGGCGAGTCGGGGGTGCGGGTGAATGCGGTGGCCGCGGGTCCGACCGAGACGCCCGGCGCAGCCGCGCTTCCCGGAGTGCTCGACACGATCGCGGCGATCACCACGCTGCAGCGCGTGGCCGATGCCAGCGAAATCGCCAGCGCCGTGGTGTTTCTCGCCTCCCCGGAGTCCAGCTACGTCAACGGCACCATCCTGCACGCAACCGGAGGCCAGCGAGCAATCGTCGCGTGACCATCTAGAGGTCCAGCACCACATCGTTCTCGGGAGCGGCCGAGCAGATGAGGACAGCCCCGTCAGCGGGCGCCTCCAGCGGTCGCTGAACGTAAGCGGTTGCTCCACTGATGATTCCGGTGGCACACACGTGGCACACCCCGCTTCGGCAGGAGAAGCGGGTGGGCACGTCGCAGGCTTCGGCCAGCTCCAGGATGCTCCGAAAGCGCGGAGACCAGTCGACGGTTAATCCGCTGCGCGCGAAGGTGATCGCGGGCCCCGTACCGGGCGGTCCGGCCGGCGGGTGCGGCGGCCTGCGCTCCCCGCTCCCGACGATGCCCGGGTTGATCGCCGGCAGAGCTCCGAACAGCTCGCTGTGAATGCGGGACGGGTCAAAGCCTATGCCGATAAGGTCGTTCCGCATGTCATCCATGAATTGCGTTGGACCGCAGAGGTAAACGGTGGCCTCGGTGGGCAGGCCCAACGCCGCGAGGGATTCGCGGCGCAGCCGGCCCTGCGTTTCGGTGTAGAAGACTTGTTGGCGAGCATGTGGCAACGACCCGACGAGTGATGCGACTTCTTCTGCGAAGGCTTGGGATTCGCGATTTCGAGTGGTGTGCAGCCACCAGATGTCGCGCCGGCTCCCGGCCGCGGACAGGGCATGCAGCATCGCCAGGACCGGCGTCGCCCCAATTCCGGCGGAGAACAGCACGACCGGACCGCTGCCCTCGGCGAGGTGGAAGTCGCCGCGTGGGGCGGCCGCCATTATCACCGAACCCAGCTCGATGTGTTCGTGCAGCCAGCGGCTCACCACGCCGTGGCCCTCGCGTTTGACGCTGATGCGATAGGAGCCGGACGACGAATCGTCGGAAAGGGAATAGCTGCGCAGCGGCGCGGGCTTGCCGGCGCCGCCGATTTTGACCGTCAAGTACTGGCCCGGAAGCGCCGGGGGCAGTGGGTTCTGGTCGTCGGCCTCGAGCCGGATCGACAGCACTTGCGGACTCTCCCTGCGGGTTTGGGTGACCCGTAGGGCGCGAAATCCCCTCCACCCGGGTTCGATCGGTGGCGCCGCCGGGGGTGCCGCGCCATCGCGCCCGGCCAGCAGGTCATGGAAAGACTGCTGCCAGCCGGGGCTGAGCGCCGGGACGTCGACGGCTTTGCGCAGCGTTTCGACGTTGCGATCGGGCAAATAGAGCAGCGCATCGACGTCGGCGACGCTCAGTTCATGACGGCCGCGGCGGGTCCGCACGATGTCGTCGCTGGCCCGGACACTGCCCTCGCGCAGGACACGGAAGTAGAAGCCCGGGCGATGCTGGGCGACAAGCAAATTGGGCATGTCGGGTTCGTCGAGACGCAAGCCGATCCGGAAGCAGGTGACACGCGGCTGGGTGACCTCGAACTCGGCATCGCCGATGCGATAGCGGTCTCCGATGCAGACGTCGGCGTCGGCAAGCCCGGTGACGGTGAAGTTCTCACCGAAGTGGCCCGGTTGCAGGTCGTCGCGCCCCAGGTAAGTCTTCCAGAAGTCGTACGACTCGCTCTGGTAGACCATGACGGCTCGCTGCTCCCCACCGTGGCCGGCGAGATCCCCCTGGCCGTCGCCGTCGATGTTCAGCCGCCGCGCCATGACCGGACCCTCGACGGGCGTCTTCCATATCCCGGTGTAGACGGTCTTGTCCCGCCACTGCACGTTCTTCGGCATGCCCACGTTCACCGAAACAAGCTCGCCCACCGTGTCACCTCGAACCCGCTCAATATCTATGTCAGCGGCTCGCCGCCGTCCACCTTCAATGTCATTCCGGTTAGGAACGTGTTTGTCATCGCGAACAAGACCGCGCCGGCGATATCGCCGGGCGTGCCGATCCGACCCACCGGATTGCCGTCGGCGATGTGTTCGAAGTACTTCCGCTTACCCTCACCGCCGAGGGAATCCCACGCACCGGTATCAATGACGCCGGGAGAGATGGCGTTGACTCGGATCGGCGCAAGCTCGACCGCCAACCAACGCGTCAAGAAATCAACGGCACCGTTGGTGATGCCCACCCCCAGGTAGCCAACGTTGAGCTTGAAGGCATGCACGCCGGAGAACAGCACCAGCGAACCGCCTGGGTTCATCTGCGGCGCAATGTATTTTGCCAGCATGGTTGGACCGATCACCTTGGTGTCAAACGAGAGCTGCAGTTGATGGCGCTCCAGGTCGCCCAGCTTCCCGCGGGCACGGGCCGACGCGGTCGACACCACGTGGTCGACGGGTCCCAGCCGATCCGCAAGAGCTGCGATCGAGCCATCGTCGGTGATGTCGACGGTCTCGGCGGTGACGTCAGTGTCGCGGTAGGCGTCGGCGAGTTTGGCCTCGTCCCTGCCGGCCACCACAACCTGAGCGCCTTCGGACTGCGCGAGTAACGCTACGGCTCGTGCGATTCCGCTGCCGCGGCCCACCACCAAGACCTTCTTGTCCCGCAACGCCTCGGACACGATGCGCTTCCCCTCTGCCTATCGACCGGCCGCGGTTCACGCCGTGAACTGGGATGGTTGGCCCAGAATATGGCAACCGGATGAGCTCGGCAACAGGTCCGTTTTACAAGACTGTTGCGAAAGGCCCGTTTGGTGCATACTGGGTTATACAACCCAGAACAACGGGCGTCGCGCACCTCCGCTGGACGCCGCTCCGGTGCAAGATTCCCGAAACGCGTTGAGCCAGGAGGAACGTCATGCCTGCAGTTCATCATCGATACGCCACGGTCGACGGCCACCGGCTCTTCTACCGCGAATCCGGGGACCCCGCCGCTCCCACGGTGCTGCTGCTGCATGGGTTCCCGACCAGCTCGTATATGTTCCGCCACCTGATCCCGGCCCTCGCCGACCGTTACCACGTCATCGCGCCCGATCACCTGGGCTTCGGCCTGTCCGACGCGCCATCAGTCGACGAGTTCGACTACACCTTCGACGGGCTGACGGACCTCACGGCGGGTCTGTTGCGAGGCCTGGGCGTCGAACGCTACGCCATGTACGTCCAGGATTACGGCGCACCGATCGGCTGGCGGCTCGCGCTGCGCGACCCGGCCGCGGTCACCGCGATCATCAGCCAGAACGGCAACGGCTACGACGCGGGATTCGTGGAAAGTTTCTGGAAGGTCGTGCAGGCGTACCAGCAGGACCAGACGCCGGCCACCGAGGCACCGGTGCGGCAGTTCCTGACGCTCGATGCGACCCGCTGGCAGTACGTGACCGGCGTGGCCGACGAGACACTGGTCGATCCCGAATCCTGGTACCACGACTTCACGTTGCTGTCCCGTCCCGGCAACGACCTGGTGCAGCTGAAACTGTTTCGCGATTACGCCACCAACGCGCCCCTGTACCCGCGCGTGCACGAATACTTCCGGGCCAGCCGGGTGCCGCTGCTCGCGGTGTGGGGACGTGGCGACGAGATCTTCGGACCGGCCGGGGCCGAGGCGTTCGCCGACGACCTCCCCGACGCCGAAATACACCTGCTCGACGGCGGCCACTTTCTGCTGGAGTCCGCGCTCGATGACGTCGCACGGTTGATCCGGGACTTCCTCGCCAGGCGTGTCCAGACCTGATCCTGGTGTCTGGGCTGGATATCCCATTAATCAGGGGGATCCCGGGTTAGCCTGGCGCGATGGCCCATCCCGATGTTCGCGACGAACAACGGTTGACCGCCAAGGGGCGAGCCACCCGCGACCGGATCGTGCAGGCCGCCGCCCGGCTGATCGTCACCGAGGGCCTCTCGGCGTGCAACATGGAGAACGTGCGGCGCACGGCCTCGGTCAGCGGCTCACAGCTCGCCCACTACTTCGCCGACAAGGCGGCGCTGATCCGCGCGGTGATCCGGCGCCAGATCGGCGTGGTGCTGGATTTTCACCGCCAGCCCGCGCTCGGGGGGCTGAGTTCTTTTGACGACTTCGAGCGGTGGATCGATCTCAACATGCGCTACCTGCGCCGCATCGGGTACTTCGGCACGCCGACCTACCACGCGCTGACCGCCCAATTGGCGAAGACCGATGACACCACACGCGACGCGTTGGCCACCGGCTACCGGCAGTGGATCGACTTGCTAGAGCAGTCAATTCGGCGAATGAAAGAGGACGGGCTGCTCGTCCGCGACGCCGATCCGCGCCGGCTCGCGCTCGTGATCGTTGCCGCCCACCAGGGCGGCGGCGTGCTGACTTTCACCTATCAAGAGGAATGGCCGCACGCCGATGCGATCCGCTTCGCGGTGAACTACCTGCGCCTGTTCGCCACCGACAGCGCCGAACGAATGCCCCGTGCACCGCGCCGTCCGCGGGGGCGCCGGCCGGCGCGACGAGCGGGCTGAGGCCATCGGAGGTGACGACGTGACTGAGCGGCCCGCTGCGCGGTTCACCCGCAAGGGACTGGCAACGCGCGCGCGGATCGTCGAGGTGGCCGCCCGGCTGATGTTCGAGCGAGGGGTCGCCAACACGAGCCTCGATCAGGTGCGGCGGGCCGCCGGGGTCGGCGGATCCCAGATCTCGCACTACTTCAGTGACAAGCGTGATCTGACCCGACACGTCGTCGATGCGCGCCGAAATGACGTGCGGGCCTTCCACACTCAGCCGCGGTTGGCCGGCCTGGACAGCTTCGATGCGCTGCAGGCATGGGCGGATGCCTGCGTGTCCGACATCGACGCCGTGTACCGGGTCGGGGGTTGCGTCTACGGCTCGCTGGCCGGCGAGCTGATCGAGGCCGACCGCGAGCTGCACGACGACCTCGCCGCGGGATACGACCAATGGATAGCGCTGTTTCGGGCCGGCCTCGAGTCGATGCGCGAGCGCGGCGACCTGCGCCCCGACGCCGACGCGCGCCATCTGGCCGTATCGCTGGTCGCCGCGCATCAGGGCGGCGCGGTGATCACCCATGCCACCGGCGATCCTCAGCCGCTGCGGGCGGCCGTCAATGCCGCCGTCGACTACGTGCGCTCTTTCGCGCCCCAACCCCCGTCGCGCAAGGGACGATCGGCGCCGTCGCGCCGCAGGCGTAAGGCCTGAGGACGCCACTCCCCTGGACATAGTGGGAAGGCGCGCCCATAATAATGGGTCAGTTGGCCCATTCGTCTCGATCATTGATCATCGCCATCGACTTGGGAGGGCAGTACGTGGCTGCCGCCGATCCGCACCAGCTGCCCACCGCGCCCGCGGTGGTACGCGAGCACTCCGGCGGGCCAACCATGCGGGCGATCGTCCTGGAAAAATTCGGGGGGTTGGACAGTCTGGTCTACACCGAGATCCCCAAGCCGCTGCCCAAGGATGGCGAAGTCGTGATCGCCGTAGAGGGTTTCGGGATCAATCACGCCGAACTCCACATGCGGCGAGGCGAATGGGCAGAGGCCGCGGAGGTCAGCGGAATCGAGTGTGTCGGCTTCGTCGACTCATGTCCGGGAGGCGAGTTCCCGGTCGGCGCCAAGGTCGCCGCACTGATGGGAGGACTGGGCCGAAGCATCAACGGCAGCTATGCCGAATACACGCGGGTTCGCGCCGCAAATGTCGCCCTCATCGAGTCGGACCTGCCCTGGTCGGATTTGGCCGCCTTGCCCGAGACCTACGCGGTCGCCTGGACATGCCTGTTCCGCAACCTCGGCCTGAAATCCGGACAGACGTTGGTGTTACGCGGCGCAACCTCATCATTCGGCCAAGCCGCACTCAAGATGGCGGTCGCCGCCGGTGTGCGGGTCATTGCCACGGCGCGTCGCCGCGATCGCTTTCCGATGCTGGAGCAATTGGGCGCTTCGCAAGTCGAGCTGGAGAGGCCCGACCTGGCCGCCCACATCGCCGAAGCCAAAAGCGTCGACGCGGTCCTGGACCTGGTGGGCAACAGCACCATCCTCGACTCCCTGGACCTGTTGCGGCGCGGCGGCACGGCGTGCCTGGCCGGGTGGCTAGGCGGACTCGATCCGATTGGCGATTTCAACCCGCTGCTGCGCATGGCCAGCGGGGTGAACTGGAACTTCTTCGGCAGCTTCGTCTTTGGAACACCGGGCTTTCCGCTCTCGGACGTACCCCTGCAGGACATCGCCCGGCAGGTTGCCGACGGTGAGCTGGATGCGAAGCCGTCACACATCTTCTCTTTCGACCAGATCCGGGAGGCGCACCGCGTGATGGAGGCGGGAGAAGCCGGCGGGAAGATGGTCGTCGTCATGCAGTGACGCGACCGCGGACGCCGAAAATTCCAGCGACGAAAGGACACCACCATGGGGCTGGCATGGCAGCAGGGCCCGCTTGCGACAGGATCGGTGGGACATTTCCTGACCGAGCAGCCTCTGCCGGCACGGCTGCTCTTCGCCGAGCCGCTGCGGCGACGGATGAAAGTGCGCTTCGCGGACAGCTGGGTCGCCGACAGCGAGGACGTGATCCTGTTGCACGAACCGGGCCGCTACCCGGTCGCCTACTTCCCGAGCGCCGATGTCCAGGCCGGAATTCTGGTGGCCGAGGACCGGGTCACGCAGCACCGCGACCTCGGCGCGACGCAGTGGTTTGCCGTCAAGATCGCGGAGCGGTCGGCTGAGCATGCCGCGTGGCAACACACCGAACTCGCCTCGCATGCGGCCGTTCTCGAGGGCCGGGTGGCGTTCGCGTGGCGCGCTATGGATGCATTCTTCGAAGAAGAAGAGCGGATCGTCGGACACGCCGCCGACGCCTACCATCGCATCGATATCCGCTCCACCGCAAGGCATCTCGTCGTGCGCAACGGTGATCAAGTGATCGCCGATACCCGTCGCCCGCTGGCCCTGTATGAGTCCGGCTTTGCGGCGAGATGGTACGTACCCCGCGAGGATGTCGACGCGTCGGCATTGAAACTCGTTGATAAACAAACCTTTTGCCCCTACAAGGGAATATGCTCTTACTACGACGTCGGCGGCCGCCAGCGCGCGGCGTGGTCTTACATCGACGCATGGACGGAGGTCGCACGGGTCCGCAACCTGGTGTCCTTCGAGCCGGACAAGGTCGAAGTGCACCTCGACGGCAAGCAACTGCGGCTGGAACCCGGCCAAACCGTCATCCCGCATGGCGTCGATCGCGGGCTCGATACGGACGAGGTGCTGGGGAACAAGCCGGCCGGGAGTACATCATGAGGGCATCCCTCGAGGTCGTCATCTTGCCCGTCACAGATCCCGATCGGTCACTGGGGTTCTACCGCGATCAGGTGGGATTCAACCTCGACGTCGACTACGCGCCCACATCCGGTTTCCGGGTCATCCAGTTGACGCCCGAAGGATCAAGCGCCTCTATCCAATTCGGCACCGGTTTGACCGATGCGCAGCCCGGATCGGTGCGCAACCTCTACCTGGTGGTGCACGACATCGAGGGCTGTCGAGCCGACTTGACCGGTCGCGGAGTACCCGTCGACCAGATCCGCCACAAGGACACCGAGGGAGGCTGGCGCGGCGCGTTCCTTGCGGGCACCGATCCGAATCGCGCGGATTACGCCAGCTTTGCGAGTTTCCGCGATCCCGACGGCAACACCTGGGTATTGCAGGAACGAAATCACCGGGGCTGAGGAGACGCAGTGGCTACGCGAAAAACCAGTCCGGAACGGGTGGGAGCATTCTCCGATGGGGTGTTCGCCGTCCTCATCACAATCCTCGTCCTGGAGCTCAGACCACCGAAGTCCTACACGTTCAGCGCTTTGCTGCCCGAGTGGCCCACCGGTCTCAGTTATGTTGTCAGCTATGTGTTCATCGCGATCGTCTGGGTGAATCATCATCACTTGTTCGGCTACGCAGAAGTGGCGACGCCGCGCCTGGTGTGGTCGAACTTTGCGCACCTGTTCTCGGTGTCACTGATTCCCATCACCACCGAATGGATCGCCGAAAGCCGGCTGGCCGCCGCGCCGGTGACCCTGTACGCATCGGTGTTCGTGCTCGTCAACGTCACTTACCTGGCGCTCTGTCAAGAGGCGGTCGATCGGCCCGCCCACGAGGACCTCCCACAGCGCATGCGGCGCCTCTTACAGATGAGATCGTTCTTCACGATCGGTGTCTTCGCCGCGGCGGCGGTCGTCGCACTCTGGTGGCCGGTAGCGGGGATGGTTTTGATCTGTCTATGCCTGGCCGGGTACCTGCGGCCGGATGTCCCCGCCGCGAAGAATGCGGAGTCCTGACATGCCGAGACCGTCCGTGCTGGTCTTCGACGTCAACGAGACGCTGCTCGATATCGGTTGCATGGCACCACTTTTCGGCGAACTTTTCGGTGACGAACGGATGCTGCGGGAATGGTTCGGCCAGCTGGTCATGTACTCGATGACCATCACCCTGGCCGGCCGCTACGTGACGTTTCCGGTGCTCGGCCAGGGGGTCCTGCGCATGCTGGGCGACATCTACGGAGTGAACATCAGCGACGGCGATACCGATCGCCTCAGGACGGCGCTGCTGACCATGCCGGCGCACCGCGATGCCGCCGGCGGGCTTGCCGCCTTGCGTGACAAGGGCTTTCGCCTGGTCGCCCTGACCAACTCCCCACCCAACCCGGATGGGCCGACCGCACTGCAACATTCCGGACTGGCGGGCTACTTCGAGCATCAGCTGAGCGTCGATGCCCGCGGTGCCTTCAAGCCGTCGCCGACCGTCTACCGCTATGCCTGCGAGACGGCCGAGGTGGCTCCCTCCGAGTGCATGATGGTGGCCGCGCACGTGTGGGACACCATCGGCGCACAGGGCGTCGGTTTCAGCGGCGCCCTGATCACCCGGCACGGCAACGCGCCGCTGCCGATCGACGGCCTGCCGCAGCCGGACATCGTCGTCAGCGATGTCCGCGAACTCGCCGCGCGGCTGATCGATGGATCCGTCCACCACTGACCAGGCGCGCGACGCGCTCGCCACCAACGACCCATGCGAGAGGATCGGTGACCATGGCATCGACTGACACCGGCAAAGACTTCGACGTCGTGGTGCTGGGCGCCGGACCGGTCGGCCAGAATGCCGCCGAACGGGCCCGGGCCGCCAACCTGCGCGTCGCTCTGGTCGAGCGCGAGCTCGTCGGCGGCGAATGCTCGTATTGGGCCTGCGTGCCCAGTAAGGCCTTGCTGCGTCCTGTCATCGCACTTTCCGATGCCCGCCGGGTCGACGGGGCGCGGGAGGCGGTCACCGGTTCCATCGACACCGACGGTGTGTTCGGCCGCCGCAATCGCTACGTAACCGATTGGGACGACGGCGGCCAGGCTGACTGGGTGAACGGCATCGGCGCCACCCTGATCCGGGGGCACGGACGATTGGACGGACCGCGCCGAGTCGTCGTCACAAGCAGCGACGGTGAGCAGACGACGTTGACCGCACGGCACGCGGTGATCATCTGCACCGGCAGCCGCCCGTTGTTGCCTGATCTGCCCGGCATGACCGAGGCGAGGCCGTGGACCAACCGCCAAGCCACCGACAGCAGTGCGGTGCCGGAGCGGCTGGCCGTCGTGGGTGCCGGCGGCGTCGGCCTCGAAATGGCCACGGCCTGGCAGGGATTGGGCTCGCAGGTGACGTTGCTGGCACGCGGATCGGGCCTGTTACCGCGGATGGAGCCGTTTGTGGGCGAAGTGATCGGACGCGGACTCGTCAAGTCGGGCGTCGATGTGCGGGTGGGCGTATCGGTGCGCGCGCTGCGCCGCCAGGACGATTCCCACGTTGTCCTGGACCTGGACGATGGCTCCGACTTGCGGGTCAGCGAGGTGCTGTTCGCCACCGGCAGAGCGCCCCTGACCGACGAGATCGGCTTGGAGACAGTGGGTTTGAATCCGGGTAGTTGGCTCGAGGTGGACGACACCTGCCTGGTGCGGGCCGCGGCCCAAGACGGTTGGCTTTACGCGGCGGGCGACGTCAATCATCGTGCGCTGCTCACCCATCAGGGCAAATACCAGGGCCGCATTGCCGGTGCGGCGATCGGAGCCCGCGCGGCGGGAAGGCCGTTGGATACCGGCCCGTGGGGCGTGCACGCGACGACCGCGGACCACCATGCGGTGCCGCAGGCGTTCTTCACCGACCCCGAAGCCGCCGCGGTGGGGCTGACGCTTGAACAAGCCGAGCAAGCCGGCCACCGCGTCCGCGCGGTCGATGTCGAGATCGGTGACGTGGTGATGGGGGCCAAGCTATATGCGGACGGCTACACGGGCCGGGCGCGGATGGTGGTCGACCTGGATCGAGAACACCTACTCGGCGTCACCATGGTCGGTCCTGGTGTGGCCGAGTTGCTCCATTCGGCCACCATCGCGGTCGCCGGCCAGGTGCCCATCGCCAGGTTGTGGCACGCCGTTCCGTGTTTCCCGACCGTCAGCGAACTGTGGCTCAGACTGCTCGAAGCGTACCGGGATGTCTCGAACGATAATTGACCCATGGCCACCACAGACGGATTCCATCCAGACTTCGGCGACGCGGCGGCGCCGGTCGCACGCAACCGGGTACGCCACATCAAGGCCTCGGAAATCAGTTCCGACACAGCACAATCGGAGGGTTTGCGCCGCTTCGCCGCCCTGTCCGGCAGCTCGGTCGGCGCGGAGAAGCTCTGGATGGGCGAGACGCACGCGTCGCCGCAATCGGCGTCCGACAACCATCATCACGGTGACTCGGAGACCGCCATCTATGTCCGAAGTGGCAACCCGGAATTCGTCTTCCATGACGGCACGGGAGAGGTCCGCATCGCCGCCGCGCCCGGCGATTACGTCTTCATCCCGCCGTACCTGCCGCACCGGGAGGAAAACCCCGACCCCCACTCCACCGCCGAGGTGGTGATCGCACGCAGCAGCCAGGAGGCCATCGTGGTCAATCTTCCGGCCCTGTATCCGCTGGCCGACCCTCAGTAGACGGCGATCTCGATCAGGTTGCCGTCGATGTCACGGCAGTAGTGCGAGGTCATCTCGCCCAGCGCCCCGGTCTTGGTGACCGGTCCGCAGATCACGTCCACGCCACAGGCGGCGAGGTGGGCCCCGACGTCCTCCGGGCTGGCGCGGGTGATGAAGCACAGGTCCTCGGAACCGGCGGCCTCGACCGCCCCGGTGAACCAGTCGGGATCGTCGGCCAACGCGCCGACCGGTCGCAGGTTGATCTTCTGATCGCCGAAGCACAGCGCCGTTCGTCGCGACGGCCCGAACGTCTCGCGGCGCATGCCCAGCACCCGCTCGTACCACGCGGCGGCGGCCTCCACGTCGCGGCAATTCAGGACGATGTGGTCGAACCGTTCCACGGTGAGCGCCACCTTCGGACCTCCTGACCCGCGTTAACGCGCGAAAAGCATTCGCTGCCAGAGTAATCCGATCGGCGGAGGACGTCGGCACCGGGACACACCGCTTTACGCCCCGCGCATAGAACGTTTTAATACATCTCGTGGCTCCCGATCAGCTGGACCTCGACGCCGCCGACCTCCGGATATCGCGCGGCAGCGTGCCGGCCAGCACCCAACTCGCCGAGGCCCTCAAGGCGGCCATCGTCAAACAACGCCTGCCCCGCGGCGCGCGACTGCCGACCGAGCGAGAGCTCATCGACCGCACCCGCGTGAGCCGGGTGACCGTGCGCGCGGCGGTCGGGCTGCTCGAGCGCCAGGGATGGCTGGTGCGCAAGCAGGGTCTGGGCACGTTCGTGGCCAACCCGGTCAAACAAGAGCTCGGGCCCGGCGTGCGCACCATCACCGAGGTGCTGGCCGACTCCGGGATCACGCCCAACGTCGACGTCCTGTCGCACCGCGTCGAAGACGCCCCGCAACGCGTTGCCGAAATTCTGGGGCTGCCCAAAGTCCTGTGTGTGCACCGGCGATTTCGCGACGGCGACCAGCCGCTCGCCCTGATGATCGCCTACCTGCCACCGGGATTGGGCTCGGCCGTGGAACCTCTGCTGAAAAGCGCGACCGACGAGCAGACCGCGCAGGCGATGGAAAGCACCTACACGATGTGGGAACGCCGGCTGGAAGTCCCCATCTCGCGAGCCAACTACGAGATTCATGCGGCCGGGGCATCGCTGGAGGTGGCAGGCGCCCTCAACCTGCCGCTGGGTTCCCCGGTGCTGGTGCTCGAACGCACCAGCTACAGCCACGACGACAGGCCCCTCGAGGTCGTGGAATTCCACTACCGTCCCGAGCGGTACCGGTTTTCGGTCACGCTGCCGCGCACCGTGGCCAGCCCCGGCGCCGGCATCGTGGAGCGGCGCGAGCCCAGCTGAGCTCCCGGACCGAAACCCCTGCCGGCCGGCGGTCACTCAGCCAATTCTCACCATATTCTTCGGTCCCGCTTCGCCCGGCTCCAAGCGTTCCCCAAGCCACCGGCCGCACCATCGAACTCATGACGAACGAGCAGCTGTGCGCGAACCTGGTCGAACGTTACCTGCGCACCCGCGGGCGGCGATACTTTCGCGGTCACCACGACGGCGAATACTTCTTCGTCACCAACGCTCCGGAGCGCTTGCACGTTCACTTCGAGATCTCGCCCGCGCACGACGACGTGTTGATCATCCGCGTCACCCCCGGCAGCTATTTCCCGGCGGCCGACCGCCCCTGGCTGACGTACTTCTGTGACCGGTGGAACCGCCTCGACCGCGAAGTCACCGCGATCGTGCACGGCTCGTCGGATCCGCAGCGCATCGGCGTGACGGCTCGCAAGTCGCAATGGGTCCGAGACGACGTCTCCTTCAACGATTTCGCGGCGTTCGTCGACCGGACCGTCGCGGACGCCACCGAGCTCTTCGACGAGCTGAGCCCCACCGTCGAATTGCCGTCCACGGAACGGCCGTTGCTGCGCGACGCCGGCTGACGTCGGGGCCGGCTACCTACTCCGACGGAGGCATCCGGGCGCGGCCCGCCCAACCCGGCACGGATCGCGCCCCACGGATGGGCGTAACGTCCGGGCGTATCCCGTTAGGCCGCACGGCTTTTGAGGAACCGTCGCGCCAGCGGTGAGATCAGCCGCGTCGGGTATCGCCACCACGCGTTCGCCCGTCAGCAAACGGATATGACATTCTCTTTATCGGAGAGTATCATATGCCACCCAGGGGCTCAGGTTTGAGACCGGCGTCACACCGGCAACAAATAGCAAAGAGCGCAGAACGGACGGCGGGGAGCCATGAAGGGCAACGGTGTGGACGCGGCGGACAACCACGAAACCGCCAAATGGGATCCGGCTTTCACCGAACAGGTGGCAAAGGTGCTCGGCCCGGCCATCAAGCGGTACTACCGGGCCGAGGTGCGAAACATCGACAACGTCCCGTCGTCGGGCGGGGCCCTGGTGGTCTCCAACCACTCCGGCGGCATGCTGACGCCGGACGTGCTGATTTTCTCCCCCGCCTTCTACAACCGGTTCGGCTATGACCGCCCGGTCTACACGCTGGGCCACTACGGGCTGTTCATGGGGCCGTTGGACGGCTGGCTGCGCCGCCTCGGGGTCATCGAGGCCAGCCGTGAAAACGCCGCCGCCGCCCTGCATTCGGGTGCGGTGGTGCTGGTGTTCCCCGGCGGCGACTACGACTCCTACCGGCCGACCTTCAGCGCCAACACCATCGACTTCAACGGTCGCACCGGCTACGTGCGGACCGCCATCGAAGCCGGGGTGCCCATCGTCCCGACCGTTTCCATCGGCGCCCAGGAGACCCAGCTGTTCCTGACCCGGGGTAACTGGCTGGCCCGCAAGCTCGGGCTAACCAAGGCGCGGATGGACATCCTGCCGGTCAGCGTCGGATTCCCCTTCGGGCTGAGCGTCATCTTCCCGCCCAACGTGCCCCTGCCGGCAAAAGTCGTCACCGAGGTTCTCGAGCCCATCGATATCGCCGCCCGGTTCGGTGCCGACCCCGACGTCGACGAGGTCGACGCCCACGTTCGCGCCGTCATGGAAGCCGCGCTGCAGCGGCTCGCCGGCGAGCGCCGGTTCCCGATCCTGGGCTGACGGCGCCCGGGCCGGCTGGAGGTGGCGTGTGAAAAGACTCAACGGCATGGACGCGATGCTGCTCTACAGCGAGACGCCCAACCTGCACACGCACACGCTGAAGGTGGCCATCATCGACCCCGCCGACCTCGACGGCGAATTCGGTTTCGAGGCGTTCCGGCGCCATGTGCGTCGGCGGCTTCATCTACTAGAACCGTTGCGCTACAAGCTCGTTGACATTCCCTGGCATCTACACCACCCGATGTGGCAGGAGAATTGCGAGGTCGACCTCGACTATCACCTGCGGCGGGTGCGGGTGCCCGCGCCGGGCGGCCGGCGCGAGCTCGATCGGGTGATCGGCGAGGTGGCGTCGGTTCCCCTGGACCGCGGCCGCCCGCTGTGGGAGTTCCACTTCGCCGAGGGGCTGGCCGGTGGGCGATTCGCGTTGATCGGCAAGGTTCACCATGCGCTGGCCGACGGTGTCGCATCGGTGAACCTGCTGGCCCGCGCGATGGACCTGCGTGACGGGCGCACCGACGAGCGCGACAACGACGAAGCCGGCGTCACCACGTCCAATGCCGACCTGCTGCGTGCGGCGGCGCGTGACCATGTCCGGCAGATCGGTGAACTGCCCGGACTGCTCAGGGACACGGCCGTCGGGATGATGCGGGTGCGCCGCCGGTCCCGCGAGCGTGGCGACCACCCCGACCTGGCCGACGCCTTCGACGCACCGCCGACGTTCCTCAACCATGTCGTCTCGCCGCTGCGCTGGTTCGCCAGCACGTCGTTGCCGCTGCCGGAGGTGAAGGCGACCGCAAAGGCGTTGGGCATCACGGTGAACGATGCGGTGCTGGCGATGGCGACCGGTGGGCTGCGGACGCTGCTGCTGGCGTATGACGGCGCGGCCGAGCGCCCGATCATCGCCTCGGTGCCGACGGCCACCGACAAGTCGGACCGGATCACCGGCAACGAAATCAGCGGGCTGATGATCTCGCTGCCGGTCCATATCGCCGACCCTGTGGAGCGGGCCAGGCTGGTCGCCCTGGCCACCAAGATCGCCAAGGAGGACCACGAAGTCCTCGGCCCGGAGCTCTACGGGAAATTGATGGCGTACCTTCCGACCGCCTTCGCGCCCGCCGCGTTTCGGTGGCTGGGCCTGCGCGACGCGCCGAACAAGCTGATGAACGTCGCGGTGTCCAGCGTGGTGGGG
The DNA here is from genome assembly GCF_002105755.1 of Mycobacterium colombiense CECT 3035. Lineage (NCBI taxonomy): Bacteria > Bacillati > Actinomycetota > Actinomycetes > Mycobacteriales > Mycobacteriaceae > Mycobacterium > Mycobacterium colombiense. The sequence goes on from NZ_CP020821.1 coordinate 3,407,442, forward strand.
CCGCGCGAACGCGGCCACTTCGGCGGCGCCGCCGTCAGCGAGATCTATTCCACCGGCGTGCTGTCGCCCGGCGCCCCGGTCAACATCACCGTGTGGAGCTACGTGGACCGGCTCGGAGTCGCGGTCCTCACCGACGACCGGACGTTCAACGACCCGCACGAGGCGACGGATGCCATCGCCGCGTCGTTCGCCGAATTACGCGATGCCGCAGGCGTTTCCGCTCAGCCGGCGAGCACGCCGTCCAGCACCGAGTAGAACAGGCCCAGGCCGTCATCGGAAGGCCCGGTCAGCGCCTCGATGGCGTGCTCGGGATGCGGCATCAGGCCCACCACGCGGCCATTGGCGGAGCTGACCCCGGCGATGTCGTGCATCGAGCCGTTGGCGTTTTCGTGGTACCGGAACACCACCCGTCCCTCGCCCTCGAGCTCCTCGATCACCTCGGCCGGCGCCACATAGCGCCCCTCACCGGACTTCAGCGGGACCAGCAGATCGGCGTCGGGCTCGAACCGCGATGTCCACGCCGTCGAGGTCGAGGCCACCCGCAGCCACACGTCGCGGCAGATGAAATGTAGGCCCACGTTGCGGGTCAGCGCCCCGGGCAGCAGTCCGGCCTCGCAGAGCACCTGAAAACCGTTGCAAATGCCCAACACTGGCATGCCGCGCCGGGCGGCCTCCACAACCTCGGCCATCACCGGGGCGAACCTGGCGATCGCACCGGCTCGCAGGTAGTCACCGTAGGAGAAGCCGCCGGGCACCACCACGGCGTCCACGCTGCGCAGATCGGCGTCGGCATGCCAGAGGTTGACCGCCTCGGCGCCGACCCGCCGCGCCGCGCGGGCGGCGTCGACGTCGTCGAGGGTGCCGGGGAAGGTGATGATCCCGATGCGTGCCGTCACTGCGGCTCCCGGCTGATCGTCCAGTCCTCTATCACGGTGTTCGCCAACAGCGATTCCGCGATCTCGGCGAGCGCCGAATCGTCGACGCTGTCATCCACTTCGAGCTCAAAGCGCTTGCCTTGCCGAACTTCTGAGATTCCCGGATGTCCGAGGCGACCCAGCGCGCCCACAATCGCTTGACCTTGCGGGTCGAGAATCTCCGCTTTGGGCATCACGCTCACGATCACCCGGGCCACCGGCGCTCCTCCTCAGTTGGCGTTTTCGGCGCCAACTCTACCGGCGAAAGCGCAGCTCGGGGTTAGGGGCACGAGGCGATGTAGGCCTCGCACAGGGGTGCGCTCATGGCATTGAGCACCGGATCGTCCGCCATGGCCGGCCAGGCCGTCTGCGGCGGGGCCGTCGACCACAGCGTGACCTCGCTGATCGTGCTGCTGGCCGGGTGGGCGAACAGATAGGTGTGCATCACCACCGGGCCGCTGATCACGGCGGCCATCCGGTTCGATTCGTCGCTGGTCAGCGACGGTGACTCCTGCGGTGCGCGCTGCTGGCAGGCGCGCAGGGCGGCGACGGCGTTGCTGAACGCCGTGGTCGCGGTCGTGCCGCCGCGCGAGGTGTCACCACGCCAGTGCAGGACCTGGGCCTGCAGTTGCCATTGGCCGTCCGGATGCTGCACCGTCGCCCGGGCGGCGACGGCTGAGTCGCGCGGGTCCTGGGCTAGCGCCGGCGCGGCGCACAGCTCCTCGAACCGGAACCGCGGGCCGGGCGCCGAGCCGGTCGTCTGCACGGCCTGGCCGGCCAGCGCGGGCCAGTGGTACGCGGCGTCCAGCGGGACGGCGTGCTGGTCGATCCACGCGGTGTTCGGGATCCGGTCGCACACCCCCGGGCAAGTCTCCGGTTCGGCGTGCGCAGGAACGACGACGATCAGAGCAACTGCGAAACTGCCGGCGACCAGCATCGTGGCCAGGATCACGCGCACCGGCAGCTTGTCCATCAAGGCACAATCGTAGATATGCAACTGACGCATTTCGGCCATTCGTGCCTACTTGCCGAGTTCGACCACACCCGCGTCCTCTTCGACCCCGGCACCTTCGCGCACGGATTCGAGGGAATCACCGGCTTGACCGCCATCTTGATCACCCATCAGCATCCCGACCATGTCGACGCCAAACGGCTGCCCGCATTGCTCGAGGGTAACCCGGACGCTGCGCTCTACGCAGACCCACAGACCGCCGCACAGCTGGGCGCGCCCTGCCGTGAGGTGCACGTCGGCGACGAGCTGCACATCGGTGAACTGACGGTCCGCGCGGTCGGTGGAAAACATGCCGTCATCCACCCGGAAATCCCTGTGATAGAGAACATTTCGTTTCTGGTGGGCGACGCCGGCCATCGCGCCCGGTTGATGCATCCCGGTGACGCGCTGTTCGTGCCCGACGAGCCGGTGGACGTCTTGGCCACCCCGGCGGCCGCGCCGTGGATGAAGGTCTCCGAAGCGGTCGACTACCTGCGTGCCGTGGCCCCGGAGCGCGCCGTTCCCATCCACCAGGGCATCATCGCCCCGGATGCGCGGGGCATCTACTACGGACGCCTGACCGAGATGACCAGCACCGACTTCCAGGTGCTACCCGAAGAGGACGCGGTCACGTTCTAGCGGTCGGTCGGCCTCGCGCGCGGCTAGGTGATGTCGTCTGCGGCACCGCGCCCCGCGGCGCGCCCGGAGAAGATGCACCCACCCAGAAAGGTGCCCTCTAGGGCCCGGTAGCCGTGCACGCCACCGCCGCCGAACCCGGCCACCTCGCCGGCGGCGTACAGACCGCTCAGCGGCGTGCCGTCGGCCTTCAACACCCGTGAGGCAAGGTCGGTTTCGATGCCGCCCAACGTCTTTCTGGTCAGGATGTGCAGCTTGACCGCGATCATCGGGCCCGCCTTCGGATCGGTCAGCCGGTGCGGCGCCACCACCCGGCCCAGCCGGTCGCCCAGATAGTTGCGGGCCGCGCGGATCGCCGTGATCTGCCCGTCCTTGCTGAACTTGTTGGCCACCTCCCGATCCCGGGCGGTGACCTCGGCTTCCACCGTCGCGTAGTCCAGCGGTTGCACGTCGGGCAGCTTGTTCATCGCGGTCACCAGCTCGCGCAGCGAGTTGGCACTGACGAAGTCCACCCCCCGGTCGACGAACGCCTGCACCGGCCCCGGCGGGCCGGAGCGCGCCCGGTTCCGCAACAGCTCGCGGACGCTTTGGCCGGTCAGGTCGGGATTCTGCTCCTGGCCGGACAGCGCGAATTCCTTCTCAATAATCTTGGCGTTCAACACAAACCACGTGTAGTCGAACCCGGATTTGGTGATGTACTCCAAGGTGCCCAGTGTGTCGAAACCCGGGTAGAGCGGGACCGGCAACCGCCTGCCGCTCGCGTCCAGCCACAGCGACGACGGACCCGGAATGATCCGGATCCCGTGCAGCGGCCAGATCGGGTCGTAGTTGGTGATGCCCTCGGTGTAGTGCCACATCCGATCGGGGTTGATCACCCGCGCCCCGGCCCGCTGCGCGATGGCGATCATCCGGCCGTCGACGTGGGCCGGCACCCCGCTCAGCAGTTGCTCGGGGACACGGCCCATGCGCTTCGGCCAATTCTTGCGCACCAGTTCGTGATTGGCGCCGATGCCGCCGCTGGTCACGATCACCGCATCGGCGCGAAATTCGAACTGCCCCATCGATTTCCGAGATGACGCGACTCCCCTGGGCGTGGCCGAGGGTTCCAGCACGGTGCCCCGGACGCCGGTCACCGCCTCGCCCTCGACGATCAGCTCGTCGACCTGGTGGCGGTGCGCAAACCGCACCGACGAACGGTCCCGCAGTTGACGGGCGAAGATCTCGACCAGCGCGGGGCCGGTACCCCACGTGATGTGGAAGCGGGGAACCGAATTGCCATGTCCCTGTGCGTCATAACCACCGCGCTCCGCCCAGCCCACCAGCGGGAAGAGCTTGAGCCCCCGCGACTTCAGCCAGCTGCGTTTCTCCCCGGCGGCGAAATCGACGTAGGCGTGCGCCCATTGGCGTGGCCAGTAGTCCTCCGGACGGTCGAAGGCCGCCGTGCCGAGCCAGTCCTGCAACGCGAGTTCATGGCTGTCGCGGATACCCAACCGGCGCTGCTCGGGGCTGTCGACGAAGAACAGGCCGCCGAAGGACCAGAAGGCCTGCCCGCCCAGGTTGGCGCTGTTCTCCTGATCGACGATGAGTACCCGCAAGCCGCGATCCACCAGTTCGCAGGCGGCGACCAGGCCGGCCAGGCCCGCCCCGACGACGATGGCATCAGCGCCGAACCCCGCAACCGAAGAATCGCTCATGTCGGACCAGGGTAGCGCCCTGGCGGGCAGGTCAGACAGGCGCTCGGTCAGGCGGCGTCGAGCACCGCTTTGGCCGGCTCCCAGCGATACACGGTGGGTGTGCAGGCATGCATCAAGGCCAGGTCGACCGCGTCCACCATGGCTTGTAGCGGCCCGGGCTTGCGGAGGTGACGGGCCGCAACGGCAACCCGCACGACGCCGCCGCGGCGAGCGATCCGCTCGGCGGACAGCACCACCATCCGGCACCACCACGGCTCGGTGAGGAAGCCTTCGCCGATGCCGAGGACGCGCGCGCGGACGGTGTTGTGCCGGACCAGGTCGGTGATCCCGTGGAGATCGGCCAGCAACCGGAATCCGTTGTCCGGCAACGCCTTGACAACACCGGGTGACACCACCCAGCCGGGCGCCGCGAACAGCCGGGTACGCAACCCGAGGTGCTCGAGCACCCGGTCGGCGGCCATCAACCGCAGATTTGCCTCGTGCGCCCGCAGGATCGCGAATTCGCCGCGGCGCTTCTTGGTGGCGGCGTCGTCGTAGCCGTGCAGCACGATGGCGTCACCGCCGGCGCGACGTGTGGTCAGCCATTCGACGGTTTGCGGGTCGTGGTCGAGCCGATAGTCGCCGGACAGGCGGGGAGCCACCAGCAATGACACCGGCACCTTGCGGGCATCCATTTTCGCGCAGAACGCCTCGACGTCGGGAAGGGTCCGTTCACCGATCCCCGAGACCGAGACGATCAATTTTCCAGACACACCAGCAGTTTGCCGATCCCAAGTGTCGGAATGGTGAAGGACACGCAGACAGCAGGCGTATATGCACTCGGCCCAGCGCGATAACCGATTTCGGCGGTCATCGGACCTGCACAGACCGTAACCGCCGCGCGCGTCAGCCGGGATGATCAGTTCGATATGCTAAGCAACGCCATGGATGAGGCCTCGTACGCAGCGGCCAAAACGCCGCTGCCCCACGCCACTACCGGGCAGCCGGGCGTCGAGGAACGGGAATATCCCGACAAGCTCGATACCGCGCTGTTGCGGATCTCCGGCGTGTGCATCCTGGCCACCGTCATGGCGATCCTGGACGTCACCGTCGTCAGCGTCGCGCAACGCACCTTCATCGACCAATTCGCGTCCTCGCAGGCCGTCGTGGCCTGGACGATGACCGGCTACACACTGGCCCTGGCGACCGTGATCCCGATAACCGGGTGGGCGGCGGACCGGTTCGGCACCAAACGGCTCTTCATGGGCTCCGTGGTGGCGTTCATCTTGGGCTCGCTGCTGTGCGCTGTTGCCGCAAATATCCTGCAGCTCATCGTCTTTCGCGTGGTGCAGGGCGTCGGCGGTGGCATGCTGCTGCCGCTGGGGTTCATGATCCTGACCCGCGAAGCGGGTCCGCGACGGCTCGGGCGCCTGATGTCGATCCTGAGCATCCCGATGCTGCTCGCGCCGATCGGCGGGCCGATCCTGGGCGGCTGGCTGATCGACACCTCGAGTTGGCGGTGGATCTTTCTGATCAATGTGCCGATCGGGTTTCTCACCATCGCGCTGGCAGCCATCATCTTCCCGCGGGATCACCCGGCGCGATCGGAGACCTTCGACGCCGTCGGCGTACTCCTGCTCTCGCCGGGACTGGCGATGTTCTTGTTCGCGGTGTCGTCCATCCCCGGCCGCGGCACCGTGGCCGACCGCCACGTGGCGGTACCGGCGGCGATCGGGCTTTCGCTGATCGCGGGCTTCGTCGCGCACGCCTGGCGCCACGCCGACCACCCGCTGATCGACCTGCGGCTGTTCCGCAACCCGGTGCTCACGCACGCCAACGTGACGATGCTGGTGTTCGCCGGCGCATTTTTCGGCGCCGGCCTGCTGCTCCCGAGCTATTTCCAGCAGGTGCTGCACCAGACGCCGATGCAGGCGGGCGTGCACATGATCCCGCAGGGGCTGGGCGCCATGCTGACGATGCGCCTCACCGGACCGCTGGTGGACAGGCAGGGCCCCGGCAAGATCGTGCTGGTCGGGATCGCGCTGATCACCGCCGGCCTGAGCGCCTTCGCCTACGGGGTGGCCACCCAGTCCCACTACCTGCCCCTCCTGCTGGTCGGGCTGGCGATCATGGGCCTGGGCATGGGCTGCACGATGATGCCGCTGTCGGTCGCCTCCGTGCAGGCGCTGGCGCCCCACCAGATCGCCCGCGGCACGACGCTGATGAGCGTCAGCCACCAGGTGGGCGGCTCGATGGGAACCGCGCTGATGTCGATGATCCTGACGAACCAGTTCAATCGGAGCCCCGACATCGTCGCAGCAAACAAGCTCGCCGCCCTGCATCAGAAGGCGGCGGCCGATGGAGTGCCGGTCGATCCGGCGGCGATACCCCGCCAGTCGCTCGACCCCGGATTTCTGAGCAATGTTGTGCACGATCTTTCGCACGCCTATACCGCGGTATTTGTGATTGCCGTCGTGCTGGTGGTGTGCACTTTCATTCCGGCATCGTTTTTGCCGAAAAAGCCCGCAAGCGAAACGGCCTGCGAATAACATAATCGCCCGGTAACCGCGCGACCAGGCCGTTTGTCGGATTAGCGACTGCACAAGACGCAATCTGGGCGGCGCGAATTACACGCGTGCGAATAAGCCAATACGAGTAAAAACCCTTCTGCCGGGGCAACCCTGTGGATATGCTCAGCGGCGCCATGCAGAAGACCCGCTCCGCAGCTTTCAGCGTCCCGTTGCCCAGCGCTCCGGGATCGTCGCTGCACGCCGACGAATACCCCGACAAGCTGGACGCGGCGCTGTTCCGGATCGCCGGGGTGTGCGGGCTGGCGTGCATCATGGCGGTGCTGGACAGCACCGTGGTGGCCGTCGCGCAGCGCACCTTCATCGCGCAGTTCGGGTCCACCCAGGCCATCGTGTCGTGGACGATCGCCGGTTACATGCTCGCGTTCGCCACCGTGATCCCGATCACCGGTTGGGCGGCGGACCGGTTCGGCACCAAGCGCCTCTTCATGGGGTCGGTGCTGATCTTCACGCTGGGATCGCTGCTGTGCGCGGTCGCGCCGAACATCTTGCTGCTCATCCTGTTCCGGGTGATCCAGGGCGTCGGCGGCGGCATGCTGTTGCCGCTGAGCTTCGTGATCCTGACGCGCGAGGCGGGACCGAAGCGGGTTGGCCGCCTGATGGCGGTGGGCGGAATCCCGATCCTGCTGGGCCCCATCGGCGGCCCCATCCTGGGTGGCTGGCTCATCGGCGCCTACGGCTGGAAGTGGATCTTCCTGGTCAACCTGCCGATCGGGCTGACGGCCTTCGCGCTCGCGGCCGTCATGTTCCCGAAGGATCGTTCGGCCCCGTCGGAGGCGCTCGACATCACCGGCGCGCTGCTCCTGTCGCCGGGCGTGGCGATCTTCCTGTGCGGGGTGTGTTCCATCCCCGGGCGGCACACGATCGCCGACCGCTACGTGCTCGTTCCGGCCCTGCTCGGGCTGGTCCTGATCGCCGCGTTCATCCTGCACGCCTGGTATCGCACCGACCACCCCCTGATCGACCTGCGATTGTTCCGGAACCCGGTGGTCACCCAGGTCAACGTGACACTGCTGGTGTTCGGCGCCGCCTCTGTCGGCATTGGCCTGCTGGTGCCGAGTTTCTTCCAGATCGTCGGCCACGAGACGCCCATGCAGTCCGGTCTGCACATGCTGCCGATCGGGATCGGCGCGGTGCTGACCATGCCGCTCGGCGGGGCCTTCATGGACAAACGCGGGCCCGGCAACATCGTGCTGATCGGGCTGCCGCTCATGACGGTCGGGCTGGGTGTGTTCACCTACGGCGTGGCCAGGCAGGCCGCGTATTCACCGGTCTTGGTGACCGGGCTGGCCATCATGGGCCTGGGCATCGGGCTGACCACCACACCGCTGTCCGCGGCGCTCATGCAGGCACTCGCCCCGCATCAGGTTGCCCGCGGGACGACGCTGATCAGCGTGAACCAGCAGGTTGGTGGGTCGATCGGGGCCGCGCTCATGGCGGTGGTCCTGACCAACCAGTTCAATCGCAACGAGACCCTGATGGCGGCGAACGAGATGGGCGGCGTTCGCCCCGGCGCCGGTAAGCACGGCCTGCCCGCCGATCCGTCGGCCCTGCCGCGACAGCCGCTCGCCCCCGATCTGGCCAGCCACGTGTCACACCACCTGGCGCACGCGTATACCGCGGTGTTCGTGCTGGCCGTCGTGCTGGTGGCGTTCACCATCATCCCGGCATCGTTCCTGCCGAAGAAGCCGCCGAGCCCGCCGGCCGGCGAATAGCGCGATCACCGGTCGCGGTCGCCCCCGGCGGCCGCCAACAGCCACGCGTATTGGAAGGCGGCTTCCTCCCAGCCCTTGTAGCGGCCGCTGACCCCACCGTGCCCGGCGTTCATCTGGGTCTTCAACAGGACCTGACTGCCGTCGCCGTTGGCGTGGCGCAGCGCCGCGACCCACTTGGCCGGCTCGACGTAGTAGACCCTCGTGTCGTTCAGCGACGTCATGGCCAAGATCGCCGGATACCGCTTGGCCTCGACGTTCTCGTACGGCGAGTAGGACTTCATGTAGGCGTAGACGTCCTTGTCCGCCAAGGGATTTCCCCACTCGTCCCACTCGGTGACGGTGAGCGGCAGGGAGGGGTCCAAGATGGTGGTGAGCGGGTCGACGAACGGGACCTGCGCGAGAATGCCGGCGAAGAGTTCCGGCGCCAGGTTGGCCACCGCGCCCATCAGCAGTCCGCCGGCGCTGCCCCCCAGCGCCACCAGCTGTTGCGGCCGCGTCACGCCGGTATCCACCAAATGCCGTGCCACCGCGATGAAGTCGGTGAAGGTGTTCCGCTTCTCCAACAGCTTGCCGTGCTCGTACCACAGCCGGCCCATCTCGCCGCCGCCGCGCACGTGGGCGATGGCGAACACCATGCCGCGGTCCAGCAGCGACAGCCGGGCGATCGAGAAACTCGGATCGGTGCACAGCTCGTAGGCGCCGTAACCGTAAAGCAATGCGGGCGCCGGGAATTCGATGCCGGCGCGATGCACGATGGACACCGGGATCCGGGTGCCGTCGTCGGCGACCGCCCAGTCGCGCCGTTCCACATAGTCCTCGGGCCGGTAGTCGCCGAGGACGGGCTGCTCGCGCAGCAGGGTGCGTTCGCCGGTGGCGAGGTCGATGTCGTAGACCCGGGCCGGAACGACCAGCGATCCCGCCCGGATCCGCAGCTTGGGCGCCACCCAGTTGGGGTTGCCGGCCGGGCCGGCGGTCATCAGCTCGGAGTCGAACGAAATCTCTTCGGGCTGCCCATATGTGCCGTCGGCGTTGATGGGCCACAGCTGCATCCGGGGCAGCGCCTCGCGCCGGTAGCTGACGACCAGGAGGTCGGCGAAAGCGTCCACCGCGTCGAGCCGGACGTCGTCGCGGTGCTCGATGAGCGTGCGCTGCTGTGCCGGATCGCTGACCGGCGCCTCGGTGAGGGTGAAGTTGACGGCGCCGTCGTTGTGCAGGATCAAGAACCGGTCCTGCCCGCCGATGACCGCGTGCTCCACCGCATACTCGAAGCCCTCGCGGCGCGGCAGCACCACCGTGAACTGTGCCTGCGGGTCGGCGGCGTCGGCGTAGCGGTACTCGGAGGTGATCGAGGATCCCGAGGCGATGAAGACGTACGCCTGGCTGCGCGTGAGTCCCACGCCGAGCCAGTACTTTTCGTCGTCTTCGTGGTAGACCAGCTCGGCATCTTCGCCGGAGCCCACCCGATACCGCCACACCTTGTCGGGGCGGTGCGCGTCGTCCAGGGTCAGGTAGTACACGGTGCGGTTGTCGGCGGCCCACGTCGCGCCCGCGCCGATATCGGCGATCTCGTCGGGGAACAACTCGCCGGTGCTTAAGTCCTTGAACCGCAACGTATAACGCTCGTCGCCGAGGGTGTCGACCGAGTACGCGAGCAGGTTTCCGTCCAGGCTCACCGTCGCGGCGCCCAGGGAGAAGAACTCGTGCCCCTGCGCCTCGGCATTGGAGTCGAGCAGGATCTGCTCGCCCGGGATCTCGGTGTTCTCGTCCAGGGTCGGCGGATCCCAGTCGTCGGGACCGCTTATCGGACAACGGCATTGGACGCGGTATTGCTTACCCTCGTAGGTGCGCGCGTAGTACCACCAGTCGCCCTGCCGGGTGGGCACCGAAAGATCCGTCTCCTTGGTGCGCGCCTTGATCTCGTCGAATATCTGCTGCCGCAGCGGTTCGAGGTGGGCGGTCATCTGATCGACGTAGGCGTTCTCCGCCTCGAGATAGGAGATGACTTCGGGGTTGGTCTTTTCGCGCAGCCACTCGTAGGGGTCGACGAAGACGTCGCCGTGGTGCTCGCGCCGAGTCTCCACCCGCTTGGCGACAGGCGGCACCGAGCCGTCCAGGTGCGTGTCGGTCATGCGTTGGGGCCGATCCAGTCGTTGAAGCTGCGGCCGGAAATGCGTTCGTACGCCTCGATATAGCGGTCGCGGGTGGCGTCGATGATGTGCTGCGGCAGGGGCGGCGGGGGTTGTGAGCCGTGGCGGTCCCAGCCGGACTCGGGCCCGGTCAGCCAGTTGCGGACGAACTGCTTGTCGAAGCTGTTCTGGACGACGCCGACCTGGTACTCGTCGGCCGGCCAGTACCGCGACGAATCCGGCGTGAAGATCTCGTCGGCGAGCAGCAGGTTGCCGTCGCGATCGGTGCCGAACTCGAATTTGGTGTCCGCGATGATGATTCCTTTCCGGAGCGCGTGATCGGCGGCCTGCACATAGATTTGTAATGTGCGGTCACGCAATTGGTTGGCCCGCACGGCACCGACCATCTCGATGACCCGGGCGAAGGGGATGTTCTCGTCGTGGTCGCCCAGCGCGGCTTTTGTCGCGGGGGTGAACAGCGGTTCGGCGAACCTGCTGGCTTCGACGAGCCCCGGTGGCAGCGTGATGCCGCAGACCGTTCCGGTCGCCTGGTAGTCCAGCAATCCCGACCCGGTCAGGTAGCCGCGTGCCACGCATTCGACCGGAACCATCTCCAGCTGGCGCACCACCAGCGCGCGGCCAAGCACCTCGTCGGGGATGCGTGGGTCGTCCGGGGGCCCGGCCAGATGGTTGGGCGCGTCGACGAGGCCGAAGAAGAAGACGCTCATCGCGGTGAGGATGCGGCCCTTGTCCGGGATGGTGCTGTCCAGGACGAAGTCATACGCCGAGATCCGGTCGGAGGCGACGAGCAGCAGGTGCTCGTCATCGACGCGGTACAGCTCGCGGACCTTGCCGCTGGCCAGATGCTGGTAGTCGGACAGTGCAGGCATCCGGTCAGCCTATCGGGCACCCGCAAACGCGCTTTGTGCTGGGATCGGGGCTATGACACTGCGGTTTCTGCCCTACTCCACCAGGCCCGGCCGGCTGGCCGTCCAGCTGTTCAGCGACCTTGCCGTCGTCGTCTGGACGGTGCTCTGGCTGCTCGTCGGGCTGGCCGTGTACGACGCCATCGCCACCATCGCCGACGCCGGCCGGCAGGTGGAGAGCGGCGCGAAGGGAATCGCGGGCAACCTCGAGTCCGCCGGCCACGGCGCCCAGCACATCCCGGTGGTGGGCGACACGGTCAGCAAGCCGCTCAACTCGGCCAGCCACGCCGCGTTGGACATCGCCGGCGCGGGCCACGACCTGGACAGCGCGGCGAGCTGGCTCGCGGTGCTGCTCGCGATGGCCGTCGTTGCGGTCCCGATCCTCATCGCGGTGATGCCGTGGTTCTTTCTGCGGCTGCGATTCTTTCGGCGCAAGCTCACGGTGACCACGCTGGCCGCGACGCCGGCCGGGGCGCAACTGCTGGCGCTGCGGGCGCTGACCAACCGCCCGCCCCGCAAGCTGATCGCCGTCAGCGCGGATCCGGTCGGCGGGTGGCGCCGTGAGGATCCGGCCACCATCGGGGCCCTGGTCGCGCTCGAACTACGGTCGGCCGGAATCGCGTTGCGCGGGGGCTAGCAGCAGCGCCCGCGCCAGCATCAGCACCCCGGCGACCACCACAATGAGCCACGCGGCCAACGCATCCCAGAAGAACACCAGCGAAACGGTGAGCAGCGGGTGCCGGCCCAGCTCGACCGCCATGGCGAAACTGGCCGCGGAGTACATGCCCAGCGGGAACACGAACGCCCACCACACACCGGTGAATTGCAGCATGTTGGGATGGCGCCGGATGCGGTGCAGCGCAAAGTAGATCAGCGGCGGTATCCACAGGGTGGCCGTCACCCAGGTCACGATGCTGACCGCGCGCACCGGCCCGGCCAGCCAGGCGGGGGCCACGGTGTGGATGGTGTCGCCGGCCAGCGTCGCGATCGCCATGCCGCCCATCAGGATCCAGGTGTCCGGTTCGAAGCCGTCGCGGTCCTGGCGTTCGTTGACGACACGCCACATGGTCAGCGACGTCATCAGGCCGTAGATGCACAGCGCCGCCACCCACCCGGCCACGGCCACCGCCAGCCACCAGTGATGGCCGGTCTGCCGGGCCGCCCGGGCGATCACGATCGCCAAGCCGGAAGTGCCGACGCTGGCCAGCTGCCAGGGGCCGTGGGCGCGGTCGCGCAGCTCCGTCCACCGATGCGCCAACATGTTTCGCGCGCTGAGCAGGATCAGCACCAGCCAGGCTGCCAGCGCGACCACACCGAGCACCCGCGCCACCCACACCTTGGACGACAGGCGCGCGTCGATCACCGCGCAGGCGGCGACGAAGGTGATCAGGCGCAGGGTGACGTCGGGATCGGTCAGATCCCATCGCAACGTCTGGCCGGGGATGGCGGCCTTCGCGAGGACCAGGGCAATGAGAAACACCAGCCCGACAGTGGCGATGACACCCATCGTGTCGCTGATCAACGGGTACCCGTGATCGTGCGCCCCGACCGACAAGATTCCCGTTGCCATCACCGCGGCGAACACATCGGGTGAGGGCTCGACATCGGCGAACCGGATCGTCACGGCGCTTCGCGGAGTTCCACGACGAGGTGGCGAATGCCGGTGTGCCGGTTGCTGCGAGCCCATTCGACAGGACGGACGACACGCACCCCACCGAACCGCGACAGCAGCTCCTCGAACAGCACCCGTAGCTCCAGCCGGGCCAGGTTGGCACCGAGACAGTAGTGCACGCCCTGGCCGAATCCCAAGTGCGGATTGGGTTTTCGGGTGATATCGAATTCGTCGGCGCGGTCGAACACGCCGGCGTCGCGATTGGCCGAGCCTTCCCAGATCTGTATCTTCTGCCCCGCCTCGATCGACTGGCCGCAAAGGGCGACATCACGGGTGGCGGTGCGCCGCTTGGAGGGCGACGGCGACGTCCACCGCACCATCTCCTCGACGGCCGTGGGCAGCGCGCCCAGATCGCCGCGCAGTGACCGCAATTGGTGCGGATGGTTGGCCAGCGCCAGCAGACCACCCGCAACCGCGTTGCGGGTGGTCTCCGCGCCGGCGCTGAACAGCAGGCTGAAGAACAGGTACAGCTCGAGGTCGGACAGGGCGGAGCCGGCGGCGTCATCAAGCGTCGCGTTGGCCACCACCGACAACATGTCATCGGTCGGGTCTGCACGCTTGGCCGCGATCAGCTGCTGACCGTACTCATACATCCGCGATCCGGCCTCTTCGACGGAGAGCTGCGACAGGGACGCCTTGCGTGAACCACCGAAATCGAATTGCGGCTCGATCGCCTCGAACAACCAATGCCGTTCGGATTCAGGCACTCCCAGCAGAATGCAGATCATCTGCATCGGCAATTCGGCGGCGATGTCGACCAGGAAGTCGAACGGCTCGCCCGGCACCACCGCGTCCAGCAGCCGACGGGCCCGGGTCCGCAGGTCGTCCTCGACCAGCCGGATCATTCGCGGCGTCAGCCCCGAGCTGACCAACCGCCGGATCTGTGAATGCCGCGGATCGTCCATCATGTTGAGCACCTGACCCGCGATGGCCAGGTCCTGCAACAGCGTGCCGCCATACGGCCGCGGGCCACCGGTGACCGACGAATACGTCACCGGATCCTTAAGCACCTCAAGCGTTTCCGCGTAGGTGGCCACCGACCAGAACCCTTCGCCGTCCGGGGTGTTGTCGGTCGGTGCATGCCAATACACCGGCGCCTCGCGGCGATGGATCGCGAACAGATCGTGTGGAAATCCTCCTGCGAAGTTGTCCAGATCGGTGAAGTCGATCTCGGCGAGCCCGCCGGCCAGCGTCACAGGATCGCACCCGGGGCGTACTTGGCCGCGTCCGGGTAACGGTTCACCAACGCGTCCACCTGCGCGGCCACCTCGTCCACCTGGTCGCCGGCGGCGCCGGTGAACGCCTTCTTGTCGGCGAGCGCGGCGTCCAGCGCCGCGCGGTCCAGCGGCAACCGCTCGTCGGCGGCCAGCCGCTGCAGCAGGTCGGGCTCGGCGCCGTGTTCGCGCATGGCCAGCGCGGTGGCCACCGCGTGTTCGCGGATCACGTGATGCGCGGCCTCGCGCCCGACGCCGGCCCGCACCGCGGCGATCAACACCTTGGTGGTGGCCAGGAACGGCAGGTAGCGGTCCAGCTCGCGACTGATCACCGCCGGATAGGCGCCGAACTCGTCGAGCACCGTCAGGAAGGTCTCGATCTGCCCGTCGATAGCAAAGAAGCTGTCCGGCAACGCCACTCGGCGCACCACCGAACAGAACACATCGCCTTCGTTCCACTGGGCACCCGCCAGTTCGGCGGCCATCGAGGCGTAACCGCGCAGCACGACCTGCAACCCGTTGACCCGCTCGCAGCTGCGCGTGTTCATCTTGTGCGGCATGGCCGACGAGCCGACCTGTCCGGGCGCGAATCCCTCGGTGACCAGTTCATGCCCCGCCATCAGCCGGATGGTGTGGGCGAGCGACGACGGCCCGGCGCCCAGCTGCACCAGCGCCGAGAGCACATCGTGGTCCAGCGAACGCGGGTACACCTGCCCGACACTGGTCAATACCGTTGCGAATCCCAGGAATTCGGCGACACGTCGCTCGAGGTCGGCGAGCTTGGCCGTGTCGCCGTCGAGCAGGTCGAGCATGTCCTGCGCGGTGCCCATCGGGCCCTTGATGCCGCGCAGCGGATAGCGGTCGATCAGCTCCCGCAGCCTGGTCAGCGCGATCAGCGTCTCCTGGGCGGCCGAGGCGAACCTCTTGCCCAGCGTGGTGGCCTGCGCGGCGACGTTGTGGCTGCGCCCGGCCATCACCAGGTCGCGGTAGGCCACGGCCCGCTCGGCGAGCCGCGCGGCGACCGCCACGCCGTGGCCGAAGACCAGTTCCAGCGAACGCCGGATCTGCAGTTGCTCCACGTTCTCCGTCAGGTCGCGACTGGTCATGCCCTTGTGCACGTGCTCGTGACCGGCCAGCGCATTGAATTCCTCGATGCGCGCCTTGACGTCGTGGCGCAGCACCCGTTCGCGGTCCGCGATCGACGCCAGGTCGACGTCCTCGATCACCCGCTCGTAGTCGGCGATGGCGTCGGACGGCACCGGCACGCCCAGCTCCGCCTGCGCGCGCAGCACCGCGAGCCACAGCCGCCGCTCGGCGACGACCTTGGCCTCCGGCGACCAGATCGCGACCATCTCGGCGCTGGCGTACCGGGTGGCCAGCACATTCGGAATGCTCACTTGGTCCTCACGAACACACAGCTTACGGTCGCGGTCATAGCCTATGCGGATGTACTTCGCCGGCGTCGACCTCGCCTGGGCGGGTCGCAACCCGACCGGCGTCGCCGTCGTCGATGCGGGCGGCGCCCTGGCGAGCGCGTGCGCGGTCCGCGACGACGACGAGATCCTGGCCGCGCTGCATCCGTACGTGAGCGGCGATTGCCTGGTCGCCTTCGACGCGCCGCTGGTGGTGACCAACCCGACCGGCCAGCGTCCCGCCGAGACCGCGCTCAACCGCGATTTCCGCAGGTACGAAGCCGGTACCCACCCCTGCAACACCGGAAAGCCCGAGTTCGCCGCGGGTCCGCGCGCGGGCCGGCTGGCCGCGGCGCTGGGACTGGCTCTGGATCCGCGATCGCCGTCCGCCCGGCGCGCCATCGAGGTCTACCCGCACGCGGCGACCGTCGCGCTGTTCCGCCTGGAGCGGACCCTGAAATACAAGGCGAAACCCGGGCGCACCGTCGACGGGCTCAAATCCGAGCTGTCGCTGCTGATGGACGGCGTCGAGCGGCTGGCGCGGGCCCCGGTGCCGCTCCACGTGGCCGGGCACGCCGGTTGGGTCGCGCTGCGCAGGGCCGTCGCGGCCGCACAGCGCAAAAGCGAGCTGCGCCGCGCGGAGGATCCGGTCGACGCCGTGGTCTGCGCCTATGTGGCGTTGTATGCGCAGCGCAGCCCTGCGGCCGTGACGATCTACGGCGACCTGGACACCGGGTGCATCGTGACGCCGTCGCCGCCGGTGGATCGGAGTCCGCGCGTAGCGGTCGGTCAGATCTGCACGGGCCGCTGATCGATGGGCGCGAGCACCTCGATGAGATCGACCACCGCACCCTGTGCCGCCGCGCGCGGATCCCGGCCCTCGACCAGGGCCGAGACCACCGAACCGTCGACCGCGCAGATCAGCGTGCACACCAGTTCGATGTGCACCGAGCGGCCCGAGCGCTCGATCGCCTCGGCAACCGCCTCGGCCCGCTGGCGCAGGCTGCGGCGCATGGTCTCGCGCAGCGCGGGCAGCCGGGTGCATGCGATGTGCCGCTCGTAGCGCGAGATCAGCTGATCGGTGCGGCCCGGGCCGGCGACGTCGCCCACGAGCAGATCGGCCAGCACCTCGGCGATGGTCTCGGGTCCCCGGCGCCGGCGCGACAAGCCGCTGACCCGCGAGCGCAACTGCGCCACCTCGATCATCGCGATGTGTTCGACGGCGCGCGCGATCAGATCGTCGAGCGAGGAGAAGTAATAAGTGGTGGACGCCAACGGCAATCCGGCCCGGCGGGCGACCGCCCGGTGCCGCACCGCTTCGAAGCCACCCTCGGACAGCAGCTCGGCGGCGGCGCTGACGAGCGCGTACCGTCGACGTTCTCCTTTTGGAGTAACCGCTGCAGTCACGAGTAGCCATCGTGCCAGCCAAAGTGGTACTGCATTGCCATTTCGGCCAAACGGCCAGGGCATAATGGCCCGCATGCCCGACTTGAGCCGACGCGCCCTGCTCGGCCTCGGCGCCAGCGCGGCCGTGGGGGCGGTGGGCGCCTACGGGCTCGACATCCTGTTAGAGCCCCGCACATCTCACGCGATGCCGGTGTCGAAGGCCGCCACCCAGGCACCATTGGCGCCGCCCAGTCCACCCCGCGATCCGGCTCCCCCGGCCGCGGCCGCGCCGACGATGGTGACCGGTTCCTTCGTCTCCGCCGCGCGTGGCGGGGCGAGCACCAACTGGGCCATCGCGCGCCCGCCGGGCCAGACGAAGCCGCTGCGACCGGTGATCGCCCTGCACGGCAAGGGCAGTGACGCGTCCACCGTGATGGCGGGCGGTGTCGAACACGGTCTGGCGCAGGCCGTCGATGCCGGCCTGCCACCCTTCGCGGTGGTCGCCGTCGACGGCGGTGGCGGCTACTGGCACAAGCGGTCCTCCGGTGAGGACAGCGGCGCGATGGTGCTCGACGAGCTCATCCCGATGCTGGGCAGCCAGAATCTGGACACCTCACGGGTGGCGTTCCTGGGCTGGTCGATGGGCGGCTACGGCGCGCTGCTGCTGGGCGGACGGCTGGGACCGGCCCGCACCGCGGCGATCTGCGCGGTGAGCCCGGCGCTGTGGATGTCCTCGGGCGCGGCCGCACCCGGGGCCTTCGACGGGCCGGACGACTTCGCGGCCAACTCGGTGTTCGGCATGCCCGCCCTGGCTTCGATCCCCATCCGGATCGATTGCGGCGACAGCGATCCGTTCTACGCGGCGACGAAGCAGTTCATCGCGCAACTGCCCAATCCGCCGGCCGGTGGCTTCTCGCCCGGTGGGCACGACGGGGCGTTTTGGAGCTCGCAGTTGCCCGCCGAGCTGACCTGGATGGCACCGCTGCTGACGGCCTGACGAGTTACGCTCGCGGAGGTGACCGCACCTTTCGACTGGACCCTCCCCTACGCCTGGCCGCGCAAGCCCATCCTGGCCGAAAACGTCGTGTGCACATCGCAACCGCTCGCCGCCCAGGCGGGCCTGCGGATGCTCGCGCAGGGCGGCAGCGCGGTGGACGCGGCCATCGCCACCGCCATCACCCTGACGATCGTGGAGCCGGTGTCCAACGGCATCGGTTCGGACGCCTTCGCGATCGTGTGGGATGGCAAGCGACTGCACGGCCTGAACGCCTCCGGCCGCTCGCCCGCGGGGTGGACACCGGAATACTTCGGCGGCAAGGGCGTTCCGATCCTCGGTTGGAATTCGGTGACCGTGCCCGGGGCGGTGTCGGCGTGGACCGAACTGCACGGCAAGTTCGGCAAGTTGCCGTTCGAGCGGCTCTTCGAGCCGGCAATATCATATGGCCGCAACGGTTTTCCGGTTTCGCCGACGGTCGCGGAGCAGTGGGCGGCGCAGGTGCCGCTGTTCGAAAGCCAGCCGGGTTTCGCCACGGCGTTTCTGCCCGGCGGGCGGGCGCCGAAACCGGGTGAGCGGTTCAGCCTGCCGGATCATGCCGCGACGCTCGAGACGATCGCCGCGACCAACGGCGAGGCGTTCTACCGCGGGGAACTGGCGGCCAGGCTCGAGGCGCACGCGCTGGCCAACGACGGCGCCTTGCGGGCCAGCGACCTGGCGACGCACCGCGCCGACTGGGTCGGCACCGTCGACGGCGGCTACCGCGGATACACGGTGCACGAAATCCCACCCAACGGGCAGGGCATCGTCGCGCTGATCGCCCTGGGCATTCTGGAGCATTTCGACATGGCCTCGCTGCCAGCCGATTCCGCCGACAGCGTGCACCTGCAGATCGAAGCCGTGAAGCTGGCATTCGCCGATGCCCAGGCCTACGTCGGCGACATCGACCACATGCCGCTGGGTCCGGAAACCCTGCTGGACAAGGAATACCTGAAGGGGCGCGCGGGACTGATCGACCGCGAAAGGGCCAAGCCCGCATCCGCCGGGGCCCCGGCGGGCGGAACCGTCTACCTGACCGCGGCCGACGCCGCGGGGATGATGGTGTCGATGATCCAGTCGAACTACATGGGGTTCGGCTCGGGCGTGGTGGTCCCGGGCACCGGGATCTCGCTGCAGAACCGGGGCGCGAATTTCGTTGCCACCCCTGGTCATCCGAATACCGTGGCCCCGAACAAGCGCCCCTACCACACCATCATCCCGGGATTCGTGACGAGAGACGGGGCACCGGTCATGAGCTTCGGCGTGATGGGCGGAATGATGCAGCCCCAGGGCCACGTGCAGGTGATGGTGCGCATCGCCGACCACGGGCAGAATCCGCAGGCGGCATGCGACGGCCCGCGGTTCCGGTGGGTCGACGGTATGCAGGTCAGCTGCGAAAAAGGTTTCCCGGATTCGACGCTGGACGAATTGCGCCGGCGCGGACACGATCTGGTCGCCGTCGACGACTACAACCAATTCGGCAGCTGCCAGGCGATCTGGCGCCTCGACGGCGGCTACTTCGCGGCCAGCGATCCGCGCCGTGACGGTCAGGCCCTGGGATTTTGAGGGCCTTCTAGACGCTGATCTTCCCGTCGGCCGCCAACTGGGCGATGTCGCTGCGGAAATGGCTGCCCGGCAGGCGAATCGAACGCACGACCGCATAGGCTTGCGCCCGGGCGGCCGTCAGGTCGGCGCCCGTGCCCACCACCGAAAGCACCCGGCCGCCCGACGAGACGATCTCGCCGTCGTCGCGCCGCGCCGTTCCGGCGTGCAGCACCCCGTCGGCCTCCGAGCCCACGATGACGTCCCCCACGCGGGGGCGTCCGGGATAGCTCTCCGCCGCCACCACCACCGTCACGGCCGCGCCGTCGTGCCAGCGCAGCTCGCCGAAGTCCGCCAAGGTGCCGCTGGCCGCCGCGTACAACAGCTGACCCAGCGGCGATTCCAGCAGCGCCAGCACCGCCTGCGTCTCGGGATCGCCGAAGCGGCAATTGAATTCGACCACCGCGGGTCCGTTAGCGGTGATCGCGAGTCCGGCATACAGCAGTCCGCTGAACGAGCTGTTCCGCGCAACCAATTCGGCCGCAACGGGTTCGACGACGTTGCTGACGATGTCGCGATAGACCTCGTCGGGAAGCCACGGGACCGGCGCGTAGGCCCCCATGCCGCCGGTGTTGGGCCCGCTGTCGCCGTCGCCGACGCGCTTGAAGTCCTGCGCCGGCAGCAGCGGCACCACGGTTGCGCCGTCGACGACGCAGAACAGCGATACCTCCGGGCCGTCCAGGTAAGACTCCAACAGCACCGGGTGTCCCGCCTCGAGCAGCCCGGCGGCGTGCGCGCGGGCCACACCGCGATCCGCGGTCACCACCACGCCCTTGCCGGCGGCCAGGCGGTCGTCCTTCACCACCCAGGCCGCATCCCCCGCCGGCGGGCCGAACCGGTCCAGGGCGGCGTCTAAATGCGCGGGGGTGTCGACGATTTCACTGGTCGCGGTGCGCACCCCGGCCGCGGCCATGATTTCTTTGGCGAACGCTTTGGAGCCCTCGATGCGGGCGGCGTCCTTGCTGGGGCCGAAGCAGGCGATGCCCGCGGCCCGCACCGCGTCGGCCACCCCGAGGACCAACGGCACCTCGGGACCGATGACCACCAGGTCGGCGCGGACCTCGCGCGCCAGGGCGACGACGTGGTCCGCCGAGGTGACATCGACGTCGCGCTGGTCGGCCAGCCGCGCGGTGCCCGCGTTGCCGGGAGCGATCGCCAGCCCCGTGACCTCGGGGTCTTTGCGAAGCGCCAGCAGCAACGCATGCTCACGGGCACCGGAACCAATCACCAGGACGCGCACGACACGTCAGACTAGCCCGGTCAAACGGCCCCCGCCCACCGTCCCCGGATTCAAAGGATTTTCTCCAGCAGCGCCCTGAGGTCGTTGCGCTGCGCGGCGGTGAGGCGGCCGAGGCGCTTGTCGAACTCGCCGGAGAGCAGGGTCAGGCCTTTCCGGACGGCCTGGCGCCCGGCCGGGGTGAGCAGCAGCCGGTGCCGACGCAGATCGCACGGGTCGATCTCGCGGCGCACGAACCCCGCGGCCTCGAGCCGCTTCAGGTACAGCGTCACCGTCGCCTTGGGCATGCTCAGCGTCGCGGCCAGTTCGGCCGGATAGGGATGCTCGTCGATCTCGGCGAGCAGAAACAGCTCCTTGGACTCGAGGCCCAGCGCGCAGATGTCGGCCTCGGCGCACGAGATCACCGAGAGCAGCACCCGGTAGTTCAGTGACCAGATCCTGGCCGCATCGACTGCAGACATTCGACTTGCCAGATCGTTCAGCTATGAACTAGTTTTGTTATGAACAACCTCATAGCCGAACAATCTACCAGGGAGTGGGCCTCATGCCGCTGGATCAATACGTGACACTCGGGCGGTCCGGCCTGCGCGTCAGCCCGCTGTGCCTGGGCGCGATGACCTTCGGCGAGGACCTCGGTTGGGGCACCAGCGTGGATGAATCTCAACAGATCATCGATCGATACCTCGAGCTCGGCGGTAACTTCATCGACACCGCCAACTTCTACACCCGCAGCCACTCCGAGAAGATCATCGGCGACCACGTCGGGCGCCACCCCGCCCGCCGCGATCGACTGGCGATCGCGACCAAGTTCAGCGGCAACCTGTATCCGGGTGATCCCAACGGCGGCGGCTCGGGCCGTAAGTCACTGATCAATGCCTGCGAAAACTCGTTGCGGCGCTTGCAAACCGACTACATCGACCTGTACTGGCTGCACATCTGGGACTCCAACACCCCCATCGAGGAGACCATGGCGGCGCTCGAGGACCTGGTCCGGGCCGGCAAGGTGCGCTACATCGGGGTTTCGGACACCCCGGCGTGGAAGATCGCCCAGGCCAACCTCATCGCCCAGTTCCGCGGCTGGTCGGCGTTCGTCGGGTTGCAGGTCGAGTACTCGCTCCTGGAGCGCGCCATCGAACAGGACCTCGTCCCGATGGCCTCCGAATTCGGCCTCGGCATCACGCCGTGGTCGCCGTTGAAGGGCGGCGTCCTCAGCGGCAAGTACACCCGCGCCAGCAGCGGCCGGCACAACGCCGACCGCGGCGCGATGGTCGACGCCTTTCTCAACGAGAAGACCTACGCCGTCATCGACGAACTCGAGGCCATCGCGAAAGCGCACGAGACCAACGTCGCCAGCGTTTCGCTGGCCTGGGTGCGCGCGCAGCGCGCTGTCTCGTCCGTCATCATCGGGGCGCGCCGGCTCTCCCAGCTCGAGGACAACGTGCGGGCCGTCGACCTGCACCTGAGCGCCGACGAACTGGCCCGGCTCGACGCGCTGACCAAGCCGCGCTTCGGATTCCCGCACAACATGCTGGAGATGGCGCCGGGCATCATCAACGGCGGGACGACGGTCAACGGAATCGCCGGGCCGATCTCCGAGTACGTGATGCCCGAAGGCGTTCAGCCGTACTGAGTCTGGCGGGTCACTCCCCCGAGTGCATCTTCAGCGCGGCGTCCACGTTGGCCTTCTTGTCCTCCCCGGAACCCTTCGCCGCGGCCTTCTTGCGCTTGGCAACGACGGCGTCGACCGCGCCGTTGAGCGCCGAACCCAGCGGGAAGCCCAGGTAGTGGGTGAGGAAGACGGCCATCTCCTTCAGCTCGGTCTCGGTGAGCTCGCCGTTGAGAAGTGCGGCGTTGATCTGGATTTCGGCCAGGTCGCGGTTCCCGACCGCGGTCACCGCCGTCAGCGTCATGATGCGCTTGTCGCGCATCGACAGTCCCGGTCGCGTCCAGATGCTGCCGAACAGGTGGTCCACGGTCAGGTCGAAGTATGCGTCGCCCTCGATGTTGGGCATCTCCCAGCCGTAGACCTCGTTCATCTTCGCGAGGCCCTTGCTGCGCAGCTCGTCCATTACGCCTCTTCCTCCTTGTGTGGTACCCCAAGGCTCGCGGCCAACCTCTGGTAGGCCAACTGGGCGAGTGGCAGGTCCACCGACACCGCCTCCCCGAGGGAAAGTGCCAGGCTCAGGTCCTTCTCGCCGAGCCCCCGGGTGTGCAGGAAAGGCTCGTACAGGAAGTTGTCCGGCTCAATGTCTTTCATGTCGTCGCGCACCATGATCGCACCCGGGCCGCTGGTGAGCGCGTCGGTGTGGCGGACCACCCGGCCCAGGGCCTGCAGGTCGAGGCCGGCCGCCTCGGCCAGCTTCATGGCCTCACACGCCGCGGCGTACGAGGTGAACGTCAACATGTTGCGGGCCAGCTTCATTCGGGTTCCAGCGCCCGGCTCACCCGCGTGCACCACCATCGCCGCCCAGTGTTTGAACGCCGGCTTGATCTTCTCGTAGACCTCCCGGTCGGCGCCCACCATCGTGGCGAGCTCGCCCTTGGCGGCGGCGGCCGCCCCGCCGCTCACCGGCGCGTCGATGACGTGGATGCCCTGCGGCTTGTGTTCGGCCGCGAGTTCGACCGCGGTGGTGTCGCTGATGGTCGAGTGGATCGCGATGACGGTGCCGGGCTTCGCGGTGGCCGCCAGCTCGCCGACCACCTCACGCACCTGGGTGTCGTTGAGCACGGTGATGTGGATGATGTCGGCGGCCGCGACATCGGCGACGCTGTCGGCCAGGCTGGCGCCCTTTTCGGCCAGGGGGGTCATCGCCTCGGTCCGGATGTCGTAAACCGTTACCCCGCCCGGCCATTCGGTCATCTTCGTGGCCATCGGCGCGCCCATGTTGCCCAGCCCGATGTAGCCGAGTTTCACATCGTCACTCATGATCGGATTATCTGCCCGCCGTCAACGTTGAAGATCTGCCCGGTGATCCACTGCGCCTCATCCGAGAGCAGGAACAGGCACATGCCGACCAGGTCCTCGGGAGTACCCATCCGCGACAACGGAAGCCCCTTGACGATGTCGTCCACCATCTCCTTGGGCGTGGTGGTCCGGTTGGCCTCGGTGTCGATGGGCCCGGGCGCGATCGCGTTGATGCGGATGTTGCGGCCGCCCAGCTCGCGCGAGAGTTGTTGGGTCAGGCCGTTGATGCCGACCTTGGCCAGGCCGTAGTAGTTGGCGTAAAGCCAGGCGGCCGTGGACGACTGGTTCACGATCGCCCCACCACCGCGCTTGCTCATCTTCTTGTACACCGCGCGGGTGCACCACAGCGCACCGTCCAGGTTCACGCTCATGAATTTCTTGTAGTACTCCGGGTCGATCGTCAGCAAGAAGTCCAGCTTCATGCCGCCGAAGATGGCGGCGTTGTTGACCAGGTAGTCGATGCCGCCGAATTCGGCCAGCGTGCGGTCGGCCATCTCCTTGGCCGACGCGGGGTCGGACACGTCGACCGGGATGCTGATGGCCGTCCCGCCGTCGGCCACGATCTGCTTGGCGACCGCGTCGGCGGCCTCGGCATTGATGTCGGCGACCACCACCGCCGCACCCTCACGGGCCAGCGCCTCGGCGTACGCCTGCCCGATGCCGCCACCGGACCCGGTGACGATGCCAACCTTGTTCTCGAATCGCATGTTTTCCTCTCGGTCGCCCGCTGGCGCGGTCACTGCACGGCTGTGGCGATGGTTTTGATTTCCAGGTACTCCTCGAAGCCGGCCACGCCCATTTCGCGTCCGTTGCCGGATTGCTTGTATCCACCGAACGGCGCGTCGGCGGAGTACCAGACACCGCCGTTGACATTGACGGTGCCCACCCGCATCCGGGCGGCGAAGCCGGCCGCGCGTTCGGGGTCGGCACTGAACACGGTGCCGGACAAGCCATATGGCGAATCGTTGGCGATGCGCAGCGCGTCGTCCTCGCCGTCGTAGGCGATCACGGTCAGCACCGGCCCGAAGATCTCCTCCCGGGCGGGCCGCGCTTCGTTGGTCAGGCCCGCGATGACCGTGGGTTCGATGAAGAATCCGCGGTCGCGGTCCGCCGGGCGGCCGCCGCCGCAGGCGAACGTCCCGCCCTCGGCGATCGCCAGATCGAGGTAGCTCTGCACCCGGTCCCGTTGCCGCGCGGAAATGACTGGCCCGCACACGGTTCCGGAGTCATCGGGGTCTCCGGGCTTGATCGATCCCATGGTGCCCGCGGCGATGGCGACGGCCTCGTCGTAGCGGGCCCGCGGCACCACCAGCCGGGTGGTGATGGCGCAGCCCTGGCCGGCGTGCATGGCCGCGGTGAACGCCGACATCGAGCACGCCCCGCCCAGGTCGGCGTCGTCGAGAACCACGAACGCCGACTTGCCGCCCAGCTCCAGGAACACCCGTTTGATGGTCGCGGCGGCATCACCCATCACCGTGCGGCCGGTTGCGGTCGATCCGGTGAACGAAACCATGTCCACCCGAGGGTCTTTCGAGAGCAGCGCCCCCACCCGGTGGTCGTTAGACGTGATGATGTTGACGACGCCGGGCGGGAAGTCGGTGTGTTCGGCGATGATTTCGCCGAGCACGGCGGCACACCAGGGGGTGTCCGGTGCGGGCTTGAGCACCACGGTGTTGCCGGCGGCCAGCGCGGGTCCCAGTTTGGCGAGGTTGATCTGATGCGGGAAGTTCCACGGGGTGATGGCGCCGACGACACCGACCGCCTCCCGCGCGATCGTGCGCCGCGTCGGGATGCCCATCGGCGATGCCCGGCCGAGGTCGACATTCCACTCGTAGGACTCGGCGGTGTCGGCCGCGAAGCTCAGGTCGCCGACCGGTCCCTCCAACTGGGCGGCCGACGTGAGCATCCGGGGGGCGCCGACCTCGGCGATGGTGATGTCGCGCAGCTCTTCGATGTGATCGCGCATCGCGTCGCGCAACTGTCGTATGCAACGCACCCGCAATTCGGTGTTGCGGGACCAGTCCGTCTCGTCGAAGGCGCGCCGCGCGGCGGCGATGGCGCGGTCCATGTCGGTGGCGTCGGCGTTGGCGGCGACACCCAGCACCTCCTCGGTCGCCGGGTTCACCGTGGGGAAGTTGCCGGCGCTGCCGGCCGACAGCTTGCCGTCGATGAAGAGTTCGCTCACGCCGTCGGCCAACAAGGCCATGTCCCGCTCCCGTCTGTGCGCGGATCAACCCCGCACACCAATCTGGTGGACAGTTGTCCGATAATGTCCGATCGAACCATAGTCGTCGGGCCGCCGAAGGTGCAAGAGCCGATCTCGACCGTCGCGCCAGGCTCCGCGAAAAACAGCCATATAGCTGTGTATTTGCGTCGCGGGCTTGCCTCACGCCGTTTCGATCCACTAGCTTGGACATGTGTCCAGCGACGCACTGGTGACGATCACATCCGACGGCGACCGCCAGACCGGTCAGCCGGCGCGCAACCGTCGCCAGGAGGAGACGTTCCGCAAGGTGCTGGTGGCCGGCATCGAGACCCTGCGGGAGAAGTCCTACGCCGACCTGACCGTGCGCGCGGTCGCCGCCCGCGCCAAAGTCGCCCCGGCCACCGCGTACACCTACTTCTCGTCGAAGAACCACCTGATCGCCGAGGTCTACCTGGACTTGGTGCGGCAGGTGCCGTTCTTCACCGACGTCAACGACCCGATGCCGGTCCGGGTGGACAAGGTGTTGCGCCACCTGGCGCTGGTGGTCGCCGACGAGCCCGAGGTGGGCGCCGCGTGCACCACGGCGCTGCTCGGCGGTGGGGCCGATCCGGCGGTGGGTGCCGTGCGGGACCGCATCGGGGCGGAGATCCACCGGCGCATCGCGACGGCGATCGGGCCCGGCGCCGACCCGAAGACGGTGGCCGCGCTCGAGATGATGTTCTTCGGCGCATTGGTGCAGGCCGCGAGTGGCCAGTTCACCTATCACCAGATCGCCGACCAATTGGCCTATGTAGTGAGCCTGATCCTGCCCGGCCCCGGGAACACAAGCCAGGAGACAAGAACCTAAATGACCGTCCATGTGGGCGACCACGAGCTGGTCCTCGATCCCTACGACTACGACTTCCACGAAGACCCGTACCCCTACTACAAGCGGCTGCGCGACGAGGCCCCGCTGTATCGCAACGACGAGCTGAAGTTCTGGGCGCTGTCACGGCACCAGGACGTGCTGCAGGGATTCCGCAACAGCACAACGCTTTCCAATAAGTATGGCGTCTCGCTGGATCCGGCGTCGCGAGGCCCGCACGCCAGCAAGACGATGTCCTTCCTGGCGATGGACGATCCCGCCCACCTGCGGCTGCGCACGCTGGTCTCAAAAGGCTTCACGCCGCGCCGGATTCGTGAACTCGAGCCGCGGGTCACCGAGATCGCCACGCGGCATCTCGACACCATGCTGGCCAAGGCCAAGGACGGTGCGGTCGACTACGTCGACGAGTTCGCCGGCAAGCTGCCCATGGACGTCATCTCCGAGTTGATGGGGGTCCCCGAGCCGGACCGGGATCGGGTGCGCGCCTGGGCCGACGGCGTGATGCACCGCGAGGAGGGCGTCACCGACGTGCCGCCCGAGGCGGTGGAGGCCTCCCTCAACCTGATCGTCTACTACCAGGGCATGGTGGCCGAGCGGCGCGCGAAGCTGACCGACGATCTCACCTCGGCGTTGCTCGAGGCCGAGATCGACGGCGACCGGCTCACCGACGACGAGGTGCTCGGCTTCATGTTCCTGATGGTGATCGCCGGCAACGAGACCACCACCAAACTGCTTGCCAACGCCGCATTTTGGGGACACAAGAACCCCGATCAACTGACGCCGGTCTACGAGGACCTGGCGCGGGTGCCGCTCTGGGTCGAGGAGACGCTGCGCTACGACACCTCCAGCCAGATCCTGGCTCGCACGGTGTCCGGTGAGCTCACGCTCTACGACACCACCATTCCCGAGGGCGATGTCCTGTTGCTGTTGCCCGGGTCCGGGCATCGCGACGAGCGGGTCTTCGAACACCCCGACGACTACCTGATCGGGCGCGAAATCGGGCCCAAACTATTGAGTTTCGGTAGCGGCGCACACTTCTGCCTCGGCGCGCATCTGGCGCGGATGGAGGCCCGGGTCGCGCTCACCGAGTTGTTCAAGCGAATCCGCGGCTACGAGGTCGACGAGGCCAACGCCGTCCGCGTCCACTCGAGCAATGTCCGCGGATTCGCTCACCTACCCATGAGCGTGGAGGTCCGCTGAATGCCCCGGTTTGAACCCCTGCCCGAACGCCGGCCCGCGATCGTCGCCGGTGCATCCTCCGGCATCGGCGAGGCCACCGCCATCGAGCTCGCGGCGCATGGTTTCCCGGTCGCGCTGGGTGCCCGCCGCGTCGAGAAGCTCGACGACATCGTCGGCAAGATCAACGCCAACGGCGGCGAGGCGGTCGGATTCCACCTTGACGTCACGGATCCGAACTCGGTGAAATCCTTTGTCGCACAGTCGACCGAGGCGCTCGGCGACATCGAGGTGCTGGTGGCCGGCGCCGGCGACACCTACTTCGGCAAGCTCGCCGAGATCACCACCGATGAGTTCGAGTCGCAGCTGCAGATCCATCTGGTCGGCGCAAACCGGCTGGCCGCCGCGGTGCTGCCCGGCATGCTGGAGCGGCAACGCGGCGACCTGATCTTCGTAGGTTCCGATGTGGCCCTGCGGCAGCGCCCGCACATGGGTGCCTACGGCGCGGCCAAGGCCGCACTCGTCGCGATGGTCACCAACTTCCAGATGGAACTCGAGGGCACCGGCGTGCGCGCCTCGATCGTGCATCCCGGCCCGACGAAGACGTCGATGGGCTGGAGCCTGCCGGCCGAGAAGATCGGCCCCGCATTGGAAGACTGGGCCAAGTGGGGCCAGGCCCGCCACGACTACTTCCTGCGCGCTGCGGATTTGGCGCGCGCCATCACGTTCGTCGCCGAGACACCGCGTGGCGGCTTCATCGCGAACATGGAGCTTCAGCCCGAAGCCCCGTTGGCCGACAAAAAGGACCGCCAGAAACTCGCACTCGGCGAAGAGGGGATGCCAGGACAATGACGACCAGCACTGTGGTGCCCCGGGTTTCCGGCGGCGAAGAAGAGCACGGACACCTCGAGGAATTCCGCACCGACCCAATCGGTTTGATGAAGCGCGTCCGCGACGAGTGCGGCGACGTCGGCTGGTTCCAGCTGGTCGACAAGCACGTCATCCTGCTGTCCGGCGCGAACGCCAACGAGTTCTTCTTCCGGTCCGCCGACGAAGACCTGGACCAGGCCGCGGCGTACCCGTTCATGGCGCCGATCTTCGGCAAGGGCGTGGTGTTCGACGCCAGCCCGGAGCGGCGCAAGGAGATGCTGCACAACTCGGCGCTGCGCGGCGAGCAGATGAAGGGCCACGCCGCCACCATCGAGGCTCAGGTGCAGGGGATGATAGCCGACTGGGGCGACGAGGGCGAGATCGAGCTGCTCGACTTCTTCTCCGAGTTGACCATCTACACCTCGACGGCCTGCCTGATCGGCGTGAAGTTCCGCAACCAGCTCGACCACCGGTTCGCGGAGTACTACCACGAGCTGGAGCGCGGAACCGACCCGTTGTGTTACGTCGACCCCTACCTGCCGATCGAGAGCTTCCGGCGGCGCGACGAGGCCCGGGTCAAACTCGTTGCGCTGGTGCAGGAAATCATGAACCAGCGGGTGTCCAACCCGCCGAAGGACAAGTCCGACCGCGACATGCTCGACGTGCTCGTCTCGATCAAGGACGAGGACGGGAACCCGCGGTTCTCCGCCGACGAGGTCACCGGGATGTTCATCTCGCTGATGTTCGCCGGGCACCACACCAGTTCGGGGACCTCGGCGTGGACGTTGATCGAGCTGATCCGCCATCCCGAGGTGTACGCCGAGGTGCTGGCCGAGCTCGAGGAGCTCTACGCCGACGGCCAGGAAGTGAGTTTCCATGCGTTGCGGTCGATTCCGAAGCTGGACAACGTGGTCAAGGAGACGCTGCGGCTGCACCCGCCGCTGATCATCCTGATGCGGGTGGCCCAGGGCGAGTTCGAGGTCGAGGGCTTTCCGATCCACGCCGGCGATTTCGTCGCGGCGTCCCCGGCGATCTCGAACCGGATTCCCGAGGACTTTCCCGACCCGGATGCGTTCAAGCCGGACCGCTACAACAAGCCCGAGCAGGCCGACATCGTCAACCGCTGGACGTGGATTCCGTTCGGCGCGGGCCGGCACCGCTGCGTCGGCGCCGCGTTCGCCCAGATGCAGATCAAGGCGATCTTCTCGGTCCTGTTGCGCGAGTACGAATTCGAGATGGCGCAGCCCGCGGACAGCTATCACAACGACCACTCCAAGATGGTCGTGCAGCTGGCCCGGCCGGCCAAGGTCCGCTACCGCAAGCGCAGCACGTAAGGAGTAAGTCCGATGGGCGGATTCAGAATCGAAGCGGATCTGGATTTGTGTCAGGGCCACGCCATGTGCGAACTGGAGGCGCCCGACTATTTCCGGGTGCCCAAGCGCGGCAAGGTCGAGATCCTCGACCCCGAACCGCCCGAAGACGCCCGCGACGAGATTGAGCGCGCGGTCGATATGTGCCCAACGCAAGCACTTTTCATCAAAGAGAAAGAAGATTAAGGACAATGGCGTCACACTCGCGCGAAGATCTCGAGGCATGGGTCGACCGCTGGCTGCAGGCCAATAAGGACTGCGAGAAGGCCGGTGACTGGCGACCGTTGGCGGACTTCTACACCCAGGACGCCACCTACGGCTGGAACATCGGCCCTAAGGAGGACGTGATGTGCGTCGGCGTCGACGAGATCCGCGACGTCGCGCTGGGCCTGGAGATGGAGGGCCTGGAGAATTGGGTGTACGAGTACCAGAAGGTGCTCATCGACGAGAAGCAGGGCGAGATCGTCGGCTTCTGGAAGCAGATCGTCAACAAGGCCGACGGCACCCAGGACGAGATCTACGGCATCGGCGGCAGCTGGTTCCGGCTCAACGGTGACCAAAAGATCGAATGGCAGCGCGATTTCTTCGACTTCGGGCACGTCGCCTACATGTTCGGCAAACTCATCGAGTCCGGCGACCTGAGCGAGGGCATGCAGAAGCGGATCGAGCGCAGCATCGCCGGCGAAAAGCTGCCCGGCTACTACCCGCTGGGCGAGGCCCCCGTCCCCATCTGGTGAGGGGGGAGCCAACCAAGCATTTGATTTGTTGCACGCGCTATGCTGACGCGACAAGGGTGCCTGTGGCACTCGTCACCTAGCTGGCCGGCATGAAGGGGCCGGTCAGCTCTGATCGATTCAAAGGCGAAATGGGGTCAGGACCATCGTGAAGACAAAAGGCGCACTGATCTGGGAGTTCAATCAGCCCTGGTCAATCGAGGAAATCGAGATCGGCGACCCGCAAGCGCATGAGGTCAAGATCCAGATGGAAGCGGCGGGCATGTGCCACTCCGACCATCACCTGGTCACCGGGGGCATCCCGATGGCCGGTTTCCCGGTGCTGGGCGGCCACGAGGGCGCGGGCATCGTCACCGAGGTCGGCCCCGGCGTGGAAGACATCGCCCCGGGTGACCACGTCGTGCTGTCGTTCATCCCGTCCTGCGGGCAGTGTCCGACCTGTCAGGCCGGCATGCGCAACCTGTGCGACCTCGGCGCCGGCCTGCTGGGCGGCGCCGCGGTGTCCGATGGCACCTTCCGGATCCAGGCCCGCGGCCAGAACGTCTTCCCCATGACGCTGCTGGGCACGTTCTCCCCCTACATGGTCGTGCACCGCAGCTCGGTGGTGAAGATCGACCCGTCCGTCCCGTTCGAGGTGGCCGCGCTGGTCGGCTGCGGCGTCACCACCGGTTACGGTTCGTCGGTCCGCACCGCCGACATCCGCCCGGGCCAGGACGTCGCCATCGTCGGCGTCGGCGGGGTCGGCATGGCGGCGCTGCAGGGCGCCGTCAACGCCGGAGCGCGCTACATCTTCGCGATCGACCCGGTCGAATGGAAGCGCGACCAGGCGCTCAAGTTCGGCGCCACCCACGTCTACCCCGACATCATGGCCGCCATGGCGGGCATGGCCGAGGTCACCTACGGCCTGATGGCCCACAAGGTCGTGGTCACCGTCGGTGAGCTGCATGGCGCCGACGTCGACAACTACCTGAACATCACCCAAAAGGGCGGCACCTGCGTGCTGACCGCCATCGGCAGCCTGCTGGACACCAATGTCAACCTGAACCTGGCGATGCTGACCCTGATGCAGAAGAACCTGCAGGGCACCATCTTCGGTGGCGGCAACCCTCAGTACGACATCCCGCAGCTGCTGTCGATGTACAAGGCCGGCAAGCTGAACCTGGACGACATGATCACCCGGCAGTACAAGCTGGAGCAGATCAACGACGGCTACCAGGACATGCTGGACGGCAAGAACATTCGCGGCGTCATCCGGTTCACCGACGCCGACCGGTAACCACCTATCAGCCGCGTCCGCTCAGTGACCGGCTTCGGCCACCTCATGGCGCCGGGACGCATCGGCGCCATGAGCGTGCGCAACCGCCTGGTCATGTCTCCGATGGAGACGATGTACGGGACGCCGGACGGGCTGCCGTCACAGCGCACCCGCGACTACTTCGCCGCACGCGCCCGCGGCGGGGTCGGGCTGATCACGTTGGGCGCCACCGGGGTTGACCACCATCACCCCGAGACCCCCGGCGGCCTGCACCTGGCCACCGACGACGCCGTGAGCGCGCATCGTGCGCTGGTCGACGTGGTGCACGAGCACGGCGCCAAGATTCAGCCCCAGATCGTGCACGCGGGCCGGACGGCCTGGGGCCGGAGATCTTCGGCGTCGAATCGCTGGGGCCCTCGGTGATTCCCTCCTACCTCACCGGGCGCCCGTCGGCCGAGATCAGCCCGCAGCAGCTGACCGCGGTGTTCGATCTGTTCAAGGCCGCGGCCCGGCGCGCCGTCGAGGCCGGCTACGACGGCATCGAGCTGCACGCCGCGCATGGTTACATGCTGTTGGGCTCGTTCCTTGCCCCGCAACGCAATCGGCGCACCGACGACTATCGGGGTGACTCCGCCCGCGGCCGGGTGCGGGTGGTGCTCGAGGCGCTGGCCGCGATCCGGTCCGAGATCGGCGATGCCCTGCCGATCACACTGCGCATCTCCGGCTACGAACGCGTCGCCGGCGGCCGGGCCATCTACGAAACCGCCCGGCTGGCACCCGAACTCGTCGCCGCCGGCGTCGACGCCTTCCACGTCAGCGGCGGGGTGATCGATCGGCTGGTCACCGGCATGGTCAACGGCGCCGACGATGGCGACGAGCTCAACGTCGGCGCCGCGGCCGCCGTCAAGCAGGCGGTCGACGTGCCGGTGATCGCCGTCGGCCGCATCCACGACCCGGCCCGCGCCGAACGGATCCTGGCCGACGGCCGGGCGGACTTCATCGCGATGGGCCGCCCGCTGCTGGCCGACCCCGACCTGCCGCGCAAGATCGCATCCGGCGAGGCGCACCGGATCCGCAAGTGCATCTCGTGCGAAAACTGCATCGACGCAATGGAACAGCGCTTCTCCGTCGACTGTGCGGTCAACCCGCGGACCGGCAAGGAGCGTCAGCTGTCCGCGGTCCGCGCCGACCGCGCCAAACGAGTGGTGGTGATCGGCGGCGGGCCGGCCGGGCTGGAGGCCGCGCGGGTCGCGGCCGAGCGCGGCCACCACGTCACGCTGTTCGAGCGCGGCGCGCAGCTGGGCGGGGCGTTGCGCTGGGCCTCGGTGCTGCACCCGGAGAACCAGCCGTTCCTGCGCTACCTGTGCGACGAGGTCAGGGCGAGCAGCACCGAGGTGCGGCTGGGCCACCCGGCGTCGGTGCACGACGTCGTCGCGACCGCCCCGGACGCGGTAGTGGTGGCCACCGGCGGCCGTGTCGTCGTGCCCCCGATTCCCGGCGCCGACCGCGCGCACGTGCACACCGGGCCCGGCCTACGCGAATTACTCGGTGGCCGTGCGCCTTCCGGTGCCCCGGCCTGGCAGCGCATCGGCGCCTCGGCGTTGTCCGGGTGGCCGCAGCGGCTGGTGCGGCCCGCCGCGATCCGGTTCGCCAGCCGGGCCTGGATGCCGATAGGACGTCGCGTCGTCATCGTCGGCGGCGACCTGGTCGCCCTCGAATTGGCCGAATTCCTTGCCGGCCGGGGCCGATTGGTGGCCGTACTCGAAGCCGGCAAGGACATCGCTCCCGAAGTGGGCAACAAGCGCAAGACCGAACACATGGACCGTCTCGACCGACTGGGCGTCACCGTGCACGTCCGCGCGGCCACCGAACGCATCACCGCCGATGCGGTGGAATTCACCCCCGCGGGCGGAACCACCCGGCGGCTGGCCGCCGACAGCGTCGTGCTGGCCGGCACGGTCGAGCCCGACACCGCCCTGTTCGACGCGATCGTCGAGGCCCTGCCGGGCGCCGAGGTGCACGCCGCGGGCGACTGCACCGGACTCGGCCTGATCCGCAAAGCCACCGAGGACGGCGCGCGCGCCGCGTGCGCCATATGAGAAGACAGGAGAATCAACGATGACCCAAACCGCCCAATCCCCCGCACTGACGGCGTCGCAATCGTCCTGGCGTTGCGCACAGGCCAAGGACCGCGAGGGCTGGCTCGCGCTGATGACCGACGACGTCGTCATCGAGGATCCGATCGGCAAGTCCGTCACCAACCCCGACGGCACCGGGGTGCGCGGCAAGGCGGCCGTCGGGGAGTTCTTCGACAACAACATCGCGCAGAACCAGCTAACCATCACGTGCGAGGAGACCTTTCCGTCGAGTTCGCCCGACGAGATCGCTCATATTCTGGTGCTGCAGAGCAGGTTTGAAGGCGGAGTCACCAGCAAGGTGCGCGGCGTGTTCACCTACAAGGTCAACGAGGCCGGACTGATCACCAACATGCGCGGGTACTGGAACCTCGACGTGATGGAGTTCGGCAAGGAGGACTGAGTCGGCCCCTCGGCCGAAGTCGATTTCCCTAGCGGCGCGTGAAGATCAGGTGCGCGACGCCGCTGGGGCTGCTCACCGACTCCACCGCGTCGAATCGCCGCTCGAGGCCCTCCAGCCCGTCCCACAGCGGCTCCCCGCGCCCCAAGATGATCGGCACCACCGCGATGTGCAGATGGTCGACGAGGTCCGCGGCAAGGAATTGGCGGATGCTCGTCGGCCCACCCCCGAGGCGAATATCGCTGTCCCCGGCGGCTTTTCGTGCGATCTGGAGGGATTCGACGGGACTCGCGTCGATGAAGTGGAAAGTGGTGCCGCCGTCCATCTCGATCGAGGGCCGGGGGTGATGAGTGAGTACGAACACCGGGGTATGAAACGGCGGCTCCGTCCCCCACCAGCCTCTCCATTCTTCGCCGCCCTTGCCACCCGTCCACGGTCCGCGCTGCGGCCCGAACTTGTTGCGACCCATGATCTCGGCGCCGACGCCCGGCGCCCATTGGCTGGCCAGGGCGTCGTCGACGCCGGTGGCCCCGCCCGGCTCGCCGTGCATGGCGCGGAAGGTTCGTGTCGCGAAAAACCACTCGTGCAACCGTCCGGCGGCATGCCCGAACGGCGCATCCATGCTTTGGCCGATCCCCGTACCGAAGCCGTCGAGGGAAATCGAAAAGTTGTGCACGCGCACTCGTGACATAGGGACACTCTCCTGTTGTGGGCTGTCGCAGGATGGACCCGCGCCACCGGCCAAACTCATCGGTCCCTCGCCGGGATCGCCGTGTGGGGCTGTGTCCGAGGGTGACCACGGCACGGCCGCAATTTCGCCGAACCTATGCTGGGGCCATGGCGTCGATCTTCACCAAGATCATCAACCGTGAACTACCCGGCCGCTTCGTTTACGAGGACGACGACGTCGTCGCGTTCCTGACGATCGAGCCGATGACGCAGGGACACACGCTCGTCGTGCCCCGCGCCGAACTCGACAACTGGCAGGACGTCGACGGCCCGGCCTTCGCCCGGGTCATGGAGGTCAGCCAGTTGATCGGCAAGGCGGTGTGCAAGGCGTTCAGGACCGAGCGGTCCGGCCTGATCATCGCCGGGCTGGAGGTGCCCCACCTGCACGTGCACGTCTTCCCCACCCGCAGCCTCAGCGACTTCGGCTTCGCCAACGTCGACCGCAACCCATCGGCGGAATCGCTGGACGAGGCCCAGGCCAAGATCAAGGCGGCGCTGGCTCAGTTGGCGTGAGCCGGCTCGGGCGCGGACACGTCGCTGATGCGCGGCAGCGTCACCCGGAACCGGCAGCCCTCGCCCGGCGCGGTGGTCACGCTGACGGCGCCGCCGTGCGCGCGCACCAGCGACTCGACGATCGATAGCCCCAGGCCGGTACCCCCGCTGGCCCGGGCCCGCGACGAGTCGGTGCGATAGAACCGCTCGAAGACGCGCGACGCGTCCTCCTGGTTCATGCCGGGGCCCTGGTCCGCCACTTCGAGCACCGCGTCGTCGCCGTCGGTGCCGACCCGCACGGTGACGTCGGCGCTTTCAGGGGTGTGCTGCAGGGCGTTGGCGACCAGGTTGCTCAGCACCTGGCGGATCCGCGCCTCGTCGCCGAGCACCTCCGGGGTGCCGGGACCGTCGAGGACCTCCATGGTGATGGTGCGCCCGGGGTCGATCGCCTGCGCGTCGTGCACGGCGTCGCTGGCCAGCGCCAGCAGGTCCACCCGATGGTGTTCGAGGGGTCGTTGCACATCGAGGCGGGCCAGCAGCAGCAGGTCGTCGACCAGCAGGCCCATCCGGGACGCCTCGTTCTCGATCCGCGACAACAGCATCGCGACGTCGCGGGCGGCGCCCTGGCGGTACAGCTCGGCGAAGCCGCGGATGGTGGTCAGCGGGGTGCGCAGTTCGTGGCTGGCGTCGGTGATGAACCGGCGCATCCGGTCCTCGGAGCTGCGGGCCTTCTCCGCCGAGGACTCCGAGGACGCCAGCGCCTGCTGAATCTGCGCGAGCATCCCATTGAGCGCCTGGGACAGCCGGCCCACCTCGGTACGCGGATCTCGTTCCGGCACACGGCGATCCAGCTGACCGGAGGCGATCGCCGCGGCCGTGCGCTCGACCTCGACCAGCGGCCGCAGGCTGCGCTGCACCACCGCGAAGCTGGCGATGCCGACCACGGCCAGCACCGCCACCCCGATGCCCACCTGCAACCAGACCAGCCAGCTGAGCGTGTGCTGGACGTCGGACAGGTCGATCGCGACCGTCGTCAGCCCGTGCGGACCGTGCACCGACACGGCCCGCCACTGAATGTCCGAGCCGTTCACCGAGGGCAACGTCGTCGGGTTGGGGCCAACGTCGTTGTCCGCCGGTAACGCCGGTTCGGCGTTGCGGTCGTTGATGGCGGTGAACGGGGTGCCGTCGATGCTGACGCCGCGCACATAGAACTTCGACGGCGGCCGGCCCGGGTCGGGACCCTCGTAGGGTGGCGGCGACTGCCGCCGCGGGGCCTGTGCCCAGCCGCGCGACGCGTCGAGCAGTGTGGAGTCGATGCGGCTGACCAGGCTGTGCCGCAGGATCGACGTGACCGCGATGCCGGACACGGCCAGGCCGCAGGCGACCAGGGCCAGGGTCGCGGCGACGAGCCCTATCCGAAGGGGCAACCCACGTCGAGGCTTGGTGTCCATCTATCTACTTCTCGCTGCCGTCCGGCTCAGCGCGGTTCGCGCAGAACATAACCCACTCCGCGCAGGGTGTGCAGCAGGCGCTTTTCGCCGGTGTCGATCTTGCGGCGCAGGTACGACACGTAGGACTCGACGACATTGACGTCACCTCCGAAGTCGTAGCGCCACACATGGTCGAGGATCTTCGGCTTGCTCAACACCGTGCCGGCATTGATCACAAAGTAACGCAGCAGCGTGAATTCGGTCGGCGACAGCGATACCGGCTGACCCGCCTTCCACACTTCGTGGGTTTCCTCGTCGAGCTCGATGTCGGCGAAAGTGAGCCGCGCGCTGCGCGGTTCGGCGCCGCCTTTGCCGGCACGGCGCAGGATGACCCGCAACCGGGCGACGACCTCTTCGAGGCTGAACGGCTTGGTCACGTAGTCGTCACCGCCCAGCGTCAGCCCGGCGATCTTGTCCTGCAAGGAATCCCGCGCGGTCAAAAACAGTGCCGGCGCGTCGATGCCGTCGGCGCGCAGCCGCCGCAGCACCCCGAAGCCGTCCATGCCCGGCATCATCACGTCGAGGATCACGGCATCGGGTCGCGCCTCGCGCGCCCGATCCAGGGCCTGGGCTCCGTTGGTCGCGGTATAGACCTCGAAACCCTGAAATTTCAGACTCACCGAGAGCAGCTCGACGATGTTGGCTTCGTCATCGACGACGAGGATGCGGGCCTCCGGTTTGGTGTCGCTCGGGGTTGTCGATGTCATCAGATGCTCATGTCCCTTGCTTGAACGTTTGCTATGTGAAGGTTGTGTGCTTCCTGAAAGCTCAGTGCCAACAGACTGATAGTAGTCTGCCAGGGATCATCGCATTGCCTTGGGACGTAACGCCCTTTACCGGCCTGCGTCGCGAATAGACTCAGGGGATGAGCCTCGCCAGAAACATCGTCTCGGCCGCGACCGCGCCCGCCCGGGCGGGGCTGGCCGCCGCGGATGCGGGTCTGGGCGTCGCTAGCGCGGCCGTCGGCGTCGCGAAGCGTGCGCTGGGTGAGGGCGGTGCGGGCGGCACCAATGCGATGACGTCCATGCTGGGGATCGACGACGCGATCGTCCGGGCCAACCGGCTGGCCAGGCTGCTCGACGACGACGCCCCGCTGGGCAGGGCCATCGCGGCGGACGGTCCGATCGACCGCCTGCTGCGCCCGGGCGGGGTGGTCGACATGCTGACGGCGGAGGGCGGCCTGCTGGACCGGTTGACCGCCGAGGGCGGCGCGCTGCAACGCACGCTGCAGCCCGGCGGGCTGGCCGATCAACTGGTCGCCGAGGAAGGTCTGATCGAGCGGCTGCTGGCCGAGGACGGCCTGGCCGACCGGCTGCTGGCCGAGGGCGGCCTCGTCGACAAGCTGACGGCCAAGAACGGGCCGCTGGATCAGCTCGCCGACGTCGCCGACACCCTGGCCCGGCTCACACCCGGGATGGAGGCGCTCGAGCCCGCCATCGCCACGCTGCAAGACGCCGTCATCGCGCTCACGATGGTGGTCAACCCGCTGAGCAACATCGCCGACCGGATCCCGCTGCCGGGGCGCCGGCGTCCGTCGTCGCGGGCGGTGCGCTCAGCGCGCGTGATCGACACCGACGACTGACCGATTAGGCTGGGTCCGGTTTCAACCCCGCCTCCTTAGCTCAGTGGTAGAGCACTCGCCTTGTAAGCGAGCGGTCGTCAGTTCAATCCTGACAGGGGGCTCCATTCACTCCCGTCGGTGCTGGTAGACGAGCATTTTGCTTCGAGCGGCCGTCCGGCAGCGACTGTCGTCCCCACAATTTCGCCCGCACGGACGGCAACAGATGAGAGATCTGAGTCGAACGAATCGGCGTAAGCGTCCAGGATCATCGCCGCACCACGCGGCGAAACCGATCGGCTCGCCACAAATAGGGAATTCGCTCTAGAACGGTAGATCTATTACAGTGGGCGCATGGCTCGGCGCCGGCTCCACGCCCTTGATGACCTCCTCGATGCCGCCGAACGGCTCGTCGTCAGCGACAACCCCGCTGGGTTCACCTTGCGCGGCCTTGCCACCGCCGCAGGGGTCTCCAACGGCACGATCTACCACGCATTCCACTCCAGGGACGAGCTGCTCGCGAGGCTGTGGCTACGCGCGGCCGCACGCTTGGGCGCGATCATGAACGATGCCGTAAACGCCGCGACGAACGATTCTGGACCCGACGGGGCCCACCAAGCGGTCGTCGACACCGCACTGGCCCCGGCGATCCTGACACGCCGCTACCCCGCCAGCGCCCAGCTCTTTTTCGCCCAGCGACGCGATCAGCTGTTCTCGACAGACCTGACGGCAGAGACCGTCGCCGAACTGACACAGGTTCAAGAGCGCTTTGTTGCACTCCTGGTCCTCCTGGCCAGAGGCGTGTGGGACCGCGCCGACCGGATCGCTGTTGACGCGATCACCGCGTGCATCGTCGACATACCGGGAGGGATGCTTCGCCGCCGCCTGCTCGAAGACCGCCCGATCGACGCGGCCATCGAACGGCGGATGGAAGCTGCCGTGCGGGCAGTGCTGGCCGTCCCACTCGACCCGCCGGCCCCGCGTATTGACTGACCGAAAGGACTCCGTGTACACCCTGCACGTCACCAAGATGATCGCCGCTCCCATCGATGAGGTGTTTGACGCCTACACCGATCACGAGAGACTCTCTGAGGTCTTCGGGGTCCGAAGCTGTCGGGTGACTCGGCCCGGCGATACCGAGCGCAACGGGCTCGGCGCGGTCCGCGAACTCGACTGTGGCCCGATTCGGTTGTGCGAGGAGATCACCGGGTTCGAGCGCCCGCACCGGATGCAGTACCGGATCCGTGATTCCCGGCCACGCGCCGACCACCGCTATGGGCAGGTGGATTTCATCGAAACCGCGCAAGGCACGCAAGTCACCTGGACCACGATCTTCGGGATCCAAGCACCGTTGATCGGCAAAGTCCTCGATCCCGCGTTCGGTATCGGGTTCGGCGTCGCCTTTCGGCTGGTGCTGCGCAACGTCGAACGCCGAGTACTGACGGCCAGAAACGTCGACGCGTCACGCGGTGGTGCACACCTTGCTTCGCACAGGCCCGCACAAAGGCGGCCCTGATGTCCGCACGTCCGACGGATATTCTCACCCGGCCTGATGACGTCAACCTCGGGATTTACCGGTATGGCGACCCGTCCCACCCAACGGTGGTCCTGGTCCACGGATTCCCCGACGACCACAGGGTGTGGGACGGCGTGGTGGCGCGGCTGGCCGAGGACCACCACGTCGTGACTTACGACGTCCGCGGCGCCGGTACATCCTCGAAGCCGCGACGGATCGCCGACTACCGCCTGGACGCTCTCGCCGCCGACCTGCAGGCGGTTATCGACCACGTAGACGATGGTGGTGGCGTGCACCTCGTCGGCCACGACTGGGGCTCGGTACAGGGCTGGCACCTGGTGACCGATCCCGGACACCGCGGGGTGTTGTCCTACACGTCGATCTCCGGCCCGTGCGTCGACCACCTGCCCGGCTGGATCCGGCGCCGCGTGCGGGACGGTCGCTGGCAAGACGTCGTCGCGTTGTGGAAATCACCCATCTACATGGGTTTGTTGCAGATCCCGCTGCTGGCGCCTCTGTTGTGCCGGCTCGGCTTGGTCGACCTGAGCGTGGCCGCCGCCGTCAAGGTCTTCGAACGCCCAGACGACGACGCCGAATCGGCTACGGGCCGCAGCGCCCGCGCAAACGGTGCCGCGGTCCGGATGTATGCCGCCAACCTGCTCCCACGGCTGGCCCGCGCGGAGCGCGGCGGGACCGAAGTGCCGGTCCAGATCCTCACCCCCACGTCGGACGTCTTCATTCCGCCAGTCAGCCAGACCGACCCGCACCCCGACGTGCACACGGTGCACATCTCACCGGTGACGGGCGGACACTGGGCGCCGGCCCACAACCCGAGCGGTATCGCTTCCGCGGTTGTCGCGTGGATCGTGCGGTGGCAGCCGCGCCTGCCAGAAAGGCTGCAACGATGAACGATTCCCGCAAGGTCGCGCTCGCGCCTCGTCACGTCAGTTGGGACTGGTCCGGCCTCCCGATGCATTTCATGGGCGGGGACCCGATGGGGACCCACATCGCCAACGGGATGAACATGCTGCTGCCTGAAGGCGAGGTCTTCTTCGTCCAGACATTCCGTGAGGCGCTCCCGCTGATCAAGGACGATGCCGTCCGCGAGGACGTCATCGGATTCATCGGTCAGGAGGCGACGCACTCCAGCTCACACCAATCGATCCTCGACTATCTGCAGGAGCAGGGCCTGGACGTGACGCCCTGCACCGAGGGGTTCCGGCGGTTGTTCCGCCAGGTGCTCGGCCAACGCGAATTCAACGATCCGAAGAAGGCGCGTGGCTGGCTCACCGAGCGGGTCGCCATGGTCGCCGCCCTCGAGCATTTCACGTCATGGCTCGGCGACTGGGGCCTGAATGCGCAGGGATGGGACCGCGACCTCGAGCCGCGGGTGCTCGACCTTTTCCGCTGGCACCTCGCCGAGGAGGTCGAGCACCGCCACGTCGCGTTCGATCTGTTCACTCACCTCGACGGGAGCTATTGGCGCCGGGTGCGCGCCTGGGTGGCGGTGTCGCCGGTCCTCGCGCTGCTGTGGGCGCGAGGCACTGCGCACCTGATGTCGGTGGACCCCGAACTGCCGCCTGAGCGGCGCAAGGCTCGGTTGCGCGACGTGCGCCGCGCGTACCGTTCGGGCTACGTCTTCACGCCGTGGGACGCCGTCAAGATGTGGGTGGAATTCCTGCGACCCTCGTACCACCCCCGCAACTACGGCTCGACCAGCCAGGCCGTCGCCTATCTCGCGAGTTCCCCAGCCGCCCGGGCGGCCGTATGACCGACCGCCTCATGGCGTGGCTTGAAACCGCTGTCGCCGGCTACGCCGGGATCGCGTCGCGCCTGCGCACGCGGGACGTCGTCGCGGTCGACCGCGAACTACGGCTCACCGTCACGCGCGCCGAATTGGAGGCCGCCGACGTCATGGGGCTGACTCTTGCGGACCCGGGCGGCGGCCTGCTCCCGGAGTGGACGCCGGGGGCTCACTTGGATGTGGTGCTGCCCTCGGGACTACTGAGGCAATATTCGCTGTGCGGAGATCCTGACGACCGTACCGAGTACCGCATCGCCGTCCGACGGCTCGACTCCGGCGGGGGTGGCTCCGTCGAGATTCACGGCCTGCAGGCCGGCGCACAGATCGTTACGCGCGGGCCCCGCAACGCTTTTCCGTTCGCCTACCCCTTTTTCGCCAGGCGCGACATTCGCAAGGTCGCATTCATCGCAGGCGGCATCGGTATCACCGCGTTGTTGCCGATGATCCGCACCGCGGCCGCGTTGGGCATCGACTGGAGCCTGACGTACGTCGGCCGGGATGAATCGACGATGCCGTTCCTGGCGGAACTCCGCGAGTCGCCGGTTGACCGCCTGCGACTTCGGTATGGCGTCCCGGCTGTATCGGACGTGCTCGCCAACGTCGATGCGCAGACGTCGGTCTATTTCTGCGGGCCGCCATCGTTCCTTGACGATGTCCGCGATGCCCTCGACACCCATCCGCACGCCGGCTTCCACTTCGAGCGGTTCTCTGCGCCCCCGGTCGTCGGCGGCCAGCCGTTCGCAGTGAGGTTCGGGCGCTCAGGCGGCGGGGTGGACGTGCCGGCTGACGCCTCGGCCCTCGCCGCAATCCGCAGCGTGCTGCCTGACGTGCCGTACTCCTGCCAGCAGGGATTCTGCGGCACCTGCCGCGTCGACGTCCTCGAAGGCACGGTCGGCAGGCGCGGTACATCCCAGTTCTTGGATCGCTCCGACAGCATGTTGCTTTGTGTCGATCGCGCGGACTCCGATATCACCATTGATCTTTAAGCCGACCAGCGGCTGGTGCCTGCGAGCGTGCCCACAAATTGCCCACAGTTACGGTCAGCTGCTTTGACCTCCGGTGATGCACTTTCGCCGCTAAGAGGGGTTTTCGCCCCGTCCCGTCGCGGCGCCACAAGAGTTCAATCCTGACAGGGGGCTCGGCCTCCCCGACGTGACGGCAAGGTCAGCCGGCCGGGTCCGGTGATCCCCGATGTCCCAGTCGCTTTCGAGTCTCCGGACCCGCCGCGCCTCT
This sequence comes from Mycobacterium colombiense CECT 3035, assembly GCF_002105755.1. NCBI lineage: Bacteria > Bacillati > Actinomycetota > Actinomycetes > Mycobacteriales > Mycobacteriaceae > Mycobacterium > Mycobacterium colombiense. The sequence goes on from NZ_CP020821.1 coordinate 3,451,365, forward strand.
TTCCACAACCAGGCTCCCCCTGCTGCCATCGCCGCCAAGGAGATGCCGGCGGCGATGATCCCCGCCCCGTATCGGAAGTGGGCGAAGCAGGTGAGGCAAATTCCGTACGCCGCCAGACCGACCGCCATCAGCAGCAGCCCGGGCTCTTTGGCCGGACTCTTCAACGTTTGTCCCACCAGCGGGCGACTGGTCCGTTGGTGGTCAACAGGATCGATAGCGGTGAGGTAGCCCACGAGTCCTCCTTGTCAGCCGTCAAAGTACTCCCCTTGACTGCGAAAACAATGAAGGTCAGCCACTATTTACCTGGGCATTCTTTCGGTGGCGCAACGCGGGGGGAAAACCCGTTCCAGCTGCGAAGACGCCGAGCCCTCTACGGGTGGCCCGGGATGGCGTCCAGGCCGCCCTGGATGTCTTGCAGGTTTCCCTGAATGCCTTGCAGCCTTCGCTCGATGGCCTGCAGATCGGAGAGCGCGTTCTGATCGGCCTGTGAGATCTGGTTGGAGGCCGCAGGGCGAGACTGAGGGCAGTACGCGACGATGGCGCCCGCGGTGACGGCGGTGCTCTGGTTGGCGTCCCAGATCGAGTTGCGCTGCACGAATCCGACCGCGTCGGCGAAGTTCGGCTGGTGCGCCAGGAAGTCGCAGACCGCGTGCCCCTGGTTCGTCACGTAGTCCGGGCTGGGAACCGGCACGCCCTCCTGCTTCAGCGCGGCGACGAACGCCGAGTCGGCGACGTTGACCGCCGGGGCGGACGCCTTCGGCGCGACGGTTGCCGAGGGCGCGGCCGGCGGCGGCGGGTTCTCCGGCTGCGCCGACGAATCCTGGCGGTGGAGCGCGAACATCACCACCACCGCGGCGACCACGGCCGCCAGGGACAGGGGCAACGCCGCGAACAGCGTCACCCGACGCAGCGCGGCGACCTTCCGTCGCCGCGACGCGAGGGCCCGGGTTTTCCTTTCCAGCGACGGGGCGGCGGCGAGCACCTCGGTCTCCCAGGCGTCGAACGCGACCGGCTCGGACGATCCCGCGCCGTGGGCCAGGATCTCGTCGAGCAGCGCGTCTGCCTCCAGGGACGACGGCCGACCGCCCTGCTCGCGGATCGCTTGGCGCCGTAGCGCGATGAGCCGCAATTCCGAGTCGATCTTCTCGCGGTCGCGCATATCAATCAGTTTGAGAGCGTCGCGCGTTTGTCACAACTCCCGGTGAACAAAAGACCGTCGCCGCATTGAAGTCACGCGGTCCGATGCGACAGACTCGCGGTGGGCCAACCAACCGCCGCCGTGGGGATTCGAGGCAATGGACGGACGTGATCACCGTGAGCCGTGACCGGCGTGCCGGGGCGCTCGTCGTCGGCGCGATCGCGCTCGCGATCGTCGGCTGTTCGGCGCCGCATCCGACGGCCACGACCGGCCCGACCACACCCACACGCGTCGCCGCGCCGCCGGCTCCGACGACGCGCATGGTGCCCGCGGACGCCGGAACGCCCGGTGGCGCGCAGCCCCGACTGGCGTCGGACCCCGCGCAGCTGGCCGACGACCTCGTCGCCGACGAGCGAGCGCTGCGTGATCCGGGAACACCCGAGCCGGCGCTGACGGCGGCGGCGCACCGCGAGCAGGCGGCCTACCGTGCCATCGGACGCCACCCCGAATGGGACGCCACCACGCGCCCGCGCATCCCGCCGGAACTGGTCGATGTCTACGACCGCAACGTCGACGCCCGCCGCCAACTCACCGCGTTGACCCCGGTGCGAGAAACCTTGCCGGCGTGGCGGATCGAGCCCCCGGCACCGGCCGACGAGCTGCTGAACTACTACCACCAGGCGGAAGCGGAATCCGGCGTCGGCTGGAATTACCTGGCGGCGATCAACTTCGTCGAAAGCCGCTTCGGCAGCATCGTCGGCGCGAGCACCGCAGGCGCACAGGGGCCCATGCAGTTCCTGCCCTCGACGTTCGCCGGTTACGGCCAGGGTGGCGACATCCACTCGCCCCACGACAGCATCCTGGCGGCGGGTCGCTTCCTGGCCGCCAACGGCTTCGCCAACGATCGCGATCACGCCCTCTACGGCTACAACCACGCCGGCGAATACGTGCGCGCCGTCGACCAGTACGCGGCGCTGATCGCCGCCGATCCCGCGACGTTCGCCGCCTACTACCGCTGGGACGTCTATTGCCTGACGACGGCCGGCGACGTGCTGTTGCCCATCGGCTACGACGAGGCGTCACCCGTCCCGGCAGCCGCGTACGTGGCCGCGCACCCGCAGTAGCCGCGGGTAGCTCACAGATACTTGCGGGCGATGTCCTGCAGGTGCGATCGCACGTCTTGACCGGTGGCCTTCTCGAGCCTGATCCCGAGCTCGCCCGCGAGATTGACGAAGCCCATCAGCAGCATCAGGTCGCCGTCGGGCTCGTCGAGCACGTTCTCCACCAGCCGGCTCCAGGTGAAGTCGGGGCCGCCGTCGGACGACCACGCCGTCATGACGTCGATGGCTCGGCGAACGTTCTCTCTCACGTCCATTCCCGGAGCCTGCCATGCGGGCGACGCCGCCGCAGCGTGGAGAAAACGCTCCCGAAGATGCGTCAGCGGGCGCGCCGAGGAACGACCGCGCCCGCTGACACCCGATCTCAGTACAGCGGCACCCACACACCGAAGAACCAGTAGCCCCATCCTCCGTACTGCCAGTTGAAGACGGGAACGACGGTAAAGGTGTTGTAGTTGAAGGGCCCGAAGTCACGCCGCCCCGCATCCCAATCACGCGGCGGACCGTCCCACGGCCGGTTCCAGCCTCCCGGAGGGGGCGGACCGTCCCAGCCCCCCGGAGGCGGCGGGCCTTCCCAGTGCGGCGGCGGGTGGCCCGGAGCCGGACCATCGTTCCAGCCGTAGCCGTGCGGGCGTGGCGGTGGGGGTGCCCCGCGACCCGGGATGCTGAATTGGATATCCGGGCCGGCGGGGCCACCGATCTGCGCGTTGGCGGTGACCACGTCGTGGCGCGGAATGTACGGCGGGTGCGGCGGCTGGGTGGCCGGCGGATTCAGTGCCTCGAATCGCTGCCTGTTGTTCGGCGGCGGGTTCTGGTTCGCCGGCGCATTGGTCTGGCCGCCCTGCGCCGGCGGGTTCTGGCCATGCTCGTTGGGCGGGTTGTTCGGGCCACCCTGCTGCGGGTATTGCCCGTGCTCGTTCGGCGGGTTGTTCGGGCCACCCTGCGGCGGATTGTTCGGACCGCCCTGCTGCGGGTATTGCCCGTGCTCGTTCGGCGGGTTGTTCGGACCACCCTGCGGCGGATTGTTCGGACCACCCTGCGGCGGGTTCGTCTGGCCACCCTGGGCCGGCGGGCTGTTGTGACCGCCCTGCGGCGGGCTGTTCTGGCCACCCTGCGCCGGCGGCGGGTTGTTACCGCCACCAGGCTGCCCCCCTGGCTGGCCGCCCGGCCCGCCCTGCTGACCACCTGGCTGACCACCCGGCCCGCCCGGGCCGCCGGGCCCGCCCGGGTTGCCCCGCCGCCGCCACCGCCGCCGTGGCAGTTCGGGCACGGGGGAGGTGGGTCGAGCGGGGCGGAGTAGGCGGACCCCGCGTTCAGCGTCGCCGCGGAGATACTCAGGCCGGCGGCCAACGCGGCGGCGCTGACGACACGTTTCATAGACATAGCTGCGTCCCCTCTTGGGATTAATCGCACCTGCACTACGGGCAGGTGAGATCCAACTCGAATGGCTTGGTGACCTGCTGCGGTTGCTGCGGGTTGCTCATGTCGGTGCCGACCGCGGTCCCCTTGATCGCCCAATCCTTGCCGTTGACCGCGGCCCCGGCGCTGCCGCTTTGGCTGGGTGCGGCGTCGGAGAAGCCGAGTGCGACGCCGTTGACGGTGCCCAGCCCGACCGAGTGCACCAGCGGCGGGTTCCCGTTGCTCACCACGGCCCCCAGGCCCGCGGTCGGGTCGCCGATGCCGATGTTGATGTTGTTGCCCGCGGCGGTGCAGGTGACCTGGCCGCTGATGTTTTGGTTCTGCCCGTCGACGGTGAGCACCGGGCCCGCCGACGCGGCCGCCGCTGACGACGACGAGCCCGACGAACCGGTACTGGACTTGTTGCTCGAACATCCGGCGCTGGCCGCGACCACCAGGGCCACGCCGGCTACGCCGACCACGATCCCACGCTTCACTACTGCTTCCCTTCGTGTCGCTGGTTCCGCTGCCTCGTTGCGTCGGCCGCGTCAAAACAGCTGGGCTACCTGGCCCCAGCGGGCCGACGCCTTACGGCCGGTCCACCTGATACCCGGTACCCGAGAATTGCAAACGCTACGTTACGTGCCGCGGGTCGGCCTGGTCACCGGCCGGCAAGCGCGTTCACGGAAGCACCCGCAGCCCCCACTTGCCCAGCAGCGGGTTGATGAGCATGAAGTAGGTCGTGTAGTCATCCCCGTCGGGCGACGACATCAGCAGGCCGACCGCGCTGACGGTGCCGTCCGGGTTCATCACGAAGCCGGGGCTGCCGCTGTCGCCGTCCAGGCTGAACACGCTGGCTTCGACGACGTCGCCATTGATGCCTTTGATGGCGCCGCACGTCTCACCGGTGACGGCCCCGATTTTGCAGAACGGCATACCGACCTGAATATCCTGGCGGCTCAACACATCTCGAACCAAGTATCTGCCGCCGACGTCACCCATCGGCATGCCGACACTGGGCTCCAGCCGGATGATCGCGGCGTCGCGCTTATCGCCGTCGTGCTCGCTCGCTGAGATCCGCCCGAGCGGGGCGTCGTTGCCGTACGTCCATTCGCTGCCGTCGTGCGCGTCGCAGTGCCCGCTCGTCATCAGGTAGTAGCTGCCGTCGGAGCCCTGCGCCGCGAATCCTGCTGTGCACCTGCCGGATTCGTGATCGACACCAATTCCCGGTGAGGGCGGGGGCGACGGCAGAGCCGGGGGCGGCGCTGCCAGAGCGGATTTCGCGCCCGCCGTCGCGGCCACCATCACCGCTGCCAAGAACCCGAGCCCCCGCAACCACGGTATGGTCACGTCCGTCCTCCTCCGCTTACGCCCGGCAGATAGTAACAGCGCTGCCGACCTGAAATGAGGTGGCGACCAATCCGTTCCGTGCACGTGGTTCACCCGGCGTCGACGTGCCGGGTAAGGAAGTCCAGCACGGCGTCGGCGAAGATGTCGTTGCGGTCGCCGGCCACCATGTGCCCGGCGCCGCGGACGTCAGTGAATTCGACCTGCGGGAAACGCGCGAGGAATTCGTCGGCGCGCTCCTGGCTGACCAGGTCGCTCATCTGGCCGCGGACCAGCAGGATGGGGACCCCGCCGCGCAGGATCGCCTCGACGGCGGCGTGCATCCGGTCGGGATCGGTGACCTCAAACGGCGGGAAAGCCGCAGTGCCGCTGATGAATTGCGGATCCCAATGCCAGTACCAGCGGTCGCCGCGGCGACGCAGGTTGGTGGTCAGACCCTCCAGGTCGGTCGGTCGCGGCCGATGCGGATTGTATTCGGCGATGGCGTCGGCGACCTCATCGAGTGAACCGAAGCCCGATTCCACCCGGTCGGCCATGAAGGCGTGGATCCGGTTGGCGCCGGACTGGTCCATGTTCGGCACGATGTCCACCAACACGACCGCACTGGCGATGCCCGGGGACAGCTCCCCGGCGAGCAGCATCGACGTGAAACCGCCCAGCGAGGCGCCGACCAACACCGGTTGCGGGGGCAGCGTGCGCAGCACTTCTTGGACGTCGGCGGCGAAGCTGACGACGCGGTAATCGCCGTCGCCCGACCAGTCCGATTCGCCATGCCCGCGCAGGTCGACGGTGACGGCCTGCCAGCCACGCGCGGCGACGGCGGACGCCGCCTTGCCCCAGGACCGGCGAGTCTGTCCGCCGCCGTGCAGGAACACCACTGCGCGCGCCTGCGGATCCCCGAGGCGGTCAGCGACGATCTGAACCCCGCCGGGGCCCTGGATCGTAAACGGTTCGGCTGCCGTGGGCACCAGGTGATACTAAGGCGCCCCCACGAAAAGCTCGCGTTGGCTTAACGTCAACAGCATGCCGTGGCGTCAATTGAGCGGGCGCCGGGCGCGCGCAGCCGGACCGGAGCCAAGGAGAACGCATGCATCTTGACGAGTACATGTCGCTGGATGCGACCGCCCTGGCAGAGCTGGTCGAGCGCAAACAAGTCACCGCGGCCGAGTTGCTCGCGCTGGCGCGGCAACGAGCGGACGCGGTGAATCCGCGGCTGAACGCCATCGTCAGCCGCCTCGACGACGTCGCGGACCGCCAGGCGGCCGACCCGAACCTGAATGGGCCGTTCGCCGGTGTGCCGTTCCTGCTCAAAGACCTCGCTCAGGAATACCGCGGCTTTGCGACGTCGTGCGGGTCCCGCTCGCTGGCCCGCGACGTCGCCGACCGCCACGCCCTGGTCACCCAGCGCTTCCTGGACGCGGGGCTGGTGATCTTCGGCAAGACCAACACCCCGGAGTTCGGGGCCAAGGGAGTGACGGAACCCGACTACTGGGGCCCGGCCCGCAACCCGTGGAACACCGGGCACACGCCCGGAGGCTCGTCGGGCGGATCGGGGGCGGCCGTGGCGGCGGGCATCGTTCCCGCCGCCGGGGCCAACGACGGCGGCGGGTCGATCCGCATCCCCGCCGCCTGCAACGGGCTGGTCGGCCTCAAGCCCAGCCGGGGGCTGGCGCCCTACGGCCCGCAGACCGGTGAACTGATGCTGGGCATGGCGACCCAGGGTGTGGTGTCGCGCACCGTGCGCGACAGTGCGGCACTGCTCGACGCGATCGTCGGCCCCGACCCTGCGGCGGCCTACCGGATCGCGCTGCCCGACAAGCCCTTTGGTGAACAGATCAAGCACCGCCCGGGAAGCCTGAAAATCGGCTACTCGGCACGCTCGGCGATCAATGCGCGGCCGGACCGCGAGGCCGTCGCCGCGGTCGAAAAGGCCGCGGCGCTCCTGCGCGAGTTGGGCCATCAGGTCGACGAAGTCGCACCGCCCTACGACGACGCGGCGCTCGGTCGCGACTTCCTGACCATCTGGTTCGCCCAGCTGCAGCAGCAGGTCGCCGACATCAAACAGCGAACCGGCGCGCGGGACAACGACTTTGAGGCCGACACCCTGGCCATCGCCGAACTCGGGCGGTCCGGCGGCGTGCAACCCGTCATGGCCGCGCTGGAACACCGAAACGACTACATCCAGTCGTTGGCGGCGTTCCACGAGAGCTACGACTTCTTTTTGACGCCGACGCTGGCCACCCCGCCTCTGCCGGTAGGCGCCACGACGACGTCGCCGGTTTTACAACGGGTGGCCCGTCTGGTCAGCAGGGTGCGCGCCGGAAAACTGATGGGGCTCAGCGGAATACTCGATGACCTCATCCAGGAGAGTTTGGGCTGGGTGCCCTACACGCAGCTGGCCAACCTCACCGGCCGTCCGGCGATCAGCGTACCGCTGCACTGGACGGACGCCGGGCTTCCGCTGGGTGTGCAGTTCGTCGGCAGGCTGGGCGCGGATGGCGATCTGCTGCAGTTGGCGGCGCAGCTCGAAGAGGCGCGCCCATGGGCCCACCGGTATCCGGCACCGGTGGCGCCGAATTAGCCTGTCGCTGAAGGGTTTATCCGGGAGGACCGGCGTCCCCGCCGTCGCGCGGGCCTCGCCACAGGCGCGCGAAGCGCCGGGCGATGTCACCGAGACGACCCCCCGCATGCCGCGAAGCCTCGATGCGGCCCAGGGTTTCCTTACCCTCGTTCGCGTAGTCCTTGACGGTTTCGTCGCCTTCTTCGGCGCGCATGTCCGCTCTCCAATCGTGATCGTTATTCCGGCGCTTGGCGCTCGGGTGGTTCCGGGGGCGCCGGCCGCTCGGGCGATTCCGCCGGCGCGAGCCGTTCGGGCGTTTCCGCCGGTGTGAGCCGCTCCGGCGTCTCACCGGGACTGCCCGGCTGCGCCGGCTCCGAATTCCGCGGCCGCTGCGCCGAAAACGGCCTGAGGCGTGTGTCGATCATGCTCAGTCCTTTTGCTCGGCTCATGGCGGCGTACCCGTCGTACCCGGGCGGCCAAACGCGCACGGCGGCACCAAAACTTCCGCGACGGCAGTCCCTAGCGACGGGCGGAGTCCTTGTGCGCCTTGATCGGGGCGGTGCTGGGCGGCAGCTTGAGCAGGTTGCCGCGCAGGCTGCCCCGCGCAGTGCGGACCGTCACCAGCAGCCAGGTGAACAGCAGCCCCGCATAGGCGATCGCCGCCGCCACCCGGAACGCGGGCAGGTGGGTGTGACCGGCCAGCTGGGAGGTGCCGGTGACAAAGGTTCCGACCGGGAAGGTCAGGCTCCACCACGTCAGCGCGAACGGCATTCCGCGGCGCAGCGTGCGCACCGTCAGCGCGGTCGCGAGCGCGATCCACAACACCGCGAAACCCCAGACCGGCACGCCGTACAGGATCGCGAACGCGTCGAGGTCCTCGGCCAGCCCGGGCTCGACACCCAGTGCCGCGTTGGCACCCAAAAGCCCCGCGGCCGTGATGGATTGGCCGAGCGGACCCAACACGATCCACAACGTCGGCACCCGCGCGGAACCCGAGGTGCCGTATAGGGTCAGGCGGCTCCAGATCATCGCGATGATGTTCAGCGAGGCCAGCAACGACAAGCCGAACATCGCGTAGCAGCCGTACAGCATGGTCGTGCGCCCGCTGCCGGCCGCCATATGGGGAAGCAGCAGCGCCCCGGTCGCCGCGGTCACCATGGGCGGGACGACGGGCATCAACCAGCCCCCGAAGGCCGCGTCGGGCTCGACCTCGTGCTGGGTGAACATCAGGAACGGAATGCTGACGGCGGTGAACAGCCCGCCCAGCGTGCCGGCGGTCCACAGCACCCAGTCCAGGTCGACGGCGATGCGCTCGCCGAGCAGGTCCCTGCCGACCAGCACGGCTCCCGCGCCGACCGTCATCAGCGCCATCGGGGCCGCGCCGTAGAAATGCGCCATCTGCGGATTGCGGGCGTGGGTGCGCACCACGGTCGGGTGGCGCAGCCAATGGCCACCCACCACTGCGATCAGCGCCACCAGCAGCGCGGCCGCGATCACCCAGACCACCAGAGCGAATGCCCGCAACCCCACGACGTGAACCGGAAGGGCGGCGCCGGCGGTCGCGACGATCCCGGTGCCCATCACCGAGGCGAACCAGTTGGGCCCGATGTTGCCGAGTACCTCGACGCGGGTGTGCGCCGGCGATACCTCGTGCGGGTGCGCGATTGCCACAGCTGAAGAACCTACTGCGCCGCCCGCGCAAGCCGCCGGATTCGCCGCTTACACTCCACCCGTGGTGAATCCGGCACAGCCGAGGCCGGCAGTGAACAGGGTCCCGCTCATCGTCGGCGTCGCCGTCGTGCTGCTCACCGTCCTCGCGGCACCCATCAAGCAACGATGCGGTGCGCCGGGCTTTTCGTGCGCGTCGGCGGTGGACAACGCCGGCAACGTCCACTTCTACTACGAGGTCGAACCCGTCGGCGTCTACCTCGCCGAGATCGTCACCGGCACCAATATCACGCTCTTCTACAACTCGGGTGAGGACCTGGTCAAGGCCCGATGACCGGCGGCGGCGGTTTGCTGGCCCGGTCCGCGCGGCAACGATCCACTCGGCGGTATCCGCTCGATAACGAGTTCGGCTCGATCCGGGCGACCGCGTGGCCGGCCCGAGACCTCCCGGAGACCACCCCGACGCCGGCCGGGCACAACGCGCTGGTAGAGCGGGTACGGCGAGCGCGCGTCGCGGCCGCCCGGCCCGACGGACGCGCCTGCTCCGACGCTGTGACGGGTGCTCTCGATTGGGGGCTTCATAGCAAGCTAACGCATACTTGTGACCATGCTTGAAGCGACATCGCCGCGATGCACCGTTGCGGTGCCCGGTGATGCGCTGGGCGTGGGCAGAGGTTTGTGATGGCCCGCTCGGGCGGCGCGCATCGCCGTCATCGAGCCGTCCGTCAACCCTCCCGTTTCCGCAAGGGGCTGACGCGCACCCTGGGCGCGCTCGTCTCCGTGGCGGCCGTAGGGCTCACCGGGGCGGGCTATTACGTGGCACACGGCGCGCTGGGCGGCATCACCGTCTCCAACGCCCTGCAGCCCGACGACCCGCGGTCCAGCGGCGACAACATGAACATCCTGCTGATCGGCCTGGACTCACGTAAGGATCAGGACGGCAACGACCTGCCCAACTCGATCCTGAAGCATCTGCACGCCGGCGACTCCGACGACGGCGGCTACAACACCAACACGATGATCCTGGTGCACGTCAGCGCCGACAACAGGGTCGTGGCCTTCTCGATCCCCCGCGACGACTGGGTGCCCTTCACCGGGGTCCCGGGATACAACCACATCAAGATCAAAGAGGCGTACGGACTGACCAAGCAGTACGTCGCCCAAAAGCTGGCCAATCAGGGCAACAGCACCCAGAAGGAACTCGAAACCAAGGGCCGCGAGGCCGGCCGGGCGGCGACGCTGCGCGCGGTGCGAAACCTGACGGGCGTCCCCATCGACTACTTCGCCGAGGTCAACCTGGCCGGCTTCTTCGATCTGGCGCAGACCCTCGGCGGCGTCGACGTCTGCCTGAATCACCCCGTCTACGACTCGTACTCCGGCGCCGACTTCCCGGCCGGCCGGCAGCGGCTGGACGCGTCGGAGGCGCTGTCGTTCGTCCGGCAGCGGCACGGCCTGGACAACGGCGACCTGGACCGCACCCACCGCCAGCAGGCGTTCATCTCGTCGGTCATGCAGGAGCTGCAGGCCTCGGGCACCTTCACCAACATCGACAAGCTCAAGAACCTGATGGCCGTGGCGCGTAAGGACGTGGTGCTGTCGGCGGGCTGGAACGACGACATGATCCAACGGCTCGGCGGGCTGGCCGGCGGCAACGTCGAGTTCCGCACGCTGCCGGTGGTGCGCTACGACACCATCGACGGCCAGGACGTCAACATCGTCGACCCGGCGGCGATCAGGTCCGAGGTGGCGGCGGCGATCGGATCGGACACGACGACGACAGCGCCGGCGACCACCGCCGTGAAACCCGACCCGTCCACGGTCGTCGACGTGGTCAACGCCGGCAGCATGAGCGGTCAGGCCAGCGAGGTGTCACGCGCGCTGAAAAAGAAGGGCTATACCCCTGGCCAGGTCCGCGACCGCGAATCCGGCGACCCGACCACCACCACCGTGGAGTACGGCGCCGGTGCGCAGACCGACGCGCAGAACCTGGCCACCCTGCTCGGTGTGGACGCGCCCAAGCAGCCCAGCCCCAGCGTCGCGGCCGGACACATCCGGCTCACCGTGGACACGAATTTCTCGATGCCCACACCTGACGAGACCCAGATGGACGACTCGACGAGCACCAGCTCCAGCACGACGACGTCGACCAAGGCCAAGAGCTACTACTACAACGGCACCACCACGACGTATCCGACGCCCGATCAGGGAAAGCCGATCGACGGCGGCGGCGTGCCCTGCGTGAACTAGCGGCGCTCTAGGCACGCGGCGATCGCCAGCGCGGCGAAGCCGGGCGCAGCGGGTCGCCGCCATCAGGCACGCGGCGATCGCCAGCGCGGCGAAGCCGGGCGCAGCGGGTCGCCGCCATCAGGCACGCGGCGATCGCCAGCGCGGCGAAGCCGGGCGCAGCGGGTCGCCGCCATCAGGCATGCGTGCCGCCGTCCATCCGGATCTCGGTGCCCGTGATCCACGCGCCGTCATCGGAGACCAGCATGGCGATCACCCCGGCGACCGCTTCGGGTCCGGCCATCCCCGCGCCGCTGGACTCCGTCGTGGTCGGCAGGATCGGCATCAGCCGGGGAAACAGCGACCAGTCGGCGTCCTTCGGGATGTATCCGCCGGTGGCATCGGTGATTCCGGACTTGATGCTGCCCGGCGCGACGCACGCCGCGCGCAGACCCTGCTTCGCGTATTCCAGCGCCAGCGAATGAGTGAAGGCCTGGATGCCGCCCTTGCTCGCCGCGTAGGCCGCCATGTACGGATGGGCGAACGACGCCGAGGTGGAGCTGAAGTTCACGATCGCGCTGCGGGGATTCGCCAGCAGTGACGGCAACGCTTCCCGAACCACCAGGAAGGTTCCGGTCAGGTTGACGGCGATGATCCGATTCCACTGCTCGAGGGTGGTCTCGTGGGTGTGCCAGGCGCGCAGGATGCCCGCGGCGTTCACCAGTGAATCCAGCCCGCCCAGCTTCTCGACGGCCGAGCCCACGCCGTCCACCACCGAGCCCTCGTCGCCGACGTCCATCGGCATCGTGGTGAGCCGGTCGGCGGTGCCCGCCTCGTCGGCATAACCTTGCGTGTTGCTCAGACCGTCCGTGGAGACGTCGGCGGCCACCACGCCGGCGCCCTCGCTCAGCAGCCGCAACGCGGTGGCCTGACCGATTCCCGACGCCGCGCCGGTGACCAGGATCCGTTTGCCCTCAAGCCTTTTCATCTGATTCTCCCGGGTCAGACCACGCCGCGTAGCGCGTCGGCGCCGAAGGCGGGTTCCAGCATCGCCGAGAAATCCGGCCCGCGACGCAACAGCACCCCGCCGTCGACGTTGATGATCTGGCCGGTCACGTAGCTGGACGCGTCGCTGAGCAGGAACATCGCCACGTTCGCGATGTCTTCGACCTCGCCGGGCCGGGGCAGCGGCGTGATGGCGCGGTAGTCGGCGCTCAGCTCGGGCGAATCGAGGATGGGCGCCACCAGCTCGGTGCGGATCAGGCCGGGGCGAATGCTGTTGACCCGCACCCACGATGCGCCCAGTTCGTCTGCGGCCAACTGCATCAGGTGGTCCAGCGCCGACTTGCCGACGCCGTAGGCGCCGAACCAGCGGTGGGTGTTGCTGGCCGCGATCGACGAGATGCCGACGAACGATCCGCCGCCGCCGCGCACCAGCTCGCGCGCGGAATGCTTGAGCACGTACATGGTTCCGTTGACGTTGAGGTCGATGGTCCGCCGCCACAACTCCGAGTCGATCTGGGTGATCGGTCCGATGGTCTCCGATCCGCCCGCGCAGTGCACCACGCCGTGCAGCCGGCCATGCCAGGCCGTCACGGCGTCGACGGCGCGCGCCGCCTCCTCTTCGTTGGTGATGTCGGCGGGCTCGTAACGAATGGAGCCGTCGCCGGGGAGGGCTTCGATCTCCTTGACGGCCGCCGCGAGGCGATCGGCGTTGCGGCCGACGATCATGACGGAGGCGCCGGCCGCCACCAGCCCGGCGGCCACGCCCTTACCGATCCCGCTGCCGCCGCCGGTGATCAGATAGGTCCGGTCTTCGAACGAAAGCTGCACGCGAGGCCCCTTCAAACTGGAACAAGTTCTAGCTATAGAAGCATGTCCCCTCGGGGTGAATATCGCTACCCCCGGTCTCGTTAGGCCCTCGCCGCGCGGCGCTACGGCGTGTCGCGGCGCGCCAGCTTCGTCGGCTTCGCGTCACGCCAGTCCTCGACGTGCGGAGGCTGACCGACCGGCCACCGGTTCTCGTTGAACGCCGCCCAGTGGGCATGCCCCAGCAGGTGCACGTGGAAGGCGTGCCGCAGCGCCTCGGTGTAACCCATCGCGTCGGAGGCGGCATTGACCGAATCCTTGATGAGCAGCGACGCCATCGTGGGCCGCTCGGCGATGCGTCGCGCGAATTCGAGTGTCTTTTCCTCTAATTCGTCGACGGGGAAGATTTTCGAGACCATGCCGAGCCGGTGCGCCTCGTCCGCATCGATCGAATCCCCGGTCAGCAGCAGCTCTTTGGCCTTACGCGGCCCGAATTCCCAAGGGTGGGCGTAGTATTCGACGCCTGGCATACCCAGGCGAACCGCGACCACATCGCTGAACTTCGCATTGTCGGCCGCGACGATCAGATCGCAGGCCCAGATCAGCATCAACCCGGCCGAGATCGCGTTGCCCTGCACCTGGGCGATCGTGATCTTGCGCAGATCGCGCCAGCGGCAAGTGTTTTCGAAGAAGTAGTGCCACTCCTGGTGGTACAGCTTCTCCATGATCGGCTCGAGCGTGGCCCCCCGCGAGCGGAAGCTGGGATGCTGGCCCGGCCCCGGTGCACGCTCGGCCAGCGCCTGCTCGGAACCCAGGTCATGGCCGGCGGAGAAGTTCCTGCCGCGTGCCGCCAGGATCACCACGCGAACCGTGTCGTCGGCCTCGGCCCGGCCGAACGCCTCGTCGAGTTGGACCAGCAGGCCGCGGCTCTGGGCGTTGTGGGCATCGGGCCGGTTCAGCCAGATCCGGGCGATGCGGCCCTCGTCGAGGGTTTCGTAGGCCACCAGTTCCGGGGCGTTGGCGTCGGCCGCCCCGGCGTCGGCTTGCTCGGAGACTGTCATTCCGCCCACCTCGTTCGTCGTTGAATTGGCCTTGTTTACAGATTACGGCCAGTGTGTAACCGGCTCCGCGCTGGGGTGATCGGCTGCCGCGGCCCGCCGACCGTGCGTTCTCAGCCGGCGGTCTCGGGCCGCCGGCCCAGCGGCAGCAGCCGATGGTCGCGGGTGAACACCAGCCGCACGATGCCCATCGCGACGACCACGGTGGTGGCCGCGACCGAACCCAGGATCAAGAACATCACCACGGCCTGCACCAGCACCGCCTGCAAGGGCGGCACGCCGGCGAGGATGAGGCCGGTCATCGCGCCCGGCAGGAACACCAGGCCGGTGGCCTTGGTCGTCTCGATCTGCGGAGAGATCGCCGAGCGCAAGGCGATTCGCAGGTACGGCGCCGCGGCCTGCCTCGACGGTTGCCCCAGCGCAAGGCGGGCCTCGACCTCGTCGCGTTTGTCGCGCAGCTCGTCGACCAACCGCCGGGCCACCAGCACCATGGCGGTCATCGAGTTGCCGATCATCATCCCGGCGACCGGCACCAGCGTGCGCCCCTGCAACGGGAACACCCGGAGGCCGAAGATCACCCCCAGCGTCACCACCGCCGCGCCGGCGAAGGCGGCCACGGCCAGCGGCGCAAAGCGCGGCACCTCCGGCGCCCTGCGCCGCGCGACGTCCCCGGCGTAGGCCACCATTCCGGCGACCCACGCCCACGACCACCACAGCGACCGGCCCGGCTCGAACAGCAGCGTCAGCGCACCGCCCACCAGCAGCAGCTGCACCAGCGCGCGGGCCGCGGCCCACGCCAGCTGCCGCTCCAAACCCAGCCGCCGCCACAGTGAGATCCCGGCCGCGAACGCCACCAGGATCAGCGACGTCGCCAGGCCCACCCAGCCGACTTGACCGTTCATCACGTCACCGGGCCGTCGCCGGGCGTCGAGGCGACCGGGCCCAGGCCCAGGCTGCGGCCCGATTCAAGGCGCAGGACCCGGTCGGCGGCCCTTTGCACCTGCGCCGAGTTATGGGTGACCCAGAGGGCGGGAGTGCCGTCGGCGGCCAGTTCGCGCACCGCGCGCTCGATGGCTTCGGCCGCCTCGGTGTCGACGGCGGAGGTGGGTTCGTCCAGCAGCAGCACCTTGGGCTGGGCCATCAGGGTGCGGGCCAGGCACACGCGTTGCGCCTCCCCTCCGGAGAGGGCGGCCACGTCGCGGCCCAACCACGATCCGGTCAGCGCCACGCGGGCCAGCGTTTCGTGCATCCGCGCGTCGGACGCGTCGGGATCGGCGACCCGCAGGTTGTCGGCGACCGTGCCGGGGAACGGCGTCGGGCGCTGAAAGCACATGCCCACCCGACGGCGCAGCCACAGCGGGTCAAGCCCGGCGATGTCCGACCCGTAGAAGGACGTACGTCCGCTCGTCGGCAGCTCCAGCCGGTTGCACAGCCGGAGCAGGGTCGATTTGCCCGAGCCCGACGGCCCGAACACCGCGGTCACGCCGTGAGCCGGAATGGCGGCGGTCAGCCCGTCCAGAGCCCGCACTCCCTGCCGTTCCACGACGACATCGACGAACTCGAACACCACGTCGCCAGCGGCGTCCTGATCGACCACCTGCTCATCCTGCATCACCGCGGCGGCGGTACATCGCGTCTTCGCGAGCGGCGCGGCGAATCCCTGCAAACCAGCCATAAATGCGGCCGGAGCCCGTTAGCTGGTGAGACGGCCTGCGACCGGTCGCGGGCGTCGCCTACAGTTAAATCATGCCTACGAAATCTGATCCTGGCGAAATCGGCGACGTCGAGCCGGTGGCTGACGACACTGCGAGCCAGGCCAGGCGGGTCGTCGCGGCGTACGCCAACGACGCCGACGAGTGCCGGGTGTTTCTGTCCATGCTGGGTATCGGGCCGGCGAAACTCGACGCGTAAATGTCTCCCGGGGGAGGGCGAGGCGCGAAGGCGGCCAAATTCGGCAATTCCGACTTCGTCGTGGTCGCCAATCGGCTGCCGGTCGATCAGGAGCGCCTTCCCGACGGCACCACCGCGTGGAAACGCAGCCCGGGCGGGCTGGTCACGGCCCTCGAGCCGCTGCTGCGTCGCCAGCGCGGGGCGTGGGTCGGCTGGCCCGGGGTTGTCGCCGAGAACACCGACCAGGATGACGAGCCCATCGTTCAGGAGGACCTGGAGCTTCGGCCGGTCAGGCTGAGCGCCGACGACGTCGCCGAGTACTACGAGGGGTTCTCGAACGCCACGCTGTGGCCGCTGTATCACGACGTCATCGTCAAGCCGATCTACCACCGCGAATGGTGGGACCGCTACGTTGCGGTCAACCGCCGCTTCGCCGAAGCCACCTCCCGCGCCGCCGCAAAAGGCGCGACGGTCTGGGTGCAGGACTACCAGCTGCAGTTGGTGCCCGCGATGCTGCGCGAGTTGCGGCCCGATCTGACCATCGGTTTCTTCCTGCACATCCCTTTCCCGCCGGTCGAGCTCTTCATGCAGATGCCGTGGCGGACCGAGATCGTCGAGGGCCTGCTCGGCGCCGACCTGGTTGGCTTCCACCTGGCCGGCGGAGCACAGAACTTCCTGTTCCTGGCCCGACGGCTGATCGGCGCCAACACCTCGCGCGGTGCGGTGGGAGTGCGGTCGCGGTACGGCGAGGTCGAGCTCGAGTCCCGGGTGGTTCGGGTGGGGGCGTTCCCCATCTCCATCGACTCCAGCTCGCTGGACCAGGCGGCCCGGCACCGCGACATCAAGCGCCGTGCCCGCGAGATCCGGGCCGAGCTGGGCAACCCCCGCAAGGTGCTGCTCGGCGTCGACCGGCTCGACTACACCAAGGGCATCGACGTCCGGCTGAAGGCGTTTTCCGAGTTGCTTGCCGAGGGCCGGGTGAAGCGCGACGACACGGTGCTGGTCCAGCTGGCGACGCCCAGCCGGGAACGGGTGGACAGTTACCAGCAGCTGCGCAACGACATCGAGCGCCAGGTCGGCCACATCAACGGCGAGTACGGCGAAGTCGGGCATCCGGTGGTGCACTACCTGCACCGGCCGGTCCCCCGCGACGAGCTCATCGCGTTCTTCGTCGCCGCCGACGTCATGCTGGTCACCCCGCTGCGCGACGGGATGAACCTGGTCGCCAAGGAGTATGTCGCGTGCCGCAGCGATCTCGGCGGTGCGCTGGTCCTGTCCGAATTCACCGGTGCCGCCGCCGAACTCCGGCAGGCGTATCTGGTCAATCCGCACGACCTCGAGGGCGTCAAGGACACGATCGAGGCCGCGCTGAACCAATCGGACGAAGACGGTCGGCGCCGGATGCGGTCGCTGCGCCGCCAGGTCCTCGCGCACGACGTCGACCGCTGGGCGAGGTCGTTCCTCGATGCGCTCGCCGAAGCCCGACCCGGTAACGCCGATTAGCCCGCGCGGGCACGACCCCATGGTGCTGGCGCCCCGACGCTGTGATACTCAAAACAGCGTGAAGGGAGGAGTCAGATGAAGCTCCGTCACGGCATCGCCGCGGGCGCCGGCATCTTCACGGCCGTCGCGGTGGGAATCGCGCTGCAGTCCGGTGAACCGGCCAAGGCGCTCGGCCCACCGGCGGACGGCAACTATTCCTTCAACGAGGCGGGCGTGTCCGGGGTGACGTGGACCGTCACAGCGATCTGTGATCAGCCGTCGGGCACCCGGAACATGAACGACTACTCCGATCCGATCGTGTTCGCGATGCAATGTGCGCTCAACGTCGTGAGTTTTACCGACGAGAAGATCAGCGCGGCGGACAAGCTGCAGAATTTCAGCGGCCGCGCCCGGATGTCCAGCATGCTGTGGACCTTCCAAGTCACGAAGGACGACGGCGTGTCGTGTCCTGGCGGCGGCACCGCGCCGTCCACCGAAACCTTCGCGTTCAGCGACGAAACGATGAGCGGCACCCACACCACCATTCATGGACCGGTGTGCGGGCTGCAGCCGGAGATGAAGAAGGAACCGTTCTCGCTGTCGCTGATCGGGCCGCCACCCAGCCCGGTGCAGCGTTACCCGTTGTACTGCAACGGCATTGCGATGTGCTACTGACGTCGAACGGCGAGGCTAGATCGGCGTGATGTAGGCGATCAGCCACTGCTTGCCGACCTTCTTGAAGTCGACCCGCAACCGGCTGCCGTCATACAGCGGCTGACGTGACTTGTCGGTCACGGTGCGGTTCATGAAGACCATCACCGACGCCGATTCACGCTTGGCCGACATCACCCCCACGCCAACGACATTGGCCTGCACGACTACTTCGCGTTTCTTGGCCTCGGGGATGATCTGGTTGTTGGCGCTCTTCTGGAACTCCGCGCGGTAGTCCGGGGTCAACAGCGGATACGCCGCCGACAAGCTCCGTTCGACCGTTTGGTAGTCGTACGCGAAGACCTCGGGAATCTCCTTGGCGGCCTTGGCGGGCAACACCGCGCGCGCTTCCTGCTCGCCGCGGGTCTGCACCCGGTCCCAGTACATCCACCCCGCCACCGCGGACAACCCGACGAACGCGACGGCAACGAGGTAACCCGCGACGATCAGCAGCCAGCGCCGCCATCGCAGCCGACCCATCTAGTTGCCCCCGTCTGGATATTTCAGGTCGTAGCCGCTCATCTTGCCTGCGTCGTCTTCGTGCACGATGACGCGCAGCCGGTAGGGCATGGACGGCTTGTTCACCCCGTCGATGTCGGCGACCGTGACGCGCACCGAGACGAGCACCGACGCGTTATCGGTAACGGCGTCAACGCCTTCCAACGCGGCGCCGTTGATGACGGCCTCCGACGTCGCGTTGGTGGAGCGAAAGAGAGCCTTGAGGTTCTCGGCGTTGTTGTTGGCGCCGAGCATGCCGCGCAGCGGGCCGCTGGTGCCGTTGATGAACCGGTTCACGCTTTCGTCGATGTTGTCCTGCTTGTAGCTGAACATGTTGACCACGGTCTGGGTGGCGGTGTCGACGAAACGCTGATCGCGTGCCTGCGCCGCGGTGGCGTGGCGCTGCTGGACAAGCAGCGCCACCACACCACCGGCCAGCGCCCCGACCGCCATCAGTGCCGCGGCGAAGGAGATCCACGCGACCAGGGTGCGGTGCGGCTGCCGTCGCGGCGGCGGCTTGATGGACTTGAGCGTCTTGACCGGTTTCGACGGCTGCTTGGACCCGGCCGGCGCCTCGGTCCGCACCGTGACGTCCTGCGCCGGCTCGCGCTTGGCCGGGCCCGCCGCGCGCGACGCGCGTCGACGAACCCGCGGCGTGGTCTTTGGTTCGTCTGCCACGGCAGGGTCCATTACGCGGTCCATTACATCGGCCTTGGATCAAGCATGAGGTCCACCCAGTTCTCGGCGCCGGAGGTACCGGTGGCGCCGGCCGCGAAGATACCAGTGCCACCGGCCGGATCGACAAACGCGCCGGTCTTCTCGTCGTAGGTCGCATAGGCCGGGGGCCCGCTGGCCTGCGGCTGCCCGCCGGGCGGCGGACCCCACGGCTTCTCCGGCCCCGGACCCGCCGGCGGCGGGTTGATGCCCAACGGCGGTGCCGGCGGCGGCAGCCACTTCGGGTAGGGGAGCTGCGGCGGCACCGGGGGGACCCCGGGCGGCTGCCACGACGTGAACGGCGGCGGCGGCCCGTTGTCATTGGGCGGCGGCGGGTCGAAGGCCGGCTGCTTGTTCGGTAACGGCCCCGGACCTGGCGCCACGCCCGGCGGCGGCGGCCCGACGATCGGTGTGCCCGGATCGGGTTCGGCGCCCGGCGGGATATACGGAAACTTGTTGGGCGGCAACACGTTCAAGCCATTGGTCATCGGGGTGTCGTAGGGCACCGGCGGGCCGCGCCACGGGTTGCGGCCGATCGGCACGTAGCCCTTGGGATCGCGACACAGCTGGATCGTCGGCGCGCGCTTGCCCGGGAATTCCTGGCACGGATAGTTGCGCGCGCCGCGCACGGTGCTCGGATCGTTCTGCGCGGTCTTGCAGTACATGTCCTTCGGCAGCTCGCGCACCGTCTCGTCGGCCGGGGTGCGCATCAAGGGTGGCGGCAGGAAGCCGACGGCGCAGGGCGGCGGGTCGTTGAGGTCGAGCTTGAAGTCCAGCTTTCCGCCTTCGTCGAGGGGGGGACCGCCCGCCATCGTGATGATTGCGGCGAACAGCGCCGGCAGGACGACCAGCAGCTGCTCGATCGACTTGTGGTAGATCACGCCGACCCGGCCCAGGTTGGCCAGGCTGGCGGCCAACGCCGGGAACGAGGGGCGGATGCCGGAGAACGCGGTGCTGGCCTCGTCGGTGGCGCCGGGGGCGGTCGCCAGCGTGTCGCGAAGCTGCGGGTCGGCCTGACGCACCTCGGAGGTGAACCGCGCCAGTCCGTCGGACAGCGACTTGATGTCGCCGCCCGCGCGGATCTGGGCCTGCAGGAACGGCCCGGCCTGATCGATCAACTGCGAGACTTGCGGATAGTTGGCGTTGGCCTCGTCCACCAGCAGCCGGGCCGACTCGTACAGCCGGGCCATCTCCGGACCGGAACCGTTGGCCGCGATGAAGGTCTCGTGCAGCAGCTCGCGCAGCCGGGTGTCGCCCAGGCTGTTGACCAAGGTTTCCGAGCGCTTCAACAGATCGGCGACGTCCTGGCCGATCCGGGTGTTCTGCCGCTCGATGCGAGATCCGTTCACCAGCTTGCTCGTTGCCGGTGAGCTCGGGGGCACCAGGTCGATGTACTGCTCGCCCACCGCCGACACGCTCTTGACGGTCGCGGTCACGTTCGACGGGATGGCGGTGCCGCTGTTCAGCCGCATGTCGGCGATGACGCCGTTGGGGCTCAGGCCCACCGACTCCACGCGGCCGACGGCCACGCCGCGGTAGGTGACGTTGGCGTTCTTGTACAGGCCGCCGCCGGCGACGAAATCGGCGCTCACGCCGTAGGTTCCGATACCGAACGTCGCGGGCAACCGCAGGTAGAAGATCGCCATCACGGTCAGCGTGATGACGGTGATCACCGCGAAGATCGCCAGCTGGATCTTGGTCAGTCTGTCGTGCATCTGCGCCCGCCCCCTAGTGTCCCGAAGCCGTGCCGGGCGGAATCTTGAACGGATCGGCGGCCTGCCCGGACAGGTTGGCCATCTCACCAGTCAAGAAGTCGGGTGGGTTGAGGATCTCGTTCATGTGGGCCATGTTCGGGTCGAAATACGCCGTGGTGAAGAACGTTTCGCCAAGCCGGCGCAGGGTGAGGTCGAAGGTGGTGAACACGTTGAGGTAGTCGCCACGCACGGCCTGCTTGATTCCGTAGTTGGGGAACGGGAACGTCAGCAAGATCTGCAGCGAGGTGACCAGGTTTTTCCGGTTGTCGTTGAGCGCCTTGACGACCGAGTAGAGGTCCTTCATGTCGGCGGCGAAGTCCACTTTGGTCTTTGCCAAGATGTTCGAGGTGACATTCGCCAGCTTGTGCAGCGCCCCGAAGGCCTCGACGATGTGGCCCCGGTTCTTGTTGAGCACACCAATCGCCTCGGGCAGCGTGTCCAGCGCCCGGCCCAGGTTGTCCTTGTCGTGTGCGAGGGTCGCCGAGAATCGGTTGAGTCCGTCGACGGCATCGATGATGTCGTTGACCTGGCGGTTCAGCCCCGACGTCAGCTCCGCGAGCCTGGGGATGAGGCCGACGAACTGGTCCTGGCGGCCGGCGACGGCACGGTAGGTCTCGTCGGTGATCTCTTCCAGGGCACCGACATTGCCCTTGTTCACCACTACGCCCAGCGCCGAGAGCACCTCTTCGGTGGTGGGGTAGCGGCCGGTGTTGGCCTCCGCGATCTTCGACCCGTCCTTCAGCCTGCCGACGGCCGGCTTGTCCTTCGGTTGGGCCAGGTCGATGTGCATCGAACCGAGCAGCGATGTCTGCGCGACCGTCGCGGTCGAGTTGGCGGGCAGCACGACGTTTTTGTCCAGCGCCAATTTGACTGCGGCATAGAAGGATCCGTCGGACCGTTGTTCGGCCGAGATGCCGGCGACACTGCCGACGGTGACGTCGTCGACCATGACCGGGGAGTTCTGCGGCAGGGTCGCCACGTCGGGCAGTTCGACGGTGATCGAGTAGGCGCCGCTGCCGTGGCCGGCGGTGCCGGGCATCGCCAGCGAGTTCAGCCCGCTGAACTGGCAGCCGGCCAGCAGCATGCCGCCGGTCGCCAATCCGCCGGCGCGCAACCACATTCGGTTCATCCGCCACCACCCAGGTCGGCGGCCGGCCCGCTGGGCGCCTGGCCCGGGGCGGGGCCGGCAGCGGACCGAACGCGCTGCCGGGAGCGGGGCCGGGCGCGGGAGCGGCACCCGCCGGTGCCGGTTGGCCCGGCCCGGGAGCGGCCTGCGGGGCCGTCGGGACCAGCAGGGCCTGCAGATCCGCCGGGTTCTGCGCGGCCGGCGGTGTCTGGGTGCCCTTCGCCGGGATCCAGGTCAGCTGCGGCACCGGGGTCGCCGACTTGGCCTGGGTTTCGGGGGTGTCGTAGATGATCTGGCCCTTGTACGCCGTGATCGTGTTGAGCGGGTGGAACATCAGCGGCGGATAGTTCACGGTGAGCCGGCGCAGCACCGGGCCGAGCCGCTCACGGCACAGCTCGGCGCGCTTGAAGTAGTCGGGTGCCCTGGGCCCGGCGGCGGTTTCGAAGGAGCCACCGCAGATGAACTGCACGGGGTTGGCGAACTCCGGAATCGACAACAGACCGTTGAGGGTGCCCTGCGCGGGGTCGTAGATGTTGTAGAAGTTCGCGATACCCGGGCCCGCGACGTGCAGCACCTGCTCGATGTTGTCGCTCTGGTCGCTGAGCGTCTTCGCGAAGTCGTTGAGGTTGTTGACCGTATCGACGATCGTCGAGTTGTTCTCGTGCAGGAATCCCCGGATGTCCGACAGCGCCTTGTTGAGCGTGCCCAGGGTGGTGTCGAGGTGGCGCGAGCTGTCGGCGAGCACCTGAGACACCGAGGCGACGTTGCCGGCGAACTGGACGATCTGCTCGTTGCTGGACGACAGCGCGTTGACCAGCACCTGCAGGTTTTTCACCGTGCCGAAGATGTCGCCGCGCGAATCCCCCAGTCGCCCAGCGGCTTGCGAGAGCTCACGCAGGGCGTTGTGGAACGACTGGCCCTTGCCGTCGAAGGTGTCGGCGGCCTGGTTGATCGCCGCGCCCAAGGGCCCCTGCATCGATCCGGCCGTCGGTCCGAGTTGCACCGCCAGCTTGGTCAGCGACTCCTTGACCTCGTCCCATTCCACCGGGACCGCCGTGCGGCCCAGCCCGATGCTGGCGCCGTCGGCCATCTCCGGGCCGCTGGTGTACGCCGGAGTCAGCTGAATGAACCGGGCCGCCACCAGGTTTGGCGACATGATGATCGCCTTGGCGTCCTTCGGCACCTTCACGTCCTTGGAGACCGACATGGTGATCTTGACGTCGGACGGCCGCGGCTCGATCGTGTCGATGGTGCCGACCGGGACACCGAGGATCCGCACCTGGTCACCGGGGTACAGGCCGACGGCGGAGGCGAAATAGCCGACGATCTTGCGGTTGTTCGCTTGCGAAGACAGCACATACACGCCACCCACCAGCACCGCGACGAGCGCGATGATGGTGGCGTAGCGCAGCCCCCTGCTGCCCAGGATCCGCTGCGTCATGGCGACTTCGGCCTGATGGTCCAGCGCTCCTGAATCAGGCCGCGCAGGTAGTCGGCGAGGCTGGCAGGCATCTTGCCGGGCTGGTAGAAGAAGTCGAACATGGTGGCGATCAGCGGCGCCGGGATCACGCCGTAGACGTTGACGTTGAATCCGGGACCCGACCCGACGACCTCGCCGAGCTCGGTGGCGTAGGTGGGTAGCCGCTTGAGGGCCTCGGTGATGTAGTCGCGGCGCTCGTTGAGGTTGGACAGCACGTCGTTGAGCTTGTCCAGCGCGGGACCGAATTCCTTGCGGTTGTCTGCGACGAATCCGGAGATCTGGGTGGACAGGTCCTGGATCCCCGAGATCAGCTGGCTCAGGGCGCTGCGCCGTTCGTCGAGGGCGGCGAACAACTCGTTGCCGTCATCGACCAGTTTGTTGACCTGCCCGGCGCGCTGGGACAGCACACCGGTGACCGACTTCGCGTGTGCGAGCAGGCTTTGGAGCGCCTCGTCGCGGCGATCCAGGGTGCGCGACAGCGACGTCACGCCGTCCAGCGCCCCGCGCAGCTGCGGGTTGGCGTCGTGCAGCGTGTCGGTCAGCACGTTCAGCGCCTTCTCGAACTGCGGCTTGTCCAGGTTGTTGGCGTTCTGACCCAGATCCTCGAGCGCACCGGCGAGCGTGTACGGCGTCGTGGTGCGGCTGAGCGGGATGGTGGTCGTCTTGCCACCGCCGGCCGGGGTTACCGAGATGGAGCGCTCACCGAGGATGGTGTCGGTGCGGATCGCGGCCAGCGACTGGTCACCGACCGCGACGTGGCGATCGACGCTGAAGCTGATCTTGGCGCTGTCGCCGGCCAGACCCACCGAGGTCACCTTGCCGACCTTGAAGCCCGAAACATACACGGCATTGCCGGGATTGATGCCGCCGGCGTCGGTGAAGTAGGCGTCGTAGATTTTGCCCTGGGGCCAGAACGGTAGTCCGGAGTAGCCGAACGCGATGAGCACGACACACACCACCAGCACCACGCCGAAGATGCCGGTGCGCAGTGGATCGCGCTCACGCCCTGCATTACTTGGCAAAAGCGCACCTCCCCTTGCTGGGATCCACCTGGCCACCGAGCGGCAGCAGGATGTCGCTGCCGGCCGGGCCGTTGATCTTGATCGTCACGGAGCAGAAGTAGATGTTGAAGAACGACCCGTAGGCGCCGAGGGCGGACAGCCGCAGGTAGTCCTCGCCCAGCTGCTCGACGTCGTTGTTCACCTCGGCCTTGCGGTTGTCTATCTCGGTGGCCAGCGGGCGGGTGTTCTCCAGGATGCCCTGCAACGGGCGGCGCGAATTCTTCAGCAGCTCAGTCAGGTCCGTCGTCGTCGATGCCAGCGGCGGGATGGCGCCGGCGATGTCGTCCTTGTGCTCGGCCAGCCCGGTGATCAGCTGTTGCAGCTGATCGACGCTGGCGGAGAACTGTGCGCTGCGTTGGTCCACGGTGGTCAGCACCGTGTTGAGGTTGTTGATCACGTCGCCGATGAGCTGGTCGCGCTGGCCCAGCGCCGAGGAGAACGCGCTGGTGTCGGCCAGCACATCGGACAGCGCCCCGCCCTGGCCCTGCAGCAACTGGATGACCGCGCCGCTGATCGTGTTGACCTTGTCGGCGTCCAGGCCTTTGAGCACCGGTCGCAGTCCGCCCAGCAGGGCGTCGAGATCCAGTGCGGGCTGGGTGTGTTGGCTGTTGATCGTCGCGCCGGCCGGTAGCTTGCGCAGCTCCCCGGGACCCGACGTGATCTCCAAAAACCGGTCACCCACCAGGTTTTCATAGCGGATCACCGCGCGGGTGGACGAGTACAGGGTGTAGCGCTTGTCGACGCCGAACTTCACGTCGATGGTGTTGTCGGGGTTGAGCTTGATGCCCGACACCGCGCCGACCGGCACCCCGGCGATACGAACCTTCTGGCCGGGCTTCAGTCGCGACACGTCGGTAAACGTTGCGTGGTAAGTGCTTTCGGGGCCGAACCGGAAGTCGCCGAAGACCACCACCAGCCCCGCGGACACCAACAGCATGGCCACCGCGAAGATGCTGACCTTGGTGATCATCTCGCGGTGCGACGGCATTCCCGAGCCGGCCATCAGAAGTCGTCCCGTTCGGCGAAGGCGCCGTGGAACAAGAACTGCAGCGTGGAGGGCGCGTCGAACTGCAGCTCGGTGAACGGTTCGTAGGGGATGTTGGCGTTGTCGGTCACCAGGAACGGTGCCCGGTACCACGACCCGCCGTGTTGCTTGTTCGGGATGTCGGGCAAGCCGCGGCAGTTCGGGCCGCCGGAGGCGTTCACGATCGGCAACGATTCCGGATAGGTGTACGACGGTGCGCCCAGCACGAAGCTCGACGACGTGAACAGGCCGGCTTTCTTCACACCGAGGATCGGCCCGAATTCCTTGAGGCCTCGGTCGATTCCGGCGAACAGGCAGCCGAATTCCGGCGAGTACTCGGCGGCCACCTTGAGCGGGGCCCGCAACCGGTTGATGGCGTCGATGAAGTCCTGTTCGGCCGGGGCCAGGGTGTCATAGGCGTTGTTCGACAAGCCGATGGTGGCCAACAGCGTGTCGTTGAGGTTCTTCTGCTGATCCACCACCGTCTTGTTGATCGTCGGCAGGTTGTCGATCACGGTGGTCAGGTCCGGCGCGGCGTCGGCGTAGACGTTCGCCACCACCGCGGTCTTGCGGAAGTCCTCCTGCAGCGCGGGCAGCTTCGGGTTCGCCTGGCGCGTCAAGGTATTCAGTCCGGTCAGGATGTTGCCCAGGTCGTCGCCGTGGCCGCGCAGGCCCTCCGCGAACGCGCTCAGCGTGCCGTTGAGCTCGACGGGGTCGATCTTGTGCAGCAGGTCCATCAACGACTGGAACAAGGTGTTGACCTCCAACTGCACCGACGAGGCCGCGACATGCGCGTCCGGGCGCAGCGAGGTCGGCGAGGGAGCCTGCGGCGGAATGAATTCCACCGCCTTGGCACCGAAGATGGTGTTACCCGCGATGTGCACCGTCGCGTTGGACGGGATGAAATGCATGTCGTCGCTGTTGATGCCCAGCGTCAGCCGCGCCTGGTCACCCGAAAAGTCGATGGTTTCGACCTTGCCGATCTGGATGCCCCGGTACTTGACCTTGGCGCCCTTCTCCATCACCAGCCCGGCCCGGGGCGCCGACACCGTGACCGTGTCGATCGACGCGAAGGCCGCCGTGTACGAAAGGTAAGTCAGCACAGCGAAAGCCACCAGCAGGCTGGCCAGCACTGCTGCTGCCAGCCGGACGGTTGTGCGTCGCGTGTCTGTTTCTGCCATGTCCCTGTAAGCGGTTCTCTTATCCGGAGAGGTTGAAGTTACCGGACGCCCCATACACAGCGAGCGAGATGAACAATGTGATGACGACGACCACGATCAGCGAAGTCCGCACGGCCTGCCCGACCGCGATCCCGACGCCGACCGGGCCGCCGTGGGCGTTGTAGCCGTAATAGGTATGGACGAGCATGACCGCGATGGACATCACGATGGCCTGCAGGAACGACCACAACAGGTCCGACGGGATAAGGAACGTATTGAAGTAGTGGTCGTAGAGGCCCTTTGACTGCCCGTTGATGTACACCGTGGTGAAGCGGGCGGCAAAGAACGCGGCCAGCACCGACAGCGAGTACAGCGGGATGATCGCGATGAGTCCGGCGATCAGGCGGGTCGATACCAGGTAGGACACCGAATGCACCGCCATGCATTCGACGGCGTCGATCTCCTCGGACACCCGCATGGCGCCCAGTTGGGCGGTGGCGCCGGCGCCGATGGTGGCGGCCAGCGCGATACCCGCGATGACCGGCGCGACGACCCGGACGTTGAGGAACGCCGACAGGAACCCCGTCAGCGCCTCGATGCCGATGTTGCCCAGCGACGAATACCCCTGCACGGCAATGACACCGCCGGAGGCCAGGGTCAGGAAGGCGGCCACACCGACCGTGCCGCCGATCATGACGAGCGCTCCCGCGCCCATCGTCATCTCGGCAATCAGCCGCACGGTCTCCTTGCGGTAGCGGGTGAGGGCATTGGGGACATACCGCATGGTCTGCCCGTAGAAGAGCGCCTGCTCGCCGAAGTCGTCGACCGGCTCCTGCAGCCGGGTGAAGATGCGGCGGAACCGCAGTGTGGCGTCGTAACTCATGGCGTGCGCACCCGTCCCGTCACTTCGCCGAGATCCGCACGCCGATGGCGGTCATCACCACGTTGATCACGAACAGACAGATGAAGGCGTAGACCACGGTTTCGTTGACCGCGTTGCCGACACCCTTGGGCCCACCCTTGACGGTCAGCCCGCGGTAGCAGCCCACCATGCCGGCCATCACGCCGAACAGCAGCGCCTTGACTTCGGCCAGCACCAGCTCGCGCAGGCCGGTCAGCACGGTCAACCCGTTGATGAACGCGCCGGGGTTGACGCCCTGCAGGAAGACGGAGAACACGTAGCCACCGGAAAGACCGATGGCGCACACCAATCCGTTCAGCAGCAGGGCCACCACGGTGGAGGCGAGCACGCGGGGCACGACCAGCCGCTGGATCGGGTCGATGCCGAGCACCCGCATCGCATCGATCTCTTCGCGGATGGTGCGGGCGCCGAGGTCGGCGCAGATCGCGGTGGCGCCGGCACCGGCCACGACGAGCACCGTCACCACCGGGCCCAGCTGGGTGATGGTGCCGAACGCCGTCCCGGCGCCGGACAGGTCGGCGGCGCCGATCTCGCGCAGCAGGATGTTGAGGGTGAATGCCACCAGCACGGTGAACGGGATGGACACCAGCAGCGTGGGGACCAGCGACACGCGCGCGATCATCCAGGTCTGGTCGAGGAACTCGCCGAATTGAAACGGCCGGCGGAAAGCCGCCCGGCCGGTATCCAACATCATTTCGAAAAATCCGCCGACTGCGCGGGCGGGAACCGCAAGTTGTTCCCTCAACGCGGTTCCCCCCTCGGTTTGGTCTCGGCGAAGTCTATGTCTGGCCTTTGCGTCGTCTACGGTCGCACGTGGCTCGGTGTGAGCCGGATCATATTAACCCAGAACAAGTTCACCATGTCAATGAACAGCAGTTCTTTATCCGAA
Source organism: Mycobacterium colombiense CECT 3035 (assembly GCF_002105755.1). Lineage (NCBI taxonomy): Bacteria > Bacillati > Actinomycetota > Actinomycetes > Mycobacteriales > Mycobacteriaceae > Mycobacterium > Mycobacterium colombiense. The sequence continues at coordinate 3,480,395 of NZ_CP020821.1, forward strand.
CCGTTAATTCGCCAGGTCAGACGCACTTGTCACGTGTCAAACTGACACACGTTCTACCTGGTGATTCCCCCCAATCAACCAGCCTTTTGTGGCTATTGCTCCATCAGCGCACCAGCCGAGAAATTGTGCTCAGGATCACGGCCAGCAAAGTAATCCTGCAGTGTCGAACTCAACTGTGCGGGATCCCAAGCGACGCCGTCGGCGCTGAATTTCCGCTCCACGGTCGGCGCGGCGACCAATGTCACCTGTGGACCGTAGACGATGAACACCTGACCGTTCACCTCGGCGGCCGCCGGGGACGACAGGAACTTCACCAGACTCACGACATGCTCGGGCGACAACGGGTCGACGCCGCCCGCTTCCACCTCGGGTGCGTCGCCGAACACGTCGGCCGTCATCGCGGTGCGCGCGCGGGGGCAGATGGCGTTGGCGCACACCCCGTAGCGGCCCAGCGCCCGTGCGGCGGTGAGAGTGAGCGAGATGATGCCCGCCTTGGCGGCGCCGTAGTTCGCCTGGCCGACCGGACCGACCAGCCCGGCCTCCGACGCGGTGTTGACGATGCGCCCGAAGATCTGGCCGCCGGCGTCCTTGGCCTTGGAGCGCCAGTAGGTCGCCGCGTTGCGGGTCAGCAGGAAGTGCCCGCGCAGGTGCACGGCGATGACGAGGTCCCACTCCTCGTCGGACATGTTGAACAGCATCCGGTCGCGAGTGATGCCGGCGTTGTTGACCACGATGTCGAGGCCACCCAGCGAGTCGGCCTGAGCAACCAGTTCGTCGGCGGTGGCGCGTTCGCTGATGTCGCCGGCCACGGCGACGGCCTTCGAACCAACCGAGTTGATCTCGTCGATGACGTCGGAGGCGTCCAACGCCGCTGCGATGTCGTTGACGACGACGGTCGCGCCCTGGCGCGCCAGGCCGAGCGCCTCGGCGCGCCCCAGGCCCGCGGCCGCACCGGTCACCACCGCGACCTTTCCGGAGAGATCGGTCGCGTTCGTGCTGCTAGTCAATTTATGAATACCTCTAGTTTCGGGTTACGCGCTCGGGGTGGGGATTAATCGCCGCGCTGAAGCGCCGCGCGCGGGCATTCGGCGATCGCCTGCTCGGCCAGTTGCTCCTGATCGGCGGGAATCGGGTCGAGCTTCACCACGGCGTAGTCCTCGTCGTCCAGGTCGAAGATATCCGGCGCAATTCCCAAGCACACCGCGTTACCTTCGCACCGGTCACGGTCCACGATCACCCGCACAGCACCCTCCTAGAACCTGGCCTTCACCGAAGGACTCGCCTCATCAGTATGTAGGTCCACCATAGGGCCCCGAAACCTCTGGCGAAACGGTCGCTGGATTCCCAGACTAGAACGTGTTACAACCGGGGAGGCGAACGGGTAGCCGTTGGTCGAGCTGCAGCCTGTGACGAGGCTTGTTACTGAAGAACGTCGTAAACCTCAAGGACGGCCGAAATGCGTATCAGTTACACCCCGGAACAAGAGGAGCTGCGTCGCGAGCTGCGGTCGTACTTCACCGAGTTGATGACCCCCGAGCGCCGCGAGGCGCTGACCTCGTCGGGCGGCGGCGAGGTCGGGACCGGCACCGCCTACCGCGACACCGTCGCGCAGATGGGCAAGGACGGGTGGCTCACCCTGAACTGGCCCAAAGAATACGGCGGCCAGGACCGCTCGCCGATGGACTCGCTGATCTTCACCGACGAGGCCGCCATCGCCGGCGTGCCGGTGCCGTTCCTGACCATCAACAGCGTGGCGCCGACGATCATGGCGTTCGGCACCGAGGAGCAGAAGAAGTTCTTCCTGCCCAAGATCGCCGCCGGCGAATTGCACTTCTCCATCGGCTACTCCGAGCCCGGCGCCGGCACCGACCTGGCAAACCTGCGCACCACGGCGGTGCGCGACGGTGACGACTACGTCATCAACGGCCAGAAGATGTGGACCAGCCTGATCGCCTATGCGGACTGGGTGTGGCTGGCGGTGCGCACCAACCCGGAGGCCAAGAAGCACCGCGGCATCTCGATGCTGACCGTGCCGACGACCGCCGAGGGTTTCTCCTGGACTCCGGTGCACACCATGGCCGGCGTGGACACCAGCGCCACCTACTACTCCGATGTGCGCGTCCCGGTGACCAACCTGGTCGGCGAGGAGAACGGCGGCTGGAAGCTGGTGACCAACCAGCTCAACCACGAGCGGGTCGCGCTGGTCTCGGCGCAACCGATCTTCCTGGCCCTGCGCGAGGTTCGCGAATGGACGCAGAACACCAAGGACGCCGGCGGCGCCCGGCTGATCGACTCGGAATGGGTGCAGATCAACCTGGCCCGCGTGCACGCCAAGGCCGAGGTGCTCAAGCTGATCAACTGGGAACTGGCGTCCGCGTCGAGTGAAACCCTGAACCCGGCGGACGCCTCGGCGGCCAAGGTGTACGGCACCGAGCTGGCCACCGAGGCCTACCGGCTGCTGATGGAGGTGTTGGGTACCGCCGCGACGGTGCGCCAGAATTCGCCGGGCTCGTTGCTGCGCGGCCGGGTCGAACGGATGCACCGGGCCTGCCTGATCCTGACGTTCGGCGGCGGCACCAACGAAGTGCAGCGCGACATCATCGGCATGGTCGCCCTCGGCCTGCCCCGGAACCGCTGAGCCGCAACGGAATAGAAGGACGGACGTTCATGGATTTCACCACCACCGAAGCGGCGAACGACCTCGGCAATCTGGTCGACACCATCGTGGACTCGGTATGCACCCCCGAACACCAGCGTGAGCTCGACGCGCTCGACCAGCGTTTCGACCGCGACCTGTGGCGCAAGCTGATCGACGCCGGCATCCTGTCCAGCGCCTCGGCGTCATCGTTGGGCGGTGACGGCTTCGGCGCGCTCGAGCAGATCGCGATCCTGGTTGCGCTGGGACGCCAGCTGGCCGCGGTGCCCTATCTCGACTCGGTGATGCTGGGCGCGGGCGCGCTGGCGCGGTTCGGCTCCGAGGACCTGCAACAGAACTGGGGCGCGCCCGCGGTCAACGGCGAGAAGACGCTGACCGTCGCCCTCGACGCCGAGATGGGCGACGGCCCCGTGCAGGCCGCCAAGGCGGGCGGTGGCTACCGGCTGACCGGTACCCGCACCCAGGTCGGCTTCGGCCCGGTCGCCGACGCGTTCCTGGTTCCCGCCGAAACGGACTCCGGCACCGCGGTTTTCCTGGTCACCGCCGAGGATCCGGGCGTCACGGTGACCGCACTGGAGACCACCGGCCTGGGCAGCGTCGGCCACCTGGCTTTGGACGGGACCGAGGTGGACGAGGGTCGCAAGGTCGGCGGCGAAGAGGTCGTGACCTGGCTCGGCACGCTGGGCACGTTGGGCCGCAGCGCGTTCCAGCTCGGGGTGCTCGAGCGGGGCCTGCAGATGACGGCCGAGTACGCGCGCGAGCGTGAGCAGTTCGACCGCCCGATCGGCAGCTTCCAGGCGGTATCGCAGCGGCTGGCCGACGGCTACATCGACGTCAAGGGCCTGCGGCTCACCCTCACCCAGGCGGCCTGGCGGGTCTCGGAAGACATTCCGGCCGAAATCGACGTCGCCAGTGCGGCGTTCTGGGCGGCGGACGCCGGTCACCGGGTGGCGCACACCATCGTGCACGTGCACGGCGGCGTCGGCGTCGACACCGATCACCCCGCGCACCGCTACTTCCTGGCCGCCAAGGAGATTGAGTTCGCCCTGGGCGGTGCGACCGGCCAGCTGCGCCGGATCGGCCGGGAGCTGGCCGAGACTCCCGCTTAGGCGCAATGGATCTCACCGATGACCTGACGGTCACCAAGCTGCTGGCGCCGCTGACCGAGATCGACGATCGGGGTATCTACTTCGAGGACTCGTTCACCAGCTGGCGCGACCACCTGCAGCACGGTGCTGCCATCGCCGCGGCGCTGCGTGCGCGGCTCGACCCCGCCCGGCCGCCGCATGTCGGCGTGCTGCTGGAGAACACCCCGTTCTTCTCGGCGATGCTGGTGGCGGCGGGAATGTCGGGCATCGTGCCGGTGGGACTCAACCCGGTGCGCCGCGGCGAGGCGTTGCGACGCGACATCGCAAGGGCCGACTGCCAATTGGTGCTGGCCGATTCGAAGTCGGCTGAAACGCTGGGCGACATCGAGCACCTCAACGCCGATTCGCCCCAGTGGGCCGACGAGATGGCCGAGCATCGCGACGCGCCGATCACTTTTCAGAACGCCTCGCCCGCCGACCTGTTCATGTTGATCTTCACGTCGGGCACCAGCGGCGAGCCCAAGGCGGTCAAGTGCAGCCACGGCAAGGTCGCGATCGCCGGCGTGACGATGTCACAGCGCTTCGACCTGGGCCGCGACGACGTCTGCTACGTGTCGATGCCGCTATTCCATTCCAACGCGGTGCTGGTCGGCTGGGCGGTGGCGGCGGCCTGCGAGGGCTCGATGGCGTTGCGGCGCAAGTTCTCCGCGTCGAACTTCATCGTCGATGTGCGCCGCTACGGCGCCACCTACGCGAACTACGTGGGCAAGCCGCTGTCGTACGTGCTTGCCACGCCCGAGCGCCCCGACGATGCGGACAATCCGCTGCGCGCGGTGTACGGCAACGAGGGTGTGCCCGATGACATCGAGCGCTTCGGGCGCAGATTCGGCTGCGTCGTGCAGGACGGGTTCGGTTCGACCGAAGGCGGCGTGGCCATCGCGCGCACGCCCGACACGCCGGCGGGTTCGCTGGGCCCGCTCCCCGACGGCATCGACATCATCGACCCCGACACCGGGGCGTCATGCCCGCCCGGCGTGGTCGGCGAACTGGTCAACACGGCGGGGCCGGGGCGTTTCGAGGGTTACTACAACGACGAGGCGGCCGAGGCCGAACGGATGGCCGGCGGGGTGTACCACAGCGGTGATCTCGCCTATCGCGACGACGCAGGCTACGCGTATTTCGCCGGGCGGCTGGGCGATTGGATGCGAGTGGACGGCGAAAACCTTGGTGCGGCCCCGATCGAACGGGTGTTGCTGCGCCATCCCGACGTCAGCGAGGTCGCGGTATACCCGGTGCCGGACGCGATGGTCGGCGACCAGGTGATGGCCGCCGTGGTGCTGGCGCCGGGCGCCGAACTCGACGACGACAAGTTCCGCGCCTTCTTGTCCGAGCAGCCGGACCTGGGACCCAAGCAGTGGCCGTCGTACGTGCGGATCACCGCCGAACTCCCGCGGACGGTGACGTTCAAGGTGCTGAAGCGACAGCTGGCCGCCCAGGGCGTGGACTGCGGTGATCCGGTGTGGAAGATCCACCGATAGCGGGCGTTGCCGCCTGATGCGCCGTCCTGGCAGTAAACTCAGCGGTTGATGAAAATCCGCGAAGTGATCGCCGGCTCGATCCTGGTCGGGTGGCTGGGCGCGGCCGCGCTCGGGCGAAGCGCCGGTTTCGCCGCGGCGGAGCCGCCGCCGCCCCCGCCACCGCCACCCCCGCCGCCGCTGGTGTGGTCACCGCCGACCCCTGACCCCGAACCGTGGGAAGCTCCTCCGCCGGAGCAGGGACCGCCCCTGCCGCCACTCCCACCGCCGGCGGGCTGATGCCCCCGCCCCGTGCACGCCGCAGGTGACTGCGGGGCCGCAATGAAAATGCCGCTTAGACAAGGAGACGCGATGGTGGATGAGCCGGTCGCCGCCGTCCGCGTCACGCCCGCCGATAGCGAAATCAGCGCATGACCGCACGGCCTCTCGAACTCGCGCTGGAAGCCAGCTTCGAACAGCTCGCCGCCTCGGCGCCGGCGAATGTCGGCGTCGCCATCGCCCGGCCGGACCGAACGTTTTCCCTGGGCAGCTGGTGGTCGGGCGTCGCATGGTCGACCATCAAGGTGCCGCTGGCGATCGCGGCGCTGCGCAACGATTGGCTGGGGTCGCGCGATCTGGTGATGAAGGCCATCACCGAATCCGACAATCGCGCGTCCGAACAGTTGTGGTCGCAATTGGGCGAACCGATGGACGCGGCGCGGCGGGTGCAGGCCGTGGTGGCCGAAGGCGGTGACACCGCGACGGTGGTCGAATCGCGGCGACTTCGCCGTGGCTTCACCGCTTTCGGCCAAACCGAGTGGAGCCTGCAGCGCCAAGCGCGGTTCGCCGCGGAGCTGTCGACCATCCCGGATGCCGTCGAAGTGATCGACCTGATGCAGCGGCTCGTCGCCGGCGACCAGTGGGGGCTGGCCGCCAAAGGCCATGCCGCGAAGGGGGGTTGGGGCCCGGGCATGCATGGCGGGTATCTGGTCCGCCAGTTCGGCATCGTGCCGACGCCGTCCGGCCAATGGGGTGTGGCGCTCGCAGCGGACGCGGACGACGGCGCGTTCGAGACGGGCGTCGACGTGGTCAATACCCTGACGGACTGGCTGCTGAGCCGGCTGCCGACCCTAGCCCGTTATTGACGGCACCACGGCGTCGATCAGATGGGGGCCGGGTTCGGCGAAGGCGGCACGCAGCGCGTCGGCCAATTCCTCGGCGGTGGCGACTCGTCGCGCGGGCACTCCCATGCCCTCGCTGATCTTCACGAAATCCATTGTGGGGTCAGACAAGTCGAGCAGCGCGAGCGCCTCGGGCCCGGGCGCGGACCCGGCCCCGACGCGTTGCAGCTCGATCCGCAGGATGTCGTAGGCGCTGTTGTTGTACAGCACGGTGGTCACGTTGAGGTTCTCACGGGCCTGCGTCCACAGTCCCGAAATCGTGTACATCGCCGAGCCATCGGATTCCAGGCACAGCACCGGACGGTGCGGCGCCGCCACCGCGGCGCCCACCGCGGCCGGGATGCCGTAGCCGATCGCCCCGCCGGTCAAGGTCAGCCAGTCGTGTGCCGGCGCCCCGGCGGTCGCCCCCGCAAGCAACACACCGGAGGTGTTCGACTCGTCGACCACGATCGCGGCTTCGGGCAACAGCGCCCCGATCACGTCGGCGGCGGACGCGGAGGTCAGCGGGCCCGTCGGCAGCTGCGGGCGCGACGCGGACGCCGCCGCCGCTTCGGTGCCCGGCGCCACCTGATCCGCCAGGGCGATCAAAGCCTCTGCCGCGCCGCTGTATTCGGCGAGCACGTGCACCTCGCAGCCGGCCGGTACCAGATCGCTGGGCATGCCCGGGTAGGCGAAGAACGACACCGGAGACTTGGCACCGGCCAGCACCAGATGCTTGGCGCCGTCAAGCTGGGCCGTGGCCGCTTCGGCGAAATACGCCAGCCTGTCGACGGCGGGGACGCCGGCGCCGCGCTCCAGCCGGGTCGGGAAGGTCTCACACAGGACGCGGGCACCCGTGGCCGCCGCGATGCGGGTGGCCGCCGCCAGCCCCGCACGGCGGGTCGCGTCGCCGCCCACCATGATCACCGTCGGCTCGCCGGAGCGAAGCACCTCGAGCACCTCGGGCGCCAGCAGCGGATCGGCGCCCGTCGGCCGCGCCTCCAGGTTGGAGAACAGCTGGGCGCCGTCGGACCAGGACACGTCGGCGGGCAGGATCAGCGTGGAGATCTGCGAACCCCACAGGCTGGCCGCGATGCCCTCGACGGCGTCGGCCGAGACCTGCGAGGCGTCACTGGTCCGGCGCACCCATCCCGAGACGGTGCCGGCCAGCGAGTCGATGTCGGATTCCAGTGGGGCGTCGTACTTTTTGTGATATGTGGCATGGTCGCCGACGACCACCACCATCGGCACCCGCGCACGACGGGCGTTGTGCAGGTTGGCCAGGCCGTTGCCGAGTCCGGGGCCCAGGTGCAGCAGTACCGCGGCCGGACGATCGGCGATGCGGGCGTAACCGTCGGCCGCGCCGGTGGCGACGCCCTCGAACAACGCCAGCACGCCGCGCATCCGCGGCACGGCGTCCAACGCGGCGACGAAGTGCATCTCGGACGTGCCCGGGTTGGCGAAACACACGTCGACGCCACCGTCGACCAGGGTGTTGATCAGGGCCTGGGCGCCGTTCACTTCATCGCCTCCAGTCGGAAAACTCGTTCGGCGTTGGCGCGCAGGAAATCTCGGCGAGCCTCATCGGTCAGCCCGAGTTCGTCCAGCCCCGCCAACGCGTGCTCGTGGGTGATCATCGGATAATTGGTGCCGAACAACACTTTTCGTTGCCCGGTGCCGGTCTTCATGAAGCGCACCAGTTCGTCCGGCAACCGCTTGATCGTGTAGGCCGAGGTGTCGATGTAGACGTTTTCGTGCTTGCGGGCGACCGCGACCATCTCCTCGGTCCACGGGTAGCCGACGTGGCCGCACACGATCACCAGCTCCGGGAAGTCCAGCGCCACCTGGTCGATGTAGGGGATCGGCCGGCCGGTCTCCGACGGGCGCAGCGGGCCGGTGTGGCCGACCTGGGTGCAGAACGGGACGCCGGATTCCACGCACTGGGCGAACAGCGGGTAGTAGCGACGATCGGTGGGCGGGGCGTTCCACAACCACGGCACCACCCGCAGGCCGACGAATCCCCCGTCGGCTATCCGGCGCCGCAGCTCCCGGACGGCCTCCATCGGGCGGTCCAGGTCGACGGTGGCCAGGCCGGCGAGCCGGTTCGGGTGTGCGGCAATCCATTGCGCCACCTCGTCGTTGGAGACGAGGTCCGCCCCGCCCGGCCCGCGCCAGGCGCTGAGCACACCCAGGTCGACGCCGGCGGCGTCCATCGACGCCAGGGTGGTTTCGATGGGGATGTCGGTGTCGGGGATCGTGCCGCCCGTCCACCGCCGCAGCGATGCCAGCATGTCGCTGCGCAGGAACCGCGCAGTCGGATGCTGCATCCAGACATCGATCGTCATGCGATTCGACTCTAGACCGGGGCCCGCCGGGGCCCGAGGTCAGATGGTCAGCGCCGCGCGGGCGCAGGCTTGCGTCTGCTGTGCGTAGCCGCCGCCGAAGAGCGCGACGTGCGCCAGCAGCGGGAAGAGCTGGTGCAGCCCGATGCGGTCGCGCCAGCCGGGCCGTAGCGGTCGCACGTCCTGGTAGCCGGCGATCACCGCGTCGTAGTGCGGACAGCCGAACAGCGCGAGCATCGCCAGGTCGGTCTCGCGATGGCCGGCGTGCGCGGCCGGATCGATGAGCACCACACCGTCGGGCGTCCACATCACGTTCCCGCTCCACAGATCGCCGTGCAGCCGGGCCGGCCGGTCGTCATCGTCGAAATCGCCCGCGCGGCAACGTGCCGCGACGGACTCGACGGCGTCGCGGGTGGCGGCATCGAGGCGCGGGGCCGCGAGTTCGGCCATCGGGGCCAGCCGTTCCTCGGCGTAGAACTCGCCCCAGTCGCGGTGCCGGCGCAGCGACATCGGCAGGGGCTGTGACAGCGGGCCGAAAAAGCCCGGGCCGTCCCACCCGTCCGGACCGGCACCGAACGCCTGGGCGCCGGCGTCGTGGGTGACGGCCAACCGGCCGCCGAACTCGCGGGCCGCCTCAGGGCTCGGGCCCGCCGATTCCAGCCGGCGCAGGGTCAGGCTGGTGTCGTCAAACGACACGACCTGCGCGCACGGCACGCCGCCGTCGGCGGCCGAAAGCCATTGCAGGCCGGCGGCTTCGCAAGCGAAGAAGCCGGCGGGTGCGGCCGGATTACGTTTGACGAAGTCGGTCACGCAGTGGCGTGAGCGGCGTGCACGTCGTCGGCCGGGCGGGCCTCGGTCTGCTCCTTGGCCCAGCGGTAGTCGGGCTTGCCCGCGGGCGAGCGCTTGACCTCGTCGACCAGCCACAGGCTGCGCGGCACCTTGTAGCCCGCGATCTCGGAGCGCACGAAGCTGTCCAGCTCCGACAGCGCGGGCCGGGCGCCCGGCCGGGGCTGGACGACGGCGGCGACGTGCTGGCCGTAGCGCGGGTCGGGCACGCCGACCACCAGGGCGTCGAAGACGTCGGGGTGCCCCTTGAGCGCGGCCTCGACCTCCTCGGGGTAGATCTTCTCGCCGCCGCTGTTGATCGAGACCGAGCCGCGGCCCAGCATCGTGACGGTGCCGTCGGCCTCGACCTCGGCGAAGTCGCCGGGGATGGCGTAACGCACGCCGTTGAACGTCTTGAACGTCTCGGCGGTCTTCTTCTCGTCCTTGTAGTAACCGACGGGAATGTTGCCCTTCTTCGCGATGAAGCCGCGCACACCGGAGCCGGGCTTGACCTCGTTGCCCTCCTCGTCGAGGACGACGGTGCGGTGGTCGATCGTCACGCGCGGGCCACCGGCGTGCGGCGCGTCCTTGGCGACGATGCTGGTGCCGCCGAACCCGGTCTCCGACGACCCGATGGAGTCGGTGATGACCCGGTTGGGCAGCAACTCGAGGAACTTCTCCTTGATGCTCGGCGAGAACAGCGCCGCGGTGGAGGCGAGCAGGAACAGCGACGACAGGTCGTATGCTTCGCCTTCCGCGCCTTCCTGGTGGGCCAGCAGCGCGTCCAGCAGCGGCCGCGCCATCGCGTCACCGGTGAAGAACAGCAGGTTCACCTTGTGCTCATGGATCGTGCGCCAGACCTCGTCGGCGTTGAATTCCGGTGCCAGCACGGTGGTTTGGCCCGAGAAGATCGACATCCAGGTGGCCGACTGGGTGGCGCCGTGGATCATCGGCGGGATCGGGTGTCGGACCATCGGCGGATTGGCCGCGGCGGCCTTGGCCAGGTCGTACTCATCCTTGACGAATTCGCCTGTGGCGAAGTCGGTTCCACCGAACAGCACCCGGTAGATGTCCTCGTGGCGCCACATCACGCCCTTCGGGAAGCCCGTCGTGCCACCCGTGTACAGCAGGTAGATGTCGTCGGCGCTGCGCGGGCCGAAGTCGCGCTCGGGTGAACTGCCCGCGATCGCGGAGTAGAACTCCACGCCGCCGTAGCGGCTGAAGTCATTGTCGCTGCCGTCCTCGACGACCAGGATCGTCTTGACGTCGGGAGTGTCGGGCAGCACGTTGGCCACCCGGTCGGAGTATTGGCGTTCGTGGACCAGCGCGACCATGTCGGAGTTCTCGAACAGGTAGCGCAACTCGCCCTCGACATACCGGTAGTTGATGTTCACCAGGATGGCGCCGGCCTTGACGATGCCGAGCATCGCGATGACGATCTCGATGCGGTTGCGGCAGTACAGCCCCACCTTGTCGTCCTTTTTCACCCCCTGCTCCAACAGGTAGTGAGCCAGGCGGTTGGCCTTCTCCTCTAGCTGGGCATAGGTCAACTTCTCGTCGCCGCAGATCAGGGCGACACGATCGGGCACAGCGTCGATGGCGTGCTCTGCAAGGTCGGCAATATTCAAGGCCACGGCCACCAAATTAGAACGTGTTACATTTCGAGGCAAGCTCGTACCCAATGTCGAGGGAAAGGCGGTAGCCGTGTCCGTGGAGAATGCCGGAACCCCAGCAAACACCGAGAACGGGGAAACCGGGCCCACCGAAGCCGATGCGCTGGTGGAGCAGCGCGGTCACACCCTCATCGTGACCATGAACCGGCCGCACCGTCGCAACGCCTTGAGCACCGAAATGATGGAAATCATGGTCCAGGCCTGGGACCGTGTCGACAACGACGACGACATCCGCGTCTGCATCCTGACCGGCGCCGGTGGCTACTTCTGCGCGGGCATGGACCTCAAGACAGCAACCCAGAAGCCGCCGGGTGAGTCGTTCAAGGACGGCAGCTACGACCCGTCGCGAATCGACGCCTTGCTCAAAGGCCGTCGGCTGAAAAAGCCACTGATCGCCGCCGTCGAGGGCCCGGCCATCGCCGGGGGCACCGAGATCCTGCAGGGCACCGACATCCGGGTCGCCGGTGAGAGCGCCAAATTCGGCATCTCCGAGGCCAAGTGGAGCCTCTACCCGATGGGCGGCTCCGCGGTCCGCCTGGTGCGCCAGATCCCCTACACCGTGGCCTGCGACCTGCTGCTGACCGGACGGCACATCACCGCCGCGGAAGCCAAGGACATGGGCCTGATCGGCCACGTCGTGCCCGACGGGCAGGCGCTGACCAAGGCGCTGGAGATCGCGGAGGTGATCGAGAACAACGGGCCGCTGGCCGTGCAGGCGATCCTCAAGACGATCCGCGAGACCGAGGGCATGCACGAGGAAGAGGCCTTCAAGCCCGACACCGCCAACGGCATTCCGGTGTTCCTCTCCGAGGACTCCAAGGAAGGCCCGCGGGCGTTCGCCGAGAAGCGCAAGCCCCAGTTCAAGAACCGCTGACGACGTCGCGAGCGTAAGCGCACTGCGGAATTGCGCCCGTTTTTGCGCAGTGTGCTTACGCTCGCGGGTCGAAGGTACCCCCGAATCAGCTCAGCAGCGGCGCGCTGGGGGTGAACACCACCGGCATCGCTTCCAGGCCGCTGACGAAGTTCGCCGGCCGCAGCGGCAGGGTCGAGTCGTCGTCGGCAAGCCGCAGATCGGGCAGGCGCTTGAGCACCCGCTCGGTCATCATCGACAGTTCCAGGCGCGCCAGCTGGTTGCCCAGGCAGAAGTGCGTGCCGAAGCCGAAGGCCATGTGGCTGTTCGGGTTACGCCGGATGTCGAAGCTGTCCGGGTCCTCGAACACCGACTCGTCGAAGTTGCCCGACTCGAACAGCAGCATGATCTTCTCGCCCTCATGCAGTGAGGTGCCGTGAAAGTCGGTGTCGGCCGTCAGGATCCGGCACATGTTCTTCACCGGCGACGTCCAGCGCAGCATCTCCTCGATGGCGCCGGGCAGCAGCGAGGGGTCGCGCACCAGGGCATCCCACTGGTCGCGGTGCCGCACCAGCTGCTCCGTCCCGCCGCTCAGCGTGTGGCGGGTGGTCTCGTCGCCGCCGATGAGGATGAGCAGCGTCTCCATGACGATCTCGTCGTCGGACATCCGCTGCCCCTCCACCTCGGCGTTCACCAGAATGGAGAACAGGTCGTCGGTGGGCTCGGCTCGCCGCTTGGTGATGATGTCCATGGTGAACGCGGTGTAGGCGGCGAAGGCGTTCATCACGCTCTGGGCGGTCTCCGATTCGGGGTCGATGTGCGAGCTCAGCCCGCACACCAGGTCGTCGGACCACTTCAACAACATGCCGCGTTCCTGGGGCAGCACGCCCAGCATGTCGCCGATCACCGCCATCGGCAGCGGGGCGGCGATGTCGCGGACGAAGTCACACTCGCCGCGCTCACACACCGCGTCGATCAGTGTGTCGCACAGCTTGGCGATGGACGGCTCCTTCTCCTTCACCCGCTTGCGGGTGAAGCCGGCGTTGACCAGCTTGCGCCGCAGCAGGTGTGCCGGATCATCCATGTCGATCATGTAGGGCATGCCGGGCTGATCGGGACGGATGCCGCCCGTGCTGGAGAACAGTTCCGGATTGCGTTCGGCGTCCAGGATGGCTTGATACGTGGTGGCACCGGCCAGTCCGTTGCGATCACGAAACACCGGCTGGTTGGCCCGCATCCAGCGATAGGCCTCGCGCGACGTGGGACGGTCGGCGTAGAAGTTGCCGTCGGTTAGGTCGATGTTCGAGATTGCTTCGGGGATGGTCGAAGTCATTCACAGCCTCCAGATATTGACGAGCGGATTACAGTAACCGGCATGCCTGAGTCACAACACGTAGTTGCGGGGACAGTCCTCACCATGCCGGTGCGGATACGAAAAGCGGACGTACACACCGCGATGTTTTCGGTGGATGCGCAAGCGGCACAACGCCTTATCGACTACAGCGGCCTGCAGGTCTGCCAGCCCCGCCCCGGTCGGGCGGTGGTGAACCTGATGCTGGCACGCTACATCGACGGCGATTTGGGGCAGTACCACGAATTCGGTACCTGCGTCATGGTCAACCCGCCGGGCTCGACGGCCCGCGGCTGGCGGGCCCTGGGCGATGCGGCCGCGTTCATTCACCATCTGCCCGTCGACCAGAGCTTCACCCTGGAAGCGGGGCGCTCGATCTGGGGATTCCCAAAGATCATGGCGGACTTCACCGTTCGTGAGCACGGCCGGTTCGGATTCGACGTCAGCGCCGACGGCGCGCACATCGCGGGCATCGATTTCGCCCGCGGGGTGCCGGTGCCCTCGATGTTCACGTCGCGCCCGCAGGTGCTCAAGACCTACACCTTCGCCGAGGGCACCACCCGGGAAGTGCCCTGGGAGATGCGGGTGCGCGGGCTGCGCGGCCGGCCCGGCGGGGCGACGTTGCGCCTCGGCGACCACGCGTACGCCGAGGAGCTGGCGTCGCTGGGCCTGCCGAAGCGCGCGATGGTCTCCGGCTCGGTCGGCCACGTCGAGATGACCTTCGGCGACGCCCAGCCGCTCGGCTGACCGGCCGGCCCGGCGTCCCTTGCCCGACTGCGCATCGCGCTGCACGCTCTGCATCGTCGCCGGGCGGGTCATCCGGACAATCTAGAACGCGTTCTAAGCCCCTGGCAAGAAAATTAGAACGTGTTCTAGTTTGTCGCGGGCGGTCGTCAGATCAGCGTCGCCAACTCGCGGACCTGCTCCGTACTGCGGCCGGACACCACCATCATCGTGACGCCGGCGGCCTCCCAGGCCTTGATCTGCTTACGCACGTAGTCGAGGTCGCCGACGATCGCGGCGTCGTCGATGACCTCGTCGGGGATGATTTCGGCGGCCTTGTCCTTCTGGTTGCTGCGGAACAGCTTGGTGACGTCGTCGACCACTTCGGAGTAGCCCATCCGGCGGTAGACGTCGGCGTGGAAGTTGGTGTCCTCCGCGCCCATCCCGCCCATGTAGAGCGCGATGTAGGGCTTCATGGCCGCGAAGGCGGCGCCGCGGTCCTCGGTGATGACGATGTTGGCCGTCGCGCAGATTTCGAAGTCCTCGCGGCTGCGGCGAGCGCCCGGACGGGCGAACCCCTCGTCCAGCCACTCGTTGTAGGTGTCGGCCATGCGCGGGGTGTAGAAGATCGGCAGCCAGCCGTCGCAGATCTCGGCGGCCAGCGCGACGTTCTTCGGTCCCTCGGCGCCCAGCATGATCGGGATGTCGGCCCGCAGGGGATGGGTGATCGGCTTGAGCGGTTTGCCCAGACCCGTTGCCGGCCCCCGGACCCCGTCCTTCAAAGGCAACGGGTAGTGCGGCCCGGCGCTGGTCACCGGGGCCTCGCGCGCCCACACCTGCCGGATGATGTCGATGTACTCACGGGTGCGGGCCAGCGGCTTGGGGAACGATTGGCCGTACCAGCCCTCGACCACCTGCGGGCCGGAGACGCCGAGGCCGAGGATGTGCCGCCCACCGGACAGGTGGTCCAGCGTCAGGGCCGCCATGGCGCAGGCCGTCGGGGTGCGGGCGGACAGCTGGACCACCGACGTGCCCAACCGGACCCGCGACGTCGACGACCCGAGCCAGGCCAGCGGGGTGTAGGCGTCCGAACCCCACGCCTCGGCGGTGAAGATGGCGTCGTATCCGGCCTCCTCGGCCGCGGCGACGAGCTCGCCGTGGTTCTGTGGCGGCTGAGCGCCCCAATATCCCAGCTGCAATCCCAGCTTCATCGTCGTTGCCCTTCCCGTCGTAGACCCGATGTTGAATCCGTTCTTAGAACCTGTTCTACTCGATGACGTGACAGCCAGCTCGAGTAGCCCGCCCCTGATGGATCACCCTGAGCCACCGCTCTCCGCGCCACTGACGTTGTCCTTCGACTACACCCGTTCGGTCGGCCCCACGCTGAGCAAGTTCTTCACCGCGCTGCGTGACCGCCACGTCCTGGGTGTCCGCGGATCGGATGGCCGGGTGCACGTGCCGCCGCCCGAATATGACCCGGTCACCTATGAGCCGCTGGGCGAGATGGTACCGGTGTCCAGTGTCGGCACCGTGGTCTCGTGGACCTGGCAGCCCGAGCCGATCGAGGGCCAGCCGCTGGACCGGCCGTTCGCGTGGGCGCTGATCAAGCTGGACGGCGCCGACACTCCGCTGATCCACGCCGTTGACGCGGGCGAGCCGAAGGCCATCAAGACCGGCACCCGGGTGCATGCGCACTGGGTGGACGAGCCGGTGGGCGCCATCACCGACATCGCCTATTTCGCGCTCGGCGACGAAGCCGAAACAGTGACCGAGCAGTCGGACGGCGACAAAGACCCGGTGACCATGATCGTCACGCCCGTCTCGCTGACCATCCAGCACAGCGCCTCGCACGAGGAGAGCGCCTACCTGCGGGCCATCGCGCAGGGCAAGCTGCTCGGCGCGAAGACGATGAGCGTGAGCGGGGAAAAGGGAAAGGTCTACTTCCCGCCGCACGGCGCCGACCCGGCCACCGGTCAGCCGACGACCGAGTTCGTGGAGTTGCCGGACAAGGGCACCGTCACGACGTTCGCGATCATCAACATCCCGTTCCAGGGCCAGCGCATCAAGCCGCCCTACGTGGCGGCGTACGTGCTGCTCGACGGGTCCGACATCCCGTTCCTGCATCTGGTCGCCGACATCGACGCCCACGAAGTACGGATGGGCATGCGGGTGGAGGCGGTGTGGAAACCCCGCGAGGAGTGGGGATTTGGCATCGACAACATCGAGTACTTCCGGCCGACCGGGGAACCCGACGCCGACTACGACACCTATAAGCACCACCTGTAAAGGGCTTACCTACACATGAGCGTTCGCAACGTTGCGGTCGTCGGCTTTGCCCACGCCCCACACGTCCGCCGCACCGACGGCACCACCAACGGTGTCGAGATGTTGATCCCGTGCTTCGCCCAGCTGTACGAGGAGCTGGGCATCAGCAGGACCGACATCGGCTTCTGGTGTTCCGGATCATCCGATTACCTTGCCGGACGGGCATTTTCGTTCATCTCGGCGATCGACTCGATCGGTGCCGTCCCGCCGATCAACGAGTCACACGTCGAAATGGACGCGGCCTGGGCACTGTACGAAGCCTACATCAAGATCCTGACCGGCGAGGTTGACACCGCGCTGGTGTACGGCTTCGGTAAGTCGTCGGCCGGCGTCCTGCGTCAGATCCTGTCGCGGCAGACCGACCCCTACACCGTCGCGCCGTTGTGGCCCGATTCGATCTCGATGGCCGGGCTGCAGGCGCGCATCGGGCTCGACACCGGCAAGTGGACCCAGGAGCAGATGGCCCGCGTGGCCTTCGACTCCTTCGCCAACGCGCGCCGGGTGGACAACGTGGAGGGATCCATCAGCGTCGCCGAACTGCTCGAGCGGCCGTTCTTCGCCGACCCGCTGCGGCGGCACGACATCGCTCCGATCACCGACGGCGCCGCGGCCATCGTGCTCGCGGCCGGCGACCGGGCGCGCGAACTGCGCGAAAAACCCGCCTGGATCACCGGAATCGAGCACCGCATCGAAACCCCGTCGCTGGGCGCGCGGGACCTCACCGAGTCCGCGTCGACCCAAGCCGCGGCGCACGTGGCCACCGGCGGACGGACCGACAACCTCGACGTGGCCGAGATCTGCGCGCCGTTTACCCACCAGCACCTGATCATCGCGGAAGCCATCCGGATACCGGGGCCGACCAAGGTCAACCCGTCCGGCGGCGCGCTGGCGGCCAATCCCATGTTCGTCGCCGGCCTCGAACGCATCGGCTTTGCGGCACAACACATCTGGAACGGGTCGGCTGAGCGGGTGCTGGCGCACGCCACCAGCGGGCCCGCGCTACAACAGAACCTGGTCGCGGTGATGGAAGGGAAGAACTGATGGCCGGTGCAGGGCCAAACCTTGCTGCGGTACTAGGTACCGGACAGACGAAGTACGTCGCCAAACGCCAAGACGTTTCGATGAACGGCCTGGTGCGCGAGGCGATCGACCGGGCGCTGGCCGACTCCGGCAGCACCTTCGACGACATCGATGCCGTGGTGGTCGGCAAGGCGCCGGACTTCTTCGAGGGCGTCATGATGCCCGAGCTGTTCATGGCCGACGCCATGGGCGCCACCGGCAAGCCGCTGATCCGCGTGCACACCGCGGGATCGGTCGGTGGGTCCACCGGGGTGGTGGCCGCCAGCCTGGTGCAGTCCGGCAAGTACCGGCGGGTGCTCGCGATGGCCTGGGAGAAGCAGTCGGAATCAAACGCCATGTGGGCGTTGTCGATTCCGATTCCGTTCATCAAGCCGGTGGGTGCCGGCGCCGGCGGCTACTTCGCCCCGCACGTGCGCTCGTACATCCGCCGTTCGGGGGCACCGTTGAACATCGGTGCCATTGTCGCGGTCAAGGACCGGCTCAACGGCAGCAAGAACCCGTTGGCGCACCTGCACCAGCCCGACATCACGGTCGAGAAGGTGATGTCGTCGCCGATGCTGTGGGACCCGATCCGTTACGACGAGACCTGCCCGTCGTCCGACGGTGCCGCCGCGGTTGTGATCGGCAACGAGGAGGCCGCCGAAGCCCGCTTGGCGCAAGGACATCCGGTGGCCTGGATTCATGCCACCGCGTTGCGCACCGAGCCGCTGCAGTTCTCCGGGCGCGACCAGGTCAGCCCGCAGGCCGGCCGCGATGCGGCCGCGGCGCTGTGGAAAGCCGCGGGCATCGAGAGCCCGATCGACGAGATCGACGCCGCGGAGATCTACGTGCCGTTCTCCTGGTTCGAGCCGATGTGGTTGGAAAACCTCGGCTTTGCCGCCGAGGGCGAAGGCTGGAAACTCACCGAAGCCGGCGAAACCAGGATCGGCGGCCGGCTGCCGGTGAACCCCTCGGGCGGCGTGCTGTCGTCGAACCCGATCGGCGCCTCCGGCCTGATTCGCTTCGCAGAGGCGGCCATTCAGGTGATGGGCAAGGGTGGCGACCACCAGGTGCCGGGCGCGCGAAAGGCGTTGGGTCACGCGTACGGCGGTGGCTCGCAGTACTACTCGATGTGGGTGGTGGGCGCCGATAAGCCCGCGGCCCAGAAGGTCGATGCGTGAGCGCGCATCCCGCGCACGAGGCGGGCCGCCGCTCCCGTGAGGCGGTGGCTGCCCGGGACAAGGACGCCTGGCTGTCGGTGTTCGCCGACGACGCCATCGTCGAGGACCCGATCGGGCCTTCGGTCTTCGACCCCGAAGGCCTGGGGCACCGCGGCCGCGACGCGATCTCGGCGTTCTGGGACAAGGCGATTGCCCCCACCACGAAGATCGAGTTCTTCTTCCGCGACACGTATCAATGCGGCAATGAGGAAGCCAACGTGGGGCACATCCTCATCACGACCGGTGAGTACCAGACGACCGCCGAGGGCGTCTTCACCTACCGAGTCAATGCCGAGGGCCAGATGACGGCGCTGCGCGCCTACTGGGAGATGGAACGCGCGGCGGCCAACACGCGCAAGGTTTAGAGCGGTTCCAGCCCGGCCAGATGCCGCTGGGCGAGCTCACGGTAGGCCTGCGGGTTCACCTTGACCCACATCTCGGCGCCCGTCCCGGCGACCGGTCCCCTGATCTGCGCCGGTGCGCCGACGGCGAGCATCCCGGCCGGAATCTGGGTTCCGGCCGTCACCAACGAATGCGCCGCGACCAGGCTGCGCGCGCCGATCACCGCACCGTCCAGAACGGTGGCGTGGTTCGCGATCAGCGCCTCCTGCCCGACGTGCACCCCATGAATGACGCACAGATGCGCGACCGTCGCCCCAGGACCGATGTCGACCGGGATACCGGGAGGCGCGTGCAAGACCGACCCGTCTTGGACGTTGGCCCCCTCGCGCACCACAATGGGCCCGTAGTCTCCGCGCAGTACGGCGTTGAACCAGACCGAGGCCCCCGCCTCCACCACGACGTCGCCGATCAGCGTGGCCGTCGGGGCCACGAAAGCGGTGGGATCGACCCGTGGCGCGCGGCCCTCGAACGCAAACAGCGGCATCGTTTAGATATACCTCAGCGCGCATATGTCATGGCCAGGCTCGCCGTCGTTGCGCGCCCCCGCCGCAAAACTGTAACGTGTTCTAGTTAGAGGCCCAGCGAGTTGGAGGTGACAGGTGAGTACCGACACCAAGGCGGTCGGCATCCGGGAAATCGATCCCGGCGACTTGCCGACCAGATACGCGCGCGGCTGGCACTGCCTGGGCGTTGCCCAGGACTTCCGGGACGGTAAGCCGCATTCCATCGAGGCGTTCGGCACCAAGCTGGTGGTGTTCGCCGACTCGCAGGGGGACATCAAGGTCCTCGACGGCTACTGCCGCCACATGGGCGGGGACCTGTCGGAGGGCACCATCAAGGGCGACGAAGTGGCCTGCCCGTTCCACGACTGGCGCTGGGGCGGCGACGGCCGCTGCAAGCTGGTCCCCTACGCCAAGCGCACGCCCAAGACGGCGCGGACCCGGTCGTGGAGCACCGACGTGCGCGGCGGCCTGCTGTTCGTCTGGCACGACCACGAGAACAATCCGCCGGACCCCGCCGTGCGCATCCCGGACATTCCGGAATCGCACAGCGACGAATGGACCGACTGGCGCTGGAACAGCATCCTCATCGAGGGGTCCAACTGCCGCGACATCATCGACAACGTCACCGACATGGCGCACTTCTTCTACATCCATTTCGGGTTGCCGACGTACTTCAAGAACGTCTTCGAGGGCCACATCGCCTCGCAGTACCTGCACAATGTGGGCCGGCCCGACGTCAACGACCTCGGCACCTCGTACGGTGAGGCGCACCTGGACTCGGAGGCGTCCTACTTCGGGCCGTCGTTCATGATCAACTGGCTGCACAACAGCTACGGCGGCTATAAGGCCGAGTCCATCCTGATCAACTGCCACTACCCGGTGACCCAGAACTCGTTCGTGCTGCAGTGGGGCGTCATCGTCGAAAAGCCCAAGGGCATGGACGAAAAGATGACGGACAAGCTGTCGAAGGTCTTCACCGAGGGCGTCAGCAAGGGCTTCCTGCAGGACGTCGAGATCTGGAAGCACAAGACCCGCATCGACAACCCGCTGCTGGTCGAGGAGGACGGCGCGGTCTACCAGCTGCGCCGCTGGTACCAACAGTTCTATGTCGATGTCGCCGACATCCAGCCGGAGATGGTGGAGCGCTTCGAGATCGAGGTGGACACCACCCGCGCCAACGAGTACTGGAACGCCGAGGTCGAGCAGAATCTCCAGGCGGCCAAGGACTCCGAAGACGTTCCGGTGGAACAACACTAGGGAATCATGGCCGACGATCAGCCGAAGGTACCTGACGTCGATCAGCTTGCGCGGTCGATGTTGTTGCTGCACGGCGATCACCACGACCACGACGACAAGCCCGTCGCAGGCGGCGGGTCTGGATCCTGGTCGAAGTCAAGGGATTTCGCCAACGACCCACAGCGCGCCGCGGCGGTCGCCGAAGCCAGCCGCGCCGACCGCGAGCGCTACCTGAGCTCAGGTCTGTTGCCGGTGGACTGCCGGTTCTGCCACGTGCGGGTCACCGTTCGCCGGCTCGGGCCGGGGCACACCGCGGTGCAGTGGAACACCGAAGCGTGGCAGCGCTGCGCGTACTTCACCGAGGTGCGCGAGTCCGGGGGCGACACCGCACGGACGAAATCGTGCCCGAAACTCGGCGACAGCATCGAACATGCGGTCGCCGAGGGGTATCTCGACCATCAGCCCGACGAGGACTGAGCGGACGACCCGCGCGGCCCGCGTCTGGCCCGCGCCGCGTCGGCCCCGCGGCGGCTATTGGTGTTGTGCCCGCCTTGCAGCGACAAAGCAATCGAGCCGCGGGCGGTCCTAGGAGTTGTCGCTGAGAGGCGGGCAAAAGCCATGCCCGCCTACCCGGAAACCTTTGTCGCGCCCGCGACTTACAGGCCCGCGAACCGCTCCTTGACCGTTTCGGTGCTGAGGCCGTAGTCGGCCAGCGAGTAGGTGTGCTTGGGTGCCCGCGGGCCGGACTGGCTTTCGGCGTGCGTCTTTTCCATGGCCGCCTTGGCCTCTTCGGTCAACGTCAGGCCGAAGTGGCGGTAGATGTCGGCCACCGTGCCCATCGGGTCGGCGATCAACTCTTTGTAGTCCACGTCGTAGAACTGCGAGGGGCTGTATTGGACCCGCGCGGTGTTGAACCGCTCGAGGCCCCGCGACCAGGTTTCCATTGCGTCAGCACCGATTTGGGCGCCGGTGAACGTGTTCGACCATCCCTCGGCGGTGTGCTGGGCCAGCGAGCACATCGAGGCCATGATCGTCTCGACCGGACGATGGGTCTGGATCACCAATGCGTCGGGATAGGTCGCCATCAACGCGTCCAGCGCGAACAGGTGGCTGGGATTCTTCAGCACCCATCGCTTGTCGGCGTCGTTGAGTCCGATCAGCTGAAGGTTGCGGCGATGGCGCTGATATGACGGCGTCCAGTCCTGCCGGGACAGCCATTGCGAGTAGGTGGGCAGGTGCGCCAACGTCTCGTAGGACGCCGAATGCAGCGATTGCCGCAGCAGCTGCCAACACTCCTCCAGCTCGTACGCCGCCATGAAATGCAGACCCGTGTAGTCCGGATTTTCGGCATGGTGCTTGTTGAACTGAGCGTTCAGCTGGCTGTAAAACGGGTTGGAGTCCCAGGTTTCACGAGGCGGACGCGGCTGCGGAAATTCCGCCAGCCAGAGGTGCAGACCCTGGTGCGCGGGGTCGGCGCCGAGCAGCCGGTGCAAGGCGGTGGTGCCCGTGCGCACCAGCCCGGTGACGAAGATCGGCCGCTCGATGACGACGTCCGCATGCTGCGGGTATTGCTTCCAGGCGGCTTCGGAAAGCAGCCTGGCCACCAGCGCACCGCGCAGGAAGAACCTATTCATCTTGCTGCCCAGCGGCGTCAGGTCGGCGTCGCGCCGGTAGGAGTCCAGCAGCACTTCCAGCGCTTCGAGGTAGTTGTCGCCATTACTACCGAAATCGTCCAGCCCGATCATCTTGCTGGCCGAAGCCTTCAGGTCGTCAACGGTGCCGACATCGGTGCGTTCTGCCATCAGGTGTGGTACTCCCCGCAATTGACGTCCAGCGTCTGCCCGGTGATGCCGCTGGACAGGTCGCTGGCCATGAACAGGATCGCCGAGGCCACCTCGTCCTCGGTGGGCAGCCGCTTCAGGTCGGAGCCGGCCGCGGTGGCCGCATAGATCTCCTCGGCCGTGGTGCCGTACTTGCCGGCTTGGTGGTTGAAGTAGCCCTGCAGTGTCTCGCCCCAGATGTAGCCGGGTGCAACGGAATTGACGCGGATCCCCTGCTCGCCCAGCTCGGTGGCCAGCGAATGCGACATGGACAGCAGCGCGGATTTGGCCATCTTGTAGGCGCCGTACTTCGCCTGCGAGTGCCGCAGCACCATGGAGTTGACGTTGACGATCGAGCCCTTCGACTCGGCCAGCGCCGGGGTGAACCCCTGGATGAGCCGCAGTGCGCCGAGCGCGCTGAGTTCGATCGCGTCGCGGATATGCTGAAAGCTGGTGCCCGAGAACGGTTTCAGCGACGGCACCCGGAACGCGTTGTTGATCAGCACGTCGACCTTGCCGTAGGCCTCCAAGGTGGCGTCGACCAGGTTGCTCACCTGGTCGTCCTCCGTGATGTCGGTGCGCACCGTCGTCGCACGGCCGCCGAGGTCGGCGATCTGCTTGGCGACGTCGTCCAGGCGTTCCGGTGTACGCGCCGCCAGCACCAGATCGGCGCCTTCGCGTGTGCATCGGTGCGCCAGCGTGGTGCCCAGACCGGGGCCGACGCCGCTGATCACCACCACCTTGCCGTCGAGCAACTTCGTCATCCCAGCATCCTCGCCTGAATCTGTTGGTGGCGCAGCGCGATCCGGGCTCGCCAGTCGTCCTCTGAAATCTTGTTCTGATCGAAATACGGCAACGCGGCCGGAACCTTGTCGATGTCGACCACCTCGACCGTAGGGCCGTCGGCGTCGGTGAGCTCACGCGACACCCGCTGCCAGCGAAACTGCAGGAAGCCCCGCCGATGGCCGAGAGTCTCGACCCAGTTGGTCACCCCCGGGTTCTGGTCGGCGACGACGATGCGCACCTTGCCGTCCGGATCCGCCTGTGCCTGAGTGTTGTTCAGCGAGGTCTGGTGGTTGATGTAGTCCAGCGAGATGTACCAGAGGCTGCCCAGCTGGAAGCCGAGGTAGGGCGCGTCGCTGACCGGGATGGTGATCACCATCGCCTGATCGGGCCGCAGGTCGAAGTGCCCGACCGAGGAGTATTGGGTGGCCAGGCCGCCCGGAGTCAGCCGCGGCGGGACCATGGTGTTGACCGGGAGGTCGAGATAGAACCACTGCGGGAACTGCAGCCACGTCTTCACCCGTTGCACCAACTGCTTTGCCGCTGTGGCATAACGCTTTTCGATGAGCTGACGGGTCAATGGAGGCGGTGCGGTGCCCGCCGTGTCCGTGCGGGCGATGGCCAGCGTGCCCCGCTGCGCCGACCAGTCGCCGTACACCTCGCGGATCACCAACTGCCCGGGACTCGTCGGCCGCACCCGCCACTCGAAGCTACCGTCGGGCGCTATCTCGAGCTCGCGGTCGTCGAACGCGGCCTGGCTGACGGGCACGAAGTCGTCGGTGTACTCGCCGCCGAGCAACTGGAAACTCAGGTCGGTGGTGGTACCGCGCCTCCCGGTGACCACGTACTCGTGGCCGGCGTGCACCCGGGTACCGAAGTAGAGGGTGTCGGGATTGTCCAGGCCCATCTTGGTGAAGGGCCCGGTGCCCGACTGCAGGAAGGGATGGTCGCGGTCGTAGTCCACGGCCAGATGGATGCAGCCCGAGATACAGCCGGCTAGGTACTGCATCCCTTCGAGCAGGTCGGCTTCGGTCTCGATGAACGGCGCGTCGGCCACCAACTGCTCGGCCTCTGCGATCGCAGCGGTAAGGGGATCAGAGATCACGCCTAGACGCTAGAACGTGTTCTACTTTTTCGTCAATGGCGAACATTCCCGCGCGTCGGCCGGGACGTTCAACGACGATGCCGACTCACTACGGTGGGCAGGAGTGGGACAGGTCGATCAGGTGCTGGCGGACGTCGGGATGCCGGTTGAGGTAGTCGATGACGTTGCCGTTGCCGCCCTCGGCCTGCGACCTGGCCTGCAGCTGCTGGTGAAGGTCGGGATGCTTCTGCAGGTACGAGTCGATGGAGGAACCCACGTCCTGATTGCATTGCGGAGCCGCGCTGGCTATGCCCGCGACGGGTAGCGCGATCACCGTTGCGGCGGTAGCGGTCATCAGCCCCCCGGCGAGCAGGCCGTACAGCCCGCGGCGACGGGCGCCGACTGTGTTGGATGTGCTCATGACGGCCAGGTTACTCGCGATAGCTTTGCGCCGCCTGTGTGCGCTTAGGGCGAAGCGGCCGGTCAGTGTGGGGCTGTGGCGCCGTTTTCTTGTTCGCGTTTGATTTCTAGGGCGATGTCGATGAGTTGGTCTTCTTGGCCGCCGATGAGTTTGCGCTGGCCGGCGCGGTGTAGGAGTTGGTGGGCGGGTACGCCGTAGCGTTCGGATTGGCGGATGGCGTGTTTGAGGAAGCTGGAATATACCCCGGAGTAGCCCATGATCAGGGCGTTGCGGTCGAGTAGGCACTCGGCGGGCATGGCCGGGGCGACGACTTCTTCGGCGGCGTCGGCGATGTCGAAGAAATCGATGCCGGTCTTGACGCCGATCTTGTCGAACACCCCGATGAGGGCCTCGACGGGCGCGTTGCCCGCACCGGCGCCGAACCGGCGGCACGAGCCGTCGATCTGCTTGGCCCCGGCGCGGACGGCCTCCACGCTGTTGGCCACCCCGAGGCCGAGGTTTTCGTGGCCGTGGAAGCCGACTTGGGCGTCGTCGCCGAGTTCGGCGACCAGCGCGGCGACCCGGTCACGCACGCCCTCGAGGACCAGCGCTCCGGCCGAATCGACCACATACACGCACTGGCAGCCCGCGTCGGCCATGATGCGGGCCTGGGCGGCCAGCTTCTCCGGTGAGATGGTGTGGCTCATCATCAAGAACCCGACGGTTTCTAGGCCGAGTTCGCGGGCCAGCCCGAAGTGCTGGATCGACACGTCGGCCTCGGTGCAGTGCGTGGCGATCCGGCAGATCTCCCCGCCGTTGTTCTGGGCCTCTTTGATGTCTTCTTTGGTGCCCACCCCGGGCAGCATCAAAAAGGCGATCTTGGCCGCTTTGGCGGTCTGGGCGGCGAGCTTGATCAGCTCCTGTTCGGGGGTCTTGGAGAACCCGTAGTTAAAGCTCGACCCACCCAGCCCGTCGCCGTGGGTGACCTCGATGACCGGCACCCCCGCGGTGTCCAGGGCGGCCACGATCGCGCCCACTTCGTCTTTGGTGAACTGGTGGCGCTTGTGGTGGGAGCCGTCGCGCAACGACGTGTCGGTCAGCCGGATGTCCCAGACCGGATCGAAGAAAATGTCTTGGGTGCTCATGATTGCGCTCCTTTAGCCGTCGCGCTCAACGACTCCTTGGCGATCTGTTCGCCGACCTTGGTGGCCGCGGCGGTCATGATGTCCAGATTTCCCGCGTAAGGCGGCAAATAGTCGCCCGCACCCTCGACCTCGACGAACGTGGTGACCAGCGCCTGACCACCCGAGTGCAGCGACGGATCGTCGAACTGGGGCTCGTTGAGCAACCGGTAGCCCGGCACATAGGACTGCACCTCGGCCACCACGTCATGGATGGACTGGGCGATCGCGGCCCGGTCGGCGTCTTCCGGGATGGCGCAAAAGATGGTGTCGCGCATGATCATCGGCGGATCGGCCGGGTTCAAGATGATGATCGCCTTACCGCGCTGGGCGCCGCCGATGGTCTCCACGCCTTTGCTGGTGGTCTTGGTGAACTCATCAATGTTGGCCCGCGTCCCCGGGCCGGCCGACAGCGACGCCACCGAGGCCACGATCTCGGCGTACGGCACCTCGACGACGCGGGAGACCGCGTACACGATCGGGATCGTGGCCTGACCACCGCAGGTGATCATGTTGACGTTGGGGGCGTCCACATGCGCGCGCAGGTTGGCCGGCGGGATCACCGCCGGCCCCACCGCGGCCGGCGTCAAGTCGATGGCCCGGATCCCGGCGGCCTCATACTTCGGCGCGGCGTCGCGATGCACATAGGCACTGGTCGCCTCGAACACCAGATCAGGCTTCTCAGGCTGGGCCAACAACCAGTCCACCCCCTCGTGGGTGGTCTCCAAACCCAGCTTGCGGGCCCGGGCCAAACCCTCACTGTCCGGGTCGATACCCACCATCCAGCGCGGTTCCAGCCACTCCGACCGCAACAACTTATAGAGCAGGTCAGTGCTGATATTCCCCGACCCGACAATGGCCACACTCGCCTTAGCCGGCATGATGCCCCTTTTCGAAGCGTTTGAGATTTAAGTTAGACGATTTAATTCGAGCCTATTCGAACGATAGACGCACGGATCCCAGACCCGCGAAGTCCGCGACGAAGTTGTCGCCCGGGTGCGCATCGATCGCCCGCGTGCAGGATCCGGGCAGCACCACGTCGCCCTTGCGCAGCCGCACACCGAAGCCATCCACCTTGCGGGCCAGCCAAGCCACCGCGGTGACCGGGTTGCCCAGCACCGCGTCGGTCCGGCCTTCGGCGACCACCTCGCCGTTGCAGCGCAACACCGCCTCGATCCCCTTGACGTCGATGTCCTGCGGTGAAACGCGCGCCGCACCGAGCACAAAACCCGCCGACGAGGCGTTGTCGGCGATGGTGTCGCACAACTCGATCTGCCAGTCGGTGATCCGAGTGTCGATCAGCTCGATCGACGGCACCAGCGCCTCGGTCGCCGCCAACACATCGTCCTCGGTGCACCCCGCCCCCGGCAGATCCGCGTTCAGCACGAAGCCCACTTCGACCTCCACCCGCGGGTACAGGTAGCGGTTCGCCTTGACCGGGGTGTCCTCGAACAACTGCATCTCGTCGAGCAGATGCCCATAGTCCGGCTCATCGACCCCCATCATCTGCTGGATCGCCTTGCTCGACAGGCCCACCTTATGGCCCAGCACCCGGGCCCCCTCCGCGACCCTCTGGCGGATATTGATCAGCTGAATCTCATAGGCGTCGACGACATCGATGTCCGGATGGGCCGCAGTAAGCGGGGCGATCGGCTCACCGCTCCGCTCGGCTTGCGCCAACTCGGCAGCCAACTCGTCACGCGTGGCAACACTGAGCATTTCTTCACGTCTCCTCGTACGGTCGGCCGGGCCAGTAGCGGCCGCCCCGGGCAATTCTATAACGTGTTCTACATGTCAGCGCAGGAGTACGACGTCGTCGTGGTCGGGAGCGGCGGGGCCGGCATGGTGGCCGCACTTACCGCCGCTCACCGGGGTCTTTCCACCATAGTCATCGAGAAGGCCCCGCACTTCGGTGGTTCGACCGCACGCTCAGGCGGCGGCGTTTGGATCCCAAATAACGAAGTCCTCAAGCGTGCCGGGGTCCGCGATACCGCCGAGGCCGCCCGCACCTATCTGCACGGGATCGTCGGCAACGTCGTCGAGCCGGAACGCATCGATACCTACCTCGAGCGCGGCCCCGAAATGCTGTCATTCGTGCTGCAGCACACCCCACTGAAGATGTGCTGGGTGCCGAAGTACTCCGACTACTACCCCGAGTCGCCGGGCGGCCGCGCGGAGGGCCGATCGATCGAGCCGAAGCCGTTCAACGCCCGCAAGCTCGGCGCCGACGAAGCCGGCCTGGAGCCGGCCTACGGCAAGGTCCCACTCAACGTCGTGGTGATGCAACAGGATTACGTACGGCTGAACCAGCTCAAGCGTCACCCGCGCGGTGCGCTGCGCAGCCTGAAGGTCGGCGCGCGCACCATGTGGGCCAAGGCGACCGGCAAGAACCTCGTCGGGATGGGCCGGGCGTTGATCGGTCCGCTGCGAATCGGGTTGCAGCGGGCCGGGGTTCCGGTAGTACTCAACACCGCGCTCACCGACCTCTACGTCGAGGACGGCGTGGTGCGCGGCGTCTACGTGCGCGCGGCCGGTGACGCCGAATCGGGTGAGCCCCAGCTGATCCGGGCCCGGCGCGGTGTGATCCTGGCGTCCGGCGGATTCGAGCACAACGAACAGATGCGGGTGAAATACCAGCGCGCACCGATCACCACCGAGTGGACCGTCGGCGCGGCGGCCAACACCGGCGACGGGATTCTGGCGGGCGAAAAGCTCGGCGCCGCACTGGACATCATGGAAGACGCCTGGTGGGGGCCGACCGTCCCGCTGGTGGGCGCGCCGTGGTTCGCGTTGTCCGAGCGCAACTCGCCGGGGTCGATCATCGTCAACATGTCGGGCAAGCGGTTCATGAACGAGTCGATGCCCTACGTCGAAGCCTGCCATCACATGTACGGCGGCGAATACGGTCAGGGGCCGG
The DNA here is from genome assembly GCF_002105755.1 of Mycobacterium colombiense CECT 3035. Classification (NCBI taxonomy): domain Bacteria; kingdom Bacillati; phylum Actinomycetota; class Actinomycetes; order Mycobacteriales; family Mycobacteriaceae; genus Mycobacterium; species Mycobacterium colombiense. The sequence continues at coordinate 3,509,507 of NZ_CP020821.1, forward strand.
GCCCGGGCGAGAACATCCCCGCGTGGCTGGTATTCGACCAGCGGTACCGGGACCGTTACATCTTCGCCGGATTGCAGCCCGGACAACGCATTCCGCGCAAATGGCTGGAGTCGGGCGTCATCATCACCGCGGACACGCTCGCGGAGCTGGCGCAGAAGGCCGGCCTTCCGGAGGGCGAATTCATCGCGACCGTGCAGCGTTTCAACGGCTTCGCACGTTCGGGCATCGACGCCGACTTCCAGCGCGGCGAGAGCGCCTACGACCGGTACTACGGCGACCCGACCAACAAGCCGAACCCCAACCTCGGCGAGATCAGTCACGCGCCGTACTACGCGGCCAAGATGGTGCCCGGCGACCTGGGCACCAAGGGCGGCATCCGCACCGACATCCACGGCCGCGCGCTGCGCGACGACGGCAGTATCATCGAAGGCCTTTACGCCGCGGGCAACGTCAGTGCCCCGGTGATGGGCCACACGTACCCCGGTCCGGGTGGCACCATCGGCCCCGCAATGACGTTCGGCTACCTGGCGGCGTTGCACATCGCCGACGGAGCCGGGGAAAGGTAACCGCGATGCCCATCGACGTAGAAGTCGCGCTGAACGCCGAGCTGGATCCCATCGAGTTCTCCTGGGCCAGTAGCGATGTGCAGCTCTACCACCTCGGACTTGGCGCGGGCGCCGATCCGATGGACCCACGCGAGTTGCGCTATCTGGTCGACGACACCCCGCAGGTGCTCCCGACATTCGGCAATGTCGCCGCCACCTTCCACGCCACGAAACCCCCGACGGTCAAGTTCCCCGGCATCGACATCGAGCTGGGCAAGGTGCTGCACGCCAGCGAACGGGTCGAGGCGCCCGCTCCGCTGCCGCCGTCGGGCTCGGCGAAGGCCGTCACCCGGTTCACCGACATCTGGGACAAGGGCAAGGCCGCGGTGATCTGGAGTGAGACGACGGTGACCGCGCCGGATGGCACGCTGCTGTGGACGCAGCGCCGGTCCATCTTCGCCCGCGGCGAAGGTGGATTCGGCGGCGAGCGCGGGCCTTCGACGTCGGACGGCGCGCCCGATCGTGCGCCCGATCTTGAGGTCGACGTGCCGATTCTGCCGCAGCAGGCGCTGCTCTACCGGCTGTGCGGCGACCGCAACCCGCTGCATTCTGATCCCGAATTCGCAGCTGCCGCAGGGTTTTCCCAGCCCATCCTGCACGGGCTGTGCACCTACGGCATGACCTGCAAGGCGATCACCGATGCGCTGCTCGACGGCGATGCCGGCGCGGTGGCGGCCTACGGCGCGCGTTTCGCCGGGGTGGCTTTCCCCGGCGAAACGCTCAAGGTCGGCATCTGGAAGGACTCGGCGTCTTCCGAAGGCCGCTTCCTGGCCAGCGTTGTCGCGCCGTCGCGCGACAACGCCGTCGTGCTCAGCGGCGTCGAACTGATCCCCGCGTAGGGGCTCCTCTTTTGTTCGAATGTGCGGCTAGCCGCACAGTGGGACTCGAATGTGCGGCTAGCCGCACATTCGACGGGCCAATGCGCCGCGCACACGGCTGACGATTTCTGCCGGTCGGTCCCCCGCCACCACTCGCACAACAATCCAGCCGAGCCGCTCAAGCGTCTCCAGTCGCCGGAGATCCCAGGTGTATTGATTCCGATCGGTGCGATGCTGCTCACCGTCATACTCGACGGCCACCTTTAACTCTTCCCAACCCATGTCCAGATACGCGATCACCGTGCCGAATTCATTCAGCACCGGAATTTGTGTTTGCGGTCTGGGCAAGCCTGCCTGGATCAACACGACCCGTAACCACGACTCCTTCGGTGACTGCGCACCCGAATCGAAGAGGCCCACGGCCTGGCGTGCTCGAGCAACGCCTCTGCGTCCCAGGTATCGGCGGGCCAGCAACTCAATATCGACGGCTTTGATCTCGGTAACCCGGGCGAGCGCGTCAATTGCCGCTACCGCCGTCATAAGCGGATACCAACATCCAATGTCGAGCGCCGTCCTGACTGGCGAAGTGACCGGCATGCCGGCCACCAGCTCGATCTCATCCTGCTCGATGCGGTCCCGGTGAGTCCGCAATCCCAACGGGCTCCGGCGATTGTCATGAATCAAGTCCACTACCGGCGCGTCGTCGGCCCACTTACTCCCGTATAGCGCGGCAGCGGCGAACCCTGCGACCACGCCCCGATATCCGGTCCACAGCCAGCCAGCTTTCGTGCGGAGTTCAGCCGTGATCGCGACATCACGCTCCACATAGATGTCGGGGAACAGTCGACGAAAGCGCGTAGCCAGTTCGGACTTGGTCAACATGCCAGCAGCGATGGCCTCGCTGCCGATAAATGGCCCCACCATGACAACGCAGCGTCGCATGAGGAGCCGCGGGCGTCACTTCAGTCGTCGAGTGTGCGGCTGGCCGCGCCGTGGGCGTCGAGTGTGCGGCTGGCCGCACACTCGCGACGAAAATCCCGCTAGCCGAGGATCAGGCCGGAGGTGGGCACGCCGGTGCCCGCGGTGACGAGGACATGCTCGACGTCGGGCACCGGGTTCACCGAGGTGCCGCGCAGTTGCCGCACACCCTCGGCGATGCCGTTCATGCCGTGGATGTAGGCCTCGCCGAGTTGCCCACCGTGGGTGTTGATCGGCAGTCGCCCACCGATCTCGATGGCGCCGTTGGCGATGAAGTCCTTGGCCTCGCCCTTGCCGCAGAATCCCAACTCTTCCAACTGAATCAGGGTGAACGGCGTGAAATGGTCGTACAGGATCGCGGTCTGGATGTCGGTCGGCCGCAACCCCGACTGCGCCCACAGCTGCTGGCCCACGACCCCCATCTCGGGCAGGCCGAGCTCGGGCCGGTAGTAGCTGACCATCGTGTACTGGTCGGGGCTGGACCCCTGCGCCGCGGCCTCGATGATCGCCGGTCGCTGCTTGAGATCCTTCGCGCGCTCCGGCGACGTCACCACGATCGCGACCGCACCGTCGGTCTCCTGGCAGCAGTCCAGCAGCCGCAGCGGCTCGGCGATCCACCGCGAATTCTGGTGTTCCTCAATGGTTATCGGCTTCTCGTAGAAATACGCCTTGGGGTTCTTCGCCGCATGCTTGCGGTCGGCCACCGAGATCGCACCGAAGTCCCGGCTGGTCGCGCCCGACAGATGCATATAGCGCTGGGCGATCATGGCTACCTGTGCGGCCGGCGTGGAAAGCCCGTGCGGGTAGGAGAAGGAATTGTCCGCAGCCGTCGAATCAGCCTGCACCCCTGCGTTTCCCACCAGCCGGGTCTGCACCTGACCGAATCGCATGCCCGAGCGCTCGTTGAAGGCCCGGTACGCGACGACCACGTCGGCCACGCCGGTGGCCACGGCGATCGCCGCCTGCTGAACGGTCGCGCACGCGGCACCGCCGCCATACCCGATCTGCGAGAAAAACTTCAGGTCACCGATGCCGGCCGCGCGCGCCACCGCGGTCTCGTTGTTGGTGTCCATCGTGAACGTGGTCAGCCCGTCGACGTCGGAGGGGCTCAACCCCGCGTCGTCCAGCGCATCCAGGACCGCCTCGGCGGCCAGTCGCAGCTCGCTGCGGCCCGAGTCCTTGGAGAAGTCGGTGGCACCGATGCCGACGATCGCAGCCTTACCCGACAACATCTAGGAACCCCCGATCGTGAGCGTCACGTTCGCGATGACATGGTCGCCAAGGCTGTTGCGGCCAAACACCTTCAGCGTGATCAGGCCATCGTCGACGCCGGTCACCTCACCGGAGAAGGTGACGGTGTCGTAGGCATACCACGGCACGCCGAGCCGCAGCCCGATCGATTTGATCCGCGCCGTCGGGCCCGCCCAGTCGGTGACGTAGCGCTGCACCAGGCCGGTGTCGGTGAGGATGTTGACGAAGATGTCCTTGGAACCCTTGGCCTGAGCCAGGTCCCGGTCATGGTGCACGTCCTGGAAGTCCCTGGTGGCCAGGGCCGTAGAGATGATGAACGTCGGCGTGCCGTGCAGCTTGAGTTCGGGCAGGGTGGTGCCCACTTCGACGACGGGTGCGCTCATGCTTCGTCTCCCACGGGCTCCCACGCGTACAGGCTCCACTCCGGGCCGGACTCACCGGCCGGGAAGTCGATATAGGTTGCGCGGACCGGCATTCCGATCTTGACCTCGGCGTGGTCGACGTTGCGGAGCTCACCGAGCATCCGGACGCCCTCTTCCAGCTCGATCAGCGCGATCACGAACGGCAGCGTGCGACCGGGAACCTTCGGAGCGTGGTGCACCACGAAGCTGAACACCGTGCCGCGGCCGCTGGCCACCGCGTAGTCGATGGGCTCGGCCTTGTCCTGCCACACCGCCGGCACCGGCGGGTGCTGCAGGGTGCCGTCGGCCAGGCGCTGGATGCGCAGTTCGTGCGCTTTGACGCCCTCCCAGAAGAAGGCGGTGTCGCGCGAGACCGCGGGACGCATCATGGCGTCGGCGTCCAGGTCCACCGGCACGGAACCGGTGGCTCCGGAATCCTCGCGTGGCCTGAACTTCAGTATGCGCCATTCCATCTCGGCGACATTCTCGTCGCCGACCCGCCAGGTGATGTGCTGGTTGATGAACCAGCCTTCACCGAGCCCGGTCTGCTTGGGGCCGACAACGTCGCGCATCTCGGAGTGGACGGTGACCCGCTCGCCAGGACGCAGATACCGGTGATAGGTCTGCTCGCAGTTGGTCGCGACCACACCGATGTAGCCGGCGTCGTCGAACAGCTGCATGATCGGACCCATGGGGTCGTCGGTCGGGCGCTCGCCCCCCAGACCGAACATGGTCCACACCTGAATCATGGCCGGCGGCGCGACGATTCCGGGATGACCGGCGGCCTTCGCGGCGGCCTCGTCGACATAGATCGGGTTGGCATCGCCGAGCGCCTCGACCCAGTTGTTGATCGTCGGCTGGTTGACCGGATCCCGCGCATCCCGCGGCTTAGCGACGACGGTGGCGGTGATTTCCGCGACCGCTTCCTTGATATCGGTCATCGAGGCACCCTCGGCACTTGGAGGCCGGACGCGGCGATCATCTCGCGCATCACTTCGTTCACGCCCCCGCCGAAGGTGATGACCAGGTTGCGCTTGGTCTGGGAGTCCAGCCAGTTGAGCAGGTCGGCGGTGTCCGAGTCGGCGGGGTTGCCGTACTTGCCGACGATCTCCTCGGCGAGCCGACCGATGTACTGGATGCGCTCGGTGCCAAAGACTTTCGTCGACGCGGCGTCGGCCACGTTGATGTCCTCGCCCGCTGCGGCGACCTGCCAGTTGAGCAGCTCGTTGATCCGCCACATCGCGTGGATTTCACCGAGCGCCCGCTTGACGTCCTGGTGGTCGATCGGCGTGACGCCGTCGCTGCCCGGCTTGGACGCCCACGCGTGCACCCGGTCGTAGATGCCGGCGGTGCGGCCCGCGGGCCCAGCATGACCCGCTCGTTGTTGAGCTGGGTGGTGATCAGCCGCCAGCCGCCGTTCTCCTCGCCGACCAACATGTCGGCGGGCACCCGCACGTCGTTGTAGTAGGTGGCGTTGGTGTGGTGGGCACCGTCGGACAGGATGATCGGAGTCCAGGAGTAACCGGGATCCTTGGTGTCGACGATCAGTATCGAAATGCCCTTGTGCTTCACGGCTTCCGGGTCGGTGCGGCAGGCCAGCCAGATGTAGTCCGCGTCGTGGGCACCGGTGGTGAAGATCTTCTGCCCGTTGACGATGTACTCGTCGCCCTGGCGCACGGCGGTGGTCCGCAACGAGGCCAGGTCGGTGCCCGCCTCGGGCTCGGTGTAGCCGATCGCGAAGTGCACCTCGCCCGCCAGGATGGCCGGCAGGAACTTCTTCTTCTGCTCATCGCTGCCGAACTGCTGCAGAACCGGGCCGACCGTCTGCAACGTCACCGCGGGCAGCGGCACGTCGGCCCGGTGCGCCTCGTTGACGAAGATCGACTGCTCGATCGGACCGAAGCCCAAGCCGCCGAACTCTTTTGGCCATCCGACGCCGAGCTTGCCGTCCCGGCCCATCCGCCGGATCACCGCGCGGTAGGCCTCGTTGTGGCGGTCCTGCTCCATCGCCTTCATCTCGTCGGACGAGATCAGGTTCGAAAAGTATTCCCGCAGTTCCGCTTGCAGCTGGCGCTGCTCCGGAGTCAGGTCTATGAACATTGCGCTCCCACCAGATCGAGACGATGAGAAGGACCGCCCAGCAACCGGGACAGGTCCTTGATCGTGGAGTAGTACCGGTGCATCGGATAGGTGATGTCCATTCCCATCCCGCCGTGCAGGTGATGGCAGATCTGCATGACCGGCGGCGCCTGCGAGGTGACCCAGTAGCCGAGCACGTCCAGGTCGTCCACCACCTGAGGGGCGGATCCGCCCCTTTCCGACAGGCCCCAGACGACCGACTTCGCCACCAAATCGATGGTCCGCGAGGCGATGTAGACCTCGGCGAGCTGGGCGGCCACGGTCTGGAACGTCGACAGCGGCTTGCCGAACTGCTTGCGGTTGGCCACGTAGTCGGCGGTCAGGCGCAGCGCCCCGGCCACCAGCCCGTCGGCGTAGGCGCCGACGGCGGCCAGCACCAGCTGGTTGACCCGGGAAGCCGTGGCGCCCGCCAGCACGTCGGAGTCGCCGACCGCCACGTCGGCGAAGGTGACCGTGTACTCCTCGGAGCCGTTCGAGGTGGGGGTTTGCACCGCCTCGACTCCCTTGGCCTTCGCCGACACCACGACCACCGCGCTGTCGGCGGTGACGAGGATCCAATCCGCTTGTCCCGCATAGCCGACGCCGACCTTGGTGCCCGACAACCGTCCGTTGGCGAACGTGGTCGACGGCCGGTCCGGCAGCGCGGTCCCCGGCTCGTTGAGGGCGGCGGTCAGGACCGCACCCTTGGCGACGCCGGCCAAAAACCGGTCCTGCTGTTCGTCGGAGGCCAGATCAAGCAGCGGCAGCACCCCGAAACCCAAAGTGGCGAGCGCCGGCGTGATGGCGCCGTGGCGGCCGATCTCGGTCAGCACGGTGGCGACCTCTTGCAGACCCACGCCGTCGCCCCCGAGGCGTTCGGGCACCGCAAGCGCCGTCACGCCCCCGCTGACCAAAGCGTCCCAGCTCATTTCGCGCTCGGACACCGAGGTCACCACATCGGCGACGGCCTGTTGCGTCGCGGTGAGATCGAAGTCCATCAGGACGTCACCGCGGGCTGGCCGGCGTAGTCGACCTGCCAGTGCTTGATGCCGTTGAGCCAGCCCGATCGCAGCCGCTCGGGCTCGCCGATCGGCTTGAGATCCGGCATGTGATCGGCGACCGCGTTGAAGATCAGGTTGATCGTCATGCGGGCGAGGTTCGCGCCGATGCAGTAGTGGGCCCCGGTGCCGCCGAAACCGACGTGCGGGTTCGGGTCGCGCAGGATGTTGAAGGTGTGCGGGTCTTCGAAGACTTCTTCGTCGAAGTTGGCCGACCGGTACGACATCACCACCCGCTGGCCCTTCTTGATCTGCACGCCGCTCAACTCGGTGTCCTCGTTGGCGGTGCGCTGGAAGGCCGAAACCGGTGTGGCCCAACGGATGATCTCGTCGGCCGTGGTCACCGGGCGCTCCTTCTTGAAGAGCTCCCACTGATCGGGGTTGTTCGCCATCGCGATCATGCCGTGGGTGATCGAGTTCCGCGTGGTCTCGTTGCCGGCCACCGCCAGCATGACCACGAAGAAGCCGAACTCGTCGTCGGAGAGCTTTTCGCCGTCGATGTCGGCCTCGATGAGCGTGGTGACGATGTCGTCGGTGGGGTTCTTGCCCCGCTCCTCAGCCATCGCCATGGCGTAGGTGATGAGCTCCACCGACGACTGGGCGGGGTCGACGTGGGCGTACTCGGGGTCGGTGCCACCGGTCATCTCGTTGGACCAGCGGAAGAGCTTGTCGCGATCCTCCTGCGGAACGCCCAGCAGACCCGCGATGGCCTGCAGGGGCAGCTCGCACGACACCTGTTCGACGAAGTCACCGCTGCCCTCTTTCGCGGCGGTCGCGGCGATGTTCTGGGCGCGCTGCGCCAGCTCGGCCTCCAGCCGTCCGATGGCCCGCGGCGTGAACCCGCGCGAGATGATCTTGCGCAGCCGGGTGTGGTGCGGGGCGTCCATGTTGAGCATGACGCTGCGCTGCAGCTCGACCTGCTCACGCTTCATCTCCGGCGGCCAGGTCGGGATGGCGCCGTTCATCCAGCTGGAGAAGACGTCGCTGCGCTTCGACACCTCCTTGACGTCGGCGTGCTTGGTGACGATCCAATACCCGTGGTCCTCGAACCCGCCCGCACCATTCGGGATGTCGACCCAGTGGATCGGCTCTGCCTTACGCAGCTGGGCGAGCTCCTCGACGGGCAGCCCGGCGAGGTTGATGTCGGGGTCGAGAAAGTCGAAGTCGGCGGGAATGTTGGGGGGTGCCATGTAGAGTGCGCTCCTTTTAACAACGCTAATTGCAACGTGTTCTAGTGCCCAGTAAAACACGCCTCGTAGCTAGATAAAAGGCAGGTCACCATCCTCGCTTGTCAGAGTAATGAAACGTGTTCTAGCCTGACGGAATGGGTAACCCTGTCATCGTTGAAGCCACTCGTAGCCCCATCGGTAAGCGGAACGGATGGCTGTCCGGCCTGCACGCCACCGAGCTGTTGGGTGCGGTCCAGAAGGCGCTGGTCGAGAAGGCCGGCATCGACGCCGGCGACGTCGAACAGGTCATCGGCGGCTGCGTCACACAGTACGGCGAGCAGTCGAACAACATCAGCCGGGTCAGCTGGCTGGTGGCCGGGCTGCCGGATCACGTCGGCGCCATGACCGTGGACTGCCAGTGCGGCAGCGGCCAGCAGGCCAACGGCCTGGTCGCCGGGCTGATCGCGGCCGGCGCGATCGACATCGGTATCGCGTGCGGCATCGAGGCCATGAGCCGCGTCGGGCTGGGCGCGAACGCCGGTCCGGACCGCACCATTCTGCGGCCCGCATCCTGGGACATCGACCTGCCCGACCAGTTCACCGCGGCCGAGCGGATCGCCAAGCGGCGCGGCATCACCCGTGAGGACATCGACGAGTTCGGCCTGGCGTCCCAGACCAAGGCCAAGCAGGCCTGGGAAGAGGGCCGCTTCGACCGCGAAATCTCCCCGATCGAGGCGCCGGCCCTCGACGAGAACAAGCAACCGACGTCCGAGCGCGTCACCATCAGCCGCGACCAGGGCCTGCGCGACACCACGCTGTCGGGCCTGAGCTCGCTCAAGCCGGTCATCGAGGGCGGAATCCACACGGCGGGGACGTCGTCGCAGATCTCCGACGGCGCGGCGGCGGTGCTGTGGATGGACGAGGACAAAGCCAAGGCGCTGGGCCTGCGGCCGCGGGCCCGCATCGTCAGCCAGGCGCTGGTCGGGGCCGAGCCGTACTACCACCTGGACGGTCCGGTGCAGTCGACGGCGAAGGTGCTGGAGAAGGCCGGGATGAAGATGGGCGACATCGACATCACCGAGATCAACGAGGCCTTCGCTTCGGTGGTGCTGTCGTGGGCCCGGGTGCACGACCCGGACATGGCCAAGGTCAACGTCAACGGCGGGGCCATCGCGCTGGGCCACCCGGTGGGCAGCACCGGCAGCCGGCTGATCACCACGGCGCTGCACGAGCTGGAACGCACGGACCAGACCACCGCGCTGATCACCATGTGCGCGGGCGGCGCCCTGTCCACCGGCACCATCATCGAGCGCATCTAGCGCGCGATCGTTTCCGTTTCCCGGTGAGCGTCTCCGACGACAGCCGCGTCGCCGCGGCGCAGGCCTACATCGACGCGTTGGTCAACCATGACGGTGACTCCGTTCCGTTCGCGCGCGGCTGCACCCGCATCGAGCAGGGGATCAAGAACGGGTTCTCCGGAAATCACTTGCGGCGCAGCCTCAATCGCGGGCTGCAGTACCGGTTGCTCGCGGACACGACGCCACCGGACTACCGCATCGACGGTGACCGGGTGCACGCGGTGTACCAGGTGCTGACCAAGGCGGCGTTCGGCGGCCGGCGGCTCGCCGCGCGCGTCAACGAGACCTTCGTGATTCCGGCCGAAAGCGCAAGCGGGAAGGCCGAAATCCACCACATCACCGTTCGCTTCCAACCCTTCATCCAGCGTTAAGGACGTCGAGGAACTCCCATGCCGAAACCGAAGCCACGTTCGCTCAACGCTCCCTGGGTGGGTTTCATCATCAAATGGATGGCCAAGGGCAACACGTGGATCTACAAGCTCAGCAACGGAAAGTTCGGCGGCACTTTCCAGAAGGCTCCGGTCGCGCTGCTCACCACTACCGGCCGCAAGACCGGTGAACCCCGGGTGAGCCCGCTGCTGTACCTGCGTGAGGGGAACCGGGTCGTTCTAGTCGCCTCGAAGGGCGGCAGTGACAAACACCCGTTGTGGTATCTCAACCTCAAAGCCGATCCGAAAGTCTCCGTGCAGATCAAGGACGAGGTCCTGCAGCTGCGGGCCCGCGATGCCACCGAGGCGGAACGCGCGGAGTACTGGCCGAAGCTGGACGCCATGTATCCCTCGTTCGACGACTACCGGGCCTGGACCGACCGGGTCATCCCGATCGTCATCTGCGACCCCTAAGTTTCCGTTTCGCCCTGGCGGGGAATCATCTGGGCACCATGTCCAACGGCCGCTGGATCCGCAACTCGCGCCCGATTGCGCTGCTGCTCAAGTATTTCGCGCGGGCCCACATCTGGGTGTACCGACGGACCAACGGCAAGGTCGGCGCCAAGCTGCTGCGCTTCCCGGCGGCCCTGCTGACCACCACCGGACGCAAGTCCGACGAGCCGCGGACCACCGCGACCCTCTACCTGCGCGACGGCGATCGGGTGATCCTGCCCGCGTCCTTCGGCGGGCGCGACGAGGATCCGCTGTGGTATCTCAACCTCAAAGAGAACCCCGACGTGCGGGTGCAGATCCGCGCCCAGCGCCTGGATCTGGTCGCCCGGGACGCGACCGACGCTGAGCGCGAACGGTATTGGCCACGATTGACGCGGATGTACCCGGCCTATCGCAAATACCGCGAGACCGCCGACCGGGTGATCCCGCTGGTGGTGTGCGAACCGCGCTAGGCGCCGTAGACCGGGACGGGCCGGCGCGCCTTGGCGAGCAGATCGGCGACGACGCGCCCCAGTTCCGCGGGATCCCACCGCGCGCCCTTGTCGATCTCCGGCCCGTGTGCCCAGCCCTCGGCGACCCGGATCTTGCCGCCCTCGACCTCGAACACCTTGCCGGTGACGTCGCGCGATTCGGCGCTGCCCAGCCAAACCACCAGCGGTGAAACGTTTTCCGGCGCCATGGCGTCGAATTCCTGGTCCTGCGTCGCCATCATCTCGGCGAACACCGTCTCGGTCATGCGGGTGCGGGCCGAGGGCGCGATGGCGTTGACGGTGACGCCGTAGCGTCCCATCTCGGCGGCGGCGACCAACGTCATCGCCGCGATGCCGGCCTTGGCGGCGCTGTAGTTGCCCTGCCCGACGCTGCCCTGCAGGCCGGCGCCCGAGCTGGTGTTGATGATCCGGGCGTCAACGGTTTTGCCCTCCTTGGACAGTCCCCGCCAGTACGACGCGGCGTGGCGCATCGTGGCGAAGTGCCCCTTGAGGTGCACGGCGATGACGGCGTCGAACTCCTCTTCGCTGGTGTTGGCCATCATCCTGTCGCGCACGATGCCGGCGTTGTTCACCAAAACGTCCAGGCCGCCGTAGGTTTGGACGGCGGTCTGGATCAGGCTCGCCGCCTGGTCCCAGTCCGCGACGTTGGATCCGTCGGCGACGGCTTCACCACCGGCGGCGGTGATTTCGTCGACCACACTCTGGGCGGCGCTGCCACCGCCGGCCGGCGAGCCGTCCAGGCCCACCCCGATGTCGTTGACCACCACACGCGCGCCTTCTTCCGCGAAGGCCAGCGCATGCGCGCGACCGATACCGCCGCCCGCTCCGGTGACGATGACGACGCGGCCGTCAACCACTCCCATAGTTTCCTGTCTCCTCTACTTGATCGCGCTCGCGTTCGTGGTGGCCAGATAGTGCGGCGGCTCACCGCCGCCGTGCACCTCCAACGAGGCCCCGCTGATGTAGGCCGCCAAGTTGGAGGCCAGAAAGGCTGCGGCCCAACCGATATCAGCGGGATCGGCCAGCCGGCCCAACGGCACATTCTTCGAGATCGCCGCGATGGAATCGGCATCGCCGTAGAACAGTTCGGACTGCTCGGTCTCCACCATGCCGACCACGCAGGCGTTCACCCGGACCTTCGGGCCCCACTCCACCGCCAGGGTCTGCGTCAGACTTTCCAGGCCGGCCTTGGCCGCGCCGTAGGCGCCCGTTCCCGGAGACGGCCGGCGTCCGGACAGGCTGCAGATGTTGACGATCGACCCGCCCTGCGGCTGGGTTTGCATGTGGTCGTTCGCGTGCTGCGAAACCGACAGCGCACCAAGAAGATTGAGTTCGATGATCTTGCGGTTGAACTTGGCGCTGGACTCCGCGGTCAGCACGTAGGGCGATCCCCCGGCGTTGTTGACGACGACATCGAGGCGCCCGTGCCGGTCCACGATGGTGTCGACCAACCCCTTGACGGCGTCGTCGTCGCGGACATCGCACGAGTGGAATTCGTAGGGCGATCCGTCGACCGCCCGTCGCGCGCAGGTGACGACGGTGGCGCCCTGCCCGGCGAAAACGGAGCTGATGCCGGCACCCACCCCACGAACACCGCCGGTGACGAGAACCACCCGCCCGGCCAGCCCCAGGTTGATGCCTTCTCCAAATGGGGGGCATGCTTCGGCGCGAGTCACTGTGCTAGCGTACCAAGCAAGTGCTTGCTTAGGTAGTTACACCCCCACAAGGAAGTGGCACCTTGCCCATCACATCCACAACCACCGAACCGGGCATCGTCGCGGTCACCGTCGACTTCCCGCCCGTCAACGCCATCCCGTCGCGCGGCTGGTTCGAACTCGCCGACACCATCACCGCGGCCGGCCAAGACCCCAACACCCACGTGGTGGTCCTGCGCGCCGAGGGCCGCGGCTTCAACGCCGGGGTCGACATCAAGGAGATGCAGCGCACCGAGGGATTCACCGCGCTCATCGATGCCAACCGCGGCTGCTTCGCCGCGTTCCGCGCGGTCTACGAGTGCGCGGTGCCGGTCGTCGCCGCGGTCAACGGATTCTGCGTCGGCGGCGGCATCGGGCTGGTCGGCAACTCCGACGTCATCGTGGCCTCCGACGACGCCACCTTCGGGCTGCCGGAGGTGGAACGCGGCGCGCTCGGCGCGGCGACGCACCTGTCGCGGCTGGTTCCGCAACACATGATGCGGCGGCTCTTCTTCACCGCGGCCACCGTCGACGCCGCCACCCTGCACCACTTCGGTTCGGTGCACGAGGTGGTGCCGCGCGACGAGCTCGACGAGGCCGCCCTGCGGGTCGCGCGCGACATCGCCGCCAAGGACACCCGGGTCATCCGCGCGGCCAAGGAAGCGCTGAACCTGATCGACGTGCAACGAGTCAACTCGAGTTACCGCATGGAGCAAGGCTTTACGTTCGAACTCAACCTCGCCGGCGTTTCCGACGAGCACCGCGACGCGTTCGCCGGTACGACGAAGGGCGAGAAGTCTTGAGCGACAAGAGAACCACCCTCGACGAGGCCGTCGCGCAATTGCGCAGCGGCATGACCATCGGCATCGGCGGCTGGGGATCACGGCGCAAGCCGATGGCGTTCGTGCGCGCGCTGCTGCGCACCGACATCACCGACCTGACCGTGGTCACGTACGGCGGACCGGACCTGGGCCTGCTGTGCTCGGCCGGCAAGGTCAAGCGGGTCTACTACGGATTCGTCTCGCTGGACTCCCCGCCCTTCTACGACCCCTGGTTCGCCAAGGCCCGTGCCAACGGCGCGATCGAGGCCCGGGAGATGGACGAGGGCATGCTGCGCTGCGGGCTGCAGGCCGCCGCACAACGGTTGCCGTTCCTGCCGATCCGGGCCGGGCTGGGCAGCTCGGTGCCGGACTTCTGGGAGGGCGAGCTGCAGACGGTGACCAGCCCGTATCCCGCACCCGGCGGTGGGCACGAGACCCTGATCGCGATGCCGGCCCTGCGCCTGGACGCCGCGTTCGCGCATCTCAATCTCGGTGACGCGCAAGGTAATGCGGCCTACACCGGGATCGACCCGTACTTCGACGACCTGTTCCTGATGGCCGCCGAGAAGCGCTTCCTGTCGGTGGAACGCGTGGTGTCCACCCAGGAATTGGTCAAAGCGGTCCCCCCGCAGGCGCTGCTGGTGAACCGCATGATGGTCGACGGTGTGGTCGAGGCGCCGGGCGGCGCCCACTTCACCACCGCGGCACCGGATTACGGCCGCGACGAGAAGTTTCAGCGGCACTACGCCGAGGCGGCCTCGACGGACGAGGGCTGGCAGCGGTTCGTGCAGACCTTCCTGTCCGGCAGCGAGGACGACTATCAAGCGGCCGTGCGCGCGTTCAAAGAGGAGGCCTCGTCATGAAGGGCGACCTGATCACCCGATCCGAGATCTGCGCGGTCGCCTGCGCCGAATTGTTCCGGGACGCCGGCGAGATCATGGTCAGCCCGATGACCAACATGGCCTCGGTCGGCGCGCGGCTGGCCCGGTTGACCTTTTCACCGGACATCCTGCTCACCGACGGCGAGGCGCAGCTGCTGGCCGAGACCCCGGCTTTGGGCGCGTCCGCTCCCGTGGAGGGCTGGATGCCGTTCAGCCGGGTCTTCGAAACCCTGGCCTGGGGCCGGCGGCACGTGGTGATGGGCGCCAATCAGGTTGACCGCTTTGGCAATCAGAACATCTCGGCATTCGGCCCGCTGCAGCAGCCCAAGCGCCAAATGTTCGGTGTTCGGGGCGCGCCCGGCAACGCCATCAACCACGCCACCAGCTACTGGGTGGGCAACCACTCCAAGCGGGTGTTCTGCGAGAAGGTCGACATCGTCTGCGGAATCGGTTGGAACAACGTGGACCCCGGCAATCCGGCGTTCCGGTTCGCGAACACCTACCGGGTGGTGTCCAACCTCGGCGTGTTCGATTTCGGCGGCCCGGACCGCACCATGCGGGTGGTGTCCCTGCATCCCGGCGTCGCGGCCGACGAGGTCGCCGAGAACACCTCGTTCGAGGTGCACGGCCTGGACGCCGCTGCGGAGACCAGGCTGCCGACCGACGACGAGCTGCGCCTGATCCGCAAGGTCATCGACCCGAAGGCGCTGCGCGACAGAGAGATCCGCTGATGAGATTGCGCACGCCGCTGACCGAGCTGGTCGGCGTCGAGCACCCGGTGGTCCAGACCGGGATGGGCTGGGTGGCCGGTGCCCGGCTGGTGTCCGCCACGGCGAACGCCGGCGGGCTGGGCATCCTGGCCTCGGCCACCATGACGCTGGACGAATTGGCCACGGCCATCGCGAAGGTCAAGGCGTCGACCGACAAGCCGTTCGGCGTGAACATCCGCGCCGACGCCGCCGACGCCGGCGACCGCGTCGACCTGATGATCCGCGAAGGCGTCAAGGTGGCCTCCTTCGCCCTGGCGCCCAAGCAGGAACTCATCGCACGCCTGAAAGACGCCGGCGCCGTGGTGATTCCGTCGATCGGCGCGGCCAAGCACGCCCGCAAGGTGGCCAGCTGGGGCGCCGACGCGATGATCGTGCAGGGCGGCGAGGGCGGTGGGCACACCGGCCCGGTCGCCACGACCTTGCTGCTGCCGTCGGTGCTGGACGCCGTGCAGGGCAGCGGGATTCCGGTGATCGCGGCCGGTGGATTCTTCGACGGGCGCGGCCTGGCGGCCGCGCTGAGCTACGGCGCCGCGGGCGTCGCGATGGGCACCCGCTTCCTGCTGACCTCGGATTCGACTGTGCCGGATGCGGTGAAACGCCGTTACCTGGAGTCCGCGCTGGACGGCACCGTCGTCACCACCCGGGTGGACGGCATGCCGCACCGGGTGCTGCGCACCGGCCTGGTCGAGAAGCTGGAAAACGGCACGCCGATCAGGGGCCTGACCGCCGCCGTGCGCAACGCCGCCAAGTTCAAGCACATGTCGCAGATGACCTGGCGGGCGATGATCAGCGACGGCCTGGCCATGCGCCACGGCAAGGAGCTGACCTGGTCGCAGGTGGTGATGGCAGCCAATACCCCGATGCTGTTGAAAGCCGGCCTGGTCGACGGGAACACCGAGGCCGGCGTGCTGGCTTCCGGACAGGTGGCCGGCATCCTCGAAGACCTGCCGTCGTGCGCCGAACTGATCGAATCGATCGTGCGCGACGCGATCGAGCACCTGCAAGCGGCATCCGGGCTGGTCGAAGGGCCGTAACCGGCCAGGACCGCGGGATTGAAGCGTATAGCTGAAACCTAGCATTATTAAGCTATAATCTTCATATGGTCCGGTTGAAGCAATACACTTCACCGCGAGCGACCCTCATCGGCGACGTCGTGGGCTCCAGGCGCGCCACCGACCGCGCGAAGCTGCACCGGGCCCTGGCGAGCGCCCTGCGGAACATCGCCGCCGACGCCACCGATCCCCCGGCGTTCACCGTTGGCGACGAGTTTCAGGGCAGCTACCCGACCGTGGGGGCCGCGATCGATGCCGCCCTGTCGCTGCGGCTGGCCGTCGGTCCCGAGGTCGACGTCCGGTTCGGCATCGGCTGGGGCACGGTCACCGTCCTGGACGCCGACGCGGGAATCCAGGACGGGCCGGGCTGGTGGACGGCGCGAGAGGCCATCCAGCAGACCGCGGCGGCTCAGCAACAGCCGGGCTTTGCGCTGGTGCGCACGACGTTCCGGGCCGACGGCGACACACGCGACGACGTCGCCGCGGTCAACGCTGCCCTGATTTGTCGGGACCATCTGCTTGGATCGCTCGATGAGAGGTCGTTGCGGATTGTGACGGGGTTGATGACAGGCCGGACCAAAAAAGAGCTCGCCGCCGACGAGGGCATCAGCCCGTCGGCGATATCGCAGCGGGCCGGCCGCGATGGCTTGGACCTGATAGTCCTTGCCAGCCAATACCTTCGGAGCCTGCCGTGAGCGCCATCGCGGTCTTTCTCATCGCGCTGGGAGTCGCCGACCTCGCCCGGCGCGCGATCCGTGCGGCCTGGCCGCCGCTGCTGATCGGGCCGCTGGTGGTGCTGGCGTGCGCGGCGCTGGGGGCCCTATGGCATGCCGGCGACATCGCGTTGCTGGTGTTGGCGGGCGTCGCGGTCATCGCCTGGGAATGGCTGTGCGGGCGCAGCGAGCGCAGCGGCACCGCGCAGGGGGCACCGTTGGCCGTCTTCGGCTTCGCGCTGGCGCTGCTGGTCGTGTCGTCCGGCTGGTCGGCACCGGCCGGCGGCGCCGTCGCGCGGTGGTCGGCCTGGGTCCACCTGCCGCTCGACCATGTGGCACCCACCCGGCTGCTGATGCTCGTCGGCGTGGTGCTGGTTCAGTTCGCAACCGCAAACCAGTTGGTGCGCTTGGTGCTTGGTTCGGTGGGCGCGGTGCGCCCGGCCGGTGAGCCGCAGCCGTCGGACCGGCTCAAGGGCGGCAGGCTGCTGGGTCCGATGGAGCGCCTGCTGATCCTGAGCCTCGGCGTCGGCGGGCAGGTGGCCGCGGCCAGCGCCGTCGTCGCCGCCAAGGGCATCATCCGGTTCCCCGAATTGAACGCTCAGACAAACCGCAACGGCGGCGTCGGGATCGACGAGGTGACCGAGTACTTCCTGGTCGGCAGCTTCACGAGTTGGCTGCTCGCCCTGGGCGGCATCGGCCTGGTCGTGGCAACCCGCTAACATGCTGGCCGAGTGTGAACTTCACGACGCGACACACCGCTGAGCCGTCGAGAAATTCATACTCGGCGGTCAAGGACGCCATCCCGCGGCGCGCATCGCGGCGACGACACGGGCAATAAAGGTACCCTGCCGATAGCGGAGAAGGTCGCTGCTAACCCGGATGATCGTCCAGCCCAAGTCGGCCAATGCGGTGTACCGGTCGATGTCGCGATCGCGCTGCCCGGCGTCCGTCCAGTGCTGTGGCCCGTCGTACTCGATGCCGACCCGCAGCTCCCGGTACCCCATGTCGATGCGCGCAATGAAGTCGCCATAGTCATCGCACACTCGGATCTGTGTCTGTGGCACAGGCAAACCCGCGGCGATCAACACCAGCCGGGTGCGGGTCTCCTGCGGAGGCTCTGCTCCGCTGTCCACGAGCGGCAACACGGCTTTGAGCCGAACCAGACCGCGCATGCCGCGATGCTCGGCCATCACGGCTTCGATGTCGGTGACTTTGACGTCGGTTACGTTCGCCAGCGCGTCGAGCCGCTGCACCGCAAACAGCCGCGACGATGTCCACCGTCCAACATCGAAAGCCGTACGTGCCGGACTGATCACCAGCATGCCGTCGACTTCGACGACCTCACCGCGGAGCAGTGTCTCACTGTGCACGACAATGCCGGCAGGTGCGTGCCGATTGACGTGTACCAGCTCAGCATCGAGCGGCGGGCTGACCCACTTCGCCCCGAGCAGTGCGGCCGCCGAGTTTCCCGCGACGACGCCCTTGCGCCGCGACCAAAGCCATGCCGCCTGCGCGCGTTCGCGCGCCGTCAGCGCGATGCCGCCCGGGCAGTAGACGCCTGGGTAGACAGGCTCGTAGAGGGAGCGCATTGCCCGCTCCGGCATCACTTTTGCCGCCAAGGCCTCACTGCCCAGGAAGAGTTCGGTCATGCTGGCATGCTGCCAACGCCCACCGACACCTCTGCGAGTGTGAAGCCTACGACGCGACACGCCGTTGAGCCGCCGCGGATTTCACTGTCGGCGCAACGAGTTACAGGCGCTCGATGATCGTGACGTTGGCCGTGCCGCCGCCTTCGCACATCGTCTGCAGCCCGTAGCGCCCGCCGATGCGCTCCAGCTCGTTGAGCATGGTGGTGAACAGCTTGGCGCCGGTGGCACCCAGCGGGTGGCCGAGCGCGATCGCGCCGCCGTTGGGGTTGACCTTCTCCGGGTCGGCCTTGATCTCCTTGAGCCAGGCCAACACCACCGGCGCGAACGCCTCGTTGATCTCCACGGTGTCGATGTCGTCGATGGACAGCCCGGCCCTGTCCAGCGCGTACCGGGTCGCCGGGATGGGCCCGGTCAGCATGAAGACCGGGTCGGCGGAGCGGGCACTGATGTGGTGGATGCGCGCCCGCGGCGTCAAATTGTGCTCCTTGACCGCCTTTTCGGACGCCAGCAGCACGGCACTGGCGCCGTCGGAGATCTGGCTGGCCATGGCCGCCGTCAGCCGGCCGCCTTCGACCAGCGGCTTGAGCCCGGCCATCTTCTCCAGCGAGGACTCACGAGGGCCCTCGTCAACCCGGAACGGCCCGGATTCGGTTTCGACGGTGATGATCTCGTTGTCGAAGTGGCCGCCGCGGATGGCCGCGAACGCGCGCTCGTGACTGGTCAGCGCGAAGCGCTCCATCTCCTCGCGAGACAGGTTCCACTTCTCGGCGATCATCTCCGACCCGCGGAACTGCGAGATCTCCTGGTCGCCGTAGCGGTGCAGCCACTGCTTGGACTCGTTGGTGGGCGAGGTGAAGCCGAACTGCTCGCCCACCGTCATGGCCGACGAGATCGGGATCTGGCTCATGTTCTGCACGCCGCCGGCGACGATCAGGTCGGCCGTGCCGGACATGACCGCCTGTGCGCCAAAGGAAATGGCCTGCTGGCTGGATCCGCACTGCCGGTCGACGGTGACGCCGGGAACCTCTTCGGGATAGCCGGCGGCCAACCACGAGAGCCGGGCGATGTTGCCCGCCTGCGCGCCGATGGCGTCGACGCAGCCGGCGATCACGTCGTCAACGGCGGCGGGGTCGACGTCGACCCGGTCCAGCAGCCCGCGCCAGCCCAGCGCGCCGAGGTCGACCGGGTGAACCCCGGCCAGCGATCCGCCGCGCTTGCCGACCGCGGTACGCACAGCGTCGATGACGTACGCCTCAGGCATTTCAGACTCCTTCTTCGATCTTCTTCGATTCGGCAGTAATTCCGCCAAGAACGATGGCGAGGTATTGCTGGCCGACCTGCTCCGCGGTAAGCGGCCCGCCCGGCTGATACCAGCGCACCGACACCCACGTGGTGTCCCGGATGAAGCGGTAGATCAGGTCGACGTCGAGGTCGGGCCGAAAGCAGCCCTCCGCCACGCCCTGATTGAGCAATTCGAGCCACATCTTGCGTTGCTGCCGGTTCATGTCCTCGATGTAGGAGAACCGGGGCTGGGACAACAACCGCTGGGCCTCGTCCTGGTAGATGACGACCTGCGCGTGCCGGTGCTCGATCGCCTCGAACGACGCCATGAACAACCCCTTGAGCCGCTCCAGGGGATTGGCCTCGCTGTCCACGATCTCGCGGTAGCGGGCGAACAACCAGTCCAGGAAACTGCGCAGGAGCTCGTCGACCATCTCCTCCTTGGAGGAGAAGTGGTGATACAGGCTGCCGGACAGGATGCCGGCGCTGTCGGCGATGTCGCGCACGGTGGTGGCGCGCAATCCACGCTCGGCGAACATGGTCGCGGCAAGCTCCAGTAGCTCGTCTCGCCGGCTGTTGGCCTGACCGGGCACTCGGTCCACCCGATCAGAGTATCAACCAAGCGCTTGCTTGGCCACCGAGGTGTGGTTTCCCGCCCCGACGGCCGACGGCGGCGTCAGCGCAGCGAGACCACCGGCGGGTTCTGCGACTCGTCGGCGGTGCCGGATACGAACGCGTTCACCACGCTCGTTTTGGTGCCCCCCGACCGGGTCTGGGCGGTCAGCGGGAAGTTCACCGACCCGGAGAAGGACGCCTCGAGACGGAACGGGTCGAACAGGTTGATCTTGAGGCCACTGATGTCCGGCTTGCCCCACGCGGCGGTCCCGTCCACCAGGTCGTAGTCGAAGGCGTGCTGGGGGCAGTCGGCCGGCCGCAGCTGAGTGGAGTTCGCGCAATTCGCCAGCGCCGCCGAGATCGCGGAACTGGTCGCCGCAACCCCCTTGTCGCTCAGCTTGAACTCCAGGTCGTTGAAGTACGCTCCCGCCGTCGTCAAATTGTCAAGCAGGAACGGCTTTTTCGGGTTGACGGCCAGATTCGGGTTGCTGCTGGCGACGTCCAGCCAACCGGGAAAGACGTAGACCGGAGCGGTGCCGACGGGCTTGCCGAAGAACGTCGCGGTTTTGACGGCGGCCTGTTCGATGCCCGCGTTCAGCGTGTCCACCTTGATCGCGGCGTGGTCGAGCTTCCAGTCGTTGCCTGCCTTCTTGATCGACATGGTCACGTCCGAGGTGTTGTCGCCGAATTTCGCCGAAACATGCACCTGCCCGAAGCCGAAGCCACGCGCGGAATTGTCGTCGAGGATCTTGATGTCGGTGATTGGCCACCGCGCGATCTGCCGTTTGAGGATGTCGTCGGTCAGGAATTCTTTCGACGCCGGCTGGTCGGTGCTGTACGTCAGCGCGGCTTGCGCGTCCCCGCGGGCGAGCGCCTCCAGGTAGCCCTTGGCGGCATCCCCGGCGCTGCCCGATCCGCCGCCACTGCTGACGGCGATCACGGCGATGACGATCACCACCAGCACGACGGCGGCCACGCTCAACCCGATGATCAACGGCCTGCGATTGCGTTGACCGGGGCCGCCGTGCGGCCCGTTGAAGTGGGCGACGGTGACCGGCGGCGGCGAAGACCACGGCCCGTATGCCGGCTGCTCGAACGGCGTTGCCTGAGCGCCCTGCCCCCACTGTTCCGGCCAGCCCGCGCCCGATTGCCAGGGCGCGCCCGGAGGCTGGCCGGGTGTGCTTGCGGGAGTCGGGTTCTCACCCCACGGCCGGTGACCCGGTCCTTCGCTCACAGCGCCCTCCCACCTGCGTCAACCGCGTTGGTCGACAATTGTAAACACGTCGTGGGCTCGCGCTAGTCAGCGAGATCGCAGCTCACGGGTGCTGACTGGAAACCGAGATGACCTCGCCGGTGAGGTAGCTGGAGTAGTCGCTGGCGAGGAATGCGATGGTGGCCGCGACCTCCCACGGCTCGGCCGCCCGTCCGAAGGCCTCGCCGGCCGACAGCCGGTCGAGCAACTCCGACGACGACGTCTTCTCCAGGAACTTGTGCCGCGCGATGCTCGGCGACACCGCATTGATCCGCACGTCGTACTCGGCGGCTTCGATTGCGCTGCAACGGGTCAGCGCCATCACCCCGGCCTTGGCCGCGGCATAGTGCGACTGCGAGTGCTGCGCGCGCCAGCCGAGGACGCTGGCGTTGTTGACGATCACCCCACCGTGCGGCGCGTCGCGGAAGTAGCGCAGCGCCGCGCGGGTGGCGCGGAACACCGACGTGAGGGTGACGTCGAGGACGCGGTCCCATTCCTCGTCGGTCATGTCGACCACCGGGGTCTGCCCGCCCAGCCCGGCATTGTTCACCAGGACGTCGATGCGTCCCATCCGCGCGGTCGCCGACGCGAACAGCGCATCGATCTGCGCGGTGGAGGTCACGTCGCACAGCACGCTTTCGACGCGGCCCTGCCCCAGCGCGGCGAGCTCGTCGGCCGTCTCCCCCAGCCGCCGTTCATGGTGATCCGAGATCACCACGTCGGCGCCCTCGGCCAGCGCCCGCCGCGCCGTCGACGCGCCGATGCCGGTGCCCGCGGCGGCGGTCACGACCACCACCTTGCCCTGCAGAAGTCCATGTCCGGCAATCTCTTTCGGGGCTTCGGACAGACTCATCCTTTGACCTCTCGGGGTAGGCCGAGCACCCGCTCGGCGATGATGTTGCGCTGGATCTCGTTGGATCCGCCGTAGATGGTGTCGGCGCGGGTAAACAGGAACAGCCGCTGCCATTCGTCGAACTCGCCGTCGGTCAACGTCAGTCCGGGCTTGCCGACGACGTCCATGGCCAATTCGCCCAGACCGCGATGCCAGTTGGCCCACAACAACTTCGACACGTTGTCCTGGCCGGGCTGCTCGACATCCATGGTGGCCAGCGCGTAACTGCGCATGGCGCGCAAGCCGGTCCACGCCCGGGTCAGCCGCTCGCGGATGAACGGGTCGTCGGCGGCGCCGGTGCGCTGGGCCAGCTCTGCCAGGTTGGAAAGCTCACGGGCGTAACGGATCTGCTGACCCAGTGTCGACACGCCCCGCTCGAAGGTCAGCGTCCCCATCGCGACCCGCCAGCCGTCCCCTGGCTCGCCGACCACCAGGTCGGCCGCGGTGCGGGCGTCGTCGAAGAACACCTCGTTGAACTCCGAGTCGCCGGTCAACTGGATGATCGGTCGCACTTCGACGCCCGGTTGGTCCAGCGGCACCAGCAGATACGACAGCCCGGCGTGGCGCTTGGACCCCTTCTCGGTGCGCGCGACCACGAAGCACCACTGCGCCCAGTGCGCCAGCGACGTCCACACCTTCTGGCCGTTGATCACCCACTCGTCGCCGTCGAGTTCGGCGGTGGTCGCCACGTTGGCCAGGTCACTGCCGGCGCCCGGCTCCGAATACCCCTGGCACCACAGCTCGGTGACGTCGAGGATGCGCGGCAGGAAGCGCTGCTGCTGCTCGGGCGTGCCGAAGGCGATCAGCGTGGGACCGAGCAACTCCTCGCCGAAGTGGTTGACCTTGTCCGGGGCGTCGGCCTTGGCGTACTCCTCGTAGAACGCCACCCGGTGCGCGGTGGACAGGCCGCGGCCGCCGTGCTCGACCGGCCACCCCAGGCAGGTCAGCCCGGCCTTGGCCAGATGCTGGTTCCATGCCCGGCGCTCCTCGAACGCCTCGTGCTCGCGTCCGGGCCCGCCGAGGCCCTTGAGAGCTGCGAATTCGCCGACCAGATTGTCGGCGAGCCACTGACGGACCTCCGCCCGGAACTCCTCGACGTCCTGCATGCCCTGTAGGCTAACCTACCAAGCACTTGCTTTGTTAGGCCGTCGGCGACTGCGCTTCGCGGGCGGAACTCTCTAGGAGCATTCGATGACCAACGATCCGCGCACGGTGCCCGCGGCGCTGGATCGTTTCGCCAGCCGGCTCCCCGATCACGACGCGTTGATCACCGACGAACGGTCCTTCACCGCGGCCGCGCTGCGCGATGAAGTGCGCCGGGCCGCCGCCGCCCTCATCGACCTCGGCGTGCGGGCGGGCGACCGGGTGGCCATCTGGTCGCCCAACACCTGGCACTGGGTGGTGGCCTGCCTGGCAATCCACCATGCCGGGGCGGCGATGGTGCCGCTGAACACCCGCTACACCGCCGCCGAGGCCGGCGACATCCTGGCCCGCACCGGCGCGCCCGTGCTGTTCGGGATGGGCCGATTCCTCGGCAACGACCGCGTCGCCGACCTGGACCGTGCGGCGCTGCCCGCGCTGCGGCACATCGTGCGGATACCGATCGAGGACGCGGAGACCGGGCCCGGGAGCTGGGACGAATTCATCGCGCGCGGCAGCGACCTCGACGCGGTGGCAGCCCGCGCGTCCGCCGTCACGCCCGACGACGTCAGCGACATCCTCTTCACGTCCGGCACCACGGGCCGCAGCAAAGGCGTGCTGTGCGCGCACCGGCAGTCGCTGTCGGCCTCGGCGGCCTGGGCGACCAACGGCAAGATCACCAGCGACGACCGCTACCTGTGCATCAACCCGTTCTTTCACAACTTCGGCTACAAGGCCGGCATCCTGGCCTGCCTGCAGACCGGCGCGACGCTGATCCCCCACCTGACCTTCGACCCGCTGCGCGCGCTGCAAGCCATTGAGCGAAACCGCATCACGGTGCTGCCCGGGCCGCCCACCATCTACCAGACGCTGCTGGACCACCCGGCTCGCGGCGACTATGACCTGAGCTCACTGCGGTTCGCCGTGACCGGAGCCGCGACCGTCCCGGTCGTGCTCGTCGAGCGCATGCAGTCCGAACTGGACATCGACATCGTGCTGACCGCGTACGGCCTGACCGAGGCCAACGGCATGGGAACCATGTGCCGCGCCGACGACGACGCCGTCACGGTGGCCACCACGTGTGGGCGCCCGTTCGCCGACTTCGAACTGCGCATCGACGCCGACTCACCCGGGGAATCGGGCGAGGTGCTGCTGCGCGGGCCGAACGTGATGCTGGGTTACCTCGAGGACCCGGAGGCCACCGCGGCCGCCATCGACGCCGACGGGTGGCTGCACACCGGTGACATCGGCGCCGTCGACGCCGCCGGCAACCTGCGGATCACCGACCGGCTCAAAGACATGTACATCTGCGGTGGATTCAACGTCTACCCCGCCGAAGTCGAGCAGGTGCTGGCCCGCATGGACGGCGTGGCCGACGCCGCCGTGATCGGGGTTCCCGACGAGCGGCTCGGCGAAGTGGGCCGCGCCTACCTGGTGACCCGGCCCGGCGCCCAACTCGACGAACAATCTGTGATCGCTTACACCCGTGAGCATCTGGCGAACTTCAAGGCGCCGCGGTCGGTGCGGTTCGTCGACGCGTTGCCGCGCAATGCCGGCGGCAAGGTGGTCAAACCACAACTGCGAGAGCAGGACTGAATGGATCTGGAACTCGACGAAGACACCTTGGCGTTTGCCGCCGAGGTGCGGGAATTCTTGTCGGCCAACGCCGATTCGATCCCGACAAAGTCTTACGACAACGCCGAAGGCTTTGCCCAGCACCGGCATTGGGACCGTGTGCTGTTCGACGCCGGGCTCTCGGTGATCAACTGGCCGAAGAAGTACGGGGGCCGTGACGCGCCGCTGCTGCACTGGGTGGTGTTCGAGGAGGAGTACTTCCGAGCCGGCGCGCCGGGCCGGGCCAGCGCCAACGGCACCTCGATGCTGGCGCCGACGCTGTTCGCGCACGGCACCGAGGAACAGCGGATGCGCATCCTGCCGAAAATGGCCAGCGGCGAGGAGATCTGGGCGCAGGCGTGGTCGGAGCCAGAATCCGGCAGCGACCTGGCGTCGCTGCGGTCCACCGCGACCCAGACCGACGGCGGCTGGCTGCTCAACGGGCAGAAGATCTGGAGCTCGCGAGCACCGTTCGCCGAGCGCGGTTTTGGGCTGTTCCGCTCCGACCCCGGCGCCGAGCGGCACAACGGGCTGACCTACTTCATGTTCGACCTGAAGGCCCAGGGTGTCACGGTGCGGCCCATCGTCCAGCTCGGTGGCGACACGGGGTTCGGCGAGATCTTCCTCGACGACGTCTTCGTGCCCGACGAGGACGTGATCGGCACCCCGCACGAGGGCTGGCGCGCGGCCATGAGCACGTCGAGCAACGAGCGCGGCATGTCACTGCGCAGCCCGGCCCGCTTCCTGGCCACCGCGGAGCGGCTGGTGCAGCTGTGGAAGGACAGCGGCTCGCCCGACGCGTTCGCCGACCGCGTCGCCGACGGCTGGATCAAGGCGCAGGCCTACCGGTTGCAGACGTTCGGCACGGTGACCCGGCTGGCCCTCGGCGGCGAACTGGGCGCCGAATCGTCGGTGACCAAGGTGTTCTGGTCCGACCTCGACGTCGAACTACACCAGACCGCGCTCGACCTCCTCGCCGCCGACGGCGAGCTCACCGGCCGCTGGACCGAAGGACTGCTGTTCGCCCTGGGCGGCCCTATTTACGCCGGCACCAACGAGATTCAGCGCAACATCATCTCCGAGCGGTTGCTGGGCCTGCCGCGCGAGAAGTCCGGGGGCAAGAAGTGAAATTTGCGCTAGACGAGCAGCAGCGCGACTTCGCGGCCAGCATCGACGCCGCGCTCGGCGCCGCGGATCTGCCCGGCGCGGTGCGCGCGTGGTCCGCGGGCGATACCGCGCCGGGCCGCAAGGTGTGGGAACAGCTGGCCAACCTCGGCGTCACCGCCCTGGCCGTGCCGGAGAAATTCGACGGTATCGAGGCCCATCCGGTCGACCTCGTCGTCGCGATCGAACGCCTCGGGCGTTGGTGCGTGCCGGGTCCGGTTGCCGAATCCATCGCCGTGGCACCGGTTTTGCTCGCCTCCGGCGATCACGCCGAGCGCTGCGCCGGATTGGCGTCCGGCGAGCTGATCGCCACCGTCGCGCTGCCGCCGCAGGCGCCGCGTGCCGTCGGCGCCGACGTGGCCGGCCTGGTGCTGCTGGCCGGCGAGGACGGCGTCACCGAGGCGACGCCGGGTGAGGTCCACGAGTCCGTCGACCCCAGCCGGAAGCTCTTTGACGTGACCGCGACCGGTGCGGCCTGGCAGGCGGACGTCAAGCGCGCCTACGAATTCGGCGCACTGGCCACCGCGGCCCAGCTGATCGGTGCGGCCGAGGCGCTGCGCGACGGCGCGGTCGACTACGCCAAGCAGCGCACCCAGTTCGGCCGGGTGATCGGCTCGTATCAGGCGATCAAGCACAAGCTCGCCGACGTGCACATCGCCATCGAGCTGGCCCGGCCGCTGGTCTACGGGGCGGCGCTGACCATGGACCCGCGTGATGTCAGCGCGGCCAAGGCGGCCGCGTCCGAGGCGGCCCTGCTGGCGGCGCGGTCGGCGTTGCAGACCCACGGCGCAATCGGTTTCACCCAGGAACACGACCTGTCGCTGTTGCTGCTGCGCGTGCAGGCGCTGCGGACGGCCTGGGGGACGCCCGAGGAACATCGGCGACGAGTGCTGGAGGCGCTGTGAGTGAAGAACGCGAGCTACTCCGCGAGACCGTCGCCGCCCTGGTGACCAAGCACGCCGGCCCGGCGGCCGTGCGGGCGGCCATGGAGTCCGACCGCGGCTACGATGAATCGCTGTGGCGGCTGCTGTGCGAGCAGGTCGGCGCCGCGGCCCTGGTGATACCCGAGGAGCTGGGTGGCGCGGGCGGCGAATTGGCCGACGCCGCAGCCGTTCTGCAGGAGCTCGGCCGCGCCCTGGTGCCCTCCCCGCTGCTGGGCACCACGCTGGCCGAACTGGCGTTGTTGAGCGCGGCCGAGCCGGACGCCGCGACGCTGGAAACCCTCGCCGAGGGCGTCTCGATCGGCGCGCTGGTGCTCGATGCCGACTACGTGGTGAACGGCGACATCGCCGATGTGGTGGTCGCCGCCGGGGACGGCACGGTGAGCAGGTGGACGCGATTCCGCGCGGAGCCCGTCACCACCATGGACCCGACCCGGCGCCTGGCGCGACTGACAGCCGAGGAGACCGAGTCGATCGGCACCGACCCGGGTCTGGCGGGCACGGCTGCCGTCCTGCTGGCCGCCGAACAGATCGGCGCCGCCGAGCGCTGTTTGGAACTGACCGTCGAATACGCCAAGGACCGAGTGCAATTCGGCCGGCCGATCGGCAGCTTCCAGGCAGTCAAGCATCGGATGGCCGACCTGTACGTCACCGTCGCCGCCGCGAAGACCGTCGTCGCCGACGCGTGCGATGACCCCACCCCCACCAACGCCGCCGCCGCCCGCCTGGCCGCCACCGAGGCGCTGAACGCGGTGGCCGCCGAGGGCATCCAGCTGCACGGCGGCATCGCGATCACCTGGGAACACGACATGCACCTGTACTTCAAGCGTGCCCACGGCAGCGCGCACCTGCTGGATACGCCGCAGGAACTGCTTAAGCGACTGGAATCCGAGGTACTCCAGACGCCGTGACCGACCGTGTCTCGCTGCGCGCCGGCATCCCACCGTTTTATGTGATGGATGTCTGGCTGGCGGCCGCGGAGCGCCAGCGCAGCCACGGCGACCTGGTCAACATGTCGGCGGGCCAGCCCAGCGTGGGGGCGCCCGAGCCGGTGCGCGCGGCGGCGGCCGCCGCAGTCCATTCCAACGAGCTCGGTTACTCGGTGTCGTTGGGCACCCCCGAGCTGCGCGCCGCGATCGCCGCGGACTACCAGCGCCAGCACGGGCTCGACGTCGAACCGGACGCGGTGGTGATCACCACCGGCTCCTCGGGCGGCTTCCTGCTCACCTTCCTGGCCTGCTTCGACGTGGGTGACCGGGTGGCTCTGGCCAGCCCCGGCTACCCGTGCTACCGAAACATCTTGTCGGCGTTGGGGTGTGAGGTGGTGGAGATCCCGTGCGGCCCGGACACGCGTTTCCAGCCGACCGCGCAGATGCTCGCCGAACTCGACCCGCCGGTGCAGGGGGTCATCGTGGCGAGCCCGGCCAATCCGACGGGCACCGTCATCGAGCCGGCGGAGCTGGCCGCCATCGCGTCGTGGTGCGACGCGTCCGGAGCGCGGCTGATCAGCGACGAGGTCTACCACGGCTTGGTCTACGAGGGGGCACCGCAGACCAGCTGCGCGTGGCAGACCTCACGAAACTCCGTGGTGGTCAACAGCTTTTCCAAGTATTACGCGATGACGGGCTGGCGGCTGGGCTGGCTGCTGGTGCCGCCCGAGCTGCGCCGCGTGGTGGATTGCCTCACCGGAAACTTCACCATCTGCCCGCCGGTGCTGTCCCAACTCGCGGCGGTGGCGGCCTTCACCCCGGAGGCGACCGCCGAAGCCGAGGGCCACCTGCAGCACTACGCGACCAATCGATCGCTGGTGCTCGATGGGCTGCGCGGCATCGGCATCCAACGTCTGGCCCCGACCGACGGCGCCTTCTACGTGTATGCCGACGTCTCGGAATTCACCGACAATTCGATGGATTTCTGTTCAAAGTTGTTGGCGGAGACCGGTGTTGCGATCGCACCGGGGATCGACTTCGACACCGTGCGCGGGAATTCGTACGTGCGGCTGTCCTTCGCGGGCCCGACGAACGACGTCGAGGAAGCGGTGCGGCGCCTCGGTCCCTGGCTCTCGGCCCGCTAGCGCAAATCCGCCCGGCCGCCTAGGCGTCGAGCACCTGCGCGATGCGGGCTTCGAGCGCACCGCGGTCGCCGATAGCCGCCACGTCGATGCCGAACCGCTCGATGAGCACGTCGACGACCGCCGCCGCGTCGTCCAGGCGGATCTTCTCGCTGCCGTCGGCGCGGTGGATGGTCAGGTTGCGCCCGGCCAGGTTGTAGCGGGCGTCGTCGGTGGTCAGCGCGACCATCAGGCCGGTGACGAACATCGACGACGGGTGCGTGGACACGTACCAGCTGCCCACCCGGAGGTCGATCTGCGGCACGGTTTTGGTGCCGAAGACATACAGCGGTTGCCACTCCTCGCGCACCAGGGCCTGCAGGACCAGGCCGTCGTCGCCGCGGTCGTTGAGCCGGTACGGCTCATGCGTGGTCTGCTGGGCGTTGCCGGTCTGCAAGCGAATGGGTGAGGTCAGGGTCTGGCCGCCGAACCCGACGTCGACCAGAAACGAACCCTGCGAGCCCGGGAACGTCACCGCGAGCACCGTGTGCGTCTGGGCGCCCGGGGGGCGGTCGGGCGGCAGCATCCACACCACCCGGCCGGCCAACCGCCGCACCCGGAACCCGATCTCGGTCAGCACGTAGCCCATCAGGCCGTTCTGCTCGTAGCAGTAGCCGCCGCGCCGACGGCGGACCAGCTTGTCGGTCAGGGCTTCCGGGCTCAGGTCGTCGACCGGTACGCCCATCAGCGGATCGAGGTTCTCGAACGGGATCGACCCCGTGTGCGCGGTCATCAGATCCTGCAGCACCGCGAGGGTCGGCTCGGCGGGCCGCGGTAGTCGATGCGGTCGAAGTACCCGTCCAGGTCCAGCGTCATGACACCATTCTGGCCGAGCGGGCGAGCCTCGACCTCGCGGCGCGGTGTACAGACGTGGCTGAGCTGCGGGTAACCGGTCGTCTTGTTTGATTCGTGCCGAAGAGGGCAATCGGCTAGGACGGGCCAGCCCGGGAAATAGCAAAGATCGATTCGTCAAACGGAGCTCGCCATGAGTACCAACCAGATCGCCTGGATTGTGATCGCCGCGGTAGCGGTCGTCCTGATCGTCGTGCTGATCATCGTGGCCAGGAGGGCCGCGATGCGCCGCCGACAGCGCCAGGCCGCCCAGATCCGTCAAGAGGCCAGTGCGCAGACGGAGCAGGTGGAGCGCCGTGAAGCGCTTGCCGCGGAGACGGCAGCAAAGGCGCGTGCCGCGCAGGCCGAGGCCGAGGCAAAGGCCGCGGAGGCGGCGCGGCTGCAGAGCCGGGCGGGGGCGCACCAAAGCGAGGCCGCGACATCACGCGAAGAAGTCCAAGAGCAATGGGACCGCGCCGACCACATCGACCCGAGGGTTGACACCGACCGCGATGCGGCCGCGGATCAATCCGGCTCCGAGCACGCCCGCAGGGAGGAGCAGCCGACCGGCCCCGACCTGCCCCGGCACGGCAAATCCTCCGACGAGCGCGACACGCGCTGATTCCCGCGTCCGGCCCTGTCGCCCGTCAGAGCCGGCGCGCATCGCGACGGCATTGGCGAGCGATGTGCTGTTCGCGCGCATACATCATGCCAAAGGTAAAGCCGTTCTCTCCCACCGTGGTTCCCGCCGCCAGCCCCATTGCGCGGAGCGCTGCCGCGGCGACGACGGAGTCCTGATGATCACCCAGCGTGCTTTGTATCCGCTTGTAACGCTTGATGGTTCGCTTGGCGCGCTTTCGATTGCCCAAAGAATCGCACAGTTCGGCGGCGTACCGGGCACGCTTGGCCGCTTTGCGCGCGCGGTGCAGCATTGCGGCGTCTTCCGATCCGAGCGCCGCCGCCAACCGCCGGTCCGCCTTGCGCTGTGCGCGGCGCGCCCGCTGTCGCAGCGTTCCGGTCGCCACGGCCCCGGCGACGGGAGGTTCGGCACGCCAGCGGCGTAGCCCGGTCATCATGCTCTGATAGCGCTCCGATTCCATTGTCTCACTTACGTCTTCACGCGCCGGCAGCTCGATGGCCGAAAAATGACTGCCGATCCGTGATCTGACCGGACCCAGGATCAGTTCGTCGGGCATGCCGTCGAGCACCCGGTCGAAGCGGGCGCGCTGGACTTGGCAATCGCGAACATCGCCGAGCAATCCGGCAAACAACTTGAGTTCGGATTCCATACCCTCGATTTCCGATGTGTCCAGCGCTTTGGCGAATACTCGCAGGGTGCTGCGCAGCCGCCGGATGGCCACCCGGGTGTCGTGGATGGTGTCGTCGCCCTCGCCATGGCGCAGTGCGATGTCGCCCGCCGCTGTCCGATCGATTTGCGTATTGAGATAGTCGACCAGCGTCCGGGTGCCCCGGGCCATCCGGACCTGTGACGGCGCCGTCGCGTGCATGCGTCACGCATTCCCGCCCGAGGGCACGCGAAACATCGGGGTCAGCGCCAGATACCTCTAGAACAAGGTGGGACGCCTGGTGCCGGCCGGTGCGAACGAGTCGGGATCGGCTGCGTCCCAATCCGACCGCCAGCTGGCGGGGGCGTGTTCGAGCAGCACGCCGGTCGCCAGCCATTCGTACAGCTCGGCGTACGAGCGTTGCTCGACGGCCGAGACGCGCTTGCGCAGCATGTGGGGGTTCAGCATGGACGGGTCGGAGACACCCATCGACCCCATGATCAGCATGGCCTGGCGGACGGTCGCGCGCTGGTAGCGGTACACCCGTTCGCTTTTGTCCTCGACGTCCAGGGCACGCGCCCGGGCCGGGTCCTGGGTCGCCACCCCGACCGGGCAACGGTTGGTATGGCATCGCTGAGACTGGATGCAGCCTGCCGCCATCATCATCGACCGGGCCGAGTTGGTGTAATCCGCCCCCTGGATGAGGCGTTTGACGATGTCGTTTCCGGTTGCGACCTTGCCGCTCGCGCCGATCCGGATGCGATCGCGCAGGCCCGTCCCCACCAGAGCGTTGTGCACGATCATCAGCCCGTCGGTGAGGGGAAGGCCAACGTGGTCTTCGTATTCCAGCGGCGCGGCGGCGGTACCCCCTTCGGCGCCGTCGACGATGATGAAATCGGGCGTCACCCCCTCCGCGAGCATCGCCTTGCACATGCCCAGCACGTCGGTCCTCGAACCGACGCACAGCTTGAAGCCCACCGGCTTGCCCTCGGCCAACTCGCGCAGCCGCGCCACGAAGCCGATCAGTTCGCGCGGAGTGGCGAACTCCGAATGCGCCGCCGGGCTGACACACTTCTCGCCCATCGGCACGCCGCGGTAGGCGGCGATCTCCCTGCTGACCTTCGCGGCCGGCAGGACGCCTCCGATGCCGGGCTTGGCGCCCTGGCTCAGCTTGATCGAGATGCACTTGACCAGCTCGTGAGCGGCCTTGTCCGCGAACTGAACTGGATCGAACGCGCCGTCCTTGGTCCGGGTCCCGAAGTACCCGGATCCGATCTCCCAGACCACGTCCGCACCGCCGAGGTGGTAGGGCGTCAGCCCACCTTCGCCCGTGTCGTGCGCGAAGCGACCCTTGCGGGCGCCGTTGTTCAGCGCCCGCAGCGCATTACCGGAGAGCGAACCGAAACTCATCGCGGAGACGTTCATCAGCGCGATGTCGTAGGGCTGCTTGCAATCGGGGCCACCGATACGGACCCGATAAGGTTCCGGCGGGGGTTCGACCGGGGCCGTCGAATGGACCAGGTATTCGTAGCCGTCCCAATCGATGTCGCGTTCGGTGCCGTATGACTGCTCGGCCGCCGTCCCCTTGGCGCGCTGGTAGATCAACGAGCGCACGTCGCGGTCGAAGGGCCGGCCGTCAAAGTTGCGCTCGATGAAATACTGCTGGATTTCCGGACGAAGGGCTTCCAGCAGGAACCGCAGATGCCCCAACACCGGGTAGTTGCGCAGGACGGAGTGCCGGCGCTGGATGAGATCGTAAAGGCCTACGGCGGCTGCCGCCGCAACCACCGCCGCGACGATCCACCAACCCCACGATCCCGTGATCGCCAGGAACGCCGATGCCGCCGAAACGGCGACGAGCAACGCCACGCATCCGAATCGAATCAACGACGACCCGCCTTCCCGGGCTGGGGTGACTTAGAGACCTCGTCGTATTACATACCCCGGCTTGCCGGTCGTCAGACGCGGGATACGGCCGGGGCGGCTCAGAGCCAGGTGTCCTGCGTGGTGGTGGTCAGGAACGCTTCCAGGTCGTCGCGCCATTGCGCAGGAGTCGTCTTGTCCGGCTCGATGCCGGTGTACTCGCCGCGATAGAACAGCAGCGGGCGCGGCTTGATCTTCGGGGCCTCCGAAAGCGACTGCACCGCACCGAAAACCACGAAGTGATCGCCCCCGTCGTGCGCGGAAGCCACTGTGCAGTCGATGTAGGCCAGCGACCCGTCGATGATCGGCGAGCCGAGTTCGGAGGGGCGCCAGTCGATCCCGGCGAACTTGTCGGGCTCCTTGGAGCCGAATCGGGCGCAGATGTGCTTCTGCTGCTCGGTCAGCATGTTGACGCAGAACCGGCCGCTCGCCTCGATGGCCTTCCACGACCGGGACACCTTGGTGGGGCAGAACAGCACCAGCGGCGGGTCCAACGACAGCGCCGCGAAGGATTGGCAGGCGAAGCCGACCGGGGCGTCGTCGTGCACGGTGGTGATGATGGTGATCCCGGTGCAGAACTGGCCGAGCACGCTTCGGAACGTGCGCGGGTCGATCGGCGCGGCAGTCATAACCCCGAAGTTACCCCTTGAAGCCGACGCTGAAGTCGTGGCCCCACAGGCTGATCGCGGTGCTCTCCCGGGCGATCCAGTCGTCGTCTTCGACTTGCCTTCCCTCGCAGCCGAACTCGACATCGAATCCGCTGGGGGTCTTCATGTAGAAGGACAGCATCAGATCGTTGACGTGGCGGCCCAGGGTCGCCGACATCGGCACCTTCTTCCGCAGCGCCCGGTCCAGGCACAGCCCGACGTCGTCGGCCTCTTCGACCTCGACCATCAGGTGCACGATGCCGCTCGGGGTCTGCCCGGGCATGAAGGCCAGGCTGTGGTGGCGAGGGTTGCAGCCCAGGAACCGCAGCCAGGCCGGCGGGCCGTCGGCGGGCCGGCCGACCACCTGGGGTGGCAGCCGCATCGAGTCGCGCAGCTTGAAGTCCAGCACATCCCGGTAGAAGTGCAGTGTCTCTTCATCGTCACGGGTGGTCAGCACCACGTGCCCCAGGCCCTGCTCGGCGGTGACGAACTTGTGGCCGTACGGGCTGACCACGCGGCGATGCTCGAGGGCGGCGCCGTGGAAGACCTCCAGGCAGTTGCCGGACGGGTCGGAGAACCTGATCATCTCGTCGACCCGGCGATCGGCCAGTTCGGCGGCGGTGGCCTCCTTGTAGGGCGTGCCCTCGACGTCGAGCCGGTTGCGAATCTCTTGCAGGCCAGCCGCGTTCGCGCACTCCCAGCCCGCCTCGATGAGCCGGTCCTGCTCGCCGGGCACGATCACCAGGCGGGCCGGGAAATCGTCCATCCGCAGGTACAGCGCACCCTCGGTCGCGCCCTTGCCCTCGACCATGCCGAGGACCTTCAGGCCGTACTCGCGCCAGGCCGCCATGTCGGTGGCCTCGATACGCAGGTAACCCAGAGAGCGGATGCTCATCGCGCACCTCCCAGGAAATCGATGGTGAGCTTGTTGAACTCGTCGAACTTCTCCACCTGCGCCCAGTGCCCACATTGCCCGAAGACGTGAAGCTGTGCGCGCGGAATGGTTTTCAGCGCGACCAGCGCCCCGTCCAGTGGGTTGACCCGGTCCTCGCGCCCCCAGATGAGCAGCACCGGCTGACGCAGCCGATGCACCTCGCGCCACATCATGCCGAGCTCGAAATCCGCTCCGGCGAAAGACATTCCCATCGCGCGGGTCGCCGTCAGCGACTCGGGCGTGCTGGCCAGCGCGAAGCGCTGGTCGATCAGTTCGTCGGTGATCAGCTTCTGGTCGTAGACCATCACCCGCAGGAAGGCCTCGAGGTTTTCGCGGGTGGGCTCGGCGGAGAACTTGCCGAGCCGCTTGACGCCCTCGGTCGGGTCGGGCGCGAACAGGTTCACGCTCACCCCGCCCGGCCCCATCAGCACCAGCTTGCCGGCGCGGTCCGGGTAGTCGAGCGCGAAGCGGACCGCGGTGCCGCCGCCCAGCGAATTGCCAACCAGCGGAACGCGTCCCAGACCGAGCTGGTCGAACAGGCCCTTGAGCGCGCGGGCCGCATAGTGGTTGAACTGCCCGTGCTCGGCGCGCTTGTCGGAGTGGCCGTAGCCGGGCTGGTCGACGGCCAGCACATGAAACCGCTGCGCCAGCACCGGGATGTTGCGCGAGAAGTTCGTCCAGCTCGCCGCGCCCGGGCCGCCGCCGTGCAGCAGCACCACCGTCTGGTCGTTGCCCACGCCGGCCTCGTGGTAGTGCAGCTTCAGCGGGCCGTCGACGTCAACCTCGGCGTACCGGGAAGTCGATTCGAAGGTGATCTCTTCGGTTGCCGAGGTCATCAGACCATGGTGTCGCCGGGCGGCAACCCGAACTCGTTGTTCCCGAAAATCTGGTAGGCCCGCTCGGGGTCGTTGGCCGCGTGCACCCGCCCGGCGTGCGCGTCGCGCCAGAATCGTTGCACCGGTTGGTCATTGCCCAGGGCCGTGGCGCCGGAAGCCTCGAACAGCCGGTCGATGGAGGCGATCGCGCGCCCGGTGGCGCGCACCTGGTCGCGACGAGCGCGGGCCCGCAGGTCGAACGGGATCTCCTTGCCGGCCGACAGCAGCGCGTACTCGTCGGCGACGTTGCCGCTCAGCTGGCGCCAGGCCGCGTCGATGTCGCTGGCCGCTTCGGCGATGCGGACCTTGGCGAACGGGTCGTCCTTGGCCTTCTCACCGGCGAACGCGGCGCGCACCCGCTTGCCCTGGTGCTCGACATGCGCGTCGTACGCGCCGTAGGCCATGCCGACGATCGGCGCCGAGATCGTGGTGGGATGCATTGTGCCCCACGGCATCTTGTAGACCGCGGCGGTGTTGTTCTGGTATCCGCCCGCGGTGCCGTCGTTCATCGCCTTGTAGGACAGGAACCGGTGCCGCGGCACGAACACGTCCTTGACGACGACGGTGTTGCTGCCGGTGCCGCGCAGGCCGACGACGTGCCACACGTCGTCGATGCGGTACTCGCTGCGCGGGATCAGGAAGCTGCCGAAGTCGACCGGACGGCCGTCCTTGATCACCGGACCGCCGAGGAAGGCCCACGTGGCGTGGTCACAACCCGACGACCAGTTCCACGAACCGTTGACCAGGTAGCCGCCGTCGGTGACGACGCCGGCGCCCATCGGGGCATACGACGACGAGACCCGGGTCGTGGGGTCCTCGCCCCAGACCTCCTCCTGCGCCTGCTGGTCGAACAGCGCCAGGTGCCAGTTGTGCACGCCGATGATCGAGCTCACCCAGCCGGTGGAACCACACGCGCTGGCCAGCCGCCGCACCGCCTCGTAGAACAGCGTCGGATCGCACTGCAGGCCGCCCCACTGCTCGGGCTGCAACAGGGTGAAGAAGCCCACATCCTGAAGGTCCTGAACGGTCTCGTCGGGCAGCCGCCGCAGGTCCTCCGTCGCCTGAGCGCGGTCGCGAATCTGCGGGAGCAGATCATCGATGCCAGCCAAAACCGACTGCGCATCACGCTGTTGAATGGACGTCACTTAGGTTTGCCTCCTGCGCCAGACTTACTCAGCGGACTTACACCAGAGACTAGAACACGTTCCGATTTGTGTCGAGCAGGGTATTCCTGCGGCTGGTAGCGATACGAATCCGCTTTTCTGTAACATGTTCTAGTTGCCTGTGGCGATCGCAAGAGCGGCGGAGCCGGTCGCAGCGGGTCGACACGTTTTGCCACGAAAGGAAGGGACGGGCCTTGACCGAGGCTGATCCGGACCAAGCACCCGACGAGCCGCTCGGTGACCACGTCCTTGAACTGCAGGTGGCCGAGGTCATCGCCGAGACCGACGATGCGCGGTCCCTGGTGTTCGCGGTACCCGACGACGCGGGCGACCCCGCCATCCCGCCCGAGCGGCTACGGTACGCGCCGGGCCAGTTCCTGACGCTGCGCGTACCCAGCGAGCGCACCGGCTCGGTGGCCCGCTGCTACTCGTTGTGCAGTTCACCGTTCACCGACGACGCGCTCACGGTCACGGTCAAGCGCACGGCGGACGGTTACGCGTCGAACTGGCTGTGCGACCACGCGCACAAGGGCATGCGGATCCACGTGCTGGCCCCGTCCGGCAACTTCGTGCCCAAGACGCTCGGCGACGACTTCCTGCTGATGGCCGCGGGCAGCGGGATCACCCCGATCATGTCGATCTGCAAGTCGGCGCTGGCCGAGGGCGGCGGGCAGGTGACGCTGATCTACGCCAACCGCGACGAGAATTCGGTGATCTTCTCCGACGCGCTGCGCGAGCTGTCCGCCAAGTACCCCGACCGACTCACGGTGCTGCACTGGCTGGAGTCGCTGCAGGGCCTGCCCAGCGTGGCCGCGCTGGCCAAGCTGGCCGCCCCCTACACGGATCGGCCCGTGTACATCTGCGGCCCGGGCGCCTTCATGGACTCGGCGAAAGAAGCGCTGGAAACGCTGAAAGTGCCTGCGCCGCAAATACATATCGAAGTGTTCAAGTCGCTGGACTCGGATCCGTTCGCGGCGGTGAAGATCGAGGACACCGCCGAAGGCGACGAACCGCCGGCGACCGCGGTGGTCGAGCTGGACGGCGAAACCCACACCGTGTCGTGGCCGCGCAACGCCAAGCTGCTCGACGTCCTGCTGGCCAAGGGCTTGGACGCGCCCTTCTCCTGCCGCGAGGGCCACTGCGGCGCGTGCGCATGCACGCTGCGCAAGGGCAACGTGAGTATGGAGGTCAATGACGTGCTCGAGCAGCAGGATCTGGACGAGGGCCTGATCCTGGCCTGTCAATCTCACCCGGAATCTGATTCGGTAGAAGTCACGTACGACGAATAGGCGCGGGGTTAAGTTCACCCTGGGTCAGAGGGAAGGGAACGTCGATGATGCGGCTGGTGTGGGGATTCGCAGGCGTCGCGGTGCTGCCGATGTTCCTGCCCGCCGCGGTGTGCGCGGCGTCGAGCAACACCGCCACCACGCTGTTCCCGCTGGACGGACCGAATCAACTGGAGACGCGCGTCGTCCTCAATTGCTTCAAGGCCGACGGCCACTGCGACTTCACCGCCGGGGCGGACATGCTGACGCCCGGTGGGGTGACCGGCTTCCCGCCCGGACTGTGGGCCCGGCAAACCACCGAGATCCGCTCCTCGAACCGGCTGGCCTACCTCGACGCGCATGCCGACGGCCAGTACGAGCGCGTGATGAAGTCGATGGGTTCCGACGAGATCACCACCATCTACATGGGTGAGGGCCCGCCGGAGAAGTACCAGACCAACGGGCGCATCGACTCCACCGATTGGCAGACGGGCCAGCCCAAGACCGACAACAACGTCATCGCCTGCAGCCACATCCAGGTGGTCTACTCCGGGGTCAACATCACGTCGCCGAGCACCTGCGCGGTGACGACGTTCTCCTGAATTGCGCCGAGCCTGTAACTCCGCAGACAAAGTGCGAGTGAGGGCCTGCGAAGTTACAGGCTCGACGAAAGGGTTACCCGGCTAGCGCGGCAGGCCCAGCAGCCGCTCCGCCGCGACGGTGAGCAGGATCTGCTCGGTGCCGCCGGCGATGGTCAGGCAACGGGTGTTGAGGAAGTCGAACACCGCGCGGTCGCCGTCCGCCCGGCGGTCGACCAGGCCGCCGCCCTCGGAGGAGTCCATGGTGAATTCGGCCAGGGCCTGGCGGTAGCGGACACCGATGAGTTTGCGCACGCTGGACTGCGCCCCCGGGTCTTGGCCGCCGACGGCCAGCTGAGCGATCCGCTGGTCCAGCAGCGCGCCGGTCTGCGCGGTAACGATCAACCGCCCCAACCGATCTTGTGCGGCGGCGTCGAGGTCGAGCTCGGCGAGCAGCTCGAGCAGTTCCTCCATCGGGTTGCCCAGCGCCGTCCCGTTGGCCATCGCGACCCGCTCGTTGGCCAGGGTGGTACGGGCCAGCCGCCAGCCGTCGTTGACCTCCCCGACGACCAATTCGTCGGGAACGAAGACGTTGTCCAGGAACACCTCGTTGAACAACGAGTCACCGGTGATCTCACGCAGCGGACGGATCTCGATGCCCGGGGAGCTCATCTCCACCAGGAAGTAGGTGATGCCTTTATGTTTCGGCGCATCGGGATCCGTGCGGGCCAGGCACACGCCCCACTTCGCCTTGTGCGCGGCCGACGTCCACACCTTCTGCCCAGTCAGGTTCCAGCCGCCCTCGGTGCGGACCGCTTTGGTGCGCAGCGAGGCCAGGTCAGAGCCGGCCCCGGGCTCGGAAAACAGCTGACACCAAAGGAATTCGCCGCGCGTGGTGCCGGGCACGAAGCGCTCGACCTGTTCCGGTGTGCCGTGCTCGAGGATGGTGGGGGCCGCCCACCAGCCGATCACCAGATCAGGCCGGGCCACCCCGGCCGCCGCCAGCTCCTGATCGATCAGCAGCTGCTCGGCCGGGCCCGCGCCGCGCCCATAGGGCGCCGGCCAGTGCGGCGCCTGCAGGCCCGCCTCGGCCAGAGCCGCCTGCCGCTTGTCCTCGGGCAGCTCGGCGATCCGGGCCACCGCGGCGGCGATCTCCGCCCGCTGGTCCTCGACCTCGGTCAGGTCGATCCCCAGCCGGCGCCGCACGCCAGCCTGGGTCAGCGCGGTGATGCGGCGCAACCAGGTCTCGGCCCCGCCCAGGAACCGGCCGATGGCGTGCGCCCGGCGCAGGTACAGGTGCGCGTCGTGCTCCCAGGTGCAGCCGATGCCGCCGAGCACCTGGATGCAGTCCTTGACGTTGGCCTTCACGGCCGCGATGCCGGTGCTCGCGGCGAGGCCCGCGGCGATGGAGAACTGGGATTCGTCGCCCTCGGCCGCGGCGCGCGCGGCGTCGGCGGCGGCCACCTCGGCCTGCTCGGCGCGGCACAGCATCTCGGCGCAGATGTGCTTGATCGCCTGGAAGCTGCCGATCGGCTTGCCGAACTGCTCGCGGACCTTGGCGTAGTCGACGGCGGTCTCCAGCGACCAGCGGGTGATGCCCGCCGCCTCGGCCGCCAGCACCGTCGCGGCCAGCTCCTCGACGCGGGTGCGGGTGTCCGACACCACGGTGGCCGGGGCCGCGCTCAGCACCACCCTGGCCAACGGTCGGGAGAAGTCGCTGGCAGCCAGCGGCTCGATCTGCACACCCTCAGCGCCGGTGTCGATCAGCAGCCACTTCGCGCCGGCCGGCGCCAACAGCACGGCCCCGTCGGCCACACCCAGTGCGAACGGCAGCGTGCCCGACGCCTTCGACGTCGTGCCGTCGAACTCGACGTCGCCTTCCAGCGCCAGCCCGGCGAAGCGTTCCCCGGCGGCGAGGGCGCCCAGCAACTCGGGATCCGAGCCCGCTTCGGAGAGAACCACAGTGGCCAGCGCCGTGGTGGCCACCGGGCCGGGAACCAGCGCTTTCGCCGCCTCCTCCACCATCGCGCACAGGTCTTCGATGCTGCCGCCGGCGCCGCCCAGCTCCTCCGGGATCGCGACACCGAAGATCCCCAGCTCGGCCAGCCGGGAGTACACCGGCCGCCAGGCGTCGGGTTTACCCTGCTCCACGTCGCGGATCGCCGTGGTGCCGCCCGGCCCCGACGTCGAATTGCGGGCCCAGTCGCGCACCAGGGCGCGCGCAGCAAACTGCTCGTCGGTGACGGTCGCTACCACCTGAGAGGACCTCCGCGTCCTTGACTCGACGTGACAAGGGGCCGGGCCCCTGTCCTGATTGTGCGATCTGCCCGCCAGGCGGGTATGTCTCCATCACGTGTTGGCGTGCAACCCGCTCTCTCCGAGACTAGAACGTGTTCTAATAGTGCCAGTGATCGACCGTCAAGTCGAACGCCATCACAGCAGCACAGCGCTTGTCCGCGGCGGTATGGAGGTGGGAAATTCACACGCAGAATGCGTATCGTTTGCAAGCGAACCGCCGGGAACAGGAGCAAACCGTCACATGCCAGCCAACGCAAATCCGGGCCGCGTGTCCGACGCGCAGCCGCGCGAGGTCATAAACGTGGCGGTACTGGCGGAATCAGAATTGGGGTCCGAAGCGCAGCGGGAACGCCGCAAGCGCATCCTGGACGCCACCATGGCGATCGCCTCCAAGGGCGGGTACGAGGCAGTTCAGATGCGGGCGGTGGCCGATCGCGCCGATGTCGCGGTGGGGACGCTGTACCGGTACTTCCCGTCGAAGGTGCACCTGCTGGTGTCGGCCCTGGGCCGCGAGTTCAGCCGCATCGACGCCAAGACGGACCGCTCGGCGATGACCGGTGGCACGCCCTTCCAGCGGCTCAATTTCATGGTGGGCAAGCTCAACCGGGCGATGCAGCGCAATCCCCTGCTGACCGAGGCGATGACGCGCGCCTACGTGTTCGCCGACGCCTCGGCGGCCAGCGAGGTCGACCAGGTCGAGAAGCTCATCGATTCGATGTTCGCGCGCGCGATGGCCGACGGCGAACCGACCGAGGACCAGTACCACATCGCGCGGGTGATCTCGGACGTGTGGCTGTCAAACCTGCTGGCGTGGCTCACCCGGCGGGCCTCGGCCACCGACGTCAGCAAGCGGCTGGACCTGGCGGTGCGGCTGTTGATCGGCGACACCGAACAGGCCTAGTCTCCAACCGGCTACGCCGGCGGGCCGGCGGTGCGGCCCCGGACGAGCTCGGTGTCCAGCAGTTCCACGGTCGGCAGGCCCGGCGTGCCCGTCCGTGGCGGCTTCAGCAACAGCTCCCCGGCCCGACGGCCCTTCTGCAGGCTGGATTGCGACACCGTGGTCAGGCCGCGGTTGATGGCCTCGGGGACGCCGTCGAATCCGGTGACGGTCATCTGGCCGGGCACGTAAATGCCGTGCGCCCGCAGGTAATCCATGGCGGACAGGGCCAGGATGTCCGCGGTGCACATCAGCGCGGTGATCCGCGGGTTGGCTTCCAGGGCCACCTTCGCGGCCGCGCCGCCGGATTCGGGCAGGTGCTCGTAGCTTTCCACCACGGTCAGGGAATCGGGGTCGACGCCGGCGGCCGTCATCGCCTCCCACACGCCGATGATGCGCTCGCGCTGCACGTCGAACGCGGGTGAGCGCAGCCGCTCGGCGTCCACCAGACCCTGGCGCCGGTCCCGGCCCAGCCGCATGGTCAGCAACCCGATCTCGCGGTGCCCCAGGCCCAGCACGTAGTCGGCGAGCTCGCGCATCGCGGCGCGGTCGTCGATGCCCACCCGCGAGACGCCGGCGAGCCCCTTCGGTTGGTCGACCACCACGACCGGCAGCCGGCGCTGCAGCACCACCTGCAGATAGGGATCGTCGTCGCACACCGAATACACCACGAAGCCGTCCACGCCGGCCGAAAGCACCGCGGCCGTCCCGTCTTTGAGGCCGCGGCTGGGCCCGACGGCGACCAGCAGCAGACCCTGGCCCAGCGCCTCGCACGACTGCGCCACCCCGGTGACGAAGTCGCGGGCGGCCGGGTCGCTGAAGAAATAGGTCAGGGGTTCGGCCATCACCAGGCCGACGGCGCCGGCCTTGCGGGTGCGCAGCGATCGGGCCACCGGGTCGGGACCGGCGTATCCGAGCCGCTTGGCCGTCGCGAGCACACGCTCCCGCAGGTCCGGGGAGAGCTGATCGGGCCGATTGAAGGCATTCGAGATCGTCGTGCGCGAAACGTTGAGCTCGTCCGCCAACGACGCCAGAGTCGCACGCCGGCGCGGTGTGGGACTCACGTTCGGTGAGGCTACAGCGGATCGGGCCCCGCGCGTACGAG
The DNA here is from genome assembly GCF_002105755.1 of Mycobacterium colombiense CECT 3035. NCBI lineage: Bacteria > Bacillati > Actinomycetota > Actinomycetes > Mycobacteriales > Mycobacteriaceae > Mycobacterium > Mycobacterium colombiense. Next base: position 3,553,066 of record NZ_CP020821.1, read on the forward strand.
CTTCCGCTTGCGGCTTTGTAATGGAAACGATTTTCATTAGTATTGTGGATCGGCTGACTCGCCGGCGGGAGGAAATCGGATGTGCGGATGGCACTGACGCGGCAGCGAACGGCGAAGGCCAGGACCGCCGGCGCGACCCGGTGGCTGGCGGCCGCCCTGGTGTTGACCGGCGGTGCGATCCTCACCGCCTGCGGCGGCACCGCCCACTCACGCGCCATCTCCATCGTCGCCTCCACCGATGTGTGGGGCAGCGTCGCGCGCGCCGTCGCGGGTTCCCACGTCACCGTCAAATCCATTCTGAGCGGGGCGGACGTCGACCCGCACTCCTACGAGGTCAGTCCCGCGGACGCCGCCGCGATCGCCGACGCCCCGCTGGTGGTCTTCAACGGCGGCGGATACGACGGCTGGGTCGACGACGTGCTGGCCCGCCACCCCGATGCCAAGCCGGTCGACGCCTACTCGTTCCTGGACGGCGGGCAGCCCCGCAACGAGCACGTCTTCTACGACCTGACGGTCGCGAAGGCGGTCGCGGCCACCATCGCCGACCGCCTCGCGGCGATCGACCCGGGCAACGGCGCCGACTACCGGGCCAACGCCGCCGCGTTCGGCCGCGAGGCCGACTCCATCGCCGGCGTCGAACACGCGATCGCGACCACCCACCCCAACACTTCGGTGATCGCGACCGAACCCGTCGCCTTCTACCTGCTGAAGGCTTCGGGGCTGATCAACCGGACCCCGCCCACCTTCGAGGCGGCCATCGAGAACGAGACCGATCCCGCGCCGGCCGACATGGCGGCGGTCCTGGACCTGGTCAACCGGCGGCAGGTCGCGGCGGTGCTGGTCAACCCGCAGACCTCCACGACGGCGGTCAACGGCCTGCGCGACGCCGCGCGGCACGCGGGTGTGCCGGTCACCGATGTGGCCGAAACGCTGAGCGACGGCACGGATTACCTGACCTGGCAACGCAATACGGTCAACCAGCTGCAGTCCGCGCTGCAGTCGGGCCGGCCCGCGCCGTCATGAGCCTCGAACCGAGCATCGAGAACACCGCGGAGACCGTCTCGCTGCGCGGCGCCCGACTGTCGTTCGGCGACCGCGTGCTGTGGGACCACCTGGACCTGTCGGTGTCGCGCGGCGAATTCATCGCGGTGCTGGGCCCGAACGGCAGCGGCAAGACCTCGCTGCTGAAGGTCCTGCTCGGCCAGCTGGCACTGAGCGCGGGCACCGGGCTGGTGGACGGCAAGCCGATCACCTCGGGCAGCGGACGCATCGGCTATGTGCCCCAACACCATCCGATGGACGCCGACGTGATGCTGCGCGGGCGCGATCTGGTCCGGCTGGGCATCGACGGGCCGCGCTGGGGCGCCATCCCGCTGCGGTCCGCCGATCGGGCCCGCCGGCGCGCGGCCGTGGGTCAGGCGTTGCGCCAGGTCAACGGCGAACATCTGGCCGACGTCCGGGTCGGGATGATGTCGGGCGGCGAGCTGCAGCGGGTGCGCATCGCCCAGGCGCTGGTCAGCGACCCGCTGCTGTTGCTGTGCGACGAGCCGCTGCTGACCCTGGACCCCGCGAACGCCAAGCTGGTGTCGGCGCTGATCGATCGGCGCCGCCAGGACGCCGCGACGACGGTCATCGTCGTCACCCACGAGCTCAACCCGATCCTGCCGTACGTGGACCGGCTGCTGTATCTGGTGGACGGCCGGTTCCAGATCGGCACCGTCGAGCAGGTGATGACCAGCCAGACGCTTTCGGCGCTGTACCAATCCGACATCCAGGTGGTGAAGGTCAAGGACGGCTACGTGGTGGCCGGCGCGCACGACGACGGGCACTGCTGATGGGGAATCGGCTCGCCGGCCTGCTGGACCGTCTGTTCTCCTTCGACATCACGGCCCACCTGCTCCGCCACGACTTCGTGCAGCAGGCGCTGGTGGCCGCCGCCCTGCTGGGACTGGTGGCCGGGCTGATCGGGCCGTTCATCGTGATGCGGCAGATGTCGTTCGCCGTGCACGGTTCCAGCGAATTATCGCTGACCGGAGCCGCTTTCGCGCTGCTGGTCGGCTTCGGCGTGGGCGTGGGCGCGCTGGTCGGCAGCGCCCTGGCCGCGGCGCTGTTCGGCGTGCTCGGGCGGCGCGACCGGGAGCGCGATTCGGTGATCGGCGTGGTGCTGGCCTTCGGGTTGGGCCTGGCGGTGTTGTTCATCCATCTCTACCCGGGCCGCACGTCGACCAGCTTCGCCCTGCTGACCGGCCAGATCGTCGGGGTCGGCTACACCGGACTGACAATGCTGGCGCTGGTCTGCCTGCTCGTCATCGCCGTGCTGGCGACGTGCTACCGGCCGCTGCTGTTCGCCACCGTCGATCCCGACGTCGCCGCGGCCCGCGGTGTGCCGGTGTACGCGCTGGGCATCGTGTTCGCGGCCCTGGTCGGTGTGGTGGCGGCCCAGGCGGTGCAGATCGTCGGCGCGCTGCTGGTGATGTCGTTGCTCATCACGCCGGCGGCCGCGGCGGCCCGTGTGGTCGCCTCGCCGGCGGCGGCGATGGTGACCTCCGTGGTGTTCGCCGAGGTGTCCGCGGTCGGCGGCCTGGTGCTGTCGCTGGCGCCGGGAGTGCCGGTGTCGGTGTTCGTCGCGAGCATCTCGTTCCTGATCTATCTGGTCTGCTGGATGATCGGGCGCCGCCGAGAGTCCGCCGCCTAAGCTGGTTACACACATTGGCCCCACGTCGGAGGCAGTGGTGCGCGGGTGGATCGCAGTCCTGGTGCTTGCGGCGGTGTGCGCGCTGACGGCCGGCTGCACCACCGTCGTCGGCGGCCGCGCGTCGCCCGCGGACACCTCCGGCCCGGTGCCCCGGACCCCGCTGAGCGCCGCGGACCTCGACGGGCTGCTGCTGGACAAGGATCAGATCAACTCCTTGCTCGACGCGGGGATGCGACTGCGCTACGGCGTGCAGGAGATGTGGGACTGGAGCTCGACTTTCAGCGACAAGAGCTGCCTGGCAATGGACGGGCCGGCGCAGGCGGCCGTCTACGCGGACACCGGGTGGACCGCGATGCGCGGCCAGCGCTTCGACGACAACTTCGACGACCCCGCCGTTCGCAACGACTCCGCCATCCAGGCCGTGATCGCCTACCCGTCCGCGCGGAAGGCCAACACGTTCTACGACGCCTCGGTGCGGCGATGGTTCGCCTGCGCCAATCGCAAGTTCTCCGAACGTCCCACGGGCAAGCCCGAAATCGTGTGGGCGGTGGGCGACGCCCACAAGGTCGGGGGCACGCTGAGCACGTCCGAGGTTCAGGACAGCAGCGACGGCTGGACGTGCCAGCGGGCGCTGACCGCGCGCAACAACGTCGTCATCGACGTCGCCACCTGCGGCTCCTTGCTGCCCGGCGGGTCCGCGGTCGACCTGGCCGAGCAGATCGCGGCCAAGGTCAGCAGGCAGTAGCAGCGGCTGCCGAACCTCCTCGCCTAGGCCGGCGCACGGCTCCCCCATAAGCTGGGCGGGTGGCCGGTATCGACCTCAACGCCGACCTGGGCGAGGGCTTCGGCGTCTGGCGCCTCGGTGATGACGACGCCATGCTCGGCATCGTCACCAGCGCCAACGTCGCGTGCGGTTTTCACGCCGGCGACCCCGCGGGTCTGGTGCGGGTGTGCCGGTCGGCGGCCGCGGCCGGGGTCCGCATCGGGGCGCAGGTGAGCTACCGCGACCTGGCCGGGTTCGGCAGGCGGTTCATCGACGTCACCGCCGAGGACCTGATCGCCGACGTGGTGTACCAGATCGGCGCGCTGCAGGCGATCGCGCACGCGGCCGGCTCGTCGGTGTCCTACGTGAAACCGCATGGCGCGCTGTACAACACGATCGTGACCCATCACGAGCAGGCCGCCGCCGTGGCCGAGGCGGTGCGCCTGGTGGACGCGCGGCTACCGGTGCTGGGCATGGCCGGCTCGGTGTTTTTCGACGAAGCCGCCCGCCGCGAGTTACGCACGATCGCAGAGGCTTTCGCAGACCGGGCGTATCGTCCCGACGGCCGGCTGGTGTCCCGCCGTGAGCCGGGCGCGGTGCTGCACGACCCGGCGGCGATCGCCGACCGGGTGGCCGCCATGGTCACCTCGGGCCGGGTCACCGCGATCGACGGCACGCAGATCGCCTTGCAGGCGCAATCCGTTTGCGTGCACGGTGATTCGCCGGGAGCGGTGCGGATCGCCACCGCCGTTCGCGACCGCCTCGCGGCGGCCGGCATCGAGATCGGGGCCTTCTGCTGATGCGGCTGAAACTCGGGCGCCCCGACATCGCGCGGTACGCACACCGGTTCGACGCGCCCGCCGCCGAGCCCGGCGCGCCCTCGGTGACCTGGATGGGCGTGGCGACCCTGCTGATCGACGACGGCTCGTCGGCGTTGCTGACCGACGGCTACTTCTCCCGGCCGAGCCTGGCCAAAATCGCGACCGGCAAGGTCGCGCCCTCGCCGGCGCGCGTCGACGGATGCCTTGCGCGGGCCAAGGTGTCGCGCCTGGCGGCGGTCATCCCCGTGCACACGCACATCGACCACGCGCTGGACTCGGCCCTGGTCGCCGACCGCACCGGCGCGCGGTTGGTCGGCGGGCGGTCCGCGGCCAATGTCGGGCGCGGGTACGGGCTGGCCGAGAACCGGATCGTCGTCGCGGTCAGCGGCGAACCGATTCGGTTGGGCGCCTATGACGTCACCCTGATCGAATCGCACCATTGCCCGCCCGACCGATTTCCCGGCGTCATCGACGAACCGGTGATCCCGCCGGTGAAGGCGTCGGCGTATCGCTGCGGGGAATCCTGGTCGACGCTGGTGCACCACCGATCCACTGGCAGGCGGCTGTTGATCCAGGGCAGTGCCGGCTTCGTCAAGGGCGCCCTGGCCGGCCATCGCGCCGACGCCGTGTACCTGTCCGTCGGGCAACTGGGGCTGCAGCCACGGTCATACCTGGTCGACTATTGGACCGAGACCGTGCGCGCGGTGGGGGCGCGCCGGGTGATCCTGATTCACTGGGACGACTTCTTCCGACCGCTCACAAAGCCGTTGCGCGCCTTGCCCTATGCGGGAGACGACTTAGACTTTTCCGTCCAGATCCTCGACGAGCTCGCCGCCAACGACGGTGTCGCGCTGCACCTGCCGACGGTGTGGCAACGCGAAAACCCCTGGGCCTGAAGCGGTCCCGGTCGCCGTTTCCGGCATCGCGATCAGGTAGAGGGCGAAGCCGAGCGCGGCGATCGCACCCAGCGACATAAAAGCCACGCTGTAGCCCGCGGCGACCACGATCCCGCCTGCGACGAAATTCGAGAGCGATGCGCCGATGCCCCACGCGCTGGTGATCGCCCCCAGGCTGACGTTGAACCGGCCCGTGCCGTGCGTGACATCCTGGACGACCAGCGGGAACAAGGCCCCGAATATGCCTGCCCCGACTCCATCGAGCAACTGCACACCGACCAGCCAGTAGGAATTGTCCGACAGCGGGTACAGGAATGCGCGAACCGTCAAGACGGCGAATCCCACCAAGAAGATCGGCTTTCGTCCCCAGCTGTCGGTTTTGGCGCCGACGAGGTAGGCCACCGGCACCATCACCACCTGCGCCGCGACGATGCACGCCGACATGAGCGCCGTCCCGACCTCCTTGTTGTGCAGGGCCAGCTTCTGACCGACCAGCGGCAGCATGGCCGCGTTGGCGAGGTGGAACGCAAAGACCACCACGGCGAAGATCATCAATCGCCGGTTGTGCAACAGCACCCCGAAACCGGACGGCCCCCGGTGTTGTCCTGACGTTGCCTTGTCCATGCCACGCGCTACGTCGTCGTCAATCGCGTCGCCCGGAACACGCAGCGTCGCAACGACACTGAGCACCGCCATGACGGCCAGCAGCCAGAACACCACCACCGGCCCAAAATAGTAGGCCAGCCCGCCGGCGACGACGGCGGCCGACGCGGTGCCGGCGTGCCTGAACGATTCGTTGCGCCCCACCCGCCGGGAAAACAGCCGCGGCCCCACGATGCCGAGCGTGATCGCGGCCAGCGCGGGGCTGAAGATGGAGCCGGCGATCCCGGTGACGGCCTGCAGGAATGCGATCGTATAGAAGCCTGGCAGCAGCGGCATCGCCAACGCGGCGACGGCCACCCCGACGGCCCCGGTAATGACCAGCGCCCGCTTCGCGGTCGTCTTGTCGACCAATGCGCCGACGGGTGTCTGCACGATGACGCCGGCGATACCGCCGAGGGCCATGACGAATCCGATCGAGGCCTGATCCCAATGATGGGTCACCAGAAGGTATATCGACAGGAACGGCCCCAAGCCATCGCGAACGTCGGCCAGCGAGAACGCCATCAGGTCAAGCGCGTGCGCCGTTCGCCGCCGGAGCGTCACCGCATTATCTGGCTGCGTCATCCAATCCGCTCTTTCCGACGGTTGGCAGGATCGCCATACGCTAACCGATCCGCACGGGGTTCGGCGCGCGACGTTGACGCCGCCGCACGGGATCGGCCGCCGACCGGTAACATCCGATCCGCAATCGCGGTTGGCGTCATCGCATTCACCGATAGGAGCACCGCCCCTATGGCCCTGACGCGTCGCCGACGATCTCCGGCAGCGAACTGAGCGATGGCCCTGACGCTTGCGCTGTTGCTGCTTGCCGTGGTTCTGGCGTTCGCCGTCGCGCGGCCCGGCGGTTGGCCCGAGGCGCTGGCGGCGGTCCCGGCAGCCCTGATCCTGGTCGCGGTTGGCGCGATCTCGGTTCACCAGGCGGCCAAACAGATCGCCGACCTGTCCGGGGTGGTGGCGTTCCTGGGTGCGGTGCTGGTGCTGGCCAAGCTGTGCGACGACGAGGGCCTGTTCGAGGCCGCCGGCGCGGCGATCACGCGGGGGCGGGTCGGGTCGGGCGGCCTGCTGCGTCGGGTGTTCGTCATCTCCTCGGTGATCACCGCGGTGCTGAGCCTGGACGCCGCCGTGGTGTTGCTGACCCCGGTGGTGCTGGCCGCCGTGCGCCGACAGCGCACCCGGGTGCGGCCGTACGCCTACGCCACAGCGCATCTGGCCAACGGCGCCTCGCTGTTGCTGCCGGTGTCGAACCTGACCAACCTGCTGGCCTTTCACACCGCCAACATCTCGTTCACGAAGTTCACGCTGGTGATGGCGGCTCCGTGGGTGGGCGCGGTGGTGGTCCTCTATTTGATCTTCCGGTGGTTCTTCGCCAAGGACCTGCGGGTGCAGCCGGACCCGGAGCAGCTGAGCGAGCCGCCGCGCCCGCCGGTGTTCGTGCTGGTGGTCGTCGCGCTGACGCTGGCCGGGTTCGCGGTCGCGCAGTCCGTGGGGATCGCGCCGGCCTGGGTGGCGCTGTGCGGCGCCGTGGTTTTGGCGGTGCGCAGCCTGCGCCACCGGCACACCTCGGTGGCCGACATCGTGCGCTCGGTGAACGTGTCGTTTCTGGTGTTCGTCCTGGCGCTGGGCGTCGTGGTGCAGGCGGTCATGCTCAACGGGATGGACCGGGCGATGTCGGCGGTGCTGCCATCGGGTTCGGGCCTGGCGGCGTTGCTCGCCATCGCCGCGATAGCCGCGGTGCTGGCCAACGTCGTCAACAACCTGCCCGCGACGCTGGTGCTGCTGCCGCTGGTTGCGCCGAGTGGGCCGGTGGCGGTTTTGGCCGTGCTGATCGGGGTGAACATCGGGCCCAACCTGACCTACGTCGGCTCGCTGTCCAACCTGTTGTGGCGGCGCGTGTTACGCCAGCACGACGTCGACGCCGGCGTCGGCGAGTACACCCGCCTCGGCGTGTGCACGGTGCCGGCCTCGCTGGTGGTCGCGGTGCTGGCGCTGTGGGGCTCGGCGCGGCTGCTCGGCCTCTAGCGCACGGGCGAACACGGCAGGGGCCCGACCGGATGATCGATGCCAGCTCCTCGCGCCCTGGCAGGCCCGGTACACGTGGCCCTCCACGGTGCGCACCGACATCACCGGCTTCTGGGCGATCTCGCGATTGGACAGGCCGGCGTTCGACGTCGGCGCGCTGCCGGCCGGACAACTTCAGTCCCGTCGGGGTGTGCAACGCCGGGGTGTGCAGGCCACCGCGCTAGTAGGCCAGTTCCCTGGCCACCGAGGCCCGCGAGAACGGCGACCTGGCCGGCAGCGTCGCCCGCTAGCCCCGCCGGTAGGCCGGCGGCAGCGGCATCGCCAGTTCGGCGAGCACGCCGCGCAGCAGCGTCGGATAGTCGGTGATCAGGCCGTCGACCCCGTATCCGATCTGCTGACGCATGGCGGCGGCGTCATTCACCGTCCACGGAATCACCTTGAGCCCCAACGCATGTGCTCTGTCGACGTACGCCTGACCGGTGACCATTTGATAATCCGGTGAGACGATGCCGGCGCCCACGATTCGCGCGCCGATCAGCGGATCGCCGATGAGCGTGGGGTTTTCGCCGGCCAGCCACGGCGAGTCCGGCGCCCAGGTGTGGCCGTCGTAGAGGGCCACCAACGGAATCGCCGGATCGGCGCGCCGCACCAGCGGCAGGGTGCGCCAGTCGAAGCTCTGAATCTGTACCCGGTCGGCCTTGCCCGCGGAGGTGACCGCGGCCAGGATCACGTCGACGAACTCCTGCGGCTCCGCCGACGCGCCGGGCCGGTCGGCCTCCACCTTGGTTTCGATGTTGTATCGGATCCCGTCGGCGCGGTAGGAGTCGGCGAGCGCGAATACCTGAGGCAGGGTCGCTATCTTGTTGCCCCGCACCACCTCCGCGTGGGGATACGCATCGAGCGGGCGGCCGCAGTCCAGCGTGTCGACCTGCGCCAGGGTGAGCTCGTGCACGAGCTTGCCGACGTAGGGGAACTGCGGGTCACCGGCGAACGCGGGCGCGGTGTCGGCGCACTTCTCCGCCCGGATCGTCGGGTCATGCCACACCAGCGGTTGTCCGTCCTTGGTCAGGACGACGTCGAGTTCCAGTGTGCTGACGCCTAATTCGAGCGCCTTGGCGAACGCGCGCAGGGACTCCTCGGTGGTCTCGCCCCGCCCCCCGCGGTGCGCCTGCAGGTCGAAGTCGGCCACCTGGGCCCGGGCGGCGCCAGTCGGGTACAGCGCGACGGCCAGCAGCACCAGCAGCGCGGCAAGGAGGCGCGCGGGCCGGCCGGGCAGCGGAGTCAACTCCTGCGTTGACGCGTGATCTCGGCGAGCACCACCCCGGCGGCCACCGACGCGTTGAGCGATTCGGTGTTTCCGGCCATCGGGATGGACACGACCTCGTCGCAGTTCTGCCGCACCAACCGCGACAATCCCTTGCCTTCCGAGCCCACGACAACCACCAGCGGATCGGTGCCGTCGATGTCGTCGAGCGTGGTGTCACCGTCGGCGTCCAGACCGATCACCCGCAGGCCGCGCGCGGCCCAATCCGTCAGTGTCCTGTTCAGATTCGTGGCGCGTGCCACCGGGATGCGGGCCGCGGCCCGGCGCTGGTGCGCCAGGCCACCGCCGTCACCGACGCCGACCTCCGCTGCGGGATCAGCACCCCGTGGCCGCCGAACGCCGCCACCGAACGGACGATGGCGCCCAGGTTGCGGGGGTCGGAGATGTTGTCCAGCGCGACCAGCAGCGCCGGCGGCGCGGAGAGTGCGGCGGCGACCAGGTCGTCGGGGTGGGCGTACTCGTAGGGCGGCACCTGCAGCGCGATGCCCTGATGCAGGTGATTGCCGGTCATCCGGTCCAGATCGGTGCGCGGCACCTCGAGGATGGAGATGCCCGAATCGGCCGCGCGAGTGACGGATTCGGTGAGGCGCTCGTCGGCTTCGGTACCCAGCGCCACGTAGAGCGCGGTGGCCGGCACCCCGGCCCGCAGGCATTCGAGCACCGGGTTGCGCCCCAGCACCGTCTCGGCTTCGTCGGTTCGGCCCCGCGCCGGCCGACGGCTCTGGGCCTTGGCGCGCTTGGCGGCCGGATGGTTTGGGCGCATGTGCGCCGGCGGGGTGGGCCCACGTCCTTCCAGGCCACGGCGGCGCTGGCCCCCGAACCCACGGTCGGGCCCTTCTTGGAGCCCTCTTTGCGGATCGCCCCACGGCGACGCGAGTTGCCGGCCATCTACTCGTCGGGCTTTTCGTCGTGTGCCGAAAGCTCCCACTGCGGTCCGTCGGCGGTATCGGTGACCTCGATCCCGGCGTGCTTGAGCCGGTCGCGGATCTCGTCGGCGAGCGCCCAATTGCGTTCCTCGCGCGCCTTCTGCCGGTTCTCCAGCTCCGCCCGGACCAGCACGTCGACGGCGGCCAGCGCCGCCGACGTTTCGTCGCGGGTCTCCCAGCGTTCGTCGAGCGGATCGCAACCCAGGATGCCCATCATCGCGCGGATGGCGCCGGCGTGTTGCAGCGCGCCTTCGTGATCACCGGAGTCCAGCGCCCGGTTGCCTTCGGCGCGGGACTGGTGCACCTCGGCGAGCGCGGCGGGCACCGCCAGGTCGTCGTTGAGCGCGTCGGCGAACTTCTGGGTCCACTGCCCGGGCTCGACGCCGCCGACCCGCACCCGCACGCGGTGCAGGAATTCCTCAACGCCGACATAGGCTTTCACCGCGTCCTGCAGGGCGACCTCGGAGAATTCCAGCATCGACCGGTAATGGGCGCTGCCCAGGTAGTAGCGCAGTTCGGCGGCCCGCACCCGCTGCAGCAGCGCCGGTATGGCCAGCACGTTGCCCAGCGACTTGCTCATCTTCTCGCCGCCCATCGTCACCCAGCCGTTGTGCAGCCAGTAGCGGGCGAAGCCGTCGCCGGCGGCGCGGCTCTGGGCGATCTCGTTCTCGTGATGCGGGAAGACCAAATCCATTCCGCCGCAATGGATGTCGAATTCCGGCCCCAGGTACGTGCGGGCCATCGCGGAGCATTCCAGGTGCCAGCCCGGGCGCCCGCGGCCCCACGGGGTGGGCCAGGACGGCTCGCCGGGCTTGGCGGCCTTCCACAGCGTGAAGTCACGCTGGTCGCGTTTGCAGGTGGCCACGCCCTCGCCCTGGTGGACGTCGTCGATCTTGTGTCCGGACAGCTGCCCGTACTCCGGGTAGCTGAGCACGTTGAAGTACACGTCGCCACCGGCGGCATAGGCGTGATCGGTTTCGATCAGGCGCCCCATCAATTCGACCATCTGGGTGATGTGCCCGGTGGCTCGCGGTTCGGCCGACGGAGGCAGCACGTCCAGCGCGTCGTAGGCGGCGGAAAAGGCACGCTCATAGGTGGCCGCCCACTCCCACCACGGCCGACCCGCCGCGGCGGCCTTGTTGAGAATCTTGTCGTCGATGTCGGTGACGTTGCGGATGAACGCGACGTCGCAGCCGCGCGCGATCAGCCACCGGCGCAGGATGTCGAAGGCCACGCCGCTGCGGACGTGGCCGATGTGCGGCAGGCCCTGGACGGTGGCGCCACACAGGTAGATGGAGACGTGACCCTCGCGCAGCGGGACGAAATCCCGCACGGCACCGGCCGCGGTGTCGTGTAGCCGCAAGCGGGCCTGATCGGTCACGACGTGCCAGCTTACCGGGTAGTTCCCCGGCGCCCGGCGGTGCGCGGGCTTACCCGGCGGGGATCACCAGCGCGGTGGCGATGGCGGCGAGGCCCTCACCGCGTCCGGTCAGCCCCAACCCGTCGGTCGTCGTCGCCGACACCGACACCGGCGCGCCGAGCAATTCCGACAGCACCCGCTGCGCCTCGTCGCGACGCGGACCGACCTTCGGCCGGTTGCCGATGACCTGCACGGCGGCGTTACCGACCCGAAAGCCTTGGCGCGACACCAGATCCGCGACATGGCGCAGCATGTCGGCGCCGCTGACGCCCTTCCAGCGCGGATCGTCAACCCCGAACACCGCCCCCACGTCGCCCAGCCCGGCCGCCGAGAGCACCGCGTCGCACAGCGCGTGCGCCCCCACGTCACCGTCGGAATGACCGGCACAACCGTCGGCGCCGGCGAACAGCAGACCCAGCAGCCAGCACGGCCGCCCGGGTTCGATCGGGTGAACGTCGACACCCAGCCCGACCCTGGGCAGCGCGGGCTGCGCGGTCATCGGCGTACCACGGTCTCGGCCAGCAGCAGATCGAGCTGGGTGGTGATCTTGAACGCCAGCGGATCGCCGTCGACCACCTGGACCTGGCCACCGACGTGCTCGACCAGCGACGCGTCATCGGTGAAACCGCCGCCGCCACCGGCCCGATACGCCCCGTAGGCGCGCAGCAACAGTTCGGTGGCGAAGCCCTGCGGCGTCTGCACGGCTCGCAGGCCGGCGCGCTCCGGCGTCCCCAGGACCACCCCGTTGGCGTCCACGGCCTTGATGGTGTCATGCAGCGGCAGCGCGGGCACCACGGCGTCGTGACCGGTCCGCAGCGCCTCCACCACACGGGTGATCAGCGCCGGGGGCGTCAGCGCCCGGGCGGCGTCGTGCACCAGCACGAACTCGGGCACCGCCGTCGGCAGCGCCGCCAGCGCGAGCTTGACCGATTCGGTGCGGTCCGCGCCGCCGGCGACGACGGTGGCCTGCCCGGCGCCGACGTCGCCGCCCAGCACCCGGTTGGCCTCGTCGATGCGGTCGGCGGGAACCGCCACCACAACGTGATCGACCGCTCCGGAAGCCAGCAAACCCGCGACGGCGCGCTGCAGCAGCGTGCGGCCGTCGACCGAACAGAATGCTTTGGGGATTCCTGCGGCGAGCCGTTCGCCCGACCCTGCGGCGGGGACGACAGCGACTACTTTGCCTGAGGTGCCCGTCTCCGGGACCACCGAAGTATCAGGACCTTCAGGAGGCGGCGGCCAGAACCTCGTCGAGGATGGTCTCCGCCTTGGCGTCGTCGGTGCTCTCGGCCAACGCCAGTTCACCGACCAGAATCTGACGCGCCTTGGCCAGCATCCGCTTCTCGCCGGCGGACAGGCCGCGTTCCTGATCGCGGCGCCACAGGTCGCGGACTACCTCGGCGACCTTGTTGACATCGCCGGAAGCAAGCTTTTCGAGATTGGCCTTGTAGCGGCGCGACCAGTTCGTCGGCTCTTCGGTGTGCGGCGCGCGCAGCACCTGGAAAACCTTGTCCAGACCTTCTTGTCCGACGACGTCGCGGACACCGACGTACTCAGCGTTCTCGGCGGGAACTCGAACTGTCAGGTCTCCCTGCGCCACCTTCAAGACGAGATACTCTTTTTGCTCCCCTTTGATCGTCCGGGTTTCGATCGCCTCGACTAACGCAGCACCGTGATGTGGATAAACAACGGTGTCGCCGACCTTGAAGATCATCTGATTCGAGCCCCTTTCGTTACTTCATCCTAACACGGCCGCCTAGCTACGCGCGAAGCAACGATGCAGGTCAGGGGCACAACACGCGCAGATTAGGGGTTGACATGGGGATCAAGTCGTGCAGTGCAGCACATTACCAACGCCCCGGAAGCGGCCCGGCAGTGGCCCATCGGAGGCCCATCGGAAGCCCATTCGGCCGCTCCCGCGCTGGTCTGGCGCCCCGCGCTATCGCGCGCGGAGCCTTCCTACTACTGTGCATAGTTGCATCAGTCGGACCGGCTCAGCAGGAGGCCTGAGAGAGTGAACCGCTTCAAGATCCGCCTCGGCCTTCCCGCGCTCGCCGTCGCCGCAGTGATGGCCGTTCTGGCCGCCCTGCTGAGCGGTTGCGGAGCCGGTCAGGTGTCGCAGATGGCGGTCCAGGAGCCGGCCATCAACGGCAACAAGGTCACGTTCAACAACGTGGCGTTGCGCAACATCCACATTCAGGCCAACCAGACCGGCGACTACCTGCAGCCGGGCCGGACCGTGGACCTGGTGCTGGTGGCGGTCAACCTGTCGCCGAATTCGCCCGACAGGCTGGTCGGCATCACCAGTGACATCGGCACGGTGACGGTCAGCGGCGACGCCCGGCTGCCCGCAGGCGGGTCGCTGTTCGTCGGGACGCCGGAAGGCCAGAAGGTGGCCCCGGGCCCGGTGGGGCCCGACACCACCGCGGCCAAGGCGACCGTCAATCTGGCCAAGCCGATCTCCAACGGCCTCACCTACAACTTCACCTTCACCTTCGAGAAGGCCGGACAGGCCACCGTCGCCGTGCCGATTTCGGCCGGTTTGGCACCGCCGCAGCAAAACCAAGCGGGGTAACCGCCTGTCGTGACGCGGGCTTGTCGTACCGGCTCGATACCGTCATGGCGTGGCAACTGCGCGCTCCCAATACCGGTGTTCGGAATGCCGGCACATCACCGCGAAATGGGTCGGCCGCTGCATGGAATGCGGCACCTGGGGCACCGTTGACGAGGTCCCGGTTCTCAGTGCGGTCGCCGGCCGCCGCAACGGCCTGGCCGCGGCCTCCCCGGCGGTGCCCATCACCTCCATCGAGCCCAACGCCAGCCAGCACCGCACGACGGGCGTAGACGAGCTCGACCGCGTGCTCGGCGGCGGCGTGGTGCCCGGCTCGGTCACGCTGCTGGCCGGCGATCCGGGGGTGGGCAAGTCGACGCTGCTGCTCGAGGTCGCGCACCGCTGGGCGCAATCCGGCCGCCGCGCGCTGTACATCTCCGGTGAGGAATCGGCGGGCCAGATCCGGCTGCGCGCCGACCGCATCGGCTGCGGCAGCGACGAGCTCTATCTGGCCGCCGAGTCCGACCTGCACACCGTGCTCGAGCACATCGCCACGGTCAGGCCCGCGCTGGTGATCGTGGACTCGGTGCAGACCATGTCGACCACCGAGGCCGACGGCGTGGCCGGCGGCGTCACGCAGGTGCGCGCGGTGACGTCGGCGCTGACCGCCGCGGCCAAAACCAACGCGGTCGCGCTGATCCTGGTCGGGCACGTCACCAAGGACGGCGCCATCGCCGGGCCGCGTTCCCTCGAGCATCTGGTGGACGTCGTATTGCACTTCGAAGGCGACCGCAACGGCTCGCTGCGCATGGTCCGGGGGATCAAGAACCGGTTCGGGGCCGCCGACGAGGTCGGGTGTTTCCTGTTGCACGACAACGGGATCGAGGGCGTCGCCGACCCGTCGAACCTGTTCCTGGATCAGCGTCCGGCCCCGGTTCCCGGCACCGCGATCACGGTCACGCTCGACGGGAAACGGCCGCTGATCGGCGAGGTGCAGGCGCTGCTGGCCATGCCGGCGGGCGGCTCGCCGCGGCGCGCGGTCAGCGGCATCGACCACTCCCGTGCCGCGATGATCACCGCGGTGCTGGAGAAGCACGCCAAGCTGCCCATCGGCGCCAACGACATCTACCTGTCCACGGTCGGCGGCATGCGGCTCACCGATCCGTCGTCGGACCTGGCGGTAGCGGTCGCGCTCGCGTCGGCGCTGACCGGCCTGCCGCTGCCCACCACGGCGGTGATGATCGGCGAGGTGGGACTGGCCGGGGACCTCCGGCGGGTCAGCGGCATGGAGCGGCGCCTGTCCGAAGCCGCGCGCCAGGGCTTCAGCATCGCGCTCATCCCGGACGGGGACGATCCACGGCGCGAGATCGTGCCGAACGGGATGCGGGCCCTGCGCGCGCCCACGATTGTGGCGGCGCTCGAGCACATGATCGACATCGCCGACCACCGCGGCGGCGCTCCCGCAAACCCGCGACGGCTGGACGCATGACGCGTCGGGCCGGAAGAATGACACGCTGTGACCCGTCCGACCCTGCGTGAAACCGTCGCCCGCCTGGCTCCGGGCACCGGGCTGCGCGACGGCCTGGAACGCATCCTGCGTGGCCGCACCGGCGCGTTGATCGTGCTCGGCAACGACGAGGCCGTCGAGGCCATCTGCGACGGCGGATTCGCCCTCGACGTGCGCTACGCGCCGACCCGGCTGCGCGAGCTGGCGAAGATGGACGGCGCAGTCGTGCTGTCCACCGACGGCAGCCGCATCGTGCGGGCCAACGTGCAGCTGGTCCCGGACCCGTCGATCGCGACCGACGAGTCGGGAACCCGGCACCGCTCCGCGGAGCGGGCCGCGATCCAGACCGGCTACCCGGTGATCTCGGTGAGCCACTCGATGAACATCGTGACCGTCTACGTCGGCGGCGAGCGCCACGTCGTCGCCGACTCGGCGACCATCCTGTCCCGGGCCAACCAGGCCATCGCCACCCTGGAGCGGTACAAGATCCGGCTCGACGAGGTCAGCAGGCAGCTGTCGCGCGCGGAGATCGAGGACTTCGTGACGCTGCGCGACGTCATGACCGTGGTGCAGCGGCTCGAGCTGGTCCGCCGCATCGGCCAAGTGATCGACAACGACGCCGTCGAACTCGGCACCGACGGGCGCCAACTGCGGCTGCAGCTCGACGAGCTGCTGGGCGGCAACGACAACGCGCGCGAACTGATCGTGCGTGACTATCACGCCAGCCCGGAGCCGTTGTCCGAGGTGCAGATGACGGCCACGCTGGACGAGCTGGATGCGCTCTCGGATACCGAGCTGCTCGACTTCACCATCCTGGCAAAGGTTTTCGGGTATCCGACCACCACCGAGGCGCAGGATTCTGCGGTCAGCCCGCGCGGCTACCGGGCGCTGGCCGGCATTCCGCGGCTGCAGTTCGCCCACGCCGACCTACTGGTCCGCTCGTTCGGGACGCTGCAGAACGTGCTGGCGGCCAGCGCCAGCGACCTGCAGTCGGTCGACGGCATCGGCGCGATGTGGGCCCGCCACGTGCGGGAGGGGCTGTCGCAGCTGGCGGAGTCGACGATCACCGACTCGCTGAGCTAGGTGAGTGCTAGGCGCGCTTGCGCGGGTTCGGTCTTAGCCGGCCGGCGGCGGGGGCATCGGCGGCGCCTCCGGCTGGGGCACGGCGCCGGGCTGACCCGGCCCGGGCACCGGGCCCGGGGGTGGCGGCGGCTGGTTCATGACGAACGGGACCGGCATCGAGCGCAGATTGCCCAGTTGCACGACGAGGTTGTAGGTGCCCGGCCCGATCGCCGGCCGCGGCAGCGGGCAGTGCGGCGCCGAGCCCATGCCCGTCCACGTCACCGCCGTGGTCACCTGCTCGCCCGGGGTGAAGGTTTTGATCAGCGTCTCGTTGGACGGGGCGCAGTCCAGGTTCGACCACAGCCGCTTGTTGTCCAGCGAGTAGACGTAGGCCGCCAGCACCGCGGCGCCGACGTCGCGCTTGCAGGCCACCAGGCCGATATTGGTGACGACCATGGTGAACTTCGGCTGGTCACCGATGAAGTACTGGGGCGCGTTGGTCAACCCCTTGACCGCCAGCGTCGAATCGGGGCAGTCGTCGCCCTCCTTCAGCACCGGGGGCGGTTGGACGGCGGCGGTGGGTGTCGGAGTCTCGGGGTTCTGCCCCTGCGCGGGCGGCGCCGCCGGCGCGGGGCCCTCGGGTCCCGGCGGCGGGGCGCTTGGGGCGCGGGCGAGCCCGGCTTGTTCGCAGCGGCGCTGGCCTTGTCGGCATTGGCGGGCTTGGCTCCCGTGCTATGCCCCATGAAGGCGATGACGATGGCGGCCACGATCCCGATCACGACGACCGCGATACCAATGGCCAGGCCTCTGCGCCGCCAATAGATCTCGGTGGGTAGCGGGCCACGCGGTTCCAGATCGAGCACGTTCGCAGCGTAGGCCCAGGTCACATCGATTCGGCTGACCCGCCTCGGCGTGTCGCCAGGTTTGCTGGGCGACCGGCGTGTAGTGGCGCCGGAAAACGCCGCCCGACGCGGTCCGTATTCGGCGCTATACGCCGATGTCCCCGGCGTGATCGCACAACTCCGCCCGCCCGTCCGCAAGGTGGTAGGTGACCCCCGCCACCGCGACGGTGCCCGCCTCCACCCGCTCGGCGATGATCGCCGACCGAGAGGTCAGTTGCGCAACCGTTTCGCAGACGTGCCGCTTCTCGAACTCGTCCACGCGGCTCAGGCCCTCGCGCCGGCCCATCAGGATCGAGGGGGCCACGCGTTCCACCACGTCGCGCACGAAACCGCCCGGTATCGTGCCGTCGTCGATCGCGGCCAGCGCCGCCTTGACGGCGCCGCAGCTGTCGTGACCCAGCACGACGATGAGCGGCACGCTGAGGACCGCCACGGCGAACTCGATGGAACCCAACACCGCCGAATCGATGGCCTGCCCGGCGGTGCGCACCACGAACATGTCACCCAGACCCTGATCGAAGATCAGCTCGGCGGCCACTCGGCTGTCGGCGCAGCCGAACACGACCGCGGTGGGGCTCTGACCTCCGGCCAGGCGCGCTCGATGCTCAACACTTTGGCTGGGATGCTGCGGCTTACCGGCGACGAATCGCTCGTTACCCTCTTTGAGTGACTTCCACGCGGTTACCGGACTGGTGTTAGGCATGGCTGACATCATGCCGCATCCGCCGGTTGCGGGCCCCGAATTCATATCAGTCACCAATCTTGTTCACTGGTACGAAAGTTCGCGCCGCGATCTGCCGTGGCGCGAGCCCGGGGTGAGCGCCTGGCAGATCCTGGTCAGCGAATTCATGCTGCAGCAGACGCCGGTGTCGCGGGTGCTGCCGATCTGGACGGATTGGGTGCGGCGCTGGCCGACCCCGTCGGCGACGGCCGCGGCCAGCGCCGCGGACGTGCTGCGCGCCTGGGGCAAGCTCGGCTATCCGCGCCGGGCCAAGCGGCTGCACGAGTGCGCCACCGTGATCGCGCGCGATCACGGCGACGTTGTGCCCGACGACGTCGACACCCTGCTGACGCTGCCCGGCGTCGGCAGCTACACCGCCCGCGCCATCGCCTGCTTCGCCTACGGCCAGTCGGTACCGGTGGTGGACACCAACGTGCGCCGGGTGGTGGCGCGCGTGGTGCACGGCCTGGCCGACGCGGGCGCGCCGTCGGCGACCCGCGACCACGCCGACGTGTCGGCGCTGCTGCCCGCCGACGAAACGGCGCCGAAGTTCTCCATCGCGCTGATGGAACTGGGCGCTACGGTCTGCACGGCGCGCGCGCCGCGCTGCGGGCTGTGCCCGCTGGACCGGTGCGCCTGGCGGGACGCCGGCCATCCGCCCGCGCAGGGCCCGGCCCGCCGCGTTCAGACCTATGCCGGGACCGACCGCCAGGTCCGCGGGCGCCTGATGGATGTGTTGCGCGCCAACGACTCTCCGGTGACCCGCGCCGAGCTGGATGCGGCCTGGCTGACCGACACGGCGCAGCGCGACCGCGCGCTGTATTCGCTGCTGGCCGACGGCTTGGTGACGCAGACCCGCGACGGCCGGTTCGCGTTGGCGGGCGAGGAGTAACGGCCGGGCTCAAAGGTCCTCAAAGATCGTTGCCGGCATAGGACTGGTTGAAGCTTTTGTTGGCCAACGGGAAATCGGGGACGATGGTGTCGGCCATCGCGACCGGCAACGCGGGCCAGTTGAACCACGACGGGTCGACGATTTTCGCGCGGGTGAGGCGGTTGGCCGCGTCGGTTTCCACCCGATGAACGATGGTGCCGCGCCAACCCTCGACGATGCCGATCCCGCTGCGCTTCCGCTGTGGCGTCGGCATCGTCAACACGTATTCGATTGGGCCACAGTGTGATTCGACCAGATGACAGGCAAGATCGGTGGACGCCGCGAATTCTTGGCACCGCACCGTGTAGCGCGCCAGCACGTCACCCGCATCCGCACCGCTCACACTGACGGGCAGCACGGTGGTGGGGTGCTCGAGCCGG
The DNA here is from genome assembly GCF_002105755.1 of Mycobacterium colombiense CECT 3035. Classification (NCBI taxonomy): domain Bacteria; kingdom Bacillati; phylum Actinomycetota; class Actinomycetes; order Mycobacteriales; family Mycobacteriaceae; genus Mycobacterium; species Mycobacterium colombiense. Next base: position 3,572,647 of record NZ_CP020821.1, read on the forward strand.
GCATCGGTGTGCACCCCGCTCGCCCGCGCCACGTATCCCAGACAGCCGAGTGCGCGAGCGTCTTCGCGGGTCAGCACGGCGGTGCCGGCGAATCGGTCGTACACGACGGAGTTGCGCAGGGTCAGTTCGGCCAGCTCGGCGACATCGGCCGCAATGGCGCGCAGCGCGGCGACGTCGGGCAGCGCCTTCAGCGTTACCGCACCGGGGCGGATGGCGTCGCGCAGCAGCCGGTGCCCGGTGACCGACGCGTTGAGCCGCAGCAGTCGCTCCCGAACGCGTTGCGCGTGCGCGTTGGCCAGCGAGAATCCGACGTCGTTGGCCAGCGCGCCCAGGTCGGTGACGTGGTTGTACAGGCGCTCCAGCTCGACGAGCAACGACCGCAGCCGGTGCGCCTCGTCGGGAACCTGCACGCCGAGCGCGTCCTCGACGGCAAGGCTGTGGGCGAGCGCGTGCGCCGCCGACGTGTCACCGCTGATCCGTTCGGCCAGCTCGACGGCGTCGTCGGCCGGGCGGCCCTCGAACAGCTTTTCCATGCCGCGGTGCACGAACCAGAGCCGGGCCTTGAGCCGCACGACGGTTTCGCCGGCGACCGAGAAGCGGAAGTGGCCCGGCTCGATCAGTCCCGCGTGCACGGGGCCCACCGGGATTTCATAGATCCCCGGTCCCTCGACGGTGACGAACGGGAAATGCGCCCGGAGGTCGCCGACGCCCTCGAATTCCGGCGGCGGGCCCGCGGCCGCGCGCATGGGGTGCCACTCCTCGGGCCAGTGCGCATGCCGCACCAGGCGCCGCGGCTTGGGATGTCCGACCGGTGAGATCCCGTACAAATCCGCCATCTCGCGCTCGAACCGGCTGGCCGGGAACGACAGGTGAGCCAGCGAACGCACCGCAGGGTCACCGTTGGGCACAACGCATTCCAGTTCGACGCGACGGTCCGGCGCGCCGGCGAGAAACAAGTAGACCAGTCGCAGAACGCTGTCGTCGTCATGCGCTGCCACCAGTGCCAGGCGGAACCCGTTGCCCAGCAACTGTTCTGACATATCGGCCAGCTCGTCCCGCGACAGCCTGTGGCGGGCGACGGCGGTGTTCACGGCGATGCCCCCACGATGCCCGCCGCGGCGGTGAACAGGCCGGCAAGCGGGCCGGCGGTCACCCCGAGGGCGATCGATGCGGCGACACCGAGCGTCAGTGCGGCGGCGATCGTTTTAGGCACAACGATTTCCGGTGCTACCTCGGATGCGCCGGTGGCACCGCCGAGCAGGATGCGGCCCGAGTTGCGCGCCAGCGCGGCGAATGCGATGGCGATCGCCAGCAGGCCCGCGGCCAGGACCCAGGTGAGCCGGGCGTTGGCAAGCGCGCGGACGATGGACAGCTCGCTGGCGAACATCGCGAAGGGCGGCAGTCCGAGCAGCACGATCACCCCGGCAACGATCGACACACCCAGCATCCGGGAGCGCCGCAGCACGGCGGTGATGTCGGCGATGGCGGTGGAATCGTGCGCGGCCTGCAACTGGCCGCCGGCCAGGAACAGCACCGTCTTCCCGATCCCGTGCGCGAGGACGTGCAGCAGCAGCGCGGCGATCGCCAGCGTCGTGCCGGCGGCCGCCGCGATCGCGATCAGGCCCATGTTCTCCATCGAGGAGTAGGCGAGCATGCGCTTGATGTCGGATGTCACGGTCAGCATCAGCGCCGCGATGATCAGCGTCGCCAGTCCGGTCACCAGCAGCCCCGAGCGCATGAAGGCGGTCCCGGTTGCCGCGTCGATGATCGGCCTGATGCGGATCAGCACCGAGACGGCCACCGACAGCAGTACGCCGCTCATCAGAGCCGAGACGGGCGCCGGGGCCTGGCTGTGAGCGTCGGCCAGCCAGGTGTGAAACGGGAAAAGCCCGGCTTTCGCGCCATATCCGATCAGGAGTAAGCCGCCGGCCAGTCGCGCGGTGCCGGAATCAAGCTGCGCCGCGTGCGCGGTCAATGCGTCGAGGTTCAGCGCCGCGGCGGCGGGTGCTCCGGCGTGCTCGGCGGCGTAATAGAGCAACACGGTGCCCAGAAACGCGATCGCGATACCGACCGAGCAGATGACGACGTATTTCCAGGTCGCCTCGAGCGCTGTGCGCGTGCGGCGATGACCGACCAGGAAGGCGGTGATCACGGTGGTCGCCTCGATTGCGACCCAGATGACCCCAATATTGTTGGCGGACACCGCCACAACCATCGCGGCCAGAAATGCCGGGGTCAGCACGCCGTAGGTCCGCGCACCGCGGGCGTCGGTGTGGCCGCGCGCGAGTTCGGTTCCGATGTAGCCGACGCTGGCCCACGTCGCCAGTGTGGCAACGGTTCCGATGACGATCAGCATCGTGACGCTCAGCGCGTCCACCCGCAGCAACCCGCCCAGGGCGAATCGGGCCCCGGATCCGGCACCGCACCCCAGCGCCACCCCACACGCGAAAACCGTTGCCGCCGAGAGCACGGTCAGCGACGCGGTGGCACGGCGCCACCCACCGATCAAGGTCGCCAACGACGCGGCGACAGGCGCGAGGATCGCGGCGAGAAGTAGACCGGTCATCAGTCGTGCAACTCCTGCAAGGCGTCGAGGTCGGCGCCGCCGAAGGCACCGGTCAGGCGTCCGGTCAACACCCCGATCACCAGGACGGCGAAAAGGATGTCCAGCGAGGCGCCGAGTTCGACGATCAGCGGTACGCCCGCGGTGAGCAAGAACGCGGTGGCGGCAATTCCGTTGTCCAACATGAGAAACCCTGCGGCCTGCGACACCGCATGCCGCCGCGTCACCATGACGAGCAGCGCCACCAGGACTGCCGCCGAGGCGGCCGGCACCGCGGTGGTGGTGGCCCCCGGCTGCAGGTACACCAGCGGACGGGTGGCGGCGAACGCCACCAGCGTCAGTCCGGCGGTGATCAGCAGCGACGTTGCGGTGTTGACCAACGGCGTGGCCTCGCGGTGCCGTTGCGGCGCAACCCCGGCCGCCCGGGCCAGCAGCCGCGGCAGTATCAGGGCCCGCAACGCGAGGACTGCGACGCCGACGGCGACGAGTGCGGCATCGCGGGAGTACGCCCCGCGCAGGATGGGGATCGCCGCCAGGGCGACGCCCTGCCAACCCAGCAGGCGCACGATGGCGCCCACGTCGCGGCGCCACACGACCAGCACCGCAACCAAAATCAGTCCCCCGGCCGCGAAGTCGACGAGGATGGCGAAGGTATTCGGCGTCATGCGGGCACCCCGAAGAAGTTCGCGGCGATCACCGCGAGCAACGCCAACACGAATGACCCGGCCAGCAGCTCGGGCACCCGGAAGAGCCGAAGCTTGGCCATGAACACCTCGACGGTGGCCAGGACCGCGGCCAGCACGGCGACCTTGGCCACGACCGCCACCAGGCCGATGACGATGCCGATCGCGCCGGGGCCGCCGTCGGCAATTCCCCACGGCACGAACAGGTTAGCCAACAGCGCCAGCAGGACCGTCAGCCGCATACCGGCCGCCCACTCCACCAGGGCGAGGCGAGGGCCCGCGTATTCGAGGACCATGGCCTCGTGGACCATTGTGAGCTCCAGGTGGGTTGCCGGGTTGTCCACCGGAAGGCGCCCGGTCTCGGCGACGATCACGATCACCAGGGCGACGAAGGCCAGCACCGCGGCCAGCGACACCACCCCGCCGGGATGGGCGATGGTATGCGCAACCAGCGCACCGAGATTGGCCGACCCCGCCGGCATGGAGAGCGCGAAGACCGCGAGCAAAATGGTGGGCTCCACCAACGCCGCGATGGTGATTTCGCGACTGGCCCCCATGCCGCCGAAGGAGGTCCCGGTGTCAATCCCGGCCAGGGTCAGCGCGACGGTGCCCACGAACAGCAGGCCGACCACGGCGAACAGGTCGGCGCTGGCGTCCAGTGGAGATCCGGTCGCGACGAGCGGCGCGATCGCGGCGATCAGCAGGGTCGACGCTGCGACGATGACGGGGGCGGCCGCGAACACGACCGTCGTTCCGAGTGGCTTGATCTGTTGTTTGCCAAGCTGTTTGACGATGTCGTACCACGGCTGCAGGACGCCCGCGCCGACGCGGCCCTCCCACCGCGCCCGCACCTGCCGGGTCAGGCCCACCACGAGCGGTGAACCGGCGACCACGGCGCCGAGCTGAGTCGCACCGGCGGCGTAGGACAACGCGTTCATCGGGCGATCACCAGCACGGCGAGGACGCCGAGCGCACCGTAGGCCAGGTACAGGTGAACGCTGCCGGTGTGCGCGCGGCGCACCACAGCCGCGGCCGCCGCCACCAGTTGCAGCACCGGCGCGTAGAAGCGTTCCTCTATCGCGTCGGCGATGCGGGTGCGATAGACGATCCTCTCGGCGAAATACCGCGACTCGGCAACGTGGGTGATCTCGACGTCGGTGTCGGGTCGCAACACATCGTCGAAGACCCGCTGCAGCGGTTCGGCGAAAGAGGTTGCGGTGTATTGCATGCGGTCGGTGAGATCGTCCGCGCCACAGGCCCATAGCGGCAAGTCGGCGGGTTCCGGTCGAAGGCGCTTGCGCCATTGCGCCAACGCGGTGACGGTCACCGCGGCCACGCCCAGGGCGGCCGCGATGACCCCGGGTGCCACCGACCCCTGCACGCCCGGAAGCCGTACCAGGGTGCCGAAATCGGTGAACTGCGCCGCCCGCGCCGCGGGTAGCGCGGCGAGCGCCCGGCGCAGTGCCGGCGCCACCACCGACGGCACCAGCGCCAGGACCACGCAGGCGGCGGCGGCGAGGACCATGCCCGCCACCATGGCGGCCCCCGCCTCGCGGGCGCGGGCGGCCTCGTCGCTGCGCGGCCGCGCCAGGAAGCCGATCCCGAACGCCTTGACCATCGCCGCCACACCCAGGCCGGTGGTGAGCGCGACGGCGCCGACGGCCAGCGGCGTGGTCAAGGCCAGGAGGGTGGCATGACCGGAAGCCGTGTGAATCAGCGACTGCACCAGCAACCACTCGCTGAGGAAACCGGCCCCGAGCGGCAACCCACACGCCCCGAGCGCGGCCGTCCCAAACAGCATGGTGGTGGCCGGCATTCGGCGGGCCAGACCGCCCAACCGATCGAGGTCACGCAGGCCCGTCGCGGCCAGCACCGACCCGGCCGCCAGGAATCCGAGACTCTTGAACGCCGCGTGCGCCATCAGGTGCAACATGGCCGCGGCCGCGGCGATCACGGCGGGCCCGGCGGCGCCGGACGCCGCGAACAGGGTCGCGGCTCCCAACGCGAGGGTGATCAACCCGAGGTTCTCGGTTGTCGAATACGCCAGTAGGCGTTTGAGATCCGTGGCGACCGAGGCCTGCACCACCCCGTAGAGGGCGGAGACCGCACCGATGGCCATCAGGGTGAGGCCCCACCACCGCGGCCCCGGTCCGAGCAACTGCAGATCGAAGCGACAGATGCCGTACACCCCCAGGTTGACCATCGCCGCGCTCATCAGCGCCGACACCGGGCTGGGCGCTTCCGGGTGAGCGCGCGGCAGCCACGCGTGCAATGGCACCAGGCCGGCCTTCGAGCCGAACCCGGCCACCGTCAGCGCAAAGACCGCGGTGGCGGTGCCCGGCGGTATCCGATGCAGATCGGCGAACCGGTCGCCGCCGCCGGCGGCGGCCAGCACCACCAGGCCGGCCAGGATCGACACGAAACCCAGCTGCGTCATCACCGCGTACACCAACGCGGCCGCGCGAACCTCCAGTCGGGTGTGCTCGGCCAACACCAGCACCAATGACGCGACCGCCATCGATTCCCACGCGAACAGGAATGTGGTCGCCGACCCCGCGGCCGGCACCGCCAGCATCGCCGCGACGAACACCGGCAACGCCGTCAGCGTGGCCCGGCTCGGCCGCCCGTGCCGGGCATACCCGATCACGTAAACGCCGACCGCCCCCGCGACAGACCCGGTGAGCGCCATGAAGAAGCCGCCCAGCGGGTCCAGATCCAGCTGCACCCCGGACAGCGGCAGCAACCAACCGACGTGGACCGCACGGGCCTTGCCGAACATTCCCAGCAGGCCGGCCCAGACGCCGAGGGCACCGAGCAACGAGGTGAGCGCCCCCGCCAGAACGGGACCGAAATCGCTGCGGCGCAACGGCTTCGACATTCTCCCGTTGCCAGTGTGCAGTTGTGCGGTCACTTGCCGGTCACCGATCGCAGCGCGGCGACGATCTGGCTCGGGCTCGGCGGACATCCCGGAATCTCCACGTCGACGGGCACCACATCGCCCACCGCGCCGACGACGCCGTAGCCGTCCCTGAAGACACCCCGGCCAAGCGCACAGTCGCCGCAGGCGATCACCCGCCGCGGCCGGGGGGTGGCGTCGAGGGTGGCGCGCAGCGGTCCGGCCATGTTCCGGGTCACGACGCCGGTCACCAGCAGGGCATCCGCGTGGCGGGGGGAGGCCACCAGCCGCGCCCCGAATCGCTCGACGTCATATACCGGTCCGAACGCGCCGGAGATCTCCACCTCGCAGCCGTTGCACGAACCGGCATCGACGTGCCGGATTTGAACCGAACCGCGCACTCCCGCAACCGGATTCGCCGACATCGGCGGAGCGGGTGCGGCGGGTTCGGTGATGCGGCCCACCCGCAGGGCCCTGCCGATCCAGCCCACTGACAAGCCCCGCCTTACTCCGCGCCGCCGGCGCGCAGGTCTTCCAACACCGCGACGCGGTCGCTGAGCACCCCGGTGAGAACTTTGCGGGCCACCAGCAGCAGCTCGGCAATGTCTGGCGAGGCGATCGAGTAGATCACGGTGTTGCCGTCCCTGAGCGCGTCGACCACGCCGGCCCGGCGCAGCACCCCCAGCTGCTGAGACAGATTCGACGATTCCAGCCCGACCTCGGGCAACAGTTCGCCGACGGACTTCTCGCCCGCCACCAGCAGCTCGAGAATCCTGATCCGCGCCGGATGGCCCAACGTCTTGAAGAACTCGGCCTTGAGCTTGTACAACGGCTCCGACACGGCACCGATCTCCTGACGATTACAGCTTTTATAGAATCGAACAGTTGAAGAAATTATCAGATGTTGTTGCGGACTTCATCTCGGGCGCGGGTGACCGCCGCCACGGTTCAGGCCCGCGGCGTCGCCAGGAAGGCCTCGACAGCCTCGCGGTACAGCTGAGGCGCCTCGTCATGGATCAGGTGGCCTGCTTGCGGCGCCTTCAAATGCGTTGTCGCGTGGCCGGTTTCGGCCATCACTTGCATCTGTCCCGGTGGGGTCACCGAATTGCCGGCCTCGATGAGCAGCGCGGGGGCGCGCACCGCGCGCCACTGCGCCCAGTAGTCCCGGGTGCCCCACTCGGCGGCGATCTCGATCCAGCGGGCGGTATGGCCGTGCAGGCGCCAGCCGGTGTCGGTGCGGTCGAAGGCCTCCAGGAAATACTGGCCCGCGACGGGCCCGAATTCGGCGAAAACCTGCTCGGCGGAATCGAATTCGACGGGAAGGGCGTGCAACCACGGTTCCCAGGGGCCGGTGGTGCGGCCGCGGAAGTCCGGCGCCATGTCCTCGAGCACCAGGGCGGACACCAGTTCGGGCCGCTGCGCCGCCAAACACCACGAGTGCAGGGCGCCCATCGAATGCCCCACCATCCGGGCCGGCTCCCCCAGCGAACCCACCGCCTCGGCCAGATCGGCCACGAACCGTTCGGTGCTGATCGGGTGCGGATCGTCGACGTCACGACCCCGGTGCCACGGGGCGTCGTAGGTGTACACGGTGCCCAGCCCGGTCAGCCAGGGCAGCTGCCGCGGCCAGGTGCTTCCGCGCCCCATCAGGCCGTGCACCAGCACCAGCGGCTCACCGACGCCCCCCTGGCACGTCAACAGTTGGCTGGGCATAGCACCATCTTGCGTGCACCGCCCTCGGACCCGGCACCGGGATGGGCGGGGTAGCCTAGCGGCATGTCGCCAGTGGTGAAGATCAACGCAATCGAAGTACCCGCCGACGCCGGCCCGGAGCTGGAGAAGCGGTTCGCCCACCGGGCGCACGCCGTCGACAACCAGCCGGGCTTCCTCGGCTTCCAGCTGCTCCGCCCGATCAAGGGCGAGAACCGCTACTTCGTGGTGACGCAGTGGGAGTCCGAAGAGGCGTTCCAGGCGTGGGCGCAGGGCCCCGCGATCGAGGCGCACTCCGGCGAGCGGGCGAAGCCGGTGGCGACCGGGGCCTCGCTGCTGGAATTCGAGGTTGTGATGGACGTTGCCGGCAACAAGCAGGCTGGCTAGCGGGCTGTCGGCCTGGCGCCGCGCATTGACGCTGAGCGCGGCCGCCGCACTGGTAGCGACATCGGCGCCCGGGTGCGCCCCCAACCCCTCTCCGCAGGCCAACGCCGCGAATCCGGGGCGGCAGATCGACACCCGGACCCCGCCCGGAATCCGGGCGCAGCAGACGTTGGACATGCTCAACTCGGACTGGCCCATCGGCCCGGTCGGCGTTCGCACGCTGGCCGCGCCGGACATGGTCGAGTCGGTGGAGACCACCATGGAGGCGCTGTGGTGGGATCGTCCGTTCACGCTCAACGGGGTAGACCTCGGCGCGAGCGTGGCGACCCTGCACCTGACCTCGTCCTACGGAGCCCGGCAAGACATCCGGATTCACACCGACGACGGCGGCTCGGTGGATCGATTCGATCTCGACACCCGGGCGCCCACGATCAACTCGTGGCACGACATCGACGCGGTGCTGAGCAAGACCGGTGCGCGCTATTCGTATCAGGTCGCCAAGGTCGATGACGGCCATTGCGACCCGGTGGCGGGTACCAACACGCACGAATCTTTGCCGCTGGCATCCATTTTCAAGCTTTACGTGTTGCATGCGCTGGCGGGCGCGATCAAGGACGGGACGGTGTCCTGGGATGACCAGCTGACCGTGACCGACAAGAGCCGCGCCGTCGGCTCGTCGGGGCTGGCCTTGCCCACCGGAGCGCACGTTTCGGTGCGGACCGCCGCCGAGAAGATGATCGCCACCAGTGACAACATGGCCACCGACCTGCTGATCGGCAAGATGGGCACGCACGCCATCTCCGAAGCGCTCGCCACCGCGGGTCATCACGACCCGGCCAGCATGACCCCGTTCCCCACCATGTACGAGTTGTTCTCGGTCGGCTGGGGCAGACCCGACCTGCGCGAGCAATGGGAACACGGCTCGCCGCAAGTCCGCGGGCAGCTGCTGGAGCAGGCGAATTCGACGCCGTATGACCCGGATCCGATGCGGGCCCACTCGCCGGCATCCTCCTACGGCGCGGAGTGGTACGGCAACGCCGAGGACATCTGCCGGGTTCACGCGGCGCTGCAGGCCGACGCGGTCGGCAAGGCCGCGCCGGTGCGAGACATCCTGTCCGCGGTCGCCGGCATCCAGCTGGACCGCAACGTGTGGCCGTACATCGGCGCGAAAGCCGGTGGCCTGCCCGGTGATCTGACGTTCAGCTGGTATGCCGTCGACAAGACGCGGCAGCCGTGGGTGGTGAGCTTCCAGCTGAACTGGCCCCGCGATCACGGCCCGACGGTGACCGGCTGGATGCTCAAGATCGCCAAGCAGGCCTTCGCGCTGATCGCCCCGCGCTGAGGCTCACAGCCGGTTCACGCCGTGACCGCCCGCGAATCGCTGCTGGATACCTTTCCGGGCCGCCTGTTCATCGAGCACATGATGTCGTTTGGCAATTGGGGTACGCCCGAGGGACTGATCGGGGCCGCGACCCGGGCCGTCTCCCGCTATCTGTACACCGATGATTGTCTCGACGTAGCCGGCTTCGACGTGAATGACCCGCGGCTTCGTGAGTTCGATGCCGTGGGACTCGCGGCCCTGGCGTCGCTGCGCACCTTCGATTCGCCACAAATCCATCAGGGAACGATCAGCGAGTGGCACGCAGTCACTGTCAGCAACCGAGAGGCGTTGAGCGCGCTACCAAACGGCGCATTCTGGACATCGACTCCGATCAAAGACGGCGAAGACTCCTGGACCCTGTGCGGCGAAAACCTGCGCCGCGGATCGCCCCGATGGGAAGTTCATTTCGACATCACGCGTATCCGCGTCGCGCGAATCCAATCTGCCCGCGATTGGGCTGCGCTGATCGACTCGCACAGCGCGGGGAGCGGCTGTAAGTATCCGGACTGGCCGGCGATAGCCGAATCCTGGGACGCGGTCCACCTGTCGCCCGCGGGATTGCTACTTGCCCACCCCAAGATCTCGGCTACCCCGTTGAGCGCAACCGGCGAATCCGGATACGCGCACAGCCAAGCAGGCCGCTATGCCAGCGTCGGGGCCTGGTCTGCAGTCTCTACGGCCTGGCTACGCGAACCGCCAAAGGCCGAGTTCAGACCCGTGCCGGCCGCACATGGCTCACAGCCGCAGCGTCCAATGGCCGCCCCGGAGGTGCAGGACGACGCGGGCGCCCGGCTCGACGTCGATCCGCCAGAACGACGCCGGGGCGATGCCCAGCGCCGCCACGATCGCCGCGCGGATCACCGCCGGGTGGGTGACCGCCACCGTGCGTAATGGGTTGGCGGCCAACGACTCCAGCCATCCCGCCACCCGCGAGATCAGGTCGACGATCGACTCACCACCGTGCGGCGCGGCGCCCGGTTGAGCCAGCCACGCCTCGAGTTCGCCGGGCGGCAGGGCCGCGAGCGCCGCGCCGCGCCACCGTCCGCAGTCGAGGTCCGCCAGCCGCGGCTCGGTTTCGGCGTGCAGCCCAAGCAGTTTCGCGGTCTGCCTGGTGCGTTCTTCGGGTCCGGCCAGCTGACGCGGTATGCCAGCGGTCAGGCCGTCCACCGCCTCGACCTGGCGGCGGCCGATCGCATTCAACGGTTCGTCGGCAGGAAACCGCTTGTCCGCCATGGCATTCGTCATGCCATGCGACACCAGCGTCAGCCGGGCGACCCCCGTCATGCCGCGATGCTCGACGCCCGCCCCGTCCGCTCCCCGAGCAGCCGGCCGCTGATCGTCGCGAACACCAGGCCGATGCCCGCCCACAGCACTAGCTGGGCGGCCAGGGACAGCAACCGGAACTCGTAGAGGACGTCGGCGGGAAACCCCGGATAGATGATCGTCCCCGCGGCGTCGCGCAGCGGTTCGGGCGTCTCGTCCACGCTCGGCAGCAGCACCGCCACCACGACGATCGCCACCAGATACGCGCCCGCCGCCAGCAGCCTCGCGTTCCACGCGCCCAACCGGGCGGCGAGGCGCCGCGCCAGCCAGACCGCGCCGATCGCCAGCACCACCGACGCCAGCACCATCGCCAGGTACCAGCCGGTACGCGCACCGATCGTGTCGGACTGGCCGACCGCCGGTGGGTTCGGCGGATACTTCGCGAACGGCACCACATACACCGCCCCGAAGGCGCCGGCCGCCAACAGCAGCGAAAGCGCTTGCGGTTGACCGGTTTCGGTGCGCGCATAGACGACGCTGAACAGCACGGCGAACAGCGCGCCCATGGCGAGCCCGAAAATCAGCACACCGAATCCCAGCCCGGGGCCGGCCTGCACGCCGCGGGTGAACAGCTCGGCCCCGTGCTCGTGCACGCCGTGCGCGTTCTCGGCGTCGGTGCGGCCGTCTTCAAAAGCGATTGCGCGGCCGATGACGGGCTCGGCACACAGGCGGGCGAAGACAAACGCCAGCACCGCGCCGACAGCACCCGCCAGAAGACCGCCCCCGATAAGGCGTTTCTCCACGAGATCGGGTCAGTGGCAGGGGAAGCCGAGCAGGTGCCGCGCGTCGTGCACGAACTCGTGCACGTGCGAGTCGCTGCCGAACAGCGAGACCGCGCCCTGGTCGATGCCGACGAAATACAGCGCGAGCAACGCGAGGAAGACGGTCGCGGCGAACCAGAGCGCGGTGCGTGCCGCGGACAGGTCGACGGATCGGGTGCGGCTGCCGGTTAGCTGCGGATGGGACACAATCGGCTCCTTCTGGGGATAACGCGTCCCCGCTGGGTATGACGAGTCACGGGTCTGACTGTGGACAGTGGCGCGACCGTTCTGGACTCTCACCAGATTCCGTTACACGTCGATGACAACGGTCAGTGTAGGGCGCAGCGAAAACGGGCGGTAGTCCGACATCGACTACCGCCCGTTCTCCTTATTCGCTATTGCGCGTCCGGCCCCGGGTCGCCGGCGCTGTGCGCCCCGGCTTTGGCCAGGTCCGGCTCGGCCGGCGGCTTGCGGGTTCCGGTGAAGGTGAACTTCGCGTCCTCGCCGGCGCTTTCGCCGTCCCAGTCGTCCACGTCGACCGTGACGACCTGGCCCGGACCCACCTCCTCGAAGAGGATCTTCTCGGAGAGCTGGTCCTCGATCTCGCGCTGGATGGTGCGCCGCAGCGGACGGGCACCCAGCACCGGGTCGAAGCCGCGCTTGGCCAGCAACGCCTTGGCCTTGTCGGTCAGCTCGAGGGCCATGTCCTTGCTCTTGAGCTGGGTCGCCACGCGGTTGATCATCAGGTCGACCATCCGGATGATCTCGTCCTTGGTCAGCTGGTGGAAGACGATGATGTCATCGATGCGGTTGAGGAACTCCGGACGGAAGTGCTTCTTCAGCTCGTCGTTGACCTTCTGCTTCATCCGCTCGTAGTTGTTCTCACCGCCACCCTGGGTGAAGCCCAGGCCGACCGGCTTCGAGATGTCGGACGTGCCGAGGTTCGAAGTGAAGATCAGCACGGTGTTCTTGAAGTCGACCGTGCGGCCCTGACCGTCGGTGAGCCGGCCGTCCTCGAGGACCTGCAACAGGCTGTTGTAGATCTCCTGGTGGGCCTTCTCGATCTCGTCGAACAGCACCACCGAGAACGGCTTGCGCCGCACCTTCTCGGTGAGCTGGCCGCCCTCCTCGTAGCCGACGTATCCCGGCGGGGCGCCGAACAACCGCGACGCGGTGAACCGGTCGTGGAACTCACCCATGTCGATCTGGATGAGCGCGTCGTCGTCGCCGAACAGGAAGTTGGCCAGGGCCTTGGACAGCTCCGTCTTACCGACACCGGACGGGCCGGCGAAGATGAACGAACCCGACGGGCGCTTCGGGTCTTTCAGCCCGGCCCGGGTGCGGCGGATCGCCTTGGACACGGCCTTGACCGCGTCCTCCTGGCCGATGATCCGCTTGTGCAGCTCGTCCTCCATGCGCAGCAACCGGGTGGTTTCCGCCTCGGTGAGCTTGAACACCGGGATGCCGGTCCAGTTGCCCAGCACCTCGGCGATCTGCTCGTCGTCGACCTCGGCGACCACGTCGAGATCGCCTGAGCGCCACTGCTTTTCGCGCTCGGCGCGCTGACCCACGAGCTGCTTCTCGCGGTCACGCAGGCTGGCCGCCTTCTCGAAGTCCTGGGCGTCGATCGCCGATTCCTTCTCCCGGCGCGCCTCGGCGATCTTCTCGTCGAACTCGCGCAGGTCTGGCGGCGCGGTCATCCGCCGGATGCGCATCCGGGCGCCCGCCTCGTCGATCAGGTCGATGGCCTTGTCGGGCAGGAACCGGTCGTTGATGTAGCGGTCGGCCAGGGTGGCGGCGGCCACCATCGCGCCGTCGGTGATCGACACCCGGTGGTGCGCCTCGTAGCGGTCGCGCAGACCCTTGAGGATCTCGATGGTGTGCTCCACCGTCGGCTCGCCCACCTGCACCGGCTGGAAGCGGCGCTCCAGCGCGGCGTCCTTCTCGATGTACTTGCGGTACTCGTCGAGCGTGGTGGCGCCGATGGTCTGCAGCTCGCCGCGGGCCAGCTTGGGCTTCAGGATGCTCGCGGCGTCGATCGCGCCCTCGGCCGCGCCCGCACCCACCAGGGTGTGCAGCTCGTCGATGAACAGGATGATGTCGCCGCGGGTGTTGATCTCCTTGAGCACCTTCTTCAGGCGCTCCTCGAAGTCACCGCGGTAGCGGCTGCCCGCCACCAGCGAACCCAGGTCCAGCGTGTAGAGCTGCTTGTCCTTCAGCGTCTCGGGAACCTGGCCGTGCACGATCGCCTGCGCCAGGCCCTCGACCACGGCGGTCTTACCGACACCGGGCTCGCCGATCAGCACCGGGTTGTTCTTGGTGCGCCGGCTCAGCACCTGCATCACCCGCTCGATTTCCTTCTCGCGGCCGATGACCGGGTCGAGCTTGCCCTCCATCGCGGCCGCCGTCAGGTTGCGGCCGAACTGGTCGAGCACCAGCGAGGTGGACGGGCTGCCGGATTCGCCGCCGCGGCCACCGGTGCCGGCCTCCGCGGCCTCCTTGCCCTGGTATCCGCTCAGCAGCTGGATCACCTGCTGGCGCACCCGGGTCAGCTCGGCGCCCAGCTTCACCAACACCTGCGCCGCCACGCCCTCGCCCTCGCGGATCAGGCCCAGCAAAATGTGCTCGGTGCCGATGTAGTTGTGGCCGAGCTGCAGCGCCTCGCGCAGGCTCAGCTCGAGGACCTTCTTGGCACGTGGCGTGAACGGGATGTGTCCCGACGGGGCCTGCTGGCCCTGGCCGATGATCTCCTCGACCTGGCTGCGAACGCCCTCGAGCGAGATGCCCAGCGACTCCAGCGACTTCGCCGCGACGCCTTCGCCCTCGTGAATCAAACCCAGCAGGATGTGCTCGGTGCCGATGTAGTTGTGGTTGAGCATCCGGGCCTCTTCTTGCGCCAGGACGACCACCCGCCGTGCACGGTCGGTAAATCTCTCAAACATCGGGTTACCTGCTCTCCCTCACATCGGTACAAACCTGTTGGCGGCCCAGTGCCGGTCCCTGTGGCCGGAATCGCGTACCTGTCTCCACTGTAATGGTCGGCTTGCCAGCGGGCCTAACCTTGCCGTGCGTTCTTCGCTACGGGCCCGCCCGGTGTTTCCGGGGCCGATCTCACCTGCGACTGCCAGCGGCGTTGCGCGCCGTAACTGAAGAAACGTCGCGGACTTCCAATTCGTTTCCGCAAGCCGCCAGACGATTGTTTCGCGCCCAGCGAAACGACAAACCGGCGCCCGGGCTCGAAAGCCCGGGCGCCGGTTTGAGGACGGTTAGGTGGCCGCGTGGAATGCGTCGATCACGTCGGCCGGGATGCGGCCCCGCGTCGACACGTTGTGCCCGTTGCGGCGGGCCCATTCGCGGATGGCCGCGCTCTGCTCACGGTCGATGGCACCGCGGCCACGGCCCGTGCCGGAACGCCCACGGCGACGGCCGCCGACGCGGCGACCGGCCTCCACCCACTGCTTCAGATCCCCGCGCAGTTTCGCGGCATTCTTGGACGAAAGATCAATCTCGTAGGTCACCCCGTCAAGCCCGAATTCCACCGTTTCGTCGGCCGCGCCGGCACCGTCGAAATCATCGACCAAGGTGACGGTCACTTTTTTTGCCATTGGCTTACCCTCGCATTTCGTCCTGAGCGGTTACTGAGCAGATTGGATCGGACCTCCCCGGTCACCAATCTGCCATAACAGCGAAGCATACTCAATGTGTACGGAAGCCGCACAGTTGAAACTTTGAACTACGAGTGCGGTCGAACAATCGGGAACAAAACTGTCTCTCGAATTGACAGACCGGTCAATGTCATCAACAACCGGTCGATACCCATTCCCGTTCCGGTACATGGCGGCATCGCATACTCGAGTGCGGCAAGGAAATCCTCGTCGAGCACCATGGCTTCGTCGTCGCCGGCGGCCGCGGCACGCGCTTGCGCGGCGAACCTCTCGCGCTGCACCACGGGGTCATTCAATTCGGAGTACCCGGTGGCCAGTTCGACACCACGCACATACAGATCCCACTTCTCGGTGACACCCGTGATGCTGCGGTGCTGACGCGTCAAAGGCGTTGTCTCGACTGGGAAATCCCTTACGAACGTGGGAGCGGTGAGGGTATTGCCCACCGTGTGCTCCCACAGTTCCTCGATGATCTTTCCGTGTCCATAGCCACGGTCGGCGGGAATCTCCACGCCGAGCCGATCGGCGATCGCGAGGAGTCGTTCGACGGACGCCTCAGGCGTGATCTCTTCGCCGAGCGCCGACGACAGCGACGGGTACATTTGTATCGACGCCCATTCCCCGTCTATGTCGTAGACACTGCCGTCGGGCAGCGGTAGTTGTCGGGTTCCGATCGCCTCGTCGGCAACCTCTTGAATAAGCTCGCGCGTCACAACTGCCGAATCGTCATAGGTTCCGTACGCCTGGTACGTCTCCAGCATGGCGAATTCAGGAGAATGGGTGGAATCCGCACCTTCGTTTCGGAACACTCGATTTAGTTCGAAAACCCGGTCGAAACCACCCACGACGCACCGCTTGAGGAACAGTTCTGGTGCGATCCTCAAGTAGAGATCGATGTCGAGTGCATTGGAATGTGTGATGAAGGGCCGCGCGGCCGCGCCGCCGGCCAGCGTCTGCAACATTGGGGTTTCGACTTCGAGAAACCCGCGCCGCTCCAATGCGTTGCGGATGGCGCGGACGACGGCGATCCGCTGCCGCGCCACGGTGCGCGCCTGGGGGCGCACGATCAGGTCGACGTAGCGCTGCCGCACCCGCGCCTCTTCGCTCATGTCCTTGTGCGCGACGGGCAGCGGACGCAGCGACTTGGACGCCATCTGCCAGGAGTCGGCCAGCACCGACAATTCGCCGCGCCGTGAGCTGATCACGGTGCCGTGCACGTAGACGATGTCACCCAGGTCGACGTCGGCCTTCCACGCGTCGAGGGATTGCTGGCCGACTTTGTCGAGGCTGATCATCACCTGCAGGCTGGTGCCGTCGCCCTCCTGCAGCGTGGCGAAGCAGAGTTTGCCGGAGTTGCGGGCAAAGATCACCCGGCCGGCGACGCCGACGAGGTCGTCGGTCGCGGTGTCGACGGGCAGATCGGGATGGGCGGCACGGACCTGGGCGAGCGTGTGGGTGCGTTCGACGGCGACCGGGTAGGGGTCGTGCCCCTCGGCGAGCAGCCGAGCGCGCTTATCGCGGCGGATTCGGTACTGCTCGGGAATATCCAGATCGTCGGCACTCACGACGTGCCAGCTTAAAGGACCGGGCTTGGAGGCCGCGCCGACGGCTTTGCCTGCGCGCTGCGGCGAGACGCCGCAGCGTCAGCGCGCCGTCTTCAGCCGGCCGCGCTGGGCGTCGCGGTTGCGTTCGAAGATCAGCCGCAGCCCGTGCAGGGTCAGGTGCTGGTCGTAGTGGCTGACGGTCTGCAGCTCGGGCAGCAGCAGCGGCGCGGTGTGGCCGGTGGCGATGATGGCGACGTCGTCGCCGGCAAAGCCGTCCACGTCCTCGCGGATGCGACCCACCAGGCCGTCGACCAGCCCGGCGAAACCGAACACCGCGCCCGCCTGCATGCATTCGACGGTGTTCTTGCCGACCACGGAACGGGGGCGGGTCAGCTCCACCCGGCGCAGCGCGGCCGAGCGGGCCGCGGCGGCGTCCGAGGACACCTGCAATCCGGGCGCGATCGCGCCGCCGAGGAATTCACCCTTGCCCGACACGACGTCCACGCAGATCGAGGATCCGAAGTCGATCACGATGGCGGGGCTGTTGAAGCGGTGAAATGCCGCCAGGCAGTTGACGATTCGGTCGGCACCGACTTCCTTGGGGTTATCGACCAGCAGCGGGATGCCGGTGCGCACCCCGGGCTCGATCAGCACATGCGGCACCTTCGGCCAGTACTGGTCGAGCATCAGCCGCACCTCGTGCAGCACCGAGGGCACGGTGGACAGCGCGGCGGCGCCGGTGAGCCGTTCGGAGTCCTCACCGATGAGGCCGTCGATGGTCAGCGCCAATTCGTCGGCGGTGATCTCCGCTTCGGTGCGAATCCGCCATTGCTGCACGACGTTTGCGTGCTCCTTGGAGCCCGTTATCAACCCGACGACGGTGTGGGTGTTACGGACGTCGATCGCGAGCAGCACGGCTACCGCGCAACGATCCGGGGATCCAGTAGTTCGGCCGCGTCGGCGGGCACGAATGCCGGATCGTTGCCGAGGTCGATCGGCTTGTTGTCGGCGTCGACGAACACGATCCGCGGCTGGTACGCCCGCGCCTCCGCCTCTTCCATGGTGCCATAGGCGATCAGGATCACCAGGTCGCCTGGGTGGACGAGATGCGCTGCCGCACCGTTGATTCCGATCACACCGCTGCCGCGCTCACCGGTGATCGCGTAGGTGACCAGCCGGGCGCCGTTGTCAATGTCGACGATGGTGACCTGTTCGCCCTCGAGCAGGTCCGCGGCGTCCATCAGATCGGCGTCGATGGTCACCGAGCCGACGTAGTGCAGGTCGGCCTGCGTGACGGTGGCGCGGTGGATCTTCGACCTGAGCATCGTCCGTAACATCAATTCCTCCAAGGTGATTGGGCGTATTCGTGGTGCCCGTCCGGCCCAGCGGTGCCGGCGGGCGTTTCGATCAGCATTTCGATGTTGTCCAGCAGCCTGGTGGTGCCCAGCCGCGCCGCGACCAGCAGCCGGGCCGAACCGTTGGCGGGCGCCGGGCCGAGACCGGCGTCGCGCAACTCGAGGTAGTCGACCGTGAGGTCGGGCACGGCGTCGAGCACCGCGCGCGCGGCGGCCAGCGCGGCCGCGCCGCCGTGGTGCGCGGCGTGCGCGCCGGCGGTCAGCGCGGCCGAAAGTGTCACGGCCAGCTCGCGTTGCACGGGGTTCAGGTAGCGGTTGCGCGACGACATCGCCAGGCCGTCGGATTCCCGGACGGTCGGCACACCGATCACCTGTGCGTCGATGTTGAGGTCGGCGACCATCTGCCGAACCATCACCAACTGCTGATAGTCCTTCTCGCCGAAGAAGATCCGGTCCGGTCGCACGATCTGCAGCAGCTTGCACACGACGGTGAGCATCCCGGCGAAATGGGTGGGCCGGACGGCGCCCTCCAGCTCGGCGGCCAGCGGGCCCGGCTGCACGGTGGTGCGCAGACCCTCGGGATACATCGCGGCGGCCGTTGGGGTGAAGACGATCTCGACGCCCTCGCCGCGCAGCAGTGCGACGTCGTCGTCCAGGGTCCGCGGATAGGCGTCGAGGTCCTCACCGGCGCCGAACTGCAGCGGGTTGACGAAGATCGACACCACCACCACGGCGCCCGGCACCCGCTTGGCCGCGCGCACCAACGCCAGGTGCCCGGCGTGCAGTGCGCCCATGGTGGGCACCAACATCACCCGGCGCCCGGTGTGGCGCAGCGCGCGGCTGACGTCGGCGACGTCGCGCGGGGCGGAGTAGACGTTGAGTTCGCCCGCCGTGAAGGCCGGGGCTTGCCGGGGCTCATGGCGCCAGAACCTCCACCACTTCCTGGGGCGCGTGCGCGCGCTGGGCGGTCCGCAGGGCGTTCACCCGGTACGCCTGCGCCAACTCCGGGCCGACCCGGCCCAGCGCGGCCAGATGCCCGGCGACCGCGGCCGCATCGCCACGGGCGACCGGACCCGTGAGCGCGGCCTGCCCGCGTTGCAGGGTGTTCTCCAGCGCGGCCCTGGCCAGCGGCCCGATGATCCGTTCGGCGATGCCGCCCGGTTGGTCGTCGACGGACTGTTGGCCGAGCAGTTCGCTGCCACGCAGCGCGGCGCGCAGCGCGTCGAGCGCGTCGGCGAGCACCGTCACCAGGTGGTTGCCGGCGTGAGCCAGCGCGGCGTGGTACAGCACGCGGGCGTCCTCGGCGACGCAGAACGGTTCGCCGCCCATCTCCAGGACCAGCGATTGCCCGATCGCGTACCCGATCTCGTCGGCGGCGGTGACGCCGAAGCAGGAATCCGCCAGCCGGCTGATGTCTTCGTCGGAGCCGGTGAACGTCATCGCCGGGTGGATCGCCAGCGGAATGCAGCCGTCCTGGGCCAGCGGCTCGAGAATGCCGATCCCGTTGGCGCCGGACGTGTGGACCACGATGGTTCCGGGCCGCACCGCCGACGTGGCGGCCAACCCGGACACCAGGCCGGCGAGTTCGCTGTCGGGCACCGCGAGCAGCAACAGCTCGGCACCGGCCGCCACATCCGGCGGCGTCGCCACCGGCGTATCGGGCAGGCGGCGTTGCGCGCGCTGCCGCGACGCATGGGAGATGGCGCTACACGCCACCACGACATGGTCCGCGCGCTCCAGCGCGACTCCGAGGGCGGTGCCGACCCTGCCGGCCGAGATGATTCCCACCTTGAGCCGAGCGGGGCGCAGACCGTCGAACTGCACCATCGCAGACGACCTCACAGATATCTTGTTTCGTTCCGGTCCCACCTCGTGGGTACCGTTCGGTCACTACGACTGTAGTCGATTACCAGGCATTACCCAATGTGAGGAAGCTCCCAGCTCAGCCTTCGCGACGACGACGCCTGCCGCCCTCGGAGGGCTGCACCTGCAAGCGGGCCAGCAGGTCGGCCACCGACTGGCCGCCCGTCGAGGTGCCATCCCGCCGGCCATCGGGTTCCTCTTGCTCGGCGTCACCGCCGTGCCGCGGCGCCTCATCCGGGGCGGGTGGCGGCGCCAGGCGCGGTGGCGGGGCGCACCGGCGGACGGGCCCGGGTGCATCGGGGAGCCGGCGGCGGGGCGGCGGCGTCGCGGCGGCCGGCGGGGCGGCGCGGCGCCGGGCTGCGGTCCGGCGGGCGGCTCGTTGCCGGGCGAGAAGTTGCGGACTCCGTAGTCGCGGTATTCCGCCGAGTGGCGCGACCGCGCCCGGCGACCGGAATCGCCGTACGGCGCAGGCGGTACCGGCTCGACCGGCAGCCCGTCCCAGGCCTCGTCGACGCCCGAATGCCGGGCACGCCGCCGTCCACCGGTGGAATCCGTGGGGGCATCGGCGCCGGCCCAATTGCTGCCCGGGGCGCCTGGCGGCAACCACTGGCCTTCCGCGGCGGCCGGCTGCCAGCCCTGCCCCGGCCACTGCGCCTGGGGCTGTCGCTGCGGTTCCGGCTCGGGTGCGGGCTCGGGTCGCGGTGCGGGCTCCGGCTGCGGCTCCGGCTGGAACTGGGCCGCGGGCGCGGGTGGCGGTTGGTGGCGGGGCTCGAAGCGCGGCTCCGCCGGTCCGGAATACGAGGGCTCCTGGGCGTACGAGGGCTCCTCGGCATATGAGGGCTCCTCGGCGTACGCGGGGTCCGCTGCCGGTTCGTACTGGTGCCGGACCCGCTCCCGTCGGGGTGGCGGCTGCTGTCGGGGGGGAATCAGCGGTTCCTCGGGCACGTCGATGATGGCGTCGTCCGCACGGCCGGCGTTGTCCGGCGGCACCGACGTCACCCGGTCGCTGGGCACCCAATCGACCGGGGTGTCCCGGGGGTTCTCGCCGTTGCGATCCCATTCGCTGTACGCGCGCTCCGGTTGCGGCTCGGCCTCGGGGGTGCCGCCGAGGGCCGGGCGGTGCGCGAGGTCGGTGTCGAACAGGATTTCCAGGCTGGTCCGCAGCGCGGAAAGTTCCGCGCGCAACTCGGCCAGATCGTCGGCGGCCTGGGCGCGCAGCTCAGAGGCCAGCTCGCGGCGCAGCTGGGACTCGACGGTCAGCTCGTATTCGCGCCGGGCCGAGATCTCCCGGTCCAGCTGTAGGTCGTAAACCAGTTTGAGGTCGCGGACGCGGGACTGATCGGCGTCGCTCTGGCGCCGATAGAGCACGGAGACGAAGGCGCCGGCGACTGCGGCCCACAGCGCCAGGATTACAGCGAGCTTGAGGAGTTCCACCCGATTGGTGAAAACCAATGCGGAACTGGCCCCCATCGCGAGGACGAGCAACGCGGTCAAGAGCACCCACCCCGGCCTGCGGCCGCCGCGCCGGACCCGGGCGCCGCGGGACAGAACGGTCATGGCCTGAGAGTACCTGCGCGAGGTCGTTCCGCGTGTCGCGCGGCTCCGGCGATTCTCGCGCGGGTTAGCGGCGGCGTCACCGGCAGAGTTGATCGGCCGCCCACCGCCGGCAATCGCGGCGACCGGCTAGGTTTCCGCGCCCTCGCCGTGCTCAGTCGAATCCGGCGGTGATTTGCAGCAATGTTGCAGCCACAGCGCGGCGATCAGCAGCGCCAGCGCGCTGACGGCGGCGACCACGGCCCCCGAGGTGTCCTCGGCGGCGGCCCGCAACCAGGACTTGCGCGGCAGGAAGTACACCAGGATGCCCACCCACCAGCCCAGCATCACCGCACCCACCCAGGCCGAGGCCTTGGCCACAATCAGGCTGCGCGCCACCGCCAGCGGGTGCAGCCAGCCCGGACCGGACCCGATCTCGCCCGCGCTGATCCTGGCCCGCACGTAGCGCGCCCACAGCGCCTCGACGATGGCCACCGCCAGCAGCGACAGGCCGGTCCACACCGTGATCGGCGGAAACCACCGGTAGAGGCCCTTGACCAGCAGATATCCCACAATGGCTGCGGCGACCACCGCGGCGGTCAGGTCACGCTTGCGGGTGGGGCCCATCAGGCCGTCGACCCCTGATCGCCCGGCGGCTTCCCGTCGCGCCGAAGCGTCAGGCCGGTCGGGCGCACGCCGTCGCGGTCGGCCGCTTCCAGCTGGGCCAGGAGGCCGGCGGCCGGTTGCGACCCGTCGGCCAGCGTCAGCCGCGCGTCCGGGTCGACATCCAGCCACGGGATGAGCACGAACGCGCGCAGGTGGGCCAGCGGGTGCGGCAACGTCAGGTTGTTCTCCCGGGAGATCACCTCGGTGGCGCCGTAGCAGGCGATCAGGTCGACGTCGAGGGTGCGCGGGCCCCAGCGTTCGCCGCGCACGCGGCCCGCCGCCCGCTCGAACTCCTGCGCGCGGCGCAGCCAGCCCTGCCCGTCGCACGCCGGATCGTCGGCGATCAGCACCGCGTTGAGGAACGGCGCCTGGTCCACCCGGCCCCAGGGGTCGGTCTCGTACACCGGCGACACGGCGAGCACCTTCTCCCCCAGCCCGTCGACGACCGACTGCAACCGCGCCAGCCGGTCGCCCAGGTTGGAGCCGATGGACAGCACGACGCGCGTCATACCGACCCGCCCGCCGGGACCACCCAACCGCGGCCGCCGCGGCGCGACCGTCGCACCACCACCGCGACGTCGGCGAACTGCTGGGGGATCGGAGCCTGGGGCTTGTGCACCACCACCTCGACGGCGTGCACGCGTTCGTCGTCCATCACCTGGTCGGCGATCTGGGCTCCGACGGTTTCGATCAGATTGCGCGCAGGGCCGGCGACCACGTCGGCGGCCAACCGGGCCAGCGCGCCGTAGTCGTAGGTGTCGGCCAGGTCGTCGCTGGCGGCCGCGTCGGCGAGGTCGATCCACACCGTGATGTCGACGACGAAGTCCTGACCGTTGGCGCGCTCGTGGTCGAAAACCCCGTGTTGGCCGCGAACCTTCAATCCGCGCAACTCGATTCGATCAGCCATTGTCTCCAGCCAGTTCCGTGTGCGACCCGTCGGTCCAGGCCGCTACGACCTTGAGGGCGTCGACCGTGGCCCGCACGTCGTGCACGCGCACCCCCCAGGCCCCGTTCAGCGCGGCCAGCGCGGACACCACCGCGGTGGCCGTCTCACGCCTATCGGGCGGTCGCGGCGAACCGTCGGCCCCGGCTAACAACGTACCGAGGAAGCGTTTGCGCGATGCACCCAGGAGCACCGGGACGCCGGTGGCCACCAGCTGCGGCAGCGCATGCAGCAGCGCCCAATTGTGTTGTCCCGTCTTGGCGAATCCCAGCCCGGGATCGATCATCAGCCGGTCGGGGTCGACACCGGCGGACACCGCGGCGTCGACGCCGGCCAGCAGCTCGTCGCGCACCTCGGCGACCACGTCGCCGTAGTGCGGCACCGCGTGCGGCCGCTCGGCCGACACCGACCGCCAATGCATCAGCACCCAGGGCACTTTCGCCTCGGCCAGCAGCGGCGCCATCGCGGGATCGGCGCGGCCGCCGGACACGTCGTTGACGATCCGCGCTCCAGCGCACAGCGCCGCCCGTGCAACGTCGGCGTGCATGGTGTCGATGCTGACGGTGATACCTTGCGCTGCAAGCTCTTTGACGACGGGAACGACCCGGGACGTCTCGACGCCAGGATCGATCCGGGTGGCGCCGGGCCTGGTCGACTCTCCGCCGACGTCGACGATGTCGGCGCCGTCGGCGACCAGGGCCAGACCCCGCGCCACGGCCTTGCCGGGGTCGAGATAGCGGCCGCCGTCGGAGAACGAATCGTCAGTGACGTTCAGGACTCCCATTACCTGCACAGGCGCCAGACTCACTTACGCAGGATCAGGTCGAGCGCTTCGGCTCGAGACGCCGCGTTGGTTTTGAACAGCCCGCGCACCGCGGAGGTGGTGGTGACCGCCCCCGGCTTGCGGACGCCGCGCATCGCCATGCACAGGTGCTCGGCCTCGACCACGACGATCACGCCGCGCGGATTGAGCTTCTTCACCAGGGCGTCGGCGATCTGGCTGGTGAGCCGCTCCTGCACCTGGGGCCGCTTGGAATACAGGTCGACCAGCCGCGCGATCTTGGACAGGCCGGTGACCCTGCCGTCGTTGCCCGGGATGTAGCCGACGTGGGCCACGCCGTGGAACGCCACCAGGTGGTGCTCGCACGTGGAGTACAGCGGGATTTCCTTGACCAGCACCAGCTCGTCGTGGTCCTCGTCGAACATGGTGTTCAGCACGCTGTCGGGATCGGTGTAGAGCCCGGCGAACATCTCGCGGTAGGCGCGCGCGACGCGCGCCGGAGTCTCCCGCAGGCCGTCCCGGTCGGGGTCTTCACCGATCGCGTGCAGCAACTCGCGGACGGCCGCCTCGGCGCGCTCCTGATCGAACGCCCGCGTCGTGGGCATCGCGGTATGCGGCAGCGCCATCGAATCCTCCGTTTGCTCAGCCGTGAGCCGGCGGGTTGGACCGGCTTACGTCCTCATCCTGCCGGTCGGGCTGGGCGCCTTCCGGGGCGGGTTGTCCGGGCGGCGGATACGGCGGATACGGCGGATAGGCGGGATGGGGCTGACCGGGGTGGCCCGCGCCGCCCTGCGGCCCGGGGTAGCTTTGCTGACCGCCCTGGTGGCCCTGCTGCCCGGGATAGCCCTGCGGGCCCGGGTAGCCGCGGGCCGGCTGCTGCCAGTAGGGCGGCTGCGCCGGCGGGTGCCAGTAGTTCGGCTGTTGTTGCTGCGGCGGCCATCCGGGCGCCCGCCAGCCGGCCGGGGCGCCGTAGTCGGGCTGGGTCGGCCCCTGTTGCTCCCCTTGACGGTTACCGCCGCCTTGGGCGCCATGAGAACCGTTGCCGCCGTTGGCGTTCCGGTCGGCCTCCAGCCGGGCGGCGGCAGCGGCCTCGCTGGCCCGCGCGATGGCCGCCTTGAAGGCGGGCTCGGGGGTCGGCGGTGGCCACGGCTCGCCGCGCTCGATGGCCAGCTCGCCCGGCGTCTTGATCGGCGGCTTGTCCGACGGGATGCGGCCGCCGAAATCGTCGAACATGGTGAGCCTGGGCCGCTTTTCGACCCCGGAGAAGATGCCCTCGAGCTCGGCCCGGTGCAGGGTCTCCTTCTCCAGCAGTTGGCCCGCCAGGGTGTCGAGTATGTCGCGGTACTCGGTGAGGATCTCCCACGCCTCGGTGTGGGCGGCCTCGATGAGCTTGCGAATCTCGTCGTCGATGTCGCGGGCGACCTCGTGCGAGTAATCCGCCTGCGTCCCCATGGTGCGGCCCAGGAACGGGTCGCCGTGCTCCGAACCGTATTTGACCGCGCCGAGTTTGGAGCTCATCCCGAATTCGGTGACCATCGCGCGGGCGATCTTGGTGGCCTGCTCGATGTCGGACACCGCGCCGGTCGTCGGCTCGCGGAAAACCAGTTCCTCGGCGGCGCGCCCGCCCATCGCGAACACCAACTGCGCGATCATCTCCGAGCGGGTCCGCAGGCCCTTGTCTTCCTCCGGCACCGCCACGGCGTGCCCGCCGGTGCGCCCACGCGCCAGGATCGTCACCTTGTAGATCGGCTCGATGTCGGGCATCGCCCAGGCCGCCAGGGTGTGTCCACCTTCGTGGTAGGCGGTGATCTTCTTTTCCTGCTCGCTGATGATCCGGCCCTTGCGGCGCGGGCCGCCGATCACCCGGTCCACCGCCTCCTCGAGCGCGGCGCTGGTGATGACGGTGCCGTTCTCCCGGGCGGTCAGCAGCGCGGCCTCGTTGATGACGTTGGCCAGGTCGGCGCCGGTCATGCCGACGGTGCGCTTGGCCAGACCGGCGAGGTCGGCGTCCGGGCCGATCGGCTTGCCCTTGGAGTGCACCTCCAACACCGCTTTGCGGCCCGCCAGGTCCGGGTTGGAGACCGGGATCTGGCGGTCGAAGCGGCCGGGGCGCAGCAGCGCCGGGTCCAGGATGTCCGGCCGGTTGGTGGCGGCGATCAGGATGACGCCGGCCCGCGGGTCGAATCCGTCCATCTCGACCAGCAACTGGTTCAGCGTCTGCTCGCGCTCGTCGTGGCCGCCGCCCAGGCCCGCGCCGCGCTGGCGGCCCACGGCGTCGATCTCGTCGACGAAGATGATGCAGGGGTTGTTCTGCTTGGCCTGGTCGAACAGGTCACGCACCCGGGACGCGCCGACGCCGACGAACATCTCGACGAAGTCGGAGCCCGAGATCGTGAAGAAGGGGACGCCGGCCTCCCCCGCGACCGCGCGGGCCAGCAGCGTCTTACCGGTGCCCGGCGGGCCGTAGAGCAGCACGCCCTTGGGGATCTTGGCGCCCAGCGCCTGGTAGCGGCCGGGATTCTGCAGGAAGTCCTTGATCTCGTAGAGCTCCTCGACCGCCTCGTCGACGCCCGCGACGTCGGCGAACGTGGTCTTCGGCATGTCTTTGGAGAGCTGTTTGGCGCGCGACTTGCCGAAGCCGAAGCCCATCCGGGCGCCGCCCTGCATGCGGGAGAACATCACGAACAGCCCCACCAGCAGCAGCAGCGGCAGGACGTAGACCAGCAGCTCGCCCAGGATGCTGCCCTGGTTGACGACCGTGCTGACCTTGGCGTTCTTGGCGCTCAGCGCGTTAAACAGGTCGACCGCGTAGCCGCTGGGGAACTTGGTGATGACCTTGTCGGAATTGTCGGTGTCACCGTTGCCCTTTTTCAGGGTCAGTCGCAGTTGCTGTTCGCGGTCGTCGATTTGAGCGCTTTTGACGTTGTCGCCGTTGATCTGGGACATTGCCACGGACGTGTCGACGGGCTTATAGCCGCGGGTGTCGTCGCTGAAGTAGAAGAACGACCAACCGAGCAGCACCACGACAGCAATTGCCGTGATGGTGCGAATCACGTTTTTCCGGTTCATCAATCATCGGCCTTAGCGGCCAGGTCCTTCCCCGATATACACGCAGCTGAAAAAGTCCAGGCTACCGCTAGCGGCGATCGCCAGCTCCGGCAGAGCCGGGGCGCAGCGGGTCGCCGCCATTGTGTCCGCGGCGATCGCCAGCTCCGGCAGAGCCGGGGCGCAGCGGGTCGCCGCCGTCTCTTCAGTTAACGACCGGCAGTTCCCGGCTGCTCGTAATACCGGGCCTCGACCACGTTTCCGTCCGGGTCGGCGAAGTAGTACCCCTGCGGGGCCCATCCGCGCGCGCCGAAGCTCCGGTTCAGCCGCGCGCGGGTATCCACGCCTTCGGCCTGCAGCCGCCGATCCAGCGCGTCGTATTCGGCCTTCGCCAGCGCCAGGCACACGTGATTGACCGGGTGGCCGGCGCTGCCCTCGCTGCGCGTCAAAGTCTCGGTCGCCGAAATGGCGTCGGTGGGCATCAAGTCGATGATGGAGTCCGCACAAATCCGCACGCTCGGGAACGGCGCGTCGCCGGCTTCGAATTCGGCGAACCGCACCGGTTCCAGCCCGACGACGCGGGTGTAGAAGTCCATCGACACCCGAGGGTTCCTCGTCCAGAGCACCACGTGGTCCAAGCGCATCGCATCGAGTATTCCCGCCGTCCGCCGACTTGATCGCCAACCCCGCGCGGGCGACGCCAAACCGATTCGGGCCTTCTCAGCCAGCAAGCGTTGTGCTTTGGTGGGACGGTGCCCCCAACCGAACGGTTAGTAGAGACCAATGGTGCGCGGTTACGGGTGATCGAGGCGGGCGACCGCGGCGCACCGGTGGTGCTCCTGGCGCACGGCTTCCCAGAACTGGCCTACTCCTGGCGTCACCAGATACCCGTCCTCGCCGACGCCGGCTACCACGTGCTGGCGCCCGATCAGCGCGGCTACGGCGGTTCGGACCGTCCGGACTCCGTCGACGCCTACGACATTCACCAGCTGACCGCCGACCTGGTCGGGCTGCTCGACGACGTCGGCGCGCAGCGCGCCGTGTGGGTGGGGCACGACTGGGGTGCCGCCGTGGTGTGGAACGCCCCGCTGCTGCACCCGGACCGGGTCGCGGCCGTCGCGGCGATGAGTGTGCCGGTGACGCCGCGCCCGCGCGTCGCGCCGACGACGGCGTGGCGCAAGACCTTCGGCGAGAACTTCTTCTACATCCTGTATTTCCAGGAGCCCGGCGTCGCCGACGCCGAATTGAACGCCGATCCCGCCCGGGTGATGCGGCGCATGATGGGCGGCCTACGGACGTCCGGCGACAAGGCCGCGGCGCTGCGGATGGTGGCGCCCGGTCCGGAAGGCTTCATCGAGCGGCTGCCCGAACCCGACGGCCTGCCGGACTGGATAAGCCAGGACGAACTCGACCACTACATCGCCGAGTTCACCCGCACCGGCTTCACCGGCGGCCTGAACTGGTATCGCAATTTCGACCGCAACTGGGAGACCACTCCCGAACTCGACGGCGCGAAGATCTCGGTCCCGTGCCTGTTCATCGGCGGCACGGCCGATCCCGTCCTGTCGTTTACCCGCACCGACCGCGCGGCCGACGCGATCTCGGGCCCGTACCGACAGGTGATGATCGAGGGCGCCGGGCATTGGCTGCAGCAGGAGCGCCCCGACGAGGTGAATGCGGCCTTATTGGAATTCCTCAACGGATTGGAGCTGTAATGAGCGCGCCCCTGCGTTTCGGTGTCTTTATCACCCCGTTCCACCCCATCGGCCAATCCCCCACGGTCGCATTGGAATACGACATGGAACGCGTCGTCGCGCTGGATCGGCTCGGATTCGACGAGGCGTGGTTCGGCGAACACCACTCGGGGGGCTACGAGCTGATCGCGTGCCCGGAAGTCTTCATCGCGGCGGCGGCGGAGCGGACCAAGCACATCCGGCTGGGCACCGGCGTGGTCTCGCTGCCCTACCACCACCCACTCATGGTCGCCGACCGCTGGGTGCTGCTCGACCACCTGACCCGCGGCCGGGTGATGTTCGGCACGGGGCCCGGCGCGCTGCCGTCGGACGCCTACATGATGGGCATCGACCCCATCGAGCAGCGCCGGATGATGCAGGAATCGCTCGAGGCGATCCTGGCGCTGTTCCGCGCCGCACCCAGTGAACGCATCGACCGGCACTCCGACTGGTTCACCCTGCGTGACGCGCAGCTGCACATCCGGCCCTACACCTGGCCTTACCCCGAAATATCCACGGCGGCAATGATTTCACCGTCAGGACCCCGGCTGGCCGGCGCGCTCGGCACCTCGCTGCTGTCCCTGTCCATGTCGGTGCCGGGCGGCTACGCGGCGCTGGAGACCACCTGGGACGTGGTCCGCGAGCAGGCGGCCAAGGCGGGGCGGGAGGAGCCGGACCGCGGCGACTGGCGCGTGCTGAGCATCATGCACATCGCGGACAGCCGAGAGCAGGCCATCGACGACTGCACCTACGGGCTGCAGGATTTCGCGAATTACTTTGGCGCCGCTGGATTTGTGCCGCTGGCCAACAGCGTGGAAGGCAGCCAGACGCCGCACGAGTTCGTCGCCGACTATGCGGCCAAGGGAAATTGCTGCATCGGCACCCCGGACGACGCCATCGCCCACATCGAGGACCTACTCGACCGCTCCGGCGGCTTCGGCACCCTGCTGATGCTCGGCCACGATTGGGCCTCGCCGCAGGCGACGTACCACAGCTATGACCTGATGGCGCGCAAGGTGATTCCCCATTTCAAACGGCAGCTCGAAGCGTCCCGCTCGTCGCACGACTGGGCCAAGGGCAAGCGTGATCAGCTGATCGGCCGGGCCGGCGAGGCCGTCGTCAAGGCCATCACCGAGCACGTCGACGAGCAGAAAGACGCGGTGCACTGATGCGTGCGGCGGTGTTGCGGGACGGCCGGATGGTCTATCGGGACGACGTGCCCGACCCGATACCCGAGACCGGCCAGGTGCTGGTGGGCGTGCGCGCGTGCGGAATCTGCGGGTCCGACCTGCATTTCGCCGCCTACGGCGCGCAGGTGCTGGAAATGAGCGATCGGGTGGCCGGCGGGTCGGGGGCCATGCACGTCGACCTGGACCATGACATCTTCATGGGTCACGAGTTCAGCGCCGAGATACTCGAAGCCGGCCCCGACACCGAGACCCATCCGCCCGGCACGCTGGTCACATCGTTGCCGGTGCTGTTGTCCGCCAAGGGCGTCGAGCCGATCGTCTACAGCAACAGCACGGTCGGCGGCTACGCCGAACGGATGCTGCTGTCGGCGCCGTTGCTGCTGCCCATCCCCAACGGCCTGGACTTCAAACACGCCGCCCTCACCGAGCCGATGGCGGTCGGGCTGCACGCGGTCAACAAGTCCAATGTGGCGCCCGGCGAGACCGCCCTGGTGCTCGGCTGCGGCCCGATCGGGATCGCGATCATCGCCGCCCTGCGCGCGAAGGGCGTGGAAACGATTGTGGTGTCTGACTTTTCGCCGCGACGACGGGAACTCGCCACGGCCATGGGCGCCCATCAGACGCTGGACGCGGCGCAGGGTTCACCCTTCGACGCCGTCAAGCCCGCGGTGGTGTTCGAGGCGGTCGGCGTGCCCGGCATCATCGACGACGTGCTCCTTCGGGCGCGGCCGGGCACCCGCCTGGTGGTCGCCGGCGTGTGCATGCAGCCCGACACCGTGCACCCCTTCTTCGCGATCGCCAAGGAGATCAACGTGCAATTCGTGCTCGCCTACACGCCCGAGGAGTTCGGCGATTCGCTACGCGCGCTGGCCGAGGGCGAGATCGACGTCAGGCCGCTCATCACCGGCGAGGTCGGCCTCGACGAGGTCGGCACGGCGTTCGACGACCTCGCCGACCCGGAGCGGCACTGCAAGATTCTCGTCACGCCCTGAAGGCTGTCGGTCAGCCGCGTATAATCGAACGTATGTTCGACTTGCCGGATCGCCCCTCCTGCCTGCTGGAGGTGATCGAGTCCACCCACCGGGAGGAGTCGATCCTGGTCGCGCGCCGGCTGGCGGCGGTGGCGGCGTTGCTCCGGCATCGCGTTGCGGCCGCCGAGCGACCCGACCGGGAGTACGCGGAGATCGTCGGCTTCGAGCAGACCGCCGCCGAGGTCGCCGCGGCGATGAACCTCTCCCCCATGGCCGCCAGCTACCTGGTGTCCTACGCGGAGGCGCTCGATGTCAGGCTGCCCAACATCGCGGCCCTGTTGGCAGCGGGCCGAACGGATTGGCGCACAGTGCGATTGATCATCGGCCGCACCGATCTGGTCACCGACGAAGCGCTGATCGCCAAGCTTGACCGTTCGCTGGCCGAGCGCATCGGCAACTGGCACGGCTGGTCCAGGCAGCGCATCGTCAACGCCGTCGACGCGGCCGTGCGAACCGCCGATCCCGACGCCGCCCGCGAGCGCCGCCTGGCCGCCGAGGACCAACGTTGCATCGGGATCAGCGCCGCGGCCGACGGGATGGCCGAGGTGCACGGATCGGTCGCGGCCTCGGCCGCCGTCGCCTTCGATCGACGGCTGTCCCAGCTCGCCAAGCAGGTGTGCCCGGCGGACCCGCGAACCATGGATCAGCGACGAGCCGACGCGTTGGGGGCGCTGGCCGAAGGCCGTGAATTGGCCTGTGCCTGTGGGCAAGCGGACTGCCCGGTCCGGGTGGGCGCCCACGATCGCGACGACGATCGGCCGGGCGCGCGCGTCGTCATCAACGTGGTGGCCGGCGAGCGGACCGTCCAAGACGACGGGGCCGAACCCGGCTATCTGGAGGGCTATGGCGTCATCGACGCCGAGCAGGTGCGCCGATTGGCCGCCGCGGCATCGGTACTCGTCGCCAACCCGGTGACCAGCCCGGCCGAAGCGCTGCGCTATCAACCGTCAGCGGCCCTGGAGCGGGCGGTTCGATGCCGGGATCTGACCTGCCGCTTCCCAGGATGCAGCCGCCCCGCGGTGGTCTGCGACCTCGACCACACGATTCCGTTCAACCACCAGAACCCGGCGGCTGGCGGACCGACCACCGCGGGCAACCTCAAATGCCTCTGCCGTCAACATCATCGGCTGAAGACGTTCGGCGGGTGGCGCGACCAACAGCTTCCCGACGGCACGGTGGTGTGGACGTCGCCGAGCGGGCGGGTCTATCGGACCTCGCCGGCCGGGGCCGACCTGTTCCCGCAGCCGCGCGCCCCGGCCTGCGCGACGCCCGCCCCGCAACGACGGGCCAGATCGCAACACCGCAGCGCACGCATCGCCCGGGCCCGCAAGCACAATCGCGAGCAACGGCCGATCAACGAGGCCCGGATGCTGCTCGAGCAAGCGCGCAAGGAAGAGATCTCGTCGCGCAAGTTCCGAAACCATATGCGCGACATGCTCTTTCTGTTCAAGGGGACACCGAGCACCAGCCCCTACTGCACCTGGGTGAATGATCCTCGAGAGCCCGAGGAGTTGCCGCCCGATTGGCGGCCCGATGATCCGGTTCTGCAACCGCTGCAAGACGATCCGCCCTTCTGATGCCTCAGCCACCCGCCGGGGGTTGCGCGATCACGGTGGGCTTGAAACCGTAACGGGGAGTGACGAAGTGAGCACCGGCGCTGCGTCCGACCCCGGCCGGCACCATCGGCACCCCACCCACCGCGTTGGTGGCACGCTCAATGGCACCTGCAGACGCGGCGCCATTGAGCGCCGCGGCGACCGCGGGCGCCGTGGGTGCCGCGCTCACCCAGGCCGCCGGTACCGACGGCCCACCGACCGATGCCGCCTTGCGGACGGCCCCGCCGATCGCGCCGATCGTGCCCAGGCCAGCCCCCGAAACGGCGGCGGGAGCAATGGATTCGGCGGCTTTGGCGACGCCCTCGGCCGCCGACTTCGCTGGCGCACAGAACGATTCGCGTCGACAACCGGCCCGCCGGCCGTGCCGTCACGACACGGACGACGCGGGGGCACGCTGGGGAGAAATCCATCCCACAAAAGGCGTCCCAGCGGCTAGGGTGCCAGGCATGCCGGTCGCAAGGAACGCCTCGAAGTTCATCCGCCCATCGATCGCCGTGGCCGCGGCCGGCCTGGCGGTCGCGGCGATCTCGGCGTGCGACAAACACAACCCGCCGCAGTCCGGGGCGGGCCCGCGCCAGGTCACGGTCGTGGGCACCGGTCAGGTGCAGGGCGTCCCGGACACCCTGACCGCCGACGTCGGCATCGAGTTCACCGCGCCCGACGTCACCACCGCGATGAACCAGACCAACGACCGTCAACAGGCCGTCATCAACGCACTGACCGGCGCCGGCGTCGACCGCAAGGACATCAGCACCACCGAGGTCACCCTGTCGCCGGAATACAACAACCCCGGGCCCAGCGGCACCGCCGCCATCACGGCGTACCGCGCCACCAACGGCATCGCGGTCAAGATCCACCCGACGGACGCCGCGTCGCGCCTGCTGGCCCTCATCGTCGGCACCGGCGGCGACGCCACCCGGATCAAGTCCGTGCGCTATTCCATCGCCGACGATTCGCAGCTGGTGAAGGACGCCCGGTCGCGGGCCTTCAACGACGCCAAGAGCCGCGCCGACCAGTACGCCCAGCTGTCCGGGCTCCGGCTGGGCCGGGTGCTGTCCATCTCGGAAGCCACCGGCAACCCCCCGCCGCCGGTCGGTGCGCCGCGGGCCATGCCGTCGATGGTTCCGCTGGAGCCGGGCCAGCAGACGGTGAACTTCTCGGTGACCGCGGTGTGGGAGCTGGACTGAGCCCGCTGGCGGCGACCCGCCGCCAGCCCGATGGCGGCGACCCGCCGCCAGCCCGATGGCGGCGCCTACTGCTGGTAGACCCTGGGGTCCAGGGTGCCGATGTAGGACAGGTCGCGGTAGCGCTCGTCGTAATCGAGGCCGTAGCCCACGACGAAGTCGTTGGGGATGTCGAAGCCCACGTAGGCGATATCGACGTGCGCGCCCTGCGCGTCGGGCTTGCGCAGCAGCGTGCACACCCGCAGTGACCGCGGGTGCCGCGTCTTGAGGTTGCGCAGCAGCCAGGACAGCGTCAGGCCGGAGTCGACGACGTCCTCGACGATCAGCACGTCGCGGCCCTCGATATCGCGGTCCAGGTCCTTGAGGATCCGCACCACGCCCGAGGAGGACGTGGATGAACCGTAGGAGCTGACCGCCATGAATTCGAACTGCGTGGGCAGCGGGATCGCGCGGGCCAGGTCCGTGACAAAGATCACAGCGCCCTTGAGCACGGTGATCAGCAGCAGGTCCTGCCCGGTCTCGGTCGCGGCGTCGCGGTAGCCGTCGCCGATTTCACGGCCGAGTTCGGCGATTCGCGCCTGAATTTGCGCGGACGTCAGCAGGACAGACTTGATATCCCCGGGGTACAGCTCCCCGGGTTGGGCTGGGGTGATCGCCGAGGAGATCTGGGCCACGCCCACAGAGTGCCACGACGACGGGCGAATAACCAACGGCAGCCCCGGTAACTAGCGGATCGGTTTACCCACCGGCTCGCGCCACAGCGTCAGCACGCCGTCGCGGCGGCCCGCGAACAATCGCTCATCGGACAGCGACGAGCCGACCGCCACGCCGCCCTGCCCGTGCCAGCCGGTCACCAGGGCGTCGACACCGCGAATCTGCTTGTCGGTCAGGTTCGTTGCGCCGCCGGCCAACAACCAGGCCCGGATCACCCGCCGTCGCACCGGGGGTCCAGCGTCGCCAGCGCCTGCACCCGCAGGCCGGAGTCCGCCTTGGCCCCGGGCAGCGCCCGGGCCGCCAGCGCGTCGATCAGCTCGGAGTCCTCCCGCAGCGATGTCGCGGTGCGGGTCAGCGCCTCGGCCACGCCACCGCCGAGCACGTCCTCCAAGAGCGGCAGCACCTCGGTGCGCAGCCGGGTCCGGGTGAACCTGCGGTCGGCGTTGTGCGGATCCTGCCAGGGGCTCAGCCCCAGCTCCGCGCAGGCGGCGTGGGTGGTGGCGCGGCGCACCTCCAGCAACGGCCGGCACCACGGCGGGTCGTAGGGGCGCATCCCGGCGATCGAGCGCACCCCGGACCCACGGCCCAGACCCAGCAGCACCGTCTCGGCCTGGTCGTCGAGCGTGTGGCCCAGCAGCACCGGGCCGGTGTGATAGGCGCTCAACGCGGCGTAGCGGGCCGCGCGGGCCGCGGCTTCGGGACCGCCCTGGTTGCCCACCTGCACCCGGACCACTTGAGCCCCAACGCATCCCAACTCGACGGCCTGGGCTCGAGCGGTCTCGGCGACGGCGGCGGAGTCGGATTGCAGGCCGTGGTCGACGATCACCGCCGTGGTGGGCCGCAGCTGGGCCGCCACCGCGGTCAGGGCCAGGGAATCGGGACCGCCGGACAGCGCCACGCACCACTGTTCGACGGTGACCAGGTGGGTCTCGACGAACGCCTCGACAGCGGCGCGCAGCCGGCCTACAGCACCCGGTCGATCCACCGCTGGGGTTCTCCGATCTCGGTGGGCAGCGGCAGCGTGTCGGGGCCCGTCCAGATGGCGTTGAACCGGGCCATCCCCACCTGGCCGACCACGTGGTCGACGAACGCCTTGCCGCGGGTGTACTGGCTGAGCTTGGCGTCGAGCCCCAACAGCGCGCGCAACAACCGCTGCAGCGGGGGCTGCTTGCGGTGGCGGCGCTCGTCGAACCGGCGGCGGATGGTGGCCACCGACGGCACCGCCATCGGCCCGACGGCGTCCATGACGTGGTCGGCGTGGCCCTCCAGCAGGGTGCCCAGCACCAGCAGTTGGTCCAGCGCCTGGCGCTGCGGTTCGGACTGCACCGCGCGCACCAGCCCGAGGATGCCCGACGAGTTGGCGTCGGATTCTGACGTCCCGACGCCGCGGTTGCGGGCGTAGTCGGCGAGCCGGCCCATCACCTGGCCCATGTCCTCGCCGGCGTCGCGGGTGAGCAGGCAAAGCGCCTCCGACATGTAGTCGGGCAGCCACGGGTTGGCGGTGAACTGCACGCGGTGGGTCACCTCGTGCAGGCACACCCACAGCCGGAAATCGGACGGCTCGATCCGAAGCTGCCGCTCGACGGCGATGACGTTCGGATACACCAGCAGCAGGCAGCCGGTTCTGGCCCCGTCGTTGGCCGCGAACGGGTCGTATTGGCCGAGAATCCCCGAGGACACGTAGGCCAGGACGGCGCCGGTCTGCGCGCCGGTGACACGGCCGGTGAGAAAGCCGCGCGGCTTCTCGGCGCCGTTCATCATCACCCGCATCGATTCGGTGGCCGCACCGATCCAGTCCGGGCGGTCGACGACGCGCGCGGCAGGCACCCGGCCCTTGTCGACGCCATCGGTGACCAGGCCGGTGACGTCACGCACCAGCGGTTCGGCCTTGGTGGACGCGGCGGCGAGTTCGTCGATCACC
Organism: Mycobacterium colombiense CECT 3035; assembly: GCF_002105755.1. NCBI lineage: Bacteria > Bacillati > Actinomycetota > Actinomycetes > Mycobacteriales > Mycobacteriaceae > Mycobacterium > Mycobacterium colombiense. Next base: position 3,609,132 of record NZ_CP020821.1, read on the forward strand.
TGGCGGCGGGTGTAGTCGCTGGCCGGCGGGCCCGGCCGGGCCAGCCGCCGCCCGACAGTGGCCGCGAACTGCCAGTCGACGGCGGTACCCAGCGTCAGGTCCGGCGACGGCGTCATGAGCACCCGCAGGACCACAACCGGGTCGCCAGGGCATCCATCACGTTGCGGCCGTTCGGGCCGGCGTTGTTGGAGATGAACGCGAAGGTGAGCACCCGGCCGCTGCGGTCGGTGAGCACCCCGGCCAGTGCGTTGATGCCGGTCAGCGAGCCGGTTTTGGCCCGCAGCCAGCCCGCCGGGCCCTGGGCCGTGGAGGCGTCGGTGAAGCGATCGGCCAGCGTCCCGCTGCCGGCGGCGATCGGGAGCAGGTCCAGCAGCGCCCGCAGCGACGGCTGGTCGGGCCCCGCCGCGGCCTGCAGGACGCCGTCGAGCGTCTTGGCCGTCAGCCGGTCGTCGACGGAGAGCCCACTGGAGTCCAGCAGCGCCACACCCGCGGTGTCGACGTGCGCGGTGGTCAGCCGGTTGGTCACCGCGTCGGCGGCGCCGGCGAAGCTGCGCGGCCGGTTGATGGCGGCCGCCACCTCGCGGGCGATGCTTTCGGCCAGCACGTTGTCGGAGTGGTCCATCATCTCGGACAGCCGCTGGACCAGCGGCGCCGACTGCACGACAGCCAGCTGCCGGGCGCCCGACGGCGCGGTGGCGGTCGTCACCGCGTTCGGGTCCAGGCCCAGCGCCTTGGCCAGTTCGCGGCCGGCGTCCAGCGCCGGGGTCCGGGACCGCCGCGAGTTGACCGTCGACGGCTGGATGCGTCCGGCGTCGATCATCACCGACTCGATCGGGGCGATGTCGCCGTTGTCGACGTCGGCGAGGTCCCAGCCCTGCGCCATCGTCGGCCCGCTGAACGCGGAGGTATCCACCTGCACCGAGGTCGGCGTCACCCCGCTGCGGCGGATCTGTTCAACGAGGTCGGACAGGCGCGCCGATCCCCGGTACCAGGTGGGGACGTCGGGCGGCGCCGCCGACAGCACCGGATCACCGGCGCCCACCAGCACGACGGGGCCCTGCGCGTTCTGGCTGCCGGCCACCACGCGGGTGCTGATCCGGGCCTGGCGGTCCAGCGTCAGCAAGGCCGCGGCCGCCGTGAGCACCTTGTTGGTCGACGCAGGCACCAGCGGCATGTCGTCGCCCACCTGCCACAGCTCTTTTCCGGTGATGGCGTCGGTAACCCGTCCGCCCAGCCGGCCCAGGTTGGGGTCGCCCGCCACCGGCGCCAGCATCGCGGCGACGCCGGGTCCGCTGGGTAGCTCGGCGGTATCGCTCACCGGCACCATGCCGGGCTTCACCGTCGGGGCGTGCGGGGGCGGTATCGGGGCATGCGCGCTGTTGGCGCCGTGTCCGGTCGTGGTGAAAAACGCTGCCGCCACCACGACGGCGGCGACAAACGCCAGCACGCCCAACCCGATGAACACTGGGGTGGATTTTTGCCAGCGAGTACGGGCCATCACTCTCCTGACTGTCTGGACCCATTCTGCCGAATCGGCGGAGATGCGCTCGACTAGGGTGTAGCAGAGCAAAATTGGCCTGCCTAAAGACAAGGAGTCGACGCGGTGGAATTCGACGTGACCATCGAGATCCAAAAGGGCCAGCGGAACAAGTACGAGGTCGACCACGAGACTGGACGGCTACGTCTGGACCGCTACCTGTACACCGCGATGGCCTACCCGACCGACTACGGCTTCATCGAGGACACCCTCGGCGAGGACGGCGACCCGCTGGACGCGATGGTGCTGCTCCCGCAGTCGGTGTTCCCCGGCGTCATCGTGGAGGCCCGCCCGGTGGGCATGTTCCGGATGACCGACGAAAAGGGCGGCGACGACAAGGTGCTGTGCGTGCCGGCCGGCGACCACCGCTGGGACCACATCCAGGACATCGGCGATGTTCCGGAGTTCGAGCTGGACGTGATCAAGCACTTCTTCGTGCACTACAAGGACCTGGAACCGGGCAAGTTCGTCAAGGCCGCGGACTGGGTCGGCCGCGAAGACGCCGAGGCGGAGATCCAGCGCTCGATCGAGCGGTTCAAGGCCGAAGGGCACTGAGCCACGCCGCCGCGTTGATGCTCTCGGCGTAATCGCACCCGCAACGCCGCGGGATTGTCGGTGGCATCCTGGCGATGTGAGCCCGGTGCTGCATTTCGCCGCGAACTTCTGGTGGCTGGTTTTCCCGCTGGGCGGCGCGATCGGCGGCGGGCTGCGGGCGATCGGCGCGGCCAACGAACGCCGGGCCGAGCGCCGGATGGAGCGCTACCGGCTCAAGCAGCAGGCCAAGATCGCGGTGGCCGAAGCTTCCGGACGCGGGCGGACCCACGAGCAGGCCGACCGCCGCGAAATCGCCAAGCTCGTTGCGTTGCATGACCGTACCGACGCCCGGTGGTTCGACTATGAGCTCGACGTCGCGAAGTTGTTGGACTTCCCGCTGATGACCAACATGCGCGACCCGCTCACCATCGCGTTCCATAAGGCGAAGCGGCGCGCCGACCTGCTGCGACCGGAACCGCCCGACGCCCTGGTGGGTGACCGGGATGCGCTGCTGGACTACCGCGACGCCGTCCACGAGTACCTCAGTGCGTTCGAGATCGCCGAGGCCGAGGCGATCCGGCGGCGGCGCAGCGACTTCTCGGCCGATGACCAGCAGCGGCTGGCGCGCGCCCAGAACCTGCTGCACCTGGCGAACGACGACGCGGCGACACGAGAGGAGCGCCAGAGCGCCTACGCGCGGGCGACCAGGGAGCTCGACGGTTTGATCGCGCTTCCCGCCCCCGCCCGGGCCGCCATCGAACAGCGCATCGCCGGGCAGATCGAGGCCTAGACCGCCGCGGCCCCGGCGCGGGCTTCGCGGCGATTGCGCACGATGCTCCAGCCCAGCGCCGCGGCGATGAAGACCACGCCGACCGAGGCCGTGACGGCCTCGGGGATCTCGAAAGCGGGCTCGATGGAGGCCAGCATGATCACGGCCAGCGCCCCGATCGCCCAGTGCGCGCCGTGTTCGAGGTACACGAACCGGCCCAGGGCCTCCTGGCGGACCAGATAGATGGTGATCGACCGGACGAACATCGAGCCGACCAGTCCCAGCCCCAGCGCGATGACGATCGGGTCGGAAGTGATGGCGAACGCGCCGGTGACGCCGTCGAAGGAGAAGGCGGCGTCGAGCACCTCGAGGTAAGCGAACAGGGTCAGGCCGGCCCAGCGCGTCGCGGGTTCGGCCCTGGCGGTGTCGGTGTCCGACGGCCGAAACGCCCGACTCAACCCGTTGACCACCAGATAGGTCACCATGCCCAGCAGCCCGGCCGTCAGCACCGTGGCCGCCTCGTCACCCGAGTGCGTCAATTGCATGCCCACCAGGACCAGCGCCACGCCGGCGACCACCAGCGACACCTGCCCCAGCCGCCCGATGCGCGCGAAGGGAATCTCGATCCACTTGAGCCACTTGATGTCTCGGTCGTAGAAGACGAAATCCAGGAACAGCATCAACAGGAAGATGCCGCCGAACGCGGCGATCTGCGGATGCGCGGCGATGACGAGCTTTTCGTAGCTGGGCGAGCCGTCCGGAAACTCCAGCGCGCCGTGAGGCGGCGGATGCAGCGCCAGCTTCATCGCGCGCACCGGCTCCAGCCCGGCGGTCGCCCAGACGATGAGCAGCGGGAAGATCAGCCGCATGCCGAACACGGCGACGAGGATCCCGATCGTCAAAAACATCCGCTGCCAGAAGCGGCTCATCCGCTTCAGGATCGAGGCATTGATGATGGCGTTGTCGAACGACAGCGACACCTCGAGGGTGGCCAGCACCAGCAGCAGATAAAGACCTTTGAAGCCGCCATAGGCATAGCCAAAGCACAGGGCCGCCGCGGTGACCACCAGCGAGATCCCGAAGGTGCGCAAAGCGGACATGGATCCTTTCCGACCGCCGCCCACACTAGTGAACCGGATCGCCGCGATGGGCGATCGCTGCGGGCCGCATAGAATTTTCAAATTGTGGCGAACCATCGGGGCAGTCGGCCGACACCGCCGCCGCCCCGATGACCGAGATCAGCGCCTCGCAGGGGCCGGTGGCCCGCGGCAGCATGGCCCGGGTCGGCACCGCCACCGCCGTGACGGCGCTGTGCGGTTACGCGGTGATCTACCTGGCCGCGCGCGACCTGGCGCCGAGCGGGTTTTCGATATTCGGCGTGTTCTGGGGGGCGTTCGGACTGGTCACCGGCGCGGCCAACGGCCTGCTGCAGGAAACCACGCGGGAGGTCCGCTCGACCCCGTACATCAGCGACCTGGCCGCCCTGCCCGCGCCGGGCGAGCCCCGCACCCACCCGATGCGCGTCGCCATGCTGGTCGGGATCGCCGCCGCCGTCCTGATCGCCGGCAGCTCGCCGCTGTGGAGCGGGCGGGTGTTCGTCGAGGCGCGGCTGCTGTCGGTGGCGCTGCTGTCCGTCGGGCTGGCCGGGTTCTGCATGCACGCCACCCTGTTGGGCATGCTGGCCGGCACCAACCAGTGGACCCGCTACGGCGCGCTGATGGTGACCGACGCCGTCATCCGGGTGTTGGTGGCCGCGGCCACCGTGGCGCTGGGCTGGCGGTTGGTCGGCTTCCTGTGGGCGACGGTGGCGGGAGCGGTCGCCTGGCTGATCCTGCTGGTGGCCTCGCCCGCGACGAGGGCCACCGCCCGGCTGCTGACCCCGGGCGGCACCGCGACCTTCCTCCGCGGCGCGGCGCATTCGATCACCGCCGCCGGCGCCAGCGCCATCCTGGTGATGGGCTTTCCGGTGCTGCTGAAGCTGACCAGCGCGGAGCTCGGCGCGCAGGGCGGGGTGATCATCCTGGCCGTCACGCTGACCCGGGCGCCGCTGCTGGTGCCGCTGACGGCCATGCAGGGCAACCTGATTGCGCATTTCGTCGACGAGCGCAGCGACCGGATCCGCGCGCTGCTCGCCCCGGCGGGAATCGTCGGGGCGATCGGCGCGGTCGGAGTGGCGGCCGCGGCGTGCTGGGCCCGTGGCTGTTGCGGGTCGCGTTCGGGCCGCAGTATCACGCCAGCAGCGCGCTGCTGGCGTGGCTCACCGCGGCCGCCGTGGCGATCGCCATGCTGACGCTGACCGGGGCCGCGGCGGTGGCCGCCGCGCTGCACCGTGCCTACTCGCTGGGCTGGGTCGGCGCGACGGTCGCGTCGGGATTGCTGCTGTTGCTGCCGCTGTCCCTGCAGACCCGGACCGTGGTGGGGCTGCTGTGCGGGCCGGTGGTGGGGATCGGCGTCCATCTGCTGGCGCTGTCGCGCGCCGCGCGCTCTACCGGCTGATATGACCTGCACCAACGTGTACCTTGTGGGCTTAGATGGGTACTGAAACGCACAATTCCGTCGTCTGGGTCGTCATTCCCGCCTTCAACGAAGCAGCTGTCATCGGCGAGGTGGTCGCCGATGTGCGCTCGGTGTTCGACCATGTCGTGTGCGTGGACGACGGCAGCACCGACGGCACCGGGGAGATCGCCCTGCGAGCCGGCGCTCACCTGGTGCGGCATCCGATCAACCTCGGGCAGGGCGCCGCCATCCAGACCGGTGTCGAGTACGCCCGCAAGCAGCCGGGCGCGCAGATCTTCGCCACGTTCGACGCCGACGGCCAGCACCGCGTCAAGGACCTCGCCACGATGGTCGACCGGTTGCGGGCCGGCGACGTCGACATCGTCATCGGCACCCGGTTCGGCGCACCACAAAGCGCCCGGCCGCCGTTCGTCAAGCGGGTCGTGCTGCAGACCGCCGCGCGGTTGAGCCGGCGCGGCCGCCGACTTGGCCTGACCGACACCAACAATGGGCTGCGGGTGTTCAACAAGAAGGTCGCCGACGGCCTGGACATCACCATGAGCGGCATGAGCCACGCCAACGAATTCATCATGCTGATCGACGAAAACCATTGGCGCGTCGCCGAAGAGCCGATCGAGGTGCTCTACACCGCGTACTCGAGGTCGAAGGGGCAACCCCTGCTCAACGGCGTCAACATCATTTTCGACGGGTTCCTGCGAGGGAGGACTCCATGAACTGGATCCAGGTGCTGCTGATCGGGGCGATCGTCGCGCTGCTGGTGTATCTGCTGCGGTCGCGCCGCAATTCGCGGTCTAAGGCGTGGGTCAAGGTCGGCTACGTTGTGTTCGTGCTGGCCGGCATCTACGCCGTGCTGCGGCCCGACGACACCACGGTGGTGGCGCACTGGTTCGGGGTGCGGCGCGGCACCGACCTGATGCTCTACGCGCTGATCATGGCGTTCTGCTTCACCACGCTCAGCACCTACATGCGGTTCAAGGACTTGGAGCTGCGTTACGCGCGGCTGGCCCGGGCGGTGGCGATGGACTCCGCGCAGGCCCCCGAGGGCGGCTAGCGGGCCGCTATCCGGCCTGCGCCTGCCGAAAGAATTCCACCGTTCGGGCCACCCCGTCCTGCAGCCCGACTTTCGGCTTCCATCCCAAAACCTCTGCGGCCAAACCGATGTCGAGGCAGGACCGCTTGAGGTCGCCGAGCCGCGGCTGCGCGAACTCCGGATCGTCGGGCCCCCGACGGCAGCCGCCACCGCCGAATGCAGTTGACGGTCCGACGTTTCGATGCCGGTGCCGATGTTGAACCGCTGCCCGCCGCCGGCGTCGCCGGACGCCCTGACGAACGCGTCCACGACGTCGTCGACGAAGACATAGTCGCGGGTGTTGCTGCCGTCCCCGAAGACCTTGGTGGGCTTACCCGAGAGCAGCGCCTGGGCGAAGATCGCCACCACGCCGGCCTCGCCGTGCGGATCCTGGCGCGGGCCATACACATTCGCCGGGGCGATGTGCGAGCAGTCCAGGCCGTACAGGTGGCGGAAGGTGTTCAGGTAGATCTCGCCCGCCACCTTGCCCGCGGCATACGGCGACGCGGGGTCGGTCGGCACCGTCTCGGGAGTCGGGTACCGCGGCGGGGTGCCGTAGATGGATCCGCCCGAGGAGGTGTGCACGACCTTGCGGACATGCGCCCGGCGGGCCGCCTCGGCCAGGCGCACCGTGCCGACGACGTTGACCGAGGCGTCGAACTGCGGGTCGGCCACCGAGTGCCGCACGTCGATCTGGGCGGCCAGGTGGAACACCACCTCCGGGCGGTGCTCGTCGAGGATGGCCTCCAGGTCGGCCGTCACGATGTCGGCCTCGACGAAGACGTGCGCCGGATTGTCGGCCAGGTGCTCCAGGTTGGTCGCGCGGCCGGAGGCGAAGTTGTCCAGCCCCACCACCGCATGACCGTCGGCTAACAGACGGTCGACTAGCGTCGAGCCGATGAATCCGGCCGCCCCGGTAACCAGTGCACGCACCGGCCCACCATACATAGCGACCGCGGCCGCCGCGCTCATCGCGGTGCAGCTGGCGGTGCGGGCGGTGCTGGCGTTCGGCGGCTACTTCTACTGGGACGACCTGATCCTCATCGGCAAGGCCGGCACCCACAACCTGCTCGCGCCGTCGTACCTGTTCGACGACCACGACGGGCACGTCATGCCCGGCGCATTCCTGGTCGCGGGCACCATAATCCGGCTGGCGCCGCTGAACTGGACCTGGCCGGCGGTCAGCCTGCTGGTGCTGCAACTGCTCGCGTCGCTGGCCCTGTTGCGCGCGCTGCACGTCATCCTCGGCTGGCGGCCGGTGCTGCTGATCCCGCTCACGTTCGCGTTGTTCACGCCGTTGGGGGTGCCCGGCTTCGCGTGGTGGGCGGCGGCGCTGAACTCGCTGCCGATGCTGGCCGCGCTGGCCTGGGTGTGCGCCGATGCCATCCTGCTGGTGCGCACCGGCAAACAGCGCTACGCGGTGACCGGGGTGCTGGTCTACTTCGGCGGGCTGCTGTTCTTCGAGAAGGCCGCGGTGATCCCGTTCGTCGCGTTCGCGGTGGCCGCGCTGCTGTGCCACGTCACCGGCGATCGGAGCCTGGGATCGGCGCTGGCGACGGTGTGGCGGGCCGGCCTGCGATTGTGGATCGCCGCACTGGCCCTCACGGCGGCCTGGGTCGCGCTGTATCTGGCCGTGGTCAACCAGCAGCGGTGGAGTTCCGACCTGGCGATGACGGGGCAGCTGCTGATGCGCTCGATCACGCACGGCATCGTGCCGGGGTTGGCCGGCGGGCCGTGGCACTGGGATCGGTGGGCGCCGGCCTCGCCCTGGGCGACGCCCGCGCCGCCGGTGATGACGCTGGGCTGGCTGGTGCTGGCCGCGATCCTGGCCGTGTCGCTGGTGCGCAAGGAGCGCATCGGGCCGGTGTGGGCGATCGCCGTCGGCTACGCCGTCGCCTGCCAGGTGCCGATCTACCTGATGCGGTCCTCGAAGCAGACCGCGCTGGAACTCGCGCAGACGCTGCGCTACCTGCCGGATCTGGTCGTGGTGCTGGCGCTGCTGGCCGCCGTGGCGTTGTGCGCACCCAACCGGCGGGCCGCTCCGCGCTGGCTCGACGCCTCGCCGAAGCGCACCGCGGTCGCCGCGGTCTTGGCGGCGTTGTTCGTAGCCAGCAGCCTGTACTCGACGGCGACGTTCCTGACCAGCTGGCGCGACAACCCCGCCCAGCCCTATCTGCGCAACGCGCGGGCCGCCCTGGCCCAGGCGCACGCCGCATCGGACGCGCCGCTGCTGGACCAGGAGGTCGATCCGCTGGTGCTGCAGCGGGTGGCCGCACCGGAGAATCTGGCCAGCCACCTGTTCGCCCTGCTGCGTGATCGGCCCGAATTCGCGCCCGCCACAACGCAATTGCGCATGTTCGACCGCTCGGGCCGGCTGATCAAGGCGCGCGTCACCTGGGTGCGGACCATCGCGCCCGGGCCGATACCGCGGTGCGGCTACTTCGCCCAGCCGGACAAGCCGGCCCGCCTGGTCCTCGACGGCCCGCTGCTGCCCGCCGACTGGACCGTCGAGCTGAACTACCTGGCCAACAGCGACGGCTCGATGACGTTGACGATGACCCAGGGCCCCGAGGTCAAGGTGCCGGTGCATCCCGGACTCAACCGGGTCTTCGCCCGGCTGCCGGGCGCCGGGGATGCGATCACCGTGCGCGCCAACACCACCGCGCTCGCGTTGTGCATCGCGTCGGGCCCCGTGGGCTTCCTGGCGCCGGCCTGAACGCGCGACTGCTGAAAAGATGGAGCCGCCTGGGGGAATCGAACCCCCGACCTATTCATTACGAGTGAATCGCTCTACCGACTGAGCTAAGGCGGCATACCCGCACGCCGGGCGGCACGAGTCTACGGCAGCCGGGCGGACAGACCCAACTCAGTCGCGCAGTTCCTGGCCGATGGTGGCGACCATGGCGTCGACGGCGAACTTGGGCTTGACGTTGATCGCCAGCGCCTCGCGGCATTCGAGCACCGCTTCGATGCAGCGCAGCAGCCGCGCGGGCGGGGCGTGCGCGGCCAGCGCCGCGACCTTCTCGGCCATATCGGGATGGTTGGCCCGCACCGCGCCGGCTCCCCCGTCCAGGGCGGAGGTCATCAGCGCGTCGCGGAAATAGGTCGCCAGGTCGATCAGCGCGCGGTCCAGGGCGTCACGCGAGGCCCGGGTCTGCCGCGACTTCTGCCGTCGCTCAAGGTCCTTCATCGCCCCGGCCGCGCCGCGCATCGCGCCCGCGGTGCCCTTGCCGGTACCGCCGGCGCCCAGGGCGGTGCGCAACTCCTCGGTCTCCGCCTCGGCACGGTCGGCGGTCAGCACCACGGCCTCGGCCTCGGCCGCGGCCACCAGTTCCTCCGCGGCGGCGTAGGCCCGCGACGGGGTCGCGGCGTCGCGCACCAGCGACAACGACCGCTCGCGGCGTTCCCTGGCCTCGGGGTCGGTGGCCAGCCGGCGCGCCCGCCCCACGTGGCCGCCGCTGACCGACGCCGCCCAGCTCGCCGTGTCCGGGCTCAGGCCGTCGCTGTCGACCAGCACGCGCGCTATCGCCTCGGTCGACGGCGTCACCAGCGCCACGTGCCGGCACCGGGAGCGCAGCGTGATCGCGATGTCCTCGGGATCCACCGACGGCGCGCACAGCAGGAACACGGTCGACGGCGGCGGTTCCTCGACCACCTTCAGCAGGGCGTTGGCCGCGCCCTCGGTCAGCCGATCGGCGTCTTCGATCACCACGATCTGCCAGTGCCCGGTAGCCGGGCGCCGCGACGCGATCTGCACGATCGACCGCATCTCGTCGACGCCGATGGACAGGCCTTCGGGAACCACCCGCCGCACGTCGGCGTGGGTGCCGGCCATGGTCGTCGTGCACGCGTGGCAGCGCCCGCACCCTGGGTCCCCGTCCTCGGCGGCAGACGTGCACTGCAGCGCGGCCGCGAAGCACAACGCCGCCACCGACCGCCCCGAACCCGGCGGACCGGTGATCAGCCACGCATGTGTCATAGTCCCGGCGCCCGCCCCCGTGTGGCCCACGTCACCACGCGCGGCTCTGGCGGCGGACAGCAGCTCGGCCGTCACCGCGTCCTGGCCTACCAGCCGCGTAAACACCCCGGACATCACCGGTAACAGTAGTGGCGCCGCCGACAGATACCGAACAGCCACCGGACCGCGACCATTCCGTTATCTTCGGCGTCATCACGGCACCCCGGCGACCTGCCGAGATCGTTATTAAGTTTCCGGGAGGTCGGCGCCGACCGATACGGTGGGTTCGTGACAACGGCGGCGGCACTACCGGGGCGGATCAGCGCATTCGTCCGCTGGGTGATGCGCACGCCGTGGCCGCTGTTCTCGCTCAGCATGCTGCAGGCCGACATCATCGGCGCCCTGTTCGTGCTCGGCTTCCTCCGCTACGCGCTGCCGCCCGAGGACCGCATCCAGTTGCAAGACCTGCCGGTCTTGAACCTAGCGATCTTCGCCACCGCGCTGGTGGTCGTGTTCCTCACCGGATTGGCCGTGACGCTGCGGCTGCTGATGCCGGTGTTCCGGTGGCAGCGCCGCGACAACATGCTCGCCGAGGCGGACCCGGCGGCCACCGAGCTGGCCCGCAGCCGCGCGCTGCGAATGCCGTTCTACCGCACCCTGATCAGCATCGTGGCCTGGGCCATCGGCAGCGTGGTGTTCATCATCGCCAGCTGGTCGGTGGCCCGCTTCGCCGCGCCCGTGGTCGCGGTGTCCACCGGGCTGGGCGCCGCGGCCACCTCGATCATCGGCTACCTGCAGTCCGAGCGGGTGCTGCGGCCCGTGGCGGTGGCCGCCCTGCGCAGCGGGGTGCCCGAGAACGTCAAGGCGCCCGGCGTCATCCTGCGGCAGATCCTGACCTGGATGCTGTCCACCGCCGTGCCGGTGCTGGCGATCGTGCTGGCGGTGGTGGCGGACAAGACGTCGCTGCTGCACGCCACCCCCGAGAAGCTGTTCACCCCGATCCTGTTGCTGGCGTGCGCCGCGCTGGGCATCGGCCTGGTCAGCACGCTGCTGGTGGCGATGTCGATCGCCGACCCGCTGCGCCAGCTGCGCTGGGCGCTCTCGGAGGTGCAACGCGGAAACTACAACGCGCACATGCAGATCTACGACGCCAGCGAGCTGGGCCTGCTGCAGGCGGGCTTCAACGACATGGTGCGCGATCTGTCCGAGCGGCAGCGGCTGCGTGACCTGTTCGGCCGTTACGTCGGCGAGGACGTGGCCCGCCGGGCGCTGGAGCGCGGCACCGAGCTGGGCGGCCAGGAGCGCGACGTCGCGGTGCTGTTCGTGGACCTGGTCGGCTCCACCCAGCTGGCCTCCACCCGGCCACCCGCCGAGGTCGTCCACCTGCTCAACGAGTTCTTCCGGGTGGTCGTGGAAACCGTCGGCAAGCACGGCGGTTTCGTCAACAAGTTCCAGGGTGACGCCGCGCTGGCCATCTTCGGCGCACCGATCGAACACCCCGACTCACCCGGCGGGGCGCTGGCCGCGGCCCGGGAACTGCACGACGCGCTGCTACCGGTGATCGGTTCGGCGGAGTTCGGCATCGGGGTGTCCTCCGGGCGGGCCATCGCCGGCCACATCGGCGCGCAGGCCCGCTTCGAGTACACGGTGATCGGCGACCCGGTCAACGAGGCCGCCCGACTGACCGAACTCGCCAAGCTGGAGCCCGGCCACGTGCTGGCATCGGCCATCGCGGTCAGCGGGGCGCTGGACGCCGAGGCCCTGTGCTGGGACGTCGGCGAGGTGGTCGAGCTGCGCGGCCGCCGGGCGCCCACCCAGCTGGCCCGTCCGGTGCACCTGGCCGGCACGCCCGACTCGGAGGCCCCCCGGGCTCGCGCCGAAGAGATGTCCGGCGAGACCATCGGCCCGGGCTACTGAGCCGGGGCTAACCGCGCTTGGCGGCCTTTTTGGCCGCGGCCTTCTTCGCCGGAGCCTTGCGGGTGGCCTTCTTGGCGGGACGCTTCACCGGACCACGGGCCCGGCGGTCGGCCAGCAGTTCCGCGGCGCGCTCGTCGGTGATCGAGGCGACGTCGTCGCCCTTGCGCAGGCTGGCGTTCGTCTCACCGTCGGTGACGTACGGACCGAACCGGCCGTCCTTGATCACCATCGGCTTGCCGCTCGCCGGGTCGGCGCCCAGCTCGCGCAGCGGCGGCGCGGCGGCGCCTTGCCTGCCACGGCGTTTGGGCTCCGCGTAGATCTTCAGCGCTTCCTCGAGGGTGATGTCGAACATCTGCTCCTCGGTCGCCAGCGATCGAGAGTCGGTGCCGCGCTTCAGGTATGGCCCGTAGCGGCCGTTCTGCGCGGTGATCTCCTCGCCGGTTTCGGGGTCGACACCGACCACCCGCGGCAGCGAGAGCAGCCGCAACGCGTCCTCGAGCGTGACCGTCTGCAAGTCCATGGTGCGCAGCAGTGAACCGGTGCGCGGCTTGGGGCCGGTGGGCTTCTTGCCCTTCTTCGCGGCCGTGGCGCTGCCGTCGTCGCCGCCGGGCGGCGGTTCCGGCAGCACCTCGGAAACGTATGGCCCGTAACGGCCGTCCTTGGCGACGATCTCGTGCCCGGTTGCCGGGTCCACCCCCAGCACCCGACCCTCCTGCGGCGTGGCGAACAGCTGCTCGGCCACCTCCAGGGTCAGCTCGTCGGGGGTCAGCGAGTCGTTGAGGTTGGCCCGCTGCGGCTTGGGCTCGCCGTCGTCGCCGGTCACCATGCGCTCCAGATACGGCCCGTTCTTGCCCACCCGGACGTAGACCGGGCGGCCCTGTTCGTCGTCAAAGAGCCTGATGGAGTTGACTTCTCGAGCGTCGATGCCTTCCAGGTTGACGCCGACGAGCTTCTTCAGGCCGCCCGAGCGGGCCACCGAGTCGGCCACCCCGTGCTCGCCGCCGAAGTAGAAGTTGTTGAGCCAGTCGGTGCGTCGCTCCTGCCCCGAGGCGATCGCGTCCAGCTCGTCTTCCATCGCGGCGGTGAAGTCGTAGTCGACGAGGCGGCCGAAATGCTGTTCCAGCAAACCGGTTACGGCGAACGCCACCCACGAAGGCACCAGCGCGCTGCCCTTCTTGTGCACGTAGCCGCGGTCCTGGATGGTCTTGATGATCGACGAGTACGTCGACGGGCGGCCGATGCCCAGCTCTTCGAGCGCCTTCACCAGCGACGCCTCGGTGTAGCGCGCGGGCGGGTTGGTGGCGTGGCCGTCGGGGGTGAGCTCGAGGGCGTCCAGGCGCTGCCCCTGGGTCAGCTGCGGCAGCCGGCTCTCGGCGTCGTCGGCCTCGCCGCCTGCCAGCTCGTCCACGGTCTCCACGTAGGCCTTCAAGAAGCCCGCGAACGTGATGGTGCGACCGCTGGCCGAGAACACCACGTCGCGACCGGCTGATTGGCCGTTGATCCGCAGGCTCAGGGTGGTGCCGCGCGCGTCGGCCATCTGCGAGGCCACCGTGCGCTGCCAGATCAGCTCGTAGATGCGGAATTCGTCGCCGTCGAGTTCGCGGCGCACCGCGTCCGGGGTCGCGAACGTCTCACCCGCGGGACGGATCGCCTCGTGCGCCTCCTGGGCGTTCTTGACCTTCCGGGTGTACTGGCGCGGCGACGGGGACACGTATTCGGCGCCGTAGAGCTGGCGGGCCTGGGTGCGCGCGGCGTTGATCGCCGACTCCGACAGCGTCGTGGAGTCGGTACGCATATAGGTGATGTAGCCGTTCTCGTAGAGCCGCTGGGCGATGCTCATCGTGCGCTCGGAGGAGAACCGCAACTTGCGGCCGGCTTCCTGCTGCAGCGTCGAGGTCATGAAGGGCGCGTAGGGCCGCCGGGTGTAGGGCTTCTCCTCCACCGACGCGACGGTGAGCTGGGCGCCGCTCAGGCCCGCCGCCAGCTGCGTCGCGCTCGCCTCGTCGAGGATGGTCACCTCGTTGGCCTTGCGCAGCTGCCCCAGCGAGTCGAAGTCGCGGCCGGCGGCCACGCGCAGGCCGTCGACGCCGGTCAGGCGGGCGGTGAAGGTGGGCGGCGAGGCCTGCGGGTCGGAGACGCTGGCGTCCAGCTTGGCCAGGATGTCCCAGTACGAGGCGCTGCGAAACGCCATGCGGTCGCGTTCGCGCTGCACGATGATCCGGGTGGCCACCGATTGGACCCGGCCCGCCGACAGCTTCGGCGCGACCTTCTTCCACAGCACGGGGCTGACCTCGTAGCCGTACAGGCGGTCCAGGATGCGCCGGGTTTCCTGCGCGTCGACCAGGTCGATGTCCAGGTCGCGGGGGTTCTCGGCGGCCTCGAGGATGGCCGGCTCGGTGATCTCGTGGAACACCATCCGCTTGACCGGGATGTTCGGCTTCAGGGTTTCCAGCAGGTGCCAGGCGATGGCTTCGCCCTCGCGGTCACCATCCGTGGCCAGGTAGAGCTCGTCGACTTCCTTGAGCAGGCCCTTGAGTTCGGTGACCGTGCTCTTCTTCTCGGGGCTGATGATGTACAGCGGTTCGAAGTCCGCGTCGACGTTGACCCCGAGCCGGGCCCAGGGCTCCGACTTGAATTTCGCCGGCACGTCGGCGGCGGCGCGGGCAGGTCGCGGATGTGGCCGCGCGACGACTCGACGATGTACCTGGAGCCCAGGTAGCTGGCCAGTTTGCGCGCCTTGGTGGGCGACTCGACGATCACGAGTCGCCGGCGGCTGCCATTCCCGCCGCTGCCGGTGTCCTTTAGTTTCGGGTCAGCCAACTGCCCTTACGCTCCATCCGTGATTGGTCCCCCCTGCGAGACCACCTGCAGGAAGAATGACAGGTCGGCATCGAAAATTCCGGTGAAATTCAGGTACGCGACCGTTCCTTCGCCCTGCGGCACCTGACAATTTCGCACCCTTGGGCGCGCCTGCGCAAACTGACATCCGCGAAAATGACGGAAAGCCGACACGATTTCGGGCGTTGTCTCCAGGTTAGACTCGCGGCCACCGCGATAGCGCCTCAGCGCCGTCGGGCGGCTCGCCCACGTTCTCTACCAGGCGCGATAGCCTGCGGCGCCCGCTGATCCGCAGCGCCGGCCGGCCACCGCGGGTGCCGATCAGGGTGGGCGCAATCCCGACGCGCATCAAAGCCGACGCCAGCGGCGAGTGCGTGTCCGGCGCGTGCGGGTCCAACGCCAGCAGGTAATGCTCGCCCTCCGGGTTTCCGGCGGCCAGCGTCCACGCCCGCAGCTCGCGCGGCCCGGGCAGCCAGCGCGGCGGCACCGTCTTGACCGCGCCGCGCGTCCATTCGGCGGCCAGCGTGCTCAGCGAGGGGTCCACCGCCGTGCGCACCAACGGGGTGTCCTCGTCGGTCCGGCTGATCTCGGCCACCAGACCTGCCTCGCGGATCATGTCGGCGAGCGCCGAGGCCCGCCAGGACTGGTCCACGACCACCGACAGCCGGGCCCCCGCGACCCGGCTTTCACCGGTGGCACCCACGGTGACGATCTGCCCGGACGCCGCCAGCACCCCGGAAAGATCGGCGACCGCGGGCGGCACCGACTCCGCTGTGAAGAAGGACAGCTGGCTCACGCCACCGACAGTAGGCCAGGGGGCCCATCCGCGTCTTGAGGCAACCGGCGCGGCGCCCCGGCCCGTCCTGGTTGGGGCGGTAAAAGAGGAAACCCCCCGGCCGGACCCGCTGGGCGGGTCTGCACGGGGGGTATCCGTTCTGGTCTGCTCGTCTCTACAGGGAGCGGACTCCGGTGGCCTGGGGGCCCTTAGGGCTGTGGCCGATCTCGAACTCGACCTTCTGGTTCTCTTCGAGGGTGCGGAAGCCCGAACCCTGGATCTCCGTGTAGTGGACAAACACGTCAGCGGAACCGTCTTCGGGGGCGATGAACCCGAAGCCCTTCTCCGCGTTGAACCACTTCACAGTTCCCTGTGGCATCTCTCGATCTTTCCTTTTCTTCTGGGTGCGGGGCATCGCTTTTCGATGCCCCGGGCCTGGTACGACCGCCATACCTCGCTGAGTCGCCGGAACTTCACCCGACCGATTAACCTCGCAGGAACCGCGGCCGCAACGTCGATCCTGCGAAAGTTTGACACGAACACAGAAGCTGCGACCGCAAATAGTCAACCATGTTCATCGCGTCGGCGACAGACTTGTGTGTTTCGCCGATTCGAAGGCCGATTCCAGGGCCGATGCGAAGGCTGATTTCACGACGGATCCACCGAGGGGGTGAGATGGCGAGTTTCGGCAGTGAGCTGCTCGCCGCAGCACTCGCCGGAACGGCGTCCGACGAGCACCCACTGCGCCACGTCGCCGAACTCCCACCGCGCAGCGGCCGCCCGCACGATTGGCCGGCCTGGGCCGAGCCGGACGTGGTCAGCGCGTTCGCCGACCGCGGGATCAAATCGCCGTGGTCGCATCAGTCCGCGGCGGCGGACCTGGCGTACGCCGGCCGGCACGTGGTGCTCAGCACCGGTACCGCCTCGGGCAAGTCGCTGGCCTATCAGCTCCCCGTCCTCAACACGTTGGCCACCGATCCGCGGGCCCGGGTGCTGTACCTGTCGCCGACGAAAGCGTTGGGCCACGACCAATTGCGGGCCGCCCACGCGCTGACGGCCGCCATCCCGACGTGCCACGACGTCGCGCCCACCGCCTACGACGGCGACAGCCCGACCGAGGTCCGGCGCTTCGCGCGGGAACGTTCGAGGTGGGTGTTCTCCAATCCCGACATGATCCACTTGTCGATCTTGCGCAACCACGCCCGGTGGACCGTCCTGTTGCGCAGTCTTCGCTTCGTGATTGTCGACGAATGTCATTACTACCGTGGGGTTTTCGGCTCCAACGTGGCAATGGTGCTGCGCCGCCTGTCGCGGTTGTGCGCCCGCTATTCGGCTCGCCCCGACTGCCAGCCGACTTTCATCTTCGCCAGCGCGACAACGGATTCCCCGGGCGCGACGGCCACCGAACTCCTCGGGCAGCCGGTCGCGGAGGTCACCGAGGACGGTTCACCGCAGGGCGCCCGGACGGTCGCACTGTGGGAGCCCGCGCTGCGGTCCGACCTGACCGGCGAGAACGGCGCCCCGGTGCGCCGTTCCGCCGGTGCCGAGGCGGCGCGCGTGATGGCCGACCTGATCGCCGAGGGCGCCCAGACGCTGACCTTCGTACGCTCGCGCCGTGCCGCGGAATTGACCGCGCTGGGCGCGCAGGCGCGGTTGGACGACATCGCCCCGGAGTTGTCCGGGCAGGTCGCGTCGTATCGGGCCGGTTACCTCGCGGAGGACCGCACCGCCCTGGAGCGGGCGCTGGCCGAAGGCCGGCTGCGCGGCCTGGCCACCACCAACGCGCTGGAACTGGGCGTGGACATCGCCGGACTGGACGCGGTCGTGCTCGCCGGTTTCCCCGGCACCGTCGCCTCGTTCTGGCAGCAGGCCGGCCGGTCCGGGCGCCGCGGGCAGGGGGCGCTGGTGGTGCTGGTGGCCCGCGACGATCCGCTGGACACCTACCTGGTGCACAACCCCGCCGCGCTGCTGGACAAGCCGGTCGAGCGCGTCGTGATCGACCCGGCCAACCCCTACATCCTGGGTCCGCAGCTGCTGTGCGCGGCAACCGAATTACCGCTGGACGACGCGGAGGTGCGCGCCCTCGAGGCCACCGAGGTGGCCGACGGGCTGGTCGACGACGGGCTGCTGCGGCGGCGCGGCGGCAAGTACTTTCCGGTGCCCGGCCTGGAACCCCATGCCGCGGTGGACATCCGGGGCTCGGCGGGCGGCCAGATCGTCATCGTGGAGGCCGACACCGGGAGGTTGCTGGGCAGCGCAGGCGCCGGTCAGGCGCCCGCCACCGTCCACCCCGGCGCGGTGTACCTGCATCAAGGCGACAGCTACGTGGTGGACTCCCTGGACACCGAGGAAGGCATCGCGTTCGTGCACGCCGAGGACCCCGGTTATGCGACGTTCGCGCGCGAGGTCACCGACATCGCCGTCACCGGAACCGGCGAGCGCCTGGCGTTCGGACCGGTCACGCTGGGTCTGGTCCCGGTCACGGTCACCCATCAGGTGGTGGGGTACCTGCGCCGCAGGCTGTCCGGGGAGGTGATCGACTTCATCGAATTGGAGATGCCCGAACACACTCTGGCCACCACGGCGGTGATGTACACCATCACCGAAGACGCGTTGCAGCGCAAGGGCGTTGAGGCGACCCGGATCCCCGGAGCGTTGCACGCCGCCGAACACGCGGCGATCGGGCTGCTGCCGCTGGTGGCCAGCTGCGACCGCGGCGACATCGGCGGGCTGTCCACCGCCGTCGGGCCCGATCCCCTGGGCCTGCCCAGCGTCTTCGTCTACGACGGTTACCCGGGCGGCGCGGGGTTTGCCGAACGGGGCTTTCGTCGTGCCCGCATCTGGCTGGGCGCGACCGCAGCCGCGATCGAGGCATGCGAGTGCCCCCGGGGCTGCCCGTCGTGCGTGCAATCCCCCAAGTGCGGCAACGGCAACGACCCGCTCGACAAGGCGGGCGCGGTGCTGGTGCTCAGGCTCGTCCTCGCGGAGTTGGCGCGGGGGCCACGGGAGCACGATTTCCGCGGATGACGACCGACCCCTCGACGGTCGACCCAGCGGATTGCCCCGTGACGCCCACGCCACGAACGCATTTCCTGCTGCTCAAGAAATGGCGGCGTGCTGTCGCACTGAATGAGAAAGCGATTAGGTGTGCGCCACCCGCAACCCCGACGATGCGGGCGCAGCAGGAAACTACCAAGGCCCCGTTGGCATCGCAAGCACCGACAACGCGGGCGTCGGGTGCCGGTTGCGGAGGCCTTCGGCGCCCGACGGTGTCGCCCGCACTCCCCTCGTCCCGTCGGCTCACCGTAAAATCGGCCGCATGGCCCACGACTGGTTGCTCGTGGAGACACTCGGGGGTGATCCCACCGTGGTGGCGCAGGGCCGCCAGCTCAAAAACCTGGTGCCCATCACCACATTCCTGCGCCGCAGTCCCTATCTCGCCGCGGTACGCACGGCGATCGCCGAGTCGGTGCAGACCGGCCAGGCTTTGACCAGCATCACGCCCAAGCGGGACCGCATCATTCGCACCGAACCGGTGGTGATGTCCGACGGCTTCATCCATGGCGTGCATGTCTGGACCGGTCCCGCCGACGCCGAGCCGCCCGAGCGGCCGATTCCGGGGCCGCTGAAATGGGACCTGACCCTCGGCGTGGCCACCGACACCCGCGAATCGCTGATCAACAGCGGGAAGAATCCCGAGGTCGAGGTGACCTTCGGCAGGGCCTTCGCCGAAGACCTCCCATCCCGTGAACTCAACCCGAACGAGACCAAGGTGCTGGCGATGGCGGTCAAGGCCAAGCCCGACCAAACACTGTGCAGCACCTGGGATCTCACCGATTGGCGGGGAGAGGCTATCCGGATAGGTTTCGTCGCACGCACGATTCTGGAACCGGGGCCCGACGGCCGGGAGCACTTGGTGGCGCGGGCGATGAACTGGCAGTCCGAACTCAAGGGCCCGGAGGTGTCGACCGATGATCTGGCGCAACGGATCCTCAGCGGCCTGGCCCAGGCCGGGGTGCACCGGGCGCTGATCGACCTCAACACCTGGTCGCTGCTGAAATGGCTCGACGAGCCCTGCACGTTCTACGACTGGCGCAGCAGCGAGACGGGCACGCCCCGGGTGCACCCCGACGACCATGACCTGATGTCCAGCATGACAAGGGAATTCAGTGGGGGCGCCACCAGCCGGGTGCTGCGGATGCCCGGGCACAACGGGGATTGGGTGCCGGTGCACGTCACCGTCAACCGGGTCGAGCTGGAACCAGACACGTACGCCGGGCTGGTCTCGCTGCGGCTGCCCACCGACGAGGAACTGGCCACGGCGGGATTGTCGCCGAGCCCCGACGCCGCGCCCTAGTCGGATGCCGCGGAAGCCGGCCCGCCCGCGCGGCGGCCCGCGCCGCGCCGCCGAACGCGACGGCCACCCGCGCGGTCACGATGACATCGAGACCGTCCACCGCACAGCCGATGTCGTCGACCCGCATCTGCCGTGCCACCCCAGCGGCTCTGGCGCAGGCCGCATCCGCGCCGGAGGCCAGCCGCGCCGCGGCCGCCAGGGCGGCCAGGTCGGCGACAGCCTGCGCGCGGTGCCGCGCCACCACCGCCGAACCCAGATAGGCGCCGGCGCCGGCCGCCGTCAGCAGCACCACGATCATCCACGCCGCGACCAGGGTAGCCGAGCCCCGCTCACCGCGCCGGCTCGGCCGCCGAGACGGCCTTGGCCGCAATGTCGATGGTGGGCAACAACTTCGAGTGCGCGACGACGGTGGCCACCAGGAAGTCGCCGTCGCGGTGCAGGTCGACTCGCGCACCACCGGGCGCCAGCCGGCGCGCGGCGGCCACCGCCGAGCGTTCGTCGCCGCGGGCCGCCAGCCGGGCGGCTTCGCGGGCGGCGTCGACGCAGCGCACCTGCATCGACACCGCGCTGACACCGGCCAGGCACAGCACCAGCACCACCACCAGCGCGGCGATGCCCAGCGCCGCCTCCACGGTGGAGGCACCGGCACTGCCCGCTACACCTTGGTGTTGAGCGCACGGCCGATGATGTTGGTCAGCGCCGAGACGATGGAATCGCCGGTGACGACGGTGTAGAGCACCGCGCCGAAGGCGGCGGCCGCGATGGTGCCGATGGCGTATTCGACCGTCGACATGCCCGACTCGTCGGCCACCAGCACGGCGACGCGCGCCGCGAATTCGCGAAACATGTTGACCATCAATGGTTTCCTTTCGTTTCATAGCAGACCCGACTGCAAGACATCACCGGCCAGCCCGGCCACCACCGGGACGATGCCCAGGCAGACGAACGCCGGCAGGAAGCACAGGCCCAGCGGTCCGGCGATCAGCACACCGGCCCGCTCGGCCGCGGCGGTCGCCGCGTGCGCGGCGTCGTTGCGAGACTCCTCGGCCAACTCGCCGACGGCGCCGGCCAGCGCCGCGCCCGAGGACGCCGAACGCCTGGCCAACCGCAGCAACGCATCGATCTGCGGATCGGCGGCCTGCCGCGGGCCGGGCGGAATGGACCATGCCACAGCGGGATCGGCGCCGAGCGCGAGCAGGTCGGCGGCACGGCGCAACACCCTGGCCAGCTTTGGCGGCGCGGACGGGGCCGCGGCCGCCGCGGCCGTCGACACGGCCATCCCCGCGCCCAGGCACACCGCCAGCACGTCCAGGCAGGAGGCGACCGCCAGCGGGTCCGTCCCGCGCGACGGTGCCCGGCCCGCGGCCGTCGGCCGCCACGCGCCGGCGTCCCGGCGCGGCTGCGCACCAGCGAGGGTCCGGGGCCGACCCACAGCGCCAGCGCCAGCAACACCGCGACCAGGCCCACCCTCACGACGCCACCCGATCCGCGATGCGATCCGCCCACAGCAGCCCGACGCAGGCCAGCGTCGACCCGACGAGCAACAGCCACCCGCCCGTGTGCCCGCCGAACAGGAAGGCCAGCGGCCGGGCGCCGATCAGTTGGCCCAGCAGCACTCCCAGCACCGGCAGCGTGGCCAGGATCGTCGCGGTTGCGCGAGCGCCTGCCATGCTCGACGAGACCCGGGCCGAGAACCGTTGCCGCTCAGCGATGTCGCGCTGCGCGGCGCGCATCAGTGTGGCTATTCCTAGCCCGTTGTCGCTGGCCAGCCGCCAGCACAGCGCGAGCCGCTGCCAGTGCACCGGCAGCGCCGAGCCGCGGGCCGCGGCGGCCAGGCCCGCCGCGACGTCGGCCCCCAGCCGGGCCCGCGCCGCCACCGAACACAGCGACGCGGCAACAGCGCCTTCGCTGTCGTCTGCGGCGACGCCGAACGCGCGTACCGGATGCGAGCCGGCCCGCAACTCGCCGACCAGCACCTCCAGCGCGGATTGCAGCGCGTCGCCCTCAGCCGTGCCGCGCCGCACGCTCCGGCGGCGCCGATATCGCAGACCCGCGGTCGCGCCCACGACCGCGAGGCACAGGACGGTGGTCAGCGGCAGCACGATAACGGCGACGCACCCGACGGCCGCGGCGACCCAGCCCGCCTCCCGCGGCCCGACCGTCGGAAGGTGCCGCCGCCGGGCGGCCGACAGGCGTCCGCGCGGCGAGGGCCGAACGACGACGAGCGCCAGCGACAACGGCAGCACGCCGGCCAGTGGGGCGTTCACGCCGGCATCCTGTCGCGCAGCAGGCGCTGCAGCCGCGGGGCCGCATCCGTCATCCCCCGATCCGCATGCCACACGGTGACGGCGCGCACCTGGCCGTGATCGTTGTGCAGCGCGGCGATTTCGCTGAGCCGCCGCCGGCCGGCGCGGTCGCGTTCGACGTGCAGCAGCACCTGCACGGCGGCGGCGAGTTGGCTGTGCAGCGCGGCACGGTCGAGGCCGCCGAGCGCGCCCAACGCCTCCAGGCGAGCGGGAACCTCCCCGGGGTTGTTGGCGTGCACGGTGCCCGCGCCGCCGTCGTGGCCGGTGTTCAGCGCGGCCAGCAGGTCCACGACTTCGGCGCCCCTGACTTCGCCGACCACGATGCGGTCGGGCCGCATGCGCAGCGCCTGGCGGACCAGTTCGCGGACCGGAACCTCGCCGACGCCTTCGACGTTGGCGCACCGCGCGACGAGCTTCACCAGGTGCGGGTGCCGCGGCGCGAGCTCCGCGGCATCCTCCACGCACACGATCCGCTCGCCTGCCGGTACGGCGCCCAGCATCGCGGCGAGCAGCGTCGTCTTGCCTGCGCCGGTGCCACCGCTGACCAGGAAGGCCAGCCGGGCGTCGATGATCTCGGTGACCAGCGCGGCGGCCGCCGGATCGATCGCGCCGGTGGCCGTCAGCGCCGCCAGATCCTGGCTGGCGGGCCGCAGGACGCGCAACGACAGGCAGGTGCCCGCGGCCGCCACCGGCGGCAGCACCGCGTGCAGCCGCACCGTGAGGCCGCCGGCGCCGATCCCCGTCAGCTCGCCGTCGACCCAGGGCTGCGCGTCGTCCAGCCGGCGGCCGGCCGCCAGCGCCAACCGTTGCGCCAAGCGCCGCACCGCAGCCTCGTCGGCGAAACGGATCCCGGTACGCCGCAGGGCGGTGCCGTCGTCGACCCACACCGCATCCGGCGCGGTGACCAACACGTCGGTCGTCCCGTCCGCGCAGAGCAGCGGGTCGAGGATGCCGGCACCGGTGAGCTCGGTCTGCAGCACCCGCAGGTTGGCCAGCACCTCGGTGTCGCCGAGCATCCCGCCGGACTCGGCCCGGATCGCGGCGGCAACCACGGCCGGCCCGAGCGGCCCTGCCTCACCGGCCAGTCGCTCGCGGACCCGTTCGATCAGCGAACCGCTCACGCCGCCTTGCCGTTCCGCCCCGCCCGTCGCCGCGACCCGGCGGACGGGAGCACGCCGAGCACCTGTCGCGCCCCCGTCGCGAGCGCCGAGCGCCGGCCTAACCGCAGGCCGCCGCGGTCGACCTGCTCGGCGAGTTGCGGTTGCGCTTTGATCGAGGCCAGCAGCGGCAGGCCGGCGATCTCGGCGATCTCGGCGGGCCGCAGTCCGGCGGGCGACGGCCCGCGCACCACCAGGCCGACGTTGGGATTGATGGACGCCAGGTCCGGCGCCAGCGCGCCGGTGGCCGCGCAGGCCCGCACGTCACAGCGGCTGACGACGACGACGAGATCGGCCGCGCTGAGCGCGGCTTGGGCGGCGTCGGTGAGACGGCGGGGTAGGTCGCAGATGACGCTGGCCGCGCCACGCCGGCCGGCGTCGACGACGGCGTGCACCGGACCGGCGTCCAGCTCGTAACCGCGTCGGGTGCCGGACAGCACGCTGACCCCGCGGTGTCGCGGCAGCGCATCGCGGACGGCCGGCCAGTTCAGCCGGCCGCCCTGCAACGCCAGATCCGGCCAGCGCAGCCCCGGCGCGCTTTCGCCGCCCAGCAACAGGTCGAGGCCGCCACCCCAGGGGTCGAGGTCCACCAACAACGCGTCCGTGGCGGCCTGCGCCAGGGCGACCGCGAGTAGGGAGGCGCCCGCCCCGCCGCAGCCCCCGATGACGGCGACCGCGTGTCCGCGCGCCCCGTCGTCGCGCGACGATTCGGCGGCCTCGGCGAGTGCGCGGACCAAGTCCGCTTCCTGCCCGGGCAGCCGCAACACATGCGCGGCGCCGACCCCGACGGCGGCCGCCCACGTCGCCGTCTCCGGTTCGGCGGCCGTCAGCACGGTGACGTGATCGCGGCGCGGCAGCACCCGTCGCCCGCAGCGCGCCGCCGCCCGCGCGTCCAGCACGACGGCCGCGGCCGCCGCCCAGGTCTTGCGGCTGACCGGAGAACCGTCGCCGGCATGCACCACCCGCACACCGGCGGCGGCCGCCACCCGGTCCAGCTCGGCGCGCAGGTCGGGCTCCGCCAGCATCGCCAACACACCCGCGGAACCCGTCGCGTCAACTCCCGATCTGCTGGCCACCCGACCACTGTGCGGGGCCGTGACCCTGGCACAACAGTGCCAAATGCGGATTTGTGGATAGAGACGCGAGTGTGCACAAACGCGTCGCCGGGGCATGCGCCAGCGACGACGGGCACGCTTTCCCGCAACGCACCCGAACCAGCGCCCGGCGCGGTGCGGCGAAGCAAAACTGACCCTAGAAAAGGGACGACCCCCGCCAGGGGGGGAGGAGGCGAGGGTCGTCGTGTATCAGCCCCGGGGGGTCGGGCTGATACACCCTCGGCTCAGGCCGAGTAATGCTTACTATACACATGACAAGCCGGAGTAACGCAAGACATCATTTTCTGAAAAAACAGCTTGAGCCGCGTAAACACAGCTTCGTCCACGCCCCGAACCCCCCTGAGCGGCCATTTCCGGTGCGGGATCGCGGCCTCGCGGCACCGTCGACCTATGCTGGGTCGGTGACCGTCTTCGACCCCACCGCGGAGCAGTCAGCCCCGGAGCAATCAGCGGCAAGCACCGCTCCCCACGCCCGAACGGCGGCCTTCTTCGACCTGGACAAGACGATCATCGCCAAGTCCAGCACCCTGGCGTTCAGCAAACCGTTTTTCAATCAGGGCCTGCTCAACCGCCGCGCCGTGCTCAAGTCCAGCTACGCCCAGTTCATCTATCTGCTCTCGGGTGCCGATCATGACCAGATGGATCGGATGCGCGCGCACATGACCAACATGTGCACCGGCTGGGACGTCGAACAGGTCAAGTCGATCGTCAACGAGACGCTGCACGACATCGTGACCCCGCTGGTGTTCGCCGAAGCCGCCGACCTGATCGCGGCGCACAAGTTGTGCGGGCGCGACGTCGTGGTGGTGTCGGCCTCCGGCGAGGAGATCGTCGCCCCCATCGCCCGGGCCCTCGGCGCCACCCACGCGATGGCGACCCGGATGGTCGTCGAGGACGGCCGCTACACCGGCGAGATCGCGTTCTACTGCTACGGCGAGGGCAAGGTGCAGGCGATCCGCGAACTCGCCGCGCGCGAGGGCTACCCGCTGGAACACTGCTACGCCTACTCCGACTCGATCACCGACCTGCCGATGCTCGAGTCGGTCGGCCACCCCAACGTGGTGAATCCCGACCGGGGGCTGCGCCGCGAAGCCGTCGAACGCGGCTGGCCGGTGATGTCCTTCTCCCGTCCGGTGTCACTGCGTGACCGCATCCCGGCGCCGTCCGGTGCGGCGATCGCCACGACGGCCGCGGTCGGCATCAGCGCCCTGGCCGCCGGCGCGGTCACCTATTCGTTGTTGCGCCGGTACGCGTTCTGACCGCCGCGGCCGCCACAGCAAACTCGTTAAACGCGCAATCCAAAATGGATTCGGCGGCATTCGCGGTTTGGCCCTTGATGTGCTAGGGGTCTAGTAGTACAAAGGAACCACGGAAGCCCGGTGAGGCCAAGGTCTAGCCGGAAGAGAAGGTTCGTCCTCCCGACCCGGGCGCCCAGCACGGTGCTCGGCACCCACGCCGAGTCACAGCCGCGAAAATGGCAGAAGTGTTGCGGGCCTGCGAAATTGCGAAGATGCCGAAGGTATCGACGACCCTTTGGGTGGGGTTGCAACCGTAAGCGTCGTGAGATCGCCGAGGCCAACCCACGCAGCCCAGAGATGCACGCTTGGTAACCGAGCCCCGTGCTAGCGGGCGGCGGACCGAACATTCGGAACGTCGCCCGCTCTACATTTTTCCGGCCATTTCTCCCGGCCTTGCGGCACCGCCCCAGCTACCGGTTAGACATCGAGTCGGCAATCGACACGGCCTCTTGCGCACCGGCTTTCATCGCCCGGCAGCACAGCACCAGCCAGGCGCCCACGCCCTCCGGTGTGCCGTCGGCGAATCCCCGCGCGGCGTCGCGATACGCGGCGGGCTGGCGCATCCAGCTGACCTCGGGCACACCGAGCCCGTGCGGGTCCAGCCCGCTGGCGATGGTCACCAATCGCGACACCGCCCGGGCCACCACGCCGTCAGAGCTACCGAACGGCTTCAGCGTCAGCAGTTCGCCGTGGGCGACGGCGGCAAGCACCGGCGCCGGCACCTGGGTGCGCCCATTCACCAAGTCCGCCAACAACTCCAATCGCGGCCCGATGCCGGCATCGGGACGCGGGCGACCCAACCGCTCGTCGTCGACCTGCTCCGCCGCGGCCAGCATGTGCAGGCGGGCCAGCGCCTGCAGTGGCGCCCGCCGCCAGATGGCGACGACGGGCCCTTCGCCGCCCTCGAGCGCCTGGGCCACGCGCAGCGCCCCGGCGAACACCGGATCGCTGATCTGCCCGGCATCAGCGAGGTCCTCCAGCCGGACGGGGCCACCGTCGAGCACCGACGACGCGCGCGCGGCCCGCAGGGCCGCCTCGGCCGCGGTCACGGGCCAGCCGCGCAGGTTGGCGCGGTGGCGGTGGGCGCGACCCAGCGCGTCGCGGGCGCGGTCACTGGCCTCGGCGACGCCGGGCAGCTCCATCAGGGGGGCCAGCGGATCAGCTGTCACAACCTCACAACCTATCCCCGCGCTCGCCGCCTGAATTCGGCGCGTGCGGGATGGCGTCCAGCAACTGCCGGGTGTACTCGTGGCCGGGCTCGGTGAACAGCTTGTCGGTGGCCGCGTGCTCCACCACGCGGCCCGCCAGCATTACCAGGACGTCGTCGGCTATCTGCCGGATCACCGCCAGGTCGTGGCTGATGAACAGGTAGGCCAGGCCCAGCTCGGCCTGCAGCTCGGTCAGCAGATCGAGGATCTGCGCCTGCACCAGCACGTCGAGGGCGGACACCGCCTCGTCGCAGACCAGCACCTCGGGCCGCAGCGCCAACGCCCGCGCGATCGCGACCCGCTGGCGCTGGCCGCCCGAGAGCTCGCGCGGCAGCCTGCTCAGCACCGACGACGGCAGCGCCACCTGATCGAGGAGTTCGCGCACCGTTTTCTCGCGGTGGACGCGGTCGCCGACGCGGTGAATCCGCAGCGGTTCCTCGATGGCGCGGAACACCGAGTACATCGGGTCCAGGCTGCTGTACGGGTTCTGGAAGACGGGTTGCACGCGCCGGCGAAAAGCCATCATCGCGTCGCGGCCCGTTCTATCGGATATCGGCGTACCGCCGAAAACGACCGTGCCAGAGGTGGGTTGGAGAAGTCCCAGCGCCATGCGGGCCACCGTCGACTTTCCCGACCCGGATTCGCCGACGATGGCCAGGGTGCGGGACCGCTGCAGCCGGAACGACACCGCGTCGACGGCGCGAAATTCGCCGCGCCGCCAGGGTGTGCCGTGCGAATCCCGGTAGATTTTGGTGAGCTCCGAGGCGACCAGGATGTCGTCGGTCCGTGCGGGTGTCGGCCGGCCCGTGCGCGTCAGCGACGGCGCCGCGGCCACCAGCCGCTGGGTGTACTCGTGTCGGGGCCGGCGCAGGATCGTCTGTGCCGCACCGGTTTCCACGACGATGCCACGGTGCACGACGACGACGCGCTCCGCCCGCTCGGCGGCCAGCGCCAGATCGTGCGTGATCAGCAGCAGCGCGGTGCCCAGCTCGTCGGTGAGCCGCTGCAGATGGTCGAGGACCTGACGCTGCACCGTGACGTCGAGCGCGGACGTGGGCTCGTCGGCGATCAGCAGCTGCGGACGACCCGCCAACCCGATGGCGATCAGCGCGCGCTGGCACATACCGCCCGATAATTGGTGCGGGTACTTACCCGCCTGCCTCGCCGGGTCCGGCATGCCGGCCTGGGCGAGCAGTTCGACCGCGCGTTGCCGCGCCCGGCGGCCGTCGGTGTTGGCCCGCAACGCTTCCCGGATCTGAAAGCCGACCTTCCACACCGGGTTGAGGTTGGTCATCGGGTCTTGCGGCACGTAGCCGATGCGGCGGCCCCTGATCGAGCGCAGCACCCGGCGATCCGCCGACGTTATGTCGATCCCGTCAAACATGATGCGGCCGGCCGTGATTCGCCCTCCCGGCGGCAACAGCCCCAGGATCGCGGCGGCCGTGGTGGACTTGCCCGATCCCGACTCGCCGACCACGGCGACGGTCTGGCCGCGTTCGACGCGCAGATCCACGCCGGCCACCGCGGGGGCGTGGTCGCCGAACCTGACCTCGAGGCCCTCGACCGTCAGCAGCGCGGAGTCACCGGCGGTCATGCGCGCCTGGCCCGCGAGGCCGGATCCAGGGCGTCGCGCAGCGCGTCGCCCATCATCATGAACGCGAGCACGGTCGTCGCCAGCGCGCCGGCGGGATAGAACAGGATCGGCGAGCCGGCGCGCAGCCGGGTCTGGGCGAGGTTGATGTCGCCGCCCCAGGACACCACCGAACTCGGCAGGCCGACGCCGAGGTAGGACAGCGTGGCCTCGGTGACGATGAACGCACCCAGCGCGATCGTGGACATCGCGATCACCGGTCCCACCGCGTTGGGCAGGGCGTGCCGGAGCAGCGTTTGAAACCTGCTCATCCCCAACGCTTTAGCCGCGAGCACGTAGTCGCTGCCGCGCACTTCCAGCACCGCGCCGCGGGCGATCCTGGCGATCTGCGGCCAGCCGAACAAGGCCAGGATGGCGATCACCGTCCACACCGTCCGATGGTGCAGAACCTGCATCAGCACGATCGCGGCCAGCAGCAGCGGCAGCCCGAAGAAGATATCGGTGACGCGGGAGATGACGGCGTCGAGCCACCCGCCGTAGAAGCCGGCGAGAGCTCCCACCACCCCGCCGACGGCGAACACCAGCAGCGTGGCGCCCAGCCCCACCGTCACCGAGGCCCGCGCCCCGTAGACGGTGCGCGCGTAGATGTCGTGGCCCTGCAGGTCGGTGCCGAACCAGTGCTCCGCCGACGGGCTGCGCAGGCTCTGGCCGGGATCGGCATAGCCGGGGTCGGCGTGGGTGAACAACGCGGGAAACAGCGCGACGAGAAGGATGAGCAGGATCAGCGCGGCGGCCACGATGAACTTCGGACGGCGCCGCAGCTTCCGCCAGGTTTCCCCCCAAAAGCCCTCAGCCATAGCGGATCCTGGGGTCCAGCGCGGCATACAGCAGGTCCACCAGCAGGTTGGTGACCAGATAGATCAGCACCAGCACCGTCACGATCGAGACCACCGTGGGCGCCTCCTGCCGGGTGACGGCCTGATAGAGCACGCCGCCGACGCCGTGGATGTTGAAGATGCCCTCGGTCACGATCGCCCCGCCCATCAGCGCCCCCAGGTCGGCGCCCAGGAACGTCACGACCGGGATCAGCGAGTTGCGCAGGATGTGCACGGTCACCACCCGTGGCCGCGACAACCCCTTGGCGGTCGCGGTGCGGACGTAGTCGGCGTGCGCGTTGGCGGCCACCGCCGATCGGGTCAACCGCACGATGTAGGCGAATGAGACCGAGCCCAAGACGATTCCGGGCAGCAGCAGGCGCGCGAGGCTCGCCCGTTCGCCGACGGTGACCGGCGCGACGCCCAGCTTGACCCCGAACAGGAACTGGGCCAGAAAGCCCAGCACGAAGATCGGGATCGCGATGATGATCAGTCCGGCGATCAGCACCGTGGCGTCGAAGAGTCCGCCCTGGCGCAACCCGGAAATCACGCCGAACCCGACGCCCAGCACCGCCTCGACGACCAAGGCGATCAAGGCGAGCCGGAGCGTGACCGGAAACGCATGGGCGAGAACGGCACTGACCGGCAATCCGGAGTAGGCGCGGCCCAGGTCGCCGTGCACGACCCCGCCCAGGTAGCGCAGGTACTGCACGATGAAGGGGTCGTCGAGGTGATAGCGGGCCCGCAGCGCGGCCGCCACGGCCGGCGTCAGCGGGCGATCCCCGGCGATGGCGGCCAGCGGGTCACCGGGCAGCAGGAAGACCATGCCGTAGATCAGTAGCGTCGCGCCCAAGAAGACGGGCACCATGACGGCGATCCTGCGCGCGATGTACCAACCCATCGTCACTCCTTGACGATGTTCTCGTAGTCGGGCAGCCCGTTCCAGGTGACCTTGACGGCGCTGACCTCCGGCGACCAGCCGACCACGGCGATGTAGTACCACAACGGCACTGCGGGCATGTCGTGCAACAGGATTCGTTGCGCGACGTTGACCAGCGCGTCGGCCTGCCGCAGGTCGGGGGCCGCCTCGGCGGCGGCCAGGGCTGCGTCGAACTCGCGGCTGGAGTATCCGACGTCATTGGATCCCGCGCCGGTGGTGTACAGCGGGGCGAGGAACTCGATCATCGACGGGTAGTCGCCCATCCAGCCGGCCCGGAACGCGGTGTCGATGGTGCGGTTGGTGATCTGGGTGCGAAACCCGGCGAAGGTGGGCTGCGGCGCACCGGCGGCATCGATGCCCAGCACGTTCTTGATGCTGTTGGCCACCGCGTCCACCCACTCCTGGTGGCCGCTGTCGGCGTTGTAGGCGATGGCGTACCGCCCGCTCCACGGTGAGATCGCGTTGGCCTGGGCCCAGAGTTGTTGTGCGCGTCCGGGATTGAAGTCCAACGCGGCACTGCCCGGGATGTTCGGATCGAATCCCGGCAGCGAGCTGGCGGTGAAGTCACGGGCCGGGCTGCGGGTGTTGTTGAAGATCTGCTGGCAGATCTGCGGACGGTTGATGGCCGCCGACAGCGCCAGCCGGCGCAGCCGGCCCTCCTCACCCCCGAAGTGCGGCAGCCGCAGCGGCGTGTCGACCGATTGGCTGACGGCGACGGGTCCGCGGGCGGCGTTGCCGCCCAGGTCGCGCTCGTAGATCGTCAACGCGCTGGACGGGATGGTGTCCAGCACGTCGAGGTTGCCGGACAGCAGGTCGGCGTAGGCGGTGTCGAGGTTGGAGTAGAACTCGAACCTCAGCCCCTTGTTGTGTGGCTTGCGGTTGCCACGGTAACCGGGGTTGGGCCGCAGGTCGATTCGGACGTTGTGCTCCCACGCGGGCCCGTCGGGACCGTCGGCGAGTCGGTACGGGCCGTTGCCGACCGGGTGCTGCCCGAAGGCGCTCATGTCCCGAAAGGCGGCCTGCGGCAATGGATAGAACGCACTGTGCCCCAGCCGCAGCGTGAAGTCGATGGTGGGCGCCTTCAGCCGGACGGTGAACTCCCGGTCGTTGATCACCCGGAGGCCGGACATGGTGGTGGCCGTCGGCTTGCCGTCGCCGGTCAGCCCGGCGACGGCGTCGTACCCGTCGATGGGGCTGAAAAAGCTCTGCTGCAGTTGGGCATTGGTGCTCAGCGCCCCGTAGTTCCACGCGTCGACGAAGGAATGGGCCGTCACCGGCGACCCGTCGGTGAACGTCCAGCCGGGTTTGAGGAGGATCCGGTAGTTGACGTTGTCGGTGGTGTCCACCGACTGGGCGACCTCCGGCGACGGGTTTCCGGCGGCGTCGTAGGACATCAGCCCGGCGAAGAGCCGATCGAGGATCCGGCCGCCCTGGCTGTCGTTGGTGCCGGTGGGAATCAGGGGGTTCGGCGGTTCGCCGCCGTTGACCACCACCAGATCCGGGCTCAGCGCGCCGCCACCACAACCGGCCAGCGAGGCGATCGTCAGCATCGCGGCGGCAACCGGGGCCAGCAGGGCCACCGGTATCCGCATCCGACGCATGACACCCGACCCTAGGGCCTGAAGTCGTCGCGCGGTGAAGTGCCCGGCGCGGCTTCGTTAACTTAGAATCCGGCCGTGACTGTGGCGTATCTGGCCTCCGACGAATCGGCGGTGCGCACGGGCCGTTTGCTGTTCTCCCTCGGTCTGCCGGCAATCGGATTGGTCTGCCTGGTCGTTGGGCTGGTGGAGCGCTCCCGCGGCCGTCGGCGGGCTCCCGCCTATCCGCCGCCGCAGTACCCGCCGGGCTTTCCCGGCAACGCCGGGTACCCGTATCCGCCAGCCCCGGGCTACCCGGTTCCGCCGTATCCGCCCTATCCGGGTTACCCGGCCGGCTATCCGCCCCGGCCGCGGACGCCGAAGTCGGCCACCACGCTCATCACCATCGGCGCGGTGCTGCTTGTCCTGGGCGTCCTCGGCAACGCGGTGCGGGTGCTGTCCCCGCACGGAGCCGACGCCCTGCTGGGGGTCGGCCAGTGTATCACCGAAAGTGATTACGCGGCACATCATTTCGACGAACCCACGGACGCTGGCTGCGCGGACCCGGCGAACACCTACGAACTCGCTTTCAAGGGCGGCACCTCGGAGAGCTGCCCCGACGGCCAACGGGACCACTCGATCTACGAGCGGGTCACCAATCCCAGGACGACGTTGTGTTTCATGATCAACCTGCGGCAGGACCAGTGCTACCAGGTGACCCGCGACGGCGAAGCCGTGAGCATGAAACCGGACGACTGCAACGCGTCAGGCCCCATGCACGTCAGAGTCAGTCAGCGCATCGAGGGCAGCTCGGACAAGACTCGGTGCCCACCCGACAGCAGGGGCATCGCCTACCCCGCCCCCGCGCGGGTCTACTGCCTGGTCAGAGTCGATTGACGCCGCTCAGACCGCGGTGATCGGATGCACCTGCAACGCGCAGGCCTCGATGGTGGCCGACACGGTCACCACGTTGGTGGTGTCCGGCGGATTGATGAGCAGGTCGGTATAGGTGGGGCATGGCGCGCCGTGGGCGTCGACGGCGATGCCCTCGACGATGGCCTGCCCCTGAGTCGATATCGACAGAATGACCGTGGGCGGCTCATTGACGCCCGCCGGCAGCCCGCCCAGGTATCCGCGCAGCGTGGGCTGGGCATGGATCAGCGGGCCACCCGCACCCGAGTCGACCCCGGCGTATCCGGTGAGCGTGCACGGGTCGGCGCCGCCGGCGAGGCTGAATGTCAGGGTCAGCCCCCGGTGCCCCACGGCGGCCTCGGCGGGCGAGGCGGTGACCGCGATCTGGTCCGACCAGCACGGCGTCGGCGCGTCGGCGGTGTCGGCGGGCATGGCCGCTGCGGGCCACCCCAGCGTGGTGGCCGCGGCGTAAACCGCTGCGGCCCCGGCAAAGCTGGGGACTAGTCGGCGGATGGCCCGCCCGTGGACCGGCACACGGGTGATTATCCGGCATCGGGGCACACTTTGACCCCGGATTCGCGCGCGCGGCTACCACTCGCACGGCTTCACCTCACCGGGCTAGGCTCGCAGTCGGCCACCGACCGGCGCAGTCTCGACACAGGAGAACCCAGTGACCGCCACCAACACCGCAGGCCCGTCGTCGTACCCGCCGCCGGCGCAGTTCGCCGCGCAGGCCAATGCCGGCGAAGAGCTGTACCGCGAAGCCGAGCAGGACCGGATGGCCTTCTGGGCCAAGCAGGCCAACCGGCTGTCGTGGGCGACGCCGTTCACCGAGGTGCTGGACTGGTCGGAGGCCCCGTTCGCCAAGTGGTTCGCCGACGGCAAGCTGAACGTCGCCTACAACTGCGTCGACCGCCATGTAGAGGCCGGGCACGGGGACCGGGTCGCGTTCCATTGGGAGGGCGAACCCGTCGGCGATCACCGCAGCATGACCTATTCCGACCTGCAAGCGCAGGTGTGCAAGGCCGCCAACGCGCTGACCGATCTCGGTCTGGTCGCCGGCGACCGCGTCGCGATCTACCTGCCGCTCATCCCGGAGGCGGTGATCGCGATGCTGGCCTGCGCGCGCCTGGGCCTGATGCACAGCGTGGTGTTCGCCGGCTTCACCGCCAAGGCGTTGCAGGCCCGGATCGCCGACGCGCAGGCCAAGCTGCTCATCACCAGCGACGGGCAGTTCCGCCGCGGCAAGCCGGCGCCCTTGAAGGACGCGGCCGACGAGGCCGTCCAGGGCGGCGACAGCCCCGTCGAGCACGTTCTTGTGGTGCGGCGCACCGGAATTGACGTCTCCTGGGACGACGACCGCGACCTGTGGTGGCACGACGTCGTCGACGCCGCCTCTCCCGAACACACCCCGGAACCCTTCGACGCCGAGCAGCCGCTGTTCCTGCTGTACACCTCCGGAACCACCGGCAAGCCCAAGGGCATCGTGCACACCAGCGGCGGCTATCTGACCCAGGCCGCCTACACGCACTACTACGTCTTCGACATCAAGGCCGAAACCGATGTCTTCTGGTGCACCGCCGACATCGGCTGGGTCACCGGACACACCTACGGCGTGTACGGGCCGCTGGCCAACGGCGTCACCGAGGTTCTCTACGAGGGCACGCCCGACTCACCCAGCCAGCACCGGCATTTCGAGATCATCGAAAAGTACGGTGTGACAATCTATTACACCGCGCCCACCCTGATTCGCACGTTCATGAAGTGGGGACGCGAGATTCCCGACGCGCACGACCTGTCCAGCCTGCGGCTGCTGGGTTCGGTGGGCGAACCGATCAACCCCGAGGCGTGGCGCTGGTATCGCAAGGTGATCGGCGCCGATCGCCTGCCGATCGTCGACACCTGGTGGCAGACCGAGACGGGCGCTACGATGATCTCCCCGCTGCCGGGAGTCGCTGCGGCCAAACCGGGTTCGGCGATGCGGGCGCTGCCGGGCATCTCGGCCAAGATCGTCGACGACCACGGCGATCAGCTGGTGCCGGGCATCCACCACGGTGAGCACGTCACCGGCTACCTGGTGCTCGACCAGCCGTGGCCGTCCATGCTGCGCGGCATCTGGGGCGATCCGCAGCGATACGTCGAGACCTACTGGTCCCGGTTCGCCGAGCAGGGCTGGTATTTCGCCGGCGACAGCGCTTATTACGACCGTGACGGCGCCATCTGGGTGGTGGGCCGCATCGACGACGTCATGAACGTGTCGGGGCACCGGCTGTCCACCGCTGAGGTGGAGTCCGCGCTGGTCGGCCACGTCGCGGTCGCCGAGGCGGCGGTGGTCGGGGCGACCGATTCGACCACCGGACAGGCGATCTGCGCGTTTGTCGTCTTGTGCGCGGATTACCAAGTGCACGAAGGGATCGTCGACGAGTTGCGCGTCGAGGTGGCCCGGGAGATCTCGCCCATCGCCCGCCCGCGCGAGGTGCACGTGGTGCCCGAGCTACCCAAGACCCGCAGCGGCAAGATCATGCGCCGGCTGTTGCGCGACATCGCCGAAAACCGCGAATTGGGTGACACGTCGACGCTGCTGGACCCCGGCGTGTTCGACGCGATCAGGGCGGCGAAGTAGTCGCTGCCGATCAGCCCGGCAGCGGGCTGAACCCCGCACCCGGCCGGTGTTTTGCGTTGATGTCGGCCAGTGCGGCGTTGAACGACATCACCACCGCCGGGGTGTGCAGCGGGATGTATTTGATGATGCACGTCGGCAGGTTGTCACTGAACGCGCCGTGAATCATGCCCACCAGCAGGTTGTTGACGGTGACGGGCGCCCCGGAGTCACCCGGCTGGCCGCACACCTGCATGACGATGGTGCCCGGGTCCTGCCCCGGTCCCCAGGTGACGCCGCACGAATTGCCCGTGGTTCGCCCCTGCTTGCAGGCGATCTCGCCGAAGGCCGGGTCCGGCCCGACGCCGCTGATCAGGAAGCCGTTGTAGTTGGCCACCGGGGTCACCTTCGCCGGATCGAACTTGATCACCGCGTAGTCCAGGTTGTCGTTGCCCGAAACCATGGTGCCCAGTACGCCCGCCTTCTCGGCGCCCTCGGCCGCCACCTGCGCTCCCGGGCCGCCACAGTGCGCGGAGGTGAAGCCGATCAGCTCACCGGCGGCATCGCCGCCGATGGTGGTCAGGGTGCACATCGTGTCCCCGTTGATGACGATGCCCGCCCCACCGCCCATCGGGACGCGGACGTCAGCTGCGGCGGCGCGGGCAAACGAACCCATCGCGGCCACGAGCAGGGCAACCATCGCCACTAGGAAGCATCGGTGCGCCCTCCGCACAGCCCCACTCCTATCGGTAGGCCGGACATCGCGACCGGCTTGGCCGAGTGTAATCGGCCGGGATGGGATGTTCGCGCTCCGAAAGCGCCGTGGCACCGCGGCGTCGCCGACCTCCTTCTGGCCGAACCGAACTGGCCGTCCGGGCGCCCGAACCTGCGGCGTGGCGGCCGGCCGGCCTCGGATGGCTTCGTCTATCCGGGCGCCACATGGCAACATGAACCGCGACGACAGCGAGCCGGGCGACGACGAAAGAGGACCGTCTGTGAGCAAAGCCGATGGCAAGACCGGTGTGCCCAGCACCCTGACCACGATTCCGTTGACCGACCCGCATGCCAAACCCGCCGAGCCATCGATCGGTGACCTGATCAAAGACGCCACCACCCAGGTCTCCACGCTGGTGCGCGCCGAAGTCGAACTGGCCCGCGCCGAAATTACCCGGGACGTCAAAAAGGGTCTCACCGGCAGCGTCTTCTTCATCGCCGCGCTGGTGGTGCTGTTCTACTCCACCTTCTTTTTCTTCTTCTTCCTCGCCGAGCTGCTGGACACCTGGTTGTGGCGCTGGGTGTCGTTCCTGATCGTATTCGGGATCATGGTCGTGGTCGGCGCCGTGCTGGCCCTGTTCGGCTTCCTCAAGGTGCGCCGGATCCGCGGACCGCGCGAGACGATCGAATCGGTCAAGGAGACGCGCAGCGCGCTCACCCCGGGCCACGACAAGGCTCCGGGCGGCGCCAAGGCGCTCCCCGAGCCCCACGGCAGGCACGCCAAGCCCGGCAGCGACGCCGGCGATCCATCGGGTTGGTAGATGGCGCCGCCGGATCCGTCGGTAACCCGCATCGAGGGCCCGTGGCGCCATCTCGATGTGCACGCCAACGGCATCCGCTTCCACGTCGTCGAGGCGTTGAGCGACGCCGACGGCCCGCCCGCCACGGCGCGCCCGCTGGTGATGCTGCTGCACGGTTTCGGATCGTTCTGGTGGTCCTGGCGGCATCAGCTGCGCGCACTGCGGGGCGCGCGGGTGATCGCCGTCGACCTGCGCGGCTACGGCGGCAGCGATAAGCCGCCCCGCGGCTACGACGGCTGGACGATGGCCGGCGACACCGCCGGACTCATCAGGGCGCTGGGACACTCCTCGGCCACCCTGGTGGGCCATGCCGACGGCGGGCTGGCGTGCTGGGCCAGCGCCTTGCTGCATCCGCGGCTGGTGTCGGCAATCGCGCTGATCAGTTCGCCGCACCCGGCGGCGTTGCGCAGATCCACGCTGACGCGACGCGACCAGGGCTATGCGCTGCTGCCGACGCTGCTGCAATACCAGATACCGCTATGGCCCGAGCGCGTGTTGACCCGCGACGACGGCGCCGAGGTCGAGCGCCTGGTCCGCAGCCGCAGCTGCGGCAAATGGCTTGCCTCCGAAGACTTCTCCGAAACCATCGGCCACCTGCGGACGGCGATTCAGATCCCGGCGGCCGCGCACAGCGCACTGGAATACCAGCGCTGGGCGGTACGCAGCCAGCTGCGCGACGAGGGCCGGCGCTTCATGAGGTCGATGAGCCAGCAGCTCAGCGTGCCGCTGTTGCACCTGCGCGGCGAGGCGGACCCGTATGTGCTTGCCGACCCGGTGGACCGCACGCGGCGCTACGCGCCGCAGGGACGCTACGTATCTATCTCGGGCGCAGGGCATTTCAGCCATGAAGAGGCCCCCGAGGAGATCAACCGGCACCTGACGAAGTTCCTTGAACAGGTGCACCCGACCCGAGCGAGATGAGCGCGCCGGCTCAGCCGACGCAGGAGCCGGTGCCCACCAACTGGGTGTCACCGATCCTGGAGAGCTGACTGGCCACCTCGTCGGCGGTCAACACGAACCCGGTGTCGGGATCGTCGACCGCCGCGCCGAACACCACCCCGAGCACGTGGCCGTCCAGGTCGATCAGCGGCCCGCCCGAATTACCTTGCTCCACACTGGCTCTGATCGTGTAGACGTCACGGGTGACCGGGGCGGGATCCCGGTAGATGTCGGGTCCGCTCAACTTGATCAGCTCGCGAATCCTGGCCGGGGTGGCGGTGAAGTTCCCGCCACCGGGGTAACCGAGGACCACCACGCTCGCACCGGTTTTCGCGTCGCCCTGCGCGAAAGCCAGTGGGGGCGGCGGCAAATTGGGGACGGCCAGGATCGCGACGTCGACCGCCGGATCGTAGGACACCACCGTGGCGTCCAGCGGACTGCCGCTGGCGTAGATCTGCACGCTGTTGGACCCGGCCACCACGTGCGCGTTAGTCATCACCCGGTCGGGCGCGATCACGAATCCGCTGCCCTCCAACACTTTCTGGCAGCTGGGAGCCAGGCTGCGCACCTTGACCACGCTGGGCGCGGTGGCCTGCACCACCGGATTGTTGGCCAGCTCGGGATCGGGTGAGGCGACGGGAATGACCGGGGTGCGGCTGAACGGCTCCAGCACCGCCGGCAGGCCGGAGGTGTTCAGCAGCGCGGACAGCCGCTTGGGCACCGTCTTGAGCCAGGGCGGCGCTACGTCGTTGACTTGAGCCAACACTCGCGAACCTCGGACCGCGGCGGCCAGCTCCGGCTGGTCCTTGGACTGGGTCAGCGGCGTCGCCAGCAGCCACGCCGCGGTCAGCACCACGACCAGCTGGACCGCCACCCCGATGATCGAGTCGACCGTGCGGATCGAACGGCTGCGGATCGCGCCGCGCACGGCGCGTCCCAGCACCACGCCGGCGACCTCGCCGATGACGACCAGCGCGAGGATCAGGAACAGCGCGGCAAACAATTTCGCGCGCGGCGCCGCGATGTGGCTGACCAGGTGGGGCGCCAGCAGCACGCCCGCGATCGCCCCGAGCAACACGCCGACGAACGAGAGCAACGAGCCCAGCGCTCCCGACCGCCATCCCGAAATCGCCGCGATGAACGCGACCGCCAGGACGGCGACGTCCAGCCACTGGGACGGGGTCATGGAATTCATCGTGCTCCGCCCCCGTCGCCGACCAGCGCCATCGCCGCGTCCAACTCCCGCTCGTCGGTGGTGTCCCACGGTTGTGCCCAGCCGGCGACGTCGAGCAACGCAGAAATCACCTGGCCAGTGAATCCCCAGACCAGCATCTCGTTGAGCAGAAACGCCGGACCGGCCCATCGGCGGCCGAGATCGCTGCGGTACACCATCAGCCGGTTGTCCGGGTTGATGAAGGCGCGCACCGGAACTCGCGCGACGATCGCCGTTTCGGCCTCGTTGACGACGGCCACCGGGCCGGGGTCCGGCGAATAGGCCAACACCGGGACGACGTGAAACTGCGACGGCGCGATGAACATCTTCTCCATCGTGGCCAGCGGGTACAGCCGGCTGACGTCGATGCCGGTCTCCTCGCGGGCCTCGCGCAGCGCGGTATCGACCGGGCCGTCGTCGGTGGGATCGGCGGCACCACCGGGAAACGCGGCCTGGCCCGCGTGGTGGCGCAGCGTCGACGCCCGCACCGTGACCAGCAGGTCGGCGTCGGCGGGGAAGCCGCCGTCGGGTGCGCCGGATTCCGGACCGGAGAACAACACCAGCACGGCGGCTTCGCGGCTCGCGCCGCGCAGGGCGGTCACCGCCGATGCGGCCTTGGTGGTGATCATCGCCAGCACGTCGGCGGGTAGGCGGCGCCGGGCCGCGTCGGGAATGTCATCGACGCGGTCGACCAGCGGACGCAGCCACGGCGGGCAGGCGTCAGGCCGCAGCGGAACGGACCCGCGCGCGGGGTCGGGGTCCCCATTCCGCAGGGGCGAACCCCCAGCACTCACGGCCCCTCCAGTCGGTTCAATTTTTCCGCTTATCCCCTGTCGTTGCCGATCGCGGCCGCGATCTCATCGGCAGTGGTGAAAGCTCGTGGCAGCGTTTGGGCAACGCTACCGTCCGGCCGCAGGACCACCGTCGCGGGCATCACATTTACCACCCGCAGCGCGGCCGCGACCCGGCGGCGACCGTCCTGCAAGGTGGGCAGCCGCACCCCGAGTTCGGCCAGCCGCAGCAGCGCCGCGGTCTCGTTCTCGTCTTGATGCACCGTCACCACCATCACGTCCGAACCGGCCCGACGTTGATACTCGGCCATCGCGGGCAGTTCGGCCGCGCACGGCGCGCACCAATATGCCCACAGGTTGAGCACCACCCGGCGCCCGGCCAGCGCGCGGGCGACGTCGACGGGGGAACCGTCGGCGGCGCAGTCGGCCGTCACGCCGCGCAGCGCCGCGGGACCGTCTC
This sequence comes from Mycobacterium colombiense CECT 3035, assembly GCF_002105755.1. Taxonomy (NCBI): domain Bacteria; kingdom Bacillati; phylum Actinomycetota; class Actinomycetes; order Mycobacteriales; family Mycobacteriaceae; genus Mycobacterium; species Mycobacterium colombiense. The sequence continues at coordinate 3,649,958 of NZ_CP020821.1, forward strand.
CGGCTCCGGCGCCCGGGCATGGCGGCAGGTTGGCGCGCTGCCGCGGACCGGCCAGCGCGGCGGGGGTGTCGGCGTCGCGGTGTTCCCGGTCGGCCACCGGCCGATCGGTCGCGGGCGTGGACGTCGTGGCCGAGTCGTCGCGCAGCTGCGCGACCAGCGCCACGATCAGGGCGGCCACCACCGCCAGAATCGCGATGTGCCAGCGAGCCTTCCGGGTCAAGGTCGGCTTCGAAATAGGCATGCGGTCCCTGCGCGGCGGTCGCGGGCCGGCTTACAGCCCGGCCAGGGCCAGCAGGTGCTCGGTTTCCGGGCCCTTCACCAGGGGCGCGGCCAACGCCGGTTCGGTGGGGCCGAGGCCGAACGAGGGGCAGTCTTTGGCGATCAGGCAGACGCCGCACGCCGGTTTGCGCGCATGGCAGACCCGGCGGCCGTGGAAGATCACCCGGTGGCTCAACATCGTCCACTCGCTGCGTTCGATGAGCTCGCCGACGGAGTGCTCGATCTTGACCGCATCCTTGTCCGCGGTCCAGCGCCACCGGTGCACCAGGCGCGTGAAGTGGGTGTCGACCGTGATGCCGGGGACGCCGAAGGCGTTTCCCAGGATGACGTTGGCCGTCTTGCGGCCGACCCCGGGCAGGGTGACCAGTTCGGCCATGGTCGACGGCACGTCGCCGTCGAACCGTTCGACCAGGGCCTGCCCCAGGCCGATCAGCGAGGACGCCTTGTTGCGGAAGAATCCGGTCGGCCGGATGAGGTTCTCCAGCTCGTCGCGGTCCGCCTGGGCGTAATCCAGCGCCGACGGGTACCGCTTGAACAGCGCGGGCGTCGTCAGGTTGACCCGCTTGTCGGTGCTCTGCGCCGAAAGGATTGTGGCGACCGTCAATTCGAGCGGCGTCGTGAAGTCCAGCTCGCAGTGGGCGTCCGGAAATGCTTGCGCCAGAGCACGATTCATTCGCCGCGCGCGCCGCACCAGGCCGACTCGGGTTTCCTGCGACCAGCGCCCGGCGTCACCGCCGCCGGGCGTGGCCGGAGTCGATTTCGAACGCCCGGACGACTTAGCCGCTGTCACCTACGACAGAGTACTGATTTCGTGATCTCGCCGAGACCCCGAGTTGATTGAAGGCGATGTTTACTCTTCGTGTGTCGTGGTTGCTGGTGGCCGGTATTCCGGCGCTGCTGATGCTGGCGGCGCTGGGGCTCGGGCGCCTCGAGTCCGAGCTCGCCCCCCGCGCCCTGGTGGTGGCCGACGTCGACGAGTTCCTGGAGCGCGCCGGCGGCGTGGACATGCACACGCTGGCCTCCGAGGGCATGCCCGAGGCGCTGGAATACCTGCATCGGCGCGAGCTTGCGCAGTTGTCGGAGGCCCCGGCGAGCGGGCGGACCGGCGGACCGCGGCACGCCGCGCCGTCGTTTGCGGTCAGCTTCGACGACCGCGACGAGATGACCTTGCCGACCCGAATCCACGGTCATTCGCACGTCAATCCGCAGTTTAGGGCACCTCGACACGCCAATCGTGTGTAGCGTTGGCACGTTAGACACAACGGCGTTCCTCTAGACTCGTCACGCGAGCAAGGGGTTAGCCTGCCCGTATCACATTAATTTTTTGGGAAAGTTGAAGAGGCAACGTGGACGAGATCCTGGCAAGGGCAGGAATCTTCCAAGGGGTTGAACCCGGCGCAGTCACAGCGCTGACCAAGCAGCTGCAACCCGTCGACTTCCCCCGCGGACACACGGTCTTCGCCGAGGGGGAACCCGGTGATCGGCTGTACATCATCGTCGCGGGGAAGGTGAAGATCGGTCGTCGCTCGCCCGACGGACGTGAGAACCTGCTGACGATCATGGGCCCCTCGGACATGTTCGGCGAGCTGTCGATCTTCGACCCCGGTCCGCGGACGTCCAGCGCCACCACCATCACCGAGGTGCGCGCGGTGTCGATGGACCGCGACGCGCTGCGCGCGTGGATCGCCGACCGTCCCGAGATCGCCGAGCAGTTGTTGCGGGTGCTGGCCCGACGGCTGCGCCGCACCAACAACAACCTGGCCGACCTGATCTTCACCGACGTGCCCGGCCGGGTGGCCAAGCAGCTGTTGCAGCTCGCCCAGCGGTTCGGCACCCAGGAGGGCGGCGCCATGCGGGTCACCCACGACCTGACCCAGGAAGAGATCGCGCAGCTGGTCGGGGCGTCGCGGGAGACGGTGAACAAGGCGCTGGCCGACTTCGCCCACCGCGGCTGGATCCGCCTGGAGGGCAAGAGCGTGCTGATCTCGGATTCCGAGCGGCTGGCCCGCCGGGCGAGGTAGCGGCGGTTTGCGCGCCGAGCCTGTAATTTTGCAGGCCGCTACTCGGACTTCTCCTGCAGAAGTTCAGGCTCGACGCAGGTAGTCCAGCTGCACCTGCACCGACCACTCGGCGGCGTCCCACAGCTTCTCGTCGACGTCGACATAGACGTGTTCGACGACCCGCCGGGCGCCGACGTCCTCCCCCAGCTCGCGCAACGCCGATCGCACCTGATCCAGTCGCTCCCGCCGGTGTTCGAGGTAGCCGTGCGCGACGCGTTCCAGATCGGTGAGGTCCGGGCCGTGGCCGGGCAGCACCGTCCGCCGGCCCAGGCCGCGCAGCCGCCGCAGCGATTCCAGGTAGTCCGTCAGGCTGCCGTCCTCCTTGTCCAGGACGGCCGTCCCCCGGCCCAGGATGGTGTCGGCGGTCAACACGGCGTCGTCGAGCAGGAAGGACAGCGAATCGGCGGTGTGGCCAGGGGTCGCCATGACCTTGATCTCGAGGCCGGCGGCATCGATCACCTCGCCGTCGGTCAGCTCGCCGCCGAGGCCGCGCAGGAAGCCGCTACCCGCCGAGCGGACGGTCGCGCCGGTGAGCTCGACCAGCTTGTCGATGCCGTCGGTGTGATCGCTGTGCCGGTGGCTGATCAAGACCAGGGCGACGCGGCCGAGCGCGGCCAGCCGGGCGATGTGCTCGTCGTCGTCGGGCCCGGGGTCGACGATCACCAGCTCGTCGCTGCGCGGGCCGCGCAGCACCCAGGTGTTGGTGCCCTCGAGCGTCAGCAGCCCGGGGTTATCGGCCAGCAGGACCGACGCGGTGTCGGTGACCGGCCGCAATGTGGCATACGCGGGATGGGTCAGCGACTCGGCGGCCTGGGTCATGGCTTCAGCCGACCTCGACGATCAGCTCCACTTCCACCGGCGCATCCAGTGGCAGCTCGGAGACGCCGACCGCCGAGCGCGCGTGCGCGCCCTGCTCGCCGAACACCTCGGCAAGCAGCTCGGAGGCCCCGTTGATGACGCTGGGCTGGCCGTTGAATCCCGGCGCCGAGGCGACGAATCCGACCACCTTGACCACCCGCGTCACCTCGTCGATGCCCACCAACGCGTTGACCGCCGCCAGCGCGTTGAGCGCACAGATCCGCGCCATCGCCTTGCCCTCGTCCGGGCCGACGTCGGCGCCGACCTTGCCGGTGGCCAGCAGCTTGCCGTCCCGCATCGGGAGCTGGCCCGCGGTGTAGACCAGGTTCCCGGTGCGCACCGCCGGTACATAGGAGGCCAGCGGCGCAACCACCTCCGGCAGCGCGAGGCCGAGCTGACCGAGCCGGGCCGAAGCACTCATCGGACCCGACCCTCTACTTGGGGCGCTTCAGATACGCGACGTGCTGCTCGCCGGTCGGCCCCTGCAGCACCGACACCAACTCCCAGCCGTCGGCGCCCCACTGGTCGAGAATTTGTTTGGTCGCGTGCGTCAGCAGCGGAACCGTGACGTACTCCCATGCGGTCGGTTGGCTCATGCCGCGAGCTTATCGGGTCGGGCTAGCATGCGAAGGTGGCAACCACATCGGGCGGCGGAGCTGCCGTCGGCTGGCCTGCGCGCTTGACGAAGGCCCGTTTACATTTCGTGACCGGCAAGGGCGGCACGGGCAAGTCGACCATCGCGGCCGCCCTGGCGCTGACCCTGGCCGCCGGGGGCCGCAAGGTTCTGCTCGTGGAAGTCGAGGGCCGCCAAGGGATTGCGCAACTCTTCGACGTCCCGCCGCTGCCGTACCAGGAGGTCAAGATCGCGACCGCCGAACGCGGCGGTCAGGTCAACGCCCTGGCGATCGACATCGAGGCCGCGTTCCTGGAATACCTCGAAATGTTCTACAACCTGGGCATTGCCGGCCGCGCGATGCGCCGCATCGGCGCGATCGAGTTCGCGACGACGATCGCGCCGGGCCTGCGTGACGTGTTGCTGACCGGCAAGATCAAGGAGACGGTGATCCGGGTCGACAAGAACCGGCTCCCGGTTTACGACGCGATCGTCGTCGACGCCCCGCCGACGGGACGGATCGCGCGCTTCCTGGATGTCACCAAGGCGGTCTCCGATCTGGCCAAGGGCGGGCCGGTGCATTCGCAGGCCGACGGCGTGGTGAAGCTGCTGCACTCCGAGCAGACGGCCATTCACTTAGTCACCCTGCTGGAGGCGTTGCCGGTGCAGGAGACGCTGGAAGCCATCGAGGAGCTGGCCGAGATGCAGCTGCCGATCGGCAGTGTGATCGTCAACCGCAACATCCCCTCGTACCTGCAGCCGGCCGATCTGGCGAAGGCCGCCGAGGGGGACGTCGATGCGGACTCGGTGCGGGCAGGACTGCAGAAGTCCGGAATCACCTTGGACGACAAGGACTTCGCGGGCCTGCTGACGGAAACCATCGAGCATGCGACCGTCGTCGCTACGCGCGCCGAGATCGCGCAACAGCTCGATGCGTTGAAGGTGGCGCGACTGGAACTACCGGCCATCTCCGACGGGGTCGACCTCGGTAGCCTCTACGAGCTGTCGGAATCGCTTGCACAGCAGGGGGTTCGATGACCGCCACACCCAAACGGCTCGATATGGCCGCCATCCTGGCCGACACCACCAACCGTGTCGTGGTGTGTTGCGGCGCGGGCGGCGTCGGCAAGACCACCACCGCGGCCGCGATCGCGCTGCGCGCCGCCGAGTACGGCCGCAACGTCTGCGTTTTGACGATCGATCCGGCCAAGCGGCTGGCCCAGGCGCTGGGGGTCAGCGACCTCGGCAACACGCCGCAGCGGGTCCCGCTGTCGGCGGAGGTTCCCGGCGAGCTGCACGCGATGATGCTCGACATGCGACGCACCTTCGATGAGATGGTGGTCCAGTACTCCGGACCCGGTCGGGCACAAGCGATTCTGGATAACCAGTTCTATCAAACCGTCGCCAGTTCACTCGCCGGCACGCAGGAGTACATGGCGATGGAGAAGCTGGGCCAGCTGCTGGCCGAGGATCGGTGGGACCTGGTGGTGGTCGATACCCCGCCGTCGCGCAACGCGCTGGACTTCCTGGACGCGCCCAAACGGCTGGGCAGCTTCATGGACAGCAGGCTGTGGCGGCTGCTGCTGGCGCCGGGCCGGGGCATCGGCCGATTGGTCACCGGCGCAATGGGTTTGGCGATGAAGGCGATGTCGACCATCCTGGGGTCCCAGATGCTCGGCGATGCCGCGGCGTTCGTGCAGTCGCTGGACGCCACCTTCGGCGGCTTCCGCGAGAAGGCCGACCGCACCTACGCGCTGCTGAAAAGGCGTGGGACGCAGTTCGTTGTGGTGTCGGCGGCCGAGCCCGACGCGCTGCGCGAGGCGGCATTCTTCGTCGACCGGCTGTCGCAGGAAGGGATGCCGCTCGCCGGGCTCGTCCTCAACCGCACGCATCCGCCGTTGTGCTCGCTGCCGGCCGAGCGGGCGATCGACGGCAGCGAAATGCTGGACCACGACGCCGACTCCGAGGCGGCGTCGCTGGCCTCGGCGGTGTTGAAGATCCACGCCGACCGGGCGCAGACCGCCAAGCGGGAGATCAGATTGCTGTCGCGGTTCACCGGCGCCAATCCGCACGTGCCCGTCGTCGGCGTTCCGTCGCTACCGTTCGATGTCTCGGATCTCGAGGCGCTGCGCGCGCTGGCCGATCAGATCACTTCGGTCGGTGACGATGCGGGCCGGGCAACGGCCCGCTGAGGAACCGGCCCATCCGGCCACGCCGGTGACGATGCGGGCCGGGCAACGGCCCGCTGAATCACTTATAACTTCGTGGACCCGGCCTGCCGTAACAGAAACGTAATTACGAGCGGCAGGCCGTCAGCCTCATTCCTGCATTGACGGGCGACCCGTCAGCGGGCGGCGAAGGGTCAGCCGACGCTGCGGGTCCGCCTCTTGTCGAAGAAGTCCGCCCAGGACACGACCTCGGGGTGCTGCTTGAGCAGGGCACGGCGTTGCCGCTCGGTCATGCCGCCCCAGACGCCGAACTCGACCTTGTTGTCCAGCGCGTCTGCGCCGCACTCCTGCATCACCGGGCAGTGCCTGCAGATCACCGCCGCCTTGCGCTGGGCCGCGCCGCGGACAAACAGTTCGTCGGGATCGGTGGTCCGGCAGAGCGCCTTCGAGACCCAGGCGATCCGTTCTTCGGCATCGACACTGCGGAGTACCCCTTGTGCGGCTGCAATGTTTGTCCTACGCGCCGCCGGCCGTATTGGTGACACGAACTGTTCCCTTTCCCTACCGGCCGCCCGTCACGGCCGCCCTCCTCGGGTGCAGATCCTGGGCTAGCGACCTACGCCACACTGTGTCCTTCGGTGTTACCTGAATCTCACCGTGTGTCTAAGTTAGGTGGTCAGGTGCCAATTGCGCAACAGTCCGATAACGCTTTTTTTGGGACGGGCGTCCAGTCTCGTACCAAACGAGAGGCGAAGGAGTGATCTTGCACACCCCGTTGGCCGTCTGACCTGTGACGCGACTGAAAATTCTCATACCGGGCGCCTGGTCATCAAGTCACCCAATTTTTTGGCGAATGCGCAGCGTGGCGGCGTGACTGGGGGCCGCTACTGTAGTACCCATGTCAGACCGCCCCCCGGCCGCGCTCACGATTCTCAAGCTTGCGGGGCTCTGTTTGTTGGCCAGCGTCGTGGCCACGGCGCTGCTGTTCCCCTTCGCCGGCGGCATAGGGCTGGTGTCCAATCGGGCGTCGGAAGTGGTCGCCAACGGCTCGGCTCAGCTGCTCGAGGGCGAGGTGCCGGCCGTCTCGACGATGGTCGACGCCAAGGGCAACACCATCGCCTGGCTGTATTCGCAGCGCCGGTTCGAGGTGCCCAGCGACAAGATCGCCAACACGATGAAGCTGGCGATCGTCTCCATCGAGGACAAGCGGTTCGCCGACCACAACGGGGTGGACTGGAAAGGCACCCTGACGGGGCTGGCCGGCTACGCCCGCGGCGACGTCGATACCCGCGGCGGTTCGACCATCGAGCAGCAGTACATCAAGAACTACCAGCTGCTGGTCACCGCGAAGACCGACGCCGAGAAGCGCGCGGCGGTGGAGACCACCCCGGCCCGCAAGCTGCGCGAGATCCGGATGGCGCTCACGCTGGACAAGACCTTCACCAAGCCCGAAATCCTGACCCGGTATCTGAACCTGGTCTCGTTCGGCAACGGCTCGTTCGGCGTGCAGGACGCCGCCCAGACGTACTTCGGCATCAACGCGTCCGACCTCAACTGGCAGCAGGCCGCGCTGCTGGCCGGCATGGTGCAGTCGACCAGCGCGCTCAACCCGTACATCAACCCCGAGGGCGCGCTGGCACGGCGAAACCTGGTGCTGGACACCATGATCGAGAACATCCCGCAGGAGGAGGAGGCGCTGCGCGCGGCCAAGGCGGCACCGCTGGGCATCCTGCCGCAGCCCAATGAGCTGCCTCGCGGCTGCATCGCGGCGGGCGACCGCGCGTTTTTCTGCGACTACGTCCAGGAGTACCTGTCGCGGGCCGGCATCAGTAAGGAGCAGGTCGCCCGGGGCGGCTACCTGATCAAGACCACCCTGGACCCCGACGTGCAGATCCCGGTCAAGGCGGCCATCGACAAGTTCGCCAGCCCGACGCTTCCGGGCATTTCCAGCGTGATGAGCGTGATCCAGCCCGGTAAGACGTCGCACAAGGTGATGGCCATGGCCAGCAACCGCACCTACGGGCTCGACGTCGACGCCGGTCAAACGATGCGCCCCCAGCCCTTCTCGCTGGTCGGCGACGGCGCGGGATCCGTGTTCAAGATTTTCACCACGGCCGCGGCCCTGGACATGGGCATGGGCATCAACGCCACCCTCGAGGTGCCGGGCCGGTTCCAGGCCAAGGGCATGGGTAGCGGTGGGGCCAAGGGTTGCCCGAAGGACAACTGGTGCGTGGTCAACGCCGGCAACTATCGCGGGTCGATGAACGTGACCGACGCGTTGGCCACCTCGCCCAACACCGCGTTCGCCAAGCTGATCCAGCAGGTCGGCGTGACGCGCACGGTGGACATGGCGATCAAGCTCGGGCTGCGGTCCTACGCCGATCCGGGCACCGCCCGCGACTACAACCCCGACAGCAACGAGAGCCTGGCCGACTTCGTCAAACGGCAGAACATCGGCTCGTTCACCCTCGGCCCGATCGAGGTGAACGCGCTGGAGCTGTCCAACGTCGCGGCCACGCTCGCCTCGGGCGGCACCTGGTGCCCGCCCAACCCGATCGACAAACTGGTCGACCGCAAGGGCAACGAGGTCGCGGTGACCACCGAGACCTGCGATCAGGTGGTGCCCGAGGGCCTGGCGAACACCCTGGCCAACGCGATGAGCAAGGACGCCCTCGGCGGCGGCACGGCGGCCGGCTCGGCCAGCGCCGCGGGGTGGGACCTGCCGGTGTCCGGTAAGACGGGCACCACGGAGGCCCACCGCTCGTCGGGCTTCGTGGGCTTCACCAACCACTACGCGGCGGCCAACTACATCTACGACGACTCCACCAACCCGACCGATTTGTGCTCCTCCCCGTTGCGCCACTGCGGCGAGGGCGATCTGTACGGCGGTAACGAGCCGGCGCGCACCTGGTTCACCGCGATGAAGCCGATCGCCACCAGTTTCGGGCCGGTGCAGTTGCCGCCCACCGACCCTCGCTACGTCGACGGGGCGCCGGGGTCGCGGGTGCCCAGCGTGGCCGGCCTGGACATCGACGCGGCGCGCCAGCGCATCAAGGAGGCCGGCTTCCAGGTCGCCGACCAGAACAACTTCGTCAACAGCAGCGCCAAGCAGGGCGAGGTGGTCGGGACGACGCCCAGCGGCGCAACGATTCCGGGGTCGATCATCACCATCCAGGTCAGCAACGGCATCCCGCCGGCCCCGCCACCGCCGCCGGAGGGCGCGCCGCCGCCGGTCGGCTCGCAGGTCGTCGAGATTCCGGGTCTGCCGCCGATCACGATCCCGCTGCTGGCGCCTCCGCCACCGGCACCCGGTCAGCCGCCCCCGTAAATCTGATCGCCGCAGCCCGATGCACCCGCTTCGCCGTCGGGCAGGCGTCGTGATCCAAGAGATACTCTGCCAATCCCCGACCGGCAGTAGGCTGCGAGCATGGCTGATGCTCAAGTCTCGATTGCCCGGCTCCTCCCCGGGCCGCCTCGCGGCCCGCATCGTCGCCGAGCTGTCCCCGTCCTGATACGTGCCGGCGCCGCCGCGTTAGCTTCGGGCGTCGCCGGTCTGGGCTACGCCGCGGTCATCGAGCGCAACGCGTTCGTCCTGCGCGAGATCACCATGCCCGTGCTGAGCCCGGGGTCGACCCCGCTGCGGGTGCTGCACATCAGCGACCTGCACATGACCCCCGGCCAACGCCGCAAACAGGCGTGGCTGCGCGAGCTGGCGGGCTGGGAACCGGATCTGGTGGTCAACACCGGCGACAACCTGGCGCATCCCAAGGCGGTCCCGGCGGTCATCCAGGCCCTGGGCGATCTGCTGTCGCGGCCGGGTGTGTTCGTGTTCGGCAGCAACGACTACTTCGGCCCGCGGCTGAAGAACCCGCTGAACTACGTGACCAACCCGTCGCACCGAGTTCGCGGGGAACCGCTGCCCTGGCAGGACCTGCGGGCGGCGTTCACCGAGCGCGGCTGGCTCGACCTCACCCACACCCGGCGCGAGTTCGAAGTGGCGGGTCTGCACATCGCCGCCGCGGGCGTGGACGACCCGCACATCGACCGCGACCGCTACGAGACCATCGCCGGTCCGGCCAGTCCGGCCGCGAATCTGCGGCTGGGACTGACCCATTCGCCCGAGCCGCGGGTGCTGGACCGCTACGCCGCCGACGGCTATCAGCTGGTGATGGCCGGACACACCCACGGCGGTCAGGTCTGTCTGCCGTTCTACGGCGCCCTGGTGACCAACTGCGGCCTGGACCGCACGCGCGCGAAGGGACCGTCGCGCTGGGGCGCCAACATGCAGTTGCACGTGTCCGCCGGGATGGGCACCTCGCCGTTCGCGCCGGTGCGATTCTGCTGCCGGCCGGAGGCGACCCTGCTGACACTGATCGCCACCCCGATGGGCGACCGCGACGCGGCGAGCGACCTGAGCCGTTCGCAGCCAACAGCATCGGTGCGTTGACCGACCAGACCCGGATCGCGGTTCGCGGCCGCTCACGCTGCTGGACGGACAACGCGATCCGGCTGATCCAGGCCGACGCCCGGCGCAGCGCCGACACCCACCTGCTGCGCTACCCGCTGCCGTCGGCGTGGAGCGAGGGCGGCCCCGGCGCTCAGGTCGCGCTGTACCTCAAAGACGAGACGACGCACATCACCGGCAGCCTCAAGCACCGGCTGGCCCGCTCGTTGTTCCTCTATGCGCTGTGCAACGGCTGGATCGACGAGGGCACCACGGTGGTCGAGGCGTCGTCGGGTTCGACGGCGGTATCGGAGGCCTATTTCGCGGCGCTGCTCGGTCTGCCGTTCGTCGCCGTGATGCCCGCGGCGACGAGCGCGTCGAAGGTGGCGTTGATCGAATCCCATGGCGGCCGTTGCCATTTCGTGCAGAGTTCCAGCGAGGTCTACGCCGAGGCCGAGCGGGTCGCGCACGAGACCGGCGGGCACTACCTGGACCAGTTCACCAACGCCGAGCGCGCCACCGACTGGCGGGGCAACAACAACATCGCCGAGTCGATCTTCGAGCAGCTGCGCGAGGAGCGCTACCCCATCCCGGACTGGATCGTGGTCGGGGCGGGCACCGGTGGCACCAGCGCCACGATCGGCCGCTACATCCGCTACCGGCGCCACGCCACCCGGCTGTGCGTCGTCGACCCGGAGAACTCCGCGTTCTTCCCCGCGTACGCCCAAGGTCCGGACGACCTGAACGACGTCGTGATGACCACCTCGTCGCGCATCGAGGGCATCGGCCGGCCGCGGGTGGAGCCGTCGTTTCTGCCCGGCGTGGTGGACCGGATGGTGTCCGTCCCGGACGCGGCGTCGATCGCGGCCGCCCGTCACGTCAGCGCCGTGCTGGGACGTCGCGTCGGGCCGTCGACGGGCACCAACCTGTGGGGCGCGTTCGGCCTGCTCGCCGAGATGGTCGCCGAGGGCCGCAGCGGTTCGGTGGTCACCCTGCTCGCCGACAGCGGCGACCGCTACAGCGACACCTATTTCGACGACGAATGGGTCGCGGCGCAGGGGCTGGACCCGGCGGAGCCGGCCGAGGCGCTGGCCGAGTTCGAGCGATCGTGCATCTGGAGGTGACCTGCCCCACCGCGGTTTGGCCTCCCGATGGCCCGGTGCGATAGGCTGTCGAGGCTTCAAGCGGGGTGTGGCGCAGCTTGGTAGCGCGCTTCGTTCGGGACGAAGAGGCCGTGGGTTCGAATCCCGCCACCCCGACTCATGTTGCGGAAGTTCGCGGCGGACATCAGCCCTCAACAGGGTGTTGCCGCGAACTCCCTCACTTCATCGTCGCCAGGTTGTGCCAGAAGTTCTTGAGGCTGTCGGTGCCGCCAAACAGCGTGGTGAAATTCGTGGAGTCAACGAGCACGATGTCACCGGCCCGGTCGCCGGCCGGCGGCATCCAGATCAGCGAATTGAATTCGCTGTTGCCCGCCGCGGTAAAGGGATGGGGCCGTTGCGGGTCCACGCGCTGCCTGCCGAGCACGCGCAGCAGGTCGCTCTCCGGAGCGGTGAGTTCGTAGTGCGGCAGGTGCGGGTGAAAGTTCAGCGTGGTGACGTTGTTCAGCAACCCCGGCGCGTCCAGGTCGCGAAATCCGGTCAGCGGCGCGATCTCACCGGTCCCCTCCACCAGGGCGGGACGCAATCCCCACGTGTTGTGCACGGGAACGCCGAGCGCCTTCATCAGTGAGCGCGTGTAGGCGGTGAACCGCTGCTGCCGTGGCACCAGCGGGTCCCCGTGATGGAGGTACTCGACCTGACGCTGCGCCGCGTCGTCGGTGAAGCCGACGTCGTGGTGCGGCGCCAGCAGCAGGCAGGTTCCGTCGCGGCTTAGCCACTCGCGCAGGGCGGCGACCTCTTCATCCCGCGCCTGTTCCTCGCCGACCAGATGGTCGAGACCGAACACCATCAGGGTGTCGGTGTCGGCCAAGATCCGTTCGTCGATCAGCTGCTGGTAGCCGGCCTGGTCGATGCGCTGGAACACCGCGACCGGGTGGCCGGTGTCGGCGCCCGCCAGCTGCTGGAACGCCAGCGTCGAGCGGTGGAACAGCTCCAGGGTGCCGGCGATCCCCTGCAGGAAGTGCGCCTCATCCCAGTCGGGGCCCTCGTAGTGGGGCCAGGCCGCTCTGCGCACTTCGGTCATCGTCGAAAACCGGTTGTCCAGCGTCTCGACATCGCGCTGCGATTCCCACGGATAGCTCCACGTCCAGTAGATGCTGATCCGTCGTCCGCCCGCGTGGGGTCGCGGTACGTGGGTCTGGTTGTAGGTGCGCGCGGCGGGCAGGGTGCTCATGATGGTTTCCCCGGTCGTCAGTCAAGCGCCGCTAGGTAGCGCATGGCGTTGATGCCCGGCAGGAAGAAGTACGCCCCGCCGGTCAGCGTCGTGAACGCCGGAAGCCCCTTGAGGACTCGGCGGATGGGCCGCCTCGGTATCTTGAATTCCATTGTGCCGTCTTGCGTTCCGCAGATCGGGTCGTGCTCGTTGCCGAGTTCGTGGAACGTGCGGTCGTTGATCCAGACGTTCTGCGCGAATTCGAACTGCCGGATCAGGCTGGCGCAGATGATGAATGCGGCGATGCCACGGTCCGCTCCGTCGTCGGGGGCGCCGTCGGGCAGCGCCGGGCCATAGGTGGCTCCGCGGCGGATCATCCTGCGCCGGTTCATGTTGTGCGCGGTGTCTCGCGGGTTGAGCCGCCGGGCGTGGGCGCCCAGCGGGCACGCGTACCCGAGCGGGTCCATCTCCTTGTAGTTGAAGTCGTTGTTGCGCATCGGGTCCGCGCCCAGCTCGGGGTCGTCGGCGTCCGGCGCGAGCACCAGGGGGGCGCCGCTGCGCCAGCGGCCCATGAACTTCGCGGCCAACAGCTCCTCGTCGTCGGGCGTGCGAGCCTGCGAACGGATGTACTCGCGGAACAACGCCACGTGTTCGCGCAGTCGCCGGTAAGCGGCGTACGTCCCGTTGCGCGCGAGCACATCCGGCTCGGGTGAGTTGGCCACCGGCCCGACCTCATCGGGATAGCCGAGGATGAACTCGCCGGCCTTCAGCGGCGCACCCGATCCCGGCGTGGGTTCCTCGCCCGATCCCTCGATCACCGGCTGCGACAACCGATCCCGGAAGCCGAAATGGTCGTGGGCGTAGTTGAACGGGGGTGTCGCATTGAGATCCAGGTACGAGACCCGGCGCACGCCGTCGCACCTTCGCACCAGGTCGTCGTGGGCGCCGGTGGCGCGGGCGTGTTCGGCGTCGTCCCGGGCGAACAGGATCGCGATCGCGTGCAGGTCGTCGCCGGCCAGTCCCCCCACCCAGTTGTCGGGATGGTTTCGTCCGGTGTCGCCGAGGATGTCGGACCGGGCGGCCATGCCCTGCCGGAACTCCTCGGGAAAGGTGGCCAGCGCCTCCTCCGGCACACCGAGCGCCCGAAGGCCGTTCCAGGTGAAACCCAGGGTGACCCAGCGCCTGGTGTCGTCCATGGCGTCTCGCACCGACGCGGCGGACTGCACCACGTCCACCAGTTCGGACAGCCAGGCCCGTCCGCCCACCGGATCGCCGAACGAAAGGAACTCGTAACGCCCGGTCAGGGCCGGGGTACGGGTCAGCAGGATGTGCTGGATGTCGTCGAGTTCAAGCATCGGCACGCTCCGATGGGCGTCACTGCATCTGATCCAGCATGGTGCCGAACGCGGCTTTCAGCCGCAGCCCCTTCTTGATCTCGTCGGCCGTGACATAGGGGTACTCCCCGTATTCCAGGAAGCTCGGGCATTGGTGGTCGCGCACGTACTTGACGAAGGCTTCCGGGTTCTCTCGCCAGTCCTCCGGGAAGCCCTCGAGGTTGGTGAAGACGGTGGTGATCCCTGTCTGGCTGAACAGCTGCACCGCGTCCTCGGTGTACTTGTCGAAGTCGGTGTCGAAGATGCCCTGGTACTGGAAGTGCAGCCCCGACCCCACGTCGAAGAGCTGCCAGCGCAGGTAGTGCAGCCGCAGCGGCGCCAGCACTTCCGGGTTTGCCTTGACGGCTTCTTCGATCTGTTTGCCGTAGGCGCGAACGGCCGCTTCACGGCCATCCTTGACCTTGGCGATGATGGAAAAGCCGTAGCATGCTGGGGTGCGCGGGTACAGGGGCCCGTACCGGCCGCGTTCCAGCTCGAAATAACCTTCCTTGGGGATGGCCAGGGCCGCGGGTTTGCTCCACTGGTCTTCGGTTGCCACCATCGTCGCTCCAAAGTCTGACCGGTGCGCCGGACGCTACCACCTGACTCCGCCCGCGCAACCCGGATCGGCCGAGGGGCCCAGCACACATCTGCCGTACCGGGTATCTAGCGCAATCATCCGAAACCGGGCCGATATAATGGATCTCACGTCGTGCTAAGCAGACAGCATCGACATTCGTCGCCGTCATAACTCATCAGTGATCGCCTCGCGAGACCGCAGGCTGCAGAAAACGGCGCGGAAATGCCTGTAACCGGTCTCGAAGCATGAGGGCGCCACTCAGTGACCAATCTTGACGATCTCAGCCTGCTCACCGACGTTCTGCGGGCCATCTATTCGGCCGACGCCGACGACTTCCCCCAGGTGCTGGACGACCTGACGACGGCGGCCGCGCGCTGGGTGCCTGGCGCCGAAGAAGCGGGCATCACCGTCACCAGCCGGCAAAACGAGGTCAGCAGCCCGTCCGTCACGCACGACTGCGCCCGGTTGCTCGACGAGTTTCAGCAGCGCCACCTCGAGGGGCCCTGCGTCCACGCCGCCTGGACCCGCAAGGTCGTCGTCATCGACGACCTTGAAGCCGACGCGCGCTGGCCGAAGTACCAGGCCGACGCGCTCGCGCACACGCCAATCCGCAGCGTGCTGTCGCTGCCCATGTTCGCCGACGAGCTGAGCATGGGCGCGCTGAACTTCTACGCCGAACGCCCGCGGTCCTTCTCCGAGGACTCGCGCCGGATCGCGGCCGTCTTCGCGACACTGGGTGCCCTGGCATGGAGCAACGTCGTGCGCACCCAGCAGTTCAAGGAAGCACTGAGCACCCGCGACACGATCGGACAGGCCAAGGGCATCCTCATCGAGCGCTACGACCTCGACGACCAGACCGCCTTCAACACCCTGATCAAGCTGTCACAGAGCATGAACACCCCGCTGCGCGACATCGCGCGCCGGGTGATCGACGACGCAACCGGGCGCTGACGTCACGGGCCGGCCGAACATGCCAGGGCCCATGGCATTTGGCTAGCATTCGCACTCCGGTTCCAGTCGTTGCGGTCTGGCGCGCGGCGCGACCCCGCGCGGGCGCCGCGGACCCCGCACGACAACGGGCTGGATGCGCGTCCAGCTCTGCAACTGGGAGCGGCCCACCAGGCGGCAATGGTGGGTGCCGGCCAACTGGCGGGCCGCCTTGGTGAAGGTCTGGTTGGTCACGACGACCGTCCGGTTACAGCCGTGGTGCAGCGCGCCCGCCACGACCTGCTGGACCGCGGCCACACCGACGGCCTTCGCCAGCCTCTTGCATTGGACGGCCATCCGAGCGCCGTCTTTCCCGGCGATCAGATCCACGCCGTAGTCTCCGGTGCTGGCGGTCGGGGTGACGCTGTAGCCGGCGACGCGAAGCTGCGCCGCAACGAATTCCTCGAACTCGGTGCCCGACATCCGGTCGATGGCCCGCAGCCCGGATTTCGTCAATCGGAGATCGCGGCGTCGGTGCGCGTCGGCCTGGTAGCGGTCCCGCTGTAGCGACAACCACCACAAAAGCGCCACGGCGACGGCGAGCCCGCCGAGTCCCGCGAGGCAGCCCGCCGGCAGGCTGCCGGTGGCCTGCTGCGTGAAATACCAAGGGAGCGCTAAGCCCAGCGGCAGGAGCGACCCGAGCACCTTCTCCATTGCCCGATGAACCTAGCGGACGCCACCGACAATTCGGCGCAATGCAGCGAGGGCTCACGGTCGCGGCACGGCACGCGGGGTCGCCCCGCCCGGACCGAGGTGCCTGATGTCAGGCGCAGTCGGCGCACACCGGCAGGCCGGAGCTGGACGTACGCATCCGGCTGCGGTGCTGCACCAAAAAGCAGCTCGAGCAGGTGAACTCGTCGGCCCGCTGCGGAATCACCGTCACGGACAGCTCTTCTCCGGACAGGTCGGCACCCGGCAGCTCGAAGAAGTGCACATCGTTGGGGTCCTCGTCGACCACGGCGGTGGCAGGTCCCTGCAGGGTCGGTGCCAGTTCGCGAAGCGGGCCTTTCTCCTGGGTGTCGGCGTCGGATACACGGCGTGCGTCGTAGTCAGTGGTGGTCGCCATCGGTGTTCCTTCCTGCTATGGAACGGGTAGACGCACTTTCCTGTACTCACCCGTGGCGCAGGCAGTACCCCGTTCGGGGGTGCGCTACACCATCGCGGCCCGAAAAAGTTGCTGCAACTGGGAAACGGGCCGCCGGGACCGCCCGCCCAAACCCGGCGCGCTCAGCTGCTGGGCGGTGGCGCGGGCTGGTCGGAATGAGCGGCGTGCCAGCGCAGTTCGGCGTCGCGGACCTTGCGGTGGGCGCGCAGCAGCCACGCCGCGCTGAGCGCGCCGAGGGCGACCGCCACCAGCAGCGCGACGGCACCGCCCACCAGGTGCCCGGCCGCCACGGCGAACAGGCCCACGGTCAGGGCGATGACCGCGACCGCAGCACCGGCGAGGCCCGGGGCGTTGGCGCCGTTCTTCAGGGATTCGCCCGCGTGCTGGCGAGTGGTACGGGCATGGTCGATCGGGGGGTCCTTGGGGTAATCCAACGTCATTCCTCGTCGAGAATCTGTGTGTACCAGCATCATTCGTATGCGTACGGTCGCGAGCGATCCGCCGGCGGGCGCGGCACAACCGCCCCGGTGTCGCGGATCACCTCCCCGTGTACCCGTCGCCCCCATGGCCAAACGGAACCACGCACTGTGTCGGCCTGGGCCAGCCTGGGTATGCCGCGACCATGACTTCACGACCGCACGCGAGCGCACGCCCCGCCGCCGGGGACCTGCCCTGATGGCCGGCACACCGGCCGTCCTGTTCGACGTCGACGGCACCTTGGTGGATTCGAACTATCTGCACGTCCATGCCTGGCAGCGCGCGTTCGACGCCGAGGGCATGCAGGTGCCGTCCTGGCAGATCCATCGCTGCATCGGCATGGACGGATCCCGGCTGGTCAAAACGCTGTCCGATGACGCCCCGGACGACGTGCGGGAGCGGCTCAGCGACATGCACAGCCAGTACTACCGGGAGATCACCCCCCTGCTGCAGCCGTTGCCCGGGGCCCGCGATCTGCTGCGCCGCGTCGCCGACCTGGGCCTACAGGTGGTGCTGGCCAGCTCGGCGCCCGAAGACGAGCTGGAGATTCTGCGCAAGGTGCTCGACTGCGACGACGTGATCTCCGAGACGACGTCGTCGCGCGACGTCGACACCGCCAAGCCAGAGCCCGGCATCGTGCGGGTGGCGCTGGATCGCGCCGGCGTGGACGCCCAGCGCGCAGTGTTCGTCGGGGACGCCGTGTGGGACGCGCACGCAGCGGCCGGCGCGGGTTTGCCGTGCATCGGGCTGCTGAGCGGCGGCATCGCGGGTGCCGAGCTGCGAGACGCGGGCGCCGAACCCGTCTTCGCCGATCCGCGCGACCTGCTCGAACACCTGGACTCCACCCGGATCGCGGCGCTCGCACCGGGCCGCTGACCGACGGATCTTCGCCTCAGTCGCCGCGGGTCCGCAGCATCAGCGGCAGCACCCACCAGAAGAAGGTGAACAGCGGCAGCGCACAGGCTCCGGCTATGAGGCCGGCAGTGCGCCCGGCCACCGCCGCGAAGATGATCGTGGTCAGGCCGATCAGCGCCAGGCCGAGCAGGCCGAGCCCGGCGAAGGCGCACCGGTGCGCGGCCGATACGAGGACCTGGAGCCGGTGACGCCGGAAGAGGAGCCGGTGCATGGCGACCGGGGCTATCAGCAACACGGTCGCACACACCGCGCACGCCACGGTGGCCAGATAGACGACGCGCATGGGCGGGCTCAACACGTCGAAGCGCTGCTGGAACGGCAGCGTCAGCAGGAAGCCGGTCAGCAGCTGCACCCCGGTCTGGACCACCCGCAGCTCCTGCAGCAGGCTGTTCCAATTGCGGTCCAGCCGTTGAACTTCGGTCTCGCCGCGCTCACGGCGATCCCACCGCTGGTCGTCTTGCGGATGGTCGACGTCCATAGTCCCGATCATCGCACCTGGGCCGCGGGGGGACACCGGTTCGAGCGGACGCGCCGCGGGTAAAGGTCTTCGCTGTTTTCGCTCAACGGAATTTCGGCGGCCGGCCGCGATTCCGGGAAAAACCCGGGATAAGACCCGAAATCGATGAGATGCGGAACAAGACTCACCGCATTTTCGCCAAACACGTTGTCAGACAAGTAAATCTGTAAAAATTCGGCTCGGCGTAACCGGGCCGCGGATACGGCGCAGGCGGGGTGGGTCGCTAGCCGTTGAGCTTGCCGTCGCGCACCCCGGTCAACGCGTCGTCGAGCGTCGGGTACAGCGGGAAGGTCTTGTCCAGGCCGGTCAGGTGGATCGGCCTGCGGGTCGCCGGGCCGCGCGCGACCACGCCGAACCCCGTCTGGTTGCCCAGCTTCTCGTAGGTCGCCGCCAGGATCTTGAGGCCGACCGAGCCGAGGAACTCCACGGCGGAGAGATCGATGATCAACGCGGTGGGGCTGTCCGCGACGACCGCGCTGATGGCTTGTTCCAGGGCAGGAGCCGTGACCAAATCGATTTCGCCGCTGACACTGACCACGGAAACGCCGTCGTGGTCCTCAACCAACGTGGTAATCGAATCAGGAGCTGACAATGGCAATCCTTTGTCCTGGGCCGTGGCGTGGTCTCAACCCTAGCCTGCCTTACCGAACTGGGAGAAGAATATGCCCTCTACACGTGCCCCGCGACAACCCACGCTAGTCTCGCAACAGGAACTGCAGACCGCAGGGCGCGACGTGTGCTCGGGAGGCCTTGGGAGGCCAGATGTCAGATTCGCCGTCGGAGTTCAACAGTACCGGCACCGCAGCGCAGACCGTCAGCATTTCCAGTGAGGGCCTCCTTCCCCAGCTAGTCCAGCATCTGCGGCAGAATCGAACCGTCCTGCGGGAGGAATGGGCCCGCCGCATCACCGAAGCCGAGCTTCTCACCGCGATGACGCCGGAGGAGCTCTTCTCCGAAGCCACGGCCGTCTACGACAACTACGTCGAGGTGCTCGAGACCGGTAGCGTCGAGGCGCTGCAGGCCTACGCGCGTGACCTGTCCGAACGCATCATTCCGCGAGGCGTGGAGACCGACGAGGTGCTCGGCATCGTCCTGCTGCTGCGCGACGTGCTCGCCCGCTCGCTGTTCGAGAAGTATCAGACCGAGTTCGAGATGCTCAACCGCGTCCTCGACGCGTACGAGCCGGCGGCCAACCGCATCGCCAACACCGTGGGCGTGTCCTTCGTGCAGGAACGCGAGCGCATCATCCGCCAGCAGCAGGAGGCCATCCGCGAGCTGTCGACGCCGGTGCTGCAGGTGCGCGAACAGCTGCTGATCCTGCCGATCATCGGCGTCCTGGACAGCCAGCGCGCCCGCCAGGTCACCGAACAGCTGCTGCGGGCCATCCGCGCCAACCGCGCCAAAGTGGTGGTCATCGACATCACCGGTGTGCCGACCATCGACTCGACGGTGGCCAACCACCTGGTGCAGACGGTCGACGCGTCCGGCCTGATGGGCGCGAGCGTGATCATCACCGGCCTGTCCTCCGAGATCGCGCTGACGCTGGTGACGATCGGTCTGGACCTGTCGAAGATGAACGCCGTGGGCGACCTGCAAGGCGGCATCGAGGAAGCCGAACGCCTGCTGGGTTACGAGGTGACCCGCACGGGCGAGCAGACCGGATAACCACCATCGACACGAGCACCCCATGCCAGTACCGATCCTGAAACAGGGCTCGATCCTCATCGCGTCGGTACAGGCCGCCCTCACCGATTCCGACGCCGAACGCCTGCGCTACGACCTGATGGAACGGGTCAGCCAGTTCCGCGCGCAGGGCATCATCGTCGACGTCACCGCTATCGATGTGATGGATTCCTTCGCCGCGAGGTCGCTGCGCACGATTGCCCACATGACCCGGCTGCGCGGCGCGGACACCGTGATAGTCGGATTGCAGCCGGAGGTCGCCTTCGCGATGGTCCAGCTTGGTCTGGCGTTCGACGACATGAACACGGCGCTGGATCTCGAAGAGGGCCTCGCGCTGCTGAATCGCCAAGGCGGAGTGGGGAAGTCGACGATCGGGCCCGACGGTGGCGGCTGATATCGTCGTCGCCATCGACCACCCCGACGACATCGTCGAAGCCCGCAAGGCCGGACACCAGCTCGCCCTCGACTTGGGATTCTCCCTGACCGACGTCACGATGATCGCCACCGCGATCTCCGAGATCGCCCGAAACATCACCAGCTACGCCGGCCGCGGCGCCGTCCGGGTCGCCATCGCCGACCGGGAGGGACGCAAGGCCCTGGTGGTGCGCGCCGAGGACCAGGGCCCCGGCATCGCCGACATCGAGCGGGCGATGGAAGACGGCTACACGACCGGACGCGGGCTGGGCATGGGTCTGCCGGGCGCCCGCCGCCTGATGGACCGGTTGGTCGTCGAGTCCACGTTGGGGCAGGGCACCGTCATCGAAATGTGGAAATGGGTCCCGCCCCGTGCATGAGAACGGTCGCTTCGGACCTATCGAATGGGCAAGGGCGGGGCGGCCTTTGCCGAGCGAATACACCTCCGGTGACCGGGGTATCGCGGTCGACGTCGGCGGTGAGGCAGCGCTGTTCGGGCTGGTGGACGGCCTCGGCCATGGGCCGGCCGCCGCGGAAGCCGCGCTGCGCGCCGTCGACGCGCTCACGCGCGCCAGCTCCGAGCGGGTGGAGGTGTTGATCCAGCTCTGCCACCGCCTGTTGGTCGGCACCCGCGGGGTGGCAATGACGTTGGCGCGGGTGGATTTTGCCGCCAACACGCTCACCTGGACCGGCGTCGGCAATGTCACCGCCCACCTGGTGGCCAAGGCACCAACCGGTATCCAGATTCGGTCCAGCGCGCGGCTTACCGGGGGCATCGTCGGCTACCGCATACCCGAAATCCGTCCGGCGCAAGTGGTTTCGATCCGGCCCGGCGATCTGATCGTGATCAGCACCGACGGAATCGCCGAAGACTACCTGGACCATATCGACTTCTCGGCCACCGCCGTCGCCATCGCCGAGGGACTGCTCGGCAAGGACGCGAAAGAGACCGACGATGCGATGGTGCTGGCGGCGCGTCACAGGGGAGTATCGAATTGACCGGCGACACCGACTTTTACCAGCAGTACGAGGCCGCGCTGCGTGCTTACCTGGAATCGCACGACGAGGCCAGCCTGTCGATCGGCAACGAACTCGGCCGCCGGGCCCTGCAGGAACAGATCAGCCTGCTCGACATCGTCGAGCACCACGTCCGGCTGGTTTTCGAGATCTCGCAAGACGTGCGCATCGATGCTCCGATCGCGCTGGAATTCCTGCTGCAGCTGCTGGTTCCGCTTGACGTCGCGACGCGTGGCTTCATCGACGGCAACAGGCGCTACGCCGAACAGCGGGCCCGCGCCGAGGGGCTTGCCGACCGCGACAAGTTTCGTACCGCACTGGTGAACTCGCTGCAGGAGGGCTTCTTCGTCGCCGATCACGAGGGCTCCGTGGTCGAGATCAACGACGCCTTCATCGACATCCTCGGCTTTCCCAGCGAGCGCCTGCCGTACAAGTGGCCGCACCCCTGGCTGGTCGACACGAAGACGGCGGCCGAACAGATTTCGCTGGTGCTGAAGAACGGCCGGGCCGACTACGAAACACCGATCCGCCATGCGGACGGCCACCTGGCGTGGGTGAAGGTAAGCATCAACGCGGTCAAGGAGACCGGCAGCGATCGGGACGCGTACGTCGGAACGATCCGCGACGTCACCGCCGAGCGTGCGTTCGCGGCCCGGGAAAGCGCGGTGTTGCGGCTGGCCACCGCCGTGGCGGTGGCCAAGAGCGTGGACGAGTTGCTCTCGATCACGCTCGACGAGTGCAGCGCGGCGATCGATGTGCAACGGGTGATCGCGGTCTCGTGGCCCAACGGCGACAGCGACCCGACGGTCCAGGTGGCGGGCAAGCCCTCCGCCTCGTCGTGGCGCCGGCTGGATCCGTGGTTGCGTAATACGTTCCAGGACGCGCGTCATCAGCTGCCACTGACGGCGAAAACCGTTGAGGCGCCTGATCATCCGGGCAAGGTCCAGGGGCTGGTCGCGGCGCTCTCCGGCACCGGGGACCTGACGCTGTGGCTGGAGCTGCGCACCCCGCGCTGGGTCAGCGGGGAGGATCGGTTGCTGGTCACCGTGCTGATCGGCCACCTGAGCCTGGCCATGCAGCACGTGCGTCAGTTCGAAAGCGCGCGTGAGACGTCGCTGACGTTGCAGCGGGCCATGCTCCCGCCGGTCCAGCCACCGCCGGGTTTCGCCGTTCGCTACGAGCCCGCGGTACCGCCCTTGGAGATCGGCGGTGACTGGTATGACGTGCTGCCGATCGGTGAGCACCACATCGGCATCGTCGTCGGAGACTGCGTGGGCCGCGGCCTGCCCGCGGCCGCGATCATGGGTCAGCTGCGCAGTTCCGCCCGGGCGCTGCTGATCAACGGTGCCGAGCCCGCCGTGCTGCTGGACCAGCTGGACTCAGCGGCCTCGCTCATCCCGAACGCGTACTGCACGACCGTGTTTCTGGCGATCCTGGACACCGACACCGGAGTGCTGCAGTACAGCAACGCAGGCCACATGCCGGCGGTCCTGGCCGGTCCGGAGCCCGGCACGACGACGTTGTTGACCGATGCCGCGTCGGTGCCGCTGGCGGTTCGCCGCAACGAGCCGCGCCCGCAGGCCACGCAGGTGCTGCCGTCCGGCTCGACGCTGATGCTGTTCACCGACGGGCTCGTCGAACGCAAGCATGAGTCGATCGACGACGGAATCGCCCGTGCGGCAGATGTTCTGGCACAGACCATGGCTTCGCCGCTGGACACCGTCGCCGATGCGGTGCTGCGCAAGCTGGCCCCGCCGGGCGGGTGCGACGACGACGTCGCGATGGTGATCTATCGGCACCACCAGACGCCCCTGCGGATCGAAACCGGTGCCACCGCAGACCAATTGGTTCACATCCGGCATCGGCTGGCGGATTGGCTGCACGCCGGCGGCGTGTCCGAAGACCGGTCCGCCGACATCGTGCTGGTCGTCAACGAGGCGTGCACCAACTGCGTCGAACACGCCTACCGTGGATTCGCCGCCGGAACCATGCTGCTCGAGGTCGACATCACCGACGGCGAAGTGCGCACCCGGATCACCGATTACGGATCGTGGAAGACGCCGGCCACTCCCCCGGGCAACGGCGGGCGCGGCCTGCCGCTGATGCGGGCGCTCAGCGACACGATGGAGCTCGAGACCACGGCCAGCGGCACCACCGTGGACATCGGCTTCCGACTGCCGGCAGGTGACATGTGAGGCGCGGCGACGGGCGGTTGCGACGCCCGCCCCACCGTTTGCCCGCCCCGCGCAGCGGGTAGACATCGGCGTGACCCACGTATCGACCCTGACCGAACCCGTCCTGCCCGCGGCGCACGGGCCGTTGTCGACGGCCGTACGCTGCGCGCTGGCCGGTCCACCGTCGGTCGACCAGCTGACCCGCATCGGCGCCTCGGTGCGCGATTCCGATCCCTACGGCCTCGATCTGCAACTGGCGCTGTCGATGTGCTACGAGCTGCACTACCGCGGCCTTGCCGGCGTGGACCCCGCCTGGGAATGGAATCCCGCGCTGCTGGGCCTGCGCGCCGAGCTGGAACGGGTGTTTTTGGCCGGTGTGCGCCGCGACGTCGGGCACATCGATCCCGATCGGACGGCGGCGGCCGAGATGGAAGCGCTGACGATCGAACCCGTCGACGGCACCGGCCCGTCGTACCACCTGCGCGACACGGGAACGTGGCAGCAGATGTGCGAATACTTCGTCCATCGCTCCCTGTACCACCTCAAAGAGGGCGATCCGCACGCCTTTGCCATCCCCCGCCTGACGGGCGTGGCCAAAGCGGCATTCGTGGCAATCGAATTCGACGAATACGGCGCCGGACGGGGCCCGCGGCTGCACCAGCGGCTGTTCGCCGACCTGCTGGCGGCGGCCGGCCTGGACGCGACGTACTGGGGTTACGTCGACGCGGTGCCCGCCGAGTCCCTGGCGGTGGTCAACCTGATGTCGCTGTTCGGCCTGCACCGCGCGTTGCGCGGCGCGGCGATCGGGCACTTCGCGTCGACGGAGATCACCTCACCGCCGGGATCTCAGCGCATGGTGCAGGCGTTGCGGCGCCTGCAGGCGCCGGCGGCCTGCGTCGAGTTCTACAGCGAGCACGTCGAGGCCGACGCCGTGCACGAACACGTCGTGCGCAACGATGTGGTGGGCGATCTCATCGCCCAGGACCCGCGGCTCGAGCACGATGTCATCTTCGGCATCCGGGCCCACGCCGCGGTCGAAGACCGCTTGGCGGAACGGATTATGACGTCGTGGGGGCGGAATCAGACGTCGCTGCGGAAGCCGCTGGAGCAGACGAGCGCGCCGACGTCTTGAGGCGCCGGCAGCGGCGATGGCTGGTGTCGCACAGCGGGTAGCGGCCGCTGCGACGGCAGGTGCAGATGGCCACCATGAAGCGGTCCGACTCAACGACCTCGCCGTCGGGCATCTCGATGCGCACCGGGCCCGACACCAGCACGGGCCCGTTGGGCACCACCTGCACCCGGGTGGTGGTCATCGCTTCTCCGCGCGGATCACGATCAGCTCCTCCTCGCGCCGCCCGCGCGGGATCAGGCCGACCTCCTCCAGCCACTTGGCCCGGGAAGACATCACCGGGCCGAACGGAATCCATTTGGAGGCAATAACTTTCGCATCCATGCCAGCCCACTTCAGCGAATCCAGCGACTGCTGAACGCCGGCGAGCGCGGAATGCACCAGCAGCAGGGAACCGCCGTCGCGCAGCAGCTTCGGCGCCGATTCGCACAGCGGGTCGAGGATCATCCGGCCGTCCACGCCGGCGTTCCACGCCCAGGACGGCCCCGCGGTCGGGCAGATCTCCTCCAGCTCCGCGCCGGGCGGCGTGGGCACGTAGGGCGGGTTCGACACGACCACGTCGAACGGCGCGCATTCCACCGCCGCAACCCACGACCCCTCGCGCACGTCGACCTCGACACCGGCGACCGCCGCGTTTTCCCGGGCACACCGCACGGCCTGCGGGCAGATGTCGAACGCCGTCGCGCCGGCGCATCCCATCGCGGCCGCCGCAATGGCCACGAAGCCACTGCCGGTGCACAGATCGAGGACCCGCCGCCCCGGGATCAGGCCGCTGTCATGCATCACGTCCACCAGCAATCGAGAGTCCTCTTGCGGCTGATACACGTTCGGAACGGTCGAGACAGCGGGCTCGGGATACGTGATTGTCACTGTTGGCCTTTCGAGAACCCTACAAGGATTGCCGCTCAGCACGGCATGGCGGGATAATGCCCGCAAACCGGCGCATTCAAACGGACCAGCCGGAAAGTCTTGGCGGCTAACCCGCCGTCGCGTGGGCGAACTGCTTGAGGATGGCCGTGCAGAACGCCGGAAGGTCCGACGGTGAGCGGCTCGAGATCAAATTTCCGTCGACGACGACCTCCTCGTCGACGACGTGTGCGCCCGCGTTGCGCAAATCGGTGCGAATGCTGGGATACGACGTCAGCGTGCGACCCACTGCCACACCGGCTTCCGCCAGCGTCCAGGGGCCGTGACAAATCGCCGCCACGGGCTTGCCCGACCCGACGAAATCGCGGACGAAGGATACCGCTGCGCGGTCCATCCGCAGCTTGTCCGGGTTCACCGTGCCGCCCGGCAGCACCAGGCCGTCGTAGTCGTCGACCGACGCCTCGGATACCTTCCGGTCCACGGGGAAGGTGCCCGCCGGTTCGAGATCGTGGTCGCGCGCCTGGATTTCGCCGTCCTTCAGCGACAGCAGCTGCACCCGCGCGCCGGCATCCTGCAGCGCCGCGCGCGGCTGTTCGAGCTCCACCTTTTCCACGCCGTCGGCCGCCAGGAACGCTATCGTCTTGCCCTGCAATTCATTTGACATCGTCGCTTCCCTTTCTGCGATCGTTCATCGGATCAAACAGCTCGTAATTGCGGAGCGCGGCGCCGAGCGCCGCTGGTTCGCAACGCCGTGTAGAGGTCAAGTCCGGCGATGCCGGAGAGCAGCGTGGCCGAAATGGCACCCTGGCGCCGTCGCCCGGGGCCGCGGGCGACCACCCCGGCGACCAGCAGCGCCATGTCCAGGACGTCACCGGCCACGCGGGTCCACACCAGCTTGGCGGGGCCGCCGAGCAGGGCGACGCCGTGGCCGCATTCGCGCACCCCCAGCGCGCGGATCACCCGCCGCGACCGGCCGGTGTCGTCCACGCCCGCGATGGCGGCGACCTTCCCGGGGGCCACCAGTTCGCTCACACCCAGGCCGAAGCTGGCACCACTGAGCGCCTTGACGAGTGTGGTTGTGGTGTCGCCGGTTTGATCGCTCATAAGTTCACTCCCCCTGCTTGGCCGGACTGCGGACGCCTGTAAGCCGGCTGTGCGGCAGCGGAGATGCGGGGCCAACGCACGCCGGAACATCCGTACACGTCCCAGCTCTACCGACGTCCGACGCGCGTTGGCCGGCTGCGCACGACTGCGAGGCGGATACCCGGGCGGGCAGCGGTCAAACCTGCGATCAGTTTGCTGCGTCGCGCAACGCCGCGAGCAAAGGCTCCGCGGCTTCTTGGAGGAACCGTTCCTGGGTTTCGCCGCCGATCTGCACGAGGGCGATGTCGGTGAACCCGGCCTCCCAGTAGGGCCGCACGCCCTCCACGATCGCGTCGAGGTCAGGCCCGCAGGGGATGGTCTCCGCGACGTCTTCGGGCCGCACGTACTGGGTCGCGCCGGCGAAGCCGGCCGGCGTCGGCAGGTCGGCGTTGACCTTCCAGCCTCCGGCAAACCAGCGGAACTGGTCGTGCGCGCGTTTGACGGCGGTGTCACGGTCGGGATCCCAGGACACCGGTATCTGGCCGATCACGCGCCCGCCGCCGGCGAGATTGGCGGCCTGCCGGGCGCCGTGCCACGCGTCGACGAGCTCGTTCTGCGGTTCGGTGGCGATCAGGTGGTCGGCCAGCTTGGCGAACTTGTCGACGGCCCTGGTTCCGCCGATCGCCACCCCGATGCCGACCGGAACGTCCGGCACGTCCCACAGCCGCGCCGAATCGACCTGGAAATAGTCGCCGGTGAAGTCCACCAGTTGCCCGCCGAACAGCTCACGGATGATTTTGATGGCCTCACGCAGCATGTCCTGCCGGCGCGCGACGGTCGGCCAGCCTTTGCCGACGACGTGTTCGTTCAGGTTTTCGCCGCTGCCGAGGCCCAGGGTGAACCGGCCGTCGGACAGGATCTGCACGGTGGCCGCCTGCTGGGCGACGATCGCGGGGTGATACCGCATCGTCGGGCACGTCACATAGGTGTAGAGGTCGACCCGCTCGGTGGCCTGCGCCACCGCGCCCAACACCGCCCAGGCGTTCGGCGCGTGTCCCTGCGAGGTGAGCCAGGGCGAGAAGTGGTCGCTGCACACATGGAAGTCGAAGCCGCGCTCTTCAGCCGAAACCGCATAGCGGACAAGGTCTTTGGGTCCACTCTGCTCGGTCATCAAAGTGTAGCCAAAATTCGTCATGCGTGACGGAGTACCCGGCTGCTCCGGGCGCAAACGACCCCGGCGTTCAGTCCGCGGTGGTGATCGAGTCCCCGGTGATGCCGGCCGCGCGGCGGGCGGCGAGCCTGCGCTTCTGCGGCTCGATCGTGTAGCGCGGGTCGCCGGTCGATTCCTTGCCCGCCTCGAAGAAACCGAACCGCAGCATCGCCGACGCCGTCAGCAGGCTCAGGCCGGACAGCGCGGCGACGGCGCGGTGTCGTCCGCCCAGCAGCGCGCCCAAACCCCCTGCGGCGGCTAGCCATTCGCTGGCCGACAGCAGCCGGCCCGGTGTTCCGTGGTGCAGCGGTTCCCGGGTCACCGGGTCCATCCGGTACTCGGTGAACCTGGCGGAGATCAGGTCGCCGACCGCGCCGATGACGGCCAGCTTGCGGGCGGGCCCCGCCTCGGCGACCGGCGTGGTGATCATCGCCAGCCCCGAGGCGGCCAGGCTCGCCGAGCTGACGAACACGAACGGCAGGTCCCGGTACGCGGCATTCCACGTCGGGGTGGCGGTGTCGGTGAGCAGCACCGCGGTGTAGACGGCCAGCGGTGCCGCGAAGACGGCGGCCTCCAGTCCGGCGGGCCCCTCCACTGCGCGCAGGACGGGCCGCAACGGGCCCAACGGGATTCGCTCGCCGGTCATCCGGTCCACCTCCGAGGCCGCGGCGACGCCGATGCCGGCGGAGAAGAAGCTGAGAATCCACGAGCCGATGCTCATCGGCGACGTCAGCTTGACCGTCCGCAGCATGTTGACGAAACGCTCGGGCCGGCCCAGGTCCTTCACCAGGGCGAAGGCCCCGAGCGCCACCGCGATCAGGGCGGACAGCCTGGTGTTGCGGCGCAACGTGTTTCGCCCGGTGAGCTGGGCTCCCGCCGCCAGCAGGCCGGACCCGCCGGCGACGCCGCCGAGGAAGAGGTACGCCGCCACCTCGTGCCCCCACGGCGCCGGCTTGACCACCGGACGTCCGTAATACGAGGTGAATTCGGCGTCGGGGACCATCGGCATCTCGCGTGACCCGTCACCGCCGCCGCGGCGGCCCGCGCGCCTGCCTTTGCGGCGCCGGCCACCGGTGGGTTCCGGCGGGCGGAAGCTGTCGAATTCCGAGGTGCTCACCGGCTGCTCCAGAAGGCCCACGCCGCCGCGCCGACCATGCCGGCAGCGGCCATGCTCGCCCGCTTGAACATCGTCTTCAGGTCGGCCGTGCACACCCGCGGATCGGGCGGCAGTCCGTACACCTCCGGCTCGTCGAGCAGCAGGAACACCGACCCGGTCCCGCCAACGCCGTCGTTCTCGTTGGCGCCGTAAAGCCTTGCCTCGGTGCGGCCTTCGGCGTGCAGCTGCGCGACGCGCTCGCGCGCCTGGGTCACCAGCTCGTCGTGATCGCCGAACTTGATCGATGTGGTCGGGCAGGTCTGGGCGCACGCCGGCACCTGGTCCTCGACCAGGCGGTCGTAGCACAGCGTGCACTTCTGGGCGACGCCGGTGACGAAATCCTCCTGGGGACGGCCGGGTCGTTCCACCGGCGTTGCGTATGTGCCGTCGCTGCGGCGTTCGACCACGCCGAACGGGCATCCCGCCACGCAGGTTCCGCAGCCGTTGCACACGTCGTGCTGCACCACCACGGTGCCGAATTCGGTGCGGAACAACGCGCCCGTCGGGCACACGTCCAGGCAGCCGGCGTGCGTGCAGTGCTTGCACACGTCCGACGACATCAGCCAGCGGAACTCCGGGGTGTGCAGCGGCTGCGAAACAGGCTCTGGCGTATCGGTTTTCGTGGCACCGGGGATGCCGGGCATGCCCAGATTGATCAGCGCGCGACCGGATTCGCGGGCCTCTTCGATGCGGTCACGGCCCTGCTCGATGAAGGCGACGTGGCGCCAGGTGCTGGCGCCCAGCGCCCCGGTGTTGTCGTAGGAGGACCCCAGCAGCTCGAGGTCGCCGTCGCGCGGGTTGCGGTTCCACTCCTTGCACGCGACCTCGCAGGCCTTGCAGCCGATGCAGATCGAGGTGTCGGTGAAGAACCCCTTGCGCGGCTTGCGATCCGACCAACCGGCATCGGTGGCCGGGTCAGTCGGTCCGATCAGCTGACCCATCGGCCCTCCTCGTGTCCGGCGGCCCGATGACGTCCCAGACCGCATCGTCGACCCGTACATTGTCCGTCTCGGTGGTGGCGCCCGACCGGGACTGGTATTCGGCGATCAGGCGCAGCAGCTCCTCGCCCCGCGGACGGCGGCCCGGGCGGATGTCGCACGAGCCGGCCTTGGACTCCTGGATCTGCACATTGGGATCGAGCGTCACGCCCAGCAGGTCGTTGGCCGCGTCGCCGCTGACCACCGCGTCGCCGCCCACGCCCCAGTGGTACGGCAGCCCGATCTGATGCACGGTGTGCCCGTTGATGATCAGCGGCTTGACGCGTTTGGTGACCAGCACCCGGGCCTCGATCGCGGCGCGCGGCGAGATGAGGGTGGCCCACCCATAGGGCTCGAGCCCGCGTTCGGCGGCCAGTTCCGGGGACACCTCGCAGAACATCTCCGGCTGCAGCTCCGACAGGTAGGGCAGCCAGCGACTCATGCCACCCGCGGTGTGGTGCTCGGTGAGCCGGTAGGTCGTGAAGACGTAGGGGTAGACCTCGGCCCCGGGATCACCGGCGCTCGGTGCGCTCAGATTGTCCTTGCGCGGGAACGTGATTCGCGCCGGATTGCGCTGCTGCGGGTAGAGCGCGTTGCTGACCGGTGACTCCTGCGGCTCGTAATGCGTGGGCAGCGGCCCGTCGATCACGCCCTTGGGCGCGAACAGCCAGCCCTTGCCGTCGGCCTGCATGATGAACGGGTCGTCGCCGGCCAGCGCGTCGGGACCACCCAGGTCGGGGTCCGGGCGGCTACCGGGCGCCCGGTCGGCGACGAAGTCAGGCACGTCGTAGCCGACCCAGCGCTGTTCGTCCGAGTCCCACCAGACGTATTTCTTGCGTTCGCTCCACGGCTTGCCGTCGGGGTCGGCCGACGCGCGGTTGTAGAGCACCCGCCGGTCGGCCGGCCACGCCCAGCCCCACTCGGATTGGCTCGGTGAGTCACCGCCGTGCGGCACCCGGCGGGCGGCCTGGTTGGTGGCGTTCGCGTACACCCCGGTGTAGATCCAGCAGCCGGCGGCCGTCGACCCGTCGGCGCGCAGTTCGGTGTAGGAGGTCAACGGGTCCCCGGTGGCGCCACCGCCGACCCGATACCCGTTGACCTCGGCCAGCACCGCTTCCCCGTCGGGTTCGCCGTGCTCGTCGGTCGGGTAGTCCCACGTCAGGTCCAGCAGCGGCCGGTCCCGCTCGTCGGTCGAGCCGGCCAGCCGTTGCCGGATCCGCTTGCCGAGCTCGTAGAAGAACTGCAGCTCGCTCTGGCACTGGCCGGGCGGCTCGACGGCCTTGTGCCGCCACTGCACCAACCGCTGGGTCTGGGTGAACGAACCGGCCTTCTCGACGTGCGTTGCGGCGGGCAGGAAGAACACCTCGGTCTCGATGTCGGAGGTCGTGAGTTCGCCCGACGCGATCTCCGGACCGTCCTTCCACCAGGTGGCCGACTCGATGAGGTTGAGGTCGCGGACCACCAGCCACTTGAGATGCGACATGCCCAGCCGCTGCATGCGGCCGTGGGCCGAACCCACCGCGGGGTTCTGCCCGAGCAGGAAGTAGCCCTCGACCTCGTCATCCAGCATTCCCATCACGGTCTGATAGGTGCCGTGCGGACCGGTCAGCCGCGGCAGGTAGTCGTAGGCCCAGTCGTTGTCCGCGGTGGCCGCATCGCCCCACCACGCCTTGAGCAGGCTGACGGCGTAGGCATCCGCGTTGGCCCAGAAGCCCTTCTGCTTCTTGGAGCCCACCGCCTCGAGGTAATCGGCCAGGGTGTCGTGCATGCCCGCCTTGGGCATCGGCAGGTACCCGGGCAGCAGGTTGAACAGCGTGGGGATGTCGGTGGAACCCTGAATGGTGGCGTGGCCGCGCAGCGCCATGATCCCGCTGCCGGGCCTGCCCACGTTGCCCGTCAGCAGCTGCAGAATCGTTGCGGTGCGGATGAATTGGGCACCCAGGGTGTGCTGGGTCCAGCCGACGGCGTAGGCGAAGCAGGTGGTGCGCTCGCGTCCCGAGTTCTCCACGATGGATTGGGCCAGATAGTCGAAGTCCTCGCGGCTGATGCCGCAGACGTCCTTGACCATCTCGGGGGTGTAGCGGGCGTAGTGGCGCTTGAGGATCTGGAACACCGTCCGGGGGTGCTGCAGGGTTTCGTCGCGCTTCACCTTGGCGTGCGCCAGCGGCGGGCCGCCGCTGCCGTGCTCGTGTCCCGCTCCGCTTTCCGAGGCGGTGGCGCCGTGCGTGTGGCCCCGCCCGGGGACTCGATCTGTCCGTTGCCTTCCTCGTCGTAGGCCCAGCTCGACGTGTCGTACTGCCCGGTTTCCGGGTCGAACCCGGAGAACAGGCCGCCGAGATCCTCGGTATCCCTGAACTTCTCGTTGATCAGCGTGGCGGCATTGGTGTACGCGACCACGTACTCCTTGAACCACAACTCATTGGACAGGATGTGGTTGATCAACGCGCCGAGCAGCACCACGTCCGAGCCGGCGCGGATCGGGATGTGCCGATCGGCGACCGCCGAGGTGCGGGTGAAGCGCGGGTCGACGTGGATCACCCGCGCGCCGCGGGCCCTGGCCTCTTCGACCCACTGGAATCCGACCGGGTGGCACTCGGCCATGTTGGAGCCCTGGATGACGATGCAGTCCGCATTGGCCATGTCTTGCAGTGATTGGGTGGCGCCGCCGCGCCCGAAGGAGGCTCCCAGACCGGGAACCGTTGCGCTGTGTCAAATACGGGCTTGGTTCTCGATCTGGATCGCGCCCGCGGCGGTGAAGAGCTTCTTGATGAGGTAGTTCTCTTCGTTGTCCAGGGTCGCGCCGCCGAGCGCCGCGATGCCCATGGTGCGGCGCAGCAGGTTGCCCTTCTTGTCGATGTCCTGCCAACTGTTGCGACGCGACTCCACGAAGCGGTCGGCGATCATGTCGATGGCGGTGTCGAGCTCCAGCGGTTGCCATTCGGTCGCCCGGGGCGGCCGGTAGAGCACCTGCAGCTGCCGCCCGGGCGAGTTCACCAGCTGCTCGCTCGCAGAACCCTTGGGGCACAACCGACCTCGTGAGATCGGCGAATCGGGATCGCCCTCGATCTGGACGACCCGCTCATCCTTGACGTACACCCGCTGCCCGCAGCCCACCGCGCAGTACGGGCACACGCTCTGCACGACGCGGTCGGCGGTGGTGGTGCGCGGCGTGAGCGCGCGGGTGTGTTTGGACGTCACCGCCGAGCCGCGGCCGAGCTTGTCGGTCGACCGCAACTGGCGCAGCACGGGCCATTCCAGAAACACTTTGCGCAGGGCCATGTCCTCACCCTAATGGCGATCGCAAGCGCGGCGAAGCCGGGCGCGGCGGGTCGCCATGCAACCTCATGGCGATCGCAAGCGCGGCGAAGCCGGGCGCGGCGGGTCGCCATGCAACCTCATGGCGATCGCAAGCGCGGCGAAGCCGGGCGCGGCGGGTCGCCATGCAACCTCATGGCGATCGCAAGCGCGGCGAAGCCGGGCGCGGCGGGTCGCCATGCAACCTCATGGCGATCGGTGGGCTGCGCGCACCACGATGGTGTGCTCACCGCGTGGCACCAGCTCACCGATGACCGGTGCCTCCGGGATCTCCCCGGCGATCAGCAGCCCACCGGAGGTCTGCGCGTCGGCGAGCAGCAGGGCGTCGTCGGAGCCCACGGCCGACAGGTCGACGTGCGGCGCCACCCAGTCGAGGTTGCGCCGGGTGCCCCCGCTGACGTAGCCGGCGGCCAGCGCTTCGCGCGCGCCGTCCAGGTAGGGCACCGCCGCCGAGTCGATCACCGCGGTGACGCCGCTGGCCCGCGCCAGCTTGTGCAGGTGTCCGAGCAGCCCGAAACCGGTGACATCCGTGGCACATTCGATGCCGGCCGCCAGCGCCGCGGCGGCCGCCTCGGCGTTGAGCGTGGTCATCACGGCGATCGCCTCCTCGAAGCGCTCCCCGGTGGCCTTGTGACGGTTGTTCAGGACGCCGACACCGAGCGGCTTGGTCAGCGACAGCGGCGTTCCCGGTTTTCCGGAATCGTTGCGCAGCAGGCGGTTTGGGTCGGCTATCCCGGTGACCGCCAGCCCGTACTTGGGCTCGGGGTCGTCGACGCTGTGTCCGCCGGCCAGGTGGCAGCCGGCCAGGCCGCACACGTCGAGCCCGCCGCGCAGCGTCTCGGCGGCCAGCTCGAACGGCAGCACCTCGCGCGGCCAGCCCAGCAGGTTCACCGCGACCACCGGGCGCCCGCCCATCGCGTAGACGTCGGACAGCGCGTTGGTGGCCGCGATGCGGCCCCAGTCGTAGGCGTCGTCCACCACCGGGGTGAAGAAGTCCGTCGTCGCGATCAGCGCCGTCCCGTCCTGGATGCGGACCACCGCCGCGTCGTCGCCGTTGTCGAGCCCGACCAGTAACTCCCCGACCGCGTCGCGCGGGGGGTTCGATCCCAGCCCGCGGACCACCTCCTCGAGCTCACCGGGCGGGATCTTGCAGGCGCAGCCGCCGCCATGGGCGTATTGAGTCAGTCGGTACGTCACGGCGTCCATGGTGCCCGCGGCGCGGAGGCTGCGACAATTGGCGCCATGGCTCAAGGAGGCGTGTCCGGTCTGGTGACCGGCGCGGTCTTCAAAACCGTCGAACGGCAGTCGCTGCCGTTGGCGGGTTCAATTCCCGTCCGCCTCCGCCATGTTCTTCCGGGCCCGACATGAGCGACCCGCGCCGCCGGGTGCCCGGCACCGACACGCTGCTCGCCGACCCGCGGCTGGTCGCGGCGCAGCGGGTGCTCGGCCGCGAGCTGGTCAAGTCGGTGATCACCGCGGCACAACGGCGGGCGCGGGCCGGAGAGATCACACCCGAGCAGGTCGCCGAGCACGCGGTCGCCGCCCTGCCCGCCACCGCGTCGAGCCTGCGGCCGGTCATCAACGCCACCGGCGTAGTGGTGCACACCAATCTCGGCCGCGCCCCGTTGTCGCGGGCCGCGCTGGACGCGGTGGTGGCCGCCGGCGGGGCCACCGACGTGGAGTTCGACCTGGCGACGGGCCGGCGCGCGCGGCGCGGCCGGGGTGCGCTGGCCGCGCTGGCGGGTGCGGTCCCCACCGCCGGCGGCGTGCACGTCGTCAACAACAACGCGGCCGCGCTGCTGTTGACCGCCATGACCCTGGCGCCCGGCAAGGAAATCGTGCTCAGCCGCGGCGAACTCGTCGAAATCGGTGACGGCTTCCGCATTCCCGAGCTACTGGAATCCACCGGATCGCGACTGCGCGAAGTCGGCACCACCAACCGCACCAGCCTGCGCGACTACGCCGAGGCGCTCGGCCCGCAGACCGGATTCGTGCTGAAGGTGCATCCGTCCAACTTCCACGTCACCGGGTTCACCTCGGCCGTGGACGTCGCGACGTTGGCGCCGGAACTGCGCGGGCTCGGCGTACCGCTGGTGGTCGACATCGGCTCCGGCCTGCTGTCGCCACACCCGGTGCTGCCCGACGAGCCGGACGCGGCGTCGACGCTGGCCGACGGCGCGGACCTGGTGACCGCGAGCGGGGACAAACTGCTGGGCGGGCCGCAGGCGGGGTTGCTGTTCGGCCGCGCCGAGCTGATCGAGCGGATCCGCCGCCATCCCGCGGCGCGCGCCCTGCGGGTCGACAAGCTGACGCTGGCCGCGCTCGAGGCGACGCTGCTGGGGCCGCCCCGCCCGTGGCGCAGGCGCTGGCCGCCGACGTGGAGCGGCTGCGCGCGCGGGCCGCGTCGCTGGCCGCCGACCTGCCCGGCGCCACCGCGGTGGACTGCGTCGCGGCCGTCGGCGGCGGTGGGGCGCCCGGGGTCGAACTGCCCAGCGCCGCGGTGAGCCTGCCCGAGTCCTACGCCGCCGCGCTGCGCCTGGCCAGCCCACCCGTCGTGGGCCGGCTGGAGGGCGGCCGGTGCCTGCTCGACCTGTGCACGGTGGCACCCGAGGACGACGCGCTGCTGGCAGCCGCGGTACGGGCGTGTTCGTCCTAGCCACCGCCGGACACGTCGATCACGGCAAATCGACCCTGCTGCAACGGATCACCGGGATGTGGCCGGATCGGCTGGCCGAGGAGCGGCGCCGCGGCCTGACCATCGATCTGGGCTTCGTGTGGACGGAGCTCGGCGGCCGGCAGATCGCGTTCGTCGACGTGCCCGGCCACGAACGGTTCGTGGCCAACATGCTGGCCGGCGTGGGGCCGGTACCCCTGAATGGCGGAGTGGTGTTCGTCGTCGCCGCCACCGAGGGCTGGATGCCGCAATCGGAGGAGCATCTGGCCGCCCTGGAGGCGCTGGGGATCCGGCACGGGCTGCTGGTGATCAGCAAGGCAGATCTCGCCGACCCGCGCCCGGCGGCGCGGCAGGCGGTCGAAAGGCTGTCCGCCACATCGCTTTCCGGAATCCCGGTGGCCGTTTCCACCGACCTCGACCGGGTGCGGGCGGAACTGGCGGCGCTGACCGACCGGTTGCCGGCGCCCGATCCCGGCGCCGATGTGCGGCTGTGGGTCGACCGCAGCTTCACCGTGCGGGGAGCGGGCACCGTCGTCACCGGCACGCTGGGCGCCGGCACGGTGCGGGTGGGCGATGAACTCGAGCACGCCGGGCGGCGGGTCACCGTCCGCGGGCTGCAGTCGTTGGGCCACCCGGCGGAGGCAGTGGGCCCGGTTTCCAGGGTGGCGCTGAATCTACGGGGCGTTGACCGGCACGAGATCGGCCGCGGGGATACCGTGCGCACGCCGGGCGCGTGGCTGGACACCACGGAGATCGACGTCGCGCTGAGAGCCGCCGACAGCTTGCACCGCCAGCTCGTGCTGCACATCGGGTCGGCGGCGGTGCCGGTGCAGGTGCGCCGGCTGGGGACGGCGGCGGCGCGGCTGCGGCTGGCCAGGCCGCTGCCGCTGCGGGTTTCGGACATCGGGCTGCTCCGCGACCCCGGACAGCACCGCATCGCGGCGCGAGTCGAGGTGCTCGACGTACGCCCGCCCGCGCTGCGGCGGCGCGGCGCTGCGCGGGCGCGCGCCGACGAGCTGGCCACCGGCGAGGTCGCCGCACCCGCCGTCGCGCGCGCGGCGGAGTTGCGTGCCATGGGCCTGCCGCCGCGCGGGCAGCGGGTGGGCGACTGGGTGGTGGATCCGCGGTGGTGGGCGGCGCGGCGCGAGGAGGCGGCCGCGGCGGTGCGGCGCTGGGCGGACGATCACGACGTCGCGGCGGGCATGCCGCTCGAGACGTTGCGGCAGCAGGTCGGGCTGCCCGCCGCCGACCTGCTGCCGCAGTTGCTGGACGGCACGGGTCTGGAGGTTGCCGGCGGGTTGGTCCGCCCGCCCGGGTCGGGCCTGCCGGCCCGCGTCGACAAGGCTGTGTCCGCGGTCGAGGAGTGGCTGGCCGCCGAGCCGTTCCGGGCGCCCGAGGCCGACGAGCTGGCCGAGCTGAAGCTGGGCCCGCGCGAGCTGGCCGCGGCCGTGCGGGCCGGGCGGCTGACCCGGATCGCCGACGGGGTGGTGCTGGGACCCGATGCCCTGGACCGCGCCGCCGGCGTGCTGGCGGCGCTGCCGCAACCGTTCACCGTCAGCGAGGCGCGCCGCGCGCTGGGCACCACCCGGCGGGTGGCCGTGCCGCTGCTGGAACAGCTCGACGCCCGGCGCGTGACGCGCCGCGGCGACGACGGAACCCGGGTGGTTACAGCCGCTCTTTGACGGCGGCCGAGAGGCGGGCGCCGTCGGCCTTGCCGGCGGCGATCGCGGTGGCGGCCTTCATCACCATGCCCATCTGTTTCATCCCCGGCCGCTCGCCGATTTCCTCGGCTACCTGCGCGATCGCGGTGTCGGCGACGTCGGCCACCTCGGCCTCGGTGAGCGGGGTGGGCAGGTACTCGTCGATGATCCGCCCCTCGGCGTGTTCGTTGGCGGCGAGCTCTCCGCGCCCGTTCTGGGTGTAGATCTCCGCGGATTCGCTCCGCTTGCGGGATTCCTTCGCGAGCACCTTGAGGACCTCCTCGTCGGTGAGGTCCCTGGCCTCCTTACCGGAGACTTCCTCGGTTTGGATCGCAGCCAACAGCATGCGCAGGGTGGCCGTTCGCAACTTGTCCTGGGCCTTCATCGCCGCGGTGAGGTCGGTCCGGATCCGGGATTTGAGTTCCGCCATCTCTGAGACGCTACGCGCCGGGCGGGGGGTCAACGTTGTGAAATGCCCCGGCCGCCGACAGGATGGAGCCCATGACGAACGACGCGCCCGGCTGTAAAGGCCGCGGGGTTCGGTGAGCGCGCCGCCGCCTGGTTATCCGGCTGGTCCGCCACCGGCATCCGGCCCACAACCTCAATACGGTCCGCCTGCGGGCTACGGCCCACCACCCGGCTACGGCCCACCTGCGGGCTACGGCCCCCGCCGGGGTACCTGCCCCCGCCCGGCTACGGGCCACCACCGGGCTACGGACCCCCACCCGGCTACGGGCCCCCACCCGGCTACGGGCCTGCGCCCGGCTACGGGCCTGCGCCCGGCTATGGATCGCCGCAACCCTTCGGCACACCGCCGGGCTACGGGGCC
Source organism: Mycobacterium colombiense CECT 3035 (assembly GCF_002105755.1). Classification (NCBI taxonomy): domain Bacteria; kingdom Bacillati; phylum Actinomycetota; class Actinomycetes; order Mycobacteriales; family Mycobacteriaceae; genus Mycobacterium; species Mycobacterium colombiense. The sequence continues at coordinate 3,688,875 of NZ_CP020821.1, forward strand.
GCCAAGCCCGGGATCATCCCGCTGCGGCCGCTGACGCTCGGCGACATCTTCAACGGCGCGGTCGGCTACGTCCGGGCCAATCCGAAGGCGACGCTGGGCCTGACCGCCATCGTCGTGGTGATCATGCAGATCGTCACCAAGGTCGCCTTCTTCGGGCCGCTCGCCGCGGCCGACAGGCTGGCCAGCGACCAGCCCGGTCAGCTGAGCTCAGGCGTGCTGGGGCCTGGTCGGTATCGGTGGGCGGCGGCATCCTGGTCGGCTGGCTGGGCGGCATGCTGCTGTCCGGGATGCTCACCGTCATCGTCGGTCGGGCGGTGTTCGGGTCATCCATCACCATCGGCGAAACCTGGAGCAAGATCCGCGGTCGACTGCTGGCCCTGCTCGGCCTGGCCCTGCTGGAAGCCGTGGTGGTCGCGGCCCTCGCCGGGCTGGTCGCGGTGATCATCGGCGTGCTGGCGGCGATCGGCAGCGCCGTGGCGGCCGTCGTGTTGGGCATCCCGCTGGTGCTGGTCGTCCTCGCGCTGCTGGTATTCCTGTACACGGTGGTGTTGTTCGCCCCGGTGCTGATCGTGCTGGAGCGGCTCCCCGTCATGGACGCCATCGCCCGCTCGTTCAAGCTGGTGCGCAACGGCTTCTGGCGGGTGCTGGGCATCCGGGTGCTCGCGTTCTTGGTGACGTCGGTTGTCGCCAACGCCGTCGCGGTGCCGTTCAGCATCGCCGGCCAGTTCTTCCAGATCACCTCGTCCGGCACCGCATTCCTGGTCAGCACGGCGGTCCTCTCGGTAGGGGCGGCGATTGGCGAGATCATCACCGCACCCTTCAACGCGGGGGTCATCGTGCTGCTCTACACCGACCGCCGGATGCGCGCCGAGGCATTTGATCTGGTGCTGCAGAGCGGCGCCGCCCAGGGGCCCTACGCGGCCGCGTCCACCGACAACCTCTGGCTGACGCGGCCCCTGTAAGGGCCGAGCGAGGACTAGCTCAAGCATGCCTTCCATCGACGTCGACCGCGATGCCGCACATCGCGCCGCGCAGGACGAGCTGAACAAACCGATCTATTCCAAGGGCTCCGCGCGGGAACATTTCGTCGACTGGCTCAACGACCTGATCTACCGGCTGCTGCAGAAAACCTCCGCCCTGCCGGGGGGATGGCTCACCGCCACGGTGCTGTTCATCCTGCTCGCCATCGCGGTGATCGCCGGCATCTACGTGCTGCGGCGCACCATGCGCACCCGCCGCGGCGGCGACTACGCGTTGTTCGAAGCCGCCCAACTGACCGCCGCCCAGCACCGCGCGACCGCGGAAAGCTTTGCGGCCGAGGGGGATTGGGCCGCCGCGATTCGTCACCGGCTGCGCGCAGTCGCCCGCCAGCTCGAAGAGACCGGCGTGCTGACAGCGGCCCCCGGCCGCACGGCCAACGAGCTGGCCCGCGACGCCGGTGCCGCATTGCCCCACCTGGCCGGCGAATTAACGCAAGCGGCAACGGCTTTCAACGATGTGACGTACGGCGAACAGCCCGGGACCCAGGACGCCTACCGGATGATCGCCGAGCTGGACGACCACCTGCGGTCCCGCTGGCAGGGCGGTCCGCTGGAGCCCGGCCGGGCCCATGCACCCGAGTCATGGGCGCAGGTGCGGTGATGGCGACGATCACCGGGGCCGCTCCCGAAACCGCCCCTCGGCGCAGGCGCTCCTGGCGCTGGGTGCTCGTCATCCTGCTGGCGCTCGCCGTCATCGGCGGCGTCGACGCGTACCTGAGCGCACCGCGCCCCGGCGCCCGGATGGACCCCGCGTCGACCGGCTCGGACGGCGCCCACGCGCTGGTGCAGTTGCTGCGTGACGCCGGAGTCGACGTCGTCGTGGCCAACAACATCGCCGACGTCGAACACGCGGCCCGCCCCGACGCGCTGATCCTGGTGGCCCAGAGCCAATACCTCACCGACACGCTGCTGGACCGGCTGGACAACGTGCATTCGGACCTGCTGCTGGTGGAGCCGACCACCCGGACCCGCGAGGCGCTGCTGCCGGGCGTGCGGGTCTCCGGCGCCAACGGCTTTGACCTCGACCCGAATTGCACTCTGCGCGAAGCTGTTCGCGCCGGGCCCGTCCGATTCGGGGCCAGCAACACCTACAAGTCCAAAGACGGCCGCGCGATGACCCGCTGCTACGACGGTGCGCTGATCCGCTTCCGCAACGACGGACGCACCGTCACCGCCGTCGGCAGCACCGACTTCATGACGAACGGCAGCCTGCTGCAGGCGGGCAACGCCGCGCTGGCGATGAATCTCGCGGGCGACCGGCCCCGGCTCATCTGGTACGCCCCGCACCACGTCGAAGGTGAATCCTCGCCCAAGGCAACGCTTTTCCAGCTGATTCCGCCCAACGTCGTCTGGATGGTCGGGCAACTGGCGCTGGTGGTGCTGCTGGTCGCCATGTGGAAGGGTCGTCGGCCCGGTCCGCTGGTGGCCGAGGAGCTGCCCGTGGTGGTGCGCGCCTCGGAGACCGTCGAAGGTCGCGGCCGGCTGTACCGGTCCCGACGGGCACGCGATCGCGCGGCCGCCGCTCTGCGCGCCGCCACGGTGGCGCGGCTACTGCCGCGGCTCGGCCTGGGTGCGGGCGCTGCGCCGGCCGCGGTGGTGACCACAGCGGCCCAGCGCACCGGATCGGATCCGGCTTTCGTCTCCTACCATCTGTTCGGTCCGCCCCCGGCGACCGACAACGACCTGTTACAACTTGCCCGTGCGCTCGACGAAATCGAAAGGCAGGTCGCACACCCGTGACACAACCCACTACCGCTTCGTCCCCCACCGCTGAATCGGCGCGCGAGGCGCTGCTGGCGCTGCGCGGCGAACTCGCCAAGGCCGTCGTCGGACAGGAGGGCGTGGTCAGCGGCCTGGTGATCGCGCTGCTGTGCCGCGGCCACGTGCTGCTGGAAGGCGTTCCAGGAGTGGCGAAGACGCTACTGGTCCGGGCGCTGTCCGCGGCGCTGCAGCTGGAGTTCAAGCGGGTGCAGTTCACCCCCGACCTGATGCCCGGCGACGTGACGGGCTCACTGGTCTACGACGCGCGCACCGCCGCGTTCGTGTTCCGGCCCGGGCCGGTGTTCACCAACCTGCTGCTGGCCGACGAGATCAACCGGACCCCGCCCAAGACCCAGGCCGCGCTGCTCGAGGCGATGGAAGAGCGTCAGGTCAGCGTCGACGGCGAACCGCAGCCGCTGCCCGACCCGTTCATCGTGGCGGCCACCCAGAACCCGGTCGAGTACGAGGGCACCTACCAGCTGCCCGAGGCCCAGCTGGACCGCTTCCTGCTCAAACTGAATGTGGCGCTGCCGCCGCGGGACGCCGAGATCGCCATCCTGCACCGGCACGCGCACGGATTCGACCCGCGCAATCTGTCGGCGATCAAGCCGGTGGCCGGACCCTCCGACCTGGCGGCCGGCCGCGAGGCCGTGCAGAACGTGCTGGTCGCCGACGAGGTGCTGGGCTACATCGTCGACATCGTCGGTGCCACCCGTTCCTCCCCCGCGCTGCAACTGGGGGTGTCACCGCGCGGGGCGACCGCCCTGCTGGCCACGGCGCGCTCCTGGTCGTGGCTGTCCGGCCGCAACTACGTCACCCCCGACGACGTGAAAGCCATGGCCCGCCCGACGCTGCGGCACCGGGTGATGCTGCGGCCCGAGGCCGAACTCGAGGGGGCCACGCCCGACGGCGTGCTCGACGGGATCCTGGCGTCGGTTCCGGTGCCCCGCTAGTGGTCCTGACCGGACGCGCCGGGCTGGTCGCATTGATCTGCGTCCTGCCCATCGCGCTATCTCCTTGGCCCGCAATCACTTTCGCGGCCCTGCTGATAGCGCTGGCAATCGCGGTCGTCCTCGACATCGTCCTGGCGGCCGGCACGACCGGACTGCGCTACGTGCGTTCCCCGGATCGCTCGGCGCGGCTGGGACAGCAGGTGGAGTGCGGCCTGTCGATCCACAACGACGGGCCGCGCCGCTTCCGCGGCCAGATCCGCGACGCCTGGCCGCCCAGCGCCCAGGCGCGACCGCGCGTCCACCCCATCGACATCCCCGCCGGCCAAGACCAGCACGTCGAGACGCAGCTTCAACCCGTTCGGCGCGGCGACCAGCGGGCGACGGTGGTGACCGCCCGATCGATCGGCCCGCTCGGGCTGGCGGGACGGCAGCGTTCGCGGCCGGTGCCCGGGCAGCTGCGGGTGCTGCCCCCGTTCCTGGCCCGCAAGCACCTGCCGTCGCGGCTCGCCAAGCTCCGTGAGATCGACGGGCTGCTGCCGACGCTGGTTCGCGGGCAGGGCACCGAATTCGACTCGCTGCGAGAGTATGTCGTCGGCGACGACGTGCGCTCCATCGACTGGCGCGCCACCGCGCGCCGCGCCGACGTGGTGGTGCGCACCTGGCGGCCCGAGCGCGACCGGCGGGTGGTGATCGTGCTCGACACCGGCCGTACGGCGGCCGGCCGGGTCGGCGTCGACCCAACCGCGTCCGATCCGGCGGGCTGGCCGCGGCTGGATTGGTCGATGGACGCCGCGTTGCTGTTGGCGGCCCTGGCGTCGCGGGCCGGCGACCATGTCGACTTCCTCGCCCACGACCGGGTGAGCCGGGCCGGCGTGTTCGGCGCCTCGCGCACCGAGCTGCTCGCCCAGCTGGTCGACGCGATGGCCCCCGTGCAACCGTCCCTTGTCGAATCGGATTGGCGGGCAATGGCTTCGGCCATCGCGCTGCGCGCCCGCCGACGGTCACTGGTGGTGCTGCTGACCGACCTCAACCCGGCCGCGCTGGACGAGGGCCTGCTGCCCGTATTGCCGCAGCTGTCGGCTAAGCATCACCTGCTGCTGGCGGCGGTCTCCGATCCGCGCGTCGACCAAATGGCCGCGGGCCGTTCGGATGCCGCGGCGGTGTACGACGCGGCGGCCGCCGAGCGATCCCGCAACGACCGCGGCGCGATCGCCGCCCGGCTGCGTCGCAGCGGGGTGGAGGTCGTCGACGCCCCGCCCACCGAACTCGCACCCGCGCTGGCCGACCACTACCTGGCGATGAAGGCAACCGGGCGGCTGTAGCCGCCGGCGACCCGCACTCAGCGGGTCGGGACGAAGTCCGGCGCCTCGGCCATGTCGCCGCTCTCCCCGGCCTGCACCGCGCGGCGGCCGAAGTAGACGATGTAGGACAGGAACGCCACCTCGGCGATGACGCCGATGCCGACCCGCACGAACGTCGGCAAGGGTGAGGGGGTGACCAGCGCTTCGATCAATCCCGACACCAGCAGCACCGCAACCAGACCCATGGCGACCGAGACGACGGCGCGACCCTGTTCGGCGAGCACCTGGCCCCGGGGCCGGTCCCCGGGCGAGATCACCGACCACCCCAGCCGCATTCCCGTTGCGCCGGAGAGGAATACCGCCGTCAGCTCCAGCAGCCCGTGCGGGACAAGCAGACCCAGCAGCAGGGCTCCCTTGCCGGCCGGGAACATCAGCCCGGCGATGACACCCAGGTTGGCGGCATTTTGAAACAGCACAAAGGGTATCGGCACGCCCAGCACCACCGACATCGCGATGCATTGCGCGGAGACCCACGAGTTGTTTACCCAGATTTGCAGCGCGAACGCCGCGGCGGGATGTTCGCTGTAGTAGGACTCCACGTCGTGGTTGACCAATTGCTGGATGTCGCTGGGTGTTCCGAGCGATGACTGCACATCCGGGTTTCCGGCCACCCAGAGCGCGACGATCACGACCACCGCGAAGAACGCCGCCGCGGTGGCCAGCCACCACCGCCAGGTGCGGTAGGCCACGACCGGGAACGACACCGTCCAGAACCGGGTGAAGGCACTGCTGAGCGGCGCGTGGGCACTGGTCACCGCCGACCGGGCGCGCGCGACCAGGCTCGAGAGCCGGCCGATCAACACGGAATCCGACGACGCGGATCGCAGCATCGACAGGTGCGTGGAGACCCGCTGGTAAAGCTCGACCAGTTCGTCGATCTCCGCGCCGGACAGCGACCGGCGCCGCCCGATCAACCGGTCCAGGCGGTCCCAGGTAGGACGATGGGCCAGCACGAACGCATCGACATCCACCCTCGGCAGCCTAATCGCACCGCCGGCAGGGCAAAGTGCGGCCGGCCGCGCCCACCCAGCCTGTACCGTTCGAAGTTATGTCGGAGGTGGTGACCGGGGACGCCGTGGTGCTCGATGTGCAGATCGCCCAGCTGCCGGTGCGGACGCTGAGCGCGCTGATCGACATCGTCGTCATGGTCATCGGCTACCTGCTCGGCCTGATGTTGTGGGCGGCCACCCTGACGCAATTCGACACCGCACTGACCAACGCGATCCTGCTGATATTTACGGTGCTGGTAATTGTGGGCTATCCCTTGGTTCTCGAGACGGCGACGCGGGGACGCTCGGTGGGCAAGATCGCGATGGGCCTGCGCGTGGTGTCCGACGACGGTGGCCCAGAGCGCTTCCGCCAGGCCCTGTTTCGGGCCCTGGCGGCGCTGGTGGAGATCTGGATGCTGTTCGGCAGCCCCGCCGTCATCTGCAGCATCCTGTCGCCGAAGGCCAAACGGATCGGCGACATCTTCGCCGGCACGGTGGTGGTCAACGAGCGCGGACCCCGGCTCGGGCCCCCGCCCATGATGCCGCCCGCCCTGGCGTGGTGGGCATCGTCGCTGCAGCTCTCCGGCCTGTCCGCCGGTCAGGCCGAGGTGGCGCGTCAATTCCTTTCCAGGGCAACCCAACTCGACCGTCAGCTGCGGCTGCAGATGGCGTACCGGATCGCCGGGGACGTGGTGGCCCGCATCGCGCCGCCACCACCGCCCGGCGCCCCACCCGAACTCGTGCTCGCGGCCGTCCTCGCCGAGCGGCACCGCCGGGAACTGGCCCGGCTGCGCCCGGTCATGCCCGCGCCCGGACCGATGGGGCGCCGCCGTGGCCACCGCCCGGCGGTGCCTACCCGGGGCCCCGGGGTGGCCCAGCCCGCCGCCCGGTGCGGTGCCGCCACCGCAGCAATCCGCCGGATGGCCCGACCCGCGATCGGGCGGTCCCGGTCCGGGCGACCCCGGTGGTTTCTCAGCGCCGCACTAGCCGGCCACACTCGCCGCCATCAGGGCGACGTCGATGACCAGCAGCGCCCATCCGCACAGTGGAACCGCGATGCCGCCGCGCCGTTTGGCGGTGAAAAACGAGATGACGATGACGACCACGGCGACCGCGGGCGCACCGTAGAACGCGACGCCGAAATCGATCCCGCCGTGGCCCAGGTTGGGACAGCTGCGATCACTGCAGCCGTCGGTGCTCATCACGGCGCCGAGCGCAAAGAGCATCACGATCGCGGCGGCGGGCACCGTCGCCAGCGCCAAGCCCCAGTTGATCCACGTCCGGCTGTTACGCCGCCGGCCACCATCGGGTCGCCCGAATGCGGCCGCGCCGGCGCCACCGCTATCGACCCGCAGGTTGTTGTCAGCGTCCATCCCCTTAATTCCTACCCCCGGCTTGATGCACGCAAACCGCGCTCCGCCGGACGGGCTTTGCCGGATCTCCGCAGCTCAGCGCTCATTCGACAATCTTTTCCAACATATCCCGTTGCATCGCGTTAGTTTCCGATATATCGTGATGTTTCGAAAGCGCGCGACCGATGCGCAACCCACACACGTAAGGACAGAAAATGACCACCCCATTCACTCCCCCAGAAGGACCGTTCGCCGGCCGGCCCGGTTTCGGCTTCGGTTTCGGCTCCGGCCCGGTTGACCGGCGCGCCCTGCACGAGGCGCGGCGCCAGGCCCGGCGGGACTTCCGCGAGCACCTGCGCGATCACGCCGGTGGTCACGACGGCCCGCTCGGCTTCGGCCCCGGTTTCGGCCCGGGCTTCGGTCCCGGCTTTGGCCCGGGCTTCGGCTTCGGGCCCGGTGGCCGGCGCGGCGGATGGCGCCGAGGCGGCCCGGGCCGCGGCAAGCGCGGCGACGTGCGAGCGGCCATCCTGACGCTGCTGGCCGAGCGGCCGATGCACGGCTACGAAATGATCCAGCAGATCGCCGAACGCAGCAACGGACTGTGGAAGCCGAGCCCCGGTTCGGTGTACCCGACACTGCAACTGCTCGACGACGAAGGCCTGATCACCGCGAGCCAAACCGAAGGCAGCAAGAAGCTTTTCGAGCTGACCGAGGAGGGCCGCGGCGCGGCCACGAAGATCGAGACCCCGCCGTGGGACGAGATCACCGAAGGCGCCGACCCCGGTCACATGAATCTGCGGGCGGCCGTCGGCCAGTTGTTCGGCGCGGTCGGGCAATCGGCCCACACCGCGTCGGCCGAGCAGCAGCAGCGCATCGTCGACATCCTCAACAATGCGCGGCGCGAGATCTACGGCATTCTCGGCGAAGACTGAGTGCCTCCGGCGGGCCCTGGATCGGGTGACGTCACGTGACCACTAGGTCACGGAGACCCAATCCAGGGTCCGCTGCACGGCTTTGCGCCAGCCCGCGTAACCGGCGGCGCGCTGCTCGTCGTCCCAGGCCGGCACCCAGCGCTTGCCCTCTTGCCAGTTGGCGCGCAGATCAGCCGGGTCGGCCCAGAACCCCACCGCCAGGCCGGCCGCGTAGGCGGCGCCCAGCGCGGTGGTCTCGGCGACCACCGGGCGCACCACGTCCACACCCAACACGTCAGCCTGGATTTGCATGCACAGGTCGTTCCCGGTGATGCCGCCGTCGACTTTCAAAACATCAAGGCGCACACCGGAATCCGCCGCCATGGCGTCCACCACGTCACGACTCTGATAGCAGATCGCCTCCAGCGTTGCGCGCGCCAGATGCGCGTTGGTGTTGAACCGGGACAGGCCCACGATCGCGCCGCGCGCATCGGATCGCCAGTAGGGCGCGAACAACCCGGAAAACGCGGGAACGAAATAGACTCCGCCGTTGTCGTCGACCTGGCGTGCCAGCGATTCGCTTTGCGCGGCACCGCTGATGATGCCCAGCTGATCGCGCAGCCACTGCACGGCCGCGCCGGTCACCGCGATCGAACCCTCAAGCGCGTACACGGGTTTGGCGTCCCCGAACTGATAGCAGACGGTGGTCAACAGTCCGTTGTCTGACCGCACGATCGTCTCCCCGGTGTTGAGCAGCAGGAAGTTTCCGGTGCCGTAGGTGTTTTTCGCCTCGCCCTCGGACAGACACACCTGGCCGACCATCGCCGCGTGCTGATCGCCGAGCATCCCGGTGATCGGCACCTCGCCGCCGGCCGGCCCGGTCTCCGACGTCACACCGTAGGGCTGCGGCGAGGACGACGGCGCGATCCTCGGCAACATCGCGCGAGGGATCGCGAAGATCGACAACAGTTCGTCGTCCCAGTCCAGGGTTTCCAGGTTCATCAGCATGGTCCGGCTGGCGTTGGTCACGTCGGTGGCGTGCACGCCGCCGCGCGGCCCCCGGTGAGGTTCCACAACACCCAGGTGTCGGCGGTGCCGAACAGGGCGTCACCGCTGTCGGCGGCCGCGCGCACCCCGTCGACGTTGTCCAGGATCCATTGCAGCTTGGCCCCAGAGAAGTAGGTGGCCGGGGGCAGGCCGGCCTTACGCCGGATCACGTCGCCGCGACCGTCGCGTTCCACCGCCGACGCGATCCGATCGGTGCGGGTGTCCTGCCAGACGATCGCGTTGTAGTAGGGGCGCCCCGTCTTGCGGTTCCACACCAGCGTCGTCTCGCGCTGATTCGTGATACCCAGCGCGGCAATGTTTTCGGTACTCAGATTGGCGCGGTTGAGCACCGACGTCAGCACCGAGGAGGTGCGCTCCCAGATCTCGACCGGGTCGTGCTCCACCCAGCCGGCCCGGGGCAGGATCTGCTCGTGCTCGAGTTGATGGCGCGCCACTTCGGCACCCTCGTGATCGAAGATCATGCAGCGGGTGCTGGTGGTTCCCTGGTCGATGGCGGCGACGAATTCGGCTGACTCGGCCAACTGCTCTCCTCCACCCGTGAGCTCGGACACGCTTGCGGCAAAAGTCCATCATGGTCTACCCGCTGCGCGCGCGAGTCGGGAACCGCGACTCGTGGGAGCTTGCGTTACGCGCGGTAACCCTGTTGCATCTGCGGTGTGGGCGAAGAGGTCAAGCGCACCACGTACGACAGCGCACATCGGCGGGAGTACCGGCGCAAGGTAGCGCTGTGCCTGGACGCCTTCGAGACGATGCTTGCCCAGTCGAGCTTCGATTCCGAGCAGCCGCTCACCGGCATGGAGATCGAATGCAACCTGGTCGACGCCGACTACCAGCCAGCCATGTCCAATCGACACGTGCTGGACGCCATCGGCGATCCTGCGTACCAGGTCGAATTGGGCGCCTACAACATCGAATTCAACGTTCCGCCGCGGCCGCTGCCCGGGCACACCAGCCTGGACCTCGAGGCCGAGGTGCGGGCCAGCCTGAACGAGGCCGAGAACAAGGCCGGCGCCGCCGGCGGTGCCCACATCGTCATGATCGGCATCCTGCCCACCTTGATGGCCGAGCACCTCGACCACGGCTGGATGAGCGAATCGAAGCGATACGCCGCCCTCAACGAGTCGATCTTCAGCGCCCGCGGCGAAGACATCCCCATCAACATCTCCGGACCCGAGCCGCTGAGCTGGCACACCGCGACGATCGCACCCGAATCCGCCTGCACCAGCATGCAATTGCACCTGCAGCTGGATCCGGGGACCTTCGCAGCGAACTGGAATGCGGCGCAGATCGTCGCCGGCCCGCAGCTGGCGCTGGGCGCCAACTCGCCGTTCTTCTTCGGCCACCGGCTGTGGGCGGAAACACGCATCGAGCTGTTCGCGCAGTCCACGGACACCAGACCCGACGAGCTGAAGTCCCAAGGCGTGCGGCCGCGGGTGTGGTTCGGCGAGCAGTGGATCGACTCGGTCCTCGATCTCTTCCGGGAGAACATCCGCTACTTCCCGTCCCTGCTGCCCGAGGTGTCCGACGAAGACCCGGTCGCCGAGCTGGCCGCCGGCCGCATCCCGCAGCTGTCCGAACTGCGGCTGCACAACGGCACCGTCTACCGATGGAACCGTCCGGTGTACGACGTCGTCGACGGTCGCCCGCATCTGCGGCTGGAGAACCGGGTGCTGCCGGCCGGGCCGACGGTCGTCGACATGCTGGCGAATGCGGCCTTCTTCTACGGCATGCTGCGCAGCGTGTCCGAAGCGGACAAACCGCTGTGGACCGTCATGGATTTCGGTGTGGCGGAAGCCAATTTCATGGCGGCGGCGCTGGACGGCATCGACGCCGGGCTGCACTGGCCCGGCCTGGGCGACGTGACCGCGCGTGAACTGGTGCTCGACACCCTGCTGCCGATCGCCGACGAGGGGTTGCAGCGCTGGGGTGTCGACGCCGAGGTCCGCGACCGGTTCCTCGGGGTCATCGAAGGCCGGGCCCGGGCGGGGCGCAACGGTGCCAGCTGGCAGGTGTCCACGGTGCGCGCGCTGCAGGACGGCGGCATGAGCAGGCCCGCGGCGCTGGCCGAGATGCTGCGCCGGTACTGCGACCACATGCACGCCAATGAACCGGTGCACACCTGGGAGTAGCTTGGGGTCCATGCCGTCTGACGAAGTGATGGACTGGGACAGCGCGTATCGAGAGCAGGCTCACTTCGAGGGCCCGCCGCCGTGGAACATCGGTGAGCCGCAGCCCGAACTGGCCGCCCTGATCGCGGCCGGCAAGTTCCGCAGCGACGTGCTGGACGCGGGCTGCGGAGTCGCCGAGCTGTCCTTGACCCTGGCCGCCCAGGGTTACACCGTGGTCGGCATCGACCTCACCCCCACCGCCGTCGCGGCGGCCACCAAGGCGGCGGCCGACCGCGGCCTGACCACCGCCACCTTCGTGCAGGCGGACATCACCTCGTTCACCGGCTACGACGGACGGTTCTCCACCGTCGCCGACAGCACGCTGTTCCACTCGCTGCCGATCGAGGGCCGCGACGGCTACTTGAGCGCGGTGCACCGCGCGGCGGCGCCGGGGGCCCGCTTCTTCGTGTTGGTCTTCGCCAAGGGCGCCTTCCCCGACGAGTGGGAAGCCAAGCCCAACGAAGTCGACGAGGACGAGCTGCGCGACGCGGTGAGCAAGTACTGGGAGATCGACGAGATCCGGCCGGCATTCATCCACGCCAACATTCCGCCGGTCCCCGACGGCCCAAAGCACGACCGCGACGAGAAGGGCCGGATGAAGATGCCGGCCTACCTGTTAACCGCGCACAAAGCCGGCTAGGCCGTCGCGGTCGCCGCGGTGGCGGCGATGAGCGCCTCGGCGAACGTCTCCAGGTCGTCGGCCGTCGTGTCGACGTGCGGCGAGATCCGCAGCACGGGTTCCGTCAGCTCCAGCGGCGCCCGCTGCACGCCCGCGAACGTGGTCAGGATCCGCCGCTCGGCGAGCAGCCAGTGGCGCACCGCCTGCGGGTCGGCACCGTCGGTCGGTGCCAAAGTGGTGATGGCACTGGGTTCTTCGACCTCTTCGACCACCGTCCACCCGGCCACATCGGCCAGCGCCGTGCGGGTCAGGGCGCCCACCTTGGCCAGCCGCGCACACACCGCCTGCGGCCCGTACGCCAGATGCTCGCCCAGCGCCAGCGAAAACCCCACGCGCGCAGCGACGTTGGCCTCGCCGAATTCCAGCTGTTCGGCCACCGTCGGCGCGCCGCCGTTGCGGGCCCACTCCGGTGCGGCCAGCCGCGGGCGCAGGCGCCCCATCAGTTCGCGGCGCACGCCGAGGATGCCGACACCGCGCGGCCCGGCGATCCACTTGCGCGACGAGGAATAGGTCACGTCGGCGCCGGCCGCGCACTCCACCTGGCCCAGGGCCTGTGCCGCGTCGACGACGAGCGGCAGATCCAGCTCCCGGCAGAGTTGGGCGACCATCGAAACCGGTTGCACCACACCGCGATGGCTGGCGACCGCGGTCAGATGCACCAGGTCCGGTGGATCGCTCTGCAGGGCCAGCGCCGCGTCGTCCAGCGCGATCTGGCCGTCTTCCAGGGCGGGCAGCAGCTGTCGGTCGAACCCGTGCGCGGCCATCATCGCCAGGTTGGGGCCGTATTCGCCGGGCAGGCAGGCCAGCCGTTTTCGCTCTGTCGCTCCTGACGGCCAGGCGCCCAGCAACAGATCCAGGGCATTCAGCGAGCCGGTGGTGAAAACCACTTCGGCATCAGCCATTCCGGTCAACGCGGCGAACGCCACGCGGCCGGCATCGAGCACCGGCGTGGCCGCCTCCGCCGCGACGTAGCCGCCCAGCTCGGACTCGTTGCGGGCGTGCTGCGCGCCGGCCTCGATCACCGCCAGGCTCTGCCGCGAACAGGCCGCGTTGTCCAGGTGCAGACCGGCCATCGGCGGGCGGGCTGACCGCCACTGATCGGCCAGCGCAATGCCGGCGGTCACTTCACGGCCAACGACAACCCGAAGTCGCCCGCCTCGTCGGTCCACCACCGGGTGCGGCGCAACCCCGCGGCGGCCAATTCGCCGGTTACCTTATCGGAGCTGAACTTACACGACACCTCGGTGAGCATCTCCTCGCCGGCCGAGAAGTCGACGGTCAGCTCGAGCGCACCGACCCGCACCCGCTGGCGCCGGTCGGACCGCAGCCACATCTCGATGCGTTCCTCCGCGGCGTTCCACCGGGCCACGTGCCGGTAGGCGTCCACGTCGAAGTCGGCGTCGAGCTCCCGGTTCACCACCGCGAGCACATTGCGGTTGAACGCCGCCGTCACCCCGGCGGCGTCGTCGTAGGCGCGCACCAGCCGCTCGGTGTCCTTCACCAAATCCGTGCCCAGCAGCAGGCTGTCGCCGGGCCGCATCTGGGCGGACAGTGCGGCGAGGAATTCCGCGCGCGGTCCGGGCGTGAGATTGCCGATCGTCGACCCCAGGAACACGAAGAGCCGCCGCCCGCCTTCCGGGATCTCGGTCAGGTGCTCCTCGAAATCGCCGCAGACGGCCTTGATTTCGATGCCCTCGTATTCCTGTTGGATGGCCGCTGCGGCGGTCGACAGGATGCTGGCGTCGACGTCGAACGGGACGAACCTGCGCAGCGAGCCCCGCGTGCGCAGGGCGTCGAGCAACACCCGCGTCTTCTCCGAGGTTCCGCTGCCCAGCTCCACCAGGGTGTCGGCCTCGCTGGCCGATGCGACTTCGCCCGCCCGAGCCCGCAAGATCTCGGCCTCGGCGCGCGTCGGGTAGTACTCGGGCAGCCGGGTGATCTGGTCGAACAGATCGCTGCCGACGGAATCGTAGAACCATTTGGGCGGCAACGTCTTTGGTGTCTCCTGCAGGCCGTGCAGGACGTCGCGGCGCAGCGCGTGGTACGCCGAATCGGCGGCCAGGTGGTTCGACAGCGACAGCGTCATCAAGATCCTCTCGGCTGATCCAGCGGCGTCATGGCGACGCCGTCCGCGGTGACTTCGACGAGGTGGCGGTCCGGCACGTCCTCCCAGTCGGAGTCGTTGTCATAGGGTTCGCTGGCCACGACCACACCGTCCGGGCGCCGCAGGATGCTCAGCGTGTCGCCCCAGGCGGTCGCCAGCATGCGAGATCCGTTGGCGGCCAATATGTTCAGTCGGGCGTTCGGGTCGGCGGCGGCGACCTCTTCGACGGTCTTCCCCAGCGCGTCAAGCCCGCGCTCGAAGATCATCGCCGCCAGTATCGCGCTGTCACAGACCGATTCGGCCCGCTGCGTGGTCGGCAACACGGACCGGTCGACGATTCCGTTGTGCGACAACAACCACTGCCCGTCGGTGAACGGCGCGCACGCGCTGGCCTCGATCGGCATGCCGACGGTGGCCGAGCGCACCGCGGCCACCACGCAGTGGCTGCGCAGCGCGGGCGCGATGGAGTCGAACGACACATCGCCCCACAGGGGCGCCTGGCTGCGCCAACGACGCGGCACGTGACCGTCGAAAAACCCGACGCCCCAACCGTCGGCGTTGAGCAGGCAGTGCTTTTGCCGGCGCGGCGCATAGGACTGCACCCGCAGGCCGAACGGCGGGTCGAGCACCAGCGAGGAAACCGTGACGTCGGTTCCCAGCCAGCCCAGGTGCCGGCACATCAGGCGGGATCCCCGCCGTCGGAGACGTCCCACGCCAACCGCACGCCGGAGAAGATCTGGCGCCGGTAGGGGTGATCCCAGTTGCGGAAACTCGGGCGCATGATGCCCGGCTCCACGGCCCACGAGCCGCCCCGCAGCACCCGGTAGTCGCCGTCGAAGAAGGGTTGCGAATACCGTTCGTAGAGCATCGGGATGAACCCCGGCCAGGGCCGCAGCGGGGAGGTGGTCCACTCCCAGACATCGCCGAGCATCTGCTCGGCCCCGCACGGCGAAGCGCCTGCCGGGTAGGCCCCGACGGGCGCCGGCCGCAACGCGCCGCCGCCGAGGTTGGCCAGCGTCTCGTCCGGTGTGCGCTCGCCCCAGGGATACCGCCGCCGCGTATTGGTGGCCGGATCCCAGGAGCAGGCCTTCTCCCATTCCATCTCGGTGGGCAGCCGGGCACCGGCCCAGGCCGCGTAGGCCTCGGCCTCGAAATAGCTGACGTGCTGGACGGGTTCGTCGGCGGGGATGTCCTCGACGTGGCCGAACCGGGTGCGCGTCGTGGCGTCGGAGCTCCAGAACTGCGGCGCGGTCAGGCCAGCGGCCTGGCGGTGCTGCCAGCCGCGCTCCGACCACCAGCCCGGCCGGTCATAACCGCCGTCCTCGACGAACCGCCGCCATTCGCCGTTGGTGACCGGAACCCGGCCGATCCGGAACGCGGGCAAGTCGACGACGTGGGCCGGGCGCTCGTTGTCCAGCGAATACGGTTCGCCGGCGGCGTCCACGCCGAGCACGAATTCACCGCCGGGCACCAGCACCGACGTCCCGGCCAACCCCGCTCGCCCGGCCGGCAACTCGGAGGCGTCCCGCAACAGCGGTGCGCCGCTGCGCAGGTTCAGCGCCTGCAACATGGTCTCGTCGTGCTGGTTTTCGTGGCTGACCACCATCGCGTACACGAACACGGCCTCGTCGCCGGCGGGATCGTCGGGCAGGGCGTCGAGCCTGTCGAGCACGGCCGACCGCACGGTCTGGCAGTAGGACCGCGCCTGGCCCGGCGACAGCAACGGCAGATCGACCCGACTGGCGCGGGAGTGCACGAAGGCGTCGTAGAGCCCCTCGACGGCCGGCGGCAGCATCCCGGGGCGCGCGGGGTCACCGCCGCGCAGCAACCACAGCTCCTCCTGCTGACCGATGTGCGCCAGGTCCCACACCAGCGGGCTCATCAGCGGGTCGTACTGCCGGCAGAGTTCGGCGTCGTCGAACTCGACCAGGCGCAGCGTCCGCGTCCGCGTCCGCGCCAGGTCGTCGGCGATGCCCTCCCGGCATGACGACCGCAAGCGCGGCGCAGCCGGGCGCAGCGGGTCGGAATCATCAGGAGACGTCACAGCTCCCCTTGCGGGCAACTCGCCGCTTCCGAGACGGCGGCCGCGAGGCCGTGCTCGACCACGCGGTCGGAGAAATCGTCGCCCGGGCAGCGGCCCTGGTCGACCAGGCGGACCAGCCGCTGCATCGAATCGGCGAGCTCGGCGGGCGCTTTCGCGGCGGCGACGGCCATGCAGGCGTTGGCCGCCGCGTACAGCCGCCGGTCCCGCAGCCCCACCCGGGCCGCGGTGTCCCACGCGGTGGCCACCGGTTCGACGGCCTCGGCCGCGATGTCGGCGGCGTCCGGGTCGTCGAGCAGGACCGCCAGCGTGAACGCGACGGCGGGCCACAACGCGTCGGGCACGCTGTCCAGATACCGGATCTCCAGCCACTGCCTGGGCCGCACCGGCGGGAACAGTGTGGTCAGGTGGTACTCCAGGTCGGCGACGCTCGGGCGACGATCCCCGAGCAACACGCGGCCGTCGACCCAGTCGGCGAACGGCACCCACTGCGTGACGGCCTCGGCGTCGGGATTGTGCACCAGCATCACCGGCGCCTTGAGCGCATACCGCCCCCAGTCGGTGCCCGGGTCGTCACCGCTGGCGCCCAGGATGGGTCCACAGCGCGCCGAGTCCATCCGGCCCCACACCCGCTGCCGGCTCGACACCCAGCCGGTGAAGTCACCGTCCAGCATCGGCGAGTTCGCGGTGATCGCGATCATGGTGGGCCCCAACGCATGTGCGAGACGGACCCGGGCTGCCCAGCCGTCGCGCGGCCCGGCGTCCAGATTGACCTGAATCGAGGCGGTCGACGTCATCATCGCCGCGCCGGCCTCCCCGGAGCGGCTGGTCGCGAAGAACTGCTCCATCGCGCGGTAGCGGGCCCCGGGGTTGATGCGCTTGGGCGGGCGCAGCGGGTCGGCGCCGAGGAACACCAGGCCCAGCCCCGCAGCGGCAAACGCCGGCCGGAGCACGGCCTGATCGCGGCGCATGGCGTCGATGGCCGGCAGCACGCCGTCGGCGGGCGGCCCGGACAGTTCGACGGCGCCGCCGGGTTCCACGGTGATCCTGCTGCCGCCCGGCAGCGCGGGCAGCGCGTCGAGCACGTCGCTGATCTCGCTCCAGCTCGGCCTGCGGTGCGGGTCGGCCGGGTCGTGGCAATGGGCCTCCAACTCGAGCCCGACCCGCCCCAGCGGCGCGTCCACCAGACATCCCTCGGCGATGTAGTGCGCGACGGCCGCGGAGTCGCCCAGTTCGGCGATGTCGAGCTCGGGGGCGGGGTCGGCTCCGGCCACGCGCGACTCCGACTGCGAAGCCGCGGCAGTGATCGGCGCGAACGTCATATCACGATCCCTTCGGGCCCGGGCAAGCCTGAACATGCACCTGCGGACCGCTTCCCAGCGCAGCTAATCGGCACCACTTCGTCTAGTGCTTCATCTATCAGACGCCCCCGACATATTCCCTTCTGTGCACGTTGAGGTGCTCGGGACAGACGGTTACCCAATCGCTCGCTTATTGACCCAACGCGTTCTGCATCGCCCCAGCTAGCACGTTCACCGCAGGTCCGGCGTTGCCGGATTGGCACACTTTCGCCTGCAGCAACACGTTTTCGCGCAGCCTGGTTTGATTGAAGCACCGGCGATCGGTGCCGGCCTCCTGCTTCGTCCAGTTCTCGTCGGCCGGGCCGGCCGGCCCGCCGTCGAACGACCACACCTGTGTGGTGCCGTTGTCCAGGTGGAGCGCGGTCGTCTGTCCCGAACAGCCCACCGTTCGATCCACCACCCGATGAAATGCCCGGCCAGCCGCCTCGTTGGTGGCGAACACCCCGACGGCCTGTTTGACCAGATGGGTCTGGTCGGTGGCCGACGTCTGGGTGACGGCCCCGTTGAACGACGCCAGGTCGGGGTCGTTGTACACCTCGGGCAAGCCGATGTCCGCCCAGTTGTTGCAGTCCGGCAGGTCCACCCAGTCACCTTGCCCGGGCTGGGTGAACACCGACTCCCATCCCATCTGCCCGCCGACGATGTTGCCCACCGATCCCTTGCCCAGCACGGCGTAGTTCACCACGCCGGGCTCCGAGGGGTGCGCGGCCGCGACCGGAATTGCGGCCGCGCCCGCGAGACCCGAGCCGATGGCCATCGCGGCCCCGAGCAGCTGGGCAACCTGCGTAACCCGCATGGTCATGCAGCGATCATGCCAGGCGCACCGGAGTGCGGTCAGCCCCCGTTGCCCCGGACGCCGTCCTCGACCTTTTTGCCGAGGTCTGGGTCGACGTTGCGCCAGTACTCGAACACCCGCGACAGCACCGGCTCCTTCACGCCTTGGGAGACGTGGCCAATGATGTTGTGCGCCAGGCGTTCCCTGGCCGCATCATCGAGGACCTCGCGGACCATGGTGCCGGCCTGCCCCCAGTCGTCGTCCTCGGCGTGCAGCGTGTAGGCCGAGCGGACCATGTCCCCGTCGGCATGCCAGCGGATCTCGGCGGCGCATGCCGGGTCGGCGTGCGGCCCACCATAGGAATTGGGCGCATACACGGGGTCGGAGACGTTGTTGATGCGCATGGCGCCGTCTTTGGAGTAGCTGTTCACCTCGACTCTGGGGGTGTTGACCGGGATCTGCCGGTAGTTGGTCCCCAGCCGGGCGCGGTGGGCGTCGGAGTACGAGAAGCCGCGCGCCTGCAGCATCTTGTCCGGGCTCAGGCCGGTGCCGGGCACGGTGTTGTTCGGTTCGAAGGCCGCCTGCTCGATCTCGGCGTGGTAGTCGGTGACGTTGCGGTTCAGCGTCATCTTGCCGACGTCGATCAGCGGATAGTCGCCGTGCGGCCAGACCTTGGTCAGGTCGAAGGGGTTGAACCGGTAATTCTTGGCTTCCTCGTACGGCATGATCTGCATCTTCAGCGTCCAGCTCGGGTGATCCCCCCGCTCGATCGACTCGAACAGGTCGCGCTGGTGGTAGTCGCCGTCCTCGCCGGCCAACCGGTCGGCGTCCTCCTGGGTGAGGAACTCGATGCCCTGATCGGTGATGAAGTGATACTTCACCCAGAAGATCTCGCCGGCCGCGTTGATCCAGCTGTAGGTGTGGCTGCTGTAGCCGTTCATGTTCCGCCAGGTCTTGGGGATTCCGCGGTCGCCCATCAGCCAGGTCACCTGGTGCGCCGACTCCGGGGACAGGCTCCAGAAGTCCCACTGCATGTTGTGGTCGCGCACGTTACTCGCCTGCAGGCGCTTCTGCGACCGGATGAAGTGCTGGAATTTCAGCGGATCCCGCATGAAGAAGACCGGGGTGTTGTTGCCGACCAGGTCGAAATTGCCCTCGCTCGTATAGAACTTGAGCGCGAAGCCCCGCGGGTCGCGCCAGGTGTCTGGGCTGCCGCGCTCGCCGGCGACGGTGGAAAACCGGGCCAACATGTCGGTTTTGGTGCCCGGCGCGAACACCGCGGCCCGGGTGTACTGGCTGACGTCATTGGTCACTTCGAAATGCCCATACGCGCCACCACCTTTGGCGTGCGGCTGGCGCTCCGGGATGCGCTCCCGATTGAACATCGCCATCTGTTCGATCAGGTAGTGGTCCTGCAACAGAATCGGGCCGTCTGGGCCGATCGTCAGCGACTGGTCGTCGCTCGGCGCAGCGATGCCGGCGTCAGTGGTCGTGAAACGCTCCGTCATTCCGCTCTCTCCTCGTCACCGGGCTGCAGGCCGCGGCACCCGAGGTCACACACCGTGGAACCGAAACCACTTGAGCATCAAGCATTTTCAGTACCGCGGTGCGCGGCCCGGATCTTCCGGCCTGCAATCGAGTATTCCCCTCATCTTGACCAAGTCAAGAAATGCGGGCGACTTCCGATCGGCCGCCCACTACGGGCTAATACCCATTCCGGGCACGACTTAAGGCGTGACTTGACCGCCCGCGGTCAGGGGCGCGGCGGCGGGGGTGCGCCGGGGCCCGGGTTGACGCCGGGCGGCTGACCCGGGCCGCTGACACCCGGGCCGGCGACCGGTCCACCGGGACCGCCCGGACCGCCGGGGGGCATCGGAACGATCAAGCCGGGACCGGTGGGCCCGTATCCCCATGGTCCGTTGTCGGGTCCGCCCGGGCCGCCGGGCCCGCCGTACCACGGTCCGTAGCCGCCGGGCGCGCCGTACTGCCCGGGTCCGTTACCCGGCCCGGGGCCACCCCACGGCCCATTGCCCGGTCCCGGGCCGCCGGGGCCCGCCGGATGGAACATGCCGTGGTGGTGATGGTGGCAGTAGTAGTTGTGCTTCCAGATGAAAGCGCCGACAAAGAAGGCCGACGTGAGGATGAAGACGACGCCCGCGACGATCACCACCCAGGCGGCCGCCGTGTAGAGCCGCGGCGGCTTCACCCTGTGCGGGGGCGGCGGCGGTGGCGTGGTGACGGGTGCGGCCGGGGTCGACTCCGTGGGTGGTGTCGGCTCGGTGTGTGGTTCGGGTGTCTCGCTCATGCCTTGCCATACTGCCCCGCATGCCTGATCCCTAACAGGCCCAGGCGGCAAAAATGTTGTGAATCGAGATGCGCCGGTTAGACGCCGGTGACCCCGAAAGACTGGTGGCCCGGCGCTCGCGAGGAGCGCCGGGCCACTGGTTGACAACGGTTTTTCAGTTGGTCAGCACGATGACGCTCGGGACCTGACCCGTCGTGGCCGCGGAGTGGAAGACCGACGGCGGGAGCTGACCCGGGGCCATGCCGCTGGGACGCACGCCCGACGGAGCCGGAGGAGCGGTGGTGGCTCCCGGACCGTTCTGTCCGCCCTGTCCACCCTGGCCGCCCTGGCCACCCGGCGCGCCCGGGCCGCCGAAGTTGCCCGGTCCACCGGGGCCGCGGTGGTGAACCATCGCGTGGTGGTGCTTGTGGTGGTGGTGGCCGTGATGGCCGCCGCGGTGGCCGAGGATGAAGCCGGTGAAGAAGATGACCGCGACGATGAACACGATCCCGGCGACGATGGCGACCCACGCGGCGAGTTGGAAGACCCGCGGGGCCCGGTAGGCCGCCGCCGCTTCGGCGGCGACCGGTGCAGTGGCGGTGGAGTGCCGCACAGTGGGGGTTTCAGATGTTTCACTCATGAGACAAATGATGAAGCCGTTAACAGTAGTGGCGGCTATGCGCTGCTTATGTAGCAGCTGTGAACCAAAGGCCCCGCTCAGCGGGCATATCGCCCCCGGGAATCAGCGGTGGTCGTCGGCCGCATCGCGGTGGTCGTCGGCAACGTCACGTTCCCGTCGCGCCGTGGCTCGTTCTTTTTCCGCTCGGCTCAGGTGGCGTTCCGCATTCTCGGGCTCGTGTGCCGCATGCACCTCGTGAGCGTCGGCCGCTCGCCGGTGCAGTTCGGCTGCCTGTTCGTGAAGCTGCATGGCGCTTTTGTGCGCAGCCAGTGACCGGGCGTGGGCTTGTTGCGCTCGAGCGTGGGCTCGAGCGGCGTCTTCGCGCGTCACGGGTTTGCGAGCGGCGAGTTCGGCTCGGCGCTTGGCTTCTTCGGTTTCGCCTTCGCCCACTGGCACCTCCAACGCTGGCGCGTACCTCAACGTACAACGCGAAGGTCGGGTTCGGCCGCGCTTCGGAGGGCCTCCAAGATCCGTTGCGGACGGATCAGGGCTGTTGACCGGGCCGCAGCGGGTTGACCGCGAACTGGATCACCCGGTACGGCGCAGCCACCCGCGCGCGAGTGTCCCACTGGCTCACGAAGATTCGCAGCTCGTCCAGCGTGGACCCGGGTGAGATGTAACCGCCGTACGGTTGCGCGAGCCGGTTGTCGTAGGGCGGCGGCAGGCTCTCGGCCGGATCCGGCCACTCGTCGTGCTGCACCACCGTGGTGACCGGCGCGTCGCCCAGGCCCGTCGGGTCGTCGGCCACCCGGACCTCCATGTTGCCCGTGACGGCGTTGAAATAGGACAGCACCGCCTTGCCGTCGATCTGCCGAATGCACATCTCGCCGACCGCGTCCGGCCACAGCGGCGTCGGTGGCTTGCCCCAGCCCCCTCCCGGGCCGGCCGCCCAGCCCTGCCACCGCGACCGATCGGTGAACGTCTGCGGGGTGGCCCGGTAGAGCAGCACCGGGTCCCTGCGGGTGAAACTGTCGGCGACGATGTAGACCCACCCGCTGGGCGAGTCCGGGGTGGGGATCGGGTCGTAATAGCCGCTGATCTGCGTCTGCGAGCCGCCCTGGTACGACGCGGGCCGCTTGGATCCCGGGATCGTCTGCCAGCCCGCGCGGGCCGGCTCGGCGCTCACCAGGCGTGAGGTCTGCGGCTCGAGGTTTTTGGTCGTCGTCACCAGCAGGTAGTTGCGCCGGTTGATCTGGACCACCCCGGCCGGCAACTGCGAGGCGCCCGGCGGGGCGGGGTCGGCCAGCAGCGGATTGCTGATGCCGGTGACCCCGGTGTAGCGCACCCCGCCCGGGTCGTCGACGGACGCGGTGTCGACGCGCAGCGCGACCGGCGCGTACCAGCCGCCGAAACCGACCCCCTGGCCGGCGAAGCTGTCGCCGCACACCTGGAGCAACTCGGCGGGGAATTCGACGAACTCACACAGGTCGGTCGCGCCGATGCCGTAGTCCCCGGTCGGTGTGCCGGTGCCCGCGGTGGGGCCGATGCGCAGCACCTGGCCGGGCGCCAGCGGCTGCAGCACGGGCTCGGGGGCGGGCGCGGCCGGATCGGCGTGCGCGGCGCTGGAAAACCATTGCGGCAGAACCAAACACGCCGCGGCGAACAGTGAGCACCGCACGCCCAGGCGAGCGTGGGTGGTGCTCACCCGCTTGTCACAGCTGGGCGGCCAGCAGCTCGGCGATCTGGATGGTGTTCAGCGCAGCCCCCTTGCGCAGGTTGTCACCGGAGACGAACAACGCCAGCCCGCGGCCGTCGGGCACCCCGGGGTCGCGCCGGATGCGGCCGACCAGGGATTCGTCGACGCCGGCGGCCGCCAGCGGGGTCGGCACGTCGACCACCCTGACGCCCGGCGCCCCGTCGAGCAACTCGTGGGCCCGCTCCGGGGACAGCGGCCGGTCGAATTCGGCGTTGATCGACAGCGAGTGCCCGGTGAACACCGGCACCCGCACGCAGGTACCGCTGACGGCCAGCTCGGGGATGCCGAGGATCTTGCGGCTCTCGTGGCGCAGCTTCTGGTCCTCGTCGGTCTCGCCCGAGTCGTCGTCCACCAGCGAGCCGGCCAGCGGCACCACGTTGAACGCGATCGGCGCCACGTAGGTCTTGGGCGCCGGGAACTGCACCGCTCGGCCGTCCTGCACCAGCCGCTCGGCGCCGTCGATGACCGCGCGCGCCTGCGTGGCCAGCTCCTCGACCCCGGCGATCCCGCTGCCGGACACCGCCTGATAGCTGGACACCACCAGGCGTCGCAGCCCGGCTTCCTCGTGCAGCACCTTGAGCACCGGCATCGCGGCCATGGTCGTGCAGTTCGGGTTGGCGATGATGCCCTTCGGCCGGTTGGCCGCGTCCCTGTCGAAGTTCACCTCGGACACCACCAACGGCACGTCCGGGTCCTTGCGCCAGGCCGACGAGTTGTCGATGACCGTCACCCCGGCCGCGGCGAACCGCGGCGCCTGCACCAGCGACATGGTCTTGCCGGCGGAGAACAGCGCGATGTCCAGGCCGTTCGGGTCGGCCGTCGCGGCGTCTTCGACCTCGATCTCCTGGCCCCGGAACTCCAGCTTCCGGCCCTGCGACCGCGACGACGCGAAGAACCGCACCGAGGTGGCCGGAAAGTCCCGCTCGTCGAGCAGCCTGCGCATCACCTGGCCGACCTGGCCGGTGGCGCCCACAACGCCTATGGCAACCATTTATCTACCCGTCCCCGCATACACCGTCGCCGACTCCGCGCCGCCGAGCCCGAACGCCTCGTGCAACGCCACGACGGCCTTGTCTAGTTCGGTGTCGCGGCACAGCACCGAGATGCGGATCTCGGAGGTGGAGATCAGCTCGATGTTGACGCCCACCTCGGCGAGGGCCTCACAGAACGTGGCGGTGACGCCGGGGTGGCTGCGCATGCCGGCCCCGATCAGCGACACCTTGCCGATGTGGTCGTCGTAGAGCAGCTGGCTGAACCCGATCTCCTCCTTGAGCGCATCCAGCTTGGCCACCGCGGTGGGCCCGCTGTCGCGCGAGCAGGTGAACGTGATGTCGGTCTTGCCGTCCTCGACCTTCGAGACGTTCTGCAGCACCATGTCGATGTTCACGTCGGCGTCCGCGAGCGCCCGGAAGACGCGCGCGGCGTATCCCGGGATGTCGGGAATGCCGACGACGGTCACCTTGGCCTCGCTGCGATCGTGCGCGACTCCGGTCAGGATGGGGTCTTCCATGGCTATGTCCTTGATCGATCCGACGACAACGGTGCCCGGGTTCTCCGAATACGACGATCGGACGTGCACCGGAATGCCATAGCGGCGTGCATATTCCACGCAGCGCAGCATCAAAACCTTGGCGCCGCAAGCCGCCATCTCGAGCATCTCTTCGAAGGTGACCGTGTCCAGCTTGCGGGCGTTGTGCACGATCCTCGGGTCGGCGCTGAAGATGCCGTCGACGTCGGTGTAGATCTCGCAGACGTCGGCGCGCAGCGCCGCGGCCAGGGCCACCGCCGTGGTGTCCGAACCGCCGCGGCCCAGCGTGGTGACGTCGCGGGTGTCCTGGCTGACGCCCTGGAACCCGGCCACCAGCACGATGCGCCCCTCGTCGAGCGCGGCCTGCAGCCGTCCCGGCGTGACGTCGATGATCTTGGCGTTGCCGTGCGTGCCGGTGGTGATCACCCCGGCCTGGGAGCCGGTGAACGAGCGCGCCTGCGCACCCAGCGATTCGATCGCCATCGCGACCAGCGCGTTGGAGATGCGCTCACCGGCGGTGAGCAGCATGTCGAGTTCGCGCGGCGGCGGGGCCGGGCACACCTGCTGGGCCAGATCCATCAGGTCATCGGTGGTGTCGCCCATCGCGGAGACGACGACCACTACATCGTTCCCCTGCTTCTTGGTAGCGACGATGCGCTCGGCCACCCGCCGGATCCGATCGGCGTTCGCCACTGAGGATCCGCCGTACTTCTGCACGACGAGCGCCACGTTTTTTCCTGCCTCTCCGGGCCTGCGCACTTCAATTTCGGGTATAAGTCCACAACAGAATACGTGCCCCCGCATGGTGATTTACGTCGCGATACCTGGTTCCCCGGCCTGCGCATTCGCTACCGTCTCAGCGGCATTTTTACCCAGCCGCTAAAAGCGGTAAAGTGCAGGACGTGCAGCGGGTGCTCCTCCTCGGACGCCGCGACGGGGTCTGATCCAGACCGGCTTCCCGTCGCGGGTGTTCGCGATGCGCCGGTCTGAAGTTCCCTTCTGAAACCCCCGGAGCAATCACCGTGACTTCCAATCCCGACGCATTCAGCTCGACACGAACCATCGTCCAGCCGGCCGGCCCCCGGGCCCCGGGCAGCCCGTGTGGAACCTGCAGCGGGGCTCGTCGATGCCGGTCAACCGGTACCGGCCCTTCGCCGAAGAGGTCGAGCCCATCCGGCTGACCGACCGCACCTGGCCCGACCGCGTCCTTGACAGCGCGCCGCTGTGGTGTGCCGTCGATCTGCGCGACGGCAACCAGGCGCTGATCGACCCCATGAGCCCGGCACGCAAGCGCCGCATGTTCGATCTGCTGGTTCGGATGGGCTACAAGGAGATCGAGGTCGGATTCCCGTCGGCCAGCCAAACCGACTACGACTTCGTCCGCGAGATCATCACCGACGGCGCCATCCCCGACGACGTCACCATCCAGGTGCTGACCCAGTGCCGCCCCGAACTGATCGAGCGCACCTTCGACGCGTGCCACGGCGCGCCGCAGGCCATCGTGCACTTCTACAACTCGACGTCAATCCTGCAGCGCCGCGTGGTTTTTCGCGCGGACCGGGCCGCGGTGCAGGCCATCGCGACCGAAGGCGCGCGTAAGTGTGCGGAGGAGGCCGCCAAGTACCCGGGCACCCGGTGGCGGTTCGAGTATTCGCCGGAGTCTTACACCGGCACCGAGCTGGAGTACGCCAAGCAGGTGTGCGACGCCGTCGGCGAGATCATCGGCCCGACGCCGGAGAACCCGATCATCTTCAACCTGCCCGCCACGGTGGAGATGGCCACGCCCAACGTCTACGCCGATTCGATCGAGTGGATGAGCCGCAACCTGGCCAACCGGGAGTCCGTCATCCTGAGCCTGCATCCGCACAACGACCGCGGAACCGCCGTCGCCGCAGCGGAATTGGGCTACCAGGCCGGCGCCGACCGCATCGAGGGCTGCCTGTTCGGCAACGGCGAACGCACCGGCAACGTCTGCCTGGTGACGCTGGGGCTGAATCTGTTCTCCCGCGGCGTCGACCCGCAGATCGACTTCTCCAACATCGACGAGATCCGCCGCACGGTGGAGTACTGCAACCAGTTGCCGGTGCACGAGCGCCACCCCTACGGCGGTGACCTGGTCTACACCGCGTTCTCCGGCAGCCACCAGGACGCCATCAACAAGGGACTGGACCAGATGAAGGTCGACGCGGACGCCGCGGACACCGACGTCGAGGACATGCTCTGGCAGGTGCCGTACCTGCCGATCGACCCCAAGGACGTCGGGCGCACCTACGAGGCGGTGATCCGGGTCAATTCGCAGTCCGGCAAGGGCGGGGTGGCCTACATCATGAAGGCCGACCACGGTCTGGCGCTGCCGCGACGGCTGCAGATCGAGTTCTCCCAGGTGATCCAGAAGATCGCGGAGGGCACCGCAGGGGAAGGCAGCGAGGTCAGTCCCAAGGAGATGTGGGACGCCTTCTCCGAGGAGTACCTGGCCCCGGTGTCGCCGCTGGAGCGGATCAAGCAGCGCGTCGACGCCTCCGAGGAGGACAGCGGCATCACCCGCATCACCGCGACCGTCAAGCTCAACGGGGCGGAGACCGAGATCAGCGGGGAGGGCAACGGCCCCCTGGCCGCGTTCGTGCATGCGCTGGGCAGCGTCGGTTTTGACGTGGCCGTGCTGGACTATTCCGAGCACGCCATGAGCTCGGGCGACGACGCGCAGGCCGCGGCGTACGTGGAGGCGTCGGTGGACGGCCGCACGGTGTGGGGGGTCGGCATCGCGCCGTCGATCACGTCGGCGTCGCTGCGCGCCGTCGTGTCCGCGGTCAACCGCGCCGCCCGCGGCTGATCAGAACAGCGCCAGCTGCTGGTCCAGCGTGCTGGCGTCGGTGAACTCGTCCATGCTGGTGCCGCCGATGACTGCGCCGACGCAGTCCATGAACTGCGCGTCGGAAATCACCGGCACTCCCAGCTGCCGGGCGAGGTAGCCCTTGCCCTGCTCGGCGGCGGGATCGTTGCAGACCACCAGCGAGGTCTCCCGGTCGACGGCGTCGGTGTAGGCCAGCCCGGCGTGCAGGATGCGCTCGACGAGCTCCTCGTGGGTGCGGCCCACCTCGGCGGCCAGCGCCACCCGCATGCCCTGCACCAGCGGCCGGCCGCCGACGTAGGGGCCCGGGTTGAGATAGGGGCAGGGCATCCGGGACGCGAGCACCTTGAGCGGTCGCAGTTCGTCGTGGGTGACCCGGCCGTTCGGCCAGCGGCGCCGGGTCACCGGATGAATCGGCAGCCAGATGTCACCGGCGCGGGCCAGCTTGAGCGCCGAGGCCAGCACGTGGGTGAGCACCATCGCGTCGTCGAAGGCGTCGTGCGGCCGCTCCTGGGTGACGCCCCAATGCGCGGCGAGCGTCTCCAGCCGCAGGTTCTGCACGCCGAGGTCCAGCCGCCGGGCCAGCTCGACCGTGCACATGACGCTGTCGACGGGCAGCTCGGTCTCGGCGAGTTCGGCCTCGGCGGCCAGAAACGCGTAGTCGAACGCCACGTTATGGGCCACCAGGGTGCGACCGCGCAGCACCTCGGCCACGTCGCCGACGATGTCGGCGAACTGGGGCTGGTCTTCGAGCATGGCGGCGGTCAGCCCGTGCACGTGGGTGGGACCGGGGTCCACGCCGGGGTTGAGCAGGCTCACCACCGAATGTTCGACGTTGCCGTCGGCGTCCAGCCCGAGCGCCGCCACGCTGATGATCCGCGCCTGACCCGGCCGAAAGCCCGAGGTCTCGACGTCGACGACGGCCCAGCCGGCGTCCGGCTCGCTGGCCGGCCGACCCCAGGACACCCCGCTCATGCTCTGAGGATGGCACGGCCGACCGACATCATCCGGCCGCTACGCGGCCGTGTCGGCGGGGAATTCGATACGGCCGCGGCGCGCATTTAAACTTCCCGGGTGATTACCACCCGCGCTCGTCTGGCCCTCGCCGCGGGAGCCGGCGCGCGCTGGGCGTCGCGGGTGACCGGGCGCGGCGCGGGGGCGATGATCGGCGGCCTGATCGCGATGACGCTGGACCGCTCGGTTCTCCGGCAGCTCGCCGGCGGCCGGCGCACCGTCATCGTCACCGGCACCAACGGCAAATCCACCACCACCAGGATGACCTCGGCCGCGCTGGCGACGCTGGGCCCGGTGGCCACCAACGCCGAAGGCGCCAACATGGACGCCGGCCTGGTCGCCGCGCTGGCCGGCAAGCGCGATGCGCCGCTGGCGGCCCTGGAAGTCGACGAGATGCACGTGCCGCACGTCTCCGACGCCGTCGAGCCCGGCGTCGTCGTGCTGCTCAACCTGTCCCGCGACCAGCTGGACCGGGTCGGCGAGATCAACGTCATCGAGCGGACCCTGCGCGCCGGCCTGGCCCGGCACCCGAGGGCCGTCGTCGTGGCCAACTGCGACGACGTGCTGATGACGTCGGCGGCCTACGACAGCCCGAACGTGGTGTGGGTGGCCGCGGGAGGTGCGTGGTCGAACGATTCGGTCAGCTGCCCGCGCAGCGGCGAGATCATCGTCCGCGAGCCGGGGCACTGGTACTCCACCGGCGCGGACTTCAAGCGGCCGAGCCCGCACTGGTGGTTCGACGACGACGCCCTCTACGGGCCCGACGGGCTGGCCCTGCCGATGCGGCTGGCGCTGCCGGGCGCGGTCAACCGGGGCAACGCCGCCCAGGCCGTCGCGGCCGCGGTCGCGTTGGGCGCCGATCCCGCGTCGGCGGTCGCGGCGGTCTCGGCGGTCGACGAGGTCGCGGGGCGTTACCGGACCGTCCGGGTCGGTGCCCACGAGGTGCGCATCCTGCTGGCGAAGAACCCCGCCGGCTGGCAGGAGGCGCTGTCGATGGTCGACAAGCATGCCGCCGGGGTGGTCATCTCGGTCAACGGCCAGGTGCCCGACGGGGAGGACCTGTCGTGGCTCTGGGACGTGCGGTTCGAGCACGTAGCGGAGGCCTGCAAAGGGACAGTGGTGGCCGCCGGGGAACGCGGGACCGACCTCGCGGTGCGGCTGGGCTACGCGGGCGTCGAGCACACGTTGGTGCACGACACCGTCGCCGCGATCGCGGGATGCCCGCCCGGACGGGTGGAGGTCGTCGCCAACTACACCGCGTTCCTGCAGTTGCAACGAGCGTTGGCGCGCCATGGCTGACTCGGTGGTGCGGATCGGGCTGGTGCTGCCCGACGTGATGGGCACCTACGGCGACGGCGGCAACGCCCTGGTGCTGCGGCAGCGACTCCGGTTGCGCGGCATCGCCGCCGAGATCGTCGAGATCACGCTGGCCGACCCGGTGCCCGAGTCGCTGGACGTCTACACGCTGGGCGGGGCCGAGGACTACGCGCAGCGGCTGGCCACCCGGCACCTGATCAAGCACCCGGGCCTGCAGCGCGCCGCCGAACGGGGGGCGCCGGTGCTCGCGATCTGCGCGGCCGTGCAGGTGCTCGGGCACTGGTATGAGACGTCGGCCGGGGAACGCGTCGACGGCGTGGGCATGCTCGACGCGACGACGTCACCGCAAGAGGCGCGCACCATCGGCGAGCTGGTAACCAAGCCGCTGCTGGCCGGTCTGACCGAGCGCCTCACCGGTTTCGAGAACCACCGCGGCGGCACCGTGCTGGGGCCGGCGGCGTCGCCGCTGGGCGCGGTGGCCAAGGGCGCGGGCAACCGGCGCGGCGACGGCTTCGACGGCGTGGTGCAGGGCAGCGTGATCGCGACCTACATGCACGGGCCGTGCCTGGCCCGCAACCCGCAACTGGCCGACCTGCTGCTGGGCACCGTGGTCGGTGAGCTGCCGCCGCTGCCGATGCCTGAAGTGGACCTGCTGCGCCGCGAGCGGCTGGCGGCGCGCTAGGGAGGTTGGCGAAATGACGAAGATCAGCCCGAGACTGGCCGCCGGCGCCGCACTGGTCGCCGCGTTCCTCGCGTCGTCGGCGCCGGCGCGCGCCAACCCCGACGTCCCGATGGGCCGGTACACCGTGCTCTACACCGATAGCGACAAGGCGACCGCGTGGGTGTTCGCGCCGTGCGGGTCCGACTGCACGCTGGCGACCTCGCAGGACGGCGGGACGTTCGTCATCAGCTGGGAGTTCCACCTCGCGGACGGGCGGTGGAGCCACAGCGGCCCCGCCCAGGCGCCGTGCGCGAACGGTGCCTCGGCCCCGCGACCGTCGACTACAGCTTCGACGCGGTGTCGCTTGCCGGCGAGGGCCGGACGACGATGACGGACGGGTGCGGCGGGGCGCCGGGCACGACCGTCACCAGAGCGTTCCAGCTGACTAAGGGCTGAACAGGCCTCAGACCATCGCCCGGCGGCCGGCCAGGGCGCGGCCGAGTGTGAGTTCGTCGGCGAACTCCAGGTCCCCGCCCATCGGCAGCCCGGACGCGATCCGCGTCACGGTCAGGCCGGGGATATCACGTAGCATCCGGACCAGGTAGGTGGCCGTCGCCTCGCCCTCGGTGTTCGGGTCGGTGGCGATGATCACCTCGGTGATGTCGACGTCGTCGACCCGCTCCCCGATCCGGGTCAGCAGCTCGCGGATCCGCAGCTGATCGGGCCCCACGCCGGACAACGGGTCGAGCGCACCGCCCAGCACGTGGTAGCGGCCGCGGAATTCGCGGGTGCGTTCGACGGCCTGGACGTCCTTGGGCTCCTCGACGACGCACACCTGCGAACCGTCCCGCCGGGGATCGGCGCAGATCCGGCACCGCTCGTTGTCGGAGACGTTGCCGCACACCGCGCAGAACCGCACCCCGTCGCGGACCTTCGTCAGCACCGCGGTCAGCCGGTCGATGTCCTGCGGCTCCACCGACAACAGGTGAAAGGCGATGCGCTGGGCGCTTTTGGGCCCGATGCCCGGCAGCTTGCCGAGCTCGTCGATCAAATCCTGGACGGGTCCTTCGAACATGTCGGTCGCGGAGCCTAAAGCCCCTGCGCCGGCGCGGGAGGTTGCCCCGGCGGCGGGCCGAAGCCACCGGCCAGCGACCCCAGCCTCTCCTGGGCCATCCGGGTGACCTGCTTGGACGCGTCACCCATGGCGCCGACTATCAAATCCTGCAACGTCTCGACGTCCGACGGGTCGACGACGGAGGGATCGATCTTCACCGCGACCACCTCGCCGCTGCCCTTCACGACGACGCTGACCAAGCCCCCACCGGCCTGACCATGCACCTCAGCGTTCGCCAGTTGTTGCTGCGCCTCCATGAGCTTCTGCTGCATCTGCTGCGCCTGGGCCAGCAGCGCCGACATATCGCCTCCGGGTTGCATGACAATCCCCTCGCATCTTGGTCTCGAGTTGGTTTCGCTCGTGAGTCTCCGGCGATTCGAAACCCCCAGCGTAGACCGCGCGGCGTTAGCTTTGCGCCGTGGACCTACGACTGAGCAGACGTGTCGGGATCAAACTGGCGATTGGTGCGCTCGTCGCCGCGTCGACGGCGATCATGCCGACCGCGACGGCGGTCCCCTCCAACATCGCCGGCATGGTGGTTTTCATCGATCCGGGTCATAACGGGTCCAATGACGGCTCCATCAACCGCCAGGTGCCCACCGGCCGCGGCGGCACCAAGGACTGTCAGACCAGCGGAACGGCGACCAACACCGGCTACCAGGAACACACGTTCACCTGGGACACCGCCCTGCGGGTGCGCGCCGAGTTGAGCGCCCTGGGAGTGCGGACCGCGCTGTCCCGCGCCAACGACAACGGGCTGGGGCCGTGCGTCGACGAACGCGCGAACGCGGCCAACGCGCTGCACCCCAATGCGATCCTGTCCATCCACGCCGACGGCGGCCCGCCGTCCGGCCGGGGATTCCACGTCAACTACTCGGCCCCGCCGCTCAACCAGGTGCAGGCGGGCCCGTCGGTGCAGTACGCGCGGATCATGCGCGACCAGATGCAGGGCTCGGGGATCCCGCCGGCCAACTACATCGGCCAGAACGGCCTTTACGGCCGCTCGGACCTCACCGGCCTGAACCTGGCGCAGTACCCGTCGATCCTGGTCGAGTGCGGCAACATGAAAAACCCCGCCGATTCGGCGCTGATGCAGTCGGCCGAGGGCCGGCAGAAATACGCCGACGCACTGGTCCGCGGGGTGGCGGGCTTCCTCGCCTCGCAGGGCCAGGCGCGCTAGCTGTACTGACCACGGACGTTGGTGACGGCGTGGCGTGGTGACATGACGAAGACCTCCGAGTGAAGTGCGAGCTGTCGAGGAACGCACTGCTCACTTCGGAGGTCTTCGTGTCCCACCGTAATGCTCCATTGTCAGAAACCGGCCGTCTGCGGCTGGCTCGTTGTGTTGTCGAGGATGGATGGCCGCTGCGGCGTGCCGCGGAACGGTTCCAGGTGTCAGCAACGACGGCGTGGCGGTGGGCCGACCGGTACCGCACGTTGGGGGCTGCGGGCATGGTCGACCGCAGTTCGCGCCCGCACCGCAGCCCACAGCGGACTCCGACTCGTACCGAGCGTCGCATCATCAAAGTCCGCGTCCTGCGGCGCTGGGGGCCCGCACGGATCGGGTATCTGCTGGGCATTCATCCCTCCACGGTGCATCGGGTACTGACCCGCTACGGGATGGCCAAATTACGGTGGTTGGACCGCTGTACGGGCCGCGTTGTCCGTCGGATGGAGCCCGCCAGCTGCGGTGACATGGTGCATGTTGACGTCAAAAAGCTTGGCAAAATCCCGGCTGGCGGCGGCTGGCGGATGTTGGGCCGCATCGCCGGTAACCACAACACCAGAGCCGACAAGAGTTCAGGCCAGCGCAGCAAGCATGGTGATCCGCTCCACGGCCACCACTTTCTGCATACCGCGATCGATGGCTACTCACGGTTGGCCTACAGCGAACTGCTCAGCGATGAGCGCCAGCACACCGCCGCCGCGTTTTGGGCGCGGGCCAACGCCTGGTTTACCGAGTGCGGCATCACCGTCCGCAAGGTGTTGACTGACAATGGTTCCTGCTACCGCTCCCACACCTTTCGAGAGGCCCTGGCAGGCATCGAACACCGACGCACCCGGCCCTACCGGCCCCAGACCAACGGCAAAGTCGAGCGATTCCACCGCACCCTGGCCGATGAATGGGCCTACGCACGGCTCTACCGCAGCGATACCGAACGCTGCGAAGAATTTCCCCGGTGGCTACACACCTACAATCACCATCGCGGCCACACCGCACTCGGCGGCCAACCACCCGCCAGCCGCGTACTTAACCTCTCAGGTCAGTACAGCTAGCTCAGCCCTCCAGCTCCTTCTTCAGGTTGGCCAGCACCTCGCCCTGAATCCGCTTGAGCCCCAACGGCGCAAAGGTCTTCTCGAAGAAGCCCTTCACACCGCCGGCGCCGGTCCAGGTGGTCTTCACGGTGACGCTGGAGCCGGGCCCGGCCGGAGCGACCGTCCAGTTGGTCACCATGGACGAGTTCGCGTCCTTCTCGATGACGGTGTGCCCGGCGACATCGACGTTGACCTGCACGTCGCGCACGCGTGATTTGGTGGCCTGCAGCCTCCACTTGGCGACCGTGCCCGGCCCCTGCCCGCCCTCGAGCACCTGGTACTCGCTGTACTGCGGGGACAGGATTTTCGGGCGGACGGTCTGGTAGTCCGCGACGGCGGCAAGCGTTGCCGCGGGCTCCGCGTTGATCAAGATGGTGCTCTCTGCGCTCACCTGTCCCAAGGCGACCCCTCCTCATCAAGATTTTCCCCGGTGCCGCGCCTTGCGACGGGTGCACGGGCTGTTGTCGAAGACTAGGGTATATGTGGTGCCTGTCCTTGGATCTGCACTCTCGGCCCACAGGTCCGGCGTTGACCGGATGCTGGCGAGTTATCGTTCCATTCCCGCAACGTCCGCCGTCCGGCTGGCCAAGCCGACGTCAAATCTGTTCCGCGCCCGCACCAAACGCGATGCACCGGGCCTGGACACGTCCGGGCTCACCGGCGTCCTGAGTGTCGATCCCGAAACCCGCACCGCCGACGTGGCGGGCATGTGCACGTATGCGGACCTGGTCGCCGCGACGCTGCCGTATGGTCTTTCGCCGCTGGTCGTCCCGCAGCTCAAGACCATCACGCTGGGCGGCGCGGTCAGCGGACTGGGCATCGAGTCGGCGTCGTTCCGCAACGGCCTGCCGCACGAATCAGTGCTGGAAATGGACATCCTCACCGGCGCTGGCGATTTGCTCACCACCTCGCGCACCCAGCATCCCGACCTGTTCCGCGCCTTCCCGAATTCCTATGGCACGCTTGGATATTCGACCCGGCTTCGGATCGAGCTGGAATCCGTCGCGCCGTTCGTAGCGCTGCGCCACATCCGGTTCCGCTCGCTGCCCGACCTGATCGCGGCCATGGAGCGCATCATCGACACCGGCGGGCAGGGCGGTACGCCGGTCGACTATCTCGACGGGGTGGTCTTCAGCGCCGACGAAAGCTACCTGTGCGTGGGCAGGCGGACGACCACGCCCGGCCCGGTCAGCGACTACACCGGGCGCAACATCTACTACCAGTCCATCCGGCACGACGCGGCGGGCCCGGAAATCACCGCGGCCACCAAGGATGACCGGCTGACCATGAACGACTATTTCTGGCGCTGGGACACCGACTGGTTCTGGTGCTCACGCGCATTCGGCGTGCAGAACCCGCGGCTGCGGCGCTGGTGGCCGCGCCGCTACCGGCGCAGCAGCGTCTATTCGAAGCTGATCTCCATGGACCGTCGCTTCGGGCTGTCCGACCGCCTCGAGACGCGCAACGGCCGGCCGCCGCGCGAGCGGGTGGTGCAGGACGTCGAGGTGCCGGTCGAACGCACCTGCGACTTCCTGGAGTGGTTCCTGGACAACGTGCCGATCACGCCAATCTGGTTGTGCCCGTTGCGTCTACGCGACCACCACGGCTGGCCGCTGTACCCGATGAGGCCGGATCACACCTACGTCAACGTCGGCTTCTGGTCCTCGGTGCCGGCCGGCGCCACCGAGGGCGCCACCAACCGGATGATCGAGGCCAAGGTGAGCGAGCTCGACGGCCACAAGTCGCTGTATTCGGATTCCTTCTACTCCCGCGAGGACTTCGACGAGTTGTACGGCGGCGAGGCCTACAACACCGTCAAGAAGACCTATGACCCCGACTCTCGTTTACTCGACCTCTACGCGAAGGCGGTGCAACGGCGATGACGACGACAAAGGAACCCCACCGCTCACCGACCGGCAAACTGAGCATGGCCGAGATCCTGGAGGTCTTCGCCGCGACCGGACGACATCCGCTGAAGTTCACCGCCTACGACGGCAGCACGGCCGGAAGCGAGGACGCCGAACTGGGTCTGGACCTGCGGACTCCCCGCGGCGCCACCTACCTGGCCACCGCCCCCGGCGAACTCGGCCTGGCCCGCGCCTACGTGGCGGGCGACCTGCAGGCGTACGGCGTGCATCCGGGTGATCCGTACCGACTGCTCAAGACGCTGACCGATCGGGTCGAATTCAAACGTCCGCCGGCACGGGTGCTGGCCAACGTCGTGCGTTCGATGGGCCTCGAGCGGCTGCTGCCGGTGCCGCCGCCACCACAGGAAACCCCGCCCCGCTGGCGGCGGGTCGCCGACGGGCTGATGCACAGCAAGACCCGCGACGCCGAGGCCATCCACCACCACTACGACGTCTCCAACACCTTCTACGAACTCGTGTTGGGCCCGTCGATGACCTACACCTGCGCGGTGTATCCCGACGCCGATGCCTCGCTGGAGGACGCGCAGCAGAACAAATACCGGCTGATCTTCGAGAAACTGCGGCTACGGCCCGGCGACCGCCTGCTGGACGTCGGCTGCGGCTGGGGCGGCATGGTGCGCTACGCCGCGCGCCGCGGCGTCCGGGCGATCGGCGCGACCCTGTCGGCCGAGCAGGCGAAGTGGGCGCAGCGGGCGATCGCCGACGAGGGGCTGACGGAGCTGGCCGAGGTGCGGCACTCGGACTACCGCGACGTGGGCG
Source organism: Mycobacterium colombiense CECT 3035 (assembly GCF_002105755.1). Lineage (NCBI taxonomy): Bacteria > Bacillati > Actinomycetota > Actinomycetes > Mycobacteriales > Mycobacteriaceae > Mycobacterium > Mycobacterium colombiense. Next base: position 3,725,582 of record NZ_CP020821.1, read on the forward strand.
AGGCGCAGTTCGACGCCGTCTCCTCGATCGGGCTGACCGAGCACATCGGCGTCAAGAACTACCCGGCCTACTTCGGGTTCTTGAAGTCGAAGCTGCGCACCGGCGGTCTGCTGCTCAACCACTGCATCACCCGTCACGACAACACCTCGACCTCGTTCGCCGGCGGGTTCACCGATCGCTACGTCTTCCCGGACGGCGAGCTGACCGGCTCGGGGCGCATCACCTGCGCGATCCAGGATGCGGGCTTCGAGGTGCTGCACGCGGAGAACTTCCGCCATCACTACGCGATGACGCTGCGCGACTGGTGCCACAACCTGGTCGAGCACTGGGACGTGGCGGTGGGCGAGGTCGGCCTGCCGACCGCCAAGGTGTGGGGGCTGTACATGGCGGCGTCCCGGGTGGCGTTCGAGCAGAACAACCTTCAGCTCCATCATGTGCTGGCGGCCAACGCCGCCGCGCGGGGCGACGACGACCTGCCGCTGCGGCCGTGGTGGGCGGCCTGAACCGCTAGCCGTTGTCGATGCGGCGGGCACCCAGCTCGCTCTGCAGCAGTTCGAGCGCGACCTCTTCGGGGTCGCGGCGCGGCGCCGATGGCTCGTCGCGGACGGCCTCGGCGAGCATGTGTTCCTCCTCATCGCGGCGCGCGGTGTCCACATCGGGGGCGGGCTCGACGACGTTCGTCGCCGCCGGGCCGGCTCCCCCACCGGCCGGAGGTGGTGGAGCGGCCGGCGCCGGCGCGCCGGCCTCACAGCGCACCCGCCAGTTGACGCCCAGCGCGTCTTTGAGCGCCTCGGCGATGACGTCGGCGTTGCGCTGTTCGCAGAGCCGCTTGGCCAGCGGCGCCGATTCATGGCTGAGCACCAACGTGTTGCCGTCGATGGCGCGCACGGTCGCCCCGGCCAGCATCACCTCGGTGGTGCGGCTGCGCTGGCGTACCTTTTCGCGCACGGTAGGCCACATGCTGCGCACCGCCGCGGTGTTGAGTTCACCTGGGACGGAGGCTGATTCGGCCGCCGGGGCCGGAGCCGCTGCGGGTTCGGGCGCGGCCGGCGGGGGCGCAGGAGGTTCGGGGCGGGCGCCGCCGCGGGCTCGGGCTTCGGGTCGGGTGTGGGTTCGGGCTTGGCGGCGGCCGCCGCGGACGGCCGGGTGAACCGGACGGGTGGCTCGGGCTCGGCGGCCGCCGGCGCGCCGCGCGGCCGGGCGGGGCGGGGCCCTCGGAGCCGGGGATGGACATGTCCAGCCGGGTCTCGATCCGCTCGACGCGTTGCAGCAGCGCCGATTCGCTGTCGCTGGCCGAGGGCAGCAGCAGTCGCGCACACACCACCTCGAGCAGCAGACGCGGTGCCGTCGCGCCGCGCATCTCCCCCAGCCCCGCCTGCACCACCTCGGCGTAGCGGGTCAGGGTCGCCGGGCCGATCCGGGTCGCCTGCTCACGCATCCGCTCCAGCACGTCCTCCGGCGCGTCCACCACGCCGCGGCTCGCCGCGTCCGGAACGGCCTGCAGCAGGATCAGGTCGCGGAACCGCTCGAGCAGATCGGTGGCGAACCGCCGTGGGTCATGGCCGGCGTCGATCACCGACTCCACCGCGCCGAACAGCGCCGCGGCATCGGCGGCGGCCAGCGCGTCCACAGCGTCGTCGATCAGCGCCAGGTCGGTGGCCCCGAGGAGGCCCAGCGCCCGCTGGTACGTCACGTGTGCGCCCTCGGCCCCGGCCACCAGCTGATCCAGCACCGACAGGGTGTCGCGGGGCGAGCCGCCGCCGGCGCGGATCACCAGCGGGTAGACGGCATCGTCGACGGCGACGCCCTCCTGCTCGCAGATCCGCCCGATCAACGACCGCATGGTCTTCGGCGGCAACAACCGGAACGGGTAGTGATGGGTGCGCGACCGGATTGTCGGCAGCACCTTCTCCGGTTCGGTGGTCGCGAAGATGAAGATGAGGTGCTCGGGGGGTTCCTCGACGATTTTGAGCAGCGCGTTGAACCCCGCGGTGGTCACCATGTGCGCCTCGTCGACGATGAACACCCGGTAGCGCGACTGGGCGGGCGCGTAGAACGCGCGGTCGCGCAGCTCGCGGGTGTCGTCCACGCCGCCGTGGCTGGCGGCGTCGAGCTCGACCACGTCGATGCTGCCGGGCGCGTTGGGAGCCAGCGCCTGGCACGAGTCGCAGACCCCGCACGGGGTGGCCGTCGGGCCCTGAGCGCAGTTCAGCGAGCGGGCCAGGATGCGCGCCGAGGAGGTCTTCCCGCAGCCGCGCGGACCCGAGAACAAATACGCGTGGTTGATCCGTCCGGCTTCCAGGGCGATCGAGAGTGGTTCGGTGACGTGCTCCTGCCCCACCACTTCGGCGAAGGTTGCCGGACGGTACTTGCGGTAGAGGGCCACGGTCAGCAGGCTACCGGGGCTCGGTGACGCTGCGGACCCGGCAGGGTCCGCCGAGGAGGCGGGCGATCAGGCCGCGCGCGCCGACTACGGCGCGGGCGCCGCAGGGTCCGCCGAGAAGTCCGGCCATCGAGTGTGCGCCAGCGGCTTTCGGTGTGAACCCACGGTGGACGCGTCCAGCGCGTCGTGGCCCTCGGTTCACCGCCGAAGCCCTCGGTTCACACTCGACGCGGACTCAAACTCGTTGGGACGCCAGCAGCGATTCGGACGCCGCCAGCAGCGCGCAGGTGGCCAGGCCGTCGACGGCGTCGCGCAGGTCCGGCAGCGACGGGAAGGTCGGCGCGATCCGGATGTTGGTGTCGTTCGGATCCTTCCGGTACGGGAACGACGCACCCGCCTCGGTGACCGCGATGCCGGCGTCCTTGGCCAGCGCGACGGTCCGCTTCGCGGTGCCCGGGAGCACGTCGAGGCTGATGAAGTAGCCGCCCTTGGGGTCGGTCCACGACGCGATCTTGGAGTCGCTGAGCCGCTGATCGAGGATCTCGGCGGCCAGCGCGAACTTCGGCGCCAGGATCTGCTGGTGCCGCAGCATGTGCAGCCGCACCCCGTCGGCGTCGCGGAAGAAGCGCAGGTGCCGCAGCTGGTTGACCTTGTCGGGCCCGATCGACTTCTTCCCCGCGTATTGCAGGTACCAGGCGATGTTGCCCAGCGATCCGCCCAGGAAGCTCACGCCGGCGCCGGCGAAGGTGATCTTCGAGGTGGAGGCGAACACGTAGGGCCGATGCGGGTTGCCGGCCGCCGAGGCCAGGCCGAGCACGTCGACCTGCCGGATGAAGTCGTGCGTCAAAGTGTGCACCGCATACGCGTTGTCCCAGAACAGCCGGAAGTCGGGCGCCGCGGTCCGCATCTGGACCAGCCGCAGGACGTTGTCCCACGAGTAGGTGACCCCGGTGGGGTTGCCGAACACGGGCACCGTCCACATGCCCTTGATGGCCGGGTCGGCGGCGACCAGCTCTTCGATCAGGTCGACGTCGGGCCCTTCGGACAGCATCGGAACGGGGATCATCTCGATGCCCATGGTCTCGGTGATGGCGAAGTGCCGGTCGTAGCCGGGGGCCGGGCACAGGAACTTGACGCTCGGCTCGTCCTTCCAGGGCCGCTGCGAGTCCACGCCGCCGTACAGCATCGAGAAGGCCACCAGGTCGTGCATCAGTTCCAGGCTGGAGTTGTTGCCCGCGATGAGGTTTTGCACCGGGATGCCCAGCAGCTCGCCGAAGATGGCCCGCAGCTCGGGCAGGCCGTGCAGCCCGCCGTAGTTGCGGGTGTCGGTGCCCTCGCTGTCGCGGTAGTCGTCGCCGGGGAGGCTCAGCAGCTGGTTGGACAGGTCGAGCTGGGCGGGAGCGGGTTTGCCGCGGGTCAGGTCCAGCGCGAGCTTCTTGGCTTGCAGCTCGGCGTAGTCCTGTTGGTGACGAGCGTGTGCTCCGGCCAGTTCTTCCGGGCTGAGAGACTCCAACGACACCATGGACCCTTTCGCTGTCGAAGGCGGGAAACCAGTGGCGATCGCGAGCGCGGCGGAGCCGGGCGAAGCGGGTCGCCACTCTTGGAGATAGGGGACCCCGCGCACCCGACAGAGCCCATTGACCCTTGCTGCCTTCCGGCCCTGGGGGAGTTCACAGGATAGACGCCGCGCGGGGTCCAGCGACGAGTCTAATACCTGCCCGGGAGTCGACGACGAGCAACTGGCGGGGGCCCTCGGGGCCTCGGTTACCATGGCCACGGAGGATTCGCCTAGTGGCCTATGGCGCTCGCCTGGAACGCGGGTTGGGTTAACAGCCCTCGCGGGTTCAAATCCCGCATCCTCCGCCATTGGTCCGCCCAGCGGACACGTACGAATTGATATGGATTCGGGTCGGCCGGCTTTAGGCTGGCGTGAATCACCAGCACGAGGAGGGGTATGGGGCGCAAGGTCGCCATCCCGTGGCACGCGTCATTTTCGATCGCTGTCGGCTTCCTCTACTTCTTCTTCGTGCTGCCCCGCTGGCCCGAGCTGATGGGCGACACCGCGCACACGTTGGGGACGGCGATGCGCATCGTGACGGGTGCGCTCGTCGCGCTCGCGGCGCTGCCCGTGGTGTTCACCCTGCTGCGCAGCCGCAAGCCCGAGTTGGGGACGCCGCAGCTGGCCCTGTCCATCAGGGTCTGGTCGATCGTGGCCCACGTGCTGGCCGGGGTGCTGATCATCGGGACGGCGATCAGCGAGATCTGGCTGAGCCTGGACGCCGCCGGACGGTGGTTGTTCGGCATCTACGGCGCGGCCGCCGCGATCGCGTTGCTCGGCATATTCGCCTTCTACCTCTCCTTCGTCGCCGAGCTGCCCCCGCCGCCGCCCAAACCGATCAAGGCGAAGAAGCCCAAGGAGCGTCGCGTGCGGCGCAAGAAGGGCGCCGAGGCCGAGGCCGACGAGACCGAAGAAGAAGAAGAAGCCGAGGCCGACGAGACCGTCGAGGTTGAAGCGGAACAAGCCGAAGAAACCGAGGACGCCGAGCCGGCGGCCGCACCCGCCGAGGTCACCGCCGAAACCGCTGAAACGGCCGAAGCCGAGCCCGCACCGGAGCCGACGACCGAGGCGGCGCCCGCCGAGGACACCGAGGCAGCCGGAGACGAGGCTGACGAGTCGAAGGCCAAACTGCGCAACCGGCGTCCGACCGGCAAGGGATCGCACCGGATGCGGCGCAGGCGTACTCGGGCCGGTGTGGCCCTGGATGACGGCGCCGACGAGGATTAGTCAGCGCCGCCGCAGCTGCTCCACGTAGACGGCGATGCGTCGCAGCGTCTCGTCCGTGCCCCACATCCGGCGAACCTCGTCATCGACCCCGCGGGCCTCGCGGATGCGCGCCATCGTCGGGGCGTGCAACTGCATCTTCGTCTGCCGGTAGGCGTCGGCCGGGATGCTGCCCAGGTCCGACGCCTCCGCCACGGCCGCCTCCATCAGCTCGTCGCCGACGACGCGGTGGGCCAGTCCGCGTGCCACGGCCTCGGCACCGCGATAGTTGCGGCCGCCCAGCAGCACCTCGTCGGCGTGCGTGCCGCAGGCATAGCGCATCACCTCCAACGCCGCGACCGGGAACGGGACCCCGACGCGCACCTCGGCCGCCCCGATCGGCGCCTCGGGGCTGATCAAGCGGCGATCGCAGGCGCAGGCGAGCACGCAACCGCCGGCGATGGCGGCGCCGTTGATCGCGGCGACGGTCGGCCCCGGATAGCCGAACATCGCCTCGAACGCCGCGGACAGCGCGGGGACCAGCCGATCGGTATAACCGGTGCCGCCCTGCACCACGCGGTTGAGGTCGACGCCGGCGCTGAAGGCGCGGCCGGCACCGGTGACAACCAACGCCCCGGCGCCCGAACGGCCCAGGTCGCGCACCGCCGACGCCAGCTCTTCGAGCAGCTCGACATCCTGCGCGTTGACTGCGCCCGACGACAGGGTCAGCACCTGCACGGTGCCCACGGTGCCGATGTCGATCATGGTCATTCCTCCGATCAGCGAGGCGCCACCGCGAGAACCACGGGAATGTCCGTGTTCTCGTCGGTGTGATAGCTCGCGCAGACGCGGTGGTAGCCGTCGGCGATCTGCAATGGAACCCCGGCCACGAAGTCGCCGCGCACCAGCAGGATGGGTGACAGCGGCAGGCCCTTCTCGATCTTGGTCAGGTCCGCCGCGACGTGCGGGTTGTCCACCGGCAGCAGGCTCAGCTGCGCCGCCCGCAGGATGTCTTTGGCCTTTTTGTGCGTCACGGTCCCGGACTTCAGCCGTTTGACGACCTTCTTCACGGTCTGCGCGCCCGCGAGCATGGTGAGATAGTCCGCCGCCGCCGGAAAGTCGTGGGCCTCAGGCTTTTCCAACCATTTGACGGTGAGCATCGCGTTCCTCCCTGTGCCGGTCCGACATCGACGCAGCCTACCGGTTCCGCGCCGCGAAATTTGGGATCGGTAGCGACCGGGGCCGCCTGTACTGGCGCAAGGACGACGCCATCGGGGCGGCGCACGAAGGAAGGAACCACAAGTGAAACGTCTTCTCGCAGCTGCGATTGGGACCCTGGGCTGCGCCGCGGCTTCGGTGGCCCTGGTGGGATGCTCGGGCGGCGGCCACTCGGCCGCACCGGCGTCGAGCACCACCCCCAGCCCCTCTACGGGCACCAACGCGCAGGTCAAGGTGGGCGGCACGGACCTGGCCGGGGTGAACCCCGCGTCGGTGACCTGTGTGCGGACCGGCGGCAAGATCGACATCGGCAGCGGCTCCACGGGCGGCGCCCAGCAGGCGCTTGCCGTTGTGATGACCGACGAAGCCAATCCGAAGGTGCAGTCGGTGGCCCTCGTTGTCGACGGCAACGCCCTGGCGGTCAGCGACAACATGGGCGCGAAGGTGGGGTCGGCCAACGTCGCGGTCGATGGCAAGACCTACACCATCACCGGTCAGGCGCAGGGCGCCGACATGAAGAACCCGATGGCGGGAATGATCACCAAGGACTTCACCATCAAGGTGTCCTGCGGCTGATCGGTTGCGGCCCTCGAGCGGCGGACGTGCCTCACTCACGCGTCCGCCGCTCGCGGTTTGGCCGACCGGATACCGCCCCCGGACTTATGATGCAGCCGTGTCGATCCCGGACGAACTGGACAAGGCGCGTCGTATGGCGTTCGCCGCCGATGAGGCCGGGGCACGCGACCTGCTGCTCTCGTTGATTACGCGAATCGAGCGCGACGACCGAGACGACCTCATGCTGGAAGTCCTTGGGCAGCTTGGCGAGATCTACCTGGCGCGCGGGGCGTACGACGGGGTCCGCGAATCGGTCCAGCGGATTCAGGACTGCGTGGCGATCTACGCCGGCACCGCCGCCGAACGGGTGCGGCTGTCCGAGACCGAGATCGCTCACATGATCTGCCGGTACGCGCGGCGCGCCCAGTTCCTGCGGACGGGGTTGGCCGCGGCGCGGGGTGATCACGAAGGTGCGGCGGCGGAGCTGGTGTCGTTGTGCGACAACGACACCGGACCGGCCGACCTCGCCGGCGAACACCGGCGGCTATGCACCTACGCGCGCGTCCTGTGCGCTCTCGCGCTGTGCGACGACGACCTGCACGTGCGGTCGGCGCCCTTGTGGGAGAGGGTTCTTGGCGGCATCGAGCACGCCGGTGACGACGGCGAGCGCGCCGACCACCTGTGGGTCACCGCGGCGACCGGGTACGGCAGGTTCTGCGTGGAGACCGGACGGTCGCCGGAAGCCGAGCCGTGGCTGCGCCGCGCCGAAGCGCGCGCACAGGCCCACGGCTGGGAACTCGCCGCAGCCAGAGCACAATTGGAACGCGCCGCCGCGCGCTGGGCGGCCAACGACCATGCCGGCACCGAAGAACTGGTGAACCAGGCCTATCCCGTCATCGCCCGCCATGACCGGGCCCACGACGTCGCCCGGTGCTGGCTGTACATGGGACTCACCCGGCTGGGCGCCGGCGCCCTGGAGGCCGCCGACGAATGCTGGGAACACGCCGAACGGCACTGGCGGGAATTGGGTAAGCCGCTGCACCTGCACCGTATCCTGTTGCAGCGCAGCTGGATCGCCATCTTCTGGAGCCACTTCTCCGACGCGGTCGAACTCATCGCGCAGGCCCGCGAACTGCTGGACTCCTCGCCGCGCAGCAGCTGGCTGCAGTACGCCCAGCTCGACAATCATCTCGGAACCGTCTGGCGCGCGGACGCTTTGGCCGACCTCGGGTTCGACAGCTCGGGCGATCCCGACGAGACCCTGGAGGAAACCGAGGCGCGGCAGGCCGACGGGCTCGGCATCCTGCGTGGCGAGGTGGGCACGCCGGAATACTGGCGCGGTATGACCAAGCTGGAGCAGGCCGCCGAGCTCAAGGTGCCGGCCGCTTTGGCGGTCGACTCGGTGCGATATTCCATCGCCGACGCCGACGCCAGGGCCCGCTGGGCCACCGGCATTGCGGCGCCCATCCTGGCCGGTGCGTTTGCCGTGGCCTGCGAGTGGGAGAACACCGCCCTGATCAGTGAGCTCGTCGAATACCACAGCGCGCGAGGGACTTTCGAGGGTCTGCAGCGGCCGCGGATGGGCGAGTGGGCGTCGACGGCCATCGCGTCGGTGCCCATCGACGCCGACGCGCAGGCCGACGCGCTGGCCGCCGCGGGCCGCCCGTCGCGGGCGGCGCCTCGCTGACCAGGCTGGGGCCGTTGCCGCCGCTGCAGATGCAGCCCGGGGCGGAGCCGATCCTGAGTCACTATCGCGCGCTCGCCTCGCAGCGCTATGGGCGCGATGTCACCGCGCCCGAACCCGCCTGGTCGACGTGGCCATGAGCGAGCCCGACCGGCTGACCCTGGTGCTGCGCTACGCCGACCTCGGGATCGCGACCTACGCCAGCCTGCGGATCGTCGGACAGCCGTCGAGAACCGTCACCTGGGTGCTGGAAGAGCCGCTGCTGCTGGCCGGCCTGCAGGAGCTCACCGCCGCCCTGCCCGAGCCGCACGGCGCCGAAACGCGGCGTGACGCCATCGAGCGTGCCCTGACGACGGGACCATTCGCCAGGCCGGACACCGAACTCACGGTTGCCTACATCCTCGGTGTGCTGCTGATCGGAACACCCGGGTGGCAGCTGTTGGCCGAATGCGTGGCCTCGCCGCGGGCGGTGCTGTTCGTCTCGCCCAGCGCTCGGCTGGCCCGGGTGCCCTGGGGACTGCTGGCGATCCCGAAGTCGGGCCCCAGCAAGGAGGAACTGGTGCGCGCGCGCCAGGACGCGATCACCGCCAGCGGCCGCGCCGCGGCCCAAATCCCGTGGCGGCTGGCCGATATCGATGATCTCACCGACGGCCATCGGCTGATGGAGCTGGCCGACGTGCTGATGGCGGTGCCGCCCAACATCGTGCACTCGCCGCGAACACCCGCCCGGTGGGATGCCCGGCGAGAAGGGCCACCACTGCTGGTCCTCGATCCCCGGGTGCCGGGACAGCGACCGGACTCCGCGCTCGGATCGGTGCTGGGCAGGCCCGCGCCGCACACGCCCGTGGCTCGGCATTTCGCCGGACTCATCGAGCGGCGACCGGTCCTGCCGCGCACCGACACCGTGCTCGAGCTGTTTCGCCGCCACGACGCCGACCGCGCGTGGCTGGGCGAGCAGCTGGCCCAAACCCCGTGCCGGCTGCTCTACGTCGGGCACGCGAGTTCGGCAGACGATCGACACGACCAGGGCACTCGGGCGGACCGGGCGGCGCTGCACCTGGCCGACACCGCGGCCATCCCCGGGGACGCCAACGCGATCGGCGATCACCGCCCGCTGACCGCATCGGACCTGATGGCCCTTCGGCTGCCGATGCCGCCGCGGGTGGCGCTGCTGGCGTGCGGATCCGGTGGTGACTATCAATTCGACGAGGCAACCGGTTTGGTGGCGGCGCTGATCCTCAACGGCGCGCAACTGGTGACCGCCACGTTGTGGTCGCTGCCGACGACGGCGGCGTACCGGCAATTCGCCGAGTTGGCCGGCGCGCCGGGTCCGGAGCCAACCGATCCGATGGCCGAGCTGGTGGCCGCCGTCGACGCCGCGCACGATGCCGCGCCGGAGGCGGGATGCGCGGTGAATCGTTGGCAGCGAGAACAGCTGCGGCGCTGGCGCGACGGGGACCCGCGCGCCAGCCCGCTGTATTGGGCCGCCCTGGTCACGTTCGCCGTGGATGGCGAACGGTAGCGCTCACAGCGACGCCACCCAGGCCGCGTGCACGGCCAGCACGTCGTCGGGCAGCGAAAGCTCCTCGCGGGCGGTGGGATCGAACGCCACCAGCACCACCAGGCCCGGCCGCAGCAGGGACAGGTCCAGGCCGCCGTCGCATCGCGCCAGCTTGGCGATGAACGTCTCCCCCGAGACGGCCACCACCTCGATGAAGACCTGCCGCTTGACCTTGCGCACGGTGCCGACCCCGACGGTCCGGTTCCCGGCATCCCCGCGGCGGCGGGACCCGAGCCATTCGGCCAGCAGCAACAGCTTGTTCATGCGATCAGCGTCCGGCCGGGCACCGGCTACCGAACCCAACTTTATGGCTGCCGCGAAGTTTGCGATGGCCCTATTCTGTGCAGATGAGCGCCGAGCCGCAGGTAGCGACCGCCGGGGAAGGCGAGGCGTCGGGCCATCCGCGCCGGCTGGTGATCGAGGCGGCGTGGCGGGCCATCGGTCCGGGCGTGGAGGTGCTCAGCGGTGACGACGGCGGCCCGCTGAGCCGCACCGTCAAACGCATCATCGACCCGCTGGTGCTGCGCCTGCGGTCCAACCCCGCGTACTCGGCCCCGGTCGTGACGCCCGAGACGGCCGCGCAGATGCATGGCCTCATCGTCGGCAGCGGTTCCGAATTGCGCTCGGCCGCAGCCTGGTTCGAGGCCCTCAAACTGGAGCGCCGGCGGCATCGGATCCGCACCGGGAATGCGCAGGAACTCTACTTCCCGGTGTGCTTCGAGCTCGCCGTCACGAAAGGCCGACCGACGCCGGGGGATTACCGGACGGCGGCGGCGGTGCTCGGCGAGATCCACCGGGATCGCGACCGCACCGCGATCGAGGTGCTGCATCGATACGTCGCGGACCCCGACGTGGTTGCCACGCTGGCCAAGCAGCTGGAGCGCAGTTGGCGTGACGTGCGGGCGGGCGAGGCCGCCATCGATCCGTTCCGCGCCGAGCTCGGCACGGTGTTGGGCACGGCCGGCAGCCACGGCGCCGCGGCGGCCCGGCAGCGGGTCTGGACGGCGATGATCACCGACGCCACCCCGTACAACCTGGGTGCGCTGGCCCGCACCGACACCGATCGGCTGCCGTGGTCGATCGTCGGGTTGGGTTTGAGTTCGGTTGCGCCGCAACGCCCTCCGGAGATATCCCAGAGCAGCAACGGCGACCGCCCGCTGGATCGCAGCGTGGTAGACCGGGTGCGCGCCACCCTGCGGCGCGCCTTGGATCGCGACGCGTTGCCCGAAATCCCGTTGCTCTGCGAGGAAGAAGTCGATCGCGCCTGCGCGCCGTGGGGGCTGTTGGCCGAGGACAAACAGGCCACGCTGGTGGCCGGCATCGAGGTCGCGGTCCAGCTGGCTCCGCTGGATCCGGCCGCCTCTTGCCGCTACGACCTGGCCGCCCAGATCCAGGCGCGGCTGCGCAAGGAAGCCTATGTGTTGCACGCCCGCCGCTATCTGGCCGAGAACGGCCCCATTCATCCTCGCCAGCGGCAGGTGGTCGACGACCTCGCCAGCTACGCACAGCCCTACCTGAGCCGGCTGTGGGCGCGGCTGCACGGCCGCGACGTCTGGCAGGAGCCCTGCGCCGACGTCGACGACGTGCGCGCGCTGCTCGACGGTGTGGCGCGGTCGGTGAGCCTCGACCACCGGCAACGGATCAAAGCGATGCTGGAATTGCAGGTGGCCGGATGAGATTGGTTGCCGATTCCGGACTTTGGAGCACCGGCCCCGTCGATACTGCGGTCGCGACGCCACTGGTCGCGCTGCTGGAAGTCAGCGGCGCGGTGCTGTCCTGGACGCTGGACGATCCCGACGATGCGGCGCCGCACATCACGTTCACCGATGCGTCGCGCGCGGACTGGTTGTGGCGGGTCCTCGGCGAGGCCGGACATGTCGCGGTGGTGTCGGCGCTCGACGGCGCGGCGGGCCGGCCGCGCAGCATCGAGCTCACCGGCGTCGAGCTGGTGGCGGGCTCGGTCGCCCCGCTGCGCAGGCTGGCCACCGGGCACTGGCTGCGCCGGTGGTGGCCGGCCAGCAGGCAGGACGGCATCGCCGGCCTGGACCGTGCGCTGCTCGACGTCGAGGTCGCATTGCTGACCGCCGGGGCGCAGAGCTTCTTCCCCGACGACACGCTGGATTCCGACGTGACGCAGCTGCTCGCGCCACACGCCGCCGCGCTGATAGGCCATGTCCGCAGCCATGATTCGCGGATTGCCGACCTGGTACGGACGGGCGCCGAACTCGCCGACGAGATCGGCGCCGATGGTGACGGCTGGCCGGAACTGATTGCGGCTGTGGATGATTCGAGTGTGATCCCGAGGTCGCCGAGCGATCGCCGCGAGGATTACGCGCTGGCCGCCGGCGCGGGCACGGGTCCGCGCGGCGCGGGGGCGATAGCCCGCGGCGTCGCATCGATCGCCTGGAGCGGGGTTCCGCCCGCGATCTTCGATGCCGGCGAGAACACCGTCGAGTGGAGCATCGAGGCCGGCGGCGCGACCGTCGTCGCCGTGGTACGGGCGGCGGTCATCGGCCCGGACCCGGCTACCGGCATCGCGGTGCGGCTGCGTTCGGCGGCCGTCGACGGCACCGGCACCCTGGACGCGACCGGGCGCGCGACCCTTCCGCTCGAGGACGGGCCGGGCCGCGCCCTCACCGAGTCGGCCGCCTGGGGCCACGACTGGTCGGCGGCGTCCGTGGTCGTGGGCGCCGAAACGCCCGAATCCGCCGAGACCCGGGCGCGCGTGCGGAGGTGGGCGCGGGCGCGGCTGGACCTGCCGCCGCGCGACGCCTTCCTCGCCGAAATATTGGCCGCAGAATCTGCCTATTAGGCCTACTAAGAACCCCGGCCATTCCCTATGCTGAGCGAGTGCCAAACACCTATCGCGTCGTTCAGTGGAACACCGGAAACGTCGGCAAGAGCTCGCTGAAATCGATCGTCACCAACCCCACCCTGGAATTGGTGGGCTGCTACGCCTGGTCACCGGAGAAGGCGGGCCGCGACGCCGGCGAACTCGTCGGGCTCCCGCCGCTCGGCGTCAAGGCGACCAACGACATCGACGAGCTGCTGGCGCTGAAGCCGGACTGCGTGGTCTACAACCCGATGTGGATCAACGTCGACGAACTGGTCCGCATCCTGTCCGCGGGCGTCAACGTGGTGACCACCGCGTCGTTCATCACCGGGCACAACCTGGGCGAGGGCCGCGACCGGATCCTGGAGGCCTGCGAAAAGGGCGGTTCCACGATCTTCGGGTCCGGCGTCAGCCCGGGCTTCGCCGAATTGCTGGCGATCGTCTCGGCCATGGTGTGCAACCGGATCGACAAGGTCACCGTCAACGAGGCCGCCGACACCACGTTCTACGACTCCCCGGAGACCGAGAAGCCGGTCGGCTTCGGCCAGCCGATCGACCACCCCGACCTGCCGGCGATGGCCGCGAAGGGCACCGCCATCTTCGGCGAGGCCGTGCGACTGGTCGGCGACGCCCTCGGCATCGAACTCGACGAGGTCAAATGCGTGGCCGAATTCGCCCAGACCACCGAGGATCTCGTCATGGCGTCCTGGACGATCCCGGCGGGGCACGTCGCGGGCACCTACATCAGCTGGCAGGGCATCGTCAACGGCAAGGTCCTGATCGACCTGAACGTCCGGTGGAAAAAGGGGCAGACGCTCGAACCCGATTGGCAGATCGAACAGGACGGCTGGGTCATCCAGGTCGACGGGCAACCGACGGTCACCACCAAGGTCGGCTTCCTGCCGCCGCCGTACTTCGAGGCCACGACGCTCGAGGAATTCATGGACCTCGGGCACATCATGACGGCGGTGCCCGCCATCAACGGGATCGCCGCCGTCGTCGCGGCGGCGCCGGGCATCGCGACCTACGCCGATCTTCCGCTGACACTGCCGCGCGGCAACGCGTATGTCAGCATTGATCGGTGAGTGCGCGCTTCATCATTCGCATCCTCAGCGTTGCGGCCGCGACTGGAGCGTTGAGCGGCCTGCCCGACAGCCCTGCGGCGCAGGCCGATCCGTGCCCGGACGTCGAGGTGGTGTTCGCCCGCGGCACCGGCCAGGACTCCGGCGTCGGCCACGTGGGTCAGGGCTTCGTCGACTCACTCGGGTCGCAGATCAACGGGCGTTCGATGGGGGTCTACCCCGTGAATTACCCGGCGTCGGCGGCTTTCGCGTCCAGCGCCCAAGCCGGCGCGGACGACGTGGTCGCTCACGTCGACGACATGATCGGGCGCTGCCCCGGCACGCGACTGGTGCTCGGTGGCTTCTCGCAGGGGGCGGGTGTGATGGATCTGGCCACCCGGGCCCTGCCGCCCCAGGCCATCGATCATGTGGCGGCGGTCGCCATCTTCGGCAATCCCACCAGCGAGCTAGCCGGCAATTTCACCGGCGCCGTTTTCTCGCCGATCGGCCCGCCGTACAACGCCAAGACCATCGACCTGTGCGCCGACGGCGATCCGGCATGCTCCCCCGCGGGCGGCAACCTGATGGCGCACGGCTCGTACGTGCAGTCGGGGATGACGGCCCAGGCCGCCACGTACGTCGCCGGCCGGCTATAGAGCGGCGCGCCGCCGAGCGGCTTTGGCGTAGCGGGCGCCCAGCGCCGGCACCGCGATCGGGCCCTGGTCGCGGACCGCCTCGATGGCATTGCGCAGCGGACGGGCAAGGCCCGCAAAGGATCCCATGTCGAACAGCAGAGGGGTCAGCAGCCGGTTGTGGACGAAGCCGAAGGAGCTGCCGGTCTCGGGGTCGGCCCAGCCGAGCGTTCCGCCCAGCCCGACGTGACCGAAGCCGCGAAGCAGACCGGGAACCGGCGACTCGTGGTAGCCCAGGTGAAAAGGCATGGGCACCACCATGTTCGCGTCGGGCCACTTGCGGCGCGCCTGTCCGGCCAGTCCGTGCGCCAGATCCTCCGACACGAACTTCTTCCCGTCGATGCGGCCGTCGTTGGCCAGCACGCCGAACATCTTGGCCAGCGCCCGCGCGGTCACCACGCCGTTGGCGGCGGGCACCTCGCCGTCCAAAAACGGGGTGTCACCCTTGATCAGGGAGATGACGCCGGGGAAGTACATCGCGCCCAGCGCACCGGAGAACGGCAGACCCGCCACCCGCGGTGCGAGGAAGTTGATCACCGGTGCGCGCAGCCGTCCCTGCGGGATCAGGATTTGGGCCGCCGTGGTCGGCGAGCCCTCCGGTGGGCGGCCCAGATGCAGCCCGTCGGTGTTGAGCGGACGGGCCACCTCCTGGCGGATCAGCTCGCGCATGCCCTTGCCGGTCACCGCCCTGGCCAGGCCGGAGAGCAGCCATCCGTAGGTGAGCGCGTGGTAGGCCTGCACCCCGCGCAGGTGATCGACCGGCGCCGCCGCGAGTCGCTCCTCCATCAGCAGGTGGTCCATCAACTCCGCCTTGGTGACGCCGCGCAGGTGCGACAGCCCGGAGCGGTGCCGCAGGACGTCGCGGACCGTGATCTCGGCCTTCCCGTTGGCGGCGAACTCGGGCCAGTACTCGGCGACGGGCGCGTCGTAGGAGAGCAGGCCGCGGTCGGCGAGTCGGTGAATCACGGTGGACGCGACACCCTTGGTCGCCGAGAACACCATGGCGCCGGTGTCCGCGGTCCAGCGCTGCGTGCCGGCCCGGTCCGACCACCCGGTCCAGACGTCCACGACGGGAATCCCGTCGACGTAGACGCTCAGCGCTCCCCCACCGAACCGGCGCCCGGGAAACAGCTGGGAGAACACCCTGATGGCGCCCGCGAAACGCGGGTCGGCAGCACCGGACACACCGCGCGGCAGGCCGGCATCGGTGACCAGCAGGGTCGACGGCGTCACCGCGCCGGGACCCCTCGAACGTTCACGCGCTTGAAGCTATCAGCCTGCGCCGATTCACCCGCCTGACTTCACAGATCAGCGCGCGGAGCCGTCCAGAAGCGCGTCGAGGAGTCCGTCGAACTCGGTCGCCGGGGGGCCGCCCGCCGGTATACCGGTCAACACCCGCAACAGGTGTGCACGGCCAGCGCCGGCGGGGGACTCTGGCAACGCGCCGAGGTCGCGGTGGCCCTGGCTCAGCGATACGCGGTCGCCTTCGGCGACTTGGAGTGCGCGGCCGCGATCCCCGCGATCGCACGCTGAACCCGCGTCAGCCGATCGGTGGGTCCGGAGGCGGGGCGGCATCTGTGCCGTGGGCTGGTTCGGTGGGCGAGTCCCTCAAATACCGCCTCAGCCGCAGCAGCTGATTGACCACCATGCCGACGCCGAGCAGCATCAACACCACCACTACGGCCACCACGATCGCGGTGCTCACGGGTCCATGATGACACTGCGGGGGTTTCGATAATCCCTGTTGAGGGGTAGCCACCTCGCCATGAGCGCCGAAGACAAGCTGAAAAACAAGATCGAGGACCTCGGGGGCCGGGCCAAGGAAGCCGTCGGCAAGGCCACCGGCGACCCCGAGACCAGGGACGAAGGCCGGGCCGATCAGGCGAAGTCGGCGTTGAAGGATGCCGGCGAGAAGGTGAAGGA
Organism: Mycobacterium colombiense CECT 3035; assembly: GCF_002105755.1. Lineage (NCBI taxonomy): Bacteria > Bacillati > Actinomycetota > Actinomycetes > Mycobacteriales > Mycobacteriaceae > Mycobacterium > Mycobacterium colombiense. The sequence goes on from NZ_CP020821.1 coordinate 3,742,253, forward strand.
CGCTTTCAAGAAGTAATGAAGATTCGCAACGTGTTGACCGCCGTGTCGGCGCGCGGGCTGTCGGTGTGCGCGCTGTCGGCTGCGGCGGTGTTCGGTTCGTTCGTCCCGAGCGCGCCCGTTCCGTCCGCGGCGGCCGAGCCCTGTCCCGATGTCGAGGTCGTCTTCGCCCGAGGGTCGGGCGAGCCGCCCGGCGTCGGTGGGATCGGCCAGCCGTTCGTCGACGCGTTGCGCGCACAGACGGGCGGCAGGTCCCTGACCGTCTATCCGGTCAATTACCCTGCCAGCACCGACTTTTCGAGCCCTGACTTCCCCGCGACCGTCATCGACGGGATCCGGGACGCCAGTTCGCACATCGAGTCGATGGCCGCGAACTGCCCCGACACCAAAGAGGTGCTCGGCGGCTACTCGCAGGGGGCGGCGGTGGCGGGCTACACCACGTCGGCCGCCGTGCCCCCGGGCGTCCCCGCATCCGCGGTGCCCCCGCCGATGCCGCCGGACGTCGCCAAGCACGTCGCCGCCGTCGCGTTGTTCGGCACGCCGTCGGGTGAGTTCCTGCACAAGTACAACGCACCCCCGCTCACCATCGGACCGCTGTATCAGCCCAAGACGCTCGAGTTGTGCGCGCAGGGCGACCCGGTGTGTGGCAACGGCGGTGGCAACGATTTCGCCGCGCACACGTCGTATCCGGTTAACGGCATGACACACCAAGCCGCCAACTTCGCCTCCAGCCATCTCTAGGTTCGGCGGTCTTGCAGAATGAGCCCATGCGGGTTCTGATCACGGGCGGCACCGGATTCGTCGGCGGGTGGACCGCCAAGGCCATCTGCGACGCCGGGCACTCCGTCAGGTTCCTGGTCCGCAACCCCGGCAAGCTGCAGACCACCGTCGCCAAGCTCGGCGTCGACGTCTCTGACTTCGCCGTCGCGGACATCACCGATCGCGTCGCGGTGCGCGACGCGCTGCAGGGTTGCGACGCCGTGGTGCACAGCGCCGCGCTGGTCGCCACGGACCCGCGCCAGACCCCCGAGATGCTTGCCACCAACATGCAGGGCGCGCAGAACGTTTTGGGTCAGTCCGTCGAACTCGGCCTGGATCCGATCGTGCACGTGTCCAGCTTCACCGCGCTCTTCCATCCGGACCTGGAGACGCTGACGGCGGACCTGCCGGTGGTGGGCGGGGCGGACGGATACGGAACGTCCAAGGCGCAGGTCGAGATCTATGCCCGGGGCCTGCAGGACGCGGGGGCGCCGGTCAACATCAGCTATCCGGGCATGGTGCTGGGCCCTCCGGTCGGTGACCAATTCGGTGAGGCCGGCGAGGGCGTAAGGGCGGCCGTGCAGATGCACGCGATCCCCGGCCGCAGCGCGGCGTGGCTCATCGTCGACGTTCGTGACCTGGCCGCGCTGCACGCGGCGTTGCTGGAGCCCGGGCGCGGGCCGCGCCGCTACACCGCCGGCGGACACCGGGTGCCCGCGGCCGACCTGGCCACCCTGCTCGGCGAGGTCGCCGGGACGCCGATGGTCGCCGTCCCGATCCCGGATACCGCGCTGCGCGTGGCGGGCGCGGTGCTGGATCGGGCGAACCGTTTCCTGCCCTTCGAGACGCCGTTCACCTGGGCGGGCATGCAGTACTACACCCAGATGCCGGCCTCCGACGATTCCCCGAGCGAACGAGACCTCGGCATTACGTATCGCGATCCCAAGGAGACGGTGGCGGACACCTTCGAGGCCATCCGCGCCGCGGGCGGCTAGCCGCGGGCGCCTCAGCCGGCGGGCTTGATCTCCAGGCCGACGTGCACCTTGTCGATGCCGCCGCGGACGATCGAGTGCACGTAGAACCACGGCGCGTGGTACCAGTACCGCTTGAGGACGGCGTTGTAGACGCGGCGCGTCTCGGACTTGGGTAGCACCCGGGCTTTCGCTTGGACCTCTTCGCTCTTGGGCTTGCCCAGCGCCCCGCTCTTCGCGATCGTCACCCGGGGAGTGTTGTTGATGCGCTTGGTTTTCCACGACCCGTCGTCGGTGATCACCAGCAGCGTGTCGTCACCGTCGGGGACGCCCCAGATCGGTGTCGGTTTCGGGCGGCCGTCCTTGGTGAATGTTGTCAACAGCAAGTACTTGGACTGGATGACGTCCTGGAAGCTGGGGGCCACGGGTGTTCCTTACCTCTGGAGGGCTTGCCCCGTCCCTATCCCCGGTGGTTAAGAAACTTAAACGCGGCGGCCAACCGTGCCGGTCACGAGGCCGCGACCGAAATGGATTGGCTGACCGTGTAGCTGTCGATCCCCTCGGTGCCCAGTTCGCGGCCGTACCCGCTGTTCTTGACCCCGCCGAACGGTGCCGCCGGATCCATGATGTAGCCCTCGTTGACGCCGAAGGTGCCCGACCGCACCCTGGCCGCCACGCCGTAACCACGCTCGACGTCGGCGGTGAACACCGATCCCGCCAGCCCGTACTCGGAGTCGTTCGCGATCCGGACCGCCTCGTCCTCGTCCCGGTAGGAGATCACGGTCAGCACCGGACCGAAGATCTCCTCGCGGGCGACCCGCATGTCATTGGTGGCGTCGCTGAACAGCGTCGGCCTTACGTACCAACCGGTTTCGAGGCCGTCGGGCATCTCGCTGCCACCGGTCACCAGGCGCGCGCCCTCGCCTTTGCCCGATTCGATGTAGCCGCGCACCCGCTCCTGTTGGCGCTGCGCCACCAGGGGCCCGATCTGGGTGTCGGGGTCGGCCGGGTCGCCCACCGCCATCGACCGCATGCCCGCCGCCAGCGCATCGACGAATTCGTCTTTACGGCCCTGCGGCACCAGGATCCGGCTCAGCGCGTTGCATACCTGACCGCTGTTGGCCAGGCTGGCCATCTGAATGGCGGTGGCGGTCGCGGCGGGGTCGGCGTCGTCGAGCACCACGGCGGCTGACTTGCCACCCAGTTCCAGGCTCACCTGTGTCAGCTCCTGGGCGCAGGCCAGCGCGACCTGCCGCCCGGCGGCGGTGGACCCGGTGAACGAGACCTTGTCCACGCCGGTGTGACCCACCAGCTGCTCTCCGACGTCGCGGCCGCCGGGCACCACGTTGAACACGCCGGGCGGAAAGCTTGCCGCCGCAACGAGTTCGGCCAGCAGCTGCGCGTCGAGCACGGATTCGGGGGCGGGCTTGAGCACCACCGAACATCCGGCCAACAACGCCGGCACGATCTTGCACATGGTGAGGAACTGGGGCATGTTCCACGGCACCACGGCGGCAACAACGCCGACGGGTCGCTTGACGATGCGAATATCCTTGCCGTACAGGCCCGGACGATCCTGTCGCCACTGGTAATTCGCCGCCATACCGCAGAACGCCGAGATCATGGTCAGCGGCAGGCGAACCTGGGCCATCTTCGCAAAGGTGATGGGCGCGCCGATCTCGGCCGAGATCAGCGCCGCCATGTCGGCCCGCCGCTCCTTGTAGATGCCGGCCAGGCGGGTCAGCGCCTCGATCCGTTCCGCCGGCCGCATGCGGCGCCACGGCCCGGTGTCGAACGCCGCGCGCGCAGCGTCGACGGCGCGGTTCACATCCTCGGGTCCGGCGGCGACGGCGTGGCCGATCACCTCCTCGCTGTGCGGCGATACCACCGAGATGACGGTGTCGCATCCAGCGGCCGGTGCGGCCCACTGGCCATCGATGAAGAGCTGGTCCCTCTCGTACATCAATCTCCTTGGGGCTCTGCGGTTCAGCGATCAAGTGTTGCGGCCGCCGTTGACCCCGAGTATCTGACCGGTGATGTAGCCGGCTTCCTCGGAGACGAAGAAGGCGCACGCCGCGGCGATGTCTTCCGGCGTGCCGACGCGACGCACCGGGGTGCGCTGGATGTGATCCTCCACCGTGCCACCGAGCAGGTGCCGCCGCTCGGCGCTGCGCAGCATCGGTGTGTCGACGAAGCCCGGCGGAACCGCGTTGACCGTGATGCCGGCCGGGCCGTATTCGAGCGCCAGCGATTTGGTCAGGCCGTTCACCGCGGACTTCGCGGCGACGTAGTGGGCCATGAACGGCTGCCCGGAGTGGGTGCTGGACGAGGAGATGTTGACGATGCGACCCCATCCGGCCTCGACCATGTCGGGCAGCACGGCCTGAACCGTGTGGAAGACGCCGTGCAGGTTCACGTCGATGACCTTGGACCATTCCTCGAAGGACATGCTCGTGAACTTTCCGAACCCCTCCACGCCGGCGGCATTGACCAGCACCAGAATCGGGCCTAACGCCGCGCGGATCTCCGCTATCGCGGCATCGACCTGGGCGCGATCGGTGACATCGGCGCCATAGCCGAAGCCGTCATCGGTGGGAGTCAGGTCGAGGACGGCCACCCGAAATCCGTCGCTGCGCAATCGCTCGGCGACGGCACGGCCGATCCCCGAGGCGCCGCCGGTAACGACCGCCGTCTTCACGCGAATGACACCTCGACTTTCCTGAGCGACCGCCCAAATGAGGGCTTCACATGCCTATCACCCGGCCTCACCCACGGTCAAGCGCGGTTGTCGATCCCGCTTGATCCGCACTCCGTGGCCCACTTAAGGTCCGTTGATGGACAGACCCCCGTTTCGTTTCGGAGTGCAGGCCACCAATGCCGCCGGGTCACGAGAGTGGCGCGATACGGTGCGCCGGGTCGAAGGTCTTGGATACACAACGCTTTTCCTCGCGGATCACTACCTGGGACCCGGGCCGGCGCAGCGCGAGGCGCGCACCCCGCGCCAGGACCTGGCGCCCATCGCGGCGATGGCGGCGGCGGCCGCCTGGACCGAGACCCTGCGCATCGGTTGCCGCGTCTTCTGCATCGATTACCACGTTCCCGCGGTGTTGGCCAAGGAGGCGGCGACACTCGATCTGCTCTCCGATGGGCGCCTGGAATTCGGCGTCGGTGCCGGATGGAGCGGAGTCGAATACGCCGCGATGGGGCTCGCGTTCGATCGGCCGGGCCGTCGCATCGCCAAGCTGGCCGAGGTGGTTTCGCTCGTCAAGGCCCATTGGCAGGGCGACGAACTGGAATACTCGGGCGAGTTGGTCGAGGCACGCGGCTATGCCGGTCGGCCACGGCCGGTGCAACAACCCCACCCGCCGATCATCATTGGCGGGGGCGGGCAGCGCGTCCTCACGCTGGCCGGACGCGAGGCCGACATCGTCAGCATCTCCAGCGTGCCGTTTGTGGCACGCGATCCCGACGGGCTGGACCCACAGGCGGTGGCGGAGCGCCGGATCGGCTTCGTACGCGACGCCGCCGGCGCGCGCTTCGGCCGCCTGGACGTCGAAAGCTCGCCGTACTTCACCGAAATCACCGATGATCCCGAGACCGTGCTGGCGGCGCTGGCGAAGTCGACGGGCATCGCCGCCGACCTGTTGCGCGATCATCCAAATGTGCTGATCGGTTCGGCGGATCACGTTGTGGAGACGCTGCATTCGCGCCGGGAAACCCTGGGCGTCAACTACGTCACGGTGCAACAGGAACAGATCGACTCCTTCGCGCCGGTGGTGGCCCGCCTGCACGGACGGTGAGCCTTGACCGCCGCGACCGCAGGTGCAAGCATGGCAGCTACGCGGTTTGGGCGATCGCTCAAACCGCCTGACTGACGGTTTCTCGGGAATGAGACGGCGCAATGGCGAAGCGGACCAGGTACAGCGAATATCACGACCGGTATGCGAACTACCGGTTCGAACTCACCGACGACGGAATCCTGTTCATGCAGTGCCACACCAACGGCGGCAGTTTGGTGTGGGACTGGCGCGCGCACGACGACATGTCGGATGCCTTCGCCGACATCGCCGGAGACCGCGAAATCAAGGTCCTGATCCACACCGGTACCGGCGAGAACTACAACGCCAACTGGGGCCGGTTGCCCAACGGTGAGCTGGTGGACGAGCCCGAGTACCTGTTGATGTCCGGCACCCGCGGACTGGTCAAGCTCGACGAAAAGGCTTGGTATGCACGGCATCTGATCACCAACGTGCTCGACGTCGATGTCCCGATGATCAGCGCGGTCAACGGCCCGTGCAACATCCACTCCGAGGTGGCGCTGCTGGGCGACATCGTCCTGGCCTCCGAAGACGCCTACTTTCAGGACGCATCCCACTTCCCTCGCGGCCAGGTGCCCGGCGACGGCCAGCACGTCATCTGGAGCTTCCTGGCCGGCCACACCCGCGCCCGCTACTTCCTGCTGACCGGCATGAGGCTCGGGGCGGCCGAGGCCAAGGAGTGGGGCGTCGTCAACGAGGTGCTGCCCAAGGACAAATTGCTGGACAGGGCCTGGGAACTCGCGCGCGAACTGGTCAAGCGCCCACCACTGACGCTGCGTTATTCGCGCCAGTTGTTCACCAATCCGCTCAAGCGGGCCTTCATCGACGAGCTCGGCCATGGCCTGGCCCGGGAAACCTACGCGCAGCGTGCCTTCTTCCCGTTCGGCGGCGAGATGGCACCGCTGGACCGGGCCTGGGACCAGGAGCCCTGGAAAGGCTCGGCGCAAAACGGCGGCCAGCGCAGCGAAGGAGTGCCCTCGTGACCGGCATCCAGCAGCGCCTGTCGACCGGGCGGGGCAAGTTCACCACCGACTATCCCGAACTTGGGACGGCCCCCGTCAGCTATGAGGATTCGATCTCCGAGGAATTCTTCACCGCCGAGCGCAAGGCGGTGTTCGAGCGAAACTGGTTGTGCGTCGGCCGGATTGAACGCCTGCCCCGCAGGGGGTCGTACTTCACCCGTGATCTGCCCGGACGGCTGGCCTCGATCGTGATCGCCCGCGACCGCGACCGCGACGACACCGTGCACGCCTTCCACAACGTGTGCGCGCACCGGGGCAACAAGGTGGTCTGGCAGGAGCACCCCGCGCGGGAATCGTCGGGCACCTGCCGCGCGTTCGCGTGCAAGTACCACGGCTGGCGCTACGGTTTGGACGGCAGGGTCAACCACGTCACCAACGAGGGCGAGTTCTTCGACCTCGACAAGAGCACCTTGCGGATGCCACCGGTGCACTGCGAGGTGTGGGCCGGCTTCATCTTCGTCAACTTGGCTTCCAAACCGGGACAAGTTCCGGTGCCGCTGCGCAGCTTCCTGGGCGACGGGCTGCTCCCGATCGAGAACTACCCGTTCGACAAGATGACTCAGCACTACGGGTTTTCGACCCGGATCAACGGGAACTGGAAGCTGGCCGTCGACTCGGTGTGCGAGTGGTATCACCCGCCCTACGTGCATGGACGCTTCATCGATCCCGACGTGTCCAAGGCGGAGAAGATGGTGCCGCCCGTCGACTCGTATCACTACGAACTGTTCCGGCCGCACATGCTCACGTCGGTCCCGGGACCGCCGCCGCTGCCGCCGCGCGAGCCCGGCGCCGCCGGCCCGGCCCGCCAGGACCAGCGCTGGGTGTACAAGCTGTTCCGGGCCGGGCTTTTCGGCCCCGACGACGTCCCCGATATCGGGCCGCAACCGGACTTCCTCAACCGGGGCGAGATCGCCTCGTGGGGCAATGATCAGTTCTGGGTCTTCCCGAACATCTCGATCCAGATCTGGGCCCGCGGGTACTACATCACCTACACCTATTGGCCCGAGACCGTCGACTCACACATCTACGAGATCGACATGTACTTCGTGCCGCCGGCCAACGCCGCCGAACGACTGGCGCAGGAACTGGTGGTCGACAGCACGATCGAATTCGCGATGCAGGACGTGAACACGATCGAGGCCACGCATTCGGCCCTGAAGACGCGCGCGCAGAGCACCTTTCACCTCAGCGACCAGGAATTGCTCATCCGCCAGTTCCACACGGTCATCCGTGACACGGTCGACGCCCACCGGTCTGAGGAGGCGCGCCCATGACACTGCCGCAGGGGTTCGCCGACCTCGAACCGTTCGTCGCCGATTGGGCGTTGCCGACCCGGGCGCAACGCTACGAGGCACGGCTGTCCAAGCCCTACGAGGACCTGGTCAGGTTCTACGACGCCATCGCCCCCCGAGCCGAGGAGGCGATCGCGTATCTGAACGAGCGCGACATCAACGCCTTACCGGACGATGCGACCAGGCTGCTGCACCTGCTCTATTCGATGATCCTGATCTCCTATGCCGTCAACGTGTTCAAGCAGAACCGCATCCCGGACTCCGGCGCCGCGTTCTTCGACATGGTCGCCGAACCGGCCGTGTGATATGACCAGACCGTGACCGCATCCGAGCGACCGAAAGCGCGCGACTCCACCACGCGCGACATGCTGGTGGCGGCGACGAGCCAGATCATGGTCGAGGAGGGCTACGCCGCCGCCACGTCGCGGCGGGTGGCCGCCAAGGCCGGGGTCAAACCGGCCCTGGTGCATTACTACTTCCCCACCATGGACGAGTTGTATCTGGCTGTCTTCCGCAACGGTGCCGCCGTCTACCTCGAGCGCCAGCAGCAGGCATTGGCCTCCGACCGCCCGCTGCACGCCTTCTGGGACACGCTCACCGCACCCAAGGACACCCGGCTGCTGCTGGAGTTCATGGGACTTGCCAACCACCGCAAGGAGATTCGGGCCGAGATCTCGGCGTGGTCGGAACGCTGGCGCGAACAACAGATCACCGCGCTGAACTTCATCGTCCGCGAACACGAACTCGATCCCGACGAATTCCCGCCCGCGGCCCTGGCGGTGGTCATCGCCTCCATCGGGCGCACCCTGATCCTCGAACAGGGCCTGGGCACCCGCGGTGGGCACGACGAGGCCGTCGCGCTGGTCCACCGTTTCCTGGACCGCTTCGAAATGCCCACTCCGAAGAAACGCCGGACCACCTGAGGCGCCGGCTCAGGGCAACACGACGCGCAGCCGCTCCCAGCCGCGCACCGTCGACGTCGACGCCAATTGCGCTGTGTCGTAATCGATGTCCCATTCGGGCCAGCGGTTGAGGATCTCGTCCAGCGCGACGCGGCCCTCGAGGCGGGCGAGGTTGGCACCCAGGCAGTAGTGCACGCCTTTCCCGAAGGTGATGTGCGAGATGTTGTCGCGACGGATGTTGTACGTGTCCGGATCGGTGTAGCGGCGGTGATCGCGGTTGGCGGCGCCGAACAGCAACAGCATGGCGCTGCCGGCCGGAACCGTCGTGCCGTAACACTCGAAATCCTTTGCCATCCAACGCGCGACGTGCGGGCCGGTGGGTTCGAAACGCAGCGTCTCGTCGATGGTGCGGGTCAGCAGCGACCGGTCCTCGTAGACCGCGCGGCGCTGGTCGGGGTGCTCGGCGAGCACCTTGGCCAGCGAGCCGATCAGCCGGCCAGTGGTCTCATTGCCCGCCCCGGCGACCACCTGGGTGTAGTGCAGCACCTCCTTGCGGGTCAGCTTGCGGTGCACCCCGTTATCGTCGTCGAATTCGACGTTGAGCAGCGTCGTCATCAGGTCGTCCGAGGGGTTCTTGGAACGCCATTCGACGTAGTCGGCGTAGATCCGGCCGTCGGCGATGGAGTCGGCGTCGGCGACCTTCAACGGCGCACCCGGCTTGGTGCGCAGGTTGGCGTCGTTGGCGTCACGGACCGAGATCTGTTCGGACTCCGGGATTCCCAACAGCATCCCGATCACGCGCATCGGCATCATGGACGCCAGCTCGGCGATGATGTCGAATCCACCGGAACCGACCAGCGGATCCAGGCAGCGTATGCAGTACTGCCGAATCTGGTCCTCGAGGGCGGCCATCCGGCGGGGGGTGAACACCCGCGACATCAGGCCGCGCAGCCTGGAGTGCTCCGGCGGATCCTGGAACATCATCACGCCGCCGGGCATGTCGAACTTCGACTGGACGAGCTCGAGGATGTCGCTGCGCCGGTTGGAGAAGGTTTCCCAGTTGGCCAGTCCGTGCTCGACGTCGGAATGCCGTGACAGCGCCCAGAAGTCGTATTGTTCGTTGTAGTAGATCGGTGCCTCTTCGCGCAGCCGGGCGTAGACCGGGTAGGGGTTGGCATTGATGTTGACGTCGTAGGGGTCGTAGTAGACGTCGGTGTCGTTGGTGACGGTCATCGATGCGTTCCTTACTTCAGACAGCTGCCGGCATCCACCGGCAGCGCCACGCCGGTGATGTATCGCGCTTCGTCGGAGGCCAGGAACAACACGGCATTGCTGATGTCCTGGGCGGTGACCCACGGGATTGGCAGCGTGTGGAAGGTTTGGCAGATCGGGGCCAGGTCGTCCGGGCCGGGGTTCTCCAGGTCGGGACGAAAGGCATGAAAGGTGCCCTCGTTGATCAGCAGCGGCGTGTTCACGTGGGTCGGCAGGACGGCGTTGACCCGGATCATCTTGTGCCCCAATTCAACTGCGAATGCCCGCATCAGCCCGATCACCCCGTGCTTGGCCGACGTGTAGTGGCCGGTGTGCAAGTAGGCCTTCTTACCCGCGACCGACGAGGTCAAGATGATCGAGCCGCCGCGGTCCCCGGCCAGCATGTGCGGGACGCCGGCTTTGACCGACTTCCACACCCCGCTGAGGTTGACGTCGATCATCTCCTGCCACAGCGCCTCGTCGGTCTTGTGCAGCTTGCCGGTCATCGTGCCGATGCCCGCGTTGGCGACGATGGCATCCAGGCGCCCCAGCTGTTCGACGCCGCTGTCGACCGCCGCCTTTAACGCGTCGTACTCACGCACGTCCACCTCGGCGGTCACGACGCGGGCTCCGGCGTCCTTGATCATGCCGGCGGTGATGTCGAGGTCTTCCGGCGTGGCGGCGGGGGCCGGCGAGCCTTCGAATCCACGGCAGATGTCGACCGCGATGATGTCGGCGCCCTCCTGCGCGAGCCGGACGGCGTGACTTCTGCCCTGCCCCCGTGCCGCACCGGTCACGAATGCGACCTTGTCATCCATCCGACCCATGCATCCTCCACCCATCGGACTTTGGGCGATCGCCCAAAAGTGTGGCGCAGGCCATGTCTAGCAGCATCCCGACGAGTCCGTCAAGACCGCAGGGCGGCCTCGATCAGCGTCGCCGCGGCGGCGCGGGCATGGACGACGGGCGCGGTGTCATTCAGCGACGTGGCCATCGCGGTGGCACCCTCGAACAGCACGGCCAGCTGCTGGCCGAGCAGATGGGGATCGGCGGCACCGGCCTCGCGCGCCACGGCGATGAGGCGGTCGGTGAAATCCCGCTTGTGGGTCCGCACGATCTCGTCGGTTGTCGCCAGCGATCCGGCCGACTCCACGGCGGCGTTGTGAAAGGGGCAGCCGCGCACGACGTCTGATTGGCGCAGATCGAAAATGGCCAGCAGGCGCTCGCGGGCGGGAAGCGTGGCGTCGTCGAGGCGCTTCTCGGTGGGCGCTCCGCCGCGGGACTCGATGTTGCGCAGGTAGTTGTCGACGAGTTCGTTCTTGCTGGCGAAGTGCTGATACAGCGTTCGCTTGGAGACGCCGGCCTCGTGCGCGACGAGTTCGACGCCGGTCGCGTGGATGCCATTGCGGTAGAAGAGCCGGGCCGCCGCACGCTCGATGCGTTCGCGCGCGCCGCGGCCGGCGGCGGGACGCGGCTGCGCTGTGGCTGCACTCATGCCGCGATGGTACACCGCTCGGTTTACAAGGCTGCCGCTTACCGGTAGTTTGGCCCTATCGAAGTAAACCGATCAGTTTTTTCGAAGGGGAACGGGATGGTCCATCCGCAGGACATTCGCGCTGACCAAGCCGCTATCGAGGGCTGGGGTGACAAGGAGTCGCGGCTGATCACCTGGCACGACCCGATCACCACCCAGTCCACCGCCGCGGCGATGTCCGGCCTCGCCTACTGGCGCGCCGTGGCCGACGGCCAGTTGCCGCCACCGCCGATCGGTGAGCTCATCCAGATGCGCGTCACCGAGGTCGCGAGCGGTCGAATCACGTTCACCTGCACGCCCGACGGGTCCATGTACAACCCGCTGGGAACGGTTCATGGCGGCACGGTGTGCACCCTGCTGGACACCGTCACCGGCTGCGCGCTGCACACCACGCTCGGCGAGGGCGTCGGCTACACATCGGTGGAAATCAAGGTCAACTACCTGAAGGCCATCACCGTGGCCGGCGGTCCGCTGACCGCGGTGGGCGCCGTCGTCAAGGCGGGATCGCGGATCGGGTTCACCGAGGCCAAGGCCACCGATGCGTCGGGGGCGCTCGTCGCGACCGCAACCAGCACGCTGTTGGTCTTCGACTTGCCCGGCCGGACACATAACGGCAACGGCACCCAACGCCGAAGGGATTGAGCTGCCATGTCTTCCGTTCTCATCACCGGAGCCAACCGCGGCATCGGGCGCGCCATCGCCACCGAGTTCGCCGGCCGCGGCCACCGCGTGGTGGCCACCGCACGTGATCCCCGCACCCTGGCGGACCTTGACGTCAGCCAGCGGCTGTCCCTCGACGTCACCGATGACGCCAGCGTCACCGCGGCCGTTGAGGCCGCCGGTGACATCGACATCGTCGTGGCCAATGCGGGAGTCATCTTCTATGCCGCCGTGGAAGCCACCCCGCTGGCCGAGCTGCAGCGGCTGCTCAACCTCAACACCATCGGGGCGATCCGCGTGGCCCAGGCGGTCCTGCCGCAGATGAGGTCACGCGGTGCCGGGAAACTGCTCTTCATGTCCAGCGTCGTCGGACGCGTCGTGTTGCCGCCCGGCGCGGCGTATGCGGCGACGAAGTGGGCGCTGGAAGCCCTGGTCGAGTCGCTGGCGATCGAGGTTGCGCCACATGGCGTTCAGACCGCGTTGTTGGAGCCCGGCGCGGTGAGCTCCGGGGCCCTCGACGACGTGACCACCTACACGCTGCCCGACGATCCCTACGCCGCGATCCTGCGGGGCGGCGGTCCCCGCGACGGCATGATCACGCCCGAGCAGGTCGCGGCCGAGGTGGTCGATGCCGCGGAGAAGCCCCAACTGCCGCTGCGCATTCCAATCGGTGCGCCCGCCAGGGCGCTGCTGGCCGCCCGCCACGCGGCTTCCGACGAGGTGCCGTTCATTATGGGGGCGGCCGAGAGATGATGGTCCGGTGGCGAATGACAAAGCGGCGACCGGGCTTCTGCTGATCGTGACCGCCGAGGAGGCCGTCGCCGCGATCACCTCTCTTTAAAAAGACGTCACGTGGTGGCCGGCTCCATGAAGATTTGCGTCATAGGTGTGAAGGCTTCGTTAAGAACGCGGCACGCCGCCCTTTGGACCCGCACCGTGGAACCATGACATTCGCCGCTACCCGCGACGGCGCTTTGCGCTGGACACGGGCGCCGCTGCGCGCCGCGCCCGCCGCGGCGTCGATTCGAGTCACGGCCAGCTATGCGGTCCTCCTGCTCGCCATCTACCTGCTCCTCGCGGCGCTGGGTCCGCACGCGCGCGAGGTCGCCGTGAGCCGGATGAGCACGAACGTTCACAACCTTGGGCGCGGCCACCTGGGCACGTTGATCGGCAGCGCATTCGTCAACGACGGCGGCGACCTGTTCTTCTGGCTGCCCGGGCTGGTCTGCCTGCTGGCTCTGGGCGAACTCATGTGGTGCGGCCGGGGGCTGCTCGTCACCTTCGCCGTCGGCCACATCGGCGCCACGCTCATCGTGGCGGTCGGGCTGGTCGCCGCCATCGAGGCGGGGACGCTGCCGGTGTCGGTCGCCCGCGCCAGTGATGTGGGGATCAGCTATGGCGCGGTATGCGTGCTCGGCGCGTTCACGGCGGCGATCCCGGCACGCTGGCGCGGCGCCTGGGCGGGCTGGTGGTTGGGGACCGCGGTGGTGGCGGCCTCGAGCGCGGACTTCACCGCCGTCGGTCACGTGGTGGCGTTGCTGCTCGGCATCGGGTTGTCGGCTCGAATGCGACCGGCAGCCAGCTGGACTCCGCTGCATCAGGCCTTGCTGATGGTGGGCGTCACGTTCGGTTATCTGTTGCTGGCCGGGCCTTCGCTGATGGCGCCCGCCGGCGGTCTCGCCGGTGCGCTCATCGGGCTGGCCGGCAATCGCTCCCTAGTCAGGGGGCCCCGTCAATGCGTCGACGTGGTAGCGGCTCGCAGTCCAGGGCGGTGAGTCGGCAGTGGGGGTCAAGGTGACGGTGACCTGTGCCTTGCCCGCGGTGACCGACTGCGGCACCAGGTAGGTGTCGTCCAGCCACCGGTGAACGGTGTTGCTGCGCGGCTGTAGCCAATTGCCCGTCGGTACGCCGTCGACGGCGACGTCCGCCGACTGGAATCCCGTCGCCTGATCCGAGGTGCGCCGCAGCAGGACGCCGTGGTTGTCCGGGTCGATCTGGACGTGAAAGGCGATCGCGCCCTGGGTGGTACGGACCGAGCCGACGACGGGCAGGGTGTCTTGAGTCCCCTCGTATTCGCTGACCAGCAGCTGGTCGGTCGCGTCGGAATCGGTGTAGCCGTGCAGGACCCGATTGACCGGATCGGTGGGGCTGACGTCGTCACCGGCGCTGATCCCGGCGTCTGGCTGCGTGTAGAGGAATGCGGTTGAGCTGTAGTCGGGTTGGACCATATTCCTTTTCCCGTGCTCGATGCCGAACCGGATCCCGGAGTGATAGCCGATCGCGTCGGCCAGCATGATGCGGTACACGGCGACGCAGTAGTCGGCGCATCCGCCCGTGGCGGTGCGCTGATCGGGCTGGCCGTTCAGGGGGTCGCTGAAGTGGGTGCCGTTCTTGAAGTACCAGCCGCCCTCGTAGAGGTCCTCGGTGCCGGTGCCGTACCACTGCGGCGACGCGGCGCCGTCGGTGTAGACACGCTCGGCGCCTTCGAGAAAATACGGGGCGTCATCGCTGAACGCCGTTTTGGTTCGATAGCCGTGAATGGTGTGACTGACGCCGACGAACTTGCCGCGGCCCTGCTCCTCGGCGAACACCCAGTCCTGTCCGGGTACCGTCGGTCCGGCGTGCGAGCGCGCGGTGAAGTAGCCGGCGCGGCCGCTGGCCAACGCGGGCGCCCATTGCGCGTCGGGCGTGGTGACGACGTCGCTGACGATCCCCGTCACCGGGCCGGCGCCCGTGTTGACGACCGTGACGCGGGCCGACTGCGCGAAAGGCATTGGCCACCAATCGCATAACACCAACGATCCATCGGGCTGGGTGCTGGCGCCGAACATCAGCGACCGCACGGGGTTCGCACCGAGTCCGGCACCGAAGAATTCCCCGAGTGGCGAGTCGACCATGGTTCGGCCGTCGAACTCGATCTGCAGCCGCAATCCACCCAGCTGTTCGGCGGCCGGTCCGGGCAGCTGCAGCCGCAGCTCCGAGATGCCGGCCGAGCCAGTCGGTTCGGCGATGGTTTGTGCGGCACCGGCGGAAAGGTCGCTGACCCGAGTGCTGTGCGCCGCACCGGGTGCCACCGGTTTGGGGTCGGCCACGCCGGCGGACGTGAGCGTGCCCAGCACGTCGAGCGCGGGATCGGACGGTGAGAACGTGTTGATTCCGTCCCCGTCGGGAAACTGCCGATAGTCGACGTGGTAATACTCCAAATGCGATGTGACGCTGATCCGCATCGAGCGCCGGTAAGGCATCGGCACCTTGATATAGACGCCGCCCGGCGATTGCGCGGCGTTGGCCACCAGCGGCCATACGAACGGGGCCCCCAATGCGCCGTCGACCACCGATTGCAATGGTGCGTCTACAACGGCCTGCCCGTCCAGCTCGATGCGGATGTTTCCCAGGGCGCGGACATTGCCGCCATCGCGGGTCAGCCAGATCGAATCGATTTCTCCGGCACCGTGATCCTCCGCGATGACGCAGCCGGCACCCCCGGGCGCCAGGCAGCCGCCACTGCCGTTGCGATTGCCGGTGGATATGTCGAAATCGCCGCCGCTGCGGTCAAAGCTCGACACCTGCAGAGTCTGCGCACCGGGGTTCAAATAGGGCAATCGGTCCAATCGGCGGTAGGTGTCCCAGCCGACCATCCGTGCGCCCGGCGGGTCGGTGTCGGGTGCGGCCGGCTCGGCGCCGGCCACCGCGGCCCAGGGAATCGCCACTAGCAGCAACGCGAACACCGCGGAACTCACCCGCGCGGCCACCGACATAGCCACTGAGCCTACTTTTGTCGGTCTCGTCGGCGGATGATCCGGCCACGACATCCCACCGAACAGGGCAATCGCGTACTCGTAGTTTAGGTCAGCCCACAATGTCGTACCGAAAGTTGGATTTGACCCCGTCAAGCAAGCTGGTATCCCGTTTCAACGCAACGTGTTTAAGCCCGTCCGCATTATCACGGAATGCAAGCAGGGGCCGCATTCGCTCATCGACCGGGACAGAGCGCCCAGATCGTATTCAACTAGGTCCGTTGGGGCACAGTAAAACCCGCTTTTCGCGGGAATTTGCGAGCGCACACCGTCGCCGACGATTCGAATTCAGAGGGTTGTCACCTGCCGGCTTTCAGTCAGGTGACGTATTTTGTCGAAAATTACTCATTTTCATACTCACCCAAGAGCTGAACGCGTAATATCCCTACTCTCGGGCGTCAAGATTTCTCCTAAGGACGGAGTGGTCATGTCTGGTCTGAAATACAAAGTTGTTCTTGGCATTATCCTCACCTTCACGGCCATCGCGGCTTCCGGCTGCACAACGCCGATCACGATCGACTGCGGTCCTAATCTGACCTGCACGGGGTAGGTCTGCCGGGGAACCGGCAGGGCCTCAGCTACTCGCACCCATTACTCGCTACGGCCCTTATTCGGGCCCATTGAGTGCTCCCCTGATGCCATTTGGGTGCCAGTCCTCGCACGGCTACACGCCGCGACGTGCCAACGTAGCGGATGCTGTCGTGACCGCATCGGCCAACGTCTGGTGATGTGAAAACCGTTGGGATTCAATGCCTTTGCGGCCGGCGGCCGCGTCTCCGGTCATCTCGGGACAACGCCGGCAATCGAACCACGCGGGGGCGTGCGCACGTTTCGGGCCGTGCGCACGCTCTACGCGAATTGTGCTGACCGTCGCGGTGGTTGGCGGTAAGCTAATCGCCTCACTGCGGCAATGCTGCAAAGTGGTTGACCCTGATACCTCGACGGTTCGGGTGGGGAATTCGTGCGTTTTGAATCCGGCCGCTACACCTCGCCGATGACCCCGGTTGTCACTGTGACAAATCGTCTTAAGCCACTGCGGCGCAAGAGAATCACTGCCCGTGCGTATCGGCGGGCGCTACGTTGAGATTCTCACGCGGGCAGAGCGACTCATCTACGCGAGAGGGGAAAACGCGGGCCCAATCGCCGGCCGGCTAGCCCTTGTCGGCTTTGAGATCTCGATCCCGGCTGGGCTGAACGCGTTTGGGCTCGCCCGGCATTTTCGGATAGTTCGGCGGATACGGCATATCCCCGAGCCCGCGCTCTTCGTCGGCCTCGGCCATTTCCAGCAGGGAACCGATCGATTGGACCGCATCATCCATTGCGGCCCAAGGGTCTTCTCGGTCTCGGACCAGATCGGCCGCGGTTGCCATGGTGTAGTCGTCCGGCTCGGCGTCGGCCAGCTCCTCCCATGTCAGTGGCATCGAGACCGTCGCGATCGGGGTGCGCCGCACCGAATACGCCGACGCCATGGTGCGGTCCCGGGCGTTCTGGTTGAAGTCGATGAAAATGCGTTCTCCGCGCTCTTCCTTCCACCAGGACGTGGTGACGAGGTCTGGCGCACGGCGCTCGACCTCACGGGCCAGGGCGATGCCGGCGCGGCGCACCTCGGTGAAATCCCAGTCCGTGGCGATCCGCAGAAACACGTGGATCCCGCGACCGCCGGAGGTCTTCGGATATCCGATGAGACCGAGCTCGTCGAGTAGCGGCCGCAACACGTCGACCGCGACGGTGCGCGCCTGCTCGAACGCCACACCGGGCTGCGGGTCCAGATCGATGCGCAGTTCGTCGGGATGGTCGGTGTCCGGGCAGCGCACCTGCCACGGATGCAAGGTGACGGTGCCCATCTGTGCCGCCCAGACCACCGCCGCCGGGTGAGTCACCTTCAGCGCGTCGGCCGTCCGCCCGGACGGAAACGTCACCTGGCACGTCTGCAGATAGTCGGGATGGTGCTGCGGGATCCGCTTCTGGTAGATCTCCTCGCCGTCGACGCCGTCCGGGAAGCGCTGCAGGTGGGTGGGCCGGTCGCGCAGCGTGTCGAGCATCGGGCCGCCCGCGACGGCGCGGTAGTAGTCGACCAGGTGTCGCTTGGTCCCCTTCGACCCCAGTTTGGGGAAATACACCTTGTCCGGATTGGTCAGGCGCACCGCAATGCCGTCGACGTCGAGCTCTTCTGCAGCAGCCATACCCCCGATTCCAGCACAATCAGGCTATGGACCTCCCTGTCATGCCGCCGGTGTCGCCGATGCTGGCGAAGTCGGTGCGCTCAATTCCCCCGGACGCGTCCTATGAGCCCAAGTGGGACGGCTTCAGGTCGATCTGTTTCCGCGACCGCGACGAGGTCGAGCTGGGCAGCCGGAACGAACGGCCGATGACGCGTTATTTCCCCGAGCTGGTCGCCGCGGTCAGGGCCGAGCTGCCGGCGCGCTGCGTGATCGACGGCGAGATCGTCATCGCCACCGACCACGGGCTGGACTTCGAGGCGCTGCAACAACGCATTCACCCGGCCGACTCGCGGGTGCGGATGCTCGCCGAGACCACACCGGCGTCCTTCATCGCGTTCGACTTGCTCGCCCTCGGCGACGACGACTACACGCGGCGGCCGTTCCGCGAGCGGCGCGCCACCCTGGTCGAGGCCCTGGCGGGTTCGGGACCCTCGATCCATGTCACGCCGGCTACGACCGATCTGGGCACCGCCCACAGCTGGTTCGGCGAATTCGAGGGTGCCGGACTCGATGGCGTGATCGCCAAGCCGCTCGACATCACTTACCAGCCGGACAAGCGAATCATGTTCAAGATCAAGCACGAGCGGACCGCCGACTGTGTGGTCGCCGGCTATCGGGTGCACAAATCCGGTGCCGGCGCGATCGGTTCGCTGTTGCTGGGTCTGTATCAGGACGACGGCCAGCTCGCGTCGGTCGGCGTGATCGGTGCCTTTCCGATGGCCGAGCGGCGGCGACTGTTCGACGAATTACAGCCGCTCGTCACCGATTTCGAGCACCACCCGTGGAATTGGGCCGCGCACGAAGCCGGCGAGCGGACCCCGCGTAAGAACGAGTTCTCGCGTTGGAACGCCGGCAAGGACCTGTCGTTCGTGCCGCTGCGGCCCGAGCGGGTGGTCGAGGTCCGCTATGACCACATGGAGGGCCGGCGATTTCGTCATACCGCGCAGTTCAATCGGTGGCGTCCGGACCGCGACCCGCGTTCGTGCACCTACGAACAGCTCGAGCAACCGGTGACGTTCAGCCTCGGGGAGATCGTGCCGGGGCTCGGTTCGGGCTGAAGCGGCGGGCCGCTCAGTCGATGTGCGTCGGTGGGTCGGCGAAGGCGAAATCCGAGGGCTGCTGACCTGGCCCCATCAGACCGCAGTGGTTGTCGGGGACCAGATACGAACTGGCGCCGTTGGGAACCAGGCGGGTCACCGCGACGCAACGTTGCCAGGTGCCGTCGGGCTGGACGGGTCCGTCGCACTTGCTCAGAACCGGTCCCCCGTATTGGCACCCGGCGCCGGCCGGCGGCGCCGACGCAATCAGCCCTGCGGCCGTCAGCAGGGCGGCCGATCCACCAACAATGCCGCGCTTCATGGTTGCCTCCCGTCACGACGCTACCGCTCGAGTAAGCGGATTTGGTCCGTTTAGCCCCGACCACAGCGGGCACGCGGCCAGCATGTCAGTCACAGCCTTTCAGGATCTGCCGTTGGCCGATCGGGACCGCAAGTGGGACGGCGACGCGGCCGAGAAGCGGGTGCGGCAGTGGGCCGATGCCCAGGACGGGCCGAACCAGAAATACCGCGACGCGCACGTCTGGTACGACGGCGACAAGAAGGACAACTTCACGGCCTACAAGCTGCTGATCGCCGACGTCGTCGACGGCGACCTCAAAGCCGTGCCGCGTGGAGTGATGGCGGCCGGCGCGATCATGGACGGCGCGCGCGGCGGCATCGATGTGCCCGCGTCCGACGTCGATCGGATCAAGAGCCACCTGGCGAAGTACTACAAAAAGATGGACGAGAGCCCGCCCTGGGATCGGGACTAGACCGCGACTATGAGCTCCGAGAGCCCGCGCAGCGTGACATTGGCCTTGTAGCGCGGCTCGCTGTCCAGCCGGGCGTTCGGGAAACGCGCCGTCACCGCCGACAGGGCCACGCCGGCCTCCAGCCGGGCCAGCGGCGCACCCAGACAATAGTGCGCACCACGACCGAACCCTAAGTGACGCAACGCTTTCCGATCCGGATCGAAGACATCGGGGCGGTCGTACTCGGCGGGATCGCGCTGGGCGGCGGCGGTCAGCAGCATCATGATGTCACCCGCGGGCACGTCGATGCCCCCAATTGCCATGTCGTCGCCCGCAGTTCGGGCGATCATCTGCACCGGCGGGTCGTAGCGCAACGTCTCTTCGATGACCGCCGCAACGCGGCCGGCGTCGGCGCCGAGCGCGGCCCATTGCGACGGTTGGCGCAGCATCGCCAGGACCGCGTTGCCGATCAGATTCACCGTGGTCTCATGACCGGCGACCAGCAACAGGACGCAGGTGGAGACGATCTCCTCCGCGGTCAACTGATCGCCCGACTCCTCCACGGCGATCAGGCCGGACATCAGATCATCACCCGGCCGCGACCGTCGCCGGTCGATCAGCCCGTGCAGGTAGGCGCGCAACCACATGCCGGCGTCCATCCGCTCTTTCAGGTTGTCCGACGGCGTTCCGGTGAAGGCGACAAACGGGTCCAGGGACTGCGCCAGCAGCGCGGACACCCGGCTGAATTGCGGCTCGTCCTCGATCGGCACACCGAGCAGCCGGCAGATGACCGCCACCGGCAGCGGATAGGCGAGGTCCTCGACAACTTCGAACCGGCCCCGTTCGGCGATCCGGTCAAGCAATCCGTCGATCAGCGCGGTGATGTCGGGTTGCAGCGCGTTCACCACCTTCGGCGCGAACGCCTTGCTGACCAGCTTGCGCAGCCGGGTGTGGTCCGGCGGGTCCTGGAACAGGAATCCCGGCGGGGTTGGGGCGGCGCCTCGGCGCCCGCCTCGATGAGCTGCCGGGTCTGCGCCTCGATCTGCGCCCGGGCGGCCGTCGACTTGAGCCGGTCGTTGCTCGACGACGGGTGGCGCAGAACTTCGTCGCAGTCGCGGTAGGTCGAGAACACCGCGAGGTTGCCCTCCGGCAAGGCGAACGATCCGCGGTCCCGAAACTGCGCGAACAGCGGGTAGGGATCGGCCCGGACCGCCGGGTCCAACAGCCGCACCAACAACTCGTCGGGTTTTGTGGACTCGGTCGGCGCGGTCGTCATGCTGACATTGTGCCCGCCACTCGGCGGCGCCCGGCTCAGCGGCGCAGGAACTCCACGATGTGGCCGGCCAGTTCCGCTCCGGCGTCCTCCTGCAGGAAATGGCCGGCGTCGCGGATCACCGGGTGCTCGATCCCCTGTGCGCCGCGCATCTCACGCTGGAAGGCGGCGGCCATCGGCCCGGTGATCGGGTCGCTGTCGCTGAAGGCGACCAGCATGGGTGTCGGGCTCACCGACAGCCTGGCCCAGGCGGTCTTGTTGGCCGCCGCGGCGGGATCGTCCGGTGACGTGGGCACCAGACCGGGCATGGCGCGCGGCCCGGCGCAGTGTTCGTCGGTGGGGAACGGCGCGTCGTAGCCCGCACGCTCCTCCTCGCTCATCTGTCGGCGACAGCCGCCCTGCACGAAAGCGCCGACGTTCAGCGTCGGCGCTTTCGTGACGGCTTCGCGGAAGCGCCACCAGACGTCCGCCATGGGCTGCTCGCCATTCGGCAGCCCGGTGTTGGCGACGACGACCCGCGCGAAGCGTTCGGGATGCTCTGCGGCAAGCCGCAATCCGATCAGCCCACCCCAGTCCTGGCCGACCAAGGTGACGTTGCGAAGGTCGAGGACGTCGAAGGCCACCGCCCGCATCCACTCGACGTGGCGGGCGTAGCTGTGGTCTTCGCGGCGGGTGGGCTTGTCCGAACGGCCGAACCCGACCAGGTCGGGACAGATGACGCGATGGCCCGCTTCGGCCAGCACCGGAATCATCTTGCGGTACAGATACGACCAGGACGGTTCGCCGTGCAGCATGAGAATCGGATCTGCGCTGTCCGGGCCGTCCTCGACCCAGGCCACGCGCAGGGAGCCGCCGTCATCGTCGGGCACTTCGCCATACCTTGGGGCGTAAGGGAAGTCGGGAAGGCCGTCGAATCGGTCATCCGGCGTTCGCAGCGTTTGCATGTCATGTCCCTTCGGATAGTCCGGCCACGCCAGGATCCGCCATCAGGCGATCGAGAAAGCCGCGCTGGCCCTTGAGCAATTTGATGCGCGCGGTCGCCACCGCGAACCATCCCACCCGATCAACCTCGGGAAATTCCCGCAGCTTGCCCGATCCCTTCGGCCACTCCAATTCGAAAGTGTTGCTGCGCGCGTCGGTGACGTCGAGGTCGCCGTGCACGGCGTAGGCGCTCACCACCTTGCCACCGGATTGCTTCAGCTGCCCGAGGTCGAGGCGCGGCCCGGCCGGCACCGCCAGACCCAGCTCCTCGGCGAACTCTCGCTGCGCGGCCGACCACGGGTCCTCCCCGTCGGTGTACTCGCCCTTCGGGACGGACCACGCGCCGTCGTCTTTGCGGGCCCAGAACGGCCCGCCCGGATGCGCGATCAACACCTCGACGACGCCGTCGCGGGTCCGGTACAAGATCACGCCCGCGCTCAGTTTGGCCATCGAGTTCTACTCCCCCACAGCGCGTTCCAGATCCTTGAGCGAGGACTCCAGGTGCGCGAGGAGGCGTTGCAGGTGCGGCACGCTGCGCCGGCATCCCACCAGACCGAAGTCCAGGTTGCCGGCGTTGTTGGCCAGGGTGATGTTCAGCGCCTGGCCGTCCAGCGCGATGGACAGCGGGTAGTTGCCGTCGAGCCGCGCGCCCCCGTAGTAGATGGGCTGCGTCGGTCCCGGCACGTTCGAAATGATGATGTTGAACGGCGGGGACGTCGACGCGACCCAGCCCGGGACCGCCGCCAACGCCAGCGCCGACGTGTTGACGGCCGACAGCGCCAGCGCCTGAAACCTCGACAACTGCGAGAACACCTTCTTGTTGCTGCGCATCGATTCGCTGATGGTCAGCAGGCGCTGCGCGGGATCCTCGGCGTCGGTCGCGAGATTGCACAGGATGGCCCCGACCAGGTTGCCGCCGGCGTCGGCCTCCTCCTCGGTGCGCAGGCTCACCGGGACCATCGCGATCAGCGGAGTGTCCGGCAGGGCGTCGTGCTCGAGCAGGTAATAGCGCAGGGCGCCCGAACACATCGCCAGGACGACGTCGTTCACCGTCACCCCCGCGGCCCGCTTCACGCTTTTGATGCGGTCCAGCGACCAGGACTGCGCCGCGCAGCGGCGGGCGCCGCCGATCTTGACGTTCAACATGGTCTTCGGCGCCCCGAAGGGCAGCGTCAGTTGCTGCTCGAACAACGCCGCGCGCGCCAGCCCGATCGTTGAGGGGGCAAGCGCGGCAAGGGATCCCGCCGTGCGGGCCAACGAGGCCAACGGAGAAGCCGGCCCGGATCTGCGCTGGGGTTTGCGCAGGCTCCACGGGGCACGGATCTCGACGTCGTCGGGATCGGTGGACAGCGCGCGCTGCATCAGCTTCTGCGCGGAGACACCGTCGATCAGTGCGTGGTGCACCTTGGTGTAAACGGCGAACCGGCCGTCTTTGAGGCCCTCGACGATGTGCGTCTCCCACAGGGGGCGGTGGCGGTCCAGCAGGCTGCTGTGCCACCGCGAAGTGAGTTCGAGCAATTCGCGGACTCGTTTGGGCGACGGCAGCGCCGAACGCCGGACGTGATAGTCGACGTCGATGTCCTCGTCGTAAGACCAGCCCAGGTTTGCGATTCCGCCGACGAGACTGGCGGGGTGCTTGCGAAACGTGGGCTGGAAATCCCGCTGGGCGGTCAGGCTTTTGTAGAGGTCACGAACGAAGCCGCGGCCGGCGCCCGGCGGGGGCGTGAACAACTGCAAGCCTCCGACGTGCATGGGATGTTCGCGAGATTCTCCCAGGAGAAAGATCGCGTCGGTGGGCTTTATCAGTTCCATCCAACCATTAGACCCATTTCGGCCTGATCCGGAAAGCCATCGCGTGATCGGACCGGCACTTCGGAGGGTGCAGCACCGCGCGGCCGGGCCGGGCGGGGTGGCCTCGGGTCAGTCGGATGCCATCGACCATGTCGAGGTCGCGATCAAATCTCCGCGGTCCAGGCCGGCGGCGCGGTGTTCGTGCACTGTGGCGTACTCCTGGGTCGTCACCATGTCGATGAAGGCCTGTGGGTTTGGGTACTCGACGACGAGAATGGCGTCCCACCAAGGCCGTTCGCCGTCTCCGATCACCACCGACGGCGCTCCCCCGGCATAGCGCAGGGTGGCGCCGACGCGCTGCAGGTGTGGGGCCACTTCCCGCCCGTACCGCAGGTAGCTCTGCACCCCGCCCTCGGGTTTGAACTTCAACAGGTTGACCATCACCACCGCAGCGTCGGCCGGTCGCGCCGCGAGGGCGGCGAACTGCTCGGGCGTGGGTTCCAAGCCGGCCATGCGAATCTCCTTGCGCTGGTTTTGTTCTGGATCCACCCCGAGGCGCTAGAGCAGATCGGTGATGGTCTTCAAGCCCGCGTCATAGAGGACGCCGGGCAGCATCCCGCCGTCGCATTCGATGGTGGTGCCGTTGACGAAGTCGGCCTGTCCGCCGGCCAGGAAAACGCAGACCCGTCCGACTTCGGCGGGCTCACCCGCGCGGCGCAGCGGCACGGCGGCAAAATACTTCGCGCCATCGGGGTCGTCCTTGGGCAGCACGAAGGACCGGAAGTTCTCGGTCATCGTCGGGCCCAACGCCACGCAGTTGACCCGCACCTTGGGCCCCCACTCTTCGGCGAGCGAGCGGGTGAGATGGTTGAGGCCGCTCTTGGCCGCCCCGTAGGAGACCAGGGTTGGCGATCCCGCCGGATGGCCGGCGCCGCTCGAGATGTTGATGATGCAGCCGACGCCGTCCTGGCTTTGCATCTGCCGATACGCACGGATCGCGAACCACAACGGGCTGATCAGGTTCATCTGCACGGCGAAAGCGTGGAACAACGCGGTGCGCGCGTAGTCGTCGTCGGCGGCGGGCGCACCCTGAATGCGTTGCACCAGTTCGGGAATGCTCTCGGCATGCGGCGCCGGGACGGTGCCGCCGGCGTTGTTCACCAGGATGTCGACTCGTCCGTGGCCGGCCACGACATCCGCGACGAACGCGTCGATCGAGCGGTAGTCACCCTGATCGCATACCCGTTGCGAAGCGCGGTCCGCCCAGGCCGGTTCGATGCCGGGGATGCCGTCCAGCGCTGACCGCGAGCAGCCGATCACCGTCGCCCCGGCGCGCAGCAGTTCGTGGGCGATGCCCACCCCCACGCCGCGGCTGGTGCCGGTGACGATCGCGATCTTGCCGTCGAGGACGCTCATCGATGAACCCTCTCACCACGCGGTCGATTGTTGACAGTCACTGCCAGCAAGTCATAGCCTGCCATTTCATTCGCCGATGTGTAAAGGGCCGCGCACCGTCCGGGAGGTCAATGATGAGTAGCCCGTCCAAGCTTCGTGTCATCCAGTGGGCCACCGGGGGCGTGGGGAAAGCCGCGATCGCGTGCGTCGTCAATCACCCGCAGCTGGAACTGGTGGGCTGTTGGGTGCACAGCGCGGACAAGGACGGCGTCGACGTCGGCACGATCGTCGGGACCCAGGAGCTCGGCGTCAAAGCCACCACCAGCATGGACGAGATCCTGGCGCTGGACGCCGACTGCGTGATGTACAGCCCGCTGATACCCAACGACGACGAGGTGATCGCGATCCTGCGGTCCGGGAAGAACGTCGTCACACCGGTGGGCTGGGTGTATCCGGATCCGGGCAACAAGCGTCACCGGGCCGTCGCCGACGCGGCGACGGAAAGCGGTGTGACACTGCATGGTTCGGGAATCCACCCCGGCGGCATCACCGAGCGGTTCCCGCTGATGGTGTCCTCCCTGTCGTCGGCGATCACGCATGTGCGTGCCGAGGAGTTCTCCGACATCCGCACCTACAACGCCCCGGACGTGGTGCGGCACATCATGGGATTCGGCGGCACACCGGAGGAAGCGACGCAAGGGCCGATGGCCGGCCTGCTCGACGGCGGCTTCAAGCAGTCGGTCCGGATGATCGCCGATCACATGGGATTTCGCATCGACCCCAACATCAGGACCATTCAGGACGTCGCCGTGGCGACCGCGGATATCGACTACGATCCATTCCCCATCACCACCGGTACCGTGGCCGCGCGGCGGTTCCGCTGGCAGGCGCTGGTTGACGGTGAACCGGTCATCACCGCGGCGGTCAACTGGCTGATGGGCGAGGAGAACCTGGATCCGGCGTGGAATTTCGGCGATCGCGGCGAACGCTTCGAGGTGGAGATCACCGGTGATCCCGACGTGAGCCTCACCTTCAAGGGTCTGCAACCGGAGACGATCGCGGAAGGCTTGGTGAAGAACCCGGGGGTGGTCGTCACCGCCAACCACTGCATCAACGCCATTCCCGACGTCTGCGCCGCCGAACCGGGCATCAAGACCTACCTCGACCTGCCGTTGTTCGCGGGGCGTCCGGCCCGAATCTTTCGGCGGGCAAGCGGTGACGGACCGCGCCGTCCTGGGCGACGTGTCGTTCTGCCACCTCGTCGTCGGCGTGACCGACATGGACCGCGCCCTGGCGTTCTACCGCGACGTGCTCGGCATGGACATCGTCTTCGAAACCCTCATCTCCGGGGAGCCTTTCGACGCGGCATTGCACTCGAGCCGCAAGCAGGAGGGCCGGGTGGTCGGGGGCCTGCTCGGCGGGTTGATGGTCGAGCTGCTGTCGATCGGCACCAACCCGCCCGAGCAGAAGCAGCGTCGCGGCATCACGGGCATCCACAACGTGTCGCTGTCGGTCACCGATCTGGACGACACCCACCGCCGCATCATCGACGCCGGCTACACCCCGGACCAGGCCCCCTTCGAGATCGCCGGCGTCCGAATGTTTTTCGTCAAGGACCCGGACGGGACACCGGTGGAGTTCATCCAGCTGCCCGGCGGGGCGCGCAGCACCTACGAAATGCACCGCGGCGTACGGCTGCAGATGGGACCGGCCAGATGACGTACAGCCACCCCGATTCGATGCGCGGTCACGCCGCGATCGTCACCGGCGCCGCCCAGGGTGTCGGGAAGGGCGTCGCCACCGCGTTGCTTGAACGCGGGGCCGAGGTGCTGCTGGTCGACATCCAGGAAGAGGCTTTGGGCCGGACCACGACCGAGCTCGAGGCGATCGGGCGGGTGGAACAACTCGTCGCCGATCTGCGCGACCCGGACAGCGCGCGGCGCATCGCGGCCGCGGCGGTCGACGCCTTCGGCACGGTGCACGGCCTGGTCAACAACGCGATCGCCACCAACGAGCCCAAGGCGTTCGTCGACATCACCACCGAAGACCTGGCCCTCGGCTACGACGTGGGCCCACGCGCGACCTTCCTGCTGATGCAGGCCGTGCACCCGCTGATGGTCGGGGCCGGCGGCGGGTCGATCGTCAACCTCGGTTCGGGGACGGGCACCGGCGGCGAGCCCAAGTGGGGCGGCTACGCCGCCGCCAAGGAGGGCATCCGCGGGCTGTCGAAGGTGGCCGCGCTGGAATGGGGCCGCGACAACATCCGCGTCAACGTCATCTGTCCCTTCGCCGAATCCGATGGCGTCAAGTTCTGGAAGTCGTTCGCGCCCAAGGAGTACGAAAAGGCCGTGGGCCGGGTACCGATGAAGCGCATCGGCGATGTCCGCACCGACGTGGGCGCGCTGGTGGCGTTCCTGCTCGGCAGCGACGCCACCTTCATCACCGGTCAGACCATCCACGTCGACGGCGGGATCGGCTGCTTCCGATGAGCGGCGAGTCGCTCCGCGACCGGCAGCGCGCACAGATCCGGGCCGATATCCGGCGGGCGGCGTTCCGCCTGTTCGTCGAGCGCGGGTACGACGCGGTGACCACCGAGGAAATCGCCACGGCCGCCGGGGTTTCCCCGCGCACGTTCTTCCGGCACGTGCCGGCAAAGGAGGAGCTTCTCCTCGCGCCGGTGCGCTACGGCGGCGCGGCGATCGTCAATCTCCTCGAGGGGCGGCCCGCCGGCGAGTCACCCGACGTCGCGCTGATCAACGCCATCGTCACGCGGACACGCTCCTTCGAGCAGGCCGACACCGAAGAATGGCGCGAAGCCCTGCTGGTGGTGCCCGACCTGCTCGACAAGGTCACGGTGCACCGGCCGGCTGACAAGGAGCGCGCGACCAAGCTCATCGCCGAACGCATGGGCGTCGATCCGGATGCCGATCTGCGTCCGGGCCTGCTGGTCCAGCTCGCCTTCGCGGCGGCCGATTTCGCTTTCCAGCAATGGGTGCGGCAGTCCGGAAAGCCGCGGCCACTGGATCGATACGT
Source organism: Mycobacterium colombiense CECT 3035 (assembly GCF_002105755.1). Taxonomy (NCBI): domain Bacteria; kingdom Bacillati; phylum Actinomycetota; class Actinomycetes; order Mycobacteriales; family Mycobacteriaceae; genus Mycobacterium; species Mycobacterium colombiense. The sequence continues at coordinate 3,770,740 of NZ_CP020821.1, forward strand.
CGCCGATGCGCTGGACGCGGTCAAAAGTCCGCATTGGAAGAAGTGAGCCCGGCTTCAGCCCCGTTGCGCCACTTCGGGATTCGCGATCCTGATGGGCTCCCCGTCCAGCCAGGCCGCCACCGACTCCACCGTGTCCGAATAGAAGGCGCCCAGCATTTCGCGGGTGACGTACCCCAGGTGGGGTGACAGGGTCACGTTCGGAAGCAGCCGCAGCCGATGGTCTTTCGGTAGCGGCTCGGTGTCATAGACGTCCAGCCCGGCCCCGGCGATGCGCCCGGTTTCCAGCGCCGCCATCAGAGCCGCCTCGTCGACGATCGGGCCCCTGGAGGTGTTGATCAGGTAGGCGTGCGGCTTCATCAGTGCCAGCTCGGCCGCGCCGACCAGGCCCCGGGTGCGTTCCGAGAGCACCAAATGGATGGAGACCACGTCAGAGGATTCGAACAGCGCGGCCTTCTCGACCCGGCGCGCGCCCGCGCCGGCGGCGGCCTCCTCGGTGAGATTCTGGCTCCACGCGACGACTTCCATCCCGAACGCCGTGGCGTATTCGGCCATCCGCCGACCGACCCTGCCCAGGCCGAGCAGCCCGAGGGTCTTGCCGGACAGGGTCATCCCCGCGCTGGTCTGCCACCCGCCGTCGCGCATGTTGCGATGCTCGTCGGCGAGGTTGCGCACCGTGGCGAGCATCAGCCCCCAGGCGAGTTCGGGAGTGGCGTCGCGCATGGACCTGAATCGGGGATGCGCGAAATCCGAATGCGCGATTAAAACCCCGTATTCGCCGGCCGCGGCCATGTCGAGGTTCGGCAGGCTCCTGCCGACGATCGTGATCAGCTTGAGGTGGGGCAGCCGCTCGATCAGAGTGCGCGGAAACGCCATCCGCTCTCGCAGGGTGCAGACCACATCGAACGGCCGCAGCGCATCGGCCGCCTCGTCCTCGGTGAGGTGCCGGCCGAAAACGGTTACCTCGGCCCGCTTTTGCACGGCCGACCAGTCGGCGACCTGTAGGGCCACTCCGGCGTAGTCATCGAGAATCGCTACCTTGGGCATGCCGTCTCCCCGATCCGGTGAAGGGCTCACGGCAACATTACGTCCCCGCCGCCGTAAAGACCGCATACTCATCTGGTGGGGAGGCGGCTCGGTTTAGTCCTGTTCGGGACGATATGGATGTTCAGCGGCGCAATGATGGCCTTCAATCCGCCGCCGCACGATTTCCGTCGAGCGGCCGCGCTGCCATTTGTCGGCTGGGTCACGATGGCGTTCGGGGCCTACATCGCGGTCAAGATGCTGCGCGGCCAGGACACCACGGATAGCGGCGGGCCGCCGCGACATTCCAGCGGCGAGGAGACCAGCGTGCGCGACTCGGTCAAGTTCGTCCTGGGCATGGTGTTCCTTCCCGCGTGTGGCGGCCTGGCCATCTGGGACGGCGTCCATCGGGGGATGCTGTCGCTGGTCGGCTTGGGAATCGCGACAATCGCCATGGGGTTGCTCGCGCTACCCCTCACGTTCGGGCTCCTGAAATGGTTGCTGCGCCAGGTCCGCAGCTAGATGGCGGCGGGCGTCCCGACCTGGCCGCCCTCAGGTTGTAATCGCCGGTGGATACGGCAGATCCGTGCTGCTGTGCGGATCGACATAGACCGGGCGACCCAGATACGGGAAGGCGCGTTGCGGGCAGGCGGGCCGGTCGCAGATCTTGCAGCCGGCGCCGATCGGCACGATGGATTCGGCGTTGGTCGGGTCGATGCCCACCGAGTAGATGAGTTTCCCGGCGTGGGCGACGTCGCAGCCCAGCCCGATGGCGAAGCTCTTGTCCGGGCCGAGGTAGCGGCTCGGTTCGCTCGCCGTGGTCCGGGCGACCCAGAAGTAGGTGCGGTCGTCGGGCATCTGCGCGACCTGCGTCAAAAACTGCCCGGGCCGGGAAAACGCGTGATGCACCACCCACAGCGGGCAGTTACCGCCGACGCGGGAAAAGTGGAATGCCGTGGCGGACTGGCGTTTAGAGATGTTTCCCGCGCTGTCGGTGCGGACGAAGATGAACGGGATGCCGCGGGCGTTGGGGCGCTGCAGGGTGGACAGCCGGTGGCAGATGGTTTCGAACCCCACCTCGAATCGCCTTGCCAGCTGGTCGATGTCGTAGCGGACGCTCTCGGCGGCATCGAGAAACCGGAGGTAGGGCAAGAGCAGCGCGCCGGCGAAATAGTTGGCCAGGCCGATGCGGGCGACGCCGCGCGCATCGTCGCTGAGCTGATCGTCGGCGGCGATGATCCCGGTGATCAACCTGTCCTGGGTCAGCAGTGCGATCTGCGTGGCGAGCTGGAAGGCGCGCTGGCCGGGGTGAAGCCACCGGGCCACATACAGGGTCTTGGATTCGGGCGCAAACAGCCGTTTGGAGTTCGGATCCAGCGCCTGGCCGTCGTCGATCACCACCGTGACGCCGAGTCGGTCGGCGAGCAACTGCGCCAATTGGCCGTCGAGACCACCGATGCGCAAACGGTTCTCGTTGAACAGGTCTTCGGCAGCGGTGTCCAGTTCGCCGATGTAGTTCTTGCGGTCGTAGAAGAAGTCACGCACCTCCTCGAAAGGCATTGGCTGCTGGGGCATTCCCGACGTGTCGGCGCTGGCGCGACTGTGTAGCGCTTCGAGTTCGGCGGTGGTGTCGTGCAGCCGGCGGTGCAGATTGACCAGTGTCTGACCGATCGCCGGCATCCGGGCGACGAGCTCCTCGACTTGGGCGGCCGTAGCGGGCGCGTCGGCCAGGACTTCGCGCAGGTCCGAGACCAAGCGCGCGTCGGATTCCGGCGCGAAGTAGTGCGTCGGCAGGTCGAACCGCTCGGTGAGGGTGAGCAGCACCGGGACCGTGATCGGCCGCTGATCGTTTTCCAGCTGGTTGACGTAGCTGGTCGACAATCCCAGGACGCGCGCCAGCGCCACTTGGGTCAGCCCCTGCTCCTCGCGTAACCGCCGCAGCCGCGCTCCGGCGAATGTCTTCGCCACCCATCACACGGTACGCCCGGCCTTTTCACAAAGTTTGCAAACTGCTGCGGGTAAGGACACACGATTACGCTTTTACAGGGCATTTACCTCGCATCTGGCTTTGCGTACTGTGCGGCATATGCGCCTCCATGACGTTCGAACCCGACGCAGCGCCGACGACTTCCCGCGCAATGAGCACCTGGCCTGGAAGATCGCCGAGGTCGCGGCCGACCCGGTCGCCGTGCCCGCCGACACCGAGGCGATGGTGATCAACCGGATCATCGACAACGCCGCGGTGTCGGCCGCCTCGGTCACCCGCCGCCCCGTCGCGGCCGCCCGGGCCCAGGCCCGGGCACACCCCAACTCGTTCAAGGGCGCCAAGGTCTTCGGCATCCAGGGCGACTACTCCCCGGAATGGGCGGCCTGGGCCAACGGCGTCGCGGTGCGCGAACTCGACTTCCACGACACCTTCTTGGCCGCCGAGTACTCCCATCCGGGCGACAACATTCCCCCGCTGGTGGCCGTCGCCCAGCACCTCGGGATCAGTGGAGCCGACCTGATCCGTGGCATCGCAACGGGTTATGAGATCCAGATCGATCTGGTCAAGGGAATCTGCCTGCACGAGCACAAGATTGACCACGTCGCCCACCTGGGCCCTTCGGTGGCTGCCGGCCTCGGCGCCATGCTGCGGCTGGACAAGGACACCATCTATCAGGCGATCGGGCAGGCGCTGCACCTGACGACCTCCACCCGGCAGTCACGCAAGGGCCTGATCTCCAGTTGGAAGGCGTACGCGCCGGCCTGGGCCGGCAAGGTCGCCATCGAGGCCGTCGACCGCGCCATGCGCGGCGAGGGCGCACCCGCCCCGATCTGGGAGGGCGAGGACGGGGTGATCGCGTGGCTGCTCTCGGGCCCGGAGCACACCTACCGGGTTCCGCTGCCCGAGCCGGGCGAGCCCAAGCGCGCCATCCTGGACAGCTACACCAAGGAGCACTCGGCCGAATACCAGAGTCAGGCGCTGATCGACCTGGCCCGCCGAATGCGGGAAGGCATAGGCGATCTGGACCAGATCGCGACGATCGTGTTGCACACCAGCCATCACACCCATTACGTGATCGGCACCGGGGCCGGCGATCCGCAGAAGTTCGACCCGGATGCCTCGCGTGAAACGCTGGATCACTCGGTGATGTACATCTTCGCCGTTGCCCTGCAGGACGGGACCTGGCATCACGAACGGTCTTACGCGCCGGAGCGGGCGCACCGACCCGACACCGTCGAGCTGTGGCGCAAGGTCTCGACGGTCGAAGATCCCGAATGGACCCGGCGCTACCACTCCAGCGACCCGGCGGAAAAGGCGTTCGGAGCCCGCGCCGAGGTCACGCTCAAAAACGGTGAGGTGATCGTCGACGAGATCGCGGTGGCCGACGCACACCCCTTGGGGGCCAGGCCGTTTGCCCGCAAACAGTACATCGGGAAGTTTCACGCATTGGCCGAGGGCGTCGTCGGCGACACCGAGCGGCAGCGTTTCCTCGCGGCAGCGGAGGCCCTGTCGGACCTGCAACCGGGCGCGCTGGGCGGGTTGAACATCTCGGTGGCTCCGCTGGTGCTCGACCGGGCGCCCACCATTGCGGCGGGGATTTTCTGATGAGCGGGCTGATCGGCGGCACCGCATCCGCGCCGGCCAAGCGAGCGCACTTCCGCGCTGCGCTGGAAAGTGGTCGGCTGCAACGATTCCCGGGCGCCTTCTCGCCCCTGGTCGCCAAGCTGGTCGCCGAGCTCGGATTCGACGGGGTGTACGTGTCCGGGGCCGTCCTGTCGGCCGATCTGGGACTGCCCGACATCGGCCTGACCACCCTGACCGAAGTCACCGGCCGAGGGGCGCAGATCGCGGCGGCCACCGACCTGCCCACCCTGATCGATGCCGACACCGGTTTCGGCGAACCGATGAGCGCCGCGCGCACCGTCACCGTCCTCGAGGACGCAGGGCTGGCCGGCTGCCATCTCGAGGACCAGGAAAACCCGAAGCGATGCGGGCATCTCGACGGCAAGGCCGTAGTGCCGGCCGCCGAAATGATCAAACGCCTACGGGCCGCCGTGACCGCCCGCAGGGACCCGAACTTCATCGTCTGCGCCCGCACCGACGCCGCCGGCGTCGAGGGATTGCGTGCGGCCATCGACCGCGCGAAGGCCTACGCCGACGCGGGCGCCGACCTGATCTTCACCGAAGCCCTGCACACACCAAGCGAATTCGAGCGCTTCCGGGCCGCCGTGGACACGCCGCTGCTGGCCAACATGACCGAGTTCGGCAAGTCGGAGCTTTTGACCGTCCAACAACTCTGCGACATCGGCTACAACGTGGTGATCTATCCGGTGACCACGCTGCGGCTGGCCATGCATGCCGTCGAGGCCGGCCTTCGTGAAATCGCGGACGCCGGAACCCAATCCGGCCTGTTGGACCGCATGCAGCACCGCGGCCGGCTCTACGAGCTGCTGCGCTACGCCGACTACAGCCAATTCGATTCCGACATCTACAACTTCGCCATCGGAGGAGACGCGCAATGAGCGCCATCGAAGACAGCCAGCCGCGCATCTACAAGGGCCTGGCCGGTGTCGTCGTCGACACCACCGCCATCTCCAAGGTCGTCCCGGAAACCAACTCACTGACCTACCGCGGGTATGCGGTACAGGACCTGGCGGCGCACTGCAGCTTCGAGCAGGTGGCCTACCTGCTATGGCACGGCGAACTGCCCGACGAGCAACAGCTTGCGCTGTTCACCCAGCGGGAACGTGCGGCCCGGCGCCTGAACCGATCGCAGCTGTCGTTGCTGACCAAGCTGCCCGAGAGCTGCCACCCGATGGACGTGGTGCGCACCTTCATCAGCTCGATGGGCGCCGAAGACCCCGACGAGGACGACAGCAGCCCGGCGGCGAACCATGCCAAGGCGTTGCGGATGTTCGCGGTGCTGCCCACCATCGTCGCCGCCGACCTGCGCCGCCGGCGAGGCCTGGACCCCATCGCGCCGCACAGCCACATGAACTATGCGCAGAATTTTCTGCACATGTGCTTCGGTGACGTGCCCGAGCAGGTGGTGGTGGACGCCTTCGAGCAATCGATGGTGCTCTATGCCGAACACAGCTTCAACGCGTCGACCTTCGCCGCGCGGGTGGTCACCTCCACCCAGTCCGACATCTACAGCGCGGTCACGGCCGCCATCGGCGCGCTCAAGGGTCCGCTGCACGGCGGTGCCAACGAGGCGGTGATGCACGACATGCTCGAGATCGGCACCGCCGACAGGGCCGGGGAATGGCTGCGGGGCAAGCTGGCTCGCAAGGACAAGATCATGGGATTCGGCCACCGGGTGTACAAGAACGGCGACTCGCGGGTGCCGACCATGAAGGAGGCCCTCCGGCGCGTCGCCGCGGCGCGCGACGGCCAAAAGTGGCTCGACATCTACGAAGCCTTGGAGAAGGGCATGGCCGAAGCCAACGGCATCAAGCCCAACCTGGACTTCCCGACCGGACCGGCCTATTACCTGATGGGCTTCGACATCGGCATCTTCACGCCGATCTTTGTGATGAGCCGCATCACCGGGTGGACGGCACACATCATCGAGCAGACCGCGTCCAACGCGTTGATCCGTCCGCTGAGCGAGTATGTCGGACCTGCACAGCGCGCTCTATCGTAAATACCGTGTTTGCGAAGGTACTGGTCGCCAATCGCGGGGAGATAGCGATCCGCGCGTTCCGCGCGGCCTACGAGCTGGAAATAGGCACGGTCGCGATCTATCCGTACGAGGACCGCAACTCCGTGCATCGGCTGAAGGCCGACGAGTCCTACCAGATCGGTGAGGAGGGCCACCCCGTCCGCGCGTACCTGTCGGTCGACGACATCGTCGCGACGGCCCGGGCTTGCGGCGCGGACGCGATTTACCCCGGCTATGGCTTCCTGTCGGAGAATCCGGACCTGGCGGCGGCCTGCGCCGCGGCGGGCATCACTTTCGTCGGCCCCAGCGCGGAGGTCCTCGAGCTCACCGGCAACAAGTCGCGGGCGATCGCGGCGGCGCGGGAAGCCGGCCTTCCGGTGCTGGCCTCCTCGGCGCCCTCGACGTCGGTGGACGAACTGCTGGCGGCCGCCGAGTCGATGACGTTCCCGCTGTTCGTCAAGGCGGTCGCCGGTGGCGGCGGGCGCGGAATGCGCCGGGTGGCCGACGCCGCGTCGCTGCCCGAGGCGATCGAGGCCGCCAGCCGTGAGGCCGAGTCCGCGTTCGGAGACGCCTCGGTGTTTCTCGAGCAGGCGGTGATCAATCCGCGCCACATCGAGGTGCAGATCCTGGCCGACACCCAGGGCAACGTCATGCACCTCTACGAGCGGGACTGCAGCGTGCAGCGTCGCCACCAGAAAGTCATCGAGATCGCGCCGGCCCCCAATCTGGACCCCGAACTGCGCCAACGGATCTGCGCGGACGCGGTGGCGTTCGCGCGCAACATCGGCTATACGTGCGCCGGCACAGTGGAATTCCTGCTCGACGAACGCGGCAACCACGTGTTCATCGAGATGAACCCCCGCATCCAGGTGGAGCACACGGTCACCGAGGAGATCACTGATGTCGACCTGGTTTCGGCGCAGCTGCGGATTGCCGGCGGCCAAAGCCTGGACGACATTGGCCTGAGCCAGGATTCGATCGCCCCGCACGGCGCCGCGCTGCAGTGCCGGATCACCACCGAGGATCCGGCGAACGGCTTCCGCCCGGACACCGGCCGGATCACGGCCTACCGCACCCCGGGCGGCGCCGGCATCCGGTTGGACGGCGGCACGACGCTGGGTGCGGACATCAGCGCGCACTTCGACTCGATGCTGATCAAGCTGACCTGCCGGGGCCGGGACTTCGCCACGGCGGTACGCCGGGCGCGACGCGCGGTCGCCGAGTTCCGTATCCGCGGCGTGTCGACGAATATCCCGTTCCTGCAAGCTGTTCTGGATGATCCCGACTTTCAGGCCGGCCGCATCACGACATCGTTCATCGAGGAGCGCCCGCAGCTGCTCACCGCGCGCAGCTCCGCGGACCGGGGCACCAAGATCCTCAACTACCTGGCCGACGTCACCGTCAACAAGCCACACGGCGAGCGACCGTCGGCGCTATACCCGCACGACAAGCTGCCCGACATCGACCTGTCGGCCGACCCGCCGGCGGGATCCAAGCAGCGTTTGACCGAGCTCGGGCCGGACCGGTTCGCCGCCTGGCTGCGCGAGTCGCGCGGAGTCGGCGTCACCGACACCACGTTCCGTGACGCGCACCAGTCCCTGCTCGCCACGCGGGTCCGCACCAGTGGCCTGATCAAGGTGGCCCCGTACATCGCCCGGACCACGCCGCAGCTGCTGTCCATCGAATGCTGGGGCGGAGCGACTTACGATGTGGCGCTGCGGTTCCTGAAGGAAGATCCGTGGGAGCGGCTGGCCACACTGCGCGAGGCGCTACCCAACATCTGCCTGCAGATGTTGCTGCGCGGGCGCAACACCGTGGGCTACACGCCGTATCCGGAGACGGTCACGGCGGCGTTCGTCGAGGAGGCGACGGCGACCGGCATCGATATCTTCCGGATCTTCGATGCGCTGAACAACGTCGACTCGATGCGACCGGCCATCGACGCCGTGCGGGAAACCGGCGCGTCGATCGCCGAGGTGGCGATGTCCTATACCGGCGATCTCAGCGATCCGGCCGAAAAGCTGTACACGCTCGACTATTACCTGAAGTTGGCCGAACAGATCGTCGATGCGGGTGCGCACGTGCTGGCGATCAAGGACATGGCCGGCCTGCTGCGCGCGCCCGCGGCCGCGACGCTCGTCTCGGCGCTCAAGTCCCGGTTCGATTTACCGGTTCACGTGCACACCCACGACACCCCCGGCGGGCAGCTGGCCACCTATGTGGCGGCCTGGCACGCCGGGGCCGACGCGGTCGACGGTGCCGCCGCCCCGCTCGCGGGAACCACCAGCCAGCCCGCGCTGTCGTCAATCGTGGCCGCCGCGGCCAACACGGCCTACGACACCGGATTGTCGCTGCCGGCGGTGTGCGATCTGGAGCCGTACTGGGAAGCGCTGCGAAAAGTGTACGCGCCGTTCGAATCCGGGCTTCCGGCGCCGACCGGACGCGTCTACCACCACGAGATCCCCGGCGGCCAATTGTCGAACCTGCGCCAGCAGGCCATCGCGCTGGGTCTCGGCGACCGGTTCGAGGACATCGAAAACGCCTATGCCGGAGCCGACGGGATCCTGGGCCACCTGGTCAAGGTCACCCCGTCCAGCAAGGTGGTCGGCGACCTGGCGCTCGCGTTGGTGGGAGCGGGCGTCAGCGCGCAGGAATTCGCCGACGATCCCGCGCGCTACGACATCCCGGATTCGGTCATCGGCTTTCTGCGCGGCGAACTCGGTGACCCGCCGGGCGGTTGGCCTGAGCCGTTGCGCACCAAGGCATTAGAAGGACGCGGTCCGGCGAAGCCGGAGCAGCCGCTGACGGCCGATGACGAGAAGGCGTTGGCCGCGGCGGGCGCCGACCGGCAGGCGGCGCTGAACCGGCTGCTCTTCCCCGGACCCACCAAGGAACTCGAGGACCATCGTGAGCTGTACGGCGACACCTCGCGGCTGAGCGCCAACCAGTTCTTCTACGGGTTGCGGCAGGGGGATGAACATCGCGTCGAGCTGGAGCGCGGCGTCGAGCTGTTGATCGGGCTGGAGGCCGTTTCCGACGCCGACGAACGCGGCATGCGTACGGTGATGTGCATCCTCAACGGTCAGCTGCGTCCGATCGTGGTGCGTGACCGCAGCGTCGCCTCAGACGTGCCAGCCGCCGAGAAGGCCGACCGCGCCAACCCGGACCACATCGCCGCGCCCTTTGCCGGCGTCGTGACGGTGACCGCGCAGGTCGGCGACGAAGTCGAAGCCGGCCAGACCATCGCGACGATCGAAGCGATGAAGATGGAGGCCGCCGTCACCACCGGTAAGGCCGGCAAGGTGGAGCGAATTGCGGTGTCACAGACCGCGCAAGTCGAGGGCGGCGACCTCCTGGTGGTGATCGGCTAGCGGGTCGCGGCCATCAAGCGAGGCCGCTCTTGATCAGGGCGGCGCGCGCCAGGGTCTGCTCGGCCTGCTTTACGTGGGCCGCGTCGACCAGGACGCCGTTCACCCCGACCGCCCCGCGGCCCTTGGCCTCGGCTTCCCGGTACGCGGCGACATTGGCTTGGGCGCGGGCGATTTCGTCTGCGGTCGGCGCGTAGACCTCGTTGGCGACGGGCACCTGGTCGGGGTGGATCGCCCACTTGCCGGTGTAGCCGAGCAGCGACGCGCGCCGGGCGTCGCGCTCGTAGCCCGACAGGTCCCGGTAGTCCGGATACGGCGCGTCGATCGCATCGATGCCGGCGATGCGCGCGGCCACGATCACCTTGTTGCGCGCGTAAGCCCAGAATTCGCCGGGGTATTCGCCGAGCGGGACGAAGTTGGTGTCCACCCGCGCGCCCTGCGACAGCGAGAAGTCGCCGACGCCGAAGATCAGGGCATCCAGGCGGGGGCTGGCCGCCGCGATCTCCTCGGCGTTGGCCAGGCCCTCCACCTCCTCGATGAGGACTTCGAGCCGAATCTGCTTGCTCAGGCCGAGTTTGGCCTCGAGCTGGGTGAGCAGGACATCCACCCACCAGACGTCGCGGGCCCTGAGGGCCTTCGGAATGATGATCGTGTCCAGGTTCTCGCCGGCCCTGGTCACCACTTCGACGACGTCGTCGTGGCACCACTGGGTGTCGAGGCCGTTGATCCGGATGGCACGCGCGGTCCGTCCCCAGTCGATGTCGTTGAGGGCGGCGATGACCTTGGCGCGCGATTGCACTTTGACGCCGGCGGGGGTCGCATCCTCGAGGTCGAGGAACACCAGATCGGCGCCGCAGCTGGCGCCCTTCTCGAACATGTTGTCGTTGCACGCGGGCACCGCGAGTTCGGAACGACGGAGCAAATCGGTCACCAGTGAAGTCCTTCTGTCACAACACGCCGCGGGCGCGTAGATCGTCGATGTCGCCGGCGATGAAGCCGAGTAGTTCGCCATAGACTTCGGCGTTGTGTTCGCCGAGGCGCGGGCCGAGGTGGCCGACCGTGCCGGCCGCCGATGAGAAACGGGGAACGGGAGCCTGAACCTTCATCGCCCCGAGCTGTGCGTCATCGACGGAGATGAACACCTCACGGTGGGCCAGCTGCTCGTCGGCGACCAGATCGCCGATGTCGTAGACCGGGGCCGCGGCCACCTCGTGGGCGTCAAAGACCTGCATCGCCTCCGAAAGCGTCTTTGTCGCAACCCAATCGGCCACCACTGCGTCGACCTCACGCGCCCGGGCGAGTCGCCGTTGTGGATCAGAGAAGTCGGGGTCGGCCACCAGGTCGTCGCGCCCGATCGCCCGGAACACCCGCAGCGCCAGCGCCGGTGAGCTTCCCGACATCGCCAGCCACCGCCCGTCGGCCGTCTGATAGGTGTTGCGGGGCGCCGAAATGTCCCACCGATTCCCGGATCTCTCGGGCACCAGACCCAGCTGGTCATAACCCAGCAAGGTTTGTTCGAGCAGGCGGGCCAGCGGGTCGATCAGGTTGACGTCGATCAGCTGGCCCGGCCCACCGTGCACGTCGCGGTGGTACAGCGCCATCATCACCGCGTAGGCGGCGTTCAGCGACGCCACACCGTCGGCCAGCATGAACGGCGGCAGCGTGGGCGGACCACCGGCCTGGCCGGTGATGTGGGCGAATCCGCTCATCGCCTCCCCCAGGGTCCCGAACCCCGGGCGCTCGCTCTTGGGGCCGGTCAACCCGTAACCCGTGATGTGCAGCATCACGATCCGGTCGTTGACCGCGCGCAGGCTCTCGTAGTCCAGGCCCCACTTGCGCAAGGTCTGCGGGCGGGTGTTGACGATGACGACGTCGGCATGCCCCACCAGGCGGCGCGCCAGCGCCTGCCCCTCTGCGCAGCGCAGGTCCAGCGTGATCGAACGCTTGTTGCGCGACAACGACTTCCACATCAGCCCCACGCCGTCGCGTTGGTTACCCCAGCCCCGGATCGGGTCACCACTGCGGGGGTCCTCGACCTTGATCACGTCGGCGCCGAACTCGCCCAGATAGGTCGCCACCAGCGGCGCGGCGGCCAGGGTGGCGAGATCGAGTACCCGCAATCCGTCAAGCATCGGCACCGGCGGCCACTCGTGCGTTCGAAGGACGTTGCAGCCCAAGGTGCCCGCGCAGCGTCGACGCCTCGTACTCGGTGCGGAACAACCCACGGCGTTGCAGCTCAGGAACCACCATTCGCACGACGTCTTCGAACGCACCGGGCAGATGCGTTGCGGCCAAGACGAATCCGTCGCAGGCGCCGGTTTCGAACCAGTCGGCCATCTGGTCGGCGACCTGCCGGCCGGTGCCGACGAAACGCGGCCCCTGCAGCAGGGTGGCACGATGGTTGGCGAGGTCGCGCAGCGTGACCGTGTCCCCGCCGATATGGGTGCGTAGGTTCTGCACGAGCCCGCGGATGCCGGAGACCGAGGCGAGCAGCTCGTCGGTCACCGGGTCGTCGAGATCGTGTTGCGCGAAGTCGTAATTCATCAACTCCGACAACAGCGTCAGGGATGCCATGGGATGAACCAGATCATCGAGGAACATGGCTTCGCGCTCCTTGGCGTGGGCTTCCGACTCGCCGACGACAGCGTATGCCATGGGACAGATGCGAACCGCGGCGGGATCGCGGCCTGCGTCGGCGATCCGATCCTTCTGGTCCGCGTAGTGGCTGCGCGCGACGTCGATGCCCGGGTCGCCGGTGAAGATCAATTCGGCCCACCGCGAAGCGAATTCGCGGCCGCGGCCCGATGAGCCGGCCTGGATGATGACCGGGCGGCCCTGGGGGGTGCGCGGCACCGTCAACGGTCCGCGCGCGGAGAAGAACCGGCCGACGTGTCCCAGCTCGTGCACCTTGGTGTGGTCCGCGTACTGCCCGGACACCCGGTCGTGCAGGACGGCGTCGTCCTCCCAGGTGTCCCACAGGCCGGTCACCACATCCATGAATTCGTCGGCGCGGTCGTAACGTTCGTCGTGGCCGAGGTGGGCGTCGACGCCGAAGTTGTGCGCTTCGCTGTCGTTGACCGAGGTGACCACGTTCCAGGCGGCGCGGCCGCCCGAAAGGTGATCCAGCGAGGCGAAGGTCCGTGCGACGTGGAACGGCTGGTAGTAGGTCGTCGAGTAGGTGGCGCCCAGCCCGATTTTCGAGGTGGCCTGCGCGAGCACCCCGAGGATCACGCTGAGGTCCAGCTTGACCGGGCGGGCGCCGTAGCGCACCGCTTCGTCCACCGAACCGCCGTAGACCCCCGGCATCGCCAGGCGATCGTCGAAGAACATCAGGTCGAAGCAGCCCTCTTCGAGCTGGCGGCCGATCTTGGCGTAGTAGGAGGCATCCAGGTAGCGGTGCTCGGTTGCCGGGTGCCGCCACGAGCCGGCGTAGACGGATGTGCTGCCGGCCTGCATGAAGGCGACGAGCGCCATTCTGTCGGTGCGCATGTTCGAAACGTAACATCTGATATTTCAGATATCAAACGCTAGATCTGTCGTTTGGTATTCTGCGCAGGTGGTAGGCATCGATATCTCCGGGACGGTTCGCGAGCGCGCCGCACGCGAGCTCCGCGACCGGATTCTGACCGGCGCCCTGCCCGCCGGATCCCGCGTCGACCTGGATGCCATCACCGAGGAATTCGCGACCAGTCGCACCCCGGTGCGGGAGGCGCTGCTGGAGCTGTCCTTCGAAGGCCTGGTCCAAGTCGCCCCGCGCAGCGGCGTGACGGTGCTCGGCATCAGCCCGGACGACGTGCTGGACAGCTTCACCATTCTGGGTGTCCTGACCGGGCAGGCCGCCGCGTGGGCCGCCGCGCGGATCGAGGCGCCAGAACTCGAGACCCTGCGTGAACTCGCGGCCGACGTCGTCGCGCGCTCCGGCGACGACAGCATCGGCGAGGCCAACTGGCATTTCCACCAGATGATCCACCGCGCCGCGCACTCGCCGCGGCTGTTGACTCAGATCAAGCAGGCCGCCCGCGTGGTGCCGAGCAATTTCCTCACCTTGTTCCCCGAGCACGAGAAGCACTCACTCGATGAACACCAGGAATTGCTGGACGCCCTCGGTGACAAAGACGCCGAGCGAGCGCGCACCATCGCCGAACGACACGTGCTGGACGCCGGACGCTCGCTGGCCGACTGGCTGGCGCAGCGCCGCGACGGTTAGCGCCGCTGCGGGATGCGTTCAGCCACCGCCGCCGGCCCCACCACCGCCGCCGGCTCCCCCGGCGGCACCGGCTCCGCCGCCGTTGGTGTTATTGCCCGTGCCTCCGCCGTAGGGCACGTGGGGCGCGAGCGCAGGTGGTGGAGGCGCTGGAGCCGGGCTGGACGACGTGGGTGCCGGCGGCGCCCCGGGAGCGTCGGCCGATGCCGTCGCTCCGGCACCCCAACCGACGCCGAGCGCCAACACGGCGGCACCGCCGACCAAAGCCATCGTCTTCATTGCGTCAGATCTCATCGATCTCCCTTTTCGTATCTCAGCTTGGCTTCAGCCCAGGTACCCGTAATCCGGGTTTGCAATCGGGAGTTGAGAATTCGACGGGTCAGGTCAGGGCGGGCAGGACCTTGTCGGTGAGCAACTGGACGGACTTCCACGCTTCGTCGACCGGCATGCCGCCGACCAGGGGGTGCATGACGAGGGGTCCGTAATTGTCCGCGTCGCGCACCTCCGCGATCAGCTGATCGGGGGTAAGGAAGCGGTATCGCCCCGATGCCCTGACCTGGTCCAGAGTTTGGACACCCGGCAGGTGCATGAGCGACCGCTGGTCGGTTGACCATCGGCCGTAAGTGACTGCCTCCCAAAGGATGTGGTCACCAAGCTGCGCCCACGCCCGGTCCGGGTCCTCGTGCAGGTAGACCATTCCGCGATTGATCGGGCCCGGCATCAGGATGAACGGCGGCATGCCGGCCTCGGCACACAACTCGCGGTAGTAGGCGGCGATGTCCGGCAGGTGGTCGGCCAGGCTGAGCGGCAGCCGGAACCGGGCCGCGCGGCGCGCCGTGGCACGCGCGCCCCCGCCGACGTACAGCGGCGGATGCGGTCGCGTCCAGGTGCCGGTGCAGATTGCGTTTTCCGGATCGTCGCCGGACCAGACGTCCAGCATCCGCTCGAGCAGGCTGTCCATCAGCGCACCGCGCCGACCGAAATCGGCTCCCAGTGCGTCGTATTCGACCGCGCGGTATCCCAGACCCACCGTCGTGTGCAGACGGCCGCGGCTCATGTTGTCGACGAGTGCGATGTCTTCGGCGAGCCGCACCGGGTTCCACAGCGGCCCCAGCGCGCAGTCGACGCTCGCTATCAGCGTCGAGGTCCGCGCCAAGAACATCGCGGCGGCCATGATCGGGTTGCAGCTCCACCCGTGCCCGGTCGCGTGATGCTCGTCGACGCTGATGGAGGTGATTCCGTGGGTTTCCCCCCACTGCCCCAGCTCGAGCGCCGCCGACAGCAGCTCGCCCTGTGTGCGTGGATCGCCGTGCGGGGATGCGAAGTTGAAGCGCAGCACCGTCAAGAGCATCGGCGGACCCGCCTCACGACGCTTCCGGCCCGGCCGCCGCCTGCAGGAAGGCGGGAAAGTCCGGGAACAGCGCACGGTCGACGATCTCGATGCGGGTCCCCGCCGCGTCGACGTAGTAAGCGAAGAGCGCCAGATTCGGCCCATCGGTGTCGGCGGTAGCTTCGAAGGCAAAGCCGTTGTCTTCCAACCTCTTCGCGCTCTCGGCCAAGTCGTCCGTCCAGAAGCCGAGATGGTGAATCGCGTTGCCGGGGGCGGCGGCCCAGGCCGTCCCCGGCACCTCCTTGATCAACTCGACGTGCGGCGACTGCAGCGAATAGACGAAAGTCGAAGTCACTTCTTGGCTTCCGCTCGTCGTGCGAAACGGCAACGTGTAGCTCACCGGGGTGATCCAGCGGTAGCCGGCCAGCGCGGTCAGTCTTGCCATGGCCGCGTCGAGGTCGGGCACGATGATGCCGGTGTGATAGAAGTCCTCGGGCCGTAGCGCGAATGCCGTCATGTGTTCCTCGCAATCTGGTCGCGGAGCCAGGCACTTTCCCAGAAGTTCGTGCTGCCGGCGAGCAGCTTTTCATGCGCCTCGCGCAGCACGTCGCGAGCCCCCGGATGGTCGGCCGGGACAAGCTCGGCGAGGTGGATGGCCTGCAGGGCACGATCGGCGGCCAGGTGCGCCCGGGCGCGCTCCACCAGCGCGTCAGCCCCGGCCAGCTCGACCACGTCGGCGGCGACGGAATCGAATCCGATCGGGTACAGCTCGGTGGTCGACTCGTGGTGGAACCAGCCCGAGTAGTTCTCCCAGACGGCACGCACGTCCCACGCGACCTTGCCGTAGCCCTGGCCCACTTCGCACTCCGCGGGCAGGGTGATCTCCCGCATCAAGGTGCGGACGTCTTTGCCGGCGTTCATGCCCACGACGGTCTGATCGTGGACGTACCGAATCGCGTCGCGCAGCCGGGTCAACTCCGCGTTGATGCGCTCGGCACCCCTGATCGGCTCGAAGTGTCCGGTCACCAGCAGGTCGGCCTGTAGGTCGCGGACCCTCTCCACCGACGCGATGGCCGTCAACGCGTCCCGATACCGTTCCCCGCGCATGGTCACGAGATTGGGAATGTGCCCGATCAGTGGCCCGAACGTGTTTCCGCACAGACAGATTCGTTCCTCGGGCAGCCAGATCACCAAGGAATCGGTGGTCTCCCCGCCGGGTACCGAGATCAGTTCCATGAGCCGGCCCCCGACCTCCAGGCGAAGCGTGTCCTCGAAGTC
The DNA here is from genome assembly GCF_002105755.1 of Mycobacterium colombiense CECT 3035. Classification (NCBI taxonomy): domain Bacteria; kingdom Bacillati; phylum Actinomycetota; class Actinomycetes; order Mycobacteriales; family Mycobacteriaceae; genus Mycobacterium; species Mycobacterium colombiense. Next base: position 3,787,591 of record NZ_CP020821.1, read on the forward strand.
GATGTCGACGACCGGCACGCTTTGGCCGGCCAGCCGCGTGGTGCCCAGGCGCCGCTGGATGGCCTGGATGCCACTGGCCAGGGTGTCCTTGAACGCGAAGGCGCTGCGGTTGGCCCGGTACGGGATCAGCCGGTCGTTGTCGTCACGCCAGGCCTTCCAATTCGCCTGCGCGACAACGGTGGTGCCGGGATCCCGCACGCTGTCCAGGCCGCCGACATGATCCACGTGCCCCTGGGTGAAGATGATGTAGCGCACCGGCGCGGAGTCCACGGCATCGAAGTTGGCGCGATGCACCGGCCCTTCGAAGCCCATGCCGGTGTTGACGATCACCCGGCCCTCGGTCGTGGTGAGCAGATACGAGTTGGACAAGCCGGGCGAGCACCATAATCCCGGAGCGATCTCTTCGGCCTGCTCGGCGCACGCCGGCCGCATCGCGTCGGCGCCCGGCCTGCTCCGATAGACCGGTTCGGGCATCGCTGGTGGCTCCTTCATTCCGGGCGGACGTCGAACTTGTCGAAGTAAAAGCCGAACCGGCCGCGCAGTTCGTCGGCGGAGACGCCGAAGTGCCGCTGTAGTTCGTAGCGGATGCGACCGTGTTTGCCCCGTGGGTTGCCGTCCAGGTAGCGCTGGAAACGTTGCTGCACACTGGGCGGTAGTTCGACCGACCCGCACCGGTAAAGGCGTTCCAGCACCGGCATTTCGTTGCCGTTGAGCTGGTGGAAGTTGATGTCGATGCTGCGTTCGGACGGCACCAGCTCACGGTCACGGACGCATGCGCTGAGCAGTCGGTGGACGCGGTCGCTCCAATAGTTCAGCAGCCACTGCGGGTCGATGCTGTTGCGGCGCAACCGGTCCGAATACGCCATCATGGTGATCGCCGACTGGATCACCGCGACCGGGTCGCGGTGGGTGAATGCCACCGTGGCATCGGGGAAGGTCGCCATCAGCGGGCCGAGTTGCTCGCAGTGTTGCGGACTCTTGAGGACCCAGGTGCGCGGCCCGCGCAGGAAGGTCAGCGCCTGCAACACCTTCTTCATGTAGGCGTAGTGCCAGTTCTGGTCTAGACCCAAGTAGTAGTCACGCCAGTCAGGCACGCGCGCATGCCATTCCAGCACGTACGAGGCCAGATCGAGGTCGAGGAGCTCCACCTCCTCCTCGATCGCCTCCGGGAACCGGTCGTGCATGGCGGCCACCACGGGGGCGCTCGCCATCAGCGCATCGTGTTCCGACTTGGCACGCGCGTAGCGGGGATCGACGCCGAAGATGTCCGGACCCTGCCCGAGCGCGGGGATGGGATCCTGGCTCTCCCAGTACGGCAGGGCGCGCCGGCGTGGGTCGGAGGCGATGAGATTGACCAGATGCGTGGTGCCGGACCGCGGCATCCCGACGACGATGAATGGCTTTTCGATCGGGATGGACTCGATCTCCGGATACCGTCGGATGAGCTCGGTCAGCGACAGGCGGTTGCGCAGCAGGCGCACGATGCGTTGGCGCAGTGAGCCGCGGGTGAGCTGGCGCAGGCCTTCGTCGGCTTCGATCGCCACCACGTGCGCGCGCAGGCGGTCGGCGAACCCGTCAGTGTCGTCGAGGTCGGCGGCCGCGGCAGTCAGGCCGGTCTGCTCTACGGCCTCCGTAAGCATCCGATCGATGTCGAGGTCGACCGGCCTGGCTTCGGTGAACTCCAGGATTTGGCGCTGCACGTCGGTCAGCTGGGGCGCGGTCAAGTCATCGAAGTCGATGTGGTCGACCGCTGAACTCACTCCGCACCCCTCTTCGACGCGTCAGGTGAGAAATATGACACAGACGCTAGCCGCGGTGGAGATCCGTCGGTCATCCACCTCGCCGGCGGCCCGGCGCTACAGGTTGGCCAGATCGTCGGGCACGTCGACCTTATGTTCTTGCAGCGCCTCCAGGGGCACCACTTCGAGGGTGCTCTCGTGCGTGGCCGCCAACACCACCGGCGCGGCGCATCCGTCGTGGTGAGCGCGCAGCCAGTTCAGCGCGGTCACGCACCACCGGTCGCCCGGCAGCAGGCCGGGGAACCGGTACTCGGGCACCGGCGTCAACAGGTCATTGCCGATGGAACGCTGGTGTTCCAGGAATTCGGCGGTCATCACCGCGCAGATCGTGTGCCGCCCCAGGTCCTGAGGACCGGTCGAGCAGCAGCCGTCGCGGTAGAAGCCGGTCAGTGGGTCTGTGCCGCACGGTTCCAGCGCACCGCCTAACACATTTCGATCAGGCACCCGTTCAGTATTGCGCCCTCGGGGGTGGAGTTTGAAGTAATTCCGCCGACTGCGCCGTCAGGTTTTTTTCCTGAGCGGTGCCGCCGGCCGCCAATGTGGACGCCCGGCGGGCCGACGTGTTAACTCGAGTTGATGTCGACGCCGCCCAACCCGCCCGAAAACCCGCCCGGCGAGCCACCCTGGGGATGGCAGCCACCCGGCTACGGATCGCAGCCGAATCCCTACACTCCACCGCCAGTGCCGGGATATCCGCCTCCGCAGGCGTATCCCGGGAACGTCGGCTATCCGGGATATCCGGGATACGTTGACCCGCATGCACCCTACGGCCGCGATCCGGTTACCGGGCTGCCACTGTCGGACAAGTCCGCCACCACCGCCGGCCTGCTGCAGCTGTTTCTCGGCTTGTTCGGTATCGGCCGCTTCTACATCGACTCGACCCAGATCGCGGTGGCACAGCTGTGCCTTGGTCTGTTCGGAGTTCTCTTCAGCCTGTTCTGTTTTCTGGGTTTTCCGGTCCTGCTCGGCGGCATAGTCTGGGCGATCGTCGACGCGATCTTGATCTTCACCGGCAGCGTCAAAGACAAGGACGGCCGCAAGCTGCGTTAGGCCCCCGGAGCCTGGACGACGTTTTCGACTGTCCAGCAACGCTTTTGGCTTGCGCTGGGGCCAGATTTTAACCTGGGCTGCTTTGCGCTGGCTCGGGGCACGCCGGTGGTGGTGGTCACGGATTGGTCACGATCACGAGCGAAGTCGCCGCTCGGTAGCACTGGCGATGAACCTGTCGCGACGCGCTGAGCAAATCCCGGGGAAATCGCCCCGAAAACTTATCGTCACATCGTGGAACGACGTACGGCCCTGAAACTCCCTCTGTTACTGGCGGCAGGCGCCGCAGTTGCCCGGGTGCCCCGGGCTTCCGCGGAGGAAGCAGGCCGGTGGTCACCCGAGCGCGCGAACCGTTGGTATCAAGCGCAGGGCTGGCTCGTCGGAGCAAACTACATTCCGGCGAACGCCATCAATCAGCTCGAGATGTTCCAACCCGACACCTTCGATCCGCGCCGCATCGATACCGAGCTCGGCTGGGCCCAGTTCTACGGCCACAACACCGCACGGGTGTTTCTGCACGATCAGCTGTGGGCGGCCGATCAGCGCGGCTTTCAAACGCGCCTAGGGCAATTCGTCGACATCGCGGCGCGCCACCGGATCAAGCCACTGTTCGTGTTCTTCGACTCCTGTTGGGATCCGCAGCCGCGGGCGGGACGCCAGCGCGCGCCGCGGCCCGGCGTGCACAACTCGGGCTGGGCGCAGAGCCCGGGCGCCGAACGCCTCGGCGACCCGCGCTACGTCCCGGTCATGCGCGACTACGTCACGGCGGTGATGACCCAATTCCGCAATGATGAACGGGTTTTGGGCTGGGACCTGTGGAACGAGCCCGACAACCCGGCGCGCCAATACCGCAACACCGAACGCAGCGACAAGGAGCAGCTGGTCGCCAACCTGCTCCCACAGGTCTTTCGGTGGGCCCGGGCGGTGGATCCCAGCCAGCCCCTGACAAGTGGTGTGTGGCAGGGACATTGGGCACAACCACAGGGCCGCAGCGCGATCAGCGACATACAGCTGGCCAACGCCGACGTGATCACCTTCCACTCCTACGCCGGGCCGTCAGGATTCGAGAACCGGATCAACGAGCTCATCCCGCTGGGCCGGCCAATCCTGTGCACGGAATACATGGCGCGCCCCCAGGGCAGCACCGTCGAATCGATCCTGCCGGTTGCCAAGCGCCACAACGTCGGCGCCATCAACTGGGGTTTGGTCGCCGGCAAGACCCAGACCTACTTCCCGTGGGACTCATGGGATCACCCCTACACCTCGGTGCCGAAGGTGTGGTTCCACGACCTGATCCGGCCCGAGGGACGGCCGTTCCAAGACATCGAAGCGCTGACGGTGCGAAAGCTGGCCGGTAGCCAGACGTAGGCCTTGGTGCGGCTTTCGTAACCCCTCGCTGACGTCGATCAACACCAACCCGCCACAGACCTTCCGGTAGTAGGGTTATACCTGCTCAGAAGGGGGCGGCGATGGTCGTCGGTGTTGATCGGCTGCTGGCCGCGCCATGACGTGGGCGAACTTCACCCAAGCGGAACTGGTCGCGGCGGCCGGCGGCGATCCGTGGGCGATTAACCAGAGCCTGCAGGCCGGCAATCCATATCAAATCGACCGTCTGGCGGAGGCCTTTCATAACGCGGGCCGGTGCACCGCCGCGGCCAGCGAGGAGTTCGCGCAGGCCCGTAAACGCTTCGAGGCGGCCTGGAACCGCGAGGGCGGTGCCCACCCGATCAACGAATCCGAAGAGGTGCAGCAAGTAACCAAGTCATTGGGTTACCAGTCCGAGCAGTTGCCGAAGATCGGCCTCGATCTAGAGAACGTCGCGACCGCCTTGGCCGCGGCGCAACGGGCAGGTGCCGACGAGATCGCCGCGTTGGATCGCCAGCTACATGTGCTCGATGTTCTGATCACCGCGGCGAAGAAGGATTTGACATACCCGCTCCCCGCGACGGAACGCAACAAGCTGGAGAAGCTGATCAACGATGCTCACGCCGATGCCGTGGACGACGTGCGAGATGCTCTCAAGCAAATGTTGATGATCCGCGGCTTGTATACGGACGTCCTGGACGCGTCGCGGGGGACTCTGGCCCGAGACGGATACGACCCTTCCCTCATATGGGGCGTCGATGGACACCAGCCGCAGAAGCCTGCTCCGCATGGTGCGGGGCCGAGCATCGACGGACCCGCCACGCCACCCAAGATGGAAGGCATAAACACGGGGAAGCAAGACGACTTGGATGTATCGATCCCCGGTACCGGTATTGCGCTCGGTGGCGACGGCAAAGACGATTCGGACGGCTTCCCCCGCATACATGTGCCAGGCGTGTATGACGGAAGGAATCCTTTGCCGGTGCCTGAGGGCACCCGGCCATTACCAACCGGGACCGCCATTGGCCCAAACGGTGAGCACTATGCGTTCTACGCAATCGTGCCCTACGAGAACCCGGACCACACCAAAAATGAGCACTACACCGCCCCAGACACCGTCGTCGTAGATTTGGCCCATCCGGACACACCCTTGTACACCCTTCATGGCATATCGCAGGCCAGCGGAGCCTACGACGCGCAATCGGGTCGTATGGTCATCCTCGGAAACACACCCGACGGACGACGTGCGCTGTGGCAATCGGCCCCGGTTAGCCAGAACCGCGCGTGGGGAAACTCATTGCAGCAGCAGGGAACCTTCTCCGGCCCGATGAACGGCAACCGTGAGAGTCAAATCGTTGCATTGCCTAAGGGCGGGATGATGGTAGTCGGAGCCGGAGAAACTCCCGACCATCGCACGTTACCGATCCAGGCGGTAACCGCAAGCACCCCACAAGGATTGCTGACCGCGACGCCGACAGCTCTGGTACAGCCTGAAACCTTGCCCCAGGTTTACGGGCCTTCCATCACCGAAATACAAGAGATCAATGGCAAAGAAGTCATCTCAATGCGGGTGAGCACGTACGGCGATGGCCACTACGATCCTCACACCTACACGACCACCTTTACGGTCACACCTGGAAGATAGGGAGGATTTGAATGCATGCTGTCACTCGCTTTGCTATACGAATCTTGTCTGCGGCCGCAGCCGTTGTGTGCATGTCTTGTACAACCGCACCACGACATGCGGCCGCGCAGCCCCCTGGCTTTCCGGACCTTAGTGGCTTCGCCCCTGCACCAGTGGAGAACTACTTCGTATCCGCCCAAAAGGGGATGCGTTACGCCCACTTTTCGACTCCCTACAACATCGATTGTTCCTTTGCCGCTGCCGAACCTGTGCCAGCGTGGAACGGGCAAGCCATCAAATGCGATGGTGAATTTCCCGGACTCGACAACGGATCCTGCGTCATAGGTACTGCAGGGGCGGCAGGTATGGGTCCCGCATACGCAGTGAGTCGGACCGACCAGCCCTGCGGGGCACAGTTCACGCACGGGAACCTGTTGAACATCGGGCAGAAGCTGAACTATCGAAACGCGACATGCGCGGTGGGCGCGGACCATCTCGTCGCATGCCTGGACACCACCCGCGGCCAACATGGATTCGTGCTCAAACCCTCAGGCAGCGTGGCGTTTTAATACCACCGCTACCGGTGGTCAAGTACGTTCCGGCACAGCGTTCTCCATTTGATGCAGAACTAAATGCCCGGAAGATGGTGTCATTCAACGAATGCGGAGCTATACGGCCTTGATGCGCCGGACGGTCTCGGCCAGAAGCTCATCGAGAGTACTCAGCGGCAGCGGCGGCGTATCGCCTTTGAACAGCCAGCCGCCGTCACTCGCGCTAGCGATGACGACCAGCCCCTTTAGCTGGGCGACTCTCATCGCCTCTACGCCTTCACCGCAGACGCTATGACCGCGGACCTCGACCTCCCGCATCCATCGATGTGTGAACCGCACCACGTCCTCGCCCTCGGCTACAGCCGAATCGGCCTGCAGGAACTGGCGATTCTCTCGGTCTGCGCACACCGAAGGCCTATCGTCCAAATGCTGGGTGCAATCGGCGATCTCGCGCCGCAGATCGGTCAGGAAGTCATCACCAACGTGCGTGCGACTGATCATCAGTCTGGGTCGGGGTGGCTTTCCCGGCTTATCCCACTTCGATTGGTCGTAGCTTTGCCAGCTGGCGAGTGGATCGTAGCGTGGGGCTTCGGCATGGTCCCTGGGCGGGCAAAGCGACCAGAACGGACCGCCCGGCTCGCCGGCAAGCGGCATCTTGTCGCCGGTAGCGGTGTCGATGCCCACGTCCATCGACAACGCCGGAAGCAGTGTCGAAATCTGGGCTTGATTCCAACCGGCAAGTGTGGGCGGGAGGGCCGAGCGTGGGCGTGGTCGGCCCACAGCGCCGATCAACTGAGACAGGAGCTGGTTTCGTGAAGCCGCGGACGGGTCGTTGGTCTGATACCACGCCTGCACGATCACCCCGTTGGACAGCATTTTCGCCGCCGTGTTCATGACATCGGGCCACTGCCAATCGATGTCGCCCGCTTGGTACCTGCCCAGCGCCTCGGCGGACTCGGCGACCAGCCATCCGTGGACGTCGTTGCCATTCATCGATTGAGCGAGGCCCCACATGGGGCAGCGATGAGCCCAAGCGGCCATAGTCTTCGTTACGTCATCGACGTTGTCGCCGACGGTGAAGCGCACGCGGACGTAATCGCCACCATTCGCGGGGAAGCGATTGCTCAATGGCTTCCCATCCGCACCCTTCGCTGGCTGGTATTCCACATCGAGTTGTGGACTGTCCTTCGCTCCAAACCTGGGAAGATGTTGGCATTCTCGGGGCGCGGCCTCGCGAGCGGCCGAGGGTGACACTGAGCTGAAATCTGTATCCGACTCGTAAACAGCGACTCCGCCGAAGAGGTTCTCATCGAGGTCGGCCAACCCGGGGACGCACCGCGCCAATCGATCCGGCGCACATACACCGAGCTCAGCAGGCGCAGCCGTAAGCGTTGCCCGAGCCGCTGCGGGTAGCTGCTTGTGCGTTGTGCACGCGACACCGGTCAGCGCAAGGCCCGCCACAAAGGCCAATCCGACGACTGTACGAGCGACCCCGTGCGCGCCCCTCGCGGACTGCCGCGATCCCGACCCGAGATAGCTTGGCACGGCTAAGTTTACGACGCCGCGAAATCCCCGACGGCGGTCATCTTGTTGCCATCCCAGGCGGTGGCGAAGCCACCCGCGTTGTATGCACAATTCAAAATGATGTCCCGGTGTGGCGGACTCTGCATCCACATGTCGAGGGCTTCCTTGGCGGTCGCAGCGGATCCGGTGCCCCAGAAGACGATCTCGCCCGAATACCTGCTCCTATAGCCCGCGGCGGTGATGCGCGCCTGCGGCGACGAGCCGTCCGACCCGATGTGTCCGCTGACCCCGTTGCGCAGCATGTCGTCGGCGTGCCACTGGGCGGCTTCGGTCAGGCGCGGGTCCTCGCTGATCGGCCCGCATCCCGGGCGAAGCTGATTGATGCCGTTATACAGCGCGGCCCCCGAATCGTCTGCGTGCGCGACGAAACCGGACAGTGCGCCGGGAGCCGTGATGAAGGCAGTACAGATCGCGAAGACGGCGAAGATCTCGACTTTCTTGGCCATGATGCCTCTTGTCGCGCGCTCGCTTTGCTGTTTTCGGTATCTAAATGTTACCCATTTTCAACCAAGAACGATCATTAATCGCAAAACGCTGCGCGGCAGCTAGTGGCCGGCGTTGTGGACCAGATCAATCGCGTACTGATTGACGAAGTTGCCCGCCGGCGGGTCACCTTTGCCGCAGGTTCCGTCGGACTCGCCGGGGCGCTTGATCCATAGGTAGGCGTCCGCGTGTGCGCCCGCGGTGCTGGCGGTCGGCGCAGTGCCCAGCGCCCGGCCGCTCGGGTTGCACCAGTTGAGGTCGGAGTCGGGCGCCGGTCCCGCACCGTTACGCGAGGTGTCGATCACGTAGTGCGAGCCGTTGGTGAGCCCCGAAATGGCCTCGCCGTAACCGATTTCGTCCTCGGTGGTGAAGAAGTTCGCGGTGTTGATGGAAAAGCCCCGGGCGTGGCCGACGCCGGCCTGGTTGAGCCGTGCGGCCATGTCGTCGGCGCTGTGCCAACGCAGGTGGCCCGCGTCGACGTATACGGCCGCGTTCGGATCCTTGGTCAGGGTGTCGACGGCGTAGCGGATCAGGTCGAAGCGTTCCTGGCGCGCATCACCCGACAGGCAGTCGGCCATGGCGAGCGCGTCGGGCTCGACGACGATCGCGACCCGCGAAGCGCCCACGCCGGACGCGATCCCGTCGATCCACGAGCGATAGTCGTCGGCCGAGCCCATGCCGCCCGCGGCGAAGCTGCCGCAGTCTCGATGGGGGATGCCGTAAATCGCCAGAATCGGGATGGCGCCGGCCCCGTTCGCGTCGCCGACGTACTTGCCGACCGTTGCCGCCGACCCGCCCGGGACGATCCAGTAGGCCTGCGGCGTGTTGGCGATGGCGGTCAGCTCGGGGCTCGGCGGATCGGCGCTCTGCGCGGCGCGCATGGCCGCCGATGTCGGGTTGACGTAGAACGGTGCTCCCGCCAACGGGTCTCCGTCGGCGACCAGCCGCATCGCCGGGGCGGGACGGAGCGGTACCGGGCCGGCGACAAGACCCGTGCCGGCTACGGCCGCAGCCGTGAGGAAGGGGACGATCCACCGCACTGCTGCACCCGCAGCTGAGAAGTTCACCTGAGGAAAATTAGTGGCTCGGAAGCACCGAGCGCCAATCGGGCCGAGCTACGACCATCCGGCTTGCGTCGAGCCCCGCGCGCCACCACCCGAACCGAGAAGGCCCGCGGCAAAAGCCGCGCCCTTGTCGATCACCGCGGCGTTGGTCGAATACGTGTCATGCGCGGCGAAATTCATTCCGTCGGAGCAGATCGGGTCCTCGGCGGCGCACACCTGGAGGGTCTTGGCCTGATAGAGCGGGCCGATGGCCACCGGCGGCTCGCCGAAGAAGTTCATCGCCTTTTCGTTGGGCAGGGCGAAGAGCACGACAGAGGAGACGTGGTTGGCGACTTCCGGATCCAGCGGTTTGGGCACGCTCGCGGGATCGATCCCGTTCGGCACCACGGGCGAGGTGACGAAGCCCATCACGGCCGCGCCTTGGGAGTAACCGCCGAGCACCATCTTGGTGTTGGGACAGTCGCGCGCCATCGACACGACGTGTGCGCCCGCGTCTCTGACGCCGGCCTCGCCCGCGTTCGTCCAGTCGTGGGTGGCGGGGTAATCGACCGGATAGACGTCGAAGGATTGTGCGCCGACGCGTGGGCGCAGCGAGTCGACGAACGCCTGCCCGGTGGGGCCGAGGCCGGGTGGATCGTCGGTGCCGCGGGCGAACACGACCTGCACGTCCGGGCATGGACCGGCGGTGGCCGCGGGGATGGCGGTTGCAAACAGCGAAGCGGCGCAGCCCGACGCCGCGGCTACCGCAGGAGCAAGGAGACGAGGGGCGTGACGTGCGGTCATGCCGCTGTGTGCCCAAAAATGCGATTTTTAAACCGCGGCATTCGGCGGCCGACCGGCCTGGCAGCCGGATTTCCAGCAAACCGGAAACCAGTTACGTCGATCAAGTTTGGCGGTGGCGGAGGGATTTGAACCCTCGGACGGTTTTAGCCGTCACACGCTTTCGAGGCGTGCTCCTTAGGCCGCTCGGACACGCCACCGCCGAGCAGCTTACCGAACGGCATGCCCCTCACCCCAATCGCTGGCGGGCGAAGAAGGCCTCCAGCGGCGCGGCGCACTCCTGGGCCAGCACGCCGCCGCGGACTTCCGGGCGGTGGTTGAGCCGCCCATCGCGGACTACGTCCCACAACGATCCGACCGCTCCCGTCTTGGGCTCCCAGGCGCCGAACACCAGCCGGGCGATGCGCGACAGCACCAGCGCGCCCGCGCACATGGTGCAGGGTTCGACGGTGACCGCCAGCGTGGCGCCTTCCAGCCGCCACCCGTCCCCGAGTACCTGGGCCGCCGCGCGCAGCGCCACGATTTCCGCGTGGGCCGTCGGGTCTCCCCACGCCTCGCGGGCGTTGACCGCGCGGGCCAGCTCGGTTCCGTCGGCACCGACCACCACCGCACCGATGGGCACGTCGCGGGGACCCGCCGTCGCGGCAACCGACAATGCGGAACGGATCAGGTCTTCGTCAGATCTCACCGACCGAGCCCGATGGCGATCACCGACCGAGGCGGTCGATCACCGCCGACAGCTGATCGGCGAAGCCCATCTCGCGGGCGATGCGGCCCAGCTGCTCGTCGGCGTACAGGTCGGTCTCGTCGAGGATCACCCCGAGGACCGCCTCGGGCAGCCCGACGTCGGACAGCAGCCCTAAGTCACCCTCTTCGAAGGGATCCGAATCCTCGAGATCCTCGGGGTCGATGTCGGCGTCCAGCTTGTCCAGCACTTCGGCGGCGATGTCATAGTCCAGGGCGGCGGTGGCATCGGAGAGCAACAACCGCGTGCCCGACGGCGCGGGCCGGACGATGACGAAGAATTCGTCGTCCACGTCCAGCAGGCCGAAGACCGCCCCGGAACTGCGCAATTCGCGCAGCTCGGTCTCGGCGGCCGCCAGGCTCAACAGCGATTTGCGGGCCATCGGGGCACAGCGCCACTGCCCCTCTTCACGCACCACCGCTACGCCGAAACCGTCCGGCGTGTCCGCGGACAGGCCCTGGGCAGAGGCCCGTTGTGCTCCCATGGCCGCTTACGGTAGTCCCTGACCAGGCCCCTGACCAGATGGCTCCTGGTAGCCGCGAGATCTGATGGCGCCGTTGCCGACCGGATGTGCCAACCTTGGAATGTGGCAAGCCCTCCTTCTACGACACCGCTATGTGTGCTCGGGCTGGGGCTGATCGGCGGCTCGATCATGCGGGCCGCTACGGCCGCCGGCCGCGAGGTGTTCGGCTATAACCGCTCGGTGGAGGGCGCGCAGGCCGCGACCGCCGACGGCTTTGACGCCACCACCGATCTGACGGCGACCCTGTCCCGCGCCGCCGACTCCGGTGCGCTGATCGTGCTGGCCGTGCCGATGCCGGCGATGGCGGGCATGCTCGCCCACATCAAGCAGACGGCCCGGGCGTGTCCGCTGACCGACGTCACCAGCGTCAAGCAAGCGGTACTCGACCAGGTCGTCGCGGCGGGCCTGCAGGAACGCTTCGTCGGGGGCCATCCGATGGCCGGCACCGCCCACTCGGGCTGGACCGCCGGGTACGCCGGGTTGTTCACCGGGGCCCCGTGGGTGGTCAGCGTCGACGACCACGTGGATGCGGCGGTCTGGTCGACGGTGATGACATTGGCGCTGGACTGCGGTGCCGTGGTGGTGCCGGCCAGGTCCGACGAACACGACGCCGCCGCGGCGGCGATCTCGCATCTGCCCCACCTGCTCGCCGAGGCGCTGGCCGTCGTGGCCGGAGACGTTCCGTTGGCCTTCGCGCTGGCCGCCGGGTCGTTCCGCGACGGCACCCGGGTGGCGGCCACCGCCCCGGACCTGGTCCGGGCGATGTGCGAAGGCAACTCCGACCAGTTGGTGCCCACGGCCGATCGCGTCATCGAGCTGCTGACCCGCGCCCGCGAATCGCTGGCCTCGCACAATTCGGTCGCCGACCTCGTCGAGGCCGGCCACGCCGCACGCACGCGCTACGACAGCTTTCCGCGCGACGACATCTTCCACATCGTCATCGGCGCGGAGAACTGGCGTCAGGAGCTGGCCGCCGCGGGCCGGGCCGGCGGGGTGATCAGATCCGCTCTGCCAAGCCTGGATAGTCGACGATGAATCCCTCGTCGTCCACGCTCACCGTCGTGTCGGAGATCGGCGAGCGCAACTTGATCTCGTCCAGACTGCCGGTGCTGCTGTAGCTCACGGTGTCGGCGGTGATGGACATCTCCGGCACGTTCACATAGACGACGGGCAGCGTGACCGACGCCGCGCGCTCATATAAGCCGAGCCGGCGGATGGGCAGCGCGTTGAAGAACGGGCTGAACTCCACGTCCACATCGAGCGCGCCGTTGTAGGCCGCGCGGTGCTCGCCCTGATGATCGGTGACCAGCCACATGTTCTCTTCGTCGCGGGCGAAGGAGAAGACGCGCTCCCGCTCGGCGAGGGTGACGGTCATCCCGAGCCGCTTGGTGGCGCCGGCCTCATCGGTCAGCAGGTCGTAGTACGCACCGAACGCCGGGTGGGCGTCGGTGGCGGCGGCAATGATGCGGCCATTGGCCTTGATTCTGTTGCCGGACACCTGGAGTCGTACCGATTCCATCCGGAGAGCATCCTGTGCGCGCCAGGTGAGCATCGTCTGCCACACACGACGAGACGGTTCAGAGGGGGCTGCGTTCACTCATCTACCGTAAGACGTGCCCGCAAACCGTTGCGGAAGTGCCCGGTATGTTCGCCGCAGCCGCCCGGTGCCCGGCACCGAAACCCACACCGCAACCGCCAGCAGTCCGTCGAGCACCAGCGCCAACGCGGCCACCATCAGCGCCCCGACCAGAGCGAGATGAAACTCACGTTCTTTGATCCCGTCGATCAGGTAGCGACCCAGACCACCGAGGCTGGCGTAGGCGGCCACCGTCGCCGTGGCGACCACCTGCAGCGTCGCGTTGCGCAACCCGCCCAAAATCAGCGGCAACGCGTTGGGCAGCTCGGCGCGCAGCAGCACCTGGGCCTCGGTCATGCCCATCGCGCGGGCGGCATCGACGACCGTGGGCTCGACGTTGGCGACCCCGGCGTAGGTGCCGGCCAGCAATGCCGGCACGCCCAGCAGCATCAGCGCCACCAGCGACGGACCCAGGCCCAGCCCGAACAGCAGCGTCCCGAACAGCAGCACGCCCAGCGTCGGCAGGGAGCGCAGGCCGTTGACCGCGCCCACCACCAGCAGGGTGCCGCGCCCGGTGTGCCCGATGATCAGGCCGACGGGGACGGCGATCAGGGCCGAGGCGCCCACCGCCAGGGCGGTGTACTCGAGGTGTTCCAGAATGCGGGCCGCGAGCCCGACCGGGCCGGTCCAGTTGTCGGCGGTCAACAGATACGAGATCGCGCGCTCGACGAAGTTCACCGCGCCCCACCCACCACCGGTGCGACGACCGACCGGCGTCCGGCGCTGCGCGTGGCGTGTGCCCACGGTGTGGCCAGCCGCCCGGCCAGCACGATGAGTACGTCGATGACGACCGCCAGCAGGAACAGCGCGATGATGCCGGCCAGGATCTGATCGCTCTTGTTGGTCTGGTACCCCTGGGTGAACCAGCTGCCCAGCCCGCCGATGCCGATGACCGAGCCGACCGAGACCATCGCGATGTTGGTGACCACCACCACCCGTAGCCCCGCGACCAGCACCGGAACCGACAGCGGCAGTTCGACTTTCAGCATCCGCGTGATCGGCGGGTAGCCGACCGCGGTGGCGGCGTCGCGCACCTGGCCGGGCACCGCGTCCAGCGCCTCGAGCACCGCCCGCACCAGCAGCGCGGCGGTGTAGGCCGTCAACGCCACCATCACGTTGGCCTCGTCGAGGATGCGGGTCCCGATGAGCATCGGCAACACCACGAACAGCGCCAGCGACGGGATGGTGAACACGACGCCGGCGGCCGCGGTCGTGACCCGCCGGGCGAGCCGGGTGCGCTGCACCAGCATGCCCAGTGGTAGCGCGATCGCCAGACCGATCAGCACCGGCACCAACGCCAGCCGCAAATGCACGACGGTCAGCCCCCAGGCGTCGTCGAGATGGGTGAGTAGGTAGTGCACGTCTAGGTCCCCCCGGGTGCCGGCGAACCCAGCCGCCGGGCCTGGACCGCGGCCAGCACGTCGGCGGCGAGCACACCGCCGATCACCCTGCCGCCGTCGTCGACGGCGACGCCGATGCCCGACGGCGAGGACAGCGCCGCGTCCAGCGCCTGGCTCAGATTGCCGTGCGGCCGAAACAGCGATCCGACCCCGCTCATGCTGTCGGGCAACGACACACCGCCGCGGTGGCGCCGCAGCCCGTCGCCGTCGATCCAGCCGAGCGGAACTCCGGCGTCGTCGACAACCACCGCCCAGCCTTCGGAAAGCTCTGCCTGCGAGATCTTTTCGGCCGCGACCCGCTCCACGTCGTGCAGCGGCAGCCCGGCCGCGTCGAGGAGTTGCAGCCATCGGTAGCCGCGGCCCAGGCCGATGAACCGCGACACGAAGTCGTTGGCCGGCCGTGACAGCAGCCTCGCGGGCTGGTCGTACTGCTGCAGCGAACCGCCCTTGAACACCGCGACCCGTTCCCCGAGCCGCAGCGCCTCGTCGATGTCATGGGTGACGAAGACGATCGTTTTGTGCAATTCGCCTTGCAGGCGCAGTATTTCGTTTTGCAGATCGTGGCGCACCACCGGGTCGACGGCGGAGAAGGGCTCATCCATCAACAGGATCGGCGGGTCGGCGGCCAGCGCGCGGGCCACACCCACCCGTTGTTGTTCACCGCCGGAGAGCTGGGCGGGATAGCGGGTCGCGAGCTTGGCGTCCAGCCCGACCCGTTCGAGCACCTGGTAGGCCGCTTTGCGGGCGGCCCGCCGAGGCTGGCCCCGTAAGACAGGAACTGTTGCCACGTTGTCGATTACGCGTTGGTGGGGCATCAGGCCGGCGTGCTGGATGACGTATCCGATGCCGAGGCGCAGCTTTACCGGGTCGCGGGTGGAGACGTCGACACCGTCGATCGTGATGGCGCCGGAGGTGGGCTCGATCATCCGGTTGATCATGCGCAGTGCCGTGGTCTTGCCGCTGCCGGAGGACCCGACGAACACGGTCAGCTTGCCGTCGGGGATGCTCAGGCTGAGCTGGTTCACGGCGGTGGTTCCGTCGGCGAAGGCCTTGCTGACGTTGTCGAAGAGGATCAAGTCATCCTCCGATCGGGTGGTCGAAGCCGTTGTCCCGTACCCAGTTTCGTGCCGCCTCGTCCGGATCTATGCCCGAGTTCCCCGACACCGCGGCGTTGAGCCCCGCGACGCCGGGCGTGGTCAGCTTCGCCGAGACCGCATCCAGTACCGCTTTGAGCCGTGGAGATCTCTTCTGCGAATTGAGTAGCGGCACAATGTTTCCCGCCACAAAGTTATGTTCGGGATCATCGAGGGGCACTAGGTGGTTCTGCGGGATGGCCGGCGATGTGGTGAAGACGTTGGCGGCGTTCACCCTGCCCTCGAGCAAGGCGCGCACCGTGACCGCGCCCCCGCCGTCGTCGATGGCGACGAAGTTACCCGGCTTGATCTCGAGTCCGTACTTCTGCCGCAGCCCCGGCAGACCGGCCGGCCGCGTCGCGAACGCCGAAGGCGCCCCGAATCGCACCGCCGCGGAATGGACGGCCAGGTCGGCGATTGTCTTCAGGTTCCAGGAATTCGCCGTTTGGCCGGTCACGCTGACCGTATCGGTGTCGGTGGCCGGGGCGGGCGTCAGAATCGACAGGTCACCGGGCAGCCGCTGGTCCAACTCCCGCTCGACGGCATCCAGCGTGGTGGCGTCGGACTGCGGCGAGATGTAGAGCAGCAGGTTGCCGATGTACTCCGGCACCAGATCGATGGAATGGTCTTTGAGCGCAGGAATATACGTCTCCCGGCTCCCGATGCCCATCCGCTTACCCACCTCGAAACCGTTGGCCTGCAGGGCTTGTGCATAGATTTCGGCGATGATTTGCGATTCCGGAAAGTCCCCCGAGCCGATGACGATGGAGTTGGGGCTTCGAACCTGAGCCCCCAGCGGATCGGAATTGCTGCACGCCGCAACGACGGACACCGCCGCCACCAGTACTGCCGCGCGCACGATCGCGCCCCGCACGTGCGGCAGTGCCGTCATACCGCCGACCCTAACGCCCGAAACGCGCGGATGCTGGCCCGCGAGGTTCGGTTCTCCGAATCGGTTTCAATCGGCGTCCGATAGGGCAAAGATGGCAGTATGAGCAGCCACACCCCTGCCTCGCCCGGGCAGCCGCCCCCCAAGCCCGACCCCGCCGCCAAGACCGGCAAGCCCGCCAAGGAACCGGCCATCGGATTCACCCGCGCCGGCGCTCTCTGGTCGTCGCTGATCGCCGGCTTCGTGATCCTGATCCTGTTGCTGATTTTCATCACCCAGAACACGACACCAGCAGACTTTCAGTTCCTGGGCTGGCACTGGAGCCAGCCCAAGGGAGTTGCGATCTTGCTGGCGGCCGTGGTCGGGGGGCTGATCACGGTGGCGGTCGGCACCGCGCGGATCTTGCAGCTGCGCCGCGCGGCAAAGCGGCAGCACGCGGCCGCCTCGCGCTAGCCGGGCAGCTTCGCGAGTTCGGCCAGCCCCCGGGAGATCAGCGGCGCCACCACCTCGGGTGTGTGCTCGGACGCGTCGCCCGTGCCGCGGGCCTGATCCGACATCCGCCGGCGGAAGTCGATGCCCGCGGCGATGATGGCGAGCTTGAAGTAGGCCAGCGCCATGTAGAACTCCCAATGCGCCAGCGGGATGCCGGCCACCAGCGAATAGCGGTCGGCCAGTTCGTCGGCCGTCGGCAACAACGGTGACGTCCAGGCGGCCTGCGCGTTGACGATCAAGTCCAGGGCGGGGTCGCGGTACACGCACATCAGGGCCGCGTCGGACAGCGGATCGCCCAGCGTGGACAGCTCCCAGTCGACGACCGCACGAACCTTGGTCGGGTCGTCGATGTCCAGGATCGTGTTGTCGATCCGGTAGTCGCCGTGCACGATCGACGTGCGGCTCTGCTGTGGAATCGCCTCGCCCAGACCGGAATGCAGCCGTTCCACGTCGGCGTCGCGCCGATCCTCGGGCAACCGCACCAGCGCCCACTGCGAGCCCCAGCGCCGCACCTGGCGCTCCAGATAGCCACTGGGCTTGCCGAAATCGGCCAGGCCGACGGCGTTGGGATCGACGTTGTGCAGATCGACGAGCACCCGGATCAACGAGTCGACGCAGCCGCCGATCACCGTGTGGCTGAACGACTCGAGTTGGGCGCGCCGGCGCACCACCTGCCCGGCGACGAATTCGACGATCTGGAAGGGGGCGCCCAGCACCGAATCGTCTTCGCACAACCCGATCGTGCGCGCGACGGGGACGGGTGTGTCCTGCAGCGCCGCGACGACGCGGTACTCGCGGGCCATGTCGTGCGCCGACGGGGTCAACCCGTGCAGCGGCGGCCGGCGGACGAGCCAACTGGTGCTGTCGTCGTACACACGGAACGTCAGATTCGAGCGACCACCGGAAATGAAGTCCGCGCGTAACTCGCCGTCGCGCCCGATCCCGAGCGAACGCAGGTAGGAGTCCAGCGAGGCCAGGTCGAGGCCCTCGAGTTGGTCAGCTGAAGTCACCGAACTTGTCTACCATCGCCGGGCCCGACGCGGCGCACCACCTGCGATTTACCGGTCCGTTCCGGCGTCGCCACGGCTCGCGTCGTCGTCGAGCAGCCTTTGGTTTCGCGGCAACAGGTCCCAGACGTGTTCGGTGGTGTTGACCGCCGCCACCGTCGCCTGCCCGGACCGGGAGAACAACAGCCGAGTGACCGACGCGTAGTCGACCGGAAAGGACAGCAGCCGGGCGGTGCCGAGGATTTCGTGCAGGAGGACGTTGATGACCCCGCCATGGCTGAACACCGCGACGGTGTCGTCCGGGTCGCCGGTGGCCACCAGGTCGTCGACCGCGGCGCGCACCCGGGCACGAAAAGCGTCCTCGTCGACCGCGCTGGGCAGGTGTCCCTGAGCCAGGCGCGCCCACTCCTCGGGCATCTCCGCGCGGATCTGCTCGACGGGGATATACACCGGGAGGTCGCGGTCGTACTCGGCGAAGCGATCGTCGATCTCGACGGTCAAGCCGCGATTCGCCGCCACCGGTTCGGCGGTCTGGATGGCCCGGCGCTGCGGGCTGCTCACCACCCGCGCGATGGGAAACCTGGCGAGCGCCTTGGGGAGTCGCTCGATCTGGGCCAACCCTTCCTCCGACAGGTCCGGATCGGACCCTTGTCCGTGTTCGCTGCGCAGCGGCAGCGCGTGCCGGACCAGAAGCACTTGCATATTTCTTCCCGTCGTTCGATGGTTGGCAGCGCCAGTTTCTCATCGCGTCGGTGACGCCGATCTCGAGGAGGCACCAATGACCGAGCCGGACCGGGATTGGGACGCCGCCTACCGGCAAGCCGACCCGCCTCCCTGGAGCATCGGCCGGCCCCAGCCGGAGCTGGCGCTGCTCATCGACCAGGGCAAGATCCGCGGCGAGGTACTGGATTCCGGGTGCGGCCACGCCGCTTTGTCGCTGACCCTCGCCGCGCTCGGCTACACCGTCGTCGGCCTGGACGCCAGCGCGACCGCGATTGAGGCCGCCAGGGCCGCCGCTGCCGGGCGAGGGCTGACGACGGCGTCGTTCGCCCAGGCCGACGTCACCGACTTCGGCGGCTATGACGGTCGCTTCGGCACGATTTTGGACAGCGGGCTATTTCACGCGCTGCCGCCCGATCGCCGCCAGGCCTACCTGTGGTCGATTTTTCGGGCCGCCGCGCCGGGCGCCGCGCTGTACATCCTCGCCTTCGCCGCCGGCGCCCTGGACGACGCCCATTCCGATCGGCCGGGCCCGCCCGGCTTCACCCAAACCGAACTGCACGACGCCGTCGCGGCGCTGTGGCAGGTCGACGACGTTCGCCAGGCCAAGGTGTACGGCACGGACGACGCGGCGGGGTCGCCCGACGGCCCACTGGCACACCTGGAGCACGACGACGAGGGCCATTTCATGGCGCCCGGGTTCCTGCTGAGCGCGCACAAACCGGAGTGACGGCCGCAGTTGCCGCGACTACCACGGAGAATGCTATTCTCCGCGTGGAGATCGGGGAGTGCAGAGAGGGTTGGCCAGTGACTGCTGAATCGGGACTCGACGCGGGCGTCCTCGCTCGCTGGCTGGACGCGAACGACGCGCCGGGCGATGGCGAACCGGTGCGGCTGACCCAGCTCAAGGGCGGTTCGCAGAACACCCTTTACCTGATCGAGCGCGGTGGCCGGCGGCTGGTGCTGCGGATGCCCGGCCCGCGCGCCGACGCCGCGCGCATCGACGGGCTGCTGCGGGAGATCCGGCTGGTGCGCGCGCTGTCCGGCACCGACGTCCCGCACGCGGCACTGATCGCGGCCGACGAGACCGGCGCCGTGCTCGGGATGCCGTTCTACGTCATGGCGGCGATCGACGGGTGGAGCCCGATGGACGGCGGGTGGCAAGCGCCGTTCGACACCGACCTCGAGGCCCGGCGCGGCCTCGCCTTCCAGTTGGTCGACGGCGCGGCCAGGCTGGGCCGAGTGGATTGGCGCAAGCAGGGTCTCGAAGGTTTCGGCCGACCGGACGGATTCCACGAGCGCCAGGTCGATCGTTGGCTGGCGTTCCTGGACGCGTACAAGGTGCGCGAGTTGCCGGGTCTGGACGAGGCTTCCGACTGGCTGCGCCGCAACCGTCCGGCGCGGTACCGGGCGGGCATCATGCACGGCGACTATCAGTTCGCCAATGTGATGTTCGCGCACGGCGCCCCCGCGCGCCTGGCCGCGATCGTGGACTGGGAGATGACCACGGTCGGCGATCCGCTGCTCGACCTGGCGTGGTGCCTGCTCGGCTACGACGGCGAAAAGCCGCGTGAGGACGGGTTTTATCTCGACATGCGCGGCATGCCGACGCGCAGCGAGCTGTTGGAGCACTACGAATCCGTCAGCGGATTGTCCACCGAGAACATCGATTACTACCTGGTGCTGGCCAACTGGAAGCTGGGCATCGTGCTGGAGAAGACGTATGCGGCCGGGCTGCGGAACGGCGCCCAGAAGGGCGGGGTCGACCCCAAGATCACCGACGCGTTCGGCCCGATGATTCTCCAGCTCATCGCCACCGCCGCCGACCTCGCCCGATCTATCAAGGGATCCTGAAATGGGTTATGCCGACCAGCTTTTCGATCTCACCGACCGCGTCGTCCTGATCACCGGAGGCAGTCGCGGCCTGGGGCGCGAGATGGCGTTCGGCGCGGCCCGCTGCGGGGCCGACGTGGTGATCGCGAGCCGCAACATGGACAACTGCGTATCCACCGCCAAGGAGATCGAGGCCAAGACCGGCCGGTCGGCGCTGCCGTATCAGGTCCACGTCGGGCGCTGGGATCAGCTCGACGGCCTGGTCGAGGCGAGCTACCAACGGTTCGGCAAGGTCGACACGCTGATCAACAACGCGGGCATGTCGCCGCTGTACGACAAGCTGACCGATGTGACCGAGAAGCTGTTCGACGCCGTGGTCAACCTCAACCTGAAGGGCCCCTTCCGGTTGTCGGCGTTGGTCGGTGAGCGCATGGTGGCCGCGGGCCGGGGCTCGATCATCAATGTGAGTACGGCCGGCTCGCTGCGGCCGACGCCCGACATCATCCCCTACGCGGCGTCCAAGGCCGGTCTCAACGCCATGACCGAGGCGCTGGCCAAGGCCTTCGGTCCCGCGGTGCGGGTCAACACGCTGATGGCCGGGCCGTTTCTCACCGACGTGAGCAAGGCCTGGAATCTCGATGCGGCCGAACAGAATCCGTTCAAGCACCTTTCGTTGCAGCGTGCGGGCGACCCTCGCGAAATCGTCGGCGCGGCACTGTTCCTGGCCTCCGACGCCTCCAGCTTCACCACCGGCTCGATCCTGCGGGCCGACGGCGGCATCCCCTGACGTGGCGATCGCACGCGCGGCGGGTCGCCACCAATGAAAGGAGTGTTCGAATGTCCTGGGACTTTTCTACCGAGCCGGAGTTCGAGGAGAAGCTCGACTGGATCCGCGGCTTCGTCCGCGACGAGGTGGAACCGCTCGAGGTGCTGTTTCCGGGCTGCGAGTTCCTGCCGCTGAACGACGCGCGGCGCCGCATCGTCGACCCGCTCAAGCAGCAGGTGCGCGACAAGGGTTTGTGGGCACCGCATTTGGGACCGGAACTGGGCGGGCAGGGATTCGGTGCGGTCAAGCTGACGCTCATCAACGAGATCCTGGGCCGCAGCCCGTGGGCGCCGATCGTGTTCGGCACCCAGGCGCCCGACACCGGCAACGCCGAGATCATCGCCCGCTTCGGAACCCAGGAACAGAAGGACCGCTACCTGGCCGGCCTGCTGTCCGGGGAGATCTTCTCGTGCTTCTCAATGACGGAGCCGCAGGGCGGCGCGGATCCGCGCGTCTTCACCACGCGTGCCGTGCGCGACGGTGATGACTGGGTGATCACCGGGCGAAAATACTTCTCCTCCAACGCCTCCGTCGCCTCATTCTTCATCGTCGTCGCGATCACCGATCCCGACGTACCCGTGCACACCGGCGCGTCGACGTTCCTGATCCCCGCCGGTACCGAGGGGCTGGTCCTGGAAGCCAATCACCACCTGGTCGGGGCTGACCCGCACGAGCCCGGCCATTCGCTGGTGCATTACAACGACGTGCGGGTGCCCGCCGACGCGCTGCTCGGCGAGCCCGGCCAAGGGTTCTTGATACTGCAGACCCGGCTGGCCGGCGGGCGGCTGCATCACGCGATGCGCTCCATCGGGATGGCGCAACGCGCCGTCGAGATCATGTCCCGCCGAGCGAAAAGCCGCTTCACCCAGGGCAGTCTGCTGGCCGACAAGCAACTGGTCCAGGAATTCGTCGCCGACTCGTACACCGAGCTGATCCCGTTCCGGCTGACCGTACTGCACGCCGCGTGGCTGATCGACCAGGGTGACGAGCGCGCCGCGCGCGCCGAGATCGCCGCCTGCAAGATCCTGGCCTCGCAGGTGCTCAAATCGATTGCCCTGCGGGCCATCCAGGTGCACGGCGCGCTGGGGCTCACCGACCAGCTGCCACTGGTCAACGTCCTGCTGGGCGGCATCGCGCTAGGGCTGGCCGACGGGCCGACCGAGGCGCACAAGGTCAACCTGGCCCGGATGCTGCTGAAGGGGTACGAGGCCGAGGAGGGCGACTGGCCCAGCGAGATGCTCGACGTGCGGCGCGCCGCCGCACGGGCCAAATACGGTGAGCTCGTTGACCTCTGACCGGGTGACCGCCGCGGTCGAGCGGGCACTGGACGACCGCCAGCGCGAGGCCACCGAGGAGGTGGAACGCATCCTGGCCGCCGCCGTGCGCGTCATGGAACGCGTCGCACCCGAACCGCCGCGGGTCAGCGACATCGTCGCCGAGGCGGGGTCGTCGAACAAGGCGTTCTACCGCTACTTCGCCGGCAAGGACGATCTGATCCTGGCCGTCATGGAACGCGGGGTGGCCATCGTGGTGTCCTACCTCCAGCATCAGATGGCCAAGGAATCCCAGCCGCGCGACAAGGTCGCGCGCTGGATCGAGGGCACCCTGGCCCAGGTGGCCGACCCGCACCTGATCAGCATGACCCGCGCGGCGGCCGGCCAGATGTCGGCCGGCACCAGCTGGCGCGCGGCCGACCAGGAGATGATGCGGCCGCTTCGCGAGCTGCTCGTCGAACCCGTTGCGGCGCTGGGCAGTAGCGACGTCGATCGCGATGTCCAGGCGGTGTTCAGCTGCACCGCCGCAACCATGCGCCGCTATGTGGGCTCGGCGGAGCAACCCGGCCCCGACGACATCGCACACGTGGTGCGGTTCTGTCTACGTGGTCTGGAGGCCGGTTGATGCGCGCGGTGATCTGTCGTTCCTACGGCGCTCCCGAGAACCTGGTGATCGACGACGTGCCCGATCCCGTTGCGGCGCCGGGCCAGCTGCTGGTGCGGGTCCGCGCGGCGGCGGTCAATTTCCCCGACGTCCTGTTCATCGCCGGCAAGTATCAGGTCAAGATCCCGCCGCCGTTCATCCCCGGCAACGAGATCGCCGGCGAGGTCATCGCGGCCGGTGACGGCGCGCCGTTCCGCCCCGGACAACGGGTTTCCGGAACCACATTCGGGGCGTTCGCCGAACAGGCGCTGCTCGACGCGAGCCAGGCCGAGCTCGTGCCCGACGATGCCGACTTCGCCTCGGCCGCGGCCTTCGGTGTCACCTACCGTACCGCCTATCACGCACTGCGCTCGACGGCCGGTGTCACACAAGGTGATTGGGTGGTGGTGCTCGGCGCCGCGGGCGGCGTGGGGCTGGCCGCGGTGGACCTTGCGACCGCGATGGGGGCCCGGGTGCTGGCGGCCGCGTCGAGCCCGGAGAAGCTCGAGCTGTGCCGCCGGCGCGGCGCGGAGGCCACCGTGGACTACGACCGCGAGAACCTGAAGACGCGGATCCGTGAGCTCACCGGCGACAGCGCGCGCGTGGTGCTGGACCCGGTGGGCGGACCGTACTCGGAGCCCGCGCTGCGCGGACTCGCCCGCGGCGGCACCTTCGTCACGCTGGGCTATGCGGCCGGCACCATCCCGGCGATTCCGCTGAACCTCGTTCTGCTCAAAGACATCTGTGTGCGCGGCATGGAGATCCGCACGTTCATGACCGACCGACCCGATGACGCCGCGCGCGACCTCAAGGAGCTGGCGCAGATGTTCGCCGCCGGCACGGTGCGGCCATACATCGGCGCGCGCTTCCCGCTCGCGGAGACCGCGGCGGCGTTACGGCATGTGGCCGACCGCAAGGTGCTGGGCAAGGTGGTGATCGACGTCGCGTGACGCGGTGTCACGGCGTGACGATGTTGAAGTTCGGGTCCGGCCCGTCGAGCACGCCCAGCAGGGCCTGCAGCGCGCTCTGATCACCGATGAGCTCCAGGCCGGGCGAGCCGAAATCGCCCATCATCACGGCCAGGAGCCGGATCTTGGTGGCCAGCTTGATCGTCACGGTCGCCGTCGCGGGATCCGGCGGCACCTTGCGACGAACGAGGACACCGTTGCGCAGGGTGAGCCGGTAGCTGGCCGCGGTGTCGGCGAAGGTGATATCGATCGCGATGTCCAGGTCCCAGCTGCGTGGGCCGTTGACCCGGATCGCCAAACCGTCGAAGACCTGCTCCGGTGTCAGCTGGGCCATCATGGTGGGAGAGGCGACCTGGCCCGCGGTGCCAAAATTTCCGTCGCGCAATTCCGTTGCGCCGCTGAGGAAGAAGTTGCGCCAGGTCGCGTTTTCGGCGCCGTATGCCAGCTGCTCGAGCGTGTCCGAGTAGAGCGCACGGGCGGCCGCGTGCTCGCTGTCGGTGAAGACCGCGTGGTCCAGCAGCGTTGCAGCCCAACGGTAGTCGCCGGCATCGAAGGCCTCCCTGGCGAGGGCGACGACACGGTCGATTCCGCCCATCGCCTCGACATACCGGGGCGCCAGGGCCTCGGGCGGATGCGGCCACAACCGGCCGGGGTTGCCGTCGAACCAACCCATGTAGCGCTGATAGATCGCCTTGACGTTGTGGCTCACCGAACCGTAGTACCCGTGGGTGTGCCAGGCCCGCTCGAGAGCCGGTGGCATCTGGAACATTTCGGCTATCTCGACGCCGGTGTAGCCCTGGTTGAGCAGGCGCAGCGTCTGGTCGTGCAGGTACGCGTACATGTCGCGTTGCAGCGACAGGAACGCGACGATGCGGTCCTGCCCCCAGGTCGGCCAATGGTGAGAGGCGAACACGACGTCGGCGCGATCGGCAAACGTGTCGATCGCTTCGGTGAGATAGCCAGACCAGGCGTGCGGGTCACGGACCAGCGCACCGCGCAGGGTCAGCAGATTGTGCAGATTGTGCGTGGCGTTCTCGGCCATGCACAGGGCGCGAAAACGCGGGAAGTAGAAATGCATTTCGGCGGGCGCCTCGGTGCCCGGAGCCATCTGGAATTCGATTTGCACGCCGTCGATGGTGTGGGTTTCTCCCGTGCTGCGGATGTCGATGGTGGGCACGATGACGGCGACCTCACCGGTGGAGGGGGCCTGCCCCAGCCCGCAGCCGACCTGGTCCATCGGTCCACGGGGCAGCAGCGCGCCGTACATGTACGTCGCCCGTCGCGTCATTGCTGGTCCGGCATAGACGTTTTCGGACACCGCGTGCTCGATGAAGCCCTCGGGCGCCAGGACAGCCACCGCGCCGGCGTCCACCTCCTGCTGCGACGTGACGCCCAATACTCCACCGAAATGGTCGACGTGGCTGTGGGTGTAGATCACCGCGACGACGGGGCGCTCACCGCCGCGGTGGGTGCGGTACAGCGCCAGTGCCGCCGCGGCGACCTCGGTGGACACCAAGGGGTCGATGACGATGACGCCGGTGTCGGATTCGACGAACGTGATATTCGAGATGTCGAAGCCGCGGACCTGATAGATGCCGGGCACCACCTCGTACAGTCCCTGCTTGGCGGCCAGCGTCGACTGTCGCCAGAGGCTGGGGTGCACCGACGCCGGGGCGGGACCGCTCAGGAACGAGTAGGCGTCGTTGTCCCAGACCACCCGCCCGTCGGCCGTCGTGATCACACACGGCGACGCCGCGGCAATGAATCCACGGTCGGCGTCGGCGAAATCCGTCTCATCATCCAACGGCAGTACGTGCTCGCGATGGGCCGCTTCGATGACGGCGCTGGGCGGCTGGTGATCCATTCTCACAACATGCCATTGATGCGCCGCCCGCCGAGGCGATTGGGGCGGCAATTTGTCGTCCAATTAATGAACACAGCAACAATTTCTGCGGGCTCTGGATCGCGGCTCAGTTAACCCGCATACTGCCCAGACGGCCCTCAATGCCGAGGACCGCAACTATCGGGCAAAGGAGAACAGGTGAAGCGTCAACTGACCGTCGCGGTGGCCGGTGCGGCCATTCTTGCCGCGGGCATTTCCGGCTGTTCGAGTAATAACAAGTCGAGCACAGGCAGTTCCTCGAGCAGTTCGGGCACCAGCGCGTCCGCAAGCTCCGGCGCGTCCGGCGGCACGAAAGTCACCATCGACGGCAAAGACCAGAACGTCACCGGCTCGGTCGTGTGCACCAACGCGGGCGGCACCGTCAACATCGCGATCGGTGGCGCCGCGACCGGCATCGCCGCCGTGCTCAGCGACGGCAACCCGCCGCAGGTGAAGTCGGTTGGCCTGGGCAACGTCAACGGCGTGACCCTCGGCTACACCTCCGGCACCGGCCAGGGCAACGCGTCGGCCAGCAAGGACGGCAACACCTACAAGATCAGCGGCACCGCCACCGGGGTGGACATGGCCAACCCGATGCAGCCCGTCAACAAGCCCTTCGAAATCAACGTCACCTGCAACAGCTAATCAGGTCAGGCGCCTTGCGCGCCTTCGGAGTTCGTCGCGGGCGGTTGCCATCCGTCGGGTGGCAACCGCACCGTGAACTCCGTCCGGCCGGGCGCGCTGTCCACCGCGATTGTCCCGTTGTGCGCCTTGACCACCGCGGACACGATCGCCAGGCCCAGCCCAGTGCTGCCGCCCTTGCGGGAGCGCGACGAGTCACCGCGGGCGAAGCGTTCGAAAACCTCGGACTGCAGCGCCGCCGGGATACCGGGCCCGTTGTCGATGACCTGCAGCACGGTGTGCGACGGCTCGGTGCTCAACCGGGTCGTCACGACCGTGCCCGCGCCGGTGTGAACGCGGGCGTTGGCAAGCAGATTGGCCAGCACCTGGTGTAGCCGCGCCGCGTCCCCGGTGACGACCACCGGCTCTTCGGGCAGGTCGAGTTCCCACTGATGATCGGGTCCGGCGACGTGAGCGTCGCTGACTGCGTCCACCGCCAACCGCGACAGATCCACCGGTTCGCGTTCCAGCGGCCGGCCGGAGTCCAGCCGGGCCAGCAGCAGCAGGTCCTCGACAAGGCGCGTCATCCGCTCGGTCTCCGACGCCACCCGGCTCATGGCCTGCGCCACCGCCTCGCGGTCGTCGCCCATCCGCTGTGTCAGTTCGGTGTAGCCGCGGATCGCCGCCAGCGGCGTGCGCAGCTCGTGGCTCGCGTCGGCGACGAATTGGCGAACCCGGGTCTCGCTGGCCTGCCGCGCCGACAGCGCCGCCGCGATGTGGTCCAGCATCTGGTTGAGGGCCGCGCCGAGCTGTCCCACCTCGGTGGAGGGGTTCGCGTCGGCTTCGCGCACCCGCACCGGGAGTTCGACCTCGCCACGCGCCAACGGCAGGCCGGCTACCTCGCTCGCGGTCTGCGCGACGCGGCGCAGCGGCGCCAGCGCCCGCCTGATGATGATCACACCGGCCGTGGTCGCGGCGACCAGCGCGATGACGGTGACGATCCCGAAGATGACCAGCATCCGCATCAGGGTGGTGTCGATGTTGGCCATCGACAGGCCGGTGACGATGACGTCACCGCCGTTGCGGCTCGGGGCCGCGACCACCCGGTAGCGGCCCAGGCCGTCGAGGTCCAGGGTCACCGGCTTGCGACTGCCGGCGATCCCGGACAACTGCCGCTGGGCGGTCGGGGTCAGCTCGGCGCGGTCGCCGCTGCTCGTCGTGTAGCCGGCGTCCACCGTGTTCCCGTGACTGACCACCGCCGCCACCATGCCCGCCGGCTGCCCCGGGGCATCCAGGAATCGCGGGCCGGGGCCCGGCCTCGGATAGACGTGCTGATGCCGCCAGCCCGAGTGCGGCGGCTCGGGGTACATGAGCGCCGAGCGGTAGGAGGTGCCGGCGAGCTGCCCGTCGAGCTGCGCCACCAGGTGGTGCAGCAGCGCCAGTTCGGTCGCCGCGGTGATGCCCACGCAGACAATGGCCAGAACGACGATCTGTCCGACCAGCAGCCGTAGCCGCAGGGACCAGACCCGTCGCGTGTCAGCGGGCCGGCTTGAGGACATAACCCGCGCCGCGCAGCGTGTGGATCATCGGTTCTCGGCCGTTGTCGATCTTCTTGCGCAGGTAGGAAATGTAGAGCTCGACGATGTTGGACCGGCCGCCGAAGTCGTAACTCCATACCCGGTCCAGGATTTGGGCTTTACTCAGCACCCGCTTGGAGTTGCGCATCATGAAGCGCAACAGCTCAAACTCGGTGGACGTCAACGAGATTGGCTCACCCGCGCGCGTCACCTCATGGCTGTCCTCGTCGAGCACCAGGTCGCCGACCACCAGTTGCGCGCCGCTGTCCACCGTCGTCACCCCGGTGCGCCGCAACAATGCGCGCAGCCGCAGCACGACCTCTTCGATGCTGAACGGTTTGGTGACATAGTCGTCGCCGCCCGCCGTCAGGCCCGCGATGCGGTCCTCCACGGCGTCCTTGGCGGTCAGCAGCAGCACCGGCAGTTGCGGATTCTCTTCGCGCAGTTTGTGCAGGACGTCGAGGCCGCTCATGTCGGGCAGCATCACGTCGAGCACCACCACATCAGGGCGCTGCGTGCGGGCCGTCGCGATCGCCGACGCCCCGTCACCGGCGGTCGAGATGTTCCAGCCCTCGTACCGCAGTGCCATCGACACCATGTCCGCCAGGACCGATTCGTCGTCTACGACCAGAACGTTGATGGGGTTGCCGTCTGCACGACACATAACAACCCGCTCTACTGAGGCTCGGGGCTGCGTCACAAGTTCCAGTATCCGCCGCGGGCTGAGGCAACGCTATGCCGAACCTATGCGCGCCCTGTGAAACGAATCGCGCGGCTGCTGGGCAGCCGCGCGATTCGTTCCTCGGGTCGAGGTTGTTAATACCAATAGCGACGGCCGGCGACCGGGCGACCGACCGAGCCCAGAATCCACAGGATCGCGCCGATGACCAACAGCACGATGCCCAGCGTGGTGAGGATGGGCACGTGGAAGAAATAACCGAGAATAAGTAGGACGATTCCTAAGATAACCATGTCGACTTCCTTTGGGTGAGCGGTTAGATGTTGATTGATTGCATTGAACTTGGTTGCGGCAGATGGCAATCCGTGACTTTCGGATTGACACCGAAATAATTCAAGGGTCCAGCGATTACGGTCACCGCAACCGTGCCCGCCGAGGCGCAAGAGGTGTTGTCGTTTTTGAAGTAGTCGCGCTGCCAGGCCGCGAAGACTCCGATCAGCAACCACACCAAAGCAACCGTTCCGATGATCCCGCTGCCACGCATCGTGACCTCCACTGTGGTCGAGAAGAAGTTTTCTCGTGGACGTGAAGTTACCCATTCGACTTATGTCTAAACATGCATTGGGTTATGCGGCAGCGCTTGTCGGCACCGTTCGTCGAGCTAGAGGTGCTCGGCGAGCCAGGTGGCGGCCCGCTTCTTCGACGCCCGGGACAGCCAGGCGTCCTGAATCAGCTCAGCTAATTCGGTTCTGCTGATTTCCGCCAGCCGGCTGGCCCGCACCAGGACCGAAGGATGCCCGTCGAAATGGTCCGTGGTGAAGAACGGCGACGTGGGGTCGGAGACCAACGCCAACTTGTCGCTCTCCGATTCCACCCAGATCATGATCACGTCCGCGTACCGTTCGCCGGTGTCCGGATCGGTCGCATCCGGCCGGGGCGTGCGGAAGAAGACGAACGACTTGCCGCCGACCTGGTAGACGGCGTTGCCCTTGGGGCCCTCCAGGCGCTGAACGTGCGGCATCCCGGCGGCGATCTCATGGACGTCGCCGACCCGGGCGCGTCGTGCAGGCATGTCCGCGAGGGTACCGACCGCTCGCGATGGCGACGAGAGGAGTTGCGGCTGAAGAGATTTGATCAGCCGGCGGTCCGCTGCGCGGACACGTAAAGGGTGGGCGGCATCGAGTCCTCCGCGCCCTGCGGGACGCTGCGTCCGTATCGCGCCATCAGTTCCGCGAACGACGCCGTCGCGACGTCCCAGCCGTGGTCACGCAGCCAGGCGTCGACGGGCGTGCGCTCCTCCGCGTACCAGAGGTCGTCGAAGTCGGTGATCTCGGCGTTGATCAGTTCCGCGGCGGCGGCCCGCATCCGGCGCATGTCGTCGCGCTGGCGCTGCACCCGGTCGGGGTCCGTGAAGCCCGGGGCGGGCACGTTGGACGCCAGCCAACTGCCCCGACTGCTGAGCGAATCGATCCGTTCGAACAGCAGGTCCTGGGCCTGCGCGGGCAGGTAGCGGACCAGTCCCTCGGCCGACCAGACCGCCGGCTTGGAGACGTCAAATCCAGCCTCCTGCAACGCTTTCGGCCAGTCTTGGCGCAGATCGATCGGAACGTTGACCAGCTGCGCCTTGGGCTGCGCGCCGTGCTCGCGCAGCGTCTTGGATTTGAACTCCAGCACCTTGGGCTGGTCGAGCTCGTAGACGACGGTGCCGTCGGGCCACGGCAGCCGCCAGCTGCGGGCGTCCAGGCCGGCCGCCAGGATCACCACCTGCCGGACGCCGGCGTCCGCGGCGCCGAGGAAGAACTCGTCGAAGAACGCCGTCCGGGTGGCCATGAAGTCGACCATCAGCTGAAGGCGATCGCGCAGATCCGGCTCGAGGTCGCCCGCCTTGGCCAGCAGCGCCGGATCGGCGTAGATGCTCCACATGCCCTGGCCCGCGGCGTCGACGAACACGCGCGCGAACGGATCGTTGATCAGGGGGTTCTCGCTCTCGGTCTCGGCCGCGCGAGCCGCGGCGACACCCAGCGCCGTGGCGCCCACGCTCTGAGTGATCTCCCAGGAATCGTTGTCCGTCCGCGGCATCGCCAGTTCCTTCCCCAGAAAGTAAGTTATGCACACTATTCTTCCAGCCGCCGCCGCCCGGGGCCGCCCGTAGCCCCTGGCCTAGTCTTTTTCTCAGACGGTCCACAGGTTGCAAGGGAGTGCCATGCCGCCCACCCCGCGTACGCCGCAGGAGGTGTTCGCCCACCACGGCGCCGCACTGGCCGCGTGCGACCTCGACGAGATCCTCGTCGACTACGCACAGGATTCGGTGGTGCTCAGCCCCGCCGGCATCGCCCGCGGCACGGACGCCATCCGCAGCGTCTTCGCGACGCTGCTCGCCGATCTGCCGGATGCCAAGTGGGACTTGCAAACTCAGCTTTTCGACCAGGAGGTGCTGTTCCTTCAGTGGTCCGCCGATTCGGCCGTCAACCGGGTCGACGACGGCGTTGACACCTTCGTCTTCCGCGACGGCATGATCCGAGCGCAGACCATCCGATACACGCCGCACCCGAAGGGCTGAGAAGTGGAGTTCGTGAATCTGGAAGCCGTAGCGGAGTGGATGTCCGCCCGGGGGCTCGGCGAGGGGCCGCTACACGACGTTTCCAACGTCACCGGCGGGACCCAGAACGTGATGCTGCGATTCACCCGGTCCGGCCGGCCGTACGTGTTGCGGCGCGGGCCACGACACCTGCGCCCCCGCAGCAACAGCGTCATCCTGCGAGAGACGAAAGTCCTTGCCGCACTGGCCGGTTCGGATGTCCCCCATCCCCGCCTGATCGCCGCCTGCGAGGACCCGACCGTGCTGGGCGACGCCGTGTTCTACCTGATGGACCCGGTCGACGGTTTCAACGCGGGCGAAGGCCTGCCACCGCTGCACGCCGGCGATGCCAAGATCCGCCACGGCATGGGCCTGTCGATGGCCGACGCCCTGGCCAAGCTCGGCGCGGTCGACCACGTCGCGGTGGGTCTCGCGGACTTCGGCAAGCCCGAGGGCTTCCTGGAACGGCAGGTGCCGCGCTGGCTTTCGGAGCTGGAGTCCTACAACGCGTACGACGGCTATCCGGGGCCCGACATCCCCGGCATCGCGGAGGTGTCAGCCTGGCTGGACCGGCATCGGCCGGCCACCTGGACACCGGGCATCATGCACGGCGACTACCACGCCGCCAACGTGATGTTCTCCCGCACCGGGCCCGACGTGGTCGCGATCGTCGACTGGGAGATGTGCACCATCGGCGACCCGCTGCTGGATCTGGGCTGGCTGCTGGCCACCTGGCGCCAGTCCGACGGTTCCAGCGTCTTCAGCCACGCCCTGGGCGGGCAGGACGGATTGGCCAGCACCGACGAGCTCTTCGAGCGCTACGCCGCCAACACCACCCGCGACCTGTCCCACATCACCTGGTACACCGTGCTGGCCTGCTTCAAGCTCGGGATCGTGATCGAGGGGACGCTGGCCCGGGCCTGCGCCGGCAAGGCGGAGAAGGAGGTCGGTGACCAGTTGCACGCGGCCACGGTGCATCTGTTCGAACGGGCGCTGCGCCTGATCTCCACCGAGGGCTGACCTACTAACATCTCCTGTCGTGCCGCCCTATCCCGAGGAACCGGATTTCTACTCCGAGCCCACCGCGGCCGCGCGGTACGGCGGGTATGACGAGCCCGCGCCGCAGCCGCCGCAGCCACCGACGCCGTGGTACCGCCGTCCGGCGGCGCTGGTCTTGGCCGGCGCCATCGGGGTCATCCTGCTGGCCGCGGTGGTGTACGCCGTGGTCAAGCTCACCAGCGGTTCGCCGGCGCCCGCGCCCGCCACGACGACGCCCGTTACGTCCAGCACCGCGCCGGTGACCACCACGGAGCGGGCGCCGCGGCATCACGGGGGCGGCGGTGGCGGCGCACCGACCGAGACGGTGACCGAGACGGCCCCGCCGCCGAGCACGGACACCCCGACGACGACGGAGCCGACGACCACGGTGGCGCCGAGCACCGAAACCAGCACCGTCACGCAGACCGTCACCGAACCGCCCCGGCGGGGGCCGTTCGGCGGACCCTTCCAGCCGCGCCCCTAGCGCGGGCGACGTGCCCGAAAGCGGCGGCCTGGTCCGTGCGGCAACGGCAGCGGATGCGGCCGCGTGCGTGGCCGTTTACCGGCCGTACGTCGAGCACACCGTCGTCAGTTGGGAGACCGACGTCCCGACCGAGAATGAAATGGCCGCGCGGATCGCCGCCGCGCAGGCGAACCACGAATGGCTTGTCCTGCAACGCGATCGCCGGGTGATCGGCTTCGCCTACGGGCATGCGTTGAATCGCCTTGCCACGTACCGGTGGTCGATCGAGACCGGGATCTACCTCGACGCCGGCCACCGCCGCACCGGAGGTGGGCGCGCGCTCTACACGGAGCTGCTGCGCAGGCTCACCGAGCGGGGCTACCGGCAGGCGTTCGCCGGTATCACGCAGCCCAACGAGGCCAGCAACGCCTTCCACCGGTCTTTCGGATTCACCGAAGCGGGCCTGTACCGGCGCGTCGAATGGAAGCACGGCGCCTGGCACGACGTCGCCTGGCTGCAGCTCGACCTGGCCGCTGCCGAGCCGGCGCCCGGCCCGATCAGTGCGCCGGGCCGGGCGCGTGAGTCCGGGGCTTAGCCGCCGGCGCCGCCACCGCCAAAGAAGCCCCCGCCGGCGCCACCACCGACGAAGCCGCCACCGGCGCCGCCACCCAGGAAACCGCCGCCGGCGCCACCACCAATTTGCTCAATGCTGATTGTCATGGGCGGAAGGTATCGACCGAAAACCGCGCCCACAAGAAACTGGGTCTTAACGATTTGAATCATTTTGGGTTGCCGAGACCGGGTGTCGCGACATATCTGGACCGGTCGCGAATCGGTTGGTAGTAGTTGGTGATGCGACCACGGCGCCGGCTGCAGGTCCGCAGGATCCGTGAATGGATGGCGCTGTGCGCCGCGATCGCCTTGATCCCGTGGACCGTCTACTTGGGGTTGACCCTGCCGCAGAGCTACACCGCTCAGCATTGGCAGGTGACGTGGGTCGGATTCGACGTCTTGCTGCTGGTGTTCATGATTGCGACCGCGGCGCTCGGCTTCGCTCAGCACCATCTGCTGTCGCTGTTCGCGTTCACGACGGGCGTTCTGCTGCTGTGCGACGCCTGGTTCGACGTGTTGACCGCCAGACGGGGTGACTTCGCCGTCTCGGTTTTGATCGCGGCGTTTGGGGAGCTGCCGCTTGCAGCGGTGCTCATCCTCGGGCCCCTGCGAATCGCGCGCCTGCAGGTCTTCCCGTCGAGCAGGTCGTGGTGGCCGCTCCAGTCGTCGAGGAAGCGCTCGGCGAAAATTGCGCGCCCGAAGGGATTCGAACCCCTAACCTTCTGATCCGTAGTCAGATGCTCTATCCGTTGAGCTACGGGCGCCTGTTCTTCAGTTGTCGTTCCGTGTTGCCGCTAAAGGATCTAGCGGAGGCGAGAGGATTTGAACCTCCGGTCCCCTTTGAGGGGGACAACTCATTAGCAGTGAGCCCCATTCGGCCGCTCTGGCACGCCTCCCTTGGACTTTCTGAGGGTACCGACCCCTTTCCGGTCTCGCGGAACCGGCCATACTGTACACAGTTGGCACGTAAACTGTCGAAGTGACTGCCCGCCTCCGCAACGAACTGGCCGGACTGCCAGTGTATGTCCCCGGCAAGAACGTCCCGGGCTCCATCAAACTGGCCAGCAACGAGACCGTGTACGGCCCGCTGCCCAGCGTGCATGCGGCCATCGAGCGCGCGGTTGCCGTCGTCAATCGCTACCCGGACAACGCCAGCGTGGACCTCAAGGCCGCGCTGGCGATGCACCTGGGTTCGGGCGTGGCGCCCGAGCACATCGCGGTGGGCAGCGGTTCGGTCACCTTGTGCCAGCAGCTGGTTCAGATCACCGCCGCGGCCGGCGACGAGGTGATGATCGGCTGGCGCAGCTTCGAGTGCTACCTGCCCATCATCCAGGTCTCTGGCGCCGCCACCGTCAAAGTCCCGCTGACCGACCACACGCATGACCTCGACGCGATGCTCGCCGCGATCACCGACCGCACCCGGCTGATCTTCGTGTGCAACCCGAACAACCCCACGTCCACCGTCGTCGACCCGGACGCGCTGACGCGATTCGTCGAGGCCGTGCCGCCGCACGTCCTGATCGCCATCGACGAGGCGTATGGCGAATACATCCGCGACGGCATGCTGCCCAACAGCTTGGAGCTGGCCCTGAGCCACAGCAACGTCGTTGTGCTGCGGACGTTTTCGAAGGCCTACGGGCTGGCGGGGCTGCGCTGCGGTTACGCGGTGGGCCACCCGGACCTGATCACCGCGCTGGACAAGGTCGTCATGCCGTTCGCGGTGACGAACGTCGCGCAGGCGGCCGCCATCGCGTCGCTCGAGGCCTCCGACGAGCTGATGGCCCGCACCGACGCGCTGGTGCTCGAGCGCACCCGCGTCAGCACCGGCCTGCGCGAGGCCGGATTCGAGCTGCCCCCGTCGCAGGCCAACTTCGTCTGGCTGCCGCTGGGCGAGCGCACCATGGACTTCACCGAGCAGGCCGCCGAGGCGCGGCTGGTGGTGCGGCCGTTCGCGGGCGAGGGCGTCCGTGTCACCATTGGTGCGCCGGAGGAGAACGACGCCCTGCTGCGTTTCGCCTGCGACTGGATTGCCCGCACCGAATCGTAAGGAGCCGCCCGTGGAGCTCGCGCGGAAGAAGTTCACCGAGTTCAAGGAGCGCAGCGGCGAGATCGCGGATGCCGAGCTCGACGAATTCTGGGCGGAGCTGGCACCCGCGACGATCGACGGGATGCTCGGCGAGTGGAAGGGCGGCGAGTTTCAGACCGGCCACAAGATGAACGGCCAACTGGAGAAGGCCGGCTGGTACGGCAAGACCTTCAAGTCCGTCCGCGACGTGCAGCCGCTCGTGTGCCTGGACGCCGACGGCAACAAGTTCTCCAACGTGGAGATGGGCAAGGGCGAGGCCAGCCTGTGGCTGGAGGAGTTCCGCGGCGAGGTCACCGCCACCATGGTTTACGACGGCCAGCCCGTGCACGATCACTTCAAGAAGATCGACGACGACGCCGTGATGGGCATCATGAACGGCAAGGGCGTCCGGGACAACGGCAAGTACTACTACTTCTATCTCGAGCGCGAGCAGTAGCTCGTCGCCGAGCGTGAAGCTGGCCGCACACTCGGACGTCTGTGTGCGGCTGGCCGCACACTCGTGAAGCGGCCGAGCTATCCCGCCGGGTTGCGGCCGGTGAACGCGACCAACTGCTCGAGCGCGCCGGCATCGGCCGGCACCTCGACCGGGTCGTCGAATCCGGCCTGACCGCGTAACTCCGGCCTGATGGTCTGGCGCGCGAGCCCCAGCACGTATTCGGACAGCGGTTCGGGCGCGTGGATGTCGTGCCCCACCGCCGCGGCGTAATCCCAAGCGTGGACCAGGAATTCGATCGACAGAATGCCGCACGCGCTCTTCGCGGGCATCTCGCCCTTGCCGAACGGCACCGATCCGTCCAAACCGTGGCGGTGCCAGGCATCCAGCGCGGGCCGAGCCGCGGCGATCACCTGACGCTCCACCGAGTCGCCCTCCTCGCGCGGCGGGATCTGCGCGCCCACCATGCCGCCGAGCGCCGAGATCGAGTTCAGCAGGTGCCCGGTGAGCGCCGACACGTCGAACTGCGCGCAGGGCGTC
The DNA here is from genome assembly GCF_002105755.1 of Mycobacterium colombiense CECT 3035. NCBI lineage: Bacteria > Bacillati > Actinomycetota > Actinomycetes > Mycobacteriales > Mycobacteriaceae > Mycobacterium > Mycobacterium colombiense. The sequence goes on from NZ_CP020821.1 coordinate 3,824,486, forward strand.
CGCCGCGACAGGTCGTCCGCGGCGATGGTGTGCAGCACCCGCTGCAGCACCCCCAGGGTGTCCTCGGCGCTGTGCAGCTCGTCGGTGGGCTGGGAATGCGGTCCGGGTCGCAAGTCAGGAGCCATATTCGCCACGCTACGGTCTCGATATGGCACCAGCATACGAATCCGTCACCGTCGAGACCAAAGACCGCGTCGCCCAGGTGACGCTGATCGGACCGGGCAAGGGCAACGCGATGGGCCCGGCCTTCTGGTCGGAGATGCCGGAGCTGTTCGCGGCGCTGGACGCCGACCCCGAGGTGCGGGCCATCGTGCTGACCGGCTCGGGCAAGAACTTCAGCTACGGCCTGGACGTGCCGGCGATGGGCGGCTCGTTCACCCCGCTGCTGTCCGGTGACGCGCTGGCCGGCCCGCGCGCGGTGTTCCACCGCGAGGTCAAGCGCATGCAGGGGGCGATCACCGCGGTCGCCGACTGCCGGACCCCCACCATCGCCGCGGTGCACGGCTGGTGCATCGGCGGCGGCGTCGACCTGATCTCGGCGGTGGACATCCGCTACGCCAGCGCCGACGCCAAGTTCTCGGTGCGTGAGGTCAAGCTCGCCATCGTCGCCGACGTCGGCAGCCTGGCCCGCCTGCCGATGATCCTGAACGACGGGCACCTGCGCGAGCTGGCGCTGACGGGCAAGGACATCGACGCGGCCCGCGCCGAGAAGATCGGCCTGGTCAACGACGTGTACGCCGACGCCGACGCCACCCTGGCCGCGGCGCACGCCACCGCCGCGGAGATCGCCGCCAATCCCCCGCTGACCGTGCACGGCGTCAAGGACGTGCTCGACCAGCAGCGCACCGCCGCGGTGTCGGAGAGCCTGCGGTACGTGGCCGCCTGGAACGCGGCCTTCCTGCCGTCCAAGGACCTGACCGAGGGCATCTCGGCGACGTTCGAGAAGCGCCCGCCGCAGTTCACCGGGGAGTGATCCGGCGCCACGTACCCTCGCTGGGGTGAACCAGCCGCGCTCGATGACTCCCGACGGCAAGATCCGCCTCCCGGCAGACCTGGACTCCGTGACGACGATCGGCGCCGAGGACCACTCCGAGATCGACAGCGCCGCCGTCGACCGGATCTGGCAGGCCGCCCGGCATTGGTATGGGGCCGGCTTCCATCCCGCTATTCAGCTCTGCATCCGCCGGCACGGCCGCGTGGTGCTGAACCGCGCGATCGGGCACGGCTGGGGCAACGCCCCGAGCGATCCGCCCGACGCCGAGAAGGTCGCCGTCACACCGGACACGCCGTTCTGCGTGTACTCGGCGGCCAAGGGCATGGCGGCCACCGTGATCCACATGCTCGTGGAGCGCGGCGTCTTCTCGCTCGACGACCGGGTGTGCGAATACATCCCCACGTTCACCAGTCACGGTAAACACCGGATCACCATCCGGCACGTGATGACGCACAGCGCCGGGCTGCCCTTCCCCACCGGCCCCAGGCCGGACGTCACCCGCGCCGACGACCACGAATACGCGCAGCAGAAGCTGGGCGAGCTGCGGCCCCTGTACCGCCCCGGGCTGATCCACATGTACCACGCGCTGACCTGGGGTCCGCTGGTCCGCGAGATCGTCTACGCGGCCACCGGCAAGGAGATTCGCGAGATCCTGGCCACCGAGATCCTGGATCCGCTCGGCTTCCGCTGGACCAACTTCGGTGTCGCGAAGAAGGACGTGCCGTTGGTGGCTCCCAGCCACGCCACCGGGCGAACGCTGCCTCCGGTGGTCGCCCAGATCTTCCGCAAGGCGATCGGCGGCACCGTGCACGAGATGATCCCGTACACGAACTCCGCGGCGTTTCTGACCACCATCATTCCGTCGTCCAACACGGTGTCTACCGCGCAGGAGATGTCGCGGTTCGCCGAAATATGGCGCCGCGGAGGCGAACTCGACGGCGTGCGGGTGATCAGCCCGGAGACCATGTACGGCGCGGTGACCGAATGCCGAAGGCTGCGACCGGATTTCGCGGTCGGCCTGCAACCCGCCCGCTGGGGCACCGGCTACATCCTCGGCACCAACCGGTGGGGACCGTTCGGGCGCAACGCGCCGCACGCGTTCGGCAACCTGGGCCTGGTGAACATCGCGATCTGGGCCGACCCGGCGCGCGGCATCTCGGCCGGCGTGGTGAGCAGCGGCAAACCCGGGCGGGATCCCGAGGCCCGCCGGTACACCGCCCTGCTGGACACGATCACCGCCGAAATTCCGACCGGTTGACGACGACGGCAGTGGGAACACTGCCCATCATGGCTACCTATCGAGTGCTCGACCCGAAGGGCGAGGTCGTCGCGACCAAAGACATCGAAAGCGCCGACGACGCACACGCGTGGTTCGTCGACAACAAGGCCGACAACAGCGAACTCGGCTGGCGCATGGAAGTCCAGCACGACGGCGAGTGGCACTTCTTCGACGACAGCGAGGGCGATCGAAGCTAGGTGTTTGTCCCCCCGCTCGTGGGGCAACCAACAAAGCATGGACTCGCAACGCTTCCGCAAACTGCTGGACGCACCGGGGCCGTTCGCTTCGGTGTACTTCGACGACTCGCACGACACCCATGACGCCGAGGCTCAGCTCGAGCTGAAATGGCGGGCGGTCAAAGAAGAGCTGGAGCGACAGCACGCCGGCGCCACGGTGATCGGCCAGATCGAGGACGCGATCATGAACCTGCGTCCGCCGATCGGGCGCAGCGGACGCGCCGTAATCGCCGGCGCCGACGGTGTGCTGATCAACGAGCACCTGGCCCGGCCCGCCGCCACCGATGTCGTACGCGTCTCCGAATTGCCTTATCTGGTACCGATTCTCGAGCAGAGCTTCGATCACCCGGACTACGTGCTGGTGGTGGTCGATCACAGCGGTGCCGACATCACCACCCACATCGGTGGGACGCTGCGCGCCGAGACCGTCGACGGCGGCGGCTATCCCGTGCACAAATCCGCCGGCGCGGAGACCGCCGGCTACGGCGACCCCCAGCTGCGCACCGAGGAGGCCGCCCGCAAGAACGTGCGCGCCGTCGCCGACCGCGTCGCCGAGCGGGCCGACGACAAGGCGATCGAGGTGATCTTCGTGGTGGGCGAGGTGCGCTCGCGCTCTGATCTGCTCGCCGCGCTGCCCGAACGTCTGCAGGAACGGGCGGTAGCCCTCGAGATCGGGGCGCGGCACAGCGGTCACGACTTCGCCGAGATCGAACACGCCATCGAGGGCGAGTTCGTCAAGCGCCAGCTGCGCACGATCGACGATGCCGCGCAGCGCTTTACCGCCGAGATCGGTCGGCAGTCGGGGCTGGCGGCCGAGGGACTCGGCGCGGTCTGCTCGGCGCTGCGGCAAGGTGCGGTGGAGACGCTGATCGTCGGCGACATCGGCGACGCGACCGTCGTCGCCGACGAGGGGTTGACGACGATCGCCCCGGACGAGAACGTGCTGTCCGAGCAGGGCGCCGCTCCCGCCAAGACGCTCCGGGCCGACGAGGCGCTGCCGGTGTCGGCGATCTCGGTCGGGGCGGCCCTGGTGCGCACCGACGAGCGGATCTCCCCGGCCGACGGCGTGGGCGCGGTGCTGCGGTACGCGCCGACGCTGCACCAGAGTGTCGACCGATAACAGCGGTGGCGGAGGGATTTGAACCCCCGGACGGTTTTAGCCGTCTCTCGCTTTCAAGGCGAGTGCATTAGGCCGCTCTGCCACGCCACCGCTGATTAGGGTAGCGGGACTCGGTAGCGTGGCCACCATGCGCGCCATCGTCGCCGAATCCGCCGACCAACTCTCCTGGCAGGAAGTGCCGGACGTCGCCGCCGGACCGGGCGAGGTGCTGGTCAAGGTCGCCGCCGCCGGCGTGAACCGCGCCGACCTGCTGCAGGCCGCCGGCAAGTACCCGCCGCCGCCGGGCGCGAGCGAGATCATCGGCATGGAGGTGTCCGGCGTCATCGCCGAGACCGGCTCCGGGGTCACGGATTGGCCTGTCGGACAACAGGTTTGCGCGCTCCTCGCCGGAGGCGGATACGCCGAGTACGTCGCGGTCCCCGCCGGCCAGCTGCTGCCGATCCCCTCGGGTGTCGACCTGGTCGACGCGGCCGGGCTGCCCGAAGTGGCCTGCACCGTGTGGTCCAACCTGGTGCTGACCGCCCACCTGGGCGAAGGGCAGCTGCTGCTGATGCACGGCGGGGCCAGCGGCATCGGCACCCACGCCATCCAGATCGCCCGGGCACTCGGCGCCCGGGTGGCCGTCACCGCCGGGTCGTCCGAAAAGCTGCAGACGTGCCGCGACCTGGGCGCCGAGATCACCATCAACTATCGCGACGACGACTTCGTCGCACGGGTGCAGGAGTTCGGTGGCGCCGACGTGATCTTCGACATCATGGGCGCCTCCTATCTGGACCGCAACATCGACGCCCTGGCCACCGACGGGCAGCTCGTCATCATCGGCATGCAGGGCGGCATCAAGGGCGAGCTCAACGTCGGCAAACTGCTCGCCAAGCGGGCCCGCGTCATCGGGACCACGCTGCGGGCCCGGCCGGTGACCGGACCGAACAGCAAGAGCGAGATCGTGCAGGCCGTGACGACCAAGGTGTGGCCGATGATCGCCGACGGCCGGGTTCGGCCCATCATCGGCGAGCGGATCCCCGTCGAGCAGGCGGGCATCGCCCACCAGAAACTGGCCGCGGGAGAGGTGCACGGCAAGGTCGTGCTGACGGTGGGGGCCTAGCCGAGGGACGCCAGCGCGCGGACCAGCTGGTCGACTTCGGCCGTCGTCGAGTAGTGCGCCAGCCCGACGGTGACCGCGCCGCCGACGTCGTTGACGCCCAACACATCGAGCGCGCGGGAGCTTTCGTGGGTGACGGCCAGAATCCCGTTGTCCGCCAACCGCTGCACCACCCGCTCCGCGGGCACGCCGTTCAACGCGAAGCTGACCACCGGGATCCGCACCTCGGGGCGGCCGATCACCATCACCAACGGCAGCGAACGCAACGACACCATCAGGTAGTCGTAGATCCGGTTCAGGTATGACGTGGCGGATTGCATCGACACTGCCAGGCGCTCGCGGCGGGTGCCGCGGGCGGATTCGTCGAGCGACGCCAGGTACTCGATGCTGGCGACCACCCCGGCCAGCAGACCGAACTGGTGCGCGCCGATCTCGAGGCGCGCCGGCCCGACGGCCTTGGGGTCCGGCGAGATGGAACTGAACGAGTTGAGCAGCGCCGGGTCGCGGAACACGATCGCCCCGATCGGCGGGCCGCCCCACGCCGCGGCGTTCACCGCCACCACGTCGGCGTCGGTTTCCTTCACGTCGAGCAGCCGGTAGGGCGCCGCGGCGGAATGGTCGACGACCGCCAGGCCGCCGACGTCGTGCACCAGCTTGGTCATCGCCCGCAGGTCGGTGACCGTGCCTAGCGTCCCTGAGGCCGAGGCGACGGCGACCAGCCTGGTCGACTTGCCGATCAGGCCCTCCCACTGCCACGTCGGGAGCTCGCCGGTCTCGATGTCGATCTCGGCCCACTTGACCTTGGCGCCGTACCGGTGCGCCGCGCGCAGCCACGGGGCGATGTTGGCCTCGTCGTCCAGGCGGCTGACGATGACCTCGTAGCCCAGGCCGGCCCGCGACGACGACGCCTCGGCCAGCGCCGACAGCAGGATCGCCCGGTCGGCGCCCAGCACGACCCCCGCGGGTTCGACGTTGAACAGGTCGGCCACCGCGGCCCGCGCCGCCTCCAGAACCGCGGCGCTGCGCTGCGCGGAGGGGTGCGCGCCCACGGTGGTGGGACCGGACCTGCGGAAGGCCGTCGACACCGTGGTCGCGACGGAATCGGGGACCAGCATCCCGCTCGGGGCGTCGAAGTGTACCCACCCGTCACCCAGCGAAGGATGCAGTCCGCGCACCCGGGCGACGTCGTAAGCCATGTGGGCCACCTTAGAGCTTCCGCTTTTTGCGAAACTGTGACGGTAGCGGGTGCCACACACGTTCCGGCCAGTTGGTGGCTTCCCGAGCCAGGGCACCCGGGCAGCCATACTAGTCGAGTGGGGCTCTGGTTCGGAACGCTCATTGCATTGTTTTTGCTGATAGCGCCCGGGGCGATCATCGCACGCATCAGTCAGTTGTCTTGGCCGGTGGCTGTCGCGGTCGGCCCGGCGCTGACCTACGGTGTGGTCGCGCTCGCCATTATTCCGTTCGGTGCCATCGGAATTCCGTGGAACGGCTGGACGGCGCTGGCGACGCTGGCCGTGGTGTGCGTGCTGATGATCGGGCTACAGCTGCTGCTCGCCCGCTACCGCGACCGCGACGCCGAAGCCCGCTCGGTCAGCCGGTGGCCCGCCATCACGGTGGGGGCGGGCGTGCTGCTGGGCGCGCTGCTGATCATGTGGGCCGCCTACCGTGGCCTGGCCGCCCACTGGCAGACCATCCCGAGCACCTGGGACGCGGTCTGGCACGCCAACGAGGTGCGGTTCATCCTGGACACCGGCCAGGCGTCCTCGACGCACATGGGCGAACTGCGCAACGTCGAGACCCACAAGACGCTGTACTACCCGTCGGTGTTCCACGCCCTGACCGCCGTGTTCTGCCAGCTGACCGGGGCGGCGCCCACCACCGGCTACACCCTGAGTTCGGTCGCCGCGTCGGTCTGGCTGTTCCCCGCCAGCGCCGCGATGCTCACCTGGCATCTGCTGCGGCCGCGCACCACCGAGTGGCGCTGCGCCGGTGCCGCGGCCACCGCGGGGGCGTTGTCGGCGTCGTTCACCGCGCTCCCCTACGTCGAGTTCGGCGTCGCCGCGATGCCCAACCTGACGGCCTACGGGGTCGCGGTCCCGGCGTTCGTCCTGATCGCCTCCACGCTGCGGCACCGCGACCGCATCCCGACGGCGGTGCTGGCCTGGGTGGGCGTCATGTCGGTGCACATCACCGGCGGGGTGATCGTGCTGTTGTTCCTGGTGGCCTGGTGGCTCATCGACGTGGTGTGGCACCCGGTGCGCGGCAGGCTGGCCGATTTCCTGGCCCTCTTCTGCGTCGCGGCGCTGTCCGGATTGATCCTGCTTCCCCAGTTCATCAGCGTGCAGGGGCAGGAAGACATCATTGCCGGGCACTCCTTTCTGACCCACCTCAGCAAGAAGCGGGGACTGTTCGACGCCGTCTTCCAGCACTCCCGCCACCTCAACGACTTCCCGTACCAGTACGGGCTCATGGCGCTCGCGATCCTCGGCGGACTGCTTTTCGCCTACAAGAAAATCTGGTGGCCGCTGGCGCTCTGGCTGTTGCTCGTGGTGGTCGAGGTCGACGCGGGAACGCCGCTGGGCGGTCCGGTCGGTGCGGTGGCCGGGATGTTCGGCGAGTTCTTCTACAAAGATCCCCGCCGGATCTCGGGCGCCATCACCCTGCTGCTCGAGCCGATGGCCGGCGTCGCACTGTTCGCGATCGTGGTGGGCCTCGTGGCCGGCGCCAAACGGGTCACCGGCCGATTCACACCGCTGCCCGCGCGGTTCTGGGTCTCGGCCACCGCGGTGCTGCTGGTGGCCACCACCGTCCTCACGGCGCGCCACTACTTCTATCGGCACCTGGTGTTGCTCGGCGACAAGTACGACTCGGTGATGATCGACCAGCGCGACCTGATGGCCATGGCCTACCTGGCCAGCCTGCCCGGCGCGCACCAGACGCTGATCGGCAACGCCAACACCGACGGCACCGCGTGGATGTATGCCGTCGCCGACCTGCATCCGCTGTGGACTCACTACGACTACCCGCAGCAGATGGGTCCGGGTCCCAACCGATACATCTTCTGGACCTCGGCCCGCAAAGGCGATTCCGATCCGCGGGTCGTCGAGGCGATCAAAGCGCTCAATATCCGGTACATCTACACCAGCACGCCGACTGTCCGGGGGTTCGCCGTACCCGAAGGACTAGTGTCACTGGATAAGTCGAAGTCGTGGGCGTTGATCTACGACAACGGCGGTGCCCGAATTTATGAATGGCGCGGAAACGGCACGACGCCACACTCATAGTCCACAGAGGATGGTGAAGGATTGAGTACCCGCAACGATGACGAGGACGTCGAGATCATCGGCGGCGTCGACCCGCGGATGATGGCGCTCTCCGACGACGACGCCGACGAGCGTTCGCTGACCGACCTGGTCGAGCAGCCGGCGAAGGTAATGCGCATCGGGACCATGATCAAGCAGCTGCTCGAGGAGGTGCGCGCCGCACCGCTGGACGACGCCAGCCGCAACCGGCTGCGCGAAATCCACGCGACCAGCATCCGGGAGCTGGAAGAGGGCCTGGCGCCGGAATTGCGTGAGGAGCTCGACCGGCTCACCCTGCCCTTCAACGAAGACGCCGCGCCGTCCGACGCCGAATTGCGCATCGCCCAGGCGCAGTTGGTCGGCTGGCTGGAGGGGCTGTTCCACGGCATCCAGACCGCGCTGTTCGCCCAGCAGATGGCCGCCCGCGCTCAGCTGGAGAAGATGCGCCAGGGCGCGCTTCCCCCGGGCATCGGTAAGCCGGGCGGGGCGCCCGGGCACGGTCAGTACCTGTAAGCAGACGCAGCACCAATGGCGCCGGATTCCCGTCCTCACATCGAGACGCACAACGCGTGGGTGGAGTTTCCCATCTTCGACGCCAAGTCGCGCTCGCTGAAGAAGGCCTTCTTGGGCAAGGCCGGCGGCACGATCGGCCGCAACAGCTCCAACGTGGTGGTGGTCGAAGCGTTGCGCGACATCACCATGTCCCTCGAACTTGGCGACCGGGTCGGTCTGGTCGGCCACAACGGCGCGGGCAAATCGACTCTGCTGCGCCTGCTTTCGGGCATCTACGAACCCACCCGGGGCTGGGCGACGGTCACCGGCCGGGTGGCGCCGGTGTTCGATCTCGGCGTCGGCATGGACCCCGAGATCTCCGGCTACGAGAACATCATCATTCGCGGCCTGTTTTTGGGCCAGACGCGAAAGCAGATGCAGTCCAAGGTCGACGAGATCGCGGAGTTCACCGAGCTGGGCGACTACCTGTCGATGCCGTTGCGCACCTACTCCACCGGCATGCGGGTGCGGCTGGCGATGGGCGTGGTCACCAGCATCGACCCCGAGATCCTCCTGCTCGACGAGGGCCTCGGCGCGGTGGACGCCGACTTCCTGAAGAAGGCGCAGTCGCGGTTGCAGAGCCTGGTGGAGCGCTCCGGAATCCTGGTGTTCGCCAGCCATTCCAACGAATTCCTGGCCCGGTTGTGCAAGACGGCGATGTGGATCGACCACGGCGTCATCCGCATGTCCGGCGGCATCGAAGACGTGGTGCGCGCCTACGAAGGGGAGGACGCGGCGCGGCACGTCCGCGAGGTGCTGGAAGAGGACCAGCAATCGAATCGCGTCGAAACACCCCTGGCCCAAAGAGCATCCGGGGATGAGTGAGACCGTCGTCGCCGTCGTCGTCACCCACCGGCGCCCCGACGAGCTGGCCAAGTCGCTGGACGTGCTGAGCGCGCAGACCCGGCAGCCCGATCACCTGATCGTGGTCGACAATGACTTCTCCGACGCAGGGCCGGGCTCCGGCCGGGTCCGCGATCTTGTTGCCGGCCAACCGATCCCGACCACCTACCTGGGATCACGCCGAAACCTCGGCGGTGCGGGCGGTTTCGCGCTGGGCATGCTGCACGCGCTGGCCCGGGGCGCCGACTGGGTGTGGCTGGCCGACGACGACGGCCGCCCCCAGGACTCGAACGTGCTGGCCACCCTGCTTTCCTGTGCGGACAGGCACGGCCTGGCCGAGGTATCGCCGATGGTCTGCAACTCCGACGACCCGGAGCGGCTGGCGTTCCCGCTGCGGCGCGGCCTGGTATGGCGCAGGCGCGCAAGCGAATTGCGCACCGAGTCGGGCCAGGACCTGCTGCCCGGGATTGCGTCGCTGTTCAACGGCGCCCTATTCCGGGCGACCACCCTGGACGCGGTGGGCGTGCCGGATCTGCGGCTGTTCATCCGCGGCGACGAGGTCGAGATGCACCGCAGGCTGGTTCGCTCCGGCCTGCCGTTCGGGACCTGCCTGGACACGATCTACCTGCACCCCTGCGGATCCGACGAATTCCGCCCGATTCTGGGCGGCCGCATGCACACCCAGTACCCCGACAACGACGCCAAGCGGTTCTACACCTACCGCAACCGCGGCTACCTGCTGTCACAGCCTGGCCTGCGCAAGCTGCTGGTGCAGGAGTGGGTGCGGTTCGGCTGGTTCTTCCTGGTGACCCGTCGCGACCCGCGCGGCCTGCTGGAGTGGATCCGGTTGCGGCGCTTGGGGCGTCGCGAGCAGTTCGGCAAGCCTCGTGGCGATCGCGAGCGCGGCGTAGCCGGGCGAAGCGGGTCGCCACCATCTACACCGGGAGGTTCCCGATGACGTTCCTCGACGCGGCGGCACAGTCGCGGACCTTCACCCGCGCCCGCGGCGACCTCGTCGCCGGCTTCCGCCGGCACGAGCTCTGGCTGCACCTGGGCTGGCAGGACATCAAGCAGCGCTACCGCCGCTCGGTGCTGGGCCCGTTCTGGATCACCATCGCGACCGGCACCACCGCCGTGGCGATGGGCGGCTTGTACTCCAAGCTGTTTCATCTCGAGCTGTCGGTGCATCTGCCGTATGTGACGCTGGGGCTGATCATCTGGAACCTGATCAACGCCGCCATTCTGGAGGGCGCCGACGTCTTCGTCGCCAACGAGGGACTGATCAAGCAGCTGCCGACGCCGCTGAGCGTGCACGTCTACCGGCTGGTGTGGCGCCAGATGATCCTGTTCGCGCACAACATCGTCATCTACGTCGTCATCGCGATGATCTTCCCCAAACCCTGGTCGTGGGCCGATCTTTCGGTGATCCCGGCACTGGCGCTGATCGTGCTGAACTGCATCTGGGTGTCGCTGTGTTTCGGCATCCTGGCGACCCGCTATCGCGACATCGGCCCGTTGCTGTTCTCGGTCGTGCAGTTGCTGTTCTTCATGACACCGATCATCTGGAACGACGACACGCTGCGGCAGCAGGGCGCCGGACGATGGTCGAAGATCGTCGAACTCAACCCGCTGCTGCACTATCTCGACATCGTTCGCGCCCCGCTGCTCGGGTCGCATCAGGAGCTGCGGCACTGGGCCGTGGTGCTGGTGTTGACGGCGGTCGGCTGGATCCTGGCCGCCTTCGCGATGCGCCAGTACCGCGCCCGGGTGCCCTACTGGGTGTAGCCCGGCGGGCGTTCGCGCGAGGCCCCGCGCCGGCTTGGTTGCCGGTGACCCCGTTTTGGGTGGACAGTCGTGCTCAGACGAACGATGGAGGGCGCGCGATGGACGTCGTGCCGTTGGGCCCGGGCTTCGCCGCGGAATTGCGCGGGGTGACCCTCCAGGAGGTCGCGGCGACCGACGCCGCGTACGCGGCGGTGCGCGCGGCGTTCGAGGAGCATTCGGTGCTGGTCTTTCGCGACCAGGACGTCACCGATGAAGCACAACTTGCCTTCACGCGCCGGTTCGGCCCGCTCGAGGTCACCAAGGCGGGGTCGGTGGGCGCCGGCAGCAACCTGGTGGTCCTCAAGACGCTCGACGAGGAGGGCAACGTGGTGCCCGAAGATCACCGGCTCGCGCTCGAAAACAAGGCGAACCAGCTGTGGCACACCGACAGTTCGTTCAAGCGGGTGCCGGCGCTCGCGTCGGTGCTGTCGTCGCGCATCGTTCCGGCACAGGGCGGCGAGACCGAGTACGTCTCCACCCGGCTTGCGTTCGAGCGCCTCGACCCGGCCCTGCAACGACGGTTGGAGAACTCCTTCGCCTGGCACGAATACGCCTTCTCGCGCGCCAAGATCGCGCCCGACCTCGTCGGCCCGGCCGAGCGGGCGGCGCTGCCGCCGCAATGCTGGCGCCTGGTGTGGAAGAACCCGGTCAATGGCCGCAAGGCGCTGTACATGGCCTCGCACACGTTCGCGATCGAGGGCATGGAGCGGACGGCGGCGCAGGGGCTGCTGGCCGAGCTGACCCGGGCGGCGACCGCCCCCGCAGCGAGCTACCTGCACTCGTGGCGCAGGGGCGACGTGGTGATGTGGGACAACCGCGCGATCATGCACCGCGGCCGGCCGTGGCCAGCGCGAGAGCCGCGCCACATGGTGCGAAGCACCATCGCCGCCACGGCCGCGGACGGGCTGGACGCGATGCGTGCGCCGACGCGCGCGTGACAGATCACTCCGCGGCCACGCGGACCCCGATGGTGGCGGGGTGCCTCGTCGTGGTGTCACACTGGAACGCCATCTGCGCAACTGGGCGAAAGGTCCACCGACGTGAGCAAAAAGGTCCCATCAGCAGCGGACGCCGCCCGGAACAACCTCGAAGCGGAGCTGGACCGGCTACGGCAGCGGCGTGAGCGGCTCGAGGCCGAGGTCAAGAACGACCGCGGCATGGTGGGCGATCACGGTGACGCGGCCGAGGCGATCCAGCGCGCCGAGGAACTGGTGGTGCTCACCGACCGGATCAGCGAACTGGACCGGCGCCTGCGGACCGGGCCGTCGGACGCCGACGCGGCGGAGACGCTGCCCGGCGGCACCGAGGTGACGCTGCGGTTCGCCGACGGTGAAGTCGTCACGATGCACGTGATCTCCATCGTCGAGGAGACCCCCGTCGGCCGGGAGGCCGAGACGCTGACCGCGCGCAGCCCCCTGGCCCAGGCGCTGGCGGGGCGCAAACCCGGCGACACGGTGACCTATTCGACCCCGCAGGGCGAGAACCAGGTCGAGCTGATCTCGGTCAAGCTGCCCCGCTAGCGCATGCCCGGGCGGCGCCCGCGCGCCCATTAGACTCCCCTCGATGGTTGCCCCGCTGCCCGATTCCGCGTCGAAGGACGTGCGCCCGCACCTGAGTCTGACGACGCAGGTGACCCGGTTCGTCGTCACCGGCGGCCTGGCGGGCATCGTGGACTTCGGGCTCTACCTGCTGCTGTGGAAGGTCATCGGCGTCCAGGTCGACCTGTCCAAGGCCACCAGCTTCATCGTCGGCACCGTCACGGCCTACCTGATCAACCGCCGCTGGACCTTCCAGGCGTCTCCCAGTACCGCCCGGTTCGTCGCGGTCATGGTCCTCTACGCCATCACGTTCGCCGTGCAGGTCGGGCTCAACCACGTGTGCCTGGCGCTGCTGCACTACCGTGGCTGGGCGCCGCTCGTCGCGTTCGTGATCGCGCAGGGCACCGCGACGGTGATCAACTTCGTCGTGCAGCGGGCCGTAATCTTCCGCATCCGCTGAGCCGCCATCGGCCCAGCCTGGATTGCCCGCCTCCTCAGCGGGACGCCTGCGTCCCGCATCGTCGCCGGAGCAGGCGGTACCCTCTTTGACGATGTCGAGCACCGATCCCGTGACCAAGCCCACCCAGCTGATGGGCTTCGGGCGCACCGCACCGTCGGTGGCCCAGGTGCTCTCTACCCGCGATCCCGAGGTGATCGCCAAGGCGGTGGCCCGGGTGGCCGAGTCCGGCGGCCCCAAAAGCCGGGGCGTGATCGCCCGCGGGCTGGGCCGGTCCTACGGCGACAACGCCCAGAACGGCGGCGGGCTGGTGATCGACATGACCGGGCTCAACCGCATCCACTCGATCAGCGCCGACACCCGGCTGGTCGACGTCGACGCCGGCGTCAGCCTGGATCAGCTGATGAAGGCGGCGCTGCCGTTCGGGCTGTGGGTCCCGGTGCTGCCGGGAACCCGGCAGGTCACCGTCGGCGGCGCGATCGCCTGCGACATCCACGGCAAGAACCACCACAGCGCGGGCAGCTTCGGCAACCACGTCCGGTCGATGGACCTGCTCCTGGCCGACGGCACCGTCCGCACCATCACCCCGGACGGGGACGACGCCGAGCTGTTCTGGGCGACCGTCGGCGGCAACGGCCTAACCGGGATCGTGCTGCGCGCCACCATCGCCATGACGCCGACGGAGACCGCGTACTTCATCGCCGACGGCGTGGCCACCCACGACCTCGACGAAACGGTCGCAGTTCACCTCGACGGCAGCGAGGCCAACTACACCTACTCGAGCGCCTGGTTCGACCTGATCAGTCCGCCGCCGAAGCTGGGCCGGGCCTCGGTCAGCCGGGGCAGCCTGGCGACGCTCGATCAACTGCCGAAGAAGCTTGCCAAGAACCCGTTGAAATTCGATGCGCCGCAACTGTTGACGGTGCCGGACGTGTTCCCGATCAGTGCGATGAACAAGCTGTCGTTCATGGCGATTGGCGAGGTGTACTACCGCCTGGGCGGGACCTACACCGGCAAGATCCAGAACCTGTCGCAGTTCTATCACATGCTCGACCTGGTCAGTGGCTGGAATAACGCTTACGGCCCAAGGGGTTTCGCGCAACACCAGTTCCTGGTTCCGCCGGATGCGATGAACGAGTTCAAGGCCATCATCCGCTGGATCCAGACCACCGGCCATTACTCCGCGCTGAACGTGTTCAAGCTCTTCGGGCCCGGCAACCGCGCACCGCTGAGCTTCCCGATGGCGGGCTGGAACGTCGCCATGGACTTCCCCAACAAGCCGGGGATCAACGAGTTCCTCAACGAACTCGACAGGCGCGTGCTGGAATTCGGCGGCAGGGTCTACACCGCCAAGGATTCCCGCGTGAGCGCCGAAACCTTCCACGCCATGTACCCCCGCATCGACGAATGGATCGCCGTGCGACGCAAGGTGGATCCGACGGGGGTGTTCGCCTCCGACATGGCCCGACGTTTGGAGCTGCTGTAAATGGTGCTCGATGCCGTAGGGAATCCGCAGACCATCCTGTTGCTCGGCGGTACCTCCGAGATCGGCCTGGCCATCTGCGAACGCTACCTGCAGAACGCGCACGCGCGGATTGTGTTGGCCGCCATGCCAAGTGACCCCGGCCGCGATGCCGCGGTGGCGCAGATGCAGGCCGCCGGCGCGCGCTCGGTCGAGCTGATCGATTTCGAAGCCACCGAGCCCGACACGCACCCCAAGATGATCGAGGCGGCCTTCGCCGGCGGAGACATCGACGTGGCCATCGTGGCGTTCGGCATCCTGGGGGACGCCGAGGAGCTGTGGCAGAACCAGCACAAAGCCGTGCAGGCCGTCGAAATCAACTACACCGCAGCGGTTTCGGTGGGCGTGCTGCTGGCCGAGAAGATGCGCGCCCAGGGGTTCGGCCAGATCATCGCGATGAGCTCGGCGGCCGGCGAGCGGGTGCGGCGGTCCAACTTCGTCTACGGCTCCACCAAGGCGGGGCTGGACGGCTTCTACCTGGGCCTCGGAGAGGCGTTGCGCGAGTACGGGGTTCGAGTCCTGGTGATCCGGCCCGGCCAGGTGCGTACCCGGATGAGCGCACACGTCAAGGAAGCCCCGCTGACCGTCGACAAGGAGTACGTCGCCAACCTCGCGGTGACCGCGGCCGCCAAAGGTAAGGAATTGGTTTGGGCACCAGCAGCATTCCGTTATGTGATGATGGTGTTGCGACACGTCCCGCGTCCCATCTTCCGCAAGCTTCCCATCTGATAATGCGTAACGCGCTGGCCACCCTCGGCCAGATGGCTTTAGCGGTGCTGGTCGCGGTGGCCGTCGCGGTTATCTCGCTGGTCGCCATCTCCCGGGTGCAGTGGCCGGCGTTCCCGTCCTCCAATCAACTGCACGCGCTGACCACCGTCGGGCAGGTCGGCTGCCTGGCCGGGCTGGTCGCCGTCGGCTGGGGGGGGCGGCGCTGCACGCGTCCCCGCGGGCGGCTGCTGACCCAACTCGCCGGGCTGGTCTTCGTGTCCGCGTTCACCGTCGTGACGCTGGGCATGCCGCTGGGGGCGACCAAGCTGTACCTGTTCGGCATCTCCGTCGACCAGCAGTTCCGCACCGAATACCTGACCCGCCTGGCCGACAGCCCCGCCCTGCGCGACATGACCTATCTCGGGCTGCCGCCCTACTACCCGCCGGGCTGGTTCTGGATCGGCGGACGCGCCGCCGCGCTGGGCGGGGCGCCGGCCTGGGAGGTCTTCAAGCCCTGGGCCATCACCTCGATCACGATCGCGGTCGCGGTCGCGCTGGTGCTGTGGTGGCGGATGGTCCGCTTCGAATACGCGCTGATCGTCACCACCGCGACCGCCGCGGTGACGCTGGCCTACGGCTCCCCCGAGCCCTACTCGGCGATGATCACCGTGCTGTTGCCGCCGATGCTGGTGCTGACCTGGTCGGGTCTGCGCGCCGGTGACCGGCCGGACGCTCCCGCCCGCGCGGGCTGGGGCGCGGTGATCGCCGCCGGGCTGTTTCTGGGCTGGACCGCCACCTGGTACACGCTGCTGTTCGGGCTCAGCGCGTTCACCGTCGGGGTGATGGCCCTGTGGCTGGCCGGCGTGCGCTGGCGGCGGAACCGGAAGGACGGCGGCCTCAAAGCCGCCCTCGATCCGCTGCGGCGGTTGGCCGTCATCGCCGGCATCGCCCTGGCGATCGCCTGCACGACCTGGTTGCCGTTCCTGGTGCGAGCGATGCACAGCCCGATCAGCAACTCCGGCAGCGCCATGCACTACCTGCCCGCCGACGGCGCTGAGTTGACCTTCCCGATGCTGCAGTTCACGCTGCTGGGCGTCGTCTGCCTGATCGGCACCCTGTGGCTGGTATTACGGGCCCGGTCGTCGGTGCGCGCGGGCGCCCTGGCCATCGGCGTGCTGGCGATCTACCTGTGGTCGCTGCTGTCGATGCTCACCACGCTGGCGCGCACCACCCTGTTGTCGTTCCGGCTGCAGCCGACCCTGAGTGTGCTGCTGGTCGCCGCCGGGGCGTTCGGCTTCCTCGAGGCGGCGCGGGTGTTGTCCGCGCGGCGGCGCGCGGTGCTCCCGGCGGCCGGCGCCGTGGGCCTGGCCGCCGCCATCGCGTTCAGCCAGGACATCCCCGACGTGCTGCGGCCCGACCTCACCATCGCCTACACCGACACCGACGGTCACGGGCAGCGCGGCGACCGCCGCCCGCCCAGCGCCGAGAAGTTCTACGCCACTCTCGATCACGCCATCACGCAGGTGACCGGCAAGCCGCGCGACCAGACCGTCGTGCTGACCGCCGACTACAGCTTCCTGTCCTTCTACCCGTACTGGGGATTCCAGGGCCTCACGTCGCACTACGCCAACCCGCTCGCGCAGTTCGACCTGCGGGCCGCGCAGATCAACAAGTGGTCCGACCTCAAGACCGCCGACGAGTTGATCCGCGCCCTGGACACCTGCCCCTGGCCCCCGCCGACGGTGTTCCTGATGCGCCGCGGCGCGAACGGGAACTACACGCTGCGGCTGGCCGAGGACGTCTACCCCAACCAGCCCAACGTGCGGCGGTATACCGTCGACCTGCGCGGCGCCCTGTTCGACAATCCGCGTTTCGTCGTCCAAAGCGTCGGCCCATTTGTGCTGGCCATCCGCAAGCCCGGGACGTAACCGCTGATGAGCACCGACACCACGCCACACACGGCCGAAGAACTACCATCTAGCTCCGTGAACGACACGGGAGCCAATCACCGGATCGCCCGGCTGGTTGCTTCCGTCGCCGGGCTGCTCGGCGTGCTGCTGGCGATCGCCACCCCGCTGCTTCCCGTCGACCAGACCACCGCGCAACTCAACTGGCCGCAGAACGGCATCTTCGGCAGCGTCGACGCGCCGCTGATCGGCTACGTCGCCACGGATTTGACCATCACCGTCCCGTGCGAGGCCGCCGCCGGACTGGCCGGGCCGGGCAACGCGGGCAAGACGGTGTTGCTGTCGACGGTGCCCAAGCAGGCGCCGAAGGCCGTCGACCGGGGACTGCTGATCGTGCGCGCCAACAACGACCTGGTGCTGGTGGTGCGCAACGTCCCGGTGGTGACCGCCCCGCTGAGCCAGGTGCTCAGTCCGGCCTGCCAGCGGCTGACCTTCACCGCGCACGCCGACCGCGTCACCGCCGAGTTCGTCGGCCTGACCCAGGGCCCCAACGCCGAGCATCCCGGCGCGCCGCTGCGCGGCGAGAAGAGCGGCTACGACTTCCGGCCCCAGATCGTCGGCGTCTTCACCGATCTGAGCGGACCGGCGCCGTCCGGGCTGCAGTTCTCGGCGACCATCGACACCCGCTACAGCAGCAGCCCCACCCCACTGAAAATGGCGGCGATGATCCTCGGGCTGGTGCTGACGGCCGCCGCCCTGATCGCGCTGCACATCCTCGACACCGCCGACGGGACCCGGCACCGCCGCTTCCTGCCCGCCCGTTGGTGGTCGATCGGCGGGCTGGACGCCCTGGTCATCGGCGTGCTGGTGTGGTGGCATTTCGTCGGCGCCAACACCTCCGACGACGGCTACATCCTGACCATGGCCCGGGTGTCCGAGCACGCCGGCTACATGGCCAACTACTACCGTTGGTTCGGCACGCCCGAGGCGCCGTTCGGCTGGTACTACGACCTGCTGGCGGTGTGGGCCCATGTCAGCACCACCAGCATCTGGATGCGGTTGCCCACCCTGGCGATGGCGCTGACGTGCTGGTGGGTGATCAGCCGTGAGGTGATGCCGCGGCTGGGCCACGCCGTCAAACAGAACCGGGCCGCGGCGTGGACGGCGGCGGGCATGTTCCTCGCGGTCTGGCTGCCGCTCGACAACGGGTTGCGCCCCGAGCCGATCATCGCCCTGGGCATCCTGCTGACCTGGTGCTCGGTGGAGCGCGCGGTGGCCACCAGCCGGCTGTTGCCGGTGGCGATCGCCTGCATCATCGGCGCTCTGACCCTGTTCTCCGGGCCGACGGGCATCGCCTCGATCGGCGCGCTGCTGGTCGCGATCGGGCCGCTGCGGACCATCCTGCACCGCAGATCCAAACTGTTCGGTGCGCTGCCACTGGTGGCGCCCCTGCTGGCCGCGGTCACGGTGACCGCGATCCTGATCTTCCGCGACCAGACGCTCGCCGGCGAGATCCAGGCCACCGCGCTCAAGCGCGCCGTCGGGCCCAGCCTCAGCTGGTTCGACGAGCACCTCCGCTACGAGCGGCTGTTCATGGCCAGCCCCGACGGGTCCGTCGCCCGCCGCTTCGCCGTGCTGGCGCTGGTGCTGGCGCTCGGGATCACCGTCGCAATGTCGTTGCGCAAAGGCAAGATTCCGGGCACCGCCGCCGGGCCGAGCCGGCGCATCGCCGGCATCACCATCATCTCGTTCGTGGCGATGATGTTCACGCCCACCAAATGGACCCATCACTTCGGGGTGTTCGCCGGGCTGGCCGGACCGCTGGGCGCGCTCGCCGCGGTCGCGGTGACCGCCGTGGCGATGCGGTCACGGCGCAACCGCACCGTGTTCGCCGCCGTGGTGCTGTTCCTGGTGGCGTTGTCGTTCGCCAGCGTCAACGGCTGGTGGTACGTCTCGAATTTCGGTGTGCCGTGGTCGAATGAGTTCCCGGCCTGGCACTACGCCTTCGCCACCGCGCTGCTCGGGTTGACCGTCGTGGTGCTGCTGCTGGCGGCATGGTTTCACTTCGTGGCCCCGGACTCGAGCCGGTTTCAAGGGCCGCCCAGGACCCGCCTGGGTGCGCGGGCGTCCGGAATCATCCAGTCCCCCTTGGCAATTGCCACCTGGGTGCTGGTGGTGTTCGAGGTGGCGTCGCTGACCCTGGCGATGACCGACCAGTACCCGGCCTGGTCGGTCGGCCGGTCCAACCTGCAGGCCCTGACCGGGAAGTCATGCGGACTGGCCGAGGACGTGCTGGTGGAGCAGGACCCCGGCGCCGGGATGCTGACACCGGTCAACGCGTCGGTGGCCGACGCGCTGGGCGCGGGTCTGTCGGAAGCCTTCACACCCAACGGAATTCCCGCCGACGTGCGCGCCGACCCGGTGATGGAACGCCCGGGTGACCGCAGCTTCGTCAACGACGAGGAGAAGACCGGCAGCAACCAGGCCGGCACCGAGGGCGGCACCACCCCCGCGCCGGGGATCAACGGCTCCTCGGCCCAGCTGCCCTTCAACCTCGACCCCGCGCACACCCCGGTGCTGGGCAGCTGGCGCTCGGGCATCCAGGTGCCCGCGCACCTGCGGTCCAGCTGGTACCGACTGCCCGCCCGCGACAAGGCGGGGCCGCTGCTGGTGGTCAGCGCCGCCGGGCGCTTCGACCCCCGCGAGGTCCAGGTGCAGTGGGCCACCGACGACCAGGCGGCCGCCGGACACGCCAGCGGCTCGTTCCAATTCTCCGACGTGGGCGCGTCGCCGGCGTGGCGCAACCTGCGCCTGCCGATGTCGGCAATTCCGAGTTCCGCCACCCAGATTCGACTGGTCGCCGACGACGAAGACCTGGCCCCGCAGCACTGGATCGCGCTGACCCCGCCGAGAACTCCGCAGCTGCGCACGCTGCAGGACGTGGTGGGCTCCTCCGAGCCGGTGTTCCTGGACTGGCTCGTCGGGCTGGCCTTCCCGTGCCAGCGACCCTTCGGCCATCAGAACGGCGTCGACGAGACCCCGAGATGGCGCATCCTGCCCGACCGGTTCGGCGCCGAGGCCAACTCGCCGGTGATGGACAACAACGGCGGCGGCCCGTTGGGTGTCACCGAGCTGCTGGCCAAGGCGACCACCATGGCCACCTACCTCAAGGACGACTGGTCTCGCGATTGGGGCTCGCTGCAACGGTTGACGCCGTATTACCCCGACGCCCAACCCGCCCGCCTGCTGCTGGGGACGGCGACGCGCAGCGGGCTGTGGAATCCGGCACCGCTGCGTAAAACCTAGGCGCACAACGAGTTCTGCCCCGCTTCCGGCCGACGGCAGGAAGCGGGGCAGATCACGGCGAGACCGCGTCAGGTCATGGCAGGGCGGCGTTGAACGGGTGCGTCAGCGTCCAGCCCGGGTTCAGGAAGTTGGCGGCGTAATGGCGCACCGGGTGCAGGTGCCCGCTGTGCGGAACGTCGGGGCTAGCGGAGGCGACGGCGGGCATCAGCGACCCGGCGATCGACAACCCGATGGCCCCCAGCCCGACGCCCGCGGCGATGCGGAGCTTGGAGACCTTCTTGGTCTCGACGGCGGTCTGGGTGTCTGCGGCGGCGATGCTGTCCTTCATGGTGGTGATTCCTATCTGCCGTACTTTGCGTATTTGCGTACCTTTTCCACGGGCCGATCGTGATGACCGGCAACACCAGGTTGCGATAGACGGCTTGCCAGATGGTTCAGAGTTTCTTGCGAAATTCTTGCGTCCCCTGGTTGACCTGCGGCGCAACCCTTGAGGCTGGCAATCCGTGGGGCTACCGTTGCGGCTTGTGGGCGATCTGATGGACATGGCCCGCGCCGAGCGCGCCGACCTCGCCGAATTCCTGGCCACGTTGACGCCGCAGGATTGGGAGGCGCCCACCCTGTGCACCCGCTGGAACGTCAAAGACGTTGTCGCGCATGTGATCAGCTATGACGAGCTGGGCGCGCTGGGACTGCTGAGAAGGTTCGCCAAGGGCTGGATCGTGCGAGCCAACCAGGTGGGCGTCGACGAATTCGGGACCCGCACGCCACAACAGCTACTGGAATTCCTGCGCAACCATCTCGAACCACATGGTCTGCCGGCGGGTTTCGGCGGAATGATCGCGCTCGTCGACGGCACCGTCCACCACCAGGACATCCGCCGCTCGCTGGGCCGGCCGCGGGCGGTGCCGCCGGATCGACTCGAGCGGATCCTTCCCCTGGTACCCGGCAATCCCCGGCTCGGCGCGGGACGCCGGATCAGGGGCCTGGGACTGCGCGCCACCGACGTCTCGTGGGCGCACGGCGACGGGCCCGGGGTGACGGGCCCCGGCGAGGCGCTGCTGCTGGCGATGACGGGCCGTCCGGCCGCCCTGGCCGACCTCGAGGGCCCCGGGCTTGCCACGCTGGCGGACCGGGTCCACGGATAGCGCTCAGGCCGGGCGGATCTCGAAGACGAACTCCGAGTTGCCGATGCGGATGTGATCGCCGTCCTCCAGGGTGGTGCTGCGCCGCACCCGCTGCCCCCGCACCTGCACACCGTTGGTGGACTTCATGTCGGTGATCAGGAAATCCGTTCCCGTGTCGATGATCACGGCGTGGTGGCGGCTGACCTCGGTGTCGTCCAAGACGATCTCGTTGTCGTCGAGACGCCCGATCCGGGTGGTCACACCGTTGAGCTGATAATGCCGGCCGGCCTTGTCCCGCAACCGGGCCACGACGGGATCGTCGACCAGTGCCGCCGCCGACTCCGAGCGCACGGTGCTTTGCTTGTGAGTGGTCATCACCGCCCGTTTGCCGGCCCGCTTGGGTTGCTCCGGGCCCAGCGGCTCCTGGCGCAGGATGCGCTGTTGCAGCGCGTTGACCGTCGGGCCCGGATCGATGCCCAGCCCGTCGGCCAGCGCCGTCTTCAGCCGGCGGTACGCGCCGAGCGCATCCGACTGCCGCTCGGTGACGTAGTAGGCGGTGATCAGCTGCGCCCACAGTGGTTCGCGAAAGGGATGCCGCGCGACGAGCGCTTCCAGCTCGCCGATGACGCCATCGGCGCGCCCACAGGCGATTTCGGCTTCGGCGCGTGCGGTGTAGCTTGCCACCCGCTCCTCGAGCAGCATGCCGGCGAACGCGTCGACGAAGGCGAAATTGTGCAGGTCGTCGAGCACCGGACCGCGCCATTCGCCCAGCGCCGCCGACAGGTGGCCGCTGGCCTCCTCGAAACGGCCCAGGCTGGCGGCCTGGACTCCCGCGGCCTTGTGGGCGCGGAAACGTCCCAGATCGCAATCGGCGTCGGCGACGCTGAGCTGATAACCCGGCGGGGCGCTGGCCAACACCTCGTTCGGGTTGGCCACCGCGCTGCGCAGCAGCCGCCGCAGCGTGGAGACGTAGGACTGGATGCTGGTGCGCGCCGCCGGCACCGGAGCCTCACCCCACACGGCATCGATCAAGGCGTCGACCGACACCGGTCGATTGCGGTGGACGAGGAGCATGGCCAGCACCGCGCGCTGCTTGGGGGCGCCCAACGACAACTGGGTGCCGTTGGCCGTCATCGACAACGGTCCCAGGACGCCAAACCCCAGACCTGCGTTCGTCACGCGCGCCTCCTCAGCCCCCCATTTTGACCGCATCGACGCAACGGATGCTGAATTGGCGGGCGGGTTTTGCTGTGATTCGCGCCCACCTGCACAGCGTGGGCGGCACCGGCCGGGCGACGATCTCGCTCGTCCCGGGGCGCTGCGCGGCCCCGCGTCCTCATCGGACAAAGCCGCGTCGCTTACGATCGAGCCTCGTGCCCCACGACGGTAATGAGCGCTCGCAGCGGATCCCCCGGTCGGTGGCCGCCATCGCGGGCATCGTGGGCCTGCTGCTGTGCCTGTCCGTCCCGCTGCTTCCGGTGAAACAGACCACGGCAACGGTCCTGTGGCCGCAGGGCAGCATCGACGGGCACGTCAGCCAGATCACCGCGCCCCTGGTGTCCGGGGCACCGCGCGCGCTGGACATCTCCATTCCCTGCCCGGACATCGCCACCCTGCCCGCCGGTGGCGGCCTGGTGGTGTCGACCCTGCCGCCCGGCGGCATGGACGCCGGGAAGAACGGGCTGTTCGTGCGCGCCAACGCCGACGCCGTCGTCGTCGCGTTCCGCGACACCGTGGCGGCGGTCGCACAGCGCTCGGCCGTCGCCGCCGGGGCCTGCAGCGTGCTGCACGTCTGGGCCAACGCCGGCGCCACCGGCGCCGACTTCGTCGGCATCCCCGGCGCCACTGGGGTGCTGTCCCCCGAAAAGAAACCCCAGGTCGGCGGCCTCTTCACCGACATGAAAGTGCCCGCGGGACCGGGGCTGTCGGCCCGCATCGACATCGACACCCGGTTCATCACCGCGCCCACCGTCCTCAAGGAAATCGTGATGGCCCTGGGCGCCCTGGCGGTGCTGACGGCCATCGTCGCGCTCGCGGTGCTGGACCGCCGCAGCCGCGGCGGCAGCACGATACTCAACTGGCGCTCGCCGATCGCCTGGCTCTCCCGGTACCGGCCCGGCACGCACCTGGGAAACTGGCGGCGGGTGGGGATCGCGACGTGGATCGCCGACGCCGGGGTGATCGCGACCCTGCTGCTGTGGCACATCATCGGCGCCACCTCGTCGGATGACGGCTACAACCTGACCATCGCGCGCGTCGCGCCCGGCGCCGGCTACATCGCCAACTACTACCGCTATTTCGGCACCACGGACGCACCCTTCGACTGGTACCTCGGGGTGCTGGCCAAGATGGCATCGGTGAGCACGGCCGGCGTCTGGATGCGGCTGCCCGCCACGGTGGCCGCGATCGCCTGCTGGTTGATCATCAGCCATTGGGTGCTGCGCCGGCTCGGACCGGGCCGCGGCGGCCTGGCGGCCAACCGGGTGGCGGTCTTCACCGCCGGCGCGGTGTTCGTGGCGGCGTGGCTGCCGTTCAACAACGGACTGCGGCCCGAACCGCTGATCGCCCTCGGCGTGCTGGTCACCTGGATGCTGGTGGAACGCGCGATCGCGCTGCGCCGGTTGGCCCCCGCGGCGGTGGCCATCATCGTGGCGCTGCTGAGCGCGACGCTGGCTCCGCAGGGCCTGATCGCCGTCGCCGCGCTGCTGACCGGGGCCCGGGCCGTCGCCCAGACGATCCGCCGGCGCCGGCCGACCGACGGGCTGGTGGCACCGCTGGCGGTGCTCGCGGCCTCGCTGTCGCTGATCCTGGTGGTGGTGTTCCGCAGCCAGACACTGGCCACGGTCGGCGAATCGGCGCGCATCAAGTACAAGGTCGGTCCGACCATCGCGTGGTACCAGGACTGGCTGCGCTACTACTTCCTCACGGTGGAATCCAACCCGGACGGATCGATGGCGCGGCGATTCGCCGTGCTGGTGCTGCTGCTGTGCATGTTCGGGATGCTGGTCACCCTGCTGCGCCGGGGCCGGATCCCGGGTGTGGCCAGCGGCCCGGCGTGGCGGTTGATCGGCACCACCGCCTTCGGCCTGCTCTTGTTGACCTTCACGCCGACGAAGTGGGCGGTGCAGTTCGGCGCATTCGCCGGGCTGGCCGGAGCGCTGGGCGCGGTCACCGCGTTCGCCCTGGCCCGGATCGGCCTGCACAACCGCCGCAACCTGACGCTGTACGTGACGGCGCTGCTGTTCGTGCTGGCGGTGGCGACCTCGGGCGTCAACGGCTGGTTCTACGTCGGCAACTACGGGGTGCCGTGGTACGACATTCAGCCGGTCATCGCCAGCCACCCGGTGACGTCGATGTTCCTGGCACTGTCGATCGCGACCGGCCTGCTGGCCGCCTGGCAGCACTTCCGGATGGACTACGCCGGGCACACCGAGGTCAAGGACAACCGGCGCAACCGGGTGCTCGCGTCGACCCCGCTGCTGGTGGTCGCGACCATCATGGTCGTCGGCGAAGTCGCCTCGCTGACCAAGGGCGCGGTGTTCCGCTACCCCCTCTACACCACCGGCAAGGCCAACGTCGCCGCCATCAGTTCGGGGCTGTCGTCCGCCAGCTGCGCCATGGCCGACGATGTGCTCACCGAGCCCGACCCCAACGCGGGGATGCTGCAGCCGGCGCCCGGGCAGACCTTCGGCCCGGACGGTCCGCTGGGCGGGGTCAACCCGGTCGGCTTCAAACCCGACGGTGTGGGCGACGACCTGCGGTCGTACCCGGTGGTGACCAAGCCGGGCGTGGTGAATTCCACCGGGTCACCCAACAAACCCAATGCCACTATGAGCGACTCCGCGGGCACGGCCGGTGGGAAAGGCCCGGTCGGGGTGAACGGGTCGCATGCCGCGCTGCCGTTCGGCCTCGACCCGGCCCGCACCCCGGTGATGGGCAGCTACGGCGAGAATTCGCTGGCCGCCAGCGCGACGTCGGCGTGGTACCAGCTGCCGCCGCGTAGCCCGGACCGGCCGATCGTCGTGGTGACGGCGGCCGGCGCCATCTGGTCGTACAAAGAGGACGGCACCTTCACCTACGGCCAGCAGCTGAAACTGCAGTGGGGCGTTGCCCGTCCCGACGGCACCACCCAGCCGCTGGCGGAGGTGTATCCGATCGACATCGGGCCGGAGCCGGCGTGGCGCAACCTGCGGATCCCGCTGACCTGGGCGCCGCCGGAGGCGAACGTGGCGCGCATCGTCGCGTACGACCCCAACCTGAGTTCGGACCAGTGGTTCGCGGTCACGCCGCCGCGCGTCCCGGTGCTGCAGACCCTGCAGCAGTTGATGGGCTCGCACACACCCGTGCTGATGGACATCGCCACCGCCGCGAACTTCCCCTGCCAGCACCCGCTCTCTGAACACCTTGGCGTTGCCGAACTTCCGCAGTACCGCATCCTGCCCGATCACAAACAAACGGCGGCGTCGTCGAACGGGTGGCAGGCCAGCGAGGACGGGGGTCCGTTCCTGTTCACTCAGGCGATGCTGCGCACCTCGACGATCGCGACGTACCTGCGTGGGGACTGGCATCGCGACTGGGGATCCGTCGAGCAGTACTTCCGGTTGGTGCCGGCTGATCAGGCGCCGGACGCCGTAATCGAACAGGGTGTGATGACAGTGCACGGCTGGAGCCGGCAGGGACCGATTCGGGCGCTGCCATGAGCGTGACGACCGTCGACGACCGCCAAGACCAGGCGGCCCCCGGCAGAACGTGCGGGTGACCCGCTGGGTCGCGACGATCGCCGGGCTGATCGGTTTCATCCTGTCGGTGGCGACGCCGCTGCTGCCCGTCGTGCAGACCACCGCGCAGCTGAACTGGCCGCAGAACGGTCAGCTGAACAGCGTTACGGCGCCGCTGATTTCGCTGACGCCGGTCGACGTGAACGTGTCCGTGCCGTGCTCGGTGGTGGGCGCGCTGCCACCGGAGGGCGGGGTGGTGCTCAGCACGGCGCCCAAGAAGGGCAAGGACGCCGCGCTCAACGCGTTGTTCGTCGTCGTCAACAGCAAGCGCGTCGACGTCACCGACCGCAACGTGGTGATCGCCAGCGCGGCGCGGGACCAGGTCGCGTCGCCGCAATGCCAGCGCATCGAGATCACCTCGACCAAGGCCGGCGCCTTCGCCACCTTCGTCGGACTGAAGGATCCGGCCGGCAAACCGCTCGGTGGCGGCTTCCCCGACCCGAACCTGCGGCCGCAGATCGTGGGGGTGTTCACCGATCTCACCGGCCCCGCCCCGCCGGGTCTGAAGCTGTCGGCGACCATCGACACCCGATTCTCCACCACCCCAACGACTCTCAAGCTGGCCGCGATGGTGCTGGCGATCGTGTCGACCATCGTCGCGCTGATCGCCCTGTGGCGGCTCGACCAGTTGGACGGCCACCGGATGCGCCGGCTCATCCCGGCGAACTGGCGCACGTTCACCCTCGCCGACGTCACGGTGATCTCCGGCTTCGTGCTGTGGCACGTGATCGGGGCGAACTCGTCGGACGACGGCTACATCCTGGGCATGGCCCGCGTCGCCGACCGCGCCGGCTACATGTCGAACTACTTCCGTTGGTTCGGCAGCCCCGAGGACCCCTTCGGCTGGTACTACAACCTGCTGGCGCTGATGACCCATGTCACCGACGCCAGCCTGTGGATGCGGTTGCCGGACTTGATCGCCGGGATCGTGTGCTGGCTGCTGCTCTCCCGCGAGGTGCTGCCCCGGCTGGGGCCCGCGGTGGCCGCCAGCAAGGCGGCGAACTGGGCGGCGGGCATGGTCCTGTTGACGGCGTGGATGCCGTTCGACAACGGCCTGCGCCCCGAGCCGATCATCGCCGTGGGGTCGCTGATCACCTACGTGCTGATCGAGCGCTCCATGCGTTACAGCCGGCTGACACCCGCGGCGCTGGCGGTCATCACCGCCGCGTTCACCCTTGGCGTGCAGCCCACCGGACTGATCGCGGTGGCCGCGCTGGTCGCCGGTGGCCGTCCGATCCTGCGCATTCTGGTCCGCCGCCACCGCCTGGTCGGCACGTGGCCGCTGGTGGCGCCGATGCTGGCCGCCGGCACGGTCATACTGACCGTGGTGTTCGCCGACCAGACGCTGTCAACGGTGTTGGAAGCCACCAGGATTCGCACCTCGATCGGCCCCAGCCAGGCCTGGTACACCGAGAACCTGCGCTATTACTACCTGATCCTGCCCACCGTCGACGGCTCGCTGTCGCGTCGCTTCGGGTTCCTGATCGCGGCGCTGTGTCTGTTCACGGCCGTCTTTATCATGTTGCGGCGCAAGCGGGTTCCCGGGGTTGCGCGCGGGCCGGCCTGGCGGCTGATGGGCGTCATCTTCGGCACCATGTTCTTCCTGATGTTCACCCCCACCAAGTGGGTGCACCACTTCGGGCTGTTCGCCGCGGTGGGAGCGGCGATGGCCGCGCTGACGACGGTGCTGGTGTCGCACGAGAGCTTGCGCTGGTCGCGCAACCGCATGGCATTCCTGGCGGCGCTGCTCTTCGTGCTGGCGCTGTGTTTCGCCACCACGAACGGCTGGTGGTACGTGTCGAGCTTCGGCGTCCCGTTCAACAACGTGATGCCGAGGTTCCACGGAATCAGCATCAGCACAGTCTTTTTCGCGCTGTTCGTGATCGTCGCGCTGTACGCGGCATATCTGCATTTCGCACCGAGGGACCGTGGCGAAGGACGACTGGCGCGGGCACTGACCGCCGCGCCGATCCCACTGGCGGCCGGTTTCATGGCGCTCGTGTTCATCGCGTCGATGGTGGCGGGCATCGTGCGCCAGTACCCCACCTACTCCAACGCCTGGGACAACCTGCGTGAGTTCAGCGGCGGCTGCGGGTTGGCCGATGACGTGCTCGTCGAGCCGGACAGCAATGCCGGCTTCATGGTGCCGCTGCCCGACAATTTCGGCCCGCTCGGGCCGCTGGGTGGTGTGAACCCCACGGGCTTCAGTCCCAACGGCGTACCGGATCGCACGCTGGCGGAGTCGGTCAAGGAAACGGAGGTGGCGCAGCCCGGCACCGACTACGACTGGGACGCGCCGCTCAAGCTGAAGGCGCCGGGCATCAACGGGTCGACGGTTCCGCTGCCCTACGGCCTCGATCCCGCACGGGTCCCGCTGGCCGGCAGCTACACCACCGGCGCGCAACAGCAGAGCAGGCTCACCTCGGCGTGGTACCAGCTGCCGAAGCCGGACGACGGACACCCGCTGGTGGTGGTGACCGCCGCGGGCACCATCGCCGGCAACAGCATCCTGCACGGCTACACCAGCGGGCAGACCGTGGAGCTGGAATTCGGCAGGCCCGGTCCCGGCGGCGCCGTGCAGCCGGCCGGCCGGCTGGTGCCCTACGACCTGTACGGCGAGCAGCCGAAGGTGTGGCGGAACCTGCGCTTCGCGCGCTCGGCGATGCCCGCCGACGCGGTCGCGGTGCGGGTGGTCGCCGAGGACCTGTCCCTGACACCGGATGACTGGATCGCGCTGACCCCGCCGCGGGTGCCGGAGCTGCGTTCGTTGCAGGAGTACGTCGGTTCGAAGCGGCCGGTGCTGATGGACTGGGCGGTCGGCCTGGCGTTCCCGTGCCAGCATCCGATGCTGCATTCCAACGGCGTCACCGAGATCCCGGAGTTCCGCATCACCCCGGACTACAACGCCAAGAAGCAGGACACCGACACCTGGCAGGACGGCGTCAACGGCGGCCTGCTGGGCATCACCGACCTGTTGCTGCGGGCCCACGTCATGTCGACGTACCTGTCGCATGACTGGGGCCGCGACTGGGGATCGCTGCGCAGATTCGAGACCATCGCCGACGCGCACCCGGCGCAGCTCGACCTCGGCACCGCCACCCGCACCGGATGGTGGTCGCCCGGACCGATCCGCATCAAGCCGTAGCGGCCGCGAAAGTGTGCGAATGGCGCGAATGGCATTGCGCCGCCATTATTCACCGGTGTAATAACGCGTCGAATTAACGACAGAGTAATTACTGGTCAGGGGTTTATTTCGACCATTTACTGGTCAATACTAATTCCGCTGTGATCCATTTCACATGACGGAAAAGGTGGCCCGATGCGCACGTTGACACGACTGGGAACCTGCGCGGCCGCGGCCGCGCTGCTGATCACTCCCACCGCGAGCCTGACCATCGGGACGGCCGCCGCCGAGGGCGGCGGCACGACGGTCGTTTTCGACAACTATCTGCGGCGTTGCGATTTCAGCAAGGTCAGCATCGCCCCCAAGGTGCCCAGCCCGATGCTCGGCACCGGGTCGGCCATCGTGCGGGCCAGCGGCTCCCGGGCGGTCGCCGAGGTCCATCTGGTCGACGGGACCGAGCCGGGCATGCATTTCGACGTCGGCCTTATCGAAGAACCCCGCCCGTCCTCGTCGACCTGTGGGCCTGGGGACCCGGGCACGGCCTTTACCGGCATGGACCTCGACGGCGCCGGAAACGGCACGGCCACGGTTGCCGACGCCATTCGCCCGGGCACGACCGGCGTGTGGGTGATCATCGAGCGGGCGAACCCGAACTCGCAGAACCCGGCGGAGTTCTATACGTCCGAGTTCGTGGTGCCGGTCGGGTCGTAGCCGGCCGGGCACACGCAGGAAACAGGGACTTCGGCCCCTATCTTGACGCTCATATCAACTGCTGCGATGGAGGTATCGACCAGGACCTGGCGAAAGGAAGCGGTGTCGGCGTCATACGGGGAGACGAGCAAGCAACCAATCGCGCCGGACGAACCCACCGGCGACATCGGTTCGGTGCTGCGTGCCGACGTCCGCGACGAGATCGACACGTCGTCGGCCTTCGCCGAAGCGGCGGCGACGCTGGCCCGCGGTTCGGCCATGCTGGTGGTGAAGCGCGGCCCCAACGTCGGGGCAAAGTTCGTGCTGAACGAGCCGGTGATGAACGCCGGGCGGCACCCCGCCAGCGACATCTTTCTCGATGACATCACGGTCAGCCGCAGGCATGCCGAATTCCGCAGCGAGAACGGCGAATTCCGCGTCGTCGATCTCGGCAGCCTCAACGGGACCTATCTCAACCGCGGCGCCGTCGACTCCGCGGTGCTGACCAACGGCGACGTGCTCCAGATCGGCAACTTCCGGCTGGTCTTCCTGGCCGCCCGGCCGGGCTGACACCGCCGCTGCGCCCGTCCTATGAATTGGGTTCCGGCGACGCCGTTTTCGGCCAGGGTGATCCTGACGATCGGCTCGGCGCGTAGCGTCTGACCCATGAGCGACTACGCCGTCGAGGCGGTGGACCGGCTGCCGTTTTCCAGCGACGAGAAATCGCAGCGCTACGCGACGGAGAACTACCACGGTGCCGTGGGACTCAACTGGTACCTCACCGACCCCACGCTGCAGTTCACCATGGCCTACTACCTCAAGCCCGAGGAACTGACACTGGCCGAACGCCACCTGACGCGCATCGGCGAACTGATGGGCGGCCCGGTGGCGCGGTGGGCCGAAGAGACGGATCGCAACCCCCGCGGCTGCAGCGCTACGACCGGTGGGGCCACGACATCAGCGAGGTGGTGATGCCGACCTCGTTCACCGAGTCCAAGCGCGCGGTCCTGGACGCCCAGCAGGCGCTGCGCACCGAGGCCCGCGCGGCGCAGATGAGCTCGTCGCTGCCCATGTTCGCGTCGAATTATCTGCTCAACCAAGCCGACATCGGCATGGGCTGCGCGCTGGGTACCGGCGGCGGCATGGTGCAGTCGCTGGTGGCGACCTACGCGCCGCCCGATGTGGCCGAGCACGTGCTGGCCAAATTCGCCTCGGGCGAGTGGGCCGGCGAGACGGCGCAGCTGCTGACCGAGCGCACCGGCGGCTCCGATCTGGGGGCGCTGGAGACCACCGCGACCCGGCACGGTGACACGTGGTTGTTGAACGGCTTCAAGTGGTTTGCGTCCAACTGCGCCGGGCAGGCGTTCGTCGTATTGGCGAAACCCGAAGGCGCACCCGATTCTTCGCGCGGCGTCGCCAACTTCCTGGTGTTGCGCACCCGCCGCGACGGCTCACGCAACGGGGTGCGGGTGCGCCGGTTGAAGGACAAGCTGGGCACCCGCTCGGTGGCCTCGGGCGAGGTCGAATTCGTCGATGCCGAGGCGTTTTTGCTGTCCGGCGAGCCCACCGGCGCCGACGCCGGGCCGTCGGACGGCAAGGGGCTGGGACGCATGATGGAGCTGACCAACGCGGCGCGCCTGGGCATCGCGCTGTTCGCGCTCGGCAACGCGCGGCGCGCCCTGGTGGAATCGCTGTGTTATGCCCGGCAGCGCCGGGCGTTCGGCGGCGCGCTCATCGACAAGCCGCTGATGCGGCGCAAGCTCGCCGAGATGATCGTCGACGTCGAGGCGGCGCAGGCGCTGGTGTTCGACGGCACCGGCGCCACCAACCATCGTCAGCCGCGCAGCATGCGGCAACGGATCGCCGTGCCCGTCACCAAGCTCAGGGTGTGCCGGCTGGGCATCACCGCGGCCTCGGATGCGATCGAAATCCACGGCGGCAACGGCTATATCGAGACATGGCCGGTGGCGCGCCTGCTGCGCGACGCGCAGGTGAACACCATCTGGGAGGGGCCGGACAACATCCTGTGCCTGGATGTGCGACGCGGGATCGAGCAGACCCGCGCGCACGAGACGCTGCTGGCGCGGCTGCGCGACGCGGTGTCGGTCGCCGACGACGGCGAGGCCACCCGCCTGGTCGCCGGCCGGATCGAGGATCTCGACGCGGCGATCACCGCGTGGACCAAGCTCGACCGCGGCACCGCCGAGGCACGGCTGTTCCCGCTGACCCAATTCATGGGCGACGTCTACGGCGGTGCGTTGCTCATCGAACAGGCCGCGTGGGAGCGGGAAACCAGCGGTGGTGAACGCAAGGCGCTTGTCGCGGAGCTCTACGCGCAGCGCTATCTCGCCGACCGCGGGGCGTTGCGCGGCATCGACGCCGACTCCGACGAGGCGCTGGATCGCTTCGACGAATTGCTCGACGGCGCGCTGAGGGTGTAGGCGGGGGCCCAATGACCGGTCAACGGTTGTACAAGCCGAGGCCGCCACTCGCCGGGCACATCGAGTATTTCGGCTACTGGCAAGGCAATAACGCATCCGGCCCGCACACCAGCCGCGCGCTACCGCGCGGAGCGGTCACCGCGATCATCGATGTCGACGGCGGAACCGACCTCGGCTTCTACGCCTCCGATGGCCGCACCCCACTGACGGTCCCGCCCGCATTCGTTGCCGGTGCCGGCCCGGCGGCCTATGTCATCCGCGTCGTCCCCGCGCACACCGTCATGACGATCCATTTTCGGCCGGCGGGGGCGTTGGCGTTCCTCGGCTGTCCGCTGGGCGATCTGGAGGATGCTCTCGTCGGCCTCGGCGATCTTTGGGGGTCGGGCGCAGAGCTGCTCCGGGAACGACTCATCGAGGCGCGCTCGGCACAACATCGGGTAGACCTGCTGGAGCAGTTCCTCCTGGCACGGATTCGCCACGGCCACCGGTGGCCACAACCCGATGTGACATCGGTATTGCGCTACGCCGAACTCAACCCGTCGATGCGGGTCTCGAAAGCCCAAGTCCTGACTGGCCTTTCAGCCAAGCGGTTCAATACGCTGTTTCGTTCCGAAGTAGGGTTGTCACCCAAGGCCTACCTTCGGGTGCGCCGGCTGCAGGCGGTGCTGCGGGCGCTCAACACCCCCGCGCAGGGCGCGGCCATCGCCGCCGACCTCGGCTATTTCGACCAGGCCCACATGGTGCGCGAATTCCGCGAATTCACCGGCATCACGCCGACGCAGTACGCATGCCGACGCTCCTCGATGCCCGGCCACGTCGAACTCGCCGCCACACCGCAACCGGGCTGAACGGCGACCGAAATATCCAAGCCATGCCCCACGCCCGGCGCCGATGATGGCGCGATGGACAGAAATCACGCGGCGGTCGCGGACACCGGCCTGCTGGTCGCGGCGATCCGCGCCCACGAAACGACCCGCGAAGACCGGCTCTTCTCCGACCCGTTCGCCGAGCGGCTGGCGGGAGATCGCGGGCGGGCGCTGTACGCGGCGGCGGCCACCGGCGGTGAACGCTCCAGCGCGCAGATCGTCGTGCGTACCCGGTTCTGGGACGAGGCGCTGCTGCGAGCGGCCCGGCGGGTGCGGCAGATCGTCATCCTCGCCGCCGGCATGGACGCCCGGGCCTACCGGCTGCCCTGGCCCGAGGGCACGGTCGTCTACGAACTGGATCAGCCGGCGGTGCTGTCGGCCAAGGCCGATCTGCTCGCCGGGGAACAGCCCCGTTGCCTGCGCGTTCCGGTGGGTGTCGATCTGGCCGACGACTGGCCGTCCGCCGTCCGGTCCGCCGGACTGGATCCGTCGGCGCCGGCGGCCTGGCTGATCGAAGGACTCTTGCAGTACCTGGACGAGGCCGAGGTCGGCGCGTTGTTCGATCGCGTCGACGCCCTGTCGGCGCCCGGCTCGGTCCTGCTCTACGACGTCGTCGGCAAGACACTGCTCGAATCGGCGGCGATGGCGCCGGTGGTCGCGTCCATGGCCCGCAGCGGTGCCCCGTGGCTCTTCGGCACCGACGAGCCGGGCCGGCTATCGCAACGCCTCGGCTGGTCGGCGGCCGTCACCGACGTCGCGGAAGCGGGGAATCGGTACGGCCGCTGGTAT
The DNA here is from genome assembly GCF_002105755.1 of Mycobacterium colombiense CECT 3035. Lineage (NCBI taxonomy): Bacteria > Bacillati > Actinomycetota > Actinomycetes > Mycobacteriales > Mycobacteriaceae > Mycobacterium > Mycobacterium colombiense. The sequence goes on from NZ_CP020821.1 coordinate 3,858,988, forward strand.
GAGCCGGCGGTGCCGATGGAGGTTGCCGACGTGCCTCGTGGCTATTTCGTCGAGGCGACCAAGTAGCCGGATCAGATCGGGATGAGGCCGTGCTTGCGCGCCGTGCGGAACCACAGCTGCTTCTCCCGCAGCAGCCTCATCGACTTGCGCAGCAGCAGCCGGGTCTCGTGCGGGTCGATGACCGCGTCGATGAAGCCGCGCTCGGCGGCGGTCCACGGGATCGCCATGTTGAGGTTGTAGCCCTCGATGAAGTCCTTCTTGATCTGCTGCGCCTCGGGCGTGGTGGGGTCGGGGAACCGCTTCATCAGCAGCTGCGCGGCCCCCTCGGCGCCGATCACCGCGATGCGCGCGGTCGGCCAGGCGAAGTTGAAGTCGGCGGTGAGCTGCCGCGACCCCATCACGGCGTAGGCGCCGCCGTAGGACTTGCGGACCGTGATGGTCACCTTCGGCACGTCGGCCTCGACGACCGAGTACAGGAACCGGCCGCCGCGCTTGATGATGCCGTTCTTCTCCTGCTCGGCGCCCGGCAGGAAGCCCGGCGTGTCCACCACGAACACCAGCGGGACATTGAACGCGTCGCAGAACCGAATGAACCGCGCCGCCTTGTCGGAGGCCTCGTTGTCGATCGACCCGGACAGGTACATCGGCTGGTTGGCGATCACGCCCACCGGGCGCCCGTCGACGCGGGCGAACCCGGTGATGATGGCGGGCCCGTGCTGGGCGGCCACGTCGAGGAAGTCGCCGTCGTCGAAGATCCGCAGCAGGATCTCGTGCATGTCGTAGGCCATGTTGTCCGAGTCCGGCACGATCGAGTCGAGCTCTAGATCGGTCGGGGTGGTCTCCGGCTCCAGGCCCGGGTTGACGATCGGCGGCTCGCTGACGGCGCTCGACGGCAGGAACGACAGGAAGTCGCGCACGTACTGGAAGGCCTCGGCCTCGGAGTTCACCACCTGGTGGATGTTGCCGTTGCGGGCCTGCGCGTCGGAGCCGCCGAGCTCGTCGAGCGTGACGTCTTCGCCGGTGACCTCCCGGATCACGTCCGGCCCGGTGACGAAGAAGTAGCCCTGGTCGCGCACCGACACCAGCAGGTCGTCCTGGATCGGCGAATACACCGCTCCCCCAGCGCATTTGCCGAAGATCAGGGAGATCTGCGGCACCAGCCCGCTCAATGCCTCGTGGCGGCGGCCCAGCTCGGCGTACCACGCCAGCGAGGTGACGGCGTCCTGAATCCGCGCGCCGCCGGAGTCCTGGATGCCGACGATCGGGCAGCCGACCATCGCGCACCACTCCATCAGCCTGGCCACCTTGCGGCCGAACATCTCGCCCACCGTGCCCTGGAACACCGTCTGGTCGTGGGAGAACACCCCGACCGGGCGGCCGTCGATCATGGCGTGCCCGGTCACGCATCCGTCGCCGTAGAGGGCGTTCGGGTCGTTCGGCGTCTTGGCCAGCGCGCCGGTCTCCAGGAAGGTGCCCGGGTCGACCAGCGCGTGGATGCGGGCGCGGGCGCTCGGGATGCCCTTCTTGTCGCGCTTGGCGACGGCCTTCTCACCGCCGGGCTCTTTGGCCAGTTCCAGGCGAGCGTGGAGCTCGGCCAGCTTCTCGGCGGTGGTGTGCTGAATGGGAGCTGGCGCCATCTCCGTCACTACTTGCCCACCTCACTCGTCTGACTGGTTTCGGCCTCCACCTTATTCAGCACGTCGGAGAGGTGAGCACCGACCTTGCCGATGATCGGTTCGTCGATGGCCTGGATGTGTTCGCCGCCGATGGGCACCACCTCGAGGTCGGCCACGTAGTCGCCCCAGCCGCCGTCGGGCTGGCGGACCGCATAGCGCGGCTCGAACTCGATCACGTCGTCGTGGTAGCGGTCGGCCATGTACAGGGTCACGTGGCCGTCGTACGGCTCGATCTGCACGGTCTCGAGCGCCCGGTTGTCCAGGTAGGACGTCCGCTGGTGCTCGACGATGCCGCCCGGGATCTGCACGCCGCTCTGCTGGACGATGTCCAGCACGAACTTGACCTGGCCCTCGTCGTCGAGCTCCTCGAGCTGCTCGTAGGGGATCGCCGGAATCTCGACGTTGAAGGTGCGCTCGGCGAACTTCGCGTACCGGTCCCAGCGCTTGCGGGTCTCCTCCTGCGTCTGGGGGATCTCCTCGCCGGCGCGCACGGTGTCGATCATCCCGACGAAGCGCACGTCTTCACCCGCGCGCTTCAAGCCGATCGCGCACGCGTACGCGAGCGCGCCGCCGAGCGACCAGCCGGCCAGGATGAACGGCTTGCCGGCGTTCATCTCCAACAGCTTCGGCACGTACTGGGCGGCCCGCTCCTGGACGGTGCCCTCCACGCGCTCGAACCCGTACATCGGTGTGTCCGCGGGCAACCGGTTCAGCAGCGGCTCGTAGACCACGGTCGAACCGCCGGCGGGATGGAACACGAACACCGCGGGTTTCGAGCTGCCCTCGGGCCGCGCCCTCAGGGTGCGGACGAAGCCGTCGATCTGGCCGGCCTCCAGGTACTGGCGGACCTTCTCGGCCAGCGCCTCGATGGTGTCCGACGTCAGGACGTCCTCGGCGGTGACGGTGCCGTCGGCGCGCTCGGACAGCCGCTGCGCCATCTTGGCCGCGGTGTCCTCGTCGAGCTTGGGCAGCGGGTTGAAGATGCCGCCCGGCGACTTGCCCGTGACGATCGCCCAGGTGGCGAAGGTGACCCGCTCGGCCGCGTCACGCGGCGGCACATCGGAATTCAGCGCCTTGGCGACCGCCTCCTGGCTGAGCGCCCCCGCGAGATCGGGCTTGGCGCCGTTGGTCGCCGCCCCCTTCGGGCCGGACGGATCCGTCGGCGGCGGCGGGATCGTCGCGTCCGACGCCGGCGGTGCCGGCTGAGTCTCGGGCTCGGCCTGCGGGTCCGGCGCGGGTGCGGCGGCCGTTGTCGGCGTTGCCCCGCTGAGCAGCTGGGCCTGTTCCTTGGCGATCTCCTCGGGCGTCAGCGTCTTCTGGTGCTCGTGCAGCTGCTCGACCTCGTCGCGGTGCTCGATCGCGTACTCGATCAGCTTCTCGATGGCGTACAGGTTGGCGTCGCGCACCGCCGTCAATTGGATTGGCGGCAGGTCGAAGTCGTATTCGACGCGGTTCTTGATCCGCACCGCCATCAGCGAGTCCAGGCCGAGCTCGATCAGCGGCACCTCCCACGGCAGGTCCTCGGGCTCGTAACCCATGGCCGCCGAGACGATCATGCCCAGCCGCTCGCCGACGGTCTCGCCGGAATCCGGTGTCCACCGGCCCACGCTGGACGGCAGGTAGCGGTTGGTCAGGCTGTCCGACAGCGTCTCGGCGTCGGGCTCCTCGGCCGGCGCGGCGGGCGCCTCCACCGCGGCACCCGCGGTCGGGGCGGCGATGGCCGCACCGGCGCCCACCGCGGTGGGCAGCGCGGCCACGTTCGAACCGGCCCGCGACACCAGCGCGTCGTAGACGAGCGTGAAGGACTCGTCGATGCGGGCGTGCACCTGCACGGAGGCGCCGCCGGGGTGCCGGGTCATCGTCGTCACCAGCCGGGCGCCCGCGGCGGGCACTGCGCGCTGCTCGGAGGCCACCAACTGCGCGTCCGAAAGGACCTGGGTCGCAGCGGATCTCACCAACGCGGCCAGATCTGTCTCGCCGTTGCGCGGCGCGTACTCCCAGACGTGGCGCCCGTCCGGCAGCGCGACGTGGGTGCCCGGCATGATCACCGAGCCGTCGCCGGAGAAGTGCACGTCGAGCCAGTGCTCTTTGCGCTTGAACCGGGTCGGCGGGATGTTCGCGTAATCTTCGGGGCCCTGCGCGCGGCTGAACAGCGTGCGGATGTCCAGGTCGTGGCCGTGGACGTAGAGCTGGGCCATCGCCGAGATCATCGACTCGACGTCGTCCTGCTTGCGGGCCAGCGTCGGAATCAGTTGCGCGTCATGCAGACCCGCGGCGGCGGTGGTCAGGCCAATCTGCATCAGCGCCACCGGGTTGGGCGCGAGCTCCAGGAAGGTGGTGTGACCGCTGTCCACGGCGTTGCGCACGCCGTGGGTGAAATACACCGAGTGCCGCATGCCCTTGACCCAGTAGTCGACATCGTGCACCGGCGCGCCGCCGGGCTTGATGTAGCTGCCCTCGTGCACCGTCGAGAAGATCCCGACCGTCGGGCTCAGCGGCGTAATCCCCTGCAGCTCGGCGGAGAACTCACCGAGCAGCGGGTCCATCTGCGAGGTGTGGCCGGCGCCCTTGGTCTGCAGCTTGCGGGCGAAGCGGCCCTCCGATTCCGCCCGGGCGACGATCGCGTCGATCTGCTCGGGCGGGCCGCCGATGACGGTCTGGCTGGGTGCGGCGTAGACGCACACCTCCAGGCCGGGGAAGTCGGCGAACACCGTCTTGAGCTCGTCGGCGGAGTACTCGACGAGCGCCATGAACCGGATGTACTCGCCGAACAGCATCGCCTCGCCCTCGCCCATCAGGTGCGAGCGCGACGCGATCACGCGGGCGGCGTCCGCCAGCGACAGGCCGCCGGCGAAGTACGCCGACGCGGGCTCGCCGAGCGACTGGCCAACCACCGCAGCGGGTTTGGCGCCGTGGTGGCGGAGCAGCTCACCCAGCGCGATCTGGATCGCGAAGATGACCACGTTGGACGTCTCGATGCCGTAGTCCTGCGAGTCGTCGAGGATCAGCTCGAGAATCGAGTAGCCGCGCTCGTCCTGGATCAGCGCGTCGACCTTCTCGATCCACTCGGCGAAGACCTCGTTGCGCAGGTACAGGCTCTTGCCCATCTTGCGGTGCTGCGCGCCGAAACCGGCCATCGCCCAGACCGGGCCGCTGGTCACCGGGCCGTCGGTGCTGAACACGTTGGGCTTCTGCTTGCCCTCGGCGATCGCGCGCAGGCCCTTGACGGCCTCCTCGTGATCGTGGGCCAGCACCACCGCGCGGGATCGGCCGTGGTTGCGGCGCGACAGCGCCCGGCCGATCGATTCCAGCGACGACGCCTGCCCCTCCGGGCTTTCCATCCAGTCCGCGAGCTCGGCGGCCGCCGCCTTCTTGCGTGACGTCAGGAACGCCGACACCGCGAGCGGGATCAGCGGCTTGGTCGGCTCCGACTCCTCTTGTGCGGCAAGCTCTTCCAGCGCGATCTCCTTGAGGCGCAGCGCCTCGTCGGTCACGCCCGGCAGCTCGTACTCCGGCTCCTCGGCCTCGGAGGCGTCGGGGATGATGTTGCCGAAGTCGTCGAACCGCAGCGAATGGCTCTCCAGCGTGGGCGCTCCGGCGGTTTCAGAGGCCGCCTCGGCGGCCGGCGCGGCCGCCACGGGCTCCTTCTCGATGACGTCGCGGGGCAGCACCTCGCGCACCACCAGGTGCGCGTTGGCCCCACCGAAACCGAAGCTGGACACCCCGGCCAGCGCGTAGCCGCCGTAGCGCGGCCAATCACTGGCACTGTCAACGACTTTCAGGCGCATGCCGTCGAAGTCGATGTACGGGCTGGGGCCGGCGAAGTTGATCGACGGAGGCAGCTTGTCGTGCTGCAACGCCAGCACCACCTTGGCCAGGCTCGCCGCGCCCGCGGCCGACTCCAGGTGTCCCACATTGGTTTTCACCGCACCCAGCAGCGCCGGACGGTCGGCGGGGCGGCCCCGCCCGACGATGCGGCCCAGCGCCTCGGCCTCGATCGGGTCACCCAGGACGGTGCCGGTGCCGTGCGCCTCGATGTAGTCGACGGTGCGCGGATCGATGCCCGCGTCCTTGTAGGCCCGGCGCAGCACCTCGGCCTGGGCGTCCTGGTTGGGGGCGATCAGGCCGTTGGACCGGCCGTCGTGGTTGACCGCGCTGCCTGCGATCACGGCCAGGATCTGGTCGCCGTCGCGGCGGGCGTCGTCGACCCGCTTGAGCACGAACATGCCGCCACCCTCGGAGCGGGTGTAGCCGTCGGCGTCCGACGAGAACGACTTGATCCGGCCATCGGGGGCCAGCACCGCGCCGATCTCGTCGAAACCGAGCGTCACCAGCGGGGTGAGGAGCGCGTTGACGCCGCCCGCGACCGCGACGTCGCACTCGCCGTTGCGCAGCGCCTGGACGGCCTGGTGCGTGGCCACCAGCGAGCTCGAGCAGGCGGTGTCCAGCGCCACCGACGGGCCGCGGAAGTCGTAGAAGTAGGACACCCGGTTGGCGATGATCGAGCTGGCCGTCCCGGTGATCGCGTAGGGGTGCGCGACGGTCGGGTCGGACACCGCCAGGAATTGGTAGTCGTTGTTGGAGAAGCCGACGTACACGCCGACGGCCTCGCCACGCAGGCTCGACGCCGGGATGCGGGCGTGTTCGAGCGCCTCCCAGGTGAGTTCGAGCGCCATCCGCTGCTGCGGGTCGATGTTGTCGGCCTCGGTCTTGGCGACCGCGAAGAACTCGGAGTCGAAGCCCTTGATGTCCTTCAGGTAGCCACCCCGGGTGCGGGCGGTGCCGACGCGCTGGGCGATGCGCGGCTCCTCGAGGAACTCCGACCAGCGGCCCTCCGGCAGGTCGGTGATGGCGTCGCGGCCCTCCATGAGCGCGGCCCAGGTCTCGTCCGGGGAGTTCATGTCCCCGGGCAGCCGGGTCGACAGGCCCACGATCGCGATGTCGACCCGCTCGGCCGGGCCGGTGCGGGTCCAGTCGGCGGCGTCGAGCTCGTCGTCGGGGACCTCCGGCTCGCCCTCGATGATGCGGGTGGCCAGCGATTCGATCGTCGGGTGCTGGAAGGCCACCGCGACCGACAGGGTGACACCGGTCAGGTCCTCGATGTCGGCGGCCATCGCCACGGCGTCGCGCGACGCCAGGCCCAGCTCGACCATCGGCACCGACTCGTCGATGTCGTCGGGTGAGCGCCCGACGGCGCGGCCCACCCAGTTGCGCAGCCACTGGCGCATCTCGGGGACGGTCATGTCGGTCCCCTTGGCGGGCCGTGTGGCGGGCACCTCCCCGTCAGGGCCGGGAGTGGTCTCTTCGGGATTGGTGTCGGGGTGCTCAGTGTCAGCCATGGTCCTCAGGGATTCAGTCAGTGGAGCTGGCGAAGGCCGTCGGGGAACCGACGCCGCTTCGCAGACTGCCGTCGAGGTAAGCCGCGCGGCAGGCGCGGTGCCCGATCTTGCCGCTGGAGGTACGCGGGATCGTTCCCGACTGCACCAGCAGCAGGTCGCGGACGGTGACGCCGTGGCGCACGGCGATCGCGGCCCGGATGTCGTCGGCGATGGGCTGGTAGTCCAGCTTGTGCGAGCCGGCGGCGCGCTCGGCGACGATCACCAGCTGCTCGGAGGCGTCGTCGGGGTCGTACTTGATGCCGGCGTGCGGGTTGTCGAACACTTCCTTCGGCAGCTGGTTGGCCGGCACCGAGAAGGCGGCCACGTAACCGGTGCGCAGCGCCTTGCTGGCTTCCTGTGCCGAGTATTCGAGGTCCTGCGGGTAGTGGTTGCGGCCGTCGATGATGACCAGGTCCTTGATGCGGCCCGCGATGTAGAGGTGACCCTTGTGGTACGTGCCGTAGTCGCCGGTCTTGACCCACATGCCGTCGTCGGGGGCGCCCTCGGCGTGCGACTGGCTGATCCGCGACTTGAGGATGTTGCGGAAGACGTCGTTGGTCTCTTCTTCCTTGCCCCAGTAGCCGATGCCCAGGTTGTTTCCGTGCAGCCAGATCTCGCCGATCTGGCCGTCGGGCAGCTCGCTGGCGGTCTCCGGGTCGACGATGACGGCCCACTCGTCCACGCCGATGATGCCGGCGGAAACCTGCGGAACGGCCTTCGGCGAATCGGCGGGCACCTCGACGAAGCGCTGCTTGTTCAGCTCGTCGCGGTCGACGTGGATGACGGTGGGGGCCTCGTCCATCGGCGTGGTGGAGACGAACAGCGTCGCCTCGGCCAATCCGTAGGAAGGCTTGATCGCGGTCTCGCGCAGGCCGTAGGGCGAGAACGCCTCGTAGAACTTGCGCATCGACGCCGGGGACACCGGCTCGCTGCCGTTCAGGATCGCCTTGACGTTGCTCAGGTCCAGCGGCGGCTCGCCCTCCTTGGGCACCCCGCGCACGGCCGCGTGCTCGAACGCGAAGTTCGGCGCCACGGTGATGACCTCGCAGTCCGGGGCGTCCTCGGGCTTGCGCGCCATCTCGCGGATCCACCGGCCGGGCCGGCGCACGAAGGCGGCCGGCGTCATGAAGGTGAAGTTGTGCCCGATCACCGGCGACAGCAGCGCGGTGATCAGCCCCATGTCGTGGAAGAACGGCAGCCAGGACAGGCCGCGGTCGGCCTCCTTGCCTTCCAGGCCGTTGAGCACCTGCAGCACGTTGGTGGGCAGGTTCAGGTGGGTGATCGCCACACCGGTCGGGGTGCGGGTGGATCCGGAGGTGTACTGCAGGTAAGCGATGGTGTTCTCGGTGGCTTCCGGCGGCTCCCAGGTCGACGCGACCTCGTTGGGCACCGCGTCGACGGCGATGACGCGGGGGCGCTCCTTGGCCGAACGGGCGCGGATGAACTTGCGGACGCCCTCGGCGGCCTCGGTGGTGGTCAGGATCGTCGACGGGGTGCAGTCGTCGAGCACGGCGTGCAGGCGGCCGACGTGGCCCGGCTCGCTCGGGTCGAACAGCGGCACCGCGATCCGGCCGGCATACAGCGCGCCGAAGAGGGCGACGAGGTAGTTCAGGTTCTGCGGGCAGAGCACGGCGATGCGGTCTTCGGGCTGGGTGACCTGCTGCAGCCGGGCGCCCACGGCACGGTTGCGGGCGCTGAACTCCGACCAGGAGATGTCGCAGGCGACGCCGTCGCGCTCGGTGGAGAAGTCCAGGAACCGGTAGGCGAGCTTGTCACCGCGAACCTTCGCCCATTTCTCAACGTGCTTGACCAAGTTCGTGTTGTCCGGGAACTTGATCTTTCCATTCACGATGAACGGGTTGTGGTACACCATGCCGCTCTCCTGTCACACCTGTTTTCGGTCGGCTCGGCCGACGCTTTGTCAGTAAGTCGGCTCCGCCGACGGCTTCGTTCTTCAAGCCGGCTCGGCCGACGGTTACATGTCTACGCGCACACCGGACCTCGCACCGCACCCGCTGGGGAACGCCGGTGATATGCCAGCCCAGCCGGCATCGACCCCGACGGGGTACGCGACAAAGGTCCGATAGCTCTTAAATTCCTCTTAATGTTACGGGGCTGCCTACGGCAGACCAAATCACAAGGTACCGCTGATCGCCATCGGCAACCGCCACCTGACGCTTGTGTCCCACCGCCCCGGTCATCCGTGTTTCGGTTGTGGCGCATTCGCGATCAGACCGTGAGCCCAGTTGAGCGTCCAGTCGGTCGCGGGCGCCCCGTCGATGCTCCAGCACTGCGTCGTGGCGTACAGCGCGTGGACCGGCTGACCGGCGCCGCCGGCCAGGGTGTTCAGCGTGGTCGGCAGGTTGGCGATGCTGAACGCCTCCTCCGGAGCGGCGCAGATCAGGTCGCCCGGCGCGCAGATCTCGTTGGTCTTGCCGTTGAGGTCACCGAAGCCGCCGGGGCGCGCGCCGGTCATCGTCAGACCCATCCCGGACAGGATGGGCACCTCGTGCAACGTCACCTCGGCGCCCTGCCCCGGCGGGTTGGGCCCGATGTCGTTGCCGACACCCATCTGGCGACGGCCGTCCGCGATCAACGTCACACCCAGCACCAGGTCGTCGTCCACCGGGCCGCGGCCGTTGCCGATATCGCTGGCGATGTCGCCCGCGATCACCGCGCCCTGCGAGAAGCCCATCAGCACGTAACTGGTCAGCGGGCACTTGGTGTTCATGTCGGTCATCGCCTGCACCGTCGCCCGGGTGCCCTCGGCGCGGCTGGCGTTGTAGGACATCTGGGTGTCGCCGCTCAGCGGATTGTGGAACTGCGCGGTGTACGGGGTGGTGTAGGACTGCACCCGCGACGACGGGAACTGCTGGGTGAGGGTCGCGGTCACCTTGTGCAGCAGCGCGTTGGGGAATTGGACGGGGTTGGCGGGGTCGTCCTGCACGGCGGACTCCCACGTTCCGGGAACGTTGACCAGCAACACATCCGGGCACGACGAGTCCTGAGAGGCGGGCCGCGGCTTGTGCGGGTGCGTCGTCGTCGACGTCGGGGGCAGGACCCCGGGCGGCACCGCGCTGGGCTCGGACTGATGGCCGCGCAGCAGCGTCACCGCGGCCAGGATGGCGAGGAAGACGACGGCCGCGACCGAGAGCGCAGCGATCAAGGCGAGGGTGCGTTGGCGCTTACGCCGCGCGCTTTTAGCCATGTTCTCCTGCCAGCAGAGTCGGTGGATCGCAGCTGCGCGGTCCTCCCGACCCCTGCTGCACCCCCTACACGGTACCGGCTCGGCCGACTGGGCCAGTCGGGCAGCGACCCCCTAGCGACGGGCTAGCGGATGGCGCCGACGATGTCGCCCGACATGGCGCCCAGCTGCCCCGACCACGAGCCCCAGCCGTTGTCGCCGCCGCCGGGGAAGTCGAAGTGGCCGTTGTGCCCGCCGTTGCTGCGGTACTGCTGATAGAACTCGCGCGAGCTACCCATCGCCGCACCGGCCTGCCCGATCATCGCGGCGTCGTCGCCGCCCATGTTGGTCGGGCTCCACACCCACACCCGGGTGTTGTTCTGCGCCAGCAGCGAGGCATGCACGTAGGGGTCGTGCCACTTCCACCGGCCCAGCTGCGGGGCTCCCCACATGCCGTTGCCGTCGACGCCGCCGAACTGCTGCAGGCCCGCCAGGATCGCGCCGTTGTAGTTGGTGCTCGACGGGTAGAGGAACCCGGACAGCGATCCGGCCATGCCGAACCGGTCGGGGTGGAATGCGGCCAGCGCCATCGCGGCGTAGCCACCCTGGGAGGCGCCGACGGCGGCGTGTCCGCCGGGCGCCAGGCCCTTGTTGGCGGCCAGCCAGTCGGGCAGCTCGCTGGACAGGAACGTGTCCCACTGCTTGCTGCCGTCCTGCTCCCAGTTGGTGTACATGCTCCACGCGCCGCCGGCCGGGGCCACCACCGAGATGCCCTTTCCGCCGAGCGTGTTCATCGCGTTACCGGCGGTGACCCAGTTGCTCACGTCCGGGGCGGCGTTGAAGGCGTCGAGCAGGTAGACCGCGTGCGGGCCGCCGGCCATGAAGGCCACCGGGATGTCGCGACCCATCGCCGCCGACGGAACCATCAGGCTTTCGTAGCCCGCCGCCCTGGCTTTGCCGACCGTCGCGGCGGTCTGCAGCGCGAAGGCCAACCCGACGGCCAGCACGGCTACGCAGAACACCCGGAAAAGCGCCGACATACCCCGCACGACCGTCATGTCCACCCTCCATCTGTAGTCGCTGAAAGCACATTAGCCAGGGCCGTAGTTCCCCTGCGCGCCGGGTAGTGAAACAAGTCACACGGTCCGCAAACGAGAGCGGCGGGAATCCCGAAGGATTCCCGCCGCTGGTCGTACTGCTTGGCGTGGTTAGGTGCCCTGGCCGTTACCGGCGTTGGTGGCCGCGGCCGTGGCCGGACCCGCACCCGGGGTGGCGCCCAGCACCGACTGCAGGTCAGGCTTCATCGCCTGCAGCTGCGCGCCCCAGTAGGGCCAGTCGTGGGTGCCGTTGGCGTCGAAGTTCCACACCGCGTTGTGGCCACCGGCCCCGTTGTAGGCGTCCTGGAACTTCAGGTTGGAAGTCCGCACGAAGCCCTCGAGGAACTTCGCGGGCAGGTTGTCGCCACCCAGGTCGGACGGCTTGCCGTTACCGCAGTACACCCAGATGCGGGTGTTGTTGCCGACCAGCTTGCCGACCTGCAGCGACGGGTCGTTGCGCGCCCACGCCGGGTCGTCCTTCGGACCCCACATGTCGGCGGCCTTGTAGCCACCGGCGTCACCCATGGCGAGGCCGATCAGCGACGGGCCCATGCCCTGCGACGGGTCCAGCAGCGCCGACAGCGAGCCGGCGTAAACGAACTGCTGCGGGTGGTAGGCGGCCAGGATCAGCGCCGACGAACCGGCCATCGACAGGCCGACCACGGCGCTGCCGGTCGACTTGACCTGCTTCTGGCTCTCCAGGTACGAGGGCAGCTCGCTGGTCAGGAAGGTCTCCCACTTGTAGGTGACGCAGCCGGCCTTACCGCAGGCGGGCTTGTACCAGTCGGAGTAGAAGCTGGACTGGCCGCCGACGGGCATGACCGTCGAGATGCCGGACTGGTTGTACCACTCGAACGCCGGGGTGTTGATGTCCCAGCCGTTGAAGTCGTCCTGCGCACGCATACCGTCGAGCAGGTACAGCGCGGGCGAGTTCGCGCCACCGCTTTGGAACTGGATCTTGATGTCCCGGCCCATGGCGGCGGACGGAACCTGTAGGTACTCCACCGGCAGACCCGGGCGCGAGAAGGCCCCGGCGGTCGCCGAGCCTCCGACGGCGCCAATCAGGCCCGAGAGCAGCGCCGCACCAGCGGCCGCCACGACGAGCCGGCGCGGCATACCCGCCACGGCGCCGCGCAATCTGTCGACAAGCGTCATCCTTGCTTCCTCATCCTTCTTGCGGCCGTAGGCGCATTTCACCGACTGGCCACTGTCTTGATTGGGTCGAACTGCCTGCGCGAACCCAATTGCCCAGCTCCTCCTCGGGCCGCCATGGCCCGCATCGTCGCCGCGCGAAGCGCAGGAGTGCTCGTGTAGTCAACCACACGTTGTGCCGTTCGGTCGCATCGAGGCATGGCCGCCAACCGCCGAGCGACCCTCCTACCCAGCGCTTTTCAATTCGAACACGTGTCTAAAAGGCACCGTAATCACGTGTGCCTGACCGTGATTGCGAGCTGGTGAGGGGCCAAATGTGATGTTGCTGCCATTTTTTCGTGACCGGCGCACTGTGATTTGTTCGGCTTGTGCCGAAATTTCTTCTGCGCGACGCTTACTCGCGCGGTGGGGGCGGCGCCTCTTCGGGTACCGGCAGCCCGCAACGGGCCAGTTCGTAGCGGGGCACCCGGTCGATGCGGTAACCGGTGAACCGGAAGGAGTTCACCAGGTTGGACACGAATCGGTGCGGGGTCATCGGCGCGCGCACCGAGCTGAGCACCGCCTTGGTCTCGGGGCATTGCAGCGCCGAGACGGCCTGGGCGACCCACTGCGCATCCAGATAGCCAGGAATCCCCGGGGGCAGCTTCACCCAGGGGCCGTCGGCGATCACCCAGTCGGGAAAGAGGTTCTTGTCGTGTCCGATGCGGCCGTGCTTGAGCCGTTCGGTGTGTTGCGCAAGCGGATTCGCCAAACCGATCTGATCGATGACGCGGACATCGAGCCCGACGTTCATGCCGACCATCCCGAGGTTGGTGAAAAACACGGCATGCTGGGGTTTTTGCGCGGACGTGTCGCCGGGCGCCGGCTGCGCCTGCGGCACCAGGTCCCACTGGATGTAATTGCCCGACGGCAGCAGCAACGCGCCGCCGGGGGTGTTGTTGAGGGCGGTCAGGATGGCCGCCATCCGCGGATAGCCCAGGTAGTCCGCGGCGGTCAGCGGGTGCGCATGGCCGGTGGCCTGGGCGTAGAAGCGGCGTTCGTCGACGATGCCGGAGTAGGTGACGTGGGTGGCGTCGTCGCCCATGCCCGGCGAATTCGCCGCCCACAGAGCCCATCCGGCCAACCCCAGCCATAACGCGCCGGCCGCGCCGGCGACCCAGTTACCGGTCTCCCGTGAATAGTCCTGGCCGTCGGGGATGGCGATCGGGATGACGGCGACCGGCGCCAGCAGGCAGAACAGCGGGGCAAGCAGCACGCGCGCGTGCATGAAGTCGCCGCCTTGCCGGATCCAGTAGAGCGCCTGCAACAGCCCGCTGATCAGCACCCACGCCACCACCGCGGGCGGGCTGTGCACGGCGCGGGCCACCCGCCCGTAGTTGGGCGCCAGCGCGGGGCGCAGGAACGACGGCCGCCGGCGGGCGGCGAACAGCAGCACGCCCAGCGGCACGAGGAGCACCAGGGGGATCCACACCGCGTACGGAGCGTCGAAGTTGGAGAGGTAGATCATGCCCTGAGACCACTTGTCCCCGGCCGCGTCCTTGGCTAGGGCGGTGCCGGGCACCAGCAGGCCGTAGTAGCCCATCCGGAAAATCTCGTAGGCGACCGGCACGAAACCCCCGGCCACCACGACCAGCACCCGGCGGCGCCACGTGCGGGCCGCGACCAGCATCATGATCAGCGCCAGCCCGCCCATCAGCGCCAGTTCCGGCCGGACCAGCACGCTGAACCCGGCGACGAACGCCAGCAGGCCGGCGAACACCTTGTTATCGGTGCGGTTGCGCACCGGCTGCGCCCAGCAGACCATCATCCACCACAGCAGCCCGAGATAGGCCAGCGCCAAACCGCTTTCCAGCCCGGAGGTGGCGAAGTCCCGCGCCGGCGGCAGCGCGATGTAGACCAGCGCGCCGGCGGGCAACATGATCGCCCTGCGGCCCCGCAGGCTCGGGGCGTACAACCGCGCGGCGCCCAGCATCAGCAGCGCCACCCCCGCCACCGAGAACACCAGGGCGAGCGCGAGCGCCACGTACTCCATGCGCAGCGGGCCGCCGACCCAGCTGCCGACGTACATCAGGTACGTCCAGGCCGTGGAGGTGTTGGCCTCCACCCGCTCACCCTGGTTGAACACCGGCCCGTTGCCGGCGAGCAGATTGCGCACGGTGCGCAGCACGATCAGCCCGTCGTCGGCGATCCACCGGCGCTGCCAACTCCCCCAACCGAACAGGACGGCGACCACCGCCACGCTGATCCACAGGCTGACCCGCACCATGGTGGTGTACGGGAACACCGGCCAGCCGGGCCGCCTGATCACCGGCCGGCTGCGCATCATGCGCGCTTTGAGAGCCTGCAGTTCGGGGCTAACCGAAGGCAACGGCGGCTCCGACCGTCGCGATCCACGCCAGGAACAACAGCTGCAGCACCCGGTCCCGCAGCGCGATGTCTTCGGGTTCGCCGGCCAGTCCGCCGTCCACGTCGACCGCGTAGCGCAGGATCGCGATGGTGAACGGCACCAGCGACACCGCGTACCAGGACCCCGAGTGGTGGTCGCGCTCGAATGCCCACAGGCCGTAGCAGATCACCACCGCGGTGGCCGACATCGTCCAGACGAAGCGCAGATAGGTGCTGGTGTAGCTCTCCAGCGATTTGCGGATCTTGGCCCCGGTACGCTCGGCGACCTGCAGCTCGGCATAGCGCTTGCCGGCCACCATGAACAGCGAAGCGAACGCTGCCGACAACAGGAACCACTGCGACAGCGGGATGTCGGTGGCCACGCCGCCGGCGATGGCCCGGAGCAGATACGCCGACGACACGATGCAAATGTCAAGCACCGCTTGGTGTTTGAGGCCGAAGCAGTACGCCAGCTGCATGACGATGTAGACGGCCATCACCAGCGTCAGGTTCGGCGTCACGATCCACGCGATGCCCAGCGAGGCCACCCCCAGCACCAGCGCCAGCACGTAGGCCAGCCACTCGGGGACGACGCCGGCCGCGATCGGGCGGAACCGTTTGGTCGGGTGCTCCCGGTCGGCCTCGACGTCGCGCACGTCGTTGACCAGATAGACCGCCGACGCCGCCAGGCTGAATACCACGAACGCCAATGCCACCTGCGTGAGCATCTGACCGTATTCGTAGCGGATACCGCTGCCCAGCCCGGCCACCGGCGCGGCCAGCACCAGTACGTTCTTCACCCACTGCCGGGGGCGGATCGCCTTGATCACCCCGGCGACCAGATTGGCGGGCGGTCGGGTCACGACGTCCTCACTCATGCGGCTCCACCTCTTGCGACCTCTCCTGCGCGGCGCGCGATCGCCGCAACGACGGCACCGAGGGCGATGCCGAACGCCACGTCGCTGGGGTAGTGCACGCCCAGCAGCATCCGCGACAGCGCCATCGGGGGCACCAGGACGGCGGGCAGCGGCAGGCCCGTGGTCCGGCCCATCAGGATCGCCGCGGCGGTGGTCGAAGTGGCATGTGCCGACGGGAAACTCAGTTGGCTGGGGGTGCCGACGTTGACCGCGACGGCGGGATCATGCGGCCGCTTGCGGCGCACGATCCGCTTGACGATGACGGCCGCCGCGTGTGCGGCGAAGGCCCCGGCCCCGGCCACCAGCCAGTCCCAGCTGCGCTTCGGGGAGAGCACCGCACCGAGCGCGGCGACGGCCACCCAGCCGAGGCTGTGCTCGCCGAAGTGGGACAGCGCGCGCGCCACCGGTAGGGCCCCGGGGCGATCGCTCAGCGCCGCCTGGACGGCGACCAGCGCGGCTACCTCGCCGCGGGGCGCCTGCGCAGCGGCGGCCTCATGCATGTTCTGCAGCGGGCAGCAACGCCGTCTCCCACTTCTGCTTGCTGGACAACACGGGCAACGCGTCGCGATACACCCGGCGCATCTCGTCGAACCGGCTGAGCAGCTGGCGCTGACGGCGCACCGATGCGAACAACAGCGAGAACATCTTTCGGCGGTCCCGCTGCCGGTAGACCACGCCGCAGCCGTCGGCCGTGGTGACCGTGACGCCGTCGACCGTGCACAGCCGGAACCAGCGCGCGTCCTGGGTCGGCACGTTGAACTCCGGCCGGGTGTGGGCCTCGGCGTCGGCCTTGGTCATGTTGTGCAGGATGCCGCGGGCCAGCCGGTAGCTGATCGACACCGGGTTCACCGGGGGCTTCATCGCCCTGGTCTTGTTCCGCGGCGCCGGCAGCTCACTGGCCGCGGGCAGCACGACGGCGTCCGGGTATTCCTTGCGCAGCCGATGCACTTCCGGCAGGCCCGATTCCAGGATCGAGAAGATGTGCTCCGGGCCGGCCAGGAAGTCGTCGATCGCCCGGTTCTGGATAGCGACCGTCGAATACTCAAGGCAGGCAAGGTGTTTCAGGGTCGCCTTGAGATGGCTGCGGACCAGCCCGGTGATGTCGCCGTCCCAGTGCAGCGCCGCCACCACCAACCGGTTGCGCAGGTGGAAGTAGGCCTGCCAGTCGATGGCGTCGTCCTTGTCGCTCCACGCCATGTGCCAGATCGCAGCGCCGGGCAGCGTGACCGTCGGATAGCCGTGTTCGCCGGCGCGCAGGCCGTATTCGGCGTCGTCCCATTTGATGAACAGCGGCAGCGGTTGGCCCAGTTCCTCGGCGACCTGCCGCGGGATCATGCACGTCCACCAGCCGTTGAAGTCGACGTCGATGCGCCGGTGCAGCAGTGCGCTGCGATCGTTCTTGTCGTTCAACGGGAATTCGGCGAAGTTGTGGTCGTACTCGGCGTGCGGCGCCGCGGTCCACATGAAGTTCGCCTGGTTGACGACCTCGCCCATGATGTGCAGGTGCGACGGCTCCTGCAGGTTGAGCATCTGACCGCCGATGAGCGTCGGCTTCTTGGCGAAACGGTTGAGCGCCAGCACCCGCAGGATCGTGTCCGGCTCGATGCGGATGTCGTCGTCCATGAACAGGATCTGTTGGCAGTCGGTGTTTTTCAGCGCTTCGTACATCACCCGGCTGTAGCCGCCGGAGCCGCCGAGGTTGGGCTGGTCATGGATGGACAGCCTGCTGCCCAGTCCCGCGGCCGCCGCCGCGAAGTCCGGGTGGTCACGCACCTTGCGCACGCCCTGGTCCGGCACGATGACCGCGCCGATCACCTTGTCCACCAACGGATCCGCGGTGAGGTCGGCCAACGCGTTGACGCAGTCGGCGGGGCGGTTGAACGTCGGGATGCCGACGGCGATGTTGGCCGTGCCCGGCGCGGGCTCGGTGGCGTACCAGCCGCCGCTGATCAGGTTGACCGCGGTGTCGGTGGTGATGTCGAACCAGATCCAGCCGCCGTCCTCGAACGGCTTGAGCGGCACCTCGATCTCGACGACGGCCGGCTGCTCTTCGGTGCCGACGAATTGGCGGCCCTCCACCGAGATGCGCACCCCGGTGGCCTTGGTCCGGTACACGTCGACCCGCCCGGTCCCGGTCAGCTCCACGCGCAGCGCCACCGACTGACAGATGGACCAGCGCCGCCAGTAGCTGGCCGGGAACGCGTTGAAGTAGGTGGCGAATGACACCTCGGACTCTTTGCCGATCTCCAGCGAGGTGCGGCTGGTGGCGTGGGCGCGCCGGGCGTTGGTCGTCGACTCCTCGAGATACAGCTTGCGCACGTCGAGCGGCTCGCCGGGACGCGGCAGGATGATCCGGGACAGCAGGCTCACGGCAGACATCAGGCGCCACTCTCCCCCGCAAGCGGGCGGTACCCCCACCTCATCGCTACCCCTCTCAATTCGTCGTGGCGCGCACTAGCGCGCGCCTTCCTCTTTGTTCTGGGCGTCTGACAGGGATGCGCCGTCCCGCAGGTGCGGGGCGAGCACGTTGTCGTACATGTTCAGGGCGCTGGCGATGGCCATGTGCATATCCAGGTATTGGTAGGTGCCCAGCCGTCCGCCGAACAGCACCTTCGACGACGCGGTCTCGGCCTTGGCCCTGGCCCGGTAGGCGGCCAGGACGGCGCGGTCGGCTTCGGTGTTGATCGGATAGTAGGGCTCGTCGTCGTCCTCGGCGAAGCGCGAGTACTCCCGCATGATCACGGTCTTGTCGTCGGGATAGTCACGCTCGGTGTGGAAGTGCCGGAACTCGTGGATGCGGGTGTAGGGCACGTCGGGGTCGTTGTAGTTCATCACCGGTGTGCCCTGGAAGTCGCCGATGGGCAGCACTTCGAGCTCGAAATCGAGGGTGCGCCAACCCAGCCGGCCCTCGGCGTAGTCGAAGTAGCGGTCCAGCGGCCCGGTGTAGACGACCGGTGCGTCGGGGCTGTCCGCGCGCAGTTGGTCGCGCACGTCGAACCAGTCGGTGTCCAGCCTGACCTCGATGCGGTCGTCGGCGGCCATGTTGCGCAGCCAGGCCGTGTAGCCGTCGACGGGCAGGCCCTCGTAGGTGTCGGAAAAGTAGCGGTTGTCGAAGGTGTAGCGCACCGGCAGCCGGGTGATGTTCGCGGCCGGCAGCTCCTTGGGGTCGGTCTGCCACTGCTTGGCCGTGTATCCCTTGACGAACGCCTCGTAGAGCGGCCGGCCGATCAGCGAGATCGCCTTCTCCTCGAGGTTCTGCGCGTCGGCCGTGTCGATCTCGGCGGCCTGCTCGGCGATGAGCTTGCGGGCTTCGTCGGGGGTGAAGTACTTGCCGAAGAACTGCGACACCAGGCCCAGCCCCATCGGGAACTGGTAGGCCTGCCCGTTGTGCATCGCGAAGACGCGGTGCCGGTAGTCGGTGAAGTCGGTGAACTGCCGCACGTAGTCCCACACCCTCTTGTTGGAGGTGTGAAACAGGTGGGCGCCGTACTTGTGCACCTCGATGCCGGTGTGCGGCTCGGCTTCTGAGTAGGCGTTGCCCCCGATGTGCGGTCGGCGGTCCACGACGAGGACGCGCTTCCCGAGCTGGGTAGCCACGCGCTCGGCAATGGTCAGTCCGAAGAATCCAGAGCCGACGACGAAAAGATCGAAACGAGCGGTCATCGGTTGCTTAGGGTATCCGACCGCGTGGCCCTAACCCATTTGGCGAGGCCATGCAGGGGCGTCGGCCCTGTCACGACGCCCGTTGGGGCGCCCGGGATCCGCGATCACAGTCGGGGTCGCAATTGCCTCACGATTCAATATCACCACTCTAGTAACAGGCTCACCACTCGTACCATCGACCTTGTGTGATTCCCACCAGTTAGGAGCGGTGGGACGCGCCGACACAACACACAGTCAGATAGAGGAGACTTCCGTGCCGAACCGACGCCGACGCAAGCTCTCAACAGCCATGAGCGCGGTTGCCGCCCTGGCAGTGGCGAGTCCTTGCGCGTACTTCCTTGTCTACGAATCGACCGCCGGCAACAAGGCGCCCGAGCACCACGAGTTCAAGCAGGCAGCGGTGATGAGCGACCTGCCCGGCGAGCTGATGGGCGCGCTGTCGCAGGGCCTGTCGCAGTTCGGGATCAACATGCCCCCGATACCGGCCTTGAACGGGGGTGCGACCGGCACGCCGGGTCTCGCCAGCCCCGGCCTCGGCACTCCGGGCCTGGGGACCCCGGGCTGGGCACAACGGGCCTGACCAATCCGGGCGTTACCAGCCCCGGCTTGACCAGCCCCGGACTGACCAGCCCCGGCTTGACGAGCCCCGGGCTGACCAGCCCCGGCCTGGCGAGCCCCGGTGCGGCGCCCATGACGCCCGGCCTGACCGCGCCCGGCGCATTGCCGACCACCCCCGGTGGCGGTGTCGCGACGCCGGGCGCCGGGCTCAACCCGGCGCTGTCCAACCCCGGGCTGACCAGCCCCGCCGGGGTCACTCCGGGCCTGGGTGGCCCGGCGCTGTCGCCGAGCGAGGTGCCGATCGACTCCGGGGCCGGGCTGGACCCGGGCGCGGGTGGCACCTACCCGATCCTGGGCGACCCGTCGACCTTCGGTAACGCTTCGCCGATCGGCGGCGGGACCGGCCTGGGCGGCGGTTCGAGCACCGGTGGCGCCAGTGGCGGCCTGGTGAACGACGTGATGCAAGCGGCCAACCAGCTCGGTGCCGGCCAGGCGATCGACCTGCTCAAGGGCCTGGTCATGCCGGCCATCACGCAGGGCATGCATGGCGGTGCGGGCGCCGCGGGTGCCCTGCCGGGTGCGGCCGGTGCCCTGCCCGGTGCCGCCGCGGGCGCGCTGCCGGGCGCCGCTGGTGCGCTGCCCGGTGCCGCGGGTGCCCTTCCGGGTGCGGCCGCGGGCGCTCTTCCCGCCGCCGCGGGTGCGGCCGGTGCGTTGCCGGCGGCCGCCGGCGCGGTACCGGCGCTGCCTCCGGTCTAGTCCTTTACAAACCCTCCACAAGACGGCACCGCAGAATCATCTGCGGTGCCGTCGATTTTGTGCAGATTCTCCGGCGCGCAGTTCGTGTCGTCTCACAGATAACAATAGAAACACACGTAACATCAGCTGGTGTCTCGCAGCCGCGCGCCGACGATTGTGCTCACCGCCATGGCGGCGACCGTCGTCCTCGTCTCGTGGGTGGCGGGCACGACACGCGATCGCGGCGCCGCCGGCCCGCCGCCGTCGCGCGGCACCCAACTCGTCGAGCAGCCGCTGGTCGGGCTGGGCGCGGGCGTCACGGTTCGCGAAATCAGCCAGACCGCCCCGTTTTCTCTGGTCGCCCTGACCGGTGACCTGGCCGGCACGTCCACCCGTGTGCGCGCGAAGCGCCCCGACGGGTCGTGGGGCCCTTGGTATCAGACCGAGTACGAAACCGCGGCACCCGACGGGGCGACGGCGACGGGGTCACTCGAGGGGCCACGCGGCACCGATCCGGTGTTCGTCGGCACCACTACGACCGTCCAGATCGCTGTCACCCGCCCGCTGGACGCGGCGGTGACGCAACCGCCCCCGGCGCCGCCGAGCGAGAAGGCCGACCTGGGCTACAAGCCGGCGTCCAGGGAACAGCCGTTCGGACAGAACATCTCGGCCGTGCTCATCTCCCCGCCGCAAGCGCCCGTCGAGACGCATTGGACGCCACCGGCGGGCGTCTTGATGCCCGGCCAGGCCCCGCCCATCATCAGCCGCGCCCAATGGGGCGCCGACGAGTCACTGCGCTGCGGTACTCCCCAGTACGACAACGGGATTCGCGCGGCCGTCGTGCACCACACCGCGGGCAGCAACGACTATTCGCCGCTCGAATCGGCGGGCATCGTCAAGGCCATTTACACCTATCACAGCAAGACGCTGGGCTGGTGCGACATCGCTTACAACGCACTAGTCGACAAGTACGGGCAGGTATTCGAGGGCAGCGCAGGCGGACTCACCAAGGCGGTCGAGGCCTTCCACACCGGCGGATTCAACCGCAACACCTGGGGTGTGGCGATGATCGGCAACTTTGACGACGTGCCGCCCACGCCGATCCAGCTGCGCACCATGGGCCGGCTGCTCGGCTGGCGGCTCGGCCTGGACGGCGTCGACCCCAAGGGCACGGTGCAGCTGGAGTCGGCCGGCAGCCACTACACCACCTTCCCGGCCGGCTCCATCGCGACGCTGCCGACCATCTTCACCCACCGCGACGTCGGGAACACCGATTGCCCGGGCAACGCCGCCTACGCGCTGATGGACGAAATGCGGGACATCGCATCGCATGTCAACGATCCGCCGGAAGAACTGATCAAGGCGCTGCAGGGCGGTGCGATCTATGACCACTGGCTGGCGATCGGCGGGATGAACAGCGTGCTGGGCTCGCCGACCTCCCCGGAGGACAGCGCGGAAGGCGACGCCCGCTTCGTCACGTTCGCCCGGGGCGCGATGTATTGGTCACCCGAGACGGGCGCCCAGCCGGTCACCGGCGCCATCTACGACGCCTGGGCCTCGGAGAGCTATGAACGCGGCCCGCTCGGCTTGCCGACCAGCGCGGAAATCCAAGAGCCGCTGCAGATTACGCAGAACTTCCAGCACGGGACGCTGAACTACGAGCGGCTGACCGGAAACGTCTCCGAGGTCGTGGACGGGATCACGGTGCCGCTGACGACCGAACCACCAAGCGGCCCAACGGTTCCGGCCGAGCACTTCTCGCTGCCGTCGCACCCCACGCCCACGTGACGCACCGCTGAAGCCGACTGCCCCGCGCTAAAGCCACCAGCGTTCCAGCACCCGGCCCACCCCGTCGTCATTGTTCGCGGTGGTGACCTCGTCGGCGGCGGCCTGCACGTCCGGATGGGCGTTGCCCATCGCCACGCCGTGCCCCGCCCAGCGCAGCATCGGCAGGTCGTTGGGCATGTCACCGAACGCCACCACCTCCCCGGGGGCGATCTCCAGCGGCCGGGCGATCTCGTCGATGCCGGTGGCCTTGCTGGTGCCCAGCGGCACGATCTCGATCAGACCGTTGTTGGTGGAGTAGGTGATGTCGCCCTCGATGCCGACGTGCTTGGCCAGCTCGGCCGCCATGTCGGCGCTGCGGGCTCCGGATCGGCGAATGAGCAGCTTGATGGCCGGGGCGCTGAGCAGGTCCTGGATCGACACCTCGGTGTTGTCCGGGTTCAGCCACGCGTGCTCGTAGCCCGGCGAGCTGACGAACTGGGGTGTCGCGGTGTCATGGGCGCTCTCGCCGATGCGCTCGACCGCCAGCCCGGCGCCGGGGATGACGCGGGTGGCCAGCTCGGCCAGCTCGGCCAGGGTGTCGACGGGCAGCGTGCGGGTCGACACCACCCGGTCGGTCGCGGCGTCGTAGATGACGGCGCCGTTGGCGCACACCGAGATCGGCGCGAAACCCAGGGCGTCGGCGACGGGCCGGATCCAGCGCGGCGGACGGCCGGTCGCCACCACGAACTGCGCGCCGGCGGCCACCGCGGCGCGGATCGCGTCGCGGGTGCGCGGAGAGACCTTCTCGTCGTCGTCGAACAGGGTGCCGTCGACGTCGCAGGCGATGAGCGCCGGCAGGGTCATCGAAACCGCCCGTCCCGGCGGCCGGCCGAACCGCTCAATGCCGGCCGCTCTGGCTCTGCCCGGGTCGCGTCACGCCGTCGGTGCCGTACTTGCGCAGCCGCTCCTGCAACTCCGAGAGCCGCAGGGCCCGGGAATCCTCCTGGGTGGGCGCGCTGCCACCGAGCCGGCGCGGTACCCAGTATTCGTCTTTCGGGTGCGGATATTCCTCCTGCACCCAATACAGCAGGTCGTTCATCGCCGAACGCAGCAGCAGGTTGAGTTCCTCGGGCGTGCCGCGCGGGGCAACGGCTGCCCGGCCGCCACGGTGATCGGCACCTTGTTGCGAAACACCTTCCTCGGATGGTCCTTGGGCCAGATCCGGTGGGCGCCCCATACGACGATCGGGACGATCGGCACCTGGGCGTCCAGCGCCATGCGCGCCGCCCCGGTCTTGAACTCGCGCAGTTCGAAACTGCGGCTGATGGTGGCCTCGGGGTGCATCCCGATCAGCTCACCCTCGCGCATGCGCTGCACGGCCACCTCGAGGGCGTCGTGTCCCGACCTGCGATCGACCGGGATGAGCCGGGCGTGATTGATGACGTAGTTGACCGCCTTCACGTCGGCCATCTCGGCCTTGATCATGAAGTACGCGCGCCGCTTGCGCTCGCGGACGGCCATCAGCGTCGGGAGCCAGTCCAGGTAGCTGGTGTGGTTCTGGGCCAGCAGGGCGCCGCCGCGCGCGGGGATGTTCTCCAGGCCGTGGTAGGTGAACTTGGTGCCCTGCGCCGCGACCATCGGCGGGACGATCCACTCCGCCAACCGGTAGAACCCCTCGGGCATGTCTTCTCCTTTGCCTACTGCGACGGGCGCTCGGTCCTTTTGGCCGAGCGGGCTGCCGCCTCGGTGGCCTCCATGCGGGCGGCCTCGGCCAGGGTTGGCGCTCCGCCACCCAGCCGGTGCGGCATCCAATACGCCCCGGGCTCGCCCGGATAGTGCTCCTGCGCCCGGTGCAACAAGGTGGTCATCGAGTCGCGCAGGGCAGCGTCGGTCTGCGCGATGTCTTCGCGCGCCGGTATCGGCGCGCCTACCTGCACAGTAATGGGTATTTTGGCGCGGCCCACATTCCGCGGGTGATCCTTGGTCCAGATCCGCTGCGCTCCCCACACGATCACCGGCACGATCGGGACCTCGGCTTCCAGCGCCATCCGGGCCGCGCCGGTCTTGAACTCCTTGAGCTCGAAGCTGCGGCTGATCGTGGCTTCCGGGTACACCCCGACCAGCTCGCCTTCCCGCAGCCGCTGCACGGCGATCGCGTAGGCACCCGCCCCGGCGCCGCGGTCCACCGGGATGGTCCGGGTGTGCCTGATCAGGAAATTGACCGGCTTGACCTGCTGCATCTCGGCTTTGATCATGAACCTCAGCCGGCGCCCGCGGCGATGCACGGCCAGCGCGGCGGGCAGAAAGTCGACGTAGCTGGTGTGGTTGATCGCCACCACGGCGCCGCCCCGCTCGGGAATCTGCTCCTCACCCCGGTAAGTGATTTTGGTGCCGGTGGCCTTGACCGCCAGTTGAGCCAGAAGCTCCAACGCGCGGAAGGTCGGCTCCACCATCGATCACTACTCCGACGCCCCTGCGGACCGGGCCCGGCGAGCCGCCCGGGCGGCCGCCTCCTCGGCCTCCAGCTGGGCCGCTTCCGCCAGCGACGGAGCGCCTCCGCCCAACCGGTGGGGCACCCAGAACTCGCCGGCCGGGTGCGGCCCGTACAGCTCCTGCGCACGCTCCAGCAGGTGCTGCATGCGCGAATGCAGCAGGCCCTTCAGTTCCTCGATGCCCAGCGTGGGCTCGATCGGTTCGCCGACCAGCACCGTGATCGGAACCTTCGGACGCCACAGCTTCTTCGGGTGGTCCTTGGTCCAGATCCGCTGGGCCCCCCAGACGATGTGCGGAACGATCGGCACCCCGGCCTCGACGGCCATGCGCGCGGCCCCCGATTTGAATTCCTTGATCTCGAAGCTGCGGCTGATCGTGGCCTCGGGGTAGACGCCGACCAGCTCGCCGTCCTTCAGGTGCCGGACGGCGGCCTCAAAGGAGGCGGCGCCGTCTTGCCGATTCACCGAGATGTGCCGCAGGCTGCGCATGATCGGCCCGGTGATCTTGTGGTCGAAGACC
This sequence comes from Mycobacterium colombiense CECT 3035, assembly GCF_002105755.1. Taxonomy (NCBI): domain Bacteria; kingdom Bacillati; phylum Actinomycetota; class Actinomycetes; order Mycobacteriales; family Mycobacteriaceae; genus Mycobacterium; species Mycobacterium colombiense. Next base: position 3,884,512 of record NZ_CP020821.1, read on the forward strand.
TCCTGCTTCGCCATGAACCGCACCTTGCGGCCCAGGCCCTGCTTGTAGGCCGGCAGTCCCGCGAAGGTGAAGTCCAGGTAGCCGGTGTGGTTGATCGCGATCACCGCACCGCCGCTTTTGGGTAGGTTCTCCACTCCCGTGATGGTGATTTTCAGACCCTGGACACGCCACACCAGGCGGGCGAGCTGAATGACAGTCCCGTAAACCGGTTCCACAGCACCTCAGCCTAATGCTCCCCGCCGCGCGCCGTCACCGGACCGCGATGGCGGGCCGACGGTGCCGGCTCGCGCTAAGCTCGGGGGCTGAAAAGCCGTCATCCCCGGCCGGGGCCGCAGCAGCCTTCGAACCGGCCCCAGGAAGGTATCAGTGCAGGTCACCAGCGTCGGCCACGCCGGATTTCTAATCCAGACCCAAGCGGGCAGCATCCTTTGCGACCCGTGGGTCAATCCCGCCTATTTCGCGTCGTGGTTCCCGTTCCCGGACAACAGCGCACTGGACTGGAACGCCCTGGGTGACTGCGACTACCTCTACGTGTCGCACCTGCACAAAGACCATTTCGACGCGCAGAATCTGGCCGAGCACGTCAACAAGGACGCGGTGGTGCTGCTGCCGGACTTCCCGGTGCCCGACCTGCGAAACGAGTTGGAAAAGCTGGGTTTTCACCGGTTCTTCGAGACCAGCGACTCGGTCAAGCACCGGATCGGCGGTCCCAAGGGCGAGCTCGACGTCATGATCATCGCGCTGCGGGCGCCCGCCGACGGCCCGATCGGCGATTCGGCGCTGTTGGTTTCCGACGGCGCGACAACGGTTTTCAACATGAACGACGCCCGGCCCGTGGACCTGGACGTGCTGGCGTCCGAGTTCGGGCACATCGACGTGCACATGCTGCAGTACTCGGGTGCGATCTGGTACCCGATGGTCTATGACATGCCGGCGCGCGCCAAGGAGTCCTTCGGTGTCCAGAAGCGGCAACGGCAGATGGACCGCGCCCGCCAGTACCTCGCCCAGGTCGGGGCGACGTGGGTGGTGCCGTCCGCGGGCCCACCGTGCTTCCTGGACCCTGAGCTGCGTGACCTCAACGACGACCACGGGGACCCGGCCAACATCTTCCCCGACCAGATGGTGTTCCTGGACCAGATGCGCAGGCACGGCAACGACGGGGGGCTGCTGATGATCCCCGGGTCGACCGCCGACTTCACCGGCTCCACCCTGAATTCGCTGACTCACCCGCTGCCCACCGACGAGGTCGAGGCCATCTTCACCACGGGCAAGGCCGACTACATCGCCGACTACGCCGAGCGGATGGCCCCGGTCGTCGCCGCGCAGCGGGCCGGCTGGGCGCCGGCCACCGGGGAGCCGCTGCTCGAGCCGCTGCGCGCCCTGTTCGAGCCGATCATGTCGCAAAGCGACGAGATCTGTGACGGCATCGGCTATCCCGTCGAGCTGGTGCTCGGTCCGGAGACCGTGATCCTGGACTTCCCGAAACGAGCTGTGCGGGAACGCATCCCGGATGAGAAGGTGCGCTACGGGTTCGCGATAGCGCCGGAGCTGGTCCGCACCGTGCTGCGCGACGGCGAGCCGGACTGGGTCAACACCATCTTCCTGTCGACCCGGTTCAGGGCCTGGCGGGTCGGCGGCTACAACGAGTACCTCTACACGTTCTTCAAATGCCTGACCGACGAACGGATCGCCTACGCCGACGGCTGGTTCGCCGAGACCCACGACGACTCGGCCTCGGTCACGCTGGACGGCTGGGAGATTCAGCGCCGCTGCCCGCACCTCAAGGCCGACCTGTCGAAATTCGGCGTGGTCGAAGGAAACACGTTGACCTGCAACCTGCATGGCTGGCAGTGGCGACTCGACGACGGGCGCTGCCTGACCGCGAAGGGTCACCAGCTGCGGAGTTCGCGGGCGTGAACGACTCCTACGACGACGGACTGGTCCAGCTGGACCGCGCGGCGATCACGTTGCGCCGCTACCACTTTCCGTCGGGCACGTCGAAGGTGATCACGCTCGACGCGATCCGCGGGTACAAGGCCGAAGACCTGGGCATCTTCACCCAGCGGTTCCGGATCTGGGGCAGCTCGGACTTTCGCCGCTGGCTCCCGCTGGACATCGGCAGGCCCTTCAAGTCGACGCTGATCACGCTGGATGTGCCGGGCACGCGACCCTCCCCCGCCTTCACCCCGGCGCGCCCCGACGAGTTCACCGACCTGTTGGACGAGCTGCTCCGGCGGCGCGGCTAGGACGCGCGCGACTGCGCGAATGGCCGGCTGCCGCGCCGGCAGTTGGCCACCCGGGCGTAGACCGATTTCATGGCCGCGACGTAGCCGGCGATGGATTGGCCCGCGATCGGGTTGTCCGGGAACAGCACCGTTACCTTGGTTTCCTGCTGCAGCCGGGTCACCCACATCGACACCTGATGCGACACCCGTCCTTCGTCATAGATCCGGAAGTTCAAGTCGGAGTTGGCAACAGATGACAACGGGGCGATGCTGGCATCCAGGAACGACATGACGAAATTGCCCGGCCGCGGCCTGCCGAGGCCCGCCTGTGGGGGCGCCAACTGCAGCACGCGGTCGAACGGCACGGTGGCCAGCTCGATGCCGGAATCGAAGGACACCTGCGCGCAGCGCGCCACGTCGTCGAAATGGCCCGCGGCGTCGGGCACGCTCACCGGGACCAGGCCGGTGAACCAGCCCGTGGTCATCAGCTCCGTCGGCGTCCTGCGGGTATCGGTCGTCGTGACGACGGAAAAGCTTCCGGCACCGGTCAATTGGTGCTGGGTGAGGGCGGCGCAACCGAACACCCCGCCGCTGAACCGGGCCCCGGCGGCGACGCACGCGGCCTCGAAGCGGTCGGTCTCGTGCTCGTCCATCAGCGTCTCGGTGACCAGCCGGCCGGCATACGGCACCGACAGGTCGCCCAGCGCCAACGGGAAGTGCGGCAGGGTCCCGCCGTTGCCGGCGGCGAAATCGATCCATCGCCGCACCGCCGGGGAGTTCGGCGTCAGGGCGCTCATCTCCGCGCGCTGGCGCTCGCAGTAATCGCCGTAGCGGCCCGCTTCCGGAAGTTCGATCGGCGCGTCGCCACCCACCAGGGCCGCGTACATCAGATGGATTTCGCTGAACAGCACGCCGACGATCATGGGATCGACGCACAGGTGGGCGATGCTCGCATAAAAGGTGAAGCGGTCAGCGCCCTGGACGACGCCGAAGAAGAAACAGTCCCACTGCAGCGGGTGCGGCGACGAGATGTGCTCGCGCAATTCCCGCGGCGTCATGCCCGCGTGCTCCACCGGAACCAGCTCGATGTCGGCCGGATCGGCCATGGTGTGGCGCACGATGCGCTCGGCGTCGTCGCACTCGAACCAACTGTGGTACGTGTCGTGGCGGCGGATGTGGGCGTTGATCGCGTAATTCATGGCGCGGACATCGCACCGGCCGGGGATATCCCACGTGAAGATCATCAGCCGCGACATGTCCAGGCCACGGGCGCGATGATCGCTGTACCGGCGAAGGTGCTGGGCTTGCTGATAGCTGGGCGGCACCGTACTGACTGGCGCTTCGCACGCTTTGGCGTTTGCCGCGGGGGTTGCGTGCCAACAGATCACGGGGCCCGGATCGGGGATCCAGTCGCGGAGCGTCGTTATGCCGAACATCGAATGCGTCTGCACCTCCGCGCTATTCGGCCGGGTCCGGCTCGCGTTCGCACGGCCCGCCAGCCAAGGTGTTCGGCGGGCCACGGCACCGTACCCACCGAAACCCGTTGCGGGGACGCAGGTAACGGCCGACCGGACCGGCATGCCCAGCCGCCCCGAATGGTCAGCATAACGGATGAGGCGGGCGGGCGCATCAGCAAAACGCCCGGGGAGGGCGTTACGCAGAAATGAACGACGGATTACGAACTGCCCCTTGTTCATGGCGTTTTCATCGATGTGCGCGGTGGTTGCCACCGCGTCCGCCTCCATAACGCCCGCCGGCGGAGTACGGTTGCCCAGCATGTGGATCACCGTGCTGATACTGGCGGGTTCGGTGATCTTCGAGCCGATCCGGCTCGGCTTGGTGGTTTTGTTGCTGAGTAGGAAACGTCCGCTCCGGCAGCTGTTGGTGTTCTGTTGCGGCGGCCTCACAATGGGCTCCGGTGTGGGCCTGGTCGTGTTGTTCGTGCTGCGGGCCGCGCCGGTGTTCGGACATGTGAGCGTGGCGCAGGTCCAACTCGCCTCGGGATTCGTCGCTTTGCTGATCGCCGCCGCGATCGCCGCAAACACCGTGCGGCACAAGCCCGTCCGGCGATCTCCAGCGAACGCCGAGGCCGCCGGCGGCGGAGTTGCTCTGCTGGAACGGACGCAGCCCGGCGCCCTGGCGAAGTTGACCGGCCGGGCACGCGCCTTCCTGCAGGGTGACTCGCTGCGGGTGGCGTGGGTTAGCGGCCTGGGGGCGGCGCTGCCGTCGGCCAACTACATGGCGTCGATGGCCGCCATCCTCGCGTCCCACGCCGGGGCGGTCACGCAGGCTCAGGCCGTCGTGGCGTACAACCTGGTGGCGTTCACCGTGGCGGAGATCCCGCTTGTCAGTTGCCTACTCGCGCCGCGCCGGACCCGCGCGTCGATGGTCGCGCTGCAGACCTGGTTGCGTTCCCGTACCCGGGGCGACATCGCCGCGTTGATCGCGACAGGCGGCGCCGCGATGCTCGCGCTTGGGTTGACCAGCCTTTAGGCCGGGGTAGACTTCCGTGCTGAGCTGCCAACCGCCCAATCCGACTGACCGAGGCAGGTAGCGCGAATTGTTCTGCCACACCGTGAATGGGCTGCTGGCCGGGTCGGCCGCGGCGGGAATGCTCGCCGTGTCAATGACTTTCGGGGATGGTGTGGCGTCCGCCGATACCGCGTTGATCGTCCCGGGCACCGCGCCCTCCCCCTACGGCCCGCTCCGGTCGCTCTACCACTTCAACCCCGCGACGGCGCCGCAGATCGACGCGAACTACTACAGCCCGGACGCCACCCGGCGCGTCATCTCCTACCCCGCCAGCTTCTGGCCGGTCACCGGACTGAACTCGCCGACGGTCGACAGCTCGGTCAACACCGGAACCAACAACCTCGATGCGGCCATCCGCGGCACCGGCGGGCCCATCTCCGTGGCCGGCCTGTCGCAGGGCACGCTGGCGCTGGATCGTGAACAGGCCCGCCTGGCGCGCGATCCCGGCGCACCGCCGCCGGATCAACTGACCTTCATCAAGGCGGGCGACCCGAACAACCTGCTGGCCAAGGCGTTCGGGCCGGGGGCGCACGTGCCCATCATCGACTACACCGTGCCGCAGCCGGTGGAAAGCCAGTACCGCACCGTCAACATCGTCGGCCAGTACGACCCGTTTTCCGATCCGCCCAACCACCCGGGCAACCTGCTCGCCGACCTGAACGCGATCTGCGCGGGCGGGTATTACGGCCACAGCGCCACGGCGTTCTCCGATCCGTCCCGGGTGGCGCCCTGGGACATCAGGCGGGAAACCAACAGCCTGGGCGGCACCACCACGACCTACTTCATCCGCAACCCGCAGCTGCCGCTGGCGCGCGCCCTGGTGGACGGCGCCGGCATGCCGCCGGAGGCGGTCGGTCCGATCGACGCGGCGCTGCGCCCGCTCATCGACCGGGCGTACGACCCGGGTCCCGCGCACAATCCCGTGCAGATCATCAACGGGATCGCCCATATCCCCACCATCTTCACCGCGGTCAACGTCCCCCTGCGGGCGACCTCGTGGGGGCTCAACGCGGCATCCGGCGCCCTCGGCGTCGCCAACGCGGCCCGCGGCGTCGGCGCGCTCACCTCCGGCCCGAGGGTCGGGCCTCGGGTCGGGCCCAAACTCATCAAGGGCAAGGGCCTGCTCCCGACGGCCGCCCGCCTGCTGCTCAGGAGCAAGAGGTAGGCGTCAGAGCCGCAGCCCCTCGTGCGGTGAGAAGCCGACCAGATCGTCGAGCATCCAGCGCGGCGACCTCTCCGAGTCGGGCAGCAGGGGCTTGCGCGAGCGCGGGCCGCGGCGGCGTCGCGGCCGCCGAACGATCGGCCGCCAGCCCGTGGGCCTCCACCAGTTCGCTTGTCCCACAAGCACTGCGATCGCCGGCACCGTGACGGTGCGCAACAAGAACGTGTCCAGCAGCAGCCCGGCGCCCAGCACGAAGCCGCTCTGGATGACGTTGGTCAAGCTGGCGAACACCAGCCCGAACATCGAGGCGGCCATGATCAGCCCCGCCGCGGTGATCACCCCGCCGGTCGATCCGACGGTGCGGATGACACCGGATCGCATGCCGAGCTTGGACTCGTCGCGCATCCGCGAGATCAGCAGCATGTTGTAGTCGGCGCCCACCGCGACCAAGATGACGAAGGTCAATCCCGGCACGCTCCAATGCATTTCCCCACCGAGGAGGAACTGGAAGACGATGACGCCGATGCCGAGGGCCGACAGGTAGGAGACGATCACCGAACCGATCAGGTACAGCGGCGCAACCACCGCGCGCAGCAGCGCGATCAGAATGAGCAGCACGACGCCGACCGTCATCATGATGATCAAGCGCAGGTCATGTCCGTAGTAGTCGCGAGTCTCCTTGACGAAGACGGGTAGCCCCACCGTCGATACCGCGGCATCGGCCAGCGTGGTGTTCGGCTGGGCCCCCGCGGCCGCCGACATCATCGCGCTGACCTGATCCATCGCGGCGCCGCTGAACGGGTTGAAGTCGGTCTGGATCAGATAGCGCACCGCGTGCCCGTCGGGCGAGACGAAGGCGGCCGCGAACTTCCTCAGTTGTTCGGTGTTCGTCCCGCCCAACAGCCCCTGCACCTCGCCCGGCAGCGCGGCGGGCCGGTCGCCGGCGCCGGTCGCGTACGACAACGCCTGCGCGGGAATGTAAAAGCCCGACATCGCCGGCGTCGTCGCGTCGTTTTTCATGCCCATCAGGAACGCCGACGCCTCGCCCAGCCCGAAGCCCATCTTCTTGACCTGGTCGACCAGTTGCGCCACCCCGTCGGCCAGCTGCCGGCTGCCGTCGGCCAGCGTGTTGGTGCCCTGCTGCAAGAAGTTGATCTTGGCCCGCATGCCGCCGGGGGTGCCCATGCCCAGCGAGCCCATCGCGCCGATCGCGGTGGACAGCGCGCGGCGCAGCCCGGACACGGTCGCGGCCAGGCTTTGCACGGCCTGGGTCGCCTTCAGCTGTCGAGCCAGCTCGGAGATCTTGCCCAGCGTGCCGTCGTCGCGCGCCGTGACCAGCCGCTGCAGTTCGGTGCGGGCGTTGACGCAGGCGGGTTCGGCGCTGCACATCGGGCTGTTGTCGAGCGCCCCCAGCACCGGGGCGGCCCATTCGGAGTTGTTGGCGACGAAGTTCGAGTTCGCCCCGATCGCGTCGCCGAGCGAGCGCATGCCGCTGACGAGTTTCTCGGCACCGTCGAGTTCGGCGAGCGCGCGATTCCCGCCGAACGCGTTCTGCAGGAAGCCCAGCGCGTCGACCACGCCGCTCACGGCGGACACGGCCTGGTTGACCTGGGTGCGCACGTCGCTGAGCTTGCCGGCCATCAGGTTGGCCCCGCCCGCCAGCTTGTCGAGATCGCCGGTGTGATCGGTGATTTGCCTGGAGCCCTGGTCCAGCTTGTCGCCCACCTCGCCGGCCTGCCAAGACGTCCTGGCCTGCTCCAGCGATTGCCCGGTGGGCCGGGTGATGCCGCGCACGCTCGCCACGCCCGGCACCTGGCTCACCCGCTGCGCCATCTGCTCGAGGTCGGCCAGCGCCCTGGGCGTCCGCAGGTCGTGTGGCGACTGGATGACCAGGTACTCCGGAATGATCAGGTTGGGCGGGAAGTGCCGGTCGAGTGCGGCGTAGCCGACGGAGCTTGCGGCGGAGGCCGGCAGCGCCTGGCGTTCGTCGTAGTTGTAGTGCGCCAATCCCGCGCAGCCGGCCAGGATCGCCAGCACCAGCACGCTGGCCAGCAGATGTGCCTTGGGCTTGCGGACGATCTGGATGCCCGAGCGCCGCCACATGCGGCGGCTGAGGTCGCGGCGCGGGGCGATCCAGCCGCGCCGTCCGGCGAGCACCAACAGCGCCGGCAGCAGGGTCACCGCGGCGGTGAACACGACGATCACCGAGATTCCCAACACCGGCCCGGCGCTTTTCAGAATCCCCAACTGGGCGAAGATCATCCCGAGAAAGGTGACCGCCACGGTGGCCGCGGAGGCCGCGATCACCTTGCCGATCGAGGCCAGCGCCCTGATGACCGCTTGATCCGAATCCAGGCCGTCGCGCAGGTAGTCGTGATAGCGACTGATCAGGAAGACCGCGTAGTCCGTTCCGGCGCCGACCATCATCCCGCTCATGAAGATGGTGGTCTGGTTGGCGATGCCCAGGCCGGCCAGCCCGACCATGGCCACCAGACGCTGAGCCACCGCCACGGACACGCCGATCATGATCAGCGGCAACGCCATGGTGACCGGGTTGCGGTAGATGACGAGCAGGATGACGAACAGCAGCACGACGATCGCCAGCTCGATCCGCGTTCTGTCCCGCTGCCCGGTCAGATTCATGTCGGCGACGGTGGCCGCGGGCCCGGTCATGTTGGCCCTCAACGTGGTTCCCGCGACGGTGCGCTCGACGATGCCGGTCACCCGCGCGTAGGCCTGTTTGGACTGCGGCGAGCTCAGCTCGCCCGGCAGGCCGACCGGCAGGATCCAGGCCTGGCGGTCCTTGCTGGTCATCAGCTCACGCAGCGGCGGTGTGCTGACGAAGTCCTGCAGCATCACCACGTCCCGGGTGTCGGCACGCAGGTCTGCGGCGAGTCTCTTGTAGGTGTCCTCGTCGGCCGGGCTCAGGCCCTTCGCATCGCTGAGCAGCACCACCGCAATGCTTTCCGACGCGGGCTCGTGGAAGACCTTCGTCATGTTCTCGGTCGCGACCAGCACCGGGGCGTCGTTCGGCAGCATGTCCACCGGGTGCCGCTGGGAGATCTCCTGCAGCGACGGCAAGGTCAGCGAGAGCACACCGACGAGCGCAGCCCAGAGAGCGATGACCAGCCACGGCCACCGCGCGATCCAGCCCCCCAGCCGCGGGAAGAGCCCCACCGATTGGTCCGGGCCGGGTTGGCCGCTGTTCGCTGTCCGCCGTGACATTCCCAACCGCCCGCAGCGCTATCGTTCGAGCGTCAGCACGCGGTTTGGCGTAAACGCCCGCGCGACAACGTGTTCCCGCTCGTCTCGGCCGCCATCGGCGATCCGGACGGACGCGGATTTGATGGCCGCCAGGTACCGGCCGACGGAGTCGCGGGCAACCGCGTTGCCCGGCAACAACACGCTGGCCGCGGTCTCGTCGTAGCGGCCCACCATGGTGCTGAGCGGATAGGTGACCCGTCCGTCGCTGTGCGCACCCACGGTCATGCCCTCCAGCAATTTGGTCATCATGGAGAGCGGACTGGCTTGGGCGTCAAAGAAATTCACCAGCGAAAACAGCGGCGGCGGCGGCCGCAGCGACGGCTCCAGCTCGACAACCCGTTCGAAGGGCACCCGCGCCAGCTCGGTGCCGGAGTCGAAGGAGGCCTGCGCGCGCTGCGCGATCTCGCTGAAGGACAATCCGGCGACCGGCACGGTGACCGGGATTTGACCGGTGAACCAGCCCTGTGTGGTCAGGTCTGCCTGGGTGCTGCGGGTGTCCACCGGCGTGATGCCGTAATACGTTGGCGCGCCGGTCAACTCGTTCAGGGCCAGCGCGATGCAGGCGAACATGCCGCCGACGAAACGGGCACCCGCGCCCACGCAGGCGGTCTCGAACCGTTCGGTCTGGCCCTCGTCCAGCAGCGTCATGCTTATCAGGTCGCCGTCGTACGGCGCCGACTGAGCTCCCAGCGGTAGTGGGAATCTCGGGAAGGTGCCGTCGTTGCGTTCGGCGAAGTCGGCCCAGGCGCGCACCTGCGGCGAATCGGCGGTCAGCGCGCCGGTGTGCGCGCGCTGCCGAAGGCAGAAGTCGTCGTAGCTGCCGGCCGGCGGCAGGTCGACGGGCGGGTTCCCCCTGATCAGCTCGGCGTACATCGCCTGGAACTCCATCAGCCCCATCCCCACGAAGTGGCCGTCCGCGTGCAGATGATCGATGCTGGCGAAGAACGTGAAGGTCTCGGCGCGCTGGATGATCCCGAAGCCGAAGCACTCCCAGTGCAGCGAGTCCGGGATGGCCACGATGTGGTCGCACAACGCGGCGCTACCGAGTTCGCCGTGGTCGGTCAGGACGAACTCGATGTCGGTGGGATCGGCGATGGTGTGCCGTACGAAGCGGCCGCCGTCCGGCGAATCCGATTGGTACTCAAACCAACTGCGGTAGGTGTCATGGCGGCGCAGGTGTGTGTTGATGACGTAGCTCATGGCGCGGAGGTCGCAGCGACCGGCAACCTCGACCGAGGCGATGAGCAGCCGGGAGTGGTCCAGCCCGCGGCCGGCCTGGTCGCGCAGGCTGCGCAGATGACGGGCCTGCACGTAGCTGGGCGGCACCTCGCTGACCGGCGCATCGAGGGCCTTGGCACGGGACGACGCTGTGGGGCCCCAGGAGAACAGCGCGCCCGGCGTGGGTTGCCATTCGTCGACCGTGCAGACATGCAATGCCCCGATCCGCACCACCAACTCCTGCCGTCGCGCACCGCTCCCGGCATCGGGTCGCCGAATCCTCAAACCCACACGACGTCGCGGCGGGCGCGTCAGGGCAGCGAGCCGCTCCTGAAGGACATTCCGTCAAACCCCACGGGTCGGTGCTGAGGTTCTCCGGTAGCGTAGCCCCGGTTTCGCCCCGCCGCCTGTTGGCGCGCTTCGGCGCTGACGGGTCCGCGTGGCGGCCCGCACCGCTACCGCGCCGCGCGGTCGGCGAGCGCCTGGCGCGCCGCGTTGTAGCCGGGGATGAAGGTGATCCCCGGGCCGCCGTGGCAGCCCGCGCTGCCCAGGTACAGGCCCTCGATCGGAATCGGCTGGCCGAGGAATCCCCGCGGGCCGGGCCGGTTGGGTCCGATCTGATTGGCGTTCAGCAGCCCGTGGCAGTAGTCGCCGCCCGGGGCACCGAACATCACGCCCATGTGCTTGGGCGTGAAGGTGGTATGCCGGATGATGCTGCGTTCGAAATTCGGGGCGAGCCTGGTGATCTTGTCGATCACCCGCTGACCCATTTCGACCTTGGCCTGCCCGTAATCCACGTCCCCCTCGATCGGGAAGAACAGCGCGAACGCCGACGCGGCGTGCTTTCCCTGCGGCGCCAGGTCCGGATCGTTCTGCGACGGGATCTGCAGCACCACGGTCGGGTCGGCCGGCACGATTCCGCGCCGCGCGTCCTCCCATTGCTGCTGGACTTCCTCCGGCGTGCAGAACAGGCCGATCGAGGCCTGCATGGCGGGCTCGTTGAGGGCCTCGTACGGCGCGGCGAAGACGGGCGCCTCCTCGAGAGCGAAGTGCATCTGCAGGTAACTGCCGCGGTGGTCGATGCGCGCGTAGCGCTCGCGGATGTCCGCGGGCAGCGCGCCGTGTTCGATCATCTCGTTGAGCGTGACGTCCGGGGCGATGCCGGAGACCACGATCGGGGCGTTCAGCGTCTCGCCCCCCTCGGTGCGCACCCCGGTCACCCGTCCGTCGGCGACCAGGATCTCGGTCACCTTGGTGCGCAAGCGAAGTTCGCCGCCATGGGTTTGCAGCACGTCGCACAGGTGCGCGGTGAGCGCGCCGATGCCACCGCGCAGCTTCTTCATCTGCATGGTGTCGCCGTCGGGCACCCCGAGACCGAAGGCGAGCGCGGCGGCGCTACCCGGCGTGGACGGCCCGCGGTAGAGCGTGTTGACGGCCAGCACCGTCATCGAGCCGCGGATCGCGCCGAACTTCTCGCGGTCCGGCAGGTAGCGGTCCAGCACGTCGGTGACCGAGCCGAACAGCATGTCGTCGATCGCCGAGCGCTCGAATTCGTTTGTCGCGCAGGCATACATCTCGTCGATGCTCTTGGGTGGCGTTCCGGCTTCGAACCGGCCCAGCGCGCGGGTCGGCCCCTGGCTCCAGGCCATCAGCCCCGCCATGCCGTTGACGGCATCGGCGCCGTGCACCTCGTTGAGATGGTTGAACAGCTTGATGGGATCGCTGTACTGCACCAGCGGGTCGTCGCCGACGCCGCGCACCGCCACCGACATCACGTCCAGGTCGATCGTCGGCAGGGTGTCCAGGCCCAGCTCGTCGACCACCACCTGGGACGTCGGGAATTGCACCGAGCCGGCGATCTCGAACTGGTAGCCGTCGAAAAGCTCGACGGTCGATGCCATGCCGCCCGCGTAGAGCTTGGGATCCAGGCACACGGTCCGCAGCCCGGCCTTCTGTAGCAGCACAGCCGCGGTCAGCCCGTTGTGGCCCGCGCCGATAACTATCGCGTCGTAATCAGTCATGTCCTGCCCTCCGGAATGGAGGCTCGCACGACGCCAAAGTTTTGTCAATTATGACGAAACTTCGGGAGCGGTCGCCGTGACCCAGGAGTCGGTGATCCCCGCCCGCAGCGACTCCAGCGCCGCGTGGCATAGCCGCGCCAGTTCGCCCAGCGACCGCTCGTCGCTCTCCATCCACACCTCCATCGCGCCGAACACCGCGGCGGCAATGCATCTCGCGGTGACCGCGATCCGCACCCGTCGGTCCGCGCTCGGGTTCGCCGCGCCGTTGGTCCCGCGGCTGCGCCGTTGCAGCTGCGCGCCGATGGCGTCGGCGAAGTCAGCCTGGACCTCGCGGATGTGGCGGACGATGCGGCCGGGGTCCAGCTCGTCTTGCCGCAGGGCGGCGATCTTCGTGACGGCGTCCACGTCGTAGGGGAACGAGAAGACAGCCGCCTGCACCGAGTCGATGATGGGTTCGTCGGCCGGCCTGGCGTCCAGGGCGGAGCGAAACCAGTGCAGCCCGGTGTAGTCGGCGAACAGCAGATCGTGCTTGGAGCTGAAGTGCCGATAGAACGTTCGCAGCGAGACGCCGGCGTCGGCCGCGATCTGCTCGGCCGACGTGTCTTCCACGCCCTGGGCCAGGAATCGCACCAGGGCGGCCTGCCGCAAGGCCTCGCGCGTGCGCTCGCTGCGCGCCGTCTGCGCGGGCCTGACCATGGGAAGAAGGTACCAAGCCGGCGCAGTTGCGATTGCAGTTGTTGTGTCAATATTGACAAAACTTTGCGCCGGGGGCGAGACTGCGCCCATGGTCTCGCTACTCACACACGCGGTACTCGGACTGGCGGTCATCGGCTGGATCGTCACGGCCAACAAGGGAGTCTTCGCCCGGCCGGCCGACGGGCCGCTCTTCTCGCCGATGGAAGTCGTCTACTACGTGGTCGGCATCGCGTCGGTCGCCCTCGGCTGGTATTTCAACATCACCTACGTGCAGCAGTACTCGCACGGCTCCACCAACCCGCTCTGGGGCGAACACGGCAGCTGGCTCGAATACATCAAGCTGATGTTCACCAACCCCGCCGCCAGCTCGGCCAGCCAGGACTACACGATCGCCAATGTCGTTCTGCTGCCGATATTTACGATCGTGGACGGCTACCGCCGCGGTCTGCGCCACCCGTGGCTGTACTTCGTGTCCAGCCTGTTCACCAGCTTCGCGTTCGCGTTCGCGTTCTACTTCGCGACCATGGAGCGCCAGCGCCGGCACGAACGGGACCGCGCCACGGTCGGCGTTTAGCCGGCCGGCTTGGTGGCCCGCCACTTCTGCCGGCCACCCTTGACGTCGGTGTGGACGTCGGTGAACCCCGCGGCCTGAAGCCGGCCGGGCAAGTCCCTGGGCGCGATCGGGTTGTAGGTGTCCGCGACGTGAATCAGCCGGAAGGCCAGCGACGGAACGCCGTCAGTGCCGGCGAAGACCCCGCCCGGTTGCAGCACCCGGAACGCCTCGGCGAACAGGCGGTCCTGCAACTCGGGGCGGGGAACGTGATGCAGCATCGTGAAGCACACCACCGACGTGAAATGGTCGGCGGGCAAACCGGTTTCGCCGCCGTCGCCGTGAATGATGCGCGCTCGGTCGCCGTAGCGGCGGTGCAGGCGGTCGGCCATCGCGGCGTCCACTTCGACCGCGGTGAGCGACGCCGTGCGGTCGAGCAGGGCGCGCAGCGTCGCCCCGTATCCGGGTCCGATTTCCAAAGTCCGCGTGCCCAATTCGACGCCCCGCAGCGCCCAGGGCAACAGCTGATCGGCCACCGCCTTCTCCCAGCCCGCTGAGCTGCACCGGCGTCGATGCAAGAGATTCATCGCCATCGTGCTCCCGCCTTTCTGTGGGTCAACCCGAACGCTATGCGAGCACCCATCCTGCGGGCTTCCGATATCCTGCCTAGATATGTCGGAATTCCGCCACCACGGGGTGGCGACGTCGTCGCAGACGCTGCCGCCGGGAGCCCAGATCGAACGGCACCGGCATCCGCTGCACCAGATCGTCTACCCGTCGTCGGGCGCGGTCTCGGTGACCACCCCGGCGGGAACGTGGATCACGCCGGCGAATCGCGCCATCTGGATCCCGGCGGGTTGCTGGCACGAACACAAGTTCCACGGCACCACGCAGTTTCACGGCGTCGCCCTGGACCCCCACCGCTATCGCCGCGGCCCCGCGGCGCCCGCCGTGCTGGCGGTCAATCCCCTGATGCGCGAGCTGATCATCGCGTGTTCACAAACCGATGGCACCGACACCGACCAGCATCACCGGATGCTGGCCGTGCTGCATGACCAGGTACAGGCGACCAGCGTCGTTGGGCCGCTGTGGGTTCCCACCCCCGTCGACAGCCGGCTGCGGCAAGCCTGCGCGTTGATCGCCGACAACCTGCGAGAGTCGTTGACGCTGAAGCAGATCGGCGACCGGGTCGGCGTCGGCCAGCGCACGCTGAGCCGCCTGTTCAGCGACGAGCTGGCCATGACGTTCCCGCAGTGGCGCACCCAGGTCCGGCTGCAACACGCCCTCGTGCTGCTCGCCGAACGGCGCGATGTCACCTCGGTGGCGGCCGAATGCGGTTGGGCCACACCGAGCGCCTTCATCGACAGCTACCGGCGAGCGTTCGGGCACACCCCCGGCCGGCTGGCCGGCACGGCGTTCTAGTTGACGGGCTCCAGCACTTCGGCGCCGACGAACGGCACCAGCGCCTCGGGCACCCGCACGCTGCCGTCGGGCCGCTGGTGGTTCTCCAGGATCGCCACCAGCCACCGCGTGGTGCCCAGCGTGCCGTTCAGCGTCGCGGCCGTCTGCGGTTTGCCGGCCCCGTCGCGATACCGGGTGGCCAGGCGGCGGGCCTGGAACGTGGTGCAGTTCGACGTCGACGTCAGCTCGCGATAGGCGCCCTGCGTGGGAACCCAAGCCTCACAATCGAATTTGCGCGCGGCCGACGAACCGAGATCGCCCGCGGCCACGTCGATCACCCGGTAGGGCACCTCGATCAGGGCGAGCATCTCACGCTGCCAGCCCAGCAGCCGCTGGTGTTCGGCCTCGGCGTCGGCGGGCGTGCAGTAGACGAAGCCCTCGACCTTGTCGAACTGATGCACCCGGATGATGCCGCGGGTGTCCTTGCCGTAGCTGCCGGCCTCGCGACGGAAGCACGACGACCATCCCGCGTAGCGCAGCGGCCCGCCGGACAGGTCCAGGATCTCGTCGGAGTGATACCCCGCCAGCGGCACCTCCGAGGTGCCCACCAGGTACAGGTCGTCGGCCTCCACCCGGTAGATCTCCTCGGCGTGGGAGCCCAGGAACCCGGTGCCGGCCATCACCTCCGGGCGCACCAGCACCGGCGGGATCATCGGGACGAAGCCGTTCTCGACGGCCAGCCGCAACGCCAGCTGCAACAGGCCCAGCTGCAGCAGCGCACCCTTGCCGGTCAGGAAGTAGAACCGCGAGCCGGACACCTTGGCCCCGCGCTGCATGTCGATGAGGCCGAGCGATTCGCCGAGCTCGAGGTGGTCTTTCGGGTTGTCGATGGCCGCCGGCTCGCCGACCACGTCGAGCACGGCGAAGTCGTCCTCCCCGCCGGCGGGCACCCCGTCGATGACGACGTTGGAGAGCGCCATGTGGGCCGCGGTGAACGCCGCCTCCGCGTCGGCCTGGGCGGTTTCGGCCGCCTTCACCTGTTCGGCCAGGTCTTTGGCGCGCGCCAGCTTGGCCGGGCGCTCCTCGGGCGACGCCGCCCCCACGCTCTTGCTGGCGGCCTTCTGCTCGGCGCGCAGCGAGTCCGCCGACGAGATCGCGGCACGGCGGGCGGCGTCGGCGGTCAGCAGGGCGTCTACCAGCGACGGGTCCTCGCCACGGCTGAGTTGGGAGCGGCGCACGACGTCGGGGTCTTCCCGGAGCTGCTTCAGGTCGATCACGGCCCAAAGACTACTTTCACGCTTCTCGGCGGCGGGCGAGCGTCCGCCCCCGCTGGGCGCAGGCCTCACATCAGTAACTTTTGTCACGCGTCTCAGGTGCTGCTGTCAGAATGGAGCGGATGTCGCAAGCGCCCGAGAAGGAACTTTCGGAAGCCCGGGAAGGCCGGGCGGTCGAGTCGTCCGTCGACTCGACCGATCAGTCGTCGGGTCGGCAGCCGTCCGCGTTCCTGTGGCCGCGCAGCCTGCAGGCCCGGGCGACCCGGCGCGCGCTCCTGCTCACGGCGCTCGGCGGCCTGTTGATCGCCGGGCTGGTCACCGCGATCCCGGTCGGTGGTGCCGGATCGGGCCGGTTACTCGACAGCAGCCCGGTGCGCAGCACCGGCACCAAGAGCGACGCCGCCTTCAACCGGGCCTCCCCCGGCGAGTGCCTGATGTGGCCGGACACCACGCCGGAGTCGTCCAAGATCGTCAACTGCGGCGACGACCACAAATTCGAGGTCGCCGAATCCATCGACATGCGGACGTTCCCGGGCTCGGAGTACGGGCCCAACGCCGCGCCCCCGACGCCGGCCCGGATCCAGCAGATCACCCAGGAGCAGTGCGAGGCCGCCGTCCGCAATTACCTCGGCGCCAAGTTCGATCCGAACAGCCGGTTCACCGTCAGCCTGCTGTGGCCCGGCGACCGGGCCTGGCGCCAGTCCGGCGATCGCCGGATGCTGTGCGGCCTGCAGCTGCCCGGGATGAACAACCAGCAGCAGGCGTTCAAGGGCAAGGTCGCCGACGTCGACCAGTCCAAGGTGTGGCCGGCCGGCACCTGCCTGGGCATCGATTCGGCGACCAACCAGCCGACCGATGCGCCGGTCGACTGCGCGGCGCCACACGCGATGGAGGTCACCGGCACGGTCAACCTCGCCGAGAAGTTCCCCGGCGCCCTGCCCGCCGAGCCCGACCAGGACGGCTTCATCAAGGATTCGTGCACGAAAATGACCGACGCGTATCTGGCGCCGGTCAAGCTGCGCACCACCACCCTGACGCTGATCTACCCGACGGTGCCGCTGGCCAGCTGGGCGGCGGGCAGCCGCGAGGTGGCGTGCAGCATCGGCGCGACGCTGGGCAACGGCGGCTGGGCCACCCTGCTGAACAGCGCCAAGGGTCAGCTGCTCATCAACGGCCAGCCTCCGGTGGCGCCGCCCGACATTCCCGAGGAGCGGCTCACCATGCCGCCGATTCCGCTGCAGGCCCCGGCGCAGCAGCCGTCCAGCCAGTCCGGCTCGGGCTCGGTCCCGGAGATCCCGCCGAACAACCAGCACCTGCCCGGACAGCAGCCCGCTCAGCAGCCCCAGCAGGCGCCGCAGCAACAGGCGCCCGCCCAGCAGGCGCCGCCGCCGGCCGATAACGGCGCCCCGCCGCCCAATCCCGCGCCCGAGGCGCCGGCACCCCGCCTCCCCCGCCACCGCCGCCGGCGAACCCCGCTCCGGAGGCACCGCCCGCCGAGCCGCCGCCGGGAGGCTAGCCGGGTGTCCGTGCGGATGGATCCGCAGCGCTTCGACGAATTGGTCTCCGACGCCCTCGACCTCATCCCGCCCGAGCTGGCGGCCGCCATGGACAACGTCGTCGTGCTGGTCGAAGGCCGCCATCCCGAGGACGCCGAACTGCTCGGGCTGTACGAGGGGGTGGCCCTCACCGAACGCGACTCCGACTACTTCGGATCGTTGCCCGATGCCATCACCATCTACCGTGACGCGCTACTGGACGTGTGCGAATCCGAGGACGAGGTGGTGAAGGAGGTGGCCGTCACGGTGATCCACGAGATCGCTCACCACTTCGGCATCGACGACGACCGGCTGCACGAGCTGGGCTGGGCCTGAGCGCCTTGCACGCCCGCCCGATTCCCGGGCGCGGCATCCCGCATTTGTCCGCGCCGGGTGCTATGAACTCACCTATGAGCATTGACTGCCGCGACTGCCGGGCAGGCTTAGATCACTGTCACGGCACCATCATTCGCCACGCACTGCACCGCTCGGAGTGCACGGAGCCGGACTGCTTCACTCCCGAGTTGTTGCCGCACGCCTTCGTCATCGACTGCGACGCGGTCGGCTGCGCATGCGCCGAGGTGATCGCGGTGGCCGTCTGACCGCGAGGTCAGCCCATCGGGTCGGTGCTTGACCGCACCGCATCCGGGACCGGGGTCGCCTCTTCCTCGGGGAAGAACGGCGGCGTCAGGGTTCCCCAGCGCACGCAGCTCCACCGCCCGTCGGTGATCGGCGTCAACGCCACCGATTCGGCGTTGTCCAGGTGGTTGTCCAGCGCGAAGTCGGCTTCGACGCCGGCCAGCACCGCGGCGGCCAGCCGGATCGCCGCGCCGTGGCTGACGAGAACGATGTCGCCGTGGAAGTCGCGGTCGTCGAGGTAGCGCAGCCGCAGGTCGGTGAGCACCGGCAGGTAGCGGTCCAGCACGTCGTTGCCGGTTTCGCCACCGGGAAGCGCGACATTGAGTTCGCCGCGGTGCCAACGCTCGTAGATCGCGTTGAACTCGGCGACCGCGTCGTCGTCGTTGCGGTTCTCCAGCCGCCCGACCTGAACCTCGTGGACGCCGGCCACCTCGATGGGCGGCACCTCCACCTGGCCCCGATCACGGCGGCGGTCTGCAAGGCCCGGGTGGCCACCGAGTGCGCGAGCATCGCCGGCCGCCCCGAGCCGCGGGCGAACGCACGGGCCTGGTCGCGGCCCAGCGGGGTCAGCTCCGCCCCGGGCGGGCGGGTGTCGAGCCGGCGCTCGACGTTTCCGAACGACTGGCCGTGTCGCACCAGGATCAACCGGCCGCTCACCCCAACGACCCCCGCTCGTCGGGCTTTCCGTCTCGCAGCTGCGCTAACCAGCGCGCGCCCTCGTCGGCCGACGGCGGCAACGCCCCCGCGGGTGAGCCGGTGGGCCAGGATCCCAGGTATCGCACATCAGCACAACGACGGTGCAGCGCTTTGAGTGCCTCGGCGACGGCATCGTCGTCGATGTGGCCCACGCAGTCGGCGAAAAACCGATAGGTGCCGAGTCCGGTTCGGGTGGGCCGCGATTCGATGCGGGTCAGGTCGATGCCCCGGATGGCGAATTCGGCGAGCGCGGCCAGCAGCGCCCCGGGCGCGTTGTCGATGCGCAACACGACCGAGGTGCGGTCGGCTCCGGTGCGGGCCGGCGGGGGCCCCGGCCGGCCGACGAGAAGGAAGCGGGTGCGGGCGTTGGACTCGTCGACGACGCCGTCGGCCAGGGTGGCCAGCCCCCAGCGGGTGACGGCCAGCGGCGAGGTTACCGCGGCGTCGGCATGTCCCTCGGCCACCTGCTGGGCGGCGTCGGCGTTGGAGTACGCGGGCCGCAGCTTGGCGTCGGCCAGATTGGCGGCCACCCACTGTCGCACCTGGGCCGCCGCCACGCCGAAGGCCGCCAGCGTCCGCACGTCCGCCGCGCTGCGGCCCGGTTTGACGGCGATGCTGAACGCGACGTCCAAAGTGGTTTCGGCGAACACCTGCAGCGGTGAGCCGATGGCCAGGCTGTCCAGGGTGGGCGTCACCGATCCGTCGATCGAATTCTCGATCGGGACGCAGGCGTACTCGGCGGTGCCGTCGCGCACGGCGTCCAGCGCGGCGGAGGTGCTGTCGACGGGCGAGGGATCCACTCCCCCGGCCGCCTGCCCAGGTACCAGACCGGCGGCGGTGATCTGCCGCAAGGCCGCCTCGGTGAACGTCCCCTCCGGACCGAGGTAAGCGATGCGGGCCACGTCCCAACCCTAGCGGCGCGCAGGCCACAAGACCCTTGCGACGCCACCGCGGGTAAGTTAACTTAGGCTTACCTAATCGAAGGATGAGAATGGTGTTACCGCTGAGTTGCCCCGCCCCGACCACCGCCGAACGGATACGCAGCGCCTGCGTCCGCGCCGGCGGCGCGCTGCTGGCCATCGAGCATGACGACCCCGTCCCCACCCCCCTGCACCACCTGATGGACGACGGATCCGTCGCCCTGGCGGTCCCCGTCGAAAGGGCAGGCGGGCTCGCGCGCCCCATCTCGGGGTCTCAGGCGCTGCTGGAGCTGACCGACTACGCGCCGCTTCCGCTGCGCGAACCGGTCCGCTCGCTGGTCTGGGTGCGCGGGCACCTCCAACAGGTGCCGCCGAGCGAGACCCTCGACACGCTCGACCTGATCGCCGCCGAGTGCCCGAATCCGGCGCTGCTGGGCGTCGACACCCCGCGCTGCGCGCCCACCGACGGCGAGGAACCGCGCTACACGCTGCTGCGGCTGGAGATCGCCTCGGTGGTGGTCACCGACGCCACCGGCGCGGAGCCGGTCAGCGTCGGCGACCTGCTGGAGGCGCGGCCCGATCCGTTCTGCGCGCTCGAGTCGAGCCTGCTGTGGCACCTGGACACCGCCCACAGCGATGTGCTGGCGCGGCTGGTGTCCAGGCTTCCCGCCCCCCTGCGGCGCGGCCACGTGCGGCCGCTGGGCCTGGACCGCTACGGCGTCCGGTTCCGCGTCGAGAGCGACGACCGCGATCACGACGTCCGGCTGCCCTTCCACAGACCGGTCGACGACATGACCGGCCTGAGCCAGGCCATCCGGGTGCTGATGGGCTGCCCCTTCATCAACGGGCTGCGGGCGCGCGGGTAGCCCCGGGGCGATGCGGCCCGCATAGTGGGGTGCCGGGCACGTACGTTAACGAGGTGAACGGCGACCGCTCACCGCAACGCCGGCGGCCCCCCGCGGGGAACCCGCCCGCGCAGCCGCGTCCCGAGCCGCCGCAGGTGATCCGCCGCCCGGCCGGCCCGCCGGTGTCACCGACCGCGGAGACCCAGCCGCTGCACCAACCACCCTCACCACCCGCCGCCGCGCCGGCGGCCCGGGTTCCGCCGCCCCGACCGCAGGCGCCCCGCGCGCCGCGGCGGCGGCGCCGGTTCCGCTGGGTCCGCGCGGTGGTGTCGGTCCTGCTGGTCGGCCTGCTGCTGATCGGCGCGGGCGTCGTCGCGGGGGCGATCTGGTTCGACCACAGACTGCACCGCGAGCACGCGCTCGCCGACTACCAAGACCGCCCCTCGGCAGGCCGGGGCGCCAACTGGCTGATCGTCGGGTCGGACAGCCGCCAGGCGCTCAGCGCCGAGCAGCAGCAGGATCTGGCCACCGGCGGCGACATCGGTAACGGCCGTACCGACACGATCCTGCTGGTCCACGTGCCGGGCGTCGGGGCGGGTGTGCCGACCACCATGGTGTCGATTCCGCGCGATTCCTATGTGCCGATCCCGGGTCATGGCAAGGACAAGATCAATGCCGCGTTCGCGATTGGCGGCGCGCAATTGCTGGTCCAGACGGTGGAGCAGGCCACCGGGTTGCGCCTCGACCATTACGCCGAGATCGGGTTCGGCGGGTTCGCCGCGCTCGTGGACGCGCTCGGCGGCGTGACGGTGTGCCCGAAGACGGCCTTCAACGATCCGCTGGCCGGCATCGAGCTGCCGGCGGGCTGCCAGACCCTCAACGGCCGCAACGCGCTCGGCTACGTCAGGTCGCGCGACACCCCGCGGGCGGACCTGGACCGGATGGTCAATCAACGGCAGTTCGTGGCGGCGCTGCTGCATCGGGTCGCCAGTCCCGCGGTCTGGCTCAACCCGTGGCGCTGGTTTTCGGTGCCCCGCGCGGCCGCCGACGCCCTGACCGTCGACCGGAATGACCACGTCTGGGATCTGGCCCGGCTCGGCTGGGCACTACACGGGTCGACCACCACCATGACCGTCCCGATCGGCCAGTTCACCGACGGTGACGCCGGGTCGGTGGTGGTGTGGAACCACGACGAGGCCGCGCGGTTGTTCCAGTCGTTGGCGTCCGATGCGCCCCTGCCCCCGGCCACATCGGACGAACAGCAATAGCGGTTGGCCTATCCGCTGCCCTCACCATCGCGGTTGCCCTGCAGCCAGGCCTTGGTGCGGCCCGGGTGGTGCGTGGCGAGCCAGGCCACCCCGACGTCGCGGCAGAAATCGATGTCGTCGTAGTCGTCGACGTTCCAGCAGTACACCGCCCTGCCCTGGGCGATGGCGCGGTCGGCGAGTTGGGGGTAGTCCTTCAGCGTCGCCAGCGAGGGCCCGACGGCGGTGGCGCCGATGGCCGTCGGCGCGCCGCTGGTCAGATAGCGGGCGGTCTTGCCGAGCAGCACCGTAGGCAGCAGCGGGGCGGCCCGCCGGATCCGCCAGACCGCGGACGCCGAGAACGACATCACCACCGCGCGCGACCGGTCCGCCGAGGCGGGCGCGGCGATGCCGAACCGATGCAGCGCCGCGAGCAGCTTGGTTTCCACCAGCGAGCCGTACCGGACCGGGTGCTTGGTTTCGATGAACAGCTTCACCGGCCGATGCCAATCCAGCACCAGCGACACCAGCGCGTCCAGCGTCAGCAGACTGGTGTCGCCGTGGGCGCCGTCTTCCCGCCAGCTGCCGTGCCACGCTCCGTACTCGAGCTCGCGCAATTCGGCGAGGGTCATCGTGCTGACCAAGCCGGCCCCGGTCGAGGTCCGGTCCAGCCGGCGGTCGTGCACGCACACCAGATGGCCGTCGCGGGTCAGGCGCACGTCGCATTCCACGCCGTCGGCGCCTTCTTTCAGCGCAAGGTCGTAGGCGGCCAGCGTGTGCTCGGGCCGCGCGGCCGACGCGCCGCGATGGGCGACGACATAGGGATGCCCGGCGAGCACCTCGTCGGCCCACGTCATACCCCTATGCTGCCGGTTCCTGCCCCTTCAACTCAACTGGGGCGGCGGAAGCCCGCGCCGGGGTGCCGTCGGCGGGAACCGCGACCCAGCGATGCGCGGGCCGGGCGACGGGTTTGCGCTGGAATCCCTCGAACACGCGGGTGGCGGCGGCCAGCGTGGCGGCCGCGAGCAGATACGCGAAGACCATCAGCACGGTGTTGTTGGCGATGCCCTGGGCGTCGGTGGCGAAGCTGGTCGCGATGGCCGCGATGGACACCGCGTAGCTGCACACCCACGCCCCCCACCACTGCAGGATCGCGCCTCGCAGCCGGGCGTAGTGCTCTTCGAGCAGCGCCAGCTCGATCACGTACACCGGGGCCCAGAGCAGGTTGGCCAGCGGCACGACGCAGCCGGCCCAGAGCGCCCGCGCGGAGCGCTGCTCGGGCAGACCGTGGTGGGCGAACACAGCCGCGCGGCGGGCGATCATCCAGCGGATCAGCTGCACGCCGGAGGCGATCACCGCCGCGCCCGCGCCCACGCTGGCGAGCACGCCGAGCCAGTCGGCCGCGAACGCCACCCACGAGTTCAGCAAGGTGTTCCGGTTGATCACCAGCAGGACGTACCGCACCACGTAGACCAGGGCGGCGATGCTGAGCACCAGCACGCTGACGAACGACGTGGTGCGGACGATCTGGGCCGGTGGCCCGGGCTGCGCGGGTGCTGCGTCCGTGGCCACGGGCATCTGCTCGACGCGGTCGGCCAGCCCCCACCGCGGGATGACGGCGTAGCGCGGAGTGGGCCCGAGGGGACGCCGGCCGCGTCGCGGCGGCGGCGCGGCGCCGGGCCGCACCGCGATCCAGCGGTAGCCGGGCGGCAGTCGCGGCGGCGTGCGCTGCCACCCCGGCGCCGCCGAGGGGCGAGCCTGCGTCGCGGCACCGGGCGCACCCCATCTGGGATCGGCCGGCGGGGCGTCCGGCGCGGGCGCCATCAGGGCTCCGCGGCAGCGCGGACACCATTCGCGTTGTCGGTCACGCACGTTCCAGCGCGTGCCGCACTGGGAGCACACCTGGATCACCGGACCAGACTAACGCCGCACCGACGCGCGCCGAGGGACACCGGCACGGGGCCGCGATCGGCCACCGCCGCACGGGGCTCGGCAACCGACCGAAGCGGCAAAGACTATCCACAGTTTCCACAGGTTTATCCACATACACCCGGCGGGTATAGATCGCATCACTACAGCCTCTGGCGGCGGACCTTGCTGCAACTGTGGATAACACCGCAGTGTTGTACGCATGTGCAGAACTGGCCGCCGAGCGAAATGGATTGGCTTGCTAAGCACCCGGCCCGCCCCTGGGCCCGCCGCCGCTCCGGGTCGGGCCCCAAGTCGCCGCCACCACCGCCAACCCGCAGCTCAGCGCGTTATTTCTCAAGCTCGTCACAAAGCGCTATGATCGCGTTCGCGAAAAGTGTTTGTGACTCACCTCACTGACGCGAGGTGACCGGGGGGTGAAAGGCGATTGATGGCCACGCATTCGTTCGGTCCGGGTTCACCGGGCTCGTCGAAGTCGTATTGCGGCTCGTCGGCGTGGAATCACAGTTACAGCGTCGCCGCGCTGCGCGCCGGGTTGATCGCCCTGGCGCTGCTCGCGGTGCTCGCGGTCATCGTCTTGTCTTGAAACGCCGCTGAGCGGGTATTCGCGTTCCGGCTCACAAGGGTCGTTCTTGCGGAGCGCGCGGTCATGGAGCAGGGTTGATAACGGCCGGCCGCCGTGAGGCGGTGCTGCGCGACTGAGCGTCAAGACGATAATCGAAGAAAGGAATGCCGTGGCTGAATACACCCTGCCCGACTTGGACTGGGACTATGCAGCGTTGGAACCGCACATCTCGGGGCAGATCAACGAGATCCACCACAGTAAGCACCACGCCACATACGTCAAAGGCGTGAATGACGCTCTGTCCAAGCTCGAAGAGGCCCGCGCCAACGAGGACCACGCTGCGATCTTCCTGAACGAAAAGAACCTCGCATTCCACCTCGGTGGCCACGTCAACCACTCGATCTGGTGGAAGAACCTGTCGCCGGACGGCGGCGACAAGCCGACCGGCGAACTGGCTGCTGCGATCGACGACGCGTTCGGGTCCTTCGACCGATTCCGCGCGCAATTCAGCGCGGCCGCCAACGGGCTGCAGGGCTCGGGCTGGGCCGTCCTGGGCTACGACACCCTCGGCAACCGGCTGCTGACCTTCCAGCTGTACGACCAGCAGGCCAACGTTCCGCTCGGCATCATCCCCTTGCTGCAGGTCGACATGTGGGAGCACGCCTTCTACCTGCAGTACAAGAACGTCAAGGCGGATTACGTCAAGGCGTTCTGGAACGTCGTCAACTGGGCGGACGTGCAGAAGCGGTACGCGGCCGCGACCTCGAAAACCCAGGGCCTCATTTTCGGCTGACTTTCATTTCGATCGGCAGGGGCGTCGCGCGGCAGCGCGGCGCCCCCGTCGTTTGTCCGACCTTTCGACCGCCGGCGCGACAACGTTTGTGCCACCGACCGTGTCGTGTTGCACCGCGCCTAAACCGCAGGCATGCTTAATTATTCGGACTTACCAGTGTGGTTATTCCAAGCGGAGGCGTCGCGCGGAGGTCGAAATGGAACCAGGGGCGGATCGGCCTATCGGGGTTTCCCCGTTCCATTCTCGTGGTGCCTTGAAAGGATTCGTGATCTCGGGACGCTGGCCCGACTCGACCAAAGAATGGGTGCAACTGCTCATGGTCGCGGTCAGGATCGCGTCCCTGCCCGGATTGCTCTCCACCACAACGGTCTTCGGGGCCCGCGAGGAACTGCCGGACGAGCCCGAACCGGGCACGGTGGGCCTGGTACTGGCCGAGGGCACGGTGTTCGGTGAATCAGCCATTCAGCCGGGATATTTCGCCGAACATCAGCCGCCGGCACTACTCATGTTGCACCCGCCCTCGGAAACCACGCCGTCCTTGCCGGAATGCAACGGGGCGGCATCCGGATGCGTATTGCTGCCCGGATTGCCCTATCTGGGACTCGAGCATCGGGCCGCGTGGGTGGAAGCGGAAGCCGACGGCACCATTACCTCGATGGTGAGCCGGGTCGGTGTCGACCCGATCAGCCACCCCGATACGGCGATACTGGCGATGCTGCTGGCCGCATAGCCGAAATGGCGGAAAGCATTTCGGGACGCAAACCCCGGAAATGCGGCCGGCCGAACTCCGCCGTCGCGCTGGCGGACGCCGACGGGCCCCATTAATCTGGGACCCGTCAGCGAAGGGGAGTAGCCCCCAATCGTCGGGTCGACATACTGGCGCACAGCCCGGCCGGCGAACCGGTTCACCCGGTGGGCGAGACCTTCGACCGGAGTTCGACGACTTCGCGGTCGTCGACGACGCGTCGAAAGGTCACCCGAGATGCTCGCCGCCACCCTCTTGACCCTGGGAGTGGTGTTCGTCGCCGAACTCGGCGACAGATCCCAGCTGATCACCATGACCTACGCCCTGCGCTATCGGTGGTGGGTGGTGCTGACCGGTGTGGCGCTCGCCGCGTTCACGGTGCACGGCGTCTCGGTGACGATCGGTCACTTCCTCGGCGCCGCCCTACCGGCGCGGCCGCTGGCCATCGCGTCCGCCCTCGCCTTCCTCGCGTTCGCGGTGTGGGCCTGGCGGGAGGGCGCCGCCACCGACGAGACGGTGTCGCAGCCGAGCGAACCGCGATTCGCCTTCCTGACGGTGGTGTCCTCGTTCGCGCTCGCCGAGATGAGCGACAAGACAGCCCTGGCGACGGTGACGTTGGCCAGCCACCACGACTGGGTCGGGGTGTGGATCGGCTCGACGCTGGGCATGGTGCTGGCCGACGGCCTGGCGATCGCCGCGGGACGGCTGTTGCATCGGCGCCTTCCGGAAAAATTGCTGCACGTGGTGGCCAGCCTGCTGTTCGCAACGTTCGGCGTGTGGATGCTGTTCGACAGCGCTCTGGGCTGGCGTTGGGTGGCCGTCGCGGCGACGGTTGCCGTCGCGACGGCCGCTGCCGCAATCGCGGTCGCACAGACGCGGCGGCGCCGCAGAACCGTCAGGGCAAATATGCGCCGGACCACCGCAAACCGGCTAAGTTAACGCCGCCTCGACCACCGGTGTCCGGGAGCCGTCTGCCGGGCAGCGCGGTGGTCAACGGGTCCGCTTTCCCGCTCGGCAGCAAAGAGTGTGCTAAATCGCCCCGGCACGCGGGCCCGTTGCGGTGCTGTTCCCCAGCGCAGCCCGGCATATTATCGCCCACGTCAGCAGGTAATCCGCCCGCCACTTCGGAACGGATGTCCAATTCTGCGGATAACCTGTGAGTTTCGCTGATGTAGTGGACACCCCAGCGAATCAGTTAGACGCTCGTCAAGTGGGGAGGTAGCGTGCGTCAGCTACGCCGGTCGGGAATCCCCTGGGGTTTGCACCTGGTTACGGTCACCAAGCCTCGCTACCATGATCAGCAAATACACCTAGGTAATAGTTCACTTCTACAGCCAAGTGGAGGTCATATCAATGAGCACGACATTCGCTGCTCGCCTGAACCGCCTGTTCGACACGGTGTATCCCCCCGGACGCGGGCCGCACACCTCCGCGGAAGTGATCGCGGCGCTCAAGGCGGAGGGCATAACGATGTCGGCTCCCTACCTCTCGCAGCTGCGTTCCGGCAACCGCACCAACCCGTCGACGGCGACCATGGCGGCCCTGGCCAACTTCTTCCGGATCAAGTCGGCCTACTTCACCGACGACGAGTACTACGAGAAGCTCGATAAGGAACTGTCGTGGCTGGCCACGACGCGCGACGACAACGTCCGCCGCATCGCGGTGCGCACGGCCGAGCTGTCCCCCGAGGCGCAACGTGAGGTCATGGAGCGGGTCAACGAGTTGCGCCGGGCCGAGCACCTAGACGCCTGACGTCGCGCCTGGCACCGACCGCCGCGCCTGCCCTGGAGGGCTGCCGCCCGCCCATTCCGATTAGGGTTGGCCCAGCGGATCGCGCAACCGCGACAGCGACAGACAACGATTGCCAGGATTGCCAGCGAGATCACCGGGAGGCGGCCGGGAATGGGCCTGTTCCGCAAGCGAAAGAGCCGCGCGACGCGTCGCGCCGAAGCCCGCGCGATCAAGGCCCGCGCGAAGCTCGAGGCCAAGCTGGCCGCGAAAAACGAGGTCCGCCGCGCCAAATCCGCGCAACGGGCGGAGAACAAAGCGCTGCGCGCCCAGATCAGGGCCCAACGCGACAGCGACCGCAACGCACTGAAAGTCGCCGAGGCCGAACTCAAAGCCGCGCGGGAGGGCAAGATCTTCTCACCGACACGAATCCGCCGGGTGCTGACCGTGTCTCGGCTGCTCGCGCCGATCCTCACCCCGCTCATCTACCGGGCGGCCGTCGCGGCCCGGGCGATGATCGATCAGCGTCGGGCTGATCAGCTCGGCATTCCGCTGGCCCAGATCGGCCAGTTCTCCGGTCACGGCGCCCAGCTGTCGGCCCGCGTCGCCGGGGCGGAGAAGTCGCTGCGGATGGTGCAGGACAAGAAGCCCAAGGACGCCGAGACCAAACAGTTCGTCTCCGCGATCGCCGAACGGCTCACCGACCTGTCGGCGGCGATCACCGCCGCCGAGAACATGCCGGCCGCGCGGCGGCGCTCGGCCCACGCCGCGATCTCGTCGCAGCTCGACGGGATCGAGGCGGACCTGATGGCGCGTCTCGGCCTGAGCTGATCACCCGCACGGAAGGTACCGCCCCCGCATGGCAATCCCCAGCAGGTGGATCTCGCGCAGCCTGATCGCGCTCGCCGCGGCCGTCGCCCTCTATCTCGGATCGGCGGCCCAGACCCCCGCCGCCTGGGCGCACGTGCACGCCAGCAGCGACAACGCGGTGCGCGGGGCCATGGCGGTCGTCACGTTCCAGGTGCCCAACGAGTCGAACACCGGGTCGCTGACCACCGCGCTGACCGTCACGCTTCCCAACGTCGCGTCGGCCCGCACCGAGAGCCTGCCCGGCTGGACGGCCAGGCTCGACCGGGACGCCGCGTCCGGCACCGTGCGTTCGGTGACGTGGACGGCGAACCTGACCGGCGGGATCGGGCCGGATCAATTCGGGCTGTTCCGGCTGTCGGTGAAGCTGCCCGACGCCGATACCGTCAGCTTCCCGGCCACGCAGACCTACGCCGACGGAACCGTCGTGAAATGGGACCAGCCGCCGTTGCCCGACGGAAGCGAACCGGAGCACCCGATGCCGATGCTGACCCTCGCCACCGGCCCGTCGGGCCCGCACCAACATCACGCGTCACCTGCGTCGGCGCCCGCCGCCGCACGGTCGAATGCGGCCGACAACGCGGCGCGGCTGCTGGGCGGCGCGGCCCTGGTGGTGGCCGCCGCCGGCGTCGCGATCGCACTGATCCGCCGACGAACATGAGGCGCCTGGCGCTCGCTGCGTGCGTGGGCGTCATGTTCGTGATCGCCACCCTGGCCGCGCCGGTCGCGGGCGCGCACGCGACCCGCGTCGCCACCGATCCCGCGCCCGATGCGGTGCTGGCCGCCGGCCCGCAGCGGGTGAGCGCGACGTTCAACGAGCAGTTGCAAACCACGTTCGCGGCAATGACGGTGGTGGGGCCCGACGGCAACGTGTGGTCCACCGGGGAGCCGGCGGTGCAGGGCGCGGTGGTCGGCATCGCCCTGCGTGCGCTAGGGCCGGCCGGGACGTACACGGTGAACTACCGGGTGACGTCCGCCGATGGCCACGTGGTGTCCGGATCATGGTCGTTCCGCCTCACGGTGCCCGGCACCGGCACGCCCGGTCCGCCCGCGGCCGGCCCGGACGGCGGCGGCGCGCTCCCGGTCTGGCCGTTCGTCGCGGCCGCGGTGGCCCTCGTCGCCGGCGGCGCGTGGTGGGCGGCGCGGCGCAGGCGGTGACGGCGGGGCCTTCGACCGGTGCCGGAGGCGCCGCAACGGGTGCTGGCATGATGGGACCGTGAACCCGCTGAGCTAGGGGAAAGACGACAGAGGAAGCTCAAGGAGCGGCCGCATGGCAGACCCGCAGGACCCGACCAACAGCGCACCCGACGGCGCCGGCACCCCGCCGGAGAAGAGACCGCCCGCCAAGGCGGCGAAGAAGGCCGCGAAAGCGCCGGCCAAGAAGGCACCTGCGAAGAAGGCGCCCGCCAAGAAGGCACCGGCCAAGAAGGCACCCGCCAAGAAGGTGCCGGCCAAGGCCGCCGAACCCACACCGCCGAAACCACCCGAGCAGCCGCTCGATGTGCAGCAGCGCGCCGAAAGCAACGGCGACCTGACCGCCGCCGCGAAAGATGCTGCCGCACAGGCGAAGTCCACCGTGGAGACGGCGAACGACCCGGTCTCGCCCGCCGTCGCGGGAGCGGCGGCGGGCCAATCCCCGGTGCCGCTGATCGTTGCGCTGGCCGTCAGCCTGCTGGCCATCCTGCTCATCCGCCAGCTGCGGCGCCGCTGAGCGGGCGCCGTCTAACGTGTCAGAAGTGACGGTGTCTTTCCGGCCGACGGCCGACCTCGTAGACAGCATCGGTCCCGACGTCCGCAGCTGCGACGTGCAATTCCGCCAGCTGGGCGGGCGGGCCGAATTCGCCGGGCCGATCAGCACCGTGCGGTGCTTTCAGGACAACGCGCTGCTGAAATCGGTGCTTTCGGAGCCTGGCGACGGCGGGGTCCTGGTCATCGACGGCGACGGCTCCCTGCACACCGCGCTGGTCGGCGACGTCATCGCGGAACTGGCCCGGTCCAACGGCTGGGCGGGGCTCATCGTCAACGGCGCGGTGCGCGACTCGGCCACGTTGCGCGGGATGGACATCGGCATCAAGGCCCTGGGCACCAATCCGCGTAAGAGCACCAAGACCGGCGCCGGCGAGCGCGACGTCGAGATCGCCCTGGGCGGTATCACCTTCGTACCGGGCGAGATCGCCTACAGCGACGACGACGGGATCGTCGTCGTCGCCGCAGGCCAGTGATCCGCTAAACGGCAACCGGGGCAGGCTTTTTCGCGAACTTCAGGCCTTCGTCGTCGACCTTGCCGCGCCGGATCGTGCGCATGTCGATAAAGTAGTTCTGCTTGAGCCGCCACGGCGCCCGCGATCCGGACTTGGGCAGCAGGTGCATCGAACGCCGGAAGTAGCCCGGGGTGAAGTCCATGAACGGCAGCTCATCGACGTCCTTGCCGGGATGCTGCGGCTCCACGAAGTCAAAGCCCTTGGCGTCCATGTAGTTCAGCAGCCGGCACACGAACTCTGAGACCAGGTCGGCCTTCAGCGTCCAGGACGCGTTGGTGTAGCCGAAGGTGATCGCGAAGTTCGGCACGCCGGAGAACATCAGGCCCTTGTAGGTCATCAGTGAGGTCAGGTCGATGTCCTCGCCGTTGCGGGTCGGCTTCACGCCCCCCAGCAGCTGCATGTTCAAACCCGTTGCGGTGACGATGATGTCGGCCGCCAATTCCTCGCCCGAGCTGAGCTTGATTCCGGTCTTGGTGAACCGGTCGATGGTGTCGGTGACGACGTCGGCCTTGCCGTGCCGGATGGTCCGGAAGAAGTCGCCGTCGGGGGCCAGGCACAACCGCTCGTCCCAGACGTTGTAGCGGGGGCCGAAGTGCTTTTCGACGTCGTAGCCCTCGGGCAGGCGTCGCTGCGCCATCGTCATCAACGTCTTGCGCATGTAGCCCGGGGCCTTGCGGGAAAGCTGGTATTGGAAGGTGCTGAACGCGATGGCTTTCCAGCGGTTGGCCATGTGCGCGAGGTGGTCGGGCAGCAGCCGGTTGGCCTTCTCGGCGAACGGGTCGACACCGGGCAGCGAGCCGATGTAGGTCGGCGAGCGCTGCAGCATCGTCACGTGACCCGCGCCCGAGTTCACCAGCGCCGGAATCAGGGTGATCGCGGTCGCGCCGGAACCGATGACGACGATCCGCTTACCCGCGTAGTCGAGGTCCTCCGGCCAGTGCTGCGGGTGGACGATGGTTCCGCCGAAGTCGTCCGAGCCCGGGAAGGTCGGCGAGAACCCCTCGTCGTAGTTGTAGTAGCCGGTGCAGGCGAACAGGAACGAACACGTGATCTCGCTCTGCCGGCCGTCGCTCTCGACCGTCACGGTCCAGCGGTTGTCGGCGTCGGACCAGTCGGCGGCCACCACCCGGTGCCGGTAGCGGATCTTCGGCTCGATCTTGTTCTCGACCGCGGTCTCCTTGATGTAGGCCTTGATCGAGGCCCCGTCGGCGATCGACTTCGCGGAGCGCCAGGGCTTGAACCGGAAGCCCAGGGTGAACATGTCCGAGTCCGACCGGATGCCTGGGTACTTGAACAGGTCCCAGGTCCCGCCCAGGTCGGCGCGGCGTTCGAGGATGGCGTAGCTCTTTGTCGGGCAGCGTTCCTGCAGGTGCCAGGCCGCGCTCACGCCGGAGATGCCGGCGCCCACGATGAGGACGTCAAGGTGCTCAGTCATACGGCCAACGTTATCAACACCGTGTCGATCCGGTCAACACTCTGTCGAAAGTATCGACTACGTGTAAAGTAGCGGCCGTGACTACCGTCGGCCAGACCCGCGCCCTGCGCGGCCGCCGCGCCATCCGCCCGACGGGCGACGAGCGCGAACAGGCCATTCTCGCGACCGCCGAACGACTGCTGGAAGAACGTTCGCTGGCCGACATTTCCGTCGATGACCTGGCCAAAGGCGCCGGTATCTCGCGGCCGACGTTCTACTTCTACTTCAAGTCCAAAGAGGCGGTGCTGCTCTCCCTGCTCGAGCCGGTGATCGCCCGGGCCGACTCCGAGTTCGACGGCGCCGTGCATCGGCTGCCGGCCGATCCGCGCCGGGTGTGGCGCAACGGCATCAAGGCGTTCTTCACCGCATTCAGCACACACCGGGCCGTGGCGCGGACCGCGACCGAGGCGCTGGCCACCAGCACGGAATTGCGGTCGCTCTGGTCCGGCTACATGCAGAAATGGATCGACCAGACCGCGGCCATGATCACCGCGGAACGCGCACGCGGCGCAGCACCGGACAACATCCCGGCCGCCGACCTGGCCACGTCGCTGAACCAGATGAACGAGCGCACCATGATGGCCGCGCTCTCCGCCGAAACACCCGCGGTCGAGGCGGCGCGGGTCGTCGACACCCTCACCCACATCTGGATCAGCAGCATCTACGGGGAATCCGGCTAGCTGTCACCGCCGCATGCGAACATATGTTCGTGCGGTGCGATGCGTCCATCCTGCACGCGGACCTCGACTCCTTCTACGCGTCCGTAGAACAGCGCGACGACCCGACCTTGCGCGGCCGGCCGGTGATCGTGGGCGGCGGTGTGGTGCTGGCTGCGAGCTACGAGGCCAAGGCCTTCGGGGTGCGCACCGCCATGGGCGGGTCCCAAGCCCGGCGGTTGTGCCCGCAGGCCGTCGTGGTGCCCCCGCGGATGAGCGCCTATTCGCGTGCCAGCGACGCGGTCTTCGAGGTGTTCCGGGATTGCTCCCCGATCGTCGAGGCGCTGTCGGTCGACGAGGCCTTCCTCGATGTCGGCGGCCTGCGTCGGGTCAGCGGCACGCCGGTCGCGATCGCCGAGCGGCTGCGGGCCGACGTGCGCGACCGCGTCGGCCTGCCGATCACCGTCGGCGTCGCCCGCACGAAGTTCCTCGCCAAGGTCGCCAGCCAGGAGGCCAAGCCGGACGGGCTGCTGCTGGTGCCGCCCGATCAGGAGCTGACCTTCCTGCGGCCGCTGCCGGTGCGCCGGCTCTGGGGCGTGGGCGCGGTGACGGCAGAGAAGCTGCGCGCGCACGGCATCGTGACCGTCGCCGACGTCGCCGAGCTCAGCGAGTCCACGCTGGGCTCCATCGTGGGCGGCGCGATGGGTCGCCAGCTCTACGCGCTGTCGCGCAATATCGACCGCCGCCGGGTGACCACCGGCGTCCGTCGCCGGTCCGTCGGCGCGCAGCGGGCGCTGGGCCGCGCCGGAAACACCATGTCGCCCAGCGAGATCGACGCCGTGGTGGTCAACCTGATCGACCGCATCACCGGTCGCATGCGCGCCGCTGGGCGCACCGGTCGCACGGTGGTGCTGCGGATGCGCTTCGCCGACTTCACCCGCGCGACCCGATCGCACACCTTGCCGTGGGCCACGTCGTCCACCGCGCCGCTGCTGGCCGCCGCGCGCCGGCTGGTCGCGGACGCGGCACCGCTCATCGCGCAGCGCGGCCTGACATTGGTCGGGTTCGCGGTGTCGGGCATCGACCGCAGCGGCTCCCAGCAGCTGATGCTGCCCTTCGGCGAGCCGACGCATCGCGTGCCGGGCGACGACGTCGACGCGGCCATCGACCGGGTGCGCCGCCGCTATGGCAAGTCGGCGCTCACGCCCGCCGTGCTGCTGGGCCGCGACCCCGGCTTCGAAATGCCGCATCTGCCGGACTAATTGGCGCCCGTCCACTCCAGTAACTTTTCGGCCGGCCAGGTGTTCACGATCCGCTCGACGGGCACGCCAGCGTCCAACGCCCGCTGGGCGCCGTACCCGAGGAAATCCAGCTGGCCGGGCGCGTGGGCGTCGGTGTCGATGCTGAACACGCACCCGATCTCCAGCGCCAGGTTCAGCAGCCGCGTCGGCGGATCACGGCGCTCGGGCCGGGAGTTGATCTCCACCGCGGTGCCGTGGTCGCGGCACGCGGCGAACACCGCCTCGGCGTCGAACTTGGACTCCGGCCGGATGCCGCGATTCCCCGACACCAGCCTGCCGGTGCAGTGACCCAGCACATCGGCGTGCGGATTGGCCACCGCGCGCAGCATGCGCCGGGTCATCGCCGCGGCGTCCATTGACAGCTTGGAATGCACGCTGGCCACCACCACGTCGAGGCGCTCCAGCAACTCGGGTTCCTGGTCCAGGCTGCCGTCGTCGAGGATGTCGACCTCGATCCCGGTCAGGATGCGCATCGGCGCGAATTTCTCCCGCAGGCCGTCGATCACGTCGAGCTGTTTGCGTAACCGTTCCGGCGACAGGCCGTTGGCGATGGTCAGCCGCGGCGAGTGGTCGGTCAGCGCGCAGTACTCGTGGCCCAGCGCCGCGGCGGAGGCCATCATCTCGTCGATGGGCGCGGAGCCGTCCGACCAGTCGGAGTGCAGGTGCAGATCGCCGCGCAGCGCGGAGCGGATGTCGCCGCCGCCGAGATCCTCTGCGCCGGCACGCAGTTCGACCAGCAGGTCGGGCTCGCGGCCGGACCACGCCTGGTCGATGACCTTGGCCGTCTTGGGCCCGATCCCCGGCAGCGACTGCCAGCTGTTGGCCTGGCCGTGCCGCTCCCTGGTCGCCTCGTCGAGGCCCTCGATGATGTCGGCCGCGTTGCGGTAGGCCATCACGCGCCGGGGGTCGTGGCGGCTGCGGTCCTTGAAGTAGGCGATCTGCCGTAATGCCGCTACCGGATCCATGCCTCCAGTGTGCCCGCCTTGATCAGACGAGCTGGCCGGCGACGAACCCGGCAAGCAGCACGGTGAATCCGCCGATCTCCCCGGCGATCAGCGCCGCCATCGCCAGCCCGAGACGCCCGTCGGCGTTTTCGAACTGGTTGACGGTGTCGCGGCGCGCGCCGTGGCTGACGTAGGCGGCGATGGCGGCCACGAAGAAGAAGACGACGACGCCCGCCGCGGTCAGGTTCACCCACACCGGCCAGGCGCTCAGTTGCACGAACACCGCGAGCAGCAGCGTCGCGAACGAATACAGCAGCGCCGCCCGGTGGGCGATGTCGACGTAGGGATGCGCGAGGTGGGTCTCGGACGTCATCATCTCGCGGTATTTCCACACGCCCAGGATCAGCGCGAGCAGGAAGATCAGGCCCGCAGCCAGCAGGGTGATCTTGGTGTCGATTCCGAGGGAGCAACATGGGCAGGTCATGGCGGGCTTGAGTTTAGTTGCCCTTCATAAACACCGACTAACGTCGGTGGTATGCGATTCGCGTTCAAGACATCCCCGCAAGACACCACCTGGGCACAAATGCTGGCCGTCTGGCAGGCGGCCGACGACATCGAGGTCTACGAATCCGGGTGGACCTTCGACCACTTCTATCCGATCTTCTCCGACAGCAGCGGGCCGTGCCTGGAGGGCTGGACGACGTTGACCGCGCTCGCGCAGGCCACCCAGCGACTGCGGGTGGGCACCCTGGTCACCGGGATCCATTACCGCCATCCCGCGGTGCTGGCCAACATGGCGGCCGCCCTCGACATCATTTCGAACGGGCGGCTCGAACTGGGGATCGGCGCCGGCTGGAACGAGGAAGAGTCCGGGGCCTACGGCATCGAGCTGGGCAGCATCAAGGAGCGCTTCGACCGCTTCGAGGAGGCGTGCGAGGTGCTGACCAGCCTGCTCAGCGAGGAGACCACCGACTTCGACGGCAAGTTCTACCAGCTCAAGGGGGCCCGCAACGAGCCCAAGGGCCCGCAGCGGCCGCACCCGCCGATCTGCATCGGCGGCAGCGGGGAGAAGCGCACCCTGCGGATCACCGCCCGCTACGCCCAGCACTGGAACTTCGTGGGCGGGCCGCCCGACGTCTTCGCCCACAAGCGTGACGTGCTGGCCTCGCATTGCGCGGACATCGGACGCGACCCCAAGGAGATCACGCTCTCGGCCCACCTGCGGCTGGAGCCCGACCTCGATTACGGCAAGGTCATCGCCGACGCCGCCGGGTTGGCGGCCGAGGGCTTGGATCTGGGCATCGTCTACCTGCCGCCGCCACACGACCCGGCCGTGCTGGAGCCGCTCGCCGAGGCGATCCGCGACTCGGGTCTATGGACGCCGTGAGGCCGTTTTCCGGGCGCACCACGGGTAGCCCGGCGATGTTCTCGCCGGGCAAACTCTGAGCAAACCCGCCACACGCCGGTGAGGGCGTCGGCTGGGCGGTCACGCACCGAAGAGCAGCAAGTCCTGAGCGGTTACCAGTCGCTCGTGCTTGGCGGGAAACTCACGACTTTTCACCGGGTGACGCAACCATGACCAGGCGATTCGCCCCATCCGTGACCGAGGTAATGGGTGAATATGCACAAGAATCTCTCCTGCGATCGGTCGTTCAACCGGGAAACCGGTGTGACCCCCATGTGAGCGGGCTCACAACGGGTTATTAGACACCAATCGCCTGGCAAACAGTGGGAGACTCGCCGAGCGAAGTCGGCCGTGTTTCTGGTGTGACTGGTGTTACTACTGAAGCGGCACCGCGGTGGGCTTGACCGGCGCAGGCAGCGCGGTCGTCCCCATCAGGAAGCGGTCCGCCGCGGCCGCGGCGGCCCTGCCCTCAGCTATCGCCCAGACGATCAGCGACTGGCCGCGCCCCATGTCGCCGGCGACGAACACGCCGGGCACCGACGTGTCGAAATCGGCGCCGCGGGCCACGTTGCCGCGCTCGGTGAACTTCACCGCGAGGTCGGTGAGCAGGCCCTCCTTCTCGGGCCCGACGAATCCCATCGCCAGCAGCACCAGGTCGACCTCGAGCTCGAACTCGGAGCCCTCCACCTTGACGAACTTGCCGTCCTGCATGGTCACCTCGTGCGCCTTGAGCGCCGTCACGTGACCGTCTTCGCCGACGAATTCCTCGGTGTTGACCGAGAACACCCGCTCGCCGCCCTCCTCGTGCGCCGAGGAGACCCGGTACATCAGCGGGTAGGTCGGCCACGGGGTGGACGGGGCGCGCGTCTCCGGCGGGCGCGGCATGATCTCGAACTGGTGGATGATCGCCGCGCCCTGGCGGTGCGCGGTGCCCAGGCAGTCGG
Organism: Mycobacterium colombiense CECT 3035; assembly: GCF_002105755.1. NCBI lineage: Bacteria > Bacillati > Actinomycetota > Actinomycetes > Mycobacteriales > Mycobacteriaceae > Mycobacterium > Mycobacterium colombiense. The sequence goes on from NZ_CP020821.1 coordinate 3,922,346, forward strand.
CGCCGGTGTCGCCGCCACCGATGATGACGACCTTCTTGTCCTTGGCCGTGATCGGCGGCTGGCCATCGGGCCCCAGCACGTCGTCGCCCTCCTGCACGCGGTTGCCCCACGGCAGGTATTCCATCGCCTGATGGATGCCGTCCAGTTCACGGCCGGGGATCGGCAGATCACGGGCCGCGGTGGCACCGCCGGCCAGCACCACGGCGTCGAAGTCGGCGCGCAGTTGCTCGGCGGTGATGTCGACCCCGACGTTGACGCTGGTCCGGAATTCGGTTCCCTCGGCCCGCATCTGGTCCAGCCGGCGGTCGAGGACACGCTTTTCCATCTTGAATTCCGGGATGCCGTAGCGCAGCAGCCCACCGATGCGATCGGCACGCTCGAACACGGTGACCGTGTGACCGGCGCGGGTCAGCTGCTGGGCGGCGGCCAGACCCGCCGGCCCGGAACCGACCACGGCGACCTTCTTTCCGGTCTTCTGCTCCGGCGGCAACGGCCGCACCCAGCCCTCGTCGAAGGCCTTGTCGATGATCTCCAGCTCGATCTGCTTGATCGTCACGGGATCCTGGTTGATGCCGAGCACACAGGCCGGCTCGCACGGAGCGGGGCACAGGCGCCCGGTGAAATCCGGGAAGTTGTTGGTGGCGTGCAGCCGTTCGATGGCGTCGCGCCACCGATCCCTGCGCACCAGGTCGTTCCACTCCGGAATCAGGTTGCCCAGCGGGCAACCGTTGTGGCAGAACGGAATCCCGCAGTCCATGCAGCGGGTCGCCTGCTCGCGCAACGTCTCGTTGTCGAATTCTTCGTAGACCTCGCGCCAGTCGCGCAACCGAATCGGGACAGGCCGGCGCTTCGGCAGTTCCCGACGCGTGTACTTCAGGAAGCCGCTCGGATCAGCCATGCGCGGCCGCCATGATCGCCTTGTCGACATCCGCGCCGTCGCGTTCCGCTTCGGCGATGGCCTGCAGCACCCGCTTGTAGTCGCGGGGCATCACCTTGGCGAAGTGCCGCTGGTGTTGCGGCCAGTCGCCCAGAATGCGCTGGCCGATAGCGGAATCGGTGGCATCAACGTGTGCCTGAATCATGCCGTGCAACCACTCGTAGTCATCTTCATCCAAGCTCTCGAGCTCGACCATCTCCGCGTTGAGATTGCCTGGGAATTCGCCCTGCGGATCGTAAATGTAGGCCACGCCGCCGGACATGCCCGCCGCGAAGTTACGGCCGGTGCGGCCGAGGACGACAACCTTGCCACCGGTCATGTACTCGCAACCGTGGTCACCGACGCCCTCGACGACGGCGTGCGCCCCGGAGTTCCGCACCGCGAACCGCTCGCCGACCACGCCGCGCAGGTACGCCTCGCCGCTGGTCGCGCCGAACAGGATCACGTTGCCGCCGATGATGTTGTCCTCGGCGACGTAGTCCTGGGGCGCGTCGTCGGACGGCCGCACCACGATCCGGCCACCCGACAGGCCCTTACCGACGTAGTCGTTGGCGTCGCCGTAGACGCGCAGCGTGATGCCGCGCGGCACGAACGCGCCGAAGCTGTTACCCGCCGAGCCGTCGAAGGTGATGTCGATGGTGCCGTCCGGCAACCCTTGTCCGCCATAGGCTTTGGTGACCTCGTGGCCGAGCATGGTGCCCACCGTGCGGTTGACGTTGCTGATGGTGGTAGAGAACCGCACCGGCTTTCCGGAGTCCAGCGCCTCGCGGCTCATCACGATCAACTGCTGGTCCAGCGCCTTGTCCAGGCCGTGGTCCTGGCGCGAGCTGCAGTACAGGTCCTGGTTCATGAACGCCGATTCCGGCTCGTGCAGAACCGGCGCCAGGTCCAGCCGGTGCGCCTTCCAGTGCGCCCGCGCCAGCGTCATGTCCAAGGACTTCACCTGGCCGACCGCCTCGTTGATCGTGCGGAAACCCAACTGCGCCATGTATTCGCGGACCTCTTCGGCGATGAACATGAAGAAGTTCTCCACGAACTCGGGCTTGCCGGTGAAGCGCTCGCGCAGCACCGGGTTCTGGGTGGCCACCCCGACGGGGCAGGTGTCCAGGTGGCAGACCCGCATCATGATGCAGCCGGAGACCACCAGCGGCGCGGTGGCGAAGCCGAATTCCTCGGCGCCCAGCAGTGCCGCGATCATCACGTCGCGCCCGGTCTTGAGCTGGCCGTCGACCTGGACCACGATCCGGTCGCGTAATCCGTTGAGCAGCAACGTCTGCTGCGTCTCGGCCAGCCCCAGCTCCCACGGGGCCCCGGCGTGCTTCATCGACGTCAGCGGCGTCGCACCGGTGCCGCCGTCGTGCCCGGAGATCAGCACCACGTCGGCGTGGGCCTTGGACACCCCCGCGGCCACCGTGCCGACGCCGTTCTCGGAGACCAGCTTCACGTGCACCCGCGCGGACGGGTTGGCGTTCTTCAGGTCGTGGATCAGCTGCGCCAGGTCCTCGATGGAATAGATGTCGTGGTGCGGCGGCGGCGAGATCAGGCCGACACCCGGGGTGGAGTGCCGAACCTCGGCGACCCACGGGTACACCTTGTGCCCCGGAAGCTGGCCGCCCTCACCGGGTTTCGCACCTTGGGCCATCTTGATCTGGATGTCGGTGCAGTTCGTCAGGTAGTGCGACGTGACGCCGAACCGCCCGGAGGCGACCTGCTTGATCGCGCTGCGCCGCCAATCGCCGTTGGGATCGCGGTCGAACCGCTTGACGTCCTCGCCGCCCTCACCGCAGTTGGACCGGCCGCCCAGCCGGTTCATCGCGATGGCCAGCGTCTCGTGCGCCTCGGCGGAGATCGAGCCGTAGCTCATCGCGCCGGTCGAGAAGCGCTTGACGATCTCGCTGGCGGGCTCGACTTCGTCCAGCGGGATCGGGGGGTGGATCCCGGCCCGGAACTTGAGCAGGCCACGCAGGGACGCCATCCGCTCGCTCTGGTCGTCGACCAGGCGGGTGTAATCCTTGAACACCTTGTACTGGCCGGTGCGGGTGGCGTGCTGCAGCTTGAAGACGGTCTCGGGGTTGAACAGGTGGTACTCGCCCTCGCGGCGCCACTGGTATTCCCCGCCGACCTCGAGCTCGCGGTGCGCCCGCTCGTCCGGCCGGTCCAGGTAGGCCAGCGCGTGCCGGGCCGCGACGTCGGCGGCGATGTCGTCCAGGGTGATGCCGCCGATGGGACAGCTCAGCCCGGTGAAGTACTCGCTGAGCACGTCCTCGGAAATGCCGACCGCCTGGAACAACTGGGCACCCGTGTAGGACGCCAACGTCGAAATGCCCATCTTGGACATGACTTTGAGCACGCCCTTGCCGGCGGCCTTGATGTAGTTGCTCAGCGCCGTCTTGCGGTCGATGCCTTCGATGACGCCGCGATCGAGCATGTCCTCGATGGACTCGAAGGCCATGTACGGGTTGATCGCCGCCGCACCGAAGCCCACCAGCGCGGCCATGTGGTGCACCTCGCGCGCGTCACCGGTTTCCACCACCAGCCCGACGTGGGTGCGGGTCCGGTCGCGCACCAAGTGGTGGTGCACCCCCGCCACCGCGAGCAGCGACGGGATGGGCGCCATCTTCTCGTCGGATTCGCGGTCGGACAGGATGATCACGCGCGCTCCGTCGGCGATCGCCGCCGACGCCTGCGCGCGCACGTCCTCGAGCGCGGCGGCCAGCCCGGCGCCGCCCTCGGCGACCGGGTACAGGCAGCGAATCACCTTGGAACGCATGCCGTGCGGGCGACCGTTGACCTCGTCCTCGGGGTCGAGGTTGACCAGCTTCGCCAGCTCCCGGTTACGCAGAATCGGCTGCGACAGCGCGATCTGGTGACACGAGCGCTCGGTCGGCGTGAGCAGGTCGCGCTCGCCGCCGGTGGTGCCCTGCAGGCTGGTCACCACCTCCTCGCGGATGGCGTCCAGCGGCGGGTTGGTGACCTGCGCGAAGAGCTGCTGGAAGTAGTCGTAGAGCATCCGGGGCCGCTGCGAGAGCACCGCGACCGGGGTGTCGGTGCCCATCGACCCGATCGGCTCGGCGCCGCTGCGCACCATCGGCGCCACCAAGAGGTTGAGCTCCTCGTAGGTGTAGCCGAATACCTGCTGGCGCTTGACCAGTCGGTCGTGGGGCATCCGCTTGTAGTTGCCCTGCGGAAGGTCGTCGAGGGGCACCAGGTTCCGGTCCAGCCACTCCTGGTAGGGGTGCTCGGCGGCCAGCTCGGCCTTGATCTCCTCGTCGGAGACGATGCGGCCCTGCGCGGTGTCCACCAGGAACATGCGGCCGGGCTGCAGGCGCATCCGGCGGACCACCTTGGCCGGGTCCAGGTCCAGCACACCGGCCTCGGACGCCATGACCACCAGGCCGTCCTCGGTGACCCAGATTCGCGAGGGGCGCAGGCCATTTCGGTCGAGCACGGCGCCGATGATGGTTCCATCGGAGAACGTGATCGACGCGGGGCCGTCCCACGGCTCCATCAACGAAGCGTGGTACCGGTAGAACGCCCGCCGAGCGGGGTCCATCGACTCGTTGCGTTCCCAGGCCTCGGGGATCATCATCAGCACCGCGTGGGCCAGGCTGCGCCCGCCCAGGTGGAGCAGCTCGAGGGCCTCGTCGAAGCGCGCCGTGTCGGAGGCCCCCGGCGTACAGATCGGGAACAGCTTCTCGACGTCGGCCTCGGCACCGAAGACGTCGGTCTTGAACAAGGCCTCGCGGGCCCGCATCCAGTTCTCGTTGCCGGTGACGGTGTTGATCTCACCGTTGTGTGCGACGCGGCGGAACGGATGCGCCAGCGGCCACGACGGGAAGGTGTTGGTGGAGAACCGCGAGTGCACGATGCCCAGCGCGCTGGTCAGCCGATCGTCTTGCAGGTCAAGGTAAAACGCCTTGAGCTGCGGCGTGGTCAGCATGCCCTTGTAGACGAACGTCTGACCGGAAAGGCTTGGGAAATACACGGTTTCGCGGCCGGGGCCGTCCTGGCCCGGACCCTTGGTACCCAGTTCGTGCTCGGCGCGCTTGCGCACCACGTAGGCACGGCGCTCGAGCGTCATGCCGGATGCGCCCGCCATGAACACCTGGCGGAAGGTCGGCATCGCGTCGCGTGACAGCGCGCCCAGCGACGAGTCGTCGATGGGGACGTTGCGCCAGCCCAGCACCGTCAGACCCTCGGCCTCGGCGATCTTCTCCACCGCGGCACACGCCGTGGCCGCGTCCTTGGACGACTGCGGCAGGAACGCGATGCCGGTGGCATAGCTGCCCTCCGGGGGCAGCTCGAAGTCCACGACCTCGCGCAGGAAGGCGTCCGGGACCTGAAGCATGATGCCGGCGCCGTCACCGCTGCGAGGCTCGGCGCCCTGGGCACCCCGGTGTTCGAGGTTCAGCAGCGCAGTGATTGCCTTGTCCACAATGTCGCGGCTACGGCGGCCGTGCATATCGACGACCATGGCAACCCCGCACGCGTCGTGCTCGAACGCGGGGTTGTATAACCCGACGCGCTTGGGCGTCATATGCACCTGACCCTTCACTGAACGTTCTGCGCGGCCGTTAGCAGCGGCCCCACCGAGGTCGCACCCGAAGGTTGCGGGCTAGAACCTCGTCGGCCTTGTCTCGAGGGGCTGTGCCCCAGGCGGAGATGATCCTGTTAGGGATGTCCGTGCAGCTCTGAACGGTGGCCTGGAACCGGTCTCGACAAGTCGTAAAACGATATGACAATACCCGCCTGACATGCCAACTTCGTCAAGTCTAACCGCCAGCTGGCAACGCCGTAAATTTCGCTGTTGCCGTTGATCCTCCATTGTGCCAGCCCCCGGCCCGGCACCACGAATTCTTTCCATAGCTGCGCGGATGCCGGGGAGCCCGGTTCCGGCGCGGTCCCCGCCTGGGAGTTTGCTGACGCGCGCTTCGAGCGGGGTGCTGATGTTGCTGGGTACGGATATGGGCGTGCTCAGCGCTCAGCATGGGGCGTCGGCGCCGCCCGCCGCCGCGGGCGGCCGAGTTTGCAGGTTCGCACACGGGGCGCGGCGGGAGATACTGGACGGGAATTGGTCACACCCGGCGCCGCAGGTTGGACCGTGGCGCTAATCACGTAATACGTTCGTCGCGGCCGGCCCATCGGCGCGACGAACGACCGCCCGGCACGCGAGGAGCCCATGAACGAGCGCGACGAATTCCTGCGGGACCGTCTGCAGCCCGAGCGGCCCAGCACTCCGGCACCACGCCCGTCCGGCCCCGCCCCGCAACCGCCCCAGCCGGCCCCCACGGGCCGCGCGCGGCCGCGCCTCCCGCGGCCCAGCGTCCCGCTCCGCCGCGCCCGCCGTCGTCTCCTGCTGCGCCGCCGCCGGCCCGGCCGCCCGCCCCGCCGTCGTTTCGGCCGGCACCGCAGCAGCCCGCCCGGCCCGCCCCTCCTGCGGCGCCGCCGGCGCCGCACACCGGCCCCCTCGGCGGCCTCGCCCAGGGCGATGAGCTGCCCGACCGCGGCTGGCGACGCGTCGTGCGCCTGGTCACCTTCGGCCTGATCAAGCTGGGTCCGTCGCCCGCCCAGCAGCAGGAGGCGCAGTTCGAGGCCGCCATCCGGACCCGCCTGTACGGCAACCGCAAGGTCGGCGTACTGGGCAAGGGCGGCGTGGGAAAGACGTCGGTGGCCGCGAGCGTGGGGTCGTTGTTCGCCGGACTGCGCAAGCAGGACCACGTCGTGGCGATCGACGCCGATACCGCCTTCGGCCGGCTCAGCAGCCGCATCGATCCGACCTCGACGGCGTCGTTCTGGGAACTCACCGCCGACAAGAACCTGCGGTCGTTCGACGACGTGGTGGCGCGGCTGGGCCGTAACGCCGCGGGTCTGCACGTGCTCGCCGGCGAACCGGCGGCGGGCCCGCGCCGGGTGCTCGATCCGGCGATCTACCGGGAGGCAGCGCTGCGGTTGGACCGCCATTTCACCGTCTCGGTGGTCGACTGCGGCTCGACGATGGACTCGCCCCTCACCCAGGAGGTCCTGCGCGACCTGGATGCGCTGATCGTGGTGTCCTCGCCCTGGGCCGACGGCGCGTCCGCCGCCGCGCGGACGATGGAGTGGCTGGCCGACCAGGGACTGGACACGCTGCTTGCGCACAGCATCGTGGTGCTCAACGATTCCGACGGGCACGCCGACAAACGCACCCGGGCGCTGCTGGCTCGCGAGTTCACCGATCACGGCCGGCCGGTCATCGAAGTGCCCTACGACCCGCACCTGCGGCCCGGCGGCGTCATCGATGTCAGCCACGAGATGGCCCCGGCCACGCGCCGCAAATTCCTCGAAGTCACCGCGACCATCGCCGGCTATTTCGCGGCGCGTCCCGACGGCGCGAAAGATCAGCGGCCGACGGACAAGTGAGGGCTAGGCCCGTGCCGAAGGGTCGGCGATGGCCTCGATCTTGCACACCCGGGATTCGCGGATCGTCAGCACGATGACGGCGAACAGGCGGCGCTCGCTGAAGGCCAGCAGTACCGGCGCCCCGACCGGGCCGCTGACCAAGGTCACGTCCGGCCACAGGTAGCGCAACAGGTTGGTGGCCACCGCATCCGGCCCGTGGTTGATCTGCGGTGGCGGGGCCGGATCCGCGAGAATCGTGCCCACGCCCCACACGGTCGGATCCAGGACCGCGGCCAGCGCCTGGAGGTCGCCGTTGGCGCATGCGGCGATGAACTTTTCGGTGACCAACTGGTGCTCGGGCGGGGCGACGTCGGCCAACTTCGGTTGCGCCGCTTCGAATTTGGACCGTGCGCGGCGCGCCAGCTGACGGCAGGTGCCGACCGGGCGGCCCACGGTCTGGGCGATCGATTCGAACGGGACGCCGAATACGTCGTGCAGCACGAAGGCGACCCGTTCACCGGGACTGAGCCTGCGCAAGACTTCGAGGAGCGCGGTGCGGATCTCGTCGTCGAGGGTGACCCGGTCGGCCGGGTCGACGCGGCGCGGCGCGGGTTGGTCTTCGACGTCGCCGGGGCGCTCGTAGCGGGCACGGGCCGAGCGCACCTGGTCGAGGCAGAGGCGGCTCGCCACCACCGTCAGCCAGCCGCGGGTGTCCTCGATCTCGCCGGCGTCGGCCCGCGAAAGCCGCAGAAAGGCCTCTTGCGCAATGTCTTCGGCCTCCCCGATGTCGCCCAGCATCTGGTAGGCGAGGTTGACCAGGTACGGGCGATGCCGGCGCCAGGCCTCGCTGACCTGATCGCTGGCGGACGGCGACTGGTTCATGACTCTTCGACGATCTGCCGGGGCGAAAAGTTACACGTTCTTCGGATGTAACTTTCCCACCTTTTGCCCCGTCGTTTCACCAGTGCAGGAAGTTCACGGAAGGAACCCATCATGACCATCGTCGTCACGGGCGCGACCGGCAACGTCGGACGTCCACTCGTCACCGAGCTGCTCGCCGCGGGAGCCCGCGTCCGTGCTGTCACCCGGCAACCGGCGCCGGCCGGCTTTCCCCCGGGAGTCGAGGTGTTCGGTTCGGCCGCCGACGCGCTGCCCGGCGCCACCGCGGTGTTCCTGAACTCGCGCGCGCTGGGTGGGCAACTGGAAGACGTGGTCGCGCAATGCGCGCGGGACGGGGTCACCAAGCTGGTCGCGCTGTCGGCCATCAACGCCGACGACGCCGTCACCCGGCAGCCGTCGCGGTTTCGGGGGGACCGCAACCGGGAGGTCGAACGCCTCGCCGTCGACTCGGGTCTGGCCTGGGTGAGCCTGCGGCCCACGGTGTTCGCGACCAACTTCGCCGGCATGTGGTCCGCGCAGGTCCGCGCGGGTGACGTGGTCGCCGGGCCGTACGCCGCCGCCTCGACGGCGCCCATCGTCGAGGCCGACATCTCGGCCGTCGCGGCCCACGCGCTGCTCACCGATGACCTTGTCGGACAGCGGATCCCGCTGACCGGTCCTGCGTCGTTCACCAACTCGGAGCTGGTCGAGGTGATCGGCGGTGTGCTGGGCCGGCCGCTGCAGTATCGCGAGATTCCCACCGATGCCGTGCGACAACGGTTCGTCGACATCGGGTTCGGGCCCGGCTTCGCCGACGCCTACATCGCCATGCTCGCCCAAACCCTCGACGCCCCCGCCCTGGTGACCGATGACGTGCAGAAGATCCTCGGGCGCTCGCCAATTCCGTTCGCGCACTGGGTTTCCGAACACCGGCGCATGTTCGACAACGAGAAAGTAGGAATCTGAGATGACCGATCCGCGCCCCCCGCGCTACCTCAAGGGAATGAACAAGTTCATGATGGCGGTCCAACGACTCGGCATTCCGACCGGTCCCGCCATGGTGCTCACCGTGCCCGGTCGCAAGTCGGGCCAGCCGCGCAGCACCCCGATGACGCCCTTTGATTTCCGGGGCGGCCTCTATGTGGTGGCCGGCTACCCCGGCGCCGACTGGGCGGCCAATGCCCGGGCCGCGGGCACCGGCACCCTCAGCCGGGCCGACGGTCGCGGCGCGTCCGGATCGTCGAACTGTCTGCCGGTGAGGCCCGGCCGGTGCTGCGGGCGTTCCCCACCGAAGTCCCGGTCGGGGTGGCGTTCGCGAAGCGTTCGGGGATGGTGCGCGATGGGACGGCCGACGAATTCGAAGCGCTGGCGGGGCGGCTCGCCGTCTTCCGCTTCGATCCGGCGTAACCGCTACCAGACGATGGCCGCCATGTCGCGGTTGTCTGAGCACACGCTGCGCACCGCGGCCTGAAGGTCGGCCGCGGTGATGATCTGCAGGTCCTCGACGGTCACCGGCTGGCCCGCGCGCTTCTGCGCGACCACCCGGGTGTCACGGAAGCCCTCGGCGCGCTCGACGACATTGCGGGCGAACCTACCGTTCTGCATGGCGTCGATGCCGTGGCGCCCGCCGGGAGTGGTGTAGTTGCGGATAGTCGTCGCCGCGTCCAGGAACGCTTCGCGCGCGCCATCGTCGAGCAGGCTGGCGCGCGGCGTGGCGTAACGGTGCGCGATCTCGACGATCTCTGCCGGCGAATAGGACTCAAAGCGCAGCTTGCGGTTGAACCGCCCGGCCAGACCCGGGTTCACGGTGAGGAACGCGTCCACCTGGTCTTCGTAGCCCGCCCCGATGAAGCAGAAGTCGAATCGGTGGGCTTCCAACGCGACCAACAGCTGGTTGACGGCCTCCATGCCGATCATGTCGGGCGTGCCATCCTGGTGGCGTTCGATCAGGGAATAGAACTCATCCATGAAAATGATTCGCCCGAGCGACTTTTCGATCAGTTCGTTGGTCTTGGGCCCGGACTCGCCGATGAAGTGTCCGCAGAAGTCCGAACGGCGCACCTCCCGGATCTCGGGGTGCCGGACGATTCCCATGCCGGCATAGATCTTGCCGAGCGCCTCGGCGGTGGTGGTCTTACCGGTACCGGGCGGGCCGACCAGAAGCATGTGGTTGGTCTGCCCCTCCACCGGCAGGCCATGCTCGAGCCGCATCGTCCGCACTTCGAGCTGGTCCTCCAGCGCCGCCACCGCTTCCTTGACGGCGGCCAGTCCCACCTGTTTGGCCAACAGCTTTCGCCCCTCGGCCAACAGCTCGGCGCGCCGATCCGCGGCGGCGTCGTCATCGAGTTCGTCGCGGCTCTTGGCCGACGAGGCGTCCCACCGGTCGGTGCGGCTCGCGATGGTCTCCTCGTCGGTCACGACGAGGTGCAGGTTCGGGTCGGCCAGCGCCTCCTTGGCCGCCTCGGTCAGGACCCCGTTGATGGTGGCCTTGGAAAGCCAGACTTGGGCCTTGTCCTCCTCGCGCAGCTGCCGGTGCACCATCCCCCGCACATAGGCCAGATCGGCGACCAGAAGCGGAATGTCGGCGGGACCGATCGACGCCGTCAGCACGTCGGCGTCGAACCGCGACGACGACTGGTTATGCCCGATCACGTCGACGCGGTCCAACCAGTCCAGGGCGACCCGGCCCTGACCGAGGTGGGCGGCGGCGTGGGCCGCCAGCGCGCAAATCGACGCCGTCACAGCCGACATGACGATGGCGTGCGCGGGCAGCTCCTCGGCCGCGGCCAACAGCACGTCGCCCCAGCGTTGCGTGCGGTACATCAAGAACGTCCGGGCCAGCTGGTGCCATTGGTAGTTGGTCCAAGAATCCAGCAGGTCGCGGTTGGCCAGCAGCCTGTCGGCCTCGGCATACTCCCCGGCGATCGTCAGCGCGGAGGCCAACGCCAGCCCGACCTGCGAGGCGTCGGTGACGGTGATGCCGATGTAGGGGCCCAGCTGGATCTCGGCGGCCAGCGTCTGCCCGATGCGCGTGGTCTCGCGGTGCAGCCATTCGCTGCTGGCGTACAGCTGTCGCAACGAGGCCAGGTCATTGTCACCGCACGCGATGCGCCCCAGCCACGCGTCGGCCATCGACTTGTCGGCGTCGGTGGCGGCAACGAACTCGGGCAACGCCGCCGCCCGGCCCTGCCTGCTCTTGATCGCCATGGCGCGATCGAAATGCCTACGGGCAGTTTGTAAATCACCCATCACATCCCCCATCCCGAGCACCGTGGATATGGTCGCCGGAGTTGCGGGCGGCCGCCTTCGGCCGATTCGAGCTGTCGCCGCAACCGCTACGTGCGCTCATCACACTGTGCCTCAAACTCGCTTGACCGACCCGCTACGTGCCGACCGACATGCTTACCGGCTCAAGACTGACGTAGCGGTTCTCGGCACGGAACATGTCCATCTCGACGAGCCAATTCTCTCCTGCTGCACTGACATTCACCACCGAGGGGCCGATCTGCTCGATGATCACCTCGAAGCCGTTTCGCTGGCCCTCGGAGAGGCTGGCCCCCGCGGGGGCGACGGTGATCACGGTGGCCGGGCGCGGGGTGGGCGAGATCGCGGCCTCGACACCCCCGCCTTCGCCGGCCCCGAAACCGTTGCCCCGTCGCGCGACGTACTCGACCACGCTCACGGTGGTCCGTGGCGCGGGACGCGAACTGCTCACGACGCTGATCTCCGGCATCCGGACGCTGACCCAACGTGACAGGTCGCGGGTGTGCACGCACACCCGCTCGCCGGCACCGGCGGTGCGGATCACGATCCGCTTGGCGATCGGGTCGTCCGCCGCGACGAAGACGCGCGACAACTCCCCGGCATCGGTGACCGGCATCAGCAGCCGGTCGCCGTTGCTGAGTTTGCCGATCAGCACGCCCGAGGGCCCGATCTCGGTGACCAGTTGCGGTGGCAGCGGGCTGCGCCGAATGCCGCGCAGGTACGGAAGCGGACCGCACATGTTCGCGGCCGCCGCGGCCGCCTGCTCGCCGTTGAGCCGGCGCAGGATCACGCTGGGCGGCGTCGGCGCGGGCGTCGGCGTGCGCACGGTGATGGTCGCCGTGCATTCGCCGTCCGGGAAGACCGTCACGTTCTGGATGACCTCGTCGGCGCGCAGCGTCCACGCCTGTGAGAGGTTGCGCGACGTGATCGCCTCGGCCGGATAGGCGTAGGTGGTCATCCAACCCGCTTCTCCCCGGATGGCTTTCCATCTCTGCGCGGTTCCCGACACCGCGTCCCACCCGAGCCGGCGATCGAGCTCGACGAGGTCGGTGGCGGTGGCCACCTTTGCCCGCAGCCCCTGGCAGCGCAACAGCCCCGCGATGCGCTGCGCGACCGAAATGGCCGCCGCGCCAACGGTCGTGCGCCAGAACAGGGCTTGGGCGTTGTCGATCACCGCCAGCCGCATGATCAGCCACGTCTCACGCCGGCCCGCGTAGGGCGGCGTCCCGATCTCCGAGTCGTACACCCGGGGAAAGTCGCCGATGGTGCCGTGCCGTGATCCGATGGTGACGACGCTGATCGAATCGAGCTGCAGGCCCAGGGCCTGATGCAGCATCGGCACCAATTCGACGATGTCGAGCACGTTTTCAGTCTCGACGGTCACCGAACCGGTCACCATGGTCGCGCGGTGGCCGCGACCCAGCAGCTGCACCGCGACCACGGCGACACCGTCCTGCACGCGGACGCCGCCGCCGGATCGGTTGTTGGCCACGGTGATCGGGGCGGACCAGTCGATCGGGCGGCGGCCGCGCCGCCACAACACGGCCCACGACCACGCCGGCTGGCCCCACCAGCGCACGAAGACCAGCGCGATCCCCACCACCACGGCGACGGCCGCGCCGATGTACCCGGCCACGAGCCAGCTGACGAGCGCGAGGAGGAACACGACCCAGACGCCGACCACCCGACGGTTGCTGCCGCGGGTGAACCCGGTCAGGTCCGGCCTCATCGAGCCCTCCACAACCGCGCGGCGATCGCGGACACGAGCACCCCGGCGGCAACGATCCCCAGGAATCCGATGGCGATGTTGCGCGCCCGGTGGTCGGGCGGCGGGGGCGGCGGTGCCGGGGTGATGACCCGGCTCTGCGCGCCCGGCGGCATCCGATCGCCCGGCGGGATGTTGAACGTCAACGCGGCGACCGGGTCGACCAACCCGTATCCGACCTTGTTGTCAACGCCCGCAGGCGGATTGTGGGCCGACTGCACGATCCGGTTGATCACCTGGTGCGCGCTGAGTTCCGGGAATTTCGCCCGCACCAACGCCGCGACGCCGCTGACGTAGGCCGCCGAGAAGCTGGTTCCCCAGAACGGCATGTTCTTCTCGCCCGGCCGCGTCGGCGGGTAGGCATTGACCGGCCCGCCGCCCTGCGGGGACAGGCCCATGATGTGGGTTCCCGGCGCGGCCACACCCACCCAGGGGCCCGACATGCTCTTGTCGAGCGGGGCACCGCTGGCGTCGACCGCTCCCACGGACAGGACGTAGTCGGAAAACCACGAGGGCGCCGAGACGATCTTGACCTGATGCCAGTCCCGGGGATCCGACGGATCCAACGGGTCATACGTCGGGTTGTTGTTGCAGCCGGCCTCGCCGTCGTTGCCCGCGGCCGCGACGATCACCGCATCCTTGGCGGTGGCCGCGTACCACAGCGCCGCCCCCAGCGCCCGCTGGTCGGCCGGCGACGCCGCGGGCAGGCACGAGGTGACCGAAATGTTGATCACCTTCGCCCCCATGTTTGCGGCGTGAACCACCGCGCGCGCAACCGAATTCAGCGTCCCGGCCTTGACCTTCTCATCGGAATAGGGGTCTCCCGGCGGCGGGTTGACCGGCTCGAAGGCTCGCGACGACTGGCGGATCGAGATGATCGTCGCGTGCGGCGCGACCCCCACCACCCCATCGGGCGCTCCGGGGGAAGCGGCGGCACGGCGGGTTCGTCCTCGGTCTGCGGATCGGCCGGCCCGTTCGACGCGGCCGTGGCGCCGCCGCCCTCGGGCGGTGGTGGCGGGGGCGGCGGTGGCGGCGGCAGGACCTGGGTGATCGTCACCGGCGGCGGTGGCGGCGGGGGAGCCACCGGCGGCGGAACTTCGACCGGCGGGGCGCAGCCCCGGCGGCCGGCGGCGGTCCGGCCGGTGGCGGGAACGCCGGAGTGGCGGGCATCGGTCGCGGCATCGGCAGAATCCCTTGCGGCGCGGCGCCGATGATCGAGGCGACGATCGTGCCGTGCGCGTCGCAGTCCGACAGGCCGTCCTCGCCCATGATGTAGTCGCCGCCGGGGACCGCCGGTAGCCGCGGGGTCGGCGAGACCCCGGTGTCGATCACCGCCACGGGCACACCGTTGCCGGTGCTGTATTGCCACGCCTTCGTGATGTTCAGCAGGTTGAAGCCCGGCGCCAGCTGTGCCACGTCGGGGTTTCTCACCGTGATCGGGGTCGAGCAGCTGTTGGCGCGGCGCATTGGCTGGTCGGGGCGCGGCGGCCCGTCCGGCGGCACCATTCCCGGATCCACCGAGGGCGGCGTAATGGCAAGTGCGGCAGGGATATTGGCCGACAGCGCGACCAGGGCGACGGCGGCGGTCAGCGCCGCGGCCCTTCTCAGTGGCGAATCCACGTGAAGAGCCCTCCCAAGGCCGCCGCCGCCGGCAGCAGGACGATGAACGCGAGCACTTCCACCCATTCCACGGTCAGCCTGATGAAGGGCCGAAACCTCATGGCGGGCACCAAAAGTGCCGCGGCCAAACCCAACGCGGCGAAGGTCGCCACCGCCACCACGGGCCACATCAGCCCGGTCATGGCGTCTTTCGGCGCGGCGACGGCGTATTTGACCACTCCCGCGCACACCGCGGCGGATGCCCCGCACGCGAGCGCGATGGCCTGATATTTGGCGGCGAATCCGCGGCCCTGCGTGAGGAAGATCCCCACCACCAGCCCGGCGACCACCAGCGCCAGCCACGCCCACTGGCGTCCCGGCGTCAAGACGCCCCACACCGCGGCGGGCAGCACGATCGACACCCCGACGCACAGGCCCACCTGCACCGCGTTGACCAAGCGCGCCGAGGCGGCGATCGCGGCGCCCCGGGCGGTGATGTCGGTCAATTCGTTGTCCTCGTCCTCGGATTCGTCCTCACTGACCGGGGACACGGTGTCGACCGGCATTCCCTCGCGGCGCGCGAACAGATCACGGCCGGTGATCGATCCGAAATGGGGCGGTCTGACCCGCGCCACCCATAACGCGATCAGGGGGGCCATCCGGACCAGGACCAGCAATCCGACCAACACGCAGACTGCCAGCACCTGGGCCGAAGCCGGCCGAAACATGCGGACGGCGGCGACGGCGGCCAGAATCCCGCAGACGGTCACCACGGCGGTGACCACCGCTGTCTGCCAACGGTTTCGCGCGGTCACGCCGATGGCGATGGCGCCCAGGATCACCACCACGGCGCCGATCAGTCCGTGGGCCGCACCCAGCACACCGGGGGGCGCGCAGGCACCGGCGGTGGCGAGCGACAACACGGCCAGCCAGGCGAATCCGCTGAACAGGTCGCGCCGCTCCCGCCATCCGCTGCGTACCACCAGCGTCGCGACCAGCAGCAGGGCGCCGACGGCGCCCGACACCGCGGCCGGGATGGGGCCGTCGGTGAAGGTCCGCGCCCGCAGGGTCAGGGCCACCACGACCCCGACGGCCATCGCGATGACCGCGACCGCGGTGTGCGCGGCCGTCAGCGGTGTCACCGGCGCAAACATCCGATCGCCGCCGTCGCGGCCCAGCCACTTGCCCATGGCCGCCAACCCCGTTGACAGCGACTCGTATTGCGGTTCGAACGACTCGCCGTCGACGCGCGGCACCAGCACCAGGGTGTCGCCGTCCTGGACGCCCAGCTCGTCGAGGCTCTTATTGATATCGAGCCGAACGCCGTTGATCTTGTGGAGTTCGTAGCTGCCGGCGGGCAATGCGATGCCGTCAAAACCTTTGCGCTTCAGATCGGCATCGAATAGCTCGACCATTCCCTCGAAGAATCCCTCCATCGGAATTCCGGCGGGGAATACTTGCGAACACAGGTGCTTCTCGTAAGAAATGTTGACCGCACAACGCGCCGGGAAGGCGACCTTATGCGGCGCTGTCACGGCACCGACCGCTCGGCGTCAGGAATGTATTTGTCCGCCAACCCGGCGGTGATTTCGAAGAGGCGCAATCGCGACTTCTTATTCAGCTCGTGAACCGTATCTATGATCCCGCCTTTGGCGAGGTGGGGATCAAACGGCAGCACTTCCACCGTCGCCCCGACCTTGGTGAACCGCTCCGTCAGGTACGCCAACGCGTCCTTGTCGGTGATCTGGTCGGTGTGGTTGACAATCACGGTGCTGCGCGAGACCAATTCGTGGTAACCCTGCGACCGCAGGTAATCCACCGCCCGCAGCACCGGACGCGACCGGTCCGCCGTGATGCCGGAGACGAACACGAGGGTGTCGGTGTTCTCCAGCACCGGCTTCATCACCTCGTGTTCGAGGTCCGGAGAGGTGTCGACGATCATCACCGTGTGGGTGCGCCGCAGCCGCGACAGCACCCCGGAAAACATCGCGGGCACCAACGGCCTGGGCTGGTCCGAGGTCCGGTTCCCGGCCAGCACATCAAGGCCAATGGCGTTCTGGCCCAGATGTTCTCGGATGTCCGCGTAGCCCTGGACATCGGTGTCGTTGATGATGGCGGTGTAGTCCCCGGGCGGCGATTCGTCGATGCGGTCGGCCAGCGTCCCGAAGCCCGGGACGGCGTCGATCGCAATCACGTTCTGCGGGCGGCATTCCCGGAACACACCCCCGAGGCAGGCGACGAGCGTCGTGACGCCCACACCGCCCTTGCCGGAGACGACCGTGATGACGTATTGCCGCCGGATATGCCGGCGGATGCGATTCTGCAAATCCCGGTAGTGACGCTCGCGGGGCGACTCACCGAGATTTATTTTGTGAAACGAGATGGAGTAAATAAATTTCCGCCATCCCGACCCCGGTGGAATTTTTCGCGGCGCAGCCAGATCGGTAATACGCATCGTGTCGGATACCGAATCCGGGAAGTTGCTGCCCCCTGACGGATCCCCCCGTCTGAGCGCTCCTTCGTCCGACATATTCGGGTCATTCCAAGGGCTCGTCACGACGAGATGCTAACACGCTCGGCGATACCGCGTTTACCCGTTCAGAAACCTTTCAAGTACGACAGGCGTTGCTATTCCAAGACTTTGGTTATCTAAGTTAGTTTCATCGGTTCGCTCCGGAGCGCCCCACGAGTTTGGCGCGCGATGGCCGATCGCGCTCCTCACACCACCCGCCGATACGAGTGCCACTCGTCGCCGGCGGGCAGCCGGCGGATGAGCCGTTGAATCGCTCCGCCGATGTCCGTGCGCGAGCCGGGCGAGAGAATCTGGTACTGGCGCTGCCCCGAGGTGACGCTCTCGATACAGATCCGGCCCGCCGGTGTGTCGACGATGGACACCGTCGATTCGCCCACGGCGATCCGCGCCTGTTCGTCCGGCCCGACACCGGCCTGCAACCCCACGATGTTCGCGTGCGCGGACCGCGCGGGATCGGCGGCCGTCAGGACCATCTGCAGCTGGTCGGCGTCGAGGCGCTGTTCGAGCAGGAAGGAGCGCAGGCTGGCGGTGTCGCGCACCGAGTTCAGCAATTGCTCGGTGTCCAGCGTCACCGGCTTCAGCGGCGCCGCCTCGGCCACCCCGCACAGCCGCTCGATCTGACCGACCAGGAGGTCGCTGGCCGACGCCTCGTTGCCGGCCGTGCCCGCGGGATACAGGCGCACCATGTCGCCGTGGCGTTCCAGCACCACCCACCACGTCGCGAAGCGGCAAATCGATGCGCGCGTCGGCTCGCGACCCGGCACCCCGATCATCGCCAGCAGCGCGATGTCTCGGCGCAACAGCACCGTCAGCCACTCACGGATCATCGGGTCGACGTTGCCCGCCTCGTCGAGCGCGCCGGCGGCCACCAATTCGGCGGCCGCGGGGTGGCCCTTCGCGCGCTCCGGGGTGTCCAGACGCGGCAGCATCGGCCGCAATCCCAGCTCAGGGCAGGTCTGCTCGACCCCGGTGAGCGCCTGCAACACCCATAAGCCATCGACCGTCGTCGTCAGCATGGCGCCCTGCCCTCACTCAGCGGGTCCCCCGACCGGTGAACCAGAGACCAAAGGTGGGGCACACACGCACGGCGCATCTGCCCCACCCTCGCTTGTCCTGGTGTGGTTGAGCGGCGTCAGAACAGGCCAGCGATGTGCTGGTCGGTGCTGAGCGCGTTGTCCAGCACGTGCGAGGTGGTCACCCCGTGCTGGCGGATGGTGTCGATGAGACCCTGCAGCCCGGAGAGCATCTGCGCCTGCGCCTCGAAGAAGCCCGATGCGCCGTGGCCCGCGAAGAATTCTTGCAGGGCGTGGGTGCGGTTGGAGGTGTCGTCGAAAATCGACTGCAACTGGCCGGCGCGGGAGGCGACGTCGGTGGCGAAGTCTGCTACGGCCCCCGGGTTATAAGTGATCGGATCGGACATTGTGGAGTTCCTTTCAAAAGACCATTAATAGAATTTGCGAGCGAGTGGCTGATTAGGAGCCGTGGCCGCCGAATAGTGCGCTGAATGCGTGCGAAGAATCGGCCTCGTGGCCTTCCATCAGGGCAGCCGCCTTGGTAAGGCCTTCGGCCAGCCGCGTGCCGCCGGTCAGGACTTTGTTCAAGTCGTTTTGAACCTCGATGGCCGTCGCGTGCGACGCGGTCACAGCGGAACCAGACCAGGTGGACGGATTCATCACGTTTTCTTGGTTCGCGACGTATCCCTGGCCAATCCCGATCGCGTGCTCCATGTTTGCCTGGATAGCGTTGGAAGCGTCGCGAAGCATTTGCGGTGTTACTTTGATTGTCACGGAATTCTCCTTCTCCGGTGGGCCGCCCCCCGTGAGGGCATGAAGCGAAGTGTATGGCGGCTGTTTAGACCTGTCGATTCACCTTTCACCAGTGGCTTCACACTCGAGCGTCGACGACCCGCACCGTCGCGGGCTGGTCGGCCTTGTCACGGGAGCCGCGGTCGCCTCCCGCCCCGTGCCCCACGGGCATTCCGCCCATCGGGACACCACCCATCGTCGTGGTCTGCGGTCGCATGGCCTCGGCGCCTAATGCCCCGGCCGGCCGCAGCCCCACGGGCCTGCCACTGGTGGCGGGCTCGAAGGCGCTGACCGGACGGGTGAAACTCGTTGCGGGCATGCCCGCGCCGCCGAGCGACGCGCCACCGCCGGCCCCGGCCTCCGCGGCGGAAAGCCCGGTGGTGGCCGACACCGCCGAGACGGCCGGGGTCGCCCCGCCCATGCCCATGGCGCCGGGATTGGCGAACATGCCCATCAGCGGCTGCATCATCTGCATGGGAGCCTGCATCATCTGCATCGGGGCCTGCATTACCTGCGGGACCGCGCCCATCAGCTGCTGTGCGGGCTGCATCAGCGAGCTGGCCTGGTTCATGAAGTCCTGGCCACCCGAGGCCGCCTGACCCGTCCCCTGCATGCCCGTCTGCGCGCCCTGCATGGCCGCGCGCATGCCGTCGCCGGCCCCTTCGTCCGCCGCCGACTCGCCGATCGCCGCCGCCGCCTGCGCCGGGGCGGCCGGCGACGCACCCATGGTCGCGACCGGCGGAGGAATGGTCAGGCTCTGCGACAACGCCGTCAGGATCGTTCCGTAGCTGGCCCCGACCGCCGAGTTGTTCGGCCACATCGACCCGAAGTACTCGAGCTCCAGCGATGTGATGCGCGGGGTCAGCGCGCCGAGAACCAGCGGGTTGATGCCGTAGTCGGCGGCCGTCTCGGTGCGGTTCCCGATGCACTCGGGCGCGGGACGCATTGAGCCATAGGCCATCTGGTACGCCGAGACCGCGGTCGACACCACCGCCGGCTTGACGTCGACCCAGCCCGCCAGCCCGTGGAGTGACGCGTTGAGTGCCGTCGCGTTCGCCGCCGAGGCCAACGAACCCGAGCCAGTCCAGCTCGCCGATGTCGCGACGGTGTTGATCGTTGACGCGATGCTGGAGCCGTGATGGGTGGCCGCCAGGGCGGTCCAGGCGGCCTGGTTCGCCAGGTGAGTGATGACGCCGGCCCCCGCCTTGAGCAGCATGTCGTTTTCCTCAGGCGTACGCGCAGCCCACCCCGGATCGGCCATGCGTACTTCCCCCTCTTACCGTCGCTGGGCTCTAAGCCCCGATTGCCATCGTCAGGCTGCGCATCAGCTCCGTGACGACGTAGGTGCTCGACGCGATGCTCTGCGCGCCCGCGAACAGGCCGCGCTGCGCCGCGTGCTCGGACACTACGCCCAGGTAGCTGCCGCCGCACGCGTTGAGCGCCGCCGCGAACATGGCCGAGTCGGGATCGCCGCCCATCGGCAACACCCCCAGCAGGACGGGCGCGGCCGCCGAAGCCGCCGCCTCGGTCTCTGCGCTGATCGCCGTCTCGGCGCTCGACGACGCCAGAACCGCCTCTGTCTGCACAGACGTGAATGCCATGATTTCCCTCCGAACGCTCAACCCAAATCGACGTGCTTGGGGCCTTAGTGTAGTGCGGTTTCGCTGATCTTGTATTCACTCCGTTTGACGGGGCACAGGGCCCGGAATTCGGTTAAGTAACTCGGCTTCCAAGTGCGAAAGATCTGGATTCCCAGAAGGTGTCGTTGATAAACCTCATTCGCCACTCATGACCCGGCAGTCACAAATGCACCTGGGTCCTCCGATGGGCGACGGATCACGCTCGTTTATCTAGTCCCGATCGTGATGGCACACGGCTTCGAGTTTGATGCCGAAAGGGTCGTACCAAAAGGTGGCGTAATAATGACCGGCATATTGCGGGAAATGGCGCGGCGGGTGGATGACGGTGCCGCCGAGCCGGACCACGTGATCGTGCACCGCATGCACCGACGACCGGCGCCGCACAATGAATGCCAGGTGTTGCAGCCCGGCTTGCCCCGACGAGTACTGATGCGGCTCGACCGCCGGATAGAAGAACAGGAAAGTGCCGGGCTTGTTTTCGGCGGGGCGGTAGGAAAATTCGTCGTCGGCATGAAAGAACGGCTCAAAACCGACAAGGGGCATCAACGCGTCGTAATACCGTTTTGCGGCTGACAAATCGGGCACGTTGATGCCGAGGTGGCCGAGCATGACTCATTGTCCGATGCGGGCGCGTGGTGGGCACGGAGGGGGCCGGCGACGGCCGCTATGCCGGACCACGCCCATCGCCGGCCAGCCGCAGCAGCAGCCGGGTGCCGCCGAGCGGACTGGTCTGCAAAGCCGCTGTGCCGCCGTGTAATTCGGCCTGCTGGGCGACAAGCGCCAGGCCCAGCCCCGAGCCCGACCGCGAGGCCGTCGAACCGCGGGTGAAGCGTTCGAAGACCGTGGCGCGTTCGGACTCCGGGACCCCGGCGCCGTCGTCGTCGATCGCTATCTCCACGCCCTCACCGGAGCTGCCGACGGTCAGCAGGATCTTGCCGGCGTTGCCGTGCTTGACGGCGTTGGCGATGGCGTTGTCGATGACCAGCCGCAGCCCGGTGGGCAGCCCGACCATCAGCACCGTGGGCGAAGGCACCAGCGACACCTCCACGTCGGGGTAGATGCGGAGCGCGTCGTGCGCGGCACGGTCCAGCAGCTCGGTGATGTCGAACGGGACAAAGTCGTCGACCGTGGTCAGTTCGCCCTGGGCGAGCCGCTCCAGCGCCGTGAGCGTGGCCTCGATGCGGCTCTGGGTGCGGATGACGTCGCCGATCACCTCGTGGCGCTGCTCGGGAGGGAGGTCGAGCGTGGACAGCACCTCCAGGTTGGTGCGCATCGCGGTCAGCGGCGTGCGCAGCTCGTGGGAGGCGACCGCGGCGAAGTCGCGAGCCGAATCCAGCGCGGCCTTGGTGCGCTGCTGCTCCTTGCCGATGCGCGCGAGCATGCCCTCGACCGCTTCGGCGATCTCCACGGCCTCACGCACACCGCGGACCTGGACCTCGTCGGGACTGGACTGCGCGTTGATCGCGCGGGCCTGCTGCGCAAGCAGGAGGAACGGATTGACCATGATCAGCGAGATCACCCAGCCCACCACGACGGTGCCACCGATCACGCTGGCGCAGATCAGCAACACCCGCAGGTGCAATTCGTTGATCCGATGCTGAGCCTCGGCCCGCGGTGCGGCCAGCGCTATCGAGGCGGGGCCGGCGGTGAAGGTACGGACGCGATACTGCACCCCGTTGATGGTGGTGTTCGCATAGCCGTCGGGAAGCTGAGGCAACACGATGCTGCTGGGCACCGACACGGTCACCCCGGCGATGCGCGCGGTGCGCACCAGGTTGCCGTCCGGGGCGGGCCGGTCCGGACTGGTGTGCTCCGCGTTGTTGAGCAGGCTGCTGATGTCGCCCAGGCTGCTGACGGAGTCGAGCCGCCGATCGAGCTGGTTGTACTGATCGTTGGTGACGCCCACCCACACCCAGGTGCCGAGGAGGACGACCAGGGTCATCACGGATATGGCGGCGACGATGACGATGGTGCGCAGCGACAGCACCCGCATCGGCAGCTGTACACGCGGTCGGACGCGAATGTCAGGCTCCTTCAGACGATCGCCGGTCCTTATCAACCAACCTGAGTACCAGCCTCACAGCAGTACCGGTCCGGCGCTCTCAAGCGCAGTGGCGTTTCGCAAGAATTTAACGCTAGCCGCCGAACCCTCTCCCCGCTCACGTGCCAAAACCGGGCCGATTTTGTCCTGACCTGGGTGAGTGAGTACTCTCTCACCATGCTCACCGAGCCAGGCCGGGGACGTGACCGGCTGCTCTCCGCGGCCCTGCGGCTCTTCGCCGCCAAGGGCTACGCGGCGACGTCGGTGGCCGACATCCAACGGGAGTCCGGGCTGGCGCCCGGCTCGGGCGCGCTCTACAAGCACTTCGGCTCCAAGCGCGAGTTGCTCGAGGCGGCGGTCGCGCACCGGATCGACAGCATCGTGGCCGCGCGCGAGGAATACGACGCGGGGCAACCGGGCAGCGTCGAGCGGGCGGTGCGCATCGCCGGCGAGCTGATCTGGAGCAACCTCAAACAGAGCGAGGACCTGCTCAAGGTGATGCTGCGCGAGCCCGACGAGCTCGGCGATCTCGACGAGAAGACGTGGCAGGTGATCACCGACAACGCCTACCAACGCTTCGCCGACGAGCTGGCCGCGTCGAATCGCTCCGGCCGCACCAGCATTCCCGATCCCGAGGCGGCAGCGGCCGTCGCGATCGGGTCGCTGTCCTACGCGGCGACGCTGCAGGCGCTGACCGGTCGCCTGCCCGGCAACACCGATGAAGAACGGTACTTCGAGGCATGGGTCAACCAGACCGTCAGCCTCCTCGACCAATACACAAATCACCGAAACCCGGTGACCAACAATGATTCAGGAGCAGAGCTGTGACGTTTTCACTGCAACTGTCCGACGACGTGATCGAAATTCGCGACTGGGTGCACCAGTTCGCGGCCGACGTCGTCCGCCCCGCGGCCGCGGAATGGGACGAACGCGAAGAAACACCGTGGCCGGTGATCCAGGAGGCCGCGAAAGTGGGGCTCTACTCGCCGGACCTGTTCGCGCAGCAGGCCGCCGAGCCCACCGGGCTGGGCATGCTGACGGTGTTCGAGGAATTGTTCTGGGGTGACGCGGGTATCGCGCTGTCCATCATGGGCACCGGGTTGGCCGCGGCCGCGCTGGCCGGCAACGGCACCCCCGAGCAGTTGGGGCGCTGGCTGCCCGAAATGTTCGGCACCGCCGACGAACCCAAGCTCGGTGCGTTCTGCTCGTCCGAACCCGACGCGGGCTCCGACGTCGGCGCCATCCGCACCCGGGCCCGCTACGACGAGGCGACCAACGAATGGGTGCTCAACGGCACCAAGACCTGGGCCACCAACGGTGGTATCGCCAACGTGCACATCGTGGTGGCATCGGTCTACCCCGAACTCGGCACCCGCGGCCAGGCGACCTTCGTCATCCCGGCCGGGGTCAAGGGCCTGGCGCAGGGCCAGAAATTCAAGAAGCACGGAATCCGCGCGTCGCACACCGCCGAGGTGGTGCTCGACGACGTCCGCCTGCCCGAGGACCACATCCTCGGTGGCCGGGAGAAGTTCGAAGCGCGGATCGCCCGCGTCAAATCCGGTGCCTCCGCGCGCGGCCAGGCCGCCATGAAGACCTTCGAGCGCACCCGGCCGACGGTCGGCGCCATGGCGGTCGGCGTGGCCCGGGCCGCCTACGAGTACGCCCTCGACTATGCCTGCCAGCGTGAGCAATTCGGCCGCAAGATCGGTGAGTTCCAGGCGGTGGCGTTCAAGCTCGCCGACATGAAATGCCGGATCGACGCGGCCCGCCTGCTGGTGTGGCGAGCCGGATGGATGGCGCGCAACAACCAATCCTTCGACGCGGCCGAGGGATCGATGGCCAAGTTGGTGGCCAGCGAAACCGCGGTCTACGTGACCGACGAGGCGATACAGATCTTGGGCGGCAACGGCTACACCCGCGACTACCCGGTCGAGCGGATGCACCGCGACGCGAAGATCTTCACCATCTTCGAGGGCACCAGCGAGATTCAGCGCCTGGTGGTCTCGCGTGCGCTGACGGGCTTGCCCATCCGTTAGCGGGGCACAATTCGGTTGCGTCTGATAGCTTCTGCGGCACACCAACCGTAAGGGGATGACGTGCGGCGTGCGGTCATCACGGCACTCGGAGTCGCCATCGTCGGCGGCTGGGCGGGGGCGCCCCGGGCGATCGCGGACAACCCGGCCTGCACGGCGTCGACGTGCGCCTTCCTGTCACCGTCGCGCAACATCAGTTGCGAGGTCGACTACCGGCGGGATGCCGGCATTCCCGACGAGGCGTACTGCCAGACCAACGAGCCGCCCGCATCCGTGCGCCTGTCTACCACCGGCGCGGTCACGAACTGCACGGGCGTTTCGTGTCTGGGCAACGCGGGAATCGGCACGCCGGTGCTGGCCTATGGCCAGACCGCCGCGGTGGGCCCGTTCAGCTGTGCGTCGCAGGCCGACGGCGTCACCTGCACGGTGCCCTCGGGCCATGGGTTCACGATCTCCAACGCGGGGATCACACCCCTCGGGTGATCCCCAGCGCGGGCACGACATGATGGCCGGATGACCACCGAGATCCGGGTTCTCGACACCGAGGACGACCTCGTCGCCGCGGCGAGATTGTTTCGCACCGCGATGGTGGGCCTGCCGCCCATCTCGAACCTGCCGCCCGGCCAGATCACCAAGCTGCTCGACCCCGGCCGCACCATCGGGGCGTTCATCGGCGGGGAACTCGCCGGCACCGCCGACGCCGTGACGAGCACCCTGACGCTGCCCGGCGGGGCCACCGTGCGCCACGCCGCCGTGACTCACATCGGGGTGTTGCCCTCCTACACCCGAAGGGGCGTCGCCACCGAGCTGATCCGGCACCAGCTGCACGACATCGCCGGGCGCGGTGAGGTGGTCGCGTCGTTGCGGGCGTCGGAGGCCACCATCTATGAGCGATACGGCTACGGGGTGGCGAGTTGCTTTAAGAGCGTGGAGGTTACGTGTGCGCGGGCGGCGTTTCGACCCGGGGTCGGCTCCGGTGGCCCGGTGCGGCTGCTCGACGCCGCCGAGGTCTGGGAGACCCTGCCGCGCGTCTATGACGCCCATCGTCCGTCCCGACCCGGCACCGTCGACCGCCCGAGGACGTGGTGGGAGAGCGCACGCCGTCGCGCCGAATCCTCGCCGGGCGCTTGGTATGTCGCCGTCCACGGCGAGCCGGGCGCCGAGTCGGGGTTCGTCCGCTACCGGCCGGTCGACACCGAGAATTGGTTCGTCAGCGACCAGCGCACCGTCGTCGTGGAGGATTTCTTCGCGCCCACCGCCGACGCCTATCTCGGCCTGCTGCGATTTCTACTCGGCCTGGATCTCGTTCACCGAGTGATGTTTTGGATGTTCCCGATCGACGACACGATGCCCCTGCTGTTCGTTGACCGCCGGGCGGCGAAGGTCACCGCCGTGCACGACGAAACGTGGCTGCGGGTGATCGATGCGCGGCGCGCGCTGGCGGCGCGCTCCTATGTCGGCGGAGGGGCCGTCACGATCGCGGTGAATGATCCACTGCTGCCCAGCAATTCAGCGAACTTCACGATCACCGGCGACGGCGCCGAACCGACGACCCGCCGCGCCGATCTTCGCGTCGGCATCGAGGGACTGGGTGCCGCGCTGCTCGGCGGCACACGCTGGCGCAGCCTCGCCGCCGCCGGGCTGGCCCGGGCCGACGATCCGGTCGCGCTCGAGGTGGCCGACCAACTGTTCGCGGTGCCCGAAGCGCCGTATGCCGGGACGTTCTTCTGACCGGGTCAGCGGTTCGGCTCCGCCCGCTGCATCGCCAGACGCACGCCGGCGGCCACCAAATCGGGCTGGTGGATTTGGATGAAGTGGTCGCTGCCGGTCGCGATCAAATGCGGTGTCTGCGGCCGCAGCGCGATCAGATCCGCCGAGGCCTCCCGCCACACCTGCTCCAGCTTGGCGCCCTGCTCGGGTGAGACGCTGCCGGGAATCGCGAACGGTTCGGTCCTGGTCAACACGACGGTGGGAACGGGCGGGAAGGCCGGGGCGGCACCGACCTGGGCGACGCTCTTCTCGATGTCGATCTCCTCGAACGAGGGCGAGTTCGCGAACTGGGGCAGCGGCTGGTCCAACGCCTGGCGATAGGTCGGCCAGTCCGGCCCCAGCAGGCCAGGTATTTCGACCGGGAACGCGTCGACGAAGGCCAGGGCCCGCACCTGGTCGGGGTAGGTCTGGGCGTACAGCCGGATGAACAGGCCCCCCAGCGAGTGCCCGACCAACACGTACGGCCCCGGAAGGTGGGCGGCGGCGAGTAGCGCGTGCAGATCCTGGACGACGTCCTGGGCGGTGCGGGGCATCGCGACCGGCGAACTGCGGTCGGTGATGCTGGGCGGATCGGGGTAGCGCAGGGTGCCGGGCCGGTCGTAGGCGCACACGCGGTGGTCGGTGGCCAGGGCGGGCAGCACCGCCGGGCCCGTCGCCGGCGCGGCGGCATCGGAGTGACTCCACGGATCCGACGAGTTGTGATAGCCGGACTCCAAAATGACCGTGGGCCTGCCCTTTCCGTGGCATTCGAGGTACAGGTGCCGGCCGTTGCCGATCTCGATCGGGCCCGCGAAAACACCGCCCGACGACGGCGCACCGCGGTTGTGGGCCGGCCCGCCGCATCCGACGAGCGCAACCAGCAGCACCGCGGTGAGCAGGCAGCGACGAACGCCCTGGCCCGTGCGCGACGGTTGCGCCGCGATTTTCCGGATCTCCCGCACTGCACGCATCGCGTTATTGTGCGGGTAAGTCGCCCCACGGGAAAGATTGTCGGCGAAGATGGCGCGATACAACTCGTGCACCGGGCGCGGCGCAGTCCGTTGCTGGGCCCCGGCGTCGTCGGGGCGCCCGACACCTGGCGCCGCTATCGTGGGTCATCGAAAGCAATTGCGGCCCTTGCCCCGTCGTGCTCGGCCATGCTGATCATCCATTGGCAGTTGCTCACCGCCGCTTGCGTGTCGGTGGGACTACCCGCGCCGGCGGGCGATCCGGGTCTCGACGGCGCCCAAGGCCCCGTCGGTGAGCTTGCCCAGTCCGGCGAGCAGCACGATGGCCAATAGCATCACGTCGGTGCGACCGGAGTTCTGGCTATCGATCAGGAGGAATCCGAGTCCCTTCGAGGACGCGATCAGCTCGGCGGCGACCACGAACAGCCACGCGTTCGCCAGGCCCAGCCGCAGCCCGTTCACCAGCTCGGGTGCCGCGGCCGGCAGCATCACCGTCGTCAACAGCGAGGCACCGTGCCGCCCGTACGCCCGCCCGACTTCCAGCAGGTCGGGGTCGACATGGGACAGCGCCGACGCCGTCGTCGTATACACCGGAAAGAACGCCCCGATGGCCACCATCAGGATCTTCGGCGTCTCGTCGATGCCAAACCATAAGAGCAGCAACGGCACCCACGCCAAGGACGGCACCGTGCGAAACGCCGCCAGGGTCGGAGCCAACAGCCTGCGCGCGGTGACCGACAATCCGACGAGCGAACCCAGCGCCAGCGCCGCCGCCGCACCGGCCAAATAACCAACCGCAACGCGCGAACCACTCGCCTCCAGGTGAGTCCACAGTTCGCCGTGCCCCAGCAGCCCGCCCAGCGCGGACGCCACGTCGCCGGGAGGCGGCAGCTGGCTTGGAGCGAAAAACCCGGTGACTGTCGTGGCGAGCTGCCAGGCCACCAGCAGCAGCACCGGGACGATCAGCCCGACCAGCCCGAGCGGTGGCCTTCCCAGACGCCCGGGCAGCGACGTCAGTGAACCTGCTGAGCGTATTTCGGTTCGAACAGCGTGCTCAGTGCGTTGCGGCCGGCGTCGTCCGATTTGATATCGCCGTCCGCCACGGCCAGCGGCTCCACCCTGGTCAGCACCGCGCGCAACCAGTCCCCCGGCACCGGATCGATGTCCAATGCCGTTCGCTGCAACTCCTCTTGGGCCACGCTCAGCGTCACCTTCGCCTGCGAGGCCAGCAATGCCGCCAGCTCGCCCGGATGCGTCTTTGCCCACTTCCGGGCCTCCTCATAGGTGTTGACCACCAACTGGACGGAATCAGGGTGGGCGGCGATGAAGTCCTCGCGAGCGTTCAACACACCGCCGGAATTGAAATCCGGGTTGTGGTAGATGATGCGAGACCCTTGTTGTTGAATCGTCTCCGCCATGAACGGGTCCAGTCCGGACCACGCGTCGACATCGCCGCGCTCGAGCGCGGTTTTGCCATCGGCGTGCTGCAGGTTCACGATCTCGATGTCGCCCGCCGAAAGTCCGGCCGTCGAAAGCGCTTGCAACAGAAAGAAGTACGGGTCCGTTCCCTTGGTGACGGCGACCTTCTTGCCCTTCAGGTCGGCCACGGAGTTGATCGGCGAGTTCTTGGCGACAACCAGCGCCGTCCACTCGCCCCTGGCGTACACGTCGACGACCTTGATCGGTGTGCCGTTGGCCCGCGCCAGCAGTGCCGGCGACCCACCGGTCGAGCCGAGGTCCAGGGCTTTCGACCGCAGGCCCTCGTTGGCCTTGTTGCTGCCTTGCGAGAGCACCCAGGTGACGTTGTAGCCCTGCTTCTCGAGCAGGTGCTGGTCGCGTATCACCAGGCTCAACGGGTTGTAGTAGGCGTAGTCCAAGCGGAGGTCCTTGGTCGCCGTCGCGCCGCCGCTCGAACCGCAGGCGGACACCACGGTTATGGCCGCGACCGTGGCTGTCGCCGTCAAATACCTTCTCTTCATGAGATTTTCGTCTCCTCCTCGACAGCGCACCGCAGGCTGTCACTGCTGCGTCGGGGGACGCCGAGTTCTTCCAACAGCCGATCGCGCAGCGCGGTGATACGCACATCGCCGCGCTCGCGCGGTTTGGGAATCGCGACGTCGAATTCGGCGGCGATGCCGGCGCCGCCCGCCGCGTCGGTGCGCAGGACCAGCACCCGGTCGGCGAGGATCACCGCCTCGTCCACGTCGTGGGTGACCAGCACGGTGGTGGTGCCGGCCTCCTGTTGCACCGTGTCGAGCAGGTCCTGCATCCGCAGTCGGGTCAGCGCGTCGAGGGCGGCCAGCGGCTCGTCGAGCAGCAGCACGCTGGGACGCCGGGCCAGCGCACGGGCCAGGCCCGCGCGTTGCGCCATCCCGCCGGACACCTGGCGCGGATAGTGATCGCGAAAGTTGGTCAAGCCGACGACATCGAGCCAATGCCGCACCGCCGCCGAACCTTTCGACCGCCCGGTGCCCGGCGTCAGGCCGAATTCGACGTTGGCCGACAACGACCGCCAGGGCAGCAGCCGGGGCTCTTGGAACACCACGGCGCAGCGCGGGTCGATCCCCCGGACGGCCTCGCCGTCGATCTCGATGCGGCCGCCGGTGGGACCGTCCAGACCGGCGATCAGCCGCAGCAGGGTCGACTTCCCGCTGCCCGACGACCCCAGTAATGCGACGACCTCGCCCGGCTCGATCTCGATGTCGACATCGCGCAGCACGGTGTGCGTTCCGAACGTGCGGCTGACGCGGCGCAGTGACACCCGCGCCGCGGGGTTGGTCGTTGTCACCCGCGCAGCCTAGGAACGTCCTGGCCCGGTCGCCAGGTTTGCGTTGACCATGATTCGAATGTGGCTCATTGCGCGCGAACGAATCCCGCGCCGACCGCCGGATTGGCGCCCGCATCGCGGAGCACCGCCGTTGCGGCATCCGGTTGAACCGCCCCATCGGGCAACGTGGCGGCTGGTATTGCCTTGATGCGGTACAGAAAGTCGGTAGCTGTCTTGATCAGGTCGGCGCTCTCACCGGTGGGTGCAAACGGAAGACGTAACCGAATCCCTTCGCCGCTGCCGCCTTGGTCGACGGGCCATCTGCGGTAGAGCGAGTCACGGAGGTCGGCTGGCGAATAGCCCTCCGTTTGGCTCTGCGCAATGCGCACGATCTCGTCGGCGTTGGCCGGGTCGGCGAGGTAGCGCTGTGCGTCGAGCTCCGCTTTCAGCCAGCTCTTGGCGATGTCGGGATGCTTGTCGGTGAATTCCTTGTCCATCACCAGGAAGCCGCCGTCGTGTTGATCGTTAAATGCCCCACTCGCGACGCGTTTCGCCAAGCCGGCGTTGATCAATTTCGAGGGTACCGGTTCCCAGACGATGGCGGCATCGATGGTGTGGTTCTGGAAGCTGGAGTTGATCACCTCGATGCTCTGGTTGAGGTAGGCGGCGGGCTTGATGCCCAGGGCACCGAAGGTGGCCTGGGCGATGCGGTCGGTGCAACTGCCCTGCGGAGTGGCGACGGTCTTGCCGTTGAACCAGGCGAGCGCGTCGCGTTGGTTGGCGAAATTCGGCGCGTCCGGCCGCACCAGGAACACGCCGCACTGGTCCTCCGAAAGCCCTAGCGTCGCAACGATTCGCAGGTCTCGAGTGCTGCGCTTGCTCACACCGACGATGGACGGCATGTCACCCACATAGCCGATCTGCTGCTTGCCGGCCAGCAGCTGGCTCACCACGATCGAGCCCTGCAGGCCGACCTGAAAGTCGACGGTCGAGCCGCTTGGCAGGTATTTCTTCCAGAATTCCTTGCCCCGCATGACTACCCCGGACCATGCCTCGGTGTAGTACGGCTGGTAGCCGACGGTGAGGTGCACCGCCCCGCCGCCGGAGACGATGTCGTTGCCACCGATGTGGCCGACAGCGGCGCAGCCGACGGCGGTCAGCACCGTTGTCAGGGCAACGGCGAGAGTGTTTTTCAGTCGCATTCGCGTCCTTCTGTCGTCAGCGGTGCTGAGCTATCGGGGGTCGTAGCAGGTCCATGGCGCGGTGTTTGATGTCTTGCAGGCGATCATCGTTCAGCAGATCCGTCCGCTGCCGGGGACGGGTCAGTTCGATAAGGAACTCCTCGCGTACCCGGGCGGGACGTCCCGTCATCACCAGCAATCGGTCCGCAAGCAGCAGCGCCTCATCGACATCGGTGGTGATGAACAGCACGGTGCGGCGCTGTTCGGCGAGGAGTTCGGCCGTGTACTCCTGCATCAGCTCG
This sequence comes from Mycobacterium colombiense CECT 3035, assembly GCF_002105755.1. Classification (NCBI taxonomy): domain Bacteria; kingdom Bacillati; phylum Actinomycetota; class Actinomycetes; order Mycobacteriales; family Mycobacteriaceae; genus Mycobacterium; species Mycobacterium colombiense. Next base: position 3,954,187 of record NZ_CP020821.1, read on the forward strand.
CGGGTCATGGCGTCCAGACCCCGAAACGGCTCGTCGAGTATCAGTACGGCGGGTTCATTGATCAACGCGCGGGCCAACTCGGCGCGGCGCCGCATGCCGCCGGAAAGCTCTGCGGGATAGCGGTTGCCGAAGTCGGCGAGCCCCACCCGGGCCAGGACCGCATCCGCTCGCTGTCGCGCCACGTCCCTGTCCTCGCCGCGCGCACGCGGCCCGAACATGACGTTTTCGGCAGTCGTCAGCCAAGGCATCAGTGCGTTCTCCTGGAACAGCAGCAGGCGCTCGGCCGACGCCCCTCCGATTTCTTTGCCGTCGAGGGCGATGAGCCCGCTGGACGGACGGTGGTAGCCGGCCAGCAGGTAACCGATGGTCGTCTTGCCGCCACCGGACGGTCCGATCATCGCCACGATCTCGCCGGGCGCCACGCTGAACGAGCAGTCATCGACGACGTGGACGTCCTCACGACCTTTGCGGACGCGAAATGAGACGCGATCGAAGACGACCGCTCCGGCCCGACCGCCTGTCATGCCGCCACGCGCCGCCACGGCATGAGGCGGTCTCCCAGCATCCGCACCAGGCCACTCGACAGATAACCTGCGACACCCAGGCTGATCATCGCCACGACGACCCGCGGTAAGTTGTTGCCCTCGTAGGCATTCCACACCAGAAAGCCCAAGCCGCCGTCGCCGGATTGCTGGCCGCCGCCCGAAATCAGCTCCGCGGCGACGACCACCTCCCACGTGATGCCCATGCCGACGGCCGCCCCCGTCACCAGGGACGGCAGCAGCGCGGGAAGCAGCACCCGCCGGAAGACGTACGAGCGGCTCGCGCCCATCGACCGCGCGGCCAGCATGTGCCTGCGGTCGATTTGTTCGGCTCCGCCGACGGTGTTCAGCACGATCGGAAACAGTGCGCCGAGGAAGGTCACGAAGGTGATGGACAGCTCCTGTGTCGGCCAGAAGATGATGGCGATCGGCACCCAGGCCAATGGCGGTATCGGCCTCAGCGATTCGAAGACCGGAAACACCACGCGGTTGAACCATGGACGGGTCGCCATGAGCAGCCCCAACGTTCCGCCCACCAGCAGCGCCACGGCGAAGCCCGCCAGCACGCGCTGGAAGGACAGCGACCAGCTGTTCCAATATCCAGGCTTGGCAACGAGTTTCGTGAAGTCGAGGGCGACGGCCGAGGGTGGGGGAAGCTGCCCCACCACGGGCAGATTGATGCCGGTCCAGCCGCCGAGCCGAGTGGCCAGCTCCCAGACGCCGGCGAAGACGACGATGCCGATCACTCCGCGCCTCAGCGCGGAGGTGTCCGCATCGTCTCCGCGTCGTAACAGGGTGGTCATTGCACCATCTCTCGCTCGCCCGCGTCGAACGCACGCTTGGCTTCGTCGCGGACCGCCTCGGAGACGTCGGCGACGAGTTCACGAAAGTAGGGTGCGGTGATCAAGCTGCGGGCTCGCGGCCGGTCGAGGTCGACGTTGATCGTGGCCTTGGTCCCACCGGGACGAGTCGTCATGACGGTGACACGAGTGCCCAGGTAGACGGCTTCCTCGATGTCGTGGGTGATGAAAAGCACTGTTACCGCTGACTTGTCGTAGATCTCTAACAGCGCATCATGCATCGCGGATCGCGAAATCGCGTCCATTCCCCGAAACGGCTCGTCGAGCAGCAGCACGGTCGGCTCCATGACGAGCGCTCGCAGAATCTCGACGCGGCGCTGGATGCCGCTGGACAATTCGCCGGGGTAGCTGCGCGCTACGTCGCCCAGACCGACGTCGCGCAGCCGTTCGATGGCGACCTCCGCCGCATCGCGGCGGCTCAGGCGCCGCTGTGCCACCAGCCCGTAGCTCACGTTGTCGGCAACGGTGAACCACGGGAACAAGGTGCTGTCCTGGAAAACCACCACCCGGTCGGGGCCTATCGCCGCGGTGGGCCGCGTTGGGCCGCAGAGCAATTGACCGTCCAGGTCGATCCGGCCCGACGTGATGTCGGTGAATCCGGCGATCGCCCCGAGCAGGGTGCTCTTTCCGCACCCCGAAGGCCCGACGATGACGTGCAGTTCACCCGCAGCGATGTCGAGACTGAAATCCTGCACCGCGACCACCGGGTTATCCGTCGTCCGGTACGCCTTCCCGACAGCGCTCAGGACGAGGTTTCCCCCGGTCATGATCGGATGCCCCGCACCCGGTACGCCATCAACCGGTCACCGAGCAGGCGGATCAAAGCGCTGCTGGCATAGCCGATCACACCGAGGGTGATCATCGCGATCACGATCGTCGGGTAGCGCGTGGTGGTATACGAAGCATTGATGAGGTAGCCGAGGCCGAACTGGCCGGCGATCATCTCCCCCGCGACCAGCGAGAACCACGCGACACCCATGCCGATCTGCAGGCCGGTGAAGATGTAGGGCAGTGCTCCCGGAATCACCACCGTGCGTAGCACCTCGCGGGAACCGGCGCCCAGACAGCGCGCCGCCCTGATCAGGTTCGGGTCGATGGAGCGCACTCCGAGCAACGTGTTCAACGTGACGGCGTAGAACGCGGCCAGGTACGTGAGAAAGATGACCGAGCCCTCCCTGCTGTGAAACATCAGCATTGCCAAGGGAACCCACGCGAGGATGGGGATGGGCCGGATCAACTCGAAGACACGAAAGGCGTATTGGCGGAACGGCGACGACCAGCCCAGCAGCAGGCCGAGCGGGATCCCCGTGATCAACGCCGCCGCGAAGGCGAGGGCGACGCGCTGAACGCTTGCCCAGATGTGCTCGTAATAGGACGACGTGAATAGTGATGTGCCGTAGGCCGGATTCGGGTTGAGCCATTCCCGGATCACCTCGCTCGGACCGGGTAGGCCACGAAACCTCGGTAACGCAAGGACGTCCACGCTCAGATACCAACCGCCGACGAACAGGGCGAAACCGAGCAGGGCGAGCGGCAAGCCGGGCGACAGGATCCGGCGGCGTTTCGGCAACGTGGCGGCGGCGGTTCTGCGCGGGGCCCTCAGGGGGATCGACTCGGTAGAAAGGGCGCTCACGAGCTACCTTTCTAGGAGGACAGAGGCCCCGCAGCGGGAGTCATCAGCAAGTGACTCGATCGGGCCGCACGGGCGTGCTGGGACAAATCGGTGTCATTTTTTCCGCACTGCTGTCGCGGTGCAAGAATATGGATCGCCTTGACCCGAACTGCGCCACCGCAGGGACGGTCCTGTGCTCCATCACAAACGCAGGCAGCCGGCTCCCGATCGGGAACCGGCTGCGCGCCGTTTGCAGCCGCGGTCAGCCGTGCGGTGCCTCGGAGATCTTGGTGTCGGGCTTGCCGAGCGTCTGGCAGTAGGTCATCGCCGAGAGCCGCGTCGCGGAAATCTCCACATTGGTCGGGTCGGTGCCGCTCTTGTCTTTGAGCATCTTGCTGACTTCGTCGTTCTGCTTCTTCTCGTCCTGAGTGGTGAAATCTTTGCACTTCGTGTCGCCGCCGGTGTTGATGACCTGTGAGGCCGAACAGGCGCTGGACAGCAAGACGGAGATCGCGATCGCGGCTGCCGCAATGTACTTCATCATTTGCCTTCCTGGGTGCGAGTAGTGGTATCAGTACACCAAATCGCCTGATTTCAAACTCCACGCGACGTCCGAACCGGCGTCCGCCGTGTTTGCAGGCGCACGTCGAAGGCGAAATTCAGATGACGCCGGCGCGTCCAAAGGGTGCAATTGCCTCCGGTGGGAATAACCGCCCAGGCGACATCGCGTTCTACCATCGTCGGTCGGTCGATCGCGCGCCCTGCTGTGGGTTTGGAAAAGGAGAGGAGATCGGTGACCTCGTCGAATGTGCGCACCGGCCACCGCGACGGTGCCCGGCCGCGGCGCGCGGCGGCAAGGACCCAGGCGCTGTTCGTCAGCGTGTTGACGCTGCTGTTGGCCACCGGCTGGGTGGCCAACCACTTCGTCGGGTTGATGCCGGTGATCAGCGACGCCGAGCACCTCGGCACCGCCACGCTCGACGGGATCTTCGGCATTTACGCGCTGGGCCTGCTGCCCGGCTTGCTCGTCGGCGGACGCGTGTCGGACGCGCTCGGGCGCCGGTCGGTGGCGCTGGCGGGTTCGTCGGCCGCCGTGCTGGGGACGGCGGTGATGCTGCTGTCCCAGCACGCGGGCGCTCTGCTGCTGGGCCGCCTGATCGTCGGGATCGGTGTGGGCCTGGCCATCAGCTCGTGCACCGCATGGGCCTCGGATCTGCGAGGCCCCGCGGGCGCCGCGACCGCCGGAGCGGTGCTGACGGCCGGCTTCGCCCTCGGGCCCTTCGCCGGGGGGATCATCGTGTGGGCCGGGCGGTCCGGCGTCCGGGTGTCGTTCGCTGTCGCCGCCGCCATTGTGGTGCTGGCGACGTTGGCCGTCGCCGCGACGGCGCGGCGCGCCGAAGGGAGCGGGCCGGCGACGCGATACGACTCAGAACGCACGGCACCGGCCGCCCCGGCGGCGCATGGATTCGGCCGGGCCCTGAGTTGGGCCATGCCACTCGCACCATGGGTATACGCCTCGGCGACACTGGGATTCGTCACCATCCCCACCCGGCTGCACACCGCGCTCGCGGCCCCGATGGCGGCGGGCACGGCCACGCTGATCGTCAACGGCGTCAGCGGTGCCGTCCAGATACTTGCCCGCGCGCTGCGCTGGGGCCCGCAGGCCGGCACCGCGGGCGCGGTGCTGGCCGCGCTCGGCTATGCGACGGCCGCGATCGCGCCGCCGGCGCTGACCCCCGCGCTGGGCCTGCCGCTGTTGCTTGTGCTCGGCTGCGCGTCAGGGCTGTGCCTGCGCGAAGGACTGATCGACCTGGAGGCCGCCGCGCCACCGCACCTGCGCGGCGCGCTGACCGGAGTCTTCTACGTCGTCACCTACGTCGGCTTCGCGCTGCCGCTGGTCCTTGCCACCGTCGGGTCCGCGGCCTCGGTGGCGATCCTGTCCGTGATGGCGGTGCTGGCCGCGGTCACGGCGGCCGCCAGGGCGGTGCGGTTACGGCGAGACAGCCACCGGCAGGACTGATCGGCCCGCTCGGCGGTGGTGGTCAAACCAGTTGGCGCAACGTCTCGATCAGCTTGATCCGCTCAGCCGTCGTGGACGCGATGGGAGACACGTTGAGGGTGGTCACCCCCGCCTCGCGGAACGCCGCCACGCGTTCCCTGACGAATTCGCGGGTACCGATCAGGTTGACGTCTCGCACCAGCTCGTCGGGCACCACCTTGGCGGCACCGTCTTTGTCACCGGCCAGGTAGAGCTCTTGGATCCGGTCGGCCTGGGGTCCGTAGCCGTATTTCGTGGCCAGCGCGTGGTAGAAATTCTTGCCCTTGGCGCCCATTCCGCCGATGTACAGCGCCAGGTGCGGTTTGACGAATTCCCTTAGTGGCTCGACGTTTTCACCGATCGCCAGCACGGGGCCGGCATAGATGTCGAGTTCACCCAGGGCCGGGTCGCGCTTGGCCCGGCCGGCCGTCAGGGCATCCCCCCAGACATCCTGCGCCTTCTCGGGCAGGTAGAAGATCGGCTGCCAGCCTTCGGCGATCTCGGCCGCCAGTTCGACATTCTTCGGTCCCAGCGCGGCCACCAGTATCGGAATGCGCTCGCGGACAGGCTGATTGATCAGCTTCAGCGGCTTACCGAGCCCGGTGCCCCGGTCGGCGGGCAGCGGGATCGTGTAGTGCTTGCCCTGGTGTTGCACGGTCTCGCGCCGCCACACCTGGCGGCAGATGTCGATGACCTCACGGGTGCGGCCGATCGGAGCGTCGTAGGGAACACCGTGAAAGCCCTCGATGACCTGCGGGCCCGACGCGCCCAGGCCGAGGGTGAACCGGCCGTCGGACACATAGTCCAGGCCCGCCGCGGTCATCGCGGTCAGTGTGGGTGTTCGGGTGTACAGCTGCAGGATGCCCGAGGCCAACCCGACGCGGTCGGTGCTCGCGGCCAGGTAGCCCAGCGCGCTCACTGCGTCGAACGAATACGCCTCGGGGACAAAGACGATGTCCAGTCCGGCACGTTCCAGGTCGGCGACCTCGGCGGCCACGTCCTTGAACCCGCCCGCGTAATTGATGCTCAGTCCGATCCGCATGGTCTCTACTTCTACGCGGTAGGAGATTGATTGGCCAATTCGAGCGCCTCCCGTTGGATGCGATCGAACTGCGCACCCATCGCCTCGGACAGGGCCGTCGCGCCGGACAGCGGCCGCACCATCACCATGAAGTCGTCGATGCGACCGTCGTCGTCGAAGTGCAGGAAATCGCAGCCGGTGATCTTCACCCCGGGCTTCCCGGCTATCCCGGTCTCGAAAACGAAGGCGTGATCACGACCGCCGGGATCGTGGATCTCGCGGATGTAGTGGAAGTCCTCGAAGATTCGCAACACGCCGCGCAGGATGGCGGCGGTGATCGGCTTGCCGACGTAGGGCTTGAACGCCACCGGGCTGGTGAAGACGACGGTGTCGGCCAACATCGCTTCGATGCCCTTCTCGTCGCGGTCTTCGACGGCTTTGCGGAACGGGTGCATCGGCGCCTCACATAGTCAACTAGTTGAGTAGGTGGGATCGACGCTAGGGCGCCCGCCGCGCGATGTCCAGAGTGCGGTTAATCACTTTGTTGAATAGTCGCACGTTGTAGCATCGACCGATGTCGCTGCGTGACGCGGTGTTGGCCGCCCTGCTCGAGGGCGAATCGTCCGGATATGACCTGGCCAAAGACTTCGACGCCTCGGTCGCCAACTTCTGGCCGGCCACCCCACAGCAGCTGTACCGCGAACTCGACCGCCTCGCCGAGCAGGGTCTCATCCAGGCCCGGATCGTGCAGCAAGAGCGCCGGCCCAACAAGCGCATGTTCTCCCTGACCCGGGCCGGGCGCGACGCGATCCGGCAGTTCACGGCGAAGGCGCCGAAGCCGTCGGTGATCCGCGACGAACTCATGGTCAAGCTCCAGGCCGCCGATGCCGGCGACACGCAAGCCGTCCACGAGTTCATCCTCGCGCGCCTGCAATGGTCGACCGCCAAACTGCAGCGCTACGAACGACTGCGGGCCCGCATTCTCGACGGGCGAGACGAGGAGGAACACTTTGCGCAGGCCGAACGGATCGGCCCCTACCTGACCCTGCTGCGCGGAATAGCGTTCGAGGAGGAGAACATTCGGTGGGCCGAGCGGGTGCTGCCCGTCATCGAGCGCCGCCTGTCGGACGGCGCGGCCCGGCCCGGACGGTCGCGGCGCCGGGCCGCTACCCGCCGATGAGTTCGTCCGCTCCGACCTCGGGGACACCGTTTCCGCCCGGCGCGTCGGGCGTGCTCGGTCCGTCGCCGTCGCGCTTCGCCGACTTTTTCTTCGATGCCTTCGCTGCCACGGGAGCGGGCGCGGTTTCCGCGAAGCGGTGGCCGTTGGCCGCCGGTCCCGCGGCCTGACGGGCCATCTCGATGGCCTTCTCGGTGTAGACGCGGTAGCCGAAATCCGGGAGGTACCCATGGATTTCGGGGGTGTCGAGATCGCGCATGAACTGCAGGATCTCCCGGCTGAACACCTGCCCGGGCACCAGCACCGGAAATCCCGGCGGGTAGGGCGTCACGTACGTCGCCGACACGACATCGGCGCCCGCATCGAGTCTTTCCACGACCTGCTCACCGGTGAGGTACTCGCAGTTGGTGTCGTCGTAGGAGAGGTAGAACCCGCGGCGCACGTCTCCTTCGGGCGTCGGCTCGGTTCCGCTGTGATCCCGGAACGCGGGATGGAATCCGCTGAAATCCGGTAGCGGCAAGGACATTTCGGTGAGGCGGAAGACCGCGCGTTCGAAATGCTCGCGTTCCCCGAGGCTCATCTCGGAGATGTTCTGGTCCAGCTCGCGCGCGATGTTCACCAGCACTTCCACCAGGAAGGCGACCGAGCTGCGGGTGGTGGCAATATTGGTCATGAACAGCACGCTGTTGCGTGACGTCTTGTTGATCTGGATTCCGTAGCGGTCCATCAGCTGCTGGCGCTTGAAGGTGTCGCCGTCATAGCCGGTGAGCCCGATGAACAACGTGATCCGGGACGGATCGAGCACGAACTCGTCCTGGTCCCAGGCCGCCATCATGTTGCGCAGGCCGGAGCGCAGCGGCTGGGCGATGGCCGACGGCCGGTAGTCCTCCGGGATCAGGTCCGATGTGCGCAGGCAGCGCATGTACTTGCTCAGCAGCGGATGGTTGTCGATGGCATCGCGCAGCTGCATCGCGTTTTCGATCTGCCGCTGCACCAGTTCGACGCCCTCCAACGCCACCTGCCGGCGGCCGAGATCCAGCGACGCCAGGATCTGGTAGTTGGGTGACGTCGACGTGTGCGCCATGTAGGCCTCGTGGAACGGCTCGGCGACCTTCTGGTCGAAATCCTGGTCGAAGACATGAATCATGGATCCCTGCCGCAGCGCGGTCAGCGTCTTATGCGTCGACTGGGTGGCGTACACGCGTACCCGGGCCCGGGCGGGGTCGGGGAGCAGCCGACGGTCCAGGAGATCGTCGTCGGAGGGTGGGTCGGCGGACTCGGCGGCCAGCTGCTCCTGGTAGCGGGCCAGGTACTCGGGTTCCTGGAGCCGCTCGCGCAACGCCCGCGCGGACGCCATGGCCGTACGGGTCCGATAGACGGGGTGGAACCGCGCGAACGCGAACCACGCCTCGTCCCACAGGAAGACGAGATCGGGCTTGATCGCCAGGCACTCCTGCATGACGCGCTCGACGTCGTAGACGACCCCGTCGAACGTGCAGTTGGTCAGCGACATCATCTTGACCCGGTCGAGCTTGCCGGCGCGGCGCAGCGCCAACAGCTTCGACTTGATCTCCCGCACCGGCACCGCGCCGTACATCGAGTACTCGTTGAGCGGATACGCATCCAGATACACGACATTCGCGCCGGCCAGCATCATCCCGTAGTGATGCGACTGATGGCAGTTCCGGTCGAGCAGGACGATATCGCCCGGCGCCACCAACGCCTGGGTGACGACCTTGTTCGCCGTCGACGTTCCGTTGGTGACGAAGTACGTATGGCGCGAGCCGTACGCCTGCGACGCGAGCTGTTGCGCCTCGCGCAGCGGGCCGGTCGGTTCGAGCAGCGAGTCAAGACCACCGCACGTCGCCGACGTCTCGGCCATGAACACGTCCAGCCCGTAGAAGCCCACCATGTCCTTGATCCAGTGGGAGTTGACGATGGACTTGCCCTGCGAAATCGGCAGCGCGTGAAAGACCCCCGTCGGGCGGTGGCTGTACTGCTTGAGGGCGCTGAAAAACGGTGTGCGGTAACGCGCTGCGACGCCTTGCAGGATGGACAGGTGCAGCTCGAGCATGCCCTCCCGGGCGTGGAACACCCGGCGGAAGTACTGGCCCAGCCGCCCGGCGATGTCTTCCACCTCGATCTCGGTCATCAGGTAGAGGTCCAGCTCGGGACGCAACTCCGCCAGCGAGAGCGCCAGGATCTGCGCGCGCTCTTCGGGTGACTGGTGATCGTTCAACTCGTCCGACACCGCGGTGTCGACGAATTCCGACAGCGCCGAGAGGTCTCGGGTCGACTGGTGAGAGAAGCGCCGGCGGATCACCACCGCCTGCAGGTTGACGTTCAGCCGCGCGGCTATCAGGGCCTCATCCCCGCTGGACACCACCACGAGCTCGTAGACGAATTCGTCGTCGGGCCGCCGCCATTTGCGCACCTCGTTGCGCAGCGCCCGCTCCTGCTCCTCGGTCATCTTCTCCACGACGAGCACTTCGAAGTACGGCCGGTCGCGCTGCGTCGCGGGTTGATGCTCGAGGAGCTGTCGCGGGTCGGACGGGAACATGTCCAGCTCGTCGGCACCGGCGTTGTCCACATCTCCCGACCGGTAGGACTCCGTCGTCAGCGCCCGGTTGATCTGCCCGACCGCCTGCGCGAACTTGTCATAGCCCCCCGCGGTGAAAAGCCGTTGTATGCGTGCGAATTGGGGTGCGCCAGGATACGCCCAATACGGCTCCAGCGTGCTCAGGCGCGCCAGCAGCTCCTGGCAAGCGCCCGCCCACTTGTCCTTGAGCTCTCCGACGGTGGTCGGGCGGGTCAGCCGGTCGGCGGCCTCCTCCAGCCGGCACCACGAGTCGCTGCGGACCTGCCAGAGGCTGTTGTAAGCGCGCAAGTGTTCTGTCATGGCGGCCCTTTCCCGAGGCGCCGAGACACGTCCGTCCCGATGCGTGGGACAAGGTTCGCAGAGCGAGTCCGCCCCATGGTGGCCACAGGACGAACAACGAGCGTCCGTCACATGACAGCCGCAGGACCGTTCGTCGGTCAGCCTTGGCGGACGGCGGTGAAGAATTTGGTGCGCATCAACCGGTCGAAGACCGCCGGCAGCTCCTGGAAGGGCCGCCCATACGCGGTGGCCGCCCGCGCGACCAAGTCGACGCCGCTGACCTGCCAACCACGCTGGGCCAGACAGTCTTTGGTGTCCGTGCGCGGATCGTCGTACCACAGCTCGGCGACCGGCGGCTGGCCGGTGTCCTGGCTGATGGTGGGGACGTTGTCGGCGAATTCCTGCACTTCACCGGGTGCCGGTCCGAGCTCGGCGGCCAGGTGGCTACCGACAGCCGACAGGTCGTGCAACTTGTCGAACAGCGCATCCTGGGCTGCCCCAGGCAGATACGGCAGCAAGCCCTCGAGCGCCCACGCCGTCGGCCGGCCGGGGTCGAACCCCGCGGCAATCAGCGCGCCCGCCCAGTCGTCGCGTAAGTCGGTGGCGACGGTGACGCGCCGCGTCGACGGTGTGGCACCCCGCCGGTCGAGGACCTCCTGCTTGAATTCGAGCACTCGCGGCTGGTCGACTTCGAAAAGAGTATGTCCGGCGGGCCATTTCAGCCGGTACGCCCGAGAATCCAGTCCCGCCGCCAGGATCACCGCCTGGGGCGTTCCGGCTCGGCCGGCGTCAGCGAAGAACTCATCGAAGAACCGCGTCCGCACCCCCACCCATTGCGCGTTGAAGGCCGCGGCGCTACTCATGTCCGCGTTGTCAACTGCCGCAATCAGGTTCGGCTCACCGGCGGCGGCGACAAAGGCCGCGGCAAAGGTGTCGTTCGCCAGCGGCGGGCGCAGCGCAGCATCGAGTGCGCGCGCCGCGCAAACGGCCAACGCGGTGAAGCCGACACTCGTCACGATATCCCAGGTGTCCCCGGCACTTCGGGCCACAGCCGCCTCCTGTCGAGTCATCGATTGAGCCGCCCGGCCTTTCGTTCGCACGGCTAACGATAGGGTACGCCGGCCGCGGGTCCGGCGCATCACGGCCCGGCAGCGCCGCCGGGCGCCGCGTTAGCCTGAGGAAATGACCGATTACCGCTCGCCCTCGACCGGCCGGGTAGTGCGTGCCGTTCTGTTCGACACCTTCGGAACGGTCGTCGACTGGCGCTCCGGGATCTCGGCCGCGGTGGGGAATTTCGCGCAGCGCCACCACCTCGGTCTCGACCCCGACGTGTTTGCACTCCAGTGGCGCGAGCGCTACCTCCCGTCGATGGCCGAAGTCCGCTCCGGGCACCGGGAATTCGTATCGCTCGACGTCTTGCATCGAGAGAACCTGCTCGCGTCGTTCGAGACATTCGGCGTCGCCGCCGACGCGCTGCCCGGCGCGGAGGTGGACGACCTGGCCCGGGCATGGCGCTGGCTGCCACCGTGGCCGGACAGCGTCGAGGGCATCGGGGCCATGAAGCGGCACGCGATCGTCGGGCCGCTGTCCAACGGCAACACCGGGCTGCTGGTCGACATGGCGAAGTACGCCGGCCTGCCGTGGGACGTGGTGCTCGGATCCGATGTCAGCAGGGCCTTCAAGCCCGACCCGCGCGCGTACCAAACGCCCGCTCGTTTGCTGGGTCTGGAACCCGGTGAAGTGATGCTGGTGGCGGCGCACCCCTCCGATCTCGCGGCGGCCCGGGCCAGCGGGCTGGCCACCGGTTTCGTTGCCAGGCCGAAGGAATACGGGCCGGACCGGCCGGCGGATCCCACGCCCCCGGGCGCCTGGGACGTGTCGGGCACGTCGCTGATCGAGGTGGCGGCCTCGCTGTTCGGGACGCCGGGCCCGCGCTGACGTCGGCCGGCCCGCAGGAGGCGCTGGGCGACAGCTACTTCCAGGCGAAGACCGGTTGTTCCAGCTCGTTCACCGGGTCGGCTCGCCCTTCCAGACCCAGCCAACGTAATTGCAGGAGCACCGCGCCGGTCGGGGCGTGGATGAGGTCGTTGCCCAGCGGGATCTGCACGACAGGTCGCGGGCTTTCCGGGATGGTGATGAATCGGGGCGAGTCGTCGCGCTGGAGTTGGTGCAGCCCCACCCGGTAGACGGCGACGACCTCGTCGGGTGCGGGCCGAAGGTCGAGCCGTCCCCCTCCCCAGAGCACCACCGGCGTGATCACGTATCCGGACCGGGTGGGGTAGTCGTCGAGCAACCCCAGCACCGCCGACTCGGACAGCTCGATGCCGACCTCCTCGCGCAGTTCCCGCAGCGCCGCGTCGACCGCCGTCTCGCCCGGATCGAGGCGGCCGCCGGGCAGTGCCCACTGCGCCGCGTGCGAGCTGAGCCGAGATGCCCTGCGGCACAGCAAGAAAGCCGCGCCGCCGGACACGTCGACCATGCGACCGTCCAGATGGGCAGCGGGCATCGCCCGGCCGGCGTTCCACTCGTCCACCGACACGGGATCGACCCGGTCCTCCCCCAGCTCCGAATCCACCAGCACCACCGCGACGGCCGCGTGCCGCTTCGTCGGGTCGGTCACCGCGCGGCGGCGGTGGCCGGCCAGGTTGTTCCGAATCCGCTCACGCAATGGGTCGTCATACGGGATGGTCACTTCTCGAGCCTAGGGTGAGGCGCTTTTCGTGCCGCAGGTCCGGGCTTGGTGGCTGCCCGCGCCGGTGGTTAACTGCGAACATGCGACGACAACCGGCCCTGGCCCGACGCTTCTTCGATCGCTACGAACCGGTGCACGCGGTGACCTATTTCGCGCCGGAGGCGCGGGCGGCGCTGGACGCGCTGGGCTACCGCGGCTTCTGGATGGGCTATTTCGCGGCCCGCTCGGCACCGTTGGGCGCGGCGCCCCGCGAGGTGGTCAGCGCGATCTTCTACAACTTCGCACCCGAACGGGTCGCCAAGGCGTTGCCGGCGGCATGGGAGATCGCGGGTCCGCAGGCCGCGCTGCAGGCCCGGCAAGAGTCCGCGGTGGCCGCACTGCGCCGTTATGGCCTGGGTTCGGACGAAAACGTCCGCGTCGCAGCCGAACTGGCGGGCCGGGCGGCGCGTCAGGCTCCGCTCGACGCGCGGCCGCTGTTCGCCGCGAACCTGGCGCTGCCGTGGCCGGACGACCCGCTGGCGTCGCTGTGGCAGGCCACGACGCTGCTGCGCGAGCAGCGTGGCGATGCACACGTTGCGGTGCTGGCCGCCGCCGGCATCTCCGGCCGCGAAGCCAACGTCCTACATGCCGCGGCGGGCAACGTCTCTCGCGACTACATCGCCCGCACCCGTGACTACGACGAGACCACGTGGCGTCAACACGAACAGCAGCTTGCCGAGCGGGGGCTGCTCGACGACGACGGAACGCTGACGGCGGCCGGACGAGCACTGAAGGACCACATCGAATTGACGACCGACACGCTGGCCCTGTCCGCGCTCGACGCGCTCACCGATGACGAGGTGGAGACGCTGTTCGGCGCGCTCACCCCGATCACCCGGGTCGTGGTCGCGGCCGGCGATGTCCCCGCGCTGACCCCGATGACCTTGCGCCGCGACGAATTACACGATGACAGCGCGCATTTGGTGGGCCGATGACCGGCCAACGCGTACCCGGCGGTGTCGTACACAAGTTGCCTGCGGACCTGCGCGAATCGTTGATCGGCAACGCGACCGCGCTCGCCGCCTGGCGGGACATCACGCCGCTGGCCCGAAACGAGTTCATCTGTTGGGTGCAGGACGCCAAGCAGCCGGCGACGCGGGAACGCCGCATCCGCCGGACCCAGGAGGAGCTGGAAGAAGGCAAGCGCCGGCCCTGCTGTTGGCCCGGATGCAGACACCGTGAGCGCACCGGAAAGTAAACGCCCACCGGCACTCTCGGAGCGTGCAGCTATTACCGGGCCAATGGCTGGTAGAAGACCAGGCCGTTGCCCTTGTTGTCATAGACCACGGCGCGTCGTTCGTGGGCATCGTCATAGGGGCCCTTCACGATGCCGCCGCCGCTGGCCTCGACGGCCCTCGCCGCCGCATCGACGTCCGCGGTCTTGATGCCGACCACGACCTGCCCGGGGATGGGGTGGTCGACCGCGGTCGCCAGCGCCAGCGTCACCGGGCCCGCGTCGAGCGCCGCGAAGTGCGCGCCATCGCGAAACTTCAGTGGCATGCCCAGGGTCTCGCTGTAGAACCGGATCGACTCATCCAGGTCGTCAGTCGACAAGATGATCATCTTCGCTTCGTGCTCGCCCATGGCGCCTCCTATGTCCGGATCGCTACCAGACTAGGCCGAGTGCACGGTACCCGCGGCAAGTGCTGCCCGGTCGAACTTGGCGCGGCGGCAAGCGCGGCGTCTGAGACTGAACCTCAGGCGGCGCCGGCTGGAAACGCCTGGCCGTCCGCATAATCCATCGGCGGAGCGTCTCCGTGCCCCGCGCCGCGGTAGGCCACCGCAGTGGCCAGCGCCGTGCCGCCCTCGATCGTCCCGACCACAACGACCTTGTCGTTGACCGCGAAATGCGGTGCGGCGGTGATGGATTGGCGCGCACCATGGCTGACCACGGTGGTGTTCGGGGTGAAGCGGTAGGTCTGGATGTGCCCATCGGCACCGCGCATGGTCACCGAGTCCGCCGACACGGCCACCACGGTGCCTTCCTGGCTCACCGGCTGCGAGATGGCGGGCGGTTCGAGAGTGGCGGTGACACTGCGCTTGTCGTGCTGGGCTCCGTTGAGCACCAACGCGGTGAGGCAGGCGGCGCACAACACCGAAGCGGAGATGATGTCGCAGACCTTCGCAGCGCCGGACAGGCCGCGTCGGCGACCGTGATCGGCCGGCGTCGGCCGTTGCTCCGGCATGCGGTGTTTGGCGCTCACGGTCGGTCCTTCCAGCGGCGTTGCGCCGAAGGACGCCGGCACCCACCGAATCAAGTTGTTGCCGGGAAATTACCCGCGGATCTGGGGTGGTAAACCCAGACCTACAGCGGCCTGCCTTGTCAAGGGGCGATCGAATACCGCGGCACAGGCCCTGCGGGCCCGGCCAGCAGGGCGCCCAGGTCGTCGAGGGTTGCGGGGCCGGCGACCAACTCGTGCCAGGGGAAGCGCTCGCGCGTTCGGCGCAAAAAGGTCAGTGATGCCGCCAGGTGTCGCGGTTCGTAATTGTGCACGCCGAGGATGGACAGTTGGCGGCGCACCACCGACTCGGGGTCGATCGCCACGGCGGCACTCGGTGCGACGGAGCCGGCGAGGACGGCTGTCCCCTGGACGTCGAGGGTCGCCAGCCCGTCTTCCAGGGCATCCGGAGCGCCGGAAAACTCCAGCAGTATGTCGCTCGGGTCCGCGCCGCGAACCGAATCCCGCACGGCGGTGGCGCCGAATCGAAGTGCCAACTGTCTTCTGGTCGCGGCCGGATCGACGGTGACCACCGCGGAGGCGCCCGCACACGCGGCGGCGGCGATCGCGGTCAGCCCCAGCATGCCGGCGCCGAGCACGACGACCCGTCGGCCACCCAGGTTCCCGGCGCGTTCCAGAACGGCCATGACCGTCGCCGTCGCGCAAGACGCGGGTGCGGCGACCGGATCGACGAGGTCGTCGTCGACGACGGCAACGGGTATGCCGCGCGGGAGGTGCACGTGCTGGGCGTAACCACCGGACAGCCCCCATTCGGAGTTCAGCGCCTCATGGCCGGCCTTGCGCACCACCCGGCACTTCGCGGTGACGCCGGCCAGACACCGGTCGCAGGCGCCACACGGCCACGTCACGCTCCAGACGACGCGTTGACCGACGCGCAACGGCCGTCCGTCCACGGCCCGCCCCGAACCGGTACCCAGCGCCACGATTTCACCGACGGTCTCGTGCCCCAGGATCGATGGACACGGCTGTTCGCGCCGTCCGCTCACCGTGTGTCTGTCGCTCCCGCACACTGTGGCGAGCCTGACTCGCACCAACGCATCACCGGGCCCCAGCCGGGGCACGCTCACCGATTCCACCGCGATGTCGGAGCCGCCACGCCACACGGCCGCCAAGGTGTGGCCGATCGCGGGGCCGCCTGCTGGGCCGAGGGGGCCGGCCGTGTCACGCGGGGCGCGCCACCGCGTTGCGCAGGCCGAGGAGCGTGGGCAGCTCGGCCACCGACCCGACCAGGTGGGTGTGCCGATGTTTGCCGAGTTCCGCCGCGTCGCCTGCTCCCGACAGGACTCCGACGACGAACGCCGCGCCCGAGTTGGTGCCGGCCTGCAGGTCGCGCGGGGTGTCGCCCGCGACGAGCACGCGGTCCACGCCGGCGACACCAAGGTTCTCCATCGCCCGGAAGATCATGAAGGGCGCCGGGCGTCCGGCCGCCACGTCGCTGCCGCAGACCACGCCGTCCACCACCGAGTCGCCTTCCCAGCCCAAGGCGGAAACCAGCGACTCGACAATGTCGCGATCGAACCCGGTGGTGAGCGCCACCCGGATGCCGGCGGAACGCAGTGCCGCGATCGCGTCGGTGACTCCGGCCAGGGGGCGCGGCGGAGAGCTGGCGTAGGCGGCCGCCAGCCGGGACCGGAAATCGGCGACGACCGTGTCCAGCAGGTCCGCGCTCGGGGGCTCACCACTGGGCGCGGTGAGCAGCGCACGCAGCGCCTCGTGCTTGGCCGCCCCGTGCCAGCGGGCGATGTCCGCCCGTGACGGTGCTGCGCCATGGGCGGTCACCGTTTCGGCCAGAACCCGGTAGACCTGCTGACCCTCGTCGATGGTGGTGCCGGCAATGTCCAATACCGCCAGCTCGAGCCCGGCGGTCATCGTGCGTCAACCTCCGCCCCGGGCTTGGCATTTCGGGTGAGGGCGCAGCGCGCGTCCAGCGTGTTCTCGAGCGTGAAGCTGACCATGGCCGGCAGGTACCGGTCGTCGTGGTATTCGATGATCTCGCCGCCGGCCCCACGGGTGATCCGCTGCTGCCTCAGCAGCGGATCACCTTGCGCCACAGCGAGATGCGCGGAGTCGACGGGGTCGGCAGCGATCGCGTCGATGACGTGCGAAGCGGTCGAGAACCGCACCCCTTGTGACAACAGGTAAGCCCACAACGACCCGGAGTCGCAATCGAAGTCGAACAACCGGCGACCGACATCCTCGACGAAGGTCGCGCGTTCCAGCATCGCGGGCTCACCGTCGAGGTAGCGCAACCGCAACATTTGCACGACCGGCGCGCCCTCGTCGATCTGGAGTGCCGACGCCGCGTGTTGATCCGCTCGCCGCAAAGCCAATTCGAGCGTGCGCTGCCCGGGCGCGCGTCCGATCGAGTGCGCCCAGGCGGAGTAGGACAGCAGCGTGTCGAACGGCTGACCGATCGAAGTCGTGCGGACGACCGGCCGTCTCCCACGACCGCCGGTGATGACACCTTCGGCGCGTAATGCGGCCAGCGCCTGGCGCACCGGCCCGCGTGACGCCTTCCACCGGTCGCAGAGCTGCGATTCGGACGGCAGCTCGGAACCCACGGGCAACTCGCCCGCCCTGATCTGCTCCCGCAAGCTGTCGGCGATCATTTCGTGCAACGCCATTGCCATGCACTTGACTATACATGTTTGCGCCGCGCCTCCCGACCGTGTGGTCCGGCAAACTCCCTGTGGTTAACAAATATTGAACTTCGTCGTAAAGTCCAGTACTCCGTTGACTTGACTCCGGTGCGTGTTGGACCGTACTTATCATGACAAGTTCGGAGAGCCGGCGCGAGGCAGAGCCCGCACAAGTCGGCGTCGCCAGATCGATCGATGACGCACAGCTCGACATCTTCCACTTCAAGGCGGCGGCGACCGCGGGCGCCGGATTCTTCACGGACTCCTACGATCTCAACGTCATCGGCACGATTACCCTGCTGGCCACGCCGCAGTTCCATCTCACCGGCGGACAGATATCGATGCTGACGAGCTCGACACTGCTGGCAGTCGCGGTGGGCGCCTTCGCCTTCGGGCGCCTCGGCGACATGCTCGGCCGGCGGCGGGTCTACGGTTTCGAAGCGGTCTTGATGATCGTCGGTGCGCTGCTCTCCGCATTCGCGCCGAACTTCACCACCCTGCTCATCGCCAGGCTGATACTCGGAATAGGCATCGGGGGCGACTATCCCGCCAGCGGAGTCATCATGACCGAATACGCCAACCGGCGAAACCGCGGTCAGCTGGTCGGCCTCACGTTCATCTTCTACGTGTTCGGTCAGGTCGTCGCCTATCTCGTCAGCCTGCTCGTGCTGGCCATCGGCGTTCCCGACCACCTCGCCTGGCGGGTGATCGTCGCGATCGGCGTCATCCCCTCGGCGCTGGTGCTGTATCAGCGCCGCCACATGCCCGAGTCACCGCGCTGGACGGCCGAACGCGGCGACGAGCAGCAGGCGCTGAAAGACTTTGCGGCATTTGCTCAATCGGGCGCGACGTTCACCGCGCCCACCATTGGCGCGACTCCTGCCGCCAAGATCGGGCTGTCCAACCGGAAAGTCCTCACCGTCCTGTTGGGCACCGCCGGGAGCTGGTTCTTCTTCAATGTCGCCGTCTACGGCAGCTACGTCAGTCAACCGTTGCTCATCAAGCACATCGCTCCCCACGGCAGCGTGGTGTCCAACATCGCCCTCAACGCCGTGCTGGTCATTTGTTTCGGCCTCGGTGGCGCGATCGCCGGGCTGCTGGTGCTCGACCGGATGCCCCGACGCGTGTTGCAGGCGCTCGGTTTCGGTATCTGCGCGACGGCGATGCTGTTGATAACGGCTTTCCCCGTCATCAGCGCCTCGGTGGTGCCGTTCGCGATCGTGTTCGGGATCTCGTTGTTCGGCGTGGCATTCGGGCCCAACTACACGACCATGCTCCTCGCGGCCGAGTCGTACCCCACGGCCGTTCGCAGTACCTTTCACGGGCTTTCGTCCGCCATTGCGAAAGTCGGCGCCTTCCTGGGTGCGCTGTTCGTGCCGCTCCTGCTCAGCGGGGCCGGGTTACGAGCGGTGACGTTGTTGGGCTTCTGCTGCTACGCCGCGGGAATCGCGACGACCGCCCTGGTACGCGAGCCCGTCGGACTGGCGCTCGACGACGTCAGCGACGACCTTCGCCTCAAACCCGCGAGCGCGAAGACCGAAACCCCTGCGCCTGCAGAGCTTTCGGTGTGACGAGCTAGCGTGTCAGCCCTTGGTCAGGGTGAACTGCGCGACGTCGGTGTAGCCCTCACGGAACAGGTCCGCGCATCCGGTCAGGTACCGCATGTACCGGTCGTAGACCTCTTCGGACTGAATCGCGATGGCCTCGTCCCGGCGCGCCTCGAGCGCGGCCGACCAGGTGTCCAGGGTGCGGGCGTAGTGCAGGCGCAGCGGCTGAATCAGCTTCACACCGAAGCCGGCACGCTCGGCGTGCTCGACGACGCCCTTGGCCTGCGGCAGGTCTCCGCCCGGGAAAATCTCGTCCATGATGAATTTCATGAAGCGCAGCTTGGTCATGGTGATGGGCAGCCCGCGCTCCGCGAATTCCTCGTCGCTGGGCTTGATGATGGTGTGCAGCATCATGACGCCGTCGTCCGGTAGCGCCTCGTAGGTCTTCTTGAAGAATTCGTCGTACCGGTCGCGCCCGAAGTGCTCGAAGGCGCCGATCGACACGATCCGGTCGACCTTCTCGTCGAACTGCTCCCAGCCCTGCAGCAGCACCCGCTTGGACCGCTGCGAAGGATGGCTGTCCAGGCGGCGCTGCACGTGCGCCTGCTGATTGCGACTGAGCGTGAGGCCCACGACGTTGACGTCGTAGTTCTCCAGGCCGCGGACGATTGTGGTGCCCCACCCGCACCCGATGTCGAGCAACGTCATGCCCGGCTGCAGCCCGAGCTTGCCCAGCGAGAGGTCGACCTTGGCGAACTGCGCATCTTCCAGCGTCATATCGTCGCGCTCGAAGTAGGCGCAGCTGTAGGTGCGCGTCGGGTCTAGGAAGAGCGCGAAGAATTCGTCGGACAGGTCGTAGTGCGCTTGTACGTCCTCGAAATGCGGTTCCAAGCTGACGGCATCGCCGGGGTTTTCGGACAAGGCACAACCTCTGACTGACTATTGGTTTAGCGGGTGGGATCGAAGCTGATCCGCGGACTGACGGCCCCAGTGTATCCGCCCGGATACCCGCGGCCTCCCGGTGAGTTGCTGTTCAGGGCCACGGCGCCGACGGCCCAGGGGCCGGCAGCGCCCGGTGTCCAGATGGCTTACGCGTGCGTCAAATTGGTGATTTTATTGCGGCGCAGAGCAACTCGGACAAAGACCGCGAGCCGGGAGCGAAACCGGTTGACGGATCCAGCGTCGGGTTGTTACCTCAGCGGGTAAACCGGGTAAGCCCGGGCTGACCGGGATCCAGAGAGGCGGCGCTCTCCGATGGCAGACATCACCAGGTTGATCCTGGCCGACCATGAGTGGTTCCGCGAACAGTTCGCCCGCCTGGACGACCTGCAGGCCCACCGCCCCGACGACCGGGCCGCGCTCGAGCGAGTATGGGGTCCGCTGGCCGACAAGCTCGACGTGCACGCCTACATCGAAGAAAAGATCTTTTACCCCCAGTTGCTGAAACGCGGGGGTGACGACGCCGAGGGCGAGACCCTCGACGCGATCGGCGACCACAACGACATTCGCGATGGCGTCCGCGACGCCAACGCCGCCGCGCCGGGCAGCGAACAGTGGTGGGCCGCCGTCGGCCGCACCCGGGAGGCCAACGACGATCACATGGGCGAGGAGGAACGCGAAGGGCTGTCGGACTTTCGCCGCAACGCCCCCATCGGCCTTCGCGAGGCCCTCGGGCGTCAGTACAGCGAGTTCATGGCCGAGCACCCGACCACCGAGGGGCTGCCGATCACCGATCGTGACCCCCAGGGCTACGTCGAGCAGTTCGAGGACTCGCCGCCGCCCAAAGCCGCCGACTTCTCGCTGCGCATCGGGAGCTTGAAAGGCCAATGAACCACGCCGCGAAACGAGCCGACGTGACGCGAATAACCGATATCGGCTCCGCGGGCGGCGCAGTGTCCTCGACGGTGGGTTCGGCGGCGCACGCCTAGCTGGCGTTTTCCGGACCCACACGCGTTCGCCCGCGGCCCGGCCGGGTCGTCGCGGCGGTCTCCGGGTGACCCGGAGACCGGTGTGATTACCCCACCCCGCTGGTTCGTCCCGGGATTGTTTCGGGTAAGCCATCATTCGATGGGTAATCGACGCCGCCGGAGGAAATGGGCACGTAAAGAAATCAGGGTCGCCGATCCGGCGATGCGGCAGACCATCATGGGCACCGCCATCGGCAACTTCATGGAGTGGTACGACTTCGGGGTCTACGGCTATATCGCCACCACGATCGCCCAGGTGTTCTACCCCGGCAAAAGCGTCAGCGGCGTCCACCTCATCGCGACGTTCGGCACGCTGGCGGCGGCGTTCGTGGTGCGCCCGCTCGGCGGATTCATCTTCGGGCCGCTCGGCGACCGCATCGGGCGTCACCGGGTGCTGGTGGTCACCATCCTGATGATGACGGTGAGCACGACCATGACCGGCCTGCTGCCCACCTACAGCGCCATCGGCATCTGGGCGCCGATCCTGCTCGTCATCGCACGGATCTTTCAGGGCCTGTCGACCGGCGGCGAGTACGTCGGAGCGATGACCTATCTGGTCGAGCAGGCGCCCGACCACAAACGCGGCATGATGGTCGGCTTCCTGCCGATGGGAAACCTGGTCGGATTCGTGCTCGCCGGGTTGCTGGTGACCGGCCTGCAGACCTGGCTGCCGGACGAGGACATGCTGACGTACGGCTGGCGGATTCCGCTGTTGCTCGGCCTGCCCTTCGGCCTGGTCGCCCTCTACCTGCGGCTACGGCTCAAGGAGTCCTCCGCTTACCAGAGCGCGAACGAAGGCGCGTCCGCGTCCGGCGGCCAAGGTCGGCAGCAGATTCTGCGCACCGTCGCGTCCCAATGGCGGCCGATGCTGATCTGCGCGGCGCTGGTGCTCACCTCCCAGGTCGCCGACTTCATGCTCACCGGCTACCTGCCGACCTATCTCAGGCTCTTCGTCCGGGTCGGGCACACCGCCGGGCTGGTCATGATCGTGTCGACCTTGGCGATCCTGATGGTCACCGTGGTGCTCGTGGCCGCCCTGTCCGATCGGATCGGCGTCAAACCCATCATGTGGACGGGCTGCGGGCTGCTGATCGGGGCCTCCATTCCCGCCTTCCTGCTCATCCGCTTCGGTGGCGTGTACCCGCTGATCTTCATCGGGGTGCTGCTGATCGGCCTGATGGAACTGTGCTTCGACAGCACCGGCCCGGCCATGCTGCCGGCCTTGTTTCCCACGAACATGCGCTATGGGGCGCTGGCGATCTCCTACAACATCTCGATTTCCCTCGTCGGCGGCATCACACCGCTGATCGCCCAGGCGCTGGTGTCGGGCACCGGCAACGTGATGGTGCCGGCCTACATGCTGATCTTCGGCGGCGTGGTGGGGACGATCACGTTGCTGTTCACCCCGGAAGTCGCCGGCAAGCCGTTGCCCGGCTCCGGGCCCGCCGTCGAAACCGAGCGGGAGGCTCGGGCGCTCGCCGAGGACGTCCGCTAGCGGGGCTCCTGCCGCCCCGCGCGGTCAGCGGTTGATTATCGCGGCAGCGGGATATTCCGTTGAGGATGAGGACCGGTTTCCACCACCAGCTGGACACGCTCACCGACCAGCTCGCCGACATGTGCGCGATGGCCGCCGAGGCGATTTCACAGGCGAGCGAAGCGCTGCTGGAAACCGACTTGACGACGGCCGAGTCCGTCATCGCCCGGCACGGCAGCATCGTGGCCCTCGACGCGCACGTCGAGGAGACGGCATTCGCGCTGTTGGCGCTGCAGGCGCCGGTGGCCACGGACTTGCGCGCGGTCGTCAGCGCGCTCCGGATCGCCGCGGATGCGCGACGGATGGTCGAGCTGGCCGTACACATCGCGGAGATCGCCCGCCGCCGTCACCCCTATCCGGCCGTTGCCGCCGAGGTGCGGCCCTACGTCGCCGCGATGGGCGAGGCCGCCGAGGCGCTGGCACAAGGGGCGCGACAGGTGCTGGTCTCCCAGGATCCGCGCGGGGCGGCCCAGATCCGCCACGACGACGACGCGATGGACGAGCTGCACCACCGGCTGCTGGCGACGCTGATGGATCCCGCGTGGACCCAGGGGGTCGCCTCCGCGGTGGACGCCACCCTGTTGGGCCGCTTCTACGAACGCTTCGCCGACCACGCGGTGCAGATCGCGCGGCGGGTCATCTTCCAGGCCACCGGGCGCTAATTACCGCGGGAAAGCGATTGCCGCGCAGAAGGTTTGACGAACAAAGCCCGTCGGTACCCAAACGGACGCGCGCGCAAGGGGTCTGACCCGTCGCGGGTCGAAACGCTGATTCGGGATTAGCAATCGCTCTGTGCGGCTAATACGAAAGAGGCATGTGCTGGACGGACGGCACAGCGGAGGGAATGGGAACGGCTATGGAACCGATATCACCGACGGACGCGTTGTTCCTGATCGGCGAGTCCCGCGAGCATCCGATGCACGTGGGTTCGCTACAGCTCTTCGAGCCGCCCGAGGACGCCGGTCCCCACTTCGTGCGCGAGGCGTATCACGCGATGCTCGAGTGCACGGACGTCCAGCCGTCCTTCCGTAAGCACCCGGCCTTCTTCGGCGGCCTCACCAATGTCGCGTGGTCCTTCGACAAGGAAGTCGAGCTCGACTATCACCTGCGCCGGTCGGCGCTTCCCGAGCCCGGACGCGTCCGCGACCTGCTCGAGTTGGCGTCCCGCCTGCACGGCAGCCTGCTCGATCGGCACCGTCCGCTGTGGGAGGCGCACCTCGTCGAAGGGCTGCAGGACGGGCGGTATGCGGTCTACACGAAATATCACCACTCCCTCATGGATGGCGTCTCGGCGCTACGCCTGGTGCAGCGCGCCTTCACGTCCGACGCGGACGACGACGAGGTCCGGGTGCCGTGGAGCCTGGGTCCGCGTCAGCGCGGCGGGCGGCGGCACCAGTCGTCGCTCTTCGGCCGGGTCGGCCGCACCGCGGGGTCGGCCCTCGCCCTGGCGCCGTCCACGCTCAAGCTCGCCCGCGCGGCGCTGCTCGAACAGCAACTGACGCTGCCGTTCCGGGCGCCGCGCTCGATGTTCAACGTGCGGATCGGCGGCGCCCGGCGGGTCGCGGCCCAGTCCTACTCGCTGGAGCGCATCAAGGCGGTCAAATCGGCGACCGGTGCGACGATCAACGACGTCGTCCTCGCCATGTCCGCCGGGGCCTTGCGCGCCTACCTCCTCGATCAGGACGCCCTCCCGGACGCCCCCCTGACCGCCATGGTCCCGGTGAATCTACGCAAGGACGACGATGACCGCGGGGGGAACAACGTCGGGACCTTCCTGTGCAACCTCGCAACCCACCTCGACGACCCGGCGAAGCGGCTGGAGACGATCAGCGCATCCATCCGCGAGACCAAAGAGGTGTTCTGGCAGCTGCCTCCGGTGCAGCAGCTGGCCCTGTCCGCCTTCAACATCGGGGGTCTGTTCTTCGGCCTGATCCCCGGCTACCTGTCTGCGGCCTCGCCACCGTTCAACATCGTCATTTCCAATGTTTCGACCGGTAATTCCGACCAATTGTATTGGCGTGGAGCGCGATTGGACGGAAACTATCCGCTGTCGATCCCGCTCGACGGCCAGGCCGTCAACATCACGGTCACCAACAACGCAGACAACCTCGACTTCGGTCTGGTCGGGTGCCGCCGCAGCGTTCCGCACCTGCAGCGGATGCTCGGCCACCTCGAGGCGGCCCTGAAGGATCTGGAACTGGTCGCGGGCATCTGAGATGCGTTGCATCGCTTGATGCCTCATGCACGCATGGGACCGTCGGTGTGGCGGCCCGCCGGCGCGCGGCCCGACTTGCCGAGCGCGCGGAACCTTTTGTGGGGAATACCACAGTTCCTACTGTAAGGTTCACGGTAGCCCAGCGCAGGCGGGAGAAGGGTGAACCGTGCCAAGCACCATCGATACGCGCAACCAGCTACGGCCCGATATCGACCTGACCGACGGCGCCTTCTATGCGGGCGATTCGCGGTCGGTCTATCGATGGATGCGCGAGAACGAACCGGTCTTTCGGGACCGCAATGGCCTGGCGGCCGCGGCGAGCTACCAGGCGGTGATCGACGCCGAGCGTGCACCGGAGTTGTTCTCCAACGCCGGCGGTATCCGGCCCGACCAGGACGCGCCGCCGATGATGATCGCGATGGACGACCCCGCGCACCTGCTGCGACGCAAGCTGGTCAATGCGGGCTTTACCCGCAAACGCGTCAAGGACAGGGAGCACTCGATCGGCGCGCTGTGTGATGCGTTGATCGACAACGTCTGTGAGCGGGGCGAGTGCGACTTCGTCTGGGATCTCGCCGCGCCGCTTCCGATGGCGGTGATCGGTGACATGCTCGGGGTGCTTCCGGAGGAGCGCCAGATGTTCCTTCGCTGGTCCGACGACATGGTGACCTTGCTCAGCAGCACGACCGCGCAGGAGGATTTCCAGGTCTCGGTGGATGCCTTCGCCGCCTACACCGAATACATGACCGGCATGATCGCGGCGCGCAAGGCGGATCCGACCGATGACCTGGTCAGTGTGCTGGTACATGCGGAGGTGGACGGCGAAAAGCTGGCGGACCACGAGATCGTCACCGAGGTGTTGCTACTCCTGATCGGCGGCGACGAGACCACTCGGCACACGCTGTCCGGCGGTACCGCGCAGATTCTGCGGCACCCGCAACAGCACCAGCGGCTGGTCAACGACGTGGCGCTGCTGCCCAACGCGATCGAGGAGATGCTGCGCTGGACGGCCCCGGTCAAGAACATGGCCCGCACCATGACCGCCGATGTGGACTTCCACGGCGCACAGCTGCAGCGCGGCGAGAAGATCATCCTGCTGTTCGAATCGGCCAACTTCGATGAGGCGGTGTTCGGTGATCCGGAGAACTTCCGCATCGACCGCTACCCCAACAATCATCTGGCCTTCGGGTTCGGGACGCACTTCTGTCTGGGCAATCAGCTGGCGCGCCTGGAGCTGTCGATGATGCTCGAGCGCCTGCTGAAACGCCTGCCGGATATGCGGCTGGCGTCCGGCGAGCCGCTGCCGCTGCGCCCGGCGAACTTTGTCAGCGGCCTGGAAAAGATGCCGGTGAAGTTCACGCCGGCGCCACGATCAGGCGCCTGAGTTCGGGCGGTAGCGGCGCTTCAACGTGGGTGCTGCCCGGCCTCGGTGTCGGTCGCGTAATCCAGGTAGACACTGGTGCCGTTGGGGCGGGCGTGGATGGTGCAGTGGTCGGCGAGGCCGTGCATCAGCATGATCCCGCGCGACGCGTGGGGGTCGCTGGAGTGCCTGGACGAGGGCTTCCGCCAGTTTCCGCGGTCGCTGACGCAGACGCGGATCGACTCGGCGTCCGGGTCGTAGCTGGCCTGAAGTTTCATGGCGCCCGCCTGGTGATGCGAGCGGTAAGCGTGTTCGACACAATTCGCCAACGCCTCGTTGACGCCCAGGACGACGTCCTCGCGGATCTCCTTCGGCGCGCGCACGTCGTACTGCAGCCACCGTTGCAGCGCACGGCGCCATTCCGCCGCCGTGTCGGGGCGGGCTGTGCCGGCGAGCGTCAGCCGCACCGGCGTGGCAGTCTCCGGCAGTAGTGGACTCATAAATGCCGCATACCCAGATGCGGATAGGGCAATAACCTTCGGCGAGTATCGCTTCGGCCACAGATGAATTGCCGTCCCGAATCGCCAGGTCACGGTGTCGAACCGCGTTCGAGCAGCCTCTAACGGCGCGGCGGCAGGACGGGTGTGACCAATTCGCCCGTTTCGAGGTAGCGGTCGAGATTGCGGATCGCCAGCAGCGCCATGGCCCGCCGGGTTCGCGCGGTGGCGCTGCCGACATGCGGGAGCAGCACGACGTTGTCCAGGTCGAACAATTCGGCCGGTACCTGCGGTTCTTCGGCGAAGACGTCCAGCCCCGCGCCCGCCAGTTCCCCGGCCGCCAGCAATTCCACCAGGGCGTCCTGGTCGACGACGCTGCCCCGCGCGATGTTGATCAGATAGCCCTCGCGACCCAGGGCCCGCAGCACCGCGCGGTCGACCAGCTTGTGCGCGTCGCGGTCGCCCGTGGTGGCGATGACCAGGACGTCGACCGACTCGGCGAGCTCCATCGGCGACTCCGCATAGCGGAAGGGCGATCCCTCGATGCGGCGGCGGTTGTGATAGGCGATGGCGCAGTCGAATCCGAGCAGCCGGGTCGCGATCGCCGAACCGATGCGGCCCAGGCCCAGAATGCCGACCTGCAGGCCGCTGACATCCCTGGCATAGGGAAACGCGCCGTCGCGTGCCCATCGACCGGCGCGCACGTAGCGATCGGCGGCACCGAAACGGCGCAGTGTCATCAGGATCAGGCCCACCGCGGTGTCGGCGACCGTGTCCGACAGCACGTCGGGAGTGTTGCTCACGCCGATGCCGCGGCGCTTCGCCGCGCCCAAATCGATCAGATCCACCCCGGCCCCGTTGTTGACGATGGCCTCCAGGTTGGGTAGCGCCGCGATGGTGGCGGCATCGACGCCGGGCGATCCCGACGTCACCAGCACGCGCACGCCGGCGCCTTGCTCGGCCAGGAACTGTGCTCGCGCGGGGCCGTCGGGCAGCTTCGGAATCGCGTAACGCGCAGCCAGCTCTTGTTCGAATGTGGGCTCCATCTCACCGACGCGCAGCACGCCACTGACCCTGTTCACCGTCACGACTACATCATCCTGGAAGCCGGTGAGCCGCGCCGGTTGGTGTGCCGCGTCTTTCGCTGCACGGGGAAGTAATCCGGATGCGACGTGGTTGCACAGCCCATGCGCATCGGAGTCGTCTTCCCGCAAACCGAGCTCGGCTCGGACCCCGCCGTCCTGCGCACGTACGGCCAGCGCGTCGAGGAACTCGGCTTCGTGCACATCCTCGCCTACGACCACGTCGTCGGTGCCGACCCCACGGTGCATCACGACTTCCAGGGCCCTTACGACATCGACGCGACGTTTCATGAGCCGTTCGTCATGCTGGGCTACCTGGCCGCGGTCACCTCGCTGGAACTCGTCACCGGGGTGGTCATCTTGCCGCAACGCCAAACGGTGCTGGCGGCCAAGCAGGCCGCCGAGGTCGATGTGCTCACCGGGGGCCGCTTCAGATTCGGAATCGGGTTGGGCTGGAACGCCGTTGAGTACGAGGCGCTCGGCGAGTCGTTCACCAACCGCGGCAAACGCTCCGAGGAACAGGTCGAGCTGATGCGTAAGCTGTGGACCGAAAGGTCGGTCACCTACCACGGCAAATACCACACCGTGACCGGGGCCGGCCTGTCGCCGCTGCCGGCCCAGCGCCCGATACCGGTGTGGTTCGGTGCAGCCTCCGACCGCGCCTACGAACGCGCCGGCCGCCTCGGCGACGGCTGGTTTCCGATGGTGGAGCCCGGGCCGGGCCTCGACCACGCCCTCGAACAGGTGAGCCGCGCGGCCGAATCGGCCGGCCGCGACCCCAAGAGCCTCGGAATGGAAGGCCGGGTCAGCTGGATCGCAGACCGCGACAAGCTCGCCGCCATCATCGCCGGATGGAAAGCCGCAGGCGCCAGCCATCTTTCGGTCAACACCATGAAGGCCGGCTTCGCGAATGTCGATGAACACCTTGCCGCCTTGGAGCAGGTCGCCGCCGACCTGAAGTAGCCGCGCCGGTCGGTTACTTGGCGCCTGACGCCGACAACTCCTCGACCAGGCTCAGGTGCACGTTACGACGGTTGGCCTTCGATGACTTCCTCTCGGTGTCAACGGATTCCACGAGGCCGGTGGTGGCCAGGGCGTCAACTTCATGCGCGTCGACGGTGTCACGAACGTGGACCTGCCCGCCGGTGGCGCAGTGCCGGCGCTGCCAGTCGCTGATCGCCTGGTGGGCCGCATGATCGAGATAATTCGTGAGCAGGTGGATGGTGACCGACGTGCGTTCGGGCACCGAGGCCAGGACTCCGGTCAGGCGTGGCAACGCCAGGAAGGTGCACGCGCCCTCGACGACGACGTGCCATCCGTCACCGACGGGTTCGGCCTCGATCCTGGCTCGCACCACCCGCCATCCGGTCACGGCGACGGCCAGCGCCAGGCCGATCATCACGCCGTGCAGCAGGTTGAGGAAGACGACACAGACCACCGTCACCAGGTAGACGGCGAGATCACCGTTGCGCAAAGCCGTTTCGATGTGTGCGGGCTTCAGCAGCTCGATGCCGATGACGATGAGCAGGCCGGCAAGCGCCGCGGTGGGGATCTTTTCGACGAGTCCCGCGAACGGTACGGCGAACAGCAGTACCCAGAAGCCGTGCATGATCGTCGAGGCGCGCGTCTTGGCGCCGGCGTTCACGTTGGCGGCGCTGCGCACGATCACACCCGCGATGGGAAGCCCGCCGATGGCGCCCGACGCGATGTTCGCCGCGCCCTGCCCGATCAGCTCGCGGTTGAAATCGGTCCGCGCGCCGGTGTGCATGCGATCGATCGATACCGCCGTAAGCAGGCTCTGCACGCTGGTGATCAAGGTGACGGTGATGACGGCGACGACGACGGCTCCCCAATTCCCGTGCGGCACGGACGGCAGGCGCAGCGCATCCAGCACCGAGCCGTCCAGCACGATGCGGGACACGTTGAACGGGAACATGACTGAAATAGCCGTGACGGCCACTATCGCGACGAGGGGGCCGGGGACCTTGGCGATCCGGGCCGGAACCCAGCGCCAGGCAACCAGAATGGCGATCACGAGCAGGCCCAAGACGAGTCCCGGCCGGTGCGCACCCATGATCTGGGCGGGCAGTCCGGTGACGTTGCTCCAGGCCGAGCTCTTCGACGCGCCACCCAGCAGCACATGCACCTGTTGCAGCGCAATCGTGATGCCGATGCCGGCCAGCATCGCGTGCACCACCACCGGCGATATCGCCAAGGCGGCGCGGGCAATCCGGCTGAACCCCAACAAGACTTGCAGGATCCCCGCGATCACCGTGATGAAACAGGTGATGGCCCAGCCAAACTGGGAGACCAGCTCGGCGACGACAACGGTCAGCCCGGCCGCGGGGCCGCTGACCTG
This sequence comes from Mycobacterium colombiense CECT 3035, assembly GCF_002105755.1. Classification (NCBI taxonomy): domain Bacteria; kingdom Bacillati; phylum Actinomycetota; class Actinomycetes; order Mycobacteriales; family Mycobacteriaceae; genus Mycobacterium; species Mycobacterium colombiense. Next base: position 3,984,486 of record NZ_CP020821.1, read on the forward strand.
TAACGGTGATCCGCCGATCCATCCGCCGATCACTCCCCCGACGATCGCTGCGATCAGGCCGGCGAGAACCGGCGCGTCCGACGCGATCGCGATGCCGAGCGACAACGGCAGCGCCACCAAGAACACCACCAACGAGGCGGGCAGGTCGTGTTGGAGGACCTCACGAACCTTGTCGCGTGGCGACGGCGCTCCCTCCTCCATGCCCTGCGGTTCTGGCTGTTTCGCGTGTTGCACTGGCCCTCCCCTGAAATGGTCATCGGCGGTGGGCTTTTCGATCTCCACCCGGCCACGGCTGGCGATAATACGTAAAGCCGTGCAGCGCAGGCGATTACAAATACCTGAACGACGTTGTTCGGCGGAACATGCCTGGCCTATGCGTTCGAAGGTAAGTGGGCCGCAGACGGAGGGTCAACCGGACTAGCCGAGTGCATATCGAATGCAAATTTTTTTCGGCACCCGGTGCCAGCGGGCTGCCGGGGCCGGAAGCGACTACTCCAGGACGAAGACGGGGATCTGCCGCGCCGTCTTTGCCTTGTATTCCGCGTATGGGGGAAACGCCTCAACGGCGCGTTGCCACCACTCCTCGCGCTCGGCTCCCTCGAGCTCGCGAGCCGTCAACCGGACAGCCTTGTCGCCGTCTTGCAGCGTCACCGCGGGATTCGCCTTGAGGTTGTAATACCAGACCGGATGCTCCGGGGCGCCGCCGTGTGACGCGACAATGACGTAGCGGCCATCCTTCTCGACGCGCATCAACGGGACGTAGCGCTGCTTGCCGGACTTCGCCCCGGTGACGGTCAGCAGAACGATCGGCCGATCGAAGACCTCGACTCCGTCGGTCGTGCCCCGACTCAATATCTGCTCGGTCTGGTCGCGCACCCAACCCCGCGGGCTCAATTCGATTTCGTCAGCCATACCTACAGCGAACACCCGCGGCCTACCGCCGCATTCCCCGGGTCCCGCCTGCCCAGGAGTACAGTTGGGTAGTCGATTAAATAAGCTAACTAAATGCGCGCAGGTCGCGGAGGGGAGATGGGCGTGGCCCGCACCGAGAACGACACATGGGATCTGGCTTCCAGCGTCGGGGCCACGGCGACGGCCGTCGCCGCACAGCGGGCGATCGCGTCCCAAGGCCCCGACGCCTTGCTGAACGACCCCTGGGCCGATCCGCTCGTCCGCGCGGTGGGCAGCGAGGTCTTCATCAAGCTGCTTGACAACAAGCTTGACCGCAGCGACGATCCGCTGCTGAACCGCCAGGCCGTGAACGAGCAGATCACCGTGCGCACCCGGTTCTTCGACGACTTCTTCGTGCGGGCAACCGAATCGGGTATCCGCCAGGCCGTCATTCTGGCGTCCGGCCTCGACACCAGGGCCTACCGGCTGCCCTGGCCGGCGGGCACGGTCGTGTACGAGATCGACCAACCCGAAGTGATCGCATTCAAGACGCGAACCCTGGCCGATCTGGGTGCCACGCCCGCCGCGGAGCGCCGCATCGTGCCGGTCGACCTGCGCGACGACTGGCCGTCGGCCCTCGCGGCGGCCGGGTTCGACGCCCGCAAGCCGACCGCGTGGAGCGCCGAGGGGCTATTGGTCTACCTGCCGCCCGACGCGCAGGACCGGTTGTTCGACAACATCGTCGCCGTTTCGGCGCCGGGTAGCCGGATCGCCACCGAGCACATGGACCTGCGCGACATCCCCTCCGATTGGGCGCAGAAGCTCACCGAGCGGTCTCAACGCATCGGCTCCAACATCAACCTGGCCGAGTTGTTCTACACCGGCGAGCGCAACGCCGCCGCCGAATACCTGGCCGAACGCGGTTGGCGGGTTGACATACGGACAACAGAGCAGGCCTTCGCCGCGCAGGGATTCGCGGTCCCCAAAGACGAGCTGGCCTCGTTCGGCGAAGCGTCGGGCTACCTGACCGCGACCCTCAAGTAGGAGCAACCCCTCACCCCAGGCCGGGGTTAGCGGCGCGCCAATTTCGTCCGGCAACCAGCTGCCATCCAGCGAACCGACGGCCGCCCCTCTATATCAGGGCCATTGACATATATAAGGGCCGTTGATATAAACGAAATCATGACGCAACCGACTCACGAGATGTTCGAATCCGCCTACCGGGGCGAGGCTCCCGAGATGGGCGAGGGCAACCGGCCGCCGTGGAGCATCGGCGAGCCTCAGCCAGAGATCGCGGCCCTCATCGAGGACGGTAAGTTCCACGGCGACGTGCTCGATGCCGGTTGCGGCGAGGCGGCGGTCTCGCTGTTCCTCGCCGAGCGTGGCTTCACCACGGTGGGTCTGGACCAGTCCCCCACCGCCATCGCGCTGGCAACCGAGAAGGCCGCCCGGCGGGGACTTACCAGGGCCACCTTCGACGTCGCGGATATCAGCGACTTCGCCGGTTACGACGGGCGCTTCGGAACCATCGTCGACAGCACCCTGTTCCACTCGATGCCCGTCGAATTGCGTGACGGTTATCAGCAGTCGATCGTGCGGGCCGCGGCGCCCGGCGCCTCGTACTTCGTGCTTGTCTTCGATCGCGCCGCGATGCCGGCCGAGGGCCCCGTCAATGCGGTCACCGAACCCGAGTTGCGCGAGGTGGTCTCGAAGTATTGGGTGATCGACGAAATCCGGCCGGTCCGCATCCACGCCAACGTGCCCGAGAGTTTCCTGGCGGGCTTTGAGGCCTTCGCCGGTGCCGACATTCGCGACGAGGAGAACGGTCGCAAGTCCGTGGGCGCCTGGTTGCTGTCGGCACACCTCGGCTGACCGCACACGGAGGGCGCGGCCTATGGGCCGTCCCAGCTCTCCGGCAGCATCGGTATGCGGGCGCCGTCACCGGATTCGTTGCCGGCCAACGTGTTCAGGCCCGAAGCGCGCACGTCCGGTTTGGGTAGTGTGCCGGTGAAGCCCCGTATCGAACCGCCGGAGTCCGATGGCCGATACCGATCCGGCACTGCCGACGTGATCGCGACTGCTTCGTCGTCGGCCTCGATGAATTCGTAGCGGTATCCGGGATCGAAGACCGATCGCGGACGCCGGCGGGAGCGACCCTGCTCCTGCTCGACCGCCGCGACGCCGGCCGCCGATGCTGCCGTCTGCCCGGCGGCTAGCGCGCTTCTGGCCCGGGTTTGCGCCTTCGATTCCATGCCGAGGCCGACGCTGCCCACCATGTAGCCGAAGCCCTCGGCCCCGGTGACGGGGGCCGGGGTACGGGCGGGATCGCCGGCGGAGCAATCGCGGAGGCTACGGGTGCAGGGCTCGATGCCACCGATGTCGCCGGCGCTATCGGGCTGGTCGGGGCCATCGGAGCCATCGCCGGAGCGCCCGACACCAGCGGCGGTTGCACACCCACCGCGGCGGGCTGCGGCATGGCAGCGGGAGCGGGAACGCTCGCCGGTGCGGCCAACCCGGCCAACCCCGCCAGACCCGCCAGACCGGCCAGCCCTCCCAGGCTGGTGATGGACAGGCTCAAGCCGACCTGCAGTAGCAGCGGCAACTCTTGGAGGATGAACCGCAGCGTCCGGATGGTCCAGTTGATGATCCGGTAGGTCTGCCACGCGATGAAATAGTTGATCAGCGCCGGGAACTGGGACGGGTTGAGCAGACCCGAAAGGTTCTGCTGGAGCCAGGCCACGGCCTGAGCGTTGCCGTTGAAGAAATTCCCTAGATTCTGCAGGTACTCCGACGGGCTCCAGTTCGGCTGGCCCTGACCGGGGATCTGCTCACCGTCGGGCCCGAACAGCATTTCCCAGATCTCTTCTGGGGTGGGCAGCTGAAAGGAACCCGTACCGCCGCCGCCCCCGGCACCGGTCCCACCGCCGGTGCCGCTTCCCGCTCCGGTGCCAGTTCCGGTTCCGGTACCAGTCCCCGTCCCAGTTCCGGTCCCAGTGCCAGTACCCGTGCCCGTTCCGGTACCCGTGCCCGTTCCGGTGCCTGTGCCCGTTCCGGACCCGCTGCCGCTGCCGGCCTTCCCTCCGGTTCCCGACCCGGCAACACTGCTCATTTGCACGGCTTCGGTCGTCGCCTGATAGGTGGTCATGGTGGTGGCCGCCTGGGTCCACATCCGCGCGTAGTCAGCCTCGTTGACCGCGATCGGAATCGTGTTGACCCCAAAGAAATTCGTCGCCACCAAGGCCGCGTGGGTCGCATGGTTGGCGGCCAGTTCCGGCAGCGTCGGCATCGCGGCCAGCGCGACGGTGTATGCGGTGGCCACCCCCTGATGTTGGGCGGCCGCCTCGGCGCTCAACGCGCCAGCCAGCTGTAGCCACGCCAGATATGGCATGTGCGCGGCGACATACCGATCGGCGGTCGGGCCGTCCCAGACCGGCGCGGATCCGGTCAATACGGCCGTCAATTCCGTTGCCGCCGAATCGTATTCGGTGCTCAACGATGTCCAGGTTGTTGCGGCCGCGAGCAGCGGGCCGGGCCCCGGGCCGCTGCTCAGCAGCGTCGAGTGCACTTCTGGCGGAAGGGCCATCCACACCGGTGCGGTCATCGTCAGCCGGCGCCCAGGTAAGTCGACGCGCCCGCCGCATCGCCGGCGACGTAGTTGACGCCGGCCAGACTCACCCCCAACCCGGCCCGCCCCAACACTTCAACACCCTTGGCCGCCGCGGCCGAATGCTGGCTGCCACGCTCACTGAACACCGCGGCGGCCACCAGGGATACGGGGTCGGCCGCCGGTGGAACCACCACCGAGACCACCGGGGCCGCGGCCGCATGCACGGCCGCCAGTTGAGCGGTGATAGCGTCGACCGCCGCGCTCGTTGCGGCCAGACCCTCGGGAAGTACTCGCAACGTCATACCGGCCGCTCCTTATATCGGCTTCCGTCAAAAAATGCGCCGGCCCGCACCGACGGCGGACGACCCAGACCAAGCGCCACCACCCAGGCGAGCAGGCCGGCCACAAACCCAAAAACCAGGTGCCAGCCGGCCCGCTCGAGCATCCCGTTCGATGCCCAGGCTGACAGGTTGGCTCCCGAGTGCCCCGAAAAGACCGAACTAGCCAGCGCGACAAGGTGAATGGGCGCGCTCGCGACCGCGAGCAACCACCGGCGCACCCGCACCACGGGAAGGGAAGCCAGGGCATACAGCAACGCGGCGGCGGCCACATATCGACTGCTCCACAACGGATCGCTCAACCCGTGCATCGGCAACGCTGCGATCGATGACGCCGCACCGACCGCGAGCACCGTCTCGCGCCGTGCCGTCACCAGCGCAACCGCCACCAGCATGGTCAGCCAGACCAACCCACGGTGTCCCGGCAGAGCCAGCGGAATCCGGACGTCGGTGGAGGCGATGATGATGCCGACCGCGAGCAGTGGGAACGCCACCTCCCGGACGGCAGTGAGCCCGGCCGCCGGTCGTTGCATCACGGTCATGCGGGGATCATAAATCGCCAGGACCTACACTTATCCTTATTTACGGCGTATTCACAGGATGGGATCCGTAAATGCGCAGAAATAAGCGTCTGGCTCGGGCGATTGCGGTCCTGGTCGTGAGCACCGGGCTCGTCGCGTGCGGCGGGTCGGAGACCGGGCTGCAACTCGTCGTGCAGGAGAACCACCAAGTGCTGCAACGATTCACCATCTCGCAGCTTCGGCAGCTCCCTCAGGTGGAGATCGCCACGCCGCAATCACGCGGCGCACAGGTCCAGAAGGGACCCAGCGTGCGTTCGATCCTCAATGCCGCGGGCGCGACCGGCGTCATCGGGGTGCGGGTGGAAGGCCGCGACCCGGCCCAGACCCTGACGGCGGCCGAGCTCGATGATCGGACCATTCTCGGCTTCACCAAACGCGACACACTCAAGCTCACGGGCGCAACACTCGGCCGTGACCAGTGGGTTCGCGATGTCACCGACCTGGTGGTCAATCCATGACGGGCCGCACCGCGCTGGCCGATGTGGACCTCCTGATCGGCATCGACGACACCGACAACCCCTATACGCCCGGCACGGGCCGGCGAGCCCGGGCCCTGCTCCACGAGCTGCAAGCGGCGGGCCTCGGCTCCCCCGCGGGCGCCACGCGTCATCAGCTGCTCGTCGACGACCGAATCCCGTATACGTCCCATAACTCGAGCGCCTGCCTGGCCTGGCGGAGCCCCGACGGCGATCCACACGCGGTTCGAACCGGGATCATCGAACTCGCCGGGCAATTCCTCGAACGGGTATGCCCTCCCGATGCCGACCCCGGGCTGGCCGTCGTCGTTCCGGGCGAACTCGCCGGCGCCGCGCCACGACTGATCGAACTCGGGCGCAGCGCCAAGCGAGAAGTGTTGCATCCCAGCGAAGCCCGCGAACTCGCCGCGGCGCTCGGTGTGCATCTGTCCGGTCACGGAGGTACCCGCGAGGGCATGACCGGCGCGCTCGCGGCGGTCGGACTGCACCTGTCCGGCAACGACGGGCTGTTCATCACTTTGCCCGGCATCCGCAAACTGCCCGACCAGGCCACCGTGGAGACGGTTTTCGGCATGGCGCCCATCGACCTCGCTCGCGATGCCATGCACCGTCAGCCCCGCTCCGGCGAGGTGATCGAACTGGGCGACTGGGTGCGCCCGGTGCTGCTCGACGGGCTGGCCGTATTGCTCCTCGAGCCGCCGCGTCAGCAGGACAACGGGAGCAGAACATGGCGAACGGCACCCCGCGCGGTGGTCAAGCAATATTGACTCCCAACGCCGCCGTGAGCAGCGCGATCGGCACCGACCGAATTCGCCGGGTTTCGCGGCCCGTCATTCGGGAGATCCTGACTTGAGGCAGTGCAGACGTTCAGAGGAGATCTCGGTGGATCAGCAAGTCAACTCCGACCCGCCCGCTAGGCCCGAGGACGCGCGGCGGGCAACCGAGGAACAGCGCAAGCTGCAGGAACAACTCGATCACCAGGGCGAAGATCCAGACGGCCCGGGATTGCACCAATCTCGGCACGACCTTCCCGACGAGAGCACCCGGTAGTCGGCGAAAGCCGGTTATTCGCACGGCGTTTGGTCCCGTTTAGCCGCCGTCGGACTCAGGATGGGGATTGCGCCGCGGATTTCGACGGCGCCGGGCGCCGGTGGTCATGGGCGAGTACCGCTGCCGCCTCCCAGGTCAGCGCCATCCCGCCCAGGACCGCGGTCGGGATGGCCCACAGCCGTCGCACCATCAGCGCGCTACCACATTGGTCAATGTAGTTGGAACCCGGCGGGCCGACGGCGCTTGACGCCTGGTCCAGCTCCGTCGTAAAGCCGTTGCCGCACTTGACTTGCCAGCCGAACTGATCGTATGCGTCGATGAATACCGGGAGGTACAGCGCGAAGAGCCCCCCGGCCAAGAACACCACGGCAGCGAACACGATCAGCGGCCCGCGGTTGACCATGCGAGGCCCCTAGGTCATGCACACGTTGGCGAAAAGCAGCACCGGCCACGACACGATCGAGCCGAGGAAGGACACCACCAGATCGGCGCCGTGCATGTCGTGCAGATGCTGGGTGTGGGTGCTCGACCAGATCACGCCGACGATCAGGTAGGGGGTCCCCAGCAGGATCGCCAGGCCCAGCAGTTCGGCAACGGTCAACTGATACTCCAGGAGTGTGCGAATCCTGGCGAGCATGGGCATGCCTTTCGCGCGGGCGCTGCCGGGTTCGAAGCCGGCCCACCCCGAAATGATGAGGACCCACCGCGCCCCGGCGTGCAGATCAGACGCACCTATGTTAATGCCCGTTCGCAGGATTTGGTAGTGCCGGGCATCGATCGGCTGCGCTTGGCTACCGCGGCTGATTGCGGAGATACGGTGTCGGAACGGGACGTTCGATCGACCTGAGGCTACGGCGAGGCGAATGTCCGACCAGCAAGTGGCGGCCCATTCTTCGGATGACGCCCGGCTCCCAACGCTCGGTCAGCGGCGTTGACGGCCGGTTCGAGGCGTATCGCGGGACGTTTTGGCCGGTCGTCCCAGCACCGTGACCTCCATCAGGCGGCGCACCGTCAGGCCGGCGGCCGCGCTGGTGTTGGGGTAGACCAGCCGCCCGATGTCCACCGCGAGCGCGAACGCGGCGTGGACTGCGTATCGCGCGCGGCCGAGCGTGAGGTCCGGGCTGGCCGCGACCGCGAGGCTGGCCCAGGATTCAACGGTGGAGCGCTGAATGTTGTACAGCAGCACCGCATCCGTGTCCGGCAGGTTGTGACGCTCGGTGTAATAGACGCATGCCAGTTCGGGATTGGCGAACGACCGGTTGACGTAGGCCTCGATGAGTTGCGCCAGCGCCTGTTCCGGGTCGGCGTTCGTGGCGAGGATGCTGGACAGGTCGCCGGAGAGTTGGTCGGCGGCGCGCCGGTAGTAGACCGCCAGAATGGCGGCCTTGCCCGGAAAGTACTGATAGATGCTGGCAACCGGAATGCCCACCGCCGCGGCGATGTCCTCCATCCCGGTTTCGCGATAGCCGCGCTCGTTGAACAGGCGCATCGACTCGTGCAACAGAAGCTCGTAGCTTCCGGCGGCGCTGGTCAGCGTCGACGACCGGGGCTGGTCGGGTCCGCGACCCCGCTGGCTAGGTAACTCGGCTTGCAGCACCGCGCTGGCGATATCGGCCAACGCGGCACGGATCTCGGCGTTACCCAGGCGGGACCGGTGGTCGGTGATGCTGCCGATGACACTCAGGGTGGCCGCCGACAGGATCCACCGTTGCGGCGACGTCAATTTCGGTCGCAGCCTCATCAGGGGACGCTGCAGGCGCCGGTTGATCAGTTTGATCTGTTCGGCCAGAGCGCGCTGATCGTCGCCCCGCAGGTAGCGGCCCTCCCACCGATACAGTCCGCCGGCGGTGCGGTTGACGATCGTGGTCTCGATCAGCGCACCCGTGAGCGCTCGGAGCTGTTCCTCGGGATCGCCATCGGCGGGCAAGGCCTCCGCGAACGCGGTGGCGTCGACGAGTTGCTGCCCCAGCGCCAAGAAGACGTCACGGAACAGGTCGTATTTGCCCTGCGAGTGGCGATACAACGCGGCCGCGGAGATTCCCACCCGCGCCGCGATGTTCTCCATGCTGACCGCGTGATAGCCCAACTCGCTGAACGCATCGGTGGCGGCCCGGGCGATTTGGACCTTGCGGTCCTTCGGGCGCCGCTTCACCTGATCTGCGGACGAGCGGCTAGCCGACGGCATACAGATCACCGTAGCCGCAGCGGCGGCTGTCCGGGCGATCGGTGGACCACCGGAATCGCGCGGTCGGCGAGCCGAGCGCGCACGGCGGGACGCAGCGTTGTACCCGAGGTCATCAGACGTCTATCCCCGTTACGCTCCGCCGAATTCCGGACGCAGCACCGAGCCGAGTGCGCTGAGCGGAATGTGCGGCTCGACGGCGCCTCCGTCCATCGACCACTGCTCGGACTGCCCGTACTGGATGGGAGAGTCGTGGCCGACCGGATAGTCCGGCATGTACAAGATCAGCTCGTCGGGCGTGAGCGCCCACGCCTTATAGCCCCCCGAGAACACCTTGTCCGGTGTCCATCGATCGACGGTGAACGGATAGGTGCCCGGATTGTGCTGCCAGGCGGCGCGGTCGAGTGCCTCTTGGATGAACGGCTCGGCCAGCGGCGGGATGGCGGTCAGCGGGTCCACCCCCGGCTTGGTGATGTCGGCCAGCTGTAACCGCCTGCCGCCCGCCATATCGAACGTGAACGTGCGATAGGCGTTGTTGAACGCCGGGCCGTCGGCGTGGTAGTCCTCGTGGAAGGCCACGCTGAGCGCGCGCCCGTGGGAGAACACCTGATAGTTCTCCTCGCCCCAGCTGTCCTGGACCATCGAAGCGCCCTTGGCACGCCAGCTGTTCATCAGGTTGCGCAGGTACTCGCGGACCGGTGGTCCGCTGGTGGGGTTCTCGATCAGATCCCCGGGCAACGCTATCTTGATGTCGCGGACGGCTTTTCGCTCGGACAGCACCGAGGTGTGGCAGTACTGCCCGCCCCAATCTCCGCCGAGATCGCCGCAGAACGACTGCGCCGACGCCGTTGCGGCCGGTGCGCTCAACACCGCCGTCGTCACCGCTGCCATGGCCACCGAGAGCCGGATCATCCGCACAGTCGAACGTCCTAGGGCAATTCGACTTTGCTGGCCAGCCAGCGGCCACCGACGTTTTCCATCGTGACCTTCATCCGGCTTCGGTCCACCCGGCCGTCGGGGCGCACCGCGTTGCTGACCGTCTGGTCCACCATCAACAACACCACCACCTTGTTCTTGCTTTGCGATTGGATCGCGGAGTCCACCACCGTGCCGTGTGCGGCCGCCTTGTTGTCGATGAGCAACTGCCGAAGCTGAGCACTGGCTTTGGTGTAGGTGTCCTTGAATTCCCCTGTGGCTCCGTCGAGTACGGCGGAGAAGTTCTGGTCGACCTGGTTGGAATCGATGCTCGTCAGCACCTGGGCATAGTTGACCGCGGTCCGCTCGGCGGCCTGCCCGGCCTGGCTCACCGTGTGCTCGTCCCATAGCTTCCAGCCCAGCCCGCCGGCGAGGCCGACCGCTCCCGCGTAGACAGCGACGACGAGCGCGATGCGGGCGTAGCGTTTCCACGGCCGGGCGCCGCCATTCGCGATGCGCCGGCCGGCGTCGGCGGTGGCCTCCTGGTCGTCATCGGGCGGCTTCTCGATGCCTTCGCCCGTGCTGCACTCCTGCTCTGCGGTGATCGTCACGGTGGTGCCTCCTTGCGGTCTGGAATGCTCGTGGGTTCAGTGGGGCGGCTCTATCGGCAGCACAGGCCCGCCGTACGGGGTGGGAATGGTGAAGCGCCCCTTCGGGGTTGGGTCCGCCGTTTGACCGAGGTCGGCGCCGGGCGGCGGCCCCGCGGTGTCATCGCCACCCGGTCGCGGCGCATTCTTCGCGCCCCGGACCAACACCTGGGGATCGTCGTCTCGACAGTAGGTGTAGAGGAAGGGTTCGGGGTAGTCCGCCGATGACGATGGCCGCCGCGGGGTGCCGTAGTCGCAGGTGTAGCGCGGGTAGATGTCGGCGGTCGCCCACAGTCCATGCTCGTGCATGGTCGTCATCAGGGCCTCGAGTGTGGAGCCGCGATAGTCGGGGAAGACCGCGTTCAACGCCGGGATGCGCACGTAGATGATCCGCGCGGTGGTCACCAGGTTGGCCAGCAAGCCCACCATGGTGTCGGAGTTGTCGTCGAACAGGTTGTCCACCGTGGACAGGGCGTGCGGGGTCTGATCGACGAATTTACGGTAGCCGCGGTCCATTTTGTTCACGCCGGTCATGAGATCGCCGACGTTGCGCGACGTCGCACCGAGCCCGGCGTTCTTGTCGGACAGGGTGGTCAGCACCACCCGGCTGGTCTTCAGCATGCTCACCGTCTGCGGCAGCACCGGGTCGATCGTCGACAACAGGAAGGTCGAACCGTCGATGATGTCGGTGAGCTTCTGCGGGCCCTCCTTGCTCAAACTCAGTTCCCGCTTGACGATTTCGAGCTTCTTCGGGTCGGTTTGGGCCAGTAGCCCGTCGGCGTCAGCGAGCACCTGTGACAGCGGGATGGGTGTGGCGGTGTGCTGCGGACCGATCACGCTGCCGTTCGACAGGAACGGACCGGCGTCGGACGCCGGCTCGAAATCGATGTACTGCTCGCCGGCCGGGGACAGCCCGGACACTCGTACCGGGCTGGCGGCGGGGATCTTGGTATTGGCTTTGATATTGGCGATGACCTCGACGCCGGTGGGTGTGGGACGCAGCGACTGAATGCGCCCCACCCGGATCCCCCGGACCGATACGTCTTGGTTGGCCAGTAGCCCGCCCGAGTCGGGCAGCCGGATGGTGACCCGGTAGGTCGATTCCAGCGGATTGATCCGTAGCGCTCCCAGCGCCAGGTAGGTCACGCCGACCACCAGGGTCAGCACCAGCGCGAGCCCGGACAGCCAGGCGCGCCGGCGGTGGCCGGCCCTGACGGCACCGACGACGAATCCGCCGATCGTCTCGATCATCGCGGTGGCTCCGGAATCATGGGATCGGGTGGCGCCTCACCGGGAGGCGCGGGTGGAAGCGGCGGACCGACCGGCGTCCACGGGCTTTGACCCATTGGTGTTTGGGGCCCACGGCCCACGACCCGCTCCTGCAGCCGCCACAGAACGTACTTGATCGAGCCGATCATGTAGTTCCAGTCGCGGCGCATAGGGCCGTGAAACGCCGGGTCCCCCTTGAACCCGCCGGTTTCCGCTCCGGTACCCGGCCGCGAACCCATGACCAGCCGGTCGAAGCTGCCGCGCACCGAGATCGCCTGGCTGGGAGTGGCTTTCACGAACGGCGGAATCAACCGGTTCAGGCCGGCGAGGCTGGTATCGGGGCTCAGCACGACGTCGTTCCATGCGGCGGCGATGGTGTTGGCGTCCTTGATGACGCTACGGCCCGTCTTGTCGGTCCCGGCGATGGACGGGAACCTGGACAGCTGATGCGTCGTGGCACCGAGTTCGCCGACCACGTCGGCGATTTCGTCGGCGTTGCTGGACAACACGTTGGTCGCCGGCCCGATGGCTTGCAGGACGTCGGTGATCGCCTGGTTCTTCTGGTCCAGCCGGTCGGCAAGGGCGGCCGTTTCGGTCACCGCGGCATCGATCTGGTCCGAGCGCGAATTGAGTTTCCTTAGAAGGAGATTGGTTCGGTTGATCAGGTCTCCGAATGCCCGTCCCTGGTCGCCGGTCGCCTTGCCGGCGCCGTTGACGATATTCGTGAAATTGCGGACCGAGCCTCCATTGACCAGCAGCGCGGCCGAGCTGAGCACGCTCTCCACGGTGGCGGCGGCGCGGGTGGCCGGCAGGCCGATGGTGTCGCCGCTCTTCAGTAGTGGCGCGCCGGGGTCGATCGGGGCCGGCGGCTTGATCGCCACGAACACGTCACCGAGCGGGGTCGCCGACCGCAGCTCGGCGGTGCTGCCGACCGGGACGCGGACCCCGTCCATGATTCGCAGCGTCGTCACCGCGGTGTAGTTGCGCGCGACCATCGATTCGAGCTGCCCGACATCGGCGCCGGCGAGTTTGACCTTCGCATGGGCCGGCAGGTTCAACGCGTTGGAGAAGACGGCGTTGAGCACGTATCCGCCGTTGCCGATGCCCGGTGCCGGCAGCGGCAGGCTGGACAACCCGTTGGTGGCGCAACCGGAGCTGACCATGACTGCGGCGAGCCCCACCGTCAACGCTTTGTGCTTGGCCGCGTTCATCACTACTGCCCCATCGCCGAGAGACCGTCGAGAATGTAGGTCAGGCCGAAGTCGGGCCCATAGTCTTGCAGTGTGCCTGTGCTGCAGCCGAGTTGGCGCAGGTGCATGAGGTTGCAGAGCTCCTTGGCGGACTGGCTATCGGTCAGCGCCTTATCGAGCAGCCCGTGCACGCGTATCGCGCCGTTGTTCTGATCGACGGTGTTGTACAGGTTCTCCAGCGTCATGGGGAGCACGTCGAGCATCTCCGAAACCCCGCGCTGGTCTTCGATGATGGTCTTGGCGGCGGTGTCGCCGTTGCGCACCGCCTGCTTGAGGTTGTCCCGGTTCTGCTCGAGTAGCATGGCGACCTCCTCGAGGATTCGGTTGATGGTGCGCCCAGTGCTACCGGTTCCGAGCTTTTCGTCGGCGAGCATCTGGCTGAGCTGCCGTGTCGTGGAACCGAATTGGCGCAGCTTGGTGTCATTGCGTGCGGCCGCGTCGGTGATCGAGCTGAGGTCGGTGATGATCGTGGTCAGCTGCTCGCGGGTGGTTCCGCCACGCTCGGAGCTGAGCCGCAGAGCGTTGGAGAGCTCGTCGAGGGCCGACAGGATCTTCTTGCCATTGCCGTCGGTGATGGCGACCGCGGAGTCGCTCAGGTCGGCGATGGGTCCGCCGCCCTTTCCGTCGCCCTTGAGCGATTTGGACACCTTGTCGAGCATGTCGAGCACGCGATCGAAGGCCACCGGCGTCTTGGTTCGGGTCAGTCCGATCGTGTCGTGGTTCTTCAGCACCGGCCCACCCCGGTACGGCGGGGTCAGTTCGACCTGCCGATCGGTGAGGATGGAGGTGGTGATCGTGACCGCGCGGGCGGCGGCCGGGATCCTGACCTTCTTGTCCACCGTCAGCTCGGCCTCGACGTAACTGCCTTTCGAGGTGACCTTGCTGACCTTGCCCACCGGCATGCCGAGGACCGCAACGACGTTGCCTTCGTAAAGGCCGGCGGCGCTGTCGAATTGCGCGGTCACCGTCATGGTGTCCAGCCGGGACTTGACGTAATGGCCGACTACCCCGATGGTGACGGCGGCCAGCGCCGCGGCCGCGGCGCCCACGGCGATGAGCTTGCGCCTGCCGGAAATCATTTGCAGTCCTTGAAGTACTGGATCATCTTGAATTCCTTGGCGCGACCGCTGATGGCACACATCCACGAATCGATCGCGAGGCCGTTGGGCAGGTTGAACTCGACGACCGGTCCGTAACCGGTGGCGTTGGTCAGGCCGCGCAGGGCCACCGGGGCGACCTGCAGAAGATTGCGCAACAGGTCATCGTGCTGGCCGACCATGTTCGTCAGTTCGTGCAGGTTGGCGAACAACTCGTCGAGCAAAGGCCGGTTGTTGACCACGACCTTGTCGAGCTGGTCGACAAGGTCCGTCAGGCCGGCGAACATGGCATGGAACGTGGCTTCGCGCGCGACCAGGTGTCCGAGCAGATCCTGTCCCTGATCCATCAGGTGCCCGATGTTGGTCTGCTGGCGCCGCAGGGTATTGACCACCCGCTCAGTGCTTTTCAGCAGCGTGCCGAGCTGGCCCCGGCGGTCCGCAGTGATCGTGGACAGGGTCTGCAGATTCGCGACGGCCTGCGGAATCAGTGGCGGCACCCCGCCGAGCTGCTTGCCCAGCACCGCGAGCGACTGGGCGAACTGGTCGGAGTCGACTTGCTCGAAGGTCGTGGTCGCGTCCTCGAGCAGCGATTGCAGGTCGTAGGGCACCTCGGTGTGTGCCAGGCCGATCGTCTTGGCCGGCAGCGAGCCCGGTCCGTCGGGCACCAGCTCGAGGTAGCGTGAACCGAGGATCGTCATCACCTTGATCACCGCTCGGGTGTCCTTGCCCAGCGCCACGTTGTCGCGCACGCTCAAACCCGCTTCCACGTGATCGCCATCGAGTTTCATGCTGGTGACGTGCCCGACTTCGATGCCGGCGATGGTGACAGGGTTTCCGGGTCGCAGCGTTGCGGCTTGCAGGAATTCGGCGGTGTAGTGCGTATACCCGACACCGAGAAGCTTGATTCCCAATGCGGCCGCGACGAGGACGGCGACCAGCACCAGTCCCGCCAGCCCGAGCCAGGTCCTGTTGTACGACTCCAGCGGGCGGCGCCGCGCCCACCGGGCCGGCAGCGATTCAGCCATTGGCCATGTTCCTGCATCGCGGGGTGTGCCACCCCAGGTTCTTTGTGGTGATCGGATACGCGTTGCCCGGCGTGGCGGCGTTGACGATGAAGGTGGTGATGTCGTTGAGACCGGGGAAGAAGCCGGCCGCGTTCAGGTCGCACGCGTAGGCATTGCCGTAGGAGCCCTCGCTGACGATTCGCGCAAAGCCCTTGAGCAGCAACGGCAGATTGTCACCGGTGAAGGCCAGCTGGGGTTCGATGCCGGCCATGTGCTTGCTGAACCCGGGCTCGCGGGTGATCAGTTCGTTCAGCGACGGATCCACGTCGTCGGCGATCGCCGAGAGCCGACGGGTCACCTGAGCGATCGAGCCCACCGAGTCCTGCAGCGACGCACGCCTGCCGTCGAAATTGGCGACCGCAGCACGTGTTTGGTCCAGTGCGTGATCGAGGTCGTCGTTCTGGCGGGCGACGGTGTCGGTGACCTTGGTGAGGCTGCTGATGAGGTCGCCCAGCGATTGATCGCGGGCGGACAACGTGCGGGTGATCGTCGACGTCTGCTCCACCAGCAGCGGGATGGACGCCTGATCACCCTGCAGCGACTGCAGCACGCCCTTGGTCAGGTCGTCGGCGTCCTTGGCGTTGAGCAAGGTGAACAGCGGCTCGAAACCGTTGAGCAACTTACCGACATCGAAGGACGGGTCGGTCTGCTGCACCGGTATCACGCTTCCGGCGGGCAGCGGTCCGCGGTTTCCGATTTCTCCCAACGACAAGCCCAGGTAGCGCTGCCCGATGATGTTCTGGTAGGTCACCGACGCGACGGTGTTGCCGTACAGGCGCTGCTCGTTTTCGACGATGAACGAGACCTTTGCCAATTTGCCGGTGAGTTCCACGTTTTCGACGCGGCCGACCCGCACGCCGGCCATCCGGACGTCATCGCCGACGCGTAACCCGTACACGTCGGTGAACATCGCCGCGTAGCCGGTGGTCGGTCCGGCCACGTCGCGCCGCAGGGTGGCGTACACCATCCAGGTCACGGCGATGGCGAGTGCCATGAACATCGACAGACCGATCAGCGGACCCCGGACCTTCATTTCGGCCCACCCGCCGGCTGCTGCCGGGGTGTCAGCGAGACCGCCGTGCCGCGCGCCACCGGGCCGAGCAGCAACTGCGTCGCCACCGACGCCGGCCGTCCCTGGCCGGTGATCCAACCCAGCTGGTCGCGCTCGCGTTGGCTGCCAACCGGACCGACGTTTCCGCCGTACCCCGATGGTGCGACCGCACCGGGCCGTCCCGGGTTCGGTGCCGGCGGCGGACCCTCAGGGGGCGGCGCGTCGTCGGGATCGGCGGTTCCCGGAACTCGGGGAGCCGGGCCGGTCGGCCACGGCCACCACGGCAGCGGCGGATTGGGGTCCTGCAGGTTCGGGTTGGGGTTGTAGAGCGGCGGCCCGACGGGGACGAGGTTGTTGTCGGGCCCGATCCGGGTTCCCGGCGGCGGCGCCAGATCCGCGGGCGGATGGTAGTTCTGCGGCAGCAGAACTTCGGGCAGGTCGGGGCGCACCGCAATGGTCGGGGCGGTATAGCAACTCGGCCCGAGTAACTGACCGTAACGGGGGCAGTCGGCGCGCGTATAGGTGTAGGTCGGGGTCAGCGCCAGATTGACCCGCATGTTTCCCGTGTCGAGTTCGGGATCCCATACCTCCTGGAAGAACTTGTCGGACAACCGGTTCAGTCTGGTGAAGATCGGCACGAACTTATCGCTGTGCAGCGCGAACACACCCAGGGCCGGCGTGAGGTGCTGCGTCATCTCGATCAGCTGATCGGTGTGGTTGTCGAACGCTTGCCGGCTCACCCCGAAGGTGTGGTGCGAACCGGTGACCAGAGACCGGAACTGCTCACGCTTTTCGACCAGGGTCTGCATCGGTTTGACCGCGTCATGCAGGACGTCGACAAGGTCGGGCGCCGTGGACTGCAGGCCGCGGGTGGCATCCAGCAGCGCTGAAACTGTAGAGGGTCCGGGGTCGGTCGTGACGATCCCGTTGAGCTCATCGAGCACCCGGGTCATCTGCGCGCCGGCGGCGAGCAGCGCGGGGCGCCGGTTATTTGTGGCGGCCGCGACGGCGGCCAGTATTCCCACGCTGTGGTCTTCGCGGCCGCGGCCGGTCGCGGCAAGGATGTCACGCAGCTTGCTGATCGTGGTCTGGAAGATCACCGTGGAAAGCTGCGAGTCTTCCGGGATGCGCGCGCCGCTGCGGATGCTCGAACTCGGGCGGCCGTCGACGAGTTGCACCGACGAGACCGCGAACACGTTACTGGGCACCACACGTGCGGTCACCGCACCCGGAATGTCCTTGGCGTATTCGGGTTTGAGGTTGATATGCACATAGTTGGGTTTGCCGTAGGCCGCCGGGATCACGTTGTCGACGGCGCCGACGAGCAGCCCGTGATATTTCACATCGGAGCGGGCCGGCAATCCGTCGCCGACGTTGGTCAACTCGGCGACCACGCGGATGTAGTCGTTGAGCCGGCCGGTGGATTTCAGCAGAAGGCTGCCCGTGACCAGGCTCGCTATCAGCAGCACCGCGGCACCCATGGCGAGCAGCTGATGGTCGGAAGGGCCCCGCCCGTCGAAATCCAATGAATTCGCCATTCAACCACCGAATCTCGCGCCGGCGTCGATGCTCCACAGCGCCATCGTGAGCAGCATGTTGACCATGATCACCACGGTGATGCTCGCCCGCATGGCATGCCCGGCGGCTACCCCGACGCCCTCCGGGCCGCCGGAGGCATAGAAGCCGTAGTAGCACTGCACGGTCGACGAAAGCCACACGAAGACAACGCACTTGATCACCGAGTAGGCGATGTCTTTGGCGCTCAGCATCATGGTGAAGTAATGCAGGTACGGGCCGACGGATCCACCGCTGATCACCTCGGCGACGACCTGACACGTCAGATAGGTCACCGCCAGGCAGGCGATGTAGAGCGGTATCACCGCGATCACGGAGGCCATGAGCCGCGTCGTGACCAGGAACGGAATGGGGCGGATGGCCAGCGATTCCAGGGCATCGATCTCTTCGGCGATACGCATGGCACCCAGCTGCGCGGTGAACCGGCAGCCGGCCTGCATCGCGAAAGCCAGCGATGCCATGATCGGCGCCAGCTCACGGGTGTTGACCAGTGAGGAGATGATGCCGGTGGCGGGACCCAGGCCGAGGAGATTGAGGAAGTTGTAACCCTCCACGGCGACCAGTGCGCCTGCGGTGAATCCGAGTACCACCGCGACGCCTGCCGTGCCACCACCGACGACGATCGAGCCGTTGCCCCACGCGATGTTCGACAGCAATCGCAGGAATTCCGTGCGGTATTGGCGCAGCACGGACGGGACGGCGAGCACGGCCCGGGCGAAGAACAGCAGCATGTGGCCCAACCGCATGGTCGGGGCGGCCGCCGCCCGATAGGCGCCGAGGATCGGCCGGGCGAGCGTGGGGACGTACGTGGACGCCGTCATGTCACAGCCCCGTCCTGGGGTACAGCGCGTTGTACAGCTCGCTGATTCCGACGTTGACGATCATCAACACCAGGATCGACTCCACCACTGCGGCGTTCACCGAGTTCGCGACTCCCGCCGGGCCGCCCTTGGTGAATAGCCCTTTCTGGCAGGCGATTACCGCCACGATCGCGCCGTAGATCACGGCTTTGAGCAGCGCGACGACCATGTCCTCCGTGGTGGCGAACGACGAGAACGTCGCCACGAAGCTTCCCGGGGCGCCGCGCTGGAAATAGACATTGAAGAGGTAGCTGGCCAAAAACCCTACGAAGCAGGTGATTCCGGTCAGGGCGACACCAACCATGACGGCCGCGGCGAAGCGGGGCACCACCAAACGGCGAATCACCGAGACTCCCATGACCTCCATGGCGTCGGTCTCCTCGCGCATGGTGCGGGAGCCGAGATCGGCGGTGATGGCCGAGCCGACGGCGGATGCCATGAGAACCGCGGCCACCAGCGAGGCGGCCTGCCGGATCACCGCGAGTCCACTGGCCGCCCCGGCGAGCGACGTAGCGCCGACCTGGTTGGCCAGCAGGGCGAACTGAATCGACAGCGTCACCCCGATCGGCAGCGCCACCAACACCGTCGGCAGCACCGCCGTGGCGGCCATGAACGCTCCCTGGCGGATGAACTCCGCCCACTGGAACCGCCCGGTGAACAGGTCGACCATGCAGTACTCGATGGTGCGTATCGCGAGGATGTACTGCTCGCCGAGGGTGTTGAGGGACGCCAGGGGGTGCCGCACGACGTATCCGGCGGACCACTCTTGGATAGTGGCCACATTGTCGGGCGCCCGGTCGTCGTTGAGCGCGCGGTCGTCCTGCGCGGTCATCCCCGGACGCGCCCCAAGGTCAGCTGTGCCCCCACGGGCGGTTATGTTAACGGCTACTCAGACTTTGCGGAAGATCCGAACTTTCCGATGGGGGCGATCCTGCCGGCGTTCAGGGGTCTACGCGTACGTAATGACTGGTGGTCATTGCACTATCCACCTGGTGACAGCCCCTTGACGCGTTGCCGACTTCGCGAGAAGATCGCCTACCTGGACTCGGATGTTAATAGCGATTTTGCGATGCGATTGGTGGTTCGGTATTCGGCGACCGCGGGATATCGTACTTATCGGGGAAGAGCGGATGAATCTGACGAGGTTGCGACGGGCGGGTAGCGGCCTGGCGTGCGCCGGGCCGGCGCTCGCGGTCGCGATCGTGCTCGCCGGCCCAGCCACCGCCGACCCGGGTCAGCCCCCGCCACCGTTGCCGGTGTTCACGCCGGCGCCCACCGATTGGTCACCGAACTTCGACATCTGGCCGTACAACACCTTCACGGGACGCGTGACACCGGAGATGGTCGGTGGAATGTCGGACTCCTGCCAATGGTTCAAATCGCAATTCGATCCGCTGATGGGCCAGATCAACGACTTCAACCGGTACCTCGGCGACCAGCATGACGACTATTCCGCCGGTGGCGTGCAGGGCGACGCCCACGCCGTGGTCGCCAATGTCGACCAGTCGACGGCCTTTCTGGCACCTCGGGTGAAGCCGCTGATCATCACCAATCAGCCCGACAACTTTGGACCGTACTCACCGGTGTACGGCGGTGAATCGATGACCCACTTGGCATTTCAACTGTCGCGGATCAGCGACAGCATCAAGAGAAAGGATCCGTCAGGAGTCACCCACGCGAACATCGTCTCGGCCACCGGCTGGGCGAACGCGCTACGCGACTCCGGCGCATGCAACTGATGAACTCTCGCCCATCGCTATCAACAGTCGGCAACCCGGCAACATGGCTGGTGAATCGCTTTCGCGCCGCCGCGGAGTCGATCGGAGATGAGGTGCCGCGCCCGCCGGCCCCCGCAACGACGGAAGCCGACGAGGCCCCTGCCGACGAAGTACCAGCCGATACGGCGCCAGACGACGACGCGGCAGACGACGGGGCGCCGGACGAGGGCGAGGACGTCGGCGACGATGCGCACCCCGATGTCCGAAAGGAACGCCGCGGCAACGTCGTTCACTGGGCGGCGATCGCGGTGCTGGCCGCGGTGCTTGCCGGTGCCGGCTATGAGGGCTGGCTGGTGTTTCAGCATCACCAGAAGGACGTTGCCGCGGCGCAGGCGCTCGACGCCGCAAAGAAGTACATCACCACGTTGACCAGTGTCGACACCAATGCGATCGACAAGAACTTCGCCGACGTCCTCGACGGTTCGACCGGTGAATTCAAGGACATGTACACCAAATCCAGTGCGCAGCTGCGGCAGACGCTTATCGACAACAAGGCGGCGGCGCACGGCAGTGTGATCGACGCCGCAGTCCAGTCCGCCACCGGAGACAAGGTGGACGTCGTCCTGTTCGTCGATCAGTCGGTGAGCAACGGGGCCGCGCCGGCACCGCAGCTGGACCGTAGCCGGGTCAAGATGACCATGGAAAAGGTGGACGGTCGCTGGCTGGCCAGCAGGGTCGAACTGCCCTGAAGCCGTTGTGCCACAGGCGGCGCGTTCAGCGGCGCCAGGCCCTCCGGGCCACCCGATGGAAGTTCCCGCCCAGCACCGCGTTGATGTCGCGGGCGCTCCACCCCCTGCTGCGGAGGTGCTCGCCGAGTGCCAGGAAGGTCTCCGGGGGCATCCACCGGATGGGGCCCCAGCGGGTGTAGCTGTCGTCGAACAGGTGTGGATTGCGCTCCAGCTCGTCGATGAAGTCGGCGGCATCGAACGAGAAGTCGGTGCTGACGCCGACGTGCTCAACGCCGATGAGGTCCACCGCGTATTCCAGATGACGCGTCATCGCCTCCAGCGTGGGCGTGTTGGGTCCCAGGAAGATACCGACTCCGGTGATGCCGACGACACCACCGGTTTCCGCGCAGGCCCGCGCCTGGTCATCGGTGATGTTGCGCGGGTGATCCCAGAGCGCACGCATGCACGAATGACTGTAAATGACTGGGCCGGTCGATACCTCGCACATATCCAGACCGGTGCGGGCGCTGCAATGGGAGCCGTCCGGGACGACGCCGGCGGCGTTCAGCTCGGCAACGACCGCGCGGCCCCATGCGGTCAGGCCGCCATCGGTGTGGTCGAGGCAACCGCTGCCGGCGCGGTTCGCGTTGTTATAGGTCGGCAACAGGGTGCGCACACCGAGGTCGGCCAGCCTTCGCACATTCGCGAGGTCGTCGTCCAACGGCCGTGAATCCTCCAGGTCGAACACCACCGCTATGCGGCCCGCTCGCGCCGCCGCGTCCACATCGTCGATAGTGGCGACCAGTTCGAGATCGGGACGGCCATCGATCGCCGCCCGGTAGTGGCGCAGCAGCGCCACGGCGTCGTCGAAGGCGTGGGGTGAGTATCCCGCGTTGACGGAAAGCAAAGTCCCGGCGCGGCGTTGGTAACGAAGCAACGGGTCGACCTCGGCGTCGGCCTTGAGTGGCAGACACGTGTGCTGGTCCCAGAGCACCGCGGTCATCGTCCGCTATCGGTGTATGCCGCGAGCGCGGTGGCGAGGGCCTGATCGGGCAGCCGCGACCAGGGCACCGGCTCGGGCGGGTCCGGGGTCGGGTCGGCCAGCCGCCGATGCCACCAGCCGACATCCCACCAGGTGTCGTGCTTGAACCCCACGCCGGAAAAGACGCCGACCGGTGTGAAACCCAACGCCTCGTGCAGCCCCACGCTGGCGGGATTGGGCAGCGCGATACCCGCATAGGCGTTGATGTAGCCCTGCGCGACAAGCACATTGAACAACGCGGTGTAGAGCCGGCGGCCGTGGCCTTGGCGGTGGATCGATTCGTCCAGGTACAGCGACACATCGGCAGACCAGCGGTAAGCGTCGCGCTCCCGGTGCGGGCTCGCGTAGGCGAATCCCTTGACGCGCTCGTCATCGGTGACCACCAGCCACGGCATCCGCGCGAGCGTTGTGGTGATCCTGGACCGCATCTCCTCGGCATCGGGCGGCGCCGCCTCGAAGGAGATCGCCGTATCGCGCACATACGGTACGTAGATTTCCGCCACCGCATCGGCATCCCGCGGTGTCGCCATTCGCGCCCTCATGACGACCCAACGCTAGTCGGGCGGCGACGATCAGGAAAATAATTTAGCGATAACCGCTTCAGAGACCCGCCGGTGGGTGGTGTTCTGCGAGGCGGCGAGCTGCCAGCGGCCGTCTGTGCGAACGGCGACGCTGGTGTTCACGCGGGTGCCGCGCCCATGACGCCGTCGCGCCCCTTTGCTCACCGACGCATTCGCGTGGACCAGCGCGACATCGGTGGTGAGAAATCGGACCTCGGTGATGTCGATCAGCAGCCGTGTTCCCTTGAGGAGCCGCCGGAACAGTGGAACATACGCGGCCGTGATGGCGTCGCGGCCCGTGTGATGGGTGCCCAGAAAGGTGATGTAGTCGGCGTCGGCGGTGAAGACGCTGGCGTAGGCAGCCGGATCGCCTGCGGCCCAACCCTTTACCTGCTGATCGACGAGCGCACGAATGGCTTCTTCGTCGGCTCGCTGGTCGCCGTTTGTCATGGTGCCTCCCGGAGTTGCACCACTATAGCGGCCGGCTACGCGATGTCGGGGCTGATCATCGAAGCGACCGTGCCGCGCGGAACCGATACCTGGGTGGCCTCCATAGCCGGCTGCAGCGCGTTTTGATCGAAGAAGAACACGATCGCGTCATTGGTGATCGCGAAGCTCTGGTAGTTCGCCGGCTGGAGTCCGGTGGCTGGTGGAATCGACACTGCCGCCCGATAGCGGTCGGCCAGTGCCTTCTGCACGATCGGCAGGATGACCTGCAGCGGTTGGGTTCCCGGGCGGAACAAGGAATCGAAGGTGATCGGCTGCTGATTGGCCAGGTTGTAGTTGAAGGACTTGTACCAGACCAACGGGTGCGCGGCCCCGAGGTTCTGATAGACCTCGGTGACCACGGACTGGGTGCCCGTCGGTTGCGGGCCGGAGCTGTATCGCGTGCCGGTGACCTTCAGCGCCGTCGGCGATTTCAACGTATTCAGCGGTCCACGGGCGTTGCGGAAATCGTCGTCGACCTTGGTCAGATACCCGATCATCGCCTGCTCATCGGGATAGTTCGCCGGAAACACCATGCTGATGTCCGACAATGGCGCCGAGGCATCGAAGTGGCACATTTGATTCGCGTCGACGCTGGCCGCACTGCACAATTGCGCGTCCGCACGTGCCGCCGCAGGGCAGCTGAATGCGGCCGCCATAGCAAGGACCGCCACCGTCCCCGCTGCCCACCGTGATCCGATACGCCGCCCGTTGTCCGAGTTCACCACGCCTCCGTCGAATATTCCGCAGGCTGCATTGTCACAGATTGGCTGCGGCGGATGAGCGGATGGTGGACAAGCCTATTGGCAGGACCTCCCGGCCGGAGATGGGTGGCACCTCATCGCGGCGCGTCCTGCAGCTCGACCTGCGGCAGTGCGGCGACGGGCGCGCTCGGCCCGCGGCCCGGCGCCGCCCGGACGCCCGGGTGTTGATCCAGCATGCGAGTCCGCCCAGCACCAGCCCGATCGCAATGCCCTCGTCGGGACGTTGACCCAGGATGATCCACGACAGCACTCCTGCCACCGCGGGAATGACGGCGAACAGCATCGCGACCGCCGTCGCGCCGTGGGTGTTGATGGCCCGCACGTAGAGGCTCACCGCCAGCGTGGCATTCAGCAGCACCATGCCGCTGACCGCGATCGCCGCTTTGATGCCGTCGTGCACCGTGAACGGCGTGACCGCTGCGAGTGCCAGCGCAGGTATCAACCCAACGGCGTTCTGCAGCGCACTCATCGCCCGGAAGTCGACTCCCGTGCAGAACCGCTGTTGATAGACGCCGCCCGCCGAAAGCCCTAGCAGCCCAACGACAAGCAACACGATGACCGGGTCTTCGCCACGGGTGCTCAGCAGCCGGTGCGAGGAGGCGGCCAGCACGGCGGCGACGCCGAACACCAGCGCGATCACGCGAAGCGGTCCGAGCGGTTCCCGAAGAAACGTCGCGGCCAGGATCGCGGTCGCCACCGGGTTCATCGCGATCACCACGGCGCACAGCACCGCCGGCGCTCCGAGCTCAACGGCCTCGTACAGGCAGCAGAACTGCACGCCCTGGATCAGCAGGCCGGTTACCAGGACGTGACCGAATTGCGCGCCCCGCGGCCAGGAGGCCCTGGCCAGCAGCGACCAGATCGCCAAAATCATTGCGGCCAAACCGAACCGCAGCACCAGCGCCGCCATCGGCGTCATCGCCGTTACCGCCAGCGTGCCGATCGGATACCCGAGCGCGTAAAAGAACGTGACCGCCGCGGCGGTGGTCGCAGGCATGCGCGGCAAAGACATGCCACCCATGTTCGCGTGATCGACCGGCGCAGTCCAACGATTATTGGCGATCACGATTGATCGCTCGAACTTATCGGTGTTGTTACCAGGTACGATGATCCGGACCCATCAGCAGAATGATTGATTACTCACACTGATCGGATTACAGTGCGGCTATGGCCCAGGTGCTCGACATCGCGCCGCTGCGCAGCCTCGTCGCCGTCGCGGACTGCGGTGGGTTCCACCGCGCCGCCGCCGCTCTACACCTGAGCCAATCCGCAGTGAGCCAGCATCTGCGCCGGATCGAAGCCGTGGTCGGCGAACCGATAGTGCAACGCTCGGGGCGCGGGGTCGTCTTCACCGAGGTCGGCCAGAAGGCACTGCGCCACGCCCGCACGATATTGGCCGCGCACGACACCGCGCTCAACGACCTGGGCGCGACCGAGCACAAGGTCCTGACCATCGGCGCCACCGAACACGGCGCCGATGTGATGCTGGCCGGCCTGTCCCGGGAGTTGCGTGAGCGACTCCCCGACCTGCGGGTGCGCTTCCGGCTCGACCGCAACGTGTCGCTGGCCGACTCGATCGATCGCGGTTTGGTCGATCTGGCCATCATGCTCGATGGAGCGGGTCTGGATCGCGCTAACGCGTCGGGATTGGTCCGGTTGCAATGGGTTTCGGCGCGCACGTTGACGGCCTCGCCGCGAGAACCGCTGCCGCTGGTCATCTTCGCCGAGCCGTGCACGTTGCGCGAGCCGGCCTTCGCGATTCTGGAGAGCCACCACATCGAGTACGAGATCGCCGCCGAATGCGGCGACCTGTCCGGCCTCTACGCGGCCGTGCGGTCGGGGCTCGGCGTGGCCCTGCTGCCGATGATCGGCAAGTTCCCTGACGGGCTCAGCCCGGCCGAGGGATTGCCGTGCGCCAACAGCGCCTCGATACTGGTGCGCGGTCGGACCGGCATCGACCCCGACCTGCTGGGCACCGTCGACAGTGCGGTGCGCGACTTACTGGCCGCCGCAACCTGATTCGGTGCCTCAGCCGTCTCGATTGCGGAGCAGCTCGAACCAGTTATGTGGCACCCGTCCGCGTGGACCGGGGACCGATTGGTCCTCGGGCCGGCACTCGGGCGGTGTCAACTCCGGGCCGTCGTAGTAGTCGTTGTCTTCGTAGTTCCAGAACCAGTCCTCGCCGGGTTCGAACGACCGGATGATCGGATGCCCGGTCTGCTTCCAATGCTTGGTCGCGTGACGAGACAGCGAGTCGTCGCAGCAGCCGATGTGCCCGCAAGCGGCGCAGCGCCGCAGGTGCACCCACCAACCACCGATCTCATCGCACTCGACGCAACCCATGCCGCTGGGCGGTACCGAAGGGTCGACAGGAGCAGACATCAGCGCCCTCTTCCTCGCTTATCGCAACCGCTGGAGCATCTGCGCGGGATGCTACCTGCATGCGTGGCGGGGCGACATCGCGTCGAATTCCAACGGTCGACTACTCGCCGGCATTTGCTGCGATACTTCTAGCGTGAGTCCCAACAACCTTGGCCGCCTCCTGATGCGAGCCGCGCCTGTTTTCAATGCGCCGATAGCGGCGCTGGCCAACTCGCGCCGCCTCGGCCGGCTGATCAATCGCAACATCACGATGCTGACCTACGCGGGTCGGCGCTCCGGACGTACATACAGCATCCCGGTGGCCTACCGCCGTTCGGGCGGCGACATCGTCATCAGCGTCAACATGCCCGACGCGAAGACGTGGTGGCGAAACTTCCTGGACGGCGGCGGGCCTCTGACGCTGCGGCTTGACGAGGTCGAGCGCGCCGGACACGCCGTCGCCACGCGCGACGAAAAGGGAGCGGTCACCGTCACGGTGCGGCTGGCCGACGCGAATTCGTGACTTCCCCACTTCCCGGCCAGGCAGCCCGCTCCCGCCCGCGTCGAGCGAAAGCTGAATCAGCACACAGTGTTTGAACCCTCAGGAGGTCGGAAACTGTTCTCCCGCTCGCGCCAGGTGCCGACTACACCGTCCTGGTTCACCACAGCGCTCGATCAAAAGCCGGACCACTGCGACGTCGACGTCGACGGTTGCCGCATACACCTGCGCGTCTGGGGCGACGCCGACCAGCCTCCGGTGGTGCTCGTCCACGGCGGCGGGGCGCATTCAGGGTGGTGGGATCACGTCGCGCCGTTCTTCTCCGGCACCCATCGGGTGATCGCACCGGATCTGTCCGGGCATGGCGACAGCCAAGCCCGTGGCAGCTACGACCTGCGCACCTGGGCAACCGAAGTGATGGCGGCAGCGGCGGCCGCGGGACCCGGCGGGCGGCCGACGATCGTCGGCCACAGCATGGGGGGCTGGGTCGTGTCCACGGCGGCGATGCATTACAGCCAGCAGATCAACAGCATGCTGGTGATCGACTCGCCGTTATGGGAGCGTGCGCCGGAGGAAGGACGACTCCGTCGGCGCAATCACAAGCTCTACCGGACGAAAGATGAGATCCTGGCCCGCTTTACGGCCGTGCCCTCGCAGGAGTTGATCCTGCCCTACGTCCGGCAGCACATCGCGGCGGACTCGGTCCGCAAGACCAGCGAAGGGTGGATCTGGAAGTTCGACCCGGCGATCTTCGGCGGCGAGCTTGTCGAGCCGACACCGTCCGATGAGGAATCGCTCGAGACCATGATGACCGCGATACGTTGCCGCGTGGGGTATTTGCGCTGCGAAGCCGGACTGGTGCCCCCCGAGATGGCCGAGCGGATCCGGTCCATGCTGCAGTTGCGTGGCCCCTTCGTGGAGTTGGCCCTGGCCGGCCACCATCCCATGCTGGACCAACCGCTCGCTCTGGTGGCGACCTTGCGGACCCTGCTGGAGTTCTGGTCGATCACCTAGGGTGCGAACGCGGCCGTGCGCGCCGCTAAGCCCTTGCGCGACGGGCCAACTTCGCGGGCTGATCGATGATGAGGGCCTTGCCCTGCTGCCGGATCCATCCGCGTTGGACGAAGTCCGACAGCGCTTTGTTGACCGTTTCGCGCGAGGACCCCACCAGCTGCGCGAGTTCCTTCTGGGTAAGGTGATGCTCGACCAGCACCGAGCCCCCGTTGCTGGTGCCGAATCGCATTGCCAGATCGAGGATTTGCTTGGCCACCCGGGCGGGGACGTCGGTAAAGATCAGGTCGCACAACGTGTTGTTGGTGTGCCGGAGGCGGCGCGCCAACACGCGTAGCAGCTGCTCAGCGATTTCGGGGCGTTCGGTGATCCAGGTGCGCAACGCGGGCCGGTCCATCCGCACGGCTTCCACTTCGGTCAGGGTGATCACCGTCGACGTCCGCGGGCCGGGATCGAAGAGCGCCAGCTCACCGAACACGTCCCCGGGGCCCAGCACCGCGAAAACGGTTTCGCGGCCATCGGTTGTCTGATGGCGGATCTTCACCGAGCCGGACAAGATGACGTAGAGGTCGTCGCCCAACTCGCCCTCGACGAAGACGGTGCGCCTGCGCGGGAACGACACGTGCTGCAGGTGCCGAGCCAACGCATCGACCGCGTCGGGAGCGATCCCCTGGAAGATGCCGGCCCGCGCCAATACCTCGTTCACGCCGCCCCTTTCAACGCGTTTCGCACGGCGTTGCGCGCACTAGGCGCTGCTCCGGTCGGGGGCGTCTTGGCTCGCAGGTCCAGACTTTACACCAGGGCGAGGTTCCGTAATGTCGCAGGCCGGGCCCGCCGCGTGGACGACAGGCCGGTGAGCCCCTCAGGCGGCCGGCGTGGTCACGGTCGACGCGACGGTCACCTCGGAGTACAGGTTCCCGCAGGCGTCGCAACACACCTGATACTCGAGCTTGTCGTCGTCGCGCTCAAGAAACCGGTACTGCGCCCACGCCATGCACCGCGGGCACCGTGCACGACCGTGCTCGATTGCCATTCGCCAACCCCTTAACTCGCCACAGACACACTGGAAATACCCAATGCGGAGCGGGGCTAACCATCGGGCCGTCGGCGCCTAGTAGTTCAGCCCCGAAAACATGACGCGGCCGGGATCGTATTTCTGGCGTACAGCGCTCAGCCGGGACAGGTTCGGGCCGAAGTAGCGTGACGGCGGCTGGTCGGCCTCGATGTAGTTCACGTATCCGCCGACCGAATACTGTTGCACCGCTTGGTGTGCCGTGTTGAGCCAGCTGGTTGCGGCCGCGGGATCGCCCGTCTCCACATACCACTGCACCAGCGCCGACTGCCGCCGCCATGGAAAGGCGGTGGCGCCGGGTGCCACGGTGGCGAGGGCGCCGTCCATGGCGTGCATGATGGCCAGCATTCGGCCGGCGCCGCGGGGAAAGGCATTGACCGCCGCGGCGATGCCCTGCGCCACCCCCGCGTTGACCGTGGCGAAGACGTCGGAGCCACCGACGTACCCGAGCGGTGACGGGTTGAGGTTGCCGACGGCCAGATAATTCACCAGGTCCATGTAGTTGAAGGTGTGGTTCTCGGTGCTCGACGGCTGCAACCCCACCGCCTGGGTGATCGCGGCGGCGGCGCTGTTACCCGACCCGGCGGGGCAGGTCGCCAGGATCCGGCAATGCACGCCCATCGGGTCGACGGTGGCGTCGGCCAGCGCCCAGCTGTCGCGGTCGGCGGTGCGGAGCCAGTTCTGCCAACCGACGAGGACCTGCGCGAAGGACTGCGGCGGGAAGTTGAGGTTGACGACGTCGACGTCCTTGGTGGGGAAGGTGGCGAAGGTCAGCGAGGTCGTCACACCGAAGTTACCGCCACCGCCGCCGCGCAGCGCCCAGAACAGGTCCGGATTGCTGGCGGCGGACGCGGTGACCGCCTGGCCATTGGGCAGCACCACCGACGCCGACGTCAACTGATCGCAGAGCAGGCCGGCATGCCGGGACTGGGCTCCCATGCCGCCGCCCAGCGCATGCCCCGCCGCACCCACCGACGGGCACGTACCGGTCGGGACGCCACGGCCGACCGCGGCCAGCGTCCGGTGCATCGTGTAGAGGCTCGTCGCCGGCGTCACCGTCACCTGTCCCGTGGCGGCGTCGTAATTGGCATCGCCGGGCAGTTGGCGCAGGTCCAGCACCATCGCGCCGTTGGCGGTCGACGCGCCGATGTAGGAGTGTCCGCCGCTGCGTGGGGCAACCTTGAGGTTGTGGGCGGCGGCGAAGGCCATCGCCTTCTGCACATCGGCCGCCGATGTCGGCGTGACGACCGCCGCGGGGGTCAGCCCGTTGTAGTTGGTGTTGAAAACCTGCTTGGCCCCGGCGAATTGGGGGCTGTCGGGTAGCAGCACCTTCCCGCCGAGGGCGCTGGATAGGCCCTCCCACCCGGTAGCCCTCGGATCGGCGGCGACCCGGGGTGCGCCGAGGACCGCGCCGGTGGCCAACGCTCCGACGGCGCCCCGCAGAAACGTCTGCCGCGAGAATTCACGCGCCATCGTCGGACTCCCGCGATTGCGTCATGCCCGAATTGTCAATCACGAGAAGCGGGGTGCCGCACGACGTGTCGGGGGGTGATCGAAACGTGCCCGAACCGTTACCGCACACCCGGCACGCAGCCTGGCTGCCGGTTCTCCGCGGACACCCCCCGAGTGTGGTTGGTTCAAATACCCCCTAGGGGTAGGGTGGCCCCATGCGTGCAACGGGAACAGCATTCGTCAGGCCACGATGTTGCATGCCCTGATCGGCGAACCGGCGCTGCGCTGGGCCGTCACCGCACTGTTCGGAGTGAGCGTCGCCATGTACGCCTACCTCGCTGTCGCACAACACGATCGATGGACGGCTCGGCTCACCCACCTGTTGCACCTGGTGATGTCAGTGGCGATGGTGTTGATGGTGTGGCGCGTTGAGCTCGACCTACCGGCAATCGGTCCCACGCTCTTTTTCCTACTGGCCGGTCTCTGGTGGGTGGGCGTTGCCGTATGGGCATCGTCGGCCTCCCGTCAGCGACTGAAGGCTTGCTACTACGCGGCGATGATGGTGGCGATGGCATGGATGTATGCGCTGATGAGCGGCGCCGTGCCGGGAGCCTCCACACGCCTGCACGCACAACCGCATTCGTCGGCCATGGCCATGCCCGGCATGGAGTTGCCGTCGCGCGACATGCCCTCGGCCACGGCCGGCTTCTCGTGGGTCGCCGCGGCGAACTGGGTCGGCGTGCTGGCGTTCGCCGCCGCGGCGCTGTATTGGTCGTACCGCTTCGTCGGCGAACGGCGGACGAAATGGGTCCCGCCCCCCGGGCGACTGGTGTGGTGGGAACCGCTGTATCAAGCGTCCACCGCCGCCGGCACCGCCCTCATGTTCGACGCGCTCGTCTGGTGGTAAGCGAGCTAACCGGCGCCCTTGCCGTTGTCCACGCGATAGACGACGCCGTGGATCGCGGCCGCGGCGTCGCTTGCCAAAAAAGCGATCACGTTGGCGACGTCGACGGGTTGCATCATGCCGCGCGGTGACGCCGTGCGCATGATCAGGTCGTAGTTGGGATCGTCTGGCGCACTGAACTGTTCGATCTGCGGCGTGAGCATGCCGCCGGGGCATACCGCGTTGACGCGCAACCGATCCGCGGTGTATTCCACGGCCAGCGCCCGGGTGAGGCCGATCAGGCCGTGCTTGGCGGCGCAGTAGCCGGCCGAATACGCCTGGCCCTCGACCCCGGCGATGGAGCTGACGTTGACGATGTTCCCGCCACGCTCCAGCAGCTGCGGCAGCGCCGCCCGGCACAGGTAGAACGGCCCATTGAGGTTGACCGCGTGTCTTGTTCCCAATCTTCGTCGGTCATCGACTCCGTCCGGCGCATCTGGTGGCGCCCCGCGACGTTCACGAGGATGTCCAGGCCGCCGAAGTCGCGAACGCACCGCTCGACGGCGTCCCGGCAGGCCTGCACCGATCCGATGTCGGTCGAGGCGAATCCGCCGCGTTCGATGCCGGCGAACACGTCGGTCAAGCGTTCGGTGTCACGGCCGATGCCGAAAACCGTTGCGCCCTCGCGGGAAAACAGCTTCGCCGTTTCGGCGCCCAGGCCCGAGGACGCTCCGGTCACCAACGCCACCTTGCCCTGCAGTGCAGCCATGCCAGTGCACTCTAATAGGGCCGCAACCGCACCACGCCGCCGCGTCGAACCTGGCGCGGCGCAACTACTCTCAGCCCGTATCTGGCGGCCATGCCCGGGGTGATGCGCTCGGTGCTGAAGCGCCGCTGGATCCGGCGCGCGGTGATCATCGCGAGCAGGTGGACCGCCTGCCTGCTCAGCGCGATCCGGCTCGTCCGTTTCTTCCAGCTCGGCGGGGTCGCGGCCGCGCGCCGTCCGAAGTAGTAGCCGATGCAGGCAGCTGTCGCGAGCGCGGCGAAGACCGCGATTACCGTCACGTGTCGAGCGTCCTTCGTCGCCGTCGCGAGAAGGTCACGCACGGGCCACACCTCGGACACCAAGGGCGGGCCGGCGCGCAGGTCAGCGGCGGAAGACCACCCATCGCAGCGCGCTGTACATGTACACCGCTTCACACGCGCCCGCCGCCAGCCGCGACAGCTGATACTGCACTCCAACGGCGGTCAGCGCCGTCGTCGCTGCGAGGATGAAGGCCAGGTAGTTGACGACGACCACCACGACATACGTCGCGACCTGCGGCCCGACGGGCGCGTGGGACCGGAAGTTGAATATGCGATTGAGCACGTAGCTGAGCGTGAATGCGCAGACGTAAGCAGCCGTGACCGCGACCGGCACCGGAAGGCCGAGCGCGCCGCGCAATCCCGTGAGGATCGTCAGATCAACGCCGAAGGTGAAGCCGTTGATCACGCAGAAGCCGACGAACGTCGGTGCGACGTATGCCCCGAGCCCGAACGGCAACCGCCCGACGAACGCCTCGCACCAGGCATGGAAGCGCCCGGCCAGGCGTGAGTGCCCGGTCGTCGGTTCCGCCCGCACCTGAGCACGGTGACATGGCCAGGTATCCACCACGTGATCAGCGGACCAACTGCGGTCAACGGTGCAGTCCTCGCCGGGGCGCTTTGGTCGCGCTCGAGACCCTACGATCTGGGCTGTGGACGAGATGCCTCAGTACACGGGGCCGATAGATCCCCGCAACCGCAATATCTTTGGCGCGTGCGTGTCGCTGGCCGGTTTGGCGGCGATGATGCTCGCGCTTCTGCTGTTGCTGATCGCCGAGAACAATCACGCGCTGGCGATCAAATTGGAAGCCGGGTTCTTCCCGCCGTTCTCCGAAGCAGCGGTGCAGTCGGCGCGCACCGAAATCGTCATCGCCGCCGCGTTGACAGTCTTGGCGACAGCTTCGGCGGTGACGGCCGTGATCTTTCGGTCGACCTTTGCCTGGCGGCTCATCGGCGGTCTCACCCTGCTAGCTCTGATCTTGGTCGGCCCGCTGCTATGGGTCTGCTACGACATGGCCTTTTGAAGTCGGCCGTCCCGGCCCCTCCGGTGGCCTGGTATCGGCACGTTAGTGTGCGTGGGTCGGCCTCCGTGAACAGGCCGACAGAAAAGTTGGGCAAATTCATGACAGCAGCAGCAGAAACGTCGGCGCTCGAATCGCGGGTCGGCCATTACTACCGCATCGAGGACACGTACCAGGTCGGTCGCGAGAAATTGCGCGAGTTCGCCCGTGCCGTGCAGGACTATCACCCCGCCCACTGGAAACTCGCCGCCGCCGCTGAACTGGGATATTCGGACCTGGTGGCTCCACTGACGTTCACGTCCGCCCCGGCTATGGCAGCCAACCGCCACCTCTTCGAGTCGGTGGTCATCGGCTACGAGATGTACCTGCAGACCGAGGAAGTCTTCGAGCAGCACCGCCCGATCGTGGCCGGCGACGAACTGCACATTGACGTCGAACTGTCATCGGTGCGCAGGATCGCCGGCAGAGACTTGATCACGGTGACCAATACATTCACCGACACCGCCGGCGAACGGGTGCACACCCTGCACACCACCGTCGTCGGCGTCACCGCCGAGGATGTCGATCCGGCGATCAGGACGGTCGCTCAGCAAGTGATGATGCACGACGTGAACCTCGCCGGAATCGACTACTCCGAAGCGGACTACCAGAAGACGATGCGCCCCGCGGACGAGGTGCGGATCGCCCATGGCGGCACGGCCCGCACCCCGGGGACACCGTCCTTCGATGACGTTAAGGTCGGCGACGAGTTACCGGTCCACCACGCCCGACTGTCGCGCGGCGACCTGGTGAACTACTCCGGGGTGGCCTGCGATGCCAACCCGCTGCATTGGGACGAGAACCTCGCCAAACTGGCGGGGCAGCCCGACGTGATCGCCCACGGCATGCTCACCATGGCGTTGGGTGCCGGATTCGGCTCCGCATGGTCGGGCGACCCCGGTGCGGTTACCCGCTACGCGGTGCGGCTGTCCCAGCCCGTGATCGTGTCGGCCACCGAGGGAGCCGACATCGAATACAGTGGCCGGATCAAGTCGCTGGACCCGGAAACCCGCACCGGAGTCGTGATCGTCGGCGCAAAGTCGGCTGGCCGCAAGATATTTGGCCTGGCGACGCTGAACCTCCGCTTCCGCTGAAGTCCATCATCGCGGCCGTGTCGACGGTTACGCGCCTACTAGGCGACGTGGTCACGGGCGTGGGGATATTCGTCCTCGAGCAGCGGAACCGACTGCTGTTGTTCTGCCCAGTCGGCTGGGTCGGCCTCTACCGGGCGAAAGTTGCGCAGCGCGCCCCAATGTCCAGCGCCGTTGTGGATGGCTTGCGTGATCACGGCTACCCCTTCCTTGCCCACTCGCGAATAGCGGTAACTAGCACCAGTTTTCAGCGTCGATGACACCGCGACAAGATTATGTGAGGGCGGGCCGCCCGCCCCGGAAACGAGTTGCCTGGCTGTGGCAGTGGCGCACCGCTTCCCCATCGGGATTCGGGTGGACGCCCACGGTGTTGCCCGGCCGGCGGACTGGCCCGTCATCCTCGTTGTAATGCCATCACCTGCCTTCCTCTAGGTAGTGTCGCCATCTTTCGCAGAGGGTTGCTTGCGGAGGGCTGCGTTGCACGGCACGCACTTCGGGCGCGGGCGCACGCCAAGGCTGCACAGATACCGCCCAGGACCGGCCAGGTGACCGGGGCAGGACCAGGGCGCAACCGGCCACTCTGCGCGATGCCGGCGGACGAAGCAGGCTCGCCGCCGCGTCGCACAAGATGGCGTCGACCTCAGCGATCAGCCCGGACAGCTCGGGGCCGTCGTCCAGCAAGAGCGCGACCGGCCGGACTTCGAAACCCTCGGTGGCGGTAGGGCCCGCCTCCGCTGTCCCGGTGCTGCAGTGCGTCGCCGCTAACCCGCGTTCTGTCAGCATCGGACCGGCCAACCTACGCGCTGATGGCGGCGTATTGCCTGTCCTCACGCTTGACCGCGATCTTGCGTGGCTTGGCTTTCTCGGCCACCGGGATGCGCAATCGCAAGACCCCGGCGTCGTAGGACGCATCGATGTGGTCGGTGTCGAGATTGTCGCCGAGCACCAACTGCCGGCTGAACACCCCACGCATCCGTTCGGTGGCCAGCATTTCCCGGCTCGAGTCGAAATCGGGGCGCTCTGCTCGCACCGTCACCACATTGCGCTCGATGTCGAGGTCCAGTGATTCTTCGTCGATTCCCGGCAGATCGAATTCGACGACGAACTGGTCGCCGTCGCGCCAGGCATCCATCGGCATCACCGCGGGACGCGCCGCGGTCCCTGACACCTGCTGAGTGAAGCGATCGAGGTCACGAAACGGATCGCTACGCACCAACATGGCCGTCACCTCCAACACTCCTATCTGTCTGTCTGTCCATCGATTATCTGTGCCCTGCGGCATATATTTTTATATAGCTCGGACGGCCGGACTTCGCAAGGGAGTTTTGAAAAATCTTCCGCCACAGCGTCATCGAGACGTTTCCGGCATGAAGCAACCGCGCGATAGATGCGGCCGGTCTGCTCGCGCTCCGGGACCTTAGGACAACAACCTACGTCAGCGCGCCATGTTGGTGAACCGCGACAGGTGCAGCTGGTGCGCGACCGTCACCGTCTTGGTGGGGCCGTTGCGGTGCTTGGCGAGAATGAAGTCCGCCTCTCCCCCGCGCGGGTCGTCGCGTTCGAACGCATCCGGCCGGTTCAGCAGGATCACCATGTCCGCGTCCTGCTCCAGCGATCCCGACTCACGAAGGTCCGACAGCATCGGCTTCTTGTCGGTGCGCTGCTCGGGACCGCGGTTCAGCTGGCTGATCGCGACGACGGGGACCTCGAGCTCCTTGGCCAACAGCTTGAGGTGACGCGAGAACTCGGACACCTCGAGCTGCCGCGACT
Source organism: Mycobacterium colombiense CECT 3035 (assembly GCF_002105755.1). Classification (NCBI taxonomy): domain Bacteria; kingdom Bacillati; phylum Actinomycetota; class Actinomycetes; order Mycobacteriales; family Mycobacteriaceae; genus Mycobacterium; species Mycobacterium colombiense. The sequence continues at coordinate 4,020,920 of NZ_CP020821.1, forward strand.
CCACCTTCTTGCCCGACGACATCAGCTGCAGGTAGTCGACCACCACCAGACGCAGGTCGGATTTCTGCCGCAGCCGGCGCGCCTTGGCCCGGATCTCCATCATCGTCAGGTTCGGCGAGTCGTCGATATACAGTGGCGCCTCGCTGATTTCGCTCATCCGCCGCGCCAGCCGCGTCCAGTCTTCGTCGCTCATCCGACCGGACCGCATGTCGGCGAGCTTGATCTTCGCCTCCGCCGACAGCAGCCGCATGACGATCTCGGACTTGCTCATCTCCAGCGAGAAGATGACGCTCGCCATGCGGTGCTTGATCGAGCACGACCGCAAAAAATCTAATCCAAGCGTGCTTTTGCCCACTCCAGGACGAGCCGCCACGATGATCATCTGCCCGGCGTGCAGGCCGTTGGTCACCTCGTCGAGCTCGGTGAAACCGGTCGGCACGCCGCGCGCCACGCCGCCGTTGGAGGCGATGGCGTCGATCTCGTCCATGGTCGGCTGCAGCAGATCCTCAAGCGGAACGAAATCCTCCGACGTCCGGCGCTCGGCCACCTCGTAGATCTCGGCCTGCGCGCGGTCGACCACCTCGGCCACGTCGGCACCCTCGGCGCCCGCGTAGCCGTACTGCACGACGCGGGTTCCGGCCTCCACGAGGCGCCGCAGCAGCGCCTTCTCGGCCACGATGGTCGCGTAGTAGCTCGCGTTGGCCGCGGTCGGCACCGTGGAGATCAGCGTGTGTAGGTACGGCGCCCCGCCGATGCGGCGCAGCAGGTTGCGGCGGTCCAGCTCGGCGGCGACCGTTACCGCGTCGGCCGGCTCGCCACGGCCGTACAGGTCGAGGATCGCGTCGTAGACGTTCTGATGCGCGGGACGGTAGAAGTCGCCGGGCCGCAGCCGTTCCAGCACATCGGCGATGGCGTCCTTGCTCAACAGCATCCCGCCCAGCACCGCCTGTTCGGCCGCCAGGTCCTGCGGTGGCTGCCGGCCGAAGTCCTCGCTTGGCGGCGAGGAATCCATGCCCGACGCCAAGTCATCGACGACCGCCACGGATTCCCTCCTCCCCTGATTCACGCATCCGAACATACATTCGATAGTCCACATCGAGCGTAAGTCAAGGTGCTGACAATGTGCGCTCCAGAGCACCCGCACGCTCGGCGCCGGGACGACGTTAAACGTTGCTGGCTACTAGGCAAAGGGGGTGCTGTTTATGAAGCTGTGCATCGTGTGTGCATATCCGTCGACACCTGTGTTGAGCGGGGTGTGGAGAACCTGTGGATTAATGCAAAGGGCTAGGACATCAGTGCAGATACCGGCCATACAACGGCATGGAATTAGTGTGGACAAGAATATCTACGGCGTGTCGGGCGAGGTTACTGCGCCGGGCGTGTTGGCTTTCCGCCGTGTTTTCGCAGCGTTACGGGCCGGTAAAGCACCCTGCCGAAATGCCCCCCGGAAATAGTTCGCCAGGGAGGACGTCCGCGATGCTGGTCAGCGCGCCGCGGCCGCGTGCCCGCAGTACAACGAAGCCCGGCGGTGGCCGATGAGGCCACCGCCGGGAAACGAGCAAACGCGGGGTGCTTAGCTCTGCGCCACGACCTCGAGCGCGACCTCGACGTCGACCTCGGGGTGCAGGTGCACCGCCACCGGGTGCGTCCCGATGGCCTTGATGTGCGATTTCGGCAGGCGCACAATCCGCTTGTCCAGGTTGGGGCCGCCGGCCTTCTTGATGGCCGCGACGACATCGCTGGCGGTCACGGAGCCGAACAGCTTCCCGGAATCGGCCGCGGTCTTCACCGGCAGCGAGACCGGGCCGAGCGCCTCGATCGCCGTCTTGAGTTCGTTGGCGTGCCCGAGGTCGCGGACCGCCTTGGTTTCGCGGGCCCGGCGGATATCGTCGGCCTGCTTCTGCGCGCCGCGGGAGGCGAAGATCGCCAACCCGCGCGGGAGCAGAAAGTTGCGGCCGTAACCGTCCTTGACCTCGACCGTGTCGCCGACGGCACCAAGGTGGTCGACGTCAGCCGTCAGAATCAGCTTCATCGTTTCGTACTTTCGGTAGGCCTGCGGCGACTATCGCGCCGAGGAGGTAAAGGGCAGCAGCGCCACCTCGCGGGCGTTCTTCACCGCGATGGCGATGTCCCGCTGGTGCTGCACGCAATTGCCGGTCACGCGACGCGCACGGATCTTGCCGCGCTCGCTGATGTACGTACGCAGCAGCGCGGTGTCCTTGTAGTCGATCGCTTGATCCTTCTTGGCGCAGAAGACACACTTGCGTGCCTTGACCGGCTTTTCCGGAGCCGGCCGCCGCTTGTTGGACTTGGCCATGTCTGTTTTTCTTTCCGTTCTCTGTTACTGAAGTTTTTCAATCAGAAGGGGGGTTCGTCGTCCCCGCCGCCGAACGAGCCCGACGCGGGGGCACTGCCCCACGGGTCGTCCGCGGGTGCGCTGCTCGCCGGCGCCGACTGCTGGCGGGATCCGCCGCCGCCACCGCCGAAGCCGCCGCCGCCACCACCGCCACCGCTGCGGCTGGCCTTGTTCACCTTGGCCGTGGCATACCGCAGCGAAGGGCCGATCTCGTCGACCTCGACCTCGACGACGGTGCGCTTTTCACCTTCACGAGTCTCAAAAGAGCGTTGCTTGAGCCGGCCCGTGACGATCACACGGGCACCACGCGTGAGGCTTTCCGCGACGTTCTCGGCGGCCTCCCGCCAGATGTTGCACCGCAGGAACAGCGCCTCACCGTCTTTCCATTCCCCGCTCTGGCGGTCATAGATCCGCGGTGTCGACGCCACGGTGAAGTTCGCGACGGCGGCACCCGACGGGGTGAACCGCAATTCGGGGTCGGCGGTCAGGTTTCCAACAACGGTGATAGTGGTGTCACCAGCCACAGTTTCCTCCTCGTTCCGACCTGTTCCTCGCCGCTCGGGTGATGGATGTCATGAGCGTACTTTCGCTGAGCTCTCCACAGCCTAGGCAGGTGCGCCGACGAGAAGCACGCGACGCAGCCAAGGCTGTTAGTGCTTGTCGGTGCGCATCACCTTGGTGCGCAGTACCGACTCGTTGAGGCTCAGCTGGCGGTCGAGCTCGGATACCGTCGCCGGCTCGGCCTTCAGGTCGACGACGACGTAGATGCCTTCGGCGTGCTTGGCGATCTCGTAGGCCAGGCGGCGCCGGCCCCAGATGTCGACCTTGTCGACCGATCCACCATCCTTGCGGACGACGTTGAGGAACGTCTCCAAGGACGGGGCAACAGTGCGCTCGTCGAGCGTGGGGTCAAGAATGACCATGATTTCGTATGGACGCATGGAAACCTCACCACCTCCTCTGGTCTCAAGCGGCCACGGACGTTCCGTGGCAGGAGGGTCGCCTGCGTCGGCAACCGCATCAGGCTACCGGATTGCGGGCTGACCAGAAAAATCCGGCCGGTCGGGCAACGTCACTACTGCCGGGCCTCCAAGTATTCGTGGGCCCTCGCCACCGTTGCGGCATCGGATTTGGCGAGCGCGCCCGAGTCGAAGGGCGGCTGCGGGTCGTATTCGATGAGCAGCTGAGCGGCCTGCGCGGCCTCCCGGTCGACGAGCAACTCCACCAGACGCAGCGCCATGTCGATGCCGCTGGACACCCCGGCGGCCGTGATAATCCGCTGCGGCAGGTGTTCGACGACTCGCTCCGGCACATAGCGGGCGCCCAAGCCGTTGAGGAGATCGGCGGCCCGCCAGTGGGTGGTGGCGGTGAGCCCGTCCAGCAGACCGGCCGCGGCCAGCAGCAGGGCACCCGTGCACACCGAGGTGGTGAACGTCGTATTGGGATGGACCGCTTGCAGCCACGCCCGGATGGCCTCGTCGTGAACGAGCTGGCGGGTGCCGATGCCGCCGGGGAACACCACCACATCGGGCGCATCCACCTCGTCGAAGGTGGCATCGCAGCTGACACCGAGCATTCCGTTCTCCGTCCGCACCTCACCGCGCCGGTGTCCGACGAACACGACGTCCATCGACGGAATGCGCTGCAGCACGTCATAAGGACCCACCGCGTCGAGTGCGGTGAACCGCGGGAAGATCGGGATGGCCACCCGCGTCATGGCGCCACTCCTTCGATCCCGGCCGCACCGGCATCATCGTCGTCGGCGCGCGTCATGGCGCCACTCCTTCGATCCCGGCCGCACCGGCATCATCGTCGCCGGCGCGCGTCATGGCGCCACTCCACTGGCCACCGCGGGTCGCTCCTCGGCGCCGGGGGAATCCGGGACGCTCGAGCGGCGCGAACCAACCGGCCGCAGCCAGTCCGGCAGCCACGCAGGTGGCGCATCGGGTGCGCGGTCAAACGGTCCGCCCGCCGGGTCGTCCACCCGGCCACCCCAGCGCACCAGATCCTCGCCGGGCCGATAGATTTGACGAATCACCAACGCGCACAACACGATAACCGCGATATCCCGCAGCAACACGGTGGTGGTGAAGAACTGTTCTGGCAGCGAACGGTTGGGGTTGCCGTACAGGTAATACATCCGCGGCACCCACACCAGTGCGTCGACGGTCATCCACGCCAGCAGTAGCCGGCGATGCGGCAGTGCGAGCACCGCCAGCGGCACCAGCCACAGCGAGAACTGCGGGCTCCACACCTTGTTGGTCAGCAGGAAAGCGGCGACCACCAAAAACAGCAGCTGCGCCACCCGTGGTCGCTGCGGGGCGGTCAGCACGATGAAAGCGATTGCCGCACAAGACGCCACGAACAGCACCGCGACGACGGTGTTGAGCACCGTCGGCGGCTGCCAGAACCCGAGCTTGGGGTCGAACCCCCGCCAACCGGTGAACGATTTGATGACGTTGTACACCGAGTCCATGTCATCGCCGCGACGCGTGTTGAGCCGGAAGAACTCCGACCAGCCGCGCGGAAAGAACACCAGCACGGGCAGATTCACCAGCAGCCAGGTCACCCCGGCCGCCACCGCGGTCCGCACCCACGCGCGTAGACGTCCGGTCCGGATTCCCAGCAACAGCATCGGGCCCAGGAACAGCAACGGATACAGCTTCGCCGCGGCACCCAAGCCGATCAGCACGCCGGCCAGCACCGGTTTTCGTCGCGCCCAGGTCAGGAGCCCGGCCATCGCGAAAGCCGTTGCCAGCGCGTCGAAGTTGGTGAAGATCTGAAAGATCAGTATCGGGGAGCCGGCCACCAGTGCCGCATCCCAGATCCGTCGCCCGGCCAGGCCGGCGCTCGCCCAGACGGTGGCCAGCCAGGCCAGCGCCAGCCCGAACGCGGCAATGTCGAAGAACATCACCACCTCGGCGACCACCGGAAGCGGCGCCAGCTTGCTCAGCGCCGTGTAGGTCTTGGCCAGCGCCATCGACACGTACTGGTAGACCCCGGTCAGCACCGGATACTCCATGTAGCGCACCGCGGGCTGGCCGTCGTACCGGATCTGCTGGGCGCCGCTCGAGTCGGTCTCGACCCAGCTCGACTTGTAGGGAAACTTGCCCTGGCTCAACAACTCTGCGCTGTACAGCGGCACGGTGTCGGAGTAGCACAGCTCGTAATAGGCGCGCTGGTTGTCCCAGTTGGCAACCCGCTGGTCGGCGGCCCCGGTGCCGGTGCTCTGCAGACAGGCCGCCTTCGTCGACCAGCCGAGCGCCAGGAACACCAGCGCGATCAGGAACATCACCCGCAACGGGGTCATCAGCCGGGAGCGGCCGATCAACGCGTGCCGGCCGACCGGTCCCCCGACCACGTCGGCGAGCGCGGCGCCCAGGAAGTCGTTGCGGCTCGGGCAATCTCGGTTGTCGGCGCTGCGCAGGTCCGCTGCGAGCCGCTGCGGTGAGGTGGTGGCGCCGTGCTCCGCGGCTTCGGTCACGGTGGCGGTGGCGGTGCTTGGGGTCCACCCGGCGGGACGCCACCACCCGGGGGGCCGCCAGGCGGGCCGCCCGGCTCCGGGCCACCCGGCGGGCCGCCGGGTCCCGGTGGCGCCATCGTGATCGTCGTGGGCGGACCGACCGGAATGGTGATCCCCGGTGCCACTTCGATGGTGGGCTGGATGACGGTCTCCGACGGCGGCGGGGGCGGCGGGGGTGCGACGGGCACGCCCGCGTAGCCGCCGATCTCGGTCGGCTTGGGGAAGGATTCGTTGGACGTGCCCTTGAGGGCCCCGTCCATGGTGGACTTCCAGATGTCCGACGGCAGCCCCGAGCCGTAAACCGGTCCGCCCGAAGCCGTCACCAGCGGGCTGTCGCCCTTGGCAGTGCCGACCCACACCGCCGTCGACAGCGACGGCGTGTAGCCGACCATCCAGGCGTCCTTGTTCGAGGTGGTGTCACCGAGCTGGGTGGTGCCGGTCTTGGCCGCCGACGGTCGGCCGCCGGCCAGGGCGTGGCCGCGTGAATAGGCGGCGATCGGGACCATCGCCGCGGTGGTGTTGTCGGCGACGGCCTTGGGGATGCGCTGCTCGGCCTTATTGTCGGAGTTGGCGGCGTCGAACAGAACCTGGCCGTCGGAGTTGACGACCTTTTGCACGAAGTGCGGGCGGTGATACATGCCGGAGGCGGCCAGCGTCGCGTACGCCGAAGCCATGTCGAACACCCGGGTTTGATACTGGCCCAGCACAACTCCGTTGTTCGGTGGTCCGCCCTTGCCGTCCTCGGACAGGGTGTGGGCGACACCGGGGAAGCTGGTGGCGACGCCGGCCTGGTGCGCCGCGTCGGCGACGGCCTGCGGGCCGCCCTTGAGCTTGAGCATCAGCCGGTAATAGGAGGTGTTCAGCGACATCTTGAGCGCCTGGGCGATGTTGCACGTGCCGCAACTCTCGCCCTCGACGTTGGTGATCTTGATGCCGTCGACCGTCAGGGGCGAGCTGTCCACCTGGTAGCCCAGGCCGATGCCCTGCTCGAGCGCGGCGATGAGGCAGAACACCTTGAACGACGACCCGGTCTGCAGGCCCGCCTGGGCGAAGTCGAAGCCGTTGGCGTCGGTGCCGCCGAAGTAGGCGCGGATGGCCCCGTCGTGCGGATCGACCGAGACAGCGGCCGCACGCATATCGGGGTCTTGGCCGTCGAGGTACTTCGACACCGCCTTCTCCGCCGCCTGCTGGGCCTTCGGGTCGATGGTGGTGGTGACTTGCAGGCCCTGGGTGTTCAGGGTCCGCTCGTCGATGTTGAACAGCTCCATCAGTTCTTTGGTCACCTGACGCTCGATCAGCCCGTTGGGCCCGGTCGTCTGGTTCTGCGCGCGCGCCTGGTCCGGCGGCACGGTCGGCGGGAACTCCTGCGCGGAACGGTCGCTCGGAGACAACGCCTTGGTCTCCACCATGCCGTCGAGCACCCACGCCCAGCGGGCACGGGCGCCCTGCGGATCGACCGCCGGGTCCAGTGAGGACGGCCGCCGGATCAGTGCGGCGAGCAGTGCACCCTCGGACACCGTGAGTTGCTCGACGGGCTTGTTGAAGTAAGCCTTGGCGGCCGCGGAAATCCCGTACGCGCCCCGGCCGAAGTAGATGATGTTCAGATAGGCCTGCAGCACATCGTCTTTCGACCACTCCCCCGACATCTTGGTGGCGATGACGAGTTCCTTGGCCTTGCGCATCAGGCCGCTGACTCCGTGCTGGGCCGAACCGACCAGCGCGTTCTTCACATACTGCTGGGTGATCGTCGACCCACCCTGCAGGTCACCGCTGCCGAAGAGGTTGTTGTTCACCGCGCGCACGAAACCGCTGAAATCGAACCCCGGGTTCGAATAGAAATTGCGGTCTTCGGCGGCGATGACCGCCTGGCGCACATGCACGGGAACTTGGTTGATGTTGACGTCGACCCGATTGCCCTCCGGCGGGATGATCTTGGCGATCTCCGAGCCGTCGCTGGCCAGGATCGTCGAAACCTGGTTGGTACGAAGGTCGCCCGGCTTGGGAATGTCGACGATGAAGTACGCCATCGCGAACGTGACGATCGGCAGCAGCACCAGGACGGCCGCGCAGAGGTAGGCCGCTCGCCGCACCCACAGCCAGTTGATCTGCTCGGTCCAGGCCCAGTCGCGCCAGGGCGGGACGGGCAGCCCGCCGGGTCCTCCCGGTCGCCCGGGAGGCCGTGGCGGAGGGGCGGCCCGCCCGGTGGACCGCCGCCGAGGCCGGCCCGCTCGCGACGGCCGGGCGCTGGACCCCGGCCGTCCAGTGCCGCCTTGACCTCGTCGAGCGCGTCGCGCCGCGTGGGCGTCGACGGGGGGCCGGCCAGCGCGGCTTTCACTTCCTCGATGGGGTCGGCGCGCCGGGGCGCCCCGCCGTCTTGGACCGGCGGCAGGATCGTCGTCAGCCGATCGTCGGGCGGGGCCGTACGGCGGCGGTTGATCGTCGGCGGCGCCTCCCGGCGTTCCGGGCGTCGACGATCGGCGTCCGGACGGTCGGGCTCCGGGCGCTTGTCAGAACTCTGATTGCCTACATGCTCAGTCGCTGGCCCACGTTGGTCACCGGACGACTGGCTGTGGCGTCCTTCGTTATTCAATGGCCGTGCGGGCGTTGTTGCGCGCCGTCCGCGTGCGTCCGGCGCCCCTGGGCGGCGGTGCAGTGCGCGCCGCGCCGAGCACATAGGACTTGACGAGATGGTTCCAGCTGCAGGTCCGGCACACCTCGACCACGTGGACGGCGAACTCCTCGAAGCGGGTTGCCAGCATCACCAATTCTTCGGCCGTGCGCGCCGAGCCCGACACCGCGCCGAGGTGCTCCCCGAACACCCACGACACCAGCGTCAGCTGCTCCTTGCGGCAGATCGGACACATGACCTGACTCGGTTTCCCGTGAAACTTGGCGGCGCGCAGCAGATACGGGTTCGCGTCACAGACCTCGGACACACCGGTGCGGCCCGAGTACACCTCGGACAGCAGTGAGCGCCGCCGGAGCGCGTAGTCCACCACTTGTCGCTGCAGTCGCACGCCCACCAGAGTACGTCGCCATCCCGACCAGTGATACGCAACCGAACCGTGGCGGTCCGCGCCGGGTAATCGGCAGTGGTTTCTACGCCAAACCCGACTCGGACTTCTACGATCATCCCCGTGGCGAAATGGCTCGGGGCACCGCTGGGAGGCGGGGCGACCACGACGACCCGCGCCAAGGACAGCGACCGCCAGGATGCCTGCACGGTCCTCGACGACGCCCTGGCCGACGGAGAGCTCTCCGCCGAAGAGCACCGGGAGCGGGTCAGCGCGGCCACCAAGGCGGTGACGCTGGGCGACTTGCACACCCTGGTGAACGATCTGCAGACCAACGCCGGGCGGCAACTGCCCGCCGTCGACTCGCGGCCCAAGATGCTGCCTCGAGTCGGCGGGTGGTGGGTGCCGGCCGCCGCCTTCGTCGTCTCGGTGTTGCTGGGCATCGGCATCGGCTGGGGGCTGTACGGGAACACCCGCTCGCCGCTGGACTTCACCACCGACCCGGGGGCCAAGCCCGACGGAGTCGGCGCCGTGGTGCTGACGGCGCCCACACAGCTGCACTCGGTCGGCGGGCTCACCGGGCTGTTCGAGCAGATGCGCAAGCGGCTGGGCGACACCATGGGCTACCGGTTGGTGATCTACCCGACCTACGCCGTGTTGGACCGCCCGGACCCCTCCGACGACCGCCGGATGCTGGCCTACACCTATCGCGGCGGGTGGGGCGATCCCACCAGCTCGGCCAAGGGTTCCTCGGACGCGGCCGCCCCCGCCGACCTGAGCAAGTTCGACGTGACGAAGACCGTGGGCATCATGCGCGGCGCCCCCGAAACGCTGCACATGAGGCCGGCCGACGTCAAAACCACGTACCTGATCATCGAGCCGGCGACCGACCCGACCACACCGGGTGCGCTGTCGCTGTCGCTGTACGTCTCGAGCGACTACGGGGGCGGGCATATCACCTTCGCGGGTGACGGCGCCGTCAAGGAGATGAGTCTGCCCACGTAACGGCCCGATCCCCCGGCGCTTTCACACGCTGCACTGTGACAAACGGCAAACCAACACTCAGTGGTGTTGTGGCTAATATATCGAGACGATACGATTGCGCGAGGCGTCGAACCGTCGTAACCAGCCGCGCAAATCTTTTCCAGGGAGGTGATTCGATTGTTGGAGCTCGCCATCCTGGGTCTCCTGATCGAGTCGCCCATGCACGGCTACGAGTTGCGCAAGCGGCTGACCGGTCTCCTCGGCGCGTTCCGGGCGTTTTCGTACGGATCGCTCTACCCCGCCCTGCGGCGCATGCAGGCCGAAGGGTTGATTGCCGAGGATGCCGCCCCGGCCGGGACGCCGGTCCGGCGGGCCCGGCGCGTCTACCAGCTGACCGACGAGGGCCGCCGGCGCTTCGGTGAGTTGGTGGCCGACACCGGTCCGCACAACTACACCGACGACGGCTTCGGGGTCCACCTGGCCTTCTTCAACCGGACTCCGGCAGAGGCGCGGATGCGCATTCTGGAGGGCCGTCGCCGTCAGGTCGAGGAACGACGGGAGGGTCTGCGCGAAGCAGTTGCGCGGGCCAGTAGCTCGTTCGACCGCTACACCCGTCAGCTTCATCAATTGGGGCTCGAGTCCAGTGAGCGCGAAGTCAAGTGGCTCAACGAGCTCATCGCTGCGGAGCGGGCTATGCCCGGCCTCTCCGAGCAAACGTAAATCCCAGCACGAACCCAGCATCCCCAGTCAGTGGTCAGAGGTTAGGAGAACGCCCATATGAGTGAGCAGAACGCGCCGCAGGCGTCGACGGAGGTACGAGTCGCCATTGTCGGCGTCGGTAACTGCGCGTCTTCGCTGGTTCAGGGCGTGCAGTACTACTACGACGCCGACGCGAACAGCACCGTGCCCGGCTTGATGCACGTGAAGTTCGGTCAGTACCACGTGCGCGACGTGAAGTTCGTCGCGGCGTTCGACGTGGACGCCAAGAAGGTCGGCTTCGACCTGTCCGAGGCGATCTTCGCGTCGGAGAACAACACCATCAAGATCGCCGACGTGCCGCCCCTCAACGTGACGGTGCAGCGCGGCCCGACGCTCGACGGCATCGGCAAGTACTACGCCGACACCATCGAGGTGTCCGACGTCGAGGCCGTCGACGTCGTCCAGGCGCTGCGCGAGGCCAACGTCGACGTCCTGGTCTCCTACCTGCCCGTCGGCTCCGAAGAGGCCGACAAGTTCTATGCCCAGTGCGCCATCGACGCCGGTGTGGCGTTCGTCAACGCGCTGCCGGTGTTCATCGCCTCGGACCCGGTGTGGGCCAAGAAGTTCGCCGACGCCGGCGTGCCGATCGTCGGTGACGACATCAAGAGCCAGGTCGGCGCGACCATCACCCACCGCGTGATGGCCAAACTGTTCGAAGACCGCGGCGTGCAGCTCGACCGCACCATGCAGCTCAACGTCGGCGGCAACATGGACTTCCTCAACATGCTCGAGCGCGAGCGCCTCGAGTCCAAGAAGATCTCCAAGACGCAGGCCGTGACCTCCAACCTGCAGCGCGAGTTCAAGACCAAGGACGTGCACATCGGCCCGTCCGACCACGTCGGCTGGCTCGACGACCGCAAGTGGGCCTACGTGCGGCTGGAAGGCCGCGCCTTCGGTGACGTGCCGCTGAACCTGGAGTACAAGCTCGAGGTCTGGGACTCGCCGAACTCCGCGGGCGTCATCATCGATGCGGTCCGCGCCGCCAAGATCGCCAAGGACCGCGGCATCGGCGGCCCGGTGATCCCGGCGTCGGCGTACCTGATGAAGAGCCCGCCGCAGCAGCTGCCCGACGACGTCGCGCGCACTCAGCTCGAAGAGTTCATCATTTCGGCCTAAGGCCCTCGGCGCGCCACCCGTGTCGCGAGCGTAACGCCACGGCGATTTTCACCTCGAGAATCCCGCGTTACGCTCGCGGCCGTTGGGGGCCAAATCATCGACACGATGCTGTGCAGGTGCTTAGCATCATGTCTCGATGACCGTTCACCCCGCAGCGTTCCTGCGCACCACCCTCCCCCTCGACCTGTCCGGGCTCGCGGAACTCGACAGCGGCCGATACCACTCCCTCTGGCTGCCCGATCACATGGTCAGCTTCTGGCCGGATTCGATCTGGACACCCGAATTCACCGACCTGGCCACCGCTTCCCCGTCGCCGCACCGCCACCTGGACGGGCTCGCGGTGGCGGCCGCGGCGGCCGTGCTGACCGAGCGAGTCCCTCTGGTCAGCGCCGTGGTCGACACGGTGCGCCGCCATCCCGCCATGCTCGCGCAGACGGCGTTGACGATCGATCACCTCGCCAAGGGCCGCTTCATTCTGGGGCTGGGCAGCGGTGAGAGCGAGAACACGCTGCCCTACGGCTTCGACTTCTCGCGTTCGGTCAGCCGTTTCGAGGAGGCGCTGGCGGTGATCCAGTTGCTGTGGCGCAGCGACGGTCCCGTCGACTTCGACGGTCAGTTCTATTCACTGCGCCATGCTCGCCTGGATACCGAACCCTACGAGGGTCGCCTCCCCCCGATCTGGATCGGCGCCAGCGGCCCGCGAATGCTCGACATCGCGGGCCGGTACGCCGACGGGTGGTGGCCGGCGGGCGCCTGGACTCCCGAGCACTACGCCCAGATGCTCGCCGCGGTGCGGGCATCCGCAGATCGCGCCGGCCGCGACCCGATGGCCATCACCCCCTGCTTCATCCAGGTGTGCCTGATCGGCACGGACGACGCCGCGCTCGCCGAGATCCTGCAGGCTCCCCTGGTCAAGGCGTTCCTGCTGCAGGTCTCCGCAAAGACGTTGAGCGACTTCGGGTTCGACCACCCCATGGGCCCGGACTGGCGTGGATTTCAGGACATCGACCCGGCGGTGCTCACCCGGGATCGGATTGTGCAGTTTCTGGGCGACGCGCACCCCGAGATGGTGCTGGCCGTCGTACCGCATGGCACGCCGAAAGCAGTCGCCAAGATCGTCAAGACGTACGTCGACGCGGGCCTGCGCGTGCCCAAGATCCTCGACTACGGCGCCATGGCCGGCCTGAAATACGCGCAGGCGTCGGCGGCCAACGTCCGCGCCGCCGAAGACGAGCTGGTGCGGCTCTGCGGGGACCTGCCGTGACAACACGTTTGGACGCCGCGGAGATGCTCGCCGCCGCCGAGGCGGAGACCGGGCTGCGCGACTACGGCGACGCCACCCTGCCCGAGCGCTTCGCCGTCGCCGTCGACCACCTGAACGGTCTGGGCCTGGACGCCGATGGCCGCTTCGAGGCCGCGCAGGTGTGCCGCTGGCTGCTGACGTCGCGCCTGGAGTTCATCGAAGACCGCAACCGCTACCCGATCGGCGCCGAGGTGATCAAGTCGCCGATGTTCGTCACCGGCGAACCCCGTTCGGGCACAACGCTGATGCACGCCCTGATGTCCGTCGACCCGCACGCCCGCGCGCTGCGGTTCTGGGAGGTGATGTATCCGTCTCCGCCGCCGGGGCTGGCCGCCCCCGACGACGACCGCCGGGCGCGCGCCGACGCGGACTGGCGTGAGATCAACGCCAAGATGCCCAAGTGGTTGCACAGCCACCCGTACAACGACATGCTCGGCGACGGGCTTCCCGAAGACGAGCGCACCTGGGCGTTCGACTTCCGGGTGATGACGCCGACCGCGTGGTGGCGGGTACCCATGCAGTCCCTGGTCGGCGGTCTGGCCACCGACCCGGCCGCGCAATACCGGTTGCACAGGGCCATGTTGCAACAACTGCAATACCGGCGGTCGCCAAAGTATTGGGTGCTGAAGGGGTTTCATGGTTTCCGCCTCAGGGAGATGTTCGACGCCTACCCCGACGCCACCCTGGTCTGGCTGCACCGCGACCCGGTGCAGGTCGCGGCCTCGCGCACGATGATGATGGCCGACATCGCCGAGGGCATGGTCGGTCCGGTCGACCTGCACGCGCTGGCGAAGATGCACCTGGAGCTGACACGCGAAGGCGTCGCCAACACCATGAGCAATCCCATGGTGGACGATCCACGCATCCTGCACGTCCGCTACACCGACTTCATTGCGGACCAAATCGCAACGGTACGGCGCTATTACGACTTCGCCGGCCGCACAATCACGCCCGAGGCCGAAACGGCGATGCGCGACTACCTGGTCAACAACCGCGGTGACCGCTACGGCAAGTTCCGCTACTCCACCCAGCTGCTGATCGACATCGGTGAAGACCTCGATGCGCTGCACGCCGAATTCCAGCCATTCCGTGAGCGATTCGGGGTCGAGATCGAAACCCGGGGCTGACGTGACGGCACCGCACAAGCGCCTCTCCGTCCACGACGTCACCTTCTTCGGCGCGCCGCTGGCCGAGGTGGAGCAGCAATGGGCGGCCCTCGGTGTGTCCCGGCTCAGCGTCTTGGACAGCGAGCTGCTCGACCCCCAGTTCCCAAAGCTGTTGCAACGCAACACCTACACCGTGGAGGCGGTGTGCCACGTCTTCGGCGGTGGCCGGCTCGACACCGCAGGGACCGCGGCGCGGGACAAGCTGCTGGCGGTGCTCGATGCGGCGGCCGCGGTGGGCGCGCGGGTGGTCTACCTGCTCACCGGTGGCCGGGGCGCACTGACCTGGCCGCAGGCCGCCGATCGCTTCACCGCCATGATCGCTCCCTGCGCCGAGCACGCGCGGCGGGCGGGGGTGGCGCTGGCGATCGAGAACGCGTCGAGCCTCTACGCCGACATCCACCTCGCCCACACCCTGCGCGATACCGTCGCACTGGCCGAGATGAGCGGACTCGGAATCTGCATCGAGCTGTTTCACTGCTGGGCGGAGGGCGATGTCGAGGCGATGGTGCAGCGGGCGTTGCCACGAACCGAGCTCATCCAGCTCAGCGATTACGTGCTGGGTGACCGGGCGCTTCCGGGTCGCGCGGTGCCCGGTGACGGCGCGATCCCCCTCGAAGCGTTTGTTGCCCAGGCCCTGGCCGGCGGCTACGCGCACGGATTCGACCTCGAACTGATCGGGCCCCGCATCGACGCGGAGGGCCGCCTGCAAGCCGCGCGACGCGCCTGCGACGTCGTCGGCGCGATGTTGAACAGATTGGGTGCATGACAATGGCTTTCGGCGATGGTCCCGACGACGCGGCGCTGCAATCGGCGTGGACCGAATTCTGTGCCCAGCTGGAGCGCGCCGGCCGGCAGGTGTTCAAAGACGCCAATCCCGCCACCGCGTCGCAGCGCGTCGACGCCTACCGGTTTCTCACCCAAAACCTGGGCCAGGCCTTCGATCTGGCGCTCGAAACCCGCGACACCGGCTACCCGGCGCTGCATGCCTTCTGCGGCCCCACTCGCAAACTCGGCGGGGACTGCGCCGACTTCACCTATCAGCAGGCATGGATCGACGGGCGCTCCACCTACCGGCTCGCCGGCACCCGCGGCAGCGCACGCTTTTTCAACGTCACCGTGCAGGGACGACGTACGCCCGGCCCGGGCGTCCTGCACGAACCGTTCGGCGACACACCGCAGGCCAACCTGCTCGGCCATCAACTCGACATCGGCGAGGACGGGCGGTTCGAGCTCTACCTCGGCGGTCCCGAACGCGGGCCGAACTGGCTGCCCACCACGCCGGAGACACGAAAACTGTTCATCCGGCAAGGGTTTGACCGCTGGGACGAATCGCCGGCGCAGCTGCGGATCGAACGCGTCGACATGGACTCCCCCAAGCCGTTGCCCGGCACCGCCAACGTGGTCGACGCGATGCGTTGGGCCGGCGATTTCGTCACCGGCCTGATGTCCGATTGGCCCGAATTCCCGTTCAGGTACGGCGGCGTCGACGCCGAACACCCCAACACGTTCCCGCGCGTCGGCGCCAGCGACGCCGACGACAAACGCGGCCGGGCCGCCGCCAACATGTACTGGGAGCTGGGGCCCGACGAAGCGCTGATCGTCGAGTTCGACGCCCACGACGGGCTGTGGATGTTCACCAACATGGGCGTGTTCTTCAACAGCATGGACTACCTCTACCGCCCGGTGAGCTATACGCCGAGCCGCACCAAGGTCGACCGCGACGGCCGCATCCGCCTGGTCATGGCGCACCGTGATCCGGGCGTGCACAACTGGCTGGACACCCAGGGATTCGAACGCGGCAACCTGACCTACCGGCACATGCTCGAGGGTGAACCCGCGGTGCTGGACACCAGGGTGGTCAAGCACGGCGCACTGCTGGACGCGCTGCCGGAGGAAACCGCCATGGTGAGCCCGCCCGAGCGCGCCGCCGCGATGTGGGAGCGCTTCCACGGCATTCGCCGCCGCTACGTCCTATAGCTAGTGTCAAAGATCGTGACCGAGATCTCCGAAGACGAACTGGCCGGACTGTCCGAATTCTCGCTGTTGCACGAAAACGCCGAGCAGGCCGGGGTCACCGGTCCGCTGCCCGACGGCGAGCGCGTCGAGTCCGGCACGGGCGAAAGCAAAATCAGCGCCCTGCGCTGGGGCAGTGCTCCCCCACGGATCGTGTTCGTGCACGGCGGCGGGCAGAACGCGCACACCTGGGACACCATCATCGTCGGCATCGGCGAACCCGCGCTGGCGGTCGACCTTCCCGGCCACGGCCACTCCGCCTGGCGCGAGGACGGCGACTACTCGCCGCAGCACAACGCCGACACGCTCCTGCCGATCCTGCGCGAACACGCCCCATCGGCCGACCTCGTCGTCGGCATGTCGCTGGGCGGACTCACCGCGATCCGGTTGGGCGCGGTGGCACCCGAGCTGGTCAAGGAGCTGGTGCTGATCGACGTCACCCCGTCGGCGCTGCAACGGCATTCCGAGATGACCAAGGAGCAGCAGGGCACCGTGGCGCTGATGCACGGCGAACGCGAGTTTCCCAGCTTCCAGGCCATGCTCGACCTGACGGTCGCGGCGGCGCCGCACCGCGAGGTGAAGGCTCTGCGCCGCGGCGTGTTCCACAATTCGCGCAAGCTGGAGAACGGCCAGTGGACGTGGCGCTATGACGCGATCCGCACGTTCCCCGACTTCGCCGGGCTGTGGGACGACGTCGACGCCTTGTCCGCGCCCGTAACGCTGGTGCGCGGCGGCACGTCGGGCTTCGTCAGCGATGACGACGCGGCCGAGCTCGCCCGCCGCGCAAAGCATTTCCGGTCGGCGCACGTCGTGGAGAATTCGGGCCATTCCGTGCAAAGCGACCAGCCCCGCGCGCTGATCGACATTCTGCGTGGGGTGCTCGCCCCGCGCTGAGCCTACGGTGGGGTGACGACTCGCGTCGGCGACGATGCCCAGCGAAGCGATGAGGAGGAGCGGCGCCCATGACTTCTGAATTCCCCGTCCGTATCGGTGTCCAGCTGCAGCCGCAACACGCGCCGCACTACCGGCAGATGCGCGACGCCGTGCGCCGCTGCGAGGACATCGGCGTCGACATCGCGTTCAACTGGGATCATTTCTTCCCGCTCTACGGCGATCCCGAGGGTGCGCATTTCGAATGCTGGACGATGCTCGGGGCCTGGGCCGAGCAGACGTCGCGCATCCAGATCGGCGCCCTGGTGACGTGCAACTCCTACCGCAATCCGGAGCTGCTGGCCGATATGGCCCGCACCGTCGACCACATTTCGGACGGCCGGCTGATCCTCGGCATCGGTGCGGGCTGGAAGCAAAAGGATTACGACGAGTACGGCTACGAATTCGGCACCGCGGGCAGCCGCCTGAACGACCTGGCGGCCGCGCTGCCCCGGATCCAGGCGCGCCTGGCGAAACTGAACCCGGCGCCCACCCGCGACATTCCGATCCTCATCGGCGGCAAGGGCCCACGAAAGACATTGCGCATGGTCGCCGAGTACGGCGACATCTGGCACGGCTTCACCACCGTCGAGACCTATCCGGATGCGGCGGCGGTGCTGGAAGAACACTGCGCGGCCGTCGGGCGCGACCCGTCCACCATCGAGAGGTCGGCCGGCGTGGAGAACAACAGCGGCGTGCGCCGCGGCGAGGGCCTCGACGGGCTGATCGCCAACGCCGAAGGCCTCACCGCGCTGGGCGTGACGTTGCTGACCGTCGGCGTAAATGGTCCCGACTACGACCTGACCGCCGCCGAAGCGCTGTGCAAGTGGCGCGACAGCCGTTAAACCGGCCCCCCGTATTCAGATTCATCGGCCAAACACCTAAACGTGCGCGTCCATTCGTGAGAAACTCTCACCGCTAGATGGCCGAACCGGGTGTGAAAGAGACTGAAACAAAAAGATGCCGAAGAAATACGGGGTCAAAGAAAAGGACCTGGTTGTTTCGCACATCCTGCACCTGTTGTTGACCGGGAAGCTGCGCAGTGGGGACCGCGTCGACCGCAATGAAATTGCGCTGGGGCTGGGAGTGAGCCGGGTGCCCATTCAAGAGGCATTGGTCCAACTCGAACATGACGGCATTGTGTCCACGCGTTATCACCGTGGCGCATTCGTCGAGCGGTTCGACGAGGCCACCGTGCTCGAGCACCACGAGCTCGACGGCATGCTCAACGGGATAGCGTCCGCCCGCGCGGCGACCAGTCCCACGCCAAGGATCCTGGGACAGCTCGACACCCTGATGCGCTCGCTGCGCATCGCCAAGGATTCGCGCGCCTTCACCGACGTCGCCGCCGAATACCGGCGCACCGTCAACGAGGAGTACGCCGGTCCGCGCCTGCACGCCACGATCCGCGCCTCGCAGAGCCTCATCCCACGCCTGTTCTGGACCACCTATCAGAGCGGGCGCGACGAGATGCTGCCGTTCTACGAAGACGAGACCGCGGCGATACAGCGGCGCGACCCCGAAGCCGCGCGGGCCGCATGCGTCGACCGTTCCTATCTGATGGCCCAGACCATGCTGGCCGAGCTGTTCCGGCGGCGGGTGTTCACCCCGCCCGACGACGCCAGTCGGGTCGTTCCCGGCCCGCTGCGGGCGGTCGCCGGCGCGGACACCGTCCGCGACGAAGCATCGCTGGTGTTCTGAACCGACGCTGCGCGGGCCGCGTCGCCGTTCAGTCGTTACGGTGACACAGATGAGTTCGCGCGTGGGCCGGCACACCAAGCGCCGCGGAAGGGCATTCGGCCTGGCCGCGACTGTCCTGATGGTGTGCGGCCTGGCGGTGGGTGGACCGATCGCGCCGGCGGCCGCGGACTGGAACCAATGCGCGCCGGCCGGCGTGGACAGCGCGCGGACCCTGCCCAAAGACCTCACCGAGAACCCCACCACCGGCGAGGACGACCGGGACACCACGGCGTCGGTCGAGCCGCTCGGCGCGGTCGACGTCGGCGCCCTGGGCCTCGGCGTGCCGGGTGTCCTGACCGTCGGAACGTTGTCGGACGCACCGCCCAACATCTGCATCAATCCCACCGGCGAATTCAGCGGCTTCGACAACCAACTGCTGCGCGCCATCGCCGACAAGCTGGGTCTGCAGGTCCGCTTCGTCAGCACCGACTTTTCCGCGCTGCTCGCCCAGGTGGCGTCCCGCCGCTTCGACGTCGGGTCGGCGGCGGTGAAGGCGACCGACGCCCGCCGGCGCACCGTCTCGTTCACCAACGGCTACGACTTCGGGTTCTATTCGCTGGTGGTGCCGCCCGGTTCGGCCATCCACAAATTCAGCGACCTCGCCGCGGGCCAGCGGATCGGCGTGGTGCAGGGCACCGTCGAGGAGTCGTACGTCGTCGACGTGTTGCACCTGCAACCCGTGAAATACCCGGGCTTCGCCACCCTGTACGCCAGCCTGAAGTCCCGCCAGATCGATGCGTGGGTGGCGCCGGGGACCCTTGCCGCGACCGTCATTCGCCCGGGCGATCCGGCGCTGGTCGCCGCGAATACTTACAGCCCAGGCAATTTCGTCGCCTACGCGGTGGCCAAAGGCAACAAGCCGTTGATCGACGCGCTCAATTCCGGGCTGGACGCCGTCATCGCGGACGGCACCTGGGCGCACCTGTATTCCCAGTGGGTGCCGCGGACGATGCCGCCCGGCTGGAAGCCCGGCTCCAAAGCCGCGCCCATCCCCAAGCTGCCGGACTTCGCGGCGATCGCGAAGCAACACCGCTCGGCCGCGGGTCCGCCCGCCCCGAAATCTCCACTGGCCCAATTGGGTGATTCGTTCTTCGACTGGGACATGTACCGGCAGGCCATTCCCATGCTGTTCACCACCGGGCTGCCGAATACGTTGATCCTGACCAACAGCGCCCTGGTCATCGGCCTGGCCCTGGGCATGGTGCTGGCGATGGCCGGGATCTCGCACCGGCGCTGGCTGCGGTGGCCCGCCCGGGTGTACACCGACATCTTCCGGGGCCTGCCCGAGGTGGTGATCATCTTGCTGATCGGGATGGGCATCGGCCCGTTGGTCAGCGGGCTCACCAACAAGAACCCCTACCCGCTCGGCATCGCCGCGCTGGGATTGATGGCGGCCGCCTACATCGGCGAGATCCTGCGCTCCGGCATTCAAAGCGTCGATCCCGGACAACTGGAAGCGTCCCGGGCGCTGGGCTTCAGCTATGTCACCGCGATGCGGCTGGTGGTGGTGCCGCAGGGCATCCGCCGCGTGCTCCCCGCCCTGGTCAATCAGGCCATCGGCCTGTTGAAGGCCTCCGCACTGGTGTACTTCCTCGGCCTGATCGCCGATCAGCGAGAGCTGTTCCAGGTGGGCCGCGACCTCAACGCGCAGACCGGGAGCCTGTCACCGTTGGTGGCCGCGGGTCTGTTCTACCTGCTATTGACCATCCCGCTAACGCATTTGGTGAACTACATCGACACCCGTCTTCGCCGCGGCCGCCGCGCCGCCACACCAGAGGACGATGCCGACGTGCTGGGGGCGACGTTCGGCCAGGAGATCACGTGAGCTCCGGCACCCACGGGCGCGCGTCAGTTTCGCTGGCGGCCAAGGACGTTCACCAAACCTTGGGCGGTACCAAGGTGCTGCGCGGTGTCGATCTCGAGGTACCCGCGGGCAGCACGGTGGCGGTCATCGGGCCGTCAGGTTCTGGCAAGTCGACACTGCTGCGCACGCTGAACCGCTTGTATGAGCCTGACAGCGGCGACATTCTGCTGGATGGCCGCTCGGTATTGCGCGACGATCCCGACGAGCTGCGCCAGCGCATCGGCATGGTGTTCCAGCATTTCAATCTTTTCCCGCACCTCAGCGTCCTGGCCAACGTTGCGATGGCACCGCGCAAGTTGCGCCGGCTGCCGGCCGACGAGGCCCGCGACCTGGCGATGTCGCAGCTGGACCGAGTTGGCCTGAAGCACAAGGCCGGTGCCCGGCCCAGCATGCTGTCCGGCGGGCAACAGCAGCGGGTGGCGATCGCCCGCGCGCTGGCCATGGGGCCGCAAGTGATGTTCTTCGACGAAGCGACCTCGGCGCTGGATCCCGAAATGGTCAAGGGAATACTGCAACTCATTGCCGACCTCGGCGCCGACGGTATGACAATGGTTGTGGTAACCCACGAAATGGGTTTTGCGCGGTCGGCATCCGATGCCGTGGTGTTTATGGATCACGGCAAGGTCGTGGAATCGGGTCCTCCCGAGCAGATATTCGATGCCGCAGAGACCGAACGGCTGCAGCGGTTTTTGTCCCAAGTGCTTTGATCTCCACCAACTGGTGGGCAATAGCTCCCTTGTAAGCACCTCATATCGGGATAGACTCCCGATTTATGGCGGACAGCGAATCGAACCCGGCCGAGGTAGCCGAGCTCGCCGAGGGTTTGCACCGAGCGCTGTCCAAATTGTTTGCGATTCTCCGCCGCGGGGACCCCAGCGGCGCAGCGGCCGGAGAGCTGACCCTGGCGCAATTGTCGATCCTGGTCACGCTGCTCGACCAGGGCCCGATCCGGATGACCGACCTCGCCGCGCACGAACGGGTACGGACTCCCACCACGACCGTGGCGATCCGGCGGCTGGAGAAGGTGGGGCTGGTCAAGCGTTCCCGCGATCCGTCCGACCTGCGCGCGGTGCTCGTGGACATCACCCCGCGGGGGCGGGCCGTGCACGGTGAATCGCTGGCCAATCGGCGGGCCTCGCTGGCCTCGATGCTCAGCCAGCTCCCGCCGTCCGACCTCGACACCCTCATGCAGGCGCTGGCACCGCTGGAGCGGCTGGCCTCCGGGGACCCGACGTCCGGACCCGCCGGCGTGCCGCCCGCACGCAAGGAAGCCTGAAAAGCAGCCGCCGTCAACGCTTTTCGCGTGCGTTTGCGCCGTCGGTAAACTGCAGGGCATGCCCAATGCACTCATCACCGGCGCCGGCGGCGGTATCGGATCGGCCATCGCCACCGCGCTGGCACCCACGCACACCCTGCTGCTGGCGGGCCGCCCGTCCGATCGGCTCGACGCGGTCGCGGAGCGGCTCGGCGCCACCACGTTTCCGCTGGACCTCACCGACTCGGGCGACATCGAAGCCGCGTGCGAAATCGTGGACGAACTCGATGTGCTCGTGCACAACGCGGGGCTGGCCATCCCCGGCAGCGTCGCCGACTCGAACGTCGACGAGTGGCGCGCCACCTTCGCGGTGAACGTCTTTGGACCGGTGGAACTTACGCTGGCGCTGTTGCCGGCGCTGCGGCGGGCGCGCGGCCAGGTGGTGTTCATCAACTCCGGCGCGGGGCGCACCGCTTCGCGGGGAATGGCCTCCTATTCGTCCAGCAAGTTCGCGCTGCGCGCGTTCGCGGACTCGCTGCGCAGCGACGAGCCGGAGTTGCGGGTGACGACGGTGTATCCGGGCCGGACCGACAGCGACATGCAGCGAGAGCTCGTCGAGTTCGAGGGCGGCACCTACGACCCCGCCAATTTCTTGAAGCCCGAAACGGTCGCGGCCGCGGTCGCCCATGCGGTGGCCACCCCGCGCGACGGTCACCTGCACGAGGTGGTGCTGCGGCCCGCCGGGCGATAGGGCGGCGCTACACGACCAGGTTGACCAGCCTGCCGGGGACCACGATCACCTTGCGCGGGTTGGCGCCCGCCAGAAACGCCTGAACCTTGTCGTCGGCGAGCGCGGCCGCCTTCAGCGCGTCCTGATCGGCGTCGGCGGCCACCAGCACCCGGCCGCGCACCTTGCCGTTCACCTGCACCGGATACTCCACCGTGTCGTCCACCAGATAGGTGGGGTCGGCGACCGGGAACGGGCCGTGCGCCAGCGGGGTCTGGTGGCCCAGCCGCAGCCACAACTCCTCGGCCATATGCGGGGCCAGGGGCGCCAGCATCAGCACCAGCGGCTCGACCGCCGCGCGGGGCACCGCGTCACGGTGCTCCTTGGTGAGGTGGTTGGTGTATTCGATCAGCTTGGCCGCGGCGGTGTTATTGCGCAGCGCGGCATAGTCTTCCGCGACGCCGGCGATGGTGCGGTGCAGCGCCCGCAGCGTGTCGGTCGCCAGCTCGGTTCCGTCGACCACGCGGGTGTCACCCGTCTGCTCGTCGATCACCAACCGCCACACGCGCTGCAGGAAGCGGTGGGCTCCCACGACATCCTTGGTCGCCCAGGGCCGGGAGGCCTCCAGCGGTCCCATCGACATCTCGTAGACGCGCAGCGTGTCGGCGCCGTAGTCGTCGCAGATCTCGTCGGGTGAAATCGAATTCTTCAGGCTCTTACCGATTTTCCCGAACTCTTGGAAGACTTCCACCTCTCCCCCGGGCCCGGGGTAGAAAAAGCCCCCGTCCCGTTCGACCACCTCCTCGGCCGGCACATACGAGCCGCGCGCGTCGGTGTAGGCGAAGGCCTGGATGTAGCCCTGGTTGACCAGCCGGCGATAGGGCTCCCGAGAACTCACGTGGCCCAGGTCGTAGAGGACCTTGTGCCAGAACCGCGCGTACAGCAGGTGCAGCACGGCATGCTCGGCGCCGCCGACGTACAAGTCGACGCCACCGGGATCTTGCGGCCCATGCTCAGCCGGCCGCGGACCCATCCAGTAGGCCTCATTCTCCAAGGCGGCGAACCGTTCCGAGTTGTGCGGATCGGTGTAGCGCAGTTCATACCAGGAGCTGCCGGCCCACTGGGGCATCACGTTGGTATCGCGGGTGTAGGGCTTCAGGCCGTCGCCGAGGTCCAGCTCGACGTGCACCCACTCCGTGGCCTTGGCCAGCGGCGGCGACGGCTCGCTGTCGGCGTCGTCGGGGTCGAACAGCACCGGCGAGTAATCCGGAACGTCGGGCAGCTCGACCGGCAGTGCGGCCTCGTCGAGCGCATGCGCCCGCCCGTCGGCGTCGTAGACGATGGGGAACGGCTCGCCCCAATACCGCTGGCGGGCGAAAAGCCAGTCGCGCAGCTTGAATTCGATGCGCGCCCAGCCGCGGCCCTCGGCCTCCAGGCGCGCGGTGATCTTCTCCTTGGCCGCGGCCACATTCAACCCGTCCAAGTAGCCCGAGTTGACCAGCACCCCGTCGCCGGCGTAGGCGGATTCCGAAATATCGCCGCCGGCAATGACTTCCACGATCGGCAGACCGAACTCGTGCGCGAAGTCCCAGTCGCGCTGGTCGTGGCCGGGGACCGCCATGATCGCCCCGGTACCGTACCCGGCCAACACGTAGTCGGCGATGAAGATCGGCACCGGCTTGCCGTTGGTGGGATTGATCGCGTAGCTGCCCAGGAAGACGCCGGTCTTGGCCTTACTCTCCTGGCGCTCGAGGTCCGACTTCGAGCCGATCGCCTGTCGGTAGGCGGCGACGGCCTCACCCGGTGTCGCGGCGCCGTACGTCCAGCGCGGGTCGGTGCCGTCCGGCCAGGCGGCCGCCGCCAATTCATCGACCAGGTCGTGCTCGGGCGCCAGCACCAAATAGGTGGCGCCGAACAGCGTGTCGGGCCGGGTGGTGAACACCTCGATGTCGACCGTCTCGCCCCGACGCCGGTGGCCGCGAACAGCGCCTTGGCGCCGGTGGACCGGCCGATCCAGTTGCGCTGCATGGTCTTGACCGGTTCGGGCCAGTCCAGCACCTCGAGGTCGTCGAGCAGCCGGTCGGAGTAGGCGGTGATTCGCATCATCCACTGCCGCAACCGTTTCCGGAACACCGGGAAGTTGCCGCGGTCGCTGCGGCCGTCGGCGGTCACCTCCTCGTTGGCCAGCACGGTGCCCAGACCGGGACACCAATTCACCATCGAGTCGGCCCGGTATACCAGCCGGTAGCCGTCGATCACGTCGGCCCGCTCCCCCGCCGAGAGGCCGGCCCAGTCCCGCCCGTCCTCGAGGCGCCGCGCACCGGACTCGAATTCGGCGACCAGCTCGGCGATGGGGCGGGCCTTGTTGGCCGCGGTGTCGAACCAGGCGTTGTAGATCTGCAAGAAGATCCACTGGGTCCACTTGTAGAACTCGACGTCGGTGGTGGAGAAGCTGCGGCGGCTGTCGTGGCCGAGGCCCAGGCGCCCCAACTGCCGCTTGAAGTTGACGACGTTGGCCTCGGTCCGGGTGCGCGGGTGGGTGCCGGTCTGTACCGCGTACTGCTCGGCGGGCAGCCCGAAGGCGTCAAACCCCAACGCATGCAACACGTTACGGCCGGTCATCCGGAAATAGCGGGCGTACACGTCGGTCGCGATGTAGCCCAGCGGGTGTCCGACGTGCAGCCCCTCCCCCGACGGGTAGGGGAACATGTCCTGCACGAACAACTTGTCGTCCGGCACCGGGGATCCGTCTGCGGGAGCCAGCGAACCAACCGGGTTGGGCACGTTGAACGTCCCGAGCTTCGCCCAGTTCTCCTGCCACGCGCCCTCGATACGCCCCGCCAGCGCCGCGGTGTAGCGGTGCGGCGGCGCATCAGAGTCGGGCACGGCGGCGCCAGAACTGGTTGCCGGCGAAGTGGTCGGGGAGTCGGTCACCTGAACAGGGTATAAGGGAGCCCCGCCGGGCCCGCCGGGCTACGGGTTGGTCTCGGTTCCGTTGCGCGCCGATCAGAGGTTCATCCCAGGTGTGTTTCGAGCCTATTCACCGCCTTTGACCTCTGGTTACAGTCAGCCACTATCGACGGCTTCTGGTACTGACGCCTTTGGAAGGACCGACGCAGATGATTGAGATCGTCCCCGTCCACCGGGCACTCCTCGGCGGTATGGTCGCTGGCCTGATGGGCCTGGCGGTTGTTGCGGGCGGCACGGCATCGGCAGACCCGGCGCCCCGGCGCCGGCACCCGTCCCCGCGGTTCCCGCACCGGCACCCCAGAACCTGGGGCCCGAGCTGGTGCCGCCGAGCAGATACCTCGCGGCCCCGCCGGCCGGCAACCAGATCGCCCCGCCGGCGACCGCCACCGCGCCGCGAACCGCCGCGCCGGCCGCGGTCACCCCGCCGGCCCCGGCTCCGGCCCGGCTCCCGCGACGTCCGGAACGATCCGCGACTTCCTGCAGTCAAAGGGCGTGAAGCTCGAGGCGCAAAAGCCTCAGGGCTTCAAGGCACTCGACATCACCTTGCCGGTGCCCGCCCGCTGGACCCAGGTGCCTGATCCCAACGTGCCCGATGCGTTCGCGGTCATCGCCGACCGGCAGGGCAGCAGTATCTATTCGTCCAACGCGCAGGTCGTGGTGTACAAACTGGTCGGCACCTTCGACCCGAAAGAGGCCATCACCCACGGCTACGTCGACAGCCAGAAGCTTCCGGCGTGGCAACCCACCAACGCCGCGATGACCGATTTCTGCGGCTTCCCGTCGTCGATCGTCGAAGGCACCTACCGCGACGGCGATTTGACGCTCAACACGTCGCGGCGTCACGTCATCGCCACGTCGGGGGCTGACAAGTACCTCGTATCGCTGTCGGTGACCACCGATCGAGCGGTGAGCGTAGCCGATGCACCGGCCACCGACGCGATCATCAACGGATTCCGCGTCAGCGCCCCCGGCGCGACCGCCCCGGCGCCGGCCCAGGCCCCGCCGCTTCCCCGGTCGGGTTGCCCGCCCAGGCTCCCGCCCGCACTCCCGCCGCCGCGCCCGTCGCGCCGGCACCGGCCACCGCTCCCGTGGCGCCCGCGGCACCCGCACCCGTCGCTGCCCCGGTCGCCCCGGCGCCCGGCGCGGCACCGCTGGTACCGCTCGCCCAGACGTCCCCCGCTTCCCCGGTCGGGCTCCCCGCGCAGGCGCCCGTGACGAACCCGCAGCGCACCCCCAGCCTGTTGGCCATGGTGCCGGGCCTGCCCCCGCTGCCGAACTTCTCGTTCCTGCAGCACTAAAAGGATCGCGCCGCCGGCACTGCGGAGCCGGATGCGCGGGCCGGTGACCCGGCTCGTATTGTGTGCCCATGCTGATTGCGGGCGTGCTGTGCATGTGTGCGGCGGTGGCCTCGGCGGGCTTCGGCACCTGGTCGCTTGCCCACAACCGGAATTTCGGCGCCACCGCGTTGGCGCTGCGCGCGATGGCGCCGACCCAGTTGGCGGCCGCGGTGATGTTGGCGGCCGGCGGCGCGGTGGCCCTGGCGGCCGTGCCCGATACGGCGCTGGTGGTGCTCGTCGTCTGTGTGGTGGGCGCGCTGGGGACATTGGCCGCGGGTTCGTACCAGAGTGCACGCATCGCAGTGCGCCAACAGGCCGCGGCGCCCGCCTGCGCCGGCAGCTGTGCGGGCTGCACCCAGTCGTGCCCCTGAATTTGGGGACGGGGAACTGAGCCCTAGTTCCGGCTGACGTCGATGGGGTGGGTCGCCAGCAGCGAGAGCGGTAGCGGCTGGCGGCGCAGGACTTGGCCCCACAGGTCGGACCTCGGTCCGACGAGCACGTCGGATGGCAAGGCGGACAACACAATCCAATCGTCGCGCTCGATCTCGCCTTCCAGCTGACCGATCGTCCAACCCGAGTACCCCGCGAAGATTCGCACCCCTTCGACCAGTGGTGCGATCACGTCGGGGTCGGCGTCCAGGTCAACCATGACCACCCGGCCGTCCACGTGCCGCAACCCCGGGACGCCCTGGGGATCGGCGCCGACGCGCAGCGTCGCCAGACACAACGCCGCGTCACGCTTCACCGGCCCGCCGATGAACATCGTCTTCGGTTTGGCCGAGAGCTTGGTCCACTGGGGCAACACGTTGTACACCGCGGTCTCGCTGGCGCGGTTCAGGACGACGCCCAGCGTGCCTCCGTCGTTGTGCTCGACGATGTAGATCACGCTGCGCCGAAACGTCGGTTCGAGAAGATCCGTGTTGGCGAGCAGCAAAGTGCCCGCGCGCACCCGTTGTGCGGCAGGTGCGACGTAGTCCTCTGGGTCCTCGGGCGGCGGCACCCCACCATCATCGCATCCGGCGCATGGTGGCCCAGGGCAATCGAGAGGGTGGGGCACGGAGATTTGTACTGTGGTCGGAGCGGCTCTGATCGCTCGAGCTTTGCCAGCCCCAATCGTGGAAGTCGGTTTCGGTGATCCCAACCCGGATGCAGTCCAGCGCACCCGTCGAAATTTGGCGGTCGGTGCGCGGTTTGCCGGACTTCTGGCGGCTGTTGCAGGTGCGCGTTGCGAGCCAATTCGGTGACGGTTTGTTTCAGGCGGCGCTGGCCGGGGCGCTGCTGTTCAACCCGGATCGGGCGGCCGATCCGCTGTCCATCGCGCGCGCCTTCACCGTGCTGTTCTTGCCGTACTCGCTGCTCGGTCCGTTTGCTGGCGCGCTGATGGACCGCTGGGATCGGCGGCTGGTGCTCGTCGGCGCCAACGCGGGCCGACTGATCCTGTTCGCCGCGATCGGCACCATCTTGGCGGTGCGGGCCGGGGACCTGCCGCTGTTGCTGGGCGCCCTGTTCGCCAACGGTTTGGCCCGCTTCGTCGGGTCCGGGCTGTCGGCGTCGCTGCCGCATGTGGTGCCGCGCGAGCAGGTGGTGACGATGAACTCGGTCGCCACCGCAACCGGGGCCATCGCGGCGTTCTTCGGCGCAAACTTCATGCTGGTGCCCCGGTTCATCTTCGGGTCCAGCGACAAGGGCGCCTCGGCGATCGTGTTCCTCACGGCGGTTCCCGTGTCCATCGCGTTGCTCTTGGCGTGGCGGTTCGGTGCGCGGGCGCTCGGCCCCGACGACACCCGGCGAGCGATCCACGGGCCGGTCATCTACGCGGTGATCACCGGCTGGTTGCACGGCGCGCGGACGGTGGCGCAGCGTCCCACGGTTGCCGCCACCCTGTCCGGCCTGGCCGCCCACCGGATGGTCGTCGGCATCAACTCGCTGCTGGTCTTGTTGCTGGTCCATCACATGCCCAACCTCGAGGGCGGGGGATTCGGCACCGCCTTGCTGTTCTTCGGCGCCGCCGGCCTGGGCGCCTTCTTGGCCAACGTCCTGACGCCGCCCGCGGTCCGCCGCTGGGGGCGCTACGCGACCGCCAACGGCGCGTTGGCGACGTCGGCGCTCATCGAGGTCGCCGGCGCCGAATTGCTCCTCCCGGTCATGGTCGCGTGCGGCTTCCTGCTGGGGATCACCGGGCAGATGGTCAAACTGTGCGCCGACACCGCGATCCAGGTGGACGTCGACGACGCCCTGCGAGGGCACGTGTTCGCCGTGCAGGACGCGCTGTTCTGGGTCGCGTTCATCGTGTCAATCACGGTGGCGGGCAGCCTGATTCCCGACGACGGGCACGCACCCGCCTTCGCGCTGTTCGGATCGGTGCTCTACCTGATCGGCCTGGCCGTGCACGGCATCATCGGGCGCCGCGGCGAGCAGGTGGACGATCGTTAAGGTACAGACGTGACGTGTCCGACGGCGGCGGCCGACAGTCGAGGGATCCGATGACCGGTCCCGCGCCCATCGTCGACGACCTGCGTGCCGAAAGCGACGCGCTCGACGAGCTGGTCGCGCCGTTGCCGCCCGACCGCTGGGCCGACCCGACGCCGGCGCCCGGCTGGACCATCGCACACCAGATCGGCCACCTGCTGTGGACGGATCGGGTAGCCCTGATCGCGGTCACCGACGAGGCCGGGTTCGCCGAGGTGCTGGCGGGTGCGGCCGCCGACCCCGCGGGCTTTGTCGACGAGGGCGCCGGGGAACTGGCGGCGCTGGCGCCGGCCGAGCTGCTCGCGCAGTGGCGGGTCACGCGGGGACGGCTGCACGACGCGCTGCTGACGGTGCAGCAGGGACGCAAGCTCCCGTGGTTCGGCCCGCCGATGAGTGCGGCCTCGATGGCCACCGCGCGCCTGATGGAGACGTGGGCGCACGGCCTGGATGTCGCCGATGCCCTGGGCGTGACGCGCCCCGCGACCGAACGCCTGCGGTCGATCGCTCACCTCGGGGTGCGGACCCGCGACTTCGCCTTCGCCGTCAACAATCTGGCGCCGCCGGCCGAGCCGTTCCTGGTCGAGCTGCGCGGGCCCGCCGGCGATACCTGGTCGTGGGGGCCGCCCGACGCCCAGCAGCGGGTGACTGGGTCCGCGCAGGACTTCTGCTTCCTGGTCACCCAACGGCGTCCGTTGAGCGCCCTGGACCTCACCGCCCAGGGCGCCGACGCCCAGCGCTGGTTACAGATCGCGCAGGCTTTCGCGGGGCCTCCCGGCCCCGGTCGATGAGCGCGTGAAACGCGCGAAGAGAGCCGGGGCCCATCCCAGTACGCCCCGGTCGATGAGCGCGTGAAACGCGCGAAGAGAGCCGGGGCCCATCCCAGTACGCGCCGGTCGATGAGCGCGCGCAACGCGGGCGTCAGTGCAGGGGTCCGCCGTAACTCACCCGATTTTCGGCCTCGGCCTCCTCGCGCAGCGCGGTAATCGCGAGGTTCAGCCTTTCAGCAAGCTCTCCGTGCCCGTAGCCGGTCATCACGCCGGGATGCAGAGTCAGTTTGAGTAACCGGCCGTCGGAATTCGCGACCGCGTGAATGTCACCCAGGTCGACGCTGTAGGTGACGGCTTCGGCCTGTGCCACAAGGGCTTCCCACTTGTCGGCCGCCTCGCTCAGTTCCCGAAGAACCGATTCGACGAGATCCTTCTCGCTGAGATTCGCGCGACTGCCCGAATCCGCCACCATGACAGTATCCTCGACCCCTCCGACCAGCGTCAATTCATACGCGAGCAGGTACAGCCCATTCACCCGCCGAGCTTTTGATACCAGGCGAGGTGGTAGTTCGCGGAGACGGCGTCGCCGCTGGCGATGCCCTCGGTGGCGGCCATCAAAAGGCACTTGAGCAACAGCGCCGGATTGACGTTCGGGTATTGAACGAGGAGCTGGTAGCGCGCGGTATCGAGGTGTACCCGCAGCACGTCGACCTCCTGGTCGACGACGACCGTTCCCGCCGCGGCGGCTTCTGCCAACCTCGGCACGATCTTGGGCAGATCGGCACGTGCCCGCGTGGCCGCGCTCAACACGGCCGCCAAATCATCGATCGGGGGCAGGCTGCGCGGCTCCACGGACGAGCGGGTCGCGGCGAAGTCGACCGAGCGGTGCAGCGAATCACCGGGCGTGTAAGTGACGGCCCGCGCCGTTTCGCCGATCAGCGCGGCCACCCTGCCGGTGCGCCGCTCGGGCTCCAACAACCGCACGCCCGCCGGAAGGGCGATGCCCGACGGTATCCATCCGTGTGCGAGGTCGGTGACCAATACCGTCGTGCCGTCGGCGCGGTCTCCGATCGCCCAATTCACGCGCGGCTCCTGCCGGACCACGAACTCCAGCAGCCGATTCAGCCGCTCGTTGTCGAATCCGGTTGGCGCCGTTGGCTTCCCGGGCCGCGGCCCGGAGGCGGCGAAGGCGGTCGTATCGGCGTCGGCGGTAGCTTCCGCGGCGGGCGTGACGTCGGCCGCCACCGGTTCCTGCGCCACCGGCTCCGCCTCAGCGACGGCCGGCTCGTCGACGACCGCGTGATGGCGACCGGAATCGGTCAGCTCCGGGGGCGGCTCGGGCGCCCGCTGCACCGGCGCCTCGAACACCGGCTCGGCCTGCGTGACCACTGGGATGTTCTGCGTCTCCTCGAGATGGGGCGCATCGGCGGCGCTGACGGGCTCGTCCTCGGGCGTCGTCGCCTCCGGCTCGTCCTGCACGACCGCGTGGTGACGACCGGAATCGGTCAGCTCCGGGGACGGCTCGGGCGCGGGCTCCGCCGGCGTGGGCGAAATCGGCTCGTCCCGGACCACCGGGATGACTTGGGTTTCGTCCGCGGCCTCTCGACGACGGCGCCGTCCACCCGGTCGCGGGGTGGACTCGGGCGGGCCCGGCGGCGGCGCCTCGGTGACGGGCTTGACCCCGCGGATTACGGGCAGCACCTGCGTCTTTTCCAGGTCCGCGTCGGCCGGCTCGACCCGCGGTGGGGGAGCCGGGGGTGCTTGAGCTCCGCTCTGCACCGCATGCAGATAACGGATCGTGGATTCAACTCGACGCACCGCGCGTCCGCGGGCGGCCTCGATGACCCGCGCCTCGGCTGCCTGACGGGACAGGTCGGTCATTCCCGATCGCTTGAGCAACTTCAATTCGT
The DNA here is from genome assembly GCF_002105755.1 of Mycobacterium colombiense CECT 3035. Classification (NCBI taxonomy): domain Bacteria; kingdom Bacillati; phylum Actinomycetota; class Actinomycetes; order Mycobacteriales; family Mycobacteriaceae; genus Mycobacterium; species Mycobacterium colombiense. The sequence goes on from NZ_CP020821.1 coordinate 4,053,123, forward strand.
CGTTGGCGGCGCGAGCAATTCGTTCCAGGTCGGCCTTGAGATACTCAGCGAGCGTGGTTGTTTCGGGCGTCACCGTCGACAATTCGGCAGGCCACAACCCGCCTGTCACCCACGGGGTGCAGTCGATAGGGGAGCTGAAAGCCGGCATCGCCAGTGATTCCCGGGTAGCCCTCCGGAGGCGCTGGCGCGCCGACATCCGACCGAAGACCGCCACCGGCTAAGCGTACCGGGAGTCGGCGGGCGACTTGTGCGGTCAGTGAATTGTGCGGTCGCACGCCCCTGGGTAGCGTAAGGCCATGGCTGATTCTGCACTGCAGCAGCAACTCGACGAGGTGCGCACCTTGCTCGCTCGCGCGCGAGAGTTGTTCGGCCCCAACCCGGTAGAGCCGCCGACCGGTATCGTCCCCGATCCCAGCGTGGCCAAGCCGTGGTTGCGCTAGGCGGGCAGCTCGCCTGACAGCCCGTTAAATCACGCCGTTGCGGCGGCGCAGCTTGTGCGCCAGCAACTTTTCGATGGCCGCGTCGAGGTCTCGGGGTGTCGGGACCTCCGCGGACGGGGTGTGCCCGGCCGCGACGATCTCGTCGCGAATTTCCAGCAACGCTTTGAGGCACGACACGTCGGCGGTGAGCAGAATGCCCTGCGCCAAGGTCTCGGCGTCGGTTTGCATCGCCTCTTCGCTCAGCGCGACGCTGTGCATATAACCGCCGCGGCATGAGCGGACGAGAATGTGTCCACTCGGGTGAACGGTGTCGAAAGCGGGATTCGCGTCGGTCATCGACCGCGGTCGACGATGTCGCCGAACTTCCCTGCCGCCTCTTGCTCGTGCTGCTCCCACATCGTCGCCGAAACGGTCAGCTTGTCGGCCAGATCGGCGTGGTCGGCAGCTTGCTGCTCATAACACTGGCGCCGAAGTTCGAGCAGCTCACGGCCGGCGTCGCGCAGTTCACTGAAGATCGGCCCAAGCGAATCGAGGCTCTCTTGGATCGCGGCGTGCGACGACGGAACGGTACGCAGGTACTCGGAGGTGTCCTGGTGATGCGCGGCAGCCTGACGTAGGTGCGCAGGCACTACATGAATCGAATCTGCCATCCGCTGTCTCCTGTTGACGACCGCCGGTGGTGCCGGCGGATTCACTTTTGTCAGGTGGTCGACGAGGTCGCCGGCCGGGTAGGTGTCGGTGGGTCAGGCTTGGCCGGCGTCGGTAGTGCCGCGGCCGCCGCCGGCGGATGCTCCCAGCCTAGGAAGCTCGGCCCGCTCACGGTGGCGATGTGTTGAATTTGGCCATCGAGGAGCGCCTTGCCGGAGCCGAGGGCGAGTGCGTGACGGTCGGTGAGCATCCCGATGTCGCCGGGCGCCACCTGTAGGGGATCGATGGGGCTGGGCACCGCGGTTCCCGGTGGAGGAATGGTCATTCCCTGATGCTGGAAGGCCTCCGCTATCGGGGTGCCGCCGACGGCCGCCGTGATCGCGGCCGCCAGCTGCGGGCTGGCGGCGGTCACCGTTTCCCCGTCGGGCAACGTCACCGGTGTCGGACCGGCCGCCGGCTCATCCGCCGACGTATCGCGCTCGGTCCCGTCGCCCGCCTCGTCCGAAGCGTCCAGCGCCTCCGGTTCCCGGCCCTCGTCGTTCGGCGGCTCCTCGTCGGCCAGATCGTCAAGAGCCGGGCCGGCCCCGTCGCGGCCCTGCGCACCGGAGAGCGGAAACCCACCGGGCCCTTCCCAACCGGCCATCGACGGCATGGAGCCGAGCCCGGGGAGTGAGCCGCCACCGAAGTTGGGCATGGCGGGCGTCATCGGCGACTGCGGCACGGCCGGCATCGCGGCGCCGACGGCCGGATCCGGTCCCGCGACATCCCCGGACAGCCCGTCATCGTCGCCCAACAGGGAGTCCAGCAGCGGATCCCATTCGGCATCGAGATCATCGGTCGCGCCGGCCGCGGACGTATCACCGACCGGCACCGACCCCCGCGGCTGTTCAGGCGGGGCAGCCGGTTCCCCCTTCGAGGCGTCGTACAGCGACGTCCAGGCGGCCATCAGCGCCGACTTGGACGTGTCGTCCAGGCTGGCGTTCAGGACGACCTCGCGAATGTCGCGGAGCTTGCCGATGAGAAACCGCTGGAAATCACGCGCACCGGCCGGGGTGTCCAGGTCTGACCTGATCCGCACCGCGGCTTCGGTTTCGTGCTGCAACTTGGTCAGGGCTTCTCTGCCGTCAACCGCACGCAGGTGCGCATTCAGAATCGCCGATATCACCTGCATGTCCAGCTGCGAGCTCGCCGAGTTCTGTTGCGAGAGGGCGGCTTCGGCATTGGCGATGGCGTCGGCAGCAGCGCCCGTCTCGCGATCGGGCGGTGCCGGGGTGTCGGCGGACGGCCGCGGCACGGGCGGATTGGCCGCCGTTGCGGCGCCGAAGATGCCCGCGTGCTGCTGGCGGATTTTGCGCAGAATCGCCTCGACCTGTTCAGGGCGCGTGGTCGGGGTGATGACGGCGGTCACTTCGCCGGGCGCCAATCCCGTCTGCCATGCGTTCGGATCGCCGGTGCGATCGCGCACGTATTTGACCGCGGCAAGCAGGTCGTCGTATGCCGACATCAGCCAGGCCGGCTGCGCCGCAGCCTGCTCGAACGCTGCTGCGGGAAACGACGCGACCCCTCCATGTTCGGCGACAGTACTCAGGGGCAAAGCTGCCGACAATTCACTGCACTGCACGGTGTGGACTACTTCCGGCTAGCCGGAGTCGGCGCCGTACTGGGCCCGAAGGCTCTGCAACACAGCCCTTTTCGCCTGACCGAATTCGCGCGCTTCGGCCACGACCGAGGCGATCTCACGCTGCTTGGCCATCAGGAATTTCTGAAATTCCCGCGCCCCCATGGGCGTATCGAGCGCGAGGTCCGCCTGGTGCACGGTCGCGTGGTCGATCTGCTCGGCGATGGAGTCCAGTCGCCTGACACTCTCGCGCGCCGCCTCATGAGCGCTCGTCAACACGTCGGTCAGCACCCGATCGGCTTCCGACGCGGTACCGTGCTGACTCGCCAGCGCGGACCGCCGCGCCTCAACGGCCTCCAACGAGGGCCCCGGTTGTTGTTCCGGCATCGCTCACCCCATTCGTCGTGCCCGCGTCGCCGGGCGGTCTTGGCTTGTCATATCGGTCGGCGGATCGCAACGTTGTTGCCCAGTCGGCTTATTCGAACCGACGCACCCGAATACGGCGCTTCCACAACCAGGTTGTTCCCGATCGCCAGCTGCACGTGGCCCGCGTGCGGAAACACCAGATCGCCCGGGCGCACCTGGGAGCGGGCCACCGGGATGCCGTCGTTGATCTGCTGATATGTGGTGCGATCCAGGTGGATCCCGGCCTGCGCGTAGCTCCACTGCACCAGCCCGGAACAGTCGAACCGGTCGGGTCCGGTCGCGCCCCACACATAGGGACGCCCCAAGCGAGACAAGGCGGCGCGCACCGCCAGTGCGGCGCGCTCGCTCGGCAGTCCCGCGGTCCCGAGCCGGCGGTCGTGCCGCAGCCGATAGCGCAAGGCCACTAGTTCCGCGTAGCGCCGTCGCGCACGCAAGCGTGCCGACAAGACGTGCGCCCGTTGGGCTCGCAGGCGAGCCACGCGGCGTCGCATCGCCTCCCGCTGGGCCAGCGGTGTGGCCGGCATGTCGGCATCGGCGCGGGCCGCCTCCAGCACGCTTCGGGTCAGATCGCGGGCTTGCGCGCGATCGCGGTGCGCGCCGGCGATGACGTCAGCGGCCGCGGCGTCGGTGCCGGCCGCCGCGGTGAGACGTTGCCGGCTGTGGTCCACCGCGAGTTGGTAACCGCCGTGCGCCATCTTGTCGCTCAGCCGAGCGGCGCGCTGCAGCACGTTGCGGTGGCTCGTTGTGCCGGCGTCCAGGGACGGCGCCCGCGTGCTGCCGGCGAAGAGTCGATGAGCGCGGCTCAGCGCCTGAAGTTCGGTTTCGCTCACGATGCCCCCTCCTCGTCAACGTGGCTTGCCGCGTTGTGGCCGGACTCGACCGCGTCGGTGAAGGCGCGGACGCGGGGGAGAGCACCCGGCGCGATCACCCCCCGGTTGCGGATGTCCCACATCTCGTCGACATCCACACCGACCAGAGCCGCGATGATGGTCTCCGGCAACGACGACCGCGCGCACGCCCGATCGAAACGCGCGCTCAGGCTGGTCGGCATCCGCTCCAGCAGCGCTGCACGCGTCGCCTCCAGCGCTTGCAAGTGCTCCATCAGCCGGCCGGTCGAGTCGGCGCCGGCGTTCACGGCCACCCGCCAGGAGCTGGCGGCGAGCATCTCTGCCTTCACGCATTGCGCGATCACAGACAGAATATACGTCTCATATTCGTTTGATGTTGTCGCCGGCAGTCGATCGATGACGGATTTGAGGGCGTCGAGCTGCGCTTCGGCATAGCCTTCCAGCACTTCCGTGTCGCTGTGCCGGTCAACCACCACCGGTCCACTGCGCCGGGTCGGCATCGGCGCCGGCGGCGGCGCGGCCATCAGACGCGCCAGCTCGGCGTCCGGATCGGCGGCCACCAACAGCCGCGAATAGGTGCCCGGCGGCAGGCCAAGGCCGTTTTCAATCTTCTGAACAGTGCTTTTGTGCGGCTTGCGGGCTCCGCGCTCGAGAAAGCTCAGGCCCATGATGCTGACGCCGGTGGCCGCGGCGAGGTCGGCGAGCGACCAATCGCGGGATTCGCGAAGCGCGCGGATCGCCGCACCGGCCGATTCACGGGTCACCGCACGCTCCGGCCATGGGCCGGATATTACACAGCCAGCACGTTCGATATCGGTATATACGTTTTTGTCTCGTTTCTCTTGCTTTCGGCCTGTCTCTCTGTATACGCTTTTGCCTACGTTTCACGCTCGACCGAGGAGACCGACATGGCACACCCCTGCGCAGCCAATCCGGAACTGTGGTTCGGCTACCCCGACGACGACGGTGGTGACGGCGCCGCCAAGGCGCGCGCGTACGAGCGGTCGGCCACCGAGGCGCGGATTCAGTGCCTGCGCCGCTGCCCACTGGCGCAGCAGCGCCGCTGCGCCGCCCACGCCATCGCGCACCGCGAGGAGTACGGCGTGTGGGCCGGGGTGAAGCTGCCGGGCGGCCAATACCGCAAGCGCGACCAACTCGCTCAGGCGCACGAGGTCCTCCGGCGTATCGCCTCCGGCGAGATCAATGCCCGCCAGCTGCCCGAGAACGCGGCCCTGCTGGCACGGCACGAACACGAAGCGGTCGCGGTGGCCGCAGTCGTGCTGCACCTGCCGCTGGCGCAAGTCAAACCCCGTTCGGCCGCCTGACATTTCACCGAAAGCCGGCGCGGCAGTTTGCTGAGCCGGTCAACGGGGTAGTCGGGGTCGGCAGGACCAGTCTGTCGACTTAGAGGCGCACCCATGACGTTCGACCTGACCCCGACGGCGGCACAACACGACCTTGCCCGGCGCACGCACGAATTCGCCGAATCCGTAATACGCCCAGTCGCGCTCGACTACGACCAGCGACAGGAATTCCCCTGGGCCGTCCTCGAGGAGGCGGCCCAGCGCGGGTTCTACAGCCCGCTGTTCTACCGCGACCTGATCGGCGATCCGTCCGGCATCTCCCTGCCGATGTTCATGGAGGAGCTGTTCTGGGGCTGCGCGGGCATCGGCTTGGCGATCGTCATGCCGGCGCTGGCGCTCTCGGCGATCGGGCAGGCCGCGTCCCCGGAGCAGATGTTGGAGTGGGCGCCCGAATGTTTCGGCACGCCAGGGGATCTCAAATTGGCCGCCCTGGCCATCTCCGAGCCCGAGGGTGGCAGCGATGTGCGCAACCTGCGCACCCATGCGCGCCGCGACGGCGACGACTGGATCATCGACGGCCACAAGATGTGGATCGGCAATGGCGGCATCGCCAACGTGCACGTGGTCAACGCGGTGGTCGACGAGGAGCTCGGCCATCGCGGCCAGGCGCTGTTCGTGGTGCCGGGTGGTACGCCCGGACTGAAGATGGTGCGCAAGCTGGACAAACTGGGCTGCCGGGCATCTCATACCGCCGAGTTGCTCTTCGAAGGTGTGCGCGTTCCGGGCGCCAATCTGCTTGGCGGAGAAGACAAGCTCCAACACAAGCTCGCCAAGGCCAGGGAAGTTGTGGCGGGCGGAAAGCGGTCCGGTTCGGCGACGTTGGGCACCTTCGAGCAGACCCGGCCCATGGTCGCCGCCCAGGCCATCGGCATCGCGCGCGCGGCCCTCGAATACGCCACCGGCTACGCCACCGAGCGCGAGGCCTTCGGCGGACCCATCATCGACAACCAGGGCATCGCGTTCCCGCTGGCGGAGCTGGCCACCCAGATCGACGCGGCTCGGCTGCTCACCTGGCGTGCGTCGTGGATGGCGGCCAACAACGTCCCCTTCGAACGGGGCGAGGGTTCGATGTCGAAGATGGCCGCCAGCGAAGTCGCGGTCAAGGCCACCGAACGCGCTATCCAGACCATGGGCGGCTGGGGTTACATCACCGATCATCCGGTCGAGAAGTGGTATCGGGATGCCAAGCTGTACACCATCTTCGAAGGAACCAGCGAGATCCAAAGGATGGTCATCTCCAACGCGCTGGGCGCCGCCGTCGGCACCCCGCCGTTGCACGTGGTGCTCGAACCGTCCGGTGGGCCGCTCAACCGGGTATTCGGGCGGGGCACCCCGCTGCGCTCCCGCGCGGCCGACAGCGCCCTGTCGATGAAGGATCGCGTGCCCGAGCCCGTCATGCGACTGGCCATGAAGGTGCTGCGACCACCGCGCAAGTAGGCATGCCGGATACGGTCGCGGAGGACGGCGCTCACGACAGGGCCCCGCGGCGAAGGGTGGACGATGAGCAATCTTGAAGTAGCGCCGGCCGAAGTTGCCTGCGCCGCTTCACAACACCTGGATGCGTCGCCGACGGTGGAAGTGCTGCAGCCGCGCGAGGTTCCGCTGGGCGGCCCCCGGGCAATCCGGGTGCAACGCACCCTTCCGCAGCGACAGCGCTCGCTGGTCGGTGCGTGGTGCTTCATCGACCACTACGGCCCGGTCGCCGCGCGGATGGACGTCCCGCCGCACCCCCACACGGGACTACAAACCGTCAGCTGGTTGTTCAGTGGGGAAGTGGAGCACCGCGACAGCGCCGGCGTGCACGCGGTTGTTCGGCCCGGCGAGCTGAACCTGATGACCGCGGGCGCAGGCATCTGTCATTCGGAGGTCTCGCTGCATGCCGCGGCGCTGCTGCACGGCGTCCAGCTCTGGGTCGCGCTGCCCGCGTCCGATCGCGACACCGGACGTGACTTCGCCCATTACACGCCGGTGCCGGTGGCGCTACCGGGCGCGACTGCGCGGGTCTTTCTCGGCGAGCTGGCCGGTGACCGATCGCCGGTGGCGACGGCTACGCCGTTGCTGGGCGCCCAGATCGACCTCGACGCCGGCGCCGCCCTGGACATCGACGTGGACCAGGCCTTCGAGCATGGGGTGCTCTGTGACTCCGGGCCCGTACACGTCGACGGAGCTGCCGTGGCGACGGCCGAATTGGCATACCTGACTCCCGGCCGGACCCGGGTGCGAGTACAGAATGCGGGGGAGGGCCCCGCGCGGGTGCTGCTGCTCGGCGGCACCCCCTTCACGGAAGCGTTGGTGATGTGGTGGAACTTCGTCGGGCGAAGCCACGAAGACATCGTCGACTACCGACAACTGTGGGAGGACGGCGACGACCGATTCGGCGCCGTCCAGGGATACCGGGGAGCCCTCGCCCGGCTGCCCGCCCCACCGCTGCCGACCGCACGGCTGCGGCCCAGGCCTACACCGCAAAGAAAGGGAAGCACAGATGACAACCGATAAGACCGGCGCCGAAGCCACCGTTCGCCTCGAGGACGGCAAGTACACGATCTCTGTCGAGGGTAAGACGGTGGGGCTGGCCGATTTCGCCGACCGCGGCGATCAGCGCGTCTTCTACCACACCGAAATCGATCCGGCCTACGGCGGACGCGGGCTCGCCACGATCCTCGTCGAGGAAGCGCTCAACGAGGCGCGGGATGAGGGCAAGCGCATCGTTCCCGTGTGCTCGATGATCGGCACGGTGCTCAAGAAGCATCCCGAATTCGACGACATCACCGACGCCGTCACGCCGGAGATCACGCAGTGGGTGCGCTCGTAGCGTTCCTGGACCTCACGCGCGATTGAATGGTGAGCCACCAACACGCTCGTCTGCTGAAGGCCGCATGTCGACCGACGCGGATAGATTTCGGACGTCGGAATCGTTCAAAGTCCGCCTTGGCTAGCGATTTCCAGCAGGTCGTCGAAAGATTTAAGCATTATGTGGCTGAAAATTGTAGCGTCGCCCACCACCAATATGGCCCATTCGCCATCTAGGCGCAGCTCGATATTTCCTTTGTCCAACTCGGACACTTCAACTCCGGCGGCATAACCCAACTTATAGAGGTCGGTGCCTAATGGGCCAGACGCCAAGCCAGAGCGCGCGAGGGTTGCCCAGTCCCACACCAAATACTTCTCTACCAGGTCAAAGCTCGAAAATTTCGCGACGTCTTTGCGCTTATGGCCACGGTCGTCGACCATGTCGATTGCCCAGCAATCTTTGCCATCTCGAATATGGACCGAGTAATCATTCGCATTGAATGCGATTTTGCAGTCATCACAACTTAACGATGTTGAGACGCCAACCAGCCCGGCTTTGGGAGCCCATTCTGACCAAATTTCTGTCAAACGCGAAAAATCTACCATCTCACCGTATCCGCACCACTACGCCAAAACGTTCCAGCTGTTCCACGGTACCATTTGTGCCATCTGGTTTGATGATTCGATATTGCTGACCTCCACCCGGTTGATGGAACCACGGCGCTGCCTCCGATCCCTCTATATGCCAGCCAGGAGGCAGCGCAGCCGGATCTTTCACAACGTATTGGTAGAAGGGTTGGGCAGCACTTCCCGGGGGCAGTGAAAGTTCAGCAAAGGGTGTCCCCTCGGGAGCCATGTAGGAGCCCCCTGGATTGCCAAATCGGCTGAGGGTGGAGCCTGGGGTGAGATGGGCGTCGGGAACGACGGTACCGGGGACCGCGTACGGCTTGGTCGGCAACGTGTCGTCGGGATATCGCAGGCGGCCGTCAGGTTGGGTGAATTCCGGGCCAGGCTCAACCGGATGGTATCCGTCGAACAAAGGGTGGTCTGGGGCAAGTGGTGGCGGCGGCGGGTGATCCGGCGGTAGCGGTGGCGGACTGTCGGGCAGCGCCGCTACGTGAGGCCCCGCTGGCGCGTGCTCGCCGGGTACGTCGGCCGGCGGCGCGTGTTCGACGGGTGCATCGGCGGCCGGCGGCGTGTGCTCGACGGGTGCATCGGTGACCGGCGGCGCGTGCTCGACCGGAGGCGGCTCAAGAGGATGCGTGCCGGGGACGGGCTCACCTCCAATCCCTGGTGCACCGTGCGGAGGGGGATCCGTCCCGGCCAGCGCGGCACGCAACTCTGGCCCGGTCATGCCACTGGCCGTCAGGCTTTCGGACGTCAAGCCCTCAAACGCTTCTCGACCGAATAGCGCCTTCGCGCCTTGTAAAAGCGCCTCCCCGCCGGCCTTCAGCCCCGGCCCCCCGACCGCCAGGGTGATGGCGGTCCAAAGCGGTTCGGGGGTGGCTTCCACTTGCCCGGGATCCGGTGTGCGCATGCCGGTCAACTTGCCGCCGTTGAAGCTGTAGTAGGTGCCGGTGGCCTGGTCGAAGAACTCGCCCGTTCCGTTCTTGAGCTGGCCGATGACCTGTACGGGCTGTCCCTTGTCGTTGTAGGTGAACATGAAACGCCCGTCGGGGGTGATGCTCACCGACGCGGGATCAATGCCGGTGTAGTCGGGCATCTTGCGCAGGTCGTCGAGAGCCTTCGCAAGATCGTCCTTGAGCTTGGGCAGCCTGGCGTTGGCGGCCTCGGCTTCCGGCGACCCTGGGCCGTGGGTGTATGCCTCGGCCGCGGCCTTATTCAGAGCGTCCCGCGCAGCGCGTACCTTGGCCAGTTGGTCCGCCACCGCCTGTGTGATGACTTGGCGGATCTCCCCCAATGCGGCCTGTTGGGCGGGCGACGGCGGGGCGACACCGTCAGCGTCGGCGCCATGGAGGGGTGCGCCGTCATACCCTTCGGCGTGAAGGCTATCCAGCGATTTCTGAAGGCCGTCGGCGTAGCCGTTGCGAATCGCTTGCAGTGCGGCCAGCGCCGCCTTGGTGTCGCGGAGGGCATCCTCTTCACAGGTGTCGATGAACGCGTGCACTGCGTCCTTGTCCGCGGCAGTGAGGCTTTTGTCGTTGTTCAACAGGTTGACGGCCTGGACGACCGAGTCCGAGATGCTCTTCAACTGCGCTTCCAACGCGGCGATCCGTGCTGAGCCTGCCTTCTGTGCGTCGGCCAACGCCGCGGCGATGTTTTCCAGGTCCGCGCCGATCTTGGGCAGCTGCAAGGACTGCGCTCCAAGGGATTTCACGACCCGCTGAACTTCGTCGGAATCATTGATCGGATGCCCGCCATCCTGCTGATTCCAGGCGGCTTCGAATCGGGTGCGGGCCTGCTGGAAAGCGCTGTCGGCCTCGGCAGTACATCGACCCGCGCGATGAAAGGCCTGGGCCAAATTCGAAATCTGCAGCGGGCTGCCAGCTTGCAGGCTCGCATTAATCGCCCAGGGGTCGCCGCCGGCTTCGGCGACCAGCGCCCTCTCATCTATATAGGGAAGTCCCATGACACCATCGATCGCTAACTAACTGGCGATGCGCATCGCACCGCGGACGCGCGCATTCCACGTCGATGTGCATTGTCGACCCTCCTGAGCTGCACATAAGGGTACTGACACGGGCGCACCGGTCAATTCACCATGCGTTTCTGCCAGGGAATTTCGCGTCCGCTCCATCGCGGGACGATGACGCGAAATTTGCTGGGCGACAGTAACTCCGGTATCGGCGAAGCCGGAACGTTGCGGACCGCCTCGGAGATATCCGTCAGCCCACGGGGAGAGTAGCCGAGGGCACGTCGGTCGTCGCGAAACCGCCGGCCTCAGGTGGCAAGCCGCCGGCCCACCTCGAGGCGCCTCAGCTTGCCCGACGAGGTGCGCGGCAGCGAACCCGGCGGCATCAAGACGACGTCGGCCGGAGTCACGCCGCACACCGAGATGACCCGTTTGATGACCGCGCTGCGGGTCACCTCCTGGTCGGAACCCAAGAACTCCGCCGCGATGAGCAGTCGGGCCCGGGTCGCCCCGGATTCGGACCCCACCGCGACCACCGCGCCTTGCCGTACACCGTCGACTTGGCCTGCTACCTGTTCGATTTCGGTGGGGAAGATGTTGCGGCCGGCGATGGTGATGACCTCTTTCGAGCGCCCACAGATAACCAGTTCGCCGTCAACCAGGTAACCGATATCGCCCGTGCGAAACCATCCCGCGTCGAGATCCGATGCGGTGCCGATGTCGCCGAAATAGCGCGTCATCATGGAGGTTCCACGGATCTCAACCTCCCCGATCGCATCGTCGGACTCGGCCGGGCTTATTCGTAGCTCCATGCCGGGGATCGGCCGTCCCAACAGAGCGTATTTCTGGAGGCTTCCGGATTCAGTGCGCTCGTCGATGCGCAATCCGTCTGCGCACTCAGGCATGGTGACGGCGCATGTCGACTCGGCCATCCCGTAGGCGGGGGTCGGCGCCGAGGCCCGGAAACCGAACGGCGCCATCGCCGTTGCGAACTGCTGGAATCCCTCGCAATCCACCGGTTCTCCACCGTTGATGGCAACACGCAGCGGCCCTAGGTCGACGTCCGACACTCGACCGGAGAAACGCCCGAGCGTGGCGTACCCGAAATTCGGTCCGGCGGTCAACGTTGCCGCGCTGGCCGAAAGCCACTCCGCCCAGCGAAGTGGTGCCGCCGAGAAGGCGCCCGTCGGGGCCTGCCACAGCGGCATGCCACTGAGAACGCAGGTCAGCAGGAAAGCCAGACCCATGTCGTGATAGATCGGCAGCCACGAACACCCGCGGTCGGTGGCGCCGTCGAGTTGGAGCCGTTCGGCGATGCCGCGCATGTTGTTCACCACCGCGGTCGGCGACAAGACCGCCGTGCGCGGATCGCCCGTCGACCCGGCGGTCCCCTGCAGGATTGCGGCTTCCGAATCACGTGGAATTCGAAGGTCATTCGACGCCGGGGTGCGCGTAGCCTCGGCCAAGCCGCAGACGACAGGCGTCGATTCGGTCTCGGCGAGAAGGCGCAGGGTCTCTCCGTGGCTGAGGACCATGCTGACGCCGATTCCGCTGAACCGGGTCATCGTGTTGTGCGCCCAGTCAGCCGGGTCGGCGCCACGCCGGGGACGCGGAAGGATCGACACCGCCGCGCCCGCCAGCCACGCGCCTTGGATGGCGGCGATCAGCTCGATGGTCGGTTCGCCGACAAGCCCCACCGCCCCGACGTGGTCCTGCTGGAGCAGCCGCGCCGCGATGCGTTCGGCCATCCCGTGCACCTCGGGCCAGGGGCGCGCCGTCCATTGGTCGGTTTCTTTGTCCAAGACCACCAAGTCATGCGGTGATCGGGTCATCGCCTCGCGCATCGCGGCGGCGAGCACGCTCACGCGCGGGCTCCCGCGCCAATCAAACGGGTTGTGCCAGTGCTGGGTTCGGATCCCAGGCCCAAGTGATCGTGAAGGAATTTGACCAACTGATCGTCGACGGTGCGGGGCACAGGGGGATGGGAGAAGGTCATGCGTCGGGACCCTACCGCGCTGATTTAGGTAAGGCTACCCTCATATCCAATCTGTGGGTTGTCTCACCGTCGCACCGACGTGACCGGCCTGCCCGCGGGCGTCGGCTCGGGGGTAGCGTGTCCGCAAGCACCGGAGACGGGCCCTGGATTTGTCTAATTGACCTCCGGCCCAACATCGTTCGCCGGGTCATCTGTTTTTCGAGCGATCCGCGGGAACCGGTCTGAAATGATGGTCGCGTGACAGACCCCTGCGCGGGATGCGGTTTCACCTATGACCTGCGCCGAGCCGCAACCGTCGGCGCCGACATCCGCGCCGCGGCCGCCGAAGTCGTTGCGCTTCTGAGTAGTAACGACATCGACACGCGGCTGCGAACACGACCCGACGTCTGGTCACCGCTGGAATACGCCTGCCATCTGCGCGACGTGCTGCTCGTACAGCGCGAACGGGTGCTCGCGGCCCGGCGCGTCAATGGCGCCGACTGCGCGTCCATGGGCCGCGAGGAGCGCGCCGAGCACGACGGCTACAACGAGCAAGACCCCATCGAGGTGGCCCGCCAACTGAGCGGCGCCGCAACGCTATTCAGCAACGTCCTGGCCCGGCTCGCCGACGGCGACTGGGAGCGCACGGTCGTTTATCACTATCCGGAGACGAGCGAGCGGTCGTTGCGTTGGGTCGCGGTACACACCGCACACGAATTGCAGCACCATCTCCTCGACATTCGCCGCCAGCTATGAGCGGAGCCGGGCGCTACAGTGCCGGCATGAATGTCGATGCGGTCGCGTTCAGCGAACGGTGGGTGCAGAACTGGAACGCCCATGACGTCGAAGCCGTTCTCGCCGACTTCCATGACGACGTCGTGTTCACGTCGCCCGTGGCCGCCGAGATCTTCCCGGAAACGCACGGCGTGGTCCGCGGTAAGGCCGCGTTGCGGCGGTATTGGACCGGCGCCCTCGCACGCATTCCGGATCTGAGGTTCTCCGTCGACGGCGTGTACCAGGGCATCGACACGATCGTCATCGCGTACCGCAACCAGAACGGCGACTCGGTCAGCGAGGTCTTGACCTTCCTGGACGGCGCGGTCATCGAGGGCCACGGAACCTATCGGGTATCCGCGTCGTAGCGCGGCGCCACACCCGCCCCACAAACACGAAAGTCACGACCTCTTTCGAGGCCGTGACCTTTCGTTGAACCGCTCAGTGTGGGCGAAGGGGGACTTGAACCCCCACGTCCCGAAGGACACTGGCACCTGAAGCCAGCGCGTCTGCCATTCCGCCACTCGCCCGGAAAAACAACCGATGGACCATATCACTCTAATGGCCCGAACCCCGAACCGACGAAGCGGGCCCGAAGCCGTACCGTACCGCGCACCTGCCGCTCTGCGCCTTTCTGAGCTGGGCGGATGCAATTCTCACGATTTCGAAAGTGCCGCGGCGACACGGTGTCCCGATACCATGCGGAAGTGATCCAGCACCGGGGTGATTCGTTTGCCGCCCACCGGCAATACCTCATGGCAAGTGCACGCGAACGGTAGGACATGAGTAGCCAACGGGGGCTGGTTGCGCGGATCGAGCGCAAACTGGAGTCGACGGTAGACAATGCCTTCGCCCGGGTATTCGGTGGATCGATCGTTCCACAAGAGGTCGAAGCCTTGTTATGCCGCGAAGCGCGTGACGGGGTCCAGAGGCTTCACGGAAATCGCCTTTTGGCCCCCAACGAATACATCATTACCCTCGGTATGCACGACTTCGAGAAGGTGAGCGCCGATTCGGATCTCACGTCGAGCGCTTTCGCGAGGTACTTGGCTGACTACATCCACGAACAGGGGTGGCAAACGTATGGTGAGGTGGTCGTTCGGTTCGAGCAGTCATCGAGCCTGCGCACCGGCCAGTACCGCGCCCGCGGTGCTGTCAACCCCGATGTCCAGCCCCGCCCGACGGTCGACGAGCCCGTCCGGCCACAATCAAATAACGCGTTCGGCGAAGAACGAGGAGTAGCACCAATGACTGACAATTCTGGCTACCGCGGGACTCAGGGGCCGGGGCGATCCGGCGACGAGTACTACGACGACCGCTACGGGCGTCCGCAGGACGACGCGCGCGGTGGCCCGGACCCGCAGGGAGCACCCGACCAGCGGGGTGGATATCCACCCGAGCAGCAGGGCTACCCGCCTCAGCAGGGCTACCCACCGCCCCGCCAACCCGAGCAGGGCGGCTACCCGGAGCAGGGCGGCTACCCCGATCAGGGGCACGGCGGCGGCTACCCACCGCAGCAGGGCTACCCGGAGCAGCGCGGCTACCCCGAGCAGCCGGGTCAGGGCGGCTACCCACCTCAGCAGGGCTACCAAGATCAGCGCGGCTACCCCGATCAGGGGCAGGGCGGCTACCCGCAGTCGTACGAGCAGCGTCCGCCCGCTCCCGGTGGCTACGGCGGCCAGGGTTACGACCAGGGGTACCGCCAGGCCGGCGGCTACGGACCGCCTGGCGGCCAGCCGGGCGGCGGGCAGCAGGGCTACCCCGGCTACGGCGACTACGGTCGCGGTCCGGCCCGGCCGGACGAGGGCGGCTACGCCCCGCCCGAACACCGACCCGGCTACCCCGAGCAGGGCGGCGGCTACGACCAGGGCTACCAGCAGGGCGGCGGATACGGACGCCAGGACTACGGTTCGGCCGAGTACACCCAGTACTCCGAGCACGCGCAGGGCGGAACGTACGGCGGCCAGGCCGGGGGTTACCCCGAGGCCGCCAGCCCCGAGTACGAGTACGGGCAACAAGCGGACTACGCACCGCCCGCCGACTACGGGCAACAGGCTGACTACGGCCAGCCCGCCGACTACGGCCAGCAGGGCGGCTACGGCGGCTACGACCAGGGCGGCTACGGCGCCGGCGGTACCACCATCACCCTGCAGCTCGACGACGGCAGCGGGCGCACCTACCAGCTGCGCGAGGGCTCCAACATCGTGGGCCGCGGGCAAGACGCCCAGTTCCGGCTGCCCGACACCGGCGTGTCACGGCGTCACCTCGAGATCCGCTGGGACGGACAGGTCGCGCTGCTGTCGGACCTGAACTCGACCAACGGCACCACGGTGAACAACGCACCGATCCAGGAGTGGCAGTTGGCCGACGGCGACGTGATCCGCTTGGGCCACTCGGAGATCATCGTCCGGATCCACTAAGCCACTGGGCTTAACGCTGCCGTGCTTCGCCCCGTGTCGTCCGCCGTCCAAGTATCGTGACGTAGCCGATGTGCTCGGAGTCACGGGCGCCAGGGATGCGACGCTAGGACGGACGGAAAGGACGCCAGATGCAGGGACTGGTACTGCAGCTGACGCGCGCCGGATTTTTAATGCTGCTGTGGGTATTCATCTGGTCCGTGCTGCGAATCCTTCGGACCGACATCTACGCGCCCACCGGTGCTGTCATGGTGCGACGCGGCCTGGCGCTGCGCAGCACGCTGTTGCCATCGCGCCAGCGCAGGCACGCGGCCCGCTATCTGGTGGTCACCGAGGGCGCGCTGGCGGGCGGACGCATCACGCTGAGCGGGCAGCCGGTGTTGATCGGCAGGGCCGACGACTCCACGCTCGTGCTCACCGACGACTACGCCTCCACGCGGCACGCCAGGCTGTCCCAGCGGGGCTCGGAGTGGTACGTCGAGGATCTAGGATCGACCAACGGCACTTACCTTGACAGGGCGAAGGTGACGACTGCGGTACGAGTTCCGATCGGAACCCCGATTCGAATCGGCAAAACGGCGATTGAGTTGCGCCCGTGACCCTGGTCCTGCGATACGCCGCGCGGAGTGATCGCGGCCTGGTACGCGCCAACAACGAAGACTCGGTCTATGCCGGCGCACGGCTGCTCGCGCTGGCCGACGGCATGGGTGGTCACGCCGCCGGCGAGGTGGCATCCCAGCTGGTGATCGCCGCGCTCGCGCACCTCGATGACGACGAGCCCGGCGGCGATTTGCTGGCCAAGCTCGACAACGCCGTGCGCTCCGGCAATGCGGCCATCGCCGCACAGGTGGAGGCCGAGCCCGAGCTGGAGGGGATGGGCACCACGCTCACCGCCATCCTGTTCGCCGGCGACCGCATCGGCATGGTGCACATCGGCGACTCGCGCGGCTATCTGCTGCGCGACGGCGAGCTGACCCAGATCACCAAGGACGACACCTTCGTCCAGACCCTGGTCGACGAGGGCCGCATCACCCGCGAAGAGGCCCACAGCCACCCGCAGCGGTCGTTGATCATGCGGGCGCTCACCGGCCACGAGGTCGAGCCGACGTTGACCATGCGCGAGGCGCGTGCCGGGGACCGCTATCTGCTCTGCTCGGACGGATTGTCGGATCCGGTGAGCGACGAGACCATCCTCGAGGCACTGCAGATCCCCGACGTCGCCGAGGCCGCCTACCGCCTCATCGAGCTGGCGCTGCGCGGCGGCGGCCCAGACAACGTGACCGTCGTGGTCGCCGACGTGGTCGACTACGACTACGGGCAGACTCAGCCGATTCTCGCCGGCGCGGTGTCGGGCGACGAGGATCAGATGACCCTGCCCAACACCTCGGCCGGCCGCGCCTCGGCGATTCGGCCCCGCGACGAATCCGCCAAACGCGTTGCGCCGCAACCGGAGGCACCGCATCGGCCGCGCTGGTCACGCCGCAAGATGTACATGGCCGTCGGCCTGGCCGTGCTGTTGGTGGTCGCCGGCCTCACCGTCGGATGGTGGGTCATCCAACGCAACTATTACGTGGCCGAATACACCGGCCGGATCTCCATCGTCCGCGGGATCCAGGGCACCCTGCTGGGCATCCCGCTGCAGGAGCCCTACCTGGTCGGCTGCCTCAACACCCGCAACGAGCTTTCCCTGATCAGTTATGGGCAGTCCGGCGGCCGCCCCAATTGCCAGCCGATGACGCTGCAAGACCTGCGCCGCCCCGGACAGGTCCAAGTTCAGACCGGGCTGCCGGGCGGCAGCCTGGACCAGGCCGAGTCACAGCTGCGGCAGCTTCTGGCCGAGTACCTGTTGCCGATCTGTCCGCCCCCGCGCGCGACGTCTCCGCCCGGCTCACCGGGCACCCGCAGCGGAACACCAGAATCCGGCACCACAGCATCGCCAGCACCACCGACCACCAGCTCTTCCAGCGCCGGCCCCGCGCCGAGCACCAGCGCCAACGGCCCCGCGAACTCTGCGCCGGCAGGTCCGACGACCACGTCGCAGACAGTCACCGCGCTTCCCGGGCCGCCACCTCAACCTGGCATCGATTGCCGGACGGTGGCATGACGACCCAACTTCAGCCGCCGGTCGCGGTCACGCCCCCGTTGCCTACCCGGCGTAATGCCGAGTTGCTGCTGCTGGGCTTCGCCTCACTGATCACCGTCGCCGCGCTGCTGATAGTCGAGGCCAACCAAGAACGCGAGCTGCACTGGACCGCGATCAGTTACGGGCTGGTGTTCCTCGTCGTCTTCGGGTCGGCGCACATGGCCATCCGGCGCTTCGCGCCCTACACCGATCCGCTGCTGTTGCCGATCGTGGCGCTGCTCAACGGCCTTGGCCTGGTGATGATTCACCGGCTCGACCTGGTCACCAACCAGCTCAGCGGACGGCACCACCCCAGCGCGACCCAGCAGATGCTGTGGACCCTGATCGGCGTGGTGACCTTTTCACTGGTGGTCACGTTCCTGAAAGACCATCGCCAGCTGGCGCGCTACGGCTACATCTGCGGGCTCGTCGGCCTGGTCTTCCTGGTGATCCCCGCCCTGCTGCCGGCGTCGCTGTCCGAGCAGAATGGCGCCAAGATCTGGATTCGCTTGCCCGGCTTCTCAATTCAGCCCGCGGAATTCTCCAAGATCCTGCTGCTGATCTTCTTCTCCGCGGTGCTGATCGCCAAGCGCGGCCTGTTCACCAGCGTCGGTAAGCATTTCATGGGACTGACCCTGCCGCGTCCTCGCGACCTCGCGCCCCTGCTCGCGGCGTGGGTGATCTCGGTCGGCGTGATGGCGTTCGAAAAAGACCTCGGCACATCGCTATTGCTGTACACGTCGTTTCTCGTGGTGGTCTACCTCGCGACGCAACGGTTCAGCTGGGTGGGAATCGGCCTGGTGCTGTTCGTCGCGGGAAGCGTTGTCGCGTATTACATTTTCGCCCACGTCCGGGTCCGCGTGCAGATGTGGTGGGATCCGTTCTCCGACCCCGACGGTAGCGGCTACCAGGTTGTCCAGTCGCTCTTCAGTTTTGCCACCGGCGGGATCTTCGGGACCGGCCTGGGTAACGGTCAGCCCGACACCGTGCCGGCCGCCTCGACCGACTTCATCATCGCCGCATTCGGCGAAGAACTGGGGCTGGTGGGCCTGGCCAGCATCCTGATGCTCTACACCATCGTCATCGTGCGGGGTCTGCGCACCGCGATCGCCACCCGCGACAGCTTCGGCAAGCTGCTGGCCGCGGGCCTGGCGTCGACGCTGGCCCTTCAGCTGTTCATCGTCGTCGGCGGGGTCACCCAGCTCATCCCGCTGACCGGGCTGACCACGCCCTGGATGTCCTACGGTGGCTCGTCCCTGCTGGCGAACTACGTGCTGCTGGCCATCCTGGCGCGCATCTCGCACAGCGCCCGTCGCCCCCTGCGCAGCCGCGCGCGCAGCACGCCGCCGATCGCGGCGGCCGGCACCGAGGTGATCGAGAAAGTATGAACGCCTCCCTGCGCCGGATCTCGGTGACCGTGATGGCGTTGATCGTGTTGTTGTTGATCAACGCCACGATGACGCAGGTCTTCGCCGCCGACTCCCTGCGCGCCGACCCGCGCAACCAGCGGGTCCTGCTCGACGAATACTCGCGCCAGCGCGGCCAGATCGTGGCCGGCGGCCAACTGCTGGCCTATTCGGTCGCCACCGACAACCGGTATCGCTTCCTGCGCGTCTATCCCAACCCCGCGGAGTACGCGCCCGTCACCGGCTTCTACTCGCTTCGCTATTCCAGCACCGGGCTGGAGCGCGCCGAGGATCCGCTGTTGAACGGGTCCGACGAGCGGCTGTTCGGGCGCAGGTTGGCCGACTTCTTCACCGGGCGCGACCCGCGCGGCGCGAACGTCGACACCACGATCAAGCCGCGAGTCCAGCGCGCCGCCTGGGACGCGATGCAACAGGGCTGCGGCGGACCGTCGTGCAAGGGCGCCGTCGTCGCCCTCGAGCCGGCGACCGGCAAGATCCTGGCGATGGTGTCGTCGCCGTCCTACGACCCCAACCTGCTGTCGTCGCACGATCCCGAGGTGCAGGCGCAGGCATGGCAGAAGCTGCGTGACGACCCCAACAACCCGCTGACCAACCGCGCGATCTCGGAGACGTACCCGCCCGGGTCCACCTTCAAGGTGATCACCACCGCGGCGGCGCTGCAGGCCGGGGCCTCCGACACCGAGCAGCTGACCGCTGCGCCCTCCATCCCGCTGCCCAACAGCACGGCAACTTTGGAGAACTACGGTGGGGAATCGTGTGGAAACGAGCCGACGGTGTCGCTGCGGCAGGCCTTCGCCCTGTCGTGCAACACGGCATTCGTCCAGCTCGGCATGCTCACCGGGTCCGACGCGCTGCGCAACATGGCGCGCTCGTTCGGGCTGGACAGCACCCCCAGCGTCATCCCGCTGCAGGTCGCGGAGTCGACCGTGGGGATCATCCCGGATGCCGCGGCGCTGGGAATGTCGAGCATCGGCCAGAAGGATGTCGCTATGACACCGCTGCAGAACGCCGAGATCGCCGCGACCATCGCGAACGACGGCGTGACGATGCAGCCCTACCTGATAGACAGCCTCAAGGGGCCCGACCTGACCACGATCAGCACCACGGCGCCGTATGAGCAGCGGCGCGCCGTTTCGCCGCAGGTCGCCGCTAAGCTAACAGAGCTGATGGTCGGCGCCGAGAAGGTCGCACAGCAGAAAGGGGCCATTCCCGGCGTGCAGATCGCATCTAAGACTGGTACCGCAGAGCATGGCAGCGATCCGCGGCACACCCCGCCGCACGCGTGGTACATCGCTTTCGCGCCCGCACAGACCCCGAGGGTCGCTGTGGCGGTGTTGGTGGAGAATGGCGCCGACCACCTGTCCGCGACGGGGGGTGCACTCGCCGCGCCGATCGGACGGGCTGTGATCCAGGCCGCGCTACAGGGAGGACCATGAGCCCGCGAGTTGGTGTGACGCTGTCTGGCAGATACCGCCTACAGCGCCTGATCGCCACCGGCGGCATGGGTCAGGTGTGGGAGGCGGTGGACAGCCGGCTGGGCCGACGCGTCGCCGTCAAGGTGCTCAAGCAGGAGTTCTCCCAGGACCCCGAGTTCATTGAGCGGTTCCGCGCCGAGGCGCGCACCACCGCGATGCTCAACCACCCCGGGATCGCCGCCGTCCACGACTACGGCGAAAGCCAGCTGGACGGGGAGGGCCGGACGGCCTACCTGGTGATGGAGCTGGTCAACGGCGAGCCGCTGAACTCGGTGCTCAAGCGCACCGGCCGGCTGTCGCTGCGCCATGCCCTGGACATGCTCGAGCAGACGGGACGCGCGCTGCAGGTGGCGCACGCCGCCGGGCTGGTGCACCGCGACGTCAAGCCGGGCAACATCTTGAT
Organism: Mycobacterium colombiense CECT 3035; assembly: GCF_002105755.1. Lineage (NCBI taxonomy): Bacteria > Bacillati > Actinomycetota > Actinomycetes > Mycobacteriales > Mycobacteriaceae > Mycobacterium > Mycobacterium colombiense. Next base: position 4,074,443 of record NZ_CP020821.1, read on the forward strand.
CACCCCGACCGGCCAGGTGAAGATCACCGACTTCGGCATCGCCAAGGCCGTCGACGCGGCCCCGGTGACCCAGACCGGGATGGTGATGGGCACCGCCCAATACATCGCACCCGAGCAGGCGTTGGGCCACGACGCCACCCCGTCCAGCGACGTGTATTCGCTGGGGGTGGTTGGCTACGAGGTTGTTTCGGGCAAGCGGCCGTTCACCGGTGACGGCGCACTGACGGTGGCGATGAAGCACATCAAGGAGCCGCCGCCGCCGCTGCCCGCCGAGCTGCCGCCCAACGTCCGCGAACTCATCGAGATCACGCTGGTGAAGAACCCCGCGATGCGGTACCGCAGCGGGGGACCGTTCGCCGATGCCGTGGCCGCCGTGCGCGCCGGTCGTCGCCCGCCGCGGCCCAGCGCGACGCCGCCTGCCGGCCGTGCCTCCCCGGCGGCGATTCCGTCCAGCCCGACGGCCCGCGCCCCCGCGGTGTCGCCGGGCCGCGCCGCCGCGCCCCGTCGGTCGCGGCCGGCCACCGGCGGGCACCGGCCACCCCCGGCCCGGCGCACCTTCTCCTCGGGCCAGCGCGCGCTGCTGTGGGCCGCCGGGGTGCTCGGTGCGTTGGCGATCATCATCGCGGTGCTCATCGTCATCAATTCGAAGGCCGACCAGCAGCAACAGCCCCGACGGTGACCGACACCGGGACACCGCCCGCCTCGGCGCCACCGCCGCCGACCAAGACGCCGAGCGGTTCGGGTGCCCGGCCCGAATTGAGGCTCGACTGGCCGGATGACGGGACAATAGGGACCTCCGGCCTCCACAACGTGCCGGCCCGACACGGAACGCACCAATGACCACGCCGCAGCACCTGTCCGACCGTTACGAACTGGGCGAAATCCTCGGCTTCGGGGGTATGTCCGAGGTTCACCTGGCCCGCGACGTTCGATTGCATCGCGACGTCGCGGTCAAGGTGCTGCGCGCGGATCTGGCCCGCGACCCCAGCTTCTACCTGCGCTTCCGGCGCGAGGCGCAGAACGCCGCCGCGCTGAATCACCCGTCCATCGTCGCGGTCTACGACACCGGCGAGGCCGAGACACCCACCGGGCCGCTGCCCTACATCGTCATGGAGTACGTCGACGGCGTCACCCTGCGCGACATCGTGCACACCGATGGCCCGCTGCCGCCGCGCCGGGCGATCGAGATCATCGCCGACGCCTGCCAGGCGCTGAACTTCAGCCACCAGAACGGCATCATCCACCGCGACGTCAAGCCGGCCAACATCATGATCAGCACCACCAATGCGGTCAAGGTGATGGATTTCGGCATCGCCCGCGCGATCGCCGACAGCGGCAACAGCGTCACCCAGACCGCAGCGGTGATCGGAACCGCGCAATACCTCTCGCCCGAGCAGGCCCGCGGCGACACCGTCGACGCCCGTTCCGACGTGTACTCCTTGGGCTGTGTCCTCTACGAAATCCTCACGGGCGAACCGCCTTTCACCGGTGACTCACCGGTTGCCGTTGCCTACCAACATGTTCGGGAAGACCCCGTCCCGCCGTCGCAGCGGCACGAGGGCATCTCCGCCGATCTCGACGCCGTCGTGCTCAAGGCGTTGGCCAAGAATCCCGACAACCGCTATCAGACCGCGGCGGAGATGCGCGCCGATCTGATTCGGGTGCACAACGGCGAAAAGCCGGAAGCGCCAAAGGTGCTCACCGACGCGGACCGGAGCTCGCTGCTGTCGTCGGGTCCCGGCGCCACCGGCCCGTCGCGGACCGATCCGTTACCGCGTCAGGTTCTCGCGGACGCGGGCGAGGACCGCAGCGTCGGCTCGGTGGGCCGCTGGATCGTCGCGGTCGCCGCGCTGGCGGTGCTGACGATTGTGGTCGTCATCGCGTTCAACACGTTCGGCGGCGGCGCCCGCGACGTGCAGGTGCCCGACGTGCGCGGGCAGGTGTCCGCCGACGCCATCGCGGCGCTGCAGAACCGCGGCTTCAAGACCCGCACCCTGCAGAAGCCGGATTCCACGATCCCGCCCGACCACGTCATCGGCACCGACCCGGGCGCCAACGCGTCGGTCAATGCGGGCGACGAGATCACCATCAACGTGTCCACCGGGCCCGAGCAGCGCGAGGTGCCCGACGTGTCCTCGCTGAGCTATTCCGACGCGGTCACCAAGCTCAAGGCCGCCGGATTCAGCAAGTTCAAGCAGGCCAACTCGCCGTCGACCCCGGAATTGCTGGGCAAGGTGATCGGTACCAACCCGCCGGCCAACCAGACCTCGGCGATCACCAACGTCGTCACCCTGATCGTCGGCTCCGGGCCGGAGACCAAGCAGGTGCCCGACATCGCGGGCCAGACCGTCGACATCGCCCAGAAGAACCTGACGGTCTACGGCTTCAGCAAGGTCACCCAGGTGCAGGTGGACAGCTCGCGTCCGGCCGGCGAGGTGATCGGCACCAATCCGCCCAAGGGACAGATGGTTCCGGTCGATTCGGTGATCGAGCTGCAGGTGTCCAAGGGCAACCAGTTCATCATGCCCGACCTGTCCGGCATGTTCTGGACCGATGCCGAACCACGCCTACGCGCGCTGGGCTGGACGGGCATCTTGGACAAGGGCGCCGACGTCGACGCCGGTGGTTCGCAGTCCCACCGGGTGGTCTATCAGAACCCGCCGGCCGGCTCCGGGGTCAACCGGGACGGCATCATCACGCTGAAGTTCGGTCAGTAGCCGTCGGGTCGGCCGGGAAGTACGGCCGCACCGCGGCGTGCACGTCGTTCTCGAGCCGGCGCACCAACGTGTCGTTGCGCTCCCATCCACAGTCGGCCAGCCAGTTCGCCAGCATCCGGTGCCCGCCCTCGGTCAGGATCGACTCCGGGTGGAACTGGACCCCGTGGATCGGCAGCTCGGTGTGCCGCACGCCCATGATCACGCCGCTCTCGGTGTGGGCCGTGACCTCGAGCACCGGCGGCAACGACTCGGGCAGGATGGTCAGCGAGTGGTAGCGAGTCGCCGTGAAGGGGTCCGGAAGCCCTTGCAGCACACCGGTATTGGTGTGAAACACGCTGCTGGTCTTGCCGTGCAGCAGCTCCGGGGCGCGGTCGACGACGGCACCGAATGCGACGCCGATGGCCTGGTGTCCCAGGCAGACCCCGAGCAGCGGGGTCCTTTCGGCGGCACATGCGCGAACCATCGGGATCGACGCGCCCGCGCGTTCCGGGGTGCCCGGCCCCGGGCTGAGCAACACCCCGTCGAATTGGCGGGCGATGGCGGCATGATCGGCCGAGAGGTCGGAGAGCCGGGTGTCGTCATTGCGCCAGACTTCCGCGTCCACACCCAGCTGACCGAGGTACTGCACCAGGTTGAACACGAAGCTGTCGTAGTTGTCGACAACCAGAATCCGCATCGTGCCAGGTTACCGTCCGCCGGCGCTCGGGCCGCTGGTCAGTAGGCGTCAGTAGCCGATCGGACCGTTGGGCTGTGCGAAATGCAGCCGGTCGGGCTCGAAATGACCCACCACCTGCACGTCGGACTTGACCTCTTCGGTGTAACCGAGGCCGAAGCGCACCACGTACTGCTTGTACAGGACCACCAGGGGCGCGGCGGCCAGGGCCGCCTGCATGGCCGCCGCGTTGCCGATCGCGGTGATCGTGTACGGCGGGCTGTAGGTGCGCCCGTTGAGCAGCAGCGTGTTGCCGACGCAGCGCGGCACCGAGGTCGCGATGATCCGCTGGTCTTGCATCTGGATCGCCTCGGCGCCGGCGCTCCACAGCGCGTTGAGCACGGCCAGGATGTCTTGCTGGTGCACCACCAGATCGTCCGGGGACGCATCGCGGGGGAAACGGCCGTTGGCGTCGCGCTGGGCGTCCGCGAGCGTGACCACCAGACCCGGGCCGTGCACCGGGCTCATTCCCGCCTCGCCGGCGAGCTGGTTGGAGCGCCGCAGCATGGCCGCCAGCGCGGCATCGGATGACCGCCCGTGGGCGGCGTCGATCTTGGCCGCCAGCGCCTCGCGCTGGGCGGCCAGACGGTTCACCGAGGACTGGGTCTCGCGGACCAGGTCCACCAGCCGGGGGGCGTCACTGCGGCGGATTTCGGTGCCCCCGGAGACGCCGTGGGTGGCGGCGAGCAGCAGTCCGGCCAGCAGACACACCACCGGGACGCCCAAGCGCCATGGCGACCGGCGCGTCTGGATCATCGCCTCTCCATTTCCTGGTCACCGCCCCGGGTGAGTTAGTCTCGTAGCCAAGCTATGGGTGCAGCTGCGGTTCTCATCGTTGCACCCCGTCCCGCTCACCGTGTCGTTGAGGTAATCCGCGAGGTAAACATGCCCAAGTCCAAGGTCCGCAAGAAGAACGACTTCACCGTCAGCGCGGTCAGCCGCACCCCGGTGAAGGTCAAGGTCGGACCGTCGAGCGTGTGGTTCGTCGCGCTGTTCATCGGTCTCATGCTGATCGGCCTCGTCTGGCTGATGGTGTTCCAGTTGGCCGCCGTCGGGAGCCAGGCGCCGACCGCCCTCAACTGGATGGCCCAACTGGGCCCGTGGAACTATGCGATCGCGTTCGCTTTCATGATCACCGGTTTGTTGCTCACGATGCGCTGGCACTGAGCGGGACAGCCAGCGTAATGAATTCATTTTCAGCCTGATTTGCCACTGCCTCAGCAACTTTGTCACCACCCAATCACACGCGTGTGATTTATCCCCACTGTTGATAGCTGATGTGGATAACTGCATAGGCCGTGGTGGGAGGGGTTAAGGACCGCATGCAGCAAACACAATGGCAGCCCCACACGGCGGGAATCGCTGGTTGTGGAGCCGCGGGCCTTCTGATGGCAATCGCCGCTGTGACCGTGGTCACAGACCCGCCGGGCCGCATTTTGGCGGGCGTTGCCGCGGCGGGTCTGATCTTGTTTGCCGGCGTGTCGTGGCACGCGCGTCCCAAGCTGGCAATCACGCCCGGCGGCCTGGCTCTGCGCGGCTGGTTCCGGACGCAGCTATTGCAGCATTCCGACATCAAGATCATCCGCATCATCGAGTTCCGCCGCTACGGACGCAAGGTGCGGTTGCTCGAGGTCGAGACGGCCGCCGACGACCTGGTGCTGTTCTCCCGCTGGGACCTCGGAACGGATCCGCTGCAGGTGCTCGACGCGCTCACCGCAGCGGGCTACGCGGGCCGTCAGCAAGGCTGATCGGCAGCGGCTTACCGCCGGCTAGGAGATGGTGATCGACTCGATGACGACCGGCTCGGTGGGACGGTCGTTGCCGTCGGTGCTCGTCGTCGAGATCGCGTCGACGACCTTCTGCGACTCCGGGTCGGTCACCTCGCCGAAGATGGTGTGGCGCCGGTTCAGGTGGGGGGTTTGGCCGACCGTGATGAAGAACTGCGAACCGTTGGTACCCGGACCCGCGTTCGCCATCGCCAGCAGGTAGGGCTTGTCGAATTGCAGTTCGGGGTGGAACTCGTCGGCGAACTTGTAGCCCGGGCCGCCGCGACCGGTTCCGGTCGGGTCGCCGCCCTGGATCATGAAGCCCCGGATCACCCGGTGAAAGACCGCGCCGTCGTAGAACGGGCCGGACGAGCCACCCGATGCGTTCTGCGTCGAGTACTCCTTGGTGCCCTGCGCCAGGCCAACGAAGTTGGCGACGGTCTTGGGCGCGTGGTTCCCGAAGAGGGCGACCTTGATGTCGCCGCGGTTGGTGTGGAGCGTGGCGGTAGCAGTCTGAAAGGGGCTGTTGGTCACGGCAAGAGAGTCTGCCATTACCGGCGGGCGCCGCCGCACGCGGTGTCACCCAAGGCAACGCCGGCGTCCCTATGCTGGCAGTCTGTTCAGATACCGGGCCCGGCGTCAGGGCAGACTCTATCCACCGGACAGAAAGGCGACAGATGAGCGCGAAGACGGATTCCAGGCTGACCCCGCGGCAGCGACTGGCCCGCGGTCTGTCGTACTCGGCGCAGGGGCCGGTGGACGTCACCCGGGGAGTGGTCGGCCTGAGTGTCCAGTCCGCGCAATCGACCGCATCGCAACTGCGTCGCCGGTATCAAGAGGGGCGGCTGGCCCGCGACCTCGCCGCGGCCCAGGAAACCCTGGCCCAGGAGTTGGCCGCCGCGCAGGAAGTGGTCACCAGCCTGCCCCAGGCGCTGCAGGACGCGCGCCGCGCGCAGCGTCGCGGCAAGCGCCCGTGGGTCTTTGCGGGGGTCGCCGTCGCCGTCCTCGCCGGGGGCGCCGTCGCGTTCAGCCTCGTCCGGCGCTCCGTGCGGGCGAAGCCTCAGGAGCCGCAGTCGCGGCCGCCGAGCGTCGACGTGCAGCCGCGCCCCTAGATCACCGCACAGCTAGCTGGAGTCGCTCGCGGCGCCGTACCAGGATGCTCGGCAGCCATTCGCCGATGTCGGTCGCGTCGATCCACGAGGTGCGCTCGAGCAGCATCCGCAGCACGATGTGGGCCTCCAACCGGGCCAGCGCGGCACCTACGCAGAAATGCACGCCCTTGCCGAAACTCACGTGGCTCTTGGCGGACGCGCGGTCGAGCCGGAATTCGTTCGGGGCTTCGAAGTGCGACGGGTCGCGGTTCGCCGCTCCCCACATCAGCAGCAAGTGCGCGCCGGCCGGCACCTCGACGCCGCCCAGGGTCGTGTCCCGCCACACGTGGCGGTAATGGCCGCGAAACGGCGCCTCGAAGCGCAACGTTTCTTCGATGAAAGCGCTTAGTAATTCCGGGTTCTCGCGCAGCTGCCGTTGGATCGCGGGCCGATCGGTGAGGATCCACCCTGCGCTGCCCAGCAGTGACGCCGTCGATTCACCGGCCGCGCTGAAGAGCGTGAGCATGATTCCCAGCGCCGGCAGTTGCTCGAGTTCACCCGACGCGTAGCGCGCTGCCAGGTCGCCTATCAGCCCGGAATCTGGCTTGCCGCGGGCCTTTTCGAAATGCTCCATCACGTAGCCGGACAGCTGCATCGCGGCCAGTCCGGCCTGCTCGACCTGTTCGGGCGTGACAATCCCGTCGAGCAGCGTGGTCGTGGCGTACCCCAGCCGGATGAGTGTGTCGACATCGTCGTCGGGGAGGCCCAACAGCTTGCAGACCACCATCATCGGCAACCGGTTGGCGATCGCGCTCATCCATTCGATCTGGCCGTCGTGCAGGTTTTCTTCCCAGAGACGGTCGGCGGTCTGGACCGCGAATTCCTCGATGATGCGCACGCGTCTGGCCGATAAGTGTGGCAGCAGGATCTTTCGGTGCATCGCATGAACAGGGTCGTCCGCGGTGGCCAATATATGCATCGGGGCGCCCGGCTGTCCCATGTCGAGGGGGGTGATGGTGCCGTCGTCGTGATAGACCATGGTCGCCGTCAGGTTCGACGAGAAATCCTCGACCCGGTCCACGGCCTCCTGGACCGCATCCCAACCGCATACTGCGTAGAACACGGAATCGCCGATGCGGTGCACCGGCGCCTCGGCGCGCATGCGGTCATACAGCGGGTAGGGGTCCTGTATCGCCTCGCTGCTGAAGAACCGGACCGCACTGTCCAAGACCGTCATGCGTTTCAGGCTCGATGCCGCTGGTCGCAGCGTCAACGGGATGCCGAGAAGTTGAGGAGCCGTCGCGGCCGGGTTCGCCGGGGGACGACTTCGTCGACCCGGCACGAACAGGCGGTATCCGTGAGAGGAGAAGTCTCAAAATTCTCATGCTGCGAAATGATTTCTGGCGCCATGCAGAGTGGGGGAGCATGGGTGGATGACGCGCGATGACTGGTTGGTGGGCCGCGATCGCGGTAGCGAAGCCACCGAACGGATTTACAGCGCGGCCGCCGACCTCATCGCGCGGCACGGATATGACGGTTTCACGATCGAGGCGTTGGCGGCCCGGGTGCACTGCTCGCCGGCGACGATATACCGGCATGCCGGCGGCAAGGCGACCATCCGCGACGCCGTGATCCGTATGCAAGCCGCGCGCATCATCGATAAGACCCGGGAGGCGATCAAGGATCTCACTGGTCGCGAGCGGGTCGTGACGGCCACGATCATGGCGTTGGAACGCCTGCGCTCCGATCCGCTCGCTCAGCTCATGCGCTCGATCCACGCGGCCCCGGTCAGCGACTGGGTCATCAACTCGCCCGCGGTGACCGCGTTGGCCGCCGAGATGCTGGGGCCCGGCAACGACGACCCGCTGGCGGCGCAGTGGCTGATCCGTGTCTTCCTGGCGCTGTGGGGCTGGCCGCTCAAAGACCCGGCGGCTGAGCGCGCTTTGGTGGAACGCTTCCTCGGCTCGTCGTACACCGCCGGCGCGGGGAAGGGGACCTGACTTGTGGAGCCTAGGGGAATCGAACCCCTGACACCCGCCTTGCAAAGGCGGTGCTCTACCAACTGAGCTAAGGCCCCTCATCGTGACTGAGTGGCTGACCTTGGTCATCCACCGCCACGTGCCAGACCTCGACTCCACGTCGTGACCACGCCACCGCTGCCAATACGGCGATGAGTCCCAGTGGCAGTGCGAGCCTTACGCAACGTCTTGACGGGCACATGGTTGTGGGCCTAGGAGGACTCGAACCTCCGACCTCTTCGTTATCAGCGAAGCGCTCTAACCGCCTGAGCTATAGGCCCGTACTCGCGTACGGCCGAGCGACGAGATTACCGCAATGCAGGCCCTACTCCCAAAAGCGCAGCATCCACTGCTAGTTGTCGTGACCCGCGAGGTTGTTAACGGCGTGCCTGCTTGAAAGTGGGAGGACCTCCTGACGGAGTGGATGTGTCTGGCATTCACCCGTAGGAGGTCCTTGTGTCTCACGCTAACGCCCGTACCAATGTGTTCGCTCGTCGGCTGATTGTTGAGCGTGTCGCCGCCGGGTGGCCGGCCGCGCATGTGGCTGAGCAACTGGGGATTTCGCGGGCGACGGTGTACAAGTGGTTGCGCCGATATGCCCAGGGCGGCATTGCCGCGCTGGCTGACCGTTCGTCACGGCCGATCCAGATGCCCAACCGCACCAGCCATCGGGTCGAGCAGAAGGTGCTCGCCGCCCGCCGACGCCGTAAGCGTGGCGCTGTGGTGCTTGCCGCCGAACTGGATCTGAATCCCTCGACGGTCGGGCGAATCCTGGCGCGCCACCAGATGCCGCATCTAAGTGCCATCGACCCGATCACCGGCGAGGCGGTGCGCTGCTCTTCGCGCAGCGCCAACCGCTACGAACACCCCACGCCAGGGGCCATGGTCCATGTCGACGTCAAAAAGCTCGGCCGCATCCCTTCAGGCGGTGGCTGGCGGCTGCACGGCCGCGACGCCGCGGTCTCAGTTACCCACCGGCACAAGAAGACCAAGATCGGCTACGACTACGTCCACACCGCCATCGATGACTACACCCGGCTGGCCTACAGCGAAGTGCTCTCCGACGAGAAGGACCCGACGTGCGCTGGGTTTCTCCACCGGGCACTGGCCTGGTTCGCCGCCCACGGCGTGCGCGTGCGTCGGTTACTGACCGACAACGCGTTGGTCTACCGACACGGCACCGACTGGGGCTGGGTTTGTTCGGCCTGGCAGCTCAAACGCCGATTCAGCAAGCCCGGCTGTCCCTGGACCAACGGCAAAGCAGAACGCTTCAACCGGACCCTGCTCAACGAATGGGCCTACGCCCGGCCCTGGACCAACAACACCCTGCGCAGACGCGGTCTTGACCAATTCCTTCGCCGCTACAACACTCGACGAGGCCACTCCGCCCTCGGCGGACGACCACCAATCAGCCGACTCGCTGCCTGACAACAACGTGTCAGGTCACGACAGCTAGTCGCGGTCGGCCAGCGTGACCTCGACGCCGCCGATCAGGTCGGTCGTCAGGTTGTAGACGAACGCGGCGATGGTGGCCATCGCGGTCAGCAGCACGATGTTGACCAAGCCGATCAGGACGGCGCCGCCGAAAATCGTGCCGCTGGACACCAGTTCGCCGCTGCTGCCGCTGGTGTTGTTCAGCAGGTCGCCGACGTTGCTGTTCAACTTCGACCACACGCCCATGCCGCCGAGCACCAGGTAGAGAAACGCGACGGCGATCATCCAGACGAAGAACAACGCCACCGAGAGCAGCAGCGACACCTTCAACGTGCTCCACGGGTCGATGCGGCGGATCTGCATGCTCGCGCGCACCGGGCCCCGCGTGCGCCGGGACACCTGCACCCGGTTGTCGCGACCCTCCCGTCCGTCCCGGGTTTCGGCGGTGGCCGAACGGCCGGCGCCCGACGAGCTCGACGACTCCGCGGGCCGCTCGGGCGTGGGCTTGCGGTGCGGGCCGCGCGGCAGCGGGCCGGACAGATCCGGGAGCTCGCTGGCGTAGGCATCCGTCGGCGACGCCTCGCCCCGCGCGGGCTCGGGCTCTTTGGCATGCGACGGGGCGCCGGGCGCGGCGGTGCCGGAGATGAAGCGGTTCAGCCGGGCTTCGACGCCGCCGGTCTGACCCGACGGCCGCTTCTCGGTGGGTGGCTCACCCTGCCGAGATCCCGGCTGCTGGGGCCGGGCGGTGCCGCGCTGCCAGGGCGGTCCATCGCCACCCTCTTGGCTGCGGCCACCCTGTGCGGGCGGCGCGGCGCGGCGCACCCCGGCACGCTCGACCGAACCATCCCCGTTGGGGCCGTCCCCCTTTTTGGGGGCGCCCGGCTCGTTCGGTGAGGTCACCCCGACTCCTTAGGTCTCCTACCCTGGCCGCAAACGCGGTGGCAGTCGCATTATGTCTGGCCGGGCTGAGTCTAATTGCCCGGTTCCTCCCCGGGCCGCGCCGCGGCCCGCGTCGTCATCCGGCCGAGTCTAGTGGCTCGGCACCGACTAGCTGTCCGACTCCGCGGCACCGTCGCTTTCCTCGACGACTTCGTCCGCGTTTTCTTCCGCGTTGCGGGCGATGGCCAACAGCGTGTTCTCTTCACCGAGGTTCATCAGGCGTACGCCCTTCGTCTGCCGGCCGGCCTTGCGAACCTGGCCCGCCGCGGTGCGGATGACGCCGCCTCCCGAGGTGATCGCGTACAGCTCGCTGTCCTCATCGACGATCAACGCACCAACCAGCCTGCCGCGCCGCCGGTCGTACATCACCGTCAGGACGCCCTTGCCGCCGCGGCCCTGCACCGGATACTCCTCGATCGCGGTGCGCTTGGCGTAGCCGCCCGACGTCGCCACCAGCAGGTAGGTGCCCTCGCGGACGACGTTGAGCGACAACAGGTAGTCGTCGGCGTTGAACCGCATGCCCTGCACGCCGGAGGTGGCGCGGCCCATCGGCCGCAGCGCTTCGTCGGTCGCCGAGAAACGGATGGACTGGCCGTTGGCCGAGACCAGCAGCAGGTCGTCCTCGGCGGAGCACAACACCGCACCGACCAGCTCGTCGCCGTCGCGCAGGTTGACCGCGACGATCCCGCCCGACCGGTTGGAGTCGAAATCGGTGAGCTTGGTTTTCTTGACCAGGCCGTTGCGGGTGGCCAGCACCAGATAGGGCGCGTCCTCGTAGCTCTTGATCTGGATGACCTGCGCGATCCGCTCCTCGGGCTGGAAGGCCAGCAGGTTCGCGACGTGCTGGCCGCGGGCGGTCCGCGAGGCCTCCGGCAGGTCGTAGGCCTTGGCCCGATACACCCGGCCCTGCGTGGTGAAGAACAGGATCCAGTCGTGCGTGGAGCACACGAAGAAGTGCCGCACGATGTCGTCCTGTTTCAACCCGGCGCCCTGGACGCCCTTGCCGCCGCGCTTCTGGCTGCGGTAGAGGTCGGTCTTGGTCCGCTTGGCGTAGCCGGTCTCGGTGATGGTGACGACCACGTCTTCGCGGGCGATCAGGTCCTCGTCGGCGACGTCACCGTCGGCCGCGATGATCCGGGTACGACGCTCGTCGCCGTGCTTGTCGACGATCTCGGACAGCTCGTCGTGCACGATCGCGCGCTGCCGCTCGGGCTTGGCGAGGATGTCTTCCAGGTCCGCGATCTCGGCCTCGATCTTGGCCAGGTCGTCGACGATGCGCTGGCGCTCGAGGGCGGCCAGCCGGCGCAGCTGCATGTCCAGGATCGCCTGGGCCTGGATCTCGTCGATGTCCAGCAACTCGATCAGGCCGGCCCGCGCGATTTCGACCGTCTCCGACGCACGGATCAGGGCGATGACCTCGTCGAGCGCGTCGAGCGCCTTGACCAGACCGCGCAAGATGTGCGCGCGCTCGTTGGCCTTGCGCAGCCGGTAGGTGGTGCGCCGCACGATGACGTCGAGTTGGTGCGCGACGTAGTAGCGGATCATCTGGTCGAGGCGCAGCGTGCGCGGCACGCCGTCGACGATCGAGAGCATGTTCGCGCCGAAGCTGGTCTGCAGCTGGGTGTGCTTGTAGAGGTTGTTCAGCACCACCTTGGCCACGGCGTCGCGCTTGATCTCCACCACGATGCGCAGGCCGACGCGGTCGCTGGACTGGTCTTCGATGTTGGAGATGCCGGCCAGCTTGCCGTCGCGGACCTGCTCGGCGATCGAGGTGATGAAGTTGTCGTGGTTCACCTGGTACGGCAGTTCGGTGATCACCAGCGCCGTGCGGCCGCGTGAATCCTCTTCCACCTCAACGACTCCGCGCATCCGGATGGACCCGCGGCCGGTGGTGTAGGCGTCGTGGATGCCCTGCGACCCGACGATCAGGCCGTGGGTGGGGAAGTCGGGACCCTTGACCCGCTCGCAGACCGCGGCCAGCGTGGCCTCTTCGTCGGCCTCGTGATTGTCCAGGCACCAGTAGACGGCCTCGGCCAGCTCGCGCAGGTTGTGCGGCGGAATGTTGGTCGCCATGCCGACCGCGATGCCGCCGGAACCGTTGGCCAGCAGGTTGGGGAACCGGCTGGGCAGCACGGTCGGTTCCTGCACACGACCGTCATAGTTGGGGATGAAATCGACTGTCTCCTCGTCGATTTCGCGGAGCATCTCCATCGCGAGCGGGGTCAGCCGCGCCTCGGTGTACCGCATGGCGGCCGGCGGGTCGTTACCCGGTGAACCGAAGTTGCCCTGCCCGTCGACCAGCGGATAGCGCAGCGACCACGGCTGCGCCATGCGCACCAGGGTGTCGTAGATCGACGCGTCGCCGTGGGGGTGGTAGTTACCCATCGTTTCGGCCACCGAACGCGCCGACTTCGCGTGGCTGCGATCCGGGCGGAAGCCCGAGTCGTACATCGCGTAGAGCACCCGGCGGTGCACCGGCTTGAGGCCGTCGCGCACCTCGGGCAGCGCGCGGCCGACGATCACGCTCATCGCGTAATCGATGTAGCTGCGCTGCATCTCCTGCTGAATGTCGACGGGCTGGATGCGGTCGACGGAGTCGTCACCTGGTGGCAGCGTGGTGTCAGTCATGTATTCCTCGTTGGTTGGTCAACGGTGGCAAGGTCTGATCGCTCAGACGTCCAGGAAGCGAACGTCCTTGGCATTGCGGGTGATAAAGCTGCGGCGCGCGTCGACGTCCTCGCCCATCAGGATGGAGAACAGCTCGTCGGCGGCCGCGGCGTCGTCCAGCGTGACTTGGCGCAGCACCCGGACAGTGGGATCCATTGTGGTTTCCCACAATTCCTTGGCATCCATCTCACCGAGACCCTTGTAGCGCTGGATCCCGTCGTCCTTATTGATCTTCTTGCCCGCCTTCTGGCCGGCCTCCAGCAAGCCGTCGCGCTCACGGTCGGAGTAGGCGAATTCGGGATCGCTGCGCTGCCACTTCAGCTTGTACAGCGGCGGCTGCGCCAAAAACACGTGCCCGTGCTCGATCAGCGGCCGCATGAAGCGGAACAGCAGCGTCAACAACAAGGTCGAAATGTGCTGGCCGTCAACGTCAGCGTCGGCCATCAGCACGATCTTGTGGTAACGCAGCTTGGTGATGTCGAATTCGTCGTGGATGCCGGTGCCTAGCGCGGTGATGATCGCCTGGACTTCGGTGTTCTTCAAAACCCGGTCGATGCGGGCCTTTTCGACGTTGATGATCTTGCCGCGCAGCGGCAGGATGGCCTGGAACATCGAGTCGCGGCCGCTCTTGGCCGAACCGCCGGCCGAATCGCCCTCCACCACATACAGTTCGGACTTGCGCGGGTCGGTGGAGCGGCAGTCGGCGAGCTTGCCGGGCAGCCCGCCCAAATCGGTGGCACTCTTGCGGCGCACCAACTCTCGCGCCTTGCGGGCGGCGATGCGGGCCTGCGCCGACGACACCGCCTTGTTCACCACGACCTTGGCGTCGGCGGGGTTGGCCTCGAACCAGTGGGTGAGTTGTTCGTTGCAGACCTTCTGCACGAACGACTTGACTTCGGTGTTACCCAGTTTGGTCTTGGTCTGGCCCTCGAACTGCGGTTCGCTGACCTTGACCGAGATCACCGCCGCGAGGCCCTCGCGGATGTCGTCGCCGGTGAGGTTCGGGTCCTTGTCTTTGAGCAGCTTCTTGTCTTTGGCGTACTTGTTGACCACCGTCGTCAGCGCGCTGCGGAAACCCTCTTCGTGGGTGCCGCCCTCGTGGGTGTTGATGGTGTTGGCGAAGGTGTGCACCGATTCCGAGTAGCCACCGTTCCACTGCATCGCGATTTCGACCTCGTGGCCGGGGCCCTTGCCGTCGAAGTCGATGATGCTCTGCTGGATCGGGCTCTTGGTGCGGTTGATGTGCTTGACGAAGTCGACGAGCCCGCCGGGATAGTGGAAAGTGCGGTGCTTAACTTTATGCGGCGCAGTCGATTCCGCGGCCTTTTCTTCCGCCGTCTTGGGCGCCTCGGCGGTGTCGCTGACGACCTCGTCGACGACCTCCTCATTGCTGACCCGCTCGTCGGTGAGATTGATCGTCAACCCCTTGTTGAGGAACGCCATCTCCTGCAACCGGCGCGCGACGGTCTCGAAGTCGTACTCGGTGGTCTCGAAGATTTCCGGATCGGCCCAGAATCGGATCGTGGTGCCGGTGCGCTTGGTGGCCTCACCCTGCTTGAGGGTGCCGGGCACGGCGCGGTCGTAATACTGCGACCATTCGTGGCCGTCGCGGGCGATGTCCACCTCGAGCCGGGTGGAGAGCGCGTTGACCACCGACACACCGACGCCGTGCAGACCACCGCTGACGTTGTAGCCGCTGTTCTCGCCGCCGAACTTGCCGCCGGCGTGTAGTTGGGTCATCACGACGTCGACGGTGGGTGCGCCGGTCGCGTGCATCGCCACCGGGATGCCGCGGCCATTGTCGGAGACCTCGACGCTGCCGTCGTCGAGGATGCGGACGTCGACCTTGTCGGCGTAGCCGGCCATCGCCTCGTCGACCGAGTTGTCGACCACCTCCCAGATGAGGTGGTGCAGGCCACGCTCACCGGTGGACCCGATGTACATACCGGGGCGTTTGCGGACGGCCTCGAGGCCTTCGAGCACGGTGATCGCTGAAGCGCCGTATTCGTCTTGCGCCTTCTTCTTCTGGGCAGCCACGGTCGGAATGCTCTCCTTGGGGTTTCATGCGGGCGGTTCCAGTCACCGCAACAGTCGCATCTCGCCAGTCTAGCGTGATCGGCCGTCCGCACCGATTTTCTGGCCGCGTTTCTACCCAGCTAACCGCGCCGTGCGCACGATATCTTTATTCTGGCCGCGTCCCGACGTGCGTCGAGGGGGTCCGCGTCGTCCTGGCGGATTTCAGGGGCCTGTGGATGAACATCCGTCCGAGGTGACGCGGACGGGCGAGGGCCTCCCTAACCGTAGGTGTCGCGCGGGCCTCTTCCAGCGATGTGACGCGGCCCCTTGCGCCACGACGGCGCTGCCGGGCCGGTGATTTTCAACGACGTCACCACGCCGTTGCCGACGGCGGCGGCGATCTTGGCCAGTAACTGCGCCTGAATCATCCGCAACTGGGTGGCCCACGCCGTCGATTCGGCGGCCACACTCAACACCCCATCGTTGAGGGCGGTCGGCGTCGCATGGTCGGCGATCTGATGCCCGACGACGGTCACCCAGTTGCCCAACACGGTGCCCTCGGCGACTTGAGCCGACCAACCCCGCTTTTTGGCCAGGTCGCGCGCCAGGCTGCCCAGCGGTTGGGGTCGCGCGCGTCCGGGCCCGGCCCCGACCAGCTGCGCCGCTGGCCCGCCACCCGCCGCGGGGTGGGGGCCACAGAGCGGCCGCGGCCGGCGTCTTTTCCCTGCGCCCGCGCGGCCGCGCGGGCCTCCTCGAGGGTGCGCCGCACCAGATCGATACCGCTGAGCGCACTCAACGGCTCGGTGGGACGCGGGCCCTCATCGGTCATGAGCGCATCTCCGATATCCGTCCCGAGTCGCTGTCCCGTAAGTCGACGTACAGCTGGCGAGCCTCCCAGCCCACCGGAATGTCCTCGAGCACCGCCGCGGTGACCAACACCTGTTCGGCCGACTCGGCCACCGCGGCCAGGGCCCGGCGCCGCGCCGCGTCCAGTTCGGCGAACACGTCGTCAAGCAACAGCACCGGATCGCTTTCCTCGGCCCGCAGTAATTCGTACGCGGCCAACCGCAGCGACAACGCCAACGACCACGATTCCCCATGGCTGGCAAAGCCTTTCGCGGGCTGGTCACCGAGCCAGAGCTCCAGGTCGTCGCGATGCGGGCCGACCAGGCACATGCCGCGTTCCAGCTCGGCATCGCGGCGCGCCGACAGGGCCGCCAGCAGGGCGGCTTCCAGGAACTCGCGGTCGGCACCGGCGATGTCCGCCGCGGCCTCGGCGCCCAGGCTGGATCGATAGCCGATGGAGGCGGCACGCGACCCCGGCGCCAGCAGCTGATAGGCCTTCTCGACCTCCGGGGCCAACTGGTTCACCAAATCGATACGGACGGCCATCAATTGGGCGCCGTATTCGGCCAGCCGGCTGTCCCAGACGTCCAACGTGTCCAGGGCGCTCTGATCGCCGCGATACCGCGCACCGGACAGGGATTTCAACAGCGCGGTGCGCTGCCGCACGATTTTGTCGTAATCGGCGCGGACCCCGGCGACCGCCGGCCGGCGCACCGTCGCCAAATCGTCGAGGTAGCGACGCCGGTCGGACGGGTCACCCCGGACCAGGGACAGATCTTCGGGAGCAAACAGCACCGCGCGCAACACCCCGATCACCTCGCGCGTGCCGCGCACCGGTGAGCGGTTCAGCCGGGCCTTGTTCGCCCGGCCGGCCGCGATTTCCAGATCGACCGCGCACTCCCTGCCTTCGTTGACCACGATCGTCGAAACCACCGCACGGTCGGCACCCGCGCGGATCAACGGCGCGTCGGTACCCACCCGATGTGAACCCATGGTGCTCGAATACCACAGCGCCTCAAGGAGATTCGTCTTGCCAAACCCGTTGGATCCGATGAAGACCGTCCGACCAGGCTGCAGGTCGAGGTCGGCGTGTGCCCAGGACCGGAAGTCGCGCAGTCCCAAATGCCGGACGTACACCTAGCCAGGCAACCGGACGGGCATCAGCAGGTAGACGTAATCGGTCGGCAGGGCGCTGTAGGGGCCCGTGCCGGTCGGGTGGCTGTCGTCGTTCAACGCCGGACGCAGCAACGCCGGCTTACCCGGCGTCGTGAAACCGAACGACACCCGCTCGGAGTGGACCGATCCCAGGCCGTCGGTGAGATACGTCGGGTTGAACGCGATCGTCAGCGGTTCACCGACGAAGTCGACCGCCAAGTCCTCCTCGGCCCGTCCCACATCATCGGCGCCGGCGGACAGCCGTAGCGATCCCTCGCTGAATTCCATCCGCACCTGGGCGCCCCGGTCGGCCACCAGCGCCACCAGCTTGATCGCCTCGGTCAGCTCCGCGACGTTGATGGTCGCGACGGCCGTGTGTTCGGCCGGCAGCAGCTGACGGAACTTCGGGAATTCGGCGTCGAGCAGACGGGTGGTGCTGCGCTTGCCGTTCCCACTGATGCCGAGCAAGCCGTCTTTGCCGACGCCTGAGCCCGCACCCAATGACAGCCGGACCTCGGAGCCGTCGGCGCCCGTCCGCGCCGCTTCAGCCAGCGTCTTGGCCGGGACCAGAACCGCGGCCTCGATATCGGGCGAGGCCGCCGACCAGGTCAGCTCGCGAACCGCGAGGCGGAACCGGTCGGTAGCGGCCAAAACCACCGTGTCACCCGAAATCTCAACCCTGATTCCGGTCAGCATGGGCAACGTGTCGTCGCGGCCGGCCGCGATGGCCACCTGGCTGATCGCCTCGGCGAACACGTCGGCGGGCAGCGTCCCGGTCTCTTCCGGCAGCGCCGGCAGCGTCGGGTAATCCTCAACCGCCATCGTCGGCAGCGAGAACCTGGCGTTGCCGCAGTGCAGCGCCACCCGGTTTCCGTCGACGTAGAAGTCGATCGGCTTGTTCGGCAGCGCCCGCACGATGTCGGACAGCAACCGACCGGATACCAAAACGCTTCCCGGAGAAGCGATTTCGGCTGCCACCTGTGCTTCGGCGGAAACCTCGTAATCGAATCCGGAGATCGTCAGGCCCTCATCGGTTCCGGAGAGCAGCACACCGGAAAGCACCGGCACCGCAGGCCGGGACGGCAGATTCTTCGCCACCCACGACACCGCGTCTGCGAAAGATTCCCGCACCAAACGAAATTTCAAGTCGCTGAGGCCAGCCGTTGTCGTCGCCGCGTCCATAGCGTCCCTTCACCTACCCAGCGTTTTCGAATCCATTGGCTAGCCGCCCCCCGCTAGCACGGGGCTCCGCCACGAACGGCGATGACACGTAATGCCAACGCCGAACGCAACGGCAGTCGAAGAACAACCGTAGATCCTCCGGGGCCATCTTGAAAGCTAATCGCAAAGCCCGACAACCCGAGCTGACGAAGGCTCCGACGACGGGTGTGCGCCGTGCGTCCCCAAGCCTGTATTTCAAAGAAGAACCGATGAAGAGATCTCAGTACCAGTATTAAGGCCTGTGCATTCTGGGGACAGCATCGTCTCGACGCAGCTAGGGGCGGGATCGGGTTGTGCATCGCGGGCCGAACGCCTGTGGGTGACGTGTTGGGCGGATGGGGACGAACGACGGCTGTGCACGCCAGGCGTGGTACTACACCGGCGTTTAATTGCGTTGTGCACACCGTTGCGCACATGCCGTGGGTGTGGCGGATGTGACAGACGTGTGTGAAGTTTCTCGAAAAAAATTCTAAAAAGGCGCAGCGCAGGCGGGAAAGTCAGCGCTGGCGGCGCTGGGGGAGCGGCGAATTCAGCGCTTGGAGCGCTGCCGGATGCGCGTGGTGAGCTCCTTGACGTGATCAAAAACCTCACGGCGCTCGGCCATCTCGGACAAGATCTTGCGCTGCGCATACATGACCGTGGTGTGATCGCGGCCGAATGCCTGCCCGATCTTGGGCAGTGAGAGATCGGTGAGTTCGCGGCACAGATACATGGCGATCTGGCGCGACTGGGCCAGCGCCCTGGTCTTGCCGGGCCCGCGGAGCTCTTCGACGGTGGTGTCGAAGTATTCGGCGGTGGCCGCCATGATGGTGGCCGCGCTGATCTGCATGGTGCTGGCGTCGGCGATCAGGTCGCGCAGCACGATCTCGGCCAGCGACTTGTCGATCGGCGTCTTGTTCAGCGAGGCGAACGCCGTGACACGGATCAGGGCGCCTTCGAGCTCGCGGATGTTGCGTTCGATGCTGCTGGCGATCAGCTCGAGGACGTCGTCGGGGACGGCCAGCCGCTCCATCTGCGCCTTCTTACGCAAGATGGCGATGCGGGTTTCCAGCTCCGGGGGCTGCACGTCGGTGATCAAGCCCCATTCGAACCGCGTCCTGAGCCGGTCTTCGAGGGTGGCCAGCTGTTTGGGCGGGCGGTCCGACGAGATGACGATCTGCTTGTTGGCGTTATGCAAGGTGTTGAAGGTGTGGAAGAACTCCTCCTGGATACCTTCCTTGCCCTCGATGAACTGAATGTCATCGACCAGCAGCACATCGACGTCGCGGTAGCTGCGCTTGAAGGCGACCTTGCGGTCGTCTCGGAGCGAGTTGATGAAGTCGTTGGTGAATTCCTCGGTGGAGACGTACTTGACCCGCATCCCCGGGAAGAGCCGTTGCGCGTAGTTGCCCGCGGCGTGCAACAGGTGGGTCTTGCCCAGACCCGACTCGCCCCAGATGAACAACGGGTTGTAGGCCCGGGCCGGCGCCTCGGCGATCGCCAGGGCGGCGGCGTGGGCGAACCGGTTGGAGGCGCCGATGACAAAAGTGTCGAAGGTGTAGCGACGGTTGAGGCTCGTCCCGGCAGCGACGGCCGGATCGATGGCGTGCGGCCGCTCGGTGAAGTAGTTGGGCCAGCCCGGCTGGTTGTCGCTGACGGTCTCGCTGTTTTCGAAAGCTTCCTCGGTCTCGACGGCCGCGGCGTCGGCGGGGAACGACGGGTCGGATCCGGGGAACGGTTCCGCCGGCGGGATGAGCGCGTCCTCGACATCGTCGGGTGGGGGAGCGATCCGCACGCCCAGCTGGATCTGTTGCCCGAGCCGGCGGCTGAGCGCATCGGTGATGGGGGCCCGCAGGTGTCGTTCGATCTCGTTTTGGACAAAACTGCTCGGCACCGACAGCAGAGCAAATCCCTCGACGATGGTCAGCGGGCGAACCAGATTGAGCCACGCTCGTTGCTGGGGGGTGAGGGGAGTGACCAGGGTCGTGCGGTTGGCGGCCAAGCCGTCCGGGGTGGTCTCTCCGTTGAGTTCGGAAACGACCGCATTCCACACTGTCGTGAAACTGGAACCGGGGTCATCGGTCAACGACGCATCTCCCTGGTTCTCGAACGTCCCGACCCGAGTCACACACGCTTGGCGACAAAACAACTGTCCACATAGTTATACACAGGTGTGGACAGGATGATCGTAGGCGAGCCACAACCTACCGGCGACGGCTCGCGATCTCCGCGCTGGAAGACAACCTCGAAAGGTTGTCTAGGCAGCTAGTCGATCCACCATCCTCGCTTCGTTGTCGAGCGCTGTTTTAGTCTAAAACGACTTCGCAGAAGCTAACAGTTTTCCGTTCGGCTGCCAACAGTTCCGCTGCATTCCAATCGGGTCGTTTAGGGTACGTGGGGCTTGCTTCGGCTCGTTATGGTAGCCACGTCGGCGGTGGGTGTGATCGAAACCGGAATCTTTCTTCGGCCGCCGCGCGGGTTCGTTGCGAGAAGCCAGGTTTGACCAGGCGAAGCCTCGTCAGTACCCTCAAACAGTCGCCCGAAAGTCGGCGATACGGCTGCGACCCGAACCACCCTGGGGACCGCGCCGGCCAGCAGCACCAAGACCACCTCCGGTCGAACCGCAGACGAGCCGTTGCGAAACGTCTGAGCGGCCGGATGGCAACACAACGAGGAGAACGTCGTGGCCAAGGGCAAGCGGACCTTCCAGCCGAATAACCGGCGCCGAGCCCGCGTGCACGGTTTCCGTCTGCGGATGCGCACTCGTGCCGGACGCGCGATCGTGTCCGGTCGGCGCCGCAAGGGTCGCCGCGCGCTCTCTGCCTGATCGCAACGTCAGGTTTTTCGGCGGTGCTTCCCGCACGCAACCGCATGACGCGGTCAATTGACTTTGACGCGACGGTGAAGCACGGGATTCGTATGGCACAGCCCGATGTCGTCGTGCACTTGCGTCGAGGAGCGGACGGTGACGAAATCGGTGCGCCGCGCGTCGGTTTGGTTGTGGGCAAGGGCGTCGGATCCGCCGTGGAACGCCACCGGGTCTCGCGCCGGCTGCGGCATGTGGCCCGCACGCTACTGAGCGAGCTCGGGCGGTCCGATCAATTGGTGATCCGCGCGCTGCCGGGCAGCCGCACCGCGTCCTCAGCTCGGCTGGAGCAGGAATTGCGCCGTTGCCTGCGACGGCTGCCGGCGGCGGGGAGCCGGTCGTGACGGCGCCGGCGCGGGTGCGCGCGCTCACCCGCACGACCGGACGGGCCGCCGCCCGCGGAGTGATTTTTCTGATCCAGCTGTACCGGCATATGGTGTCGCCGCTGCGCCCGGCGACGTGTCGCTTCGTTCCGACCTGTAGTCAGTATGCGGTCGATGCGCTCAACGAGTACGGCTTGATTCGGGGGAGCTGGTTGGCCGCGGCCAGGCTCGCCAAGTGCGGACCATGGCATGAAGGCGGATGGGATCCGATACCGGATCGCCCCAGCTGCCAAGGGAATTGCCAAGACGCCAGCGACGCTCGGGTGGTCCGAGCGACGCGAGGGGAGAGTGAATCTTTTGTCCTTTGACCTTTTCAGCCTCGACTTCGTCTACTACCCGGTGTCGTGGATCATGTGGGTTTGGTACAAGTTGTTCGCCTCCATGCTGGGGCCGTCGAACTTCTTCGCCTGGGCGCTGTCGGTGATGTTCCTGGTCTTCAGCCTGCGTGCGCTGCTCTACAAGCCGTTCGTGCGGCAGATCCGTACGACGCGCCAGATGCAGGAGCTGCAGCCGCAGATCAAGGCGCTGCAGAAGAAGTACGGCAAGGATCGCCAGCGCATGGCGCTCGAGATGCAGAAGCTGCAGCGCGAGCACGGCTTCAACCCGATCCTGGGGTGCCTGCCGATGCTGGCGCAGATCCCGGTGTTCATCGGCCTGTATCACGTGCTGCGTTCGTTCAACCGGACCACCGGCGGCTTCGGCCAGCCCCACCTGTCGGTGGCGCAGAACCGGCTGACCGGAAACTACGTCTTCACCCCGACCGATGTCGGGCACTTCCTGGACGCCAACTTGTTCGGGGCACCCATCGGTGCCTTCATGACCCAGCGGACCGGTCTCGACGCGTTCACGTTCTTCAGCCGGCCCGCCGTGATCGCCGTGGGCCTGCCGGTGATGATCCTGGCCGGCGTCGCGACCTACTTCAACAGCCGGGCGTCGGTGGCGCGGCAGAGCCCGGAGGCGGCGGCCAACCCGCAGACGGCGATGATGAACAAGCTCGCGCTCTACGTCTTCCCGCTCGGTGTGGTGGTCGGTGGGCCGTTCCTTCCGCTCGCGATCATCCTGTACTGGTTCGCTAACAACATCTGGACCTTCGGGCAGCAGCACTACGTCTTCGGAATGATCGAAAAAGAGGACGAAGCCAAGAAGCAGGAAGCGATCCAGCGCCGGGCGGCCAATGCGCCGGCGCCGGGCGCGAAGCCGAAGCGCAACCCGAAGGCGGCCTCGCCGGGTGGGAACGGTTCGCCGAAGGCCGACAGCGACACCGAGGCGTCCGGCTCGACGGCGGGGGAATCCACCGTGGCCGACAGTCCGGCGGCCGACACGAGCGACGGCCCGACGAACCGCACGCCGCGGCCCGGGGCGCGACCGAAAAAACGCAAACGCTGATCCGGGCGGAATAGCTATCGGGGCCGCCCGGAGAGGGCGACCCCAATTGGGCTGGGGCCCATGGAATGAGGGAGAGAAGACATGACAGACGCCGACACCACCGAACGCGACGTCGACACGGAGCTCGACGCGCAGGCGGCCGACGAGGATGCCGCGGATTCTGGTGCGGAGGGAATCGATGATCTCGAGGAGCGGTTGGTCGCCGAGGGCGAGATAGCCGGCGACTACCTCGAGGAGTTGTTGGACCTGTTGGACTTCGACGGCGACATCGACCTGGACGTCGAGGGCAGCCGCGCGATCGTGAGCATCGACGGCAGCGACGACTTGAACAAGTTGGTCGGCCGCGGCGGTGAGGTGCTCGACGCGTTGCAGGAACTGACCCGGCTCGCGGTGCACCAGAAGACCGGTGTGCGGAGCCGACTGATGCTCGACATCGCGAGCTGGCGCCGGCGGCGCCGGGAGGAACTGGCGGCGCTGGGCGACAAAGTCGCGCGCCGGGTGCTCGAATCCGGGGAACGCGAAGAGCTCGCGCCGATGACGCCGTTCGAACGCAAGATCGTCCACGACGCCGTCGCGGCGGTCTCGGGTGTGCACAGCGAGAGCGAGGGTGTGGAGCCCGCGCGCCGCGTCGTCGTGCTGCACGACTGACCCTTCGAGTTACAGCGGTGTAGTTCTTGTCGCCCGCCCGGCCTCTGGAGGTTGCAGGTGCCCTCTCCATCAAGAGGATGTTTCACGTGAAACATGTCGGCCACGGGGACGCCGCGGGGGCCCCGCCGGGGGAGGGCGCCGGGTTGGGCCAGGCTCCCGACTCCGCGGCCGCGATCTTCGGCGAACGGGTCGGGACGGCGCAACGCTATGCGGATCTGCTCGCCACCGCAGGGGTGGAACGCGGCCTGCTCGGACCGCGGGAGGTCGACCGCATCTGGGACCGCCACATCTTGAATAGCGCGGCGCTCGCCGAGCTCCTCGGCCCGGGCGAACGCATCATCGATATTGGCAGCGGGGCGGGCTTACCGGGAATCCCGCTGGCGATCGCGCGGCCCGACCTCGGCGTCGTGCTGCTCGAGCCGCTGCTGCGGCGCAGCGAATTTCTCACCGAGGTCGTGGACGAACTAGGGTTAGCCGTCGAGGTGGTCCGTGGCCGTGCGGAGGAACCGGATGTGCGCAACCGGTTCGGGGAGAGGGATGCTGCGGTGTCGCGAGCGGTTGCATCATTGGACAAACTGACCAAGTGGAGCCTGCCGCTCCTACGCCCCGACGGGCGGATGCTCGCCATCAAGGGGGAGCGGGCCGCCGACGAAGTTGAACAATACCGGCGTGTGATGGCAGCATCGGGCGCCGCTGATGTCAGGGTGGTGACATGTGGCGCGACCTATTTGCGTCCCCCCGCAACCGTAGTTTCAGCGCGACGCGGAAAGCCGCCACACCACAAGCCGGCACGGACCGGGAAGGCCGAAACCCGATGAGTTCTTCAGGAGATTGGCCGGTGGCTCCGCAGGCGCCGGAAGACGTTCAGCAGGCGGCGACGACCGCTCAAGCGCCGGCGAATCCGGATGCGTCCGCACCTCCGGCCGCCCCCGCACCTCCCGCCGCCTCCGCACCGCCCAATGTTTCACGTGAAACAGCGGACGAATTCGACACCCCCATCGGGGCGGCCGCCGAGCGCGCGATGCGGGTACTGCACACCACGTACCCGCCGCTGCGCCGGCCGTCGCACCGCCGGGTGTTCACGGTCGCGAATCAGAAGGGCGGCGTCGGGAAGACGACAACGGCCGTCAACCTCGCCGCTGCACTCGCGCTGCAGGGACTCAAAACCCTCGTCATCGACCTCGACCCGCAGGGCAACGCCAGCACGGCGCTCGGCATCACCGACCGCCAATCCGGGACGCCGTCGTCGTACGAGGTCTTGCTCGGCGAGGTCGCCGTGCAGGACGCGCTGCGGCAGAGCCCACACAACGAGCGGCTGTTCTGCATCCCGGCGACGATCGACCTGGCCGGCGCCGAGATCGAATTGGTCAGCATGGTGGCGCGCGAGAACCGACTCCGCACCGCGTTGGCCGACCTCGACAGCCTCGACTTCGACTGCGTCTTCATCGACTGCCCGCCCTCGCTCGGGCTGCTGACCATCAACGCGCTCGTCGCCGCGCCCGAGGTCATGATTCCGATCCAGTGCGAGTACTACGCCCTCGAGGGCGTTTCGCAGCTGATGCGCAACATCGAGATGGTGAAGGCGCACCTCAACCCCAAGCTGGAGGTGAGCACCGTCGTGCTGACCATGTACGACGGCCGCACCAAGCTCGCGGACCAAGTCGCGGAAGAGGTGCGCCGGTATTTCGGCAGCAAGGTGTTGCGCACGGTGATTCCGCGCAGCGTCAAGGTTTCCGAGGCGCCCGGTTACAGCATGACCATCATCGATTACGACCCCGGCTCACGCGGGGCGATGAGCTATCTCGATGCGAGCCGCGAACTCGCCGAGCGCGATTGACCACCATCCGCGAAGGGACGACCATGACGCAGCCGTTACGCAAGAAGGGTGGCCTCGGCCGGGGCCTGGCTTCGCTAATTCCGACCGGCCCCGCGGAGGGCGACACCGGACCGGCGACGCTGGGCCCGCGGATGGGCGATGCCGCCGCCGACGTCCTGATCGGGGGACCGCCGCCGCAGGACGCGTCGTCGGTGGGAGCGGTCTATCGCGAGATCGCGCCGGCCGACATCGAACGCAACCCGCGTCAGCCCCGGCAGGTCTTCGACGAGGAAGCGCTGTCGGAACTGGTGCATTCCATCCGCGAGTTCGGCCTCTTGCAGCCGATCGTGGTGCGGGCGGTCAAGGACTCGGCGAGCGGCGCGCGTTATCAGATCGTGATGGGGGAGCGGCGCTGGCGCGCGGCCCAGGAGGCCGGACTGGCAACCATCCCGGCCATCGTGCGCGAGACCGGCGACGACGATCTACTCCGCGACGCCCTGTTGGAGAACATCCATCGGGTCCAGCTCAACCCGTTGGAAGAGGCGGCCGCCTACCAACAGCTGCTCGACGAATTCGGCGTCACCCACGACGAACTGGCCGCGCGGATCGGCCGGTCGCGGCCGTTGATCACCAACATGATCCGGTTGCTCAAGCTGCCGATCGCGGTGCAGCGGCGGGTGGCCGCGGGGGTTCTGTCCGCCGGCCACGCGCGCGCGCTGCTGTCGCTGGAGGCGGGCCCCGAAGCGCAGGAGGAGCTGGCCACCCGGATCGTCGCCGAGGGGCTATCGGTGCGGGCCACGGAGGAGGCGGTCACGCTGGCCAACCGGGGCGGTGCGTCCACCCCAACCGCCCCGCGTCGCAAGCCGATCCAGATGCCGGGCCTGCAAGACGTTGCTGACAAGCTCTCGACGGCCTTCGATACCCGCGTCACGGTCAGTCTCGGCAAACGCAAGGGCAAGATCGTCGTCGAGTTCGGGTCGGTGGACGATTTGCAACGGATCATCGAGGTCATGTCCCCGCCCAAGGCATGAACTAGGACACCGTGTAATTACGTCACTGTGACACCAAGGCCGTTTCCGCGGGCAACGCACCTATCCCACGGACTCCAGCTCGGCGAAACGGCCTGCGCATCAACAACTTTCGACCGTAGGCCCGTCGCGGTGACGCGGCGCCGGCCGTTCGGGCCCGCAAACCCCGGTGGCCAGGCCAAAGCTGGCCCGATCACGACCACCTCTCCTATCCTGGAGGGGTTGCCGGTGCAGAGCGCCGCAGTACCGCACAGGAGCCAGGAGGCTAGTGTCCGCTCGAATCATGCCGCTACGGCTCGAGGCATTCGAGCAGCTTCCCAAGCACGCACGCCGGTGCGTCTTCTGGGAAGTCGATCCCGCGACCCTCGGTAATCAGGACCACCTCGCCGACCCCGAGTTCGAAAAAGAAGCGTGGTTGTCGATGGTGATGCTGGAGTGGGGCTCGTGCGGGCAGGTCGCGACCGCCGTCCCAGACGAGCGAAGCCATGCCGAGCCGCCATGCCTCGGTTACGTGTTCTATGCGCCGCCGCGGGCGGTGCCGCGGGCACAGCGATTCCCGACCGGCCCGGTGTCCGCGGACGCGGTGTTGCTGACGTCGATGGGCATCGAACCGGGGCCGGCGGCCGATGACCTTCCGCACGGTTTGATCGCCCGGGTCATCGACGAACTGGTGCGCCGCGGTGTGCGCGCGCTCGAAGCGTTCGGCCGCACCCCGGCGGCTTCGGAATTGCAGGACCCGCACCTCGTCGGTCCGGACGTGCGGCCAGTCCTGGAGGCCGTCGGTGACTGCTCGGTGGACCACTGCGTGATCGACGCGGAATTCTTGAAAGACGTGGGTTTCGTTGTGGTGGCGCCACATACGTACTTCCCGCGACTGCGCCTCGAGCTCGACAAGGGCCTTGGGTGGAAGGCGGAAGTCGAGGCCGCCCTAGAGCGACTGCTGGAGAACGCGCACCTGGAGCAGCCGGTGGGCGCGGGATCCACGACGGCGAATGCGTTAGAAACCACCGAGGGTGGTTAGAAGTCAGGAACCGCCGAGCTGGCTGGTGCGTTCCACCGACAGTTCGTGGGCCAGTAATTCCGCGAAAGTGAATGTGCCAGTGGGCCGGTCGTTCTTGCCCAACAGGTAGAGCCGCTTGACCGCGGCGAGGATGCCCTCGGCGATGGCGTCACGGGTCTGGGTCGAAACCAGCATCGAACGATCCCGCGTGTTGGTGATGTAGCCGACGTCGACCTGCACCGTCGGCATCCGGGTCAGGCGCAGCAGGTCCCACGTCCTGCCGTGCGTCCGGCAGTCTCGTAAACCGGTGCGGGCCACGACTTCTCGCTGGATGAAGTCGGCGAGATTACGCCCGATGGTGGAGACCGATCCATGCGAGTTGCCGAAGTGAAAGGAAGCCACTCCATTGGCGGCGGTGCTGATCTGACTTTCGCAGCGCAGGCTGATCATCAGGTCGGCGCCAACGTTGTTCGCGGTGGCGGCGCGTTCGGCATCCAGCGGACTGCGGTTGACCGGTCGGGACAGGAAGGTCTCCATGCCGATGGCGGCCATCCGTCCTTCCAGGCGACTGGCCAAGTCCCACAACACATCCGCTTCGCTGACGGGTCCCGACGGGCCCTGCATGATGGTGCCGTGGTCCGCTCCGCCGCGGCCCGGATCGATGATGATCCGCTTGCCCGACAGCTTGGGGCCTGACGAGCGAACCAGCTCCTCCTCGCGCAGCGCGTGCGGGGATCCACCGGTGACCCGTGAACTCAGGAAGTGAAAGGAGCGCAACGTTTCCGGGCCGCAGATGCCGTCGGCGGAGAGCCCGTACTCGCGCTGATATGACATCAAAGCGTTGTGGGTCTGCAACCCGAAGTAGCCGTCGACCAGACCGGTGTAGAAGCCGAGGTCTTGCAACCGCGCCTGCAGCGTGGCGACGTCGTCGCCGAACAGCGGGGCACCGAATTGGTGATACAGCGTGCGGGCGCCGAGCCGGTACGACGCCTCCTTCAGCGCGCGGTATGTCGCCTCGCCGACGATGCCGTCCACCAGCAGACCGCGATGCTGTTGAAAGGCACGAACGGCCTGGTCAAGCTCAGCGTCGAAGAGTTCGAGGGCCACGTGCCGCCCGGTGTTGAGATCGTCCTCGGAGCTATCCAGCAGGCCTAGTGTGGCCAGCGTTGCCCGGATCTCGGTCACGGCAGCGCTGCGGTCACCACAGCGCAGCGCGTCGCCGTATTCGCGGCGCGGACTCGGCATACCAAGGGCCCTCCGGGACTAACTGACAAAGCTCAGATCTGGGCAACAGCTAACCGTATTGTCGCAGACGCTTCGTAAATTCGGGAAAACCCCAGGCTATGCGCGGGGCGTGGTGCGGCGAAGCAAACGAACGTCAGCCGAGGTCGGGAACCGCGTCCGAGAGCTCACGCAGCAACGACGCCTTGCCCTTCGCGCCGACGATCCGCTTCACCGGCTGCCCGTCTTTGAACAGGATCAGGGTGGGAATGGAGACCACCTGGAAGTTCTGCGCGGTTTCGGGGTTGGCATCGACGTCGAGCTTGGCAACGGTGAGGTGCTCGCCCCGCTCGCTGGCGATCTCCTCGAGAACGGGCGCAACCATCTTGCACGGGCCGCACCAGGTCGCCCAAAAGTCAACCAGAACAGGCTTATTGCTGGACAACACGTCGGTGGAGAACGACGCATCGGAGACTTCTATTGTGGCACCGGCTTTTTCGGCGTCGGTCATTGTGGCGCTCCAATCAATGTGTCGGTACTGCCGGGAAATTCGGTGGCGTCGCCCTGTGCGGCGACGCTGTCTTCTTCGTGGTCGGCGAGCCAGCGTTCGGCGTCGATGGCGGCCGCGCAGCCGCTGCCGGCGGCGGTGACGGCCTGACGGTAGGTGCGATCCACCAAGTCTCCCGCGGCGAACACCCCATCAATCGAGGTAGCCGTGGTGCGCCCGCGCACCAACACATACCCCTCAGGATCGGTCTCGAGCACCTCGCGCACCAACTCCGAACGCGGGTCATGCCCGATCGCCACGAACACCCCGCTGACCGCCAACGTCGACACCTTCCCGGTGACCGTGTCGCGCAACCGCACCCCGGTCACCGTCGCCTCGCCCTCGACCGCCTCGACCGCCTTATTCGTCACAATGGTGATCTTCTCGTTGGCCTTGGCCCGCTCCAACATGATCCGCGACGCCCGGAACTCCTGCCGGCGGTGCACCAACGTCACACTGCGGGCAAACCGGGTCAAAAACGTGGCCTCCTCCATCGCCGAATCCCCACCCCCGATCACCGCAATGTCTTGATCCTTGAAAAAGAACCCATCACAGGTCGCACACGAAGACACCCCACGCCCCAACAACTCCTGCTCCCCAGGCACCCCCAAATACCGCGCCGCAGCCCCCATCGCCAAAATCACCGACCGCGCCCGCACCGTCTCACCCTCAGCCGTCGTCACCGTTTTGACCCGACCCTGCAACGACACCGACTCCACGTCTTCCATCCGCAGATCCGCCCCGAACCGCAACGCCTGCTCACGCATCTGATCCATCAACTCCGGACCCGTGATCCCCTCACGAAACCCCGGAAAATTCTCCACCTCGGTCGTCGTCATCAACGCCCCACCAAACGACGTCCCCTCAAACACCACCGGCGCCAACTGCGCCCGCGCCGCATACAACGCCGCGGTATACCCAGCAGGACCCGAACCAATAACGATCACGTCATGCACTGTGTCGGCGGTCATGAAAACCTTTCAAGCGATTCGTCTCTGGATCTGTGTAAACGCCAGCGTAGGTACGCCTGTTCCCGGGTGTGTCGTACCCATCGCACCACATTAGGGGCGGGGAACCTGCGTATTGGCCAGTAGTCCTGTGTCGGCGGCGCTGCAGTTCGGCGAGACCGCGAACACGGCCAGGATGTGCGGGCTGTCACCGGGTATCACCAGGACGATGCCCGGGCGCGCGTTGATCTCGACCGGGCGCGCCCCGAGGACCTGAGTGGACGCGGGATAGCCGAGGCCGCTGAGGCAGGAGGCGCGCCGCGCCGGGTCGCTGAGGGCGCCGAAGTCGGGGGTGCGGTCGAGCAGTCCCAGGATGTCGGGCTGCGAAAGCGGGATCTCCATCGGCGGCGTCGACACCGTGATGTGCGCGACGTCGCCGGGGGTGTCCGGGGCGGGCTGGGGAGCATGCAGCAGCGCGACGGTCCCGAAGCCGATCGCCGCGAGCACTGCGCACATGCCGGCGGCCGCGGCGACGGTACGGGCGGGACGCAGGTGTGGGCGGGCGGAGTGATCGGCCGGCCCCGTCGCGTGGTTGGACACCGGCTCGGCCGAGCGCAACGCCGCCGAAATACGACCGCTCACCTGCGGGGGAGGGTCGGGGGGTGCCCCAGGGTCGGCGCCGACGGCCGCGACGTCGCGGCGGACTCGATTCAAGGCGCCCAGCACGTCCGCGGCGTGCGGATCGGCGCGAACTTGGCTGCGAACGCGGGCGGCGGCCTCGTCGTCGAGAACGCCGGCCTGTAGGTCGGCGAGCAGTTCGACGGTCAGCGGTGGGTCTGATCCCGCGCTGCGGTCATCCGCCGCGCCGTTCTCCGCTGCATTCATCGGACCCAGTGTCCGTCATGCACGCACCGATAGCCACGCGCGGCCGGCCCGGGCGGATGCCCGTGGAAAGGTCAGGCCTGGCCGGCGGCGGCGTCGGGCACGGCGTGGGCGCCGGCGTTGAGGTAGCCGAGCAGTTCGGCGAGCCGCACCCGGGCGCGAGCGCAGCGGCTCTTGACCGTGCCTTCGGCGACGCCCAGCAGGCGGGCGGTGTCGGCCACCGAATAACCCTGCATGTCGACGGCCACCACCGCGGCCCGCTGCTCGATCGGCAGCCGCATCAGCGCGCGCTGCACCGCCATCGTGGTCTCGACCTGAGCCGTGCGATCGGCCACCGGGTAGATGTCTTCGAGCGGCACGGTCGGGTGCGCCTTGGTGCGGCGCAGCCGGTCCAGGCAGGCGTTGACGACGATGCGATGCAGCCAGCTGCCGACGGCGGCGTCATGCCGGAACGCGCCGGCGCCGCGGTGCGCG
The DNA here is from genome assembly GCF_002105755.1 of Mycobacterium colombiense CECT 3035. Taxonomy (NCBI): domain Bacteria; kingdom Bacillati; phylum Actinomycetota; class Actinomycetes; order Mycobacteriales; family Mycobacteriaceae; genus Mycobacterium; species Mycobacterium colombiense. Next base: position 4,106,202 of record NZ_CP020821.1, read on the forward strand.
GAGAGCATGGCGTCCTGCAGAGCGTCTTCGGCGTCCTCGCGGGTCCGGGTGGTCAGCCGGGCGAGCCGGTGCAGGTGCCGCTGGTGGCGCAGGAACAGCTCGCTGAAGGCATACCGGTCGCCGGCCACGTGGGCTGCCAGCAGCTCGGCGTCGCTGCGCTCCTGCTTGGCGTTTCTCCCGAAGCCCACGGCCGGACATTAACCAATTGCGTATGGCGCGGCACTTCACTCGCAACGGCTTGTGTGAGTGGCGGAATGGGCCGCGGATCAGGAAGCGGCCTGGACCGTGATCTCCGAAAAGCCGGCCTGGCTCTTGCCATTGGTGGAACCCAGCGTCGAGATCCACACCAGCAGATTCGACGTCGGCGCGCCGGCCTTGACCGGGATAACGTTGTGGCCGGGTTTGAGCGTGAAGGCCGGCGCCAGCACCGTCGTGTCGTTGAGGCTGGACGGCGACGGCGAGGAGGCCGCGCGGATCTCGACCTTGGTTCCGCTGCTGGGGGTGTCGATGCTGACCTGGCCGACCACGGTGGGGCTGGGCAGCTGCAAGATCAGCCCCTCACCCTGCTTGAAGCTGGGGAAGGGGACGGCGTCGGTGTAGACCTCCGTCGCCCACGCCGTCGTGGGATCGCCGTCGATCGCCTGCCCGGCCGTGCTTGCGTTGTCGGGGTCGCCGTCGGGGGAGAAGACGGTCGCCTTGGTGGGCTTGACGACGCTGCCCGCCGCGGCGGATGGAGCGCTTGACGACACCGACGCGGACGACGACGAGGGACCGTTCAATCCGAGCTCGTCCTTGTTCAGGCCGCCGCCGACGTTGCCGAAGATCTTGCTCACGATCGAGGCGAGCACCAGCAGGGCGACCACGATGACGGCAAGGCCGGCTCCGACGCCGATGAGCACGTTGCGCCGCCGGCGGGCGAAGGTCGCCTGCTCCTGGCCGGGGGAGATCAGCGCGGTGGACGGCGAGGGCGAGTCATCGATCGGGCCGAGGACCTCGGTGCGGTCGGCGACCGCGGTGGCCTGCTGCAGCAGGTTCAAAAGCGTTGAGGCGCTGCGTATCCCACCGTCTTCCTGGACCGCACGGACGGCGACCGCGGAGATCTGGAAGGGGATGTCGCGGTCCAGGGACATGGGTTCGACGGGGTTGCCCGACGAGTCACGCTCGGCCGCCGCAAGGCCGCTGCGCACCCCGCTCTCCACGATGGGCCACCGGTTGACCAGCAAGGCATAGAGCGCGGCGCCGATGCCGCGGATGTCGTCCTGGGGGTTGGCTTCGGGCATGGTCGCCGGGTAGGCCAGCACCACATCGCCCTCGATGCTGACTCGCACCCGGCTGGGGTGGTCGATCGACAGGGCGACGCCGGCGCGGTGGGCCGCGTCGGCGGCGGCGGCCAGCGACTGCATGGCGCGCACCGCCCCCACCGGCGAGGGCGCGGTGTCGGCCACCTCCTGCAGCGAGCCGCCGCGGATCCACTCGGAGACGACGAGGCCGCCGGAGCCGGTGTGCACCACGTCGAGCACGCGGGCGATGCCGGGCTTGTCGATGCGGCTGAGCCGCAGGGTCCGCGACAAGATCTCCTGCAGGACCTCGTCGGGCAGGGCACCGTCCGGGTCGACGAAGGTCAGCGCCACCTGCCGGTCCAGCGCGGTGTCCAGCGCCTGCCAGAACTGCAGCGGCGGGGCGCCGCCGTGGAACACCAGCAGGCGGTAGCGACCGCCGGCGATGCGGGCGCCGGGGACCAGGTGCACGTCGTCTCCGCCGGAATCCGCGGGACGTTCGCGCGGCGCCTCGAACGCGGTGGGTGCGCGCCGGGCCCCGCCGGGGATGTCGCCGTTGGCCTTGTCGGACGGGCGTGGGGCGGGCCGCTTGGGCTCGTCGGCCGGAATGTCGGGCTGGAAGTCGTCGGCGACCGGCCGCGGCAGCTTGGCGCCTGAACCTGCACCAGGCCCAGCGCTGGGGGCTGCGCTTTCCATCGGGCGGTCGGTCACCTCCGGTCCTTTCACTAGCCGGGATTGGTTTGCCCGCTCCGGAGGCCTGCGCCGGATCGGCTCCTGGACCGCATTTACCCCAGGCGGGGACGAATTCCTCTGCTCAGGGTACGTGACCGGGCGCCGGTGAGACGATCGATCCTTGGCACTCGGTTTGCGCGGACGCGGTCCACGACCCGTGACGCGGTAGCGGAGGGCATCGAGCGCGGCCCGCGCCTCGGGCACGTTTGCGCGCAGCATGACGGCCGCCGTGATCGGCAGCATGATCAGCCCCAGCACCGCCAGGCGAAGCAGGGAACCGGCGCCCCCGTGCTCGGTCAGCGCGTCCAGCCCGAGCAGCCGGTCGATCACGTGGGCGATCAACCCCGCCAGCATCGATGCGGTGAGTGTCACCAGGATGGTGCGGACTTCGCCGACGGCGATCAGGTGGCCACCGGCCGGCAGCAGGGCGCGTCGCAGCAGGACGTAGCCGATGACGGCGCCGGCCAGGAAGCCGATGCCGTTGGCCAACCCCAGGAAACCGGCGACGAGCTTGGGGTCGTCGGTGAGGTGCGGCGCCAGCACCGAACCCAGGATCTTGACGGCGGTGATGACCAGGATGATGACGATCGGCGTCCACGGCTGTTCGCGCGCGTAGAACACCCGCAGCTGCAGCAGCACCAGGCCGTAGGGGATCAGCGTGAACGCCGACAGGGTGATCGCGGCGCCCAGGTATCCGGCGTCGACGTTTCCGAAATGGCCGTAGGCGAACAGGGCGCTGCCCATCGCGGGACCGCCGACGGTCATGAACGCCACGATCGGTATCAGCGTGATCAACGTCAGCCGGGTCGCCAGTGACAGGTCGCCGAGCACGGCCTTGGTGTCGTCGGCGGCGGCGTTGCGGCTCAGCCGCGGCATCACCACGGTCAGCACCGTCACGCCGATCATGCCGAACGGCAGCATCAGCACCAGCCAGGTGTAGTTGTAGATCGCGGGGCCCGACGCCGCCGCGGTGCTGGCGATCTGGTTGCCGACCACCAGGCCGAGCTGGCTGATCAGCACGTAGAGCACCATCGCGGCGGCCATGGTGCCGAAGCGCTTGAGCCGCTGGTCGATTCCCCACAGGGGTCGCAGGTCGACGCGCTGGCGCCGCAGCGCCACCAGCAGCAACCCGGTTTGGGCGAACACGCCCAGCGTGGTGCCCACGGCGAGCACCAGCAGTTTGGCGTTGCCCATTCGGACGGGATCGACCGACAGCTCGCCGGGGACCAGCGCGTAGACGGCGAGGGTCACCAGCGCGACGACGTTGTTGAGGACCGGCGCCCACGCCGTGGGCCCGAAGACGTTGCGGGTGTTCAGGATCGCCATGAACACCGACGTCAGGCCGTAGGCGAGGACCTGGGGGAGCAGCAGGTAGGCGAACGCGACGGTCAGGGGCTCGTTGACCTGCGGGTTGCGGCCCAGCATCAGCCGCACCAGCAGCGGGGCGGCCACCACCGACAGCACGGTGGCGAACACCAGCAGCGCCGTCGTCAACGTGACCAGGCGCCGCACGAACGCCGCGCCGCCATCCGGGTCGCTCTGCTCGGCGCGCGCCAACACGGGCACGAAGATCGCGGTGAACGTCGCCTCCAGCACCAGGGCCGCCACCAGGTTGGGCAGCTGGTTGGCCACCGAGAACGCGCTGGACAGCGCGGCGCCCAGGATCGCGGCCAGCAGCACCACCCGCGCGAAGCCGGTGAGCCGGCTGATCAAGGTGGCGAAGGCCATTCCCCACGACCGCGACACCAGCGCCGCGTCGGACAGCTCGGGGCGCCGACGGTCGATCTCGGCGGCGACGGGCGGCAGCGGACCGGTCGGCGGCGAGGCCGGCATCCGGGAATGCCGCGGCGGTTCGGGCAGGCGGTGGTGAGGCTGGGCCTGCCGATAGGCGGGGGTCATACGCGGTGCTCTTGTTCGACCGGCTGGTCGGCCGCGCCGGCTTCGGTGGCGTGCCGAGCGTCGGGTGGGTCGGGACGGTCCAGGTCGGCGCGGTCGGGCTGGCCGCGGAAGCGGTGCCACAGCCGGCGGCCGGCGAGCAGCACCAGGACCGCCGCGGCCGACAGCGTGATCGCGAACAGGACCTTGCCGTAGGCGTTCGAATGCACCGACAGCCGCACCGGCTCGCCCAGCCGGAGACCATCCGCGGTCCGCAGGGTGACATCGACGGCGACGCGTTGGGTGAAGTTCACCTCGATCGGAATCCGCAGCGGCAGGTACCCCGGCGGCAGTTCGATCTGGCCGACGTCGGTGACGTTCATCCCCGGCGGCGCGTCGACATGCAGCCGCACCCGGATCGGGACCGCCAGCCCGTTGTGCAGGGCCAGCGGCAACGGGCTGTGCTCGGTGGCCAGGGTGTAGGAGCCGCCCGGGTTGACGATCGTCACCGCGCCGAACAGGTCGTTGACCGTTTTGCCGACCACCGCCAGGCGCTGCTGGGCCAGCCCGCTGCGGGTGTCCGGCGGTTCGGACTGGCTCAGCGCGCGCAGCATGTCCTCGCGCAGCGGCGCGGTGTACTGGACGCCGGTCAGCCCGGTGCGATCGTCGGTCATCAGCGATGACGTCAAGCCCCACAGCCGGCCGACCTGCCCGGCGATGCCGGCGGTGATGTCGTCGCTGAACTGTCCCCGCGCCGACGTGTAGCTGCCGACCTCCTGCGGCGGCTCGGGGTGGGCTTGGGCGGCCTGGGTGGCCTCCGCGATCACCGCCGGCAGCGGGCGCGGCACCGCCAGACCTGACCGGATGGTGGTGGTCAGCGCGGTCAGGATGACCTGGGCGTCGTCGGCCTGCAGGTTCCATGTCGTCGGCGGGACCAGGATCTGGGTGCGCGGGTCGTCGCGGCGCAGCGCGTGCCAGAAGATCGAGCCGAGGGCGTCCTGGCGGCGCGCGGTCACCGAATCGTGGCCGAGCCGCACCGTCAGGGACGAGTCCAGGTACGTCGGGGCCTCGGGGGCGGTTCCCGCCCCGGCCAGGGCGGCGCCGACGGCGGGGTCGAACGGCGCGACCAAGACCTGCGGGGACAACCGCCGGGGTGCAGTGTCGACGGCGGTCTCGGAGGAGCCCTGCGCCTCGGCGCCCGGCAGGTCTGCGGCGGCGATCGCGACGGTGTTCTCGTTGGCGCTGAGCAGTTTGACCGCGCGGCTGGTCAGCGGGCCGTCGGGTACCAGCGTGGCCCCGCGGATCGAGGAGACGTCCAGGATCTTGTCGATGATGCCGTTGGCGCTGGTGGTGGCGATGGCGCTCAGGCCGGGATCGTTGACACGCTGCACGGCATCCAAATCGGCCTGTGCGTAGGGGAGGGGGGCCACGCAGGTCCGGTGCGCGAGGGCGCGCAGGCGGTTGAGCCATTCGGTCGCGGGGGCCTGCCCGGCGCCGGGGTGGGTGGGGGTGCCGGGCAGCTGCCCCGGGCCGTCGGGGGAGTCGGACACCACATAACCGGCGGTCATCGCGTTGACGGTGACCAGCAGATCCGGATCGATCGCCAGGCACAGCGCGCGGCCGACCGCGCCGTCGGGGTCGACGTCGTGACTGGTGGCGACCTCGGCCGAGGCCAGCAGGATGTCGAGCCGGCCGCCGCTGGCCAACGAGGTGGCCAGCTCGTCGTCGACGAGCCGCACCGGGATGGTTCCCCCCGGCACGCCGGGGGCCAGCCGGGGCCGGTCGGCCAGCGGCCACAGCATGGTCATCAACACCGGTTTAGAGGTGTCGGGCGCGACGGCGGAGCCGAGGTCGTCGGCGCGGTCGGGCGGCACTCCGACCACGGGCAGCAGGAAACGCGCGTTGTCCAGCCGGGCGGGCGCGCCGTAGTCGGGCGTGCCGTTCACGTTGACTAGGACGGGATAGATGCCGGGCTTCTCCACGCCCAGCGACGGCTTGGTCAACGCGCGCAGCGGCGCCGACAGGGTGAAACCGACCTCCTGGCCGCGCTGCAGTTCGGGCGCGACCGTGAGGAAATCCGCGGCGGCCTGATACCCGTCGGTGTCGCCGTCCAGGGTGGTGCGCAATCCCGCGGAGGCGGTGACCGCGCCGGCGTGTTCGAGCCGGACCATGACGTCGCGGACCGGACGGTCGCCGATGTTGGTCACCATGCCGCTGACGGTCACGACGGGCGGGCTGGTCGTGGTGACCACGTCCGGGGTGACTTGATCGATGCGGACCCGGACGAAGGGGGTCACCCCGGGCTCGCCCGCGGCCGCGCGCGGCAGCACCGGCCCGGTGAGTACCGCGAGCCCGGCCACAATGGCGAGCACGGCGGCAAGACGCACCAAGCCGGCTCGACGCAGACGCGGAGCTATCACGGCCCCGGTCCGTGGCCGTTCTTCCGGCCCGCGGCCGGTTTGTCAGAATGCCGCGTTCGAGAATGCGTCTGCGGGCGGCGCCGGGGCGAGCTGGGCGGCAGCGGCGGAAGGGCGGCCGGACCGTCGCTCTGCAACTTGTCGATCAGCTCGTCGGCCACGCGGGCCAGGCGGCGCTCGTCGGCGTAGGCCAGCCGCGACGGTAGTTCGCCCATCGGCACCCAGGCCACCTCGGCGACTTCGAGATCCTCGTCGCACAGCTCGCCGCCGGAGAACCGCATTAGATAGTGATGCACGGTTTTGTGCACCCGACGGCCGTCGGTGACGAACCAATAGTCGATGCGGCCCAGCGCGGCCAGCACGCTGCCCCGGATGCCGGTCTCTTCCGCCACTTCTCTGATTGCGGTCTGCTCGGCGGTCTCGCCGAGTTCGATGTGCCCTTTTGGCAGCGACCACAGCATCCGGCCCCGTCGGTCGATGCGTCCGATCAGCGCGGCGACCTGAGACTCGCGCGGACCGTCGAGACCGTCGATGACCAGTCCACCGGCCGAGGTCTCGTGGACGGTGCGAAGTTGATCCGGTCCGCGGCGCGACGCCCGGGATCGGCGCGACCTGGTGGCCGTCGAGTCACCGGCCGCTTGACCGGCGGTTTGGTTCTCGGACGAAGTCGGGGTGCGACGGCCGCGGCGACGCCCCCGGCGCCGACGTGGTTTGCCTTGTTCGCCGTCCGACACCCAAGCGATAGTAGCTGGCACGGCATATTCTCCCCGAGATACTCGCCGCGGGTGAGTGCGCGATGGCGCGACCGATACGTCCGTCAGAGCGGACCGATTGCACCGGCGATGATAAAAGCGGGAATGAAGATCAGCAGCGAGAGCGGACCGGACAGGCTGCCAATCATCATTCCGCGGCCGAGCTGGCCCCACCTGCCGGGCGCCCGTGCGATCACGGCGCCGATCCCGATGTAAACCAGTGTTATCGGAAGAACAACCAATACGAAGGGCCACATCGGCAGAACAAACAGCCAGGTAGCGAGGTCAATCACGAAGACATGGGCCATTGCTACTGCGAAAGTCAGGGGGCCATAGGGGCTGCTCGGTGTGCGGATCAAGGGTGTGTCTGTCATCGACGGCCTTCAGCGCAGGACCAAGTCCGCAAAAATGGTTCCGCCCACTAATAAGGCAGCTGAACAGCTCAGCGTGCTGAGGCCCAGACCTCGATTGCGCGCCGAGGCCGACCTCAGCAGTGCGGCGCCGACCAGCAGCGACGCCAAAGTGGTGATGACAGTGGCGGTCAGCATCCATGCGCGCTCACCGGCGTATGCGCTATGAGTGTCGAACGGCCACTTGCCCAGCAGCCACATGACGACGAGCAACACTCCCAATATCGGTTGGACGACAAGCGGCGCCGACCACGTCGCCGTGCGCCAGGCGTGTGTGTCGAGGGCCTTCGCGCGCATGGTCCGTTTCCTGTAAGTAGCGACCGATTCTCGCGTGAGACTACTGACGCTTCGCGCCGGGTCAATTCACCTTCCCTGACGTGCGAGGCTCCTCACAGGGGCTTTTCGTGCACGGCCGACTAGGCTGATCGAACGTGCCAGACGCCGCCCAGGATGCCGACCTGCTGACCGCCGCCGCGGTCGCCCTGAATCGGCATGCGCCCATGCTCGCCGAGCTCGGCTCCGCATTTGGCGCCGCGGGCCACGAGCTCTACCTGGTGGGCGGCTCGGTGCGGGATGCGTTGTTGGGCAGGTTGAGTCCCGACCTGGATTTCACCACCGACGCCCGCCCGGAGCAGGTGCAACAAATCCTGCGGCGCTGGGCCGACAACCTGTGGGACACCGGGATCGAATTCGGCACCGTCGGCGTCGGCAAGGGCGACCATCGCTTGGAGATCACCACCTTTCGCGCCGACACCTATGACCAGGTGTCCCGGAATCCCGAGGTGCGCTTCGGCGATCGCCTCGACGACGATCTGGTACGACGCGACTTCACGGCCAACGCGATGGCCGTGCGCATCACGCCCGCGGGCCCGGGCGAATTCCTCGATCCCCTAGGCGGTTTGGCGGCGCTGCGCGCGCGGATGCTGGACACTCCGGCCGCGCCGGAGGTGTCCTTCGGCGACGACCCGTTGCGGATGCTGCGCGCGGCGCGGTTCGTCTCGCAGCTCGGCTTCACCGTCGCGCCGCGGGTGCGCGAGGCGATCGAACACATGGCCCCGCAGCTGTCGCGGATCAGCGCCGAACGGGTGGCCACCGAGCTAGACAAGCTGGTGCTCGGCGACGACCCGACGGCCGGCATCGATCTGCTGGTGCAGACCGGCATGGGCGAGGTGGTGCTGCCCGAGGTCGGCGGCATGCAGATGGCCATCGACGAACACCACCAACACAAGGACGTCTACCAACACTCGCTGACCGTGCTGCGCCAGGCGATCGCGCTGGAGGATGACGGCCCGGACCTGGTGCTGCGCTGGGCCGCGCTGCTGCACGACATCGGCAAGCCCGCCACGCGGCGCCACGAGGCCAACGGCGGCGTGAGCTTTCACCACCACGAGGTCGTCGGCGCGAAGATGGTCCGAAAGCGGTTGCGGGCGTTGAAGTATTCCAAGCAGATGATCGACGACGTCTCGCAGCTGGTGTATCTGCATCTGCGATTTCACGGTTATGGCGACGGCAAGTGGACCGACTCGGCGGTGCGCCGCTACGTCACCGACGCCGGCCCGCTGCTGCCCCGGCTGCACAAGCTGGTGCGCGCCGACTGCACCACCCGCAACAAGCGCCGAGCCGCGCGGTTGCAGGCCAGCTATGACCGGCTCGAGGCGCGCATCGCCGAACTGGCCGCCCAGGAAGATCTCGCGCGGGTCCGGCCCGACTTGGACGGCAACCGGATCATGGAGTTGCTCGGTATCCCGCCCGGCCCGCAAGTCGGCGAGGCATGGCGGTTTTTGAAGGAGCTCCGGTTGGACCGCGGGCCGCTGGACGACGAGGAGGCGACCGCGGAGTTGTTGGCGTGGTGGCAGTCTCGGGGGAACGGCTAGCGACGGCCGCGCGTCCGAATACGCATGGATTACTGTTTGGCCGGCGATAGCGGCGCGGCCGCTTTGTGGCACGGACAACCCGACCTCGACCTGGACCACGACGGCCGCTTCGAATCGATCGGGCTGGATTTCGACCACGACGGACTGCGCGACGACGCCCTCGCGGATCTCGATGGCGACGGCCTCGTCGACCATGCGCTGCTGGACCTCGACAACGACGGAACCCCCGAGGCGTACTTCACCGACGACGGATCCGGGACGTGGGCGGTGGCCATGGACCGGGGCGGCCAGCTGCGGTGGTTCGGCCTTGACGGTGTCGAGCACACCGGCGGCCCCATGGTGGACTTCGACGGGCACGGGCGCGCCGACGCGCGCCTGGTCGACACCGATGGCAACGGGCTCGCCGACCGGGTGCTGCGCTCCGACGAAACCGGCGTGACCGGTTACGTCGACACCGATGGCGACGGCAAATGGAACGTCCGGCTGACCGATTCGGACGGCGACGGTCTCGCCGACGGCGCGAGCCCTTTGTGAGGCGATGCTGACGTAGCGACGGCGAATGTTACTGCGCTACTTGAGCGTTCCCTTCCTGGTTGCCGAGGCCGGCTGTGATCCGTGGTCGATCGACGCCACCCTGCAAGCCGGTCGCCCCGGGCAGATCTCGACCCTTGCGCAGGCTTTCCGTGACGCCGGGGCGAGCACCGCTGAGGCCGATCTCGCGTTCGAGGCGGCTCGCCGCCGGTTCGCGGCGTCGTGGGATCACCGCGACGGTGAGCATCCGATCAACGACGCCGACGAGGTGCGGCGCGTGGTGAGGTCGCTGGGTCTGCAGGCCGCGCAATTGCCCAGGATCGCAGTCGATTTGGAGAACATCGCGGCCGGGCTCGCCGAGGCCCAGCGAACGTCCGCGTGGTACCTGGCCGCGTTGGAGTACGACCTCGAGGACATTGACGACGAGATTTGCGAGGCCCGCGCCGGCGACGATGCTTGCGGAGTAGATGATCTGCGCGGGGAGGCCGTGGCCGAAGTGCGGGCAATCGCGCTGGCGCTGCGGCAGATTCGCGATCGGTATGCGACGGCACTCGACGCCGCTCTCGGCGTGCTCCGAGCGGATGGCGCCAACCCGATGGAGCTGCAGGCGGTGGACGAGTTACCGGTACCGCCGACGGACGGTGACCCACAGCAGGCCAGGCGATGGTGGGACTCGTTGAGTTCCGGACAGAAACAGTTGCTCATCGACCGGCATCCCAATCGGCTGGGCAACCTCAATGGCGTGCCCGCCGACGTGCGTGATTCGGTGAACCAGGCCGCAATGGAACACGATCTGCGCAGGGTCGAAGATGCCGTCCGTCAGCGCGGGGTTGCGCCGGGCGCGCTTCGTGACAACGCGCTCAACAACCGAGACACCGAGGTGTTCAGCAACCCCGGCGCATACGGGCTGTGCGCCACCGACATCACCCGGTACCAGAACGCGGTGAAGACCAATGACTTCCTCGAGCGCGACCAAGGATCCGGCGGCCTCTCCGTCATGCTGTGGGCCTATGACCCGCTGGCATTCAATGGCAAGGGCAGGGCGGCCATCGCGATCGGCAACCCGGACAGATCCCGAAACACGGCCGTCCTCGTCCCAGGCACCAACAGCAGCGTGCGGGGAGGGTGGATGTCCGATGGCACGGACGACGCGCTCAACCTCTACCGGCAGGCCGCCAGAGCCGATTCCCAGCAATCCACCGCGGTGTTGGCCTGGATGGGTTATGACGCACCCGAATTCGAGACACGTTGGCAGCAGGCCGTCACCGACCCGTCGAATCTGGAACAGGTCGGCACCCCATGGCGGGCGCGGCAGGCGGGGGCGCTGCTGGCCGCCGATGTCAACGGCCTGAGCGCCACGCACGACGGTGAGTCCCCAGCGCATATCACGGTCCTCGGGCACTCCTACGGCTCGACGACCGTGGCGGACTCGTTTGCGAACAGCGGCATGCGCGCCAACGATGCTGTACTAACGGGTTGCCCGGGAACGGATTTGGCGCGCAGCGCCGCGGATTTCCACCTGGCGGGCGGCAGGCTGTATGTCGGAGCCGCGTCGACCGATGCGATCAGCTGGATCGGCGAGTCGGGCAGCGGCCTGCCCAACGGGCTCAACGCGATGCTGGGCGGACCGGTGGGACCGGTGGCCGGGTTGGGCAGCGACCCGGCCCATGCGGGTTTCGGGGCGGTGCGGTTTCGTGCCGAGGTCGCCGGCTCACACAGCGTCATGCCGTGGTTCACCGACCACTCGCATTACTACGACGTGGGCAGCGAAGCGCTGCACAACATGACCGAGATCGTCACCGGGCATGGCGACCGTCTGGTCGGTGAGGGCATGCTGGCGCCGGAGCGAGCCGCGGCGCGGATCGCCGTTCCCCTCCAGGTGCACACCCCCTGGGGGACGGTGTCGCTGCCGCACCTTGGGATCCAGATCCCGGTCGCCGTCGATCCGGAATGGGATCGGCCGGCGCGATCGGTCACCAACGGGCATGGCTTCTAGGCGTGGGAAGGCCGGGTCGGCGATGGTGAATTGACCGCTTGTGAATCGGCATTTAGCCTGATCAAAGGTGGTATGACCCGGAAGGACTGCCGATGTTCGTCGATACGGATCTTTTGCATTCGGGAGGCAATCAGTCACACCGCGCCGGTGGGCACGCCCAAGACGGCGCGGACCAATTGGCAGGCGGAACCGTGGCCTCGGGGATGTTCGGTGACTTCGCCGCGGCCGACGCCTTTCACAGCGCGGTCGCGGCCGCGCACGGCCAGCACGTGAAAACCCTGCAGGGCCACAGCGAGACGCTCACCGGCGTGGGCACCAAGGCGCACACCGCAGCCAACGGGTTCACCAACATGGATAAGAACAACGCCACCGAAATGCAGGCGCTGCGACCGAGTTCCGGTCCTTCAACGCAGAACGTCTAAGAGATGCCCGTGACCGACGACCCGCCTTCGCATCCGGGTGCGGGGGCGCATGTCGGTCCGCCGGTAGGGCAGTGGGAATCGGGTTATCCCACGCCGCAGGCGTCGGGGTCGCGGACGTGGCCGCTGGTTGCTTTGGGTGCGATGGTTCTCGCTTTGGTCGCGACGGTTGTGGCCGTTGTCGCGTTGGTTTTTGCGACGTCGCGGTCGCCGGGTTCGAGTTCGGCGCCGACGTCGACCGCCCCTACCTATAGCGCAGCCGAAGTGTCTGCTGCGCACCAGAAGTTGTGTGATGCTTACAAGCTCGCGGCGCGTGCGGTGCAGATTGAGACGAATGGAACGAATCAGGCTTTCGCAGGAATAGCCACAGTCAACGGTGCGGTCATGCTCGAAAATGCGGTGAACACGAATCGGGGCCTTGCCCCAAATGAGCGGGCTGCCGCGCTCGCCCTTGCTGAGGCCTACAGCAATGTCGCGGCCACTTCGAGCTTGGCCGCTGGACAAGACCCGGCGTGGCAGTCTGCTCTGACGGACGCCAACGCAAAGGATGGTGCGATGAAAAAGGTATGCGGCATCGGGTGACGTTCCATCAGCAGGGCGGCGGTGATTGCTCACCGCTCGGTTAGCTGCTCAACTATTGCAGCGAAGTATGCGAGAGATGGCCGGGTAAGCGTTTCCAACTATTAGGAGGACGCATGGTGAGGGACTTGCCTCCAGCTCCGGGGGAGGGGCCGACTACTGGCCCGCCGCCAGGCTCAACCCACTGGGCACCAGTTCTCCCCACGCAACCACCGCCGCGCCCACGGGCATGGCCAGCGATTGCCTTGTCCGTGATCGCCGTCCTGTTGGGCACCGCTGCTTTGGTTGTCTCGTTGACCCGGCCTGCCAGCAGTCGGTCATCGGTCTCATCAACCACTTCAACGCCGCCGTCTTATAAAGCCGAGCAGTCCGCAGCCGCGCACTGTGTTCAGCGTTCAGGCTTGCTTCAGACTCGGTGAAGACAGATTCCTCGGGGGATCGAGCCCTTGGACGTATTGCGCTTACTAATGGTGCTGCGCTATTGGACTCCGCCGTCACCCCTGCACTCCCGAGTGCCCAAGCAGGTGAGGCTCGGGCGCTCGCCAACGCCTACCGGACGGCTGCGGCCGTAGCTTCCACGGCTGCGGCCGACGACCCGCGGTGGCAGGCTTCGGTGAACGACGTCAACGCGAAGAGCGATGCGTTGCTCGCTACGTGTCATAGCTAGTTCCAGCAAGCAGAATTCAACCGCAGCGGCTGAATTCTGCTTGAGCAGCCGAATACTGTCTTCGAGTCTTCGCGCAGCCGAGGCTCGCGAACTTGACGACATCCGCGCCATGAACAGTCGCGGGCAGACTAAGTTCGCGCCGGTGTATGAGAACTAACGACGCGCGGTGAATTGCTTGGCTTCGGGTTGCCTGCTCCACTATTGATTGGAGGGCAAGGTAGTGCACATGGGCTCGCACACTAAGGAGGAGATATGGCGGGAGACCTGCCTTCGGGCCATGGTGACAGGCCGTCTGTTCCGCCGCCCACTGGTAGTTGGCCGCTACCACCGCTCCCGAATCCAGCCTCTCGTCCACGCCCATGGTTGGCGATCGCGGTAGCCGTCACGGCCGCCGTGGCAGTCGCGGCGTTGGTCGTAGCCCTGACACGGCCGGCGGCTTCAAACCCGTCAGCGACCACCACCACGCCGCCTTCCCATACACCGGCGGAGACCGCCGCAGCGCAACAGCGGCTCTGCGAGACCTACAAGCTGGCAGCGCGGGCCGTACAAGTTGACACCAATGGCAGCGATAAAGCATTCGCGCGCATCGCGCTTACGAATTCCGCCAGCCTGCTGTTCAACGTATCGAATGATCCAGCTCTGGACGAGCAACACCGTAGCGCGGCTCAGGCTCTAGCGACGGCATACCTGACAGACACCGCGAAAAGCAGCGAGGGAGCGGCTACCGAGGCCGAATTTCAAGAGGCAGTTGCCGATGTGAACGCCAAGGATGCCGCAATGAAAAAGGTATGCGGTGGCGGTTGATCTTCCACCTGGCACATGGACTGCTGCGCTGATCGGACCGTGGTGGCCAGCACCATCGGTTGCTCTACGCACTGGTGCACAACAGTGGAGCCAAGCATGCGGGGAGCAGCAGCTTTATTCACAGACGTTGCGCACGCAATGGACGTTATTGGCAGCGCATAACCAGGGACATACTGCAGACGATCTGATAGACCGGTTCCAGAAGGGCGAAAAGTTCCACCTCGACCTCGCGGAGAAGTATCAGACTAAGGCGGCAGCCTTCAATTCCGGCGCTGACGCAATCGATTATCTGCGAAGCAGATTGTCGGACATAGCGAATACGGGCAACAAAGAGATCAACGACATCCTCGCATCAAAGAAGCTGCCTCCGGAGAAGTTAGCGGAAATACAGGCTGTCCAAGCGCGCTGCAACGCCGATGCTGCAAATGCCAGCCGCGACGCGCTCGACAAGATAATGGCGGCGACGCAAAAGATTCTCGATGCTGAAGGCATTGGTGGTAACGCCCGGAGCTGGGCGCAAGCAAATGGGTTCGACGTTCGCGACGGCAAAGCTCCGAAACCGATCAGTCAGCAGGAGTTGAATTCGGCAGGTGACGGTGTAGGCAGCGTTAATCGCGGTGGCGGTGGCGGTGGCGGTGGCGGTGGCGGTGGTGCCGAGGGGCCTCAACCACCGCCGGCGGCGGGCGTCGTCAACAGAGGAGGCGGTGGAACCAACCCAGGCGGCGTCCACGGTGCGGCGGGGCAGCAGGCGGTTCCCGCAGCAGGCGGTTCTAACTGGAATGGTGGCGGGCCGTTGCCAGGCGCACAGCCCGCGGCGCCGACCGGTCCGTCGGTGACCGGCGGTGGCGGAACCGTATCGCCGGGGATGCCAGGCGTGCACGGCGGCGGTGGGGCGCCAGTGTCACCGGTCGGTCTGGGTCAAGGCGGCCAGCCCGGATTAGGGCAAGCTTTCACGTCCGGTTTGGCGACTGGGCAGACGACGGGGCCTGGCGGGCAAGCGTTTACGGCGGGGCCGCTACAAGCGATGGAGGCCGGGGGACCCCAAACTCCTCAGGCGGCACCCGTGGGGACCCCGACCGTGCCCAGCGCGGGAGCATTCATCCCGACGGCTACACCGGTCGACGCACCCCCAGCAGCTTCCCCGGCGCCAGTGGCCACCGGCGGCGGCAGTTCAGTTGCGCCGGTAATGACCGGCACGTCGTGGTCGTCCTCCGCGCCGTCTATCGGTGGCGGTTCGTCGATTCCCTCGGGGTCGTTGCCCGCCTATGGTTCCGACCTGCGTCCGCCGGTGGTGGCGCCGCCGTCCGTGCCTTCTGCGCCGGCCGGTCCCGTCTCGGGTGCACCCGTAGCTTCTTCGCCGGCATCATCCCCATCCGCGGGTGGCCCACTTGTCTCTCCGGTGGAGCGGACAGCTTCCGGGGCCGCCGCGAGCCAGGCCGGTGCGGGATCATCAACGATGGCCGGCGCATCGGCAGCGTCCGCGGCAGCAGGCGCGACCGCCGGCACGGTGTCCGCCCGGACGGCCGAACAACAGCGGTTACAGCGGCTTGTCGATGCGGTGGCCCGTCAGGAGCCGCGGCTATCGTGGGCGGCGGGATTGCGCGACGACGGCACCACGACACTGCTGGTCACCGACCTCGCGGGCGGGTGGATTCCGCCGCACGTCCGGTTGCCCGCCCACGTGAGCCTGCTTGAGCCGTCGGCACGACGCCATGA
This sequence comes from Mycobacterium colombiense CECT 3035, assembly GCF_002105755.1. Lineage (NCBI taxonomy): Bacteria > Bacillati > Actinomycetota > Actinomycetes > Mycobacteriales > Mycobacteriaceae > Mycobacterium > Mycobacterium colombiense. The sequence continues at coordinate 4,122,251 of NZ_CP020821.1, forward strand.
CGCCAACGTGGTGGATTTGCTCGGCGCCATCACGGTCGCGGCTGCCCACCACGCCAACACGTATGTGGCCGAGCCAGGCCCCGACGAACCCGCACTGAGCGGCGATCGGCCTGCCCGCTCCGCCGCGCCTCCAGTCGACGAGCTCGGGCCCACCCTGGTTGACGCCGTGCGTCGCCGGGACGGCCTTCCTCGTATCGCACAAGCCGTCGCGGCCCCCGCGGTGCGACAAACGGGCGTCCTCGAGAGCGAGACCGCGATGCTGCGTGAATGTGTAGCGGAAATTCAGGACTCCGTGCTGACTGCTTATCCCAACCACGACCCAGCGGCTGTCGGGGATTGGATGCTTCTAGCGGCCATCGAGGCGCTGATTGACGGACACGAATACCTCGCGAACTATCACCTCGCGTGGTTTGACGCCGTAAGCCACCGGATGAGTTCGTAGCGCGGGTCCGCAGTCATCGGGTGACTACCGCATTCAATGTGTTGTGACAAAATGTGCAGTACGAGCGATCGGCGTCGCCGGTTTACATATTTGAGGCCTTGCGACAAGGGGTGGAGGTGACAGATCGTGGGCGGTGGAGTCCAAGCTAATATTCCGCTTTACGTCGGCGCGGGTAACATGCCCGAAGCACCGCTCCCAACGGCGAACCCCCCTCACCCACCCGGCACATCGATTGTGGACGGCGGTGGAGGCGCGTTAACCGGCGTCGGAAACGCCGGCGTCCCCAAAGACGCAGCCGACGCAGCCGCGGCCGACGCGGATCGTCGGGCCCACGCTGCTGACGCCGCGGCAAAGTTTCCCGCCAACGAGGCCAACAGCCAGCAGGATATGCAGGCGATCCAGCAGATGCTGCAGAGCGTCACCGGCGCGCTCGGCGGCGCCATCGGCGGCGTCATGGGACCGCTGACGCAGCTCCCTCAACAGGCGATGCAGGCCGGTCAAAGCGCACTCCAGCCGCTGATGAGCGCGGTGCAGGGCGGCGCGCACGGCGCCGGACTCGCCAACGACGCGCACCTGGTCGACAGCGTCGGCAGCGGCGGCGGCTCGGGACTGGGCGGCGGCGCCGGCGGTGGTGGTGCTGGGCTCGGCGGTGGCGGAACCACCCCGGCCAGCTCGCTGGGCCCGCCGCCCGTGCCCACGTCGTCCCCGCCGACCACCCCGGCGGCCGCGAAGGCGGCCATGATGCCGCCGACCGGTGGAATGCCGGCCATGCCCGGGCAATCAGGCATGACCGGGATGCCGATGATGCCGCCGGGTGCGATGGGCCACGGCGGCGAAGGCGGAAAGAAGGACAGCCCGGTCGAGAAGCGGGTGATGGCTCCAGGTGTGCCCAACGGGCAACCGATCAAGGGCCGCTTGACTATTCCGCCGAGCGCCCCGGGCAGCAAATCCGGCGAAGCGAAGCCGACCGTGGTCACCAATAGGCCCAACCGCCGGATCGTGATCATGCCGTCCGAGGACGAGCCGAAGGAATAGCCGGCCAAACCACCCAGCCCTTCGAAGGGTGAGTGGTCGGGCAGTTCGGCCGGCAGTAGTGTCGCTACGTAATCGCGGCCGGACCGATCCCAAATGTGCGGGTCAAATTGGGTTGTCCGTTATTGACAGCAGAACTGTCGATGCGTGCATGCTATTGGTACGTCTGCAGCGACCGCGGAAATACGCGGCCAGGAGGGTGTGGGAGTACGAGCGCGAAGTGTCCGGCAAGGATGCGGCGCCGCGAGGGCGCATAAATGGATCAGGGCGGGGAAGCCGGTGACCGATCCCCTCAGAGTGCAAGCGGTCGCGGCGCTGTCGCGCGCCCACAATCTGTTCCGCCTAGCCACCGCCGGCGACGGTATCGGCGACGCACCGGCGCGGACGCAGACACACGCCGAGGCGCTGACGCGCGGCGGCGTAGGGCTACCCGACGCCGCGGCAGCACGGTCGGGCGCCTCGATAACGCGTCTAACCCGGCTGGCCCACGCTGACCGGACGCTGGGACAGGTGATCTCCGCGGCGCGCGCCGATCACGTCCGCGGCCACCTGGCGACGCGGGCAACCTTGGACGCCGCCTTGACCGACACGACCCCGGCCGTCGATACCCCCATGGGCCGCCGCGAGGCCGCCGCCCGGATGGCGGCGCGGCTGCGGGCTCAACACCGACATGTCGCCGGATCACGCCGCCGGGCAAGGATGCTCGCGCGCAGGCTGCGACGCTTGCACTACCTACGAGGGCGGCAGATGCACAACACTCAGGCCGGCGGACGCGCCGCGGTGCTGGCCGCAATCCGTAAAGCGTTGGACATCAAAGGTATTCATGACCCGGCAGCGCGCGCTCGCTGGGAACGCGGCATGGACCTGGTGGCCCGGCGCGAGTCCAACTACAACGCAAACGCGGTCAACGACTGGGACTCCAACGCGGCGCGGGGCACACCGAGCAAGGGCGCCTGGCAATTCATCGCGCCGACGTTCGCGGCGTATCACCAGCCGGGAACCTCGCGCGACATTCACAATCTGGTGGCTCAGGCGTGCGCGTTCATCAACTACGCGATGGGCCGCTACGGGGTGGCCGTCGACGCGTCGAATCTAGCCGATCGGATTCAGCAGGCCGATCCCCACCGAGCACCCAAGGGGTACTGAGCATGCCGCTGAGTTTGTCTAACCGCGACCAGAACTCCGGGCACCTGTTCTACAACCGTCGGTTGCGCGCGGCGACCACCCGCTTCTCGGTCCGCATGAAACACGACGACCGCAAGCAGACCGCCGCGCTGGTGTTGTCGGTCCTCCTGGTGGCCATCGCTAGCGGCTGGATGCTGCTGCTGAATGTGCTGAAACCGACTGGCATCGTGGGTGATTCGGCGATCATCGGCGACCGCGATTCCGGGGCGCTCTACGCGAAGATCGACGGCCGGCTCTACCCGGTGCTGAATTTGACGTCCGCGCGGCTGGCGACCGGCACGGCGAATCAGCCGACATGGGTGAAGCCCGCTGAGATAGCGAAGTATCCGACCGGCCCGCTGGTCGGCATCCCGGGTGCGCCGGCGGCGATGCCCGTCCATCGGGGTGCGACGTCGGCGTGGGCGGTGTGCGACACGGCCGGGCGACCCCGCAGCCCCGAACGGCCGGTGGTGACCTCGATCGCCGGCGTGCTCGACGGCTTCGACCGCGCCACACCGCTCAGCGACGACGCCGGGGTGCTGGTCACCTTCGAAGGCAACACCTTCGTGATCTGGGGCGGCAAGCGCTCGCAGATCGACCCGACGAACAGGGCGATCACGCTGAGCCTCGGACTCGACCCGGGAGTCACACTGCCGGTGGAGATTTCACGGGCCCTCTACGACGCGCTGCCCGCCACCGAACCGCTCGGCGTCCCCGCGGTGCCCCTGGCGGGCACGCCGTCGACGTGGGTGTCGGGCTCACAGGTGGGCGCGGTGTTGCAGGCCCAGACCGCCAGCGGCGGCAAGCAGTTCTATGTGCTGTTGCCCGACGGCGTCCAAAAAGTCACCAGCTTCGTCGCCGACCTGTTGCGCAGCGCCAACTCCTACGGCGCGACGGCGCCCCGCGTGGTGACGCCCGACGTGTTGGTCAACATCCCCGAGGTGTCCTCGCTCGCGGTGGACTACTACCCGACCAAGCGCCTGAATTTCATTGACACGGCGGCCGATCCGACCACCTGCGTGGGGTGGGAGAAGGGCTCGACGGACCCGCAGGCTCGCGTCGTGGTATACAACGGGCGCGGATTGCCCACGCCGTCGTACCTGGACAACCGGATCGTGCACCTGGTGCGTGACGACCGCGACCCGGCCTCGGTGGTCGCCAACCAGGTGCTGGTGTTGCCGGGCGCGGCGAATTTCGTGACGTCGACCAGCGGCGTGGTCACCTCCGACTCCCGGGAATCGTTGTTCTGGGTTTCCGACAACGGGGTGCGGTTCGGCATCACCAACGACGACACGACGTTGCGCGCGCTCGGGCTCGACCCGGGTTCGGCGGTGCAGGCGCCCTGGCCGCTGCTGCGGACGTTCGCCGCGGGCCCGGCACTGTCAAGGGAGGCAGCGCTTTTGGCGCGGGACACCGTCCCGGCGCTCGGCAAGGTGGCTGTGGTGACGACATCGGCGAAGCCGGGAGGCTAGAGAATGTCCAAGAAAGCGTTCCCCATCAACCGCGTCAAGATCGAGCCGCCGAAACCGGTTCGGGTCGCACCCAGTGCGCCGATCGCGCTGCCGGAACGCGAGCCGCGCAACATCTGGGTGATGATCGGTGTGCCGGCGCTGATCGTCGCGCTGATCGGCACCATTGTCATGCTCTACGTGTCGGGCGTGCGCAGCCTGACCACCGGCTTCTTCCCGCTGATGGGCATCGGTGCCTTCAGCATGCTGGCTTTCTCCGGCCGCTTCGGCCGCGCCCGCAAGATCACCTGGGGCGAAATGGAAAAGGGCCGTCGCCGCTACCTGCGTGACCTGGACAGCAACCGCGACGAGATCCAGACCGCGGTGTGCGCGCAGCGCGAATGGCAGAACTCCGTGCACTCCGACCCGCGCGGGCTCGGCGCCATCATCGGCGGGCCGCGGATGTGGGAGCGCGGGCGCGGCGACGCGGACTTCCTGGAGGTGCGGCTCGGCACGGGCGTGCAGCACGCACCGGACTCGGTGCTGTCGGTGACCTGGCCCGACATCGCCTCCGATGAGGAGCTCGAGCCCGTCACCGGGCAGGCACTGCGCGATTTCATCTTGGAGCAGCGCAAGATTCGCGATATCGCCAAGGTGGTCAACCTGCGCTCGGCGCCCGGGTTCAGCTTCGTCGGCGAGGACCTCGACCGGCTGCGGTCGCTGATGCGCTCGGTGTTGTGCTCCCTCGCGGTCTTCCACAACCCGCGCGACGTGAAGCTGTTGGTGGTGACCCGCAACCCCGAGGTGTGGTCGTGGATCGTTTGGCTGCCGCACAACCTGCACGACGAACTCTTCGACGCCTGCGGTTTCCGGCGCCTGGTCTTCGCCACACCCGAGGAACTCGAAGAGACCCTCGGCGCCGAACTACACATGAAGGGCAAGCGGGGCGCCTGGACGCCGTTGGCGGCGGCCAGCCCCACCGCGATGGGCTCCACCCTGGAAACCGGTACCGACACCGTCGATCTGGGCCCGCACCTGGTGATCGTCGACGACAACACCGGCAGCCCCGACGCGTGGGAGAGCGTGGTCGGCCAGGTCGGCAAGGCGGGAATCACCCTGCTGCGCATCGCGTCCCGGATCGGCACCGGCGTGGGCTTCGCCGACGACCAGGTGTTCGACCTCAGCGAGCGCCACAGCTCACCCGGCGGCTCGCCCAATGGCCAAGTCACCTTGCACCGCAACGGCTCCGACGCCGACGGCGAAGACAACCGCCCGGCGCCGCTGCTGCGGGTCCGCAACAAGTTCTTCGCCCACGCCGACCAGCTGTCCGTGCACCGCGCGTATCGGTACGCGCGGGCGATGGCGCGCTGGTCACCGACCAGCCGCAGCGAGATCGCCGACTCGGTCAGCGGCGCAACCGAACTGCTGCGCGCCCTGGGCATCAGCGACCCCCGCGACCTGGACGTCGACCGGCTGTGGGCCGAACGTCGCGGCCGCGGTGACGAGCGCTGGTGCGAGGTCCCGGTCGGCGCCAAACCCAACGGCGAACTGCAGAACATCACCATCCGCGCCAAGGACTTCGGCGGCTTCGGGTTCCACTCCGTGGTCATCGGAACCAGTGGTTCGGGTAAGTCGGAGTTCTTCCTGTCCCTGGTCTACGGCATCGCGCTGACCCACTCCCCGGAAACGTTCAACGTGATCTTCGTCGACATGAAGTTCGAGTCGGCGGCCCAAGACATCCTGGGCATCCCGCACGTGGTGGCCGCGCTGTCCAACCTCGGCAAGGACGAACGACACCTGGCCGAGCGGATGCGCAGGGTCATCGACGGCGAGATCAAGCAGCGCTACGAGTTGTTCACCTCGGTGGGTGCCCGGGACGCCAACGACTACGAGGAGATCCGGCTGGCCGGCCGCGATCTGCCGCCGGTGCCGGTACTGCTCGTCATCGTCGACGAGTACCTGGAACTGTTCGCCAACCACGAGAAGTGGATCAACCTCATCATCCACATCGGCCAGGAGGGCCGCGGCGCCAACGTCTTCTTCATGTTGGGTGGGCAGCGGCTGGACCTGTCCTCGCTGCAAAAGGTGAAGTCCAACATCGCCTTCCGCATCGCGCTGCGCGCCGAGTCCGGTGACGACAGCCGCGAGGTGATCGGCTCGGACGCCGCCTACCATCTGCCGTCCAAGGAAAACGGCTTCGGTCTGCTCAAGGTGGGGCCCCGCGACCTGGAGCCGTTCCGGTGCTTCTACCTGTCGGCCCCGTTCGTGGTGCCGAAGACCAAGGAGGTCGCCACCACCGTCGACATGACGCTGACCAAGCCGCGGCTGTACAACTGGCAGTTCCAGCCGCTGGACGCCTCGGACGCCACCGCATTGGAGGCCGCGGCGGCCGTCGACGCCGAGCCCGACGAATTCCTTTACTACGACGACGGTTTCAAGCGCAAGAAGATCGTCGACGTGCTGCGGGAGTCGCTGCACAGCGTGCCGCACCGCTCACCGCGCCGGCCGTGGCTGGAGCCGCTGGAGGAGCCCGAGTCCATCGACGCCCTGGTCGCCGGATACCGCGGCAAGCCCTGGCACGTCGACTATGGGCAAAACTCCGGCCTGATGTTCCCGGTCGGTGTCATGGACATTCCGGAAGAGTCCAAGCAGATCGTGCATGCGGTGGATGCGTTGCGCAGCAACGTGATCGTGGTGGGGGCCAAGCAGCGCGGCAAGACCACCACGCTGATGACGCTGATGTGTTCGGCGGCCGCGATGTACAGCCCGTCGCGCGTGACGTTCTTCTGCATCGGCGGGGCTACCCTCGCCCAGGCCGCCTCGCTGCCGCACGTCACCGACATCGTGTCGCCCAAGGACGCCGAGGGCATCGAGCGGATCCTGAGCAGCATGGACGCCTTGATCGATGCGCGGGAGGATTCGTTCCGGCGCCTCAAGATCGACCTCGACGGCTTCCGTGAACGACGGTTCGCGCCGGGCAGCGACGGCCTGGGCGGCACCGACGCCAACGACCCGTTCGGCGACGTCTTCGTGGTGGTCGACGACTACGACGACCTGTACTCGAAGGACACCGTGCTCGGTGACCGCATCATCTCGTTGAGCAGTCGTGGGCCCGAATACGGGGTGCACGTGATGTGCAGCGCCGGCGGCTGGATTCACGGGCAGCGGCAGAGCCTGCTGCAAAACGCCACGGCGCGAATCCAATTGCGATTGGCCGATCCCAGCGAGAGCCAGATGGGCCACTCGTCGCTCGAATCGCGCGACGCCGCGCGGCGAACACTGAACCGGCCCGGCTTCGGCCTGACCGACAGCCTGCACGAGCTGCGCGTGGGCGTGCCGGCGCTGACCGACCCGGCCACCGGTGCGATGGTCAGCATCGTCGACGTCGGCGCGCGCATCGCGGACGTCGCCGGCGTGACCAAACACGCCACCCTGCAGCGACTCCCGCAGCGGGCCGCGCTGAAGGCGATCCTGGAGTACGAGGCCGCGCACCCCAGCGTCGACGACCTCTCGATCAGCTTCGCGATCGGCGAGCGGCACGAACTGGGCCCGGTGCCGATCAAGCTGCGCGAGAGCCCCGGATTGATGATCTTGGGACGGCAGGGCTGCGGAAAGACCATGTCGCTGGTCGCCATTGGTGAGGCGATCATGAACCGGTTCAGTCCCGAAGAGGCGCAGCTGACGCTGATCGACCCCAAGACCGCGCCGCACGGTCTGCGCGACCTGCACGGGCCCGGCTACGTGAGCGCCTACGCCTATGACCAGGACGAGATCGACGAGGTGATCACCGCGCTGGCACAGCAGGTCCTGCTGCCGCGGCTGCCTCCGAAAGGCCTGAGCCAGGAGGAGTTGCGCGCGCTCAAGCCGTGGGAGGGCCCGCGACACTTCGTGCTCATCGACGACATCCAGGACCTGCGTCCGGACCAGAGCTACCCGCCCAAGCCGCCGGTGGGCGCGGCGCTGTGGAAGCTGATGGAGCGTGCGCGGCAGATCGGCCTGCACGTCTTCACCACCCGCAACAGCGCGAACTGGGCGACGCTGCAGATGGATCCGTGGATGCGGTTCCAGAACTCGGCGAAAGTGGCCCAGCTCTATATGGATAACGATCCGCAGAACCGGATCAACCGCAACGTGCGGGCACAGACCTTGCCGCCCGGGCGCGGCCTGCTGGTCAGCGTCGACGGCGACGTCGAAGGCGTGCTGGTCGGCCTGCCCTCGACGGTCACACCGCCGCAGCAGTAACCAGTTGCGGCTCAGCCGTTTTCAGCGCCGGCGTGACGACCCGGCGGGGCAGCGGGTTCGGCCACCAGAACCAGCGGCCCAGCAGCGCCACGATGGACGGCACGACGAAGGCCCGCACCACGAGGGTGTCGAGCAACAACCCGACGGCGATCGTGGTGCCGATCTGGGCGATGCTGAGCACGCTGCTACTCAGCAGCGCCAGCATGGTCAGCCCGAAGATAACGCCGGCGACGGTGACCACCCCGCCGGTTGCGCCGAAGGCCCGGATGATGCCGGTCTTCAGACCGGCCACCGCTTCCTGTTTGATGCGCAGCGCCAGCAGCAGGTTGTAATCCGCGCCGACGGCGATCAGCGCGATGAAGGCGATCGGCGCCACGGCCCAGTGCAGGTCGTGATGCAGCAGATGCTGCCAAATCAGCACGCTGGCACCGACGGCCGAAGCGTACGAGGTGACGACGGTCCCGACGACGACCAATCCCGCGACCGGGCTGCGCAACATGGCGGTGACGATCAGGAAGATGAGGACCAGCGCGGCGCCCACCAACAGCTCGGTGTCCTCGGCGACAAAGCGTTGCAGGTCGGCGGTCACCGGGCCCACCCCGGCGAGGTCGACCTCGGTCGGTGTCAGGGTGCCCTCCTTGGTGGCCTCCTTGATCGCGGCGCGCACCTGGTCGGCCCGCCGGGCGCCGTCGGCACCCCACTCCGAGCCGTCGCCGTAGACCAACAGGTAAGCGGCGCGGCCGTTCTCGGAGATCAGGTGGCGCAGCGCGGTGGTGTACCGAGGGTCGGTCAGCGCCCGCTGCGGCATGTAGAAGTCCGCGGCGGCGCTGCCCTGAAACTGCGTCGCAATCTCGTTCAGGTAGTCGGTCAACTGGTGCATTTGCGGCCCGAGCGTGTCGGACAGGCTCAGCAGGTCACGCGTCGCCGAACGCGCCCGCCCCAACGCGTCTTTCATCGACGACACGCTGTGTGGCAGGGTGGCCATCGCGGTGGCGGCCGTGCTCGACCCGGCGGTGAGCTTCGCGGTGCCCGAACCCAGGAGCGCCGACGTCTGCACCAGGCTGTCGACGGGCACCAGCACGCGGTCCACCGTCGAGCAGATGGGATTGGTCGCGCAATCGGGTGTCCGGCCGACGAAGTCGCGCAATGGGTCGAGGTAGCCCGACACCGTCGTGACGTTGCGCTGCAGCCCGTCCATCCCGGCCCGCATGTCCTGCGCGGCGCCGGACACGTCTGCCAATCCGGTACTGCCTCCGCGCAATCCGTCGCCCAACCCGTCGACCGCGAGCTGGGTCTGCGCCAGCGCGCCGTCCAGCTCGGAAACCCGCTTGAGGCGCTGGGTCAGCGAATCCATCGTGTCGCCGAACTGGCGGCCGAGGACGCCGGCCTGGTAGCTCAGGGTGGCCTGTTCGGGCACCTTCCCGTCGGGCCGGCTGGCGGACTGCACCGCCCGCACACCCGGGACGGCCATGATGTGGCGGGTGATGCGCTCGATGGCGATCAGTCCGGCCGGGTTGCGCAGGTCGTGGTCGGCCTGGACGGCGACCACATCGGGCAGCAGAGCGTTGGCCGCGAAATGCCGGTCGGCGCTCGCATAGCCACGGTTGGAGTCGGTGGAGGACGGGGTGGCGGCCGGTTCGTTGAAGCCGACCCGCATGCTGAGCAGCGGCAGCGCGACGAGCAGGGTCAGCGCCAGCGCGGTGATCAGGACCGGGCCGGGCCAGCGTGCCACCGTCGTGCCGACGCGGCGCCAGCGCCGCGCGGTGGTGGACGGCCGCGGCTCCAGGTACCCGCGGCGGATCGCCAGCTTCATCAGCGCGGGTGTGAGGGTCAGCGCGGCCACCATGGTCGCGAGAATCCCGATGGCGCAGGGCAACCCGGCGCTGCGGAACGAGCCCACCTTCGCGAACACCAGGCACGCCAGCGCCACCGATACCGTCAGCGCCGATCCGATCACCACCGGCGCGATGGAACGGTAGGCCTGCGTCAGCGCCTGGGCCGGCTCGACGCCGCGGCGCCGGCCCTCGTGGTAGCGGCCCACCAGGAAGATCGCGTAGTCGGTGCCGGCCCCGAGAGTCATGGCCGCCATGAGGGCCACCGAAAACAACGACACCTCAACGACATTGGCCTGGCCCAGGGCGGCGACGACGGCGCGGGCCAGGGCCAGCGCGAGTCCGACCGAGATCAGCGGGATCGCCGCCGCGACCGGCGATCGATAGACGAGCAGCAACAGCAGCAGGATGAGGCCGATGGTGGCGGCGGTGATGCCGAGCATCTGGCGGTCGATCGCGGAGAATTCGTCGACGATCGTGGCGCCCGGGCCCGTGACATGGACTTGCAGGCCCGCCGGGGGTGAGAGTTTGTGGACGGTGCCGCGCACGGCGTTCACCGAGTCGCGCGCCTGCGCGGTGCCGAGCATGCCGGCCAGCCGCACCATCACGCTGACCGCCTTGCCGTCCGAACTCTGCGCACCGGCGGCGGTGGCCGGCTGTGACCACAGGTCGGTCACCGCGTACACGTGCCGCTGATCCGAACCGAGCGCTGTCGTCAGCGCGTCGTAGAACCGGCGGTCCTGCGGCGCCAGCCGCGGATCACGTTCCAGCACAACGTAGACGAAGTTGTTGCTGGGCGTCTGGTTGAACAGCTCGGCGGCCCGTGCCGCGGCCACGGCGCTGGGCGCGCCCGGGGGCATGAAGGACCGGGCGTGGGAGTCGACGACGCGCTCCAGTTGCGGCACAGCCAGATTCGTGACGCCCGCCGCCAGCACCCAGAGGCCGACGATGAGAGCCGCGTACCGGGTGGTCAGGCGCGCGAGGCTGCCCATCCGGTCATGCAACGGTCTGCCGATCACTGGTGGGCCCGCCGAACAGGCCGACGGCCACGTGCTCACCGCGCGTGACCGAGCGCACGCGCAACGACCGGCGGGTGCCGATTTTCACCAACGCGTGCAGCCCGGGTTCGGCAGCGGCCAGATCTGCGCGCACCTGTTCGGCCGACGCGCCCTCGTGCGCCGCCTGATCCAGCTTGGCCACCAGCATGGTGATCCAGCGCTGACCGAGCGATAGCATCAGGCCCTCCTCGTCGCCGAAGAGCTCGGCCACCTCGGATGAGTTGTGGATCAACGCAAGTGCCGCCTCGGGGTCCGTCTCGGCGGCCTTGATCACCTCGGCCATGAAGGCCATGCGGTCGTGCAGCAGTGTCCATGTCATGACTCGACGTTAGGAAAGCGGCCACCCACCGCGCGTCGTGCCGAAGTGCAGTCTTTGCCTCCTACCACGGGCGGAGACGGCTACCGACCGCGGGAGGATGTGACGAGGCGCCGAGCTCTTCTAGGATTGGACGATGTTGCACGCCGCAGCGAATCGCCTGCGGGAACACCTTCGCCGGCGCGGCGAGCTGATTCCCGTCGGTCTCACCTGGGCGGCGCTGATCTCCGTCGACGCCGCCCTCGTGCTCGGCGGCGTGATCGGGACGTTGCAGCGACCCGCCGCGGACCTGCCCGTGTCGCTGACCGCGTTCGCCATAGCCCTGTCGCCCTCGTTCGCGTTCATCGTCTTCAACATGAAGATGACCCCGGGGCCGTTGTGGGCGACCTGGTTGGCCTCCTCCGCGCTGACCATGTTCGGTACGTCGGCGCCGATCCACGCCGATTTCGCACCGGCGCTACTCGTCCTGATGGTCTTGGTCGTCGCGACATTGGCCTCGGTGCTGGGCGGCCTGCTTGCGGCGGCGTCGGCTGCGGTGCTATTGCTTGCCGCGTCCGCGCTGCACCGGCTCGACACGGTGGTGCTGTATCTGGGCTTTATCGCGGTGGGCTGGCTGCTCGGTTACCTGATGCGCACCCAGCGGCTGCTGTTGGCCGAGCAGATCGCGGCGCAGGAGATGCTGGCCGAACACGCCGCCGCCGACGAACGGCGGCGCATCGCCCGCGAGGTGCACGACGTCATCGCCCATTCGTTGAGCATCACCCTGCTGCACGTGACCGGCGCCCGGCGCGCACTGCAGCAGGACCGCGACGTCGATGACGCGGTCGAGGCGCTTGAACAGGCCGAACGGCTGGGCCGCCAGGCGATGGCCGACATCCGGCGTACGGTCGGGCTGCTCGACAACTGGCCCACCAAGTCCGCGCAGACCACGCCCGAACCCGGAATCGACGACATCGCAGCCCTTGTCGACGGGTTCCAGCGGGCCGGCCTGGCCGTCGGGCTGTGCGTCGAGGGACCCACCGACCACGTGTCGGCCGCGCTAGGCCTCGCGCTGTACCGCATCACCCAGGAGTCGCTGGCCAACATCGCCAAGCACGCGCCGGAGTCGAAAGCCGGTGTGGTGTTGGATATTTCGCCGGTCTCGGCGCGGCTGGCCATCACCAATCTGCTCCCCGCGGCGGTGATGGCCGCGCCATCGCCCGAAGGCCGCGGCTTGCGCGGCATGCGCCAGCGCGTCGAGCTGCTCGGCGGGGCCATCGACGCCGGCCCCACCCGCGACGGCTGGTCGGTGTGCGCCGAAATCCCACTGCAGGAAGGCGATACGGCCTGGCGCCCATGGTGGTGCAAGGCATGATCCCGGATCACTCGGCGACGCCCGAGATCACCGTGCTGCTCGTCGACGATCAGGACCTGGTGCGGTCGGGCCTGCGCCGGATCCTGCGCCGCAAGGACGGTTTCGTCGTCGTCGCGGAATGCGCCGACGGCGACGAGGTGCCCGCGGCGGTGGCCGAGCACCGGCCCGACGTCGTCGTGATGGATCTGCGGATGCGCCGCGTCGACGGCATCGAGGCGACGCGCAGGCTCGGCGGGCGGCCGCCGGTGCTCGTGTTGACCACCTTCAACGAGGATGAGCTGTTGTCGGGGGCGCTGCGCGCCGGCGCGGCCGGCTTCGTGCTCAAGGACTCGTCGGCCGAGGAGCTGATCCGCGCGGTACGCGCGGTCGCGCGGGGCGACAGCTATCTCGATCCCGCGGTGACCTCGCGCGTGCTGACCACGTACCGTAAGGCCGCTCCCGGCCCGCGCGGCACCGCGATCGGCGAGTTGACCACCCGCGAGCTCGACGTGCTGACGTTGATCGGTCAGGGCCTGTCGAACACGGAAATCGCCGATCGACTGTGCATCTCCGGCGTCACGGTCAAGAGCCACATCGGGCGGATCTTCGGGAAGCTCGACCTGCGCGACCGGGCCGCCGCGATCGTCTACGCGTACGACAACGGCATCGTCGCGCCGCGCTGACGACCTACAGGGGTGCGGACTGCTCCGCGAGGTTCAGCAGCAGGTAGGCCATGCACACCAGGAAGTTCAGCACCACCATGACCAGGCCCGCGAACATCAGCGAGCGGGCGCCGCGCTGCTTGAGCCGCTTGTAGCGCGCGGCACGCAATTCGCGGTCGAGCCGGATCGCGATCAACGCGAAGTTCACGTTCATCAGCTCGTGGGCGCCCAGCGGCGCGCCCTCCAGCATCTGCCGCAACCGTTCCGGTGCCGTTCGAACACCCACCCGTTCGAAGCTGTGGCACAGACGTAGCGCCCGCCGTCGGCGGAGCGTTTCATAGGGCAGCCGAAGCCGCCGCGCAAGTTGCCCTCGATCGTCCCCCCAGGGGTAAGACGGGGTCATCACAAGCGGGATTCTAAATCGCTCGGCGCCAATTTCGCGCTGTGAACACGAATTATGTTGCGACATATCACTTCGGCGCACCGCCGCTCATTTGCTGGGACGTGGGCAACTCGAGGTAGCGCTCCAGGTTGCGATGCATGTTGATCACGCGTCGTTCCTCGCTGGACAACACCAGGTGCGTGAAGCCGGGTTGATGCATGCCGCGTTGCAAGCCGGGAAGCACCGCGATGTCCTGCGTGAGCACCACCCCCGGCTCGGCCGCATCGGCGGCCATGCGGACGTCGGTCGGCTTGGCGCGCGGCGCGCCCGGCGGCATGCGCGTCATCAAGAACATGATCAGCTCGCCCTTGTCGGGGGAGGGCTCGGGGGCGGGCCGCGAGCACATGACGGTCAGGTGGTCGGCGTTGGTCAGAAGCGTCATGTTAGGAAACACGTTGTACTGGTGCAATCGGGTCATCCGATCGGTATCAGCCCAGTTGAGATCGACACCGCGGCTCGCGGCGAAGGCACGGGTTCGTTCGGCGATCAGGTCGGCGACCGTCTGGCCGGCCCGGCGTTCGTCGGCGGGGAAAGGCGTGCCCTCGGCCGCACCCATCAGCGCCCCCTGCGTGTACACGTAGGCGTTCCACACCTCTTCGTCGGACACCGAGCCCCCGAAGCGTGGGCTTGGCACACCGTAGGGCTGATCCGACTTTCCGGTATGGCCCCAAATCCGTTGCGGCGCATGGATATCGTCGACACATCGCAGCAGTTCGGGATGCAGGGTCTGGATGTGGTAGGTCTCGCTGTATCCGTCGGCGATCGTCTTCCAGTTGGCGTCGACCTCCACGGTGAGCGTGGCGTAGCAGCGGAAATCCTCCAGGTGGCACCAGGCGATGTCGTCGGGCACCGCCTCCAGGTATTCGGCCAACGACACCGCGCCCGGGTCGAGGTTGACGAAGACGAGCCCGGCCCAGGTGTCGACGCGAGCCGGTATCAGCGGAAAGTCGGACATCCGCAGCGAGCCGAAGCCCTTCCGGTTGGGCACCCGCTTGAGCGCGCCGGCCAGGTCCCACGTCCATCCGTGATAGCCGCACTTGAGTTCGCGCAGGCCCGAGCCGGATCCGGTGCACAGCGAATTGCCGCGATGCCGGCAGACGTTCTGGAACGCGCGGAGCGCCCCGTCGTCGTCCCGGACGATCAGCACACCGTAAGGGCCGCAGCGGTATTCGAAATAGTCACCGGGTTCCGCGACATGATCGACCATGCAGGCCAGTTGCCACACCCGCGGCCACATCCGCTGCGTCTCGAGCGCGGCGAAGGCGGGGGAGTAGTAGCGCTCGGCGGGCACCAGCGTCGGGTTGTCCGGCGGGGTGCCGATGGCGTCCTCCTGGACGTGTGAGCGGGTCCGCGCCGGGTTGCCGGCCGCCGTTGCCATCGGGGGACTTCTCAGCGCGCTCCGCGGACCAGACGTCCGGGACGGGCGCCGGTGTCGACGTCGTTGCGGCGGGTCACCGTCCCGCTGACGATGGTCGCGGCATAACCGCTGGCGCCCTGCAGGATTCGGTTCCCGCCGGCGGGCAGGTCGAATGCCATCGCCGCCGGGTGCAGGGTCAGGGCGTCCAGGTCGATGACGTTGATGTCGGCCTTCTTGCCGGGCTCGATGGTGCCGCGATCGGTGAGGCCGAACAGGTGTGCGGTGTCGCGGGATTGCTTGCGGATCACGTACTCCAGCGACAGCTTCTCGCCGCGGTGCCGGTCGCGCGCCCAGTGGGTGAGCAGGAACGTCGGGTAGGACGCATCACAGATCATCCCGCAGTGGGCGCCGCCGTCGGAGAGTCCGAGTACGCCCGCTGGGTGCAGCATCATCTCGCGGATCGCGTCGTGGTTGCCGTCGGCGTAGTTGAACAACGGCAGCATCAACATGTTGGTCGCGTCGGCCTCCAGCATCAGGTCGTACAGCGTGGACAGCGGGTCCTCGCCGCGGGCCTTCGCGATGGCCGCGACGGTGCGGTCCGGAGTCG
The DNA here is from genome assembly GCF_002105755.1 of Mycobacterium colombiense CECT 3035. Lineage (NCBI taxonomy): Bacteria > Bacillati > Actinomycetota > Actinomycetes > Mycobacteriales > Mycobacteriaceae > Mycobacterium > Mycobacterium colombiense. Next base: position 4,138,186 of record NZ_CP020821.1, read on the forward strand.
GCTCGTAGTCGGGCGGGTTGCCGAGCGCATACAGCCGGCCGAGCGAGTGCTGCACCAACGCGAACATCCCGTCGAACAGCAAGGTGGGGTCGACGGGCAGGTCGTCCTCGGCCAGGATCGCGGCCTTCACCGCCGGGTCGGCCAGCCGCTGCGCGAGCTCGTCGCGGCCGCACTCGGCCGCCAGCCGGCGGTAGGTCGGCCGGTGGCTGAATCCGTGATGCCCCTGGAAGCCGATCATCATGCCGAACGGCCGCGCGGCGATCTGCGGGTGCAGCCGGGCGCCCGCCGCGTGCGCGTCCGCGGACAGGTCCAGCATCTCGCGCCACAGCTTCGGATCGGCGTCCACCTGAATCAGGGCGAAGGATACCGGCCGGTCGATCTCGGCGCTGAGTCGCCGCATCCAGTCCAGTTCCTTTTTCGGACCGATGATGTCCTCGCCGGCGGCCCCCTGCGGCGCCAGCTCGAACACCGCCTGGCCGCCGGCCGCCATGGCGCGGCCGAGGCCGAACAGCTCTTCCTCGGCCGCGAAGGTGCCGGGCACCGGTTCGCCGTCCATCGCGCGGTGGCCCATCGTGCGCGACGTGGAGAAGCCGAGCGCCCCGGCCTCGATTGCCTCACGAACGAGCCGGCCCATCGCCTCGATGTCCTCGGGGGTGGCCGGTTCGTTGCGGGCCCCGCGCTCGCCCATCGCGTAGGCGCGGACGGCGCCGTGCGCGACCTGGCTGCCGACGTCGACGGAGAACTTCTGCTTGCCGACCGCGTCGAGGTACTCGGGGTAGGTCTCCCAGCCCCAGGTGATGCCCTCGGTCAGCGCGGTGCCGGGGATGTCCTCGACGCCCTCCATCAGCTCGATCAGCCACTGCTCGCTGCCGGGCCGCACGGGCGCGAAGCCGACGCCGCAGTTGCCGGTCACGATCGTGGTCACGCCGTGGCCGCTGGACGGCTCCAGCAGGCTGTCCCAGCTGACCTGGCCGTCGTAGTGGGTGTGGATGTCGACGAAGCCGGGGGCCACCACACGCCCTGTGGCATCGATGGTTTCGGCCGCTGGTGCCGTTTCGAAGTCGCTCATCGCGGGGCCGGCGGCGCCGCGCCGCACGACGTCGACGATCTTGCCGTCTTTGATGCCGATGTCGGCCGGGTAGCGTTGCGCGCCCGTCCCGTCGACGACGGTTCCACCGATGATCTTGAGGTCGAACATGAGGCTCCTCTTCGCCGCCGGGGGCTGTCTCTGGAGGGCTGAGCCGTAAGGCGCGCAGCATTTCGCTACGGTAGGTAGCGTAACTCGTGGCGCGGCGAAGGCAATAGCCTCAGCGGAATTGGGGCGGGGCCTACAGGGAGCTCTTCAGGGCGGCGACGGTTTCCAGATCGTCGAGCGCCGCGACGCCGCGGCGCAGCCCCTCCATCGCGATGTCTTCGACCTGCATTCCGCCCATGCCGGTGGTGATCAGCGGGGCGACGTAGGCGTACAGCGCGCCCTGGCGGAACCGCAGCCACAGGTCGTCGCGATCCAACTCCGGGCCCCGGCCGCGGCCAGCGCCCGCCGGTAGTCGTCGAGCAGTTCGCGCTGATTGGCCCGGCGGTCCTCGGGGGTCAGGCTGGTGATCAGCGTGTACGCCAGCTCGCGCGAGGGGTGTCCCCTGCGCACCGCCTGCCAGTCCAGCAGACCGGCCTTGCCGCCGTGGAAGTACATGTTCCCCGGGTGGGCGTCGCCATGCATGACGGTGTGCGGGGGAGTGTCGATGACTGCGGCGACGGCGCGGTAGTTGTCGGCGATGAACCCGCCGGCGTCGACGGGCAGCGTCGTGCGCTCGGCGAGCCGCTTGATCGAGGCGTGCATCAGCGAACCGGTCAGCAGCGACGTGACGTCGCCGGACGGGGTGTAGAGCCAGCCCATCGGACCGCGTCCGTCGCGCGGCAGGCGGCCCCAGAAGGTGGCGTGCAGATCGGCCAGCAGCTCGATGATCAGGCTGGCCTGGTCGGCCGACAGCGGGTGCAGGGTGTCCGGGAACTCGCACGACTCCGCCGGGAGGTCCTCCAGGACCAGCAGGTATCGGCCGGTCGCGGCGTCGAACGCCGCGCCGTAGCAGTACGGGACACCGATGACCTGCGGCGCGAGCTCACGATAGAACCGCACCTCGGTCTGGCCGAGGCGGCCGAGCTCGCCCATCAGCCGGGTGGCGGCGGTCTGCGCCGCGACCTTGACGAACACCGATTCGGGGACGTCCTTGCCGGTCAGGACCAGCCGGCCGCGCGAGGAGGTGCCCGCGTCCCTGCTCAGGACGCGGATTGAGCGAACGGTGGTTCCCATGACGCGGGATAGGACCGCCGGGTCGATGTCGTCGACCGTCCGCGGTAAGCCGAACCGGCCGCCCACCACCGCGTCGGTGGCCACCCGGCCCACGCCGCGGCCCAGGTGAGCGGCCAGGCCGAGGACAGAGAACGCTTGTCCCACAGGGTTTTTCATGTCCATCCATCCTGATTTGCCAGCCGGCCGAGGTGCTGCGCTTTAACACCGGTGGCGTCGGACAAAACCAACTGAACGTCTGGACATCAGACAATATACGATTATTGTCTGATCTGTGGCACCAGGGCCCTCACCACGAACTGCGCGACGAATTCTCGTTTGTCCGCGGCGGGGCGATATCGCCACGACGGAGCCAGTAAAAACAGGGTCGCGGTGTGCAGCCACTGGACGATCGACCGGAAATCGACGTCGGGGTAGAGCAACCCCGCCGCCTTCCACCGGTTCAGCAGCGGCCCGTAATGCCGCAGCAGCAGCTCCACGATGGGTTCGGAGCCCTTCTCGAGCGCCGAGGCCACCGCGGTGCTCTCGGCGGCGAACAACGCTTCGTTCAGCGCGTTGCCGTCCACCGACTCCACCCGGGCGAGCACCATCTCGGGCAGCGAGCGAACGGGGTCGTCGGGGGCGGGCAGGTTGCGTACCAACTCGGAGATCGCGGTGTCCACACGCGCCAGCATCAGGCCCAGCAGGACATCGTCGCGGGCGGGGAAATACCGGTACACCGTCGACCGGGACACCCCCGCCTCGTCGGCCACCTCGCCCATCCGGAACTGGGTGTTACCGCGCCGGACGATGCAGCGGCCCGCGGCGTCCAGGATGCGGTTGCGGGCCTCCTCGTCGTCGAGGATCGCGCGGTCGTCGCCCCACCGCCGGCTCGGTTCCATGGCGGCGATGTTACGGGATGCGTTGTGCTGCTTTGCTATCTGATGCGAACGGATTCCGGCGCGTCCGGCGTCAGCATTGAATCGCATTGCAGCACAAGAGCTTTGCCACGAAGAAAGGCCGAACGATGGGTTACTCCGCCGCGGACGAATCTTTTACCCACCAGCTTCCGACGACGTTCGACCAGGTGCACGACACCGACCCGACGTGGTCGGACCGGTGCTACTTCTTCGCCGCCTCACCGGACGGCACCATGCTGCTGGCCAGCGGCTACGGCAATAACCCGAACACCGGCAGCGGGCTGGGTTACGTGAAGGTCAGCCTCGCCGACGGCCGGCACTGGGATCTGTTGTCCGGGCGCCCGGTCAGCGGCGGCGACCGCGGTGACCTGGCCGCGGGGCCGATGCGCTGGACCTGCGTCGAGCCGCTGAAGAAGTGGCGACTGGACATCGAGCCCAACAACTCCGGAATCGAGTGGGAGCTCTATTACGAGCCCACCGCGCCGATGTGGGAGTTGCTGCCGATGAAAGTGCATGGAAACGACGGCGAATTGCTCGCCGACATGTACCACATGAAAGAGCCGGGCCGGTGGAGCGGATGGGTGCAGATCGACGGGGAGCGCATCAGCGTCGACGGCTTCCACGGCGGCCGCGACCGCACCTTCGGGGTGCGGATCTCCGACAAGATCGACTTCTGGTTGTGGCTCGACGCCGGCTTCGGTGACCACGCCATCGAGGCCTGGATCATCGAATCGTCCGACGGCACGGTCAATTACGTCGACGGCGGCATCACGCACGCCGACGGCACCCTGTCGAAACGATTCGTCAAGATCGAGCACGAGGTCGAATTCGACGGCGACCGCAAGCGGCCCACCCGCGCCGTCCTCGTCTTCACCGACGAGGACGGCCGCGCCCATCGGGTGATCGCCGAGGCGCCGCATCTGGAGGTCAACGCCTACTACGGCCTGCCGATGGCGCACTGCCAATACGAGGACCTGGGTGGCGGCGAGTACTTCATCCATTTCGCCTGGGACAGTTGCGATCCCGAGCAGCTCGCCGAGACCGAGGGCAAATCGATGGCCGTCGACCAGCTGATGCGGTTCGAGCGCGACGGCGACACCGGTTGGGGCATCTTCGAATTGCTGCTCGGCGGGCAGGGCTATCGCCGCTACCCCAACTGGACCGCGATGGACATGTCCGCCTTCACCCAGGACAAGACGCCGGTCGATCGGCTGCCCGCGGACGCCGACGGGGGTGGCCGATGACGCTGGGCGCCGGGCTGGAACAACGGCTGAGCGGCTGGTTGCGCACGCAGCTGCCGGGCGCGGACGACGTCCGCCTCGACGGCATCGATCGGGTGAGCTTTGGGCACTCGGCCGAGATGATGACACTGGGAGTCGTCACCCGGAGCGGCGGCCGCGACGATCGCCGAGACGTCGTGTTGAGGCTGCGCCCCGACCGCCCGCGCTGCTGGAGCCCTACGACCTCGCGCGCCAGTTCACGATCCTGCGCGCCCTGGCCGATACGCCGGTGCGCGCCCCGCGGGCGCTGTGGCTCGAGCCGACCGGCGACGTCCTCGGCAGGCCGTTCTTCGTGATGGAGCGGGTCGCCGGCGACGTCTACGAAATGGAACCGCCGGCCGGCGTCGCGGACGACGCGGTGGCGCGGATGTGTCGGAGCCTGGTCGAACAGCTGGCCGCGATCCACACCGTCGACCTCGGCCGCACCGGGCTGGACGCCCTCGACGACGGCACCAACCACCTCGACCGCGAACTCCGGCACTGGGCCGACGAGATGAACCGGGTCAAGCGCGGTCGCCTGCCCGCCCTGGAACGGCTGCACCGGGAATTGGTCGCCCGCAGGCCGGCGCCGTGCCCGAGGGTCACGCTGGTGCACGGCGACGCGAAACCGGGCAACTTCGCGTTCAGCGGCGGCGTGGTCAGCGCCGTCTTCGATTGGGAGATGACGACGGTCGGTGACCCGCTCACCGACGTCGGCTGGCTGGAGATGCTGTGGATGCAGCCGGTCGGGATCAACAGCCACCCCGCGGCGCTGCCCATCGATGACCTGCTCGCGCACTACGAGTCGGTTAGCGGCATCGCGGTCACGAACCGGCCCTGGTATCGGGCGCTCAATGCTTTCAAAATGGCCGTCATCTGCCTCATCGGCGCGATGCTGGTCGAGGACGGCCACAGCGACGATCAAAAACTGGTGCTGGCGGCCTACGGCACCGCGCTGCTGACCGGCGCCGGGCTCACCGAACTCGGGATCGACGAATCCCTGGACGACGGGCCGGTGCTGCCGCGCGAGGAACGCATCCAGCAGGTGCTGGCGCAGTCGGGCTGATCAGGCGCTACAGCCCGGACCCGCCAGGCCGCTCCAGGTCAGCGTGACGCGGGTGCCCTGCGCCGTGCGGTCGATGGCGACGTCGTCGGCCAGGGCCTCCATCAGCGGGATGCCGCGGCCGCGCATCTGCTGCCGGTACTGGACCGGCTTCTTCTGCCGCCACCGGCCGCGGTCGTCGACGATCACCGCCAGCGTGTCCGAGTCGCCGTCGTAGGCCGCTCGCACGTCGACCGTCCCGCGCTCCGCGGAGTCGACGTAGGCGAATTCCGCGGCGTTGGCGATCGCCTCGTTCACGGCCAGCAGCAGGTCGTTGAAGCGGTCGTCGTCAAGCGAGAAATACCGTTCGAGCCACACCCCGAACTCGGCGCGGGCCCGCGCAGCGCTGCGCGCGTCGGCGGCCACCCGGGTCCGCACGAAGCGGGATCGATCGTCGATGTTCGACACGTTCTGCGGCGGATCAGGGTGTCCCATCGTCTTCAGTCGCGTCCTCACCCCGTCGAGGCTCACTCACCAGCGAGGCCGCTCAGCGCACCGTCGAGGGTGCTGTAGAGCGAGAGCACGCTGTCGATTCCCATGAGTTTGATCGGCCGGCTGGTGGCCGAGCCGTTGGCGACCACGGCGAACTGCGTCGGCGGCTCGATCTCCGCCTGCGCGGTCACCAGCACGGTCATCCCGGCCGAGGCCAGGAAACCGACCTTGGACAGGTCAACGATCAGCGCCGCGGGCTTGGTGGCCAGCGCGGTCTGAATGGCATCCGCCAGCAGCGGCGAGCTGAGCATGTCGACCTCGCCGGAGACGGTCAGCACGACCGCCTGATCTACCTGGTGTTTGCCCACTTCAAAAGCGGTCGGATCGACGAAGTCGCCGGATTGTTCGCCCATGGTCTATCACTCACATTCGGTCCCGGGTGGGACACAGCTAGCTTCGAAAACAGCAACTGCCATACCGGAGGCTGTTGATTCAACCCTCGGGAACACGCTTGCCTACGGGGGAGACGCACCCCGTCGATCTGCGCTACTGAATGCAGATACAGATACAAGTGTTTAGCCAATGGTAGGACACGCGGCGTAGCACGCTCAAAACGCTGAACGTTTTCGGGCGCCGCGACGTGGTCCTGACGTGCATGACGGCCGGCGCAGAAGTTGCACGGGGTTTTGGCCCGTGCGTGAATTGCCTCCAGCGGTTTCGTTCTCAGCCCGCATGGCGTGGCCTGCGCAAACGCGAAGGAGGGTGGGCCGTGGAACCCGGTGATCGCGGCGTTGGACAACACGGTGACGAGCGGCCCGACGACCCCGCGGAGCCCGCGCCGCCGCCGTCGCAATTCGGCGCGCTGAATCGGCGACGGGCGCTACTGGGCATGGGGGCGGTCGCCGGAGTCGCCGCCGTCGACGTGGGCGGCTTCGCCTATGCCGGCGGCTGGTTGCGCCCCGGCGCGCTGACCCCGCCCCGGTTCACGGATCGCTTCGAGCACGTCTACGGCCGCCATGACGGCTTCCGGCGAAACCACGCCAAGGGCCTGAGCGCGACCGGAACGTTCGTCAGCAGCGGGGCGGCCGCGGCGATTTGCCGGGCCGCGGTCTTCCGGCGCGGCAGCGTCCCGTTGATGGGCCGGTTCTCGCTGTCCGGTGGGCTGCCGGACCAGCCCGACAAGCTGGACACCGTGCGCGGACTGGGGCTGTTGTTCGACGGGCCCGACGGCCGGCAGTGGCGCACCGCGATGATCAACATCCCGGTCTTCCCGGACAGCACGCCCCAGGGGTTCTACGACCGGTTGCTCGCATCCAAGCCGGTGCCGTCCACGGGCAAGCCCGACCCGCAGCAGATGGCGGCGTTCCTGCAACGCCATCCCGAGACCGCCGCGGCCATGCGCCTCATCAAGCAGGCGCCGCCGAGCACCGGTTTCGCCGACAGCACCTTCCACGGGCTGAACGCCTTCCGGTTCACCAACGGCGCCGGTGCGACGGTGCCGGTGCGCTGGTCGGCGATCCCGCAGCAGGGCCCCGACGTCACGGCGCCGCCGCCGGCCAAGGATTACTTGTTCGACGCCGTCATCCGCACGCTCGCACACGCGCCGCTGAGCTGGCGGCTGGTGCTGACCGTCGGCGAGCCGGGCGATCCGACCCACGACGCCACCAAACCCTGGCCGGCTGGGCGCCGGGCGATCGACGCCGGCACGATCACCATCTCCGCGGTCCAGACCGAGGAGGCCGGCAACGCGCGCGACATCAACTTCGATCCTTTGGTGCTGCCCGACGGCATCGCGGCCTCCGACGACCCGCTGCTGGCGGCGCGGTCGGCCGTGTACGCCCGTTCATTCACCCGCCGCGCGGAGGAGCCCAAAACGGCCAGCGCGGTCAACGTCGACGCGGTGCTGCAATGACGCCGGGGCCCGTCGCGGCGCGGTTCACCCTGCCGTCGCGCGTTCTGCACTGGCTGATGGCGCCGATGGTCATCGCGCAGCTGCTGATCGGCGTGACCATGGTCGCCGCGCTGAGCTACTACCCGCTGTTGCTGGCCATCCATCGGCCGCTGGGCCTGCTGATCCTCGCCTTCGCCCTGGTCCGGCTGGCGAACCGGCTCACGCACCGGCCGCCGGCTTTCCTGGCCACCATGAGCAAGGCCGAACGCCGCGTCGCGACGTGGTCGGAGTACCTGCTCTACGGCCTGCTGCTGGTGCAGCCCCTGACGGGGTGGGCCATGCTGTCGGCGGCGCGGTTCCCGATCACCCTGTTCGGGCCGCTGGCGCTGCCCGGCATCGCGCCGCGCAACATCGACGTTTTCGCGGTGCTCCGGGAGTGCCACAACGCCTTCGCGCTGCTGCTCTTCCTGGCGTTTACCGCCCATATGACGGCGGTACTCTTCCACACGCTCGTCCTGCGTGACCGGCTGCTGGACCGCATGGCGCTGTGGCGCAGCAGGGCCGGCGCCGGGCAGCCGGACCGGGGCTGAGACCAAAATCGCAGTCGGCGACCTGCCTGCTCGGGCTCGAAGTGGCCGAATATGATCGGCACGATTCAGACTTGAGCGCGCGGGCATGGGCCGGGCGTGCGGTGCCCGTGAGGGCCATGAGGAAACTGGGAGAGAGTTCAATGTCGAACCAGCAGCAAGCGGAACGGATGACGTCGGGCAAGGGATTCATCGCCGCCCTCGACCAGAGCGGCGGTTCGACGCCCAAGGCGCTGCGCCTCTACGGCATCGAGGACAACGCGTACTCCTCCGAGAAGGAGATGTTCGACCTCATTCACCAGATGCGCTCGCGGATCATCACGTCCCCGGCGTTCACCGGCGACCGCGTCCTGGCGGCGATCCTGTTCGAGCAGACCATGGACCGCGAGATCGCGGGCAAGCCGTCGACCACCTATCTGTGGGAGACCAAGGGCGTGGTGCCGATCCTCAAGATCGACAAGGGTCTGGCGGACGCGTCCGATGACGTCCAGCTGATGAAGCCGATCCCGGGCCTCGACGAGCTGCTGGACCGGGCCGCCGGCCTCGGTGTCTTCGGTACCAAGGAGCGGTCGGTGATCGGCGGCGCCAACCCCAAGGGCATCGCGGCCGTGGTCGCCCAGCAGTTCGAGTTGGGCCACCAGGTGCTCTCGCACGGCCTGGTCCCCATCATCGAGCCCGAGGTCACCATCTCGATCTCGGACAAGGCAAAGGCCGAGGGCATTCTGCGCGACGAGATCACCAAGCAGCTCGACGCCGTGCCCGAGGGCCGGCGCGTCATGCTCAAGCTGAGCCTGCCCACCGAGGTCAACTTCTATCGCCCCCTCATCGAGCACCCGAAGGTGATGCGGGTGGTCGCCCTGTCCGGCGGCTACTCCCGCGAGGAGGCCAACGACCTGCTGGCGAAGAACACGGGGTTGATCGCCAGCTTCAGCCGGGCGCTGACCGAGGGGCTGACCGTCGACCAGTCCGACGAGCAGTTCAACGCCACCCTGGACAAGGCGATCCAGTCGATCTACGACGCCTCGGTCGCCGGCTGAGCTAGTAGCGGTGCTGGGCCATGCGTGGCGGCCCGGCCTCCCCGTCGCCGTCGTCGGACACCAACGCCGGCACCATCTCGCTGGTCACCAGGCCCTCGTCTTGGGTCAATTCGTCGATGACGGCGAAGGATTGGGCGATGTTGGCCGGGGTGTCGATCACGATGGTGACGACGGGCACGCGACGGGTCAGCGAGAACAAACCGTCGCCGTGGGGCGGGTGGTCGCCGTGAAAACCCCAGACGCCGCGCAGCACCGTCGCGCCGTCGGCGGCCTTGGCCTGGCGTAGCCGCTGGGCGATCGCGCGGTGAATCGGCACACCGCCGTGGTGTGCCGACTCGGAGGTGTAGATCGTCAGCTGCTGGAACAGCGGCAGCCCGCGCTCGTCGACACCGGGCAGGGGGTGTGGCCGCTCCAGGAACTGACCGTCGCGTTTGCACACCCGCACCCGCTCGAGGGTGAACAGGGGCCTGCGCAGCAGCTCGCCCAATTCCGGGAGCACCCCACCGATCCGCTCACCGGATCCGACGACGACGATCATCATCGGGACGTCGGCGTTGCGCCCAAAGAAGTTGGCGCGCTGGCGTTCTCCGTGCGCGACACCGTCCACCCCGAGCAGCACCGTGGCACCGGCGAGGCCGCGCCGGTGCATCAGATCGCACAGGGCGATGTAGGCGGGTGAGCCGTCGACGCGTTGCTTGCGCCCGACGTAGATCGTCAGCTTGACCGCGTCGCGCAGATCCTCGGGCAGCTGCGGCGTCCCGATGTGCTCGTGAAGCAGCCGAGCGCGCTCCAGCGTGACCAGACCGCGCTGCTTGACGGACAGCACCGGGTCGAACAGCGCCTCGATCTTCGCTCGCGTGTCGACCGCGATGATCGCCACCGGCGGGTCCTCCGACAACGTCAGGGACTCGTCGGTGCGCAGATAGTGACCGGTGCCGAACCCGCCGATGCCGCGCAGCAGCACGCCGCACGCGACGCGGTGCTGTGCGTACAGGCCGAGCAGGACATCGGAGACGAAGCTGTCCCCGGTCCGCCTGCGCTCGGCCAAATAGGTGGTGAGCTTCAGGCAATCGTCCATCGCCGCTCCCGTCGCCTCCCGGCGAGCCTACCCCGCTCGCAGACACCAAGCGCCGCAGCGGGGTTCGACGCGACCGACGTCAGCGCAGCTGTTCGGTCGGTACCCCGTAGCGGTCCTGGTAGGCGCTCACCCGTTCGCGTACCTCGACGGCGTCCAGCCCGGTATCCGACCAGGTGTACCGGCCGCGCCCGCCATCCGAGGGATGGGACGCCAGGAAGTCGCGCATCTTCTGCTCGGCGTCGGGCAGCAGCTCGCGGTCCAACCGCTCGTAGATGTCTTTGATCGTGGTCCACGGATCCTTCATGAAATCGGCGAATTGCACGTCGACCACCCGGCCCGCGGGCACCGCGCGGCCGTCCCGCAGGGCCATCTCGCGCTCCAGGCCGACGACGATCTCCTCGTAGGACTGGGCCGCGCATTCGGTGATGCGGGATTCTTCGCTGCACATCCGGCGCAGGTGGTGGGTCAGTGCGGCGATCGACGAGATGACGTTGAGCGGATCGCGGTGGGTCTGCACGATCAGCGCGTCGGGATATTCGGCCAGCAGCGCATCCAGCTGCCACAGGTGCGCCGGCGATTTCAACAACCACTGCCCGGGAACACCAGACTGCAAGTGCTGCAGGAAGATTCGGTGGAAGCGATAGGCGCCCGCGTGGTCGGCCTCATACATCAGCCACCGGTAGTAGCTCGGCAGCCGATACTGCACCGAGAAGATCATGCTGACGAACTCGGCCGCGGTGATGCGCACGCACTCCTGGCCGACCAGCGCGCCCATCGGATGAAAGGCCAGAAAGCCGGGCATGATCTGCTCGGACAGGTCGATGCCGGCCTGGGTCTGGGCGATCCGCGGATCGGTGTGGTAAGTCTGCGGCTGCGGCACCGGGCAGGGCTCGTCGACCTCCCAGGTCAGGGGTGCACGCAGCGCGGGGTCCTGGGCGAGCAGGTCGTACAGGATCGTGGTGCCGGTGCGCGGCTGGCCGACGATAAAGATGGGCGCCTTGATCTCTTCCGCGGCGATCTCGGGATGTTGTTTGCGCCAAGCGATTACGCCGAGCCGGTTCTTCAACGCCCGCATGAGGTCGAGGTGGGCGATCTCGATGCCGATATCGGATAGCCGCGCATCGTTGATCAGCCCGTCGGTGACCCGGTGCAGCCCCGGCCGCCAGCCCTCGTCGCCGAAGTCGTCGCTGCCGACTTCCTCACACGCGGCGGCGATCAGCCGTTCGGGAGCGAATCGGTCCTGCAAGGTCATTTCCGCTCCTGGGCTTCGCGCAGCGACACGGTGACCTCGGGTGGGCTCGGATTGTCCAGCCAGCGCAGGACGACGAAGCCACGATGCCGCCCGCCGGTGTCGAGCCAATGGCCAAACCCGAAGTCCTGCGCGGAGATTGCGATACGCACCCGCCCGTCGGCATCGGGCTGGACGCCGCGGTTCGTCACCGAGCTGTGCCGGCGACGCGGCTCCAGGCACTCGTGCCAGATGGTTTCCAGCGTCACGTTCCAGTACCGGGTGTCGGGTGGCGCGATGTCGAGAACGAGGGCCTGGCCGGGTTCCAGCCGAAAGGTCCCCATCATGTACAGGTTGTCCGGCGTGGTGTCGGCCTCACCCAGATCGGCGGCTTGGGCGGTCAACAAGGTGTTCGGACTCTGCAGGAGTTCGGGCTTGATGGTGCGGTGCAGCGTCGCCAGCTTCATCAAAGACCATGCCATCGCGGTGAACTGGTCGGCAAGCGCGTCGTCGGTCAGCGTCGTCAGGGGGCCGGGGTCCAGTGCCTCGATGCGCAGGGCGGCCAGTTCCTCGCTCGCCCGGTCGCCGATGTATTCGCGGACGACCACGGACGAGGCGTCGTCGGGGATCTGCACCCATTGGGCGCCGGCCAGATCGGACGGTTCGTCGGCCGAGAGCACCAGCGCGAATTCGCCCGAGCCCAGCACCAGATCGCTGTCGCTGACGTAGCCCGCCATTCGCCGCGGCGTGATTCCGGTGCCGGCCAGGATCTGCAATCCCAGGTACGCGGTGGTGCCGCGGGTCCCCGTGACCCGGTAGCGGCGGTCGCCGCGAATCATCGCCAGGTAGTAGTTGCCGTCGGGGTTGGGCCCACCGACCATCCTGTTCTCCGAACACATATCGAAGAAGGACGGACGGTCGGGATCGGCCTCGACCGTCATCTGCGCACACAGTGACGACACCCGGGCGACCATCCGCAGACCCTCGGCCAGTTCCCGCTCCGACTCGGCGTCTTCGGTGATGATCTTGGTGACGTCGCCGAGCATCTGCTGGAAGCGCTGCCACCAGGCGCGTGCCTGCGGGGCGGTCTGATCGGACGCTTCGCGGGTTTGAGACATCGTCTCATGCTAAGACTATGTCTTACGGTTTTGTGTCGATTCGCAACAAAAGGGCGGGGACATGTCTGGTGCAACATCCGCGACTCCGTCGCTGGCACAGCGCAAGCGGGCGGCGACGCGTCAGCGCATCGCCACGGCCGCGGCCCAGCTGGTCGCGAGCCGCGGACTGGCCGGGGCCACCGTGGAGCGCATCGCCGACGCCGCCGATATCGGCCGGGCGTCGTTCTTCCGCTATTTCAACTCCAAGGAAGACGCCGTCGCCGAGGGCATGAACGCCCACTGGCTGGACCGGATCACCGCGGCGCTGGCCGCCCAGCCGCCGCAGCTGACCGCCATCGAGGCGGTGATCGGCGCGTTCGGGGCACTCGGCCGCGGCTCCGCCGAGATCGAGCCGCAGATCCGTGAGTTGGCCACGCTGACAAGGTCATCCGAGACGTTGGACGCGTGGACTCTGCATATCTATGTGCGCTACGAGCAGGCGATCGCCGAACTCATCGCACCGCGGATGCCCGGCCTGACCGCGCAGGACCCACGCCCGCGACTGATCGGCGCGCTGGCGATGGCGGCGGTGCGCATCGCGCTCGACGACTGGCTGACCCACGGCGGCTCGTTGCCCGACCGGGTGGGCCGGGGCCTGGCCGCGCTCACGGTCGGCTGAACCGCTCAGCCTCCGGCGAGGGCCGCCACGATCAGCCGGGTGGTCCGTTCGGCTCGCCGGCGCGAGTAGGGCTGCGCACCCGACAGGATCGGGTACACCACCCCGCCGACGATGGCGTCGGCCGCCGATTCGGCGGTGGCCTCGCTGATGCCGTCGGCCAGCAGCCGGGCCCGCACGCTGTCGTGCAGCGGCGCACTGAATCCGGCGCGCAATTTGACGGCGGTGTCCTCGTGTTCCATGCAGGCGACGGTCAGCGTTCGCAGCATGGCCGAACCCCGCGGGGTCGTCAGGCTGGCGAACAGCTTGCCCACCCAACCGACCAGATCGGCGCCGAGGTTGCCGGTGTGGTTGACCGACGCCAGCAGCTTGTCCGCGTCTTCGAGCATCACATCGGCGACCAGCGCGGGGCGGGTCGGCCACCACCGGTAGATCGTTTGCTTGCCGACCCCGGCGCGCGCCGCGACGGCCTCGATGGTCAGCCCGTCGAATCCGCGCTCGAGCAGCAGTTCGCGCGTCGCGGTGACGATCGCCGTGCGGGACTTCTCGCTGCGTCGCCTCGGCGAGGCCGTCTCGCTCAGATCGGTTGGCATCTGCTGGTCCTCGCTTCCGTGAACTCATAATCGAAAGCCGCTCGCCGGGGGGATCGGGCGCGCTTTACATATCCTGACCCGCGCCGGTAGTCTTCCACAAGACGAGACGGTCCGTCTTGTACGCGGCGATCGCAAGCGCGGCGGAAGCCGGGCGCAGCGGGTCGCCGCCATCAGATCTGCGGCGATCGCAGGCGCGGCGACGGCCGGGCGCAGCGGGTCGCCGCCATCGGAGGCGAAAGGATAGCAGTTCGTGCGGCTCATGCCAGTTATCTCTCGGCCGTCCTCGTGACCCTGGGACTGAGTCCGGAGCAGCAGGAACTCAGCGACGCCGTCGCGCAGTTCGCCGCCCGCCATGCTCCCATCGCCACGACGCGGGAGGGCTTCGACGACCTCGCCGCCGGGCGCATACCGGCCTGGTGGGATGCCCTGGTCGCCAACGGTTTTCACGCCGTGCATCTGCCCGAGGACCTCGGTGGCCAGGGCGGAGGGCCGATCGACGCGGCGTGCGTCCTGGAATCGGCGGGCAAGTCGCTGCTGCCCGGGCCGCTGCTGCCGACGGTGACCGCCGGGGCCGTCGCGCTGCTCGCCGAGCCGACACCGGCAGCGGAGTCCTTCCTGCGCGACCTGGCGTCCGGCGCCACGGCGGCGATCGTGCTTCCCGACGCGGATCTCTCTGCGCGCCTCGACGGCGGTCGGTGGCTGGTCACCGGCGCCTCGCAGGTCACCCAGGGAGTATGTGCGGCGCGCACCATCCTGGTCGGCGCCCACAGCGACGACGGCGAGGTCGCCTGGCTGCTGGTGGACCCCGAAAACGCTGCGGCCACAGTTGAACCCGTGTCCGGCACCGACCTCGTCGCCGACGCCGGGATCCTGCGCCTCGACGGCTACCGCGCGGCCGAGCCGGAGGTCCTCAGCGGCATCGAGCCCGAGCGCGCGCGGTGCGTCGCCGTGGGTCTGGTGGCCAGCACGATGGCCGGTATCACGCAGTGGTGCGTCGAGGCGGTCACCGCGCACCTACGCATCCGCGAACAGTTCGGCAAGGTGATCGGAACCTTTCAGGCGTTGCAACACAACGCCGCCATGCTGTTGATCAACAGCGAGCTGGCCACCGCGGCGACCTGGGACGCGGTCCGCGCCGTCGACGAATCGCTCGACCAGCACCGCCTCGCGGCGGCCGGGGCGGCCACCATCGCGGTCTCGCCGATCCCGGACCTGGTGCTCGACGCCCTGACGATGCTCGGGGCCATCGGGTTCACCTGGGAACACGACGTGCACCTGTACTGGCGGCGGGCGATCAGCCTCGCGGGATCGATAGGGCCGGCGAATCGCTGGGCGCGGCGGCTGGGCGAGCTCGCCTGCACGCAGACGCGCGACATGTCGGTGAATCTCGGCGACGCGGAATCGGAATTTCGTACCTGGGTCGCCGAGACGCTGGATGCGGCCCTGCAGTTGCGCAACGACAAACCCGCACCGCACGGCGATTACGCGGACCAGGCCTCCGGGCCGCAACGCACGTTGATCGCCGACGCCGGCCTCATGGCGCCGCACTGGCCGGCACCCTGGGGGGTCGGGGCGGATCCGTTGAAACAGCTCATCATCGATGAGGAGTTCGCCAAGCGGCCCGGGCTGGTTCGCCCGTCGCTGAACATCGCCGAGTGGATCCTGCCCTCGGTGATGGCCGCAGCACCAAAAGAGCTGCAGGAGAAGATCATTCCGCCCACCCAACGCGGTGAGATTCATTGGTGCCAGCTGTTCAGCGAGCCGGGCGCCGGCTCCGACCTCGCGTCGCTGACCACCCGGGCGACCAAGGTCGACGGCGGCTGGCGGATCAGCGGCCACAAGATCTGGACGTCGTTGGCGCAGTACGCGGACCTGGGGGCGCTGCTGGCCCGCACCGACCCCGAAGCCAGCAAGCACCGCGGCATCGGTTACTTCATCCTCGACATGCGATCGCCCGGCATCGAAATCCAGCCGATCAAGACGGCCACCGGGCAGGCACACTTCAACGAGGTGTTCCTCAACGACGTCTTCGTCCCCGACGAGATGCTGCTGGGCGGTCCTACCGACGGCTGGAACCTCGCGATCGCCACGATGGCCGAAGAGCGTTCCGCGATCAGCGGATACGTCAAGTTCGACCGGGCCATCGCGCTGCGCCGGCTCGCCGCCCGGCCGGGCCCCGACCGTGACGACGCCCTGCGCGAGCTCGGCGAACTCGACGCCTACACCAACGCCATCAGGGCGCTCGGGGTACGGGAAACCATTCGGCTGCTCGACGGGCAGGCGTCGGGCCCGGCGTCCAGCATCGCCAAGGTCGCGATGAACGTGCTCCTGCGCCGGACCTTCCAGGCCACGCTGCAGTTGACCGGGCAGGTCGCCATGGTCGACGACCCCGACGCCGCGGTCGTGGAACCCTACCTGCATCTGCCGGCCGAGCTGATCGGCGGGGGGACCAGGGAGATCCAGCTCAACATCATCGCGCAGATGATTCTCGGTCTACCCCGAAAATAAGGACACAGCATGGGATTACGCGGAGAAGCCGCGATCGTCGGATACGTCGAACTTCCGCCGGAACGCATGAGCAAGGCGACACCCGCGCCGTTCGTCATCGAACAGTGGGCGGAACTCGGCGCCGCCGCGCTGGGCGATGCGGGCCTGCCCTTCGAGGTCGTCGACGGGATCGTCGCGTCACACCTGGCCGAATCGGAGATCTTCGTGCCCTCCACGATCGCCGAATACCTCGGCGTGGGAGCGAGATTCGCCGAGCACGTCGACCTCGGCGGGGCCAGCGCGGCGGCCATGGTGTGGCGGGCCGCCGCCGCCGTCGAACTCGGCATCTGCGACGCGGTGCTGTGTGCGTTGCCCGCCCGCTACATCACCCCGATGTCGCCGCAAAAGCCCAAGGCCTACGGCGATGCGCTGTACTTCGGCTCATCGAGCAATCAATACGGTTCTCCGCAGGCCGAATTCGAGATCCCGTACGGAAACCTCGGCCAGAACGGCCCCTACGGCCAAGTGGCCCAGCGCTACGCGGCGGTGTACGGCTACGACGAGCGGGCCATGGCCAAGCTCGTCGTCGACACCCGGGTCAACGCCAACCACACCGACGGCGCGATCTGGAAGGACAAGCCGCTGACCGTCGACGACGTGCTGGCCAGCCCGGTGATCGCCGACCCGCTGCACATGCTGGAGATCGTCATGCCCTGCGTCGGGGGCGCGGCGGTCGTCGTCGCCAGCGCGGATGTGGCCAAACGGGCGCGCAATCGTCCGGTGTGGATCAAGGGATTCGGCGAACACGTGCCGTTCAAGACCCCGACGTACGCCGAAGATCTGCTGAACACCCCGATTGCGGCCGCGGCCGACACGGCATTCGCCATGACCGACCTGAGCCGTGACCAGATGGACATGGTCTCGATCTATGACTGCTACACCATCACCGTGCTGCTCTCGCTGGAGGACGCCGGCTTCTGCGAGAAGGGCAAGGGCATGGACTTCGTCGCCAACCACGACCTGACCTTCCGCGGCGACTTCCCCCTGAACACGGCCGGCGGCCAATTGGGCTTCGGCCAGGCGGGTTTGGCCGGCGGGATGCACCATGTCTGCGACGCCACCCGTCAGATCATGGGCCGCGCGGGCGCCGCCCAGATCGCCGACTGCAACCGGGCCTTCGTGTCCGGCAACGGCGGCATCCTGTCCGAGCAGACGACGCTCATCCTGGAGGGAGACTGAGGATGGCCACCTTCGAGCGGCCGATGCCCGTGAAAACGCCGACCAGCGCACCGTTTTGGGATGCCCTGGCACAGCATCGCATCGTCATCCAGTACTCGCCGTCGCTGCAGGCCTACGTGTTCTACCCGCGGGTGCGTGCGCCGCGCACCCTGGCCGACGACCTGGAATGGCGCGAGATCTCTGGGATGGGAACCCTGTACTCCTACACGGTGGCCCACCGGCCGGTCAGTCCGCATTTCGCCGACGCCGTCCCGCAGCTGCTCGCCATCGTCGAATGGGACGAGGGCCCAAGGTTTTCCACCGAGATGGTCAACGTCGACCCGGGCCGCCTGAAGGTCGGGATGCGGGTGAAGCCGGTGTTCTGCGACTATTCGGACCACGAGGTCACGCTGCTGCGGTACGAGCCCGCCTAGGTCGACGATCGCACCACCAGGTGGGCGATGTCGGTCAGCTCGGGCGACGGTGGGGCGGGGTGGCCCAGCCGTTCGAAAACCGCGGCAAGCGCTGCGTCGGCGACCGCGCAGGGATCGAATTGCACGGTGGTCAACGGCGGCGTGCTCACCATGCCCATCGGGCTGGCGTCGACGCCCATCACCGCCAGGTCACCCGGACAGCGCAGCCGCGCTTGATGAATGCCGTACAGGACCAGGCAGGCGATCTCGTCGCTCTGCGCACACACCGCGGTCACTCCGTCGCCCACCCAGCCGGTGACCACGTCGGCGGCGTTGTCCAGGGTCACCTCGTCGACGCGCACGTCGGGGAGGCCGCGCAGTTGGGCGGCCCGCGAGACACCCTCGAACCAGTAGTCGCCCAACGGACGCCATCGGGCAATCCCGGTGTAGGCGAACGCGATTCGGCGATGGCCCCGCTCGATCAGGTGCTCGACCCGCATCTCGCCGACGGACAGGTGCGGGTCTTTGAGCGCGGGCAGTGTGCCGATCTCGATATGGGGGATGCCCGCGGTCGTCACCGCCTGCCGCGCGGCCGCGCTCAGCGGGAACAGGCTGGTGACGGCGACGGGATCCAGATTCTCGATCGCGTCGACCACGTGCTGGTCGTCGTCGGTCTCGAAGACCTGCACCTGCAGAAAACCCTCGCGGGCCAGTGCGGTCGTCATCCGGCTGCCGGCCTGCATCGGCATCTCGCCGACGGCGACGTGCGGCACCACGTAGAGCACCACCCCGCTTTTGCCGCGCGCGAGGTTGCGAGCGGCGAGGTTGGGCCGGTAGCCGAGCAGTTTGGCCGCGCGGTACACCGCGTCGCGGGTTTCCGCAGAGATGCGCCGGCCCCGTGCGTTGTTGAGCACATAGCTGACCGTGGCGGTCGACACGCTGGCCAGCCGGGCCACGTCGGCGGTGGTCGGACGCGCAGCTTTATTGGTGCTCAACTTCCGTCACCTTCCGGGCCCGGTCATGACCCATGGTGGCACGCGACGCTTCTTGGCATCGCGCCGTCCCGCCCCGGGCGTCTGCGGCCGCGACGCAAAAGCGAACTAATAGTCCTCTTATACACGCCGGCTGCGATGGCGCCGCCGTCCGTGACGTACGGGGCTGCGGCGTTGCTGCATAGGGGATTAAGCGCTCATTTCGCCCCGCCAGCGGCCGAGGGCGCCGGTTGACACTGTGACGCACACCATTGTCTACTAGTCACTGGCTATCGATCGAGGAGCGCGGGATGAACAAGGACGACCTGATCCTGATCAGCGTGGACGATCACATCGCCGAGCCGGCCGACATGTTCGACGCCCACGTCCCCGCCGCCTACAAGGACCGCGCCCCACGCGTGGTCGTCGAGCCCGACGGCATCCAGCAGTGGTACTACGGCGAGATCCGCGGACGCAACATGGGACTGAACGCCGTCGCGGGGAAGCCGCGCGAGATGTACAACATCGACGCCTCACGCTACGACGAGATGCGCCCGGGCTGCTTCAACGTCGACGAGCGGGTGCGCGACATGAACGCCGGTGGCCAGCTGGCCGGGTTGAACTTCCCGAACTTCACCGGCTTCTCCGGCCAGGTCCTCAACCAGGGTCCCGACCGCGAGACGAACCTGGTGATGATCAGGGCGTACAACGAATGGCACGTCGACGAATGGTGCGGGGCGTACCCGGGCCGATTCATCCCGTGCGGCATCCTGCCGCTGTTCGACGTGGCCGAGGCCGCCAAGGAGGTCAAACGGCTCGCGGACAAGGGCTGTCACGCCGTCACGTTCTCGGAGAACCCAGAGGCGTTGCAAATGCCTAGCATTCACACCAAGTACTGGTACCCGCTGTTCGAGGCCGTCTGCGAAAGCAACACGGTGCTGTGCACCCACGTGGGCTCCGCGTCGCGCTCGCCGCAGGTGTCCACGGACGCCCCGCCCAGCGTGCAGATGACCGCCTCGTCGATGATGAGCATGTTCACCTTCACCGAGCTGATCTGGGCACAGTTCTGGGCGGACTTCCCGCAGCTGAAGTTCTCGCTGACCGAGGGCGACGTCGGCTGGATCCCGTACTTCCTCTGGCGGGCCGAGCACGTCTACAACCGGCACTCGGGCTGGACGCTGGCGTCCTTCCCACCCGGATACGACGGGCCGACCGACGTGTTCAAGCGCCACTTCTACACCTGCTTCATCAGCGACAAAGTCGGTGTGCAGAACATGAATTGGTTCAACGAGGACATGCTGTGCTGGGAGTCCGACTTCCCGCACTCGGACAGCAACTGGCCTTTCGCCCCCGAGGACATCGTCGCCACCATGGGCCACCTGGACGACGCCGTCATCGACAAGATCACCCATCAAAACGCCATGGACGCATACTCATTCGACCCCTTCCGGCACATCCCGAAGGAGCACGCGCGCGCCGGCTACCTGCGAGCACAGGCCACCGACGTCGACGTGGTCACCCACGTCGGCCGCCAGGCCAGCCAGCGTGACCGGGATGCGTGGACGCGGATGACGCAGTTCGCCCTGCAGGCACAGGCCTCGGCGCAGGCGCCGGCGACGGTCGAGGTGTCCGGTATCGCCGGGCGCGCCACCACCCTGGGCAACTGAGCGTGGCAGCCGAGGCGCCGTTCGCGGGCTGGCGCGTGCTGGAGTTGTGCAACGGCCTGGCGGCGGCCTATTGCGGCAAGATGTTTGTCGATGCAGCCGCCGAGGTGGTGAAAGTCGAGTCACCACAGGGTGATTCGCTGCGCGCCTGGTCGGCGGGCGGACCGCCCGGGGCGCTGTTCGGCTACCTGGCCGCGGGCAAGAAGTCGGTGGTCAATCACGGCCAGGCCGAGATCCTTTCGCTGCTGGCCGGCGCCGACCTGGTGCTCACCGACCTCACCGACGGCTGGACGCTCGACGCGATCACCGCACACACGGCCGCGTCGGCCGTGGTGGTGGCCGTCACCCCGTTCGGCACCACCGGTCCCTACGTCGAAAACCAGGTCGTCGCCAACGAATTCATTCTGCAGGCGTTGTGCGGGTCGATCGCCGGCCGCGGTTGGCCGGGCGACGAGCCGGTGCAGGCCGGGGGCCGGCTCGGCGAGTGGCTGGCGGGCACCTTCGCGGCGGCGGTGGCCGCGGCGGCAACGCGGCACGCGGCACGCAGCGGGCGCGGCGAGGTCATCGACGTCTCGACGTACGAGGCCATGGCGATCGCCATGGGCGGCTTGTCCGCCATGTCCGCCAGCGTGCTGGGCGCCGATTCGCTGCTGCACGAACGCAGCCTGGAGCTGCCCTCGATCGTTCCGACGGCCGACGGCATGGTCGGCTTCTGCACCATCACCGCCCAACAGTTTCAAGACTTCCTGGTGATGATCGAGCGACCCGATCTGGTCGACGACGCCGACCTGGCCTCGTTCGCCGGCCGCGTCGAGCGCCGCGACGAATTCCTCGGCATGGTCACCGAATGGACCGGCAGCCGAACCACCCAGGAGATCGTCGATCTCGCGGTGGCATTCCGGATTCCGGTTGCCCCCATCGCGACTCCCGAGATGCTGCCCACGATCGACCACTTCGTGGAACGCGGCGTCTTCGCCGAATCGCCGGACGGGGTGCTGGCGCCGCGGGTGCCGTATCGCAGCGACGCGATGCAGACCGCCGCCCCCGCCGCACCGCCGCAACTCGGCGCAGACACCGGGCGGGTGCAGTGGCCGCCGCGACCCCCGGCGCCCGCCGGGACCGCCGCCGGCGCGCTGCCGTTGTCCGATGTCCGCGTCACCGATTTCACCGCCTTCTGGGCCGGCCCGGTCGCCACCCAACTGCTGGGCGCCCTGGGCGCCGACGTGATCAAGATCGAGGGCGTGCGCCGGCCCGACGGCATGCGGTTCTCCGCCGGCCGCCCGCCCGACTGGGACCAATGGTGGGAATGGGGCCCGGTGTTCCTGTGCAGCAACAACAACAAGCGCGGCGTCAGCATCGAGCTCGGCACCGACGCCGGACGAGAACTCGCGCTTGAACTGATCGCCGCGAGCGATCTCGTCGTCGAGAACTTCTCACCCCGGGTGATGGCGAACTTCGGCCTGGAATTCGACGCGGTGCGCGCGGCCAACCCGCGGGCGATCATGGTCCGGATGCCCGCGTTCGGCCTCGACGGCCCCTGGCGCGACCGGGTCGGTTTCGCCCAGACCATGGAGCAGGCCACCGGCATGGCATGGATGACCGGGCACGCCGACGGCCCCCCGGTGATCCCGCGCGGTGTGTGCGACCCGATCGCCGGCCTGCACGCGGCCTTCGCCGCGATCGCCGCGCTGGCGATCCGCGACCGTCGCGGCACCGGGATGCAGGTGGAATCGACCATGGTCGAGGCGGCGCTGAACGTGGCGGCCGAAATGCTGGTCGAGTATTCGCGGAACGGTATCGCGATGCGCCGCAATGGAAACCGGGGCCAGGGCACGCGCCCCCAAGGGGTCTACCGCTGCCGCGGTCACGACGAGTGGGTCGCGCTGGCGGCGATGGACGCCGCCGGCCGCGCATCGCTGGCCGGCCTGCTCGGCCAGCCCGGGCTGGAGGAACCCGACTGGGCCCAACGCGCCGACGACATCGACAAACTCATCACCGCCTGGGCTGCCGGGCACTCGGTGGCCGGCGCCGTCGAGGCACTGCGCGCCGCCGGCGTGGCCGCGGCACGCGTCACCCCGGCCGCGGCGCTGCTGACCGATCCGCAGCTGCGCGCCCGCGGCTTCTGGGAGACCGTCGACCACCCCGTCGCGGGCCCCTTTCTTTGCACCGGAATGCCTTTCGCATTCCTGGGCAAGCCGCGGCAATGGATCCGGCGGGTGCCCCCGCTCTACGGCCAGCACACCGATGAGGTGCTGACCGGCGTCCTGGGGCACACCCGGGACGACCTGGCCACCCTGCACCGGTCGGGGACCATCAGCGCTCGGCCGGCGGGGCTGTGACATGGCCGTCAGCCTGTGCGTGCCGCCCCGCGCCGGCGAGCTGTGCGCGCCGGTGCGCTTCCTGGTGCGGCAGGATTCCGTGGTGATGGAGCTGACCGCCCGGCACCGCATCACCAGCGTCGAATGGGACGACGACGAGCACGCGGTCGCGATGGTCGTCGAGATCACCGACCCGCAGACAGCGCGGCCGGTGGACGTGCGAATCGACGTGGTCGAGGCGGGCGCGGTGCACCTCAACTCACGAGGCACGACGATCGGGACCATCATGCGCGATGGGCGTGAATATGACGTCATGGGAACCTATTTGGGAGTTGTCGCGGATGAGAACTAGCGTGACTAAGCGCACCGCGGCGATCGTCGGAGTGCACAACACACGGCAAGGGCGACGGCTGGACGGCGAAACCTCCCGCGGCCTGGCGATCAAGGCGATCCTGGGCGCGCTCGACGACGCCGGCCTGACCCTCGACGACGTCGACGGCATCAGCGCGACCCCGGACTCGACCTCGTTGATCTACGACCTGCGGATCGGGCCGGCCTGGCAGGGGCTGGCGTTCGGGGTCGGCATGATCACCGAGGCGGTCACCGCCATCGAGCACGGCATGGCCGACGTGGTGGTGCTGGTCGCGGCCCAGGCCGGCGAATACCGCGACCACGAGGCCACCGCGCCGTGGACGCGGCCCGAGAACGAATTCGTCGCCCCCTGGGGAATGTTCACCACCGCCGAATTCGCGCTCATCGCGCGGCGCCACATGCACGTCTACGGCACGACACGAGAACAACTTTCGACGGTGGCGGCGACCATCCGCAACAACGGATCCCGCAACCCTGAAGCCGTCTACTACGACCGGGGGCCGTTCACCCCGGAGGACATCACCGCATCCCGGCCCATCGCCGACCCGTTCCACCTGCTGGATTGCGCCACCACCTCCGAGGGAGGGTGTGCGCTGGTCGTGGCCAACATCGACGCCGTCGACGTTGCGGGCCAACCCATTTACGTGCTGGGCAGTGGCGCGGACTTCCACGGCCCGTCCTACCAACATCCGCCCGCCTACGACCTCGCCGGGCGGCGCGGGGATCACGTCAACGGTGTGGTGGGCCGGCGCGCCGCCGACCGCGCATTCAATCACGCCGGACTGCGCCGCGACGACGTCGACGTGCTGGAGCTCTACGACCCGTTCTCCTTCGAAATCATCCGCCAGCTCGAGGCTTTCGGCTTCTGCGGTGACGGGGAGGGCGGCCCCTTCGTGGCCGACGGCCACATCGCCATCGACGGCAGCCATCCGATCACCACCGACGGGGGGACCATGTCGTTCAGCCACGCCGGCGCCAATCCGCAGATGATGCAGCGGGCCGTCCGCGCGGTGCAACAGCTGCGCGGACAGGCCGGCGCCCTTCAGGTCGCCGACGCCCATGTCGCGTTGTGCAGCAACGGGGGAGCCGGGGCCCTGTTCACCACGGTGCTGATCCTGGGAGACGAACCACGATGACCGCCGACCCACTGCGGCCCCAGGCCGGGCCCGTCCCGCACGCGAGCAGCCACCTCAGCGCGCCGTTCTGGGAGGGATGCCGGTCCCACGAACTGCGCTACCAACGTTGCGCGGCTTGCGGATCGGCGAACTTCCCCCCGACCGAGCATTGCCGCCAATGCCTTTCGGAGGACCTCGGCTGGAGGCGGGGCAGCGGCCGTGGCGAGATCTACAGCTGGACGGTCGTATACCGCCCGGTGACAGCGGAATTCGCGCCGCCCTACGCGCCGGCGATCATCACCCTGGACGAGGGCTACCAGATGTTGACCAATGTCGTCGGCGTGTCACCGGACGAGCTGGCCGTCGGCATGCGGGTGTCGGTGGAGTTCCACGCCACCGAACCCGATGTCACGCTGCCGTACTTCACCGGCGCGGAGGCGGACAGCTCGTGAGCCCGAGGACCGCCAACGGCCTGCCGGTCACCGCATACCTGGTGTTGGGGGTGCTGGCGGCCAACGACGAGCAACTCACCGCCGGCGAGATCAAGATGCGCGCCGAACTGTCTGGCGGCCACTTCTATTGGTCTCCGTCGGTCAGTCACGTGCGTCGTGAACTGACCCGCCTGCTGCAACGCGGCATGGTCAGCGAGACCGGCGCGCAATCCGGCAAGCGCGCCATCACCCTGTACGAGACCACCGATGCCGGCCGCGACGCCCTGCGCCGCTGGGTCCAGCACTTCCCGGGTCAGGATCAGGTGGTCATCAAACACCCCGTCATCCTCAAAACCTGGCTGGCCCGCGGGCGGGACCCCGAACACGTCCTGGACGGCCTGGAGCGGCATCTGGAAGCGACCCGTGCCCGGCTGGACGAGGCGCTGTGGTCGCGGCAGCGGTCGGCCGAACTCGGTATCACCGAGGACCCCGAGCAGCGCTACTCGTTCGCGGTGTTGGACTACGCGATCCGCGGGCTGTACGCGGAGATCTCCAACATCTCCCAGTTGCGTGACGAGATCGCCGCCGGCACAACCCGGGACCCGGTCAAACGGGTGCGACGGCCGAAGGGGCAGATCCGGCGCCGGGTGCCGAGGAGCCCGGCCTAGCCGACGGTTGCGACCCGCCGCGCCCGGCTCCGCCCTCGCGATCGGCGCGAACCGTGTACGCCGTGCCCCGCGGGTCGCGCTCCCACAACACCTCGCCCGGCCCGACGGTCGTCCCCTGAGCGATCAACTGGCGTTTGAGCACCTTGTGCGTGGCGGTGCTGGGCAGCTCGGCCGCGATACGGACGAAGCGTGGGCGGGCCTTGGGGGACAGGTCGGGCTGCGCGTCCAGGAACGCTTCGAATTCGGCGGGCGCAAGGGTGTGACCGTCGTTGAGCACGATCGCCGCCATCACCTGATCGCCGACGTGCCCGTCGGCGACGGCATAGATGGCGATCCGGTTGATAGCGCTGTGGCGCAACAGGATCCGCTCGATCGGCGCCGCGGCCAGGTTCTCGCCGTCCACCCGCATCCAGTCCGCGGTGCGCCCGGCCAGGTAGATCCAGCCCTCGGCGTCGCGGTACGCCAGGTCCCCGGACCAATACATGCCGTGGCGCATGCGTTCGGCGTTGGCGTCCGGGTCGTTGTAGTAACCGGTGAAGAAACCCGATCCCGCGGTGTTGACCAACTCGCCGATCGCTTCGTCGGCGTTGACCAGCGCGCCGTCGGCATCGAACCGGGCGACCGCGCATTCGGTGACGGTGTCGCTGTCGTAGATCGCGATGCCGTCCATGCCTTTGCCGATCGAGCCCTTGGGGGTGCCCTCCTCCCGGATCACGATCACGGCGTTCTCGGTGGAGCCGAAACCGTCCTCGACCTGGACACCGAAACGGCGGGCGAATTCGTCGATGTCCTTGTCGTTGGCCTCGTTGCCGAAGGCCACCCGCAGGGGATTGTCGGCGTCGTCGTCGCGTTCGGCGGTGGCGAGGATGTAGGCGAGCGGCTTCCCGACGTAGTTCATGTAGGTGGCGCCGTGGCGGCGGATGTCGTCGAGGAAACTGCTCGCCGAGAACTTCGCCGGCACCATGGCGGCGCCGGAACACACCGCGGGCGCCCATCCGGCGACGACCGCATTGGAGTGAAACAGCGGCATCGAGACGTAGCAGGTGTCCTGCTCGGTCAGGGCGAAGCGCTGGACCAGGTTGAGTCCGGCGAACGTCGCCATGAGGTGGGATACCTGCACCGCCTTGGGATTTCCGCTCGTGCCGGAGGTGAAGATCATCATGAAGGGGTCCATCGCGGTGACCTCGCGGTGCGGCTCCAGCTCACCGGCCGCCCCGACGAATTCGCTCCACTGCGGAGTCGAGGAGTCGAGGATCCGTGTGCCGCCGAGGTCCAAGCCGTCCAACAGCGGCCGGTGTTCGGCGTCGGTGACCACGAACTGACAGTCCGCGCGCCGGACGTCGGCGGCCAGTGCCTCGCCGCGCCGGGTGGTGTTCAATCCGCACAGGACATAGCCGCCGAGCCCGGCCGCGGCCATCTGGCTGACCATCTCGGGGGTGTTTCCCAGCAGGGCGCCGATGTGCATCGGGCGCTGCGGATCGGCGGCGGCCAGCAGCGCGGCCGCACGCGCCGCGGCGCCCGCCAGGTACTGACGCCAAGTCCATTGCACGTCACGGTATTTCACCGCGACCCCGGGATCGGACAGGCGCTTGCGCAGCAGCGCCTGAATCGTGTCGTCAGCCATCCGTCGAATTCACCTTCACTCCGCCCGTGCTACGAGACGAGACGGTCCGTCTTATAGTAGCGGGCCGCTCAGCACCGCCGAATCCCAGCGGCCGGGCGGTGTGCTCGTCACCGTCTCGTGTTGTGGAAATTTTCATGCCCATTTCGCCCAGGATTCCCGATCGAAGACCGCGTGTATAGCGGGTCCGTTCACGTCCACGGGCCATCATTGGACCATGCTCTTCGAGTTGCACAGGTCGCTGATCCTGCTGAGGAATCGGGCACGCGAATATCGCCGCGAGGTCGCGGAATCGCGGGCGGCGGGCGTCTCCGCCAGGCGGCGCCGCGGCGGCCAGTCGGGCCCGTCCGGCGACAAGGACCAAACGTGATGCCGCGCAGCGTCGTTGGCAGTCGAGGCCGGCGCTCGCCGGCTGCCTAACCGCCCACCATCATCAGGCCGCCGTCCACCGCCAGCAGCTGGCCGGTGATGAAGCCCGAGCCGGGGCCGGCCAGGAAGACCAGCATCGGGCCGACGTCGCGGGCGGGCTCGCCCAGTGTGCCGCCGAGCGGGATCATCATCTGCATCTGCTGATCGATCATGGCCGCGGCGTCCGGACCGAGGAATTCGCGGAGGCGGTCGGCGCCCGCCGTCTGCACCGCGGGCGCAAGGGCGTTGACGGTGATGTTCTCCGACGCCCAGGCCTTGGCGGCCGACCGCGTCCACGCCTGCACCGCGCCCTTGGTCGCGGCGTAGACGGCCGAGATCGGGCTGCCCATCACGGCTTCGGAAGATCCGAAGTTGATGATGCGGCCGCCCTTGGGGTCCTGGTCCTTCATCACCGCGTAGGCGGCCTGGTTGGTGAGGATGGTCGCCTTGATGTTGGTGTCCAACAGGAACGAGATCTCGTCGGCGCCGATGTAGCCCGGAATCCCCGCCTGCCACAGCCCGGCGGCGTTCACCAGCACGTCGAGGCCACCGAGGCGCTGCGCGGCCTCCCGGACCATCGCCGAGACGGCCTCGGCCTCGCGCACGTCGCACTGCAACCACTCGGCCGTCAGGCCGTCCGGCGGCGGAGTCTTGTGATAGGTCGCTGCGACCTCGGCCCCCGCGTCGGTCAGCACCGAGACGGCGGCAGCGCCGATGCCGGTAGCGCCGCCGGTAACCAGGATCCGCCGGCCCAGCAGGGGAGACGTCGCATCTGACATGGCCAAGACGCTACCGCGCGGGGCGGCTTGCGCCGCGGGGTGTCTCGCCGGTCAGGTGCGCACCGCGATCGTGGAGAGCAGATCGGCGAGCTGGTCGGGCTGATCGATCATGGAAAAGGTCCTGGCCCCCGCGATGACTTCGAGGCGGGCGTTGGGAATGGTCGCGGCCAGCCGGGCCCCGTCCTCCTGCTCGAAGAACACGTCGTCGGCCGACCACGCGATGAGCGTCGGCTTGTCGAAGTCGTACAGCCGGGCCGCCACCGTCGTCGTCACCTCGGTGCGCATCGAAAGCGTGAACTGGCGCAGGTCTTCGGCGATGGCCGGATCGGATAGCCCCGGGCGCACCCACGCCTCGGTGAGCTCATCGATGTTGCTGTGCGCCAGGCCGTCGAACGCCCGCTTGCGTACCGCCGGCACGCGCATGGCCTGCGCCACGGCACGGAACGACGTCTTCGACTTGGCCGCCAGGATCACCGGTTTGAGGATCGGCGGCGGAAAGTGTTCGAACGCATCGCAACTCGTGAGCACCAGCGCGCCGAGCCGATCGCGGTGATGCACGGCCACCAGCTGCGTGACGACGCCGCCGGTGTCGTTGCCGACCAGCACCACGTCGCGCAGGTCGAGCGCGGCGAGCACCTCGGCCACCATGCCGGCAACGCCGGTGATGCTCCGGTCGGCGCCGCGCCGCAGCGGCTCCGGATGCGCGCCCAACGGCCACGTCGGCGCGATGCAGCGCAGCCCGCGCGCCGCCAGGCGCTCGCCGAGCTGGCGCCACAACTGCCCGCCCATCATGTATCCGTGCACGAAGACCACCGGCCTGCCGTCCTCGGGTCCGGTTGCTTCGTAATGGATGGTTCCGGCACTAATGTCGATCGTCGACATAGCAAACTCCTACTTCAGGGATAGACTTACAAACAGGCTGTCTGTTCGTAAGTTACCAACAGGCTGTATGGAAAGCAAGAGACGGACCCAGGAAGAGCGCTCCGCGGCGACCCGCGACGCGCTGATCGCGGCTGCCCGCAAGCTGTGGGGGCTGCGAGGCTACGCCGACGTCGGCACACCGGAGATCGCCACCGCCGCCGGCGTCACCCGCGGCGCGATGTATCACCAATTCGCCGACAAGGCAGCGTTATTCCGCGAAGTCGTCGAGGTGGTCGAGCAGGATGTGATGGCGCGGATGGCCGTGGTGGTGGCCGAATCCGGGGCGTCCACGCCCACGGACGCGGTCCGGGCCGCGGTCGACGCCTGGCTCGACGTCTCCGGCGACCCCGAGGTGCGCCAACTGATCCTGCTGGACGCGCCGAGCGTGCTGGGCTGGGCCGAATTCCGTGACGTCGCCCAGCGATACAGCCTCGGCATGACCGAGCAGATGCTCACCGAGGCCATCCGGGCCGGCGAACTGGCCGAGCAGCCGGTGCGGCCGCTGGCGCACGTGCTGATCGGTGCGCTCGACGAGGCGGCCATGGTGATCGCGACCGCGGACGACCCGAAGCGCAGCCGCCGGGAAACCGGGCAGGTGCTGCACCGGCTCATCGACGCGATGTTCGACGCTCGGTGACGGCCGGCGGGTGATCGTTCGGTGCTCACCTACCTCTTCCTCGACGGCTGGCGCGACGGCCTCCGATTCGCTGCTTGCCTGGGCGCGTCGAAGAAGTTTCGCACGGCGGATTCGTCGCCGTCGATCTCGACGAGTGTGCGGATGTCATCCAGAGACAGCGCACCCGCCGCGAGCCCGAGAACAAACGGCGCGTCGGCACTGAGGACGGCGTCAAGCTTGCGCCCATCGGGCCTGTCGACGGTGATGCCGGACTCGGTGGCACGTAGTTGGACCATTACGCCGTCCACGATGACTCCCACTGCCACCGACTGATCCGCAGGGGTGCGCCCGGCGAACAGCGCGGGAAGTGCCACCAGAAGCCCTTCGGCGCGGAACTCATCGCCTTCGGGTCCGCGGATCATCAGCGGCGTCGACCAGCGGATGAGCGCGTTGATGGGCTCGCGCAACTCCGCGCCCCATGGGGTGAGGGCGTAAGTGATCGCGTTGGCGTCATCGGACAAGCGCCGCTCGACCACGCCGGCGGTTTCCAGGTCGCGGAGCCGGTCGGTCAGCAGGTTCGTGGCGATGCCGGAAAGTCCGTCGCGCAACTCGCCGTAGCGCGCGGGCCTGATGAGGAGCTCGCGGACAATCAACAAATTCCACCGGTCACCCACCACGTCCAGGGCCCGGGCAAGTCCGCAGTACTGACCGTAGTCTCGACTCATCGTCACCTACTTGCTAATCTAAAGTACACATCATCATATCAAGTCGATCGAACGGGGGAAGGCATGACGGTCGCGGAAAGACCCGCTTGGGTCGACGACGAGTTGTTCCCCTTCGAGAGCCGATTCGTCGATATCGACGGGCACAGCGTCCACTATGTGGACGAAGGATCGGGTCCCACGTTGCTGTTCCTGCACGGCAATCCCACCTGGTCATTCGACTATCGCGAGGCCATCGAATCCCTACGGTCCGAATTTCGTTGCGTCGCAGTGGACTATCCCGGCTTCGGGCTGTCGGTCGCGGCGCCGCGATACCGGTACCTGCCCGCCGAACACGCCCAGGTGATCGGCGGATTCGTCGACGCACTCGCGCTCAGTGGGGCCACGCTGGTGGCTCACGACTGGGGCGGCCCGATCGGGTTGGCAATGGTGCAGCGGCGTCCTGGAGTTTTCGACCGGCTGGTGCTGACCAACACGTGGGCATGGCCGGTCGGCGCTCCGCTCGTGCAGATCATGTCCCATCTGATGGGCAGCCCGATCGGGCGCCTGCTGATCCGCCAGTTCAACCTCTTCGTCAACGTCATGATCCCCGTCGGGCATCGGCTCACCAAGCCCACCAGCGAACAGATGGCCCACTATCAGAACGCCCTCGACAGCCCAGTACGGCGAGAAGCCTCAGCCGTGTTTCCCCGTGAGATCACCGCCAGCCGAGCGTTTCTCGCCGACGTCGATGCCGGGTTGGCCGCCATCGCGGCACTGCCGACACTGATCATCTGGGGCGACGCCGACTTCGCGTTCGGAGACAACGAACTGCGGCGCTGGGAGCGCATCTTTACCGATCACCACACGGTCGTCGTCAAAGGTGCCGGCCACTTCGTCCCCTCCGACGCTCCCGAGCAATTCGCGGCAGCGATCCGCCACTGGCACACGCCTCGATGAGGGGAAGCACCGAGTCGGCCGGCTCGTGAATCCTGGACAGCCACAACGAATTCCCGTCAGCCTGCGTGAACCGCGGCGACCCCCGCGATGACACCCTGGATCAGCCGCTCCAGGTGCTCGGGATCGTCGACGGCCGGCTGGCCCGCGACGAAGGTCAACATGATGCCGTTGATGAACGCGAGCGTGGCGATCGCCTGGTCATCGACCAAAGCCGGATCCGGCGCGCTGTCGGCGGGGTGCCACTGGGTGACGACGTTGCGCGCCAGCGCGTAGAGCCGGTCGGCGGACTCGCTGAGCGCCGCGGCCAGCTCCGCGTCCCGGCCGGCGAGCAGCGCGAGCTCGTAGCGCGCCTTGGCGCGGGTCAACCACGGTTCGCTGTTGACGTACATGACGATGCGGGCCAGGCCCGCGGTTCCGGCGAACTGCGTGGCGTGATCCTCGGCGAGTTCGGCCATCATCGAGAAGTCGGCGAGGTCGAGCTCGGCCAGCCGCGTCGCCATGGCGTGCATCAGCGCCTTGCGGGTCCGAAAGTAGAACGAGGTGGTGCCGGGCGGGACGCCGGCGTGGTCATCGACTTTCGGGTGGCTGACGCCGTGCACCCCGTTGCCGCCCAGCAATTCGATCGCGGCGTCGGCGAGCTGGCGGCGCCGCTCCGCCGCGTTGTGCTTTCTACGTGCAGCGATACGCCCAGTCTAGAACTGCCCGCAGTTCGGGGCGGTGGGCTCGCCGTTGAAGCGGGCCGCGATCCATTGCATGGCCGGTTCACCGTCGACCAGCATCGGCAGCGCGTGATTGATCACGAGCTTGTTGAGGAAGGGTGGCTCCTCATTGGTGCGGAATTCCACATCGGCGCCCTGGGCGCACCAGTCGCGGCCGAGCTGGTTGGCCGCGGTCCACGGCACCAGCGGGTCATAGCGATTGCTGTCGATCATCACCGGCGCGTTCGGTTTGTAGCGCCCGATCCGCTGGTCTTCGAACATGGTGCTGAACGGCTCTTCGTTGACCAGTTGATGGATGTCTTCGGTGAAATAGGGCTGGATATGCCGAAACATGAAGTCCAGCAACGTCTGTCCCACACACTGGCGGGAGACCGATTCGAGCATCGCCAGCCCGCGCGGGGTCATCTTGGAACGAATGGTGTCGGCGAACTCCGGGTAGGCCGCCATCACGCTGTTGAGCGCGTACCCGACGACACCGACCAGGGCGCTGCCGTCGGCGTAGGGGAACAGCTCCTTGAGGTTGGCCGGTGGCGCTCCGGCGTAGGTGCCCACGATATGGAGATCCGGCGCATAGGCCGACGCCAGCTCGGCCGCCGACGCGGTCGCCCCGCCGCCTTGCGAGTAGCCCCAAAACGCCACCGGCCCATGCGGATCCAGGGTCGTGTCCGGCAGCTTCATGGCGGCGCGGGCGGCGTCGAGCACCGCCTGGCCCTCCGCGACCCGGCCCACGTAGGTGTGCATCGACGGGGTGCCCAGGCCCTGATAATCGGTCATGACGATGGCGAAGCCACGGGCGACCATGGTGGCGACGAACAACTCCTCGTAGTTGAACATGATGTCCCAGCCACCCGAATAGTGGATGCCCTGGTTGAACATGCGCGACGGGGCGCACTGATTGCCCTGGCCCTGGGTGCCGGGCGCGTAGCTGATCAACGGCCGCGGCCCGCCGCCGGGCCAGTCGTTGTAGGGCTCGAAGTAGGTGCCGGTGACCGCGATCGGGTTGCCCCGGGTATCGGTGCTGCGGTACATGATTCGGGTGCCGGTGGCCATGATCGCGCCGAGCTGACCGGAAGGCTCCAGCACCAGCCGCGACGGCTCGGTGCGGATCAGGTCGCCGGGCCGGCCGGGCGGTAGGGGATCCGGCGGGAGGTAGAAGTCCGCGTACTGGGGTTCGTCCCCGCCGTCGGCCCGCGCATTTCCAACTCCCACGAATGCGGAAACAGTTATCAGCAGTGCTGCGAAAACTCCCCCGGCCCGACGCATTACGGAACGGTAACAATCGCAGGGCCGCCAGCGGAAGGGGAATCTCTAATTTTTTAGAGATTGGTTTTCGGCACCGATGTTTCCGGCTGAAGAATTGCCGGACGGTGGCCGCGGCGTCCACCCTGAAGGCGTGGCTCGCCAATGAGGCCGGGACGGCGCCGAAACCGGTTGGCCAGCCGGCGGTTACGGCGTCTTGAGGAACACGTCGTTGAGCGTGACGGTGCGAAGGTTCCGGTCGCGGATGATGTCGACGAGTTGCGGATAGACGTGCGTGACCGGCAGGTGGTTGAGGTGCCCGATCACGATGGACTGGGGTGTGAAGTACTGATCGGCCATCTGCACGATGTACTCCTCGGTGATCAACGTCGAGTCCGACAGCGATCCCGACCACAGAGTGGGGACCTTGTAACCGAGGTCGGCGGCCACCGCGTCGACGGCCGCGTTGCGCTTCGCGTACGGCGGTCGCCAATATGGTTTCGCGCCGATCCCGTACGTGTTCTTCAGAAAAGCATCGTTGCGTGAGAGCTGTTCGCCGACTTGCTCTTTCGTCAGCGTGGTCAGGTCCGGGTGTGACCAGGTGTGGTTGCCGAGCTGAATCTGCCCGCTGTCCACCAGTGGCCGAAGCATCTCGAGGTTCTCGGTCCACGAGTCGTAGATCCCGTTGACGAAATAGGTCAGCCGGATGCCGGTGTCCTTGGCGAACTGCGTGTAGGCCCGCACCACCTCGCTGTTGACGCCGTCGTCGACGGTCAGCGCGAGCAGATCACCCTCGCCGGGGATCTTCATCAGGGCACCACCGCCGGGCAGCGCGATGCGGGCGCTCGGTGGCGGGGGCGGCAGCAGGGCCTGCGGGGCGGTCGGGCCGGAGGTCGGTATGTCGGCCGCCGAGGTTTGGGCGAACGTGCGTGGCTGCGGATCGACGATGAGCCGAGCAGCGCCTACGCCGGCGACGACCGACGCGGCGAGCGATCCAAGGAACTTACGGCGGTTCATGGCTGACAAGCGAGGGCGCCGAACAAACGATCACGCGATAACAGAAATGGCGAATTCGGCCCGGGGATTCGCGCATTCATCGTGGCACGCTGCGCGACGAACGGGTCCGCGTGGGAACCGCCGTTGGTGCAGAACATCGAGGCCACAGCAGCGAACCGTACCATTCGCGACGCCCATATGTCGGCTGCGTTACGGGAGGGTCAGCTGTGAATTCCCGCCGATCCGCGTTATCACCGGTGAACGCGAGCCGACCAGCGGCGATCAACGCGGTTCGCCCGCGGACCGCTGGGGCAGCTGCACCGGTTCGGTGTTGGGCGTGCCGAGCGTCGAGGCCAGCCAGGGCAGCGCCGTGGCAAACGCCTGGGCGGCGAACGGCCAGTCGTGTTTGCCGGGCTGGGTGACCACCGCGCAGGCGATGCCGTTGGCGGCGCCGACGGCGCACAGCGAGTTCGCCGCGATGTCCTGGCCCTCGGGGTTGGCGGCGGGGTCGCTGCTGGAGGCGATCAGGGCGGGGTTGCCGTCCTGCGCGACGTTGTGCGCCCCGTCCGAGCCGGGCACGTCGAACCAACCCGACAGGCCGTCGTAGTGGCCGTGCTTGGTCATGACCGTGACCGGGTCGAAGGCGGCCCAGGCGTCGTGATTGCCGCCGAACAGCCGGGCGACGGTTTGATCCTTGGAGCCGCCGTTGGGCCCGCGGTCACCCGCGATGTCGACGAACGCGCTGAACAGCTCGGGGTGCATGACGGCCAGGGTCACGGCGCAGGTCCCGCCCATCGACCACCCGGCCACGCCCCAGTTGGCGCGGTCGGCGCTGACGCCGAAGTTCGACACCATGAAGGGCTCGATGTCCTTGGTCAGGTGGTCGGCGGCGTTGCCGCGAGTGCCGTTCACACACTCGGTGTCGTTGTCGAAGGAACCGGTCGGATCGACGAACACCAGCACCGGGGAGAAGCCGTGGTGTGCGGCCGCGAAGTTGTCGATGGCGGTGAACGCGCCGCCGGGGCCCAGCCAGTCGGCCGGGGTGTTGAACGCGGAGCTGATCATCATGACCGCCGGCAGCCGAGGCGGCGGATTGCTGTTGAACCACGCGGGCGGCAGATAGACCAGTTCGCGGCGGTGGGCGAAGTGCGAGCCGGCGGGAGAATTGCCGTCGATGTCCACCGGCACCACCACGCCCTTGCTGGGCTTGGTCCCGGCGATCTGCATCTCGGTCACCCGCAGCCGGTCGATCTGGTCCGGCAGCGGCACGGACGTCAGCTGGTTCCAGGCGGCGAGCGCGGTGGGGAAGTAGCCCACCCAGTTGTTCAGCGCCATGCCGGCGCACAGGACGCACAGCGGTATCGCGAGCACCGCCACACCGCGCCGCCACCAGCGGACCCCCGCCACCCCACCAGGAAGACCGCGGCGGCCAGGCCGGTCATCGCGATCCAGATCCACAGCGTCGTCGGTGCCGGGTCGCCGGCCACCCCGAGCGAGGTGATGTACCACCGGGCCAGCAGCGTCACCGCGACGGCCGCGATGAGCGCCACCGGCAGCACCCGCTTGAGCCAGCTTCGGGTGCGCCACTGAATGGCGACGAGCAGCACGAGCAGCGCCAGGCCCTGCACGGCCGGCGGAAACCAGCCGTGCAATAAGGACAGTTGTCCGAAGAACTGCTCCAACGGTCGTGACCTCTGCTAGATCGATCGCTGCGCGCGGATGAGGTGAGTAACGAAGGGCCGGTCGGGGTCACCGAAGGCGGCGGCCGGACCAACTATCCCATACGAACGCGGCCCGCCAGCCGACCGTTTCTGCGTGTGGGCCGACCGGATGCGCGCTCCCCGGGCTCCCCGGCTCATGCGTCGTCGATGACGCTGGTGAACGAGCGCAGCCGCAGGCTGTTGCCGACGACGAGCAGGCTCGAGGCCGCCATCGCGGCGCCGGCGAACATCGGGTTGAGCATGCCGAGCGCGGCCAGCGGGATCGCGGCCAGGTTGTAGCCGAAGGCCCACAGCAGGTTGGCCTTGATGGTGGCCAATGTTCGCCGGGACAGCCGGATCGCGTCGACCGCGGCACGCAGGTCACCGCGGATCACCGTGAGGTCGGCGGCCTGGATCGCGACGTCGGTGCCGTTGCCCATCGCCAGGCCCAGGTCGGCGGCGGCCAGCGCCGCGGCGTCGTTGACGCCGTCACCGACCATGGCGACCACCTTGCCCTCGGCTTGCAGGCGCTGGACGGCGCCGACCTTGTCGGCGGGCGTCGCGTCGGCGATGACCTGCGCGATGCCCAGCTCGTCGGCGATGCGGGCGGCGACGCCCGCGTTGTCGCCGGTGAGCAGCACCGGGGTCAGGCCCAGCCCGGTGAACTGCCGCACCGCCTCGGCGCTCGACGGCTTGACGGCGTCGGCGACCAGCAGGATGCCCCGGGCCCCGCCGTCCCAGCCGACGGCGACGGCGGTCTTGCCCTCGCTCTCGGCGCGGGCTTTGGCCGCCGACAGGGCCGCGTCGAGGCGGATTCCGCATTCGGTCAGCAGGCTCTCGCGCCCGACTACGACGGCGTGGCCGTCGACGGTGCCCCGCACGCCCATGCCGTTGATCCCACTGAAGTCGGCGGCCGCCGGGAGTGCGCCGACGTGCGCCGTGGCGCCGCGGGCGATGGCTCGCGCGACGGGATGCTCGGAGGCGTCTTCCAGGGCGCCGGCGTAGCGCAACAGCGTGGCGCGGTCGGTCCCGGTCGCGGCGATCGCGTCGACCAGGGTCATCTTGCCGGTGGTGACGGTGCCGGTCTTGTCGAGCACGATCGTGTCGACGTTGCGGGTCGACTCCAGCACCTCGGGCCCGTTGATGAGCACGCCGAGCTGCGCGGCGCGGCCGGTGCCGACCAGCAGGGCGGTCGGGGTCGCCAGCCCCAGGGCGCACGGGCAGGCGATGATGAGCACCGCGACGGCGGCCGTCAGGGCGGGGGTGAGCGAGAAGCCCGCCGCCAGCCAGCCGGCCAGCGTCGCCACCGCCAGCGCCATGACCACGGGCACGAACACCCCCGAGACGCGGTCGGCGAGGCGCTGCACCCGGGCCTTGCCGGATTGGGCGCGCTCGACGAGCCGGGCCATCTGCGCCAGCTGGGTGTCGTCACCGACCCCGGTGGCCCGGACGACCAGCCGACCGCCCGCGTTGACCGTGGCCCCCGTGACGGCGTCACCCTCGCCGACCTCGACCGGCACGGACTCGCCGGTCAGCATGGAGGCGTCCACGGCCGAGGAGCCCGCGACGACGATCCCGTCGGTGGCGATCCGCTCCCCGGGGCGCACCACGAACTCGTCGCCGACCGCGAGCCGTCCGATCGGGACGCGGGTCTCGCTGCCCTCGCGCAGCACCGCGACGTCCTTGGCGCCCAGCGTCAGCAGCATGCGCAGCGCGGCGCCGGCCGCGCGCTTGGACCGCCTCTCGAAATAGCGCCCCGCGAGGACGAACAGGGTCACCCCCGCGGCGACTTCGAAGTAGACGTGGCACGGCGCGCCGTCGCGCCCGACGGTCAGCTCGAAGTCGTGCCGCATGCCCGGCTGGCCCGCCGTCCCGAGCAACAGCGCGTAGACGGACCACAGGAACGCCGCCAGGGTGCCGAGCGAGACCAGGGTGTCCATGGTGGCCACACCGTGTTTGAGGTTGGTCCACGCGGCCGCGTGGAACGGCCGGCCGCACCACACGACGACCGGCGTGGTCAGGGCCAGCGAAAGCCAGTGCCAGTGGGGGAATTGCAGGGCGGGGAGCATGGCCATCGCGATGACCGGGCCGGCCAGCACGATCGCGGTGACCAGGCGCCGGCGCAGCGAGGTCAGTTCGGCGTCATCCGGCGTCGCCTCCGCGGGGGCGGGCTCCGGCGCGGGCCGCGGCAGGGTGGCTCCGTAACCGGCCTTTTCGATCTCCCCGATGAGAATGCGCGCGTCGTAGCCGGCCGGGGCCGTCACGGCTGCCTTCTCGGTGGCGTAGTTGACCGTCGCGGCGACGCCGTCGAGTCTGTTCAGTTTCTTCTCGATCCGGGCCGCGCAGGAGGCGCAGGTCATCCCGGTGATCTCCAGCTCGAGCCGGGGTGACCCGGTGGTGTCGCCGACGGCGCCCTCGTTGATCGGGGGCGTGCTCATGCGACCAAGACGGCCTCGTAGCCGGCCTCGTCGACCGCGCCGAGGACGGCGTCGGCATCGATGGGCTGTGCGCTGGTGACGACCAGCTTGCCCGTGGCGGCGCTGACCGTC
Source organism: Mycobacterium colombiense CECT 3035 (assembly GCF_002105755.1). Lineage (NCBI taxonomy): Bacteria > Bacillati > Actinomycetota > Actinomycetes > Mycobacteriales > Mycobacteriaceae > Mycobacterium > Mycobacterium colombiense. Next base: position 4,177,236 of record NZ_CP020821.1, read on the forward strand.
ACGTCCTCGATGCCCGGGATCTGGGCCACCTCGCTACGGACCGCGGCCTCGCAGTGGCCGCAGCTCATTCCGCTCACCCGATATTCGCTGGTGGGCATGCCGCTCCTTTTCGATCCCCCGGCAGTCGTGACCACACCATTCTGCCTGCTCGGCGGAGTGGCCTATTGCCGCAGGTGCGATCCGCCGCCGATGTACCAGACCTGACCGGTGATCCATTCCGCCTCGTCGGACAGCAGGAACGCGGTGATCGCCGCCAGGTCGTCCGGTTTGCCCAGCCGGCTGGTCTTCCCGAACATCAGGAAGGCCTGCTGCAGCGCGACGTCGTTCTGCCGTTCCTGGGTTTCGCCCATCACCAGCCCGGGCATCACGCCGTTGCTGCGGATGTTGTGCTTGCCCCAGTTGACGGCCACGTGCCGGGTCAGGTGGTTGACGGCGGCCTTGGAGGCGCCGTAGGCGACGTGCGAAGGGTCGCTGCCCAGCGCGGCGCCCGAGGAGGTGTTCACGATGCTGCCGCCGCCCTGGGCGAGCAGGTGGGGCAGCACCGCGCGGATCGTGCGGACGTAGCCCAGCAGGTTGACGTCGAGGGTGCGCTGCCAGACGTCCATGCCGGTATCGAGGATGGTGGTGTCGCGTCCCAGGTTGTCCTCGGAGAGGTCGGCACCCACGTTGTGCAGGCCATGGATGGCGCCGAATTCGGCGATGGTCGTCTCGACGAGGCGCTGCACCGACCGTTCGTCGGCGAGGTCGAATTCGACGGCGATGGCGCGGCCGCCGTCCGCCGCGATCTGTTCGGCCGTGCCGGTGGCGCCGGCGATGTTGTTGTCCCCGATGGCCACCCAGGCACCTTCGGCGGCAAGGCGTTTGGCGGTGGCCGCCCCGATCCCGGTGGCGCCTCCGGCGATGAGGAAGGTCTTGTCAGCCAGGCCGCGCATCAGACGTATCCGACGCCGATGTCGACCGAAACCTGGCTTGCGGTAACCATTCTGGATTGGTCGGAGGCGAGCCACGCCACCGCGTCGGCGATGTCTTCCGGTTGTGCGATGCCTTCGGGCAGCAGTGGTTTGTGCATGTCGCGCAGGTGCGGGTAGTCGTCGGCGGCTGCCTGCAGCGCGTCGCGCATCCGGCCGGTGCCCATCGGCGTGGCGACGCCTCCCGGGTTGAGGCTGTTGACGCGGATGTTGTACCGGCCGAGTTCGGCGGCGAACGCCCGGGCCATCCCGATGACGGCGTGTTTGCTCGCGGTGTAGTGGATCATGAACGACTGCATCTTGATGCCGGCGGCCGACCCAATCAGGACGATGGAGCCCCCGCGTTCGCCGTCGATGATGTGTTGCGCGCCGGCCATCACGGTGTTCCAGGTGCCGATGACGTTGGTGTCGATCGTGTCCCGGAACGCCTGCGCGGTGATCTGATTCCACGGTGCGGGGCAACATATTCCGGCGTTGGCGACGATGACGTCGAGCCGGCCCAGTTCTGCCGCGGCCTGGCCGACGACCGTGGTCATGGCATCCAGATCGCGGATGTCGGCGTCGGCGGTGATGACTTTGCGGCCGTTGGCGGCTACCAGCCGTGCGGTCTCGGCGAGGTCGTCGGGCGTCGGCGAATCGTAGGGAACGCTGGGTGGCAGCGGTCCGGCGATGTCAACCGCGATGATGTCCGCGCCGTCGGCGGCCAGGCGCACCGCGTGTGCCCGGCCCTGACCCCGCGCGGCGCCGGTGATCAGCGCGACCTTTCCCGAGAGTGGCTGGCTCATGTGTGGTGTGGATTCCTTTCAGTCGCGGGCGATTTCGTCGAGGGGGTTGGAGCGTTCCAGCATGCCGTAGGCCTGCTCGCCGTCCCATGTGTAGCGCACGCCGGCCTGCTGCACCGCGGGGAACTGAGACATCTCCTGCTTGAGGGCGTGCATGGAGTACATGTCGTCGTCGTGATGGATATCGTGGGTGGAAAACACTGTCTCGCCGTCGATTTCGACGCGGCCATCGGCGGTCTCGAGAACCAGCGGCACGCGCTCGCCGAGCGGCCGCAGCCGCGTCAGCCACGGCGCCTGCACCGCCCGGGCGGGTATCAGGCCGCCGTCGCCGGTGAAGACGAAACCCTCGTTGAAGGTGGGCTGACCGTCGGCGCGCGGCGGGTAGGCGATGTAGCCGAACGCGCGCCCGCTGCCGAATACGGCCGACTGCCAGCAGTGTCCCCAGAAGCCGGCGAGCTTGCGCACCCCGGTGCGCCGGATGCGCAGCCCGCTGCCGGTGAACCGATGCAGCCGCTCGCCCGTGGCATGGAATTCGCCTGTGGCGGTAAACAACTGCTCGTACCGCGGGCCGCCCATGATGGCGCCCACCGCGGTCGTCCTGAGCTGGGTGTCGGCGTCGGAGTGCAACGCGCCCTGGACCCACGGCGGTACGGCCATCTTCGCCTCGACGTGGAAGCTGATGTCCACCGTCGGGCCGTCCTTGCGGCCGGCGACCAGGTCGGCCGACGACGTCTGTACCGCGGGCCCGTCGTAGGACATCGTCCAGGTGTCGAACGGTTCGACGCACCGGAACGCCAACCCGCCGGCGCCGAGCACGGTCGCCCGCCCGTCGGGCCCGCGGGTGGGCAGTGACGGCCCGTTGGTGCGCAGCCGGTAGACGCGGCCATCGGGGAAGGCGGCGTTGAGCTGAATGTCGTGGGAATCCCAATTGGCGCCCACGGCCTCGATTCCGATGCGCGGCAACCCGATCTCGCCGCGGTCGTCGACCACCCAGAAGCTCACCGAGTCGCGCATCTCCGGATCCTCGGGGCGCTGCGCCAGCACGTATTCGCGAGACGGGTCGATGCCGCCCGTCAGGTCAACAGCCATTGCTCTTGTCACTCCTTTCGTGGGACGTCCACCGCCGCGCGCTGTCCACATAGCGCGCGAACCGGGGCCGCACCTCATCGAGGTCGATGCCGAACTGCGTCGGGTCGGCGTGCGAGCTCGGCTCGCGCTCCGCGGCGGCCTGCCGCCACCAACTCTGCATCCGCGCCTCGAACTCGTCGGACACCGGATCGCCCAGCCATGCGTACAGGCCGGCGACCTCGCCGATCGGGTCCGCCTGCATGGCGCGAAAGTCGATGTCGTAGAACCGATCCTCCGCGCCGCCGGCGCGAAACCGCAGTGCGCGTTCCATGCCCAGCGACCAGTGTTCGACGTTGAGCCTGCCGATATACCGGCGGTCGATCCGGTCGCTGAACGCTCCGATGATGTCGGCGTACAGGTCGGCCACCGACAAGAGGACGTCGGTGGGATCGCGATGGGTCATCACGAAGCGCGCGTCCGGGAACGCCGCGTCGAGGGCGTCGAGCCACAAGACGTGCGACGGGCACTTGAGCCGCCACGGACGCGCCGCCTCACCCCATTGCAGCAGTTGCATCACCCGGCGCTGATAGCGGAACGTGGAGGTGAGGTCTGCGCGCTCGACCAACCACGTTGAGTACGAAGGTATTTCGGCGAACGACTGGAAGATGTGGGACTTGAAATCGAGCGCCATCAACTCGTGGCACTCCATCGGTCCGTGGGTGTCCCCGGGGACATGGTGGCGGGTGCCCACCATTTCTCCCCTGTCCGGCGGCACGCGCGGGTCCGCGCCCCGCACCGTCGACGGCGGGGGACAGGGCTGCGCGGACTCCCAGCGGCGCAGGTAGCGCACGCCGGGATCCTGCGCCAGCAACATCGACAACGCGGTGGAGCCGGTGCGGGGCAGCCCGAGGCCGATCAACGGCGCGGTGATCGCGACGTCTCCGATCTCCGGGTGCCTGCGATACCAGTCCTCGACCTGGAGGCGCTGCGAGAGATACCCCACGATGCGTTGGTGCAGAAAGGCTTCGCCGCGCGCGTTGAGGTGCGCCTCGTCGCGCAGCGCGGACAGCAGGATGTCCAGGCCCTCGGTGAACGAGGCGTCGCCGAAGTCGGCGAGGCCGGTCTGCGCTTCGGCCTCGCTCATCACCTGATCGGATGTCAACACGACGTCTCCATGATGAAAGTGCCTGCGGCGGTGGTTAACCCATCCACTGGCCGCCCGCGACGTCGATGGTCTGCCCGCACATGTAGTCGGCCGCCTCGGAAGCCAGGAAGGCGACCATGTTGGCGGCTTCCTCGGGCAACGACGCGCGCCCCAGCTGGACCTGATGGGTGATCGCCTCCCGGATGGCGCCGCGGCCCGCGCGTTGCCTGTCGTCCTGGGGATCGAGCAGGTACTGGCGCATCTCCGGTTTGATCATGATGCCCGGCGCCACGCCCAGAACGTTGACGCCGCGCAGCGCGACCTCATGGGCCAGGTTGCGGGTGAACCCGATGACGCCGGCCTTGCACGCGTTGTAGACCACCAGACCGCGCTGCTGGATGCGGCCGCCGACCGACCCGATGTTGATGATCTTCCCGGACCCCTGGGCGAGCATGTGCTGCAGCGCGGCGTGTGCGCCGTACATCATCATGGTCAGGCTGCCCAGGACGGTGTAGTCGATGTCGGCCTTCGTCTGCAGCTCGAACGGGCCCGCCGCCACCATCACCGGGTTGTTCACCATGATGTCGAGCCCACCGAGGTCGCCGTGGGCCCGGTCCACCGCGTCGTGCACCTGGTCCCAGTCGGACATGTCGGCCTTGACGGGGATGGCCCGCACCCCCCAGCGCTGCTCGACCTCCTTCGCGCGGCGCTCGACCTTCTCGAAGGTGCGGCCGATGAGCGCCACATCGGCCCCGCAGCCGGCCAGTCGGTTGGCGATCGCCTGCCCCAGGCCGTCGCCGCCGGCGCCGGTGACGAACGCCTTCTTGCCGGACAGGTCCATCAACTCGGTGACGCGCTTGCCGACGATGTGCTCGGGCAGCCGATCCAGTCCGAGCAGTTGCACCCAGTCCCGCTCCTCTTGAACCGTCATCGCCGACCTCTCCCTGGACGTTGAGACATTCGAGACATGCCCGCCAGCCATCCCGGCAGGGCATCGCATCGAGCGGCTATGGCCGCGTCAGCCGACCATATGACCCGATCGGCGGCGCAAGGTAATACCAATTCGGGAAAGCGGTCATGCTCGATTTGTATGGCTGGTAGATGTGGTGGCGATGGACACCCACCGGCTCAAGTACTTTCTGCGGATCGCGGAGGAGGGGTCGATCACGCGCGCGGCCGCGGTGCTGGGAATCGCCCAGCCGGCGCTGAGCCGCCAGATCCGGCTGCTGGAGGAGGACCTCGGGATCACGCTGTTCGAGCGGACCCGGCGCGGCGTGCATCTCACGGAGGAGGGCGAGCGGCTGCGATCGTCGACGGCCGCGCCGCTGCGTCAGCTAGAGCTCGCGGTCCGGTATGCCGGATCGCCATTGGCGCGGATCGAGCGCGGGCTGCTGTTCGGCATGGTGCCCACGACGGCCGGCGTGCTGGCCGCGCCGCTGGCGGCGAGCGTTGGCGCCGCGTTCCCGAACGTCCACTTCCACATCGCCGTCGCGGACACCGACGACCTGGTGCAACGCTTGCTGAAAGGCGCGATCGACCTGGCGGTGATCAACCCGGTCTCCGATGACCGGCTGTTCTTCCGGCACTTGCTGATCGAAGATCTCGTGCTGGTCGGCGGGCCCGCGTCGGACCTGTCGCCCGCCAACCCGGTCCGCTTCGCCGACCTGGCCAAGCTTTCGCTGGTGATGCCCAGCGCGCAGACCGGCATCCGCAATACGCTGGAAAACACCGCCCTTCGGCTGAAAGTCGCTCTGACCGACCGCTTTTCGACCGATTCGGTGGAGGTGGCGAAGGATCTGGTCGAGTCCGGGCTCGGCTACGCGGTGCTGCCGTCGGCGGCGTGTGGTGCCGACGTCGAAGCGGGACGGCTGCGGTGCGCGCCGATCTGCGAACCCGAGATCAACCAGCAGCTCGGCGTGGCCGCGAGCTCGGCACTGCAGCTGCCCCGCGAATTCGCGACGAAGATCGGAGTCGTGCTGCGCGAAGAGGTCGCGCGGTTGACCAAATCGGGCTTCTGGCCTGCGCGGTTCGTGCCGTCACCGGTGTGGGATCCGAACGTCCCGGATCCGCAGAACTAGACGGGATTACGCTGCCGGGTAGCGGAAGGAGATTCTCAATGACCGTCACTGTCGTCGACCGGGGGCCCCGCCAGGTGAGCCGCAGGGTCGAGGTGGCCGCCCCGGCCGCGGAGCTGTTCGCCTTGGTCGCCGATCCTCGCCGTCACCACGAGCTGGACGGGTCGGGCACGGTGCGCGACAACATCACCGTGCCGGCGCAACTGGTTGAGGGCTCGAAGTTTTCGACGCACATGAAGATGTTCGGGCTGCCCTACCGGATCACCAGCACGATCACCGCGTTGACGCAAAACGAACTCATCGAGTGGCGCCACCCGTTGGGTCATCGCTGGCGGTGGGAATTCGAGAAGCTGTCGCCGACGCTGACCCAGGTCACCGAGACGTTCGACTACCGCGATGCCGGCGCGCTCAAGAACAAGCTGAACTACTACGAGCGGATGGGCTTCGCCAAGGCGAACGGGTCGGGCATCGAGGCAACGCTGAGCAAGCTGCGCGACCGCTACGCAGGCTGATCAGCCCGTCACCGGATCGGCTGCGTCCCAAGGCATCACGCCGGAGACCCAGTGGCTGAGTTCGTTGACCTGGTCGTTGCGGTGCAGATGGCGTGGCGGCGTCGCGAAGGTGGAGTAGGGCCGGCAGCGGATGACGACGCGGTTCTCGCGTTCGCACATGTCCCGGATCTGCGGGCGGGCCTCCTCGCCGAGTGGCCGGCCGGACATCCGGCCGCCCACCGCCATCATCACGTCGACGGCCAGATCCCGGTCTTGGTCGATGGTGGCGTCGGCGTAGACCTGCAGATAGGCGAACGGCCAGCGCTCGTCGAGGACGCACAGGCTCACCTTGGGATCGCGTTCGACGATGCGGGCCTTGCCGCGGCCGGCCATGGTGGAGACCAGCAATTCGCCGGCGTCGGTGGGGATGTAGTACACGATCGACATCGCCGGGCCGTCGTTGCGGCGGCGGTAGCCGAATACGCAGGTGCGATGCGTGCGCACGAATTCCCGTCGTTCGGAGGGCAGCATGTCGCGGTCGGTGGGAGCGGTGAACGGCTCGGCCGCCAGGGGGAGGAGCATGACGAATGTTCCTTGCTGTCAAGGTGGTTGATCGACCCGATATTTATGGATACAGTGTCTCCGTAATATGCGCGGGTGTCAAGCGGCGGGAGCACCACAGTGAGTGATGTGAGCGACACCGGTCGGCCGCGGCGCCGTTCCCGCGGCCGCCCGGCCCTGCCGGTGGACCGCATCCTGGCCGCGGGCGTCGACCTCGTCGACGAACAGGGGCCGGAGGCTCTGTCGATGCGCGCGCTGGCGCAACGCCTGGCGTCGGGCACCGCCACGCTGTACCGTCACTTCTCCAATCGGTCACAGCTGGTCGCCCTGGTGGTCGACCACATCCTCGGCGAGGTCGATCTCGATGCGGACGAACTCGCCGCACTGCCGTGGCAAGACGCCTGTATCTTGTTCGCGCAGCACATGTTTGACGCGTTGAGCAGACACGGAAATGTCGCACCGCTGTTGATCGAGTACACGCCGATGGGGCCGAACGCGTTGGCCAACCGCGAGCGCTGCCTGGCCGTCCTGCTCGACAACGGCTTTCCACCGGCGGTTGCGGCCCACGCGTACGCGACCCTGGCCCGTTACGTCCTGGGATTTGCGATCCAGCTGTCCGGCGCGACGGCGACCGACGGCGAACGAGACGCCGAACTCTCGGCGGCGTTTCACCGCCTCGATCCGGTCCGCTTTCCCGCAACGGTCACCGTCGCCGACGACCTACCCGTGCCGCTGGCCGACGAATTCGCTTTCGGGTTGCGGCTCATCGTCGCGGGACTCGAGCGATTGCGGAAGTGAACTCGAACGCGGCCTGCACCGTGGGTTGGGTGGATGCCCGGTTTGTGCTCGCGAAAGGACGTCGCCCGATGATCGATCTCACCCATGCGCCGACGACGGCGCCGGCGCTGACCCGGTGGGGCCACCTCGTCAGCCGCTACGGCCTCGTGCTCGTCCTGGCGTGGATCGGTCTGGGCAAGTACGTGAAAATGGAAGCCCGCGTGCTGATTCAGCACAGCCCGCTGATGAGCTGGGTCTACAACGTCTTCAGCGTCACGTTCGTCGCGCGCGCACTTGGAACGATGGAAATCGTTGCCGCCGTTCTGATCGCGTTGCGGCCGCTGTGGCCGCGGATCTCGGCCGCGGGCAGCGCGCTGGCGGTGGTGCTGTTCTTGGGCACGCTGAGCTTTCTGTTCACCACCCCAGGGGTGGTCATGGCCCACGCCCACGGCCTTCCGGTGCTCTCGGCGCTGCCGGGCCAATTTCTGCTCAAGGATCTGGTCTTGCTCGGTGTCGCGCTGTGGACGTTGGGCGACTCACTGAGGGCCGCCGGTGAACAGCGTTCCCCGCAATAGCATCTTGGCCGAATCGAGGGTCGCGGCGTAAGCGCCCGGGTCGAGGCCGGCAGCCCGTTCCGTCAGGCCGCGCGCCAGCGCATGGATCGCATTCACCACGGCACCCGGATCGGTGCCGGCGGGCAGCGCACCCCGTGCTCGGGCGTCCCCGATGATCTCGGAAATGATGTCGCGCAACGCATTCGGACCGGGCGGCCGCCACCGGTCGCCGTGTTCGTGGCCGATCACGCGCATCGCTCGTTCGAAGGCGGCCAGATCGGGATAGTCGCGCATCAATTGGCTTGACTCGTCGAGCACCGCCGCGAGGCGATCGATGACGGTGTCCGCCTGCGCGGCGGCCGCCCGCAGCCGGGGGAGTGCGATCCGGTCCATCTCGGCGACGGTGGCCTCGAGCAACTCGGACTTGTTCGCAAAGTAGTGATACAAACTCCCGCTGGTCATGTCCGCGGCGCGGGCGATCTCACGAATCGTCGCGCGGGTGCGGCCCGTCTCGGCCACGCAGCGCATCGCCGCGGCGATGATCCGTGCCCGGGTCTGCTCGGCGTCTGCGCCCACCGGCCGGCCCAATTGCGGCCCGGTGACGGTCATCCCGCGTCGCGGGCCCGGTGATCGCGCATCGCGTACCTCCGTGCCGATACCGTCAAGGGAATTGATCGTCCGATTATATTCGATGTATTGCGAGCCGTCGGCCGACAGGGAGCGATCAGTGCAGGCAGCGCCGTGACGCGGGCGCCACGCGGGCGCCCGGTCGGTGCCAGCGGCGAGGAGACTCGCCGCCGGATCATCGTCGCCACCATGCGGTGCGTGGCCACGGTCGGCTACGCGCGCGCGACGATTCGTGAGATCGCCCGCGCCGCGGGCGTCACCAGTGCGAGCCTCTACAACTACTTCCCGAAAAAGTCCGAACTGATGAAGGCCGCGGTGGCCGCGCGGACGGACATCGCGGTGCCGCGACTGCGCCGGGCGGCCACCCGGCCGGGCGACGCGATCGCGCGGCTAGAGGCGGTCCTCGACGAATCGGGCCGGCTGATGCGCGAATATCCCGACCTCGCGGCGTTCGAGTGGGTGATCCGGGCGGAGAACGCGATCGGCGTCGGCGTCTCCGCGCCGGAAGGGTTTCAGGCCTTCCGCGAGATCATCGACGGCATCGTCGAGGACGCCTTCCGCGAGGGCGGCCTCGCCGGCCGTGCCGACCCGCGCGGCGCCGCCGAGGCGATCTACGCGCTGATCTACGGCCTGACCGAATTGGCGGCCACGCTCACGGCCGAGGACTATCAGGCGGCGCTGGCGTCGGCCAGACGCCTGGTCCGGGGCGTCCTGCTCGCCCCGGCCTCGCCGGCATAGCCGCCGGTAAACGACCTTTTGGGCGCCGGCACCCTTGATATGATCAAGCGATTGATTATAAGGTCGGGGCCACGGAGAGGAAGCAGGGCCGTGACCGAGACCGTTGGCCAGGTGCTTGACGTCGACGCGCTGCGCCGCAAGTACGCCGAAGAGCGCGCGCGCCGCATCCGCGCGGACGGCATCGGCCAGTACGTCGAGATGGCCGGCGCCTTCGCCCGGTTCGCCGACGACCCGTGGGCCAACGGGGACCACGCCCGCGAGCCGCTCACCGATGAGGTGGACGTCGCCATCGTCGGCGCCGGGTTCGGCGGGCTGTTGACCGGCGCGCGGCTACGCCAGCTCGGCGTCGAGAGCGTGCGGCTGATCGACCGGGCGGCCGACGTCGGCGGCACCTGGTACTGGAATCGCTATCCCGGGATCGCGTGTGACGTCGAATCGTACGTGTACATGCCGCTGCTCGAGGAGCTCGGCTACACACCCACCGAAAAGTATGCGAAGGGCCCGGAGATCTTCGCGCATTGCCGGCGGATCGCCGAGCACTACGACCTCTACCGCGACGCCTGCCTGCAGACCGACGTGCGGGAAATCCGTTGGGATTCAGCGGAATCCCGCTGGATCATCCGCACCGACCGAGGCGACGAGATGCGCGCCAGGTTCGTGTCCATGGCCAACGGCTATCAGGCCAAACCGAAGCTGCCGGGCATCGACGGGCTCGGCGCCTTCGGCGGGCATGCGTTCCACACCAGCCGCTGGGACTATGCCTACACGGGACCGGCCTTGGAGAACCTGGCCGACAAGCGCGTCGGCATCATCGGCACCGGCGCCACGGCGATCCAGTGTGTACCGCACCTCGCCGCTGCCGCCCGGCGGCTCTACGTCTTTCAGCGCACCCCGTCGTCGGTGGACGTGCGGGCCAACCGCGCCACGGATCCGGAGTGGGCCAACGGTTTACAGCCCGGGTGGCAACGCGAGCGGATACACAATTTCCAGATCCTCACGGCCGGCGGCCAAGCCGACCAGGACCTGGTGGCCGATGCCTGGACGAGCATCACCCGCAAGCTGCCGGTGATGCGCCAGGATCGCGACGGCCTCACCGATCCCGAACAGCGCGGCCGAGACATCGAACTGGCGGACTTCGCCAAGATGGACGAGATCCGGGCGCGCGTCGCGGCGATCGTCACCGATCCCGCCACGGCCGAGGCGCTCAAACCGTGGTACGGATACTTCTGCAAACGACCCTGCTTCCACGACGAGTACCTGCCGACGTTCAACCGGGACAACGTCACCCTGGTCGACACCCGCGGCCGCGGGGTGCAGCGCATCACCGAGGCCGGCGTGGTGGTCGACGGCGTCAGCTACGAAGTCGACTGCCTGATCTTCGCAACGGGTTTCGAGGTGGGCACCGACTACTGCCGCCGCACCGGATTCGAGCTGATCGGCCGCGACGGCGTGACGCTGACCGAACATTGGGACGACGGTGTGCGTACCTTCCAGGGCCTGTGCACCACCAAGTTCCCCAATTGCTTCATCGAAAGCATCGCCCAGGCCGGCCTGACGGTGAACTTCCCCTACCTGCTCGACGTGCAGGCCGGCCACGTCGCGTGGATCATCGCGACCGCACTAGCCGACGGCATCACCGAAATCGAGGCCGCGCCCGACGCCGAGGCCGGCTGGGTCGACACGGTGGTGGCGCGCTCGGTCGCGAGCGCCGAGCGCGCCAAGACATGCACGCCCGGCTACTACAACCGAGAAGGCAAGGCCGACGCCAAGACTCGGCAGGGCAGCTTCTTCTTCGGCGCTCCCACCGAATACGCGGACATCCTGCAGCGGTGGCGGGCCGACGGCGACCTGAACGGCATGGTGATCCGGCGCGCCGGGGACCGACCGTGACCAGCCGGAAAGCCCGCGCGCTCTACGCCATTGGGCGGATGCGGGCGGCGACTAGGCGCCGGCGCGGACCGAAGGTGGCCATCATCGGCGCCGGCTTCGGCGGTCTGGGCGCGGCCGTCGCGCTGCGCCGCGCGGGCGTCGACGACCTGGTGATCATCGAGGGCGCCGACGGGGTCGGCGGCACCTGGCGGCGCAACACCTATCCCGGTGCGGCCTGCGATATCCAAAGCCACCTGTATTCGTTTTCCTTCGCCCCCAACACATCCTGGAGCCGTACCTACGCCCGGCAGCCGGAGATACTGGCCTACCTGGAATCGGTGGCCGACGACTTCGACCTGCGTCGCCATCTCCTGCTGGACACCACGGTCCGCTCCGTGCGGTGGGACGCGCGTGCCGGCGCGTGGCATTGCCGGCTGGAGCGCGACGGGCAGCCGTCCACCCTGACCGCCGACGTCGTCGTGTGCGCGGTCGGCCTGTTCGGTTCCGTCAAGCTCCCCGATATCGAGGGGCTGCGCGACTTCGCGGGCCCGGTGTTGCACACCGCCGCATGGGATCACGACCTCGATCTGGCCGGACGGAGCGTAGCGGTGATCGGCACCGGCGCCAGCGGGGTTCAGCTGGTGCCCGAGCTGGCGAAGACCGCGGGGCACGTCACGGTCTTCCAACGCACCCCGCCGTGGATGGTGCCGAAGGACGACCGTCCCTACAGCGCAACCGAATTGGCCCGATTCAAACGCAGCCCGCTCGCCGTGCGACGCACCCGCTGGCAGATCTGGAAGTTCCAGCACGACAACACCGCGACCTTCGCCGACGACCCCGTGGTGACGGCGCGCACGCAGATCGCGGCGTCGTTCCTGGACCGTACCGTCGACGACGAACCGTTGCGCCGGGCGCTCACGCCGGACTATCCGTTCCGCTGCAAGCGGGTGCTGCTCGGCGACGATTATTACCGGGCCCTGCAACGCGACAACGTCGAACTGGTCACCGACCCCATCGCGCGCATCGGCCCGGCATCGGTGATCACCGCATCGGGCGCGGACGTCGAGGTCGATGCCATCGTGCTGGCCACCGGCTTCGAGACGTCCCGCTACCTGTCCGGCATCGACGTCGTCGGCGTCGGTGGACGAAAGCTGCACGAGCACTGGGGCGCCGACCCGAGCGCCTACCTAGGGGTGGCGGTCAGCGGATTCCCGAACTTCTTCATGCTCTACGGACCCAACACCAATCAGGGCGGCAACTCCATTGTCTACATCCTCGAGGCCGGGGCGCGGCTGGTCGCCAGCGCGGTCAGCCGGCTGGCGCGCCACGGCGGATACCTCGACGTGCGGCCGGAGGCCGAAAAGCGTTACAACGACGAGCTTTCCGCTGACCTGGAGCGCACCATCTGGACGCAGTGCGACAGCTACTTCCGATCACCGTCCGGCCGGATCGTCACCCAATGGCCCTACACCGAGCTGGAGTACGCGCGGCGAACCTGGCGGCTGCGGGCGCGGGAATGGACCCACGGCAGGATGCGCGACGACGCCCGTGTGCCGAGAGTCGCCGTCGGCGCCGAGGAATAGCCGGCCCAGGCCCGCCCGCGTGCTCGCGACGGCCCAAACAGCTTGGGCGTATTTATCTTCAGGCTGATTCTCATGGCTGTCGCCGGGTAGCCCGATCGTTAACATTCTTAAAAATGTTCGGTGCCACACGAGGCTGTTTGGCACATCATCATGAATGGTGATGGGAGGTGTGGCTGGTGTGGTGAAACTGTTGCCACCCGATGCGGCGCGCCCGTCGCTACGCCTGCCCTGGCTCAGCATCCTGGGCGTGCTCGCCATCGTCGTCGCCACGACCGCGATCGTGCTGAAAAATCTCCCGACGGCTGGTTCCAACGAAATCCTCAACGTCTCCTACGACCCCACGCGCGAGTTGTACGCCGCGCTGGACAAGGAATTCGTCGCGGATTACCGCACGCACAACGGAACGACGCTGACCATCAAGGAGTCTCACGGCGGATCGGGACGCCAGCTCCGCAGCGTGCTGGACGGCAGTCAAAAAGCCAGCGTGGTGTCGCTGGCACTGATCAGTGACATCGACACGCTCAGCAAGCGGGGCCTGATCGCCGGCAACTGGCAGCAGCGGTTGCCCAACGCCTCGGTGCCCTACACGTCGACCATCGTCTTCGTCGTCCGCAAGGGCAATCCCAAGGCAATTCACGACTGGCCCGACCTGACGAACCCCGACGTGGCCGTGGTGTCGCCGAACCCACGGACATCCGGCAACGGTCAGCTGAGCGTCCTGGCGGCGTGGGGCTCGGTCACCACCCGCGGCGGCACTCCGGCACAGGCGGTCGCCTACGTGAAGTCGCTGCTGCAGCACGTGGCGGTCGCCGACGCCGGGGCCCGCGGCGCCGGCGACAGTTTCGCGCTGGCCAAGATCGGCGATGCCCAGTTGACATGGGAGAACGAGGCGCTGCGTGAGGTCGCCGCGAACAGGGACGACCTGGAGGTGGTCTATCCGCCCGTCAGCATCCTCGCCCAGCCCGCGGTCGCATGGGTCGACGCGAACGTGACCGATCCGCAGACGGCGGCTCACGCCAAGGCCTACCTCGATTACCTGTTCACCGACGCCGCCCAGGAACAGGTGGCGCGATTCGGGTATCGCCCGTTCAAGCCGGCGATCCTGGCCAAGCACGCCGACCGGCTGCGCCCGCTGACGCTGTTCCCGATCAGCGCCATCGCCAAGGACTGGAGCGACGCCCGGGAACAGTTCTTCGGCACCAACGGAATCCTGGACATGATCTCGGCGCCCGGCGCGGCGTCGGGTGCGTAGCGGAAAGACGTCGAAAACGTGGGTGTGCGTGTGAAATACGACCTGGTGAAGGGCCGGCACGATGTGGTCGCCGGCCTGACCGTCGCCGCCATTTCCTTCCCCCAAGCGATGGCCTATGCCCTGATCGCCGGGGTGGACCCGAGATTCGGCGTCTACTCGGCGATCGTCGTGACGGTCGTCGCCTCGATCTTCGGTTCGTCCTCGCATCTGATCAACGGACCGACCAGCGCCATCTCGCTACTGGTGTTCACGGCGCTGGCCTTCATCGACTCGGAAAACTCCAAGGAACTCTTCGAGGCGCTCTTCCTGCTCGCCGTGCTGGTCGGCGCATTCCAGATCGTGATAAGTCTGTTCAAGCTCGGCAACCTCACCCGCTACATTTCCGAGTCGGTCATCATCGGCTTCATGGCGGCCGCGGCCTTCCTGCTCGCCATCGGGCAGCTGGGCAACGCACTGGGCGTCCGCGACAAGGGCAACGGCCACATGCAGGTGCTGCGCCGCGTCTGGCTCACCCTGACCCACGGTGATCACATCAATTACCGCGCACTGACATTGAGCGCGGCGGCGGTGATCCTGGCTGTCGTGCTGCGCAAGCTGGTGCAGCGCTACGGATGGCCGCAGGTCGACATGCTCGCGGTGCTGATCATCACCGCGCTCATCGCGTACCTCGCCGGCTGGTCGACCCCGGGCCGGGGTGGGCACACCGCGGTGTCGGTGGCCGCCAAGATCCCGCGCAGCCTGCCCGGACCGCACGTGCCCGAGGTGCACACGGAGTGGCTGCCGCATCTGTCCACGGGGGCACTCGCCATCGCCTTCGTCGGCATCATCGAAGCGCTGTCGATCGCCAAAGCCATTGCCTACCAAACACAACAGAAGATCGACTACAACCGCCAGATCATGGCCGAAGGCCTGGCCAACCTGACCGGTGGCTTCTTCCAGAGCCTGCCCGGGTCGGGCTCGCTGTCGCGGTCGGCGATCAACTTCCAGTCCGGCGCCGCGACACGGTTCTCCGGAATCGTCTCGGCCGCCACGGTTGCCGCGGCCCTGCTGTTGTTCGCACCGCTGCTGCACTACGTTCCGCAGCCCGCGCTGGCCGGGCTGCTGCTCGTCACGGCCGCGCGCCTGGTGGACTTCAAGCGCCTGGTCTACACCCTCAAGGCTTCTCGCTACGACGCCGGGCTGGTGGTCGTGACCGCCTTCACCGGCATCGCCGTCGACCTCGACAAGTCGGTGCTGCTCGGGGTGGTCCTGTCAATCCTGCTGTTCGTGCCACGGGCGGCCAAGCTGAAGTCCAAGGAGCTGGTCGTCACACCCGAACGCGTGGTCCGCGAACGCATTCCGGGTGACTCAGCGGATCCCTCGATCGTCATCTACGACCTCGAAGGCGAGTTGTTCTTCGGAGCCGCACCGGAATTGGATCGATACCTGACCGGGATCAGCCGGCGGATCACCGAAGGGGATATCGCGTTCGTGGTGTTGCGGCTCAAGCGGGTGCGCCACCCGGATGTGGTCTGCATCGAACGCATCGAGCAGTTCCTGCGCGAGACGACCGAACGTGGCGTTACCGTCCTGCTCGCCGGGGTGCGTCCCGACACGCTCGGCGTCCTCAACAACGTCGGCTTCCAGAGTTGGTTCCCGGCCGAGCAGGTCTTCCCCGAAGAGGACGAGGAATTCTCGGCCACCCTCAAGGCGGTGCGCTACGCCCACAACAGGCTGGCCGACCTGAAAGTCAAGGAGCCCTTCACCAGCGCGCCCGAACTCGCCCCGCACTCCGAGCTGTACTACCTGGTCTAGCCGGCGGCGGACAGCCTGGCCCGTTCGGTCATCGACGCGATCACCCCGCCGTCGTTGAGAATGTCTGTGCCGGTGAGGTATCCGGCCTTCTCGCTGGCGCAGAAGGCGAGCAGCTCGGCCATCTCTTCCGGCTTGCCCCACCGCGGGACGGCCGCGTTGGCCACCATCGCGCCCGCGCCGGCCTGCTCCTCGAGCCGGCCCATCTCGGTGTCGATGGACCCCGGTGAGACCGAGACGATGCGCAGGCCGCGGGCGTTGAATCGCTCGGCCTGCGACTGGCTGTACCACTTCACGAAGCTCTTGCTCACGGCGTAGGCCAGACCGGATCGCGCCTCCTCGGGAGCGATGTCGCACGCCGCCAGCATGGCGTCCATGAATGCGTCGGTGTCGTCCAGCGCCTGCGGAAACTGGCTTGCTGGAACGATTTCCGCGGGCAGCATGTGCGCGGCCATCGATGCCACGTTGACGATCACCGCGCCCTCGCCGGCGACCGCGAAAAACTCCTCGTTGACGTTGACCGTGCCGACGGCGTTGGTCCGCATGACGTAATCGGCGGCGCCCATGCTCGGGCTGACCCCCGCGGTGTGGATGACGGACACGAGCGTCCCAAGGCTGCTCGCGGTCTTCAGCAGGTCCGCGACGGCGCGCCGGTCGGTGACGTCGCAGCCGACGGCGGTCGCGGCGATCCCGAGGTCTTGTAGGGTCGTGGCGGCGGCCGCCAGCCGGTCCTGCCTGACGTCGCACAGCACCAGGGTGTGGTCGCGGCCGACGATTTTCGCCGTGGCCAGGCCCATGCCGCCCGCGCCGCCTGTGATCACCGACACTCGATTCATACCTGGACCGTATACGCAGGCGGCCGCCGAACCCGGTGTGGGGCGGTCATCGGCGCGACGGTGGCCTAGCGCGAATGTGCGGAACCCTGCGGTTCGTGGTGTGGGTGACCGGTGTGCCGGATCGCCGTGCCGAAGAACGGCGCCCGGACGGTGGCAACTATCTGGCGTCGGTTGATGATCAGCGCGACGACGGCCACCGCGATGTAGACGCCGCAGAGCAGTAGCCGCCCCTGTGTCGAGAAGATCGGGAACTGGATCACGAACAACCCGAGCAGTGTGCACGCGGCGGCCCGGTGGAACCGCAGCGCCAGGATCAGCGCCACGCCCATCATCGTCTGGGTCGCGGTGAGCAGCACCTCCTCCACCTGCCGGGAATCCAGGTGCAGGGCGAACCCGCCACCGCCCAGCAGGTGGGCCAGGGGCAGCGACCCGATCAGCAGGGTCCACTGGTTGACCTTGGAGGAGATCAGCGTGGCGATGGCGGCGGTGCCCTTGCCCCGCGTGGCGAAGATGGTCGCGATGATGAATTCGGGCGCTTCGGAGGCCAGCGGGGCCAGCCACTGCACCAGCAGGAAGCGGTTGATGCCGAGCTCGGTGCCGGCGGCGACCAGGTTGTCGGCAAAGGGTTTGGCGCACAGCAGGATCACCCCACCGGACGCCAGGAACATCCCGACCACTGCGACGCGCCGCCCACGGTCGGGCAGGTCGCCCAAGGCGGCCGCCGTACCGATCAGGTCCGGCTCTTCGACGTCGCCGTGGCTGATCTTGTAGAGGTAGAACCCGAACCAGGCCAGCAACGCCAGCCCGAGCCCGAAATGGATCTGCCCGCTCGCCGGGATCACGAACGCGAGGACGCCGGCGATCAGCAGGAATCCGAGTTCGACGCGATTTGCTGGCTCCAGCGTCAAGCCGGTGACCTTCGCCGAGCCGGACTTGCGCGCGACCAGGATGCTCACCAGCACCACGACGGGCCAGCCCAGCCCCATCAACAACCGGTTGGACCCGGTCATGTTGGCCGCGGCGTACTGCGTGTAATCCGCGTTGTGGCCGGACACGTAGGCGTAATAGAGGTCGACGGCGTATTCGGGCAGCACCGCGATCAGGGCGAGCAACGCCGTGGCCAGCCCGCCGGACACGTCGATCTGCGCGGCCTCGGCCGCCCACGCCAGCAGGAAACTGGCCGCCACCACCGCCGCCCCGAAGATCAGCAGGGCGGGCACCGCACCGGTGTGCAGGCCCGCGATGCGCACCACCACCGCAGGGGCGATGAATGCGCCGGTGATCAAGCCGGAGCGGGTCAGGGTGCGGCGCCGCCAGAGCGCCGTCGTCGAGACGGTGGCTGCGGGCCTGTCGGTGGCGAGCATCGTCATCCTTCGCACTGGCGATCGGGCGGCTACATCGGCTCGGGTGCCGTGGGTTAACCGGTTACCCAACGTACCCGTAGCGGCCGGGGTCAGCAACGCAGCGGGTTGGCGAAACGTACGGCGCTCCCAAGCGCATCTTTGCTGTCCAGGGTGCTGCAGACGCAAAAGTTAGGGTGCCCTGATCTGAGACTTTGGCAAACCTCGTCGGCGGGCGATGGGGCCCGCAGCGAACGCCCGGCGTCGCCGCGGGTTGCGGCTAGGCGTCCGGGCCCATGGCCGCGGCGGCGGCCTGGGTGAACAGCTCGACGGCCTGATTGCGGCTCAGCGACGCCAGCAGCTGCGCCGCGGCGCGCATGGTGTCGCCCACCATCAGGGTGGGGCCGTTGCCGAGGTTCTCGAACGCCTCGGCGATCACGTCGGACACGGCCGCCGCGTCCGGCGGTACCTCGTCGGGCGACCCGAGCAGGCCGCGGGTGTACTCGAGTTCGCGCAATGCCGGGGTGTTGGTCTTGCCCAGGATCAGGCCCAGAACGTCGACGCCCTTATCGTGCAGTTCGGCCCACAGCGCCTCGGCGAAGACCATGTCGAACGCCTTCGACGCGCCGTAGGCGACCATGTTCGGCCCGCCGGCCAGCCCGGCCCCGGAACCGAAGATGACGATGCCGCCGCTGCCGCGCTCCACCATCGCGGGCGCGTAATGGTGACACAACTGCATGGGCACCATGCAGTTCCGCTGCACCATCGCCTCGGCCGCTTCGATCGGATTGGCAAGGAAGGGCTCGAAATTCGGGTCGGCACCGGCGCAGTACACGAGTGTGCCGATCTCCAGGTCGCCGGTTGCGGCGGCCACCGCCGCGGCGGCGCCCTGCTGAGCGAGATCGATTGCGACGGCTCTGGTTTGCGCCGACGTCCTGGCCTCGATGTCGGCGGCGACCCGGTCGAGCACGGCCTGCCGGCGGGCGAGCAGCACCACGTTGACGCCACGCTCGGCTAGCCCTTCGGCGAACGCCGCACCCATACCGTCGGAGGCGCCGGCCACCAACGCCCAGGGCCCGTATTTCGTTGCGAACGTCATCTATCCTCCTCCGATCGTCGTGATGCGAACCTGCGTGTAGCGCCGGCGGGCGATGCGCCACCCTGCCGGCGTGCGCACGATGTCGTCGTCGTAGAACCCGATCGCGTTGACGCCGGAGTTGTTGTCGCCGGCCATGATCAGGCCGTCGATGTAGGTGCGTGCCGTGGCTTTGTCGCCGTCGACGGTGATGGCGTGGTTGGTCAGGCGGTGCAGCGTGTGTCCCGCCAGGGCGTGCACCTGCTCCATGAAGTCGGCGACGGCGTCGACGCCGTTCCAGGCGCCGATCTCGCCGTAGTCCAGTTGGCAGTCGTCGGTGAACACGGTGCGAAACAGCGGCCAGTCGCGCCGGTCGATGCCCGTCGCATACCGCACCAGCAGCTCCGAGATGTCTTGGCGGTCATCGCGTTCGCTCACGAGTGGTCTCCGTTCGGGCGGACAATGATCCGGGGCGGGCCCTCGGACCTGCGGGCCTGATCCAGAGCCTCGGGCACCTCGTCGAGGCCGATGATCTTGCCGATGCTCGGCAGCGGGTCCAGCCGGCCCGCCGCGATGGCGTCGAGCGTGCCGTACCAGTCCTGCGGGTGCGGACCGCCGCCGAACTGAATCGTCACGCCCTGCCTGGTGGCGGTGGTGATGTCGAGGGTGTCGCCCGTGTACCAGCCGCCCGCGCAGTAGATACGGGTGCCCATGTCGGCGGACTCCACCAGCTGCTGGATCAGCCCGGGTGCGCCCACACATTCGAATACGACTGCCGGTCCGGGTAATCCGCGCTGCGCGCGCACCTCGTTGAAGGCGTCGAACGCTGACTTTTCACCCGGGTCGACCAGCACGTGCGCGCCGAAGCGGTCACCGGCAAGCCGGCGCCGATCGGCATTGAAGTCGGCGACGACGATGGGTTCGATGCCGCGGACGGCCAGGGCCGCGACGGCCGAGAGCCCGATCGCCCCCGCGCCGATGACGATGGGGATCTCGCCGGGCTGCAGCCGCGCCGAGCGCACGTAGAACTCGCCGACCGCGAACGCGTCGGTCAATGCCACGGCATCGCTGGACACCCCGCCCGGGACGGGCTTGGCGGCCACCTCCGAAACCACCAGCAGCTCAGCAAAACTGCCCTGCGCCTCGGGATGCTGACCGATGATGCGCATTCCGCCGGCGCCGCCGTCGACCAGGCGGACCGGCATGGCCGTCACGCGCGTACCGACGGCGTACTGGTCGGTGCAGTCCGGCCCGTGCCCGACGACCTCGCCGACGAATTCGTGGCCGAGCACGATGTCACGGTCGCTGTCGTACAGCGAGCGGCCGGTCGGGTCGTCGACGGCGAGCTCGGGGTGATCCATGAAATGCACGTCGGACGCGCAGATCGCGGTGCTCAACGTGCGCAGCAGCAGCTCACCGGGCCCGGGCTCGGGGTCCGGCGTCTCGCGGACCTGCAACCGGCCGTCGCGTAACACCACAGCGCGCAAAGCACTAACTTTCTCGAATAATCGATATAAGATCTCGAATGTTCGTCTAACTCTAAACGCCGTCGTAAAGGAGTCAAGCGATTCGCGGTTCGACGTCAGCGCCGACCGCCCGCGTGCTCGATGTCGTCGAGCTGCTGGCGCGGTCTGGAAGCGCGCGGCTGCGCTTCTCCGATGTGGTGCGCGAGCTGGATCTCACCCAGGCGACCGCGCACGCGATCCTGAAGACGTTGTGCGACCGCGGGTGGGCCAGCCGTGATCCCGTCGCGAAGACGTTCGCGCTCGGGCCCGCGCTCGCCGTGGTGGCCGCCCGCATGGACACCGCCCGGCCACTCGCACATGCGGCGCGGTCCGCGGCCCTGCGGCTATCCCGGGAAGTCGGCTACGCCTGTTCGGTGGTCGAGAAGTTCGGTGATTCCTTGGTGGTCACCGCCTTTGAGGGCGAGCCGGCCACCCAGCCGTCGGGCATCCCGGGTGATCGCATCCCGTACGCGCCGCCCTTCGGCGTGGCGATGGCCGCCTGGGACACCGAGGAGGAACAACGCGGATGGATCCGGCGGGGTGCCGGTGACAACGCCGACCGCGCCCAGCGCCTGCAACAGGTGTTGGCGCACACGCGCGACCGGGGCTTCGACGTCGACTGGACGACGCCGGCGCTCGCGCAGGCGGTGCAGGTGGTCGGCACGCTGGACAGCACGGAGATGCCGACTCCGGTGCGCCACATCATGGACCAGTTGCTGGTCGAATTCACCACGATCGGGTTTCTCTCCGACGACAACCCGGGCCGGCGCAAGCAACCCGTGGTGACCATCGCCGCTCCGGTTTTCGACGAACGGGGACGCGTTGCGCTGATGGTGGCCGTGCACCCGCTGTGCGCGCTGAGCGCGCGGCAGATCCGCGACATCGGGAGCCACCTGACCGACGAGACGGCCGCGCTCGGCGGATCGCGACCGACGACCGATAACGCCGTGTAGCGGATCGCACACACGATCCAGGCCCGCGCGGCGGTCGTCGTCGGCGTGCGTCGGGGTAGCCTCGCCTGGGAGGCGAAAAGTGGTGGCACATAACTACGTTGTGGACGAGCTGGCCGAATTCGTCGTGGGCGCACGGCAGGCGGATCTGAGTGGGCAGCCGCGCGCACTGATGAAACGCAACGTGCTCGACAGCCTGGCGTGCGCCGTCGGTTCGCTGGACGGGGAACTCGTCCCGACGATGCGTGACCACACCGCCGAGTTCGGTGGCGCGCCCACGGCCACCCTGGTCGGCGGCGGGCGGGCTTCCGTCGACCAGGCGGCGTTCTTCAATGCGGTGCTGGTGCGCTATCCCGATCTGCTCGACACGTATCTGACCGTGGGCGGCCTGTGCCATCCCGCCGACAACCTCGGGGCCTTGCTGGCCGTGGCGGAGCACACCGGCGCGGGCGGGGCCGACTTCCTGCTGACGCTGGCGGTCGCCTACGAGATCCAATGCCGTTTCAGCGCACAGGTTCCCGTGATGGCGCGCGGGCTCAACCACGCGCTGCAGCTGTCGATGTCGGTCGCGGCGGGCAGCGCGAAGCTGCTGGGGCTCAGCGCCGAGCAGACCGCGAACGCCATCGCCGCCGCGGCCGCCGACAACGTCTCGCTGGCGACGGTCCATGCCGAACCGGTGTCGAACTGGAAGGGCATCTCGCCGGCGATCACCGGCATGCGCGCCGTGTACACGACGATGCTCGCCGCGCGCGGCATCACCGGGCCCAAGTCGCTGTTCGAGGGCCCACACGGGTTGGTGCAGCTGTTCGACCAACCCATCGATCTGCACACCGGTGATCGAAGCCTGCGCTGCGTGGAGCAGACCTACCTGAAGCAGTACTGCTCACTCATCCACGGCCAGGTCGTGATCGACGCGGTCCTGGCCGTTCGGACCGAGAACGGCTTGCGCGGTGCGGATGTCGCTGGGGTGGTCCTCGAGGTGTTCCAGGGGGCGTACGACTTCGCCGGCGGCGGCGCCTACGGCGACAAAGCACATCCGATCACCAAAGAGCAGGCCGATTACAACCTCAAGTACCTGACCGCCGTAGCCCTCCTCGACGGCGGTGTGGGCCCCGAACAGCTCGAGAACGAACGTGTGCTGCGCAGCGACGTCCAGGACCTGTTGACGCGCGTGGAGGTCAGGCCGGCCGACGATCTGACCGCCGGCTATCCGCAACGCACGGCGGCGCGCGTCCACGTGATCGCCGACGACGGCCGGGAATTCAGCCGCGAGCAGTCGGATTACGAGGGATCGCCCACCCGTCCGATGTCCTGGGAACGCGTCGTGGACAAGTTCGGCTGGCTCGCCGAACCCTTCTGCGACGAGCCGCTGCGCGACGACATCGTCCGCGCGGTGGGGCGGCTGGATGAGATCGAGGTCGCCGAGCTCACCGGTCTCCTCGGGTCGGTGCCTCGGACCGCCCGGCGCGCGCGCAGCAGCCCACGCTTCTGACGCGCATCGTGCGCGCCCCCTTGCGTGGCCGACCGCCCGCCATGAATGATCCGGCCATGGGGAAACAACACCGCCACAACCGGTGGGAGCTGGTCACCTGCGCCGTCGCCGGCCACGTCACCTATGCACCCGACGACAAGTCCCTCGCCGACCGGTTGAGCGGCAGGACCGGGCTGGGCGAAGTGTGGCGCTGCCTGCGGTGCGGCGAATTCACCGTCGGCGAGCCGCACGGCCGCGGCCGCGCCGAGGACGCTCCGATGATCATGCGCGGCAAGGCCTTACGGCAGGCCATCATCATCCGCATCCTGGCTGTGGAGCGATTGTTCCGGGCGGTGGTGATTGCGTTGGCGGCCTACGCGGTGTGGAAGTTCCGCGGCGCGCGTGGCGCGATCCAGGCCACCCTCGACCGCGACCTGCCGATCTTTCGGACCGCCGGCTTCAAGGTCGACCAGATGACCATCGTGCACGAACTGGAAAAGGCGTTGGCCGCCAAGCCTTCCACCCTGGCCCTGCTCACCCTGATGCTGGCCGGCTACGCCCTGCTCGAGGTGGTCGAGGGGGTGGGCCTGTGGTTGCTGAAGCGCTGGGGCGAATACTTCGCGGTGATCGCCACCTCGGTCTTCTTGCCGCTCGAGGTCCACGACCTGGCCAAGGGCATCACGATGACCCGGGTGGTGACCTTCAGCATCAACGTCGCCGCGGTGATCTACCTGCTGGTCTCGAAACGACTGTTCGGGTTGCGCGGCGGACGCAAGGCCTACGACGAGGAACGGCGCGGCGAGCAGTTGCTCGACGTCGAGAAGGCCGCGGCGGCGAGCTGACCCGCCCGCGGCGCGGCGACGGTCAGGCCCGCGCGTCCTTGGGGTGGATGAACACGCCCTCGGCCTCCACCGTGACGCCGTCCTCGTCGGCCAGGTGGCCGACCGCGAAGATCTTGACACCATCGACGCGGTCGACGCGGGCCTCCGCCCGCAGGCGCCGGCCCAGCGCCGTGGGACGCCGGTACCGCAAGGTCAGGGTGCCGGTGTAGGCGGGCTTGTCGGGCTGGTGGGCCGTCGCGCCGAGCACGTGATCGAGCACCAGGGCGCACACCCCGCCGTGAACGGTGCCCGGCGGCCCCTCGTAGGCGGCGCCCAGCACGAACTCCGACCACACCAGGCCGTCGGGATCGTGATGGATGACCAGTGGCGGCGCGACCGGGTTCCGCAGGCCCACCACGGCGTTGCCCCACGCGACGGTCTGGCCGTCGGGGGCTCGGTGCACACCGAACGGCCCGGGCAGCAGGGCATCGCTCAATTCGTCGGCCGCGCTGTCGATTCTGGCTATCGCCGCCGCCACGGCCGTCGGCCCGGCCTCGGTGCGGATGCTGATGTCGAGGAGCCGGCGGACCGACTCGGCCAGCGGCGCGTACACCGACTCGAGCTGGCTGAAATCGATGCAGGGCGTCTGGTCGTGCATCCTGGCAACTTAGCAGTGTGACCACTGGGTGGGCCGAGCCCGTCGGAGCGGCCCGTCGCCCGGGCATACTGCCCTGAGAACGGAGGAGTCAATGGGGACCTATGCCATTACCGGGTCGGCATCCGGGATGGGCCGCGAGACCGCCCGGCGTCTTCGGGACAACGGGCACAGCATCATCGGCGTCGACATCAAGGACGCCGACGTGGTCGCCGACTTGTCGACGCCCGATGGGCGCACGGCGGCCGCGGGCCGCGTCCTCGAGCTCTCGGGTAACAGGCTCGACGGTGCCGTCCTGGCGGCCGGCCTGGGCCCCAGTCCGGGCCGCGATCGCATCCGCAAGATCGCCGCGGTGAATTACTTCGGGGTCGTCGAACTGCTCGTCGCCTGGCGTGCCGCGCTGGCCGCCGCGGACCGCGCGAAAGTCGTTGTCATCGGCAGTAATTCGACCACCACCATACCCGCGGTGCCGCGCCGCGCGGTCAAAGCGTTGCTTGCCCACGATGCCGACAAAGCGGTGCGCACGGTGCGGTTGTTGGGGCCGGCGGCGCCCTCGATGATGTACGGGGCGTCCAAGATCGCGGTCAGCCGTTGGGTGCGCCGGCACGCGGTGCTTCCGGAGTGGGCCGGGGCGGGCGTGCGATTGAACGCGCTGTCGCCCGGCGCGATCATGACACCGCTTCTGCAGGAGCAGTTGTCGGATCCGCGGCAGGCCAAGGCCGTACGGTCCTTCCCCGTCCCGGTGGGCGGCTTCGGTGACGCAGGGCACATGGCGGACTGGATGTGCTTCATGCTGTCCGACGCCGCCGATTTCCTGTGCGGCAGTGTAGTATTCGTGGACGGCGGTACCGACGCTTATTTCCGTCCCGATGACTGGCCGAAGGCGTTACCGGCACACCGATTGCCCGGTTATCTGCGCAGGTTCAAGGGTTTTCACTAGACGCACTGTTGCGTTGCTTTCGTTGCGCCGCGGATGTGCCGTACACCACAAAGCGGCTTTTCGTGGCGTTTACCGCGGCGCGGCGCCCCCGTAAAACGGCTGGGGTGCAATTGAATGAGTCGGCGCGTAAATGCCGAAAGAACAAAGGAAAACATCGTGGCAACACTTCCGGCCTGGGTTGGCCAGGCTCCCGCCACTTTCGACGTGGTCGCGCCTCTGAAGACGCGGGCCTTCGATGTAGTACACGCGGTGTTCAGAAGCGGGCGGCGACCGGTGAACCCGGGTCCGCGCCTGATGCCCAAGGGCGCCGAACGCTGCTGAGGTACGACTGGGCCGACGGTGGCTGACTACGCGAAGCACGAGGACTACTGGAACCACAACACCGCCTATCACCCCTGGCTGGTCGACCTCGCGTCCCGGCACCGCGGTGACGTCCTGGACGTCGGATGCGGGGAGGGGTTGCTGGCCGCGCGGCTAGCCGCGGTGTCACGCAGCGTCGTGGGGATCGACGCCGACGCGGCAGCGGTGCTGCGCGCCTCCCAGCGACTGCGGGCGCTTGGGAACGCCTCGGTGGAACGGCGGCGCTTCGAGGATCTCCAGCAGGCCGAGCGTGCGTTCGATCTCATCACCTTCGTCGCCAGCCTGCACCATCTGCCGCTGCGCGACACGCTGTGGAAGGCACGCCACATGCTGCGCCCCGCGGGGGAATTGGCGGTGGTCGGGTTGTCCGCCAACACGAGTGTCGCCGACTGGGTGTGGGCCGGCCTGTGTTTGCCGGCGGTGCGCGTCGGGTCGAGGCTGCACCGGGAGACCCGCAACATCGGCGTCGCCGTTGCCGATCCCCGCGAGAGCCTGGCCGAGATCCGGCGGACAGCCGAAGACGTCCTACCGGGTGCCCGCATCCGGCGGGGGCTCTACTACCGGTACCGCCTGCTCTGGCGAAACGGCTGAGGCCTGCGCGCGAGCGCGTTCGCGCCGCCGGGCCCGGGACGCCCGCAGATTGACGGCGTTGCCGCAGGTTTTGACGTCGTGCCAGACCCCGCTGTTGTTTTTCGAGCGGTCGTAGAACGTCGACCCGCACCGGTGGTTGTGGCAACGCTTGATTCGCCGCCACGTGCCGGCGTGCTGGCTCAACAGGATCTCGCCCCACAGCGCCGACGCCAGCCAGCGCCAGCCGCCGCCGGCGGGATCCAGCCGCACCTCGCCGGCCGCGGACAGCGCGAACGAGGCCGCAACGCCGCCGGGACCGCGCCCGCCGGTTGGTTCGCCGTCCACCAGCCGCTCGACGATGGCCCGCACGGCGCGAAGTTTGACCAGGTCCGCGTCGCCCAGCTCCGGTGGTGGCAGGTCCGCGCCGCGCGCCGCCGACCAGGCCCGCACCGCGCCCGCCGCCCAGTCGCCGGCCAGCTTCGGGTCGGCCAACAGGTCCGGCCCGTACCCGCCGATGGCCCTCGTGTTCAGGAAGTCCTGCACCAGGGCCAGGCCGCCGGGCGCTGGGGCGCACCCGTATCGCTGTGACGCAACCCACGACGATGACATAGACAAATACTAATTGACTATGTCACGCAGTTCAACTAGCTTGACGTAAGCAAAGTAATTTTGCCTAAGTCAAAGGAGCAGGATCATGGTCAACGTCAAGGGGTCGACGGTGGTGGTCACCGGTGGGCAGCGCGGGCTCGGCAAGGCCATCGTGGCGGAGTTGTTGGAACGCGGCGCGGCCAAGGTGTACGCCACCGCGCGGGCGCCACAGCCCAGTCAGGACCCGCGTGTGGTCAGCATCGAATTGGAGGTCACCGACCCGGCTTCGGTCGCAGCGCTGGCGGCCAGGGCGTCGGACGCCGACATCGTCATCAACAACGCCGGCGTGCTCGGCGCCCGGAGCCTGCTCGCCAGCGACATCGACGAGGTCCGGGCGGTCTTCGAGACGAACTACTTCGGCGCGCTGCGCGTGGCCAAGGCGTTCGCCCCCATCCTGGCCGACAACGGCGGCGGGGCACTGGTCGACGTCGCCTCCATCCTGTCCTGGATGCCCGGGTCCGGCGGGTACGGCGACTCCAAGGCCGCGCTGTGGTCGACGACGAATTCGCTGCGGCTCGAGCTCGAGAAGCAGGGCACCCTGGTGGTCGCCGCGCACCTCAGCTTCACCGACACCGAGATGACCACCGGCTTCGACGCGCCCAAGAACGACCCGCGGCAGGTGGCGCGCGCGATCGTCGACGGCATCGAGGCGGGCGACACCGAGGTGCTGGCCGACGACGACACCCGCTACGTCAAGGCCGCGCTGTCCGGGCCCGTCGAGGCGCTGCCCAGGATGGGGTGAGCGGCGGGAGCTTGAAGGTCTGTCCGAAGGCAGAACCCGTGGTGTGACGGTGGGTCAAGCAGGCCCTTGCGGTGGCTCACTTGGTCGGAGCCCGGACTAGGCTCTCTGCGCTTCGGACAGACCACCGGGTTGCCCCGGCGCGTCCACCGTCGCACGCGGGCGCCGGGCGCGGCGATGGCCAAAGGTCCTCAACGGCCCGGCCCAAAGTCACCAGCGCAGCCAGCGGCCCGGCGTGTTTGGATAGCACCATGTCCGATACGGAACTCGAACGCGTCGTGAGTGCCACCCGTGTGATGTCGGCCAACGCCGCCCGGATTTTCGAACTGATCGCCGACCCGTCGCGCCAGCCGAGCTGGGACGGCAACAACAACCTGGCGTCGTCCGCCGCCGGCCAGCGCGTTCACCGGGTCGGCGACGTCTTCAAGACCACGCTGACCAATGGGGCAGTGCGGGAGAACCACGTCACCGAATTCGTCGAGGGTAGCAAGATCGCTTGGCGCCCAGCCGAACCCAACAAGCAGCCGCCGGGCCACCTGTGGCGCTGGGAGCTCAGCCCGGTCAACGCCGAGCTCACCACGGTGACCCACACCTACGACTGGACCGAGCTGGCCGACCCCACCCGCCTCGAGCGAGCCCGCGCGACGACGGCCGACATGTTGCGCGAGTCGATGGACCGGCTCGCCCTGCTCGCGCAGTCGCCGGACTGAGGTGGGCCGACGTCAGCCCTTCTTGGCGCGCACCCACTGGAACGTGCCGAGGTTCTTCACTCGCACGCTGGCAAAACCGTTGTCCTCCAAGACATCGCCGATTTCGTCGTCGTCGAACGCGTGCGCACCGACATTCGGCAGCAGCCGCCAGTACCGGGCCAACCGACCGGCGGTCGGGACCATGACGGCCAGCTTGCCGCCGGGCCGCAGCACGCGCGCGATCTCGGCGAGGGCGGCCGCCGGATCCGGTACCAACTGTAGCACCGCGGTCGACACCGCAACGTCAATAGTCTTGTCGCGCAGGGGGAGTCGTTGCGCATCGGCCTTGATGAAACCGACCTGCGGCCCGGCCTCATTGCGCACGGCGCGGGCAAGCATCGGTTCGGAGATATCGACCCCGAGGCCCAGCCCGTCCGGGCCGGCGGCACGCGCCAGCGACGCGGTGACGTTGCCCGGGCCCGAGCCGACGTCCAGCGCGACGCCGCCCTGCGGAACGTCCAACCACTCCAGCGGCAGCTGCAAGGCGCTGATCCAGCGCCGCGAAAGCGCCTGGGCGTTGTCGTAGAGCATCGACCCGATCGGTGACGCCCACGCCGCCTGGATCGGGCCGGTGTTCTCCTCGACGGCGCCGTCCTGGCCGGCCCCGGTGCCGAGCAGGTCGAGATAACCCCGGCTCACGTCGGGATCGACCGGCGGGTCGATGAGCAGGTCCAGCGCTCGCCGGAGCGCGGGAGGCAGCGAGATGTGCACGTCGGTCATGCGTACTCCTTCGATCAAATGCCAAGCCAGACGCCGGAAATCGAAGGGAAAGCCGCGAAGCCTCGGCTCCGGTGAATCCCCGCCCGCAGCCTACGCCGAGGCCCCTGACGCTTCGACCGCTGCGAATTGTCCGCCGGGTTACCGGCGGGCGACGGCATGCTCGCGCGCCAGGGCGTACAGCCGCCAGTAACCGGGCACACCCTTGAGCGCGGCCTCGCCGCGGTCGCCGAACCTGTGCCGCGAGCCGGTGACGATGTCGCGCAGCGTCGACGACACCAGTACCTCGCTGGGCCCGGCGAGTGCGGCCACCCGCGCGCCGATGTGGACGGCCATGCCCGCGACGTCCGCGCCGCGCACCTCGACTTCGCCGGCGTGAATGCCGACCCGCACCTCGATGCCCAGCACGCGAACGGCATCCACGATGGCGTCGGCGCAGGCGATCGCCGCGCTCGGGCTGCTGAAGGTCGCGACGAATCCGTCCCCGGCCGTGTTGACTTCGCGGCCGGAGAAGCGCTGTAGCTCGTGGCGCACGATCCTGTCGTGGTTGTCCAGCAGGTCGCGCCACCGGTGATCGCCCAGCGCCGCGGCGCGCTCGGTGGAGCCGACGATGTCGGTGAACATGATCGTGGTGAGCAACCGCTCGGCGTCGGAGCCGCCACGCACCCCGGTGATGAACTCTTCGATTTCGTCGAGCATCGGCGCGGTGTCGCCGACCCAGTACAGAGCGTCCTCGCCGGGCAGTTCGACGAGGTGCGATCCGGCGATGCGCTCGGCGAGGTAGTGCGCGTGCTGGACGGGGCTGAAGTCGGGGTTGTCGCGATGCAGGATCAGGGTCGGCACGGCCACGCGTGGCAGCCGGTCGCGGACGTCGCCCTCCCTGACCTTGTTGATGAACGCGCGCGCCATGCTCGGCGACGCCGCCCGGTTGCCGGCTATGTCCCACCACGAGCGAAACGCGGCGTCCTCCGCCACCGAGGGCGCGATGATGCCGAGCATGTCGAAGCCCTGCTCGACGGCGTCCGGCTCCATGCCGATCGACGTGAATCGATCGGCGTCGTCGAGCTCGGCGCCGATGGGGTAGTCGGGCCCCCGCAGCGTGCGCGCCGCGCCGTTGGCGATGACGAGGCTGTTCACCCGGTCGGAGTGTTCGGCGGCCAGGACCACACCGGCCAGCGTGGTGAAGCCCGGGGCGAAGACGGTGGCCCGCTCGCAACCGACCGCGTTCATGACCGCGAGCGCATCCTGCGCCCACGATTCGGGGCCGAGCATCTCCGGCGGAACCCGGGACGACAGCCCGATCCCGCGCTGATCGAAGCGGATCACCCGGCAGAACGACGCGAGCCGGCGATGAAAGCGGTACATCGAGGGCTCGAGGTCGACGCAGTCGATCGGGATCAGCGGGCCCGGCAACACCAGCAGGTCCATCGGCCCATCGCCGAAGACCTGATAGGCGATGTCGATCTCACCGCAACTGGCGTACCGGGTCCGCGGAGCCGCAGAACTCCCAGCCACGGCTTAAGGCTAGTGCAGGGTCCCGACAATTCCAGGGCCGTTGACGGGCCCGCCGATGATCGGAACCAGATAGCGCGCGGCGTACGCGCGCACCGCGGCCGGGTCCGAGATGTCGAGCCGGTCGGTGGGAAAGACGATGATGCCGAGCGCGACGCGAAGCAGGATGTCGGCGATGTTGTCCAGGTCGCGCTCGGCCAGGTCGGCGCCGCACCGCCGCAGGGTGTGGGCGATGCCGTCGGCGAACTGGCGGATCGGGAAGGCCTGCGAGCGGGAGAACATGCCGAACAGCTCGGGTTCGCTTTCGGCGATCCGCGAATACAGCGGCGAGTCCTGCACCAGGCGGACGCCGAGTGCGAACGCCTCGATCACCGCCTGTTGTGGGTCGCAGCCCGTTGTCGCCCGGTCCAGGGTGCTGAAGAAGAGGCCGGCCTCGCGCCGCACCACCTCGGCGAACAGGTTCTCCTTGGTGGGGAAGCGACGGTAGATGGTGCTGCGGCTGACCCCGGCCCGGGCGGCGACGTCGTCGATGTTGGCGCGGCGCACGCCGTAGGTCTCGAACACGCTGCGCGCCGTGTCCAAGATCGTGCGATCGAGATCGGTGAGCGCATCGGCGGTGCCGGAAGCGGAGGCAGAGCCCGGTTCGGACTGCATGATTGGCGGCATCGTATCAACTCCTCGGCCGGGTCACTGCCGACATTTCGGTGCCGGGATCCGCCCCCGGCTGTGCAACGACGGCGCGCGATTGCTAGGCTCTGAAACAAAGATACGACTTTGTGTCAGTGGTTCACAACGTTCGGCGGGGCGCAGGCCGCGTCCGGTGCGACGAGGAGGTGGGCATGACCGCCCAGCACGACGAGTTGACCGCGGGGTCACGGTTCGACAGCGGCGTTCGCGAGGCGATGCCGATGCCCATCGACGACGACGTGGCCGACGCCGCACCGCGGCTGGGCCCGGATTCGTTGATCTGGAAGTTCTACGGGGACAACCGGACTCAGCTCTTCGGATTCCAGCGCACCGCCGGGGTGGAGAACTGCATCGAACAGCTGGCCCAGGGCGTGCTGGACCACTCTGTCATCTTCAGCGACACGCTGGGCCGCGCCAAGCGGACCGCGCCGCCCCTGATGAACACCGTCTACTCCGACGAGCCCCACGAGTGGGGCCGCAAGGTGCGCGACTTCCACAAGACGATCAAGGGAACCATCAGCGACGGCTCGAGGTATCACGCGTTGAATCCGGAGCTGTTCTACTGGGCGCACGCCAGCTTCGTCGACCAGGTCATCTACAACACCGACACGTTCATCCGCCGGCTGTCGCGCGCGGAGAAGGAACAGATCTTCAACGAGGGCAAGCTCTGGTACCGCCTGTACGGCGTCAGCGACCGCGGGCAGCCGCAGACCTACGACGACTTCCTGGCCTACTGGGACGAGATGCTCGACCGGTTCGTCCCGCACAAGACCGTGCTCTACGGCACCGGCTACATCCGCAAGGGCATCCCGGGACCGCGCCGGATCCCCAAGCCGGTGTGGAAGATCCTGTCGGCGCCGCTGAACGCCTACACCCGCCTGGTCGTGGTCGGCACGCTGCCACCCCAGATGCGCGAGGTGTGCCAGCTGGAGTGGGACGCCAAGAAGGAAAAGCGCTTTCAGCGCGTCGCCGCGGCGATCCGGGCGCTCAACCCGCTGCTCAACCGGCTGCCCGTCCGGGTGCTCTACACCAGCTGGGCGGCCAAGGCGTGGCAGCGCGCGGGCGTCGACCCGCGCCGGCTGCACAACCGCCCGGCCGCGTAAGGAGATTTGCCGGCCGTCGCGGTTGTCGTGACACCGCGCGGGCGCATAGGGCATCGTGGTTAGCCGGCTCCGCATTGGGGCATTCCGCTACGTCGGCCGAATGGCCGGTCGAGCGAGCCGATGGCTGGGCGACCCGAAGGAGAACCGCGATGCAGATGACCGGCAATACCGTCCTGGTCACCGGCGGCGGCAGCGGCATCGGCCGCGGCCTGGCCGAGTCTTTCCACCGGTTGGGCAACCAGGTGATCATCGCCGCCCGGCGCGGCGAGCATCTGCGGGCGGTGGCCGAGGCCAACCCGGGCATGCGGACGCTGTCGCTCGACCAGGGCGACCCCGCCGACATCCGGCGATTCGCCACCGAGCTGACCGACCACTACCCGGACCTCAATGTGCTGGTCAACAACGCGGGGATCCAGCGCGTCGAGGACCTGACCGGCAGCAACATCGGCCTGGCCGAACAGAGCATCGCCATCAACCTGCTGGGCCCCCTCCGGCTGACCTCGGCCCTGCTGCCGGCGCTGCTGCGCAAGCCCCACGCCACGATCCTCAACGTGACGTCCGGGCTGGCCTTCATGCCCAGCGCGCTCACCCCGACCTACTGTGCCGCCAAGGCGGCGCTGCACTCCTACACCGAATCGCTGCGATTCCAGCTGCGCGACACCTCCGTGCAGGTGATCGAGATCATCCCGCCGCACGTGCAGACCGCCCTGCAGGGCGAGCGGGGATTCGACCCCCGCGCGATGCCGCTGGAGGACTACATCACCGAGACGATGACGCTGCTGCAGACGCAGCCGGACGCCAAGGAGATCGTGGTAGAGCGCGTCAAGATGTTCCGGTACGCCGAGCGTGACGGCACCTATGACGACATCTACCCGCGCTTCAACGAGGCGATCACCGCCCTGCTCGGCAGCTAGGCCCGCTCGGCTACCGCCGCAAACCGGCATTGCCCTGAACGCCACGTGCACGCCGATGAAACTCCCTGTGAAATAAGGCGATAAAGCGACAGAGCGACATGACAGGGTGCCCGGCGTCCTTGGCGTATCGGTCCACGATGGGACAGGATCGAGGGCATGGCCGAAGCCGACTTCTCGTTGTTGGACGTCCCGCGGGCAGCGCCGGTCGAGGATGCCGACGCCTATCTGCGCGCCGCGATCGCCTGGCACTTCGGCGCCGACACCGGTTCGCCGTTCTGGCTGCGAACCGCCCGCACGCTGGACTTCAACCCGCTGACCGACGTCAACACCTTCGCCGATCTGCGGCTGTTTCCCAATCTGGTCAACGAATTGCGCAGCGTCCCAGTGGAGGACCTCATTCCACGCGGCTACCTGACCGAGGGGGCCGCGCCGCCGGTGCCCCAGATCTTCGAATCCGGCGGCACCACCGGCGCGCCGAAACGCACTGCGCAGCTTCCGGATTGGGTCGCGCAGGTCATCGAATGGCAGACCGAGGACTTCGCCACGGGCGGCTTCCGGCAGGGCCAGGGGTTCCTCTGCCTGATGCCGAGCGGGCCGCACGGCGTCGGCTACTTCTCCCGGCTGGTGTCGCAGCGGCTCGGCGC
Organism: Mycobacterium colombiense CECT 3035; assembly: GCF_002105755.1. Lineage (NCBI taxonomy): Bacteria > Bacillati > Actinomycetota > Actinomycetes > Mycobacteriales > Mycobacteriaceae > Mycobacterium > Mycobacterium colombiense. The sequence goes on from NZ_CP020821.1 coordinate 4,211,752, forward strand.
GGCCTTCCACGCGATCGACATCGATCCCCGCTGGGTCAAGAAGATCGCCGCCCGTGGCGCGGCCGCCGACGTGGCGGCCTACGTCGACCATGTCGTCGAGCAGGCCGTCTTCGTGCTGCAGACCCAGAACGTCGCCAACCTGCACACCACCCCGCCGCTGCTGGAGGCGATGGCCCGCGACGACCGGGTGGTCGACCTGATCAACGCCAAGATCCGCTACCTGTTGCTCAGCGGCGCGCATGTCGATGCCGACACCCTCGACCTGCTGCGCGGCATCTTCCCGGCGACCACGATCACCATGGCGTTCGGCAGCACCATGGTGCTGTCGCAGGCGGTCACCCGGACCGTCGACGGCGACGCGTTCGTCTTCGACCCGCGCACCCCGTACGTGGTGTTCTGGGTGGTCGATCCCGACACCGGGGAACGGGTGCCGTACGGGCGGCCGGGGCAGGTGGTGATGAACCATGTCAGCAAGGGCATGTTCATTCCGAACAACCTGGAGCGCGACCTGGCGATCAGGAGGCCCGGGCCGGCGGGCGAGCTCAGCGACTCGGTCAGCGAGGTGCGACCGGTGTCCACCTTCGAGGGTGAGGCCGTCATCGAAGGCGTGTACTGAGCGTGGCGGGCAAAACTGACAGCACCGCAACGGGTTTGGTGGCGCTGGACGCGCTCGGCGCGGATGGCGAATACCGGACCCGCAACCGCCAGGTGATCACCACCACCGCGGGCGCCGCCGTCGCGGAGCTCAGCATGGTTCCGCCGCTCTACGTTTCGCGCACGCTCGGGGCGCAACGCAAGGCCGCACCGCTGCCGATCGCCCAGCGCGCGGCCGCGCTGGCCCGGGCGGCCGACATCTTCGGCAGCGGCGTGATCGCCGGCCTGGATTTCGAGGCGTATGTCGGGCTGGCCGGCCGTATTTCGGGCATGCCGATCGCGATCACCCGCGCCGGCGCGCGCGGCGTGGCCGACGCGGTCGCCGGCGCGTTCGATGCGGTGCGGCCAGCGCAGCCGGTGGGCGCGACGCTGGACTGGCGTGAGGAGCGCACCCGCGCGGGCGGCGCGGTGTGGGTGCGCCGCGGCGAGGTGTTCGCCGTGCACGCGGCCGGAAACGGTCCCGGTGTGCACGGGCTGTGGCCCCAGGCGCTGGCGCTCGGCTACCGGGTCGCGGTGCGCCCCTCGCGGCGCGAGCCGCTGACGGCGCATCGGCTGGTGTGTGCGTTGCGGCAGGCCGGGTTTCGCGCCGAGGACGCTGCATATCTGCCCACCGACCATGCCGGGGCTGACGAGATCATCCGGTCCGCCGACCTCGCGATGGTGTACGGCGGCCAGGACGTGGTCGACAAGTACGCCGGCGATCCGGCGGTGATCGTGAACGGACCGGGACGCACCAAGATCGTGCTCACCGCCGACCGCGACTGGCGCGACCACCTTGACGTCATCGTCGACTCGATCGCCAACCACGGCGGCATGGCGTGCGTCAACACCACCGCGGTGCTCTACGAGGGCGATCCCGCCGCCCTGGCCAGGGCGATCGCCGAGCGACTGGCGACCATCGAGCCGCTGCCCACCGACGACGAGCGGGCGAGCCTGCCCACCCAGCCCGTCGAGAAGGCGCGCGCCCTGGCTAACTTCTTGGCGGCCAAGGCCGCCGGGTCGACCCCGCTGCTCGGCGCCGATCAGGTGGTCGCCGATCTCGGGGACGGCTACGCCGCGCTGCGGCCCGCCGTCCATCTGCTGGCCGGACCCGACGCGGACAGGCTCAACCTCGAACTGCCCTTCCCGTGTGTGTGGGTGTCGGGCTGGACGCGCGAGGACGGGGTGCGGCCGTTGCGGCATTCGCTCGTCGTCACCGCGATCACCGGCGACGAGACGCTGATCGACGACCTCATCGCCGAGCCGACCGTTGGCAACGTCTACTGCGGACACCACCCGACGTGGTGGCACGCGCCGCACGTTCCGCACGACGGATTCCTGGCCGACGCCCTGATGCGCAACAAGGGCTTCATCAGGGAGTAGCCAGGAATCCCGGTCGGGCCGTTACTCCCCGAAGCTGCCGTGCGGCGACGCGACCGACTGTGCGCCGGGCCCGCCGGAGCCGAGGTGGCTGGAGGCGAAGGCGACGCCTTTGTCGATCATCGCGCCGTCGTCGGCGTACGTGTCGTGCGCCGCGAAGTTCATCCCGTCGGAGCACACCGGGTCCTCGGTGGCGCACACCTTGACCGTCTTGTCTTGGTAGAGCGGGCCGATAACCACGGGGGGCTCGTTGAGGAAGTTCATCGCCCGCACGTTGGGCATGCCGAACAGCACGACCGAGGAGACGTGGCTGGCGACGTCGGGGGACAGCGGCTTGGGAACGGTGTTGGGGTCGATGCCGTCGGGCACCGACGCCGAGGTGACGAACCCCATCACGGCCGCGCCCTGCGAGTAGCCGCCGAGCACCATCTTGGTGTTGGGGCAGTCGTGGGCCATCGAATTGATGTGGGCGCCCGCGTCTCTGATGCCGTCGATGCCGGTATCCCATTGGTCACTGGCGGGGTAGTTGACCGGATACACGTCAAAGGACCGCCCACCGACGCGCTGGTGTAGCGCGTCGACGAAGGCCTGACCGGTGGGGCCGACACCCGGGGCTTCGCCGGTGCCGCGGGCGAACACCACTTGCACGTCCGGACACTGGGCCGAGGCCGACGGGATAACGGAAGTGGACAAGGCCGACACGGCCATGCCCGACGCTGCGAGAACTGCTGCTGAACCGAGGGAACGAAGTAATTGACGCGCAATCATGCCGCCATTGTGCCCAGCCGACACGCCCGTTAAACACAGGAAACACCGAAATTACTGTGTTCTCATAAAATAACCGCCGCTGATGCGGACGGGCTGAGATTGGTTGCGCGCGGCGAGCATCCGGCGCGGGCGCTCGGCCCGCGTGCGCGCACTCGTGGCCTGGGGACCCCCGGCAGCCGTCTCGGCCGGGGTGGAGCGCGAGCCCGGACTGCAATGTGGTCTGCTACTTGTAGTTTGAGTCGGGGGCACGGTGAAGCAAGCGCCGACCCCGGCAAGGCGGCTCGAGTGAATGCGGCAGCGAAGTTGAACGCAATAGCGCAGGCCCTGAACGCGGTCACGGACCACGTGGCCAATCCGGCGCGGGTCTCGGACCCCGACAAGTTGCGCGGCGCCGTCCTCGGCAAGACCGTCCTGGTGACCGGAGCCTCCTACGGAATCGGCGAGGCGACCGCGCGCAGCCTGGCCGCCGCGGGGGCGACCGTCCTGGTGGTCGCCCGGTCCGAGGAACGGCTCTGTGACCTCACGGCGTCGATCAATGCCGGCGGGGGTCGCGCGGTCGCCTACCCGGCCGACCTCACCGACGAATCCGCGGTGAACACCCTGACCAAGCAGATCACCGAGGAGCACGGCCCGCTCGACATCGTGGTGAGCAACGCCGGCAAGTCATTACGCCGCTCGCTGCATGAGCAGTACGACCGGCCGCACGACTTTCAGCGCACCATCGACATCAACTACCTGGGGCCGGTGCGGCTGCTGCTCGGGCTGCTGCCGGCCATGCGCGCCAACGGCTCCGGGCAGATCGTGAACGTGTCGAGTGTCGGCGTGCGGGTGGCGCCGGGTCCGCAATGGGGTGCCTACCAGGCGTCCAAGGGCGCCTTCGACCGGTGGCTGCGCAGCGTCGCCCCCGAACTGCACACCGACGGCGTCGATGTCACCACCGTCTACTTCGCGCTGGTGCGCACCAGGATGATCGCGCCCACCCCGCTGCTGGGCAGCCTTCCCGGGCTGTCGCCGGACGAGGCCGCCGACGCCATCGCCAAGGCGATCATCGAGCGGCCGCGCACCATCGCGCCGCCCTGGGTGCTGCCGGCCGAGCTGGCCTCGGTGCTGCTGGCCGGGCCGGCTGACTACGCCGCGCGGCTGTGGCATCGCCGATTCTTGAGCCAGCCCGACCCCGACGAGGCCGACGATGACGAATGACCGCGTGGTCACCACCGCCGCCCGGGCCCTGCTGCGCTCGGGTCTGCTCACGCCGCCGGCCCCGCTCGCGGGTCTCCGGCTCCTGCGCGAGGCACGCCGGGGCGGCACCAATCCCTACACGCTGCTGGCGGTCACCACCGCACGGTGGCCCGACCGGACGGCGATCGTCGACGACGACGGCGCGCTGACCTACCGCCAGCTGCGGGACGTGACCGAGTCGCTGGCGCGGCGGCTGGCCGCCGACGGAGTTGCGCCCGGGCAGGCGGTCGGCGTGATGTGCCGCAACGGGCGAGGTTTCGTGGCGGGCGTTTTCGCCGCGGCCCTGCTGGGCGCCGACGTCGTGCCGATGAGCACGGAGTTCCGCAGCGATGCGCTGGCGGCCGCGATCCAGGCCCACCACATTTCGACAGTGGTCGCCGACGGCGAATTCGCCGAGCGGGTGCGGAGCGCGGACGAGGCGGTCGCCACGGTCGACCCGGCGACGGTCGGCACCGACGGGGCGCCCGCCCGGACGTCGCCACCCCCGGCCGCATTGTGCTGCTGACCTCGGGCACCACCGGCAAACCCAAGGGTGTGCCGCGCACCCCGCAGATGCGCTCCGCGGTGGGCGTGTGGGTGACGATTCTGGATCGCACCCGGCTGCGCACCGGTTCGCGGGTTTCGGTGGCGATGCCGATGTTTCACGGGCTGGGGCTGGGCATGCTGATGCTCACCACCGCGCTAGGGGGCACCGTCCTGACGCGCCGTGAGTTCGACGCCGAGGCCGCGCTGGCGCAGGCGTCGCTGCACCGCGCCGACGCCTTCACCGCGGTGCCGGTCGTGCTCGCGCGAATCCTGGAGCTGCCCGAGCAGGTGCGTGCGCGAAACCCGCTGCCCTACTTGCGCACGGTGATCTCCAGCGGCGACCGCCTCGACCCCACCTTGGGCCAGCGGTTCATGGACGCCTACGGCGACATCCTCTACAACGGCTACGGCTCCACCGAAGTCGGCATCGGTGCGCTGGCCACGCCGGCGGACCTGCGCGAAGCCCCCGAAACCGTCGGAAGGCCCGTCGTCGGGTGCCCGGTGCGGATCTTCAACAAGAACGACAAGCCGGTCGGCCCGCGGGTCACCGGGCGGATCTTCGTCGGCGGCGAGTTGACCAGCGAGGGCTATACCGATGGCGCGGCGAAAGCCGTCATCGACGGCATGACCAGCACCGGCGACATGGGCTATCTGGACAACGCGGGCCGGCTCTTCATCGTCGGCCGCGAAGACGACATGATCATCTCCGGCGGCGAGAACGTGTATCCGCGTGCGGTCGAGAACGCGCTGGCCCAGCACCCCGCCATCGCCGACAACGTGGTCATCGGCGTCCCCGACGACCGGTTCGGTCAGCGCCTGGCGGCGTTCGTGGTCGCGCAGCCGGGCGGCGAGATCGACGAGGCCGAGCTGCGCGAGTACCTGAAGGGCCGGGTCTCGCGCTTCGAACAGCCCCGCGACATCAACGTGGTCGACAGCATCCCGCGCAATCCCACCGGCAAGGTGCTGCGCAAGCAACTGCCCGGCTGACTGCTCACTCCTCGCCGGGCTCCAGGGCGGCGACCTGCTTGGCCAGCCAGTTGGGCGCCAACGCCGAGATGGCCGTGGCGCCGGCCGTCGAACCCAGCACACCCGACCAGGCCACCGGCCCCAGCGGCGTGCACCCGAAGAACTGACTGAGCACCGGCGTCTGCACGATGCCGACCAGCACGCCGGCGCTGCCCAGGGCGGTGGCCACCACGAGCGGGCTGTGCCGGCGGGTCAGCAGCGTCTGTGCCAGCTGCGTCGTCACGAGCGCGGTCAAACCCATTGTCGCCGTGCGACGTTCGGTGCCCGGCGTCCAGCGCCCGATGGCCCAGGCGGCGGTCGCTCCCGCGGCGGTGACGGCGCCGCGGGTCACGATCTGGCGCATCAGCGGGGCGTCGAGTGAGGGCGTGGGGCCGGTGAGCACCGCGCGGCGGTGCAGGCGGCGCGCCTCGTCGGCGGCCTCGGCGGATTCGTACTCGGCTTCGTCGGGCTCGACGTACTGCGACGTGACCGCGACCGCGAGGGCGGGGAACATGTCGGTGAGCAGGTTGACCAGCAGCAGCTGACGCGTCCCCACCGGTGCGCGGCCTTGGCCGAGGGCGGTCCCGATGATGGTGAACAGCACCTCGCCCACGTTGCCGCCGACCAGGATCGTGACGGCGTCCCGGACCCCGCCCCACATGCTGCGGCCCTCGACCAGGGCGTCCATCAGCACGCCTAGATCCTCGTCGGTCAACACGATGTCGGCGGCGCCGCGGGCGGCCGACGACCCGCGACCGCTCACCCCGATGCCGACGTCGGCCATCCGGATGGCGGCGGCGTCGTTGGCGCCGTCACCGACCATCGCGGTCACCCGCCCGCAGCGCTGCAGGGCGGCCACGATCTGCACCTTCTGCTCCGGGCTCACCCGGGCGAACACCTGCACGTCGGCCACCAGCCGGGCGCACGCGTCCTCGTCGAGGCCGGCGAGCTCGGCGCCGGTGACCACCCGCGCGTCCTCGGGCAGGCCCAGCTGACGGGCGATCGCCCGGGCGGTGATCGGGTGATCGCCGGTGATCAGCACCACGTTGCGCTCGGCGTCCACCAACGCCTCGATCAGCGGGCGCGCCGATGCCCGGGCCGTGTCGGCCAGGCCGACGTAGCCGAGCAGTTCGAGGTTCTGCGCTGCGGCGTCCACGGCGTCGGCGTCGGTGTCGTCGTCGTCGGTCTCGTGCTTCCAGCCGCGCTGCGCCACGGCCAGCACCCGCAGGCCCTGTTCGGCCAGGCCGTGCACCACCGCCTCGGCCCGCTCCTGGTCGGCTTGCGGGTCGGCGAACTTGCAGCGCGGCAGGATGACCTCGGGTGCTCCCTTGAGGACCAGGACCGGCATGTCGGCGGGGTGGCCGTTGTCGTGGCCCACCGTGCCGATCGCGGCCGCGAAGCCGCGGCTGGACTCGAACGGCACCTCCGCGAGCATCTTCCAGTCCGAATCGCCTTGGCCGTTAAGTGAACTCGCCGCGGTCAGGATCGCCTCGTCGGTGGCGTGCGCGTGCCCCTGGCCTTCCTGCGGCTGAGCGGACGCGCGCGCGGCGGCCCGTAGCAGGCCGGCCGACTCCGGGTCGGTCAGCTTCGGGAAGGGCTCGTGCGGGTCGATGTCGTCGGGCACCGCGCACACCACGCGCAGCCGGTTCTCGGTGAGCGTGCCGGTCTTGTCGAAGCAGATCGTGTCGACGCGGCCGAGCGCCTCGATGGTCCGCGGCGCGCGGACCAGGGCCCGCGCGCGGTCAGCCGCTGGGCGGCCGAGAGCTGTGACAGGGTGGCCACCAGCGGCAGGCCCTCGGGCACGGCGGCCACCGCGATCGCGACGCCGTCGGCCACGGCCTGGCGCAGCGGCGCGCGGCGCAGCAGCGCCAGCGCCGACACCGTCGCGCCGCCCGCCAGCGTCAGTGGCAGCACCTTGCTGGTCAATTCCCGCAGCCGGGCTTGGATCCCGGCCGCCGTCTCGACGTCGGCCACCGCCGAGATCGCGCGATGCGCGGCGGTGCCGACCCCGGTGGCGACGACGATCGCGCGGGCATGCCCGGCGACGATCGTGCTGCCCTCGAACAGCATGCTGGCCCGGTCGGGGTCGTTGACGGCGACGGGGTCCACCTGTTTGTCCACCGGAAGCGACTCGCCGGTCAGCAGGGACTCGTCGACCTCGAGGTCCTCGGCGACCAGCAGGCGGGCGTCGGCCGGGACCACCTCGGGGGCGGCCAAATCGATGACGTCGCCGGGCCGCAGCGACTTCGCGGACACGGTTGCGGTGCGAGTGGCGTGCCGCGCCGCCTCGAGCCGGCGGCGCGTGGTCGCCACGGCCGGGACGACCACCCGGCGCACCAGCTGGTCCTGTTCGGCGAACAGCTCGGCCGCGGCGGACTCGGCCCGCAGCCGTTGTGCCCCACCGGTTATCGCGTTGACGGTCATGACGCCGGCCACCAGCAGCGCGTCGACGTTGCTGCCGACGATCGCCGACGCCGCCGCGCCGACGGCCAGGATGGGAGTCAGCGGGTCGGCGAGTTCGGTCCGGGTGGCCGACGCCAGCCGGACCACGCTCTGCAGGGGCTTGCGCAGGGGTTCCAGCGCCGGGCTGTAGGACAGGTCGTCGAGACGGCGCCGCCAGGACGGCTCGGTTTCGACTGCTATCGGCCGCGCGCCACCGGCCAGCCTCGAGTACACGATCTCGGGATCCAGCGCGTGCCAGGCGGTCAGCGGTTGCGGAGTGGGGTCGGGCAGCCGGAGCACCCGGGTGGCGGAGAAGGTTCCGGCCAGCAGCGCGGTGGCCGCGGCGGCGTTGACCGGGTTGAGCCAGCGCCGGAAGCTCACCGGGCTGGTGCCTGCCTCCTGCTCACCGGTGACCAGCAACAGCCCGGCCAGCGTGGTGCCGCCCTGCGCCAGGTGCACGGCCGACTCGCTGGCCGACCGGGCCACCGGAATCGCCGACAGGATCCGCACCGCGTCGGCCAGGTCGGTGCCGGTGATGATGTCCGCGGTCCATGCCGTCGCGGCGCGCGGATCATCAAGCGCCACACCGACGTCGGCGATCGCGAGCGCGGCCAGGGTGTCGGTCGAGGCGAAGTCCCGATGCAGCGCGGTGATCAGCAGCACCGGTCCGCGGTCGGCCCGCAGCTCCCGGACCACGTTGAGCAGCGGCGTGCCGGGCGGGTGCGTGGTGCTGACGCTGGCGGTGAGGTCCTCGGTGCCCGCGACGTGACGCAACACCACGCGCGCGCCGGTGCGGTTGGCGGTCTGGAACAGCGGAATCGCGTAGGGGTCGACCTCCCAGCCCACGTCGACGCTGCCGACGCATTCGCCGTCGACGATCAGGTCGGCGCTTTCCAGGCCCTGCGCCGGCGTCGCCGACGATCCTTGCTTGCGAACCCATTTCAGTCGTGCGCCGGTCGCGGGCAATTCATCCGGGTCGGGCTCGGGCGCCTCCTCGCCGTGCAGCAGCGCGTCGGCCACCTCGTAAACCCGGTCGTCGTCCCAGCCGGGAGCGTCTCCGCGGACGTGCAGGACCGCGCGATGATCGCCGCGCAGCGCGGCGCCGTCGATGACGACCACCTTCACCCGGTCCAGGCGGCGCAGGGCGCCCGGGTCGAGGACCAGTTGCCCGGAATTGGCAAGCCCGCGACCCAGAATCGCGGCGAACGCCTGGCGGCCCATGTGCGCGGCGCGGGGCACCCCGGCCTCGATGGCGGCGGCCGCGTCCTCGGTGCCGCCGCCGGCGACCAGCGCGCTGACCGCGGCGATCAGCGAGCCGTTGGCCGCGGAATCGACATAGCTTTCCACCGGCCCGGCCATCGAGCCCTTGGCCTTGTCCATCGCGGCGTCGATCGTTCCGCCGACGACGACGTGGGAGGCCTCACCGGCGGCCGCCGCAGCCCAGCTGTGCCGGGGCACCTCCGACTTGGCCGAGGAGATGACCGGGACCACCGGCGCCTGCGGCCGGTCGGGGGAGGCGAGCTGCGGCTCGCGGTCGCGCCATACGCGCCGGTGCGCCGACGCCTCGGAGACCTGCAGGGTGCGCTGCGTCAGGTCGAGCATCGGGGTGCCGAACGACTGGGTCAGACCGTGGGCGGCGGCCGTCGTCGCGGCCAAGGCGATGTCGGTGCCCACCCGGCCCAGCCGGCCCTCCAGGATCGAGACCATGCGCGGTTGGTGATTGATCAGCGCGGCCGCGGCGCGGGTGGTCTGCGGCGCGGCGGGCAGGCGGGTCACCCAACCGGTGACCGCGGCCCCCATCGCGACGATATCCATCGCCGCCGCGGTGAGGGGCACCAGAATCGCCAGCGGGTTGCCGGGATCGGCGAACGGGGCGGACAGCGGCGGCGACTCCGACGTGGACCAGGTGATGTCGGAGGCGATCGAGGACACTGTGGCGCGCACCTCGTCGAGCACCGCGTCGTTGTCCGCGTCCTCGGACAATTCGACCACGAGGCGGCCCAGCGAGCCCTCGACGTGCGCCTTGGTCACACCCGGGATGCGGCGCACCGGCTCTTCCACGGCGGGCGCGTACTCATGCCAGCGTGGGAACGGAAGGAGGGGATCCAGGTCCAAATGCACGCGGTGCCCGCTGTGCCAGCGCACCGGCGGCAGGACGGCGCCGCGGGAGCTGTCGGACGAACCCTCCAACCCGATCGCGCGTCCCGTCGTCTGGGCGACGGTCTGGATCACCGGGCCGGCGAGTTCGGTTACCGGGCTGGCCAACGTCTGCAGCGCGCCCGCGGCGCCGGCCGCGGTGGAGACACCGGCCCGCACCACCTGCGCGGCTCCGCCAGCTACACCAGCGACGACGCTGGAAACGCCGGGAATCTTCACTCGTCACCCTTCAACTTGGTCTACCGCGCCTAATGATCCTGGCGTGTGGAGGACCTGTCCACACGTGGGCGGGAAGGTAAAACCGTGCGACGACACCTCGGACAATGCAAGCCGATGCAGGTCGGGCCTCCCTTAGAGAGCAAGGGTGCGATTACGTCCCTGCTGCAAGGTTACCGGGTTGGCGCCAAACCAAACGTGGCGAACAAACCGGGGTCGAGGAAGACGGTGATGCCGGCCACGCCGGTAGCGCCGGTGGTCAGCACGTGAATGGAGTGGGCCCGCATCGCCCCGTCGGCGCTGCGACGGTACTCGGCAACGGCGGGTTGGGAATTCGCGGCCGTCGGGATCATCACGATATCGCCGGGCTCGGCCAGGGCACGGCCGGCGAGGAATCGCAGCACGGCGTCGCGACCGGTGAACCACACTGGCATCGGCGGCATTTCGAGTTTGACGTCGGCTTGCAGCAGCGCCGTCAAGGCGGCCATGTCCGCGTTTTCGAATGCCGCGCAATACCGGTCGAGCAGTTCGCGGCGCTCGGCATCGCCCGGCTCGGACACGCTGTCCTCGGTGGGGGACAGTTCGGCGAGGTGGGCGCGGGCGCGTTGCAGCGAGCTATTGACCGCCGCGGGCGTGGTTTCGAGCAGCTCGGCGACCTCGGCGGCGCTGAACTGCACGACGTCGCGCAAGATCAACACCGCGCGTTGCCGCGCCGGAAGCTCCTGGAGGGCCGTCATCACGGCCAGCCGCACGCTCTGCTTGGCGGCGAGGTCGTCTTCGGGGCTCTTGAACATCAGCGCGTCGGGGATGGGCTCCAGCCAGGCATGCGCGCCGGCCTTCGCGTCGAAATCGGCGTCCGGGTCGATCGAGCCGTCGCCCACGCCCATCGGCAGGACGCGACGGGCGCGGTTCTCCAGGGCCCGCAGGCAGGCCGTCGTCGCGATCCGATACAGCCACGTCTTCAGCGCCGCGCGCTCCTCGAACGCCGGATAGCCCCGCCAGCCCCGCAGATACGTCTCCTGGACCAGGTCCTCGGCGTCGTGCACCGAGCCCAGCATGCGGTAGCAGTGCGCGATCAGCTCGGCCCGAAATGGCGCCGCCTGCTCGACGAAATCCTCCTGCGCCGGCACGACCACTCCTTTCGGCTGCGAGGGAACCTACTCCCTTAGAGACATCCCGCCCCCGAAATTCATCGGTCCGCGGTCGATGAATCCGGATGCCGCGCCGTATCTGAATTGGTGAAGCCGCGGCCACCGCCGCAGACCACGTCAGAGAGCGAGAACGACCATGAACCAGTCCAGCGCCGCCCACGCCGATGGGCTCACCGGCACCACCGCGATCGTGACCGGAGCCGGCCGCGGCTTCGGCCGCGCCATCGCCGCGGCCTTGGTGGCCGCCGGTGCGCGCGTCGTCGGCGTGGCGCGCACCCGATCACAACTCGAGGAGGTGCGCGCCCAGCTCGGCGACGCCTTCACCCCGGTGGTGGCCGACGCCGCCGATCCGGCGACGGCCGAACGGCTGATCGACGAGCACCGGCCGCGCACGCTGGTGCTGTGCGCCGGCGCGACGCCCCCGATGTTGCCGCTGCAGGAGCAGACCTGGGAGACGTTCAGCGAGAACTGGAACTCCGACGTCGCGCAGGCGTTTCACTGGGTTCGCCGGACGCTGCTGCGCCCGCCGGCGCCGGGCAGTTCGGTGATCGTGATGTCCAGCGGCGCCGCGCTGAACGGGTCGCCGCTGTCGGGCGGCTACGCGGGTGCGAAGGCGACCATCAGGTTCATCACCAGCTACGCCGGCGCCGAAGCGCAGCGCGCGGGCCTCGGGATCGGGTTCACCGCCGTGCTGCCGCGCTTGACGCCGGCCACCGCCCTCGGCGCGGCCGCCGTCGCCGCCTACGCCGAGCGCCAAGGTGTCGACGTCGACACCTTCGTGCAGGCCAGCGGGCCGGCGCTCACCGCCGAGCAGGTGGGCAAGTCGGTGCTCGAGATCGCCACCGGCGGCGCCACCGGCCAGGACGCCTACCTACTCACCGCCGCCGGCCTCTCACCGCTGGCCTGAACATCCGGGACCGAAAGGCAGACAGCGATGAACACACCGCCGATCGTCTCCGCCCGACAGTGGGCGGGCGCGCACCAGCAACTGCTGGCAAAGGAGAAGGAACTGACCCGGGCCCACGACGCGCTCGCGGCCCTGCGACGCCGGATGCCGTGGACGGCCGTGGACAAGCGGTACGAGTTCGACGGACCCGACGGCAGGGTCGACCTGCTGGGCCTGTTCCAGGGCAGGCGCCAGCTCGTCGTCTACCGCGCCTTCTACGGACCCGACGTCGACGGTTGGCCCGACCACGCGTGCCGGGGCTGCTCGATGATGGCCGATCACGTCGGCAACCTGGCCCACCTGAACGCCCGCGACACCACGCTGGTGTTTGCGTCGCGCGCGCCGCAGGCCGACATCGAGCGTCTCAAGGCGCGGATGGACTGGAAGATGCCGTGGTACACGATCACCGACGACTTCGACGCCGATTTCGGGGTGGGCGAATGGCACGGCACCAACGCCTTCATCCACGACGGTGACCGGGTGTTGCGCACCTACTTCATCAACAACCGCGGCGACGAGGCGCTCGGCACCACGTGGAGCTTCCTGGACATGACGGCGTTGGGCCGCCAGGAAAGCTGGGAGGACTCCCCGCCGGGCTACCCGCAGACCGCTCCCTACGAGTGGTGGGACTGGCACGACGCGTACGGCGAGCACGCGCCGTCGCGCTGGTTCGGTGAGCCCGACCCGAACGATCCCGACGACCAACGGCCGCCGCGCGAGAAGTAAAGGGGGTCAGCCGAATTGGACTTCAATGGGGCCGGAAAACACGAATGCGCGGTAGCCGTCGGGCGGCTACTCGCGCATTATTCTCAGGGCGACCGGAATTCGTCAGAGAATTCGGTGGTGTGCCCTGTCGACCTGGTACCCGGCCGGGAACGACTTCTCGATGACCTGCAGGTGGTGGTCCACCCTGGACTCCAGCTCGAGAACCACACAGCTATCGCCGAGCGCTTTTGATTCGAGAACTATGTACCGCTGACCACAATCGGTGATCGGGTCGCCCGAGTGCAATTTCTCGACCGGCACCGACTCCGGAGTTGCATCTGCCTCCATCCATGACACGTTAGGTCAATTCCGTGGGGGAGGGAATAGACCGGCTGTCAGGCGCCGGCGGGCCGCTGCTTGAAGAACACGCTGACGTGAGAGATCAATCCGTCGTCGTCTCGCTCGAACAGGATGCATTCGGGCCACGTGGTCGCGACGCCGTCGACGTCGAATGTCTCGGACAGTTCGGCGTACGACACCCGGCTGTCCACGTGCGAGACCCGCCGCACGTGCAACCGATGACCCTCCAGCGCGGTGCACGCCTTACGCAGGAAGGCGATATAGCGCGCCTTGCCCTCGACCGCGTCGCAGAACGGTCCCTCCCGGGTCAGGCCTTCCTCGGCGATGGTGTCGGCCAGGCCGTCCCAGTCGTGAGCGGCCAGGCATTCCAGGTAGCGCTCGACGACCTGACCTTCTGCCGCGTCGCCCATCACGCCTCCGCTCCTCGGCCTGCGCCGAGCGTAACGCCGCGACGGAAAAACCGGCAGAATGTCGCCGTGGCGTTACACTCGCGGGCCCGGTCGTTGTTGTTCGTCCACGCCGATCGGACGCTGAGCGAGCTGGTGCCCGCGCCGCCGGACCCCGTTCGTGACTTCTACGTGGACCTCGACAACATCAAAGCCGTGCACCCGCTGATCGTGTCGGTGGACACGGTGTCCCGCACCGAAACCCCGGACGGCTACCAGCAGACCTATCGCGTGGTCGACCGGATTCCCGTGGGGCCGTTGACGATCCGAACCAGCTATCGGGCACGGCTGCGGGTGCCGGTCCGCGGCGACGTGCTGACCGAGGCCGATCAATCTCCTGGCGTGCGGCTGCGCGGCGCGGTGAGTTTCGAGGCCGTCGACGGAGGAACCCGCGTCACCGAACGGATTTCGATCACCGCACCGCGGCCGCTGGCCGGGATGACCATCCGCGAAGGCGTGAAGGCGCACGTCAAGATGCTGGCCGGCATCCGGCGTCACTTCGAGTCCGGGTGACCGAACGCCTTGGGGCTGCTCCCGTGATCACACGCCGGCGAAATCGATCACGCCGCGAATGTTGCGGCCCTCCCGAAGGTCGGTCATCGCCTCGTTGATCTGGTCGAGCCGATAGTGGCGGGTGACCAACTCGTCGAGCTTCACCGCGCCCGCCTGGTACATCGACAGCAGCATCGGCACGCTGGTACGCGGATTCATCCCGCCGTACAGCGCACCCCGCAGCTGCTTTGCCGACAGCGTCATCTCCTGCAGCACCAGGGGAACCGGGGGTTCGGTGAACGGCGTGATGCCGGTGAGCACGCAGACGCCGCCCTTGCGCAGCAGCGCCATCGCCAACGGCAGCAGGTCGACGTGTACCACACCGGGGCAGATCACCACCCGGTCCGCCATCAGGCCGGCGGTGATCTCTTTGACCACCGGCATCGCCTCCTGCGCGGAGGCGGCGGTGTGCGTGGCACCGAAGATCTTCGCCGAATCCCGTTTTGACTCAACCGGATCCACCGCGACGACATACTTCGCACCGACGGCGCGCGCACCTTGCAGGGCGTTCATCCCGACCCCACCGGCGCCGATGACGACGACCGTGTCGCCGGGTTCGGTGCCTGCCGATATCGTCGCGGAACCCCAGCCCGTGCTGACCCCGCACGAGACGAGCGAAGCGGCATGGAACGGGACAGCGTCGTCGATCTTGATGACCGACTTTTCCGACAGCACCGCGTATTCGGCGAACGTGCCGAGTTGTCCATAGGCCAACAGGTCTTCGTCGCCCAGGTGCCGGCGGCACGTTCCGTCGGTGGGCATCTCCCGGACGAACAGGCTTGCGCCGATGTCGCAGATGTAGCTCTGCCCGTTCACGCAGAAGCGGCAACTGCCGCACGCCGGTATGAACGACAGCGCCACATGGTCCCCCGGCCGCACCGACGTCACGCCGGGCCCGACTTCTTCGACGACACCGGCACCTTCGTGACCGCCGAGCAGCGGGAACCAGTCCGGTGCCGGCTGACCGCTGGCGGCCACCGCCTCGTCCGTCGGGACCACGTCGCCGGTGAACAGGTGGTCGTCGGAGTGACAGATTCCGGCGACGGCCATCCGCACCATGACCTCACCCGCGTGGGGCGGGTCCAGCTCGATCTCGCGGATCTCCCAGTCCTGGCCCACCCCGCGGATGACAGCGGCTCGACACTTCATGTGCGATCTCCCTTTGTTTCGTGTGGCATTGCGGCCCCGCCCTCAGTGCGCCAGGCCGGCGCGCAGCTCACGCTTGAGCACCTTGCCGTAGCTGTTTTTCGGTAGTTCGTCGACGAATTCGTAACGCTTGGGACGTTTGAAGCGGGCGATGCGCTCCAGCAGGTGTGCGTCCAGAGCCGCGGGATCGACCGAGCCGACGATGAAGGCGACCACGATCTCACCCCATTCGGCGTCCGGGGTGCCGACCACGCACGCCTCGGCGACGCCGGGGTGTTCGAGCAGGACCTCCTCCACCTCGCGGGGGTAGATGTTGCTCCCGCCGCTGATGACGACGTCCTTCGACCGGTCCCGCAGCGTGAGGAAACCGCGCGCGTCGAACGAGCCCATGTCGCCGGTGTAGAGCCAGCCGTCCTTGAGTGCGGCGCGGGTCGCTTCGGGGTTCTTCCAGTACCCGGACATGACCGCGTCTCCGCGACAGACGATTTCGCCGATCTCACCGGGCGGCGCCGGGCGACCGTCGGGGCCCAGCACCGCGACCTCCATCCCCGAGCGCGCGTAACCGACCGAACCCAGGACCGCGTCGTCGCCGGATTCGTGGTCGGCGCGTCGCAGCCCGGTGATGGTCATCGGTGACTCGCCCTGCCCGTAGATCTGCGCGAAGATCGGGCCGAACGCTGCGATCGCCTTGCGCAGGCTTTCGACGTACATGGGTCCGCCGCCGTAGACGATGGTGGCCAGATTGGCCGGGCGGGCGCGACCCGTGGCGACCAGACGTTGGACCATCGTCGGAGCCAGGAATGCGCTGGCGCTCGGGTGATGCTCGCAGAGGTCCAGGAATTCGTTCGGATCGAACGCCCCCGACTCGGGGAGGACCTGGCGCGCGGCGCGCAGCACGTACGGAAGGATGTACAGGCCCGAGCCGTGCGACATCGGTGCCGCGTGCACCAGGCTGCAGTTCTCGTCGGGGGCGTCGATGTCGGCGAGGTGCGCGACCGTCATCGCCGTGAGGTTGCGGTGCGTCAGCATTGCGCCTTTGGACCGACCGGTGGTGCCGCTGGTGTAGAACAGCCACGCCAGCGCCGACGGATCGGCGCGCGGGGGCGCCGACGGATGGGAGTCGAAACGCGCCGAATAGTGTTCGGAGTCAAGGAGTTCCGTCGGCGCCGCGGTCATCGGCGCGAGCTCGGCGCCGATGGCCTGCGAGGCGAACACCCGGGCGGCTCCGGCGTCGTCGAGGATCTGTGCCATCTCGCGCGGATGCAGCTTGTAGTTGATCGGGACGACCACGCAGTCGGCGGCCCAGGTCGCGAACATCAACTCGATGATCTCCGGACGGTTGTGGGTCGCGATCGCGATCCGGGCACCGGGATCGTGCTGCCGCCGGATCGACGCGGCCAGGCGTAATGCCCGGTCGCGCAACTCGATCCAGGTGCACACGCGGCGCTCTCCCCGGTACACCGCGCCGCGATCGGGGAAGCGGCTCGCGGCCGCGTCGAGCAGCGCGAACAGATTCATCGCTCGATCCACTGTGCCGACAGCGCCGATTCCGACAGGTACTTCGTCGAGCTCCAGCCGCCGTCCACCACGATCGTCTGGCCGTTGATGAAGCTGCCGCCGGGCGAGCACAGGAACGCGACGGTGCTGGCGATGTCGTCGATGCGGCCCAGCCGCTGATGCGGCGTCATCTCGGTGTTGATCTTGCGGAATCGCTCGTCCTCCAGGCGCTTTTCGACCATCGGCGTCACGGTCACCCCGGGCGCGACGGCGTTGCAGCGGATGCCGGACGCCCCGTACTGGCAGGCGATGTGGGTGGTCAGCGCGGTCAGCCCGCCCTTGGCCGCGGAGTAGGCGCCGCCGCGCAGGCCGCCGACGACCGCGAAGGTCGATGTCACGTTGATGATCGCTGACCCGGGCGCCATGTGCGGCAACACGTCTCGCGCGAGCCGAAACGGCGCCCGCAGCATCAATCCCAGGAAGTAGTCCAGGGTCTCGTCGTCGGTTTCGTGCAACGGTTTGGGGCTGCCCACTCCGGCGTTGTTGATCAAGAAGTCGATGTGGCCCCACCGGTCGACCGCGAGGTCCACGATGCGGCGCGGGGCGTCATCATCGGTGAGGTCGACGGCGAGGGTCGCGACGCGATCCGGATCGCCGACCGCGCTTGCCAGTTCGGCGAGCCGCGCCTCGTCGCGGCCGGTGCCGACGACGGCCATGCCCATTTCGGCGAGTTTTGTGGCGCACCCCAGGCCTATACCGCTGCTTGCTCCCGTGACGATCGCGACCTGCATCTCACCCATCCTTAGTCTCCGCGCGGCGACCCGCCGCGCCCGGCTTCGCCGCGTTCGCGATCGCCGCGTATCAGCGACGCCCGGATCTGGTGCTTGAGTATCTTGCCCGCGTCGTTGCGCGGAAGGGCGTCGGCGAGCACAACCTGTTCGGGGGCCTTGAATTTGGCGACACCCTTGCCCACCAGCAGGTCAAGCAGGCTCGCGACGTCCGGGGCCTGTCCGCCCGCGGGGACGATCACCGCACAGGCCCGCTCACCCGTGCGCTCGTCGGGCAGCCCGACGACCGCGATCTCGGCGATGCCGGGGTGGTCGGCGAGCAGGTCCTCGACCTCCTTGGCCGAGATGTTCTCGCCGCTGCGGATGATGACGTCCTTGGCCCGGCCGGTCACGACGAGGTACCGGTCTCCCGAACCGGCCGAGACCCAGCGCCCCAGGTCCCCGGTACGGAAAAAGCCCGCGGCATCGAAGGAATCGTCTTCGGGATGACGGTAACCCACCAGCATCTGCGGACCCCGCACACAGATCTCCCCGTCGCCGGTGGGCGCGGCCTCGTGCGCGACCAGCTTGATCTCCGCGATCCCCGGCCTGCCGTCGGTGTCCGCCGCGGGACCCGTTTCGTCCGGCCGGGGGGCGCCGACGGTCGCGACCGGCACTTCCGTGCAACCGTATACCCGGGTGACCACCGCGCGATCGAAATACTCGGCGGCCCGGCGGATCAACGACGGCGACACGGACGCGCCCCCGCAGATGAACACCTTCAGGTCGGGCAGCCGCGTGCCGGCCCGCTGCGCGGCGGCCAACAGCTGTTGCAGAAACGGTGTGGCCCCCGCCATGTGGGTGCACCGATGCGAGTCCATCAGTGCGACCGCCCCGGCCGCATCCCAGCGGTCCATCAGCACGGCGGTGGTACCCAGCAGTAGCGGGCATTCGAAGGCATAGATGGAGCCGCCGATGTGGGCGACCGGCGACGGCACCAGGAAGGTGTCGCCCGGGGCGACCGTCCAGTGGTCACGGATCTGGCAGATGAGCGCGTGCATCGAATTATGGGTGTGCAGCACGCCTTTCGGCCGGTTCGTGGTGCCGGACGTGTACAGGATCATCCGCACGGCGTCGGGATCGAGCGACGGCAGGGCCACGTCCCGTGGCGGGAGCTCCAGCAGCGCGGCATACGGTGTGTGCGGTCCGGCGTCACCGCGCAGCGCCACCACCTCAGGCGGGCGGTCCATCGTGGCGGTCACGCGTTGCAGCATCGCGGCGTAGTCATGCCCGCCGTATTGCTGCGGGACGAAAACAATTGCGGTGCCGGCGTCTTGGAGGATGTAACGCAGGTCATGGTCGCGCAGCGACGGCAGGATCGGGTTCACCACCATGCCGGCCAGCGTCGCGGCCAGGTAAATGACGGCGCTCTCGTGCCAGTTCGGCAGCATGAACGACACGACGCTGCCCGTGGGCGCGCGCATCAACAGGGCATGTGCCAGCGCGTCGGCCCGAGCGTGCAGCGTGGCGCAATCGAGTCGTACGTCCTTGTCCACCAGTAGCGTTCGGTGCGGCGATTCCGTCGCGGCGGTGCGCAGCGCGTCGGCCAGCGTCGTGTCCACCCACAAGCCCCGCCGGTACGCCTCCGCCGCCTGCGTGGCATCGCGGGCGGTCCGGGCGGTCACCGCGACCTCATCTTTGGCGTCCTATTCGTCCACACGGCGCATGGTCATCGCGTACCGGAACCTGGACGACAGGTGGGTGTTGATCGTCACCTGGGCCACCTCGCCGTCGGAGGTCGTGTAGGTGCGCCGCATCTGCAGCGCCGCCGTGCCCGCCTCCACTCCGAGACCGTCGGCCAGCTCCGGGGACAGCAGGACGGCGGCGATCTCCTGGTGCAACTGGGCGACGCTCACGCCGAACAGGTCCTCGATCAACGGGAATATCGGGCCGGCGTGGCGTTGCAGCAGCCTGCCTACCGCCGCGAAACTCCGGTTGATGTAGTACTCCGTGCGGCACAGCGGGACCGACGCGTCGTCCGCTTGCCGGTAACCGCGCACCGACAGCCACTGGCTGCCCAGCTCGAGGCCGGTCCGGGCGGCGAGGTCGTGATCGATGGTCACCATCGCGTTGGATTCGATGGTCAGCTGCGCGCCGGACGCGAACGCCAGCAGGTCGTCGATCGACATCGCGTCCTGGGCATAGGAACTCGACGCCGGCCGGGGAACCACCCGGGTGCCGGCGCGCGGCCGGGACGCCACCAGGTTGTCCTCGCGCAGCCGCCGCAGCGCCTCACGGATGGTGTAGCGGCTCACCGCGAAGCGCTCGCAGAGTTGGTGCTCGGTGGGCAACTGCGAACCCACCGGGTAAACACCGTCGACGATCTCTTTGCGCAGCGTGCGCGCAATCTGCAGGTAGCGATGGTCGCCCGTGATCGCCTGGGACATCACGGCCCGTCCGGTGCCGGGCGCAACGCCAGCACGCTGCCGTCGCCGTCGGCCGAAACGTACAGCGTGCCGTCCGCCGCGGCGGTGATGCCCGCGAAGGGGCCCTGCGGTCCGGAGAACGGCGGCATGCCGCGCAGCGGCTTGGGCGTCACCCCCGGTGGGGGGCCGACCGGCAGCCCGGCGGCGATCGTGCGCCGCGCGTTGGTGCCCAGATCGACCGCGATCAATTCCTTGGCGCCGGCATCGACGACGTAGAGCACGCCGTCCCGCACCAGAATGCCTTGCGGGCGTTGCAGATCAGCCACGGCGGTGTCGACTCTCGAACCGTTCACCCCGATCACCCGCCCGGCTTCGGCCTCGGCCACCAGGCACGTCCCGTCCGCGTCGATCGCGACACCCACCGGCTCGCGCAACCCGGTCGCCAGCACCTCGACACCATCGGATCGCAGCGAGAGCACCCGCCCGGTACCGAGCTCCGCGAACACCACGCCGCTCGCGGTCACCGCGACGCCGTACAGCTGGTCGAAACCGTCTGCCAGCACCTCGGTTTCGCTCGCCTCCGGCCGGTACCGGGCGACCTGGCCGCCGGACGTGGTGACGACGAATTCGCCGGGCCCGCTCGCCGCGACGCCGCGCAGGAATCCGGGGTAGCCGGGGCTGAACAGCATTCCCGCGGTGTGCAGGGACCCATCGGGCAGCGCGACGTAGAAGTAGGTGCCGTCGGCGATGTAGAGCCGTCCGTCGTGGCCCATCGCCAGGTCCAACGGCCAGTTGAGGCCGCCCCGCAGCACGGATCGCGTTGTGCCGTCGGGCGATATCTCGGTGATCTCGCCGGTGAAGTTGGAGACGAACAGCCGGTCGCCGACGAACGTGCAGTTGTCCAGGCCCGGATTCAGCTGGGCGAGCAGGTGTTGTTCGCCGCTGCGGGGATCGATGCGCAGCACCTGACCGCTGGCCACCTGGGTCGAGACGATCTGGCCCCGGGCGTCGAACTTCACCGAGTCGGGCACGCCGAGATTGCCCGCCACGCAGTGCGGTTCGCCCCCGTCGGGGTCGATGCGCCAGATCTCGTTGGCGCCCATCACCGGGAAATACAACAGGCCGTCCGGGCCGACTTCCATCGCGTTCGGGGACGGTACGTTCTCGAGGAGCATCCGCGGCGGTCCGCCGGCCAGATCGAATTCCAGCAGCCGCCCGCCCTCGCGGCATTCGCCGATGAACAGCCGGCCGTGGTGAAAGGTGATGCCGTTGGCCGACGGCACGTCGTCGCGCAGCACCCGCGTCCGGCCGCTGGTGTCGCGCACGCTCACCCGGCCGTCCATCACCTCGGTCGCGTACAGGTTGCCGTCGGCGTCGAAGGCGACGTCGTCGGGCGCCACGATGTCGCCGCCCTTGGGGCTGGCGGCCACCAGCTCGCCGGTGCGGTGATCCAGCGCGCTGATCTGACTGCCGGTCACCTGGGCGATGTAGATGCGGCCGTCCGGTCCGGTGCGCAGACCGTTGGCGCCGAACAGCCGACTGGGCGCGGTGACGCGCTCCAACTCCCAGCCCTCGGCGACGTCGATCGGGTGCGACGGTGCATACCGCGAGGGCAGCGTGGAGATGGCCCGTGAGGTGGACATGCTCGCCGAGGTCCTTCCATCAGCCGTTTGGGCTGGACGCTATCAACTCCGCCTAGTCCAGACAATAGCGGCCGCCGGGTGCGCAATCGGCCTTGACAGCGAAGTCCACCGATCGGAATAGTGTTCTCAACAGGGCAGAACGCGATATTTTGTCCGGACAATATGCGAATTTATTCTGCCGTGGACGCGTCACGCGAGGGCGGCAGGCGAAAGCGGGTCATGGCCGATCACGAGGGACTTCTGGGGCTCGACGGCCGCGTCGTGGTGGTGTCCGGCGCCGGCGGGGGCGGTATCGGCACGACGGTCACCGCCATGGCCGCGCGGGCCGGTGCCACCGTGATCGCGGTGAGCCGGTCGAAGGAGAACCTCGACGAACACGTCGCCCCGCTGGCCGCCCACGGTCTGCCTGTGGTGCCCGTCGCGGCCGACGCGGCGACCGACGAGGGCATCGCGGCGGTGATCGACCACGCGCGTCGCGCCGACGGCGACTTGTACGGGCTGGTCAACGTCGCCGGTGGCGCTGACCCGTCGACGTGGATGCCGTCCACCAGGGTGTCGCGCGGCGACTGGCGCAAGATCTTCGCCGACAACCTCGAAACCGCTTTTTTCATGAGCCAGGCCGTCGCGGCCGAACTCGTCGCGCAGCACCGGCCGGGGTCGATCGTGTCGATCTCCTCGATCAGCGGCATGAACACCGCGCCGTTCCACATCGCCTACGGGACGGCCAAGGCCGCGATCGCGGCGATGACGCGCACCATGGCCGTCGAGCTGGCGCAGGCGGGAATTCGGGTCAACGCGGTGGCACCCGGCGTGACCGAGACCGCGGCCTCGCGCACCTACGTCGAGGAGGACCCCGAGCGGGACCGGCAGGCGATCCCGATGGGCCGCCGTGGGCGGCCCGAGGAGCAGGCCGGCGCCATCCTCTTTCTGCTCTCCGAGCTGTCGAGCTACGTCACCGGCCAGACGCTGCTCGTCGACGGCGGCCTGGACCTCAAGTGGAGCCACCTCGGCGCCGACAACACCTCGCTGTTCCTCAAAGACGAATCCTTCCGCGCGGCGATCAGGAGGATGTGATGACCGATTTAGCCAAAGGCGCGAATCCCGAAGCAGCCGAAGAACTCTCGGCGCCAATGACGATCGGGGTCGAGGCGTACATCTCCGAGGACTACGCCCGCGCCGAGCGCGACAAGCTGTGGCGCAAGGTGTGGCAGCAGGTCGGCCGCGTCGAGGAGCTGCCCGAGGTGGGCAGCTATCTGACCTACGACATCCTCGACGACTCGATCATCGTGGTGCGCACCGGGGACAACGAGTTTCACGCCCACCACAACGTGTGCATGCACCGCGGCCGGCGCCTGATCGACACCCCCGAGGGCACCAAGAACGCCTGCGCGCGAACCCGGAAGTCGTTCGTCTGCGGCTTCCACGGCTGGACCTACGGCCTGGACGGGGCGTGCACCCACATCCGCGAGCAGCAGGACTGGCAGGGCGCGCTCACGCCCGACAACACGCATTTGCGAGGAGTCCGGGTCGACACCTGGGGCGGCTGGTTGTGGATCAACATGGATCCCGACTGCGAGCCGCTGGCCGACTTCTTGTTCCCCGCCGCCAAGATCCTCGATCCGTTCGGGTGTGAGAACATGCGCTACAAATGGCGCAAGTGGGTTGAATTCGACTGCAACTGGAAGGTGGCGCTGGAGGCCTTCAACGAGACCTACCACGTCTACACCACACATCCGGAATTCAATAAGTTCGGCGAGTTCAAGGGATGGGCGAAAGCCCAAGGCAAGCACAGCCATATCGGCTACGACGCCCCGGAGGACATGGAGGCCACCAAGTCCAAGATCCGCCTCGGCATCGGCGCCGATCCGCGCGTCTCGACCGCCCAGATGCAGGTGTACACCATGGAGGAGACCAACGCCACGACCACCCAGACGCTGGTGAACGCCGCCAAGCGACTGGTGGACGAGCTGCCCGAGGGGACACCGGCGGACAAGGTGCTCGAGCACTGGCTCGCCTCGGCGCGTCGCGACGACGAGGCCCGCGGGGTGATCTGGCCGACGATCCCGCCCGACATCCTCGGGCAGGCCGGCACCGCATGGCAGATCTTCCCGAACTTCCAGATCGGCCAGGGTTTGACCAGTGCCTTGTGCTACAGCGCGCGGCCGCACCCCAGTTACAACCCGGACAAGTGCATCTTCGAGGTGTCCGTGTTCGAGCTGTATCCCAAAGGCCAAGAGCCGCAGACGGAATGGGAGTACACCCCGGTCGGCGACCCCCGGTGGCGTTCGGTGCTGCCGCAGGACTTCTCCAACATGGCCGCCGTGCAACAGGGCATGAAGTCTTGTGCCTTCCCGGGCACCAAGCCCAATCCGTATCGCGAACGCAGCACGGTCAACCTGCATTACCAATTGTCGAGGTACATGGGTACCGGAGAACCACAGGAGCTTTGAGATCGATGACAACGTCCGAGGCCTGCGGGCCCACCGAGGTACCGCAGGACGTCGACATCGACGCGATGCGGGTCAAGTACGCCCAGGAGCGTGCGAAGCGCCTGCGCAAGGATGGCGGTGCGCAGTATCTCGAACTCGACGGTGACCTGGCCGGCCTCTACGAGGTGGACCCGTACACCCCGGTGGCCGACCGCCGTCGGATCGATGAGGACATCGAGGTCGTGGTGCTCGGTGGTGGGTTCGCAGGGTTGTTGTCGGGTGCGTACCTGAAAAAGGCTGGTGTGCAGGATGTTCGGGTCATCGACATGGCCGGGGACTTCGGCGGTGTGTGGTATTGGAACCGCTTCCCGGGCATCCAGTGCGACAACGACGCTTACTGCTATGTCCCGATGCTCGAAGAACTCGAGTTCCTGCCGAGCAAGAAGTTCGCCGACGGTGCCGAGATCTTCGCGCATTGCCAGGCCATGGGCAAACACTTCGACCTCTACGACGGCGCGATCTTCTCCACCCAGGTCGAGACCATGCGCTGGGACGAGGAGATCAAGCGCTGGCGGCTGACCACCAACCGCGGCGACGACATCCGCGCGCGGTTCGTGGTGATGGCGCAGGGCTCGTACAACAAGCCGAAGCTGCCCGGCATCCCCGGCATCAAGGAGTACCTAGCCGCCGGCGGCCACGCGTTCCATTCCGCGCGCTGGGACTACGACTACACCGGGGGCGATGCCAACGGCGGTCTGCACAAGCTCGCGGACAAGCGCGTCGCACTCGTAGGCACGGGGGCTACCGGCGTTCAGCTGGTGCCGCATCTCGGCCGGGATGCCCAGCAGCTCTTCGTGTTCCAGCGCACCCCGTCGTCGGTGGACATGCGCGCCAACACGCCCACCGATCCGGCCTGGGCGGCGACCCTGCAGCCCGGTTGGCAGGAGGAGCGTAAGCGCAATTTCCACAACTGGTCACCGTTTGTCGGGGTGGTGTTCGGTGAACCGGATCTGGTGTGTGACTTCTGGACCGAATTGGGCCGCAACATGACCGCCCGGATTGCTGCAAGCCCAGATCCCGCCTCGCTCGGGATCGAGGAGATCATGAGGATCCGGGAGGAAGAGGACTTCAAGATCATGGAGCGGCTGCGGAGCCGCGTGGCCGCCCTGGTCGACGATCCCGAGACCGCCGAGGCACTCAAGCCGTACTACCGCTTCATGTGCAAGCGACCGTGCTCGAGCGAGACGTACCTGCCGGCGTTCAACCTGCCCAACGTGACGTTGGTGGACGTGGCGGAATCCAAGGGCGTGGAGCGCCTGACGGAGAAGGGCATTGTCGCCAACGGCGTTGAGTACGAGGTCGATTGCGTGGTATTCGCAAGTGGATTCGAGATCTCCACCGAGATCAGCCGCCGCTTCGCGGTCGACGTCATCGAGGGCCGCGGCGGGCTATCGCTGTTCGAGTACTGGCACGACAAATACCAGACGCTGCACGGCATGACCACCCGCGGCTTCCCCAATCAGTTCTTCACAGGCTTCATCCAGGGCGGCGTCTCGGCCAACACCACCGCGATGTTCGAGCAACAGGCCGAGCACATCGCCTACATCATCGCCGAGGCGCAGAGACGCGGCGCGACCACCGTCGAACCCAGTCAGGAGGGCCAAGACGGCTGGGTCCGGACGGTCGCCGAACTCGCGATCGATAACTCCGCCTTCGAGATGTCTTGCACGCCTGGCTATTACAATAACGAAGGCCAGGGTGGCGCCAAGGACAATGGTGCGTTCCTCGGCGATTTCTACTCGCCGGGCTTCTACGCCTTCGGTGACCTGATCGCCGAGTGGCGCTCCAGGGGTGACCTGGAAGGCCTCGAGCTTTCGTGAGCGAGTTGAGATTCGACGACCGCGTCGCCGTGGTGACCGGAGCCGGTCGCGGGCTGGGCCGCGCCTACGCGCACCTGCTCGCCTCGCGTGGCGCGAAGGTGGTCGTCAACGACGCCGGCGGCGGCCTCGACGGCGACGGGACCGACTGCGGGCCGGCCGAACAGGTCGTCGCCGAGATCACCGCGGCCGGGGGCGAGGCCGTCGCATCCGGCGCGTCGGTGGCCACCCGCGACGGCGGGCAGGAGATCATCCGGACGGCGGTCGAGCGCTACGGCCGCATCGACGTCCTGATCCACAACGCCGGCAACGTCCGTCGCGGCTCGCTCAAGGAGATGAGCTACGAGGACTTCGACGCCGTGCTCGACGTGCACCTGCGCGGCGCCTTCCACGTCGTGCGGCCGGCCTTTCCGCTGATGTGCGAGGCGGGCTACGGCCGCGTCGTGCTGACCTCGTCAATCGGGGGCTTGTACGGAAACCACAACGTGGCCAACTACGCCGCCGCCAAGGCCGGCGTGATCGGGCTGTCCAACGTCGTCGCGCTCGAAGGTGCCGCCGAGGGCGTGCGGTGCAACGTGATCGTGCCGGCCGCGGTGACCCGGATGGCCGAGGGCATCGACACCTCCGCGTACCCGCCGATGGGCGCGG
Source organism: Mycobacterium colombiense CECT 3035 (assembly GCF_002105755.1). Lineage (NCBI taxonomy): Bacteria > Bacillati > Actinomycetota > Actinomycetes > Mycobacteriales > Mycobacteriaceae > Mycobacterium > Mycobacterium colombiense. The sequence goes on from NZ_CP020821.1 coordinate 4,238,710, forward strand.
AGCTCGTCGCGCCGGTGGTGGGCTGGCTCGCTCACGAATCGTGTTCGGTGACGGGCGAATTGTTCATCGCGCTGGCGGGCCGCGTGGCGCGGGCGGTCATCGCGGAGAGCCCGGGCGTGAGCCGGCCGTCGTGGACCATCGACGAGGTCGGCGGCCACCTGGATGCGATCCGCTATGTCGAGGCGCCGCTGATTTTCCCGGTGGTCCCGGACGGACACAACGAGCACATCCGCTACAGCTTCGAACTGGCGCAGAGGTCAAACGAAGTACATGGCTCAACCGACCAGGGAGCGCTCAATGGTTAGCCCGACGGGCCCGATGGCCGGCGTGCGCGTGATCGACCTCACCGCGATGGTAATGGGCCCGTACTGCACGCAGATCATGGCCGACATGGGCGCCGACGTGATCAAAGTCGAACCGCCGCAAGGGGATAACACCCGCTACATCTCGGTGGGCCCGGCGCCGGGCATGAGCGGGGTGTTCGTCAACGTCAACCGGGGCAAACGCAGCATCGTGCTGGACCTGCAGACCGACGCCGGATCGCGCGCGCTGCGCGCCCTCGTCGAGACCGCGGACGTGTTCATCCACTCGATGCGCGCCAAGGCGATCGCCAAGCTCGGCTTCGGCTACGACGACGTCGCCGCGATCAATCCGGCCGTCGTCTACACCAATTGCTACGGATACGGACGGCGCGGGCCCGACCGCGACCGTCCCGCCTACGACGACACGATCCAGGCCGAATGCGGACTGCCGGCGGTGCAACAGCAACTGACCGGCGAGGCCGACTACGTCGGAACCATCATGGCCGACAAGATCGCCGGTCTGACCGCGCTGTACGCGACGACGATGGCGCTGTTCCACCGCGAGCGCACCGGACAGGGGCAGGAAGTCGAGGTCGCCATGTTCGAGACCATGGCGTCGTTCATGCTCGTTGAGCACGCCAACGGCGCCCTGTTCGACCCCCCGCTTGGGCCGGCGGTGTACCCACGCACCGTGGCGCCCAATCGCCGACCGTACCGGACCAGCGACGGCTACATCGCCGCGCTGATCTACAACGACAAGCACTGGAACGCCTTCATGAAAGCCGTCCAGCCGCCGTGGGCCAGCGAGCTGTATTCGACGCTGGAACAGCGCGCCCGCGAGATCGACACCGTCTACGGGCTGGTCGCCGAGACCATGAAGGAGCGCACCACCGCCGAGTGGCTGCAGCTGCTGCGCGAACTCGAGATACCGGCCGCACCGCTGAACACGCCCGGCGCGCTGTTCGACGACCCGCACCTGAACGCCGTCGGCATGTTCGAGACGGTGGACAGCCCGCACGGACCGGTGCGCTTCCCCGGCGTGCCCACCTGGTTCTCCCAGACACCGGGGCGCGTCGCCGGGCCCGCACCCGAACTCGGCGCACACACCGCCGAGATACTCGACCAACTCGGGCTGGCCGTCGACGCCAACCCGGGATAACGCTCGCTCAACGAAATGTATTGCTAGTAGAGGAGTTTCCGATAATGGCCGTGCCGGTTTACAAACGCATCCTCGACCTGTTCGAGGCCGAGGGAGTGAACACGATCTTCGGTATCCCCGACCCGAATTTCGTGCACATGTTCGCCGAGGCCGACGCCCGCGGATGGTCGGTGGTCGCGCCGCACCACGAGCTGAGCGCGGGATTCATGGCGGAGGCTGCCTCGCGGATGACGGGCAAGCCCGGCCTGTGCATCGGCACGCTCGGCCCCGGCATGGCCAACATCGCCGGAGCGATCCAGTGCGCCCTGGTGGAGAACTCACCGGTGATCTTCCTGGGCGGCCAGCGCGCCCGCATCACCGAGCGCCGGGTCCGGCGCGGGCGCATCCAATTCGTGCGCCAGGAGCCCCTTTTCGCGTCGTCCGTCAAGTACAGCGCGTCCATCGAGTACGCCGACCAGACCGACGAGATCGTCCACGAGGCGATCCGCCGGGCCATGTCCGGCACCCCCGGCCCGGCCTACATCGAGTACCCGTCGCACGTCATCCTCGAGGAGCTCGACGTTGCCGATCCGCTGCCGCCGCATCGGTACCGCCTGGTCAACCAGGGAGCGGGCGCGCCCGAGATCGCCAAGGCCGCGAGCCTGATTCGGGAAGCGAAGAGCCCGATTCTGTTGGTGGGCCACGGCGTGCACACGTCGCGCACCGGTCCTGCGGTCAAGGAGCTCGCCGACCTGATGGCCTGCCCGGTCATCCAGACCTCCGGCGGTACCTCGTACATCCCGGGACTGCAGGATCGGACCTTTCCCTACCTGTTCTCCCCGGCCGCCAACGAGGCGGTCGAGCAATCCGACCTGTGCGTCGCGCTGGGAACCGAACTCGGCGAGCCCATGCACTACGGCCGGACCCAGCATTGGGCAGACAACGATGCGAATCGCAAATGGGTGTACGTGGAGCAAGACCCGGCCGCCATCGGCGTCAACCGCCAGTTCGACGTGCCACTCGTCGGCGACCTGCGTGGCGTCGTGCCGCAGCTCGTCGAGGCGCTCCGGGACACGCCGCGCGTCGCGTCGCCCAACCTGGAGAGGTTGGTCAAGGCCGACGCCGAGGAGCTCGCGCAGCTCGCCGAAAGCGCACCGGCGGGACGTTCGCCGATTCATCCGGCCCGCTACGTCGTCGAGGCCACCAAGGCGTTCAACGACCTCGAGGACGCCATCCTGGTGCGCGACGGCGGGGCGACGGTCATCTTCCAGTGGACGTACTCGCAGTCCAAGCCACGCGACGTGATCTGGAACCAGAACTTCGGGCACCTCGGTACGGGGCTGCCCTATGCGATCGGCGCCTCGGTCGCCGAGGGCGGTAAGCGCCCGGTCATGCTCCTGACCAGCGACTCGGCGTTCCTGTTCCACATCGCCGAGCTGGAAACCGCTGCGCGGCAGAATCTTCCGTTGGTGTGCGTGGTGGGCGTGGACCACCAGTGGGGGCTGGAGGTGGGTGTCTACAAGCGCACCTTCGCCCAGCCGTCACCGCAGCCCGGCGTGCACTGGAGCAAGGACGTGCGGATGGACAAGATCGCGGAGGGCTTCGGCTGCCACGGCGAGTACGTCGAGAAGGAAGACGAGATCGGGCCTGCCATCGCCCGCGCCTATGCCAGTGGCAAAGTCGGTGTGGTGCACGTGTGCATCGACCCGAAGGCCAATTCCGAGGAGATGCCCAAGTACGACCGATTCCGCACTTGGTACGCAGAAGGAACCCAATAAGCGCCGCGACTACGGAAGAGTGCAAGCTATGCGCGAATACCTGAAGTTCTACATCGACGGACAGTGGGTCGACCCGGTGCGGCCCAACCCCTTCGACGTCGAGAACCCGGCGACCGAACAGGTTTCCGGGAGGATCTCGCTGGGATCGGCGGCCGACGTCGACGTGGCGGTGCAGGCCGCCAGGCGGGCCTTCGCCGGCTGGTCGCAGAGCACCCGCGAGCAGCGCCTGGACCTGTTGCAGGCCATCCTCGCCGAATACCAGAAGCGCGCGGACGATCTCGCCGCGGCGGTCACCGAGGAGATCGGCGCGCCGCCCTCGCTGGCCGCGGGGCCGCAGGTGTTTCTCGGCATCGGTCACCTCACCACCGCGATCGACGCGCTGAAGAACTTCGCATTCGAAGAACACAAGGGGGCGACGCTGATCGCCAAGGAACCGATCGGTGTCTGCGGGCTGATCACGCCCTGGAACTGGCCGATCAACCAGGTCGCGGTCAAGGTCTATCCGGCGCTGGCGACCGGCTGCACCGTCATCCTGAAACCCTCTGAGGTGGCGCCGTATTCGCCCTACATCTTCGCCGAGATCCTCGATGCGGCGGGGGTGCCGAACGGGGTGTTCAACCTCGTCAACGGCGACGGCTCGGGCGTCGGCATCGCGCTGGCGAGCCATCCCGACGTCGACATGGTGTCCTTCACCGGCTCGACCCGCGCCGGGGTCGAGGTGGCGAAGCTTGCCGCCCCTACCGTGAAACGGGTGACCCAGGAGCTCGGCGGCAAGAGCCCCAACATCGTCCTGGACGACAGCGGCTTCGCCGAGGGCGTCAGCGCCGGGGTGGCCAACATGATGCCGAACTCCGGGCAGAGCTGTAACGCGCCGTCGCGCATGCTGGTCCCGAATTCCCGGATGGACGAGGCCATCGCCGTCGCGCGCGAGGTCGCCGAGAACGTCGCGGTGGGCAGCGGCGACGCGACGGCGATCGGGCCGGTGGCGTCCCGGGCGCAGTTCGAGAAGGTGCAGCGCCTGATCCAGCAGGGCATCGACGAGGGCGCGACCGTGGTCGCCGGGGCCCGGGCCGGCCGGCCGGGCTGGACAAGGGTTACTACGTCAAGCCGACCGTCTTCGCGCACGTCACCAACGACATGACGATCGCCCGCGAGGAGATCTTCGGGCCGGTGCTGTGCATCCTCGGCTACGACGACCTCGACCACGCCGTCGAGATCGCCAACGACACCCAATACGGCCTCGCCGGGTTCGTTTCGGGCGCCGACCTCGACACGGCGCGCGACGTCGCGCGCAAGATCCGCGCGGGGTGGGTGACCATCAATCACGCATTCGACATGAACGCGCCGTTCGGTGGGTACAAGCGCAGCGGCAACGGTCGCGAATGGAGCGAATTCGGCTTTCAGGAGTACCTGGAAGTCAAGAGCACCCTGGGCTACGCGCCGGACAAGGCCTGAAGCGCCGACCCGAAATCCGAACGCGGCACGGCGAAAAACGCCTCGCGTGTCCTCCACCTGATCCCGCGTGCCCGCCTCTAGGCTGGCTTGCTGAACTCAACAGGAGGGGCAGCGACGTATCGGCATCAACCATGGCGCCGGGCGAGATGGTAGTTACGGCGCGCTGACGGAAAGCACCGAGCCGGGCGGGTCTCGTCCCGCACCGGCTCGTGGTACTCGGCCCCGATGGGTCGCCCCGGTGCGCCGCGTCGGTCGGCTGGCGATCTGGGACCGGCCGGAGCGGGCCAGCGGAATCCCGGCGCTCGACGGATTGCGCGCGATCGCCGTTGCGCTGGTGCTCATCGGGCACGGCGGCATCCCCGGCGTCAGCGGCGGATTCATCGGCGTCGACGTCTTTTTCGTCCTCAGTGGATTCCTGATCACCTCGCTGCTGCTGGACGAGCTGGGACGGACGGGCCGTATCGAGCTGACCGGCTTCTGGATCCGGCGCGCCCGGCGACTCCTGCCCGCGCTGGTGCTGATGGTCCTCACCGTGGCGGCGGCCCGCCAGCTGCTGCCCGACCGGTCGCTGACCGGGCTGCGCGACGACGCCATCGCGGCCTTCGTGTGGATGGCGAACTGGCGGTTCGTCGCCCAGAAAACCGACTACTTCACCCAGGGCGCACCGCCCTCGCCGCTGCAGCACACCTGGTCGCTCGGGGTGGAGGAGCAGTACTACTTCATCTGGCCGGTGCTGCTCATCGCGGTCACCCTGCTGCTCGCCGCCCGCGCCAGGCGCCGCTCGACCCGGGCCACCGTCGGCGGTGTGCGGTTCGCCACGTTCCTGATCGCCACGGTCGGCGCGCTGGCCTCCGCGGCCCTGGCCATCGTCATGGCGTCGGACGGCACCCGCGACCGGATCTACTTCGGCACCGACACCCGCGCGCAGGCGTTGCTGGTCGGCGCCGCGTCGGCCGCGCTGCTGGTGCGGGACTGGCCGTCGATGAACCGCGGCTGGTGCATGATCCGCACCCGGTGGGGTCGCCGGGTCGCGCGCGTGCTGCCGCTGCTGGGGCTGGCGGGACTGGCGGCGGCGACGCACTACGCCAACGGCGCCAGCGGCGAATTCCGGCACGGCCTGCTGATCGGGGTCGCGATCGCGGCGGTGATCGTGATCGCACCCGTCGCCCTGGAGCAGCGCGGCCTCGTCGCCCGCGCGCTCGCGTTGCGCCCGCTGGTGTGGCTGGGAACCATCTCCTACGGCGTCTACCTGTGGCACTGGCCAATCTTCTTGGCGCTCAACGGCGAACACACCGGGTGGTCCGGGCTGCCGTTGTTCGCCGCCCGGTGCGGCGCCACGCTGGTGGCGGCCGGCGCGTCCTATTGGCTGCTCGAACAACCCGTCCGGCGCTGGCGGCCGGCACGGGTGCCGCTGCTGCCGCTGGCCGCCGCGACCGTGGCCAGCGCCGCCGCGGTGACGCTGCTGGTGATCCCGGTCGGCACCGGGCCGGCCCTGCGCGAGGCCGGCCTACCGCCCGGCGTCTCGGCGGTCGCGGCGGTCTCGCCGTCGCCGCCCGGTGCCGGCCGGCCGCGAGATGCCAACCGGCCGTTCACCGTTTCGGTGTTCGGCGATTCGATCGGCTGGACCTGGATGCACTACCTGCCGCCGACACCAGGATTCACGTTCCTCGACCACACCGTGATCGGATGCAGCCTGGTGCGCGGCACGCCGTACCGCTACATCGGCCAGACCCTCGAGCAGCGATCCGAATGCGACGGCTGGCCGATTCGCTGGTCGAGACAGGTCAGCCAGGATCAGCCGGACGTCGCGTTGCTCGTCATCGGCCGCTGGGAAACGGTCGACCGGGTCAACGAGGGCCAGTGGACCCACATCGGCGACCCGACCTTCGACGCGTACCTCAACGGCGAGCTCGAACGGGCGCTGACCATCGTCGGCGGCACCGGTGTCCACGTGGTGGTCGCGACCGTCCCCTACAGCCGGGGCGGTGAAAAGCCGGACGGCCGGCTCTATCCCGAGGACCAGCCGGATCGCGTCAACCTGTGGAACACCATGTTGCGCAAGACCGTCAGCCACCACCCGAACGTGGCGATCCTCGACCTGAACAAGAAGCTGTGCCCCGACGGCGTCTACACCGCCAAGGTCGACGGCATCAAGGTGCGCAGCGACGGCGTCCACCTCACCCCCGAAGGGGTGAAGTGGCTCACGCCGTGGCTGGAGGAATCGCTGAGGTAGCCCTAACCGCCTGTGCGGCAGCTGATCTCCATGCTGTCGCTGTCGCGAACCTGGAAGTTGAAGCTCACGTAGCCGTTCTCGGGGTTGCGCACCCGGTCCAGATAGGGCGCCATGTCGGCCGAGCTGGCGTTGTCGGCGATGACCAGCACGCCGGGTGACAGGCGCGGTTCCAGCAGCTCGAGCACGGGTAGGTACAGGTCCTTCCAGCCGTCGAGCAAGACGAAATCGACCGGCCCCGCCACGTCCGACAGCGTGGACAGCGCGTCGCCCTCCAGGATGGTGATGACGTCGTTCAGGCCGGTCTCGGCGAACGTCTGCTTGGCCGCGGCGATCTTCGTCTCGCTGAGTTCGGTGGTCACCACCCGGCCGGCGCCGTTGTCGCGTACCGCGGCGGCCAGGTGCACCGCGGAAATGCCGAACGACATGCCGAATTCGACGATGGTCGCCGGGCGGGTGGCGCGCACCAGTGAATACAGCAGCCGGCCTGCTTCCGGCGTCACCGGGATGTAGAACTCGCTCATCGCCTCGGCCCGCTCCTGCGCGGTCATCGGCCGATCGAACGTTCCGCGCCGCTCGCGCAGCAGTGACATCTGGTTTTTCGACTCGGCGTACATGCGCTCGAGCGTCGCGGCGACCCGGGGATCCTGCAGCGTTGTGGTCATGGCATCGAGCCTAGGCGGGCCGCCTGGCCGGGCGCTGGGAGTGCGGGGCGGGGCGTCAAGGATGCGTTAAGCGTTTGACGCGCCCGCAACCGCGGTGTCACTATGGACCCCGCAAGCACCTCGGTAGGTGAGGCGTCTGCATGGATACAGGCCACTGACCCCGAACGTCGAGAGACGCCCCGGGTCAGGACAGCTCTTCCCGGACCCAAGGGTTGAGCCCAAGTGGCTTCCGGAGACCATCGGTGGCGTCCGGATACGCCGTGCAGTGCCGAAGCTCCGACGAGAGGGGTGCGACCCGCGGCATGTGTCGCGGGTCATTCCTGCCTCTTTCGTTCAGGTGAATGTGGTGACACCCGCGTGTGTCTTGGCCGTGAGGAGGTGAGGGCGAGATGAGTCCCGGCGATAGTCCCTATCCGAAATCCGTCTTGTCCCGATCCGGTTCCGGCGTTTCTTTCACCGCCTGACCTCTCCTGTGCTGTGCGGCTGACAGGCCGTGCCGATGCCGATCGGGCCTCCGTCAGGAGAAGAAGCTCATGGCTTTTGTTATCACGCACCGTTTTTCCACCGCCTCCCGGCTGCGCGGCCGCTCGATGCTGCGCGCAGGCCGGTTGTTGGCCAACAGGTTTCACCTGCAGGCGAGCCTGACCCCGCAGGAGCGGGCCAACCTGTACGTGTCCAGGATGCCAATCGCGATGGTCACCGCGTCGCTGGGTGGCCACGCTTCGGGCTCGGACAGCAGCCACCGTTGATCCACGCCCTCGGCGACGGGCGGCACGGCGCCGCCCGTCGCCGGGGCGCGTTGAGTGCCGCGACAACCACCGCGTCACCGCGAGGTGAGAAGCGTTCGAGATAGCGAGGATTCGATGACTTCGATCGACACCGGCGGCGGCCGCCGCGACTCGAGGTTCGCCGCCGCGCCGCAAGACGCACGCCGCGAGGCGCAAAGCCCGACGGTGCTGGATTCCGCGCACGTCGGCGACATCGTCGGCGCGTTCGGGCGGATCCGGCGCGACGGGGACGGCGGCTACGGGGCGTTCATTGGACGTTGGCGCCGGCTGCGCACGCTGGCTGTCATCACCGGTCCCGGGTTGATCGTCATGGTGGGCGACAACGACGCCGGTGGCGTCGCGACCTACGCGCAGGCCGGCCAGAACTACGGCATGGGCCTGTTGTGGACGCTGGCACTGCTGATTCCGGTGCTGTACGTCAACCAGGAGATGGTGCTGCGGCTCGGTGCGGTGGCCCGGGTTGGCCACGCGCGCTTGATCTTCGAGCGGTTCGGCAAATTCTGGGGTGCGTTCAGCGTCGGTGATCTGCTGGTCCTGAACGCCTTGACGATCGTGACCGAATTCATCGGCGTCTCACTGGCGCTCGGGTTCCTGGGTTGCCCGAGGATCGTCGCCGTCCCCGCCGCGGCCGTGCTGCTGTTCGCGGTGGTGGCGGGCGGGTCGTTCCGCCGCTGGGAGCGGCTGATGTTCCTGCTGATCGCGGTGAACGTGCTGATTTTCCCGATGGTGTGGCTGGTCCACCCGGCCCCGAAAGCGGCGATGGCGGGCCTGATCCCGCAGTTCCCGGGTGGGCTCAACTCGACGGTGCTGCTGCTGGTGGTCGCGATCGTGGGCACCACGGTCGCGCCGTGGCAGCTGTTCTTCCAGCAGTCCAATGTGGTGGACAAGCGCATCACCGCCCGCTGGATCCCTTACGGCCGAGCGGATTTGGCGATCGGGATCGTCGTGGTCATGGTCGGCGCGACCGCGTTGATGGCCGTGGCGGCGTTCGGGTTGACCGGCACGGCCGATGCGGGTCACTTCACCGACGCGGGCGCGGTCGCCTCGGGACTGGCGAAGCACTCGGGCGGCGCGCTCGGCGTGCTGTTCGCGATCATCCTGCTGGACGCGTCGCTGATCGGCGCCAACGCCGTAGGCCTGGCGACCACCTATGCGGTCGGCGATGCGATGGGCAAGCGGCACTCGTTGCATTGGAAGATCAGCGAGGCCCCGCTGTTCTACGGTGGCTACGCGATACTGCTCGGGGTTTCGGCGGCGGTCTCCTTCAGCCCCGACCACATCCTGGGCCTGGTGACGCAGGGCGTCCAGGCGCTCGCCGGCGTTCTGCTTCCCTCGGCCACCGTCTTTCTGGTGCTGCTGTGCAACGACCGGGCGGTCCTGGGACCGTGGGTGAACACCGTGCGGCAGAACATCATTGCGTGGACCATCGTGTGGTGTCTGGTGCTGCTGTCGCTGGCGTTGACGGCCGCGACATTCTTCCCGGACCTGTCCACCGCCACGCTCGAGGAGGGCCTTGCCGGCGGAGCGGTGCTCGGCGTCGTCGTCGGCGCGGTGCTGATCATCGCCGGCCGGCGGCGCCGCAACCTGACCGATGCCGAAGCCATCGTGCGGACGCTCGGCGGCGGCCTGGATCCGGAGGAGGTCGACGAACTCGACGAGGCCTCGTCGCTGACGCGTGCCGAGCGGCGGGCGGTACGTCTCCAGGACCGGGCCGGCTGGCAGACCCCCAACCTCGCGTTGCTCGATCGGCCGGCGATGTCGCCGATGCGCAGGGCGGGGCTGTTCACCCTGCGGGGCTACCTGGTGGTGGCCGTCGCCTTCGTCATCATCAAGATCGTGCAGGCCGGCGTGGTCGGGCCGGCCGCCTCATTGTGAGTTAGTGGGCAGCAGAACGATTTTCCCGTGGGTGTGCCGCTGCTCGAGCTCGGCATACGCGTCGGCCACCCGGTCCAGCGGGTACGTCGCGGCGATGTCGAACTCGACGGCGCCGGAAACGATCAGGTCGGCCATCTCGGCGAGCACCTCGGGCGTCGAGGCCTCCATGCTGCCCTCGGTCTTGGCGCCCACTTCGCCCGCCTTCTGGAACGAGATGATGGTGTCGATCCGCTCGGGCGCCACGCCGAGATCGACGGCGAGCTGGACGTAGTCCGGGCCGAACAGGTCGATGAATGCGTCGATGCCATCGGGCGCCGCCTCGCGCAGCCGCCCGGCCAGCCCGTCACCGTAGGCGATCGGAATGACGCCGTGCGCGCGCAGCCAGTCGGCGTTGCCCGGCCCGGCGATGCCGAGCACCCGCGCCTCGCGCAGCACCAGCAGCTGCACGACCAGGCTGCCCACCCCACCCGCGGCGGCCGACACGGCGACCGTCTCACCCGGTTGCGGCGCGACGGCACGGACGGCCGCGTAGGCGGTCGCCCCGACGACGTACAGCGAACCCGCTGCCTCCCAACCGAGTTGGGCCGGTTTGCGGATCAACTGGTTCACCGGAACCGCGGTGTGGGTGGCGTGGCTGGACCGGCGCAGGCTGAAGCCGAGGACTTCGTCGCCGACGGAGAACTCGGTGACCCCGGGTCCCACGGCGGTGACGACGCCGGCCAGGTCGCTGCCCTGCCCGGAGGGGAAGGTGGCCGGGAACATCTCGTGCATCGCCCCGACGCGGATGCCGGCCTCGCCCGGGTTTATCCCGGCGGCCCGCACCTCGACGACCACCTCACCGGGCCCGGCGGCGGGCATCTCGATGTCGGCGACGTACAACACCTCGCGTCCCCCGTAACGGTCGAACCGTACTGCGCGCGCCGCTGCAGCCGTCATGCCGATCTCCTTCCGCGCGAGGATGCCCGTACCCACGCCAGCATAGGCACGCGAAGTGCTACCCGCCGGGCGCCCAGTGGGCATATCTTCGTAGCAAAGCCTGTTTCACAACAGCATTTCACCGGCGGCGTCGGGAGCCGCGGTGAAAGCCGGATACCGATGACACGTGGAAGGAACATGCGTGGAAGTTGATCGGATCGGCATCGCCGGCTGGGCCGTCGCCATCGTGGTGGCCGGCGCCGCGAGCACAGCCTGTGGCAGCGAGAACAAGGCCGGGCCCCCGGCCGCGTCGAGCACCGCCGCCTCGACCAGTTCGGGCGTGGTCACCGGACCACCCTCGGCACAACCCTCGGATTACGGCTTCTTGCTGATCAAGTCGAACGACGTGGGCGGCGGTCTGACCGCCCCGCAGTCGCCCATGATCAACCCCAACAACGCGCCCGGGGTCGCCCAGCTGTTCGCCAACGCCGACAGCAGCCGGCGGCTGTGGGACACCATCACGGTCGCCGCGGATCCGCCGGCGGCGGCAGCCGAATTGGCTTCCACCCAAGGCGGTTACAACGGCAAGGTGACCGGGAGTTGGCAGCCGCTCGCCGTCGGCGCCAATGGGGTGACCATCTCGGGCACGTCGCCGGACAACTCCCAGGCGATGACGGTGCTGGCCTTCACCGAGGGCAGGGCGCTGGTCACCCTGGAGTTCGACAGCGCGCCGACCGACCCGATCGATCCGGCCCTGGCCCTCGACGTCGCTCGCAAGCAGGACGCCGCGGTCAAGGCCGGGCTGCCGGGCTAGCCCGGTGGCTGTCACACCAACCCCAGCAGGCGCAGATCAGCGACGTACTTGTCGATCAGGGCGGCCGACAGATGCGGGATGTCTTCGGCCGCACCGATTTTAGCCTCCCGCACGGCGCTGCGGAACACGTCGGTGGGGGCTGGGGCGCCGCGCAGCGGCGTCTCCGGTTTCCGGTAGGCATCCAGCAACGGCAGCACCGAATGCTGGCGCTGCTTGTCGGGCAAGGCACGAAGGGCGGTCGTGAACCGGCTCAACCACTCGTCGTAGTCGTCGATGCGCCGGATGTCGTGCCCGCCCGCGATCAGCCAGTCGACGAACACATCGAGCGAGATGCCATCGTCGTGCGGGTTCATCACGTCGAAGGACCGATAGGCACCGGAATCCTGGGCGGCCGTGGCGATCTGCTCGCCCAGCGTGGTCACCGCTTCGGCCACGAAGTCGGCGGGCAGCCCGTCGTAATGGGCGATCGCCCGGTTTCCCCGCGGGTCGGTCTGGTAGAAGGAGCCCGGTGCGATTCCGGTGGTGAGCAAGCTGAAGATCAAGCGGGTGAACGCATCTGGAACGTTCAGCTGTCCGGCGTACCGGCTGTGCGCCAGGATCATGTCGGACCGGAAGACCGCGACCGGCAGGCCGCACAGGTCGTGTGCCTCGCGCAGCAGCACTTCGCCGGCCCACTTGCTGTTCGCGTAGCCGTTCGCATAGCCGCCATCGACCGGCCGCAGCGCGCTGACGGTGCGGATGTCGCCGTCCTCGGCGAACGCGGCCGGATCGACCGACAGGGCCACCGCGACGGTCGACATGTACGTGACGGGTTTGATCCGTGTCGTGATCGCCAGGCGGATCAACTCGGCGGTGCCCACCACGTTAGGGCCGAACAGCTGGTCGTAGGGCAACACGTGGTTGACGAGCGCGGCCGGATGCACGATCAGATCCACGCTTTGCGCGAGGCGCTCCCAGGTGCCTTGCTGGAGGCCGAGATTCGGCTCACCGATATCGCCGACGATGACCTCGAGGTGGTCGGCGGCCAGGGTGCGGAATCGCTCAAGCAACTGCGGATCACCGCTGTCGAACACGGATTCCAGTCGTTTGGCGGCCGCGGCGGCATCCGCGGCACGGATGATGGAGATGAGCTTTCCGCCGGTCTCGGCGAGCCGTTCGAGCCACTCCAGGATCAGGAAGCGGCCGAGGTAGCCGTTGGCGCCGGTGAGCAGGACGGTGTGCGGCGTGCCGGTCGCGCGTGGCAGCGCCGGGGCCTCGGCCAAAGTGGTGGCGTCGATGAACTTGTCCAGGGTGAGGTCCGCGGCGCGGACCTGCGTCGCGCCCCGGCCGTGCACGGTGGCGAAGGTCGGCCGCCGAGACCCCGATGCGCGTTCGGATTCAACGTATTCCGCGAGCTGGCCCAGGTCGGTTGCCGGGCCGGTGATCATACCCACGGGCACCTCGACGTCGAAGATGTCGCGCAGCAGGTTGGAGAAGGTCAGCGCCGAGAGAGAGTCGCCGCCAAGCTCGATGAACAGCGCGTCGGGCGCGGGTGGCCCGCCGGCCAAGCCGAGCAGCGCCTCGGCGGCGCGCGTGAGGGTGAAGATCACCGGGTGGTCGGCCGCCCCTTCACGCAGGGCGCGCAATTCGGTGACCCGACTTTCGGCCAGGTCCGCGTACAGCTGTTCAAGCCGCGCGCCGTAATGCTCTTTGAGCTTGGGCCGCAGCAACTTTCCCACGCCGGAGAGCAGGCCGTTGTCCTCGCTGAACGGCTCCGTCTCGACCACGAAGTCGACGGGCACCTCGTAGGACTGCAGTTCGGCGAGTTTGGCCGCCTGGCGCAGGGATTCGCCCAGGGCGGACTTCAGGCCGCCGGGGTCGCCGGCGTACTTCTGTGCGGCGTCGTCGGTCGGGACGACAACGGCCAGCAGGTAGGGCCGTTCACTGTTGCCGTAGACGAAGATCTGGCGCACCAGGGCCGCGCTGGAGAAGACCGCCTCCAGGCGTGCCACGGCGACGAACTCGCCCTGGGCCAACTTCAGCACGTTGTTGCGGCGGTCGACGTAGGCAAGCCGGCTGGGCTCCAGCTCCGCCATCACGTCACCGGTGCGGTAGTAGCCCTCGGGATCGAACGCGTTGGCGGTGACATCGGGCCGCTTGAAGTAACCCGGCGTGGCCGTCAGCGACTTCACCAGCAATTCGCCTCGCGGATAAGGCTTGTCGGTGAGGAAGTAGCCCAACTCGGGAACGTCGATGAGCTTGTAGTCCAGCACCGGCGGTTGGGTGATCAGGCCGTCCTTGGTTACCATGCCGACTTCGGTCAGGCCGTAGCCGTCGAGAACGTGGACGCTCAAACATGTTTCGATGAAGCTGCGCATCTCGGCCGCCAGCGGCGCCGTGCCGCAGAAGGCGGTCACGATGCGTCCACCGAGGACCTGCTCGCGCAGCTCGGCCTGCGCCCGCGCCTGCGCCGTGGCGGTGTCGGTGCCCGCAACCTCGAATCGATCGACCGCACTCTGGTAGCGCTGGTACAGCATCTCGGCCACCCGTGGCACCAGTCCCATTTCGGTGGGGCGCACCAGGTTCCAGTCGTCGAACAAGGTGGACAGATCGCTTTCCGGGACGAAGTAACTGGTGCCGCCCGCCTGGAACGCCGTCGACAGCGGTATCCGGCCGCCCAGATGATTCAGGGGCATGAAATTCACGTTGATCACCGGTGTGTCGGCGAAGTCGGGCATCAGTTCGGTGGTCCACAGCCGGCACAGCATCCGCTCGGTGTACATGGCGCCCTTGGGCAATCCGGTGCTGCCGGACGTGTACATGATCATGGCCAGCCGCTCGTCGGTGTCGCCGGTGAACATCGGCTCCGGCGGCAGGGTCCGCCCGCGCTCGATCACGTCGCCGAGGGTCTCGACGGTGACCGCGATGCCGGCGCCCGCCAGCTTCGACCGCGCCCGATCGACAGCCTCGCGTTGCTCATCAACCTCGGGCCGGTAGTCGAAGACCACGACACGCCGCAACGACGAGCTACCCAGCGCCGCTTCGACGGCCAGGTCGAGGTAACCGACGCCGGCGGCCAACGTGGACGGCTCGACCTCCTCCACGATCGGCCTCAGCCGCGAGGCCGTCGCGTTGTGCTGCAGCGGCACGGCCACCAGGCCCAGGTAGGCGCAGACCAGATCGATGGTGAGGTATTCGGCGCTGGCGAAACCCACGGTGGCGACGACGTCGCCGGGCGCAACGGGATTGGTGGCGTCGTGTCGCCATGCGCCGGCGATGGCGCGGACGTTGGCCCACAGTTCGCGGTAGGTCATGGTGTCGAACCGGGGCAGCAGTTGTGCGCTCGTTCGGCCGGTGGCGGCATCGGTGGTCAGCGAGCGTGCCCGCCAGCCCAGCGCGGGGCGATCGGCGTAGCCCTCGGCGAAGATTTCCAGGATCTGTGGCAGCCGAAGGCCGGGTTCGCGCGCCGCGAGCTGCAGGGCGGAATCGGGTTTGGTGGTACGGAACTCCTCGTCGCGGGCGTCCAAGTCGCGGATGCGGTCGGCTACCTGTTGGCGCGCCGCGCTGATCGGGCCTGTGGAGCTAACTTTCGCGCGCTTCGCGTCATCGGTCATGGCCCGCCTCTCGTTCAGATCAGTCGTCTACCTGAACGAACCCCCGCGGGCCACACTTCCGTTCAATGCTTGTGACGGTCGTCACACCGCGGCGTAGACGCGCTCCGAGTCGCGCGGAAGCGCCGCGGACGCGTCGTTGGCGCTCAGGCCACGACCTGGATGGGGTCGCCGACGTTCACCTCGTTGAAGTACCAGGCGGCGTTGTCGGGGCTGAGGTTGATGCAGCCATGGCTGACGTTGGCGTTGCCCTGGGAATCGACCGACCACGGGGCGGAGTGCACGTAGACGCCGCTCCAGGTGACGCGAACGGCGTACGAGGCGGTGATCTTGTACCCCTCGGGGGAGCTGAGCGGGATGCCGATGGTCCGCGAGTCCATCACCACGGTGCGCTGCTTTTCCAGCGCGGTGAAGCTGCCGATCGGGGTGGGCCGGCTGGGCTTGCCCATCGACGC
This sequence comes from Mycobacterium colombiense CECT 3035, assembly GCF_002105755.1. Lineage (NCBI taxonomy): Bacteria > Bacillati > Actinomycetota > Actinomycetes > Mycobacteriales > Mycobacteriaceae > Mycobacterium > Mycobacterium colombiense. The sequence continues at coordinate 4,254,715 of NZ_CP020821.1, forward strand.
GGGCATGGTGCGCAGCACCTCTCCGTCCCTGCTCACGGTGAAGGTGTGCTTGGAGATGCTGGCCACGCCGAGGAGCGCATCGCCGGTGTCAAAGCCCGTCGTCAGGGCCTGCACGCCGACCGACACGTGGGTGTGGGCCGGCCAGTACTGGTTCGGCACCCACTGCACGACGTTGTCCTGGACCCACTGGAAATGCCCGGGCGTGCCGCTGGGCGACGTCACGTGGATTGACCGTTCGGCCGCGGCCCGGTCGACCACCGGGGCGGTGAACGTCACCACCACCGGGTGGGCCACACCCACCACGTCGCCGGCGGCGGGCAAAATCGAGGCGACTTCGGGTCCCGGGTGCGGCAGCGGCACGGCGGCGCTGCTTCGGCCGACCGGTGCCACCAGGCCCACGGCCGTGATCGCGACCATAACAAATAGATAACGAACACCTCGACGCATAGCGTCCACCCTTCGAGATGGTGCGACCAACACACCGATATTCTACTGGTTACCCACTAATCACCGGTTTCAGCAAACAATGGCAGCTCGGCCCGGTCGCCACGGTCACGATTCGATCACCGATTGAGTTCAACCGCGTCGAAGGGCGGTCGCACGGGTAGCGCGGTGCGGCATCGCCATCCGCCACCTTCGCCCCGAGCCCGCGCCCGCAGTTGCGATGAAAGCGGCACCGAGGCTTCGGATTTCGCGGGACTTCGTGGCCGCAACCCATCGCCCGGCCCGATGGGCCGACTCATCGGAATAGCCGCAACAGTCCGGGCGCAAACGTCGGCTTGGCCCGCCCGCCGGCGACGCGTTAGCCTCAGCGGGATCGGCGCGCCGAGGCCGAGCCCGACCCGAGGAGTGCGGGTGCTCTTTCGTCAACTGGAGTATTTCGTCGCCGTCGCCTCCGAGCGGCACTTCGCCCGGGCCGCCGAAAAGTGCTTTGTCTCCCAGCCTGCGCTGTCGGCCGCGATCGCCAAGCTGGAGCGAGAACTCAACGTCACGCTGATCAACCGCGGGCACAGCTTCGAGGGCCTCACACCGGAAGGCGAGCGGTTGGTGGTGTGGGCCAGGCGGATTCTGGCCGAGCACGACGCGTTCAAGTCCGAAGTGGACGCCGTGCGCTCGGGCATCACCGGAACCCTGCGGTTGGGCACGGTTCCCACCGCGTCCACCACCGCGTCACTGGTGCTCTCGGCGTTCTGTTCGGCGCACCCGTTGGTCAAGGTGCACATCCTGTCCCGGCTCGCGGCCACCGAACTGTACCGGCGCCTGCGTGAGTTCGAGATCGACGCCGCCATCGTGCATGCGTCGCCCGACGAGGCCCACGACGTGAATTTGGTTCCGCTATACCAGGAGCGCTACGTGCTGTTGGCGCCCGCGGACATGGTGGGATCCGGTGCGGCGACGATGGCCTGGGCCGAGGCCGCGCAACTCCCGCTGGCGTTGCTCACCCCCGACATGCGCGATCGCCAGATCATCGACAAAGCGTTCGCCGACCATTCGATCACGGTCAGCCCGCAGGTCGAAACAGATTCCGTCGCATCGTTATTCGCACAGGCATCGGCGGGTAACTGGGCGTCCATCGTGCCGCACACGTGGCTGTGGACGTCGCCGCTGGGTCCGGACATCCGGGCGGTGGAGATGGTCGATCCGGTGCTCAAAGCCGATGTCGCCCTGGCCACCAACTCGAGCGGACCGGGATCGCCGATCGCCCGCGCGCTGGCCACGTCGGCCGGCCAGCTTTCGCTGAACGAATTTTTCGACGCCCAGCTCTTGGGCCTCACCCGCCGGCGCTGACCGCCGCCGGCGGCCGGGTGGCCGCGCTGGCCGGGTTCAGGTTGGACAGGTGCCCGCTTTCCACGCCCGCCGCCGGGTCGAGTTCGCAGTCGATCAGTGACGGCGCCCCGGAGCCGAGCGCCTCCGTCAGCGCCGCGCGCAGCTCCGAGGGGGTCGTGACGTGATATCCCTTGCCGCCGAACGCCTCCGCGAGCAGCTCGTGGCGCGCCCGGGCGCTCAGCACGGTCGGGGCCGGATCGGATCCCGCGGCAGCCCTGCCGGCCGTGGTCTCGTCGCCGCGGTAGACGCCGCCGTTGTTGAGGATGACGACGGTCACCGGCAGCCGGTAGCGGCAGATGGTCTCGATCTCCATGCCGCTGAACCCGAATGCGCTGTCACCCTCGATCGCGATCACCGGCTTGCCGGTCTCGACGGCGGCGCCGATGGCATAGCCCATGCCGATGCCCATCACGCCCCAGGTTCCGGTGTCCAGCCGGTGCCGCGGCAGCTCCATGTCGATGACGTTGCGGGCCAGATCGAGCGCGTTGGCCCCTTCGTTGACGACGTACACGTCGCGGTTGTCCTGCAGCACAGAGCGAATCGCGCCGAGGGCGTTGTAGAACCGCATCGGGTGCGGATCTTCGGCCAGGCGCTCGCGCATCTTGGCGTCGTTTCGCGCGGCGCGCTCGGCCAGCTCGGCGACCCACTCCGGCGGAGCTGTGATCGGGTGCGCGACCACACCGTCGCGCAGAGCGGACATCACCGAGCCGACGTCGCCGGCCAGCGGCGCATCGATCCGCTGGTTGCTGTCGAACTCGGAGGCGGCGATGTCCACCTGGACGAACTTGGCGTCCCGGTCCCATTGCGGTGACTCTCCGTGGCCCAGAAGCCAATTCAGCCGGGCACCGACCAGCAGAACCGCGTCGGCGCGCGAGATCGCCAGCGAGCGGGCCGCGGCCGCCGACTGTGGGTGTGAATCCGGCAGCAGGCCCTTGGCCATCGACATCGGCAGGAACGGAATCCCGGTCGCCTCGACGAACTGCCGAATCACGTTGTCGGCCTGGGCATACGCCGCGCCCTTGCCGAGCACGATCAACGGCCGGCGCGCTTGGGCTAGCACCCCCAGCGCGCGGTCGATCGCATCCGGCGCGGGAAGCTGCCGCGGTGCCGGATCGACCACCCGCCAGACCGTGCCCGCCGCGGCGGCGGCGTCCATCGCCTGGCCCAGGATCTCACCGGGGATGTCCAAATAGACCCCGCCGGGCCGGCCGGAGACGGCGGTGCGAACCGCGCGCGCGACCCCGCGCCCGATGTCCTCGATCCGGCCGATCCGATAGGCCGCCTTGGCGAACGGCTTTGCGGCACCGAGCTGATCGATGTCCTGGTAATCGCCGCGCTGCAGGTCCACCAGCGCCCGATTGCTGGAGCCGGAAATCTGGATCATCGGAAAGCAATTCGTCGTGGCGTTCGCCAGCGCCGGTAGGGCATTGAGGAAGCCGGGCCCGGACGTGGTGAGGCAGACGCCGGGCGGCGGGTGAGGAATCCGGCCGCGGCCGCGGCGTTGCCGGCCGAGGCCTCCTGCCGAAAACCGATGTAGCGGATGCCCGACGCCTGAGCGACGCGCGCGAGGTCGGTGATCGGGATGCCGACGATGCCGTAGATCGTCTCCACGTCGTTGGCCTTCAGCGCGTCCACCACGAGGTGAAAGCCGTCGATCAGGCCCGTCGGGTTCGGGGATGCCGAAGCGGTGGACATGTGGCGACTCCTCGGGATGCTGTGCCGTACTGCCTTGGCCATCACTGTGACCCCCGCGGCCCCCGGGTGTCCAAGACGAGGGCACTATCCGGCGATTGATGCCGTCTATCGTTGCAGGTCAGTGCGACAGTACCGCGAATCGATAGGCGCCGGTTGTCGATCGTGAGCGAACCGATATTGGACGCACCGGAAGGCCACCCGGCAGGGTGACATCGGTAAGCAAGACAGGAAGGAGTGCGGCCATGACCACTGACACGATCGCCACCGGCGAGGGGTCCACGGAATCCGCGAGCCCCGGCATCGCCGATCTGGTCGGGGCGGCCACACGTAGGGCGCCGGACGCACCGGCCCTGGTCGTCACCGCCGAGCGCATACCGGTCAGCTACCGCGACGTGATCCGGTTGGTCGACGATCTGGCCGCCCAGCTCAAGGCCGCCGGCCTGCTGCCCGGCGACCGGGTCGCGCTGCGCGCCGGCAGTAACGCCGAATTCGTCATCGGGCTGCTGGCCGGATCGCGTGCGAATCTCGTTGTGGTGCCCCTGGATCCGGCCCTACCCGTCGCCGATCAACGCGCCCGCAGCGCGGCGGTGGGCGCCCGGGCGGTGCTCGTCGACCAGGCCGCCGGCGCCGAGAACGACACGGCGGACGGCTTGCCGTGGTGGCCGATCGCGGTGACCGTCGGGTCCGACGGCGGCGCCCCGGCGGTGAGCCTGGCTGTCACCGCCGCACCCGCGGGCGACGTGCCCGCGCCGGAGGGGCTGCGCGACGACGACGCCATGATCATGTTCACCGGCGGCACCACCGGGGTGCCCAAGATGGTGCCCTGGACGCGCCACAACGTCGCCCGCTCGGTGTCGGCCATCATCGCCGGTTACGGGCTGGGCCCGCGGGACGCGACGGTGGCGGTGATGCCGCTGTACCACGGGCACGGCCTGCTCGCCGCGCTGCTGGGGACCCTGGTGTCCGGGGGAGCGGTGTTGTTGCCCGCGCGCGGAAGGTTCTCGGCGCACACGTTCTGGGACGACATCGAGGCCGTCGGGGCCACCTGGTACACCGCCGTCCCGACGATCCATCAGATCTTGCTGGAGCGCGCGCGAACGGAGCAGCCGGGTGGGACGCACGCCCTGCGGTTCATCCGCAGCTGCAGCGCGCCGCTGACCGCCGAGACCGCGCAGGCGCTGCACGAGACGTTCTCGGCGCCGGTGGTGTGCGCGTTCGGGATGACCGAGTCGACCCACCAGGTGGCGACGACGGCCATCGACGGCGCCGGCAGCAGCGAAAACCCCGGCGCCACACCCGGTCTCGTCGGCCGATCGACCGGACCGCAGATCCGGATCGTGGGGCCCGACGGCCAGACGCTGCCGGCGGAGACCGTCGGCGAGGTGTGGCTGCAGGGGCCGACCGTGGTGCGCGGCTACCTCGGCGACCCGTCCATCACCGCCGCCAATTTCACCCGGGGGTGGCTGCATACCGGCGACCTGGGCACCCTGTCGCCCGCCGGCGACCTCGTGATCCGCGGCCGCATCAAGGAACTGATCAACCGGGGCGGGGAGAAGATTTCGCCGGAGCGCGTCGAGGGCGTCCTGGCCACCCACCCCGACGTCCTCGAGGTGGGCGTCTTCGGCAAGCCGGACGCGCTGTACGGCGAGACCGTCGCCGCCGTCATCGTCGCCCGCGGCTCGGCCGCGCCGACGGCCGACGAACTGACGGCGTTCTGCCGCGACCGCCTGGCGCCCTTCGAGGTGCCGGCCGAGTTCCAGCAGGCCGACGAGTTGCCGCATACCGCCAAGGGCTCGCTGGACCGCCGCGCGGTGGCCGAGCGGTTCGGCCGCAGCGGGTCGCCGCCATCGGGCTAGCGGCGATCGCAAACGCGGCGAAGCCGGGCGCAGCGGGTCGCCGCCATCGGGCAAGGCCTGAACGGGGCGCTAGACGGCGGCGGTCAGCCGGGCGGCCGCGGATTCCGGCATGGGTTCGTAGCGGGCGAAGCAACGGGTGAACGAGGCGGCGCCGTGGGCCAGCGACCGCAGGTCGATCGCGTAGCGGGTCAACTCCACCTGCGGCACCTCGGCCCTGACCACGGTGCGCTCGTTGCCCGCGGTGTCGGAGCCGAGCACCCGGCCGCGCCGGCTGGACAGATCACCCATCACCGCTCCGACGAAATCGTCGGGCACTAGCACCGAGATCTCATCGATGGGCTCGAGCAGCGCCACCTTGGTCGCGGCGGCGGCCTCGCGCAGCGCCAGCGAGCCCGCCATCTGGAACGCGAAGTCCGACGAGTCGACGCTGTGCGCCTTGCCGTCGAGCAGGGTGACGCGGATGTCGACCACCGGATAGCCCGCGTGCACGCCCTTCTCCATCTGCGCCCGCACGCCCTTCTCCACGCTCGGGATGAATTGCCGCGGCACCGCGCCGCCGACCACCTTGTCGACGAATTCGAACCCCGACCCTTCCGGTAGCGGCTCCACCTCGATGTCGCACACCGCGTACTGGCCGTGCCCGCCGGACTGCTTGACGTGGCGGCCGTGGCCTTTGGCCTTGCCGGCGAACGTTTCTCGCAGCGGGACCCGCAGTTCCACGGTGTCGACGGTCACGCCGTAGCGGTTGGCCAGCGCGTCGAGCACGACACCCGCGTGCGACTCGCCCATGCACCACAGCACGATCTGGTGGGTTTCGGGGTTCTGTTCGATCCGCAGGGTCGGGTCCTCGGCGGCCAACCGTCCCAGTCCCACCGACAACTTGTCCTCGTCGGTCTTGGCGTGCGCCGCGATCGCGACCGGCAACAGGGGCTCGGGCATGGTCCAGGGCTTCAGCACCAACGGCTCCGACTTGTCCGAGAGTGTGTCACCGGTTTCGGCGCGGCTCAGTTTGCCGATCGCGCAGATGTCACCCGCCACCGCGGCCGTCGCCGGGCGCTGCTGCTTGCCCAGCGGGAAGGACAGCACCCCGATGCGCTCGTCCTCGTCGTGGTCGGGATGCGCATGGCCCCTGGAGTCCGAGCCGTTGGGCGTGCCGAAGAACGACGCAAAATGGCCCGACACATGAACCGTCGCGTCGGGCCTGATGGTGCCGGAGAACACCCGGACGAGGCTGACCCTGCCCACGTACGGGTCCGACGTCGTCTTCACCACCTCCGCGAGCAGCGGCGCGTCGGCGGCACACTTCAGGCTGGCGTGCGGCGCGCCGACCTGCGTGAAGACGTCGGGCAGCGGGTGTTCCCGCGGTGACGGGAAGCCGCGCGTGGCGACCTCCAGCAATTCCAGGGTGCCGACGCCGCTGCTGCTGCAGACCGGGATCACCGGAAAGAACGACCCCCTGGCGACGGCGCGCTCCAGGTCTTCGATGAGCACGGATTCGTCGATGGCCTCGCCCCCGAGATAGCGCTCCATCAGTGACTCGTCCTCGGACTCCTCGATGATTCCCTCGATCAGGGCGCCGCGTGCCTCCTCGATCTGCTCGGCGTCGGAGGGATTGGGTGGCTGCACGGTGCGATTGCCGTCGGCGTACTCGTAGCGGGTCTGCGACAGCAGTCCGATGAGGCCGTGACAGGACGGCAGGTCGGTGGGCAGATAGAGGGGTAACACCTTGTCGCCGAACGCATTCTGCGCGGCGGCCAGCGCCTCGGCGTAGTTCGCCCGCGCATGGTCGAGCTTGGTGATCACCACGGCGCGGGGCATGCCGACCTGGTTGCATTCCTGCCACAGCGATTTGGTGGGCTCGTCGACGCCTTCGTTGGCCGCGATGACGAACAGCGCGCAATCCGCGGCGCGCAGCCCGGCGCGCAACTCTCCGACGAAGTCGGCGTATCCGGGGGTGTCGACCAGGTTCACCTTGATGCCGTCGTGCGACAGGGACGCCACGGCGACGCCCACGGAACGTTGTTGGCGGATCTCGGCATCGTCGTAGTCGCAGACCGTGCTGCCGTCGGCGACCGAGCCGCTTCGGTTCAGCACTCCGGCGGCGACCAGCAGGGCATCCACGAGCGTCGTCTTGCCGCCGCCCGACGGACCTACCAGCACGACGTTGCGAATGTCGTCCGGACCGTTGGCGGTAGGAGCGTTAGCCGCTCCTTGGGAACTAGTTGTCCTGTCGGCCATGACTTTCCTCCAGGTTGCCCAGGGCGCGCCGTTGCTGACCTAGTAAGCACCTATCTAGCTACCATTCACCCAACTTCGGTCGACCACAAGACCGTCGGGCCAGATCAGGTACCCGGGACTTACGGGTCGCCGCTCAGTAGTGCCAGCTGGACCAACGCCGCACGGCGACCTCGATCACCGGGCCGTCCAGCGAAACCGATTGATATTGAGGGTATTTCGCGCGCAGCAGGCGACGGCCGAGATCAACGGCGTCACCGTCGGTGTGGACCGTGGCCAGACCGTCGGCGCGCACCCACCACAGCTGGGTCCAGTCGTCGGCGTAGTGATCGACGAGCAGGCTCACCCGCGGGTTGTCGTCGATGTTGGCCAGCCGGCGCAGCCGCCGCGTCGTTTTCGGTTTCGCGTCGACGGCCGTGTAGACGATGTCGGGCCCGTCCGGGTCGCCGGCGGCGACCGCGAAGACCACCGGCACCAGGTGCGGCAGGCCGCCGGGCGCGACCGTGGCCAGCCGGGCTACCGGGGACCCGATGAAGCCGGCCTTGGGGTCGAATTCGCCCACTCGGTCAGCTTAAGACGCGCGCCAGACGAGGGCGCGAAGCCGACGCGGCTCGTCAGACCTGGCACATGCCGTGCATAGCTACCTGCATTACGGTTATATACACACAAATGTGCCGCCAAGATCCTGAGGCCGGGACAGTTGTTCTTTACCGCGAAGCAGGAGGGTGACACCGATGAGCAAATCGCAGCACCGCCCGGTCTTGTGGTCATGGTTGGTCAGCGTGCTGACCGTGGTGGGCCTGGGCCTCGGTTTGGGGTCCGGGGTGGGCCTCGCGCCGGCGTCGGGAGCACCGTCGAATTTCGCGCTGGACCGGTTCACCGACCGTCCGCAGGCGCCGCTGGACCCGTCGGCGATGGTCGGTCAGGTCGGGCCGCAGGTGGTCAACATCGACACCAAATTCGGCTACAACAACGCGGTGGGCGCCGGAACCGGCATCGTGATCGACCCCAACGGTGTCGTCCTGACCAACAACCACGTGATCTCCGGCGCCACCGACATCAGCGCATTCGACGTCGGTAACGGGCAGACCTACGCCGTCGACGTGGTCGGCTACGACCGGACGCAGGACATCGCGGTGCTGCAACTGCGCGGCGCGAGCGGCCTTCCGACCGCCGCGATCGGCGGCGAGGCCACCGTGGGCGAGCCCATCGTGGCGCTCGGCAACGTCAACGGCCAGGGTGGCACGCCCAACGCGGTGACCGGCAAGGTCGTCGCGCTCAACCAGAGCGTCTCCGCGACCGACACGCTGACCGGCGCGCAAGAAAGCCTGGGCGGCCTGATCCAGGCGGACGCCCCGATCAAGCCGGGCGATTCCGGCGGGCCGATGGTGAACAACGCCGGCCAGGTGATCGGCGTGGACACCGCCGCCACCGACAGCTACAAGATGTCGGGCGGGCAGGGCTTCGCCATCCCGATCGGGCGCGCGATGGGAGTCGCCGGACAGATCCGCTCGGGCGCCGGCTCGAACACGGTGCACATCGGCCCCACGGCCTTCCTCGGTTTGGGCGTGATGGACAACAACGGCACGGGCGCGCGGGTGCAACGGGTGGTCAACGCCGGTCCCGCCGGCGCCGCCGGGATCGCGCCCGGTGACCTCATCACCGGCGTCGACAACGTCGCGATCACCGGCGCGACGTCCATGACCGAGGTGCTCGTCCCGCATCACCCCGGGGACACCATCGCGGTGCATTACCGGTCCAATGACGGCGGCGAACGCACCGCCAACATCACCCTGGCGGAGGGACCGCCGGCCTGATATCCGCGCCGACGGGACGCGACCCGTGGCGAATTCGTTTGCTGCCGGGCGTGTTTCGTCGTAAACGTGGGGGTGTGATTCCGAAAGTGGCGCCCAGGGTACCCGTGGCATCGTGGATTTGATGAACGACGCAAGAGAAGCTGTCGAGCACCATCCCGAAGGTGGCAGTCACGTCCAGGACGGCGTGGTGGAGCACCCCGACGCCGAGGACTTCAACAACGCCGCCGCGCTGCCCACCGACCCCACGTGGTTCAAGCACGCGGTGTTCTACGAGGTGCTGGTCCGGGCGTTCTTCGACGCCAACGCCGACGGCGCCGGTGACCTGCGCGGTCTGCTGGGGCGCCTGGACTACCTGCAGTGGCTGGGCATCGACTGCATCTGGCTGCCGCCCTTCTACGACTCACCGCTGCGCGACGGCGGGTATGACATCCGGGACTTCTACAAGGTGCTTCCCGAGTTCGGGACGGTCGAGGACTTCGTCGCGCTGCTCAACGCCGCGCACGAGCGGGGCATCCGGGTCATCACCGACCTGGTGATGAACCACACCTCGGACTCGCACCCCTGGTTCCAGGAGTCGCGGCACGACCCCGACGGCCCGTACGGCGACTTCTACGTGTGGAGCGACACCGCCGAGAAGTACACCGACGCGCGGATCATCTTCATCGACACCGAGGAGTCCAACTGGACCTTCGACCCGGTGCGCAAGCAGTTCTACTGGCACCGGTTCTTCTCCCATCAGCCCGACCTGAACTATGACAACCCGGCCGTGCAGGAAGCGATGATCGACGTGCTGCGCTTCTGGCTCGAGCTGGGCATCGACGGGTTCCGGCTGGACGCGGTGCCCTACCTGTTCGAACGCGAGGGCACCAACTGCGAGAACCTGCCCGAGACACACGCCTTCCTCAAGCGCGTCCGCAAGGTCATCGACGACGAGTTCCCCGGGCGGGTGCTGCTGGCCGAGGCCAACCAGTGGCCGGCCGACGTGGTCGAGTACTTCGGCGACGCCACCACCGGCGGTGACGAATGCCACATGGCCTTTCACTTCCCGCTGATGCCGCGCATCTTCATGGCGGTGCGCCGGGAATCCCGCTTTCCGATCTCGGAGATCCTGGCCCAGACGCCCGAGATCCCGGACATGGCGCAGTGGGGGATCTTCCTGCGGAACCACGACGAGCTGACGCTCGAGATGGTCACCGACGAAGAGCGCGACTACATGTACTCCGAGTACGCCAAGGACCCGCGGATGAAGGCGAACGTCGGCATCCGCCGCCGGTTGGCGCCGCTGCTGGACAACGACCGCAACCAGATCGAGCTGTTCACCGCGTTGCTGCTGTCGCTGCCCGGCTCGCCGGTGCTGTATTACGGCGACGAGATCGGCATGGGCGACGTGATCTGGCTCGGTGACCGCGACGGGGTGCGCACACCGATGCAGTGGACGCCGGATCGCAACGCGGGCTTCTCCAAGGCCAATCCCGGCCGGCTCTACCTGCCCCCCAGCCAGGACTCCGTCTACGGCTATCAGGCGGTCAACGTGGAGGCCCAGCGCGACACCTCCACGTCGCTGCTCAACTTCACCCGCACGATGCTGGCGGTGCGGCGTCGTCACGAGGCCTTCGCGATAGGGACCTTCGAAGAGCTGGGCGGCTCGAACCCGTCGGTGCTGGCCTTCGTGCGGCAGGTGTCCGACGACGGTGACACCGTGCTGTGCGTCAACAACCTGTCGCGATTCCCTCAGCCGATCGAACTGAATCTGCAGCACTGGAGCGGTAGCACCCCGATCGAGCTGACCGGGCAGGTGGAGTTCCCGCGCATCGGTCACCTGCCCTACCTGCTCACGCTGCCGGGACACGGGTTCTACTGGTTCCAGCTGACCGCATGCGAGGAGGATGGATGATTTCCACTCGCGCCGCGACGACGCGCAGCGGAGCCGATGAGAAGGAGTGGCGCTTATGACCGCGCTGGCGACGATGAAGAGCGAAGCGATGAAGAGGAGTGGCGCACATGACCGCGCTGGCGACGATGCAGAGCGAAGCGATGAAGAGGAGTGGCGCACATGACCGCGCTGGCGACGATGCAGAGCGAAGCGATGAAGAGGAGTGGCGCACATGACTCAGCCGGCCAAGCTGCCCTGGTCTGAGTGGCTTCCACAGCAACGCTGGTACGCCGGGCGCAACCGCGAACTGACCGGCGCCGAGGCAAGCGTGGTCGTCCCGCTCGACGACGGCCTGGACCTGGTGCTCGTCGACGCCGACTACGCCGACGGTTCCCGGCACCAATACCAGGTGATCGTGCGCTGGGATGCCGCCCCGGTCTCCGAGTACAGCGGCGTCGCGACCATCGGCGCCGCCGAGGACCGGACCGGCTTCGACGCGATGTATGACGCCGACGCGCCGCGGTTTCTGCTGTCGCTGATCGACTCGTCCGCCTCGCGTGGCAACGCCTCGGGCGCCGAGGTGACATTCGCCAAGGAACCGGATGCGGTGCTCCCGCTCGAGGCGATGGCCCACGTGTCGGACGCCGAGCAGTCCAACACCAGCGTCATCTTCGACCGAGACGCCATCTTCAAGGTCTTCCGCCGGGTCAGCAGCGGCATCAACCCCGACATCGAGCTGAACCGCGTGCTGGGCCGGGCGGGCAACCCGCACGTCGCGCGGCTGCTGGGGACCTACGAGATGACGGGTTCGGACGGCAGCGCCGACACGGCGTGGCCGCTGGGCATGGTGACCGAGTTCGCCGCCAACGCCGCCGAGGGCTGGGCGATGGCCACCGCCAGCGTCCGCGACCTGTTCGCCGAGGGTGACCTGTACGCGCACGAGGTCGGCGGCGACTTCGCCGGTGAGTCCTACCGCCTCGGCGAGGCGGTGGCGTCGGTGCACGCCACCCTCGCCGAAACCCTCGGGACCTCGCAGGCCGCCTTCCCGGTGGACAATGTGCTGTCGCGGCTGTCGGCGACCGTGGCGCTGGTGCCCGAACTCAGCGAGTATGCGGCGACGATCGAAGAGCGCTTCCAGAAACTGGTCACCGAGCAGATCACCGTGCAGCGTGTCCACGGCGATCTGCACCTGGGCCAGGTGTTGCGCACGCCGGAGCGGTGGCTGCTGATCGATTTCGAGGGCGAACCGGGGCAGCCGCTCGAGGAGCGACGCGCGCCCGATTCACCGTTGCGCGACGTGGCCGGCGTGCTGCGGTCGTTCGAGTACGCCGCTTACGGGCCGCTGGTGGACCAGGCGGACGACAAGCAGTTGGCGGCGCGCGCCCGCGAATGGGTCGAACGCAACCGGACGGCGTTCTGCGACGGCTACGCGGCCGCCTCCGGGATCGACCCGCGCGACTCGGCGCCGCTGCTGGCCGCCTACGAGCTGGACAAGGCCGTCTACGAGGCCGGCTACGAGGCGCGGCACCGCCCGAGCTGGCTGCCGATTCCATTGCGCTCCATCGCTCGTCTGTCGGGCTAGCTTCGCGCGCGCTGCGGGCGCCGCGGCCGTCTGGAAGCATGTCCGTGTGCCGACTGACATTTACAACAGCGAGTCGCGGTTGTCGTGGGTGCTAGCGGCGCTAGCGGGCGTATTGGGGGCGACCGCCTTTACCCACTCCGCCGGCTACTTCGTTACCTTCATGACCGGCAACGCCCAGCGCGCGGTGCTCGGATATTTCCGCGGCGATGTGCTGCTGTCGGCCACGGCGGGGGTGTTGATCGTCTGCTTCGTCGCCGGCGTGGTGGTTGCCTCGGTCTGCAGGCGGCATTTCTGGGTGGCGCACCCGCACGGCCCGACGGTGCTGACGACGTTCAGCCTGGCGGCGGCCACCGTGGCCGACGTCGTCGACGAGGGCTGGGAGGAGAATCTGCTCGATTTCGCACCGATCATGTTGGTGGCCTTCGGGATTGGCTCGTTGAACACATCCTTCGTCAAGGACGGCGAAGTGTCGGTCCCGCTGAGCTACGTGACCGGCACGCTGGTGAAGATGGGCCAGGGGATCGAGCGCCACATCGCCGGCGGATCCGCTTCGGACTGGCTGGGCTACTTTCTGCTGTTCGCCAGCTTCGCGGTGGGCGCGACGGTGGGCGGCTTCATCAGCACGCTGGTCAACGGGACGTGGATGCTGGTGGTGGCCACCGTCGGCTGCGCGTTGACCACCGGCTACACGTATTTCCACTCCGATCGCCGGGCCCTGCTCGACGAGGCGTGAAAAAGAGCATCGGCAGTAGCGCTGACCGGTGCGCTACTGCCGATGCTGGCTTGGGCCTAAGCCGCGGGAGGGTTAGCGGTGGGCGCGCTAGCCGGTGCGGCGTTGACCGTGTTGAGGGTTTGCAGGATGTCGGGCTTCATCGCGACCAACTGCTGGTTCCAGTAGGGCCAGGAGTGCGTCCCGTTGGCCGGGAAGTTGAACACCCCGTTGCGGCCGCCCGCGGCCACGTAGTTGTTCTGGAACTGCTCGTTGGTGCGCAGCGTCATGCCCTCCAGGAACTTCGCCGGCATGTTGTCGCCGCCGAGGTCGCTGGGGGTGCCGTTGCCGCAGTAGACCCAGAGGCGGGTGTTGTTGGCGACCAGCCGCGGAATCTGGACCATCGGGTCGTTGCGCTTCCACGCCGGGTCGCTGGACGGCCCCCACATGCTGTTGGCGTTGTAGCCGCCCGCATCGTTCATCGCCAGCCCGATCAGGGTCGGCCACCACCCCTCGGACGGGTTGAGGAAGCCCGACAGCGCGGCGGCGTACGGGAACTGCTGCGGGTAGTACGCCGCCAGGATCAGCGCGGAGCCGCCCGACATCGACAGGCCCACCGCCGCGTTGCCCGCCGGCGAAACCTGCTTGTTGGACTGCATCCACAGCGGCATTTCCTGGGTCAGGAAGGTCTCCCACTTGTAGGTGTAGTTCTGCCCGTTACCCGAGGACGGCTGGTACCAGTTGCTGTAGAAGCTGGACTGGCCGCCGACCGGCATGATCACCGACAGGCCGGACTGGTAGAACTCCTCGAAGGCGGGGGTGTTGATGTCCCAGCCGTTGTAATCGTCCTGGGCGCGCAGGCCGTCGAGCAGGTACACGGCGTGCGATCCGCCGCCCTGGAACTGGACCTTGATGTTGCGGCCCATCGACGGCGACGGGACCTCGAGGTACTCCACCGGAAGCCCCGGCTTGGAGAAGGCACCCGCGACGGGGGAGCCGCCGGAGGCCACGGCGAGACCGGACAGCAGGGAGGCCCCCATGGCCGCGATCGCCAGTCGGCGCGGCATGGTAGCCGCTGCCCCACGCAACTTTTCGAAGAACGACATAGCTCTCTACCCATCCCAACTTTCATCTGCCGCAGGGTGCGGTCGAATCTGTTCTCGGGGAGTGAAACACAGTGGGAGCGCCGAATTCGGTTGTCGCGGCCGGGATGCCAGATCGCGGTTAGCTAACGATTGGGCCTCGCCCAGAAATCGTCACGGTCGGGTCACGATCGGCTCTCGGAACCGTGCCCCACCTTGTGACGCGACAGCACATGCGCTAACGCATCGGCAACGTGTCAGGCAACCAGGCGGCGCAAAAGCGTTGATGCCGTGATGATTCCGAGTACCGCGGCCACCACCAGCACCGCGATGTCCGCGGGGTTGAACGGGGTGCCGATCAGCAGCGCCCGCAGCGCGTTCACCTCGTAGCTCAATGGGTTGACCTTGCTCAGCACGTGCAGCCACGCCGGCATCACGTCGACCGGATACAGCGCGTTGGAGGCGAAGAACAGCGGCATGGTGATCGCCTGGCCGATGCCCATCAGGCGGTCGCGGCTGCGCACCAGCCCCGCCAGCGTCATCGACAGGCAGGCGAAGAAGGCGGCGCCGAGCATGACGATGGCCATTGCCGCGACGATCCGCAGCGGATTGACCGTCAGGCCGACACCCATCGCGTACGCCAGCGCCAGCACGCCGACCACCTGGGCCACCGAACGGACCCCGCGGCGAACGCCTTGCCGGTGATCAGCGCCGACGCGGGGGCGGGCGTCACCATGAGCTTGGCCAACACGCCGGCGTCCCGGTCCCAAATGATTTGTATCCCATAGAAAATGGAGATGAACAATGCCGACTGGGCGATGATCCCCGGAGCCAGAAACGCCAGATAGGAGACCGACCCGGTGGGGATGACATGGAGGTGACTGAACGTGGTGCCGAAGATCAACAGCCACAGCGCGGGCTGCACCATCCGGGTGACAAGTTCGGTCCGGTCGTGTTGCAGCTTCTGCAGTTCGACGATCGCGAAGGCTCCGATGCGGCTGGACAGCGCGCCGACGCGTTGCCAGCCGCGCGGGGCGCGAATCAGGGTGCCCGCCATGGCGCTATCAACCGACACGGCGCGCCACCTTTCTGCTGGAACGGATTTCGCGAATGGACCCATTTACCTCCGATGAATCGTCGTCTTCGTCCAGACCCGATGCCGCGTAGTGGCGGAACACGTCCTCGAGGGTGGCCGACGGCGATACCGTCGCCTTCAACTTGTCGGGGGTGCCGACGGCGCGCAGTTGACCGCGGTGCATCAGGGCGACCCGGTCGCACAGCGCGTCGGCCTCCTCCATGTAGTGGGTGGTCAGCAGCACCGTCATGCCGAACTGTGCCTGCATCTTCTGCACCTGCGCCCACACGCCGTCGCGCGCGATGGGATCCAGGCCGACGGTCGGTTCGTCGAGCACCAGCAGCGACGGGCGGTTGACCAGCGCCTGCGCCACCTCGAGACGGCGCACCATGCCGCCGGAGTAGGACGACGCCAGCCGGTCGGCCACCTCGATGAGGTCCATCGCGACCAGCGCCTGGTCGACGCGGTCGGCGCGCTCGTTGCGCGGCACCCCGTACAACCGCGCGAACCAGGCCACGTTCTGTCGTCCGGTCAGTGCCGGCTCGATCGAAAGCTGTTGCGGCACATAGCCGATATTGCTTCTGATATCGGTGGTCTGGCGGCGCGCGTCCATTCCGAAGATGCGCAGTTCGCCGTGCTGGACCGGGGTCAGCGTGGTCAGCATCCGGACCATGGTCGTCTTACCGGCGCCGTTGGGCCCCAGCAGGCCCATCGTCTCGCCGGGCCGCACGTGCAGCGTCACATCGTCGACGGCGGTGAACTGACCATAGCGATAGGTCAGGTTGCGGGCGTCGACCGCCATCGGCAGCGATCCACTCATGATCGCCGCTCTCGCAGTTTTCGGGTCATCGTGTCGAGGACCTCCAATCCCTTTGTCAAAGCCTCGATTTGGTCGTCGTCGAGCTCGTCGATCACTTCGGAGAGCAGCGCCCGCCGGGTGGCGCGGGACGCGTCGACGACCTGCTGGGCGGGCTCGGCGAGCCGGAGTTCGCACACCCGGCGGTCGGTGTCCCCGGCGGTGCGCAGCAGCAGGCCGCCGGACACCAGCTTGGTGACCAGCGTCGAGGCTGTGTTGGGCACCAGCCCGAGTTCGGCGGCCGCGGCGCTGACCGAAATCCCCGGGCGGCGTCCGACCAGCCACAACAGCTCCGACTGCGACTCGGAGAGCCGCGACGAATCGAACCCGCGGCCGGCCGACCTGCGGAGTTGGCGGCGAAACCTGCCGACCACGCCGAACAGGTCGCCCGCCACATCAGTGCGCGATTTCATATGCACCCATAATACCTCTGTAGCCGAGCTATCTATGTGTGGAAGCTATGTAGCAGGTATGTACCCGTTACCTGGGCAGACGATGCAGCTCAACGTCGGTCAGCGCGCCGCCGTCGACGCGCGCGGTCATGTAGGTGCAGAACGGTTGGCGGCGCCGATCCGTCGGCGACCCGGGATTGAGCAGTCGCAACCCGGTGCCGGTGGTGGTGTCCCACGGGATGTGACTGTGCCCGAACACCAACACCGCGCTGTCGGGGTAGAGCCGCGACATTCGGGCGTCGCGCCCGGTCGCGGCGCCGGTCTCGTGCACGACGGTGAATCGCACCCCGGCCAGGTTCACGTCCGCGCGTTCGGGCAGCCGCGCCCGCAAGGCCGGGCCGTCGTTGTTTCCCCAGCAGCCCACGACCCGGGCCGCCCGGGCTTCGAGCTCATCGAGGAACTCGGGCGCGATCCAGTCGCCGGCGTGCACGACGACGTCGGCCGCGGCAACCTCGTCCCAGACCGCCGCGGGCAGGTCGCGGGCGCGTTTGGGAATGTGGGTATCGGCAATCAGCAGCAGCCTCACAGCCCCATCTTGCGCCCGCGATCGTCAGCTCGGCGACGGAGCCAGGGCCGGATCGGGTTCGCTCTTCGCCCGGTCCGTCGCCTCACCCAGTAAGAGCGACCGAACGACGCGACGCGGACCGAAGGGCCGGAGCATGGAGCTGGCGGGCCGTGGCCGCACCCGTATCGGCCACCAGAACCAGCGCCCGAGCAGTGCCGCGACCGACGGCGTCATCAACGACCGCACGATCAGCGTGTCGAACAGCAGCCCGAGTCCAATCGTGCTGCCGGCCTGGCCGATCGAGCGCAGGTCGCTGGCGACCATCGACATCATCGTGAAGGCGAACACCAGGCCCGCCGAGGTGACGACGCCACCGGTCTCGCCCATCGAGCGGACGATGCCGGTCTTCAGCCCCGCGCCGATCTCTTCCTGGAACCGCGACACGAGCAGCAGGTTGTAATCGGATCCGACGGCCAGCAGGATGATCAACCCGAACACCGGTGCGATCCAATTCAATTCGAGACCGAAGAGGTGCTGCCACACCAGCACCGAAAGGCCGAAGGCGGCGCCCAGCGACAGCAGCACCGTGCCGACGATCACCAGGGAGGCCACCAGTGCGCGGGTGATGATCAGCATCACGACGAAGATCAGCGTCAGCGCCGCGAGCCCCACGATCAGCAGGTCGTAATGCGAGCCCGACTGGATGTCGCGGTAGATGGCCGCGGTCCCGGCGAGGTAGAACTTGGCGCCGGTCAGGTTCGTCCCCTTGACGGCCTGATGCGCGGCGGTCAGCTCCGGCATGACCGCCGAAATTCCGGCCGGCGTCGCAGGATCCGCCTCGTGGGTGATGATGAAGCGCGCGGCTTTCCCGTCGGGCGACAGGAAGAGCTTCAGGCCGCGCTGAAAGTCGGGATTCTGGAAGGCTTCCGGCGGCAGGTAGAAGTAGTCGCCACTGCGCGACGCGTCGAAGGCCTGGCCCATCGCGCTGGCTGTGTCGGTCATCTGCTCCATTTGCGTGATCAGGCCGGAGAAGCTGCTGTGCATCGTGAGTAGCGTCCCCTGCATGGACTGGGCGACGGCGATGATCGGCGGAAACTGGGCCAGCATCTGCGGCAGTATGGCGTCGACGTTGCTCACGTCTTTGATCAGCGTGGTCATGTTCTCGCTGAATTTGTCCACGCCGTCGATCGCTTCGAAGACCGATCGCGAGGCCCAGCACACCGGGATGTTGAAGCAATGCTGCTCCCAATACAGGTAGTTGCGGAACGGCCGCGCGAAATCATCGAAATCCGCCAGGTGGTCCCGCATCTCGTTCAGCGTGGCCTGCATTTCGTGCATGTCGCCGACCATCTGATGCGTCGTGCCGCTCATCTGTCCGAGCAGGCCCTGCATCCGCTGCATCGAGGCGATCATGGCGCCGAGGTCATCGCCCATCTTGAGCATGTCGTCCGTGCGGTCCTTCATGAACTGAATGTTCTGCCGGATCGGAATCGCCTGCGCGCTGATCTGGAATGGGATGGACGTGTGCTCGATCGGACCGCCCAGCGGCCGGGTGATGCTCTGCACCATCGCGATTCCGGGCGATGCGAAGACGTTCTTGGCGATCCGGTCCAGGATGATCATGTCGCCGCTGTTACGCATGTCGTGATCGCTCTCGACCATCAGGATGTCGGGATTCATTGTGGCGGCGCTGAAATGGCGCTCGGCCGCCGCATATCCGACATTCGACGGTAGGTTGCGCGGTATGTAGAAGCGATCGTTGTAGCTGACCTTCATGCTCGGCATGATCAGGATGCCGACGATGGCGATGACGACCGAGGTAGCGAAAACCGCACCGGGCCAGCGCACGGTGGCGGTGCCGATCCGCCGCCAGCCGCGCGTCTTGATCATTCGCCGGGGGTCGAGCAGGCCGAACCGGGTGGCCACCGCGACGACCGCGGGTCCTGCCGTCATCGCCCCCGCCACGACGATGAGCAGGCCCAGCGCCGACGGGATGCCGAGCGCCTTGAAATACGAGAGGCGCGCCAAGTGCAGGCAGAACGTTGCCCCGGCGATGGTCAGCCCGGACCCCAAGATGATGTGGTAGGTCCCGCGAAACATCGTGTAGTAGGCGGCTTCTCGATCTTGGCCGGCCTGACGTGCCTCTTGATAGCGACCGACGAGAAAAATCGCGTAATCGGTTCCCGCCGCGATCGCCAACGACGACAGCATCGCAACCACGAACGTCGAGAATCCCAACAGGCCGGAGTTCCCGAGCAGCGCGACCAGTCCTCTGGCCGTGCCCATTTCGAAGCCGACCATGACGAGAATCAACAGCACCGTGCTGATCGACCGGTAGGCGATGAACAGCATGATCATGATGACCAGGCCGGTCACGCCCATCATCTTGAACATGCTTTTATCGGCGGCTTCGTTCATGTCGGTCGTCAGGGCCGCGGGACCCGTGACGTATACCTTCAGTCCGCTGGGCGGATGTGAGCGGTCGACGATCTCGCGGACGGCTTTGACGGATTCGTTGCCTTCGGTGCTGCCCTGATTGCCCGCCAGGTTGAGCTGGACGTAGGCGGCCTTGCCGTCCCGGCTCTGGACGCCGGCGGCGGTAAGTGGGTCGCCCCATACATTTTGGACGTGCTGGACGTGTTTGGGGTCGGCCTGCAGCTTCTTCACCAGGCCGTCGTAGTAGTGGCGCGCCTCGTCGCCGAGTGGACCGCTGCTTTCCAGGACGATCATCGCGATGCTGTCGGAGTCCGACTCGTGAAAGGTTGCGCCGATGCGCTTGGCGGCGATCATCGCGGGTGCGTCCTGCGGCGACATGGTCACCGCGTGATTTCGTGCGACCGACTCGATCGGCGGCACAACCACGTTGAGGGCGACGGTCAGCAGGAGCCATCCCAGCAGGATGGGGATGGCGAACGTGCGGACGAACCGCATGAACTTCGGACGGGTGTCGTTGTCGGTGTTCATGCGGCCTTCACCAGACAGGAAGTTTGGGCGTGCCGCCCGGCCGAGGATCGCTCGTCCTTGAGCTCGCCGTTGACGGTGATGCGGCACCCGATGTCGTCACCGGTGCCCTGCGCCACCAGGCTGGCGATCACCGCGGGCACGGTGGTCGTGATGGTGAGAGTCCACGGCAGTGCGGTGAAGTCCACTTGCTTGGGCTCTGCGTTGTTGTCGAGGTAGTTCACGCTCCCGGTCGTGCCGCTGGGCCCGTAGACCTCATAGGTCACGCTCTTGACGTGCGAGGCTTCGAGCGGCTCGGCGCTGGTGCCGGTCGCGGTGAAGATCGCGTCCGAGCCGAAAACACCGCGGAGCCGGTCGACGGCGATGCCGCCGAGGGCGACCGCCGCTACGACGACAAGCGGCACCCAAGCCCGCTTGAGAAACGTAGACATTGACGTTTCCTTCCCTTTGTGACCTGGTCTTTCTGGTAAGAAGTCTCGGCCCGCGGCGCCACACTCGACAGGGCCATTTGGCCCGCGCCCGATGGGGAGCAGGCTGGCGCGTGGCCGCGTCATCGGGTAACCCGCACGTCACGGCTCGAACCACATCAAGTAATACCATACCCCCCAGGGTATTGACCAGACGCGTGCGTATACCCCGCCGGGTATGGTATGAAGGAGCTATGGCAAACGAAGTAAATGGCAGTTCCTCGATCGACGGCGCCGTCGCCAGACATGATCAGGGCGACATCGATGCCGTCCTCGCCCGGCTGCGTCGGGCGCAGGGACAGCTCGGTGGCGTCATCTCGATGATCGAGCAGGGGCGGGGCTGCAAAGACGTCGTCACCCAGCTCGCGGCGGTATCGCGGGCCCTGGATCGCGCGGGCTTCAAGATCATCGCGTCGGGTCTGCGGGACTGCATCTTGCCGGCAGAGAACCAGCCCGCCGGCGCCGCGCCTCTGTCGATGGATGAGCTGGAAAAACTGTTCTTGAGCCTGGCCTGACGGCCCGGCCGATACGGAAGGGGGAAGGGCAGATGTCCGCCACCGAGAGTGATCAGGCTGCACCGAAGGTGACGCTGTGGCTGGACCCGGTGTGTCCCTTCTCGTGGAACACCGCACGGTGGCTGCGCACCGTCGCCGAGCGGACGGGTTTGGCGATCGACTGGCAGCTGATGAGCCTGGCGGTCCTCAACGAGGGGCGCGAATTGCCGCCCGCGCAGCAGGCCCGGATGCGTGATTCGAAGCAGATCGGCCGGCTGATGTCCGCCGTTGCGCGCCAGCATGGCGTCGCGGGCTGGACGGCCGCGTATTTCGCCTTCGGCGAGCGGTACTTCGATCGTTCCGAGCCCGTCGATGCCAACCTCGTCGCGCAGGTCTTGATGGCGGCCGGGGCCCGTGGCGCCACGGCGGCCGCGGTATCGGACGAATCGTTGGACGAGTCCATCCGGCAGCAACATCAGGCGGGACAAGACGCGCTGGGTGAAACCGGCGGCAGCCCCATTCTGCGGATCGGCGAACGCACCTTCTTCGGGCCGGTTCTCACCGGGGTCCCCGCCGCCGACGACGCGTCCGCGCTGTTCGATGCCGTCGAAACGTTGGCCCGTACCCCGCAGTTCGCCCAGTTGCAACGGCCACGCACCGCGGCCTAGCCCGGCACCGGGCGATAGTTGGGTACTTCACACCCGAAATGAGGAGAAACAGATGACATCGGCATTGAGCACCACGCTGCACACCTCGTTCGAGGATGCGGTGGATCGAACCACGAAAGCGCTGGCGGATCAGGGTTTTGGAGTGCTGACCACGATCGACGTGAAAGCCACGCTCAAGCAGAAACTCGGCGAAGACATGGAGAACTACCTCATCCTGGGTGCCTGCAACCCGACGCTCGCGCATCGCGCGCTGGGCATCCACCGTCAGATCGGCCAGTTGTTGCCGTGCAACGTCGTGGTGCGGTCCGACCCCGCGGGGGAGGCCGATGCGGTTCTGGTCGAAGCGATGGATCCCCAACTCATGGTCAAGGTGACCGGAGACCAGGCGGCCCTGCAAGAGGTCGCCGACCAGGCCACCGCCAAGCTCCAAGCCGCGATCGGCGCGCTGGGATAAGTCGCTACCGCAAAGCAGCGCGGCGGGGTCATGGCGCCCCGGCGCTCGACCCGACCGAAAGGTGTTGACTTGCCGACGCTTTCGACCGCCCCCATTCTGACTCGAGCGGCTGCGACGGTGGATTCAGGCTCGGCATCGAGCGATTACGGCGTTGGCACTCGTGATCGTGGGTATCGCCGTGGTCCTGTGCGGCCTCTCGTGAGGACCGCCGGGCGACGACTTCGCACTCGGCCCTTGTGGCGTCAGTCTTGCCGGCTGCGGGCCTCGGCGCCCGACTCACCGGCGTCGAAGGAATCGTCGGAACCCGCCGCACCCACGTACGAGCCGTCTTCCTCGCCCGCGGCGGCGCGGGACTGAGCCTGGTGCGTCTCAGCGTCCACGTCTTCCTCGGCTTTGTGGCCCTTGTGATCTGACATGGTGGCTTCCTTTTCGTTGAACGTCCCGGAGGGATTCCCCCGACGGCCCGCGCGAAACGGTCAGGCGGCCCGCGGCCGGTGCTAGCGCGCCAAAAATTCGAGCAGGGCAGCGTTGAATTCGCTGGGATGGCTGATGTGGCAGCCGTGGGGCCCGTCGGCGATGATCCGCAGTTCGCTGCCGGGGATCGCCTCGTGCGTGCGCCGGGCCGAACCGTCGAGCGGCACGGATTCGTCACCGTCGCCGTGGATGATCAGGGCC
Organism: Mycobacterium colombiense CECT 3035; assembly: GCF_002105755.1. Taxonomy (NCBI): domain Bacteria; kingdom Bacillati; phylum Actinomycetota; class Actinomycetes; order Mycobacteriales; family Mycobacteriaceae; genus Mycobacterium; species Mycobacterium colombiense. The sequence continues at coordinate 4,277,998 of NZ_CP020821.1, forward strand.
GGCACCGAGACCCGGGTTAGGTCGGCACGGAAGTCGGTGTTGGACCATGCGGCCATGCAGGCCAGCGAAGCTTCCTTACTCGCCTGCCTGCACAGCGCGAGCGCACCGGCGCGGGTGGCGGGGCTCACTCTCAATTGCCCGTTGGCGGAGAAGAATTCGGTCATCTGCTGGTCGTAGAAGGCATCGAGGTCTTTGACTAACTCGGCGGTCGCCCGGGCCGCGTCCTTCATGGTGAGCGGGCCGTCCGGATTGTCGGTCGTCTGGAGCAGGTACGGCGTCACCGAGGAGGCGAACACCACGCTGCGCACCCGATCCGCGCCGTAGGCCGACAGGTAACGGGCGATCTCGCCGCCGCCCATGGACGAGCCGACGAGCGTGGCGTCGTGCAGGTCAAGGGCCTCGATCAGGGCGTGCAGATCCTCGGTGAGGCTTTCGTAGGTGTAGCCGGTGGGGGGCTTGTCGCTGCGCCCGAAACCGCGCCGGTCGTACGCGACGACGCGATAGCCGGCCGCGCGCAGGGCGCGGATTTGCGCCGACCACGTCCGGGCCGACAGCGGCCACGGGTGCATGAGCAATACCGGTCTCCCCGCACCGCCGGTGTCGTCGACGTGCAGGCGGGTGTCCTTGAAGATGCCGTGGTGTGCGATCACATCGGGCATGCGATGGCCTCCCGGGAGGTCGGGGTCAAATCGTTCTCCGCCTACTACCCGCGACGCTCGTGGACAAACCGTGTTGTGCATTGGCCGGATGGCCGGGGCGTGGACGCCCAGCGCTATTGTTAGCAGCCGAAACCAAGGAGAGACCTCAATGCGCACCTTCGAATCAGTTACCGAACTTGCCGCGGCCGCGGGCGAAACCCTCGGGCACAGCGACTGGGTCACCGTCACCCAGGAAGACGTCAACCTGTTCGCCGATGCGACCGGTGATCACCAGTGGATCCACGTCGATCCGGAGCGGGCCGCCTCGGGTCCGTTCGGCACGACCATCGCCCACGGTTTCATGACCCTGGCGTTGCTGCCGCGGCTGCAGCACCAGATCTACACCGTCAACGGCATCAAGCTCGCAATCAACTACGGCCTCAACAAGGTTCGCTTCCCCGCGCCGGTCCCGGTCGGCTCTCGGGTGCGTGCCCAGAGTTCGTTGGTCAGCGTCGACGACGTGGGCAACGGTGCCGTGCAGGCGACGATCTCGACCACCGTCGAGATCGACGGTTCGGCCAAGCCGGCGTGTGTGGCCGAAAGCGTGGTTCGTTTCGTCGCCTGACGCCTAGCCCCTAGAACTCGGCGACCGCGTGCTCCAGCCGCTCGGCCAGACGCGCTTGGGCTTCGGCGCGCCGGGTCGGGATATGGGCCGACGGGAAAGGCGTTGTCACCGGCTCGTATTCACGCAGGGTGCGGCGGGCGACCGTCATCTTGTGCAGCTCGGTGGCGCCGTCGGCGATGCCCAGCGACTCCGCGGCCACCAGCATCTTGACGAACGGCATCTCGTCGGAGACGCCGAGCGCGCCGTGCAGATGCAGGGCGCGCTGCGCGACGTCGTGCAGCACCTGGGGCATCGCGACTTTCACGGCCGCGATGTCGCGGCGCACCTTCTGATAGTCGTCGTGTTTGTCGATCAACCAGGCGGTGCGCAGCACCAACAGCCGGAACTGCTCGATCTGAATCCAGCTGTCGGCGATCTTCTCCTGCGTCATCTGGAAGTCGGACAGGTGGCCGTGCCTGGTCTTGCGTGACACGGCGCGTTCGCACATCATGTCAAAGGCCTTGCGCGCCAGGGCGATCGTGCGCATCGCATGGTGGACGCGGCCACCGCCGAGGCGGGTCTGCGCGATCATGAACGCCGCACCCTCGCCGCCGAGCACATGATCGGCCGGCACTCGGACGTCGTTGTAGCGGACGTACCCATGCGAACCGTGCTTCGACTCGCCCCCCACCCCGACGTTGCGGATGATCTCGATCCCCGGCGTCTCGCCCGGAACGATGAAAAGCGACATCTTCTCGTACGTGCGGGCGTCGGGCTTGGTCACCGCCATGACGATGAAGAACGACGCGTGCTTGGCGTTGCTGGAGAACCACTTCTCCCCGTTGATAACCCAGTCGTCCCCGTCCCGGGTTGCGCTCGTCACGAACATCCCCGGATCCGAACCACCCTGTGGTTCGGTCATCGAGTAGCACGAGGTGATCTCGCCGTCCAGCAACGGCTGCAGGTAGCGGGCCTTCTGTTCGTCGGTGCCGAACAGCGCAAGGATCTCGGCGTTGCCGGAATCCGGTGCCTGGCAGCCGAACACCGAAGGCGCCCAACGGGACCGCCCGAGGATCTCGTTGAGCAGGGCGAGCTTGACCTGGCCGAAGCCCTGGCCGCCGAGCTCGGGGCGCAGGTGCGCGGCCCACAACCCCTGGTCCTTCACCTGCTGCTGCAAGGGCCGCAGGATGGCCATCATCTCGGGGTTCTTTTTGTCGTACGGATCAAGAGCGACCAGGTCGAGCGGTTCCAGCTCTTCGGTCATGAATTTTTCGACCCAGTCCAGCTTTGCCTGGTATTCGGGGTCCGTTTCGAAGTCCCACACGGTGGCCGACCAATCCCCGGCGCCACGTCGCGCCGGACTCGTTGATGAAGCCATCCCATCCTAGAGCGGGGCGAACGCTTCGGTTCCGGCAAGGACCTATTCGTGCTCGCCACGGGTGTCGATGATCCGCTGGGCGATGTCGACCAGTTTCATCTGGTTCTCCTGCGAGAGCATCCGGAGCAGGTCGAAGGCCCGCACGTCGTCCACGCCGAAGCGCTCCATGATGATGCCCTTGGCCTGACCGATCCGGTCTCGCGTCGACACCGCCGAATACAGTTGCTCCGCATGGCTTCCGGCCAGGATCGCCGCGGCGGCGTGCGCGGCGAACACCGAGCCGATCGTCTCGGCTTCGGCGTCCCACACATTGGGTCGATAGCCGAACAGGTTGAGCGCGCCGGCAGTCCGGTCGGCGGTGTACAGCTTGAAGGACATGCTGCTGAGCACGCCGAGCTCGACCGCCGCGGGCGCGTACTTGGGCCAGCGCGGCTCGTTGCGCAGGTCATCGCTGCGCACAGTCGTCTCCTGCAGTGCTGCCTCGGCGCAGGGTCCCTCGCCGAAGTCGTGCTGCAGCTTGTCGAGCTGTGCGGCCAGGCCGTCGGTATCCGCCAGCGATTCGAACTCGCCGCCCTTCCCCACCAGCAGCACACCCGCGATGTCGGCGCCCGGTATCACCTCCACCGCCATAGCGGTCACCTCGGCCAGCACCTGCTCGAGGCTGCGCGGTGCGGCGATTCCGCGGGCGAGCTCGGCCATCCGCACGGCCAGCTCGTGGCGGGAGCCCGGGTCTGAAACGTCCATAGGCCCCCGATTCTGCATGATCTGGCTATGACACGTAACCGGCGTGGCAGCGTTCAGTGCAACTTCGGTAAGACGTTGGCGCGGTAGAACTCGATGGCGGCGACGGGATCGTCTTGGGGGAAGTGCAGGAACGGGACGGCACCGGCGTCCAGAACCCGCTGCACGGCTCCGATGTGCACGGCCGGGTCGGTGCCGACGGTCCAGCCGGCCAGCACCTTGTCGATGGGGTTGACCTCGGCCGCGCGCTGGATCTCGACGGGGTTGGGCTGATCGACCGCCCCGGCCGTGAAACGCCACAGCGTCGCGGCCCGGGCGGCCTCGGTGTTGTCTCCGACGACCGCGAACAGTTCGGCGCGCTTGCCCAGCGTGGCGGTGTCACGGCCGGCGGACTGCGCACCGGCAGCGAAGGCCGCCAACAGTTTTGGGTTGGTGATGTCGCGGTCCTGGGCGATCCAGCCGTCCCCGCGCTGTCCGGCGAGCTTCGCGCTTTTCGGGCCGCCCGCGGCAACGAAGATCGGTGGGGGCGTGGGCGGAACGTCGTAGAGCTTCAGCGAGTTTGTCTGGAAATAGCGGCCGGAGAACGAGATTCGGGTGCCACTCCACAGTTGGCGAATCAGGTCGATCGCTTCGGCAAGCCGGTCGCGGCGTTCGGCGTAGTTGCCGTAGCTGTTGGTGGTGGCCTGTTCGTTGAGGCGCTCGCCGGTGCCCACCCCCAGGAATACCCTGCCCGGGTTGAGGATCGCCAGGGAGGCGAACGCCTGGGCGACCGTGGCGGGGTGGTACCGGTACGTCGGACAGGTAACCCCGGTGCCGAACGAGACGCGGGTGGTGTTGCTGCCCACGAGCGCCAGCGTCAGCCAGGGAAACATCGCATGGCCCTCGTTGTCCTGCCACGGCTGGATGTGATCGCTGGCCCACACGTACTGAAAGCCCGCCTGCTCGGCCGCCTGAGCCTGCGCCACCAGCCGATCGGTGCGGAACTGCTCGTGGGAGAGCACCAATCCGACGCCCTTGCCCGCCGGCGGCGGGCCGCTGGACTTGCCATGCTCGCCTGCCGGTTTCGCGCATCCGCCGGCCACCCCGACGGACCCGAGCATGCCGGCACCGGCTGCCACCCGCCCGAACGCTCGCCGAGAGATGCCCGTCACCGGATCGGCATACCCGTCCAACCGGGCCTCACACGCACTAGCGTGTTGCGGATGATCCCGCAGGTCCGACCGGCAGTCAAAGCCGATGTCCGCACGCTGTCGCGCACGCTGGCGCGCGCGTTCTACGACGATCCGGTGATGATCTGGTTGATTCCCGACCCGGACAAACGGACCGCGCACCTGTCCCGCCTGTTCGCGACGATGACGCGCCACCACCACCTGGCCCGCGGGGGCGTGGAGGTGGCCCACGCGGACGCGGCTATCGGCGCTGCGGCGCTGTGGGATCCACCCGACCAGTGGCAGGAGACGTCGCGTGCGCAGCTGGCGATGACCCCGACGTTCATCCGGGTGTTCGGGCTGCGCTCGATGCGTGGACGCGCGATCCAGGAGTTGATGAAGAGCGTGCACCCCGCCGAACCGCACTGGTATCTGGCGGTGATCGGCAGCGATCCGGACGTCCGCGGTAAGGGCTTCGGTCAGGCATTGATGCGGTCACGGCTGGACCGCTGCGACGCGGAGTACTGCCCGGCCTACCTCGAGTCGAGCAAGCCCGAAAACGTGCCCTACTACGAGCGTTTCGGCTTCACGGTCACCCGTGAGATCGTCCTGCCGGACGATGGTCCGTCGCTGTGGGCCATGTGGCGGCCGCCGCGCTAGCGGCCGGACGGAACGGCCCCCGGCCCGCGTTTAACCCCCGATGCGGCGGGCAACCGTTCCGGCATGAGCGATAACCCCCAGGCGGACGGGCTGGTGGATCCCGCGGACTTCCCCGAAGAGGGCGGCCCGGGTGACACCCTGAACGCGAGCGAAGGCACCGACTCGGACGAACTGCGCAACGACGACGGCGACATCGTCGTCGACCCGCCCGAGGGCTGGAGCGAGGCCAACCGGTTCGGCGTGACGGCCAGGGAGGAACGTGAGGGCGAATCCCTCGATGCGCGGTTGGCGGCCGAGGAGCCCGACGTTCCCGATGCCATCGAGCCGGTCGACGACACACCGCGGCGCGCCCATCGGGGCCAGATCGACGGCACCCCCGAGGACGGCGACTCGCTGTACGACGTCGTCGACGAGTAAGTCAGTGCTCGGCTGTTTACTGCAGCCGACGCGGTCAGGGTGTGCTGCGCCAGCCGGCGATGCCGGTCGCGATCATTCGCAGCTGCTTGACCGCGAGCCGGCGGATGTCTTCGGTCGCCTCGGTGCTCTGCGAGTCCTCGATGGCCTCCGCGATCACGATCATGGCGTTGACGAACAGGGTCGCCAGCACGTTGAGATCCTCGGTGGTCCACTTGTTCAGCCCGGGGAAGCGCGCCAGGTCGGTGGCCAGTTCGGAGGTGATCAGCCGGATCTCGGTGCGAATGGCGTAGCGCAGCACCGACAGTCCGCTGTTGCGCTCGCGGCCGATCAGCCGCCAGTGTTCACGCCTGTCGGCGACGCTGGCGACCAGGATCTCCACGGACGACTCGATCACCCGGTTCGGGTCGAGCTTGCCGGCACGGGCATCGCGCAGGGTGTCACGCAGGCTGCGGAACGATTCGTCGATCAAGACCAGGCCGAGGGCCTCCATCGATTCGAAATGCCGGTAGAACGCCGCCGGAACGATCCCGACCTCGCGGGTCACCTCCCGCAGGCTCAGGCTGGAGAAGCTGCGGTCCTGCAACAGCTTGAGAGCCGCCGCGATGATCGCCCGGCGGGTCGCCTCCTTGCGCTCCTCGCGCGACTGGCTTTCGCGCGCCCGTTCGCGGCCAGAGCCGCGCTCGCGTGAGCTAGGAGTACGGCCGTTCACTGTGTGAACCCTACCACAGCCAGGCAGTAAACCCTTGACTGCATGGCTGTTGCGGTCACACGGTGTACATATGTTCACTCAAACCGCTCAAGCTTCTGGCCGAGTCCTCGCGCGGACCCTTCGGCAGCGCGTGTTGGGTTCAGAGCTCCTAGACCTGCTGACCGGTCCGCACGGCGTCGACCGCTACACCGAGCTGGTGGCGCCGACATGGACGCTGGGCGAAGCCCGCGCCAAGGTGACCGACGTGCGGCGGACCACCCCGCGCAGCGTCACCCTGACCCTGACCCCCAATGACACCTTCCTGTCCGCCCACAGCCTCAGGGCCGGCCAGTACGTCAACCTCACCGTCGAGATCGACGGCCGCCGGCACACCCGCTGCTATTCGCCCGCCAATGCCGAGGGGGCGGCCAGCCTCGAGTTGACCATCGGCCGGCACGAGGGCGGCCTGGTCTCCAACTATCTGTACGAACACGCCCGCCCCGGCATGGTGGTCGGTCTGACGGGCATCGGCGGCGACTTCACGTTGCCGGCGCGCGGACCGCAGAGCCCGCGGCGCATCCTGCTCGTTTCCGGGGGTAGCGGCATCACCCCCGTGCTGTCGATGGCGCGCACCCTGATCGCCCAGGACCACCCGGGCGAGGTCGCGTTCATCCACTACGCCCGCACGCCCGCCGAGGCGTGCTACCGCGCCGAGCTGGCCGCGATGCCCTCGGTGCGGGTGCTGCACGGCTATACCCGATCCGACGAGGGCGACCTCGTCGGGCGGTTCGGCCCGGATCATCTGGCCGCCGCGATGCCGTCACCCGATGCGGTATTCGTCTGCGGGCCAACGCCTCTGGTCGAGGCCGTCCGGTCACACTGCGACAACGTGCACACCGAGAGCTTCGTGCCGCCGGTCTTCGATGCGCCGGCGAACGCGTCGGGCGGACGAGTCACGTTCGCCGACAGCGGAGTCGACATCGTCGACGACGGGCGACCGCTGCTGGAGCAGGCCGAATCGGCGGGCCTGACGCCCGAAAACGGATGCCGGATGGGCATCTGCCACACCTGCACACGGCGCAAAACCGCCGGTACCGTGCGCAACCTGGTCACCGGTGCGGTCTCGACCGCTCCCGATGAGGACGTGCAGATCTGCGTGTCCGTTCCGGTCGGTGACGTGGACCTGTCGCTGTAACGAATCAGAGCAGCCCAGAAAAGACTTGGAGGACAAGCAATGTCGAATGTCAAGATCACTCTGACGCCCGAACAGGCCGACGAGTTCGGCCGCGAACTCGACGCCATCAAGGAACGCGTGATGGCAGAACTCGGCGAACAGGACGCCGGCTACATCCGCCGCGTGATCAAGACCCAGCGCGCGCTGGAAGTCGGCGGCCGGGCGCTGTTGTTCGCCGGGTTTCTGCCGCCGGCGTGGCTGGCCGGCACCACGATGCTCGGCCTGTCGAAGATCCTGGACAACATGGAGATCGGCCACAACATCATGCACGGCCAGTACGACTGGATGCGCGACCCGGCCATCTCCGGGCGCACCTTCGAGTGGGACACGGCGTGCCCGGCCGATCAGTGGCGGCACTCGCACAACTACATGCACCACACCCACACCAATATCGTGGGGATGGACCGCGACATCGGTTACGGGATCCTGCGGATGAGCGAGGACCAGCGGTGGCAGCCCTACTTCCTCGGCAACCCGGTCTACGCGTTCTTACTGATGGTGTTGTTCCAGTACGGTGTGGCGCTGCACGAGCTGGAAACCGAGCGCATCCGCTCCGGGGAGATCCGACTCGAGGACAAGCGCGAAGTCCTTCGTGCCATCTGGAAGAAGACCCGCCGCCAGACCCTCAAGGACTACGTCGCCTTCCCGCTGCTGGCCGGACCCGTCGCGCCGTTCGTCTTCACCGGTAACCTCACCGCCAACCTGATGCGCAACGTGTGGTCGTACATGATCATCTTCTGCGGCCACTTCCCGGACGGCACACAGGAATTCACCGTCGAGGAGACCAAGGACGAGTCGCGCGGCATGTGGTACTTCCGCCAGGTGCTCGGCTCGGCAAACCTCACCGGCGGCAAGCTGTTTCACCTGCTCTCCGGCAACCTGTCGCACCAGATCGAGCACCACCTGTTCCCCGACATGCCGGCCCGCCGCTACTCCGAGATCGCGCCCGAGGTGCAGAAGATCTGCGAACGCTACGGCATCCCGTACAACCGCGGCCCGCTGCTGCGCCAGTTCGGCACCGTCGTGCGCAAGATCGTCCGGCTGACCTTCCCGGACTCCTGGGTGCAGAAGGCGGGCGCCGAGAAGTCCCCGGAACCCGAGCCGGTCGCCGCCTGAACCCCACGCGGCGGGGGATTGCCTCGCGCCGCGACAGGGGCACAATGAGGTCCGTGGAATGGACCGGCGCGCGCTATGCGGATACCCCGACAGTCGAAGCTTCGACGTGGATCGAGCTGGTTCGCCAGGTCGGCTGACTCTGGGCGCTTCCCGTAGTTGAGGCCCACACTCGCCGAGTTAGCTCACCGCGGTCGGCGCATCGGCCGCCTTGACGAGTCGCACCTCGGGCCGCTGCGGCACGCCGTCGGCAAGGAACCAGCGAAATGCCAGGTTGCCGCGCGGATAGCCCAGCGTGGTAAGCGAATTGGGGTGCGCCGTGTTGCCGGCGGACAAGACGACCGTCACCGAACCGTCGCTGTTGGGGACGGCGCTGTGGCCGTTGAGGGAGCATCGGGCGTCCTGCGGACCGACCGTCGCCATGAACTGGTTCCACACCACCAGGTTCCAGAACCTGCACGACGGCGGCCGGTGCGTGATCACCAGCGCCTCGTCCTCGTCGAGCACGAAACTGCCGTAGGAGTAGCAGGCGTCGCGCGCCGACCAGCCGAAGTTGGCGTCGGGCACCTGATAGGGATCGGCGAAAGCATTGGCCGCATGGGCGGTTTCGTGCCCCAGAGCGTGCTGCGACTCATCCCTTTCGCGGACGCGCTCCGCGACGGGCAGCGGCACGATGGCGAACATGGTCCGCAGCCAGGTGGCGGCGGCGCGCAGGTTCGCCGCGGTCTCGGCGTCACCGTGCCGGATCGGGTCGGGCTCGTCGAGTGCTTCGATGTGCCAGGTCACCGGGCGCCCGGTCAGGGGGTCGGCCTGGTAGTCGCGGGTCATCAGCACGGCCGCGTCGGGCGTGGCGGGGAATTCGAAGGTGAAGTTGCCGTCGGCGTCGATATCGAGGTCGGTGTCGCGGACGATCGTGACGACCCGATCCGACCACGCGCCGGGGGTCGGCTCGTTGTAGGCCGTCACCGAAAAGTACACGCTGTCACCCTTGTTCCCGCTGATCCGGTACCGGCGCTCGGGATCGATCGGGCAGATGAAGTAGTAGGCGTCGGTGTTGTCGCCGCCCCAGCGTCGGTCGCGGCGAAAGGGTGTGTTGACTGCGACGAACTGCGGGCGGCCCGGTTCGGGGAACAGGTAGGTGTCCAGGGCCACGCCCAGGGTGGCGGCCAGCATGCGGTAGCCGTCGGCGACGTGGCGGTCGTCGGTGACCGCACGGTCGCCCTCGAGGAAGGAGTGTCCCAGTTCGCCAAGGGTTTTCAACAGTTCCTGCCACGCCTCGGTCGACTGGTGCGTCATGCGCTGATTCCTTTCAGGAGCAACGTGGTGGTGCGGTCGACCCACGCATCGTCGAGTTCGGTGGCGCGGGTGAGCAGGGCTACCAGCGTGATGCCGGCGATGGTCTCGGCGAGTTCGGCGGCGGTGACGTCCGGCCGCACCTCGCCGCTCGCCGCGGCGCCCGCCAGCCAGTCGGCGAGGCCGCCGCCGATGACGCCGGCGAAGCGCTCCAGCAGCGCCGAATGCAGCGTCGGATCCGCGGCCATCTCGCCGATCAGCCCCGGCAGTGCCGCCCGGGCGGCCGGTGTGGTGAGGAAATCCATTGTGCGGCGGACCATCTCGCGTAGGCCGTCGGCCGTCGACCCGGTATCGGGGATGGCGGTGCCGGCTCCGATCGGAAATACCGCCTCGTGCACCAGGTGCGCCTTGCTGGGCCAGCGGCGGTAGATCGCGGGCTTGCTGGTGCCGGCCCGCTCGGCGATGGCGGAGACCAGCAGCCCGGGGTAGCCCGTCTCGGCGAGCAGCTCAACGGTGGCGCCCAACACCGCGGCATCGATGCGGGGGTCTCGGGGTCTGCCGAAGTCTACTACCATTACGAAACTCAGAGTAACATAAGTCCGCGTGACCGATGCCGTTCGCTCAGTTCGCCTCGAAGACCTGCCCGTGCCGCGATTCAGCGCAGAGGGCCGGCAGATTCTCGACATGATGGCCACGATGGCCGCCCAGTGTCCGTTGGATGCCGAGGCGCTGCACGCCCAGGCCAGCGCCGACACCGGCCTGCACGACTTCGGGCCCGACGACTACCGCGAGCGCCTCGATGTCTACCTCGCCGCGCTGCGCGACATCGACGGGCTGCACGACGCGGGAGTGGTGAACTTCTACGGGCAGCTGCTGCAGCTGCTCAAGAATCGGTTGCTGCTGACCGACCTGCTGGCTCGCCATCCCGAGATCGAAGGCCTCGAACTGCGTTCGCCGGTGGTGATCGCCGGGCTGCCCCGCACCGGCACCACGCACCTGCACAACCTGCTGGCCGCGCCGCCGACCTTCCGCACCATGCCGTACTGGGAAAGTAACGAGCCCTTCCCGTTGCCGAATGAGGTTGGCGTCGAACCGGATCCGCGCCGGGCGCGAATGGACGTCGCGGTCGGGGTGGTCAATCTGGTGATGCCGCATTTCCCGTTGATGCACGAGATGACCACCGACCATGTGCACGAAGAGATCCAGCTGTTGGCCAACGACATGTCCACGATGTTGTTCGAGACGCTGGCCGAGGTGCCGCGGTGGCGGGACTATTACCGGGCCCACGACCAGACGCCGCACTACCAGTACCTGGCCACCCAACTCCGGGCGATGCAGTTTCTGCGTGGGGGACGGCGCTGGCTGCTCAAGTCGCCCCAGCATCTCGAGCAGGTGCGGGTGCTGGATCGGGTCTTCCCCGACAGCATCGTCGTGTTCACGCACCGCGACCCGGTGCCGGTGGCGCTGTCGATGATCGCGATGATCACCTACTCCGCCCGCATGCACCGCTCGCCGGTGCCGGTGGAACAGATCGCCAAGTCCTGGATCGACCGCCTCGACCAGATGCTGAGCGCGCTCGTTCGCGACCGCGACACCATCGGTCCGGACCGCTCGATCGACATCCGGTTCGACGACTTCATGGCGGACGAACTCGGCGTTGCCGAGCGGGTATACGCCCTGGCCGGCGAACCGTTCACCGATGAGGTGCGCGCGGCCGTCGGCGACTACCTCGCGGGCCACCGGCGTGGGCGGCTGGGCAATGTCGAGACGTCCTATGAGATGTTCGGGCTGGACGAGGCCAACCTGCGCGAGCGCTTCGCGCCGTATGTCGAACGGTTTCTGGCCTAAGCCTTTCCGAGCCGCTACGTTCTCAAGTCATGGTCACTATGCCCGCGCTCGACGGTGTGGAACACAGGTATGTCGATCTGGGAAGCGGCGTGACGATCCACGTCGCGGACGCCGGGCCGGCGAGCGGGCCGGCGGTGATGTTGGTGCACGGCTTCCCGCAGAACTGGTGGGAATGGCGCGAGCTGATCGGGCCGCTGGCCGCCGACGGCTACCGCGTGTTGTGTCCGGACCTGCGCGGCTCGGGCTGGAGTTCGGCGCCACGCACCAGCTACACCAAGGACGAGATGGCCGACGACCTGGCCGGGGTGCTGGAACGCCTTGGCGTCGCGACGGTCAAGCTGGTGGCCCACGACTGGGGCGGGCCGGTCGCGTTCATCATGATGCTGCGCCATCCGGAGCGGGTGACCGGGTTCTTCGGCGTGAATACCGTTGCGCCGTGGGTGAAGCCGAGCCTGTCGACCCTGCGCAATATCTGGCGGTTCTGGTATCAGATCCCGATTTCGCTGCCGGTCATCGGACCGCGGGTGATCAGCGACCCCAATTCGCGATTCGTCCGGATGCTCGGGTCGTGGGTCGGGGGTGGTTACACCCTGCCCGAGGACGACACCCGCATGTACCTCGAGTGCATGCAGCAGCCCGGCCACGCGGAGGCCGGTTCGCGGTGGTACCGCAGCTTCCAAACCAAGGAGATGCGCAAATGGATGCGCGGGCAATACAACGATGCCCGCGTCGACGTCCCGGTCCGCTGGCTGACGGGCACCGAAGATCCGGTGATCACGCCGGATCTCACCGACGGTTATGCCGACCGCATCGACGATTTCGAAGTCGAGCTGGTCGACGGCGTCGGGCACTGGATCGTCGACCAGCGGCCCGACCTGGTCCTGGATCGGGTCCGCGCTTTCCTCGCCGAAAAATAAACCGGGTGACGGCTTTTCGGCGCCGGCCCTAGTCGACGCCGATGGTGACTTCGGTCGACTTGATGAACACGGTCGCCGGCTGGCCGACCTTGAGGCCGAGGTCGGTCGCGGCGTCCTTGGTGACTGACGACGTGACGACCTGGTCGCCGCCGTCCAGCGTCACCCTCACCACTGCCATCACGGTGCCGAGTTCGACCTCGGTGATAGTCCCCCTGAGCTGGTTTCGGGTCGAGAGCCGCATCGCAGGATCCTCCAAGTCGGAACGGGTGGGTCTGCGGAGAGCCTAGTCCTACCGGCCCAGGGCCGGAAATGGCTTGGGGGACTTTCACTTACGCGGGAGAGTCGGGGCTAATGGCGTGGGCCGAGCAGAGCTACGGATGCATCCACGGCCGGTTCCACGATTTCTCGGACCGGTTTACCGTCTTCCACCGCAAGTGCGGTCAGCTCGCGCAGGCCGCCCAACAGGATCACCGCCAGCGGTGCCGTTAACGGGGGCAGTTCGGCGCGCCGGAATCCGGGACTGGCGCTGAGGTCGATCAGCAGGCTGGTCAGCAACTGCAGCCCGCGGCGCTGCACCGGGCGAGCGGCCGCACCCAGCGAGGGCAGTTCGCGGATCCAGCTCAACGTGATCGCCGGCCGGGATTCGATGTATCCGACGTAGGCTTCGACCGCCTGCCGGATCTGCACGTGCCAATCGGCCTCGGCATCGACCGAGACCTGGATACGTTCGCCCAGCCTCTCGATGTCGGTGGCGAGTAGCTCGAGGAAGCACTCTTCCTTGCTGGCGAACTGGTCGTAGAACGTGCGCTTGGAGGTGCGGGCGTAACGGACGATGTCGGCGACGGTGCTGGCCCGGTAACCGCGCTCGTTGATGGCGTCGGCGAGTCCGTCGAGCAATCGGAGCCGAAACGGGTCGATCTCGCCGAGATCGGGGACGCCATCCGTTGCTGTCATTGCTGAGGTCACGGCCGGCGCCCCCGTTCGGTTCGATACGGATCTTGTCAGCTTTGGTACTTCAGAGTACCGTACTCGGAAAGGTCTGTGGTACATCGCGGTACCAACCCCGCAGCGGGGCAGATGTTGGGAGCAATGACGCCATGAGTGAAGTAGCCACCGCCCCACCGGTCGCGACCAAGCTGCCGCCGGTCGCGCGAATTCCCAAGGCAGTTCAGGGCATTGGTTTCGCGATGTCACGGCGTTCGATGATGCGGCGACTGTCGCGCCGCTATGGCAGTGTCGTCGCGTTGCGGCTCCCGATGTGGGGGCACGTCATTGCCGTCAGTGACCCGGAGTTGGCCAAACAGATCTTCACCACCAGCCCCGACGAGCTCGGCAATATCCAGCCCAACCTGAGCAGGCTGTTCGGCACCGGGTCGGTGTTCGCGCTCGAGGGCGACGACCACCGTCGCCGGCGGCGGCTGTTGGCGCCGCCGTTTCACGGCAAGAGCATGAAGAACTACGAGAGCATCATCGAAGACGAGACGCTGCGCGAGATCGCCGGCTGGCAAGAGGGCGAGTCCTTCGCGACGCTGCCGCCGATGATGCGGATCACGTTGAATGCCATCCTGCGTGCGGTCTTCGGGGCCGACGGTGCCGAGCTCGACGAGCTGCGCCGGCTCATCCCGCCGTGGGTGACCCTGGGCTCGCGTCTGGCCGCGCTGCCGAAGCCGAAACGGGACTACGGCCGGTTCAGCCCGTGGCACCGCCTGGACAAGTGGCGGCAGCAGTACGACAAGGTCATCGACAAGCTGATCGTGGCCGAGCGGGCCGACCCGAACTTCGACCAGCGCACCGATGTGCTCGCCCTGCTGCTGCGCAGCACATACGACGACGGTTCAGCCATGTCGCACAAGGATATTGGCGACGAGCTGCTCACCCTGCTGGCCGCCGGTCACGAAACCACCGCGTCCACGCTGGCGTGGGCATTCGAGCGGATCAGCCGGCACCCCGACTTGCTGGCGGCCCTGGTCGAGGAGGCCGACAACGGGGGCAACGAGCTGCGCCAGGCGACGATCCTGGAGGTCCAGCGGTCCAGGACGGTGATCGACTTCGCGGGTCGTCACGTTTACCCCGAGACCTATCAACTGGGCGAGTGGGTGATTCCGCGCGGATATTCGATCATCGTCGGCATCGCACAACTACACGACAACCCCGAGCTGTTCCCCGATCCCGGGCGCTTCGACCCGCAACGCTTCATCGGAACGAAACCGTCGGCGCTGTCCTGGGTTCCGTTCGGTGGCGGCACCCGCCGCTGTGTCGGGGCCGCGTTTGCCAACATGGAGATGGACGTCGTGCTCCGGACGGTGTTGCGTCGCTTGGTGATTGAGGCAAACGACGCACCGGGCGAGCGGTGGCATTGCCGCGGGGTCGCGTTCACCCCGAAGGACGGCGGACGAATTGCGGTGCGGCGGCGCTGATCGCGGCTAGCGGTCCGGTCTTGCGGCGCGGCGGGTGGTTTCCAGTGCGATACACAGTTCCGCCGCGGCGCGCGGTTCGCTGACCGAACGCCCCGTCCGCTGCTCGATCTTGCGCAGCCGTTGGCGCACCGTATTGGGGTGGACGTACAGTTCCTGCGCGGCGCGCTCGGCCGAACCCCCGTGGTCGAACCACGCCTCGAGCGTGTCGAGCAGCGCCTCTCGTTCGTGCTCGGGCAACTCGTCCAGCGGACCGAGGACGTTGGCCGCGACACGACCCATCACCTCGGGTGCGGCGACCGCCGTGATCGCCATGACGTCGCGGTCGAAGACGGTGATCGGCCCGTGTTCGGGCCGTGACGCGGTCATCGCGATCCTCGCGTAGCGCAACGCGCCGGCGGTCTGCCCGAGATCCGCAATCGGAGGGCTGATCCCGATCCGGGTGGCCGTGTGCTTGCTCAGTTCCTCGATCACGGGGTCGGTCGTCTTGTTCGGGCCAAGGTGCAGGATGCCGATCTCAATGTCGGGCTGCAGACGCCAAGCGGATGAGATCCCCCGCGCCGCGAGCCGGTTCTCGATGCCGGGCAACACCGATCGGCCCACACTGGACAACTCCGCGCAGACCACCGTGTAGGGGCCCTGTAGCGAAATGCGCAGTGTATCAGCGGTATTCCAAAGGTCGACGGTGTCTACCAGCCGGCCGTCGATCAGCGCTTGCACCATTGCCGAGCGCTCCTGCTGGCGGTCCACCAGCTGGCGGGCCATCTCTTCCTGGTACCCGCTGACCATCGCGGTGGTGAATTCCTCGAGCGCAAGCCACATCGCCGACGAGGCACGGACCAGCCCGCCGTCGGTCACCGTCGTGGCGCGGCGCGCTTCCTGACGCAGCTCGTCCCAGAGAAAGCGAGCGCAGAGCCGGTAGGAATCCATCACCGCCGGTAGTGGAACCCCGGCGGCGGCCCGGCTACGCCCGGTCGCGGCGGCCGCCGCGGTGTCGTAATCGCGCTCGGGGGCGCCGAAGACACCCAGAATGAAATCCAGATGAGCCCGGATCGTGCCGCGCAGTTGGTCGTCCGTCACCAACGCCACGGTGCGGTGGAAGCCCACGTCGCGCCGCAGCAGCGCCAGCATGGTGTCGGCCAGCTCGTCGGCGCGCGACAGCAGGGCCGCGCCGAGTTCGGCCAATTGCGGGTCTGCCGCAGAGGCTGCCATAGCGGCAGCCTAGTCCGTGGCGGTCCGTGCGAGCAGGTGCGTTCGGATATCAGCCCAGGTGTGCGACTTGGGGTTTCGTGGGCACCACGATGACGGTGGGCCCATCGGCGGACAGCGCAGCCTCAAATTCTTTAATCAGCTGGTCTGTTCCGTCAACCGTGACGGCGCGGCAGCCGAAGCCGATCGCGAGCGACTCGATGTCCAGGCCGGGCAGATCCAAGCCGGGCACGTTGGGCGTCTTTTCCAGCAAGGCAAACGATTTCAGGACAGCGTACTCGCCGTTGCGCATCACGACGAACACGATCGGCAGCTTGTGCTGGGCCGCCGTCCAGATCGCCTGGATCGAATACTGAAACGACCCGTCACCGATGGTCGCCACTACCGGACGCTTGCGTCCGGTGGCCCGGTCGCCTAATGCGACCCCCACAGCACCGGGGACGCCCCACCCGATACCGCCGCTGCCGGTGGCGAAGAACGAAACCGGTCTGACGGCGGGCAGCCATCGCTGCTGCTCGGCCAAGGTCGACGTCGATTCGTTCACCAGCGCCGCTTCGGGCGGCTTGATGGTGCTCAGCGTCGAGTAGACCTGGTCCGGTGTCAGCGGCGCACTGGTCGCTTCGACGGTCCCCGCGCTCCGGTCGAGCGGAGCGAATGTCGGCCGGTCGGTTTCGGGGGAGATCAGTGCAGTCAGCTGCTGCAGGGCCAGTAAGGCGTCGCTGAGCAGACTGTCGCCGACCGGCGCGGCCCCGGCCAGAAATGGATCGCTGGTGATCTGCAGCAACTCGGTGCCCTCGGGAAGATAGTCGCCAGGCACGTACGGGTAGTAGCGGAACACCTGCGCGCCGACGACCACCACCAGGTCATGGCCCCGCAGTACTTCGGTGACTTCCGCGATCGTCATCGGCAACAGCCCCTGCCAGAGGGGATGGTCCTCGGGGAACGAAGCCCGGTCTGTCAATGGGCTCCCGTAGACCGGCGCGTGCACTATCTCGGCGAATTCGACCCCGGCATCCCAGGCGCCGGCCCGGTCAACCTCGGGACCGATCACCACGGCCGGCCGCCGCGCGCGATTGATCCTGTCGGCGAAAGCACGCAACCGGTCCGCATCGGGCGCACAACGCTGGCTGGCCGTGCGAATGACCGCGGGGCCCAGCGCGGGCTTTTCCCAATCGTCAAGGGGAATCGACAGATACACCGGACCCGCGGGCGGCTGCACCGCGATGGTGTAAGCCCGCATGAACGCCGCCGGGACGTCCTCGGCCCGCGCCGGTTCGTAGGACCACTTCACCCACGGCAACGGCAGCTGCGTTGCGCTGGTGTTCGTCAAATATGGCTCACACAGCGACATCTCGCGGGTCTGCTGCCCGGCCGTGACGATCAGCGGGGTGTTGCTCTTGTACGCCGCGATCAGGCTGCCCATGGCGTTGCCGGTACCCGCCGCGGTGTGCAGGTTCACCAGCGCCGGCCTGCCGGTGGACTGTGCGAAGCCGTCCGCCATGGCCAGCACCGAGGCCTCCTGTAGCCCTAACACATAGCTGAAGTCGTCGGGGAAGTTCTTGAGGAATGTCTGCTCGGTCGAGCCCGGATTGCCGAACACGGTCGTCAACCCCAATGAGCGCAGCAGATCGTACGTGACATCCCAGACGGTGGGTGAAGACGACATGAGCCGGAGTTCCCTTCGCGAGCGGACTTTTCATGCATAGGAAAAGCGCACCCACGCTGGCGCGCACTGCATCCGATGGATTAGATCTTGCGCCCGCGGGATCGCGATGTCGATGTCGTCAGCGACATCGTTGCGTGCCGTTAACGGTGGCGCCGCACATTGCTCGGGAAGAGCCCGGCGCCACTACGGATTCGAGGTCGCCCGGCGCGGCAGTTTCCAGCCCGGGCGGATGAAGTGGCAGGTGTATCCGCTGGGATAGTGCTGCAGGTAGTCCTGGTGTTCGGGCTCGGCTTCCCAGAAGTCGCCGGCCGGGCTGACCTCGGTCACCACCTTGCCGGGCCACAGCCCGGACGCCTCGACGTCGGCAATGGTGTCCAGCGCGATGCGCTTCTGCTCGTCGTCGAGATAGAAGATCGCCGACCGGTAACTGGGTCCCCGGTCGTTGCCCTGCCGGTCTTTCGTTGTCGGATCGTGGATCTGGAAGAAGAACTCCAGGATCGTCCGGTAGTCGGTGACCGCAGGGTCGTAGACGATCTCGACCGCCTCGGCGTGGGTGCCGTGATTACGGTAGGTCGCGTTGGGGACGTCACCGCCGGTGTAACCGACCCGGGTCGAAACCACGCCCGGCTGCTTGCGGATCAGTTCCTGCATCCCCCAAAAGCAGCCGCCGGCGAGAATCGCTTTCTGCGTGTTGGTCATGTCATTGCCTCGCTTCGCTCGGGGGCCGAATAATCGCCGTCTTTCCCCGATTATCCTGATGTTCGTCGTCGGGTACACCTACGAGGCAAAGCTCTCGACAAACCACGGTAGAACGTGTTCTAGTTTTCGCGTGAACAGCCCGCAATTCTCGCGTAGCGAACTGGCCGCCGCCTTCGAGAAATTCGAAGCGACCGTCGATGCGGCGGCGCAATCGCACGACTGGGACGCCTGGGTCCAGCACTACACACCCGACGTCGTCTATATCGAACACGCGGCCGGCACCATGCATGGCCGCGACGAGGTCCGCGAGTGGATCAGCAAGACGATGGGCAGCTTTCCCGGCAGCCACATGGTCGCGTTCCCGTCGCTGTGGTCGGTGATCGACGAGCCCACCGGGCGCATCATCATGGAACTCGACAACCCGATGCGCGATCCCGGCGACGGCACGGTCATCGGCGCGACGAACATCTCGATCATCACCTACGCCGGTGACGGCCTGTGGTGTCAGCAGGAAGACATCTACAACCCGCTGCGCTTCGTGCAAGCGACGTTGAAGTGGTGCCGCAAGGCGCAGGAGCTCGGCACTCTCGACGCGGACGCAGCGCGATTCATGGAGCAGTTCGGAGGCGCCCAGTGACCACCAAACCGAAACTCGTGATCGGCGCCAACGGTTTTCTGGGTTCGCATGTGACCCGGCAGCTGGCCGCCGCCGGCGCGGACGTCCGGGCGATGGTGCGGCCGAACGCCAATACCCGCGCCATCGATGACCTTGCGCTGACCCGTTTTCACGGCGACGTGTTCGACACCGCCGTGCTGCGGGAGGCGATGGACGGTGTCGACGACGTCTATTACTGCGTCGTGGACACCCGCGCCTGGCTGCGCGATACCGCGCCGCTGTTTCGCACCAACGTCGAGGGGTTGCGCAACGTTCTCGACGTGGCCGTCGCGCAACCGGACCTGCGCCGGTTCATCTTCACCAGCACGTATGCGACCGTGGGCCGGCGCCGCGGACACGTCGCGACCGAGGAGGACGTCGTCGGCACCCGCGGCGTGTCGGACTACGTCAAGTCCCGGGTCCAGGCCGAGAACCTGGTGATGCGGTACGTGGCCGAGGCCGGGCTGCCCGCGGTGGCGATGTGCGTGTCGACGACTTACGGCAGCGGCGACTGGGGCCGCACCCCGCACGGCGCGTTCATCGCCGGCGCGGTCTTCGGCAAGCTGCCCTTCACGATGGAGGGCATCGAGCTCGAGGTCGTCGGTGTCACCGACGCCGCGCGGGCCATGATCCTGGCCGCCGAACACGGGCGCACCGGCGAGCGGTATCTGATCTCGGAGCGGATGATCGCGTTGAAAGAGGTGGTCCGGATCGCGGCCGACGAGGCCGGCGTGCCGCCGCCGCGGCGCTCGATCTCCGTCCCGGTGCTGTATGCGCTGGGCGCGCTGGGCAGCCTGCGGGCGCGCCTGAGCGGCAAGGACGCCGAACTCAGCCTGGCCTCGGTGCGCATGATGCGTGCCGAGGCGCCCGTCGACCACAGCAAGGCCGTGCGCGAATTGGGTTGGCAGCCGCGCCCGGTCGAGGAATCCATCCGCGAGGCGGCCCGGTTCTGGGCCGCGATGCGCGATGCCAAAGGCAGGAGTACGACTCCGGGCTGAACGCCACGCCGACCGCCGTTCAGGAGGCGCTGCGGGCGCATGGTGTGCGACTAACCTCGGGCGATGTGACTACCGCGCGAGTGCCCATCGATCTCACCGGGGCGCCCCAGACCATGCTGGCGACGTTGTACGCGAAGGCGCTGGACGCCGATTTCCCCAAACCGATCCTCGGCGATCGGTACGCGAAGGAGATCGTCGAGCGCATCGACTACGACTGGAAGAAGACGACCATCACCGCGCGGCGGGCGCCGTCGGTGACCACCCGCTCGGCGCACTTCGATGAGTGGACGCGCAAATTCCTTGCCGCGCATCCGCATTCGGTCGTGCTGCACCTTGGCTGCGGGCTGGACAGCCGATTCTTCCGCCTCCAGCCGGGCCCGGACGTGCAGTGGTACGACGTCGACTACCCCGAGGTCGCCGCGCTGCGCACGCAGCTCTACCCGAGCCGGGATCACTATCGCGTGATCGCGGCGTCCGTCACCGACCCGGCATGGCTGGCGGAAATCCCGGTCGACCGTCCCACGCTGATGATCGGGGAGGGGCTGACGATGTATCTCACCGAGCAGGACGGCACCGCGCTGCTGCGCCGGGTGGTCGGCCGGTTCGGTTCGGGGGAGCTGCAGTTCGACGTGTTCAATTGGCTCGGGATCAAGTCGCAGTGGCTCAACACCGTGGTGCGGCAGTCGGGGGCCACGCTGCGCTGGGCCATCAACGGGCCCGACGACATCGTCGAAGCCGTGCCGGGGGTGCGGCTGCTGGCCTGGGAACGATGGTTCGAGTCGTACACCTTCGCGCAGCTGCCCCTCTCATCCCGCGTCTTGGGCCGGTGCATGTCCCAGGTTCCGGCCGTTGCGAACATGTCGCAATACCACCGCTACGCATTCGGTCCGCCGGACGGGAAGCCTTGACCGCGGACACGCGTTGGACGACGGTAGGCGTCTGAAGGAGGAACCACCATGGCCCACCCGGAAATCAAAGAACCCAGCGCCGGGCATCCGATCACCATCGAGCCGACCAAGGGGCGGGTGCAAGTACGTGTCAACGGCGAGCTCGTCGCCGACACCACGGCAGCGCTGGGACTGCGCGAAGCCACTTTGCCCGCGGTGCAATACATTCCGATTGCCGACGTGATACAGGACCGGCTCACTCGGACGGACACCAGCACGTACTGCCCCTTCAAGGGCAATGCCAGCTACTACAGCGTGACCACCTCGGCCGGTGACACCGTCGACGATGTGATCTGGACGTACGAGCAGCCGTACCCGGCGGTCGAAAAGATTGCGGGGCACGTCGCGTTCTACCCCGACAAGGCCGACATCAGCGTCTCGGATCAGTAGGGGATCCACCCGGGCAGCGCGGTCGCGACCGCCCGGGTGTCGCTGTACAGCCGCATGGAGACGATCAGCCCGTCACGGGTGTCGAAGATGCACACGAACGGGCTGTCGTACTCGACGCCGGCGGTCGTGGTGCCGGTGGCCTGCGCCTCCACCACCACGGTTTCTCCCTCGTTGACGCAGCGCACCAGGTCGATGGTCAGTTCGAGCTCCTGTTTGCGTCGCTCGACACCTCGCCGGAATGCGTCCTTGCCGCAGGGAGTGCGCGTGTAGAGCGTCCAGTAGGTGAAGTCGTCACTGAGCAGGGCGAAGCCCTCGTCGAGATCGCCGCCGTCGCTGGTGCTCTGCAGGAACATCCAGGCCAGTTCGCCCTGCGGGTCATCGAACGGCGTCATCACAACGCAATATTGACTTGGCACGCAGTTCACGGTCAATCAGGGCAAGCGGGGAGTCGTCAGGTGCAGAGCGCGCGCACGGTCGTGTTTCCCGGAGCGGTCAGCTTCGGGCACACGCTGGCGCCGCTACGCCGCGGCCTCGGCGACCCATGTTTCCGGATGCCCGGTGACGGCTCGATCTGGCGCACCAGCCTGCTGCCCAGCGGGCCGGTCACGGCCCGGATCAGCCGCGTCGGGCCCGACATCGCGCACGGTGTGGCGTGGGGCGGCGGCGCGCAGGAGTTCATCGAAATGCTGCCCGCCATGCTGGGTTTCGAGGACGACGACTCGGACTTCGTGCCGCGGCATCCGACGGTGGCCGCCGCGTACCGGCGGGTTCCACACCTGCGCCTGGGCCGCACCGGGCTGGTGCTCGAGGCCCTGATCCCGGCGATCATCGAGCAGCGGGTGCCCGGTGCCGACGCGTTTCGCTCGTGGCGGTTGCTGGTGTCGAAGTACGGGACGCCCGCGCCGGGGCCTGCCCCGGATGGGATGCGGGTCATGCCGTCGGCGGAGGTGTGGCGCAACATTCCGTCGTGGGAGTTTCATCGCGCCAACGTCGACCCGCGGCGGGCGCAGACGCTGGTGACCTGTGCGCGGCGCGCCGACTCGCTGGAACGGCTGGTGTCTCGGCCGGCCGTGCAGGCGCGTGAGGCGTTGACGTCGCTGCCGGGGGTGGGGGAGTGGACCGCCGCCGAGACCGCGCAACGCGCGTTCGGCGACGCGGACGCACTGTCGGTGGGCGACTACCACATTCCGAAAATGATCGGCTGGACGTTGCTGGGCCGGCCCGTCGACGACGCGGGCATGGTCGAATTGCTCGAGCCGATGCGGCCGCACCGTCAGCGGGTGGTCCGGCTGCTCGAAGCCAGCGGACTGGCATACGAGCCCCGCCGCGGGCCGCGGCTACCGGTGCAGCAAATCCACTCGCTGTGATCCATCGCGTTTTTCAACTGGGCCATCGGGTACCCAACGGGGCAAGTAACCGTGCGTGAACCTCATGGAAGGAAGCTAGGAAAGAAGCGATGACTCAGTTCACCATCCCGGGATTGACCGACAAGCAGGCGGCGCGGCTCACCGAGCTGCTGCAAAAGCAACTGAGCACCTACAACGATCTTCACCTGACGCTGAAGCACATTCACTGGAACGTGGTTGGCCCCAACTTCATCGGCGTGCACGAGATGATCGACCCGCAAGTGGACGCCGTTCGCGGATTTGCCGACGATGTAGCGGAACGCATTGCGGCCCTTGGTGCTTCGCCGCAAGGAACGCCCGGTGCCATCATCAAGGACCGTTCGTGGGACGACTACTCCGTCGGCCGCGACACGGTCCAGGCGCACTTGGCCGCGCTGGACCTCGTCTACACGGGCGTCATCGAGGACATCCGCCAATACATCGACGAGACAGACGAACTCGACCAGGTGACCCAGGATCTGCTGATCGGCCAGGCGGGGCAACTGGAGAAGTTCCAATGGTTCGTCCGCGCGCACCTGGAGAGCGCCGGTGGCGAGCTGGCGCACAAGGGCAAGAGCACCGAGAAGGAGGCCGCCAGCAGCGCTCGTGGCAAATCCTGAGTCGCCCGGCTACGACTAGGCTCCACGCATTCGCCCCGGCATCGCACGCCGGGGCGAATGTCTTGGCGGGCATGCGGGCCGAGCGCTCCGGAATAAGTGGACCGTAGTCCGGTTATATAAGGCATCCAATATATGAGGAGGCCAGATGCCTGCAGTTACGGCTAACACGCTGACGTTGCCACGAGTCAGCGGTCCCGGCCCCGCCGACACCGAGCGGCCGGTCCGATCGATCACCACCGGCCCTCGCGGCTACGAGGGCGAGGGTTTCCCCGTGGTCCGCGCGTTTGCGGGAGTCAGCTCCGCCGCGCTGGATCCCTTTGTGCACATGGACCAGATGGGCGAGGTCGACTACCAGCCGGGGGAGCCCCGGGGCACCGACTGGCATCCGCACCGCGGCTTCGAGACGGTCACCTACATGCTCGACGGGAAGTTCGCGCACCAGGACTCGCACGGTGGTGGCGGCCTGATCACCGACGGCGCGACGCAGTGGATGACGGCCGGCTCGGGCATCCTGCACATCGAGACGCCGCCGGCCGAGCTGGTCGACAGCGGCGGGCTCTTCCATGGCGTCCAGCTCTGGGTGAACCTGCCCAAGAAAGACAAGTTCGCGCCCCCGCGCTATCAGTCCATCGAAGGCGGCGACGCCGCGTTGCTCGCGTCCGAGGACGGCGGGGCGCTGATCCGCGTCATCGCCGGCGACATCGACGGCCACCGGGGCCCCGGCATCACCCACACCCCGATCACCCTGGCGCACGCGACCGTCGAGAACGGGGCCCAACTGAACATCCCGTGGCGGCGCGACTTCAACGCGCTGGTGTACGTGCTGTCCGGCAGCGGTTACGTCGGCCCGGTGGCCCACCCGGTCCACCAGGGCCAGTTGGCGGTCCTGGGCCCCGGCGACCGGATCACCGTGGGGGCCCGGCCGGATTCCGGTACCACGCCCGTTCGCGGAGCCATTGATTTGCTGCTGCTGGGCGGCCGTCCGATTCGCGAGCCGGTATTCCACTACGGGCCTTTCGTGATGAACACCCGCGCAGAATTGATCGAGGCGCTCGAGGACTACCAGGCCGGGAAATTTGGCAGCATTCCGCCAAATGCGCTAATGCCGCACCGCGGGGGTGGCACACTCTAGCAATGCTCCCACGGGGGAACCGCAGGCCAGGGCGTCCGCCTGCCGCCAAGGCCGACGAGACGCGGCAGCGGATCATCCAAGCTGCCCGTTTGGTCTTCAGTGAACGCGGCTACGACGGCGCGACGTTCCAGGCCATCGCGGCGCGCGCGGATCTCACCCGGCCCGCGATCAACCATTACTTCTCGAGCAAGCGGGCGCTTTATCGGGAGGTTCTGGATGACACCAACGAATTCGTGATCGGAGCCGGGATCAAGCAGGCCGAGCGTGAGACCACGCTGGCGGCGCAGCTGACCGCATTCATTGCCGAAGCGACCAGAGCCAATTCGAAGAATCCCGCGGGATCTGCCTTTTTAATCACCGGCGTGCTGGAATCGCAGCGGCATCCGGATTTGACGGGGACCGATAACGATTCCGTGCGGATCGCCCGCGATTTTCTGCTGCGCGTCATCAACGAGGCGATCGAGCGCGGCGAAATCGTGGCGGACGTCGACGCGACGGTGATGGCCGAGGCGCTGCTCGTTCTCGTCTGCGGGGTGGGCGTGTATGCGGGCTACGTGGAGAGCCCGGAAAACCTGCTGGCGCTCGTCGGCGTGATGCGCCAGCTGCTGGAAGGCGCGTTTCGCAAGCCGGAGGCCTAGCAGCGCGCCGAGGCGCAGTGAAGTTGCCCACAAAGCGTATAGGCTAACTAACTTATCCCGGTACCATGGGCGAGATATGACTGACCTGGATGCCTCGCCACCGCCTTCCGTGCGGTCCGCCGGCGACAGTTGGACCATCACCGAACTCGTCGGCGCCACCGCGCTGGGCGTCGCCGCGTCGCGCGCCGCGGAAACCGCCGGACCCGATCCCTTGATCCGTGACGACTTCGCGCGGCTGTTGGTTTCGTCGGCCGGGCCCGCGTGGGCGCGGCTGGCCGACCCCGAACTTGGCTGGCTCGACGGCGACGAGCACGGGCAGCGCGCCCATCGATGCGGCATCGACTATCAGGCCGTGCGGACCCACTTCTTCGACGAATACTTCGCGAACGCCGCCGGCGCCGGCATCCGGCAAGTGGTGATCCTGGCCGCCGGGCTCGACTCCCGCGCGTACCGGCTGGACTGGCCGGCCGGCACCACGGTCTACGAGATCGACCAACCGCAGGTGCTGGAGTACAAGGCCGGCATCCTGCAGCAGCACGGCGCCGTGCCGTCCGCCCTCCGGCACCCGGTCGCGGTGGACCTGCGTGACGATTGGCCCGCCGCGCTGACCGCCGCCGGATTCGACCGCACCCGGCCCACCGCGTGGCTGGCCGAAGGGCTGCTCCCGTACCTGCCCAGCGACGCCCAGGACCGGCTCTTCGAGATGGTCACCGCGCTCAGCGCGCCGGACAGCCAGATCGCCATCGAGATGTTCGGCTTGAATTCCCGCAGCAATTCGCAGCGCTGGCTGCGGATGCGCGACCGACTCGGGCTGGACGTCAACGTCCAGGCGCTGACCTACCACGAGCCGGACCGTTCGGACGCGGCCGCATGGCTGGCCGACCACGGCTGGCACGTGCACAGCGTGAGCAACCGCGACGAGATGGCTCGCCTGGGCCGTCCGGTGCCCGACGACCTGACTGACGAGGCGGTCAGCAGCACGCTGCTGCGGGCGCGCCTCGGCAAGCCCACCGCCTGACCGGATCCAGCCAAGGAGCACCGCCATGAGTTCACTGCGCACCCACGACGACACCTGGGACATCAAGAGCAGCGTCGGCACCACCGCGGTCATGGTGGCCGCCGCCCGGGCCATCGAGACCGAGCAGCCCGACGCGCTGATCCGCGACCCCTACGCCCGGCTGCTCGTCAACAACGCCGGCGCCGAGGTCTTGTGGGAGGCCATGCTCGACCCGGAGGTCGTGGCCAAGATCGAAGCCATCGACGAAGAATCCGCCGCCCGCATGCAGCACATGCGCGGTTATCAGGCGGTGCGGACCCACTTCTTCGACTCATACTTCGCCGACGCCGTCGCCGCCGGGATCCGGCAGGTGGTCATCCTCGCGTCAGGACTGGACTCGCGGGCGTACCGCCTCGACTGGCCGGCCGGCACCACGGTTTACGAGATCGACCAGCCCCAAGTGCTGGACTACAAGACCACCACGCTGGCCGAAAGCGGCGCCAAGCCGTCCGCCGATCGTCGCGAAGTGGCAATCGACCTGCGGGAAGACTGGCCGTCCGCGCTGCGCGCCGCCGGATTCGACCCGGCCCAGCCGACCGCCTGGCTGGCCGAGGGGTTGCTGATGTACCTGCCCGCCGAGGCGCAGGACAAGCTGTTCACCCAGATCGGCGAGCTGAGCCCCGCGGGCAGCCGGGTCTCCGCCGAAACCGCGCCGATGCACGCCGAAGAGCGGCGCCAGCAGATGCGGGAACGGTTCAAGAAGGTGGCCGCCGAACTCGGCCTGGAGGAGACGGTCGACGTCGGCGAGCTGATGTACCGCGACGAGCACCGCGCGAACCTCGCCGACTGGCTCAACGACCACGGCTGGCGAGCTACGGCACAGAACTCGATCGACGAGATGCACCGCCTGGGCCGCGGCGTGCAGAGTTCCGAGGTGGACGAAGACCGCGACGCCTTCTCCGACTTCGTAGTCGCCAAGCGGCTGTAACCGCCCGCGCCGCATCCGGCCGGCGCGCGCCACGTCGCACGTCCGCCGTGGGCTCGCGGCGGCGGCTACCGGGAATTCGCCTGGTCATCAGGGACAATGGTCACTCATTATGGCCAGTGGCGAAGCCGATCGATCGCACCGCTGGGCGCTGCGAAAGGGCAGGTTCGTTGCCGCCGTCGCTTCGGCCGCGGTCATGGCGATCACCGGCATGGGCTGGACGGGCTATCACACCGCGCTGGGCAAGATCATCATCTCGCATGCACTGTCGAACGCGGCCACGACGCTGGACGGCAACCAGAACATCCTGCTGATGGGCCTGGACAGCCGGCTGGACCAGAACGGTAAGCCACTGCCGCAGGACGTCTACGAGGCGCTGCACGCCGGTGACGAGAGCTCGGGCGGCTACAACGCCAATGTCCTTATCGTCGTGCATATTTCGGACGGCGACGGCCCGGTCACCGCCATATCCATCCCGCGTGACGACTACGCGGAGTTGCCGGGGTGCCCGGGTTCGGTGTGCGCCGGCAAGATCAAGCAGGCATACGGGCTGGCCTACCAGCAGTCGCTGAATTCGCAGGCGGCCGGGAATTCCGGCGGGGCGGGCGCCAACAACCTGACCGCTCGCGAGCAGACCGCGCGCGAGGCAGGCCGCAAGGCCGAGATCAACGCCGTCAACGACTTCCTCGGCATCTCGGTGGACCACTTCGTCGAGGTCACGCTGGGCGCGTTCTTCCAAATCGCCAAGGCCGTCGAGCCGATCACGGTGTGCCTCAACGCCGATACCCGGGACAGCTATTCGGGTGCAGACTTCCACCAGGGGGTCCAACGCATCGATGCCGCCGACGCGATGGCGTTCGTGCGGCAGCGGCGCGACGAAAACGACGGCTCCTTCACCGATTTCGACCGCACGCGGCGACAGCAGGCGTTCCTGGTGTCGCTGGTGAACGCGGCCCGCAGCGGCGGCGCGCTGTCCAGCGTGAGCGGGCTGCGCAAACTGCTGCAGGTCGCCCGCGACAACGTCGCCGTCGACGACGGCCTGGACATCATGGAATTCGCTTCGCGCGCCACGCAACTGAGCGAGCGGCCGCTGTCGCTCTACACCCTGCCGATCGCCGGATTCGGCAAAGACGCCAACGGGTCCGACATCAATCAGGTCGACCTGCCGACCATCCGGCGCATCGTCAACGAGCGCTTCATGTCGGATACACCGGTCGCGCTGCAGGCCGCATCACCGGCCGCCCAGCCACTGCCCGCGCCGGCCGAACCCGCGATTCTGGACGTCGTCAACGCCACCTCACGGGACGGGCTCGCCGGCGCCGTCGAGGAGGCCTTCGCCGGCCGCGGCTTCACCCGCGGCAGCGCCACCACCGCGGCGGTCCCGGCCGACGACAGCGTCATCGAGTACGGCCCCGGGGCCGACCGGGCCGCACAGGTCCTGGCCGATCAACTGCACCTGCCGGCGACGGCGAACAACGACGTGGCCGCCGGCACCGTGCGGCTGACCGTGGGAGCGCATTTTCCCGCGGGGGACTACCTGGCCCACCCCGGTGCGACGACCGACCTGTCCGGGTCCGGGCAGGTGAGTGCCGTGGCCGCCACCGGAACCGGCGACCGCGCCCCGGCCCCGACCGACCTCAGCCAGATGACCGCCGCGAACGTCCCCTGCGTCAAGTAACCGGGTTTGGCCGGATCCTTTCTATTGCTCTCCCAACCGGATGGTTAGTATCGCGGTTATCACCGATGAGCGGCCGCCACGCGGCGGGACCCTGCTCGGGAAGGACAATGATGACCACCGAATCGGTTGCATCGAAGGCCTCGCTTTCCAAGGACTCCACGAACGGGACCGCACCGGTCGATATCCCCGCAACCGTTGCCCGGCTTCGCCAGACCTTCGCGACCGGACGCACCCGCGACATCGAATGGCGCAAGCGCCAGCTGCTGGCGCTGGAGAAGATGATGAACGACAACGAGGGCGCCATCATGGAGGCCCTCGCCAAGGATCTGGGCCGCGGCCCGTTCGAGGCCTGGCTCGCCGATATCGCCAGCACCTCGGGTGAGGCCAAGGACGCGGCGAAGAACGTCAAGAAGTGGACGCGCCGCAAGTACCGGCTGTTGGAGATGTCGCAACTGCCCGGGCGGGGCTGGATCGAGTACGAGCCGTACGGGACCGTGCTGATCATCGGCGCGTGGAACTTCCCGTTCGTCTTGACACTTGGCCCCGCGGTCGGCGCCATCGCGGCGGGCAACACGGTGGTCATGAAGCCCTCGGAGGTGTGCCCGGCGTCGTCGGCGGTGATGGCCGACTTGGTGCCGAAATACCTCGACAACGACGCGATCGCCGTGATCGAGGGCGACGCCGCGTGCAGCCAGGAACTCATCGCGCAGGGCTTCGACCACATCTGCTTCACCGGTGGCACCGAGATCGGCCGCAAGGTGTACGAGGCCGCCGCACCGCATCTGACCCCGGTCACCCTCGAACTCGGCGGCAAGAGCCCCGTGATCGTGGCGGCGGACGCGGACGTGGACGTCGCGGCCAAGCGCATTGCCTGGACCAAGCTGATCAACTCCGGTCAGATCTGCATCGCCCCGGACTACGTGCTCGCCGACGCGAAGATCCGCGACGAACTCGTCGCCAAGATCAAGGACGCGATCACGACGTTCGAGGCGAACAATCCCGCCGGAAAGCGCATCGTCAACGAGCGCCACTTCGCACGGCTCACCGCATCGCTGGCAGCGACCAAGGGCGACGTCGTCGCCGGCGGCGGTTCGGACGCGTCGAACATCAGCATCCAGCCCACCGTCGTGGTCGACCCCGACCCCTCCGAATCGCTGATGACCGACGAGATCTTCGGACCGATCCTGCCGATCGTGACCGTCCAATCCCTGGACGAGGCAATCAGTTTCGTGAACTCCCGGCCCAAACCGCTGGCCGCTTACCTGTTCACCAAGACCAAGAGCATTCGCGAGCGGGTGATCAAGGAGGTCGCCGCGGGCGGCATGGTGATCAACCACCTGCTGTTCCACTTC
This sequence comes from Mycobacterium colombiense CECT 3035, assembly GCF_002105755.1. Taxonomy (NCBI): domain Bacteria; kingdom Bacillati; phylum Actinomycetota; class Actinomycetes; order Mycobacteriales; family Mycobacteriaceae; genus Mycobacterium; species Mycobacterium colombiense. Next base: position 4,308,442 of record NZ_CP020821.1, read on the forward strand.
GCCACCAACAAACTGCCGTTCGGCGGTGTCGGCCCTTCGGGGATGGGCGCGTATCACGGCAAGTTCGGCTTCGAGCAGTTCAGCCACCGCAAAGCCGTGATGACCAAGCCGACCCGACCCGATGTCGGCGCGTTCATCTATCCCCCGTATACAGAAAAGGCTTTGAAGCTCGCCAAACGGCTGTTCTGAGAGAGGAAACCAATGCCCGGAGTGCAGGATCGCGTCATCGTCGTCACCGGAGCCGGCGGAGGACTGGGCCGTGAGTATGCCCGGACCCTCGCCAAGGAGGGCGCCAGCGTCGTCGTCAACGACCTCGGCGGTTCGCGTGACGGAACGGGCGCCGGCCACAACATGGCCGACGAAGTGGTCAAGGAGATCAAGGACGCCGGCGGGCGGGCGGTCGCCAACTACGACAGCGTCGCCGAGCCCGAGGGCGCCGAGAACATCATCAAAACCGCGCTCGACGAATTCGGCGCCGTGCACGGCGTGGTCAGCAACGCCGGCATCCTGCGCGACGGCACCTTCCACAAGATGTCGTTCGAGAACTGGGACGCCGTGCTCAAGGTGCACCTCTACGGCGGCTACAACGTCATCCGCGCCGCGTGGCCGCACTTCCGCGAGCAGAGCTTCGGCCGCGTGGTCGTCGCCACCTCCACCAGCGGGCTGTTCGGCAACTTCGGCCAAACCAACTACGGCGCGGCCAAACTCGGCCTGGTCGGCCTGATCAACAGCCTGGCGCTGGAGGGTGCGAAGTACAACATCCACGCCAACGCCGTCGCCCCGATCGCGGCGACCCGCATGACCGAGGACATCCTTCCCAAGGAAGTGCTCGAGAAGCTGACGCCCGAGTATGTCGCCCCGGTGGTGGCCTACCTGTGCACCGAGGAAAACCCCAACAGTGCTTCGGTTTTCGTGGTCGGTGGCGGCAAGGTGCAGCGTGTCGCGCTGTTCCAGAACAAGGGCGTCAACTACGACCAGCCGCCGACGGTGGAAGACATCGCCTCGCAGTGGGGCGAGATCACCGACCTGTCCGCGGCGAAGCAGGCCGATTTCAAGCTGGGGTAAGCCGGTCGCGACCGGGTGGTCCGCGAGTCAGGCGAGCAGTTCGCCGCGCAGGCGTTTTACGTCCGCCTCGCTGACCCCCGCGTCGCGCAGATAGTTGTTCAGCGACCCGAATTCCCGGTCGATGGTCTGGCGCGCGGCGTCCAGGTATTCGGGGCGTACGCCCAGGACACCGTCGGCCAGCCGGGCCTTGGTGAATGTGACGACCTCCGGGGTCAATTCGACGTCGGACCGTTTCTGGATCATCTCGTAGATGTGGTCGCGCAGTTGGGGCACCGCGGCGTTGCTGCGCAGGTAGTCGGCGACGATGGTGTCGCGATCGACGTCGAGCACCTCCAGCACCGTGGCGATCACGAAACCCGTGCGGTCCTTGCCCGCGAAGCAGTGCGTGAGCACCGAGCGACCGGCGGCCAGCATCGAAAAGACTTGTCGCACAGCGCGTTGCGCCCCGTTGCGGGTCGGGAACTGCCGGTACTCGTCGATCATGTGCCGGACGGCGGCCTCGTTGACCTCTTCGTCGGATTGGCCGGTGTCACCCTCGAAGAGCCGCCGAAACGCGGTCTCGTGCGGCGCGTCGTCGTCGCTGGGCTGGTCGTCGCCGAGGTCGGGCAGGGGGAGCCGGTGAATCGCGATGCCGTCCGGAACCAGACCCGGACCGCGTCGGGTGACTTCCTGATTCGCCCGCAGGTCGGCGACGTCGGTGATGCCCAACTCGCGCAGCGTGGCGCGGCCCTGGTCGTCGAGCCGGCTCAACTCACCGGAGCGGAACAACCGCCCGGGCCGAAGGGCGGACGCGCCGTCGGCGACGTCGCGAAAGTTCCACGCTCCGGACAGTTCTCGCAACGCCTCGGTCATTCTCCGGTGACCGCCGCGGCGAAGGCCGACTGTTCGCGGCCGATCTCGGTGCGCGCGATCGTTCGCATGTGCACCTCGTCGGGCCCGTCGAAAATCCGCATGGCGCGGTGCCAGCCGTAGAGGCGGGCCAGCACCGTGTCGTCGCTGACGCCGGCGGCGCCGTGCACCTGGATCGCGCGGTCGATGACGTCGCAGGCCACCTGCGGTGCCACCGCCTTGATCTGTGACACGAGCAGGTGGGCGGCCTTGTTGCCGTGCTGGTCGATGGTCCACGCGGCCTTCTCGCAGAGCAACCGGGCTTGGTCGATCTCGTTGCGGGACTTGGCAATCGCCTGCTGCACCAGGCCCTGGTCGGCCAGCGGCCGGCCGAAGGCGATGCGGTTGTTGGCGCGGTGCACCATCAGAGCCAGGGCGCGCTCGGCGCCGCCGAGCGCGCGCATGCAGTGGTGGATGCGGCCCGGGCCGAGCCGGGCCTGGGCGATGGCGAAGCCGCCGCCCTCCTCACCGAGCAGGTTGGTGGCCGGCACCCGGACGTTGTCGTAGACGATCTCGCAGTGCCCGTGCTGGTCCTGCCAGCCGAACACCGACGTGGAGCGCAGCACGCTCACGCCCGGGGTGTCGATCGGCACCAGCACCATCGACTGCTGCTGGTGACTCGCGGCCTCGGGGTTGGTGCGGCCCATCACGATCAGGATCTTGCAGCGCGGGTCGGCTGCTCCCGAGGTCCACCACTTGCGCCCGTTGATGACGTAGTCGGAGCCGTCGCGCACGATGGCCGTCTGGATGTTGCGGGCGTCGCTGCTCGCGACGGCCGGCTCGGTCATCGAGAAGGCGCTGCGGATCTCGCCGGCCAACAACGGCTCCAGCCACTGCTTGCGCTGCTCCTCGGTGGCGAACAGGTGCAGGGTCTCCATGTTCCCGGTGTCCGGCGCCGCGCAGTTGACCGCCTCGGGTGCCAGCTCCAGGCTCCACCCGGTCAGCTCGGCCAGCGGGGCGTATTCGAGGTTGGTCAGCCCCGACTCGGCCGGCAGGAACAGGTTCCACAGGCCGCGCTCCTTGGCCTTGGTTTTGAGTTCCTCGATGACGGGGGGAACGGTGTGATCGTTGGGCCGGCCTCGTGGCGGTAGCTGTCGTATTCGGCCTCGGCCGGAAAGACGAACTCGGTCATGAAGTCGGACAGTCGCTTGTGGTAGTCGCTGGCTTTGGCCGACATCGCGAAGTCCATGCCCGTCACGATAGGACACGTGTCGAGTCGCCGCGTTTCCGGTCGTCAGCGCGATGCTTAAGCCGCGGTGAAACCGTGCCGGCGCGGGCGGCACGATAGAGGGCATGAGTGAATCCCGCCCCCCGTTGCCTCCGTTCACCCACGAAACCGCGCTGCAGAAGGTGCAGGCCGCCGAGGACGCGTGGAACAGCTGCGATCCTGAGCGGGTCAGCCTGGCCTACACGGTCGATTCGCACTGGCGCAATCGGGGCGAGCGGATCATCGGCCGCAACGAGATCGTGGCGTTTTTGACCCGCAAGTGGGAGCGCGAGCTCGATTACTCGCTGCGCAAGAGCCTGTGGAGCTTCAACGGCAACCGCATCGCCGTGCGGTTCCAGTACGAGTGCCACGACCAGTCCGGCCAGTGGTACCGCAGCTACGGCAACGAGCTGTGGGAGTTCACCGAGTCGGGACTGATGGCGCGCCGCGAGGCCAGCATCAACGACGTGCCCATCGACGAATCGCAGCGCCGCTACTTCGGGCCCCGCCCGGAGTCCGAACACGGCCAGGAAATCCCGCTCTGGTAGCCGCACAACGGGGGTATCCCGCCGTGGGGGTTGGCGCGTCCATGGTGAAACCTGGTTAAGGTAGCGAAGCGCGCGGCCGAGCCGGCGCCACGCCCATCGGCAGGGACAGTACGGGAAAGTACGGAAAGTAGATGTACGCGCCATGACAAATGCGCAGACGACGGTAGGAGTGGTCGCCGAATCCGGCGCCGACGAGCGGCGGGTCGCGCTGGTGCCGAAGGCGGTCGCGTCGCTGGTGAACAGCGGCGTGGCGGTGGTGGTCGAGTCCGGTGCGGGCGAACGGGCGCTGCTGCCCGACGCCCTGTACACCGAGGCCGGGGCCAGCATCGGGGACGCGTGGGCCGCCGACGTGGTGGTCAAGGTCGCGCCGCCGACCCAGGCCGAGGTCGCCAAGCTGCACAGCGGCCAGACGCTGATCGGTTTCCTCGCGCCGCGCAACGCCGAGAACTCGATCGGTGCCCTGAAGCAGGCCGGCGTGCAGGCGTTCGCGCTCGAGGCCATCCCGCGGATCTCGCGGGCCCAGGCGATGGACGCGCTGTCGTCGCAGGGCAACGTCTCCGGTTACAAGGCCGTGCTGCTCGCGGCGTCGGAGTCCACCCGGTTCTTCCCGATGCTGACGACGGCGGCCGGCACCGTGAAGCCCGCCACCGTGCTGGTGCTCGGCGTCGGCGTGGCCGGGCTGCAGGCGCTGGCGACGGCCAAGCGGCTGGGCGCGCGCACCACCGGGTACGACGTCCGACCCGAGGTGGCCGACCAGGTGCGCTCGGTGGGCGCGCAGTGGCTCGACATCGGCATCGACGCCTCCGGTGAGGGCGGCTACGCCCGAGAGCTCACCGACGAGGAGCGCGCCCAGCAGCAGAAGGCCCTGGAACTGGCGATCAGCGGGTTCGACGTCGTGATCACCACGGCGCTGGTCCCCGGACGCCCGGCGCCGCGCCTGGTCACCGCCGCCGCGGTCGAAGCGATGAAGCCCGGCAGTGTGGTGGTGGACCTCGCCGGCGAGACCGGGGGCAACTGCGAGCTCACCGAGCCCGGGCAGACGGTGGTCAAGCACGACGTCACCATCGCCTCGCCGCTGAACCTGCCGGCCACCATGCCCGAGCACGCCAGCGAGCTGTACAGCAAGAACATCACCGCCCTGCTGGACCTGCTGATCACCGACGGCAAGCTGGCTCCCGACTTCGACGACGAGGTCGTCGCGGAGTCATGTGTGACGCGCGATCGGAAGGACTCGTAGATGTACGACGAGCTATTGGCCAACCTGGCGATCCTGGTGCTGTCCGGATTCGTCGGGTTCGCGGTCATCTCCAAGGTGCCCAACACGCTGCACACGCCGCTGATGTCGGGCACCAACGCCATCCACGGCATCGTGGTGCTGGGCGCGCTGGTGGTGTTCGGCTCGGTCGAGCACCCCTCGCTGGCGGTGCAGATCATCCTGTTCGTCGCGGTGGTGTTCGGAACCCTGAACGTCATCGGCGGGTTCATCGTCACCGACCGGATGCTGGGCATGTTCAAGGGCAAGAAGAAACCTCTGCCCGCTGCGAGTGAGGAGCCGGCCGCCAAATGAACTACTTGGTAATCGGCCTCTACATCATTTCGTTCGCCCTGTTCATCTACGGCCTGATGGGTCTGACCGGGCCCAAGACGGCGGTGCGGGGCAACCTGATCGCCGCGGTGGGTATGGCCATCGCGGTGGCGGCCACGCTGATCAAGATCCGCCACACCGACCAGTGGGTGCTGATCATCGCCGGCCTGGTGGTGGGCGTATTGCTCGGCGTCCCGCCGGCCCGCTACACCAAGATGACCGCGATGCCGCAGCTGGTGGCGTTCTTCAACGGCGTCGGCGGTGGCACGGTCGCGCTGATCGCGCTCTCGGAATTCATTGAGACCAGCGGCTTTTCGGCCTTCCAGCACGGCGAGTCGCCGACGGTGCACATCGTGGTGGCGTCGTTGTTCGCCGCGATCATCGGCTCGATCTCGTTCTGGGGATCGATCATCGCGTTCGGCAAGCTGCAGGAGATCATCTCCGGCTCGCCGATCGGCTTCGGTAGGGCGCAGCAGCCGATCAACCTGCTGCTGCTGGCCGCCGCCGTGGCCGCCGCGGTGGTGATCGGTCTGCACGCCCATCCGGGCAGCGGTGGGGCGCCGCTGTGGTGGATGATCGCGCTGCTCGCCGCCGCGGGTGTGCTCGGCCTGATGGTGGTGCTGCCCATCGGTGGCGCCGACATGCCGGTGGTCATCTCGCTGCTGAACGCGATGACCGGGCTCTCGGCCGCGGCCGCGGGCCTGGCGCTGAACAACACCGCGATGATCGTGGCCGGCATGATCGTCGGGGCGTCCGGTTCGATCCTGACCAACCTGATGGCCAAGGCCATGAACCGCTCGATCCCGGCGATCGTCGCCGGCGGCTTCGGCGGCGGCGGGGTGGCACCGAGCGGCGGCGACGCCGGCGACAAGACCGTCAAGGCCACCTCGGCCGCCGACGCCGCGATCCAGATGGCCTACGCCAACCAGGTGATCGTGGTGCCCGGCTACGGCCTGGCCGTCGCGCAGGCCCAGCACGCCGTGAAGGACATGGCGGCCCTGCTGGAGAACAAGGGCGTCACGGTGAAGTATGCGATCCACCCGGTGGCGGGCCGGATGCCCGGGCACATGAACGTGTTGCTGGCCGAGGCCGAGGTCGACTACGACGCCATGAAGGACATGGACGACATCAACGACGAATTCGGCCGGACCGACGTCGCGATCGTCATCGGCGCCAACGACGTCACCAACCCGGCGGCCCGCAACGACGCGTCCAGCCCGATCTACGGCATGCCGATCCTGAACGTCGACAAGGCCAAGTCGGTGATTGTGCTCAAGCGGTCGATGAATTCCGGCTTTGCCGGCATCGACAACCCGCTGTTCTACGGCGAGGGCACCAGCATGCTGTTCGGCGACGCTAAGAAATCGGTGACCGAGGTCGCCGAGGAACTCAAGGCGCTCTAACGACGAAAAGCGCCTGTGCGCTCGGTGTTTAGACGGGCGGGTACGCCGGCGGCGGGTATCCGTTTCCGTCGGTGACCCCGCGCAGTCCCCAGGTGAGGTAGCGCATGAAGAACTCGATCTCGTCGCTTCCGTCGTAATCCGGACTCGGATCCATCGGCCCCACCTCTCGACTCATCGCGCTCGATGAGGAGTCTAGTCGCATACGGCTGCACGTGACACCCGGCGTTTTGCATAAACTGTCCAACCAGTTGATTGATAGCTATTCTGGCCGAACCGGCCCTGGCCTGGCCATACCGACGATAGTGAGAACAGATGCCCAGCGACAGCATCACCCCTAACGGGCTGACCCGCCGCGAAGAACTGCTGGCGGTCGCCACCAAGCTGTTTGCGGCGCGCGGCTATCACGGCACCCGGATGGACGACGTGGCCGACGTGATCGGCCTGAACAAGGCGACCGTCTACCACTACTACGCCAGCAAGTCGCTGATCCTCTACGACATCTACCGCCAGGCCGCCGAGGGCACGCTGGCCGCCGTGCACGACGACCCGTCCTGGACCGCGCGCGAGGCCCTCTACCAGTACACCGTCCGGCTGCTCACCGGCATCGCCAGCGATCCGGAACGCGCCGCGGTGTACTTCCAGGAGGCGCCCTACATCACCGAATGGTTCACCAGCGAGCAGGTCGCCGAGGTCCGCGAGAAGGAAACCCAGGTCTACCAACACGTGCACGGCCTGATCGACCGCGGGATCGCCAGTGGCGAGTTCTATGAGTGCGACTCGCATGTGGTGGCGTTGGGCTACATCGGGATGACGCTGGGCAGCTACCGCTGGCTGCGGCCCAGCGGCAGGCGTTCGGCCAAGGAGATCGCCGCCGAGTTCAGCACCGCGCTGCTGCGCGGGCTGATCCGCGACGAAGCCATCCGCACCACGTCTCCACTGGGGCCCTAACCGCGCAGGTGCTTGTCGAGGAACGCGATCTGGTCGGCCACGACACGGTCGAAGGCGTCGTCGACGTAGATCGCGAAATGTCCCTCGGGATACAGCCTGACTTCGCCGCGGGGCGCCCTGGCCGCATGGCGCAGCGTCGCCTTCGCGGGGGCCACTGAGTCGGCCTCGCACACGCAGAACAGGATCGGGCAGGCGATCTCGGGGGTGTGGCGGCCGGGGCGATAGCCGAAGACCTGCAATGCGATTCGGGCGGCGACCTCGTTGCGGAAGTCCAGCCCGTCGGGCACCAGCCGCAGGTAGCCCGCGTAGGCGTCGGGCGTGTTCATCAATGCGACCTCGCCGGGCTTGCCGGCGGTCGCAACCATCACCGGCGGGCGGCCCGCCGGCGCGCGAGCAGGTCGCGCACCACCCGCGCGGTGATGCGCGCGGCGATCAACGGGTTGGTGATGGTGCGCGCCGACGCGAGGCCGTCGGTGAAGGGACATTGCGCGACGGCCGCGGCGATGCCGGGCAGCCGGGCCGCGCTGGCGATCACGTGACCGCCCGCAAAGGACGTGCCCCACAACGCGATCCGGTCGGGGTCGATCCCCGGGAGGGTGCGAGCGTAGGCGACGGCCGCGGCCCAGTCGGCGAGCTGCATGCCCACGTCGAGCACCTGACGCGGCCGGCCCTCGCTGTCGCCGAAGTTGCGGTAGTCGAACACCAGGCAGGCGTAGCCGGCGGCGCTGAACCGCTCGGCATACGCGTCCAGGCGCATGCCGCGCACCGCGCCCAGGCCATGCGCCATCACCAGCAGTGGTGCGGGCCCGTCGCCCGGCGGCCGGTAGAGCCAAGCGCTGATCAGGTCGTCGCCGGAGGTGAACCGAACGTCTTCGCGTGGTGTCATCAGGGTTTGATTCTGCCCCCGCGGGCCGCGTGCCGCCGGGTAGGTATGCTGCCCAAAATTTATGGACTACTGTCTAGAAAAGTTGTCCAGGGTTTTACAGGGACGGAGACTCTCATGGCGATCCGCGTCGCGCACGTCGGAACCGGAAATGTCGGAGGGCTGGCCCTCGCCGAACTGATCACCAACCCCCAGTTCGAGCTGATCGGGGTGTGCGTCTCGACTCCGGAGAAGGTGGGCAAGGACGCCGGCGAGCTGTGTGGCGTCGGCCTGGACGGCGGTGTCGTCACCGGCGTCACGGCGGTCGACGACCTGGACGCGATCATCGCCGCCAAGCCCGACTGCGTCGTCTACTGCGCGATGGGTGACACCCGGCTACCCGAGGCGATGGCCGACGTCATGCGCATCCTGGCCGCAGGCATCAACGTCGTCGGCTCGTCGCCGGGCCTGCTGCAGTACCCGTGGGGCGTCATGCCAGACAAGTACATCGCGCGCGTGGAAGACGCTGCCAAGCAAGGCAATTCGAGCATCTTCATCAGTGGCGTCGATCCGGGGTTCGCCAACGACCTGATCCCGTTCGCGCTCGCCGGCACCTGTCAGCGCATCGAGCAGGTGCGCTGCATGGAGATTCACGACTACGCGTCGTACAACGGGACCGAGGTCATGGACTACATGGGGTTCGCCAAGCCCATGGACCAAGTCCCGATGCTGCTGCAGCCGGGCATCCTCAGCATCGCCTGGGGCACCGCGATCCGTCAGCTCGCCACCGGCCTCGGCATCGAAGTCGACGAGATCACCGAGTCCTACCAGCGCGAGCCCGCGCCGGAGGACTTCGACATCGCGGTCGGTCACGTGGCCAAGGGCACCGTGGCCGTGCTGCAGTTCGAAATTCGCGGCATGGTCAAGGGCCACCCCGCCATCGTCATCGAGCACGTCACCCGGTTGCGGCCGGACCTGCGCCCCGATCTGCCCCAGCCCGCCTCCGGCGACGGCTCCTACCGCGTCGAGATCACCGGCGAGCCGTCGTATGCGGTCGACATCATCCCGAGCAGCCGCAAGGGCGACCACAACCACGCGGCGATCGCGGGCGCCGCGGGCCGTGTGGTCAACGCCATCCCCGCCGTGATCGCGGCGCCGCCGGGCATCCGCACCACTCTCGACTTGCCGCTGGTAACGGGCAAAGGCCTTTACGCACCAAGCACTTTGGTGACCACCTAAATCGAAAGGAGACCCACGTGGGTCGGGTAGACGGCAAGGTAGCGCTGATCAGTGGTGGCGCCGGCGGTATGGGCGCCGAAGACGCGCGGCTGCTGGTCGAGGAGGGCGCCAAGGTCGTGATCGGCGACATCCTGGACGACCAGGGCAAGGCCCTGGCCGACGAGATCGGCGACTCCGCGCGCTACGTGCACCTCGACGTCACCCAGCCCGACCAGTGGGACGCCGCCGTGGCCACCGCGGTCGGCGAATTCGGCAAGCTCAACGTGCTGGTCAACAACGCCGGCACCGTCGCTCTCGGCCCGCTGAAGAGCTTCGATCTGGCCAAGTGGCAGAAGGTGATTGACGTCAACCTGACCGGGACGTTCCTGGGCATGCGAGCGTCCGTCGAGCCGATGATCGCGGCCGGCGGCGGCTCGATCATCAACGTGTCGTCCATCGAGGGGCTGCGCGGCGCGCCCATGGTGCACCCCTACGTCGCGTCCAAGTGGGGGGTGCGCGGGCTGGCGAAGTCGGCGGCACTCGAGCTGGCGCCGCACAACATTCGGGTGAACTCGGTGCACCCGGGGTTCATCCGCACCCCGATGACCGCCCACCTGCCCGAGGACATGGTGACCATCCCGCTCGGGCGTCCGGGCGAGGTTCGTGAGGTCGCGACCTTCGTGCTGTTCCTGGCCAGCGACGAGTCGTCCTACTCCACCGGCAGCGAGTACGTGATGGACGGCGGCCTGGTCACCGACGTCAATCACAAGGAGTTTTAGGGCGCCGCGCTGGCTAGGCTGGCGGCTTCACGCTGCGCGGGGAATGTTGCTGTTGCCCGCCTTTGAGCGACAATCGGCGGAGGTTCCGGTCGCTCCCAGGTCGTTCTCGCGCGTTGTCGCTCGGAGGTGGGCAATGATGCATGCGCCCGGTGATTGCCGGGCGCGGCGGCGGTGCTATAACCGCGATCATGCTGCGCAGCCTGGCGAGCCTGGTCGGATCGAGCCACGTCGTCACCGACCCCGACGTGCTGGCGGCGCGCAGCGTCGACCACACCGGCCGGTACCGGGGCACGGCGAGCGCGCTGGTGCGGCCGGGCACGGCCGAAGAGGTCGCCGAGGTGTTGCGGGTGTGCCGCGATGCCGGCGCGCACGTGACGGTGCAGGGCGGCCGGACCTCGCTGGTGGCCGGTACCGTCCCCGAGCACGAGGACGTGTTGTTGTCCACCGAGCGGCTGCACGACGTGGCTGACGTCGACACGGTCGAACGCCGGATCCAGGCCGGCGCCGGAGCCACCCTGGCCGCGGTGCAACGGGCCGCCGCCGCAGCGGGTTTGGTGTTCGGCGTGGACCTGGCGGCCCGCGACACCGCGACCGTGGGCGGCATGGCGTCGACGAACGCCGGCGGGCTGCGCACGGTCCGCTACGGCAACATGGGCGAGCAGGTGGTCGGCGTGCAGGTGGCGCTGCCCGACGGCACGCTGCTGCGCCGGCACAGCCGGGTGCGCCGGGACAACACCGGCTACGACCTGCCGGCGCTGTTCGTGGGCGCCGAGGGCACGCTGGGCGTCATCACCGAGCTGGACCTGCGGCTGCACGCCACCCCGTCGCATCGGGTGACGGCGATCTGCGGCTTCGCGGACCTGGAGGCGCTTGTCGAGGCGGGCCGCACCTTCCGCGACGTCGACGGCATCGCCGCCCTGGAGTTGATCGACGGCCGGGCCGCCGCGCTGACAGCCGAGCATCGCGGCGTCGGCGCCCCGGTGGCCGGCGAGTGGCTGCTGCTGGTGGAACTGGCCGCCGACCACGACCAGACCGAGCGGCTCGCCGAGCTGCTCGACGACGTGCCGATGCGCGCCGATCCCGCGGTCGGCGTGGATCTTGCTGCGCAGCAACGACTATGGGAGGTCCGCGAATCGCTGGCGGACGTGCTCGGCGTGTACGGCCCGCCGCTGAAGTTCGACGTCTCGCTGCCACTGGCGGCGATCAGCGAATTCGAAAGCCACGCAGTCGATTTGGTGCACACGCATGCGCCCGACGCGCTGCCGGTGCTGTTCGGTCACATCGGCGAGGGCAACCTGCACCTGAACGTGTTGCGCTGCCCGGCCGACCGCGAGCGGGCGCTGTACGAGCCGATGATGGACCTCATCGCGCGATCCGGCGGCAACGTCAGCTCCGAACACGGCGTCGGCAGCCGCAAACGGCCGTACCTGGGGATGTCCCGCGAGGCCGCCGACATCGCCGCGATGCGCACGGTCAAGGCCGCGCTGGACCCGACGGGTTATCTCAACGCCGCCGTGCTGTTCGACTAGCTGCCCTTGATCCCGACGGCGTGGCGCAGCTGCGCCAAAAACTGATCGGCGTCATCGCTTCGCACGATGTAGTGCGATATCGCAATCCGGATGACAGTCGCCGCCTTGACCGCCGCGTTGGGGCCGGGCAGGTGGCGCTGCAGTCCCTCGCGCATCTGCGGGATGACCCAGGAGAACTGGGCGATGGTGTGCTCCGGCTCGACGTCGACCATGCGCACACCGGAGTACGAATGCTGGTACTCGACGATGAACCGCAGCACCGCGTCGAGCTTGTCCACACCCTTTAAGCCCGCGGTGGCCTTCACCAGACCGCTTTCGAAGATCTGGCGCTCGTAGCTCGAAAAGGCCGACAGCAGCTCCTCTTTCGACGCGAACCAGCGGTACAGGGTCGGACGGGAGACGCCCGCCTGGGTGGCGACGTCGGACAGGCTGAGCTTGGTCTTGCCGTTGCGGCCGAGCACCTCGGCGGTGGCCGCCAGGATGCGCTGACGCGTCGAGGTGTCGGTGTCGGCGATCGTCGTCGCCCGGGCCGGCTGGCTCATGGTTCTCGCCGAGGTGTCATGGTCATTCGCTCCCACGTTAGGCCCGAGGCGGGCGCCGGCGCACCAGCACCGACTGCTGGATGGCGCCGACCGCGCCCTGCTCGTCGAACAACGTGCCGATCGTCGTCCCGATGCCGTCCGGCCCGTAGCTGGTCTCCGCCCGAATGCCGATCCAGTCGCCGTCGGGAACACGAAATACATGCACGGCCAGATCGGTGTTGAGGAACGTCCATTTGGTGATGTCGAGCTTGCTGCCGATGCCGTTGGCGCAGTCGGCCACCGCGAACAGCCGCTCCAGCTGCGTCATCGATTCGCCGTTGACCAGGTCGACCGTCGGGTTGATCCACGATTCGCCGGGCCCTTCGCTCAGCGGCTCGGTCAGCCACAGCCACTGCAGGCTGTGCACGTAGTTGCGGTCCCAGTCCCGCGCCTTCAGGTTGCGGTCGAAGGCCTCGGCCCGGGGCCGGGGCAGCGGCGCGGCGGCGTGGGCCAGCGGCTGCGTGTCCTGGTGCTGCAACCGCCATCCGCTGGCGCGCGCGACCGGGCGCGGTGTGCCGTCGGGCCCGGGGGCGAGCATCTCGGCGCCGAGCAGTTCGATCTGCTTGCCGGGGCGTTGCACCTGCGCGCGCACCCACAGGTCGCCCTCGGCCGGCACCCCGCCCAGCAGGTCGATGACGACGCGGGACAGGCGCGTGTCGTCGCGCTGCTCGCACCGCTCCAGCGCGCGGACCAGCAGCGCCGACACCGGACCGCCGTGCTGGATGGCCGCCGACCAGGTGCCGCGCGCCAGGTCGGTCGCCCGGAACTTCTCGCTCAATCCGGCGTCGTCGTCACCGGCCGGGTCGATCAGCTCGTAATAGGCGTCGGTCATCGTCAACCTCTCGGGTCAGGGCAGGCCGGCGCCGGGAGTGGTCACCGTGACGGCATCCAGCCGGGAAAGCCGGGTGCCGACCAGGCGCTGAGGATAGGCCTCCGTGCTCGACAAGAGAAACAGGGTGCGGCGCTGCGGACCGCCGAGCGCGCACGCGATCGCCACGCGGTCGCCCATGTCGATGCGGTCGGTCACGGTGCCGCCCGCCAGGATCCGCTCGAACTGATGGGCCAGCGTCATCGACGCCCACACCCCACCCCCGGCGTCCAGCGCGATGCCGTCGGGCGGGCCGTCCAGGCCGTCGGCGAAAACCCGGCGGTCGGACAGGGCGCCGTCGTCGGCGATGGAAAACGCGGTCAGCCGCCGCCCGGTCGATTCGGCGACGATCAGTGTCGTGCGATCCGGGGTGATCGCCATGCCGTTGGGGAAGTCGAGGTCGTCGGCGACGACCGTCGCACCGTCGTCGGGGTCCAGACGGAGGATGACCCCGCCGTGCAGCGCCTGGCAGCCGATGTAGGCGCGGCCCGCGTCGTCGATGACCATGTCACCGAGGTTGGCGGGCGCCAGGTCGGCGAGATCGGCGATGGTGACCACGGTTTCGCCGTCATAGCGCAGCACCTGCCGGTCCTCGGTCGACGCGATCAGCAGCGACCCGTCGGGCCGGAAGCCCAGGCCGGACGGCGAATGACCGGGCAGCGGCAACGTGGTCAGCGAGCCACCCATGGTCGCGGTGTGGACGGCCTCGCCCAGCATGTCGGAGAACCACAGCAGGCCCTCGAACCAGCGCGGGCCCTCGCCGAAGCAGAATCCGTTGGCCAGCGGCTCGGGAATCATCCGTCCCCGCCGTCGGCAAATCGGTCCGCTTTACAAAACACCGAAAAAGTGTCATGCACCGCGGGTACCGGTGTCAATCTGCCGATCGGGCGAGCTCCCGCGCCACGGCCTCGTGGTAGGCGTCGATCCCGGCCGGATTGGCCTGGACGAAGAGCTGATCGGGCAGCGGGGCGTGCTTGTACGCCTCGATCGTCATGGTCCGGGAGAAAAGCGTGACGCCCTGCCCGGGCCTCCAATCGTGTTGCCTCCCTGTGCGTTCCGCCACCCCGTCGATCGCCGGGGACGCCGTCTTGTTAGCCGAGCTTTACAAATCCTACTCAAAGTGTCACGCTGAGCGCTGAGCCGCGAGCGCGAGAGGAACAGTGGATTGACGAAGGCGTCTGAGGAATCCGCGCAGACCGAATGGACCGTGCAGGGCCTGCTGGATCTGTTCGACGTGCAGGCCGACGGGGACGACCGGTTCACCGGCGCGACCGGCATCGCGTCGGGCGACGAACGCCAGGTCGTCGAGGGGACCCAGGTGCTCGCGCAGGCGATCGTCGCGGCGGCGAAGCGATTCCCCGACAAGTCGGTGCGCTCGGCGCACGCCGTGTTCTCCCGGGCCGTGGTGGTCGGCCCGCCGATCGAACTCGTCCTCGACGTCGTGTCCGAAGGCCGGTCCACCGCCACGGCGGTGGTCGCCGTGCACCAGAACGGCCGGCGCTGCTTGAGCATCACCGTGCTGGCCGACGTCCCGACCGACGACGTCATCCGGCACCACCTGCCGCGCCCCGACGTCGCCGCCCCGGCCGACGCGAACCACTCGCCGATGCCGATGGTCGGCCGCGAACTGCGCCTCGTCGACGTGGTCGACGTCAACAGCCCCGACGAGGTCGGCCCGCCGGAGCTCTACGCGTGGCTGCACTACGACCCGATCCCGACCCGCGACGAGCTGGCCAAGGCGCTGCTCGCCTACTTCACCGGCCACCTGGGCATCTCCACCACCATGCGGGCGCACGAGGGCATCGGCACCGCCCAGGCGCACCTGACCGTGTCGACCGCACCGATGAGCATCTCGGTGGCCTTCCATGAACCGGTGGACTGGACCGGGTGGCTGCTCTACACCCACGAGAGCACCCAGGTCGGCGCGGGCATGTCGTACGTGCGCGGCACCGTGCACGCGGAGGAGGGCGACCTACTGGCCTCCTTCGCGCAGGAGGCGCTGATTCGCCCGCTGCGCACCAGCGACACCGCGATCGACTCGCGCGCCCGGTTCTAACGGCCATGCGGTTCACCATCACCCACCCGATGCACAGTCATCCGTACAACCCGGAGCTGGTGAGCGGGGACGGGATTGGCAAGGTGGCCGCGGCGACCGAGGCGGCCGGGATCCACGGTTTCGGCTTCACCGACCACCCGGCGCCCTCGCAGCGATGGCTGGATGCCGGCGGGCACGACGCGTTGGACCCCTTCGTGGCCCTGGGTTTCGCGGCGGCCACGACGTCCACGCTGCGGCTGATCCCCAACATCGTGGTGCTGCCGTACCGAAACCCGTTCGTGGTGGCCAAGTCCGGCGCCACCCTGGACCTGCTCTCCGGCGGCCGGTTCACGCTCGCGGTGGGCGTGGGCTACCTCAAGCGCGAGTTCGCGACGCTCGGCGTGAGTTTCGATGAGCGCGCCGAGCTGTTCGAAGAATCGCTTCAGGTGATCCGGGCCATCTGGACCGGCGACGACATCTCCTTCGAGGGCAAGCATTTCAGCGCGCGCGGCATCACCGCGCATCCGCGGCCTGTCAGCGATCCGCACCCGCCGATCTGGATCGGCGGCAACACGTCGTCATCGCGGCAGCGGGTGGCCCAGTACGGCGACGGCTGGTGCCCCTTTCCCGCACCCCCGCAACTGGCCCAGACGGCCGGCACGGCCGTCATCGACTCGGTGGCGAAGCTCGCCGACGGCATCGACGATCTGCGGCGCAGGTGCGATGCGGCGCAACGGGATTGGTCGGCGATCGACATCACCTTCACCAACTTCGAGGGCGGCAGCCCCGCGAGCGACGACTTCAACGCCGACGCCTACCTCGAGGGGCTGGACAAGCTTGCGAAGCTGGGCGTGACGTGGGTCAGCATCCACCTGCCCGGCGACAGCATGACGCACGCGCTCGAGACCCTCGACCGGTTCCGCACCCTGGTCGTCGACGCGGCCTGATGGACTTCTCCCGCGTCGACCTTTCCCCCGAGGATCAGAAATTCCTCGATGAGACCCGGGCCTTCATGGCCGAACACGTCACCGACGAAATCCGTCGCCGTGACCGGGAGACCGGCGAAAACTTCAGCGAGCCGGTGCATTTGGCGCTGGGTGAAGCGGGTTACCTGACATCGGACTGGTACCAGGAGTCCGAAGGCGGATTCGACCCGGTGCGACGGCGAATATTTCACCTCGAGATCGGCCGCGCGCACACGCCGTGGTTCCACTGGGGCACCACCGCGGTCGTCGCGCGGCTGGTGCAGCAATTCGGCAGGGCCGAACTCGCCGACGCGATCCTGCCGGGCGTGCTGTCCGGGGAGATCCGGCTCTGCCTGGGCTATACCGAGCCCGAAGGCGGCTCCGACGTGGCCACCTGCAAGACCCGGGCCGTGCGGGAGGCGGATGGGTCCAGCTGGATCATCAACGGCTCCAAGATGTTCACCTCGAACGCGCAGAACGCCAAGTACGTCTTCCTGCTGACCAACACCGACCCGCAGGGGCGCAAACACAAGAACCTGACCATGTTTCTGGTGCCGCTGGATTCCGACGGCATCGAGATCCAGGGCATCCGCACGGTGGACGGCGACCGCACCAACATCGTGTACTACAGCGACGTTCGCGTCGATGACCTCTACCGGATCGGTGAGGTCAACGGCGGCTGGACGGTGATGCGGTTCGCCCTCGACGCCGAACACGGCATCACCGACGCGCAAGACCATGGCCTGCAGAACATTTCGATGCTGTCGGAGCACGGCCACCTGATGGCCGAGGCGGCCGACGGCGTCGCGGCGGTGCTGGGCACGCCCGATGCGTCCGGGCGGAGCCCGATCGACGACGACGCCACGAAATACCGGCTCGGGCGTGCCATGGCGCGCATCGAAGCGGCCATGTCGACCCCCGGGATGTACGGGCGGGTGGCGCTCATTGCGACCATGCGTGAGGTGTCCCAGGAGTTGATGGACCTGCTGGGGACGGCATCGGCATTGCCCACGGATACACCGGGTTCCGCGGACTTCGCTGATGATGGCGCCATCGAGTTCATCTTCCGGCACGGCGTGCCCGCCGGCATCTACGGCGGCACCATGGAGGTGTTCCGCAACATGATCGCCCAGCACGAGCTGGGGCTCGGGCGTCCTAGCTACGGTCGCTGAGCGGCAGCTCGGCCGTCACCTCGGCTCGGGTGTCGTCGAAGCTCAAAAATCCCCTGATGGGCAGGCTTTCCGGCGGCGGGCCGGGGTAGCTCCACGCGACGTCGGAGACGACGTCCCCACCCGAGACGAACGACCAGTACGTCGCGAAACCCTTGTAATTGCAGTAACTTTCTGTCTCCGAGCGCCGCAACAGATCGGTGCGCACGTGTGCCGGATCGACGTAGAGCCGTGGGGCGAGCGCGGTCTCGAACACGATCACCGTGTCGTCGGTGTCCACCAGTGTGGTGCCGGAGACCCGGACGCGCAGGCGGCGTTGGGTGGGACGGCAATCGACGCGGTGATAGGGGTTGGGCGGGTAGTGCACGAGCCTGCGCCCCTCTTCCAGCCAGGCGTCGACCGCGTCCCAGGGCACCTGGACATAACCGGGCGCTTCGGGTTCCGGCTCGCTGGGCAGGTCGCCGACCTCGTCGGCCGCGAAGGCGTAGCTCAGCGGCCGGCCGCGCCGGTGCACCATCAGCGCCCGCTCGGTGTCGATCACCACCCGGCCGTCCTTGACGGCCTGCACGCGGCGGGGATGCGGTTCGACGTAGACGACGCCGTCGGGTATCGCGGGCGAGAAGCGCCCCGCGGGATCGCTGCTGAGCGGACCACGCCCGGCCACCAGAGTCATGCGTCCCTCCCGGTTGCTCGCCTTCGCTCTACCCAATCATGTGTGGCGCCGCGATGGGGCGGCGCGTTGGACCCGGATGTCGGCGGACCGCTTTCCCGGTGCGCCGGTGTCGGTGGTCACCCGCACCCCGACGGCCCGGCCGGTGTCGGCGTCGACGAACGCCAGCTTCGCGGAACCGTCCTGCAGATACGCGTCCCCCCACTGCACCAGCGCCATGAACACCGGCAGGAAGTCCTCCCCGGCCCCGGTCAGCCGGTACTCATCGCGGGCGCGCTGCCCCGGTTCCTGGTAGGGAACGCGCTCGACGATGCCCGCCGTCTCGAGTTGCTTGAGCGCCCGCGACACCGCAGGCGCCGACGTCGCGATGCGTTCCACGAAATCCTCGAACCGCGTTGTGCCGAAGAACAATTCGCGGACCACCTGGAAGGCGGTCTTGGTGCTCAACAGTTCGAGCACCTTCGACATCGAACAGCCATCGCCGATCGACCACTGCCGGCGGTCCTGCAGCCGGTTCTCGAACTCCATCACGGTCCCCTTTGGCTAACGCTTGCGTTATCCAGCATATCGTGCTTGTATCTTACTAACGACATCGTTAGTCAGCGAGGAGTCAGAAGATGCCATCGGATCAGCTCTTTCTCATCACCGGGGCGACCGGCAACACCGGTGCGCCCACCGTCGAGCTGCTGCTCGCCGCCGGGCACCGGGTGCGCGCGTTCGTGCACCGCAGCGATCAGCGTTCCGCGGCGCTGGCCGGGCTGGGCGCCGAGATCGTCGAGGGTGATCTGCTCGACTTCCACGCGGTCAGCGCCGCGATGACCGGGGTCAGCGCCGCCTACTTCTGCTACCCGATCGCCCCGGGCAGCCTGCTGCCTGCCACGGCCATCTTCGCCCAGGCCGCCAGCGAGGCCGGCGTGCGGGCGGTGGTCAACATGTCCCAAATATCCGCGCGGCGTGAGGCGAAAAGCCATGCCGCGCAACATCACTGGATCGCCGAGCGCCTGCTGGACCGGTTCGCCTTCGGCACCACCCATCTGCGCCCGACCTTCTTCGCCGAATGGCTCAAATGGCAATGGGCGCGCAGCGGCGACGGAGGCGTGCTGCGGCTGCCGTTCGGCAATGGACGCCACGCTCCCATCGCCGGGCGCGACCAGGCCGGCGTCATCGCCGCCATCCTGCAGAACCCGGCCCCGCACGATCGGCAGATCTATCCGCTGGTGGGCGCCGAGGAACTCGACCACTACCGCATCGCCGAGCAGATGTCGGACGCGCTCGGCATCGCCGTGCGCTACGAGCCGATCGGCATCCCCGTCTTCGCCGCGGCGCTGACCGCGCAGGGCCGGCCGGACTTCTTCGTCCAGCACATCAGCAGCGTTGCCCAGGACTACCAGGACGGCGTCTTCGCCGGAGAGAACAACCTGGTCGAGGTGATCGGTGGGCACCGGCCGATGACCGTCGGCGACTACGTCGACGCCAACCGCGCCGCGTTCGACCACGACGGCGCCTTCGCGGCGCGCGTGGCGAGCTGACGCCGCCCGCCGAATCGGGGGGATGCGTGCGCCCCGGCGCGCCGACAGGGTAGGAACTTACCCATGGCCGGACCGGTAGCAGGCGTCAAGGTCGTCGAACTCGGGGTCTGGGTGGCCGGACCGGCCGCCGGCGGCATCCTGGCGGACTGGGGCGCCGACGTGATCAAGATCGAACCCCCCACCGGTGATCCGGCGCGCATGTTCGGCCGGATGCTGGGCTGCGATCTGGGCCTCAACCCGCCGTTCGAGATGGACAACCGGTCCAAGCGCAGCGTCGTGCTGGACCTGGGCACCGACGAGGGCCGCGGCACCGCTTTCGAATTGCTCGCCGCCGCAGACGTTTTCCTGACCAACGTGCGCCCCGGCGCGCTGCGGCGCCTCGGCCTGGACTTCGAGTCGGTGTCGGCCGCCAACCCACGCCTGGTCTACGGGCTCATCACCGGATACGGCGAAGACGGGCCCGACGCCGACCGTGCCGCCTTCGACGTCGCGGCGTTCTGGTCCCGGGCCGGGGTGGCCCACCTGCTCACCCGGCCCGGCGACACGCCACCGTTTCAGCGCGGCGGGATGGGCGACCACTCCGCCGGGATGACGATGGCCGCGGCCGTGTGCGCGGCCCTGCTCGCGCGCGAACGCACCGGGACGGGCCAGCTGGTGAGCACCTCGCTCTACCGGCAGGGCGCCTACACCGTGAGCTTCGACCTGAACACCTATCTGATGAGCGGGCAGCCGATCGCGATCGGCCAGCGCGAAACGATGGGCAACCCGTGCATGAACAACTACGCGGCCGCCGACGGGCGGCGGTTCTGGATCGTCGGCCTGGAGCCCGAGCGGCACTGGCCGGCGCTGTGCCGGGCGGTGGGCCGGCCCGAATGGCGCGACGACCCCCGGTTCGCCGATGCCCGCGCCCGTGCCGTCAACTCGACCGCGCTGATCGCCGCCCTGGATGAAATCTTCGCGACGCGGCCGCTCGACGAGTGGGCACAGGTGTTCGCCGGAGAGCCGGATTTCTTCTGGTCACCCATTAACACCCTGGAGGACGTCGTCGCCGACGAACAGTTCCACGCCGCCGGCGGCATCGTCGACGTCCCCGACGGCGGCGCGGCCGTGCCGATGGTGGCCACACCCGCGGATTTCCACGGCACCCCGTGGGCGCCGCGTTCTGCGGCACCGGAACTCGGGCAGCACACCGAGGAAGTCCTGGCCGAGCTCGAGGCGCGCCGCGGGTCCTGACCGCCCGCCAGGACCTTTACAAATTTCGCCGGAAGTGTCACGCTGTCCGGTGAGCCGCATCGCCCGACGCGTGACGCGGCTGCAGCCCCTGAGAAAGCCCATGACAAGCGCTTGAGACCCGCCGGCCGACCGGCGGCGGGTGGTGGTGAGGAATGGATCGATGGTCGCTCCGACGTTCGACATCAGCAAGACCGGTGCCGCCAAAGCAGCCCACGTGAATGGCGAGGGCCTGCGCTACCGGCTCGACGTCGTCGCGGCCGACGCCGTCGATGTCGTGCGATCGGCCGGCGGCTGGCTCTACGACCGGGCCATGGCCGGTTGGGAAGTCACCGTGCTGCTGCCGCGCGGCTGCGACACCCGGCCGCTGCGGATCCTGGGGGTGCGGGCGGCGGAGCTCGGGCCGCAGCTCGCCGGGCTGGGGACTGGCTCTACCAGCCTGGCCGTTAGCGCCGAGGTGTTCACCGCCGACGCCCGGGTGCGCGACGCGGTGCTCGAGTCGCTGGACAACGGGCTGATCGAGGTCGCGTTATGGGGTGAGGGATGGCCCCTCGGCATCAACCGTGCGACGACCCGGGCGCAGCACCTGCTCAGCGGCGCCGCCCGCATGTTCAAGGGCTATGCGCTTGCGGCGGCGGGCATTCCGGGCGCGACGGTCGATGCCACCGAGACGCTGCTGTGCGATGTGGGTTCGGGGGCCGACTCAGAGCTGATCCGGCTCGACTAGCCCATGAAGAAATACTTCGGCCACACACTGCTCTACCTGCACGAGACGATCTCGCTGGGATCCGGGCGAAGCGACCGCTTCACCGAAATCTTCGCCGACACCTACCAGCCGATGATGGAACAACTCGGCGCCCGGCTGTTCGCGATCTGGGAATCCACGCCGTACAACGGACACTGGCCACAGGTGACGGTGATCTGGGAGATCGACGGCTTCGCCGACTACGCCAGGATCGGCGCCGCCCAGGCCCGCGGCGGCAGCCACGAGGCCGCGTCCGGCAAATGGTCGGCGTTCCTCGCCGACATCGGCGCCTCGGGCGAGGGCCGCATCATGTACCCCGGCCCCAGCAACAAGACGCTCGCCCAGCTGCGGGAGGCGAATTTCGCTGCGCCGCTGGTGATCCAAGAGATCATGCAGACCAAGCCGGGCCGTCAGGACGACTACATCCGCGAGCTGGAGCGGCTCTACGTTCCGTGGTCGGAGCGCACCGGCAAGCGCTGGCTGGGTTCGTTCACCACGACTTTCCGCTACAACGAGGTCATCCACTACTGGGCGCTGGACGGCGGCTGGGACTGCTTCGCCGAACACTATCCGTCCTGGAAAGAGAGCCCACCGGCCGAGATCGTCACGTGGATGAGCGTGGCTCCCGCGCTGCGCGACGGCTGGGAGGACTCCATCCTGCAGGCCCTCCCGCCATCGCCACTGCAATGACGGAGCCACCAATCCCCTTGAATATGACCGACTTCCATTACGATCCGTTCGACGTGGCGGTGATGTCGAACCCGTTGCCCTACTACCGGATCCTGCGCGACCGCCACCCGGTCTACTACATGCCGCAATGGGACACCTTCGCGTTGTCGCGGTTCGAGGACATCTGGACGGTGCTGGAGGTCAACAACGGCACGTTCGTCGCTTCGGAAGGCACGCTGCCACCGGCATCGGTTCTCGCGCAACACAACAGCGGCCCGGTCGACGACCCGCCGCTGCACCCGCTGCCGTTTCACGCCATGTTCGACGCCGACCTGTACGGGGAGATCCGGCGCACCCACTCCCGGCCGTTTCGGCCACGGTCGGTCACGGACCTGGAGGGCCGGATCCGTGCGCTGGCCAACGAACGCCTCGACGCGCTGCTGCCGGGCGGTTCGTTCGACCTGACCCAGGACTACGGCGGCATCGTGGTGGCCGCCATCGTATGCGAATTGTGCGGCATCCCAACCGATCTCGCGCCCCAGGTACTCGCCACGGTCAACGCCGGCAGCCTCGCGCAGCCCGGCGAAGGCGTGGACACCGGCCAGGCACGGCCCAACTACTTCGAGTACCTGCTGCCCGCGGTCCAGCGTCGGCGCGCCGATCCGTCCGGGGGACCGCTCGACGTGGTCGACGGCCTGCTCGGCTATCGCCTGCCCGATGGCGGCGCGCTCGACGACATGGAAGTCGCGACCCAGATGCTGTGCATCTTCATCGGGGGAACCGAGACGGTGCCCAAGATCGTCGCGCACGGACTCTGGGAGCTCAGCCGGCGGCCCGACCAACTAGCGGCCGTGCGCGCCGACCTGGACAGCAACGTGCTCGTCGCCCGCGACGAGATGATCCGATTCTGCGCGCCGGCGCAGTGGTTCGCCCGAACGGTGCGCAAGCCCTTCGCGATTCACGGTGAAACCCTGAATCCGGGCCAGCGCGTCATCACCCTGCTCGCCTCGGCCAACCGCGACGAACGGGAATACCCCGAGCCCGACGAATTCGTCTGGGACCGGCCGATCCGGCGCTCGCTGGCGTTCGGCCGTGGCCAGCACTTCTGCATCGGCTACCATCTGGCCCGGCTGGAAGTGGCTGTGCTGCTACAGGAATGGCTGCGCCGGGTGCCCGATTTCGCGATCCAGGGTGACGCCGCCACCCGGCTGCCGTCCAGCTTCCAATGGGGCTGGAACAACATTCCGGTGGAGGTCTGACGTGTGGTCGCACCGGATCATCGCCCCGTACCTGTTCGAGCGCACCACGATCGACGACAAGACGCCCGAGTGCCTGGCCGACGGTCAGGTGCTGCTGCGGTTTTCGGCCGCCGGTGTCTGTGGCAGCGACCTCCCGGCCTTTCGCGGCGCCAGGGGACGGATCCCCGGTGACGACGGCCGAAGCGGTCCCGAGAAAGACGGCTTCCCCATCCACGAGGTCGCCGGCGAGGTGATCGCCAGCCGGCACCCCGCACACCGGCCGGGCGATCACGTGGTCGGCTGGGCGTCGGGGTTCGACGGCTTGATGGAACGCATCGTCAGCAGCGGCGACGGGCTGGCGCCCTACGATCCGGCGTTGACCCCCGCCCAGGCCGTCGGGTTGCAACCGCTGGCCTGCGTGCTCTACGCGTGCGAGCAGCTCGGCGACCTGGCCGGCCGTCACGTCGCGATCATCGGCCAGGGATCGATCGGCCTGTTGTTCTCCTACGTCGCCAAGGCGGCGGGCGCGCGGCGGGTCACCGGGGTCGACCCGATCGATCGCCGCGATGTCGCAAGGGCTTTCGGGGTCGACGACCCGGTGCGCGCCACCAGCGACCGCTGGGTGAGCCAGCTCGGGCCCGGCGACCGCGCGGACGTCGTCATCGAGGCCGTCGGCCACCAGGTCGCCACCCTGAACCACGCCATCGACGCCGCCGCCCCCGGCGGCACCGTGTTCTACTTCGGCGTCGCCGACGACGAGATGTATCCGATCAGCATGCGGGTGATGCTGCGCAACAACCTGACCCTGAAATCCGGTGTGACGCTGGACCGCCAGAGGATGCTGGAGCTCGCCGGCAAGTTCACCGCCGAGCACCCCTGGCTGCTGGGCGCCTACCTCACCCACACGTTCGGCATCGACGGCGTGCAGGACGCGTTCGACCTGGCCTGCCGGCCGGACCCCGAACGCATCAAGATCGCGATCGCCGAATGAGCCGACCATGACTTCGCCGAGCAACCTGCAGCGGGCGCTGAGCCGCAAGACCCCGATCTTCGGCGGCTGGGTCACCGGCCCGACGGCGCTGGGACCCGAGGAATTCGCCCGCGCCGGTTACGATTACGTCGGCTTCGACGCGCAGCACGGCTATCTCGACGACGCCGACATCGCCCGCATCTTGCGCCGCACCGAGCACGTGCCCGTCGGCACCGTGGTGCGCCTGCCCAACGCCGACGCGGCACCGATCGGTCGGGTGCTGGACGCCGGCGCCGACGCCGTCGTCATCGCGATGATCGAGTCGGCGGACCAGGCCGCCGCCGCGGTGGCCGCCACCCGCTACCCACCGCGCGGCGTGCGCAGCTTCGGCCCGCTCCGCGCCAGCCTGGGCCACGACCCCGCCGCCCACGAGGCACGGGCCGGCGTGTTCGCGATGATCGAGACCGCGGCCGCGCTGGCCGGCATCCACGAGATCTGCGCCGTCGACGGGCTCACCGGAATCTACGTCGGCCCGGCCGATCTCGCCATTTCACTCGGGGCCGGCGTCGTCGGCGCCACCCGGCATCCCGACGTGCTGGACGCGATCGTGCGCATCCATCGGGTGGCGACGGACGCGGGCCTGCTCACCGGCATTCACGCCGGGGACGGGAAGACGGGTCATGCCATGGCGCAGTTGGGGTTCGGCATGATCACCCTGGCCGCGGAGTCACAGGCGCTGCGCCGCGGCGCCGCGGAGCACCTGCGTGAGGCGACGCAATGACGGGCGACGCCCGCGACGATGAGGCCGCGATCCGCGAACTGCTCGCCGGTTACGCCCTGGCGCTTGACGTCGGCGACGCCGACGAGTGCGTGCACCTGTTCGCGCCCGACGGCGAATTCCTGGTCTACGGCAAGACCTTTGCCGGCCATGATGCGATCGCGGGCATGTTCCGCGCCGCGGCGCGCGGCCTGCACCTGAACGGCAGCGCGCGGATCGAGGTCGTGGGGGAGCGGGCCACCGCCAGATCGCAGGTACTGTTCGTCCGCGCGGGCGACCTGCAGCTGCGGCCGGCGATCTACGACGACGAACTGACCCGCACCGCCGGGCAGTGGCGGTTTGCGCGGCGCCGCTGCCGCTTCGTCACCAGCGCCGGCCTGGCCAACAGCCCCGAGGTGAGTCCAACATGAACCAACGCGTCGCGCTGGTGACCGGCGCCGCCGGCGGACAGGGCGAGGCGATTGCCAACCGCCTGCGCGGCAAGGGCTTTGCGGTGGCCGCCTGCGACCGGCGGATCGATGAGCTCCGCGCCGCGGTCAGCAAGGCGGGCGACGACGGCGTGATCGCGCTCGAGCTCGACGTCACCGCGCCGGAGCGCTGGGACTCCGTGGTCGCGGAGGTGGTCGGGCGCTTCGGGTCGCTGAGCACGCTGGTCAACTGCGCCGGCGTGCTGCATCGGGCGTCGCTGACCGAGGAGACGCCCGAAGGTTTCGAAACCGCCTGGCGGGTCAACTGTCTGGGCCCGTTCCTCGGGATGCGCGCGGCGCTGGAACACCTACGTAAGGCGTCGAACGCGTGCATCGTCAACATCTGCAGCACCGGCGCGATCCGCCCGTTCCCGCAGCACAGCGCCTACGGGTCGTCGAAGTGGGCGCTGCGCGGACTGACCCAGACCGTCGCCGCCGAACTGGCGCCCTCCGGCATCCGGGTCAATGCCGTCTTCCCCGGGCCGATCGCCACATCGATGCTCGACGAGGCGACCCAATCGCGGCTGGCCGAGGCGTCGATGTTCGGGCGGATCGGCGAGGCCGGTGAAGTCGCCGATGCCGTGGCCTTTTTGGTCTCCGACGAGGCGTCGTTCATCACCGGCTCCGAACTCATCATCGACGGTGGGCAATGCCTGCAGATCCGATGAACGTCGGCATCATCGGTGCCGGACCCGGCGGACTGGCGCTGGGAATCATGCTGTCACGGGCTGGTTTTGACCGGTTCACCATCTTCGACCGGGAGGACGGCGTCGGCGGCACCTGGCGGATCAACACTTATCCGGGGCTGGCGTGCGACGTCAAGTCGCACCTCTACTCCTACTCGTTCGACCTGAACGCCGACTGGTCGCGGCTGTGGTCGGGGCAGCCCGAGATCCTGGATTACTTCCAGCGCTGCGCCGACAAGTACGGTTTGCGGTCACACCTGCGCCTGCGCACCGAAGTCAAGGCGGCGCAATGGGATCCGAAGAGTCAACTGTGGTGCCTGACCACCGCGTCCGGCGAGCAGCATCATTTCAACGTCGTCGTGTCGGCGGTCGGACTGTTCACGCGGCCGCTGCTTCCCGACCTCACCGAAGAGGAGCCGTTCACCGGTACGGTGATGCACTCGTCGCGCTGGGACCACTCGATACCGTTGGAAGGCAAGCGGATCGCCGTGCTCGGCACCGGCTCGACGGCCTCCCAGCTGATCCCCGAGCTGGCCAGGGTCGCCGACAAGGTGTATTCGGTGCAGCGGTCGCCGACCTGGATCCTGCCCAAGCCGGACCGGCACTACACGCGGCGCGAGCGCTGGCTGTTCGCGCACCTCCCGTTCGCCAAAAGGCTGTACCGGGCCCGGCTGTGGCTGCGCAGCGAATCCAACATCGCGGTGATCGAGCATGGCAGCGAAAAGACCGAGCAGTTCAAGGCCGTCGCGCTCGGGATGCTCGAGAAGTCGGTCGACGACGAGGAACTGCGCCGCAAGCTCACTCCGGAGCATCCGATGGGCTGCAAGCGGCTGGTGTTCTCGTCGGACTACCTGGCCGCGTTGACCCGGCCGAACGTCGAGGTGGTGACCAGCCCGGCGCGCGCCCTGCGCAGCCGATCCCTGGTGACCGACGACGGCACCGAACGCGAGGTGGACCTGGTGGTCTGCGCTACCGGCTACGCCGCGGCCGACTATCTCGCGGAACTGGACGTGTCCGGCGAGCACGGAATGACCCTGCGGGAGGTGTGGCGGGACGGGGCGCACGCCTACCTGGGCATGGCCGTGCCGGGCTTCCCCAACTTCTTCATGCTGTACGGTCCCAACACCAATGTCGGCTCCAACAGCGTCATCTTCATCCTCGAGGCGCAGGCGCGCTACGTCGTGCGGGCGCTGAAATATCTGCGGCGCAGGGGCAAGCGCTACGTTGCGGTGCGGCCCGCAGCGCTGGCCGACTTCGTCGCCAAGATCGATCGGTGGATGGTGGGTACGGTGTGGACCACCCAGTGCAGCAACTACTTTCGCGCCCCCAATGGGCGGGTGGTCACCCAGTGGCCGCGCAGCGCGCGCGCTTTCTGGAGCATGACGCGCAGGTTCGTCCCGGCCGACTTTACTTTCACCCCGCCCGTCACGTCGGCGCCCGACCCGGTCACCGCGCCGCAGCGGGGCGCGCGGTGACGGGGCTGGACGGGGCCGATCGCCTGGATCCCGCGCTGCGGGAGGTCGCGACGACGCGCACCGAGTTCTCGCTGGCCGCAATCCAACTCACCCGGGATCCGTTCAACGAGCGCCGCCGGCTGACCGCCGAGCGGACCGATGCGCACGGGGTCCGGATCGTCGGGGATCGCGTGCCGACGCGATCCGGCGGTGTCGACGTGCGCATCTATCGCGGCGGGCCGCAGGGCCCGGCGCCGGCCGTGGTGTTCTGCCACGCAGGGGGTTTCGCGCTGGGCAACCTCGACACCGATCACGTTCAGTGCGTGCAGCTGGCGCGCCGCGGCCGCTGCACCGTGGTGTCGGTCGACTACCGGCTCGCCCCCGAACACCCCTACCCGGCGGCCCTCGACGACGCCGGCGCCGTGCTGACCTGGGTGGCCGCGAACGCGGTTGCGCTCGAAGCGGATCCGGCACGCCTGGCGGTCGCCGGCAGCAGCGCCGGCGCCGCCCTGGCCGCATGCCTGGCACAGCGGGCCACCGACGGGGCGGCGCCGCCGGTGGTGTTCCAGCTGCTGCACCAGCCGGTGCTCGACGATCGGGGCACCTTGTCGAAGGCGGAGTTCCGCGCCAGCCCGGCGTTCGACGGCGAGGCCGCCGACCTGATGTGGCGCCACTACCTGGGCCCGGCCAGCACAGCCGAAACCGCGGTGCCCGCCCGTCGCGGCGAATTCGCGGGACTGCCACCGGCTTTGATCACCTGCGCCGAGATCGACCCGTTTCGCGACGAGGCGATCGACTACGCGCTGCGGCTACTGCGCGCCGGGGTCTCGGCCGAGTTGCACGTCTTCGCGCGCGCCTGTCACGGGTTCGACTCGCTGCTGCCGCATTGGGCGGGCTCGCAACGACTGTTCGCGCTGCAGGGCGACGCCTTGGCGAGCGCGTTGCACAACGACTAACCGTCGAATCTGATCAGCTGCCGGACGGCGGTGCCGTCGGCCAGGTTGTCCATCGCCTCGTTGATGCCCTCCAGCGGAATCGTCGACGACACCAACGATTCCACCGGCAACCGCCCGGACTGCCACAGCTCGACGAAACGGGGAATGTCCCGGCTGGGCACCGCCGAGCCGAGGTAACTGCCGATCAACGACCGGCCTTCGGCCACAAAGCCCAACGGCGACACGCTGATTCGGGCGGCGGGCGGCGGCAGGCCCACCGTAACGGTCCGGCCCCCGGGCGCGGTCAACGCGATCGAGGTCTCCAGCGCGGCCGGATGACCGACGGCCTCGACCACCACCGCGGCCTTCACCCCGGCGTCGGTGGCCTGCTGCGGCGTGTAGGCGTCATGGGCGCCCAGGCGGCGCGCTGCCGCCAATTTCTCCGGCAGCTGATCGACCGCCACGACGCGGACGTCGGGATAGGTCAGCGCGGTGAGCAGCGCCGCCATCCCGACACCGCCCAGCCCGACGACGGCGACGGTCTGGCCGGGTCGGGGATGTCCCACGTTGAGCACCGCGCCACCGCCGGTGAGCACCGCGCAGCCCAGCAGCGCGGCGACGTCGGCCGGCACGTCGCCGGGCACTGCGACCGCGCTGGCGCGGTTGACGACCGCGTGCGTCGCGAAGCCCGAGACGCCCAGGTGGTGAAACACCGGGTGCCCGGCGCGGCTGAGCCGGATGTCGCCGCCGAGCAGGGTGCCGGCGCCGTTCGCCGCGCTGCCCGGTTCGCACGGCGTGAGGCCGTCGGTCGCGCACGCCGCGCAATGGCCGCACCGCGGCAGGAACACCAGCACCACCCGCTGACCCACGGCCAGGTCGTCGACGCCCTCACCGACCCGCTCGACGATCCCGGCGGCCTCGTGGCCGAGCAACATCGGCACCGGCCGCACCCGGTTGCCGTCGACCACCGACAGGTCGGAGTGGCAGACGCCGGCCGCCTCGACTCGGACCATGACCTCGCCGCGTCCCGGCGGCGCCAGGTCGAGCTCGGTGACGGCGATCGGCCGCGACTGCGCGTAGGGCCGAGGTGACCCGATGTGCTCCAGCACCGCGCCCCGGATTGAAGGCATGCTGGAATACAACCATGGCGTCGGCTTCCGTAGTTCCGCCCGCACCCGACGGGCTGACCAGCAACGATTTTCCGGTGCTGTGGCCGGTCGGAACCCGGTGGGCCGACAACGACATGTTCGGCCACCTCAACAACGCCGTGTATTACCAGCTGTTCGACACCGCGATCAACGCGTGGATCAACACCAGCACCGGGCTGGACCCGCTCACCACGCCCGCCCTGGGCATCGTGGCGGAATCGGGTTGCCGCTACTTCTCCGAACTGCAATTCCCGCAGGACCTCAGGGTGGGCCTGGCCGTCACGCGGCTGGGCCGGAGCAGCGTCACCTACCGGCTGGGCGTCTTCCGGGCCGAGCCCGCGGCAACTCAGGCCCAACCCATCACCGCGCTCGGACACTGGGTGCACGTCTACGTCGACCGGGTCACCCGCAAGTCCGTCCCGATTCCCGACGCCGTTCGCGCGCTGCTGGCCACGGCCACCGTGGACTGACAGGTCGACCAATAACGGCCCGGCACCAGGGTTTTCGTCACCGCACGGGGCCGCGACGGCACCGCAAGGACGCGCGGCCGGCCCGGCTATGCTTCGCGCATGCCAGTCATGAGCAAGACCGTCGAGGTGGACGCCGACGCCGCATTGATCATGAGGATCGTCGGCGACTTCGAGGCGTACCCGCAGTGGAACGAGGAGATCAAGGGCCTCTGGGTGCTGGCCCGCTACGACGACGGGCGGCCCAGCCAGCTGCGGCTCGATACCGACTATCAGGGCATGCAGAGCATGTTCATCCAGGCCGTGTACTACCCGGGCGACAACCAGATCCAGACCGTGCTGCAGCAGGGCGACCTGTTCACCAAGCAGGAGCAGTTGTTCAGCGTGGTGCCGATGGGGGCGTCGAGCCTGCTGACGGTGGACCTGGACGTCGAAACCTCGATGCCGGTGCCGGCGCCGATGGTGAAGCAGCTCCTCAACAATGTGCTCGACCATCTGGCCGAAAGCCTCAAGCAGCGCGCCGAGCAGCTGGCCGCGACCTAGCCTGCGGTGCGCTCGCCGCTAAAAGATTCCGATGCGGTCGCGCATCTCGGTCAGCCGGGTGGCCGCGTCGGTGAACTGCCACACGGTGTGCTCGATTACCGCGGCGGTGTCGTGGCGGCGCAGCGCGGCGATCAGCTGGCGGTGGTTGTCGACGGCGGCCTCTCCCCACTGCGGATCGGCGGCATAGACCAGCACCGGCATGTAGCGCGCGGCGTTGAGCAGGAACCAGGCCAGCTTGATCCGGCCGCTTGCCTGGTTGAAGACGCGGTGGAACGCGAACTCGATGCCCGCGATGGTCTCGGCGTCGCCGGAGCCCACGGCCGCGGCCAGCGAGTCGTTGATCCGGTCCAGCTCGTCGATCTGGGCGTCGGTGATGTGGTCGGTGGCCGCGGCCGCCAGCTCCCGGGCGATCGACGCCTGCAGCCAGAAGATGTCCTCGATGTCCTGTCGGGTCAGCGGCAGCACGACGTGGCCGCGGTGCGGTTCGAGCTGCACCATGCCCTCGCCGCGCAGCTTCAGCAGGGCCTCGCGCACCGGGGTGACGCTGACCCCGAGCTCGGCCGCGGTCTCGTCCAACCGGATGAACGTCCCGGGGCGCAGGGTGCCGGACATGATCGCCGCCCGCAGGTGACCGGCCACCTCATCGGACAGCTGCGCCCGGCGTAGCGGCCGCCGACTCCTCGGCTGCATTGACATCGGTGCGTTCACGGGGGCTGCCAGGGCTTTCGTGGGCTTGGCGGGACGGGGTTTAAGTTTTGACGGGCGTTAGCCGGGACTTGTCAGTGGACCGTCAACGCCATAGTGTGACCCACACAACACGAAGTTTTATCAAATATCAACCTGGCGCAAGCGGTGCGCGAGTGAAGGGGAGTGCTGAGTTTGACCGCGCAACTGGCGAACCATCAGACACAGGCGAACGAGCAGCCATACCTGGCCCGGCGACAGAACTGGGTGAACCAGCTGGAGCGGCATGCGCTGATGCAGCCGAAGGCGACGGCGCTGCGGTTCCTGGGCAAGACCCTGACGTGGGGCGACCTGCGCGACCGGGTGGCGGCGCTCGCCGACGCGCTGAGCCGCCGGGGTGTCGGCTTCGGCGACCGGGTCATGATCCTGATGCTCAACCGCACCGAGTTCGTCGAGTCGGTGCTGGCCGTCAACATGCTCGGCGCCATCGCGGTCCCGCTGAACTTCAGGCTCACCCCGCCCGAGATCGCATTCCTGGTCCAGGATTGTGAAGCGCGTGTGATCGTCACCGAACCCGTGCTGGCGCCGGTGGCCACCGGGGTTCGCGACATCGAGTCGCTGCTGGCCACCGTCGTGGTGGCCAGCGGCTCGACCGATGACAGCGTGCTCGGCTACGAGGACCTGATCAACGAGGTCGGCCAGGAGCACCAGCCCGTCGACATCCCGAACGACTCGCCGGCGCTGATCATGTACACCTCGGGCACCACCGGGCGGCCGAAGGGCGCCGTGCTGACCCACACCAACCTGACCGGCCAGACGATGACCGGGCTGTACACCAACGGCGCCGACATCAACAACGACGTCGGGTTCATCGGCGTCCCGTTCTTCCACATCGCCGGCATCGGCAACCTGCTGACCGGGGTGCTGCTCGGCATCCCGACGGTGATCTACCCGCTCGGCGCCTTCGAGCCCGGGCAGCTGCTCGACGTGCTCGCCGCGGAGAAGGTCACCGGCATCTTTCTGGTGCCCGCCCAGTGGCAGGCGGTCTGCGCCGAACAGCACGCGCGCCCGCGCGAGCTGAAGTTGCGGGTGATCTCGTGGGGCGCCGCGCCGGCCCCCGACGCGTTGCTGCGGGAGATGTCGGCGAGATTCCCCGGCACGCAGATCCTGGCCGCGTTCGGCCAGACGGAGATGTCGCCGGTCACGTGCATGTTGCTAGGCGAAGACGCCATCCGTAAACGCGGTTCGGTCGGCAAGGTGATCCCCACCGTGGCAGCCCGTGTCGTCGACGAGAACATGAATGACGTGCCGATCGGTGAGGTCGGCGAAATCGTTTACCGCGCACCGACTTTGATGAGCGGCTACTGGAACAACCCGGAAGCCACGGCGGAAGCGTTCGCCGGCGGCTGGTTTCACTCCGGCGACCTCGTCCGGATGGACGAAGACGGTTACGTGTGGGTGGTCGACCGCAAGAAGGACATGATCATCTCCGGCGGCGAGAACATCTATTGCGCCGAGGTGGAAAACGTCCTCGCCAGCCACCCCAGCATCGTCGAGGTCGCCGTGATCGGCCGCGCCCACGAAAAGTGGGGTGAGGTGCCCATCGCGGTCGCCGCTGTCGCGGGCGACAATTTACGGCTCGACGAGCTCGATGAGTTTCTGACCGAACGGCTTGCGCGGTACAAGCACCCGAAGGCGCTCGAGATCGTCGACGCGCTGCCGCGCAACCCGGCCGGAAAGGTGCTCAAGACTGAACTGCGAGTTCGCTACGGCGTCGGAGAAATCGACTAAATCCATTCTAGGCCAAGAGATTTTAGGAGCAGAAAGGAAAGTTGACGGGAGCTGTAACGTTTGCCAGCTGTTGGCGAAGGGTTAATTGTGCAGATGCGGTTCACACGTGCTTGGCCATCGGGTACATTCCTGTGGTCTCCGTTACTACTTGCCAGTAGGGAGCCGATGGTCACAGGCATCATGCCGGGGCGAGGTGGGAGCACCCCCGGCCGCACTGGGGGTACCGACCGCTTGCGGGGGACGGTAAGGGGGCTAGGCGTGCTAGACGATCCGCCGCGACGCCAGGAGGCGCGCGGTGACGGCCAGAGGGGGCAACGGTGACTTCAACGTCGACAAGTGGGCGGGGTCCCTACTTGGTCGGCTATGTACGCGACCAACTGGAGACGCCCCTGACGCTTGTCGGGGGGTTCTTCCGGATGTGCGTGCTCACCGGGAAGGCGCTGTTCCGCTGGCCGTTCCAGTACCGCGAATTCATCCAGCAGTGCTGGTTCATCATGCGGGTGGCGTTCCTGCCGACGATCATGGTGTCGATCCCGCTGACCGTGTTGCTGATCTTCACGCTCAACGTCCTGCTCGCCCAGTTCGGCGCGGCCGACCTGTCCGGCGCCGGCGCCGCGATCGGCGCGGTCACCCAGCTCGGCCCGCTGACCACGGTGCTGGTGGTCGCCGGCGCCGGCTCGA
This sequence comes from Mycobacterium colombiense CECT 3035, assembly GCF_002105755.1. NCBI lineage: Bacteria > Bacillati > Actinomycetota > Actinomycetes > Mycobacteriales > Mycobacteriaceae > Mycobacterium > Mycobacterium colombiense. The sequence goes on from NZ_CP020821.1 coordinate 4,342,777, forward strand.
CCGCGATCTGCGCGGACCTGGGTGCCCGCACCATCCGCGAAGAGATCGACGCGATGGAAGTGCTCGGCATCGACCCGATCCACCGGCTGGTGGTGCCCCGCGTGGTCGCCGCGACCCTGGTCGCCACCCTGCTCAACGGCCTGGTGATCACCGTGGGCCTGGTCGGCGGCTACCTGTTCGGCGTCTACCTGCAGAACGTCTCCGGCGGCGCCTACCTGGCCACGTTGACGACCATCACCGGCCTGCCCGAGGTCGTCATCGCGACGGTCAAGGCCGCCGTCTTCGGCCTGATCGCCGGCCTGGTCGGCTGCTACCGCGGCCTGACCGTGCGCGGCGGCTCCAAGGGCCTGGGCACCGCGGTCAACGAGACCGTCGTGCTCTGCGTCGTCGCGCTCTATGCCGTCAACGTGGTGCTGACCACCATCGGTGTGCGGTTCGGGACGGGGCACTGAAATGTCGACTTCCGCCGTCTTTCGCGCCCGCTTCCCGCGGGCGGCAGAGAACCTCAACCGCTATGGCCTCGCGGCGTCCCGCGGTCTGGACGACATCGGCCAGATGGCGTGGTTCGGCGCTCTCGCCGTCGGGCACATCCCGCACGCGTTGCGCAACTACCGCAAGGAGACGCTGCGGCTGATCGCCCAGATCGGCATGGGCACCGGCGCGATGGCGGTCATCGGTGGCACCGTCGCCATCGTCGGCTTCGTGACGCTGTCCGGTAGCTCGCTGGTCGCCATCCAGGGTTTCGCCTCGCTGGGCAACATCGGTGTCGAGGCGTTCACCGGGTTCTTCGCCGCGCTGATCAACGTGCGCATCGCCGCGCCCGTCGTCACCGGCATCGCGATGGCCGCCACGGTCGGCGCCGGCGCCACCGCGGAGCTGGGCGCCATGAGGATCAGCGAGGAGGTCGACGCCCTGGAAGTGATGGGCATCAAATCGATCTCGTTCCTGGCCTCCACCCGCATCATGGCCGGGCTGGTCGTGATCATCCCGATCTACTCCATGGCGATCATCATGACCTTCCTGTCCCCGCAGATCACCACCACGGTGATCTACGGACAGTCGAACGGCACCTACGAGCACTACTTCCGGACGTTCCTGCGTCCCGACGACGTGTTCTGGTCGTTCCTGGAGGCCATCATCATCACCGCGGTCGTGATGATCACCCACTGCTTCTACGGCTACGAGGCCGGCGGCGGCCCGGTGGGCGTCGGTGAGGCCGTCGGCCGCTCGATGCGCTTCTCGCTGGTGTCGGTACAGGTTGTCGTGTTGTCCGCCGCGTTGGCGCTCTACGGCGTCAACCCGAACTTCGCACTCACGGTGTAACCGCCATGGCCCGACCGATCCAGACCAACGCCCCGCGGACGCCGCCGTACAAGCTGGCCGGCGTCGCGCTGTTGGTCGTCTTCGCGTTGGCGCTGGCCCTGATCTACGGCCAGTTCCGGGGCAACTTCACGCCCAAGACCGAGTTGACGATGCTGGCGGCGCGGGCCGGGTTGGTGATGGATCCCGGTTCGAAGGTGACCTACAACGGGGTGGAGATCGGCCGGGTGGGGTCGATTGCGGAGACGGTGCGCGACGGCAAGCCGGCCGCCAAGTTCACCCTCGAGGTGTACCCGCGGTACCTCAAGCTGATCCCGTCGAACGTCAACGCCGACATCAAGGCGACGACGGTGTTCGGCGGCAAGTACGTGTCGTTGACGACGCCGGCCAACCCGTCGCCGCAGAAGATTTCGACACACACGGTGATCGATGCGCGGTCGGTGACCACCGAGATCAACACGCTGTTCCAGACGATCACCTCGATCGCGGAGAAGGTGGATCCGGTCAAGCTGAATCTGACGTTGAGCGCGGCGGCCCAGTCGTTGGCCGGGCTGGGGGAGAAGTTCGGCCAGTCGGTGACCAACGCCAACGTGCTGCTCGATGACGTGAATCCGCAGCTGCCGCAGGCGCGCAAGGACATTCAGCAGTTGGCGGCCCTGGGCGACACCTACGCCAACGCCGCGCCGGACCTGTTGGACTTCTTGAACAACGCGGTGATCACCTCGCGCACCATCAACGCCCAGCAAAAGGATCTGGATCAGGCGCTGCTGTCGGCGGCCGGGTTCGGCAACACCGGCGCGGACCTGTTTAACAAGGGCGGGCCGTATCTGGCGCGCGGCGCCGAAGATCTGGTGCCGACGGCGCAGCTGCTGGACACCTACAGCCCCGAGCTGTTCTGCACCGTGCGCAACTACCACGACATCGAGCCCAAGGCCTCGTCGTTCCTGGGCGGCAACGGCTACTCGCTGGTGGCGCACACCCAGGCGCTGTCCGGATTGGGGCTGATCGCCAACCCGCTGTCGCTGGTGGCCGTCGCGGCGCTCACGCTCGGGCTCGGCGCCACGGCCGGCCTGGTCGGCGGTGCCCCCAACCCGTACGTCTACCCCGAGAACCTGCCGCGGGTGAACGCGCGCGGCGGCCCGGGCGGTGCGCCGGGGTGCTGGCAGCCGCTCACCCACGACCTGTGGCCCGCGCCGGAGCTGGTGATGGACTCCGGCAACAGCCTCGCGCCGTACAACCACCTGGACACCGGATCGCCGTACGCGATCGAGTACGTCTGGGGACGCCAGGTAGGGGATAACACGATCAACCCATGAAAATCACCGGAACCATTGTCAAGCTCAGCATCTTCTCGGTGGTGCTGTTGATCTTCACCGTGATGATCATCGTGGTGTTCGGTCAGATGCGGTTCGACCGCACCAACGGTTACTCGGCGGAGTTCACCAACGTCAGCGGCCTGCGCGCGGGACAGTTCGTCCGCGCGTCGGGGGTTGAGGTCGGCAAGGTCGACTCGGTGGAGCTGGTCGACGGCGGCAAGCGCGCCCGGGTGAAGTTCAACGTCGACCGCTCGATCCCGCTGTATCAGTCGACGACCGCCCAGATCCGCTACCTCGACCTGATCGGCAATCGCTACCTGGAGATCAAGCGCGGTCAGGGCGAAGGCGCCGACAAGGTGCTGCCGGCCGGCGGGTTCATCCCGTTGGCGCGCACCCAGCCGGCGCTCGACCTCGACGCTTTGATCGGTGGGTTCAAGCCGCTGTTCCGGGCGCTGGACCCGCAGAAGGTCAACACCATCGCGAGCGCGCTGGTCACCGTGTTCCAGGGCCAGGGCGGCACCATCAACGACATCCTCGATCAGACCGCGCAGCTGACCAGTCAGCTCGGCCAGCGCGACCAGGCGATCGGCGAGGTCATCAAGAACCTGAACACCGTGCTGGACACGACCGTTCGGCACCGCCAGCAGTTCGACCAGACCATCAACAACCTCGAGGTGCTGATCACCGGTCTGAAGGACCACGGCGACCAGTTGGCAGGGGGCACCGCGCACATCAGCAACGCCGCAGGCACCGTCGCCGACCTGCTCGCCGAGGACCGCGGACTGTTGCACAAGACGATTAACTACCTGGACGCGGTGCAGCAGCCGCTGATCGACCAGCAAGACCAACTGCAGGACTACCTCAAGAAGGTGCCGACCGCGTTGAACATGATCGGACGCGCCATCGGGTCCTACGGGGACTTCGTCAACTTCTATGCCTGCGACATCACCCTGAAGATCAACGGCCTGCAGGCCGGCGGCCCGGTCCGCACGGTCCGGCTGTTCCAGCAGCCGACGGGTAGGTGCACGCCGCAATGAGAACACTGGAACCACCCAACCGGCTTCGCATCGGGCTGATGGGCATCGTCGTGACGGTGCTGGTGATCGGCGTGGGGCAAAGTTTCACCAGTGTCCCGATGTTGATGGCCAAACCGCACTACTATGGCCAGTTCTCCGACACCGGTGGCCTCAGCAAAGGCGACAAAGTGCGCATCGCCGGCGTGGACGTCGGCAAGGTGGAGGGCCTCAAGATCGACGGCGACCACATCCTGGTCCAATTCAATACCGGCACAGCAACGTTCGGCACCGAGAGCCGGATCGCAGTCAAGACCGACACCATCCTCGGAAAGAAGATCCTCGAACTCGAGGCGCGCGGCAACCAGCCGCTACGACCCGGGGCGACGCTGCCGATCGGCCAAAGCACCACCCCCTACCAGATTTACGACGCCTTCTTCGACGTCACCAAGGCCGCCCAGGGCTGGGACATCGACACCGTCAAGCGGTCGCTGCACGTGCTGTCGCAGACCATCGACCAGACCTACCCGCACCTGAGCCCGGCGCTGGAAGGCGTGGAGAAGTTCTCCGACACCATCGGCAAGCGCGACGAAGAGGTCAAGCACCTGCTCGCCCAGGCCAATCAGGTGGCCGGCATCCTCGGTAACCGCAGCGACCAGATCGACCGGTTGCTGGTCAACACCAAGACCCTGCTGGCCGCCTTCAACGAGCGCGGCCAGGCCATCAACGCGCTGCTGGGCAACATCGCCGCGTTCTCCGAACAGGTCAAGGGCCTGATCAACGACAACCCGAACCTGAACCACGTGCTGGAGCAGCTGCGCACGGTGAGCGACATCCTGGTGCAGCGCAAAGACGACCTGGCCAACGGTTTCACCGAGGTCGGCAAGTTCCTGCCCTCGCTGAACGAGGCCATCGCGTCGGGACCGTTCTTCAAGGTGGTCCTGCACAACCTGGCCCTGTACCAGATTTCGCAGCCGTGGGTCGACGCCGCCTTCAAGAAGCGTGGCATCGACCCGGAGAACTTCTGGCGCAGTGCGGGGTTGCCGGCCTACCGGTTCCCCGACCCCAACGGCACCCGGTTCCCCAACGGCGCGCCGCCGCCGGCGCCGCCGGTGCTCGAGGGCACGCCCGATCACCCGGGTCCGGCCGTCCCCCCGGGATCGCCGTGCTCGTACACGCCGGCCAACCCGGGCGGCAACGTCACGGTGGGCGACGAGGGCCTGCCGCGGCCGTGGAATCCGTTGCCGTGCGCGGGTGCGACGTCGGGCCCGTTCGGTGGGCCGGGCTTCCCGGCTCCGGTCGACGTGATGACGTCGCCGCCGAACCCCGCGGGTCTGCCGCCGACGCCGGGCATCCCGATCGCGGGCCGGCCGGGTGACCCGCCGCCCGACGTGCCGGGCACACCGGTGCCGCTGCCGGCGCAGGCGCCCCCGGGCGCGCGCACCGAGAACCTCGCACCGGCCGGACCGGTGCCGCCGCCGTCGACGTTCGCGCCGGGATTCCCGCCGGGACCCGCGGCGCCGCCCGGGCCGGGCAACCAACTGCCGGCACCGTTCATCAATCCCGGCGGAGCCGGAGGCAGTGGCGCAGCGGGGGGAGGTAGCCAGAATTGAGCACCATCTTTGACATCCGCAACATCCGGCTGCCGAGGCTGTCTCGGGCATCGGTGATCATCGGATCGCTGGTGGTGATCCTGGCGCTCATCGTCGGCTACGTCGGCTGGCGGCTGTACGAGAAGCTGACCACCAACACCGTGGTGGCCTACTTCCCGGCGGCCAACGCGCTGTACCCGGGCGACAAGGTCCAGATCATGGGTCTGCGGGTGGGCGCGATCGACAAGATCGAGCCGGTCGGCGACAAGATGAAGGTCACCTTCCACTACGAGAACCAGTACCGGGTGCCGGCCAACGCCTCGGCGGTCATCCTCAACCCCACCCTGGTGGCGTCGCGGGCCATCCAGCTGGAGCCGGCCTACAAGGGCGGGCCGGTGCTGGCCGACAACGCGGTGATTCCCGAAGAGCGCACCCAGGTGCCGGTGGAGTGGGACCAGCTGCGCAACAGCATCACCAACATCATCTCCAAGCTCGGCCCCACACCCGAGCAGCCGAAGGGCCCGTTCGGTGAGGTCATCGAGTCGTTCGCCAACGGGCTGGCCGGCAAGGGCAAGCAGTTCAACGCCACGCTGACCAGCCTGTCGCAGGCGCTGACCGCGCTGAACGAGGGTCGCGGCGACTTCTTCGCGGTGGTGCGCAGCCTGGCGCTGTTCGTCAACGCGCTGCACAACGACGACCAGCAGTTCGTCGCGCTCAACCAGAACCTGGCGGACTTCACCACGCGGCTGGCGCATTCCGACAGCGACCTGTCCAACGCCATCCAGCAGTTCGACAGCCTGCTCACCACCGTGCGGCCCTGGCTGGACCAGAACCGCGGGGTGCTGGTCCAGGACATCAATAACCTGGAAACGGCGACGAACGCGCTGCTGCAACCGGATCCGCTGAATGGGCTGGAGACCGCGCTGCACGTGCTGCCGACGGCCGCGGCGAACATCAACCAGATCTATCACCCGTCGCACGGCTCGGTGGTGGCCATCCCGTCGATCACCAACTTCGCGAACCCGATGCAGTTCATCTGTAGTGCGATCCAGGCCGGCAGCCGGTTGGGCTACCAGGAGTCGGCCGAACTGTGCGCGCAGTACCTGTCGCCGATTCTCGACGCGATCAAGTTCAACTACCCGCCGTTCGGGTTGAACCTGTTCAGCACGGCCGAGACGCTGCCGAAGGAGGTCGCCTACTCCGAGGACCGGCTGCACCCGCCAAACGGCTATAAGGACACCACCGTCCCGGGCATCTGGGTGCCGGACACCCCGACGTCGCACCGCAACACCCAGCCGGGCTGGATCGTCGCCCCGGGCATGCAGGGGCAGCAGGTCGGGCCGATCACCGCGGGCCTGATGACGCCGGACTCGCTGGAAGAGCTGATGGGTGGGCCGAACATCGCGCCCGTCCAGTCGAACCTGCAGACCCCGCCGGGTCCGCCGAACGCCTACGACGAGAACCCGATCGTGCCGCCCATGGGGCTGAACGCTCCGGTGCCGATCCAGCCGCCACCGCCGGGGCCGGAGGTGATCCCGGGCCCGGTCGCTCCGACGCCGGCCCCGGTGTCCGTGCCCGCCCCGAACGCGGGCGGTCCGGCGGCACCCGCTGACTTTGGAGGTGGCCAGTGAGAGGCGCGACGAGCGCGTTTCGCGCGAGGAGCAAGCCGAACCGTCGGCTCGTTATCGCGCACCGGATCCGCCATCGGACCTGGCAAGGGCTGGTGCTGTTGGTCGCCGCCACGGTGCTGAGCTCGTGTGGCTGGAAGGGCATCTCCAACGTCGCGATTCCGGGTGGGCCCGGCAGCGGCTCGGGGGCCATGACCATCTATGTGCAGGTGCCCGACACCCTGGCGATCAACGGCAACAGCAAGGTGATGGTCGCCGACGTGTTCGTCGGCTCGATCAAGGCCATCCAGCTGAAGAACTGGATCGCCACGCTGACGCTGGGCGTGGACAAGCACACCAAGCTGCCCAAGAACGCCATCGCCAAGATCGGCCAGACCTCGCTGCTGGGATCCCAGCACGTGGAACTCGCCGCGCCGCCGAACCCGTCGCCGGAGATGCTCAAGGACGGCGACACCATTCCGCTGAAGAACTCGTCGGCGTATCCGACCACCGAGCAGACTTTGGCCAGCCTGTCGCTGATACTGCGCGGCGGCGGCATCCCGAACCTCGAGGTGCTGCAGAACGAGGTCTACAACATCTTCAACGGCCGCGGTGACCAGATCCGGTCGCTGCTCGGCAAGCTGGACACCTTCACCAACCAGCTCAACCAGCAGCGCGATGACATCACCCACGCCATCGACTCCACCAACCGGTTGCTGACCTACGTGGGCGGCCGGGCCGACGTCCTGGACCGAGTGCTCACCGACATCCCGCCGCTGATCAAGCATTTCGCCGACACCAAGAACTTGCTGATCAACGCCGTCGACTCGGTGGGACGCCTCAGCCAGTCGGCCGACCAGTACCTGTCGGAGGCGCGCGGTCCGCTGCACACCGACCTGCAGGCGCTGCAGTGCCCGCTGAAGGAGCTCGGCCGGGCCTCGCCGTACCTGATCGGCGCGCTCAAGCTGATCCTCACCCAGCCGTTCGACATCGACACGGTCCCGAAGATCTTCCGCGGCGACTACATCAACATCTCGCTGACGCTCGACCTGACCTACAGCGCCGTCGACAACGCGTTCCTCACCGGGACCGGTTTGTCGGGAGCCCTGCGGGCGCTCGAGCAGTCGTTCGGGCGCGATCCGGAGACGATGATCCCGGACGTGCGCTACACGCCGAACCCGAATGACGCGCCGGGTGGACCGCTGGTGGAAAGGGCGGACAGAAGCCAATGCTGACTCCCTTCATTCGACGCCAGCTGATCGCCTTCGGGGTCCTGACCGTCATCTCGCTGCTGGTGCTCGGGATCTACTACCTGCAGATCCCGAGCCTGGTGGGCATCGGCCGCTACACCCTGAAGGCCGACCTGCCCGCCTCGGGCGGCCTGTACCCGACGGCGAACGTCACCTATCGCGGCATCACCATCGGCAAGGTGACCGACGTCGAGCCCACCGAGCACGGCGCCCAGGCGACGATGAGCATCGACAGCCACTACAAGATCCCGATCGACGCCACGGCCAACGTGCACTCCGTCTCGGCCGTCGGTGAGCAGTACCTGGACCTGACGTCGAGCGGGAACCCCGGCAAGTACCTGGCCGACGGGCAGACCATCACCAAGGGCACCGTGCCCGCCGAGATCGGGCCCGCCCTGGACACGGCGAACCGCGGGCTGTCGGTGCTGCCGAAGGAGAAGATCGGCCAGCTCCTCGACGAGACGGCGCAATCCGTCGGCGGGCTGGGCCCCAACCTGCAGCGGTTGGTCGACGCGACGCAGGCGATCGTCGGCGACTTCAAGAACCAGATGACCGACGTCAACGACATCATCCAGAATTCCGGGCCGGTGCTGGACAGCCAGGCCAAGTCGAGTGACAACATTGAGCGCTGGGCACGCAACCTGAACAGGCTGGGCGCCCAGTCCGCGCAGGAGGATCAACACCTGAAAAGCCTGCTGCGCCAGGCGGCGCCGACGGCCGACCAGGTCAACTCGGTCTTCAGCGACGTCCGGGATTCGCTGCCGCAGACGCTGGCCAACCTCGAGGTCGTCTTCGACCTGCTCAAGCGCTACCACACCGGCGTCGAGCAGGTCCTGGTGTTCCTCCCGCAGGGCGCGTCGATCGCCCAGACGGTGGCCGCGCCGTTCCCGAACATGGCCGCGCTCGACCTGGCGCTGTCGATCAACCAGCCGCCACCGTGTCTGACCGGGTTCATCCCGGCCCCGGAGTGGCGTTCGCCCGCCGACACCAGCATGCAGCCGTTGCCCACGGGCACGTACTGCAAGATCCCGATGGACACCCCGGCGAACAGCGTGCGCGGGTCGCGCAACATCCCGTGCACGGACATTCCGGGCAAGCGGGCCGCGACTCCGCGGGAATGCCGCGACCCCAAGCCGTATGTGCCGGCGGGTACCAACCCCTGGTACGGCGACCCCAACCAGACCCTGACCTGCCCCGCGCCGTCCGCGCGCTGTGACCAGCCGGTGAAGCCGGGCATGGTGATCCCGGCGCCGTCGGTGGACAACGGGCTCAACCCGGCACCCTCGGACCGCGTCGCGGGCACACCCCCGCCCACCAGCGATCCGTTGTCGCGGCCGGGGTCGGGTACCGTGCAGTGCAATGGCCAGCAGCCCAACCCCTGTGTCTACAAACCCAGCGGGCCTCCCTCGGCGATCTACAGTCCCCAAAGCGGTGAACTGGTAGGGCCAGACGGAGTTAAATACTCCGTCGAGAACTCGACCAGAACAGGAGACGATGGATGGAAGGAGATGCTGGCACCAGCCGGCTGAACCCCATCGACACGGACGATTCGTTGGCGACGCAGGACAAGAACGAGGATACGGCGGCACCCGAGAACGGAGCCGGGCAAACCGGTCCGCAGGACGACGCCGAGGACGCGGTGCAATCCCCGGACGGCGCCGCCGGCGCGGGCGAGTCCGAGTCCGGTGACACCCCCGAGTCCGATGGCACCCCCGAGGACGATGCGGAATCCGGCGCGGCTGAGGCGGAAGCCGCCGAGCCCGCGGTGGCGACGCCGCGAGGCCCGTCGCGGGTGGGGCGCGGTTGGCTGGCCACGATCGCCGCGATCCTGGTGCTGTGCGCCCTCGCCGTCGGCGGGGGCGGCTACCTCGCGCTGCACTACCACCACCAAAGCCAGCAGATCGCCCGCAACGACTCCGCGGCGCTGAAGGCGGCAGTGGAATGCGTCTCGGCGACCCAGGCGCCGGACACCAACGCGATGACCGCGAGCGAGCAGAAGATCATCGACTGCGGCACGGACGCCTTCCGCTCGCAGGCGCTGCTCTACACCAGCATGCTCGTGCAGGCGTATCAGGCCGCGAACATCCACGTTCAGGTGTCGGACGTGCGGGCGGCCGTCGAGCGCAACAACCCCGACGGTTCGATCGACATCCTCGTGGCGCTGCGCGTCAAGGTGGCCAGCGACCAGAACCAGAGCGAATCGGGCTACCGGCTGCGCGTGAAGATGGCCTTCGCCGAGGGGCAGTACAAGATTTCCAAGCTCGACCAGGTGACGAAGTGACGGTGGTGGTCGAACAGACTGCACCGACGGCAACCCAGGAGTCACCGCGGGAAGCCTTGGCGCCCTGGCATTCTCGAGTTGGCGCATTCGCCGTCGACACGCTGCCGGGCATCGCCGTCATCACCACGATGGCGTTGGTTTCCGTCACCGTGCCGGCGGGTGGCCTCTGGTGGTGGACATGCATTTCCGTGATCGGGGTCGTCTTTACGCTGACCTGGGTCAATCGGTTGTTGCTGCATGCGGTCACCGGGTGGAGCTTGGGACGCGGACTGCTCGGGATCGCGGTGGTGGGGCGCAGCGGCGAAGCTGTAGGCCCGTGGTGGTTGCTCTTCAGGGACTTATTGCACCTGCTCGACACCGTCTCGATCGTGGGATGGCTTTGGCCCCTGTGGGATTCACGCCGCCGCACGTTCGCCGACATGCTGGCGCGCACCGAAGTGCGCCCCCTGGAACCGGGCACGGCGCCGGCCCACATCCGGCGCTGGGCGGCGGCCGCCGTGTCGAGCGCGGTCGCGCTGTGTCTGGCCGGGGCCGCGATCAGCTTTTTCGTGGTGTACACCACGGACCGGGCGACCGATCAGACCCGCGCCCAGATCGCCACGCAGGGGCCGAAGATTGTCGCCCAGATGCTGACGTATGACCCCAAGTCGCTGCACGACGACTTCGCCCGGGCGCTGTCGCTGGCGACCGACAAATACCGCCCCCAGCTGGCCGCCCAGCAGGACCTGGTGCAAAAGGGGCACCCGGTCATCAACGAGTACTGGGTCACCAACAGCTCGATCGAATCGGCGAGCCCGCACCGGGCGACGATGCTGCTGTTCATGCAGGGCCGGCGCGGCATCGGGCCCGAGCAGCGCTACATCAGCGCCACCGTGCGGGTGAACTTCACCAACGGCGGCGGAAACACTTGGCGCGTCGACGATCTCAACGTGCTGACCAAGCCGAAGCAGCCCGGGGGAGGAAAATGAGCCCCCGGCGCAGGTTCGCCCCCGACGAACGGCCCCTGCTCGTCGCGCGCCCGGTCGAGTCCGAGGCGCAGCGGCCGTGGCTGGTGCCGTTGGCCGGCACGGTCGCCGCGCTGCTGATGGTGGCGGCGATCACGGCCTGCGCGCTGATGCTCGGGTCGCATGAATCTCGGGTGCGGACCGCGTCGAAGGACCGCGAGGTGCTCACCTACGTCACCGGGTTCATGACGCAGTTCATTTCCATCGATCCCTTTCACGCCAACGACTACGTGAACCGGATCCTGGCGCAGGCGACCGGCGACTTCGCCAAGCAATACCAGAAGAACGCCAACGAGATCCTGCTCCAGGTCGCGCGGGCCGAACCGGCCACCGGCAGCGTCCTGGGCGCGGGGCTGGAGCGATGGAACGACGACGGCAGCGTCAGCGTCATGGTGGCCACCGCGATCACCACCAAGTCGCCGGATGAGAAGCAGGTCTTGGAGAACACCAACCGTTGGGCGGCGACCGCGACGCAGGAAGGGAACCAGTGGAAGATCAGCAACCTGCAGCAGGTGATGTGACCGCCGACGAGCGCCCGGCCGCCCCCGAGGCCGAGGCGGAGGGTGACGGCGTAGGCGACGAAAAGACCGACGCGACAACCGAATCCGACACCAGCGACGCGGTCGAGCCGGACGGCGACGAGGCCGAGGCCGCCGGCGAGGACGCGGAACAGACCACCGACGCCGCGGCGGCCGCCGGTGCGGGCGAGAAGCGGCGGGCCGGCAAGGCCTGGGCCATCGTGGCCGTGATCGCCGCGCTGCTGTTCGTGGGGTCCGCCGCGTTCGCCGGCGCGATGATGCAGCCGTACCTGGCCGATCGTGCTACCGCCGCAACGAAACTGAACGTGGCGCGGACCGCGGCCAACGCGATCACCACCCTGTGGACGTACACCCCGGAAAACATGGACACCCTCGCCGACCGGGCATCCCGCTATCTCAGTGGCGATTTCGAGGCGCAGTACCGCAAATTCGTCGACGCGATCGTGGCCCCCAACAAGCAGGCCAAGATCAGCAACAGCACCGAGGTCACCGGCGCGGCGGTCGAAATGCTGGACGACCCCAACGCTACGGTCATCGTCTACACCAACACGACCTCCACCAGCCCGCTGACCAAGAACGTCCCGTCGCTGAAGTACCTGTCCTACCGGCTGTTCCTGAAGCGGTCCAGCAACCGCTGGCTGGTGACCAGGATGACGACGATCACGTCGCTGGATCTGACGCCAAAAGTTTAACGGCGGCCGCGGGCGGTACCGAAATATACTGCAGCGCATGGCTGTCACGTCACCGGTATCCGAAAGATGGACGGTAGCGGCGCTGCTGCTGTTGACCTTCGCCACCGGATTGGCCGACTCGATCAGCATCCTGGCGCTCGGCCACGTGTTCGTCGCGAACATGACCGGCAACGTGATCTTCCTCGGGTTCTGGCTGGCGCCGAGCACCACCGTCGACCTGAATGCCGTCGCGGTGGCCCTGCCGACCTTCATCTGCACCACGGTCGTCAGCGGCCGCCTGTCGCGACACTTCGGCGTGCGCACCCGAACGTGGATCACCACCGTGCTGGCGACAGAGATCACCCTGCTGGCGACGCTGGCCGTGGTGGCGGGCGCGGGACTGCTGCGCTACCAGGGGAATTCGAAGCTGATCATGATCGGCATCCTGGCGGTGACCTTCGGCTTACAGCATTCGAGCGCACGCCAGTTCGGCATCCAGGAGCTCTCCACCACGGTCCTGACGTCGACGATCGTCAGCCTCGGACTGGACAGCCGCCTGGCCGGCGGCACCGGCGAACGCCACCGGCTGCGCATCGGCGTGGTCGCCACCATGTGTGCCGGCGCCTTCCTCGGCGCGACGATGTCGAGATACGTGATCGCGCCGGTGTTCGCGGTCGCCGCGGCGGTGATAGCCACGAGCCTGCTGATCTTCCGGTGGGCACCACCGGCGACGAAAACCGAAGCGGCCGTTGCTAGTTGAATGCCAGCCAGCTGGGCAGCGCGCGCTCATGTGAATCGCAGAGCACCTGGCGGGTGTCGCACGATCCGCGCGGTGATCCCGCGCCGGCCCACATGCCCCCGGTGTCGCGGCGCAACACGATGGCCGACGAGCCGCCGCCGTCGAGCAGCACCGCGTTGTCGCTGCCCAGGCCGCGGAACAGGTCCTGCATGTTGTCCGGGGTGTAGTTGCCGCCCTCGAAGATGTACATCTCGTCCTTTTGCCTGGCGTAGGCGATGGCCGTTCTGGCCGCGCTGGGCCCGCCGTCGTGCAGCTGCCCGGTGTTGCCGGGCGCCAGCAGCCCGATGCCCGAGACCGCGACGAACTTCTCGTTCTTGTTGAGCAGGTCGGCCACCACCGGGGTGGCGGCGTCGTAGTCGCTCTTGGTCCTGGGCCACACCACATAGGGGGCGCCGCCGGACGGCAGGATCATGGTGGACAGGGCGCTCCAGCTTTCGCCGCCACCGGACAGCCCCTGCTTGCCGGGATAGGCGGCGGTCCCGGTGACCGCCTGGTTGGCGCGGCCCTGCCCCTGGGTGTTGTCGACGAAGGCGCCCAGTGGTGAGCTGCAACCGGTCTGGCGCCACGAGCCGCCCTTCTGGCCGCGGACGTCGAAGAAGTTGGCGTTGATCGCGATGGTCGGCTGGCCCATGCGCTGCCAGGCCTGCAGCGGCGCATACAGCTCCGAGGCCTGCCAGAGGCCCTCGCCGGTGCGGGCGCCCGGATTGTTTTCGCACCGCGCCTGATCGCCCCGGTGCGTGTCGACCAGCAGGTGCGGCGACAGGCGTCCCGCCGCGTTCTTGATGATCATCAGGTGGCCGCCGTTGTTCATCTCATACCAGCTGCCACCGGCGTTGAGCATCGGCGCGGGATGGCCGGGGCCGAAGTTGTAGACCAGGTAGGAACCGCGGGTGCCGCCGATGGCGTTGGCGAGCAGGTCGCGGCCGTCGGCGGCGAGGGCAAGGGGCTGCCCGGAGGTGACGGCCAGCGCGACGCAGGCAACGACGGCGGCGCAGCACGCCACCAGCCGGCGGAAGCTGGCGCGTCGGGTCAGCACGATAGCCCTTTCCGCCAGGATCTAATGCAACACCAACATCATCAGTCTCAACAGTCACACTGTCAACAACATCACGATGCGATGACGGTCGGGCTACGCGCGAATTACGCCTGCTCGCTTGAACTTTCGGGCTCGGCACCGGCGGGCTCGGCCGCCTCGGTCCCCGTGGAGTCGGTGTCGGCGGCCGGGGTCACCGCTTCCGCGTGCTTGCCGCGGCGGGCCTGGTGCTGCGCCTGATGCTCCTGGGCGATCGCCAGCTCGACCGCACCCGGAATGCGGTGAAAACCCTTGCGGTCGTAGAGGTGTGTGACGATGCCGCCGAGCAGCAATCCGACGACGAGGCCGATCGTCGTCATGGTCAGCGACTGCGTCAGGCCGGCGTCGCCGTGGCCACCGAAGTACAGCAGCGACCGGGTCCCGAGGAAGACCTGGTGCATCGGCTCGAATGCGGCCAGCCAGCGGAAGAAGGACGGCGTCGCCTCCAGCGGCACCGTGGCGCCGGCCGACGGCAGCCCGAGGATCACGAAGATGAGCAGGCTGACCAGCATTCCGGCGGTGCCCAGCACCGAGAGCAGGGAACTGGACGTGATGCCGACGGCGGCGATAGCGAACACGCCGAACGCCCACAGCTGCCAGCTGTGATCGATGGGCATGCCCAGCCCGTCGGCGATCGCCAGATACACCGCCGAGGTCAGCAGCCCGAGCAGCACCATCATGGCCCACTTCAGCAGCAGCGTCTGAAATCTCGAGATCCTGACCTGCTCGGCGAACCGATAGACCGGGCCGAATTCGGCCGGCACATAGCCGAGCAACGCGTCCACCAGCGTGCTGACCACGATGCTGCCGGTGAAGCCGGCCAGCAACAGCAAGAGCGCATAGTAGAAGGCCGACAACCCGTTGCCGGTGCCGTTGGGCAGCGGGTTGTAGACGTTCGCCTGGATATCGATGGGGGCGCTCAGGCCCACCTGGACGGCCCCGGCCAACGGTGCGCCGCCGGTCTGCGCGGCCACCTCGGCGATAACCCGTTGCCCGGCCATGCCGTTGGCGATTCCCATCGCCGTGCTGAGGGTCTGGGCGGCGATGCTCGCCCCCAGGGTGCCGGCGCGCGGATTGGTCGACACCGTGATCGACGGCCGATCCACGCGGCCGGGCAGCACCGCGCTGGAAGGAAGATCACGCAGCTTCGACGAGAAGCTCGGCGGTATCAGCACCTGGCCGTACACCCGGCCGGTGTCCAGTTGGTGCCGGGCCTCGCCGCGGGAGAGGACGCGGACGTCGAACTTGTTCTTGTCCAACCCATTGACCAGCCGATCGGCGATCTGCGCGCCGCCGGGCCCGGCGTCCTCGTTCACCACCGCGATGGGGAAATGGCGCAGGTTGGTCGTCGGGTTCAGGATGCCGCCGAGATAGAGCGCGCACAACGCCGACATCAGCGCCACGGTGATGACCAGGGGTGCCGCCCAGAACCGCACGGTGCGGATCGCCTTGATGTTCCGGTCGGGGTTGGGCGCCGCGTGCTGCGGGTGCGAGGAAGGCATGCCGACTCCTGTCTGTCGTGCCCACTCTATGGGCTCCGGCCCGCCGTGGCCTCAGTCACCCAGCTTCGCGTGCATCTCCCAGATCAGCAGTTCCGACGGCGCGCTCGCCGACACGCGCCGTCCGTCCGCGTCGGTGAACCGCACCGCATCGCCCTCGTTCACCGCGCCGATTCCTTCCACGCTGACAGCGCCCCGGGACACGAATAGGTGCAGGTAGGGAGCCCGCGGGAGGTTAACCGCGGTGCCGGCCGGCAACCGCGTTGCGTGCAGCGCGGCGTGGCGGTTGTGCAGGGTGATCGCGGCGTCATGCGCCGGCATCCCTGACGCGACCGTGACGAGATTGCCCGTCAGCAGCTTGTCGTCGATCTCGTGCTGTTGGTAGCTCGGTTGCACACCGGCCTCGTCGGGCACCACCCACATCTGGACGAAATGCACCGGCTCACTGGGAGAGTCGTTGCGCTCGGAGTGCAGGATCCCACTGCCCGCCGACATGCGTTGGGCCAGGCCCGGATAGATCACCCCGCTGTTGCCCGCGGAGTCGCGATGCGACAGTTCGCCGCGCAGCACCCAGGTCACGATCTCCATGTCGCGGTGCGGGTGGTTGTCGAATCCCGTTCCCGGGGAGACGATGTCGTCGTTGTTCACCAGCAGCAGCCCGAAATGGGTGTTGTCCGGGTCGTAGTGGTCGCCGAAGGAGAACGAGTGCCGGGAGGTCAGCCATCCGGTGCTGGTGACGGCGCGGCTGGCCGCATCCCTGATCTCCGTGGTGGCGGGCATCGCCCCAGCCTAATCTCCGGTCGCGTCAGGGCACCGCCGCGGCGAGCATGCCCTGGGCGCGCCGCAGCGCGGCGTCGAGTTCCGGCGGGGTCAGTCCGGTGGCGTGGCCCAGGTGGATCTCGATCTGGTACTCCGGCTGGCCGTCCTGCCCGAATATCGGCAGCACCACGAATTCCGTTGTGGGCAGCTCGGTTTCGAGGACATCGGTGACCGATTGCAGGGTGACCATCGTCATCAGCGTGGTGAGTTGGCGGGTGACCTGCGCCGTCGGCTCCAGCGAGGCCAGCACGTCGGCCAGCCGAGTGTGCAGCGAGGAGTGGGTATCGTCGAACCGCCATGCGCCGTAGCCGCGGGCGCGGATGTCGGCCAGTACCCGCTGGTGCTCGGCGATTTCGGCGCGGGTGAGCCTGGGAGTCACGCGGTGCAACCACGTCTCGACGAAGTCGTCGTCGCGCCAGGCCATGGCGACCAGGCCGAACGGCGGGTCGATGGGGAAGCGTTGCCCCACGGCGTGCTCACCCTCGGTGCCATGACCGACCGCGTCGACGGTGGTCAGATGCCGCGCGCCGATCCTGGACATCGAGCATCCCGCGCCCAGCGTGTCGTGCAGGAAGCGCAGCGCGTCACGCCCACGGTCCAGCAGCGGGAACTGTTCGCGCAGCCCGTGGACCACCCCGAACAACCCGCTGCCCAGCACGTAGCGGCGATCGCCGCGGCGGGCCACCCAGGCCCGTCGCTCCAGTTCGGCCAGCACCAGGGCGCAGGTCGAGGTGCTGATCGCGCAGCTCTTGGCCAACTCGGCCGAGGTCAGGCCTGGCCTCGAATTCGCCAGGGCGGCAAGGACGTCCATCACCCGCGCGGTGGGCGGTGACTTGGCGCCCGTTTCGCCTCGCGTCCCGGCCATTGACGTATCCACCGCCGCCTCCCTACGATCCGTCCAAAATGCAAGGATATGCGTCCTAATATTAGGAGATTGTCGTGTTCAAGGTGGGAGTTTGGGGGCCGGGTTCGATGGGCGTGATCGCCCTGCGCGGGGTGATCGACCATCCGGAGCTGGAGCTGGTCGACGTCGTGGTGCACAGCGACGCGAAGGCCGGCCGCGACGCCGGGGAGTTGTGCGGCATCGCGCCGGTCGGCGTGGTGGCCACCCAGGATCCGGCGGCCCTGCTGGGCGGTGAGGCCGACGCGGTGGTGTACGCGGCCGGCGCCAACCTGCGGCCGCTGGATGCCGTCGAGGACATGGTGTCGATCCTGCGGGCCGGAAAGAACGTGGTGTCGTGCTCGGTGGTGCCGCTGGTCTTCCCCGACGCGGTCGACGCCGCCTTCACCGATCCGCTGCGCAAGGCCGCGATCGACGGCGGGGTGTCCTTCTTCACCACCGGCATCGACTCCGGGTTCGCCAATGACGTTCTGCCACTGGTCCTTACGGGCGTCTCCCGGGTTATCGAATCGGTGCGGGTGACCGAGATGTTCAATTACGCGACCTACCCGGACCGCTCCGCCGTCTACGAGATCCTCGGGTTCGGTCAGCAGCCGGACTACCCGGCCTTCGCGGCACAGCCGGGGATCTTCACGTTCGGCTGGGGGCCGGTGCTGCACCAGCTTGCCGCCGGGCTGGGCGTCAAGATCGACGACATCGAGGAGAGCAACGAGCGGATCGCCGCCACCGAGTCCTTCGACACCCCCACCGGTCACATCGCGGCCGGCACCATCGCCGCGATGCGCTCGACGCTCACCGGTTACGTGGACGGGAAGCCGACTTTCGTGCTCGATCACGTGACGCGCATGCGTGACGACATCGCCCCGGACTGGCCGCAGCCGCGCATTTCCATTGCGCCGAAGGACCTCGGCTTCGGGCGGGCGTCCGGGCAGGGGTTGTACCGGGTGGAGATCGAGGGCTCGCCCAGCATGCGCTGCGAGTTCGAGATGGCCGAGGACCACGACCACGACCTGGGGGCGCGCATCGCCGGCTCGTCGCGGATGGTCAACGCCATCCCGGCGGTGTGCGCGGCCCCGCCCGGGCTGCTGTCCGCGCTGGACCTGCCGCTGATCACCGGGACCGGCCTGGTGCGTCCGGTGCCGGGCCCGCCGCCGGACAGCCGGCTGTTCTAGCCGGGCAATCGGATCTAGGACCGCTCGCCGGGATACGTCGCGGCGGCCAGCTGCAGAATCTCGGCGCGGTCGGCCGCCAGGATGAACCCGGCGCCGATCGCCGCGTCGAGGGCCTCGCCGAAGCTGTCCAGGTACTGCGCGCTGCCACCGGGGTAGAGCCGCTGAATCGTGTTGGCGTCGAACATCTCTCCGGAGCCGAAGATCGCCGACATGATGCTCTCTTGGCCGCCCAGGCCCGATGTCCTGGCGATCGGCACGTCCACCCAGGGCGTCCTGATGCCGCCGCGGGCGATGCCGTTGCCGTCCGGAACGGGTTGTGGCACAGGGTTCACCCTGACCTCCAGCGGGTCGGCGCCCGGCGCGGCCTCACCGGTGGCGACCCAGGTGTTCAGCGCCGCGAGCGCCGCCTGCACCACGTAGTGGTGCTGCGGGCCGAAATTGATGTGATGCGCCAGTTCCTGGCCCATCAACGTGTTGGTCGGCGTGTAGCCGGCCACGATGGCCTCCAGCGGTGCCGAGCCGCTGTCGATGAACGCCACCTGGATCGTGTAATTGTCGGCGTGCGCGGCCCCGGCGATCTCCCAGACGCGCAGCCGGTCGTTGTCGGGTTGCCTGGCGAAGTAGTAGCCCTCGCGCGGTCCGCCGAACACGTCGGTCTCGGTGATGACCGTGAGTAAGGGGACGCGCAGTTCCGGGCGGAACGTCACCGCCTGCGTCGCTTGGGATTCGTCGAAGATCGAGCTGCCGTCCAGCGGCGCGGCCGGGCCGAACCGGGAGTGAACCAGGAATCCGTCGTAGCGGGGGGCCAGCGGGTCGACGGCGTTGATGTAGGTGGTGAGGAACATCGCGGACTGGGATTCGCCCACCGCGATGACGCGTTGCGCGGGCAGGCCGCGCAGGATCGCGCCGTGTCCGCCGTCTGTGATGAGCGTGCCGATCTGGGAGAAGATGTCGTAGGAGAACGCGTCGCCCGGGTGGTGCAGGTCCGCATATCGTTGCGGGTCTTGGCTTTTCAGTGACATGTCCACGGCGAGCAGGCTTTCGCCGCCCTCCACCCCTACCCGCTGGGCCGACACCGCGACGTAGGCGTAACCGGAGCGCAGGATTTCGCGATGCGCCATCATCCACACCGCGGCGGCGTCGATCCCACCGCTCACGTTGAGCCATTCGACGAGCACCGTCCCGTTGAACCGGGCCGGGTCGGACGGCGTCAGCGCCACGATGCGGGTGGTGTAATCGGCCGAGCCGGTAGGGGTTACGTCCCAACGGCCGTCGGGGCCCAGCTCGCTCACCGGGGCGTAGCGGCAGGCGGTGCCGGAGACGAAGAACTCCTCGACGACGTAGCCCACGTCGGCCAGGTCGAATGCGCTCAGCGGCAGCGCCGGATTGCCGGGGACGGGGGTCACCTGGGTGCCGTCGGTCATCAACGCAACCCTCTTACCTCGTGCTCGCGGACAGCGATCCGGGCAGCCCGAACTTCGCGAACAAGCTGTCGTCGAGAAACGCCACCACGTGGGATACCTTGCCGCCCCGCACATCCAGCACGTGCAGCTGAAAGGGCACGTGCACGTCGCCGGCGCGCATGTACATGGCCGCGGCCGGCTGGCCGTTGGCGATGAGCGGCAGCATGCGCATGTCGCCGCTGCCCTCCGCCGGGCACTGCTGATGAATCAGCGTGACGATGGCCCCCGCGCCCTGATACCAGCCGGTGTAGGGCGGCATCTCCCAGATCGCCTCGGCGGTGAACAGGTCGACCAGCCGATCGATGTCATAGGTTTCGAACGCGGCGATGTAGCGCGCCAGCAGGTCCTGGGCCTCGGCCGAATCCGGCTGCACCAGTGGGTCTTCGGAGCTGGGCCCGGCGGCCTCGAGCTGGGATCGGGCCCGCTGCAGCAGGCTGTTGACGGCGGTGGTGGTGGTGCCGACCGCGTCGGCCACCTCGGCGGAGCGCCATCCCAACACGTCGCGCAGCAGCAGCACCGCCCGCTGTCGGGGCGGGAGGTATTGCAGCGCAGCGACAAACGCCAACCGCACCGACTCCCGCGACCCGACGACGACGGACGGGTCGGCCGGATGCTCGGACAGCTCAGGCAGCGGTTCCAGCCACGGCACCTCGCGCCGCTCGACCAGCTCGGCGGTCGGGTCCGAGCTCGGACCGCCCAGGCCCACCGGCAAGGGCCTGCGCTGGCGGCCCTCCAGCGCGGTCAGGCAGGTGTTGGTGGCGATGCGATGCAGCCAGGTCCGCATCGAGGATTTGCCCTCGAAACGGTCGTAGGCCTTCCAGGCCCGCAGCAGGGTCTCCTGGACGAGATCCTCCGCGTCGTGCAGGGAGCCGGTCATCCGGTAGCAGTGCGCCAGCAGTTCGCGCCGATACGGTTCGGCGTGCGCGGAGAAGTCCGTGCCGGCCGCCGGGTCACCTTCAGAGTTCTGCGCGAGAAGGCTCATCCGCATGAGCCTACGCAGTGTCTGGGAGCCCGTCGCGCATCAGCAGCCATTACGCTGCCCTCAATGACTAGGACCTCCGAGTGAACCGCACCGAACGCAGTTTCGACGGGTTCGGCGGCGTGCGCATCGTGTACGACGTCTGGACACCCGACACAGCGCCGCGGGCGGTCCTGGTGCTGTCACACGGTCTCGGGGAGTATGCCCGCCGCTACGACCACGTCGCGAAGCGGTTCGGCGAGGCGGGCCTGGTCACGTATGCGCTCGATCATCGCGGGCACGGCCGCTCCGGCGGTAAGCGGGTGCTGGTGCGCGACATCCACGAGTACACCGCGGACTTCGACACCCTGGTCGGCATCGCCACCCGGGAACACCACGGCCTCAAGTGCATCGTGCTGGGGCACAGCATGGGTGGCGGCATCGTCTTCGCCTACGGCGTCGAACGTCCGGACAACTACGACCTGATGGTGCTGTCGGGGCCCGCGGTGGCGGCGCAGGATCAGGTTTCGCCACTGCTGGCGCTGGCCGCCAAGGTGCTCGGTGCCGTCGTGCCCGGGCTGCCGGCGCAAGAACTCGACGTCGACGCCATCTCCCGGGACCCCGCGGTGGTGGCCGCCTACAAAGACGATCCGCTGGTGTACCACGGCAAGGTGCCGGCCGGGATCGGCCGCGCCTTGCTGCAGGTCGGCGAGACCATGCCGCGGCGGGCGCCGGCCCTGACGGCGCCGCTGCTGGTGGTGCACGGGGAGCAGGACCGGCTGATCTCCGTCGCCGGCAGCCGCCGCCTCGTCGAGTGTGTGGGCTCTACCGACGTCGAGTTGAAGGTGTACCCGGGGCTCTACCACGAGGTTTTCAACGAGCCCGAGCGCGAGCAGGTGCTCGACGACGTGGTCTCCTGGATCACCGCTCGGCTGTGAGGCGGGGCGTGTCGGATCGCTTGAGTAGTTTGGCGGCATGACTCGCGCCGACGACGATGCAGAGCGAAGCGATGAGGAGGAGTGGCGCCATGACTCGCGCCGACGACGATGCAGAGCGAAGCGATGAGGAGGAGTGGCGCCTTGAGTGACGACAAGATGCTGGCGCGCATCGCCGCACTGCTGCGTCAGGCCGAGGGCACCGACAACACCCACGAGGCCGACGCCTTCATGTCCGCCGCGCAGCGGCTCGCCACGGCCGCGTCCATCGACCTCGCGGTGGCGCGGTCGCATTCCGCCCAGCGGTCGGCGGCGCAGACGCCGACGCAGCGCACCATCACCATCGGGGCGGCGGGCAGCAAGGGGTTGCGCACGTACGTGCAGCTGTTCGTGCTGATCGCCGCGGCCAACGACGTGCGCTGCGACGTGGCCTCGAATTCGACGTTCGTGTACGCCTACGGATTCGTCGAGGACATCGACGCCAGCCACGCGTTGTACGCCAGCCTGGTGGTCCAGATGGTCCGCGCGTCGGACGCCTACCTCGCCTCGGGCGCGCATCGTCCCACGCCGACGATCACCGCCCGGCTCAACTTTCAGCTCGCGTTCGGCGCGCGTGTCGGTCAACGGCTGACCGAGGCCCGCGACCAGGCCCGGCAGGAGGCCACCAACGACCGCCGCCGATCGCCGGGCACCGCTATCGCGTTGCGGGACAAGGAGATCGAGCTGGTGGACTATTACCGCGGTGCCTCGAAGGCGCGCGGCACGTGGCAGGCCAGCCGGGCGTCGGCCGGATATTCGTCGGCGGCGCGGCGCGCCGGAGACCGGGCCGGCAAGCGGGCGCGGCTGGGCAACAGCCCAGAACTCCCCGGGGCGCGGAGCGCGCTGAGCGGGTGACCGCGGGGAACTCCCCACGCCGGGATTCTCAACGCTCCAAGGTGTATGCGGCCGAGGAGTTCGTCCGGACGCTGTTCGACCGCGCCGCCCAGCACGGCTCGCAGATGGTGGAGTTCTTCGGCACCCAGCTGACGCTGCCGCCCGAGGGGCGATTCGGCTCGGTGGCCGCCGCGCAGCGCTACGTGGACGACGTGCTGGCCCTCCCGGCGGTGCGGCAACGCTGGCCGGGTGTTTCGCCGCTGCGGGTGCGCGGCCGGCGCGCCGCCAGCGCCGCGCACTACGAAAACCACGACGGCACAGGCATTATCGCGGTTCCCGATCGGGACACCGCCGACTGGGCGCTGCGCGAGCTGGTGGTGCTGCACGAAGTGGCGCATCATTTGTGCGAGGCCGAGCCGCCGCACGGCCCCGAGTTCGTTGCGACGATCTGTGAGCTGACGGAGCTGGTGATGGGACCGGAACTGGGGCACGTGCTGCGCGTGGTCTACGCCAAAGAGGGCGTCCGGTGAACTCCGCCGACCCCGACGCAAGGGCGCGTGAGGTCGAAGCCCGGTTGACCGATGACGAGCGGTTCGCGTTGCTGGTCTCGGTGATGGGCGCCGGTGACATGTGGCCGGTGCGCGACGAGCGCATCCCCCCTGACGCGCCGATGAGCGCGGGATACGCGCCGGGGGTACCCCGTCTCGGTGTGCCCGCGTTGTTGATGAGCGACGCCGGCCTGGGCGTCACCAATCCCGGCTTCCGCGCCGGCGACACGGCCACCGCGCTGCCCGCGGGCCTGGCGCTGGCCGCCAGCTTCAATCCGTCGCTGGCCCGGGCCGCGGGCGAGGTGATCGGCCGCGAGGCGCGCAGCCGCGGCTTCAACGTGCAGCTCGCCGGTGCGATGAACCTGGCCCGCGACCCGCGCAACGGCCGCAATTTCGAGTACCTTTCCGAGGATCCGCTGTTGACCGCCACGATGGCCGCCGAGTCGGTGGAGGGCATCCAGGGCCAGGGCGTCATCTCGACGGTCAAGCACTACTCGCTGAACTGCAACGAAACCAACCGGCACTTCCTGGACGCGGTCATCGATTCCGACGCGCACCGCGAATCCGACCTGCTGGCCTTCGAATTGGCGATCGAGCGCGCCCGGCCCGGGGCCGTGATGACCGCCTACAACAAGGTCAACGGCGACTACGCCGCCGCGAACGCCGTCCTGATCAACGACGTGCTGAAAGGCGCGTGGGGGTACCGCGGCTGGGTGATGTCGGATTGGGGCGGCACGCCGAGCTGGCAGTGCGCCCTGGCCGGCCTCGATCAGGAATGCGGAGCGCAGATCGACGCGCTGCTGTGGCAGGCCGAGTCCTTCGGGGCGCCGCTGCGCGACGCGTACGCCGACGGCAGGCTGCCCAAGGAACGCGTTTCGGACATGGTGCGCCGGATCCTGCGATCCATGTTCGCCGTCGGCGTCGACCGCGTCGACGCGGCGCCGGCACCGGACCTCGCCTCGCACAACGAGATTGCGCTGGACGTAGCGCGGCAGGGAACGGTGTTGTTGACCAACCGGGGCCTGTTGCCGCTGGCGGCCGGGTCGGGCACCCGCATCGCCGTCATCGGCGGCTACGCGCACGTGGGTGTGCCGGCCGGATACGGTTCGAGCACGGTCGTTCCCCCGGGCGGTTACGCCGGCGTGGTGCCGATCGGCGGTTCGGGCCTGGAGGCCGGGATGCGCAACCTGTACCTGCTGCCGTCGAGTCCGCTGCAGGAGCTGCGAAAACTGCTGCCGCGGGCCCAGATCGAGTTCGATCCCGGCGTCAGCACGGCCGAGGCGGTGCGGGCGGCCCGCGCGGCCGACGTCGCGATCGTGGTCGCGGTCCGCGCGGAGGGCGAGGGTTTCGACCTCGCCGACCTCTCGCTGCCGTGGGGCCAGGACGAGCTGATCGCGGCGGTCGCGGCCGCCAACCCCAACACCGTGGTGGTGCTGCAGACCGGCAACCCGGTATCGATGCCATGGCGCGGGTCGGTGAATGCCGTTGTGCAGGCGTGGTTTCCGGGTCAGGCCGGCGGCCGGGCCATCGCGGAGATCCTCACCGGGGCGGTGAATCCCTCGGGCCGGCTGCCGATCACCTTCCCCGTCGACCTCGCCCAGACGCCGCGCCCGCAGCTCCCCGGCGCGGGCGAGCCGTGGGGGACACCGACCACGATCGACTACGTCGAGGGAGCCGACGTCGGCTATCGCTGGTTCGCCCGACACCGTCATGACCCGATGTTCGCCTTCGGTCATGGGTTGTCCTACACCAGGTTTGACTACCGCGACCTTCAGGTCAACGGCGGTGAAACCATCAGCGCCAGTTTCAATGTCGTCAACGTCGGCGACCGGGCCGGGGCCGATGTACCGCAGGTGTACCTGACGGCGGCCGCCGGTGAGCCGTGTTTACGGCTGCTGGGATTCGAGCGGGTGGATCTCGCTCCGGGTGCGACTCGCCGGGTGACCGTCGAGGCGGACCCGCGACTGCTGGCCGGCTATGACGGCGGCGCTCAGCGTTGGCGGATCCGCCCGGGTGCCTATGCGGCCGCGGTGGGCGCGTCGGCGATCGCGTTGCGGCTGGAAGCCGCGGTCGAGCTGACCGGTCGTACGTTCGGGCGATAAGTCACGCGGACCTACGCCCGAACGCACGGCCGGCCCGGCGGGTTACTTGACGGGGGTCAGCGCGTCGCCGCACGTGCAGCGGTACGGCTCACCCGAACCCGAGCAGTGGCAGGGGACCTCGATGCGGACGCGGCAGCCGCAGCCTTCGTGGCCACAGGTCAGCTCGGTTCCGGCCTCGTAAGTTGTCATGTAATTCACCCTTTTCCTGTTGTGGTGATTCGCGCGGTGCGGGTCGACCGCACCCTCACTATATACCCCCCATGGGTATACCGTAAACAGTCGCGGCGGGTCCGATACCGACCAGGTCGTAGCGTGGGCCTCATGACCGAGAACCCAACCCCCAAAGACGTCGACGCATTCTTGGACCACACCGTGGTGGACGACGACCCGTCGCTGAGCGCGGCCCTGGCGGCCAGCGACGCGGCCGGACTGCCGGCGATCGCGGTGTCGGTGCAGCAAGGAAAGTTCCTGAGCCTGCTCGCCGGCGCCATCGGCGCGCGCAGCATCCTCGAGCTCGGCACGTTGGGCGGTTTCAGCACCATCTGGCTGGCGCGCGGCGCCGGCTCCCAAGGACGAGTCGTGACGCTGGAATACGAGCCCAAGCACGCCGAGGTGGCGCGGACCAACCTGCAGCGGGCGGGCCTCGCCGACCGGGTGCAGGTGGTCGTCGGCGCCGCACTGGAGACGCTGCCGACGGTGACCGGTCCGTTCGATCTCATCTTCATCGACGCCGATAAGGAGAACTACCCCGCGTACCTGGAGTGGGCGGTGCGACTGGCCCGCCCCGGCGCGGTGATCGTGGCGGACAACGTGATTCGCGAGGGGCAGATCCTCGACCCGGGATCCAATGCCCAAGCGCAGGCGGTGCGTAAAACGCTGCAGGCGATGGGCGAGCACCCGCGGCTGGACACCGCGGTGCTGCAGACGGTGGGCGCCAAGCGGTGGGACGGCTTCGCGTTCGCGGTGGTGCGGTAGGCCTCAGCGGGGTGCGAGGTCGGCGACGGCCCGCTCGGCGGACGTGAGTTCGCCTATCCGCAAGGCGGTTTCGCCGGCATACAGGGCCGCGCTGTCCAACCAGGAGTCGGGCACGCCGGCCACCGGCGCCAGCGGTGTGAAGAACGGGAGCGCGGGCGACTGCAGGCGCATCAGCGGTCCCGCGTCGAAGTAACCCAGCACCGACAGCGGGCGGCTGGCCGCGTTGAGGACCGCGGGCAGCGCCTTGGCCTTGCCGTCCGCGCCGCACCACCGGCGGGTGGCCGCGTTGGGCACCACACGGTGGCGCAGCGGCCAGCTCAGGCCGAACAGGTTGGTTTCGATGGTCTTGTCCGCCCGCAGGATTCGCTGCTGGTAAGCCCGATTCGCGTTGGCCTCGTGGGTCAGCAGGAATCTCGTGCCCGCGACGACACCGCTCGCGCCGGCGTCCAGCGCCGCGCGCGTGTCGGCGGCGGTGGCGATGCCACCGGCCACGAACACCGGACGGCCGCCGGCCGCGGCGAGGGCGCGCGGCAAGAAGTCCAGCGCCGCCATGATTCCCACCAGATGCCCGCCCGCCTCGCGTCCCTGGGCGATCAAAGCGTCGGCGCCCGCGGCGATCGCGGCACGCGCCTGCGTGTCGGTGCCCACCATCACGAAGACGAAGATCCCGGCATCGCGCAGGTGCTCGACGAGGCCGCGCTTTTCGCCGAACGCCAGCACGACGGCCTCCACCCGCGCGTCGACGCAGACCGCGACGTGCCGGCGATGAACGAAGGGCATCAACAGGTTTACCGCGACCGCCCGGTCCGGCGCGTGCGCGCGCACCCGCTCGATCGACGTTCGTAGCCGCTGGGGTGTGTCGATGCCCAGCGTGCCCAGGCCGCCCGCCCGGGCGACCGCGCCTGCCAATTCCGCGCCCGCCAGCCCGCCGCCCATGCCGGCCTGCCCGACCGGAACGTCCAGCCGCAGCCGGTCCGCGATATCCATGGCCTAAGACGTTACGCGCGTTGTCCATCCGGCCACGCCGGGCAGCGCCGCCGGGCTGCCGTTTTCGTTGCTGGCCAGCCGCGTGCGGGCGTAATCTTGACGACAGATGGATGGGTGCGACAACGCTCAAAAGGCTTGCCGCATAACAGAAAGGTCACAAAATGAGTACAGTCCATTCATCAATCGATCACCACCCCGATTTGTTGGCTCTACGTGCGCGTTACGAGCGCGTGGCGGAGTCGATGAGCGCGCATGTCACGTTCGGCCTGGCCCTGCTGACGGGCCTGTACGTGGCCGCATCGCCGTGGATCGTCGGATTCAATGCCACGGCATCGCTTGCCACGTCCGACCTGATCGTCGGGATCGCGGCGGCGTTCCTGGCTTACGGGTTCGCGACGACGCTGGATCGCGCGCACGGCATGACCTGGACGCTGCCGGTGCTGGGCGTGTGGGTCATCGTCTCGACGTGGATCCTGCCGGGCGTCGTGATGACCGCCGGCATGACCTGGTCGAATGTCGTGGCGGGTGCGTTGTTGGCGTTCCTGGGCTTCAACGCGACCTACTTCGGCATGCGCACCCGCGCGACGGGTACCCACGCCTGATCGCGAACTAGGTTAGGTCGCAAGGCGGTTCGCCCGCCCCGGGCCGATCAGCAAGGCCCGGGACGGTGATCAACCGCAGACTGCGCCGATGGCGGCGGAGCTGACCAGCTTCACGTACTTGGCCAGCACGCCCGTCTTGTAGCGCGGCTCCGGCGGAGTGAAATCCTTTCGCCGAGACTCGAATTCGGCCGGATCGGCCAGGACGTCGAGCACATGGTTGGCCACGTCCAGGCGGATCCGGTCGCCGTCGCGCAGGAACGCGATCGGACCGGCGTCGACCGCCTCGGGCGCGATGTGGCCGACGCACAGGCCGGTGGTCCCGCCAGAGAATCGGCCGTCCGTCAGCAGCAGCACGTCTTTGCCCAGGCCGGCGCCCTTGATGGCCCCGGTGATGGCCAGCATTTCGCGCATGCCGGGGCCACCTTTGGGTCCTTCGTAGCGGATCACCACCGCGTCGCCCTTGGTGATGGTGCCGTCCTCCAACGCGTCGAGCGCGGCCCGCTCCCCGTTGAAAACCCTTGCGGTGCCCTCGAACACATCGGAGTCGAAGCCCGCCGACTTGACCACCGCGCCCTCGGGCGCCAGCGATCCGCGCAGGATGGTGATGCCGCCGGTCGGGTGAATGGGATTGCTCAGGGCGCGCAGCACCTTGCCGTCCGGGTCGGGCGGGGCGATCTCCGCGAGGTTCTCGGCCACCGTCGCACCGGTCACCGTCAGGCAGTCGCCGCGCAGCAGCCCGGCATCCAGCAGCGCCTTCATCACCACCGGCACCCCGCCGATGTGGTCGACGTGGGACATCACGTGGCGGCCGAACGGCTTGACGTCGGCCAGGTGCGGGACCTTCGACCCGATCCGGCTGAAGTCGTCGAGCGACAGGGCGACGTCGGCCTCGTGGGCGATGGCCAGCAGGTGCAGCACCGCGTTGGTCGAGCCTCCGAACGCCATCACCACCGCGATCGCGTTCTCGAACGCCTCCTTGGTGAGGATGTCGCGCGCCGTGATGCCGCGGCGCAGCAGTTCGACGACGGCCGCACCGCTGCGCCGCGCGAACCCGTCGCGGCGGCGGTCGGTCGCCGGCGGCGCCGCGCTGCCCGGCAGCGACATCCCGAGCGCCTCGGCGGCGCTGGCCATCGTGTTGGCGGTGTACATGCCGCCGCACGCGCCCTCGCCGGGACAGATCGCGCGCTCGATGGCGTCGACGTCCTCGCGGGGCATCAGGCCGCGGGCGCAGGCGCCCACCGCCTCGAACGCGTCGATGATGGTGACCTCGCGCTCGCTGCCGTCGGACAGCTTGGCGACCCCGGGCAGGATCGAGCCGGCATACAGGAACACCGAGGCCAGGTTCAGCCGGGCGGCGGCCATCAGCATCCCGGGCAGCGACTTGTCGCAGCCGGCCAGCAGCACCGAGCCGTCCAGGCGTTCGGCCTGCATCACCGTCTCGACGCTGTCGGCGATCACCTCGCGCGACACCAGCGAGAAGTGCATCCCCTCGTGGCCCATCGAGATGCCGTCGGACACCGAGATGGTGCCGAACTCCAGCGGGTAACCGCCGGCCGAGAACACGCCCTCCTTGACCGCCTTGGCGAGCCGGTCCAGCGAGAGGTTGCACGGGGTGATCTCGTTCCACGACGACGCGACGCCGATCTGCGGCTTGGCGAAGTCGTCGTCACCCATGCCTACGGCCCGCAGCATGCCCCTGGCGGCGGCTTTCTCCAGGCCGTCGGTGACGTCACGACTACGCGGCTTGATGTCGGCACCTGCGGCCGGATCGGTGGTGGGCATTGTTCAAGTATGCGCTGGCCAGTCCCGATGCCCATTTCCGGGGTGATACCCCGACGGGGTATAAGCTGGAGTTCGGCGTGATGCCGCCGCACGGCGGGCGAATGGGCAGGGGAGACAGATGACGAACGACCACGGGTACTCGCAGCAGAAGGACAACTACGCCAAGCGGCTGCGGCGCATCGAGGGACAGGTGCGTGGCATCGCCCGGATGATCGAGGAAGACAAGTACTGCATCGACGTCCTCACCCAGGTCAGCGCGGTCAACAGCGCCCTGCGGTCGGTCGCCCTGAACCTGCTCGACGAGCACCTGAACCACTGCGTCACCCGCGCGGTCGCCGAGGGTGGCGACGAGGCCGACAACAAGCTCGCCGAGGCCTCAGCGGCCATCGCACGCCTGGTTCGTTCCTGATTTCGTTCTGCATCGGTGACGTAGTTGAGACCCGTGTCCCGGCCCTGATTCGGGGGGAGGGGTAGTTGCGGTCCGTACGGTAAGGCAGTGTGATCGCATTAGGCGCGACAACCCAGGAAGTGGGTAGTCCGGCCGATACAGACGCCATGACTGCCGAAACCAACGCTGCCGCGCGAACGTGGACCCCACGGATCGCGGCACAGTTGGCTGTGCTGGCCGCCGCGGCCTTCACCTACGTCACCGCCGAGATCCTGCCCGTTGGCGCGCTGCCGGCCATCGCTCGCGACCTGCATGTCAGCCTGTTCGCGGTGGGGACGCTGTTGACCTGGTACGCGTTCGTGGCCGCCCTGACGACGTTCCCGCTGGTGCGCTGGACCGCGCACTGGCCGCGGCGCCGCGCGCTGATGCTCAGCCTGACCTGCCTCACCGCCTCGCAGGTGATCTCGGCGCTGGCACCCAATTTCGCGGTGCTGGCCGCCGGGCGGGTGCTCTGCGCGGTCACCCACGGCCTGCTGTGGGCGGTCATCGCGCCGATCGCGACCCGGCTGGTGCCGCCGACCCATGCCGGGCGCGCCACCATGTCGATCTACGTCGGCACCAGCCTCGCGCTGGTGGTGGGCAGCCCGCTGACCGCGGCGCTGAGCCTGATGTGGGGCTGGCGCCTTGCCGTCGTGTGCGTCACCGTCGCGGCCGCCGTCGTCACCCTCGCCGCCCGGCTGATGCTGCCGGAGATGGTGCTCACCTCCGACCAGCTCGCCCACGTGGGCCCGCGCTCGCGACACCACCGCAACCCGCGGCTGATCCTGGTGAGCGTGCTCGCGATGATCGCGGTCACCGGACACTTCGTGTCCTACACCTACATCGTCGAGCTGATCCGCAACGTCCTCGGCGTGCGCGGCCCCAACCTCGCCTTCGTGCTGGCCGCCTACGGCCTAGCCGGGCTGCTGTCGTTGCCGCTGGTGGCGCGGCCGCTGGACCACCGGCCCAAGGGCGCCATCATCCTGTGCATCACCGGGCTGACGTCGGCCTTCGTCGTGCTGACCGGGCTGGCGCTCGGCGGCAGGAGCGGGGTGGCCACCGCGCTGATCGGGACCGCGGCCATCGTGCTGTGGGGGGCGATGGCCACCGCGGTCTCCCCGATGATGCAGTCCGCCGCGATGCGCAACGGGGCCGACGACCCCGACGGGGCGTCGGGGCTCTATGTGACCGCCTTCCAGGTCGGCATCATGGCCGGCTCGCTGGCCGGCGGCCTGTTCTACGAGCGCAGCGTCACGCTGATGCTGACCGCATCGGCGGCCCTGATGGCCGTCGCGCTCGTCGGCATCGTGGCCAACCGCCGGATGCTCGACGTTGCTCCGACAAGCTCACCCAATTCATAGCGGCCCAGGTCAACAGCGCAATCGACGCCCTTTCCGGGGCGCGGGCGGCCCGCGGTGACGGTAGCTGGCAAGGCCCTTGTGCCACACTGTGTCGAGAACTCGAGTGGAGGTATGCATATGTCGGGCTGGACGAGGGCCGCTACCTTGAAGGGCCTCTTCGCCGCTCTGAACGCCGCCGGCGTGGCGTCCGTCATGGGCTTGGTGCTGGTGCTGAGCGCGGCTCCCGCACTGGCGGACCCGGACCCGGCACCCGCCGACCCGGGCGCGGTCGCCGCCCCGCCCGCACCGCCGCCGCCACCGGACCCGTTGGCGCCCCCGCCACCGGCCGACCCGCTGGCAGCCCCGCCGCCGCCCAACCCGCTCGCCCCGCCGCCGTGGGTTCCGCCGGGTGCGCAACCCGCCGCGGGCCCGGCCGATGGGCAGAACAACACGCCGTTCACCGGCACCGCGCCGTTCGGGCCGCCGTCGTTCGTCCCCAAGGGCGGCTCGACCGTGGGCGTGGCCCAGCCGATCATCATCAACTTCCCCGGAACGGTCGAGAACGCCGACGCGGCGATCGGCGCCGTGCACGTCTCGTCGGTGCCGCCGGTGCCGGGCAAGTTCTACTGGATGACCCCGACCCAGTTGCGGTGGCGCCCAATCAATTTCTGGCCCGCGCACACCGCGGTCACCGTCGACGCCGGCGGCACCGTGTCCACCTTTCAGACCGGCGACTCGCTGATCGCGACGGCCGACGACGCGACCCATCAGCTGACCGTCACCCGCAACGGCACCGTGGAGAAGACCTTCCCGATGTCGATGGGCATGACCTCGGGCAATCACCAAACCCCCAACGGCACCTACTACGTGCAGGACAAGAAGGCGTCGGTGGTGATGGACTCCTCGACCTACGGGGTCCCGGTCAACTCGACCTATGGCTACAAGGTGACGGTGGAGGACGCGGTCCGCTTCGACAACGTCGGCGACTACGTGCACAGCGCGCCGTGGTCGGTGGATGACCAGGGCAAGCGCGACGTCAGCCACGGCTGCATCAACATCAGCCCGGCCAACGCCAAGTGGTTCTTCGACAACTTCGGTCCGGGTGACCCGATCGTGGTGAAGAACTCCAGCGGTGGCAACTACAAGAAGAACGACGGATCCGCCGACTGGATCAACTAACCCTCGCTCACGCGCGTAATCGCCCATCTCCGCTCGGGGATGGGCGATTACGCGTCTGAGGCCGCGGTAGCGGCGGCGAGGCTTCCGCTGACGGGCGAGTTATGTATAGCATCATACATAAGTCGTCATTCTGAGGAGCTGCGATGCGTGGTCCACGCGAGCGGATGGTCGTTTCCGCCGCGCTGCTGATCCGGGAGCGGGGGGCGCACGCCACCGCGATCTCCGACGTGCTCGAGCACAGCGGCGCGCCGCGCGGCTCGGCCTACCACTACTTTCCCGGCGGGCGCACCCAGCTGCTCTGCGAGGCGGTCGACTACGCCGGAGAGCACGTCGCCGCCGTCATCGCCGGCGCCGACGACGGCCTGCAACTGCTGGACACGCTGATCGACAAGTACCGCCGCCAGCTCCTCGACAGCGACTTTCGCGCGGGCTGCCCCATCGTGGCGGTTTCCGTCGAAGCGGGCGAGCAGCATGACGCCGAGCGCATGGTGATCGAGCGCGCCGCGGCGGTCTTCGACCGATGGACGGACCTGATCGCGGCGCGGTTCATCGCCGACGGCATCGCGCCGGAGCGGGCCCGCGAATTGGCGGTGCTGGCCACCTCCTCCCTCGAGGGTGCGATCGTGCTCGCGCGGGTGCGACGTGACCTGATGCCCCTCGACGTCGTCCACCGCCAGCTGCGCGACCTGCTCGCGGCGGCGTCCTCAGGCCGGGCGCTCGGAAAGGAAACCCACCATGACCGGTGAATGGCAATCCAGCGCGTGCATCCTGTGCGAATGCAATTGCGGCATCGTCGTCCAGGTCGACGACCGCCGCCTGACCCGCATCCGCGGTGACAAGGCGCACCCAGCCTCGCAGGGCTATACCTGCAACAAGGCGCTGCGGCTGGACCACTATCAGAACAGCGGTGCCCGGCTGACCTCCCCGCTGCGCCGCCGCGCCGACGGCAGCTACGAGGAGATCGACTGGGACACGGCGATCGTCGAGATCGCCGAGGGATTCAAGCACATTCGCGACAGCTACGGCGGCGACAAGATCTTCTACTACGGCGGCGGCGGGCAGGGCAACCACCTGGGCGGGGCGTACAGCGGCGCCTTCTTGAAGGCATTGGGCTCGCGCTACCGCTCAAATGCGCTGGCGCAGGAGAAAACCGGCGAGGCCTGGATCGACGGCCAGCTCTACGGCGGCCACACCAGGGGCGAATTCGAGCACGCCGAGGTCGCGGTGTTCGTCGGCAAGAACCCGTGGATGTCGCAGAGCTTTCCGCGAGCCCGGGTGGTGCTCAACGAGATCGCCAAGGATCCGGCCCGCTCGATGATCGTCATCGATCCGGTGGTCACCGACACCGCCAAGATGTCCGACTTCCACCTGCGGGTGCGACCGGGCACCGACGCGTGGTGCCTGGCCGCCCTGGCCGCCATCCTCGTCCAGGAAAACCTGTGCGACGAAACATTTCTCGACGACCATGTGCGCGGAGCCGATGCCGTGCGCGCCGCGCTGCGTGAGGTTCCGGTGGCCGACTACGCCCAGCATTGCGGAGTCGACCAGGAACAACTGCGCGCGGCGGCGCGGCGCATCGGCATGGCCGCCAGCGTCTCGGTGTTCGAGGACCTCGGCGTGCAGCAAGCACCCAACAGCACGCTGTGCTCCTATCTGAACAAGCTGCTGTGGATCCTCACCGGCAACTTCGCGAAAAAGGGTGGCCAGCACCTGCATTCGTCGTTCGCCCCGCTGTTCGGCCAGTTCTCCGGCCGCACCCCGGTCACCGGTGCCCCGATCATTTCCGGGCTGGTGCCCAGCAATGTGGTGCCCGAGGAAATCCTGACCGACCACCCGGACCGCTTCCGCGCCATGATCGTGGAAAGCAGCAATCCCGCGCACTCACTGGCCAACTCGGCCGCCTGCCGGGAGGCCTTTCAGGCGCTGGAGCTGATGGTGGTGATCGACGTCGCGATGACCGAGACCGCCAGGCTGGCGCACTACGTGCTGCCCGCCGCGTCCCAATTCGAGAAACCGGAAGCCACCTTCTTCAACCTGGAATTCCCGCGCAACACCTTTCATTTGCGCCGCCCGTTGATGGAGCCCCTGCCGGGAACTTTGGCCGAGCCCGAAATCTGGGCCCGCCTGGTGCGGGCGCTCGGCGTGCTGGACGACGCGGACCTGGCGCCGCTGCACGACGCCGCCCGAAACGGCCGGCAGGCCTACACCGAGGCGTTTCTCGCGGCCACAGCCAATCCCACAGTGGCGCAACTGCTTCCGTACGTGCTCTACGAAACCCTCGGGCCGACCCTGCCGGAAGGGCTACGCGGCGCGGCCGCGCTGTGGGGCCTTGCCCAAAAGACCGCCATGAGCTATCCGGACGCGGTGCGGCGCGCCGGGCACGCCGACGGCAACGCCCTGTTCGACGCGATCCTGGACACCCCGTCGGGGGTGACGTTCACCGTGCACGACTACGAGGACGACTTCGCGCTGATCAGCCACTCCGACCACAAGATCGCGCTGGAAATCCCGTCGATGCTCGACGAATTGAAGACGCTGTCCCGGATTCCACCCCGGCTCACCACGCCGGAATTCCCGATCGTGCTGTCGGTGGGGGAGCGGCGCGCCTACACCGCCAACGACATTTTCCGCGACCCGACGTGGCGCAAACGCGACGCCGAGGGCGCGCTGCGGGTCAGCGTCGAGGACGCCCAGACCCTCGGCCTGGTCGCCGGGGGCCGGGCGCGGATCAGCACCGCGGCCGGTAGCGCCGAGGCCACCATCGAGATCACCGAGACGATGATGGCCGGACATGCCGCCCTGCCCAACGGTTTTGGGCTCGATTACGTCGACGACGAGGGACGCACGGTCACCCCGGGCGTCGCCCCGAACGTGCTCACCTCGACCGAATGGCGCGATCCGTACGCAGGCACGCCGTGGCACAAGCACGTGCCCGCGCGGATCGAGCCCGCGCCGGTGGGCGTCAGTTCCAGATCTTGACCCGGCTGCCCGGCTCCAGGAACAACGCACCGGAGTCCGCGCCGTCGAAGGCGTCGTAGAACGCGTCCATGTTGCGCAGCACGCCGTTGCACCGGAACTCCGGCGGCGAGTGCGGGTCCACCGCAAGGCGCCGGATCGCCTCGGCCTCACGGGATTTGGTGCGCCACACCTGGGCCCAGCCGTAGAACACACGCTGCACGCCGGTGAGGCCGTCGATCACCGGCGCGGGCTGCCCGTTCAGCGACAACTGGTAGGCCAGCAGTGCGATCGACAAGCCACCCAGGTCGCCGATGTTCTCCCCGACGGTGAAGGCGCCGTTGACGTGATGGTCGCCGGTCAGGCCGCGCGGCGTGTAGGCGTCGTACTGCTCGATGAGAGCCTTTGTGCGGGCGCCGAATTCGGTCCGGTCGGCGTCGGTCCACCAGTCGACCAGGTTGCCGTCGCCGTCGTACTTGGCGCCCTGGTCGTCGAAGCCGTGGCCGATCTCGTGCCCGATCACCGCGCCGATGCCGCCGTAGTTGGCCGCGTCGTCGGCCTCGGCATCGAAGAACGGCGGCTGCAAAATCGCTGCGGGGAACACGATTTCGTTCATCCCCGGGTTGTAGTAGGCGTTGACCGTCTGCGGCGTCATGAACCACTCGTCTTTGTCCACCGGCCCACCGAGCTTGGCCAGCTCACGGTCGTGATTGACCGCGTACCCGCGCTGGTAGTTGCCGTACAGATCCTCGCGGTCGATCACCAGCGAGGAGTAGTCACGCCACTTGGACGGGTAGCCGACCTTGGCGGTGAACTTGTCCAGCTTGGCCAGGGCCCGCTCCCGCGTCTGCGGTGTCATCCACTCCAGGTCGCTGATGCTCATCCGGTACGCCGCCCGCAGGTTCGCGACCAGCTCGTCGATGCGGGCCTTCGCGCCGGGCGGGAAATGCCGCTGCACGTATAGCTTTCCGACAGCGTCGCCCATCAGGTTCTCCACCAGCGACACCGCGCGCTTCCACCGGTCCCGGATCTGCTCGGTGCCGGTGAGCCGGCGGCCGTAGAAGTCGAAGTCCGCGGACACCAGCTCGTCGGTCAGCCAGGCGGCCCGCGCGCGGATCAGCCGCCACCGCGCCCAGCTCTTCCACACCTCGAGGTCCTCGCTGCGCCACAACTCGGCGAAGGTGCGCAGGTAATCGGGTTGGCGCACAATCACTTCCGCAAGCGCCTCGGGGTTGGTGCCGAGTGCGCCGGCCCAGCCGGGCCAGTCGAAGCCCACCGACTCGTCGCGAAGCTCGGCGAACGTGCGCAGGTTGTAGGTGAGGTCGGCATCGCGGCGCTTCACCACATCCCAGTGCGCCTCGGCCAGCCTGGTCTCCAGCGCGACGATGCGGTCGGCGGTCTGGACATGGGCTTCGGAGTCGCCGCCGAACACCAGGCCGAACATCCGCGCGATGTGCGCGGGGTAGGCCTCCAGCACCTCGGCGTGCCGCTCCTCGCGGTAGTAGGACTCGTCGGGCAGCCCGAGGCCGGACTGGGTGAAGTGCACCAGGTAGCGGGCCGAGTTCTTGGCGTCGGTGTCCACGTACACCCCGACGCCGCCGCCCGCGCCGGTGCGCTGCAGCGTGCCGATCGCCCGGGCCAGCGCGTCGGCATCGGCGGCGTCGTCGATCACGCTCATCTCGTCGAGCAGCGGCCGCACGCCGCGACGCTGCACGGTGTCCTCGTCGAGGAAGCTGGCGTACAGGTCGCCGATGCGCTGCGCGTCGTCGTCGGCGGCGGCCGAACCCTGCTGGCTGGCCTCCACGATCAGGTCGCGCACCTGTTCCTCGGCGCGGTCATAGAGGTGGCGGAAGGCGCCGTCGGTGGCCCGGTCCGCCGGTATCTCGTATTCGGCCAGCCAGCGGCCGTTGACGTGGCCGAACAGGTCGTCTTGGGGGCGGATGCTTTCGTCGACAAAGCTCAGGTCGATGCCCGAGCGGATGGCCGTATTCGTCACCCCGCCATCCTTCCATCTTTCCCGGGTGCAACGATCGGGCCATGTCCGAGGGCGAGCGAACCGAACCACCTGCCGAACAAGATTCCGTTCACGTCGCCCCCGACCACGACTCGAGCGACGCCAAGAACGACGACGCCGACGATCACGGCGAGGACGTCGAATCCGAAAGCGGCGCCGTCTTTTCCCCCTACGGCATCGCGTCCGCGGTGCTCGGTGTGCTGTCGGTGGCCGCGGTGGTGCTCGGCTTCATCATCTGGTCCGACCACCGCGACCAGGTCGCCGAGCGCGGCTACCTGAGCCGCGCCATGCAGACCGCCGCGGATTGGGCCAACGTCTTGATCAACATGAACAGCGGCAACGTCGATGCCAGCCTGCAGCGGCTGCACGACGGGACGGTCGGCGAGCTCAACACCGACTTCGACGCCGCCGTGCAGCCCTACAAGGCGGTCGTGGAGAAGCTGCAGTCCAAGAGCGCCGGCCGGATCGAGGCGGTGGCGGTCGAGACCGTGCACCACGATCTGGACACCCAGCCCGGCGTCTCGAGGCCGGTGGTCACCACCAAGCTGCCGCCGTTCGCCAGCCGCACCGACTCGGTGATGGTGATCGCCACCTCGGTCAGCGAAAACGTCGGAGCCAAGCCGCAAACGGTGCACTGGAACCTGCGGCTGGACGTCTCGAACGTGGACGGCAAGCAGATGATCTCCGGATTGGGGTCGATCCGATGAGGAACGTCTGGCGGCTGTTCGCCTTCGACATCCTGGCCCCGCTGGCCGCCATCGCGGCCCTGCTGGCCATCGGCCTGGTGCTCGGCTGGCCGCTGTGGTGGGTGTCGGCGTGCTCGGTGCTGATCCTGCTGATCGTCGAAGGCGTGCTGGTCAACTTCTGGCTGCTGCGCCGCGATTCGGTCAGCGTCGGCACCGACGACGACGCCCCGGGCCTGCGGTTGGCGGTCGTGCTGCTGTGCACGGCGGCGCTGGCCGCGGCGGTGGCCACCGGCTACACGCACTGGACGCGGACGGACAACGACTTCACCAACGACTCGCGCCAGGTCGTGACGGTCGCCACCGGCATGGCGGAGGCGATGGCGTCGTTCAGCCCCACCGCACCGACCGGCTCCATCGACCGGGCCACGGCGATGATCGTCCCGGAGCACGCGGCCGCGTTCAAGGAGCAGTACAGCAAGTCCAGCGCCGATCTGGCCCAGCACAACGTCACGGCGCAGGCCACCACGGTGTCGGCCGGGGTCGAGGCCCTCGGGCCGGCGGCGGCAAGTGTGGCGGTGATCCTGCGGGTCACCCAGAACACCCCGGGGCAGCCGCCCAGTCAGGCGGCGCCGGCGCTGCGGGTGACGCTGACCAAGCGGGGCAGCGACTGGCTGGTCGCCGACGTGCTGCCGGTCAGATAGCTGGGATCAGTTGGCTTCGGCGGAGCGGGCGGACTTCACCTTGACGAAGCGGTCCGACAGCCGGCGGATGCGGATCATCA
Source organism: Mycobacterium colombiense CECT 3035 (assembly GCF_002105755.1). NCBI lineage: Bacteria > Bacillati > Actinomycetota > Actinomycetes > Mycobacteriales > Mycobacteriaceae > Mycobacterium > Mycobacterium colombiense. The sequence continues at coordinate 4,382,239 of NZ_CP020821.1, forward strand.
GCGCGGCCGTCGGGCTGGTGCTGCCGTCGAGGTAGCCGTCCAGCTCCTCGGCCGTCACCCCGATGCGAGACGCGAACTCCTGCGGCGCCAGCCCCGACCGGTCGATCAGGAGCCGCACGTGGCGCGCCACCTCGGCGCGCTCGTTGGCCTCCAGGTGCGTGCGGGCACGCTCGAGCACCTCCCACAGCGCCTTGGCGATGCCGTATGGCCGGGTGCCTTCGAGGACCTCCTCGACCTGGCGGGCGGTCCGCCCGTACGGGTCGCGCTTGAGCGCGCCGGCGATGCGCTTCCAGGTCGCGATGTCACCACCCTGCAGGGCGGACCGGATGGCCGCGGTCGGCCAGAACTCCACCGGCTGGTCAGGGTCCTGGAAGGACCCGGAGGGGCCTCCAGACGGACCATTGCCGCGTGAACGCTGATCGGGGCCCGGCCGGTGCGGCGGCGGTGCGGGGCGTCGGTCGGGTGCCAACGTCACCTCGCCTCCTCCAGCATCGCTACGGCCACGGACAGGCAGCGCTGCCTGATTGTCTCCCAGTCCGCGTTAGCGTCGGCTTCAGGTCCCTGGTCTTCCGGGTAATCGCAGGGTTCGGGATCTGCGAGTCGACGGACCAACTGGGTGGCAATCCACTGCCGCCTGGATGATTTACAACAGTAATACCTGTCCATTCCGGCCAGCACCACCGCGGCGGTCTCGGGCTCCAACGCATCGACCATGTCTGCGAAATCGGCGTAATCGCGCCGACTGTTACGGCTCATGATCAGGTAGCCCTTGAGCCGCAGGGTCTCGGCACCCGTCGGCACTCGCAGCCGGTCGCCGGTGGGCAGCTGCACGTTGGTGGTCTCCACCGGGCTGCGCCGCTCGTATCTCGGTCCGTCGCCGGCGGTGTCGGTGTCGCTTTCCAGCGCGTCGATCGCGACCGACAGGCGCCCCCGCCACAGGGTCACCGGGTGCACGGGTCGGTCCGCCCCGGTGATGGCCTTGGCGATGCCGTTGCGCGAGGCCAGGCCGCCGACCAGCTTCTTGGCCGCCAGCGAGCCGTTGGTGTGGCCGTTGCTGCCAGGCTTCCTGTCGGCGGCGCCCACCCCGACGCTCACCTTCTCCTCACCGAGGGCGACCTGGTGGGGGATCTGCGCGGGTCCCAGGCCGCGGGTCTGGTCCTCGTCCGGCCCGGACGCCGCCTGCGCGGCGGTGCGGCCACAGCCGGTGAACGCGAGCGGATCGGTGACGCAAATGGCGTCGGGTGCCAGGTGCTTGAGCTTCGCTGCGGACTTGAGCACCATCCGCAGGTCGGCGTTGGGCGCCACCAGCGCCGAGATGTCGTCGGGGATGACCACCACGTCGCCGAGGTCGACCTCGGGCAGCGGCCGGTCGAAGTCCACCGACGGCAACACCCGCGACAACCACGGCGGCAGCCACCAGTTCCACTGGGCGAACATCGCCATCAACGCGGGCACCATCACCAGCCGCACCACGGTGGCGTCCACGGCGATCGCGACCGCGCACGCCACGCCGATCTCGGCCACCAGCGGCATCCCGGCGAACGCGAAGCCGACGAACACCGCGATCATGATCAGCGCGGCGCTGGTGATAGTGCGGGCGCTGGTGCTCACGCCGTAGGCCACCGCGTCGCGGGTGTTACCGGAATGCAGGAAGCGCTCCCGGATGCGGGTGAGCAGGAAGATTTCGTAGTCCATCGACAGGCCGAAGGTCATCGCGAGCACCAGCGGGGGCACGGTGCTGTCGATCGAGCTGATCTGGGCGAAGCCGAGGTCCTTCAGCCACCCCCACTGGAACACCATCACCAGGCTGCCGTAGGCGGCGGCGACTGACAGCAACGTCATCAGGACGCCCTTGAGCGCCAGGAAGACGGAGTGGACCGAGACCAGCAGCATCACGAACGCGATGGCCGCGACGATGGCCAGCACCAGCGGCTCGGTCGCGGATACCTGGTCGTCGAAGTCCTTGATCAGCGCGGTCGGCCCGCCGACGTCGACGCGCGCCGTGCCCGCCTCGGGAATCTTGGGCAGCTGCGCGCGCATCCAGCCGACGGTCTCACGGGCCTTCATGTCCTCGGGGTCCACCGACAGCACCGCGGACAGCAGCGCGCTGCCGTTGTCCTCGGCGAACTGGGGCGGCGACACCGAGACGATGTTGGGTGCCTGCGACATCCGCTGGCGGATCGCGCCGACGGTGTGGCTGTGTTCGGGGGAGGCGGCGCCGCCGTCGGGGAAGTTGATCAGCACCCGGATGGGGCCCAGCGCGCCGGGGCCGAGGGCCTGGGCCGCGGCGCCCACGCCGGCGCGGATTTCGTGCGACGAGTCGAACTGCCGCAGCAGGCTGTTGCCCAGCACCATCGACGACGCCGGCGCGGCCATCACGAGCAGCACCAGCGATGCCGCCAGCGCGGACACCCACGGCCGGCGCATCACCCAGCCGATCCAGCGGTTCCAGAATCGGGACTGGGTGCTTTCGGGCCGCCGCGACCAGTGCAGGAAGCCCGACCGCTTGGCGGCCGCACGCCCGAACGTCGCCAGGGCCGCGGGCGTCAACGTCGTCGAGGTCAGCATGGCGACCGCGACGGCCAGGATGGCGCCGGTGGCCATCGACTTCAGCGCCGGGGTGTTGATCACGTAGATGCCGGTGAGGGAGGCGATCACCGTCATGCCGGACAGCACCACGGCCAGCCCGGAGGTGGCCATCGCGGCGTCGACGGCTTCGCGGTGCTGGCGTCCGGTGCGCAGCTCCTCCCGGAATCGCATCAGGATGAACAGTGAATAGTCGACGGCCAGCGCGATGCCGAACATGGACACCGTCGAGGTCACGAACACCGACATGGTGGTGTAGGCGGACAGCAGGTAGACCAGGCCCATAGTGACCACGACCGTGCAGATGCCGAGGGCCAGCGGGATGGCGGCGGCGGCCAGCGAGCCGAACACCGCGAGCAGCACGATCAGGATGACCGGCAGATTCCACTTCTCGGCGGCGGCGATGTCGTGCTTGGTGTTGGCCGCGGCGGCGGCGGACAGCGCGCCCTGCCCGATGACGTAGAGCCGCACGCGGCCGTTCGCCGTCTGCCCGGGCTGGTCGCCCTTGATGCCGACCTTGGTGCGGAGCTGCTTGGCGACGTCGCTGGTGTTGCGGGAGTCCAGCCGCACCGACAGCACGTAGGGCCGGTCGGGCTGCGGGGGCCGCTGGGCGGGGTTGGGGATCTCGGCGGTGCCGGGGATGCCGCCCGCGATCTGCCGCAGCTGCGCGACGGCGTCGTTCATGTCCTGGTAGCTGGCGTCGGGCCGGGGCGCGGCCACCAGCGCCAGCGACGATCCACCCTGGTCGTGGTAGAGATCCTCGAGCTGGTCGTGCACCGCGAGCGACTGCGATCCGGCTACGTCGAACCCGCCGCCGGTCAGGTTGCCCGACTGCGTCAGCGCCAGGTAAACCGCAGGAACCAACGCCAGCAACCAGCCCGCGAAGACCAACCAACGGTACTTACGCAGGCTGCGGCTGAGGCGGATCATCAACTGCTGGATTTTGTCGCTCCCCGGTTCTCGCGTGACGCGTGCTGGCGACGATACCGCAGCAGGCTGTGGAATATCTGGGCTTATCTGGTTCCTGAGCTGCGGCGACGGCGTTGTTGCCAAGACGCTGCGAAGACGTTGTGAACCGGTGACCGCGCGGGATTTCGGTCACATATCGCCACCCGGCTCCCTTCGGACTGGCAGGGGTGATATCGGCGGTGGCAGGATGTCGGATGGCCCGCGGGGCCCCCGGGGGATTCGGGGACGCCTTCGTTGCGTGGGGCCGGTCTTATCGCAGTCGTTTGCGAGGCGCCGATCCGGCGGTCCATCGCAAACCCTAAGGAGTTGTCCATGACGAGAGCCACCGCTGGACGGGGTCGCAGAATCTTCGCCGGGCTGATCGCCGCCACCGTGCCCGGCGTGGCCGTCGCGGTGCTCGCGGGAGCCCCGGCGACCGGCGCCAACGACCCCTGCGCGGCCAGTGAGGTCGCCCGGACGATCGGCTCGGTGTCCAAGTCGATGGGCGACTACCTGGATTCGCACCCGGAGACCAACCAGACGATGACCTCGATGCTGCAGCAGCAGGCGGGGCCGCAGTCGGTGAACGGGCTGAAGTCCTACTTCGAGGCCAACCCCAAGGTCGCCGGGGACATGACGTCGATCGCGCAGCCGCTGACCACCCTGTCGACGCAGTGCAAGCTGCCGATCTCGATCCCGCAGGCGATGGGCCTGATGCAGCAGGCGCAGGGCGCGGCCGGTGGGCTGCCCGCGCTGCCCGGGAACCCCGCAGGCGCATCGCCGCTGGGCGGAACCACCGGCGGCGCTCCTGCCGCCGTGCCGCAGCCGGCACCGTCCGCGACCAACCCGCTGCCGGGGCCCTCGCGCGGCAACACCGTCGGCTAACTTTCGGGCTCCGGATTCCGGTCGGGCGGCAACGGCCCCTGCAGCGCGGTCTCGGTCGGGTCGGCCGGGGGGTCACCCTGCAACGGCACGATCGGTAGCGGACCCGTGATCGGGTCCTCGTCGGAGTCGGCGACGTTCTCGGTGCGGAACACGAAGAAGAACACCACCCACCCGATCGCGGAGATCAGCAACCAGCTGATCAGCCGGTAGATCAACATCGCCGAAATCGCGTTGGGCAGCGACATCCCGCTGGACACCAGGCCGGGCACCAGCACCGCCTCGACGATCAACAGCCCGCCGGGCATCAAGGGGATCGTGCCGACCGCGCGGGCGGCCGCGTAGGCCACCGTCAACCCGGCCACCGAGGCGTGGTCCCCGGCCGCGTACGCGGCGAAGCCCAGGCAGGCCACGTCGGCGATCCAGTTGAACATCGACCAGCCGAACGCCACCCCCAGGTCGCGCCGGCCCAGGCTCACCGACTCCAGCTGCATCAGCGTCTCGCGCCACTTGTCCAGTCCGGTGTCGGCCGGCCGGCCGCGCACCGAGTTGACCCACGCCAGCACCCGGCTGCCGATGCCGTCGATCAGCTCCGGCCGCGACGCGACGGCCTGGGCCAGCAGCAGCAGCGCGACGAACCCGCCGAGGGTGAACAGCAACGAGAACGGGTTGTTCTTCGCGCCCAGCAGGAAGGCGCCGCCCAGGCCGAGCAAAGCCAAACCCACCGCCTGCAGCACACCCGACATGACCAACTGCCACGACGCCACCACGGTCGAGGCGCCCCACAGCCGCTGCTGCCGGAACAGGAACGTCGCCGACAGCACGGGGCCGCCGGGCAGCGTGGTGCTCAGCGAATTGGCGGCATAGAACGCGGCCTCGGAGCGCAACTGCTTGACGTGCACCCCGGCCGACCTGAGCAGCGTGCGCTGGATCTGAGCAAAGCTGTGCATCGACGCGGCCGCCGCCGCCGCGGATGCGATCAACCACCACCAGTTCGCCTCGTACAGGCTCATCCAGGCCTTGGCCAGCTGATCCCAGCCCAGCGAAACCTCGACGGCAAGCACGACGGCTACCGCGGCGAGGATCACCCAGCGCACCCACCAGTACTTCCCGCGCGGGGTTTCTTCGCGCGGGAAGTCGAGGTTGCGGGCGGGTGCGTCGTGCGGCACGTGATTTAGGGTAACGGTGCAGGTGGCGCGGCGATCGCCGCGCACCGCCCACCGTGTCTGGGAAGTTCCGGGGTCGTAACCCGATCGTGCCGACGGCGGCGGGTCCAGCCGACGCGCAGCGGCTGTCCAGGCACGTTTGAGGGTGCGCCGCGGCGGATAGGCTGGCCAAATGTCAGCAAACGCCGACGACGCGTCGGTCGAACCCCTCGTCCGCAAGACCGCCGCCTGGGCCTGGCGCTTGCTGGTCATCCTGGTCGCCGCGCTTGCCCTGTTGTGGGTGGTGCAGAAACTCGAAGTCATCGTGGTTCCGGTGCTGGTGGCGCTGCTGTTGAGCGCGCTGCTGGTGCCGGTGGTCGACTGGCTGGACAAGCGGGGCCTGCCCCGCGGCGGCGCCGTGGCGCTGGTGCTGCTGGGTGGCTTCGCGATCCTGGGCGGCATCCTGGCGTTCGTCATCCTGCAGTTCATCGACGGCCTGCCCGGACTGACCGAACAGGTGACGCAGAGCATCGAGTCGACGCGCCGCTGGCTCATCCACGGGCCGGCGCACCTGCGCAACGAACAGATCGACAGCGCCGGCAACGCCGCCATCGAGGCGCTGCACAACAATCAGGCGAAGCTGACCAGCGGCGCGCTCTCCACCGCGGCCACCGTCACGGAGCTGGTCACCGCCGCGGTGCTGGTGCTGTTCACGCTCATCTTCTTTCTCTACGGCGGCCGCAACATCTGGCAGTACGTACTGCAGATCATCCCAACCGGCGTCCGGAGCAGGGTGCGGGAAGCCGGCAACGCCGGATACGGGTCGCTGATCGGGTACGTGCGGGCCACCTTCCTGGTAGCCCTGACCGACGCCGCCGGCGTCGGCACCGGGTTGGCCATCATGGGCATCCCGCTCGCGCTGCCGCTGGCCTCACTGGTGTTCCTTGGCGCGTTCATCCCGCTGATCGGTGCGCTGATCTCGGGCCTGCTGGCCGTGGTGGTCGCCCTGCTGGCCAAAGGCATTGTCTACGCGCTGATCACGCTGGGCGTGCTGATCGCGGTCAACCAGATCGAGGCGCATCTGCTGCAGCCGCTGGTGATGGGCCGCGCGGTCTCGATTCACCCGCTAGCCGTGGTCCTCGCGATCTCCACCGGCGGCGTGCTCGCCGGGATCGTCGGCGCCCTGCTGGCGGTTCCGACGGTGGCGTTCCTCAACAACGCGCTGCAGGTGTTGTTGGCGCCGGATCCGTCCGCCGAAGCCGAGAAACAGACCGAGGAGGCGGACGACAAGAACGTGATCCTGCAGGCCGAGCCCGACGAACCCGAGCACGAACCCGGCTGAGGCCCAACCTTTTCGGGGCTGACCGCGCGGGTGCGCCTACCTACAGCCGTCCCTCGCGGCGAAGTAGATCCGCAGCGGACAGGCCGCCGCCGGAGCGCCGGCGTTGCCGCGCCGGGTCGCCGTTCTCGCCCTGTCCGCGCGCGTTGGCCTGCTCGGTGGCCGCATTGGGGTCGGTCCCTTCCGGGCGCAACTTCGGCAGGGCGGTGGTGGGTTCGACCTCGTCGTTGTTGTCGTCGGACCGGTTGCCGGGAACCGGGATGGCCCGCGTCTGGTCGCCCGACGGCGGTGCCGCCGGACCCGGCGCCGGGGGCCGCTGCGCAGCCTGTGGCGCGGAATTCGCGGGGCGCGGTTCGGCCGGCCGGTCACGGCCCGGCGCGGCGAAGCGCGTCGTCTTGGCTTCGGTCGGCTGGCTGGGCCGGGCCGGGATGCGCGTGGTGCTCGCGGCCGGTTCCTGCGCGGGCCGCGGATCCGTCGGGCGTGCGGGCCGCGACGGCTCCAGCGCTCCGGGGTGCGTCGGGTCGTGCGGGGGCCGCGGCGCCGCGGCGACCAGGCTGGCCGCAACCGGCGGCCGCGCGGGCCGGCCGTTGAGCGTGGGCCGCTTGCGCTCGTCGGGCAGGTCGATCTCGCCGAGGCCGATCTTGTTCTGCAGTCGCCGGGCCCAGCGCGGCGCCCACCAGCAGTCGTCGCCGAGCAGCTTCATCACCGACGGCACCAGGAACATCCGCACGACGGTGGCGTCCAGCAGCAGCGCCGCCATCAGACCGAAGGCCAGATACTTCATCAGCACCAGGTCGGAGAAGACGAACGAACTGGCGACCACGGCCAACACCAGCGCGGCCGCGGTGATCAGGCGCCCGGTGGTCGCGGTGCCGATCCGGATGGCCTCGGTGGTCGACATGCCACGCTCGCGCGCCTCGACCATGCGCGACACCAGGAACACCTCGTAGTCGGTGGCCAGACCGAAACCGACCGCGACGACCAGCGCGATCACCACCACCATCAGCGGGGTCGGCGTGAAGTTCAGGACACCCGACAAGTGCCCGTCGACGAAGATCCAGGTCAGGATGCCCATCGTCGAACCCAGCGTGAGCGCGCTCATCAGCACCGCCTTGACCGGCAGCACCACCGAGCCAAACGCCAGGAACATCAGCAGCAGGGTGGCGCTGAGCAGCAGCACCAGCATCAGCGGGCCCTTCTCGGCCAGGCTGTGGATGCTGTCCTGCTCGAGCGCCGGCGTGCCGCCGACATAGAGGTTCAGCCCCTTCGGGGGGCCACCGACCGCAGTTCGGCGAGCTTCTTGGCGGCGTCGTTCTTGTTGACCAGACCGTTCTGGATCACCCGGACCGAGTCGTCCTTGGGCACCGTCGTCCCGTTCGGGCCGGCGACGCAGGGGTTACCCGCGATGGTCGGGCAGGGCCGCTCCTGCCAGGTCTTGTCGGTAAACCCGCCGATCCCTGAGATGCGGTTGCGGATGTCGGCGACCTGCTGGTCGGTCACCTTGCTGCCGTTGGTGCTCTGGATCACCATGGTGAGCTGCTCGGTGCGGTAGCCCGGGAACTGCTTGTCGAAGTGTTCCTGCGCCAGGCGCACCGGATTGTCCGGGGGAAGATACTTCTCGCTCATGCCGCCGAACGACAGGTTGCCCAGCGGGATGACCAGCAGGATCATGCCGACGGCGATCGGGATGGCGAAGGCCAGCGGCCTCTTCATCACCCAGTTGACGAGCTTGCCCCAGAACCCGGCCTCGACCTCTTCGCGGGTCTTCGTCTTCTGCAGCCGGTCGGCGAGCCAGTTCAGGTAGGCGCGCGAATACTTCCAGTTCCGCAGGAACGGCACCCGGAACGCGGTACGCACGCCGAGCGCGTCGACGTGGCGGCCGAGGATGGCCAGGCACGCCGGCAGGAACGTGATCGACAGCAGCGCGGCAAGTCCCACGGCGGCGAAGATCGCGTAGGTGAGCGAATGCACGAAGCCCTGCGGCAACACCAGCAGGCTGGCACTGGACGCGATGATCAGCACCGCGGAGAAGGTCACGGTGCGTCCGGCCGTCATCACGGTTCTCCGCACCGCGGCCTCGGTGTCGTAGCCCTCGGCTATCTCCTCCCGGAACCGGCTCACCACGAAAAGCCCATAGTCGATGGCGATACCGAGGCCGATCAGCGAGACGACGGGCTGGGCGAAATAGTGCACCGGCCCGAATACGGCGACCAGGCGAAGGATGCCCAGCGAGCCCGCGATGCTCAGCCCGCCCACGATGGCCGGCAGGCCGGCGGCGACCGCGCCGCCGAACACCAGGAACAGGACCACCGCCACCATCGGCACCGCCAGGACCTCCATGCGGCGCTGGTCGGTGGCGATGGTGCCCGTTAAGGCATTGGCGATCGGCTCGAGGCCGGCCAGTTGCACCGTGCCGCCGTTGAGCTTCTGCAGCTCCGGCTGGATGGTCTTGTAGTTGTTGAGGATGCTGTCGTCGTCGTTGCCCTTCAGCGGGATGGACACGAACGTGTGTTTCTTGTCCTCGCTGACCATCCCCTTGATGACGGGGTTGGTGCTGTCCGGCGCCGCCAGCCAGCCGGCCCAGCCGACGACCTGGTCGGGGTGGTCGGCCTTGAACTTGTTGAGCTCGCCGATGATCTTGTCCCGCCACGCCGCATCGTCGACGGTTTTCCCGTTGGGGGCGGTGAAGGTGGCCACCACGTGGCTGGTGCGGTCGCGGCCGTAGGTCTGGTCGCCCAGCACCGAGGCCTTAACGGATTGGCTGCCGTCGTCGTAGAAGCCGCTCTGTGTAACATGCTTGCCCAGGCTGATTCCGAAGACGCCGCCCAGCAGACACAGAGCTACCGTGACCCCGATCACGATGTACCGGTACCGGTACACAGTTCGACCCCACCAGGCGAACACGCAAGCTCCTTACTGGATCGTTAACGACCCGCGCATTGGTTTTCCAGTGTCACACACGCGCGGTCAGCAGCGCGGAGAGCGGCCGGAACGGCTGCAGCCACGCACCCTGGTCAGGCAGCGAATCTAGGCCGATCCGCGGCAACGGCTCCCGGAAGACGCCAGCGATGTCCTCCAGATCAACGAAGTCCAAGGTATCCGACGCTAGCGCCCAACTCGCATGTTCGCGAAATCCGATCACCGCGACACTGACCCCGCTTCGTGCGATGTCTTCCAGCGGGTGACGAAACGCCTGGCCGTCGGCGGACGCCACCACCAGCGCCGCCAACCCCTCGGTGCGCCGCAGTTCGATATGGGCCAGCATGTCGCGGTCGACGTCGCTGTCCTCGTCGATCTTCGGCTTGGCGAAGACCGCAAACCCCACATTGCGCAGCGCGTCGACCCACGGCCGGACGACGTCGGCGCTGCCCGGCGCGATGTTGGTGAACACGGTGGCCTCCGGTTCCACCACGACGCCGGGCCGACCGGCGCTGACCTCCGCGGTGCGCGCCAACAGCCAGCGCCCCAGGGCGTCGAAGCGCGGGCGTTCCAGGGCCGTCGGGCGGCGGCCCAGGATGGAGCCAAGCCCCATGTCCAGGTTCGGGGCGTCCCACACCAGCAGCACGCGTCCCCCGGGCGGATTGAAGCCGCCCAGCTCTTCGCCGGTCAGCACGGCCGGCGGCGCGACGGGTTCGGCCCCCGCCGCGGTCTCTTCGGTCAGGCTCATACTCATCGCCTACTCATCGTCTAAGCCAAATGAATTCGGTGACGGCACTGCCCGCTTCTTGAGCCTTCGTCTCGTACTTGGTGGTCGGGCGCGCGGTCGAGATCGGCAGCGCGCTGCCGGGATCGACCGGCCGCAGCCGGGATTCGCCCGCGCCGACCTCGGCGATGTGCTCGGCGTAACCGGCGTGGTCCGTCGCAACGTGCAGCACACCACCAGGGAGTAGCCGGTCGGCTATCAAGCCAATCGTGCCGGGCTGCAGGAACCGGCGTTTGTGGTGCCGCGCCTTCGGCCACGGATCGGGAAAGAACACGCGCACGCCGGTCAGCGAAGCCGGCGCGATGAGGCGCTGCAGGACGTCGAGCGCGTTGCCGCGGATCAGCCGGATGTTGGTGACCTTGTCGCGGTCGATCGCGCACAGCAGCTGCGCCAGCCCGCGCTTGTAGACCTCCACCGCGACCACGTCGATATCGGGTTCTTCCTTGGCCATCGCCAGCGTGGATATTCCACTGCCGCAACCGATTTCGAGTACCACCGGTGCCTGCCGGCCGAACCAGGCGCGGGTATCCAGCGCGGGTTCGGAGCTGTCCGGTTCCTCGGGCGCGGCGCCCACCGACAACCCGAGCTCGGGCCAGCGCCGTTCCCAGGTCTGCCGCTGCGCATCGGACAGGGCAGATCGTCGCGATCGGAACGCCGTGGCCGGGAGATAGCGCTGGTCGGGGCGGTCCGAGCCCCCCGTTGGCGTGTCGGCAGACATCGCCACCCCGCGCTGCGCATGCATTTGTCCATGGTGGCCTATAAACCTCGGATGTAGCCGCCCCTGGTCCGGATTGATACCCAACAGTTGTCTTCAACTGGTAACTCATTAACGGTGGCTCGCTTCTTGGTGACGCGGGTGCCACCATTCGGTGGGACCGCTCGGCCCCGGCGCTGCATCCGGTAGCGGCGCCGCCGGCCGGGCACGGGGGTCATCCAGACCGAACAGGCGGGATATGAGGGGACAAGGACACCAGAGTTTCGTCGACGAGCTGGCGCGTTTCGCCGCCGGCCACGCCGACCCGCGCCTGACGGCGATCGCGCGGCGATCGGCCGCGCCCCTGCGCGTCGCGGTGCGCGGCCGCCGGGGGTCGGCTGCCACACGGTGCGCCGCGCCCTGGACGGCGCGGGACGCGCGGCGGGGATCGCCGTCGAAGGCCCGGGGTCCGAGCGCGACGCCGACGCGGTGGTCTACGTGCTCACCGAGGTGGTCAAGCCCGAGGACACCCAGGCGATCGCCCAGGACTCGGCGGCGGGGCGCCCGGTGCTGGCCGTGCTGAACAAGGCCGACCTGGCGGGCTCGCTGTCCGGCCGCGGCGACGGCCCGATCGCGGCGGCGCGCGCCAGGTGCACGGAGCTCTCGGCGCTGATCGGCGTGCCGCTGGAACCGATGACCGGTCTGCTCGCGGTCGCCGCCCTCGACGACCTGGACAGCGCCCAGTGGACGGCGCTGTCCGCGTTGGCCGCGCACCCGGGCACCGCGTGCTTCGACGGCTCCTTCGCCGCGTTCCTGGCCGCCGACGCCCCGGTGCCGACCGAGGTGCGCCGGCGCCTGCTGGACACCCTCGACCTGTTCGGCACCGCGCTGGCGGTGGCCGCGTTCCGGCAGGGCCGAACCCCGGCCCAGGTGCTGGCCCTGCTGCACCGGATGAGCGGCGTCGACGCCGTCCTGGCCACAATCGGCGCGCTGGGCGCCGAGGCGCGCTATCAGCGGGTGCTGGACGCCGTGGCCGAGCTCGAGGCGCTGGCCGCCGCAGGCGGCAGGCTCGCCGAGCGCATCAGCGGGTTCCTGTCCCGCGACGACACCGTGGTCGCGCGGATGGCGGCCGCGGTGGACCTTGCCGAGGCCGCCGGGCTGGAGCCGGGTGACCCGCAGCACCTCGACGCGCATCGCGACCCGTCCGCGCACCTGCCTCGGGCGGTGCGCTGGCAGCGCTACAGTCGCGCGTCGGCCAGCGAACTGCACCGCGCCTGCGGCGCCGACATCGCCCGCGGATCGCTGCGGCTGTGGTCCCAGGCCTGCGGGTCTCTGCCGGGGGCGTCCTGGTGAGCGGCGGGACAAGCGACGATCCCGTCGCCGCGGTGGACGCTCTGGTGGCCGCCGCCGGTCCGGGACTGGATCCGCCCGCGATTCAGCGCAGCGACGCGGTGCTGGTGACGGGCCCGTGGATGGCCGGGGTCACCGCGGTCGCCGACGCCCTGCGGAAGCGGCTGCCGCAGCACAAGTTCGTCGAGTCCACCGACCTGGAGCCCGGCGAGGCGCCGACGGTCGTGGTGTTCGTCGTGTCCGCGGCGGCCAACCTGACGCCGTCGGACTGCGCCCTGCTGGACGCGGCCACCGAGCACACCGACGCGGTCGTCGGTGTGGTGTCCAAGATCGACGTTCATCTCAACTGGCGCGACATCGTCGCCGCCAACCGCGACTCGCTGGGCGCGCACGCGCCCCGCTACGGGCGGGCGCCCTGGGTGGGAGCGGCGGCCCTGCCCGACCTGGGCGATCCCGACGTCGACGACCTGGTCGACGCCGTCTCGGCCCAGCTCGACGACCCCGAGCTGGCCCGGCGAAACAGGTTGCGGGCATGGGAATCCCGGCTGCAGACGGTGGCCCGGCGGTTTGACCGCGAGGTCGAGGGCCGGGCCGGCGGGCCCGCGTCGAGGCGCTGCGCGAGGAGCGCAGCGCCGCGCTGCAGCAGCGGCGTCAGGCGAAGAGCGAGCGCACCATCACGCTGCGCAGTCAGATCCAGCAGGCTCGGGTCGCGCTGTCCCACTCGGCGCGTAACCGGTGCGCGACCGTGCGCACCGAACTGCAGGAGTACGCGGCGGGTTTGTCGCGGCGCAACATGGCCGGCTTCGAGGCGGTCACCCGTGACCAGCTGGACGGGGCGATCGCCGAGGTGAGCGAAGGCGCCGACGCGCAGCTGGCCGAGGTGGCGCAGGCGATGGATGTGCCGATGGAGCTGCCGCCGCTCGAGCGGCTGCCGGCGGTCGACGTCTCGCCGCCGCCGCTGAAATCTCGCCGCCAGGAAACCTGGCTGATGATCCTGCTGGGCGTCGGGTTCGGCCTCGGGGTGGCGCTGACGCTGGGCCGGCTGATGAGCGGCCTGGCCTCGCGGCTGAACCCCGCGCTGGCCGTGGTGGCCGCCCTGGCGTGCGTGGCGATCTCGGTGGGGCTCACCTTCCTGGTGATCAACATCCGTGCGTTGCTGCACGACCGGGCGCTGCTGGACCGCTGGGTCGGCGACGTCACGGCGTCGCTGCAGTCGGTCGCCGAGGAGCTGGTCGCCACCCGGGTGCTGGTCGCCGAGTCGGTGTTGAGCAAGGCGCTGCTCGCTCAGGACGAGACCGAGAACGCGCAGGTGTCCGCCTCGGTGGGTGCCATCGACACCGAGCTGCGTGAGCACGCCCTGGCCGCGGCGCGGGCGTCGGCGGCGCGCGATCGGGAGATGCCCGCGGTGACGGCGGCCCTGGCGGCCGTGCGTGCAGAACTGGGGGAACCGGGTATACGAAAAGACGAAAGTCACCCCGAGAACGCCGACGGTGACGAGACCGAAAAACCCGCCCCGAGGAGCGAAGATGGCGACCCGTCCGGATCTTCTGAATCGTTGTTGTGAGAAGGCTTATACCTGCCCGAGACTCACCCGACAAGCTCCTCACGATAACCTGTAGTTAACGCCACCAATTCCTTAATTGTGTGGGCGAGAGCATAGCGAGCCACACCAGCCCGATACGCAGAATCCAGGAGAGTTCGATGACCTCAGCGACCATTCCCGGTTTGGACACAGCACCCACGAACCACCAGGGCCTGCTGTCATGGGTGCAGGAGGTCGCCGAGCTCACCCAGCCCGACCGGGTGGTCTTCGCTGACGGCTCCGACGAGGAGTTCAACCGGCTGGCCAACCAGCTGGTCGAGGCCGGGACGCTGAAGAAGCTCAACGAGAAGAAGCACCCCAACTCCTACCTGGCGCTGTCCGACCCGTCCGACGTGGCGCGGGTGGAGTCCCGGACCTTCATCTGCACCGAGCAGGAGGAGGGCGCCGGGCCGACCAACAACTGGATGGACCCGTCCGAGATGCGGTCCATCATGACCGACCTCTACCGCGGTTGCATGCGCGGCCGCACCATGTGGGTGGTGCCGTTCTGCATGGGCCCGCTGGGTGCCGAGGACCCGAAGCTCGGCGTGGAGATCACCGACTCCGAGTACGTCGTCATCTCGATGAAGGTGATGACGCGGATGGGCAAGGCCGCGCTGGAGAAGATGGGCGACGACGGGTTCTTCGTCAAGGCGCTGCACTCGGTGGGCGCGCCGCTCGAGCCGGGCCAGAAGGACGTCCCGTGGCCGTGCAACGACACCAAGTACATCACCCACTTCCCGGAGACCCGCGAGATCATGAGCTACGGCTCGGGCTACGGCGGTAACGCGCTGCTGGGCAAGAAGTGCTACTCGCTGCGCATCGCCTCGGCGATGGCCCACGACGAGGGCTGGCTCGCCGAGCACATGCTGATCCTCAAGCTCATCTCCCCGGAGAACAAGGCCTACTACTTCGCCGCGGCGTTCCCGTCGGCGTGCGGCAAGACCAACCTCGCCATGCTGCAGCCGACCATTCCGGGCTGGCGCGCTGAAACCCTCGGTGACGACATCGCCTGGATGCGGTTCGGCAAGGACGGCCGCCTGTACGCCGTCAACCCCGAGTTCGGTTTCTTCGGCGTCGCGCCGGGGACCAACTGGAAGTCCAACCCCAACGCCATGCGCACCATCGAGGCCGGCAACACCGTCTTCACCAACGTGGCGCTCACCGACGACAACGACGTGTGGTGGGAGGGCCTGGAGGGCGACCCGCAGCACCTGACCGACTGGAAGGGCCGCGACTGGACGCCCGAGTCCGGCGAGAAGGCCGCCCACCCGAACTCGCGCTACTGCACCCCGATGTCGCAGTGCCCGATCCTGGCCCCGGAGTGGGACGACCCGCAGGGCGTGCCGATCTCGGGCATCCTGTTCGGCGCCCGCCGCAAGACCACGGTGCCGCTGGTGACGCAGGCCCGCGACTGGCAGCACGGCGTGTTCATGGGGGCCACCATGGGCAGCGAGCAGACCGCCGCCGCCGAGGGCAAGGTCGGCACCGTGCGCCGCGACCCGATGGCGATGCTGCCGTTCCTGGGCTACCACGTCGGCGACTACTTCCAGCACTGGCTCGACCTGGGCAAGAACGCCGACGAGTCCAAGATGCCCAAGGTGTTCTTCGTGAACTGGTTCCGCCGCGACGAAGACGGCGGCTTCCTGTGGCCGGGCTTCGGCGAGAACAGCCGCGTGCTCAAGTGGATCGTGGACCGCATCGAGCACCAGGCTGGCGGCCAGGACACCCCGATCGGCATCGTGCCGACCGCCGACGACCTGGACCTGGACGGCTTGGACGTCGACGGCGGTGACGTGGCCAAGGCGCTGGCGGTCAACGCCGCCGAGTGGCGCGAGGAACTGCCCCTGATCGAGGAGTGGTTCGAGTTCGTCGGCGACAAGCTGCCCACCGGTGTCCGCGACGAGTTCGAGGCGCTCAAGCAGCGGCTGTCCGAAGCGGGCTGAGCCCGCTCGTCGGCTGGCTAGGCGCCGCGCCGCGAATCGGGGCTGGCCTTCTTCTCCGCGTACATCAGCTGATCGGCGCGCGCCAGCAGCTCGTCCACGGTGGCGGTGTCGGACACCGGCGCCCGCACCAGGCCGATGCTGGCCGACAGGCGGTAGGGCCGGTCGCCGGCCTGATTGAAGTTCCCGAACGCCTCGGCCAGGCGGTCCTTGAGTGACGCTGTGTCCCCGTCGTTTTCGGTGACCATCACGCAGAATTCGTCGCCGCCGATGCGCGCGAGGATGTCGGATTCGCGCCGAATGGCGCGCAGCACGTGGGCGACGTCCTTGATCAGGGCGTCGCCCACATCGTGGCCCTGCTCGTCGTTGACCTTCTTGAGACCGTCGACGTCGAGGAACGCGAGCACGCAGTTGTGGCCGAGATGGTGTGCCCCCCTGAGCTTTTGTTCGGCCAAGAGATAAAAGCCGCGACGATTGTTCAGCCCGGTCAGCTCGTCGGTCACCGACAGCCGGCGGATCTCCTCGTTGGCGTTCTGCAGCGCGGCGGTGCGGTCGCGGACGCGCTGCTCCAGTTCGGAGTAGACCTGGATGTTCTCCATGGCGATCGATGTCGAGTCGGCCAGGGCCTGCAGCAGGTGGACCTCTTGCTCGGACGGCTGATGCGTGGTGGCCCAGTAGTTTCCGATCGCGCCGATCGGATCCAGCTTGCGGATCGGGACCATCACCAGGCTCTTGACGAACGTCGGGCGGTACAGGGTGTGCGGGATGCGCGAGTCGCTATAGATATCGGGGATGACCGCCGCGTCGCGGTTGAGCATCGCCCACCCGCTGATGCAGGACCGGATCGGGAAGCGGCTGCCCTTCCACAGCGGGGCGATCGCGTCCTCGTCGGCGTAGTAGCAGCGGTCGTTGTCGCGCAGCACGAACGTGGCGCCGTCACAGCCGGTGAGTTCACGCGCCTGGGTGCGCACGATCCGCTGGATATCGGGCAGGCTGCGGGCCAGCGACAGCTCCTGGACCGCGTGCACCAGACGCTCCATGCCGTCGACATAGTCGGACACGGCGAATTTGCGGTTCGGCGCGCGAGGCGTGGCGAAGGCCGCAGGCTCCGATACCTGCTCGGCGGTCATGCGCGCCTCCGGTGCGAGAAGTGGCGTCCCCGCCAAGGCTAACTTCCACGGCCAACGGCAGTGTACTTAACTGCGTTATCCCCGGCGACTTTGCCGGTGCTGGGCCGCCGTCCGCCGAAATCCCCGGGACCGCTGGCCGCACCGCGGCCCGAGCGGTTCCGCGGCGGCCCCGCGCGGGTTTGCTGGCGCGGGGTACGGCGACCACTTAACACCCGTCAAGTTTGGCGGCGGTACAGTCTGCGCATGCAGATCCGCCCGTATGTCGGCGCCGACAAACCTGCTGTCATCCTGTACCCGTCCGGAACGGTCGTCACCTTCGACGACCTCGAGGCCCGTGCCAATCGGCTGGCGCACCGGTTCCGCGAGGCGGGCCTGCGCGAGGGCGACACCGTCGCCATCCTGATGGAGAACAACGAGCACATCCACGCGGTGATGTGGGCGGCTCGACGCAGCGGTTTGTACTACGTGCCGATCAACACCCACCTGACCGCGGCAGAGGCGGCTTACATCATCGACAACAGCACCGCGAAGGCCATCATCGGCTCGGCGGCGTTGCGCGACACCCTCGCCGGCCTGGGCGAGCAACTGCCGGGCGGGCTACCGGAGTTGCTGCTGATCGCCGACGGTGACCTGCCCGGCTGGGAGCGTTACCCGGAATGCGTTGCGGGCCAGCCTGATACCCCGATCGACGACGAGATCGAGGGCGACCTGCTGCAGTACTCGTCGGGCACCACCGGCCGGCCCAAGGGCATCAAGCGCGAATTGCCGCACGTGCCACCGGCCGAGGCGCCCGGCATGATGTCCGCGCTGGTTGGTTTCTGGATGACGCCCGACTCGATCTACCTCAGCCCGGCCCCGCTGTACCACACGGCGCCGTCGGTGTGGTCGATGAGCGCGCAGGCCGGCGGCATCACCACGGTGGTGATGGAGAAGTTCGACGCGCAAGGATGCCTGGACGCGATCCAGCGGCACCGCGTCACGCACGGCCAGTTCGTCCCGGCGATGTTCACCCGCATGCTGAAACTGCCTGAGCAGGTTCGTCATTCGTACGATCTGACCAGCCTGCAGCGGGTGATGCACGCCGCGGCCCCGTGCCCGGTGGAGATCAAGAAGCAGATGATCGACTGGTGGGGGCCCATCGTCGACGAGTACTACGCGTCCTCGGAAGCGCACGGGTCGACACTGATCACCGCCGAGGAGTGGCTGGCGCATCCGGGTTCGGTCGGCAAGCCCATGGGCGGCGCCGTGCACATCCTCGACGAGCACGGCAACGAGCTGCCGCCCGGACAGGCCGGGGAGATCTACTTCGAGGGCGGCTACGCCTTCGAATACCTCAACGACGCGGCGAAAACCGCCTCATCGCGCGACAAGCACGGCTGGGCCACCGTCGGGGACATCGGCTACCTCGACGACGAGGGCTACCTCTACCTGACCGACCGGCGCCACCACATGATCATCTCCGGCGGGGTGAACATCTACCCGCAAGAGGCCGAGAACCTTCTGGTCACCCACCCGAAGGTGCTCGACGCCGCGGTGTTCGGGGTGCCCGACGACGAGATGGGCCAGCGCGTCGTGGCGGCCGTGCAGACCGTCGACCCGGCCGACGCCACCGACGCATTCGCCGACGAGTTGACGGCGTGGTTGCGAGACCGGTTGGCGCACTACAAGTGCCCGCGATCGATCGACTTCGAGGCCCAGCTGCCGCGCACCGACACCGGCAAGCTGTACAAGAACGGGCTGATCGAGAAGTACTCGGTGTGACCGATGCTCCGGGTGGTCGAGCTGTCGAGCGCGCCGCAGGACGGCCCGGCGTCGCCGCCCGGGGTGATCGTCGCCGTCGGCTCGGCCACCGACATCGCCGAGGACGAATTCTGGCTTGACGCAGCAACTTTCACGCTGACCGAGGACCCGTGCGGCGACCGCCGCGCGGTCACCGTCGATTCGGTGGCGGCGACGGTGGACGAGCTGACCGCCCGCTGCCGGCGCTGGCCGCACGCCAGTGGGATCTGCGACGACGTGTTGCGCGCGGTGGATCCGCGCGGCCCGACCCTATCGGGGGTGGTGGCGGAGTCGCTGGCGTACTCGACCCTGCAGGCCGGCCCGAGTTCGCGCGGTGGTTGCGGGATCGCGGCCCGGTCCGGATGCCCGAGATCCCCGACCCGGTGCGGGCGAGCCGCGACGGCGACGTCGTGCGCATCGCCTTCAACCGGCCGCAACGGCACAACGCGTTTTCCACCGATGCCCGCGCCGCGCTGTTGGAGGCCCTGACCGTCGCGCAGCTGGATCCCTCGGTCACCGGTGTCGTGTTGAGCGGCGCCGGCCCGTCGTTCTGCAGCGGCGGTGACCTGGCCGAATTCGGCACCTTCGCCGATCCGGCGAGCGCGCATCTGGCCCGTACCCGCTACAGCCCCGCCCTGGCACTCGATGCGCTGGCCGCCCGGCTCGGCCGCGCGTGCCGGGCCGAGGTGCACGGCCGGGTGATGGGCAGCGGCCTGGAGATGGCGGCGTTCTGCGGGTGGGTCAGCTCCCGCGACGACGCGGTGTTCGGGCTCCCCGAGCTGGCGTTGGGACTGCTGCCCGGGGCCGGTGGCACCGTCAGCGTCCCGCGGCGGATAGGCCGTTGGCGCACAGCGTATCTCGTGTTGTCAGGCCGCACCATCGATGCCGACACCGCGTCGGCCTGGGGGCTGGTCGACGAGATCTGTGGTCAGAAGCCCGAATAGGTGGTGGTGGTCGTGGACGGGATGGACGACACGATCGCCGCGAACATGGCGAACCACAGCACGACACCGATCACCGCGACGACGGCGCCCACGACCGCGCCGATGATGGCCCACTTCTTGGCGTTGTTGGCGGCCTCCTGCGCCTCGGCGTAGCGGCCCTGAGCCCACAGCCCGGACACCTTGGTGGAGTAGACGATCGACACGATCCCGAGAGGCAGGCAGCACAGCACCGTGCACAGGATCGCCCACACCAGATAGTTCTCGGGCTCCTGCCAGCCCGGCTGGGGCGCCGGCCATCCCGCGGGCGGGGGCTGGCCGTGCCACCCCGGCGGCTGCTGAGCCTGCCAGCCGACCGGCTGCTGGCCCTGCCATTCCGGTTGCTGGCCTTGCCATTCCGGCTGCTGTCCCGGCCATTCTGGCGAACCTCCGGGCGGCACGGGGGGATAACTCATGGCGGCTGCCTTTCCCTGTAATTCCCTCGGCTGGCGAACAGCTTTACTTCCATACCGGTTTGCCGGCCGGAGAAGTCAGGCAAATATACAGCAAACTTTGTTCTCGGGCCGTGAGATTCGTGAGCCGGATCAGATCCCGCCCCGCGTCACCAATTGCCGGGCAATCACATTGCGCTGGATCTCGTTGGTGCCCTCACCGACGATCATCAGCGGCGCGTCCCGGAAGTAGCGCTCGACGTCGTATTCGGTGGAATAGCCGTAGCCGCCGTGGATTCGCACCGCATTCAGCGCGATCTCCATGGCGACCTCGGAGGCGAACAACTTGGCCATCCCGGCTTCCATGTCGCATCGTTCGCCGCTGTCGTATCGCTCGGCGGCATACCGGGTGAGCTGGCGGGCCGCGGTGAGCTTGGTCGCCATGTCGGCCAGGTAGTTGCCGATCGACTGGTGCTGCCAGATCGGCTGGCCGAAGCTCTCGCGCTGCTGGGCGTAGGCCAGCGCATCTTCGAGCGCGGCGGTGGCAACGCCCAGGGCGCGGGAGGCCACCTGGATGCGTCCGGTCTCGAGTCCCTTCATCATCTGTGAAAAGCCCTCGCCCGCAATGCCACCCAGCAACGCCGCCCGCGGCGCCCGGAAGCCGTCGAACGACAGCTCGCAGGACTCGACGCCCTTGTACCCCAACTTCGGCAGGTCCCGCGACACCGTCAGGCCCGGCCCGTGCTCGACGAGCACGATCGAGATGCCCTTGTGGCGCGGCCTGGCGTCCGGATCCGTCTTGCACAGCAGGGCGATCAGCCCGGACCGGCGCGCGTTGCTGATCCAGGTCTTGGACCCGTTGATCATCAGGTGATCGGCGTCGCCGGGGTCGGGCAGCGCGGTGGTCGTCATGTTCTGCAGATCCGAGCCGCCGCCGGGCTCGGTCAGCGCCATGGTGGCGCGCACCTCGCCGCTGGCCATCCGCGGCAGGTAGGTCCGCTTCTGGTCCTCGGTGCCGAACAGCGTCAGCAGCTTGGCGACCACAGTGTGCCCGCCCATCGCACCGGCCAGGCTCATCCAGCCGCGTGCCAGTTCCTCGGTAACCCGCACATAGCACGGCATCGACACCGGTGAACCGCCGTACTCCTCCGGGACGGCCAGACCGTAGATGCCGATCCGCTTCATCTGCTCGATCCACGCCTCGGGATAGGTGTTGGCGTGCTCGACCTCGCGGATGCCCGGCTTGACGTCGCGGTCGACGAACGCCCGCACCGTGGCGACCAGCATCTCTTCTTCGTCGTTCACCTGTGATCACCCTTAGCCTTGATGGTGGCGCCCCGCTTCGCCCGGCTTCACCGCGCTCGCGATCACCACGAAGTTGACCCTCGATTCCACAGCCTGCCAGCATGGGTCGTTGTGACTAGTGACGGGTATGCGGGGATTCGCGAGGGCGGGCCGTACTTCGACGATCTCGCGGTGGGGCAGGTCTTCGACTGGGCGCCGTCGATGACATTGTCGTCCGGGCTGGCGGGCGCGCACCAGGCGATCGTCGGGGACCGGCTGCGGCTGGCGCTGGACGCCGATCTGTGCGGGGCGGTGACCGGCCTGCCGGCGCCGCTCGCGCATCCGGGGCTGGTATGCGACGTGGCGATCGGGCAGTCGACGCTGGTGACCCAGCGGGTCAAGGCCAACCTGTTCTATCGCGGCCTGGTGTTCCACCGGTTCCCGGTCATCGGCGATTCACTCTATACCCGCACCGAAGTGGTTGGGCTGCGGGCGAATTCGCCCAAGCCGGGCCGGGCACCGACGGGACTGGCGGCGCTGCGGATGATCACGATCGACCAGGCCGATCAGCTGGTGCTCGACTTCTACCGGTGCGGCATGCTGCCGGCCAGCCCGGATTTCACGCCCGACGACGCTCCACACGACGATCTGTCCGCCATCGGCACCGACGTGCCCGGGCCGGCCCACGATCCGACCGCGCAGTGGGACGGCGCGGTGTTCCGCGGCAAGGTGCCCGGCCCGCACTTCGACGCCGGCCTGGCCGGTTCGGTGTTGCGCAGCACCGCCGACGTGGTCAGCAGCGCTCCCGAACTCGCCCGGCTGACTCTGAATATCGCTGCGACACACCACGATTCGCGGGTCGGCGGTCGCCGGCTGGTCTACGGCGGGCACACCATCGGGCTGGCGCTCGCGCAGGCGAGCAGGCTGCTGCCCAATCTGGTGACGGTCCTGAACTGGCAATCCTGCGACCACACCGGCCCGGTGCACGAGGGCGACACCCTGTACAGCGAGCTGCACGTCGAGTCCGCCGAGCCGACCGAGCACGGCGGCGTGCTGGGCCTGCGGTCGCTGGTGTACGCGGTCAGCGACACCGCCGGTGAACCGGACCGTCCCGTGCTGGACTGGCGGTTTCACGCGCTGCAGTTCTGACCAGGCTTTGCCGGTCGCCGCGACGCCGCGCACCGCGCGCACAATGGGGGCGTGAGTTCGGCGTCGTCAGTGGGGGAGTCCCGGCAGGTCAAGGAGTGGGGGAGCAGCGGGCTGGCCTACTTGACGGGCCTGCCCGACGGTCCCGCCGACTTTTCCCGCGCCGGCGTGCTGACCCGCGCCCGCGACGTCGCCGCGGCCACCGCTGACCGGCTGGGCATCGACGTCGACGCGGCGAGCCTGCTGACGGGGCGGGCCGCCTTGCTGGGGCTGACCCGCGGCGGGCGGGTGTCGCCGGGCGGCGCCACCCGGCTGCTCGCCGCCCGCGACGGCCGCTGCGCGCTCACCCTGTCCCGCGCCGACGACCTCGACACCGTGCCGGCGCTGCTGCAGGCCGACGAGGTGGCCGACAACCCATGGCCGGAGCTGCAACGCTGGGCCGCCACCCGCCCGGTGGCCGAGATCGTCGACCGGGCCGGGCTGCTGGACATTCCGGCGGCGGGCCTGGGTGAGGCGGCGCCCACACCGCCGCGGGTGCGCGCGATCGGAGCACCGGCGGCGCCGCGGACACCGCGGCAACTGCTGGTGGCCGATCTGTCCTCGATGTGGGCGGGACCGCTGTGCGGGCGGCTGCTGGCCCGCGCGGGCGCGACCGTCGTCAAGGTCGAAAGCCCCCGCCGCCCGGACGGCACCCGCGGCGGACACCCGGCCTTCTTCGACTGGGTCAACGGCGAAAAGCTCAGCTATGAAATCGATTTCGACCGCCAGGCCGACGAACTGGGTGAACTGCTGGCGGTCAGCGACATCGTCATCGAAGGCTCGCGCCCGGCGGCGCTGGCGCGCCGAGGCCTCGGGCCCGACGACGTCGCGCCGCGAGCGGGCCGAATCTGGTTGCAGATCACCGGATATGACGGCCTGCGCCCGGGATTCGGCGATGACACCGCGGTGGCCGGTGGCCTGGTGGGCACCAGCGCCGAGGGACCGGTGTTCTGCGGTGACGCCATCGCCGACCCGCTGAGCGGGCTGGAAGCCGCGCTGGCGGTGGGCGAATCGCTGGGCCGCGGCGGCGGCGAATTGATCGGCCTATCCATGGCCGGGGTCGCCGCGACCTACGCGGCCCTGCCGGTCGAGCCGTCGGCATCGTCGGCGCCGGTATCGGCGCCGACGGCCCCGCCCGCGCCGCATCCGGCGTCCGCGCCGGGCGCCGACAACGAGGCGGTGCGCCACCTGGTCACCCAAAGACGGCTGCTGCCATGCTGATTCAGCGGGCAACCTTGCTGGACGGCACCACGACAGACATCCGGGTGGGCGCTCTGATCGAGGAGATGGCGCCGCCGGGCGAAGGTCTGGTGCCGCGGGCGGGGGAGGGCGTGCTGTACGCGGGCGGCGGCGCGGTCCTGCCCGGGTTGCACGATCACCATGTGCACCTGCGCTCGGCGGCCTCGGCGCTGGATTCGTTCTTCGTCGGACCGCCCGGGGTCAGCACCGAGTCCCAGCTCACCCAGCTGCTGGCGAACGCCACACCGGGCCCCGACGGATGGATTCGCGCTGTGGGATACCACGATTCGGTCGCCGGCGAACTCGATCGGGGCGCCCTGGACGCCATCGTTCCGCACGTTCCGGTGCGCATCCAGCACCGCAGCGGGGCGCTGTGGATCCTGAATTCCGAGGCGCTGGGACGGGTCGGCCTGGCCGAGCATCCCGACGGGCGGCTGCGCAGCGCCGACCGCGGCTGGTCGCTGGCGCTGCAGCGACGCGAAACCGACCTGGCCGAACTCAGCCGCCGGATCACCGCCACCGGTGTCACCGGCGTCACCGACGCGACCCCCGATCTCGACGCCGGCGACATCGAGTCGCTGACGACCTCGCACGAGTGCGGCGAGTTCCGGCCCCGGCTGAGTTTCCTGTCGCCGGGCAAGAAGATCCTGCACGACGACCACCTTGACCTGGACGGCCTCACGGAATGGATTGCGCGCCAACACGACAGCGGGCAGCCGGTTGCCGTGCACTGCGTGACCGCCGCCCAGCTGGTGGTGACCATCGCGGCCCTGCGCGCGGCCGGCGGCCATCCGCGAGACCGCATCGAACACGCCGCCGTGGTGCCCGACGACAACCTGGCCGACCTCGCCGAGCTCGGGATCACGGTGGTGACGCAGCCCAACTTCGTCGCCGAGCGCGGCGACCAGTACCTCGCCGAGGTGCCCGCCGCCGAGCACGATCAGCTGTGGCGCGTCGCCTGCCTGCGTGACGCGACGGTGCCCGTCGCGCTGTCCACCGACATGCCGTTCGGCCACGGCGACCCGTGGACGGCGATGCGCGCCGCGGTGCACCGCACCACGCCGCAGGGCGCCGTGCTGGGCCCGCGCGAATGTGTCTCCGCGCGAGAGGCTTTGACGATGTTTCTGGGCCGGCCGGATCAGCCCGGCCGGCCGCGCACCGTGGAGGTCGGGCAGCCGGGGGACCTGTGCGTGCTGAACGAGCCGCCCACGATCGCACTCGCCGCCCTGGACGCGGGGCTGGTGGCGGCCACCGTCATCGGCGGTGAGCTGGTGTACTTCGCGATGTGAGGCGGATCAAGCGGTGGGCGCCAGCGCCGCGCGTAGGCTGTCGCATTGGCTCTCGAAAAACCGCCGAGACACTTGGGCTTTCGGCAACACCAGGTCGAAGCCGTGAAAGGCGCCCGGAATGGTTTCGACCTGGCACGGCACCCCGGCGGCCCGAAGTCGTTCGGCGTAGGCCAGGTCTTCGTCGTGGAACAGGTCGTGCGTGCCCACCCCGATCCAGGCCGGCGGCAACCCGCTGAGGTCGTCGCGGCGCCCGGGGACGGCGACCTGCGGGTCGGCGTTGCCGAGATACGCCGCCCAGCCAAACCTGTTGCTGCGGTTGTCCCACAGCCGGTAGTTCGGGCTCGGCGCGGTGGCCGAACTGCGGTCGTCCAGCATGGGATAGGTCAGCAACTGGAACGCCGGGCTCACCTCGGCGCGGTCGCGGGCCAGCAGGGCCAGCGCCGCCGCCAGCCCGCCGCCGGCGCTGGCGCCGCCGATCGCGATGCGGTAGCGGTCCACCGACGGCAGCCCGGCCAGCCACGTCAGCGCCGAATAGCAGTCCTCCAGCGGTGTGGGATATGGATGTTCGGGCGCCAGCCGGTATTCCACCGACGCGACGGTGATGCCCAGCCGCCTGCTGAACCCGCTGCAAAGCTGGTCGTCCTGCTGGGCGGTGCCGATGACGTAGCCGCCGCCATGGATCCACAGCAGGGCGGGCGTGGTCTCGGTGGGCCCGGCGGGACGGAACAGCCGGACGCCGGCCCCCGAATCGAGGGTGAGCGCCTCGACGTCGGCGACAGGCTTGCCGAGGCGCCCCCGCCACGCGATTCCCGCCCGCATGAGCGGCAGGGTCCGGGGGCCGACGAGCCGGCGCGGGGCGAAGCGGGCAAATCGCTGCAGGTCAGGATGAACATCGTTGTTCGTCACCGGACAAGTATCACCGACACGGAAAATCGGGGGGACGGCGATGCGGGATCTGCCGTGCGCCCTACGACGTCAGGAGGCAGCGTGACCGTCGACAAGCCCATGCTGGATTCGCGCTCGGTCCAGACGGCCCTCGGGACGATCCGGGTTCAGCTGAGCGCGGGTACCGGGCCGGCCGTCCTGATGTGGCCCAGCCTGTTGATGACCGGCGACCTGTGGGCCGGCCAGGCCGCGCACTTCGGCGAAACCCATCGCCTGGTGCTCATCGACCCGCCCGGCCACGGCGGCAGCGCGCCGCTGCGTTCGATGTTCAGCTTCACCGACTGCGCGCGGTGCGTCGTCGACCTGCTGGACGGCCTCGACATCGACCGGGCGCACTTCGTCGGCAATTCGTGGGGCGGGATGATCGGCGGCACCTTCGCCGCGCTGTATCCGGACCGGCTCGACCGCGCGGTGCTGATGAATTGCACGGCGTCGAAAGCCGGTGTCGCGCAGAAGATGCAGTATGCGGCCCTGGTGCGGTTGGCGACCGCGCTGGGTGGGATCCGGCCGCCGCTGACGCGCTCGGCCATCCGCGCTTTCCTGGGGCCGACGACGTTGCGCACCCGCCCCGACGTGGTCGACACGGTGCGGGCCAACGTGCGCTCGGTGAACACCGATTCGGTCCGCTGGGCGGTGCGCAGCGTGGTCTCGGCGCGACCGGACCAGCGCGCGCTGCTGGCCCGCGTCACGTCCCCGGTGCTGGTGGTCGCCGGCGCCGAAGACGCCACGTTCCCGGTGGCCGAAACCCGCGTCATGGCCGACTCGATTCCGGGGGCGTCGTTCACGGTGCTCGACGGCGTCGCGCACCTCGCGGCGCTGGAGGATCCGGCACGGGTGAACCAGCTGCTGGACGCGTTCTTGTTCGGCTGAAATGCCGGGCAGATCACCAGGATTGAGCCGCATCCGGTTCCCCGTCGGGGGTGGCGCCGGCGCCCGGAGGCCGCCGCTTAATGAACCATGCCGGGCGCCGCACCGTAGCCGCAGGAAGAGAAATGGATTAGTCGAGCCACGATCGGGGTATCGGAGCAATGCTGACGCGCGAACTTGGCGTCAGCTTGTTGTGTTTGCCGGTGCGTCGCCGCGACGTCCCGCACGGGACCGAGCGCCGCCGCGTCGCCCGATCGGCCAGGACGCGAGGGACGTGGAATGCTGGGGCAACTTTACGATCGGGCACTGGGCGGGGAGCGATGTTGGATCCGTCATGAGGACGGCGAACTGCGGCCACTGCCGGCGCACCGATGGTTGGGTGCGCGATGTCCCGGTGATGGATCTGGTGACGCCTTCGACGAGGTCTTCGACGAAGCCGTCACGCAGATGTGCACCGGGCCCACGATCGAGCTGGGCTGCGGTCCAGGCCGTTTGGTGGCCAGGCTGATTCAGCGCGGCATCCCCGCCCTCGGCATCGACCGGTCCGCGACCGCCATCCAGCTGGCGGGCCGGGGTGGCGCGCCAGCCCTGTTGGGCGACGTGTTCGAGCCGCTGCCGGGAACGGGTCTGTGGCAGACGGTTCTGCTGGTCGACGGCAACGTCGGGCTCGGCGGGGACCCGCGCCGAATTCTGGGGCGCGCCTTCGAACTGCTGGCCCGCGGCGGCCGTTGTATCGCCGAATTCGACGCCGAGGCCATCGGTATCTGTTCGCGATGGGTGCGGCTGGAGGCGGCGGGCGAGGTCGGGCCCTGGTTTCGCTGGGCATCCGTGGGAGTGGACGCCGCCGCCGCCCTGGCCGCGCAGGTGGGGCTGACGCTGACCAGCGTCAGCCTGGTCGGCGGTCGGGTGATCGCCGACCTGACGGCCCGCTAAGCGTGTCGCACACAGCAAAATTCGCCGAACTCAGCGAACCGCGAAAAACGGTTCAAACAGCGTAGATATCGAACTCAGCGAGCGGGCCGGGCAAAGCGATTTCGCCACGTTCGCCCGTTCTGCGGAAACGTCAGTTTGCGAATCCCCGCGAGGGGTACAGTCCCCTGCATGACGGTGAGTGGACCGGGCGTTACCGATTGCGTGAAATGGTTGCTGCGGGCCCGCGCCGGCGACTATGCGCTGGCGTTGAGTGTCGCCGGGGCTTCGCTACCCGTAGTCGGCAAGCACCTTGAGCCGTTGGGCGGTCTGACCGCCATGGGCGTGTGGGGCGCGCGGCACGCCCCGGAGGCGTTCTCCGCGGCGACCAAGGATTGGTTCACGCCAGGGATCAACGACGTCCGGCGCCGCGACCGGGAAAGCACCCGAGAGGTCTCCCTCGCCGCGCTGCGCGGGGTCGTTTCGGCCGCAGACCTCGAGACGGACTGGCCGGTCGCCGAGAAGACGCCGCCGATCTGGGACGGTCTGCGCCAGCGCCGCTACCTGTACCGCCGCGCCGTCCACTACGGCGACCACCCCGATCAGGTGCTCGACGTGTGGCGGCGCAAAGACCTGCCCGCGCAGCCCGCGCCGGTCCTGATCTTCCTGCCGGGCGGCGCCTGGGTGCACGGCAAGTGCATGGGCCAGGGGTCGGCGCTGATGTCCCGGCTCGCCGAGCAGGGCTGGGTGTGCCTGGCGGTCAACTACCGCGTCTCGCCGCACCACCGCTGGCCGCGCCACATCATCGACGTCAAGACCGCCATCGCGTGGGCCCGCGCCAACGTCGACAAGTTCGGCGGCGACCGCGATTTCGTTGCGATAGCGGGTTGTTCGGCCGGCGGCCACCTGTGCGCGCTGGCCGGGCTGACGCCCGACGACCCGCAGTTCCAGGCGAAGCTCCCCGAGGGCGCGGACACCTCGGTGGACGCCGTCGTCGGGATCTACGGCCGCTACGACTGGGAGGACCGCTCGACGCCGGAGCGCGAACGGTTCGTCGAGTTCCTGGAGCGGGTCGTGGTCAAGAAGTCGATCGCCCGTCGCCCCGAGATCTTCCGCGACGCGTCCCCGATCGCGCGCGTGCACCGCAACGCGCCGCCCTTCCTGGTCATCCACGGCAGCAAGGACACCGTCATCCCCGTCGAGCAGGCGCGCAGCTTCGTCGAGCGGCTGCGGGCGGTGTCGCATTCGATGGTCGGCTACCTCGAATTCCCCGGGGCCGGCCACGGGTATGACCTCATCGACGGCGAGCGCGCCGGCGCCGCAGCGCACGTCGCGTCGCTGTTCCTCAACCAGATCTACCGCACCAAGACACGCGTCGGGGCAAAAGAGGTTATCTGAACTGCCGGCGCTGAGTATGGTCCCTCTATGGGTAAGGGGCAGCGGTGAAGAGGCTTAGCGGGTGGGACTCTGTACTGCTGTACAGCGAAGCGCCGAACGTGCACATGCACACCATCAAAGTGGCCGTCATCGAGCTCGACGCCGACCGCCGATCGCTGGACGTCGACTCCTTTCGTGAAGTCATCGCCGGGCGGCTGCACAAGCTCGATCCGTTCTGCTACCAGCTCGTCGAGGTGCCGCTGCAGTTTCACCACCCGATGTGGCGGGAGAACTGTGAACTCGACCTGAACTATCACATCCGTCACTGGCGGGTGTCGCCGCCGGGCGGCCGCCGCGAACTGGACGAGGCCATCGGGCAAATCGCAAGCACGCCGCTGGATCGCAGCCGCCCGCTGTGGGAGATGTACTTCATGGACGGCTTGGCCAACAACCGGATTGCGGTCGTCGGCAAAATCCACCACGCCCTCGCCGACGGTGTTGCGTCGGCGAACCTGCTGGCCCGGGGCATGGACCTGCAACCCTGCCCGGAGGACAAGCCGTACCTTTGCGACCCGGCTCCCACCACCCGGCAGCTGATGGCGTCGGCGTTCGCCGACCACCTGCGCCACGTCGGGCGGCTGCCGCACACCATTCGCTACACCGCCCAGGGGCTGGGCCGGGTGCGCCGCAGCGCGCGCAAGTTCTCCCCGGAACTGACGCGGCCCTTCGAACCACCGCCGACCTTCATGAACCACAAGATCACCGCGGAACGGCGGTTCGCCACCGCCACGCTGGCGCTTGCCGACGTCAAGGAGACCGGCAAGCGGCTCGGGGCCACGATCAACGACATGGTGCTGGCCATGGCGTCCGGCGCGCTGCGCACCCTGCTGTTGCGGTACGACGGCCAGGCCGTGCCGCTGCTGGCGTCGGTGCCGATGAGCTTCGACTTCTCGCCCGAACGGATCTCCGGCAATCGCTTCACCGGCGTGCTGGTGGGCCTGCCGACCGATTCCGACGATCCGCTGGAGCGGGTGCGGTGCAGCCACGAGAACGCGATCGCCGCCAAGGAAAGCAACCAGCTGATGGGGCCGGAGCTGGTCAGCCGGTGGGCGGCCTACATGCCGCCCGCACCCACGCAGGCCTTCTTCCGCTGGGCGTCCGGGCGCGACGGGCACAACAAGATCCTCAACCTGAACATCTCCAATGTGCCCGGCCCCCGGGAACGCGGCCGGGTGGGCGGCGCGCTGGTCACCGAGATCTATTCGGTCGGCCCGCTGACCGCCGGCAGCGGCCTCAACATCACCGTGTGGAGTTACGTCGATCAGCTCAACATCTCGGTGCTCTCCGACGGGTCGACGCTCGAGGATCCGCACGAGGTTTCCGAGGCCATGGTCGCCGACTTCATCGAAATTCGCAGGGCCGCAGGGCTTTCCGAGGAGCTGACGGTCATCGAGGCCGCGATGGCTCCGGCATGATCGATCGGAATCACCTTCGGCGGTAAGCGGGATCTCGGGGCACGTTAACGCCATTTCCGCCGACCGTTACCATCGGTCCGATAGCGGGCACCCCCTACCGAAGGAGCTGTGCGGCACGTGAGCACTGGGAACGACGACGCCAACGAACCCGAAGTTCTGGTCGAACAACGGGATCGAATCCTCATCATCACGATCAACCGGCCGAAGGCCAAGAACGCGGTCAACTCCGCGGTGGCCAACGGCCTGGCCGCCGCCGTTGATCGGCTCGACAACGAGACCGGCCTCTCGGTGGGCATCCTCACCGGGGCGGGCGGCTCGTTCTGCGCGGGCATGGATCTCAAGGCGTTCGCCCGCGGCGAGCTGCCGATCGTCGAGGGCCGCGGCATGGGCTTCACCGAGCGTCCGCCGGTCAAGCCGCTGATCGCTGCCGTCGAGGGCTACGCGCTGGCCGGCGGCACCGAGTTGGCGCTGGCCACCGACCTGATCGTGGCCTCGAAGGACTCGGCGTTCGGCATTCCGGAGGTCAAGCGTGGCCTGGTCGCCGGCGGCGGCGGCCTGCTGCGGCTGCCGCAACGCATCCCGTCCGCGATCGCCATGGAACTGGCGCTGACGGGTGACAACCTGAGCGCCGAGCGCGCGCACGCGCTGGGCATGGTCAACGTGCTGGCCGAACCCGGGGCGGCGCTGGACGCCGCGATCGAGCTGGCCGAAAAGATCGCGGCGAACGGGCCGCTCGCGGTGGCCGCCACCAAGCGGATCATCGTGGAGTCCCGCGGCTGGAGTCCCGAGGAGATGTTCGCCGAGCAGAACAAGCTGCTGACGCCGGTGTTCTCCTCCAACGACGCCAAGGAAGGCGCGATCGCCTTCGCCGAGAAGCGCCCACCCAAGTGGACGGGCACCTGAGCCTCTGCGATCGCCGCTAGGCGGCCCGATCCTGTTCTGCCGCTGAGCCTTCCGCGTCCGCGCTGTCCTCGGCGGTGACGGGCCCGCCACCTTCGATGCGGCATCGATGGTCGGCAGCGGGGCCAGACCCGGCTCCGGGGTGAGCAGCATCGTCGCGCGCGCGTCCAGCACGTGGCCGATGAAGAAGTCGTAGAGGAAGATCCCGATCACGGCGCCGGCCAGGGGGCCGACGATCGGGATCCACCAGTACTGCGTGGTGCCGCCGTAATCGCCGGAGAAGGCCAGCTTGCCCCAACCCATGACGTAGGTGAACGCACGCGGTCCCAGGTCGCGTGCGGGGTTGAGCGCGTAGCCCGCGTTGGTGCCGTAGGAGCATCCGATCACCGCGACGACGAAGCCGATGATCAGCGGCGCCATGTTGCCCGCCGGCGCCTGGTTGCGATGGTCGATCAGCGCGGCGATCAGGGCCACCAGGATGGCGGTGCCCACCAGCTGGTCCACCAGGGGACCCAGATAGCCGCCGTGGAAGTACTGGGCGGGGAACGTCGCGAAGATCGAGTAGGTGTCCTGCGACTCCGGTCTGCTCAGGTGGTTGGCCGCGTTGTAGTTGTCGATGGCCGGGCCGTAGACGGCGTACACCGCCGCAGCGGCGCCGAACGCGCCGAGCAGCTGGGCGATCCAGTACGGAATGACGTTGCGCCAGTGGAACTTTCGCGCCACGGCGAAGGCCAGCGTGACCGCCGGATTCAGGTGCGCACCGCTGATGCCGCCGGCGACGTAGGCCGCGAGCATCACCGCGAACGCCCAACCGAACACGATGATCAGCCAGTTCGCCGGGCCGAACGGCACCGTCTGCCGGCCCGACCCGGGCAGGCCGACGACGTTGAGGGCGCAGGTGCCGAGTCCGAGCAGCAGCAGGATGAAGGTGCCGAAGAACTCGGCGAGCATGGCGCCGGGCAACCCGGCGCGCAGTCTGGTCACCGTGTCGGCGGTGACCCGGGTGTGTTCGGCAGGGCTTGTCGATGTCGATTCCACGTGCTTCCCAACTAGGTCGGCGGTCTACGCCGCCGGGCGCCTGCAACGGCGGCCCGATCGGGCTTCGAGGTGGGTTAACCCACCGCCAGCTGGGGGTAAACCTCGCCGGCACGCTCGGGTGATGTGGCGGGCTGACGGTGCTGGGCAGCAAGATAGTTGCGTGATCTAAACTACAGTCGAGCATGACACTTTTGGCCAGCTTTGTAACGTGTTGATACCGGAGAAAGATCGAGGATGAGCATTTCGCTGCTGCTCGAGATGGCCGCGTCCGGCGACGCCGAGCGCACCGCGGTGGTGTCGGGAGACCTGCGGCTGACGACGCAACAGCTCAGCGATCTCGCCGACGGCGGTGCGGGCGTCATCGCCGGATCGAACGCCAGGCACGTCGCGTATGTCGGCACCGGCGGCGCGATGCTGCCGGTGCTGATCTTCGCCGCGGCGCGCGCCGGGGTGGCCTTCACGCCGATCAACTACCGGCTCTCCGCCGAGGGAATCCAGGCGCTGATCCAGCGGCTGCCCGAGCCGTTGGTCATCGTCGACAGCCGCTACCGCGAGGCGGTCGGCGACGTGTCGGACCGGGTGATGATCTCCGACGATTTCCTTGCGGCCGCGCGCGCCGCCGAACCGGCCACCGAAGGTCTCGCGTTTCCCGACCCGGACTCCGTCGCGATCGTGCTGTTCACCTCGGGCACCACGTCGCAGCCCAAAGCCGTCGAACTCTCGCACAACAACCTGACCAGTTACGTCACCGGGACCGTCGAATTCGGGGCGGCCTCCGGCACCGACGCCGCCCTGATCTGCGTGCCGCCCTACCACATCGCCGGGGTCAGCGCCGCGCTGTCGAATCTGTATGCCGGCCGCAAGATGGTGTACCTGCCGAATTTCGATGCGCAGGAATGGGTTCGGCTGATCAACACCGAAAACGTCACCACCGCGACGGTGGTGCCGACGATGCTGGACCGGATCATCACCGTGCTGGAGAACGGCGACGGGCCGCCCATCGAGCTGCCGTCGCTGCGCAACCTGGCCTACGGCGGCTCCAAGGTCGGGCTGCCGCTGGTGCGCCGCGCGCTCGAGCTGCTGCCCAACGTCGGCTTCGTCAACGCCTACGGCCTGACGGAGACCAGCTCGACGATCGCGGTGCTGACGCCCGACGACCATCGCGCGGCGCTGGCGGGCGCGACCGCCGACGTCGCCCGCCGGCTGGGCTCGGTCGGCCAGGCGGTGGCGGGCATCGAGCTGCAGATCCGCGACGAGGCCGGCAACGTGCTGCCGCCGGGCGAGACCGGCGAGCTGTTCGTGCGGGGCGAGCAGGTGTCGGGCCGCTATACCGGGATCGGCTCGGTGCTCGACGAGAACGGCTGGTTCCCCACCAAGGACATCGCCATGCTCGACGACGACGGCTATCTGTTCATCGGCGGGCGCAGTGACGACACCATCATCCGCGGCGGCGAGAACATCGCGCCCGCCGAGCTGGAAGAGGTCCTGGTCGAGCATCCCCACGTGCGCGACGTCGCCGTGGTCGGTGTCGAGGATCCGCAGTGGGGCCAGGCGATCGTCGCGGTGGTGGTGCCGGCGGCGGGCACCGACCCCGACCCCGACGAATTGCGGGAATTCGTCCGCAAGAGTTTGCGCGGTTCGCGCACCCCCGACGAGGTAGTGTTTCGCGACGAGCTGCCCACCACCGCCACCGGCAAGGTGCTGCGGCGGGAGATCATCCAGACCCTCACGGGATTGCGCGCCGCACCGGCCCAGCAGTAAGCGATCAAGGACGGAAATTCAATGATCAAGAACGGAACTCGTCTCGCCAGCCAGGTCTGTGACACGCAGGTGATCGTGGTCAGGAGCGCCGACAGCCTGGACGACCTGCGCTGTGGCGGTGCGCCGATGGTGCCGGTCGGCGGCGAGCGCTCGGGTGAACTGGACCCGGCATTCTCCGACGGCACGGTCATGGGCAAGCGCTACGTCGACGACGCCGGCGCCGAGGTGCTGGTGACCAAGCCGGGCGCGGGCAGCCTGAGCATCGGGCAGACCGCCCTGCAGCTCAAAGAGGTCAAGCCGCTACCGGCCAGCGACTGAGCGGGTCACTGCGCGGCGTCCTGCTTGCCCGGGATCTTGTTCCGCGCCACGAATTCCTTTGCCTTGATCAGGAATTCGAGCTGTTCGCCCACCTGGTGTAGCGGACCCGCGTTGCGGGTGGAGCGGGAGAGCACGACGGCGCCTTCCAGCGCGGCGATCGACATCACGGCCAGCGACGCGGCGTCGGCGTCGTCGAACCCGTCGTTGACGAACGCGCGGCTGAGCGCGGTGCACCAGCGGTCCAGGATGGCGCCGGCCTCGGTGGACAGCCTGGGGCCGTCGTCGTCCGAGCAACCGATCGCCGCGGCTACCACCGGGCAGCCGGCGGTGAATCCGCCGTCGGTGAGCAGCCGCTCCCAGAAGTCGACGAACTCCTGCAGCAACACCCGGGCGCCGCGACCGGCGGCGTCGTCGATCATGGCGGTGATGGAGTCGCCGGAGTAGCGCAGCGCCTCGGTCAGGATCTGGTTGCGTCCGTCGGGAAAGTGGTAGTACACGGAGCCGCGTGGTGCGCCGCTGCGGGCGAGCACCGCGTCAATGGTGACGCCCGCCGCGCCGCGCTCGCGCATCACGTCGGCCGCGCTGGCCAGCATCTTGGTCCGGGTGCTCCCGCGTTTCGCCGGGGCTGCCTCACCGGTGGTCGGCATGGGCGTACCTCCGATGGCCGGGGTCATGCAGCGTGCGAGTGCCGCAACGCCGGCCAGTGCATATGACGTGGGCTGAAACGGAAAGTGCGGCGCCGCAAGTCTGGCATCTCGCGGGTGAACTGATAGCCGGCGACGTTGAGCTCGATGATCCACATGATGTTCTCCCGGCCTATGTACGGCCCTTGATTATGCTATGAACCATATAAGACATCCGTAAATTAAGCAATTTCTCAGGCAAAGTGTGACGCATACCGCATAAATGGGCGCCGGATCTGGTCGGCAGCCGCAGTTACGGCCGCGTCAACCGCCGTAAATTATGCTGTATTGCATAATCTCTACAACTCCGCTTCACTGGGCGGATGGTCAGCAACCCCGAGAACTCGCCGCCCGCCCTGCCGGGCCTGGAGACCGTGTCGCTGCAGCGCGACGGCCATGTCCTGCTCATCGGCCTGAACCGGCCGCACAAGCGCAACGCGTTCGACCGGGCGATGCTCGCCGACCTGTCGCGCGCCTACGGCCTGATGGAGTCCGATCCCTCGGTGCGGGCCGGGGTGCTCTTCGCCCACGGCGACCACTTCACCGCCGGTCTTGACCTCCTCGACGTCGGCACCGGCATCGCCGCCGGGGAGCTCTCCTTTCCCGACGACGGCCGCGATCCCTGGCGCCTCGACGGCGCCTGGACCACGCCGCTGGTCGCCGTCGCGCACGGCTGGTGCATGACGCTGGGCATCGAGTTGCTGCTGGCCGCCGACATCCGCATCGCCGCGACCGGCACCCGGTTCACCCAGCTGGAGGTGCAGCGCGGGATCTATCCGTTCGGCGGCGCGACGATCCGCCTGCCCAGGGCCGCCGGCTGGGGCGACGCCATGCGCTGGCTGCTCACCGGCGACGAATTCGACGCGGCCGAAGCGCACCGCATCGGGCTGGTCCAGGAGGTGGCCGAGGACGCCGCGGCGGGTCTGGCCAAGGCTCGCGACATCGCGCACACCATTGCCGATCGCGCCGCGCCGCTGGGCGTGCGGGCGACGCTGGCTTCGGCTCACCTGGCGGTCGAGCGCGGGGACGCGGCCGCCGTCGAACGGCTGCGGCCCGCCGTCGCCGAACTTTTCGCCACCCAGGACGCCGCCGAGGGTGTGAAGTCGTTCGCCGAACGCCGGCCGGCCCGCTTCGTCGGGTGCTAGCCCACCGAGCGTGACGGCACAGTCACGCTCGGTCTCGAACGTGACGGCACAGTCACGTTCGAGCGTTAGGCGTCGACGGTGTAGCCCATCGGCATCAGCACGCTCTTCTGCTGCGTGAAGTGCTCGACGCCCTCGGGCCCGTTCTCGCGGCCGATGCCGGAGTTCTTGTAGCCGCCGAACGGACAGCACGGGTCGAAGGCGTACCAGTTGATGGCGTAGGTGCCGGTCCGGATCTTCTCCGAGATGGCGATGCCCTTGGGGATGTCGGTCGTCCACACGCTGCCGGCCAGCCCGTACGCCGAGTCGTTGGCGATCTTGATCGCGTCCTCCTCGGTGTCGAACGGGATGATGCTCAGCACCGGCCCGAAGATCTCCTCCTGGGCGATCGTCATCTTGTTGTCGACATCGGCGAAAACCGTGGGCTGGACGAAGAATCCGTTGTCCAGGCCCTCGGGGCGGCCGCCGCCGCACACCAGCCGGGCGCCTTCCTCGATGCCCTTGGCGATGTAGCCCTCGACGCGGGCGCGCTGCTTCTCCGAGATCAGCGAGCCGATCTGGGCGGCCGGGTCCGACGGCGGGCCGACCGGCAGCGCCTGCACGAATTCGCTTACCGCGTTGACGATTTCGTCGTACCGCGAGCGGGGCGCCAGGATGCGGGTCTGGCCCACGCAGGCCTGCCCGGTGTTCATGATCCCGGAGAACACCAGCATCGGGATGGCCGAGGCCAGGTCGACGTCCTCGAGGACGATCGCGGCCGACTTGCCGCCGAGCTCGAGCGTGCACGGCTTGAGCATTTCCGCGGCGCGACGGCCGATCTCCTTGCCGACGCCCGAGCTGCCGGTGAAGGTGAACAGGTCGACGTCGGGGTTGGAGGTCAGCGCCTGGCCGGTCTCGATGCCGCCGGGCACCACCGACAGCACACCCTCGGGCAGGCCGGCCTCGGCGAAGATGTCCGCCAAAGCGTTTGTGGTCAACGGCGTTTCGGCGGCCGGCTTGAGCACCACGGTGCAGCCGGCCAGCAGCGCCGGGCCCAGCTTGTTGACCGCCAGGAACAGCGGCACGTTCCAGGCGACGATCGCGCCGACGACGCCGATCGGCTCGCGGTGCACGATGGTCTGCCCGTAGGAGCCATTGCGGATCTCGCGCCACTTGACCTGGTCGACGGCCGGGCCGGCGAAGAAGTTCATCGCGCCCATCGAACCCATCCAGTGCATCGTCTCGATGGTGGTCGGCGGCTGGCCGGTTTCCCCGGCGAGCAGCGCGCTCAGCAGTTCCTTGCGCTCCTCCATCAGCTTGGCCGCGTTGGCGATGACGGCCGCGCGCTCCTTGGGCGGCGTCGTGGGCCAGGGGCCGTTGTCGAACGCGGCGCGCGCCGCGGCGACCGCGGCGTCGACGTCCGCCGCCGCGGCCAGCGGCGCCTTGCCGAAGTATTCGCCGGTGGCCGGACAGTGCACCTCGATCACCTCAGAGGTTGACGGCTCCGTCCACTTGCCGCCGATGAAAAGCTTGTCGTATTCGGTCTTGATGTCGGTCATGTTCCGCCGCTCCTCCTACCCGTTGGGATTGCACTGCCCTGCTTATCGTCACCGGCGGGCATGGGCGCCACCCTACCCAAGCCGACGCAAAACGAGAACACGTTTCACTATTGGGGTTGCAGGACCAGCACCAGATTGCTCACCAGGAACTCGCGCAGCAGCGGCACGCGGGTCAGCCACCACGCCCATTGTGGGTGGTAGCGGGGAAATGCGGCCACCAGCGCGCCGGTGTTCTCGGCCCAGCGCAGTCCGTCCGCCGCCGACACCGCGAACAACGACGACCCGTAGTGGTTTTTGGCCGGATGGCCGTGCTTGCGGATGTAGCGGGCCGCGGCGCGCTCACCGCCGAGGTAGTGGGTCAGGCCCATCTCGTGGCCGCCGAACGGGCCCAGCCAGACCGTGTAGGACAGCACGGCCAGCCCGCCCGGCTTGGTCACCCGCAGCATCTCGGCGCCGAGCTGCCAGGGTCGCGGCACGTGCTCGGCGACGTTGGAGGACAGGCAGATGTCCACCGACCCGTCGGCGAACGGCAGCGCCATTCCCGAGGCGCGGACGAAGGTCCCGGTGTCATCGGCACCGGTGGGCCCGGCGGCGTGCATCTCGCTCGGGTCGGGTTCGACCCCGACGTAGCGGACGCCGGCCTCGGTGAAGGCCGTCGCGAAGTAACCCGGCCCGCCGCCGACGTCGAGTAGCGTGCGGCCGGAAAGGGGCTCGGCGCGGGCGGCCCGCCACAGGTCGCCCACCATCGCGGCGGTGTCCGCCGCCAGGGCGCCGTAGAAGCGGGCCGGATCCGGCTGCTCGTAGCGAAATTCCGACAGCAACCGCACCGAGCGGGCCAGCGTCGCCCGGCGCGCGAAGAGCTCGGTGACCGCCACCGGCCACACCCTACGGATGTCCGGCGCTGCCGGACGCACATCATCGCCGGTTAGGCTGACCCTCGATGTCTTCCTTGCGCTCCGTGCTGCTGCTGTGCTGGCGCGATACCGGGCACCCGCAGGGCGGTGGCAGCGAAGCCTATCTGCAGCGCATCGGCGCGCAGCTGGCCGCGTCCGGCGTCGCCGTCACGCTGCGCACCGCCCGCTATTCCGGCGCGGCGCGCCGCGAGGTCGTCGACGGGGTGCGGATCACCCGGGCCGGGGGCCGCTACACGGTGTACATCTTCGCGCTGCTGGCGATGGCCGCGGCCCGGCTCGGGGTCGGGCCGCTGCGCAAGGTGCGGCCCGACGTGGTGATCGACACCCAGAACGGCCTCCCATTCCTGGCCCGGCTGATCTACGGCCGCCGGGTGGTGGTCCTGGTGCATCACTGCCACCGCGAGCAGTGGCCGGTGGCCGGGCCGGTGCTCGGCCGGCTCGGCTGGTTCGTCGAGTCGACGCTGTCGCCGCGGGTGAACCGGCGCAACCAGTACGTCACGGTGTCGCTGCCGTCCGCCCGCGACCTGGTCGCCCTTGGCGTCGACGGCGCCCAGATCGCCGTGGTGCGCAACGGCCTCGACCGGGCTCCGGCGCAGTCGCTGTCGGGCCCGCGGTCGGCCGCGCCGCGGGTGGTGGTGCTGTCGCGGCTGGTGCCGCACAAGCAGATCGAGGACGCCCTGGAGGCGGTCGCGCGGCTGCTGCCGCGGACACCGGGTCTGCACCTGGACATCGTCGGTGACGGCTGGTGGCGCGAGCGGCTCGTCGAGCACGTGCAGCGGCTCGGCATCAGTTCGGCGGTGACGTTTCACGGTCACGTCGACGACGTGACCAAACACCATGTCCTGCAAGGGGCCTGGGTGCACCTGCTGCCGTCGCGCAAGGAGGGCTGGGGCCTGGCCGTCGTCGAGGCCGCCCAGCACCGGGTGCCGACCATCGGCTACCGATCCTCGGGTGGCCTGTCGGACTCGATCGTCGACGAGGTGACCGGGATCCTGGTGGACAGCCACGCGGAGCTGGTGGATCGGCTCGACGAGCTGCTCGCCGACCCGGTGCTGCGCGAGCAATTGGGCGCCAAGGCGCACACCCGCAGCGGCGAATTCTCCTGGGCGCAAAGCGCCGACGCGATGTGCGGCGTGCTGGAAGCGGTGCAAGCCGGCCGCACGGTCAGCGGGCTAGTCACCGGCCGGGGCTGAGCGGGCCCCGCGGCGCCACGCGCCGACCATCGCGCCGGCGCCGCCGCCGACCAGCATCGCCAGCCACGCCAGATGCGCGACCGTCGTCGCCGCCCGCCGCCACGACGCCACCCCGCCGGTGTGCCCGCCGATGCGGTACAGCGCAATCTCGTGGTCCCGATAGACCGGGGCCAGCGCGCTCAGGGTGCGCGCGGCCGCCCCCATGTCGCCGGCGCTGTCGGATTCGACGACCAGCCAGCCCACCCCGGCCGCGGCCAGCGCCGCCGGATCGGGCCCCGACAGCAGGAGCTCCTGCACCGCGCGGGCGTGCGCGCCCTCCCCGGCGATCGTGGTCCCCGAGATCACCAGGTCACCGGTGCTCAGCACGTCGGCGCGCACCCAGCGCGGCAGCGGGTCCAGTACCGGCACGGGGCCCGACCAGGAGAACAGCCGCATGGTGCCGGCGGGCAACACCGCTATCGATCCTGGATCCCCGCCCGGTTCGTTGATCGCCGCGGCGACGGCGGTCCAGCCGCGCGGATACCGCACCGGAGCCACCTTGCCGAACACACCCCAGGCCAGGTCGGGCAACGCCAGCAGCAGCACGAGGCAGCAGACGAACGCCGGGACCGCGGTTCCCGACAGCCGTAGCCACCGGCGCAGCGTCACCGCCGCGCCGGCCCCCGCCAGTGCGTAGCCCGGCATCGCCAGCGCCACCCATTTCTGGCCGTCGCGCAGCAGCCCGAAGCCGGGCACGGTGTCGACCACAGTGCTGAGCAGCTGCAGGCCCGGGCCGGTCGCCAGCGCCGCCGGGACCAGCACCGACACCGCCGCCAGCACCAGCAGTGGGACCGCACCCGGCCGCCGCGCGGCGGTCGGCAGGCCCACCGCCACCACGCCCAGCAGCACCACGGCCGAGCACACCGCGAAAAGCGTGGTGCGCGAACCGGGCACCGCGTCGCCGTTCCAGATGCCGCCGAGCCCGGCCAGGCTGCCCAGCGTGCCCAGCCCGGGCTCGGCGCGCGGCGCGAAAGCCTCGACCCCCAGCCGGTTGGCCGCCGTGTGGGCGGTCAGCGACGAACCCATCGCCGACGCCGTCAGCCAGGGCAGCGCCGCCACCAGCGCGGCGCCCGACGCGGCCGCGGCGCACCACCCGCGCGCGGTGCCGCCGCCCGGCGCCACCACGCAGACCAGCGCCACCGTCGCGGCCAGCAGCAGCCCGGTCGGGGTCAGCCCGGCCAGCGCGATCCAGAACGCCAG
Source organism: Mycobacterium colombiense CECT 3035 (assembly GCF_002105755.1). Classification (NCBI taxonomy): domain Bacteria; kingdom Bacillati; phylum Actinomycetota; class Actinomycetes; order Mycobacteriales; family Mycobacteriaceae; genus Mycobacterium; species Mycobacterium colombiense. Next base: position 4,423,988 of record NZ_CP020821.1, read on the forward strand.
CCCGGCGAATCCGAACCGGCTCGCGTCCGTCGTGCGCAGCGTCAGCATGGCCGCGGCCACCCAGGGCAGGCAGCCGTAGCCGACCAGCAGGCTCCAATGGCCCTGCAGAAGCCGTTCCGCGACATAGGGATTCCAGATCGCCACGGTGGTGGCGACGAACTGGCCGGGCGCGCCCGCGCGCGGCAGCGCGACGGCGACCAGGCGGGCAGCGCCCCATCCCGCCAGCCACAACCCGAGGACCAGCAGGGTCTTCACCACGACGCCGCCGTCGACCAGACGGGACGCCAGCGCCACCGCGAAATCCTGGGGGGTGGCGCGCGGCGCCGACGTCAGCCCCAGCGCGGTGTCGGACAGGTACGACCGCGGCGTCGACACCGCGTCGCGCAACAGCAGGTATCCGGGCGCCAACAGCGGCCCCACCACCAGCAGCGCCAAGACCAGTGCGTACCCGGGCCGGGTCCAGCGCACGGTTAACGCACCCGGGCCGGGCTATTCCCGGTCGTGCGGGCCGGGCGGATGGGGCTCGGCCGGCCCCGCCTCGGTGGGCTCGTCCGGGCCCGGCGGGTCGGAGGCGGGCGTACCGCCCTCCTGACGCGCCTCGGGACGCTGGGTGGGCAGTTTTTCGGTCTCGGCTTCGGCGCCGGGCACCGGTTCCTCGAGGCCGCTGCGGCCGAAGAAGTCCTGGTCGCTGCGGTCCAGGCCGGGGTCGGTCAGCGCGCTTTCGCTGCGCAGGCTGAACGAGGCGAGCAGCCCGCCGCCGATCAGCGCGATCAGGCCGACCGCGGTGAACGTGATCGGCAGCACCCGCGACCACAGCGCCAGCCGGTCACGCTCGTCGCGGGCCGCGTTGATCTGGGACTCGACGGTGTCCTCGTTCGAGGTGACCTTGTAGTCGGCCAGCGTGAGCTCCGGCTTGAGCGGGTCGCGGGCGAAGTAGTGGTCGGCGCGCTCGGTCTGTTTGACGATGGTGCCCGACACCGGGTCCACCCAGAAGGTGCGCTGCGCCGCGTAATAGCGGGTCATGGTGATCTGCTCGTTCGGGTCGCCGCCCTGGACTCCCCACATCGAGGCCGACGTGGTCTGCTTGGCGTCCTCGTTGCCGGCCAGCAGCGACGGGTAGGCCACCGGCGCCACCAGCTTGCCGTCGGCGTTGAAGCCGATGTTCTGGGTGAACTTGTAGGTGGTCAGCCCGTTGACGTCTTCCTCGGTGTCGTAGTTGACGTCGAACGCCTTCTGCGCGATCGGATCGAAGTAGGGATAGGTCTTCTTCTCGGTGTGGAACGGGAACCGGTAGGACAGCCCCTCGTGCCGCAGCGGCATCGCGGTGGGCGGGTTCTCGTCGTTGACCGCGCGCGGCTTCTGGACCGAGCCGCCGGCATGGGTGTCGTCGGAGACGGCCAGCGCGGTCTTGCGGTTGAGCGTGACGGTGTCCACGATCGCCAGCAGCAGGCCGCTGTCCTTCTGCTTGTCGGTGCGCCGCAACGAACTTCCGACCTGGAGCGTGACCACGTCGGCGTTGGCGGGCGACTCGACGCTGATCTGCTGCTGGGAGACCAGCGGCACGTTCTGGTTGACGACGACGTGGTCGGTCGAGAGCGACCCCGAGTCGAGGGCGGTCCCGGTGCCGTCACTGACCAGCGTGGCGTCGACGTCCAGGGGGACCTTGGTGATCCTGCTGGTGGTGTACGTCGTCAAAAGCAGCGCGGCGATAAGCAGGGCAGCTCCGAGGCCGATGATCCCGCATGCGGCGAACCGCAACATGACTGCTCGGTTCACGTCGCTGTGCCCTCCTCAATTCCTTGCTTCATCAGCCGCGACCCGACCCGAGCGAGCTGCCCGGGGCAAACTCGTTTGACCCTAACAGCACAAAGTAAGGCGGCGACTTACGAACCTGTCGCTCGCGGGACGGGTCCATCGGGTGTACCCATTCGTCGGCAACGCAGCACAGGCAGACTGTGGTGGTGAGCGATGACCAGCGGGTGGGCGGGGTACGCAGCTTCCTGCCGGCCGTGGAGGGGATGCGCGCCTGCGCGGCCATGGGCGTGGTGGTCACGCACGTCGCGTTCCAGACCGGGCACTCCAGCGGCGCCACGGGCAGGTTGTTCGGTCGCTTCGACCTGGCCGTGGCGGTGTTCTTCGCGCTGTCGGGTTTTCTGCTGTGGCGCGGGCATGCCGCGGCGGCAAGGGATCTGGGGCCGCGTCCGCGCACCGGCCATTACCTGCGGTCGCGGGTGGTCCGCATCATGCCCGCCTATGTGGTGGCGGTCGTCGTGATCCTGACGCTGCTGCCCGACGCCGACCACGCCAGCCCGACGGTGTGGCTGGCCAACCTGACGCTCACCCAGATCTACGTGCCGCTGACACTGACCGGCGGGCTGACCCAGATGTGGAGCCTGTCCGTCGAGGTCAGCTTCTACCTGGCGCTGCCGATTCTCGCGCTGCTGGCCCGCCGCCTGCCGGTGCGGGCCCGGGTGCCGGCGATCGCCGCGTTGGGGGCCCTGAGCTGGGCGTGGGGCTGGGTGCCGCTCGGCGGCGAGTCCGGAATCAACCCGCTGAACTGGCCGCCGGCCTTCTTTTCCTGGTTCGCCGCCGGCATGCTGCTGGCCGAGTGGGTGCACAGCGGCGTCGGGTTGCCACACCGCATCGCGCGCCGGCGGTTGGTGATGGCCGCCGTCGCGGCGGTCGCCTATGTGATCGCGGCGTCCCCGCTGGCCGGTCCCGAAGGCCTGGTGCCCGGCAGCCCGGCCCAGTTCGCGGTGAAGACCGCGATGGGCTCGCTGGTCGCCTTCGCCCTGGTCGCCCCGTTGGTGCTGGATCGGGTGGACACGCCGCACCGCATCTTGGGCACCACCGCGATGGTGACCCTGGGCCGCTGGTCCTACGGGCTGTTCGTGTGGCACCTGGCGGCGCTGGCGATGGTGTTCCCGGTGCTCGGGACGTTCCCGTTCACCGGCAACATGCCGACCGTATTGGTGCTGACGCTGATCTTCGGGTTCGCGATCGCCGCCGTCAGCTACGCGCTCGTCGAGTCGCCGTGCCGAGAAGCGTTGCACCGCTGGGAGAAACGCGAGAGGCCAGCCGAGGCGGCGCAGGCCGTCGATGCCGAGGCGGACGCGATCGCGCCCTAGGAGGTGCGGGCGGGCGGGGGGTATACGGCCTCCGGCGGAAGCAGGTTCAGGGGGTACTCGTTTAGCGAGAGGACGAGCAAGTCGGCGGGTTCGGAGATGTCGACATAGTGGTGGCCCGAGCCGGGGTGATCATGCATTTCGGTCAACAGCTCGATGATTTCCGCGGCAACGGCTGCGTCCAATCGCCACACCACGGTGCCGTCGCGGAATTCGATCTCGGCCGCCCCCGGTTCGATGACGAACTGGTGAATCGTTGCCCCGTGGTCCAGCCGGGCCGAACCCTTTTGTGTGGCGTCAGTCAGCACCGCAAGGACAGTGTCGACGCCAGCGGCATCCATCGCCAACAACACCGCATCGTCGCCCATGTACAGCTTTTCGGCCAGTTCGGCGTGTATCACGCTCATATGCACCACGCTTTCTCACCATCGAGCATGAGGGTAATGGCCAGAGGCCGTTGGCTGCAGCGCTAGTACCCGGCGTGACGGTAGCGCAGTAGTGGGGGTTGGCCAGGCTTGATCGCCGGTGAGCTTTTCGCTCTCGCAAGTAGACCATCAGTGGCTACCGGCTGGGCCCTCCTCCCATTCTTCGATGTTGGTTTCACCGAGCCAATGTTGATGGGCATGCGTAGGCGGGACCACTTGCGGTCCGAAAGAAGGCCCGCCGCCGATCATCGGTCCCTCGCTGAGCTTGGGCGCTGGCGGCTTAGGCGCAGGAGTTGGGGGTTGTGGGACGACGGGTGGGGTGCCGACTGTGCCCGAGCGCGGTGGTGCTGCAGCTTGCGTATGGGTTGGAAGGCCGTTGATCCCGACGTTCCCCCACCTACTGTTAGGCGCGTTATGCGGGTTGTAGTCCCAGTGCGGGTAGTGATAACGATCCTGGCCAGGGTCGTATCGCCACTCGCCGCCGTTCTTGTCCCACAAGCTCTGGCCGCCCTTGGCCTCGATACTCGGCTTACTAGCTGGCCCGACGGTTACCGGGCCGTCCACAGGCGGGCGAAGGCCTTCGGGTGGCAAGCCCGGGCCTACGGGCTTCCCTTGTGGGTATGGCGGCGGCGGTGGTTGCCATGGCTGGGGGGCTGGATCGTCTTTGAAGGTGTGATTGTCGACGGTGTGGACGTGGCTGTCCTTCGGAGGCCTGTCGAGGGCCGGGCGTTGCGGGAAATTGTCGCCGATACCGGCCACCGCGGCGGTGATCTTGCTGGCGACCTGCTGGTCCAGGGCAACCAGTTGGGCGGCGCGCCAGCGGATGTCGCCGGCGAGGGCTTGCGCTTGTGCCTGGCGAGCGGCCCGTTGTGCTGTCGATCCGCCGCTCATGCGATCGGTGACCGAAAGGTCTTCGCCCACTTGATATCCGGCTGCCTGGGCATCTTGTATGGCGTAGCGGACTCGGGAGCGGGCTGCATATAAATCCGAGGCCCCGTTGCGCGCGACACGGGCGGCCGCCTGCAGCTGGTCGGCTGCTGAGCTGGTGGTTTCCATGTCAGCGTGCGTCGCGACGCGAAGCGCCGCGGCGCCGTCGCCTCGCCAATCGACGGACGCTGCGTCGCGCCACACCTGGTGAGAAAGCGCATAGCTGCGCTCGGCCACGGTCTCCCAATGGGTGGCCGCTTCCGTGAGATGGTCTGTGGGCCAGGTCAACAGCGCCGACGCGCCAGGAACCCCTGCGACCGCGGCCATCGCTACACGCTAGTCACGGGCTGCGCCACAGAGGCCAGCTGATGAGCCGATCGGGTCTCGTTGGCAAGGTAACGGATGTCTGCTTCAGACACGTGGGTAGCGGTAGAGCCTACCCGCGCGGCCAACGTCGCGGTGAAGGCCGTGACTTCGGCGTGGGCGGCGTTGACTGCCGTCGCGCTGGGCTGCCACGAAAAGCCGAGATTGGTCGGCGAAACTGTTGCGTTTAAATCGTCAGCAGAGGTGGCCCAGCGGGTGGCCATCGCGTGCACACCCACGGTATTCACCCGCAACGTCTCTTGCACAAGCGAAGTGTAGGCAACTGTGTCGGTGCGAGCCATTCACCGCGACCGCTCCGGCTTTGCCGCCTCGAAGCGCGGCGCGCCGGAAACTTTCCCGTCACTAAGCAGTGCAAGCTCAACTACTCAGTTGGTTGTGGCGGCTTCCGCACGGCCCGCCGCTACTGCGGCCGGCCGAGGCGGCGCAGGCCGTCGATGCCGAGGCGGACGCGATCGCGCCCTAGGAGGTGCGGTCCATCCACTCTTCGAGCGCGTCCGCGGACGGCAGGCTGACGGCCTGCTCGATCTTGGTGAACAGGTCGCGGCCGTACTCGACGGCCGATTTGATCAGGCTGCCCAGCGCCTCGAGGTGGATGCCGTCGCTGAGCAGGTAGGCGTTCTCACCCACCACGCTGACGTGGCTTGGTCGGGCGGTATCGCGCACGAAGGCCTTGGGCCAATGGGTGTCGCGGTTCCAGTCGTTCACCAGTTCCATCAGGCGTGGGCGTTCGGCTGCCGGGTAGTAGCCGGCCGGGCTGATCGAGATCTCCAGCAGGTCGCGCCGTACGCCGTCGATCCGCACGGTGATGTGCAGCCTGCCGCGCTCGTAGTTGGACAGCAGCAGGAATTCCTCGCCGTCGTCGCTGCGGAAGAACCGCAGCCGCCGCGACTGCAGGCAACGTTCGATCAGTTCGGTAGTCAACGGCTCGATCTGCATGACGCTGACGATGGGGCCGCGCCCTTGGAGGATCCTTGGCGTCTGCGATGCCCGCGGATCAGCCGGCTTCCGCGGCCGCCAGGCGCTCCAGGATCTGTTCACGCACCGCCGAGCGGCGGGCCTTGCCGGCGTCGTCGCGCAGCGGGGTGTCGACGAACTCGACGGTGTGCGGCACCTTGTACCCCGCCACGTGGTCACGCAGGAAAGCTTGCACACCAACGCAATCCAGCTCCGAGCCGTCGATCGGATGCACGAGCGCGTACGGCACCTGGCCGAGATCTTCGTGGGGCACGCCGACGACCAGACAGGACAACACGTCCGGGTGCGCCGAGAGCGCGTTCTCGATTTCGGCGGGGTAGACGTTGCGGCCGCCGACGGTGAACATGTCGACCCGCCGGTCCGAGAGGTACAGGAACCCGTCGGCGTCGAAATAGCCGAGGTCGCCCAGCGAGTCCCAGCCGTCGCGGCTTTTCGCCGTGGCGCCGACGTAGCGGTAGGTGGGCGCGGTGTCCGGGCCGGGCCGCATGTAGATCTCGCCGACCACGCCGGGCGCGCAGGGGCTGCCGTCGTCGTCGAGCACCTTCATCTCCCCGGCGACCACCACACCGACCGACCCACGGTGCGTCAGCCACTGGTCGCCGGAGATGAACGTCAGCGCCTGTAATTCGGTGCCGCCGTAGAGCTCCCAGACTTTCTCCGCGCCCAGCAGGTCGATCCACGCCTGCTTGATGGCCGGCGGGCAGGGCGCGCCCATGTGCCAGAGCCGCCGGATGGACGTCAGGTCGTAGGCGCCCGGGTTGGCCTGGTAGACCGGCAGCGTCCGCTGCATGATCGTGGGCACCGTGGTCAGGAAGCTGACGCGATGGTCGGTGATCAGCCGGAGAAACCGCTCGGGGTCGAACCGGCTCATCAGCACCAGGTGATGGCGCATCAGTAACGCGATCGTCGCGGTGCTGAAGCCCGTGTTGTGCGACAGCGGAATCGGCACCAGGGTGGTATCGCCCTCCTGGGCGCCCAGCGGATAGCCGATCGCCGCGGGTATCCGGCTGTCGCCGCCGGATTCGATCAGCTTGGGCCGGCCGGTGCTGCCGCCCGAACCCATCGCCTTCCATACCGGCGACACCGCCTCCGGCAACGCGCCGTCAGACAGCCCCGGATCAGGCGTGAAACCCATTGGCACGCTGGGTATCCCGTGATGTTCACGCCCGACCAGCAGTGCGGGAGGCCGCAAGTCCACCAAGCCCTGCAGCTCCGCGTCGGGCAATCGCGCGGACAGCGGCTGCGGCACGGCGCCGAGTTTCCAGCACGCCACCGCGACCTGGATCCACTCGATCGAGTTGGGCAGCGCAAAAGTCACGTAGTCGCCGACGCCCACGCCGCGTTCGGCGTAGGCGCGGGCCAGCCGGTTCGTCGAGCGGTCGAGCTGGGCGCGGGTCAGGGTAATGCCGTCGCAGGTGACCGCCGGCTCGTCGGGGGCGAGTTCGGCCAGCGCCGAAATCTGCGTGCCGATCGGCGGGATCGGCTCACTCATACGCGCCCTGCCGCTCGAAGATGCGGCGCGGGTTGTCCACCAGCATGGTGTGCAACTGTTCGTCGGTGACGCCGCGCTCCTTGAGCGCGGGGATGACGTCGTTGTGGATGTGCAGGTAGTGCCAGTTCGGCAGCATCTGCGACCCCAGCTCCTCGGGAATCGCGTCGAAGTAACAGTTGGCATCGTGCGAGAGCACCATCTTGTCGGCGTGACCGCGCTCGCACATCTGCACCACCGTGTTCACCCGATCCTCGAAGGGCAGGAACGCGTCGATGCCGAAGCGGTCCATCCCGAGGTAGGAGCCGGCGGCGATGAGCTCTTCAAGGTAGCCGATGTCGGTGCTGTCACCGGAGTGCCCGATGACCACCCGGCTCAGGTCCACGCCCTCCTCTTCGAAGATGCGCTGCTGCTCGAGCCCGCGCCGCAACCCGGCGTGGGTGTGCGTCGAGATCGGCACCCCGGTGCGCTTGTGCGCCTGGGCGACCGCGCGCAGCACCCGCTCGACGCCCGGTGTGACGCCGGGTTCGTCGGTGGCGCATTTGAGGATGCCGGCCTTGATGCCGGTGTCGGCGATGCCCTGCTCGATGTCGCGCACGAACATGTCGGTCATGATCTCCGGGCCGCCCGCCAGTGCGCCGGGGCCGAGGTAGTGAAAGTACATCGGTACGTCGTTGTAGGTGTAAAGGCCAGTTGCCACAACGATATTCAGTTCGGTCTGGGCCGCGACCCGGGCGATCCGCGGGATGTAGCGGCCCAGGCCGATCACGGTGAGGTCGACGATGGTGTCGACCCCGCGGGCCTTGAGTTCGTTGAGCCGGTTGACGGCGTCGGCGACGCGCTTGTCCTCGTCGCCCCACGCTTCGGGATAGTTCTCGGCGATCTCGGTGGTCATGATGAATACGTGCTCATGCATGAGCGTGACGCCGAGATCGGCGGTATCGATGGACCCGCGAGCGGTATTGAGTTCTGACACGCCACTGATGCTAAGGCGACGGGCACCCGACCAACAGGGTCGTTTTGTTCCGGTCGCCCCGACGGCCGCGGGATTGCAGTACCGTCACCCTCGTCTTGGTCGAGAACCCGCTGGGAGTCACGTCATGTTGCTCAATCCCAACCACCTGCAACGCCAGTACCCGGACCGCCGCTCGGCGGAGATCATGGCCGCGACGGTGGACTTCTTCGAGTCGCGGGGCAAGGCCCGGCTGAAGGCCGACGACCACGAACGAGTGTGGTACTCGGAGTTTTTGGACCACGTCGGCCGGGAGCGCATCTTCGCCTCGTTGCTGACCCCGAGCGGCTACGGGGCAGACGACTGCCGCTGGGACACCTACCGGATCAGTGCGTTCGCCGAGATCGTCGGCTTCTACGGGCTGAACTACTGGTACCCCTTCCAGGTCACCGCCCTGGGCCTGGGTCCGATCTGGATGAGCGCCAACGAGGACGCCAAGCGCAAGGCCGCCGCGCTGCTCGAGGCCGGCGAGGTGTTCGCCTTCGGCCTGTCGGAGCAGACGCACGGCGCGGACGTCTACCAGACCGACATGAACCTGACGCCGGCGCACCAGGGCTGGGTGGCCAATGGCGAGAAGTACTACATCGGCAACGCCAACGTGGCCCGGATGGTCTCGACCTTCGGCAAGTTCGACGGCACCGACGAGTACGTCTTCTTCGCCGCCGACTCGCAGCACGAGCGCTACGAGCTGATCAAGAACGTGGTGAACTCGCAGAACTTCGTCGCCAACTACGCGTTGCGCGGCTACCCGGTCACCGAGGCCGACATCCTGCACCGCGGCCCGGAGGCCTTCCACGCCGCGCTCAACACCGTCAACGTGTGCAAGTACAACCTGGGCTGGGGTGCGGTCGGCATGTGTACCCACGCGATGTACGAGGCGGTCACCCACGCGTCCAACCGGATCCTGTACGGGACCGTCGTCACGGACTTCACCCACGTGCGTCGCCTGCTCACCGACGCCTACGCGCGGCTGGTCGGGATGCGGCTGGTCGCCACCCGGGCGTGCGACTACATGCGCAGCGCGTCGGCCTCCGACCGCCGCTACCTGCTCTACAGCCCGCTCACCAAGGCGAAGATCACCAGCGAGGGCGAGCGCGTCATCACCGCGCTGTGGGACGTCATCGCCGCCAAGGGCGTGGAGAAGGACACCATCTTCGAGGCGATGACCCGCGAGATCGGCCTGCTGCCAAGGCTGGAGGGCACCGTTCACATCAACATCGGGCTGTTGGGCAAGTTCATGCCGAACTTCCTGTTCGCCCCCAACAGCGCGCTGCCGTTGATTCCCCGCCGCGACGATGCGGCCGACGACACCTTTCTGTTCGCGCAGGGGCCCACCGGCGGCCTGGGCAAAGTGCGCTTCCACGACTGGCGGGCGCCGTTCGACAGCTTCGGGCACCTGCCCAACGTCGCGCTGCTGCGCTCGCAGATCGACGTGCTCGCGGACATGCTGGCCGCCGCCACCCCGGATGCCGCGCAGCAGAAGGACATCGACTTCGCCTTCGCCGTCGGGCAGTTGTTCGCGACCGTGCCCTACGCCCAGCTCATCCTCGAGGAGGCCGGGCTGTCGGGTGTCGACGAGGGATTGATCGACGAGATCTTCGCCGTGCTGGTCCGTGACTTCAACGCCTACTCCGTGGAGCTGTCCGACAAGCCGGCGACGACGGACGAGCAGGCCCGCTTCGCGTTGCGGATGATCCGCCGGCCCGCGCACGATCCCGCGCGCTACGACCAGATTTGGAAGGACCACGTGCTGCCGCTCGGCGGCGCGTACCAGATGCGACCCTGAGGCTGGGCCCACCCCGCGAACGTGACGCTGCAGTCACGCTGGGGCTCGAGTGTGACTGTGGCGTCACGTTCGACACGAAGCGGGCGCTGCTACTCAGCGGCGGCGATTTTCACCTGCGATTCGGCCCGGATGAGCCCGCTGCCGACACCGTGCGCGATCATGCGCGGGTTTGATACGCCTTCCAGCGATCGGGGTCGTCTTCGAGCGCGGCGCGGTCCCAGCCGGCATGCACCGCGGCCGCTTCGTAGGTGTCTTGGAGAAACCCCAGGAGCGTCCGGTCGGGGTCGGCCGACCGCCGCACCGCCTCGTAGGGCAACAGGTATTCACCGAGATCCTTGTCGTAACCCGCCTCCTCGGGACCGACGGGATGGTCGGCGAAGCCATCGGGTTCGGGATAGGCGTAGGCATAGAAGGCGCCTTCGTCGCCCCCACCGGGAAAGAATCCGCAGCTGCTCAGTTCTCGCGAGTAGCCCTCCACCATCACCCAGTCTCCGCAATTGGGTGCGCCGCCCGGGTGGCGGGGCGCACCGCGCCCGGAGAATCTGGTGCACGCGAGATCCATTGCCCCCCAGAAGAAATGGACGGGACTTACCTTGCCCATGAACCGGGACCGAAACTGGCCGAGCACGCGGCTTGCCGCAATCAGCTGACGCCAGAACAGGTTTGCCGCATCGGGATCGTATGACGCGTGCTCGACGTCTTCGGCGAACGGCACGGCCGGGTCTACCTCGTTGGGGTGCGCTTGGATCCGCGTGGGGAAACCCAGCTCGTCGAGCGCCCGCATCGTCTGCGCGTAGAAGTCGGCCACCGACTTCGGTTCCAGGCGCACGCCGCGGGTCGCACCGGTGCTGCTGCGGATCATCAGCACGTGGTCGATGAAATCGAACTCGATGTCGAAGATCGCCGTCCCGTACGGGATCGCCGATGTCGTCAAGCCGCGCGGGGTCACATACGAGGTGACCTGCCACCAGTGGTTGACCAACGGCGAATGGGCCAGCCTGACCTTTCCGACAATCTGTGCCCACATGTGCAATGTCTGCCTCGTTGCGGTCCAGTCGTCTACCCGCAGGCTGGGCCACGCCATGCTGTCGTGGTGCGTCGTCACGATCACTCCTCGGCTCAGGTCGGCGTCCGGCTTTCACCGGGTCGGTATCACCGATAGTGCTCGCTTGCCAGGTTTCTCGCCCGGCATTCCGGCTGCCCGCTCAGCACCGGCGGCGCAGGCCGATGCGCCCTTGACTGTGGCGTGGCTCACAGTAGGATGACCAGTGGTCATTCACCGAAGGAGGGGCATTGCCAACGGTCACCTGGGCACGTGTGGATCCCGCTCGTCGCGCCGCGATCATCGAGGCCGCGGAGTCGGAGTTCGGGGCCCATGGGTTCTCCCGCGGCAGCCTGAACGTCATCGCCCGGCGCGCCGGGGTCGCCAAGGGCAGCCTCTTTCAGTACTTCGCGGACAAGCGCGACCTGTACGCGTTCATCGCCGACATCGGCAGCCAACGGGTGCGGGCCTACATGGAGGACCGCATCCGCGAGCTCGACCCCAGCCGGCCTTTCTTCGACTTCCTCACCGACTGGCTCGACGCGTGGGTGGCCTACTTCGCGGACCATCCGCACGAACGCGCGCTGCACGCCGCGGCGACCCTCGAAGTCGACACCGAGGCCCGCGTCAGCGTGCAGCACGTCATCCACCGCCACTACCTGGAAGTGATGCGCCCGCTCGTGCGTGACGCGCACGTCCGCGGCGACCTGCGCGCCGATTCCGACACCGACGCGCTGTTGTCGTTGCTGCTGTTGATCTTTCCGCACCTGGCCCTGGCGCCCTACATGCGCGGCCTGGACCCGATCCTGGGGCTCGACGAGCCCACACCCGAACAGCCGGCGCTGGCCGTGCGCAGGCTCGTCGCGGTGCTGGCGGCCGCATTCTCGGCTGCGCCGAAAACCCCGCCAATCAGCTCAGCCCCCAAACGATCTGAGGAGGTCACATGAATCGCACCCGAATCGCCTCGATGGCCGAGGGCGGCCTGAATTGGGACAGCTTGCCGCTCAAGCTGTTTGCGGGCGGCAACGCGAAATTCTGGAATCCGGCCGACATCGACTTCTCTCGCGACCGCGAGGACTGGGAACGGCTTACCGACGACGAACGCAGCTACGCCACCCGGCTGTGCGCCGAGTTCATCGCCGGCGAGGAGTCGGTGACCCAGGACATCCAGCCGTTCATGGCCGCGATGCGGGCCGAAGGCCGGCTCGGTGACGAGATGTATCTGACGCAGTTCGCCTTCGAGGAGGCCAAGCACGTCCAGGTGTTCCGCATGTGGCTCGACGCGGTCGGCATCACCGAGGATCTGCACTACTACTTGGAGGACGTCCCGACCTACCGCACGATCTTCTACGAGGAACTGCCGGAGTGCCTGGACGCCTTGACCGTCGATCCGTCGCCGGCCGCCCAGGTGCGGGCGTCGGTGACCTACAACCACATGGTCGAAGGCATGCTGGCGCTGACCGGCTACTTCGGCTGGCACAAGATCTGTGTGGAACGCGGCATCCTGCCCGGCATGCAGGAGTTGGTGCGGCGCATCGGCGACGACGAGCGGCGGCACATGGCGTGGGGCACCTTCACCTGCCGGCGCCATGTCGCCGCCGACGACGCCAACTGGGGCGTCTTCGAGACGCGGATGAACGAGCTCATGCCGCTCGGCCTGCGCCTGATCGAGGAGGGCTTCGCCCTCTACGATCCGATGCCGTTCGGCCTGTCGCTGGACGAGTTCATGCAGTACGCCTCCGACAAGGGGATGCGGCGCTTCGGCACCATCTCCAGCGCCCGAGGCCGACCCCTGAGCGAGATCGACCTCGACTACTCGCCGGTACAGCTCGAGGACACCTTCGCCGAGGAGGACGAGAAGCTGCTGGCGGGGGCCTCCGCCTAGCGTCGGCCCGCTGCGCCCGGCTACGCCGCGCTTGCGACCGCCGCGCCGCCTAGCGTCGGCCCGCTGCGCCCGGCTACGCCGCGCTTGCGACCGCCGCGCCGCCTAGCGTCGGCCCGCCGCGCCCGGCTACGCCGCGCTTGCGACCGCCGCGCCGCCTAGCGTCGGCCCGCTGCGCCCGGCTACGCCGCGCTTGCGACCGCCGCGCCGCCTCGCTGTCGGCGGCTTCAGGTCACAACGCTCACTCGACCTTGCTGTCGCCGGCCGAGGAGCCGCCCTCGGTTTCGCCCACCCACACGGTCTTGGCGTTGACGAACGCGCGGATGCCCAGGCCGGCGAGCTCGCGTCCGTACCCGGACCGCTTGACGCCGCCGAACCCCAGCTCGGGATAGGACACCGTCATCCCGTTGATGAAGACCTGGCCCGCCTCGATGTCGTCGATGAAGCGCTGCTGCTCGGCCTCGTCGTTCGTCCAGGCGTTGGATCCCAGGCCGAACGTGGTGGCGTTGGCGATCTCGATGGCCTCGTCGATGTCGGCCGCCCGGTACATCGACGCGACCGGCCCGAACACCTCCTCGGTGTACAGCGCCATGTCCTTGGTGATGTCGGTGACCACCGTCGGCGGGTAGTACCAGCCCGGGCGGTCGAGGGGCTTGCCGCCGAGCCGGACCTTCGCCCCCGCCGCGGCCGCGTCGTCGACCTGCTTGGCGATCTCGTCACGGCCCGACTCGGTGGCCAGCGGGCCCACATCGGTGTCCGGGTCGGTCGGGTCGCCGACGGTCAGCGCCTCCATCTGCTTGGTGAACTTGTCGACGAACGCGTCGTAGATGTCGGTGTGCACGATGAACCGCTTTGCGGCGATGCAGGACTGGCCGTTGTTCTGCACCCGGGCGGTGACCGCGGTCTTGGCGGCCTCGTCCAGGTTCGCCGAGGGCATCACGATGAACGGGTCGCTGCCGCCGAGCTCGAGCACGGTCGGCTTGATCTCGTCGCCGGCGATGGCCGCCACCGACTGCCCGGCCGGTTCGCTGCCGGTCAGGGTGGCCGCCGCGACCCGGGGATCGCGCAAAATGCGCTCCACCGCGCTGGAGGACACGAGCAGCGTTTGGAAACACCCCTCGGGGAAGCCGCCGCGGGCGATCACGTCCGCCAGGTAGAGCGCACTCTGCGGGACGTTCGACGCGTGCTTGAGGATGCCGACGTTGCCGGCCATCAGCGCGGGCGCGGCGAAGCGCACGGCCTGCCACAGCGGGAAGTTCCACGGCATCACGGCCAGCACCACCCCGAGCGGTTGGTGCCGGGTGTAGGCCTTCTTCGCGCCCACCGCCTCGGCGTCGGCGGCCTCGTCGGCCAGCAGCCGCTCGGCGTTTTCGGCGTAGTAACGAAAACCCTTGGCGCACTTGAGCGCTTCCGCCTTGGCCGACTTCAGCGTCTTGCCCATCTCCAGCGTCATCATGGCGGCGACGTCGTCGGCCTCTTTCTCCAGCAGGTCCGCGGTCGCGTTTGCCCACTGTGCGCGCTGGGCAAACGTGGTGTTGTGGCGATAGTCGAGGAAGCGTTCGTAGGCACGGGCAATCGCGGCGTCGACTTCTTGGTCGGTGGCCGGGGTGAAGGTCTTCACTGTCTCGCCGGTAGCCGGGTTAATCGTGGCGATGGGCACGTCGGCCCTCCTTCATCGGGTTGGTGTTGCTTAGCGGCTGAAAAGTCCAACATCTAGCCTGCCACTATCGTTCCCCTAAGGGAGGTGTCGGATGAGCAAAGCCGCTGAGCTGATCGTCAAGTGCCTGGAAAACGAGGGTGTTTCCGTCGTGTTCGGGGTGCCCGGCGAGGAGAACATCCGGTTCGTGCAGGCGCTGGCGTCCTCGACCATCCGCTACGTGCTGACCCGGCACGAGCAGGCGGCGTCGTTCATGGCCGAGATGTACGGCAGGGTCACCGGGCGGGCCGCGGTGGTGTCGGCGACGTTGGGGCCCGGCGCGATCAACATGCAGCTCGGCACGGCCGACGCCACGACCAACAGCACCCCGCTGGTGGCCATCTCCGCGCAGGTGGGTCACGACCGGGAGTTCAAGGAGTCACACCAGTACGTCGACCTGGTGTCGATGTTCGCCCCCATCACCCGGTGGTCGGCGGGCATTCCCACCGCGCGCGCCATCCCCGAGATGGTCCGCAAGGCGTTCAAGCTGGCCGAGTCCGAGCGCCCGGCCGCGGTCTACCTTGCGGTGCCCGAGCACATCGACGCCGACGAGACCGACTACGACCTGGGACCGTTGCCGCGCAACGTCGTCCGCGCCGATGCCCCGGCCCCGCGCCAGGTGGCGCGCGCCGTCGACGTCCTGCGCAACGCGAAGCGCCCGGTGCTGCTGGCCGGGCACGGCGCCGCCCGCGCCGACGCCACCAAGGCGCTGGTGCGCTTCTCCGAAGAGTTCGGCATCCAGGTGGCCAACACCTTTCACGGCAAGGGCGTCATGCCCGACGACCACCCCAACAGCATCGGCACGCTGGGCTTCATGCGGCACGACTACGTCAACTTCGGGTTCGACCACGCCGACGCCGTCATCGCCGTCGGCTACGAGTTGCAGGAATTCGACCCGGTGCGGATCAACCCGCAGGCCGACAAGAAGATCATCCACATCCACCGGTTCCCCGCCGAGGTCGACGCGCACTACTCGGTGGACGTGGGGATCATCGGCGACATCAGCGATTCGCTGAACGCCCTCACCGACGCGCTGTCGGGCCACACCTTCAACCACGCCGCCGAGGTGCCCGGCTCGGGCCTGCTGACCGAGGAATTCGCCCGGGGCCAACAGGATTCGCGCTACCCGCTGGCGCCCGCGCGGGTGGTCGCCGACACCCGCGCCGCCCTGGGCCGCAGCGACGTCGTCCTGGTCGACACCGGCGCCACCAAGATGTGGATGGCCCGGCTGTACCCGACCTACGAGCGGAACACCTGCCTGATTTCAAACGGATTGTCCACCATGAGTTTTGCGCTGCCGGGGGCGCTGGGCGTCAAGTTGGCGCAGCCGGAGGCCAAGGTGCTGGCGGTGGTCGGCGACGGCGCGTTCCTGATGAACTCGCAGGAGATCGAGACGGCCGTGCGCGAGCGCATCCCGCTGGTGGTGCTGATCTGGGAGGACGGCGGTTACGGCCTCATCGAATGGAAGATGGATCTCGAGCTCGGGGCGCACTACTACGTGAAGTTCAATAATCCCGACGTGGTGAAGTACGCGGAAAGCTTCGGCGCCAAGGGATATCGGATCTCTCATGCCGAGGAGTTGCTGCCGACGCTGCGGACCGCGCTCGACGACGACGGTGTCTCGCTGATCAGCTGCCCGGTCGACTACTCCGAGAATCTGCGGTTGACCGACCGCCTCGGGGAGCTGGACGAAACCCTGTAGCGGCGGCGGTACCGGTCAGGACGACTGCTTGATCTGTATCTGGTCGGTGTAGGAGTAGCCCGCCGGGTGCCCGCAGGCCGGGATGAGATACGTGTGGTCTGCCGTGCCCGCGAGCGTGCTCGGGTCCCACGTCAAATGCGAGCTGGTGGCGTAGAGGATGTAGGCGCCGTCGGAGCAGGTGACGTTGTCCATCGTGTCCAGGACCCATTGACCGTCGACCAGCCGCGCCTGGCTGCCGCCCACCCCGGCCTTGATGTAGACGCATCCGTCGCCGCAGGAGTTGACCGTCCAGGAGGTGTTGAAGGTCTTGCCCGACGGCGTTGTCGCCGTCTCGGTGTAGTTGCCGTTCATCGTCGGTGCGTCGGCCCACGCCGCGGCGGCGGTACAGACAGCTAAGCCGGCGAAGACAGCGGATGTCACAAAACCCCGCGCGAAAGCCATGACCGTGTTTCCTTCCGTCGAGCTCACCCAGGTGCCGAGCGTTCATGATGGTGTATCACAGGTTGCGGTTCGCCGCGATTCGGCAAACTTTTCCGCCGTGGGCGGTGTGGTTGGGGCATGCGCAGGGTGTCGGCCGGGGCGGTGAAATCCTCCTGCTGGCAACGGAATTGACAGGCCGCCAAGCGGGTCGGCACCGCGGCCCCGCAGTGGTAGAGAGCTGCGACCGGGCGTCGTGCCGGTGAGTGAATGAGGGCGCCACAGTGCGGTATTCGTCGAGGTTGTGCTCGGGACAGCGGGACGGGTGATGATGGATAGATGGCGCAGCGTGATCGCGACGAATCGGGCCGGCCGCGAAATGCCCGACCACGCGACGCTCTGGGCCGGCCACTTCCGCCCGGCAGCGCGGGTGTGCCACGCGTTCCGGATGACCTGGTGCTGGACCCGGCCGAAACACTCGCGTATGCCCAGGATCTGCTGAATCGAGGTCTCGCATTCAACGCTCATGAGGTTTTGGAGTCCGCGTGGAAGAACGGCCCAGCCAACGAGCAGGCACTGTGGCAAGGCCTGACGCAGCTCGCGGTGGGGATCACCCACATCCAGCGCGGCAACCCCAAGGGGGCAGCCGCGTTGCTTCGCCGCGCCTGCGACCATCTTGCCCGCGCGGACTTACCCGCGCCGCACGCTGTCGACGTCGCCGGGTTGGTGGAGTACGTCAACTCGCTGATCGACGATCTTGCTGCCGGCGTTCATGTCACCGCGTCGCGGCTGGTGCCCCGTCTCGTGGTCTGATGTGTCCTTGCTGGCGTCGGTCGCTCATGGTGGCGTCGTGCTCGCTAGTCGATCTTCGCCAAGGCGTCGCCTTTGTGCATCGCGATGTGGTCGGTTTTGTCGCTTCTGATTTCGTATTGCGGGTCGTCCTTGGTGCAATGCCGTTTGTGGCCTTTGTACTCGGTGTCGCGGGTGTGCTTTTTCACGATGACGCCGCTGACCTGGCCGGCTTCTGAGTTCCATCTGACGTGATCTCCGACCTCGAATTGCTTCGTCACTGTGCGTCTCCTTCGCATCCTGCTTGGTGTGACCAACCATGGCTGCCTGTCCGCGGCCACCAGGACGGGTACCCGGTCGCGGCCGGCGACATGATCGAATGGCACATGCTGTTCCGTCAGCTGGAGTACTTCGTCTCGCTCGCCCAAGAGCGTCACTTCGCGCGCGCCGCGAGGGCCTGTTACGTGTCGCAGCCGGCGCTGTCGGAAGCCATCCGCAAGCTCGAATCGGAGCTCAACGTCCCGCTGGTGCGGCGCGGTCAGAAGTTCGAGGGCCTCACCCCGGAGGGCGAGCGGCTGGTGCCGTGGGCGCGGCGCATCCTGGCCGACCGCGACTCCCTCAAGCAGGAGGTCACCGCGCTGCGGGCCGGCCTGACCGGCGAATTGCGGCTGGGCGTGGTGCCCGCCGCCTCGACCACCGTTGCGCTGCTGACAGACCCGTTCTGCGCGGCTCACCCGTTGGTGCGCGTCCAGCTCGAGGTCAACCTGCGCTCGGCGGGGATCGTCGAACGGGTCCGCAAGTTCGAATTGGACGCGGGCATCCTGTATCCGGATCAACAGGACACCGCCGATCTCTTGGTCACCCCGCTGTATCACGAGCAGCCGGTGCTCATCGCAGCCGCCGAATTGCTTGGCGGCGAAGCGAAAACGATGGCGTGGTCGGACGCCGTGCGGTTGCCGCTGTGCCTGCTGACGCAGGGCATGCGGGGCCGCCGGGTCATCGACGACGCGTTGGCCACCCATGGCCTGCAGGTCACCCCGCAGCTGGAAACCGATTCCGTGGCCGCGCTTTTCGCGCACGTCCGCACCGGCCGGTGGGCGAGCATCGTGCCGCAACCGTGGATCCACACCCTGGGGGCGCCGGCCGGGGTGAACGTGCTGCGGCTGCGGCGCCCTTCGGTCACCGCGTTGATCGCGCTGGTGACCAACCGGGCGGAACCGGGCTCGCTGCTGGCGCGCGCGTTGCGGCGGACCGCCCGCGAGGCGCGCATCGGCGCGACCCTCGGCGAACTGTCCTAGCCGCGCTGATCGGCGCCGCCTATCAGCCGGTCGGAATCTCGTCTTGGACAGCGCGGTGGGCGCGCTCCGAGACTGGCCTGAGCGCCGGTTTAAGGAGAACTGATGGCCAAGTGTGTGATGGTGCTCTATCCCGACCCCGTCGACGGGTACCCGCCGAACTACGCCCGCGACAGCATCCCGACCATCCGGGGATACCCCGACGGCAGCACCGTGCCGACCCCGTCGAAGATCGACTTCACCCCCGGCGAACTACTCGGCTGTGTCTCGGGCGCCCTGGGGCTGCGCCAATTCTTCGACGACGCCGGCCACGAACTGGTGGTGACGTCGGACAAGGACGGCCCCGACTCGGAATTCGAGCGTGAGCTGGCCGACGCGGAAATCGTGATCTCACAGCCGTTTTGGCCGGCCTACCTGACCGCGGAACGCATCGCCCGCGCCCCCAGGCTCAAGCTGGCCCTGACCGCCGGCATCGGCTCGGATCACGTGGACCTCGACGCGGCGCAGCAGCACGGGATCACGGTGGCCGAGGTGACCTACAGCAACAGCATCAGCGTCGCCGAGCACACGGTGATGCAGATCCTGGCGCTGGTGCGCAATTTCGTGCCGTCACACCGGTGGGCCGCCGAAGGCGGCTGGAACATCGCCGATTGCGCGGGGCGCGCCTACGACCTGGAAGGGATGGACGTCGGGTTGATCGCGGCCGGCCGGATCGGGCGTGCCGTGCTGCGGCGGCTGGCACCGTTCGACGTCAACCTGCACTACACCGACACCCGCCGGCTGGCGCCGGAAGCGGAGAGGCAACTCAACGTCACGTACCACCCCACCGTCGAGTCGCTGGTGCGGGCGGTCGACGTGGTGTCCATCCACTCGCCGCTGTACGACGACACCCGGCGGATGTTCAACGAGCAGCTGATCGCGACGATGCGCAGAGGCTCCTACATCGTCAACACGGCCCGCGCCGAGGAGACCGTCCCGGAGGCGATCGCGGCGGCCCTGGAATCCGGTCAGCTGGCCGGCTATGCCGGAGACGTCTGGTATCCGCAGCCGCCGCCGCCCGACCATCCCTGGCGGACCATGCCGAATAACGCTATGACGCCCCATGTTTCGGGCACCACCCTGTCCGCCCAGGCGCGCTATGCGGCAGGCACCCGGGAGATCCTGGAGAGCTGGTTCGCCGGCACGCCCATCCGTCCCGAGTACCTGATCGTGGAAGGCGGCAGGCTGGCGGGCACCGGGGCGCTGTCCTACCAGAAGTAGGGGCGACGTCGGGACTCAGTTGGCGCTGGTCGCCCTCGACAGGGCCATCGGCGGCACGTAACCGCCGATCAGGGCGCGATGCCACCACGCCCGGTCGCGGCGCAGCTCGGCCGGGGTGGTGAAGCGGTACTGGTAGAGCTGCGCCCGCACGTAGCGGGGCGGCGAATCGGGAAACGGGTTGTGGCGCAACAATCTCAGGGTCGTCCGGTCGTTTTCCAGCAGCCGCTGCAGGAACGGCCTAAGCCACGGCTGCGCGTAACCCGGCGAGATCGCGGCGAACCACATCAGCCAGTCCAGGCGCAGATGATAGGGGGCCCACTGCCGCGGCAGCCGCCGCGGCGCCCCGGCTTGCCCTTGAATTCGTATTCCTTCCAGACGGTTTGGCCGGTGATCTCTGCCTCGTCGGTGCCTTCGATCACCACCTCCCGCCGGACCCGCCCGATGCTGCCGAACGCGCCATAGGTGTTCACCAGATGAAATGAGTTGAACGACATATTCATTCGCTGCCGCGAGGACAACATGTTCGCCAGCGGCCAGTAACTCATGAACAGCACCGCGGCCGTGACGGCGGCCACCAGCCCGACGAACCACAGCGGTGCCGCCGCCAGGCCCGGGTGCGCAGGGACGAGACCTTTCGGCAGGACCAACGCGAACGACGCGTCGTCGATGGCGCTGAACGCCAACACGATCGTCACCCAGTTCAGCCACGCGAAATTGCCCGAGGCGACCAGCCACAACTGGGTGACGACGATGATCGCGGCGGCCACGCTGGCCACCGGCTGCGGCGCGAACAACCCGAACGGCACGATCAGCTGCGCGAAATGGTTACCCGCCACCTCGATCCGGTGCAGCGGCTTGGGCAGATGGTGGAAGAACCAGCTCAACGGCCCCGGCATGGGTTGCGTCTCATGGTGGTAGTACAAACACGTCAGGTCGCGCCAGCACGGGTCGCCGCGCATCTTGATCAGCCCCGCGCCGAACTCGACCCGGAACAACAGCAGGCGAATCATCCAGATCGTCAGCACCGGCGGAGCCACGTCGTGATTGCCCACAAAGATCATCAGGAACCCGGTCTCGAGCAGCAGCGATTCCCAGCCGAACGAGTACCAGGTCTGCCCCACGTTGACGATCGACAAGTAGAGCGCCCACAGCACCAGCCACATCGCCATCGCGGCCCACAGCGGCACCGCGTCGGCGGCGCCGGCGACGATCGCTGCCGACAGCGTCGCACCGAACCAGGAGACGGCCGCAAACAGCCGGTCGGAATAGCGCAGGTGAAACAGGCTCGGCGTGCGCCAAAAGGATTGCCTCGCCAAGAACTGCGGGATGGGCAGGATGCCGCGCTCGCCGATGAGCGCGCGGAACTGGATCGCGGCGGCGACGAAGCCGATCAGGTAAATCGCCGCGGCACCACGCTGCAGCACCAGTCTGCCCACCCAATACTCGGGTGCGGAAAACCAGTCCATGGCGCTAACTCCTCAGTCGATGACGGTTACGCCAACCCGCATATCCAGTCAATCAGCCGGTAAACGGGTAGCCAATAGCCCGGCCGACTATTCGCCGCGCGGCCTCCGCGCGCGTTCGGGGAGCGCAACCACCGAAGCGGCAAGCACCGCAAGCGAAATCAGCGCCAGCAGCTGGACGGCGGCGGAATGGCCGGCGTAGCCGTCGGGCGAGCGCCAGGGGTGCCGCGACAGCACGGCGCCGGCCAGGATCAGGCCGCCGGCGCTGCCCACTACGCTCAGGCGCTCCCAGGCCTCGCGGCGCAGCGCGTACCGCAGCCCCAGCGCCGCCCCCAGCACCGCGACACCGCCCAGGCCGGCGATCACGCCCGCCGCGGCTAGTGCCGGGACGGCCGCCCACGGGCCGGGCCGCCACGGCCGCGCGGGCTCGTCGCCGTCGTCCTTTCTCCGGCTGCGCCAGAGCGCGAGCATCGCCAGCAGCGGCAGCAGCGCCAGACCCACCGCCAGGCCGGCGCGGTAGAGCGAGTTGGAGGCGAACGTCAGGGTGATGGTGCCGGGGTCGCCCGCGGGCACCAGCCAGCCCTGCTGCCACCCGTTGACGACAATCGGCGTCAGGCGGGCGCCCGTGCTGGTGCGCGCCACCCAGCCCGGGTTGATGCTTTCCGGGACGACCAGCACCCTCGAATTCGGCGAGGCGGGTGCCTGCACTTCGCGACGATCCGGACCCCAGGCCCGCCAAGGCGAAACACGCAGCGGCCGTGCGACATCGGTGGCAGCCCGGGCGGTCAGCTCGGCTCCGTCCACGACGAACTGGGCGCCGGGGCTGATCAGCAGCTCCTGTTGGCCGGCCGGCAGCGCGATCGGCTCCCGCTCGCAGGGCACCGCGGCGACGGGCGCGTCGTCCAGGATCGCCCCGACGGTGGTGTGGATCGCGGTGTGCACGAACCGGCCCGCGACCGCGACGACGGGCCCGCGGTCGCAGCCGACGCTGATCTCCCGGGTGCGGTTGCGGGCCGCGTCGGCGGGCGCGATCGGCTTGCCGTCGGCGCCCAGCGCCGCGACCTCGGCCAGGCCGGGCGGCTTGAGCTGATCGAAACCCAAAGCGTTGCGGTCGATGACGTCCTGCCAATTCAGCAGGCTGATCGTCACGGTGTCGGTCACCCGGGGCCTCAGCGGCACCGTCTGCGCGCCGTCGGGTTTCAGCGCGGCGGCCTGCGGGCCATCGCCCAGATTGACGGCCACCATCGTCGGGTGGGTAGGCAACGCCGACCGGCTCGGCGTCAGCCGCACCCCGGTGACCTCGGTGGGGCGGGGCAGCGTGAGCGTCAGGGTCGGCGGGGTCTTGTGCTGCACCACCCGCTGCGGCGCCGTCCAGGCGGTGGCCGGGTCGCCGTCGGCGGCGGCATACGCCGAGCCCAACACATCGACGGTGTCCGAATCGCCGTGGGCGACGGTGGTATTCGGCTCGGTGATCAGGTCTGCCAGCTTGGGACCCTGGCGTGGGCGCACCCACACCGTCGGGGTCACCGACATCGGCGCCGGCACGGTCAGCGTCCGGCTGAAATTGACCGGTTCCTCCGGGGCCAGGGCCATCGACGGCGCGCAGCGCACACCGTCGGGCGCGGCGGCGCAGCCCGGCCTGCCCAGTAGCTCCGAGCCCAGGTCCCACCCCGCGATCGGCGAGCCCGGCGGCGGCCCGGGCACCCGCACGGTGTGCCGCAGGTCGACCTGGTGCGCGAATCCGGAGGCGTCGTATTGGGTGATCGACAGGTCGGTGATGCCGAACTGCACCCCGGCGGAGCCGTCGTCGGTGCCCGCGGCGGTGATCCGCACCCACGGGGTCTCGCCGTACGGGAGCGCCGCGGCCAGCGGTTTGCCCGGCTCGTCGAATCGCAAAGTGGTGCTGCCGGTGGCGGTTTCGATCAGGATGCGGCGCACCTGGGCGCCGACGGCGGTGGCGCTGGGCGTCAACGTGATCGCCGCGTTGGTCACCGGGTGGTCGAAATCGATCCGCATCCACTGACCGACGGCGGCCTGCAGCGAGTTGGACACCCAGGCGGTCGCCGAGTCACCGTCGATCGCGGCGGCCGGCGAGGTCGCGGGTGCGACGTCGGGCATCGCGGTGGAATCCGATGACGAGCTCGATACCGTGATCCGGCCGCCGGTCCACGCGCCGGTCACCGGGTCGGCGCCGGGGACGGGGTAGTCGGGCACCCGGTTGTAGGTGTGCCGCGCGTCGCCGGGGGCCCGGATCGCCGACGAATGTTGGTCCACCCGGCCGTAATCCGTCTCGCGGGCCACCGGGGTGTCGGTGATGGTCACCGCGGCGTCCGGCGGCAGCCCGGCGCCGCGCGCGTCGGCGGCCAGCAGCGCCGGCCCCAGCGGCGGCTGGCCCAGCAGCCGTCGCCGCTCGTCAAGACGCAGCAGCGCCTCGGGCCCGCCGTCGACCCGGGCCAGCCGGTCGGTGTCGACGAAATACGGTGTGCCGGGGTCACTCTCGTCGCCGACCCGATAGATCTCGACCGCCGGATACCGAGGCCGCAGGCCGCTGTCCGCGACGAAACCGGCGAGCGTGCCGGGCCCCACCGGCGCGCCGAACTGTGCGACCTTGTGCAGTCCGGGTGACCCGTCGATGGCGCGGTGCACCAGGATCGGGCGCGCCGACCGCGACGTGTCGGGATCCAGGTCGTTGCGCAGCGCTACGTAGGAAATGCCTTGGCGGGCAAGGGTATCGGCCAAGCCCGCGGAGGGACGGCCGGCGGCGAACAAGCGCTGCACCGAATCGAGCGCCCGGATGGTCTGAGGCGGGGTCAGCGGGATGGAATCGCGCACCCCCCACGGGCTGGATCCCAGCACCTGCAGTGGCTCGTCGTGGCTGGTGCCCCACACCTGGGTGGCGAACGGCGCCCCCGGGACCACGAGCACCCGCCCGGGGGGAGGCGTCCCGGCCCTGGAAGCGTTGTGCTCGGTGAGCCAGTCGGCGGCCTCGTGCCAATACTGCGGGATCGCGGTGAAGGTGCCCGGTGGGGCCAGCCGACCGGTCCAGGCCAGCGACGTGCTGACCATCAGCGCCGTCACGACCACGATCGCGGTGGCGAGCCGTTTGTCACGCTCGGGGTGCGCGAAGGCACGCAGCCACACCGGCATCGGCGCGCTGCCCGGCAGCGGTATCCGGCCCAGCAGCTGCGCGAGGCCCAGCACCACGGGGATCCTGATCACCGATCCCAGCTTGTGCACGTTGCGCAGCGGGGCGCCGCCGGCGTCCAGGAACGCCTGCACCGCGTGCGCTACCGGCGACCCCAGCCCGCCGCTGTATCCGGCGGCCATCAGCACCACCCCGACCAACAGCATCGTCACCAGCCGCCCGCGCGCGGGCGTGGCCCGGCCGGCCAGGCCCGCGAGTCCGGCCGCCGCGACCAGGCAGGTGCCCAGTACGGCCGCCGACCCGGTCACCAGCGGAGCGCCCGCGGTGGCGGTCGGCGCCACGTACGGGGTCCAGCTCTCGGTGCCGCGCAACATCTCGACCAGTGAGGACCACTGCGTCGTCACGCCGGAGGATTCGATGAAGTCCAGGAAGGGAGGGCTGATCGCGCGCAGCATCACCAGCGCCATCACCCACCACAGCGTGGCCAGCACCAGCGCCACCAGCCACCACCC
This sequence comes from Mycobacterium colombiense CECT 3035, assembly GCF_002105755.1. Taxonomy (NCBI): domain Bacteria; kingdom Bacillati; phylum Actinomycetota; class Actinomycetes; order Mycobacteriales; family Mycobacteriaceae; genus Mycobacterium; species Mycobacterium colombiense. The sequence goes on from NZ_CP020821.1 coordinate 4,449,314, forward strand.
GGTGTAGCGCCACCACAACCGGTTCGGCCGGTGGCACGCCCACCAGATCACCGCCGGCAGGCAACCGGCCGCGGTCGCGATGGCGTTCACCGCGCCCATCAGCGCGATCGCCAGGCCCGCCTGGCCGGCCAGCGCGCGCACCGAGCGGCCGCCGCCGGCCCGCAGGGCCAGGATGGTGGGCAGCAACACCCACGGCGCCAACATCATCGGCAGGGTTTCCGACGAGATCGAGCCGAGCGTGGTCAGCACTCGCGGCGACAGCGCGAACGCGGTCGCGGCGAGCAGCCGCGACGCCGGGCTGCCGATCCGCAGCGCCTCGGCGACCCGCAGCAAGCCCCAGAAACCGACGGTGAGCAGCAGCGCCCACCACAGCCGCTGGGTGATCCAGCCGGGCACGCCCAGCGCGTGGCCGACCAGAAAGAAGGTGCCGTGCGGAAACAGGTATCCGTAGGCCTGGTTCTGCGCCTGGCCGAACGGCAGCTCGCTGTTCCACAGATTGGTCGCCCGGGACAGGAAGCGCAGCGGGTTCGCGGTCAGGTCAAGCTTGGTGTCCGGGGAGATCCGTCCGGGGGATTGGGCGAACGTCAGGGCCAGCGCGATCGCACCGACCAACCACAACCACCGCCGCGACACCGGCCCAGCCGTCGAGCATGAGACCGGCGCTCCGGCCCCTGTCCGCGACTGGCTAGCTACGGTTGCCGTACTCGACCCGGTTGAGCACTGACGACTGCGGATCGCCCCCGGGGAGTGGCGGCTTCGTGTCTTGCTGGACCATCAGGGTGATCCCGAAGATCGCGGCCGCGCCGAGCAACAGGCCAACCACAACGCTCGCTGCGGCGGGCGCAACGATCCGGTTCATCGAAGGCTCCTGAGTGTCGGCTTGCGGTCCTGCTTTCGACCTAGCGCCAACCTAGCAGAAGGGCGCCCGGCCAACGGGGGCGCTGCTCACCAGTGCAGACAGTGCCCATGGAAACAGCGGTCGCCGTATTCCACCTGATAGGGACCGGCCGGAAGCGCAGGGCGCTGCAGGCTCGGCACCTGCACCAGGCTGTGGTCGGCCACGGCGAGCGTGATCCCGACGGTCGTCGCCACCCCGGCGGACAACCCGACCGCGACGCTGACCGCGGCGGCCAACGCGAAACCGTTAATCGCTGGCTCCTCCCTGCCAGTCAATGGGCGCCCCGACCAGCCCCAGGCCCCTGATCAGCAACGTACCGTTGATGCCCCCTGGAGCCCGGCGCGAAACGCCCGCCGTGAAAGCATGGCCCGATGGCATTTTCGCGCACCTTGGCCGTGCTCGCAGCCGCGTCGGCGCTGGTGGCCGGCTGCGGCCACCACGACGCGCACCCACCCAGCAGGTCCACGTCGACGTCGAGCAAGCCGGCGGCCGCTCCGGCGCCGCCGGTGTGTGCCGACCCGTCGGCGGTTCCGGCGACCCTGGGCATCCGCGACAAGCTCGCGCAACTGCTGATGGTGGGCGTGAAGAACGCCGACGACGCCCGGGCCGTCGTCAACGGCTACCACGTGGGCGGCATCTTCATCGGCAGCTGGACGGACCTGTCGATCTTCAAGGGGCCGCTCGCCGACATCGCCGCCAAGGCGGGCCCGCTGCCGCTGGCGGTCAGCGTCGACGAAGAGGGCGGCCGCGTCTCGCGGCTGAAGTCGTTGATCGGGACCTCGCCGTCGCCGCGCGAGCTGGCGCAGACGCAGACCGTCCAACAGGTGCACGACCTGGCCGCCGACCGCGGCAAGAAGATGCACGACCTCGGCATCACCGTCGACTTCGCGCCCGTCGTCGACGTCAGCGACGAGCCCGACGACGCCGTGATCGGCAACCGTTCCTTCAGCGCGGATCCGGCCACGGTCACCGATTACGCCGGCGCCTACGCGCAGGGGCTGCGCGACGCCGGGCTGCTGCCGGTGCTCAAGCACTTCCCCGGCCACGGGCACGGCTCGGGCGATTCGCACACCGGGGGCGTCGTCACGCCGCCGCTGGACGCTCTGCAGAACAACGACCTGGTGCCCTACCGGACCCTGGTGACCACGCCGCCGGTCGGGGTCATGGTGGGCCACTTGCAGGTTCCCGGCCTCACCGGCGACGACCCGGCCAGCCTGAGCCCCGAGGCGGTGCAGCTGCTGCGCAACGGCGTCGGCTACAAGGGCCCGCCGTTCACCGGGCCCGTCTTCAGCGACGACCTGTCCAGCATGGCGGCCATCTCCGACCGGTACGGGGTGGCGGAGGCCGTGCTGCGCAGCCTGCGGGCGGGCGTCGACGTCGCGCTGTGGGTCACCACCGACGAGGTGCCTGCGGTCTTGGACCGGTTGCAGCAGGCGGTGGCGTCCGGCGACCTGCCGGCCAAGCAGGTCGACGATTCGCTGGTGCGGGTGGCGACCATGAAGGGTCCCAGCCCCAGCTGCGGTCACTGATGGGCGTGACATCCCACCGCATTGCTTACTCTTGAGTCAGATATACGGGCTGAGAGGCAAGCGATGGCGGGTGGTACCAAGCGGCTGCCGCGTGCCGTTCGCGAGCAGCAGATGCTCGACGCCGCCGTGCAGATGTTCTCCGTCAACGGCTACCACGAGACCTCGATGGACGCGATCGCCGCCGAGGCGCAGATCTCCAAGCCGATGCTGTACCTGTACTACGGCTCCAAGGAGGACCTGTTCGGCGCCTGCCTGAACCGCGAGATGGGCCGGTTCATCGACGTGGTGCGCGCCGACGTGGATTTCCAGCAGAGCCCCAAAGACATGCTGCGCAACACCATTGCGTCGTTCATGCGTTACATCGACGCCAACCGGGCGTCATGGATCGTGATGTACACCCAGGCCACCAGCTCGCAGGCGTTCGCCCACATGGTCCGCGAGGGACGCGAGCAGATCATCGACCTGGTGGCAGGGCTGATGCGGGCGGGCAGCCGCAACCCGCGCTCCGAGCGCGAGCACGAGATGATGGCCGTGGCCCTGGTGGGCGCCGGCGAGGCGGTCGCCAACCGGCTCAGTACCGGCGACGTCGACGTCGACGAGGCTGCCCAGCTGATGATCGACCTGTTCTGGTACGGCCTCAAGGGCTCACCGGCCGAGCGGGAGGCCGCCGCGGCCCACCCCGACGCGGGCGGCTCGGACGCCGCCGCCGACTAGGCCTACATTCGTTCAGGTGGCCCGCAGGAGCGCCCCGGCTCGGACCGCGGCACCCTCGACTTCTTCTGCGCGGTAATCGTCGTCGGGTTGCTCGCCGGAGTTGCCGGCTTGGCGACGACCTATGTGCTGCGCCTCGTCCAGCACGCCACCTACAACTACAGCTTCGGCGCGCAGCTGGCCGGGGTGGCCGCCAGCAGCCAGATACGGCGCGTGGTGGGCCCGATGATCGGCGCCGCCGTGGCGGGCCTGGGGTGGTGGCTGTTGCGGCGCCGGGCGGCGGTACCTCCACTGGCGCAGACCATCGCCGCCCGCGAACCGGTGCCGCGGCTTTCCTGGAGCATCGACGCGCTGCTGCAGGTGCTGCTCGTCGGATCGGGGGCATCGCTGGGCCGGGAAGGTGCGCCACGCCAATTCGCCGCGGCGCTCAGCGATTTGGGCACCGGATGGCTCAAGCGGCTCTCACCGCGCGATCGTGAGGTCCTGCTCGCCTGCGCGGCGGGCGCCGGGCTGGGCGCGGTGTACGCGGTGCCGCTGGCCGGCGCGTTGTTCTCGATCAGGATCCTGCTCACCACCTGGCAGCCGCGCGCGGTGGGCGCGGCGTTCCTGTCCTCCGGCCTGGCGGTCGCCGTCGGCTCGGCGATCACCCGCGATCAGCCCAACCTGCAGTGGCCGGTCGAGGAGTCGACGTACCTGCTGACCGCGCACGGATTGCTGCTGGCGCCGGTGGCTCTCGCGGTGGGGCTGGCCTTCAACTGGTTGATGACCGTGGCACGCCCGCCCCGCCAGATGCGGACTCCGCTGCTGATCCCCGCGCTCGCCGGAGCGGGATTGGTGATGGGGATCTGTTCGCACTGGTGGCCCGAGCTGCCCGGAAACGGCCGCAGCATCCTGACGGTCAGCCTGGCCAGCGGCATGACCCTGCTGTCGGCGCTGGCGATCCTGGCGCTGAAACCCCTACTGACCGCACTGTTTCTGCGCGCCGGCGGGGCCGGGGGATTGCTGACGCCCTCGCTGGCCACCGGCGCCGCCGCCGGGGCGGCGCTGGTCTTGACGATCAACTGGGCGACCGGCGCGCACCTGCACGTGCCCGCGGTGTCGCTGGCCGGCGCGGCCGGCGTGCTCGCGGTGACGCAGGGCTCACCGATCTGGGCGGCGATCTTCGTGTGGGAACTCGCCCGGCCGCCGCTGTGGCTGTTCCTGCTTTTCCTGCTGACCGCGACCAGTGCGTACGGCCTGAAACTGCTTGCGCAGGGCCGCAGTTCGACGCAGGCGGGCTAGTGGCGGGCCGCCGGGGGCGCTAGAGCGCCCGGACCGTGCCGGTCAGGTGCGGGTAGCCCTTGGCGATGTTGCGCAGCGAGATGTCCCAGCCGCCGTCGTGCTCGTCGATGTAGAGCCCCGTCGTCGCGGGCAGCACCACCGGCTTGCCGAAGCGTACCGAATACCGGACCGCATCGGGAATCTGCGCCTCGATGTTGGCCAATACGGCTGCCGCGCTGAACATTCCGTGCGCGATCACCGTCGGGAACCCGAACAGCTTGGCCGCGACGGAGTTGGTGTGGATTGGGTTGTGGTCGCCCCCGACGTCGGCGTAGCGCCGGATCAGCCCCGGGCTGATGCGCAGCACGGTGGACGGCGGCGGCAGCTTGGGCTGCTTCTGCGGGGGCGGCTTGGGCTCGTCGGACAGGCTGGTCCGCTGCTGATGCAGGAAGGTCGTCACCTGATGCCAGGCGGTGTCGTTGCCCACGCTGACGTCGGTCACCAGATCGACCAGCAGCCCCTTGCGGTGCTCGCGCAGGTTCTCGGCGTGCACGCGCACGCCGACGGTGTCGGTGACCGCGATCGGGCGGTACTGCGTGATGTGGTTTTCGGTGTGCACCGATCCCATTGCGGCGAAAGGGAAGTCGAAACCGGTCACCAGCGACATCAACGCCGGAAAGGTCAGCGCGAACGGGTACGTCAGCGGCACGTGATTGCCGTAGCGCAGGCCGGTGACCCCCGCGTACTCGGCCACGTTCGCCCGGTCGATCGGCAGTTCCTCGATGGTCACCGAGCGGGTGGGCAGGTCGCTCCCGCGGGACACCACGGGCAGGGCCCCGGCCGCCGCGCGCAGCATGTTCTTCAGGCCGCTTGGCTGATTCATGACGTTCTCCTATGCGCCCAGCATGGCCTGGCCGCAGACACGAATGACGTTGCCCGTCACCGCATTCGAAGCCGGGCTGGCGAAGTAGGCGATGGTTTCCGCGACGTCGACGGGCTGCCCGCCCTGCAGCAGCGAGTTCATCCGGCGTCCGACCTCGCGGGTGGCCAGCGGGATGGCGGCCGTCATCTGGGTCTCGATGAATCCCGGCGCGACGGCGTTGATCGTGATGCCCTTGCCGTACAGCTCCGGGGCCAGCGACTGGGTGAGGCCGATCATGCCGGCCTTGGTCGTCGCGTAGTTGGTCTGGCCGCGGTTGCCTGCGATGCCGGCCATCGACGACAGGCCGATCACCCTGCCGCCCTCGCCGATGGTGCCGTTGGACACCAGCCCTTCGGTAAGGCGCAGCGGCGCAAGCAGATTGACGGCCAGGACGGCATCCCAGCGGGCGTCGTCCATGTTCGCCAACAGCTTGTCGCGGGTGATGCCGGCGTTGTTGACCAGCACGTCGGCGTGGCCGCCGTGGTGTTCGCGCAGATGCTCGGTGATCTTGTCGACGGCGTCGGGGGCGGTGACGTCGAGCCACAGCGCGGTGCCGCCGACCCGGCTGGCCGTCTCGGCGAGCGCCTCGGCGGCCGACTCCACGTCGATCGCGACCACGCGCGCGCCGTCGCGGGCGAACACCTCGGCGATCGTCGCACCGATACCGCGGGCCGCGCCCGTGACGATGGCGACCTTGCCGTCCAGCGGGCGGTCCCAGTCGGCCGGGGGAGTGGAGTCCGCGTCGCCGACGTAGAAGACCTGGCCGTCGACGTAGGCGGACTTGGCCGACAGGATGAACCGCATCGTCGATTCCAGGCCCGTCGCGGCGGGTTTGGCGTCCGGGGACAGATAGACCAGCGCCACCGTGGCGCCGTTGCGCAGCTCCTTGCCCAGCGAGCGGGTGAAGCCCTCGAGCGCCCGCTGCGCGATCCGCTCGTGCGGGGTGGCGGCGGCGTCGGGAGTGGTGCCGACCACGGCCACGCGCGCGGAATGGCCCAGATTGCGCAGCAGGGGAGTGAAGAACTCGTACAGAGCCTTCAGCCCCTCGGGCGTGGTGATGCCGGTGGCATCGAACACCAGGCCGCCGAATTTGTCGGCCCACCGACCGCCCAGGTTGTTACCCACCAGGTCGTAGTCGGCGTCCAGCGCCGCGCGCAGCGGTTCGACGACCCTGCCCTCCCCGCCGATCAGCAGGGCCCCGGCCAGCGGCGGATCACCGGCTCGGTAGCGACGCAGCGTCTCGGGTTGGGGAACGCCGAGCTGCTTGGCGAGAAATGATCCAGGACCGGAATTGACGATCTGAGAGAACAGATCGGACGAAGCCTTGGGAGCCACCGGAGCTACCTTCCATGTTCTTTCGAAGTCGGGGTATGCCTACAGCACAACCGTATCGAGGACGAACTTACTGCAGAGTAAGAACAGTGAGTAGTATGGCCCCAGACGGGCGATTCCCAAACCGATAGACCGCAGAAACACGGAGAAGAATAGTGGCCCCTGCAAGCTCTGACGCAAGCAAACAGCGCAGTTCCGAGCGGCGGCGCGTGGCCGTCCTGGGCGGCAACCGCATCCCGTTCGCCCGGTCGGACGGGGCTTACGCGGAGGCGTCCAACCAGGACATGTTCACCGCGGCCCTGGGCGGGCTGGTGGATCGCTTCGGCTTGGCCGGCGAACGGCTGGGCGTGGTGGTCGGCGGCGCCGTGCTCAAGCACAGCCGGGACTTCAACCTCACCCGCGAATGCGTGCTCGGGTCCCAGCTGTCCTCCTACACGCCCGCATTCGACCTGCAGCAGGCCTGCGGAACCGGGCTGCAGGCGGCCGTCGCCGCCGCCGAGGGCATCGCGGCCGGGCGCTACGAGGTGGCCGCCGCAGGCGGCGTGGACACCACCTCCGACGCTCCCATCGGCCTGGGCGACAACCTGCGCCGCACCCTGCTCAAGCTGCGCCGGGCCAAGTCCAACGTGCAGCGGCTGAAGCTGGTCGGCACGCTGCCCGCGACCCTGGGCGTCGAGATCCCGGTCAACAGCGAACCCCGCACCGGGCTGTCGATGGGGGAGCACCAGGCGCTCACCGCCAAGAAGATGGGCATCTCCCGGGTGACCCAGGACGAGCTGGCCGCGGCCAGCCACCGCAACATGGCCGCCGCGTACGACCGCGGCTTCTTCGACGACCTGGTCACGCCGTTCTTGGGGCTGTACCGCGACGACAACCTGCGGGCGGACTCGTCGGCGGAGAAGCTGGCGAAGCTGCGTCCGGTGTTCGGCGTGAAGGCCGGCGACGCGACGATGACGGCCGGCAACTCGACTCCGCTGACCGACGGGGCGTCGGTGGCCCTGCTGGCCACCGACGAGTGGGCGGCCGCTCATTCGCTGACCCCGCTGGCCTACCTGGTCGATTCGGAGACCGCGGCGGTCGACTACGTCAACGGGCGCGACGGCCTGCTGATGGCCCCGACTTACGCGGTGCCGCGGCTGCTCGCCCGCAACGGCCTGAGCCTGCAGGACTTCGACTTCTACGAGATCCACGAGGCCTTCGCGTCGGTGGTCCTGTGCCACCTGCAGGCCTGGGAGTCCGAGGAGTACTGCAAGGAGCGGCTCGGCCTGGACGCCGCGCTGGGCTCGATCGACCGGGCCAAGCTCAACGTCAACGGGTCCTCGCTGGCCGCCGGCCACCCGTTCGCCGCCACCGGCGGGCGGATCCTGGCGCAGGCCGCCAAGCAGCTCGCGCAGCGCAAGGCCGAACAGAAGGGCGGCGGCACCGTGCGCGCCCTGGTCTCGATCTGTGCGGCCGGCGGTCAGGGTGTCGCCGCCATCCTGGAGGCGTGACGGGTCGTCCGCACGTCGCCGCCGGTGACTCGGCCCGCTTCATGAGTTGGGTCACATCCGGTTAGCCAGCTGGGGGTGCGGGTATCCGACCCACCGGATGGCCCCGTGTTGTGGTCTGACCCCCCGACCCCGACGGCAATACGGGGCATCCCCCGAATGCGAGCGCTGGTCCGTTTCGGCGGACCGGTGTACGAAAAGGGCCGCCGCTGGAGTGAGGGGATCCAGCGGCGGCCTTTTTGACTGTCGACCTGCTTTTCTGCGTTCCGTGAAGCGACAAATCCCCCGCTTCGCGGGCGAAGCGGGGGATTTGCGCCTGTCGCTCGCGTCGGCCTAGAAGGCGGCCTCGTCGAGCTCCATGATGTCGTTGTCCAGCGTGTCGATGACCTCACGAGTGCTGGTCAGCAGAGGCAGGAAGTTCTTCGCGAAGAACGACGCCACCGCGATCTTGCCCTCGTAGAAGGACCGCTCCTCGCCGCTGGCGCCGGCGTCCAGCGCCGCCACGGCGACCGCGGCCTGACGCTGCAACAGCCAGCCGATGACCAGGTCACCGACGCTCATCAGGAAGCGCACCGAACCCAGACCCACCTTGTACAGGCTGGTCACGTCCTCCTGCGCCGCCATCAGGTAGCCGGTCAGCGTCGCCGCCATCGCCTGCACGTCGCTCAGCGCCTTGGCCAGCAGCTCCCGCTCGGTCTTCAGGCGGCCGTTGCCGGACTCGCTGTCGACGAACTTCTGGATCTGCTCGGACACGTGAGCCAGCGCCACACCCTTGTCGCGGACGATCTTGCGGAAGAAGAAGTCCTGCGCCTGGATGGCGGTGGTGCCCTCGTAGAGCGAGTCGATCTTGGCGTCGCGGATGTACTGCTCGATCGGGTAGTCCTGCAGGAAGCCGGACCCACCGAAGGTCTGCAGGCTCTCGGTGAGCTTGGCGTACGCCTGCTCCGAACCCACACCCTTGACGACCGGCAGCATCAGGTCGTTGACCTTGACCGCCAGCTCGGCGTCCACACCGTGCAGCGCCTCGGCGACGGCCGAGTCCTGGTAGGTCGACGTGAACAGGTACAGCGCGCGCAGACCCTCGGCGTAAGCCTTCTGGGTCATCAGCGACCGGCGCACGTCCGGGTGGTGCGTGATGGTCACCCGCGGCGCGGTCTTGTCGGTCATCTGGGTCATGTCGGCGCCCTGCACGCGGGACTTCGCGTACTCCAGCGCGTTCAGGTAACCCGTCGACAGGGTCGCGATGGCCTTGGTGCCCACCATCATGCGGGCCTGCTCGATGACCTCGAACATCTGCGCGATGCCGTTGTGCACCTCGCCGACCAGCCAGCCCTTGGCGGGGACGTCGTGCTGGCCGAAGCTCAGCTCGCACGTCGCCGATACCTTCAGGCCCATCTTGTGCTCGACGTTGGTGACGAAGACGCCGTTGCGCTCGCCCAGCTCACCGGTCTCGAAGTCGAACAGGAACTTGGGCACGAAGAACAGCGACAGGCCCTTGGTGCCCGGTCCGGCGCCCTCGGGGCGTGCCAGCACCAGGTGGAAGATGTTCTCGAACAGGTCGTCGGAGTCGGCGGAGGTGATGAACCGCTTCACACCGTCGATGTGCCAGGAACCGTCCTCCTGCTGGACCGCCTTGGTGCGCCCGGCGCCCACGTCGGAGCCGGCGTCCGGCTCGGTGAGCACCATGGTCGAACCCCAGCCGCGCTCGGCGGCCAGCACGGCCCATTTCTTCTGCTCTTCGGTACCGAGGTGGTACAGGATGTTGGCGAAGCCCGCGCCACCGGCGTACATCCACACGGCCGGGTTGGCACCCAGGATGTGCTCGTGCAGCGCCCACAGCAGCGACTTGGGCATCGCGACGCCGCCGAGGGCCTCGTCGATGCCGACCTTGTCCCATCCGGCCTCGATGACGGCGTGGACCGACTTCTTGAATGATTCGGGCAGCGTCACCGAGTGCGTCTTCGGGTCGAAGACCGGCGGGTTGCGGTCGCCCTCGACGAACGAGTCGGCGATCGGCCCTTCGGCGAGCCGGCTCATCTCGTTCAACATTTCGCGGGCCGTGTCGACGTCCAGATCGCTGTATTCGCCTTGGCCCAATGCCTTGTCAACGCCCAGAACCTCGAACAGGTTGAATGCCTGGTCGCGGACGTTGCTCTTGTAGTGGCTCACTACGGTCCTCCTCGTTGAGAATGCCACTTGTGGTTGGGTACTAGGTCTAAGTTACCCACCAGTAACAAGACCTAAAATATCGCTCGCGTCAGTGGTATGCAAGTCAATGTGAGCTAGATTTCATTGCCTAATTAACCAACCGGTTGGGAAGCTGCTGGTCATGCCGTCGGAATCCGATCTACCTGCGGCGATGGCGGGCGCATGACCGGTGTGCGTGGCGTCACTGCGCCTATGGAGCTGCCGACCGTGGACCTGCGGGCCGAGCCGGGCCCCCTGCGCGACGGTCTGCGCGAGGCCGGCCACCAGGTCGGCTTCTTCTACCTGACCGGTCACGGCGTGCCGCCGGACCTGGTGACGCGCGTCCTGGACGCGGCGCGCCGGCTCTTCGCGCTCCCGCAATCTGAGAAGGACGACGTCGCGATGGTGCGCAGCCCGCATTTCCGCGGGTACACCCGGCTGGGCGGCGAGCTGACCCGCGGGCAGGTGGATTGGCGCGAGCAGATCGACGTCGGGCCGCAGCGCCCGCCGATCGGCGGCCTGGACAAGACCGACTACCGGTGGCTGCAGGGCCCCAACCAGTGGCCGGCCGCCCTTCCCGACCTGCCCGGGATCGTCGAGGAATGGGATGCCGCGCTGTCCGCGGTGGCCCGCACCCTGCTGCGGCACTGGGCGGCCGCGCTGGGCAGCCCGTCCGACGTGTTCGATGCGGCCTTCGCCGAGGCGCCGGCCACGCTGATCAAGATCATCCGCTATCCGGGCAGCGCCGCCAGTGCCCAGGGCGTGGGCGCGCACCGCGACTCCGGCGTGCTCACCCTGCTGCTGGCCGAGCCGGGCAGCACGGGTCTGCAGGTGCGGCCGGCCGGAAATCCGGCGGACGCTTGGATCGATGTGCCCCCGCACGAGGGGGCGTTCATCGTCAACATCGGTGAACTCCTGGAGGTGGCCACGCGCGGCTACCTGCGGGCCACCGAGCACCGGGTCAACCTGGCGGGGCCGGCGCGCGAGCGCATCTCGGTGCCGTTCTTCTTCAACCCGCGCCTGGACGCGCGGATACCGGTGCTGTCGCTGCCCGACGAGCTCGAGGCGCGCGCGCAGCGCGTGGATGACCCATCGGATCCGATCTTCGCGGTCTACGGGCGCAACGCCTGGAAGAGCAGACTGCGGGCCCATCCGGATGTGGCCGCGGCGCACGGATATTCGGCAGAGCGCTGAGAAAACGGGTGAGGCTGGCCGTGCCGGGGTGACCGGCGCCGGGTAGGGTCGTTTCCGACAAATCCCGTCTCCGGCACTAGGGGCGAACAAGACCGGTGAACTCGAACAACAAGCTGACAGCGTCGTCACTTCGTGAGGCCTTCGGTCATTTCCCGTCCGGCGTGGTGGCCATCGCCGCCGAGGTGAACGGAACCCGGGAAGGCCTGGCGGCCAGCACCTTCGTCCCCGTCTCGCTGGACCCGCCGCTGGTGTCGTTCTGCGTGCAGAACACCTCGACCACGTGGCCCAAGCTCAAGGATCGCCCGATGCTGGGCATCAGCGTGCTGGGCGAGGAGCACGACGAGGCCGCGCGCACGCTGGCAGCCAAGACCGGCGACAGGTTCGCGGGTTTGGAGACGGTGTCCCGCTCGACGGGCGCGGTGTTCATCAAGGGCACCGGCCTGTGGCTGGAGAGCGCGATCGAACAGCTCATCCCGGCCGGTGATCACACCATCGTGGTGCTGCGGGTCAACGAGGTCACGGTGGACGCCGAGGTGGCGCCCATCGTGTTCCACCGGAGCGTTTTTCGCCGGCTCGGCGCGTAGTCGCCTCGGCCGGCGGCCGGCCGGCTAGGGGCGGTGGCTCAGCTCGTCGCGAAAGCCCTGGATGCGGCTCTCGAGTTCGGCGGCGTCGCTGTACCGGCCTTCCTTGTTCGCGAGCTGGGCGCGGACCGACAATTGACGAATCGCGGTGCGAATGTTGTTGATGCTGGCGGTTTCTCGCCTGGGTTCCATGGACTGCCTTTCCGGTCGTGGCTAGCTGGCCGCACGCGGCGGCCCGACAGGATGCAGTGGGGTTACCCGGGTCTCGCCACGGCCTAACGTGCCGTGACGGGATCGGTCCGGATCAGCGCGGCGTAAATCTCAGCGACGGAACAGCTTGTTGCCGAGCCACACCACCGGGTCGTACTTGCGGTCGGCGACCCGCTCTTTCATCGGGATCAGCGCGTTGTCGGTGATCTTGATGTTCTCCGGGCAGACCTCGGTGCAGCACTTGGTGATGTTGCAGTAGCCCAGGCCGTGCTCGTCCTGAGCGTCGTTGCGCCGGTCGCGGGTGTCCAGCGGGTGCATCTCCAGCTCGGCGATCCGCATCAGGAAGCGGGGCCCCGCGAACGCCTTCTTGTTCTCCTCGTGGTCGCGGACCACGTGGCACACGTTCTGGCACAGGAAGCACTCGATGCACTTGCGGAACTCCTGGGAACGCTGCACATCCTCCTGCGCCATCCGGTACTCGCCGGGCTGCAGGTCCTTGGGCGGCGCGAAAGACGGGATTTCGCGGGCCTTTTCGTAGTTGAACGAGACGTCGGTGACCAGGTCGCGGATCACCGGGAACGTCCGCAGCGGCGTGACGGTGACGACCTCGTCCTCGGCGAAGGTGGACATCCGGGTCATGCAGAGCAGCCGCGGCTTGCCGTTGATCTCCGCCGAGCAGGAGCCACACTTGCCCGCCTTGCAGTTCCACCGGACGGCCAGGTCGGGCGTCTGGGTCTGCTGCAGGCGATGGATGATGTCGAGGACGACCTCGCCCTCGTTGACCTCGACGGTGAAGTCCTGCAGACCGCCGTCGGCGTCGTCGCCGCGCCACACCCGCATCGTCGCGTTGTAGGTCATTTGCCACTCCGTCCTGGGTGCCCGGCGAGTTCTTCGTCGGTGTAGTACTTCTCCAGCTCACCGATTTCAAACAGCTCCAGCAGATCGGGCCGCATCGGCGTCTGCTCCTTCTTCGTGATGGTGATGTCGGGAATCACCTCGTCGCCGCCGGCCGCCTCGCAGACCAGCAGCACCTTGCGCCACGACGAGTCCATCGCCGGGTGGTCGTCGCGGGTGTGCCCGCCGCGGCTCTCGGTGCGCTGCAGCGCGGCCTTGGCCACGCACTCGCTGACCAGCAGCATGTTGCGCAGGTCGATGGCCAGGTTCCAGCCCGGGTTGTACCGGCGCTGCCCCTCGACGTGGAGGTTCTTGAACCGCTCCCGCAGCTTGTCCAGCCGCGCCAGCGCCTCCGCGACCTCGTCGGCGTTGCGGATGATGCCGACCAGGTCGTTCATCGACTGCTGCAGTTCCAGCTGCAGGGTGTACGGGTTCTCCGGGGTGCCGCTGGCCGGCGCCTCGAAGGGGGACAACGCCCGCTTCGCCGCCGCGTCGAGGGCGCCTTCGGCGACCGTCGGGCGGCTGCTGAGGGCCCGCACGTAGTCGGCCGCGCCCAGCCCGGCCCGCCGGCCGAACACCAGCAGGTCCGACAGCGAGTTGCCGCCGAGCCGGTTCGAGCCGTGCATACCGCCGGAGCATTCGCCGGCGGCGAAGAGCCCGGGCACGGTGGCCGCGCCGGTGTCGGCGTCCACCTCGACGCCGCCCATCACGTAGTGGCAGGTGGGCCCGACTTCCATCGGCTCCTTGGTGATGTCGACCCCGGCCAGTTCCTTGAACTGGTGGTACATCGACGGCAGGCGGCGGTTGATCTCCGCCGGCGTCAGCCGCGAGGCGATGTCCAGGAAGACGCCACCGTGTGGGCTGCCGCGGCCGGCCTTGACCTCCGAGTTGATCGCGCGCGCGACCTCGTCGCGCGGCAGCAGGTCCGGAGTGCGGCGGGCCGAGTCGTTGTCCTTGAGCCACTGGTCGGCTTCTTGTTCGGACTCGGCGTATTGCCCCTTGAACACCGACGGGATGTAGTCGAACATGAACCGCTTGCCGTCGGAGTTCTTCAGCACCCCGCCGTCGCCGCGGACACCCTCGGTGACCAGGATCCCCTTTACGCTCGGCGGCCAGACCATGCCTGTCGGGTGGAACTGGACGAACTCCATGTTGATCAGCGACGCGCCCGCCCGCAGGGCCAGGGCGTGGCCGTCGCCGGTGTACTCCCAGGAGTTCGAGGTGACCTTGAACGACTTGCCGATGCCGCCGGTGGCCAGCACCACCGCGGGCGCCTCGAACAGGATGAAGTTTCCGCTTTCGCGGATGTAGCCGAACGCCCCGGCGATCGCGTCGCCGTCCTTGATCAGCTCGGTGATCGTGGTCTCGGCGAACACCCGGATCCGGGCCTCGTAGTCGCCGAGCTCGGCGTGATCCTCCTGCTGCAGCGAGACGATCTTCTGCTGCATGGTGCGGATCAGCTCCAGCCCGGTGCGGTCACCGACGTGGGCCAGCCGCGGGTAGGTGTGCCCACCGAAGTTGCGCTGGCTGATCTTGCCGTCCTTGAGGCGATCGAACAGCGCGCCATAGGTTTCCAGCTCCCAGACGCGGTCCGGAGCCTCCTTGGCGTGCAGTTCGGCCATCCGCCAGTTGTTGAGGAATTTCCCGCCGCGCATCGTGTCGCCGAAGTGGGTCTTCCAGTTGTCCTTCGGGTTGGTGTTGCCCATCGACGCCGCGCAGCCACCCTCGGCCATGACCGTGTGGGCCTTGCCGAACAGGGACTTACACACCACCGCGACCCGCAGACCCCGTTCGCGCGCTTCGATCACCGCACGCAGTCCGGCGCCGCCGGCGCCGATCACGACCACGTCGTACGTGTGCCGCTCGATTTCAACCATGAAACCCTCGCTAGCTAAATTCTGATTATTTCGAGATGGCTTGTCAGCCAACAAATCTCAGGTCAGGAATGGTGCCAGAGGCGACCAGTGCGATGTAGAAGTCGGTGAGCATCAGGGTGCCCAGCGTGATCCACGCGTACTGCTTGTGCCGGGTGTTGATTTTGCTGACCTGGGTCCAGATCCAGTACCGCACAGGGTGCTTGGAGAAGTGCTTGAGCCGCCCGCCGGTGATGTGCCGGCACGAGTGGCAGGACAGCGTGTAGACCCACAGCATGATGACGTTGCCGACCATGATCACGTTGCCCAGGCCAAACCCGAATCCGCCGGGCCCGCTGTCGGAGTGGAACGCGACGATGGCGTCGTAGGTGTTGATCACCGAGATGATGCCGGCGATGTAGAAGAAGTAGCGGTGTGAGTTCTGAATGATCAGCGGCAGTTTGGTCTCGCCGCTGTAGTGCACGCGGGGCTCGGCCACCGCGCAGGCGGTGGGCGACTGCCACACCGTACGGTAGTAGGCGCCGCGGTAGTAGTAGCAGGTCAGCCGGAACAGCAGCAGGAACGGCAGTGTCAGCGCCGCGAACGGCAGCCACCAGACGTTCGGCAGGATTTGCGGCCAGAAGTCGCTGGCGCCGCCGCAAGCGTTGCTGAGACACGGTGAGTAGAACGGCGTCAGGTAGTGGTATTGCGCGACGAAGAAGTCACCCCGCTGGAACGCCCGGGCCGTCGCATAAATAATGAATGCGGCGAAGCCGAGATCGATTCGCAGCGGCGACATCCACCACCGGTCGGTGCGAAGGGTGCGTTGCTGGATACGGGCGCGCGTGGGTGAAAAGACACCGGACGCAGGACGGTTCGCCGTAGGTGCGCTCATTTAGTGTGTTCCTCTTCGAACGGGCTGTAGGTCGAAGGGTACACAGAACCAAGCCCCCCTTTTCTGGGGGGCTTAGGTTGTTCAGGACCTGTTCTGACCGCCGACACCCTCGTCGTCGACGTCGCGCCAGAATTCGCTGTCGTACTGGGTGTCTGGAATGACGATCTTCTCGCCGGACTGCTGCACGGTGGCGCCGGCCAGGTCCAATTCGGACACATCGGTGTCGAGCAGGTCGACGTCGGACATGATCCGGTCGGCGTCGATGACGATGCGCCGCATGGCCGGGCTGTCACCGTAGCGGGACCGCAGCGAGCTCACGCAGCGCCGCAGCCCGCCGATGAGGTCGTGCAGCTCGGCGAATTCGGTCGTGCCAGTCGCGCTCGTCGTGCGAGTCAATGGATCTCCTCGGCAGTGTTTCGGATCACAGTACGCCCTCGATACTATCCACGGCACACGCCGGACGTCAGTCCGCCCGAGCCCGGATGCCGAGGGAGCAAACACGTATGACGGGACCCACCACGCCTGCCGAGCGCGCCGCCACGCTGCTGGAACTGCACCGGCCGGGCAACCCTGTCATCCTGCCGACCGTGTGGGATGCCTGGTCGGCGCGGCTGGCCACCGGCGCCGGATTCGCCGCCCTCACGGTGGGCAGTCACCCGATGGCGGACTCGATCGGCAAACCCGACAACGAGGGCATGTCGTTCGACGACGTCCTCGCCCGGGTCGGGCAGATCACCGCCGCGGTCGACGTCCCGGTGTCGGTGGACATCGAATCCGGCTACGGGCAGCCGGCGGGCCGGCTGATCGAGGGCCTGCTGAGCGTCGGGGCCGTCGGGCTGAACATCGAGGACACCGTGCACTCGGAGGGCAAGCGATTGCGGACCGCCGACGAACACGCGGAGTTGGTGGGCGAGCTGCGGTCGGCCGCCGACGCGGCGGGGGTGCATGTCGTGATCAACGCCCGGACCGATCTGTTCCTGCGCCAGGACGGCGAGGCGTCCGACCGGGTCGACCGCGCGGTGGCTCGCCTGAATCAAGCGGCGGCCGCGGGCGCCGACGTGCTGTATCCGGTGGGTCGTCACGACCCCGACACGTTGCGGCGCTTGACCGCCGAGCTGGAGCTGCCCGTCAACGCGATCGCGCTGCCCGACCAGGACGACCCGGCGTCCTTCGGCCCGCTGGGCGTGGCGCGGATCAGCTTCGGGCCGTTCCTGCAGGCGGCGCTGACGGCCCGGGCCAAGGAGCTGCTGGCCCGCTGGGGCTGATGCGCCGAATCCGGCGAAGCCGTTGCGGCTCCGCCGGATTCAACTGCCTACCTCCGAACTGGCCGGAGGTTATTTGGTGATCTCGATGCGCTGCGCCTGGCTGCCGGCTGGATCTTTCAAGGCACCGGCGACCCGCACCGTCAGCACGCCGGCGTCGTAGGTCGCAGTGATGGCGTCGCCGGTGACGTGGGTGGGCAGCTGGAACGACCGGCGGAACGATCCGTACCGGATCTCCCGCAGCGTGCGGCCTTCCTTCTCTTGGGCGCGCTGATCGCGGTGCTCGCCGTGGATGACCAAGCGCCCGCGGTCGACCTCCACGTTGACGTCCTGGTCGACGTCAACGCCCGGGAGCTCGACACGTACGATCGCGTCGTCGCCGTCCTTGACGATCTCGGCGGCGGGCTTGAAACCGCTGGTCGCCGGGGTGTTCCAGTCCGCCGCGGCGGCGGGGCCGAAAAAGTCGCGCAACCACCGGTCGGTGTCCCAGGCCGGTCGCGACCACAGTGCGAGGTTACTCATGGCGCTTCCCTTCTAATTCCTTGAGCTTGATTGTGAGATTCCTGTGACCGGCGCCCGTGCGACCGGCTACTAGTAGAAACATGAGTCGACCACGCTAAAGTTCCACCTCGTCGTTCGCCGGCAGCGAACGACCACTCACAGGCCTTCCTGTGAGTTGTGAGATCCTCGTCATAGGACCGTCACATTGCGCGAAAAGAACGTAATTTCTGGCCGTTACTCTCAAAGCCATGTCTGCAGACGGGATTTCGCGCGCCAGCTGTGCGCCTCGTCACATCATCGTAGTCGGACATGGCATGGTGGGGCACCGGTTCGTCGAGGCGCTACGCGCTCGTGACACCGAGGGGCTGTGGCGCATCACGGTTTTCGCCGAGGAGACGGACGCGGCCTATGACCGCGTGGGGCTGACCTCCTACACCGAAAGCTGGGATCGCAAGCTACTGGCATTGCCCGGCAACGAATACGAGGGTGACGAGCTGGTTCGGCTGGTGCTCAACCAGCGGGTGACCGAAATAGACCGCGCCGCAAAGACGGTGGTCACCGCCGACGGCCAGCGGCACGGCTATGACACCTTGGTCCTGGCGACCGGGTCGTACGCCTTCGTGCCGCCGGTGCCGGGCCACGATCTGCCCGCCTGCCACGTGTACCGCACGCTGGACGACCTCGACGCCATCCGCGCCGACGCCCGCCGCACGGTCGAAACCTCGCACGCCACCGCGGGTGTCGTGATCGGCGGCGGCCTGCTCGGGCTGGAAGCCGCTAATGCGCTGCGCCAGTTCGGGTTGCAGACCCACGTCATCGAGATGATGCCGCGGCTGATGGCCCAGCAGATCGATGAGGCGGGCGGGGGCCTGCTGGCCAGGATGATCGGCGAGCTCGGCATCTCGGTGCACGTCGGCACGGGCACCGAATCGATCGAGGCCGTTGACCATCCGGACGGCACCACCTCGGTGCGGGTAAGCCTGACCGACGGGCAGGTCATCGACGCCGGCCTGGTGATCTTCGCCGCCGGCATCCGGCCGCGCGACGAGTTGGCCACCGCCGCCGGGCTGGCGCGCGCCGAGCGCGGCGGGGTGCTCACCGATGTGGCTTGCCAGACAAGTGATCCCGACATCTACGCGATCGGTGAAGTCGCCGCGATCGACGGCCGCTGCTACGGCCTGGTGGGGCCGGGTTACACCTCGGCGGAGGTGGTGGCCGACCGGCTGCTCGACGGCGTCGCGGAGTTCGGCGAGGCGGACCTGTCCACGAAGCTCAAACTGCTGGGCGTCGACGTGGCCAGCTTCGGCGACGCGATGGGGACGACCGAGAACTGCCTCGAGGTCGCCATCAATGACGCGGTCAATCGGACCTACGCCAAGTTGGTGCTCTCCGATGACGCCAAGACGCTGCTCGGCGGCGTGCTGGTCGGCGACGCCTCGTCCTACGGGGTGCTGCGGCCGATGGTCGGCAGCGAGCTGCCGGGTGACCCGCTGGCGCTGATCGCGCCCGCGCAGTCCGGCGGCGGTGCGGCGTTGGGCGTTGGGGCGCTGCCGGATTCGGCACAGATCTGTTCGTGCAACAACGTCACCAAGGGCGACCTGAAGTGTGCGATCGCCGAAGGCTGCGCGGATGTCTCCGCGCTCAAGGCGTGCACCTCGGCCGGCACCTCGTGTGGATCGTGCGTCCCGCTGCTCAAACAGCTGCTGGAAGCCGAGGGCGTGGAACAGTCCAAGGCGCTGTGCGAACACTTCAGCCAGTCGCGCGCCGAGCTGTTCGAGATCATCTCGGCCACCGAGATCCGGACCTTCTCGGGTCTGCTGGAGCGTTTCGGCCGCGGAAAGGGTTGCGACATCTGCAAACCCGTGGTCGCCTCCATCCTGGCGTCCACCGGCTCGGAGCACATCCTGGAAGGCGAGCAGGCCTCGCTGCAGGATTCCAACGACCACTTCCTGGCCAACATCCAGAAGAACGGCAGCTACTCGGTGGTGCCGCGGGTCCCCGGCGGCGACATCAAGCCCGAGCATCTGATCCTGATCGGCCAGATCGCCCAGGACTTCGGGCTTTACACCAAGATCACCGGCGGGCAGCGGATCGACATGTTCGGCGCCCGGGTCGACCAGCTGCCGGAGATCTGGAAGCGCCTGGTCGACGGAGGCATGGAATCCGGACACGCCTACGGCAAGGCGTTGCGCACGGTGAAGAGCTGCGTGGGCACCGACTGGTGCCGGTACGGGCAGCAGGATTCGGTGCAGCTCGCCATCGATCTGGAGCTGCGCTACCGCGGACTGCGCGCGCCGCACAAGATCAAGATGGGCGTCTCGGGTTGCGCGCGCGAATGCGCCGAGGCCCGGTCCAAGGACGTCGGCGTCATCGCCACCGAAAAGGGCTGGAACCTCTACGTCGGCGGCAACGGTGGCATGACACCCAAGCACGCGCAGCTGCTGGCCAGCGACCTGGACACCGAAACGCTGGTCCGCTACGTCGACCGGTTCGTCATGTACTACATCCGCACCGCCGACCGGCTGCAACGCACGGCGCCGTGGGTCGACTCGCTCGACGGCGGGCTCGATCACGTGCGCGAGGTCGTGTGCGAGGACTCGCTCGGCCTGGCCGAGGAATTCGAGGCCGCAATGGAGCGGCATGTCCAGAACTACAAGTGCGAATGGAAGGGCGTGCTGGACGACCCGGACAAGCTGTCGCGGTTCGTGTCGTTCGTCAACGCCCCGGACGCCGTCGACTCGACGGTGGCGTTCACCGAGCATGCCGGCCGCAAAATCCCTGTGTCCATTGGCATGCCGCGGGTCCGTTCAGCGACAACTCCGGAGGAATGAGGAAGGGATCATGACACTTCTCAACGACATTGCGGTGTGGACCAGCGCGTGCGCTTACGACCACCTCATTCCGGGTCGCGGCGTCGGCGTGCTGCTCGACGACGGCTCCCAGGCGGCGTTGTTCCGGCTCGACGACGGCTCGGTGTATGCGGTCGGCAACGTCGACCCGTTCTCCGGTGCCGCGGTGCTCTCCCGCGGAATCGTGGGTGACCGCGACGGCCGCGTCACGGTGCAGTCGCCGATTCTGAAGCAGGCGTTCTCGCTCGAAGACGGTTCCTGCCTGGACGATCCGACCGTTTCGGTGCCCGTGTACCCGGTGCGGATCACCGATGACGGCTACGTCCAGGTCGCGCGCGACTACCAGCCGCGGGCTGCCTGAGCCCGGCCTCCGGGTTCACCGGGTGATGTCGCCGACCAGGTAGCGCTGCATCGTCGGCCCGATCGCGTCGACGAGGGCATCGACCGACATCGAGTGCAGCGGCTCGGAGCGGATGCCGTAGCGCATGATGCCCAGGCCCACCAATTGCGAGGCGCACAACGAGGCCCGCAGGGCCACCTTGTCGGCGCCCAAAATCTTCAGCACCGGGCCAAAGACCGGGCCGATGAACATGCCCTGCACGATTTCGGCGGTCTTCGCCATCCCCGTTGACGCGATGGCGCTGGCCGCGAACGGGCCGCCGCCCGCGGCGTCCCACGTCGTGATCAGCGTGCGCAAGGTCCGCCGGCCCACCTGGTTGACCCCGCCGGTGACCATCCGGTCGATGAATTCCGGTGTGCCAAAGGGCAACCGCAGCATCTTGGCGACCGGGTCGAGGATCCCAGGCGAGGGCTCTTCGCGGCGGGGCATGGTGCCAGGATCACCCGTCCGCGACCAAAGATCAAGGAACGCGGACACCGGCGCGCCTCGCCGGCAGGCGTTTTGCGCTAGGACGCGGACCGGACGGTGCGCCCGTGAGCCAGCTGGTGTGGGCTCGACCGGCGCGACGAGCGCCGGGCGGTGGGGGCGAGGACCGGCGGCAGAGCCCGCCGAAATCGGTTCGCGACCAACCGTGCCAACCAGGGATGGGTGCCCAGCGGCTCACTGACCAGATCGGCGCCGCAGCCGTGCAGCCGTTGCTGGAACAGGCCGTCGGCCAATAGGTATGAGGCCACGACGACGCGCCCTCCGCTACGGCGCGCCCGATCCACCGCCTCGGGCAGCTGCGGATCGCCGGTGGCCGCGAACGCCAGGCTCACCCGCGATCCGGTCAGCGCCGACACCAGCGTCGCGGTGGTGTGCAGGTCGGCGCGCGCCTTGACGTCCGAGGTACCCGCCGCCGCGAGGATTACCGAATCACCGGGTCGCCAACCGCATTTGAGCAACTGGTCGCCGACGATCCGGGCGATGTGCCCACTCGGGCCCAGCGCAGGGGTGACGATCGCGTTCGGGTGCCCACTGATCTCGACGTGCGCGGGCAGATCGGTCCGGACGTGATAGCCGCGCGACAGGAACGCGGGCACCACGATGGCGGGGCGGTCGGCTGCCTTGGCGCGCATCAGGACTTCGCTGGGGGTGGGCCCCAGCACGTCCACGAAGGCAACGTCCACGGTGCGCCGCATCAGTGTACTCACCTGTGCCGCAAGGTCTTCGATCATCGTCACGCCACCCGCCCTGCGGGTGCCGTGTGCGACCAGAATCAGTGCCATGGGGAATCTCCCGAATGGTCGATCGCCAGCCGGTAGCCGCGCTTGACCACCGTCGCGATGATGTTCTTGTCGCCCAGGGCCGTTCGCAGCCGCAGCACCGCGGTATCGACGGCGTGTGGGTCGTTGCTGTTGCCGGGAAGCACCCGTAGCAAGTCGTTGCGCGCCACGACGTCGCCGGGGCGCTGAGCCAGCGCGCGCAGGGTTGCCATGCCCGATCCCGACAGCGCCTTCACCGAACCGTCGACCAGCACGCAGGTTCCACGGATCTCGATGTCGTGACCGGCCGCGCGGATGGTGCACGACCGCAGCGGCGGCAGCTCCTGGGCGATATGACGGGCCAACGCCCCCAACCGCATTCGCTCGGGCGACGACGTCGGGATGCCCGCGCGGATCAGCGGCTGCGCGGTGACCGGGCCTACGCACATCGCATGCACGTCGCTGCGAAGCGCTTGCAGCAGTTGGTCTTCGATGCCCAGCTCGCGGCTGCGCTCCAGCAGCGCCGCCCCGGCGGGCGCCGAGGTGAAGGTCACGGCGTCGAACTGCCGCCGCGCGACCGAGGCGACGAGATGGTCGAAGTCGCCGCCGGCCGGCGTCGGCTTCCAGCGGTATACGTGGATGGGAACCACCTGCGCGCCCGCCGCGCGCAATCCGTTGATGAACTCCGGAAACGGGTCCCACCCGTCGGCCGCGCCGTGCAGCTGGACGGCGATCCGCTTACCGGCGACATCCGATTCGAGCAGGTAGCGCAGGACTTCACGCGACGATTCGGATTTGGGTGACCACTCCTCATGCAACCCGGCGGCGCGCAGCGCCCCGGTCGCCTTCGGCCCGCGTGCCACGATCCGCGACTTGGCCAGCGACGCCAGCAGTTGGGTGGCCAGCCCCCAGCCGTCGGCCGCGGCGACCCAGCCGCGGAAGCCAATGCCGGTGTGCGCCACCAAGATATCGGGCGGATCGGCAATAACCGCTTCGGTGTGGCTCTGCAGTTCGTCGTCTTCGGGCAGCGCGATGATGTTGATGGCCGCGGCGCTGGAGACCTCCGCGCCGTTACGGCGCAGCAACGCGCACAGCTCCTCGGCGCGGTTCGCCGACGTGACGGCGATCCGGTAGCCGGTCAGCGGCGCGGAGTCTGGTGGGGCCAATTGCGGGGCCATATGAACTGTGTATGCCTGCGACGTTTCGGTTGCGTTACCGGTCAATTGCTGTGGCATTGCCCGTGTTGCGAGTCCGCTCACACACGCGCGGCCTCGGTTTCCGGCGCCGCCGCGGACAGGCCCGGAGCCGTCGCGGGACGGCGCACATAGACCGCCCAGGTGATGACCGCCGCGACGACGTAGGAGGCGAGAAACGCCCAGTATGCCGTCGTTTCCGTGCCGGTGCTCAGGTAGGACTGGCGTAGCGCCAGGTTGATGCCGACGCCGCCCAGCGCCCCGACGGCCGAACAGATGCCGATCAGCGATCCCGACATCGCCCGGGCCCAATGACGGCGTTCGTCCTCGCTCATGTCTAGCGAGCGGCTGCGCGCCTCGTAGACCGAGGGGATCAGCTTGAACACCGACCCGTTGCCCATGCCGGACAGGATGAACAGCACCATGAAGCCGGCCACGTAGCCGATCATGCTGGTGGCGTGCGACGCGGCGTGGTGATCGTCGAACGTGCTGATGGTGACCAAAAGTCCGGCGCCCAGGGTCATGCCGGCCAGCACGCCCAGGGTGACGCGGCTGCCGCCGATGCGGTCGGCCAGCCGGCCGCCGTAGATGCGCGCCAGCGAGCCCAGCAGGGGTCCGATGAAGGCCAGCTGCGCGGCGTGCAGCGCCGCATGCTTGGGGCTTTCCCCGCTCTCCGCGAAGTTGACCTGCAGCACCTGCCCGAAGGCGAAGGAGAAGCCGATCCACGAGCCGAACGTGGCGATGTAGAGCAGCGAGATCACATGGGTGTCGCGCTCGAACAGGATCGAGCGCATCGTGCTCAGCTGGGTGCCGTGGTTGACGTTGTCCATGAACAGCGCGGCCGCGATGCCCACCACGACCAGGAACACCAGGTACACGGCGCAGACCCAGTAGGGCGCCTCGTGCCCGGCGGTGGCCAGCACCAGCAGGCCCACCAGCTGGATCACCGCGACCCCGAGGTTGGCGACGCCGGCGTTGACGGCCAGCGCGGCGCCCTTGAGCCGCTGGGGGTAGAACGCGTTGACGTTGGCCAGCGAGGCCGCGTAATTGCCGCCGCCCAGCCCGGTCAGGGCCGCGCACAGCACGAACGGCCACAGCGGCAGGCCCGGGTTGGCCAGCAACACGATCGTGCCGGCCGTCGGAATCAGCAGCACGAACGCCGAGAACGCCGTCCAGTTGCGGCCGCCGAAGGCGGCGATGCCCAGCGTGTAGGGGATCCGCGCGCACCCGCCGACCAGGGTGGCGACCGCGCCCAGCAGCAGCTTGTCGCCGGCGGAGAAGCCGTAGACGGACCCCGGCATGAACAGCGCCATGACGGGCCACAGGGTCCAGATCGAAAACGCCACGTGGTCACCGGCGATGGTGCACAGCAGGTTGCGCCGGGCGATCTTCTTGTTGCCGGCCTCCCAGGCCACCGGGTCTTCCGGATTCCAGTCCGCGATCCGGTGGTTGCGCCCAGGCCGGCCATTGCCCTTGTTGTCGCTCATGCGCGGCCCCTCATCGCGGAAACCGCTTGCTTCCCAACGACATCAATCCGATTGATGTGCATACAGCTCCCTCTAGTCAGGCCCCACGAACCGCCGCATCCGGCCGCCGCCACGCCAGGGGTCACCGCGCTCGCCCGGTAACGGGAAAGCTGTTCGGAGGCTGGCTTTCGACGCTTGGGCGCCCCGAATGAGGGGGCGTGCCCCGTCGCACGGTCCGATGCTCACATTTACGACGTGAGCGGGTCAACCGGAACGGACCGAAATCGCCTGCTAGTTCTTTACCAGTTGTCTGGTAAATGCCTGAGGGGCAACCGGTTCGCGGACAGGAAGCTCATCGGGCCCGAATGCGAGCCGCCGTCAAGTGATTTCACACATACGCTCGGGCCCGTGTGAGCTGGAATACATCGCGCTGCGGCGGCGACGAAACCGCGCACGAATTGCGTTAGGAAACGGGCCAACTCGCGGCGCCGGCGTGCGCGCCCACCAACGCCCTGGGCCGCGCCCAGTGCAGGCGCACCGTCTGGCCGGGCCGCACCTGGGCGAGCTTGTCGACGTCCTCGTCGACCACCACGCCAACCACCGGGTAGCCGCCCGTGACGGGATGGTCAGGACCCAGAATCACCGGTAAACCGTTGGGCGGCACCTGAATTGCGCCGCGTGTGGCACCCTCACTGGGCAGCTGCCGGTCAGGGTAGCAGTGCTGCAGTGGCCGCCCCATCAATCGCATCCCCACCCGGTCGCTGCGATCGGAGACCACCCAGTCGGTGCGCACCAGGACGTCGGGATCGACGAACCAATCGTCGCGCGGCCCGGGAACCACGAAGACATCGACCACATGGGTGGTGAGGGCAGCCACCGGCGCCTGGTCCAGTTCGGGGTAGGCGTCGGTGTGCTCGCCGATCGGGAGCCGGTCCCCGGCCTGCAGCGGCGCCGGGCCGATGCCCGACATCACGTCGTAGCTGCGCGAGCCCAGCACCGGCTCCACGCAGATACCACCGCGGATCGCCAGGTAGCTGCGCAGGCCGGCGCGGGGTAAGCCCAACGAGATCACCTCGCCGTCGCGGACGTGATGAATGCTGTTGGTACCGAACT
Source organism: Mycobacterium colombiense CECT 3035 (assembly GCF_002105755.1). Lineage (NCBI taxonomy): Bacteria > Bacillati > Actinomycetota > Actinomycetes > Mycobacteriales > Mycobacteriaceae > Mycobacterium > Mycobacterium colombiense. Next base: position 4,475,295 of record NZ_CP020821.1, read on the forward strand.
TGATTCCGTTGACGGAGGGATCGGCGTCGGCGCCCGTCACCGCGATGTCGACGTCACCGCCGGACACCCTGGCCGCGAAACCGCCGAATGTCACCTCCACGGTGGCTCGGTCGTCGGGGTTGGCCACCAGCCGGTTGGCCAGCCGGTGGGCGCGGCGGTCGGCGGCTCCGGACCGGCTCACCCCCAGATGGGCCAGTCCCGGGCGGCCGAGGTCCTGGACGACGGCGAGCGGCCCGGTGCGGAGGATCTCCAGGATTGCCACGCTTGTCTCCCTTTCTCTGGTGGCGACCCGCTTTGCCCGGCTGCGCCGCGCTCGCGATCGCCACCGGCTAGACGGCCCGGAACTGAACCCACATGCCCTGCGTCAACAACGCCGGGTCGGGCCGCTGCAGGTCCCAGAGCACCGCGTCGGTGCGGCCGATGAGTTGCCAGCCACCGGGGGATTGGCGCGGGTATACCGCGCTGAAGTCGCCGGCCAGGGCCACGGAGCCGGCCGGCACCGAGGTCCTCGGCTCGGCGCGGCGTGGCACCCGCAGCCGCGGGTCTCCGTCGACCAGATACGCGAAACCGGGTGCGAATCCACTGAATCCGACCCGCCACAGCGTGGAAGTGTGGGCGTCGATCACGCCGGCGATGGTCAGGCCGGTATGCCCGGCGACCTCGGCCAGATCCGGACCGTCGTACACGACGTCGATGACGACGTCGGCGCTCCGGTCCGCCGCGGGATCGGGGGTGGCGGTGACATCCATCTTGCGCAGCCGCTGGTGGATGGCGCCCTGGTAGCGCGGGCCGTCCAGCTTCACCAGCACCGTGCGGGCCGCGGGGACGACGTCGACCACGCCCGGGATCGCCGCCGCGCGCAGCGCGTCCGTCCACGCCAATACCTCAGCGGTACTTCCGCATTGCACCATCAGCGCGCGGTCGCCGTAGTCCACGACGGTGTTGCCGACGAGCTCCGTCGGCAGGTTGTGGGCCAGGTCGCCGCTAAGGTCCGTCACGCTCATTACTCGACGGTAACCCCGGGATCGGGGCATGTGCGAGGGGCGCCGACGGATTTTCGAGCACTGCCAGAGCTGCCTTAGCAAACGCTCAAACAGCCCCGGCATGCCCGCGCGGTCAGCCCAGGATCTTCGTGATCAGCGGCGGCAGTTGATCGGCGATGACGGGGTAGCTCAGCGGCGACGCGAACGCGATCGCGCCGGCCTGGTCCTTGGTGGTGAAGATGTGCCGGTTCTGCGCGGTGGTCAGCGAGCCCGCCACCTCGGGGTCGGCGAGTATCGCCTTCTGATCGTCGGGGCTCTGCGTCGTCCAGATCACCACGTCGGCCGACTCGAGCACCGATTTGATGTGATCGCGCGGGATGACGGCGCGCTGGTCGGTGCCGAACGGCTTGATGGTGTCGGAGATGACCAGTCCCATCTGATTGAGAAAGTCCGTCCGCCAGCCCGCCATGGTCGCGACGACGGTGCCGTGCCACAGCGCGCCGTGCATCAGCAGCGCCTTCTTGCCGGTCCACTGCTGATTCTTTTTGCCGATGTCGGTGAACTTCTGGTCGACGCCGTCGATCAGTGATTTCATCTGGTCGGACTTGAAGACCGCCTGCCCGACGGTGGTGGCCTGCTCTTTCCAGGGCTCGAAGAAGGCGTCGCCGTCCGATTGCGCGACGGTCGGGGCGATCGCGGACAGTTTCTGATACGTGTCGGCGTCCAGGCCGGCGTTGACGGCCACGATGAGGTCCGGCTTGAGGCCGGCGATCTGGTCGACGGGAATGCCGTTGTCCAGGTTCAACACCGTCGGCTGCTCGCCGCCGAGTTTGGGTGTCGCCCAGGGCCAGACGGCGGAGGGCTGGTCACCGAACCAGTTGGTCACCGCGATCGGCACCACGCCGACTGCGAGCAGGTCGTCCTGCTCGGTGTAGCCGGCGCTGACGACGCGTTTGGGTGGTTCCTTGATGACGGTCTCACCGAACAGGTGGGTGACCGTCACCGACCCCGGGGTGGCTCCCGGAGCCGATTTGCGTGACGAGCATCCCGAGGAGAACGCGGTCGCACCGCCGATCGCGGCAACCCCGGCAGCCCCTGCGAGCTGCAAGAATCCCCGTCGATTCCATCCCTGTCGCATCGCGTGAGAGTATCGCGTTCCGCCCGCTCAGATGCATCGCCGCGCTGTTGAGCCCCGTCAGCCCAGCGGCATGCCGGCGTCCATGAAGTCCAGGGCGCGAAAGATCGTGTCGGTGGTCTTCGGTGCGTTGTCGAAGGCGGCCATCATCGCGCCCGTCAGCGCCCCCGCGCACACCCGGACCTCGAAATCGTCTGCGGCACGGCCGATCCGGTGCGCGATCGCCTCGGCGACCACGGTCACGGTGCGGTAGTACTCGTCATACATTGCCGCCTTGAGCTCGGGTATCGAGAACATCAGCCGCTGTCGGGTGCTCTCGAACTCCAGCTGGTCCTCCGGGAGCTCGGCGAGGACGGCCTCGTAGGCGCGGCGGAAGGCCTGCGCCAGGGACAGGTTGAGCGGCTGGACCTTCAACGCGTCGAGGATCAGCGGATCCAGGTCGTCGGCGAGCAGCAGCGATTCCTTGGACGGGAAGTAGCGGAAGAAGGTGCTCGGGGACACGTCGGCGGCCTCGGCGATCTGTTCGACCGTGGTCGCGGCGTAGCCGTTCTCCTCGATGAGGCGAAACGCCTCGCGCCTGATGGCGCGGCGGGTCTTGATCTTTTTGCGCTCCCGCAGGCCCAGGGGAGCATCAGTCACCTGCATGGCGCCGATTGTCGCGCATCCGCCGCCGCCGTGCGGTCGAAGCGTCGTTGCGTTGCCGACTTCTGACAAACGAGACCGGGCCGTTGCGATTTCTGCGTATCGCCCACGTAACTGTGCACACCCAGTCCGGTAACAGTGCGTCTTTAGCGTCGAGTGGTCACTGTCCGCGCCCCCATTCACCTCAGGAGTCCCACCAGATGACCACGACCATCAGCCCCGCATCGCAGCCCGCGCCGCCGCGCGAGCGTCATGCGGGACGGCACTGGATCGACGACTGGCGGCCCGAAGACCCCGAATTCTGGGAGACGACCGGAAAGCCGATCGCCCGCCGGAACCTGATCTTCTCGATCTTCGCCGAGCACGTCGGGTTCAGCGTGTGGATGTTGTGGAGCATCGTGGTGGTTCAGATGACGGCCGGCGCGCACGGGCATCCCGCCGCGTCCGGGTGGGCGCTGACCGCCAGCCAGGCCCTGTGCCTGGTCGCCGTGCCGAGCGGTGTCGGGGCGTTCCTCAGATTGCCCTACACCTTCGCGGTGCCGCTGTTCGGCGGCCGGAACTGGACGACCATTTCGGCGGCGCTGCTGCTCATCCCGTGCGTGCTGCTGGCGTGGGCGGTGAGCCATCCCGGCCTCCCGTTCGGCGCTCTGGTGGCGATCGCCGCGACCGCCGGCTTCGGCGGCGGCAACTTCGCTTCGTCGATGGCCAACATCTCGTTCTTCTACCCGGAGAAGGACAAGGGCTGGGCGCTGGGGCTGAACGCGGCCGGCGGCAACATCGGCGTGGCGGTGGTGCAGAAGATCATTCCGCCCATCGTCATCGCCGGCGGCGGGGTCGCGCTGTCGCGCGCCGGACTGTTCTACGTGCCGCTGGCCGTGGTGGCCGCGGTCTGCGCGTTCCTGTTCATGAACAACCTCACCGAGGCGAAGGCGGACGTGAAGCCGGTGCTGGAGTCGCTGCGCCACCGCGACACCTGGATCATGTCGCTGCTGTACATCGGCACCTTCGGCTCGTTCATCGGTTACTCCGCCGCGTTCCCGACGCTGCTCAAGACGGTGTTCGGGCGCGGCGACATCGCCCTGACGTGGGCGTTCCTGGGCGCCGGCATCGGATCGGTCATCCGGCCCCTCGGCGGCAAGCTCGCCGACCGGATCGGTGGCGCCCGCATCACCGCGGCCAGCTTCGTGATGCTGGCGGTCGGGGCGGCTGCGGCGCTGTGGTCGGTCAAGGCGGTGAACCTGCCGGCCTTTTTCGCCAGCTTCATGTTCCTGTTCGTCGCGACCGGGATCGGCAACGGCTCGACCTACCGGATGATTTCGCGGATCTTCAAGATCAAGGGCGAGCTGGCCGGGGGCGAGCCCGACACCATGGTCGCCATGCGCCGTCAGGCGGCCGGGGCGCTGGGCGTCATCTCGGCGGTGGGGGCCTTCGGCGGGTTCGTGGTTCCGCTGGCGTATGCGTGGTCGAAGTCGGAGTTCGGCAGCATCGAACCGGCGCTGCGGTTCTACATCGCGTTCTTCCTCGGCCTGCTCGGCGTCACCTGGTACTGCTACCTGCGCAAGCACAACGCGATCACGCGGGTAGGGATCTAGGCGCGGGCGACGTCAGGTCGACGGCTTCTGTTTTCCGCCGTATCCCTCCCAAGGGCTGTAGTCGGCGATCAGCTCTTCCTGAGGTGGGCGCTGATCTTCGGGGACGTGCTGCAGATTGATCCGGATCCGGTACCAGATCGAACTGGGCCCGCGCATCCCGTCGACCAGGATGTCGACCGGCTCCAGCCGGCGGGCCGCCGCGGGATAGCGGTCGCGCCACACGTCCAGCGCGGCCCACGCCTCGTCCTTGGTCTTGGTGCGGGCGATCTCGATCAGCGGCATCGTGGACTGGCGCCTGCCGTCGGAACGCTTGCCTGACCCCTTCGGCGCGCGCTCGGGCGGTCCCATCTCCTCGGCCAGCACCAGCAGCCGGTCCAGCTCGCCGACGGCGTCGTCGATCCCCGCCCAGGGGTCGCCGATCTCGGCAAACCGGGCGGGCACGGTGTCGATGGTGAACGCCCCGGGGTCGCAGCCGGCGACCTCGTCCCACTGCAGCGGCGTCGAGACCCGGGCGTCGGCCGTCGCCCGCACCGAGTACGCCGAGGCGACGGTCCGGTCCTTCGCGTTCTGGTTGAAGTCGACGAACACCCCCTCGCGTTCTTCCTTCCACCAGCGGCTCGTTGCCGCCTCGGGCACCCGCCGCTCGACTTCGCGGGCCACGGTCTGCGCGGCCAGCCGCACCTGGCGGAACTCCCAGCGCGGGGCTATGCGCGCGTAGATGTGAAAGCCGCGCGATCCCGACGTCTTCGGCCACGCGGTCAGGCCGTAGTCCTCGAGCACCTCGCGCGCCACCAGCGCGACGTCCACGATGCGCCGCCACGAGACGCCGGGCATCGGATCCAGGTCGACCCGCAGCTCGTCGGGGTGATCGAGGTCGTCGGCCAGCACCGGATGCGGGTTGAGGTCGACGCAGCCCAGATTGACCGCCCAGGCCAGGCCCGCGGCGTCGTGGATCACCGCCTCGGCCGCCGAAGTGCCTCGCGCGTAACGCAGTTCGGCAACATCAACCCAGTCCGGCCGCTTGGCCGGCGCCCGCTTCTGGAAGACCGCCTCTTCGGTGATGCCCTTGACGAAGCGCTTCAGGATCATCGGGCGGCCGGCCACACCGCGCAGCGCGCCGTCCGCCACTGACAGGTAATAGCGGACCAGGTCGAGCTTGGTGTACGGGCCCGAAAACGTGCCAGTGGTTTCGCCGGTGCTGGCGCGGGGGAACACCACCTTGTCCGGATGGGTAATGGTGACCTGGCGCCCGGCCACCTCCAGCGAAACCGGACGGGTCATGCGGTTCATGCTAATTCGCCAGAATTTCTGGCCGTACTGAGACGGACGTCACATAAGGTGGATTTCATGCCTAACCTCCTCGGCCTGCCCGGTCAGGCCGCCGCAAAAGTTCAGCAGTACGTCGAGCGTGGCTCCGCTGAACTGCACTACGTGCGCAAGATCTTCGAGTCGGGCGCGTTCCGGATCGAGCCGCCGCAGAACTACGCCGCGATGGCCGCCGACATCTACAAGTGGGGGGAGTTCGGCATGCTGCCGTCTCTCAACGCGAGACGCCACCCCGACCGCGCCGCGTGCATCGACGAGGAGGGCGAGTTCTCCTACCGGGAGCTCGACGAGGCGGGGCACGCCGTGGCGCACGGGTTGCTCGAGAAGGGCATCAAGGGTGGGGACGGCATCGCCATCCTGGCCCGCAACACCCGCTGGTTCCTGGTCGCCAACTACGGCGCCGCCCGGGTGGGCGCCCGGATCATCCTGCTCAACAGCGAGTTCTCCGGCCCGCAAATCAAAGAGGTGTCCGAGCGCGAGGGCGCCAAGCTGATCATCTACGACGACGAGTACACCAAGGCCGTCAGCAAAGCCGAGCCGGAGCTGGGGAAGCTACGGGCGCTCGGCACCAACCCGGATGCCGACGAGCCGTCCGGCAGCACCGACGAGACGCTGGCCGAGCTGATCGAGCGGAGCAGCAAGGACCCCGCCCCCAAGGCGGCCAAGCACGCCTCGATCATCATCCTGACCAGCGGAACCACCGGCACCCCGAAGGGCGCGAACCGCAGCACCCCGCCGACCCTGGCGCCGGTGGGCGGCATCCTGTCGCACGTGCCGTTCAAGGCCGGCGAGGTGACCTCGCTGCCGGCGCCGATGTTCCACGCGCTGGGTTACCTGCACGGCACCATCGCGATGTTCCTCGGGTCGACGCTGGTGCTGCGCCGCAAGTTCAAGCCGCCGCTGGTGCTGGAAGACATCGAGAAGCACAAGGTCACCGCGATGGTCGTCGTCCCGGTGATGCTGTCGCGGATCCTCGAAGCGGTCGAGAAGATGGACAGGAAGCCCGACCTGTCCAGCCTGAAGATCGTGTTCGTCTCGGGGTCGGCGCTGGGCGCCGACCTGGCCGAACGGGCGCTCAAGGACCTCGGCCCGGTCATCTACAACATGTACGGCTCGACCGAGATCGCGTTCGCGACCATCGCCGAGCCCAAGCACCTGGAGTACAACTCGTCGACGGTCGGCCCGGTGGTCAAGGGCGTGCGCGTCAAGATCTACGACGACAACGGCAAGGAGCTGCCGCAGGGCGAGGTCGGCCGCATCTTCGTCGGCAACGCCTTCCCGTTCGAGGGCTACACCGGCGGGGGGAAGAAGCAGATCATCGACGGGTTGTTGTCCTCGGGCGACGTCGGTTACTTCGACGAGAACGGGCTGCTGTACATCAGTGGCCGCGACGACGAGATGATCGTCTCCGGCGGCGAGAACGTCTTCCCGGCCGAGGTCGAAGACCTGATCACCGGCCATCCCGACGTCGTGGAGGCCACCGCGATCGGCGTCGAAGACAAGGAATGGGGCCACCGCCTGCGCGCCTTCGTGGTCAAGAAGGACGGCGCCGACCTCGACGAGGACACCGTCAAGCACTACGTGCGCGATCACCTGGCCCGCTACAAGGTGCCGCGCGAGGTGGTCTTCCTCGACGAGCTGCCGCGCAACCCCACGGGCAAGATCCTCAAGCGCGAGTTGCGCGAAATGGACGTCGACTAGCCCGTTCGGGCTGGCGGGTCACGCCTGATGGGCGGGATCAGCGGCGATCTTTGATGGCGCGGGTGATCTGTGCCGTCAGCTTGGGGTCGACAAGAAGTTGATCGATGAGCGCGGTGAGGACCTCTTGCCCGGTCACCCGGGCGACGCCCAACCGGTCGGCCGCCTCGCGCTGCCAGATGTCGAGGGCCCGGTGGGTGGCCGCCGGCAGGTCGACGGTCCGGCGCGTCCGCTGGGTGCGTCCCTGCTGGCCGGCGGTCGGCTGGCTGGCGATCCGTTGGCCGCCCTGGTGCCCGAGACTGGTGAGACGCTCGGTGGGGGCGGCGTCCCCGGAGGGCCCGGCCGACCTGGCGGCGCGAAAGGTTCCGGCGCTGGGTCCGCTGTGGCTGTTGTTGAAGTTCACTTCGGTGTCTTCCTCCGTGAGTGCCAATCAGTAAATCAGCGCTCGGTGCCGTTGTGTCAATACTGATTCTGTCACCGACGCCAGCGTAAGTCGCGTCGCCGGGCCGCCCACCTCCCGGTCGGCGGCCCCACGGCTGGGAACGCAGTTGCGCGGCTGCGCGCCGCCTCGCCCCGCAGATCGTGCCGCAAATCGACCAAAGTAGCTGCCTGGCCTGGAATGCTCCTTTTGGTGAAGGGAAATGGCGCGGCTTGGGGCGCCTGAAAACGGGGGGAAGTCAACATTTCCTGCAATGCGCAAAGCCGGACATCAGTAGGTACGTGATCCGTAGGCCAGTAGATCAGTAGACAATGTTTGAGCTGCGGTGATTGCTGGGCTGCAGGCTCCCGCATCAGTATTTGCAGATAAATGAATTACGGAAATACGGGCAACAACGACTGGATTATTAGCGTGGTTCAACGCCGTTGTTATGCAATTCACAATAGCCAAATAGCGAATTGATCTTGTTTGCTCGGAAATGTCCAACTAACGTTTTTGCTATCGGTGGTAAGTGGTTGGAAAGGAAAACTTTGATGATCCTCGGGCGATCATTATGCGGCGCGGCCGCAGGTGTCCTAGGTGCCGGGGCTGTGGTCGGCGCGCTGCTTTTCGGCGGCGCCCCCACTGCTCAGGCCGCTCCTGCGCCCGCTGCCACCACCAGCTTCGCCAGTGCTGGGCCGCACAGCGGACCGGGCTTCATCCCCGATCGCCCCGGCGGTCGCGGATGGGGCGGCCATGATGGTCGGGGAAATGGCAATTGGGGGCACGGCAATTGGGGCCGTGGCGGTGGCTACTGGGGCCCCCAGCACTGGTGGAACTGGTGGTGGTGACCACCATCTCCGCGCGGTAGGGCCATCGCCGACACGCCAACCCTCGGGATGGCCGACCGCGTAATGGGGGGATCCATGCCGGCCTGACTTAGTCAGGTCGGCATGGCCCTGTCTGGGGCCCTTTTGCCTTACGGGTCGCGGGGCAGGCCCAGCAGCCGTTCGGCGATGATGTTCAGCTGCACCTCGGAGGTACCGCCGTAAATGGTGGTGGCGCGGCTGGCCAACAGGTATTCGCCCCATTTGCCGGCTGATTGGTCGGGGTCGCCGATCGCGGCGTCGGTGCCGAACGACGAGACCGCGAATTCGGCGTATCCCTGGCCGGTGCGCATGGACAGCAGCTTGGAGATCGCCGCCGACGGCATGGCGTCCCCACCGGCCAGCGTCAGCAGCGTCGAGCGCAGGTTGAGCACCTTGGCCGCATGGCCCTCGGCGATCAACTGGCCGGCTCGGTGCTGGGCGATCTGATCGAAGTGCCCGTCACGAACGAACTCGACGAACTGGGCCAGCGTGGCCAGGAAGTTGGCCTCGCTGCTGCCGATCGACACCCGCTCGGCGGTCAGCGTGTTGCGGCTGACCTCCCAGCCCCGGTTGACCTCACCGAGCACACACTCGTCGGGCACGAATACGTCGTCGATGTAGACGGTGTTGAACATGGCGTTGCCGGTGAGCTCACGCAGCGGCTTGACCTCGACGCCCTCGCTCTTCATGTCCAACAGGAAATAAGTGATGCCGGCGTGTTTCGGGGCACTGGGATCCGTCCTGGCCAACAGCGCGCCCCACTGCGAGAACTGCGCGGCGGTGGTCCAGATCTTCTGGCCGGTGATGCGCCAGCCGCCGTCGGTCCTGGTGGCCTTGGTGGTGAGGCCGGCCAGGTCCGATCCGGCGCCAGGCTCGGAAAACAGCTGGCACCAGATCATTTCGCCGCGGAAGGTGGCCGGGAGGAACCGCTGTTTTTGCTCCTCGGTCCCGAACGCCACGATCGACGGGACGATCCAGGTCGCGATTCCCGTCTGCGGCCGCTTGACCCGCCCGGAGGTGAACTCCTGGGCGATGATGATCTGCTCCACCGGGCTGGCGGCCCGGCCCCACGGCTTCGGGAGATAGGGCAGTACCCAACCACCCTCGGCGATCGCGACCTTGCGCTGCTCCCGCTCCATCTCCTTGAACGCGGCAACCTCGGCGCGGATCTCCGCCCGCAGCTTCTCGGTGTCGGGATCGAGGTCGATGTCCACCGCGCGCATCCCGGTGGTGGTGGCGGTGTCGACGACCTTCTGCGGGTAATCCGAACTGCGGCCGAAGGAGGCGGCCAGCATCAGCGCCCGGCGGTAGTAGACGCCTGCGTCGTGCTCCCAGGTGAAGCCGATTCCGCCGTGCACCTGAATGCAGTCCTGGGCACAGCGCTGGGCGGCCGCGGGCGCCAGCGTCGCCGCGACGGCGGCTGCGAAGTCGACGTGCGAACCGACTGTGTCCCAACCATTCTCGCGGGCCTCGTCGATCGCGCGGGCCGCGTCCCACACTGCCGCGGTGGCCCGCTCGGTGTCGGCGATCATCTCGGCGCACTTGTGCTTGATGGCCTGGAACTGGCCGATCGGGCGGCCGAACTGCTCGCGGACCTTGGCGTAGTGCGAGGCGGTGTCGGTCGCCCAGCGCGCCACCCCGGTCGCTTCGGCGGACAGCAGCGTGGTCATCAACGCGTGGGCCGTCGCCATGCTCAGGTTCGTCAGCACGACGTCCTCGCCGACCTCGACGGCGTTGGCCCGGACGTCGGCGATGGGCCGCAGCGGATCCAGGCTTTTCACCGGCTCGATCTCGAGCTGGTTGGCGCGCAGCACCACCCACGCCTCGCCGCTGTCGATCGCGACCGGCAACACCAGCAGCGTGGCCTGCGCCGCGGCGGGGACCGCACGGACCTCGCCGCGGATCACCAGTGAGTTGCCCTGCCGGGTGGCGGTCAGCGCGCAGCAATTCAGGCCGTAGGCGGCGATTTCGGCGCCGGACGCCAGCTCGCAGAGCACCTTCGCGTCGGGGTCGTGCGCGGAGATCAGGGCGCTGGCGATCGCCGAGGGCACGAACGGCCCCGGCACCGCCCCGTAACCGAATTCGGCCAGCACGATGGCCAACTCGAGAATGCCGAAGCCCTGCCCGCCGACCGACTCGGCGAGATGGACGCCGTGCAGTCCCTGGTCGGCGGCGGCCTGCCAATACGGCGGCGGGTTCTCTACCGGCGTCTCCATGGCCGCGTGCAGCGTCTCGGACGGCGCGATGCGCGCCACCAGCGAGCGCACGGAATCGGCCAGGTCTTGATGCTCGGGATTGATCGCGATCGGCATTGGTCGCCTTCCGTTGCTGCAGGAGGCCGTTTCGGCCCAGTACCTTCCAAGCTAACAACCAGTCGGTTGGTTGACGATAGGGGCTAGCGGCCGCCCGCCGCGGGCGGCCGGACGACGTCGGCGCGCACTGTCAGCGCCACCGCTTGCCGATCCATTGGGTGATGATGTCGGCCTGCTCACCGCGTGCCCCCGGGGTGGTGAAGTAGTGATCGGTGTCCACCGAGGCCCGTGTCTTGTCGGTGCCGGCGAGGGCATCGAAAATGCGTTGGGCGTCAGAGGGAAACACCCCGGTGTCGGCCTCGGCGTTGATCACCAGGGCCGGACAGCTGATCCGGGCCAGGTGCGGTTCCGCGCGGGTTTGCGCCACCCGCAGGCTCCACATGCTCAGCCAGTTGCGCAGCGTGCAGGCCGCCGCGATCCCGTGCGCCGAGCGGTTCGCCTTGGCCGGCACGCCCGCGTAGCACATGTTGGGTTGTCGCTTGGTCGGCTCGATGCCGGGGTCCACCATGCGGGGATCGGCCCAGGTCCGCATCACGCTGAACGGGCGATCGGAAAAGCCTGCCGCCCGAACGCGTTTGAGCTCGGTTTCGGCCCAGTCGGTGATCGCGTGGTTGCGTGCCGTCTGCGCGGTGCGGTAACGGGCGAGGAACTCGGCGGAGAACGGCGGGCCGTTGCGCTCGTTGAACAGGTCGAGGTCGGCGTCGGTGGCCACCGGGTCGTTCTCGTCGACGACGGCGGCGTCCATCCAGGCGGTGAGCACCTCCGGGCGCCCGGGGTGGGCGGCGGTGGCGACGTAGCCGTCGGCCGGTGGCAATTCGGTCAGCCCGGCGGCCGGGCGCATCCCGTCCAGCGGAGTGACGTTCGGTGAGACCGCCTGCGACTGGTAGGCGGCCATCAACGAGCCGCCACCCGAATTACCCAATAGCACCACGGTATCCACGCCCTGGGCCTCACGTAGCCAGCGGACCCCGACGCCGATGTCGACCAGCGCGTGGTCGAGCAGGAAGCTGCTCTCGAAGCCGCGAAACCTGGTGTTCCACCCCAGGAAACCGACGCCGCGCGTGGCCATGTAGTCGGCGAGGTAGTGCTCGGAGAAGTCGATCTGATAGTGCGTGGCGATCATCGCCACCTTGGGTTTGCGCCCCACCCCCCGGTGGTACAGGCCCTGGCACGGGTGCCCGCCCGCGCCGGCGCGCCCCGCGGTGGGCGACGGCACCCCGATGAATTCGCGGATCACGCCGGCACCGGTACGACGAGTCAATTCAGCTGTCCCCCTTACGCATAGATGGCCCGGTAGTAGATGTTGGCGAGGGTCTGGATGCAGGCCTGATCGTCGGGTTGCGACGCACGCGCCCCGCCGAGCTGCACGTAACAGAACTGGTTGAACATCGCCACGATGGCCTCGGCGATCAGCCGGGGATCGTCGCCGCGGCAATGGCCCTCGGCCTGGGCGCGCCGGACCGATTCGGCGATGAAAGAGATTGGTATCTCGCAGATCTCGGCCCAGTACTGGGCGAAGTCGTCATTGATCATCGCCAGCTGCGACACGCTGATCACCTCGGCGAGCCGGTGCCGGTAGGTGTGCCAGTGCGCGGCGGCCGCGGCGTGGGCCCGCTCCCGGTCGGACAGGCCGTGTTCGGTCACCGACAGCGCTCGCTCGTTGGCCTCGTCGCGGAAGCGCAGCGCCCACTGGCGCACCATCGCCTCTTTGGACTCGTAGTAGTTGTAGAACGACGCAGCCGACCGTCCGGCCTCGGCGGCGATGTCGGCGATGGTCGTGGCGAGGACGCCCTTGCGCGCGATGACGGTGCGGGCGGCCAGGTCGATGGCGGCCTGCGTGCGCCTGCCGCGAACGGTGGGCAGTTCCGCGGGCCGACTGGTCCGGTCGGCAGGGGACGCCGCGGTCGACACCTGCGCACCTCCCTGGGCCAAAACTGAAACTGATGTTAGATTCAGATTTGGATCTTGGCCAGGATCGTCAATCCGGGGACCGAGGGGAGCCACCAGATGATCAAGCCGCACAACACCAACACGGAATTCGAACTCGGCGGGATCAACCACGTCGCCCTGGTCTGCTCGGACATGGCGAAAACCGTGGACTTCTACAGCAACATCCTCGGCATGCCGCTGATCAAATCGCTGGACCTACCCGGCGGTGCAGGCCAGCACTTCTTCTTCGACGCCGGCAACGGCGACTGCGTCGCCTTCTTCTGGTTCGCCGACGCCCCCGACCGGGTGCCGGGCATCTCGTCGCCGGGCGCCATCCCGGGCATCGGCGACATCACCAGCGCCGTCAGCACCATGAACCATCTCGCCTTTCACGTACCGGCCGAGAAGTTCGACGCCTACCGCCAGCTCCTCAAGGACAAAGGGGTGCGGGTCGGGCCCGTGCTCAATCACGACGAAAGCCCCATGCAGGTGTCCGCGACCGTGCATCCCGGGGTCTACGTGCGCTCGTTCTATTTCCAGGATCCAGACGGCATCACCCTTGAATTCGCCTGCTGGGTGAAGGAATTCGAGAGCGGCGACGCCCGGGCGGTGCCCAGGACGGCGGCCGACCGGCGGCCCTCGGTGGGCGCCGCCCACTGATCCGACCGGATCGAGCCGGAGGATGTTTTCATGACCGACGGCATTCTGACCGACGCGCAGATCGCGGCGCTGACGCCCGAGCAGCGGCGGGATCTGATCACCCGGCTCGAGCAGCCGCTGGGCGACGTCATCGACCCGGAGTTCCTGGCGCGGGTGCGGCGGATCCGACTGAGCCTGATGGTCGGTGGCTCCATGGCCATGGTCCCGTGGCTGGGTTATCTGTCGGTGACGCTGCCGGAGAACTACGTCGCGCACAACTGGCCCGTCACCTGGGTGGGTTTCGACGTGCTGCTGGTGGGGTTCATGCTGACGACGGCGGTGCTCGGGTACCTGCGCCGTCAGTTGCTGGTGCTCGCCGCGTTCACCACCGGGGTGCTGCTGATCTGCGACGCGTGGTTCGACCTGATGACCGCGGGGCCGAAGGACATCTGGCTGTCGGTGATCACGGCCCTGCTGATCGAGATGCCGCTGGCCCTTTTCATGATCACCAGCGCGGTACGCATCATGCGGCTGACGATGATGCGGTTATGGCTGCTGGATCCCGGCATGCGGCTCTGGCACCTGCCGCTGTTTCCCTGATGCGCCGCGGATTTGGCCCGAGCCGCTGGGGTTCGGGCCCACGCCGGCCCCGCGGGCTGGCCGAACAATGGTATCCCGAGTTCTCGACGCGGACGGGCGAATCGTGAACAAACCGTCCATCATTCGATACTTTTTGGTACGCACGAGCCACTCGCCGGGCCGGCTACGCGACCGGTAAGCGAAACAGGCTACCGCCGCGGAGACGATCGCGCGGGAGAATGCGAGTCTTCGCAAAACCGCGAAATCGTCGCCTCCGTCAGCTAGCGTCCTGAGCAGCGACATAGGGGGTGTAAGCGACGCGGTAGTTCAGCCGAAACAGGCGGAAAGTACGTCGCGAAATTCGAGCGCGAGACCAACACGAGATGCGCCAAAAGCCAAGCGCTAAATGCACTTTCACCACCCCCCAGACCGCACAACAGATGTCGGTATCTCACAGCACAAGGACTCGACGAATGGTCGCACTCGGAAGCATCAACGAATGGCAACCGCCACATGGCCCGGTTACCATGTGGATGGCCGCGCCCACGGCGCTGGAAGCGGCACGCGCCGCGCGGCGAAGTGAGCTGGCACCGAGTTATCAACAGAACCAACACCTCTGGGCCTCGTACCACGGCAAGAACCTGAACCGGCAGCTGCCCCGGCTGATGATCGTCGCGTGGGACATTCCCGGCACCTGCGACATCGAGGCGATGACCGCGACGATCAACGCCCATGTGCGCCGCCAGGACACGTATCACTATTGGTTCGAATTCGACAACGGAATGTTCGTGCGCCGCGAAATCGAGAATCCCGAAGACATCGATCTCGTCCCGGTGGCGCTCGGGGAGATGACCCCGGAGCAGGTGCGCAACCACGTCCTGACCGCGACTCCGGGGACCCTGGAATGGGGCTGCTTTACCTACGGAATCGTCCAGCACGCGGACTATTTCACGTTCTATGCCAGCGTCGACCATCTGCACATCGACGGCCTGTCCGCCGCCCTGATCTTCCTCGACATCCACCTGATGTATCAGGAAGTGGCGCAGAGCGGGCACCGGGCCGCCACGCTGCCCGAAATGCGGAGCTATCGCGCCTACGTTGCGCGGCAGCGCGAGAAGGCCGCGGCCCTGGACCTGTCGTCGCCCGAGATCCAGGACTGGATCGCCTTCGCGCGTGACACCGACGGCGACTGGCCGAGTTTCCCACTGCCGCTGGGCGATATCTGGGCGAGCACCAAGGGGGATCTGCTGACGGTCGAACTGATGGACGCCGCCGCGACCGAGGCCTTCGACGCCGCCTGCGTCGCGGCCGGCGCCCGGTTCATCGGGGGAGTCCTGGCGTGCGCCGGTTTCGCCGAGCACGAATTGACCGGCAAGGACACCTATCACGGGTTCACGGCCAAGGACACCCGAAGCGCCGGCGTGGACACGATGACCGTGGGGTGGTTCGCCAGCCTGATCCCGATCACCGTGCCGACCGCCGGCGAGACGTTCGCACAGGCGGCCAGGGCCGCGCAGAAGTCGTTCGACGACGCCCAGCGCCTCGCCGACGTGCCCGTCGAGCGGGTCCTGGAATTGGCCACACCGGACGAACTGGGCATCAAGCTGCCCACGCAGCTGCCGATGATGCTGTCCTTCCTCGACTTCCGCAAGATCCCGCTCAACGGGTTGTGGGCGGAGACCAGGTTCGGCAC
Source organism: Mycobacterium colombiense CECT 3035 (assembly GCF_002105755.1). Classification (NCBI taxonomy): domain Bacteria; kingdom Bacillati; phylum Actinomycetota; class Actinomycetes; order Mycobacteriales; family Mycobacteriaceae; genus Mycobacterium; species Mycobacterium colombiense. The sequence goes on from NZ_CP020821.1 coordinate 4,491,110, forward strand.
CTACGGTGACAGCCTTTCCCACGGTGGGATCAACATGTGGATCAACCGGCAGGCCGAGAACACCACGGTGACGATGTCTTTCCCGGACAACGCCATCGCACGCGAGTCGGTGCTGCGCTACATCGCGACGCTCACCCAGGCGTTCGTGCGCGTCGCCATGCCCACCGCCGACGAGTCTGTCAGGGTTGCGCCCCAGGCGAATTCGGAAGATTCCTACTCGCTCGCGCCGGACGCGGACGATCACGAAGCGGCATAAAGATGAGCAACGTGCTGGACCTGGCCGACCAGACCCTCTTCCTCGGCGAGCGGGCGACGGGAGCCACCAGCCTGCTGCAGTGTGTGTGGGTGTATGACCACGCCATCGACATCGACGGAGTGCGCGAATTCCATCACCACCTGGGGAAGGGCCGCTTGTCGCGCCGGATCGAGCGGTCTCCCTTGCCATTCGGCCGGCATCGCTGGGTAGCTCCGAACGACCGGTGCGCCCTCGAGATCGTCGGCGCGCCGCGGCGACGCGACGAGATCGATGCGTGGCTGGCCGAGCAGGCCACCAAGCGGCCGGACGCCGAGCACGGACCCGGCTGGCACCTGGCGCTGCTCCCGCTCAGCGGCGGCGGCGCGGCCGTCAGCCTGGTCACCACGCATTGCCTCACCGACGGCGTCGGGCTGTGCGAGGCGTTGGCCGACGCGGCGTGCGGGCGTGCCGACGCGCTTCGCTGGCCGGCAGCGGCGGCACGCGGGCGGTGGCGGGCGGTGCGTGAGGACGCACGCCAAACCGCGCACGACGCCGGCGATGTCGGTCGCGCCATCGGCGCGGCGGTCCGGATACTCCGGCAGGGCCGCGACGCCGTGCAAGCGGCATCGGCCGAGAAGCCGGCCGCGCCGGCCCCCGCGGGGGACGACCGCATCACCCTGCCGATGACGACGTTCTTCGTCGATGCTGACGAGTGGGACCGCCGCGCCGGCGCCCTCGGCGGAACCAGCAACGCGCTGCTCGCGGGACTGGCGGCCCGGCTCGCCCAGCGGGTGGGGCGCGTCGCCGCGGACGGCTCGGTCAACGTCGGTATGCCACTCAACGAGCGCATGCGGGGCGACACTCGCGCCAATGCGGTCACCAACGTCGATGTCACGCTCGGGCCCTCGGCGATCGACACCGACCTGCGGGAGATCCGGGCCGTGATCAAGAGGGCGTTGATCCGTCATCAGGACGTGCCGGACGAGCGCTGGGCGTTGCTGCCGCTGGTGCCGCTGATCCCCAAGCGGCTGTTCCGACGACTGATCAGCGTGGTCACCGGCGGCGCCACCACCGTCGTATCGTCCAACCTCGGTGTCATCGACCCGGCGGTGAACCGCCCGGACGGCAGCGACGCCGACTATTTCGCGATGAAGTCGGTGTACCCGGGCGTGACCGGCGCGACGATGCACCGCACCAATGGAGCGCTGGCGTTGTTGTCGGGGCGGGTGCACGGCCGGGTATTCGTGTCGGTCCTCGGCTATCAGTTGGGTCGCCGAAACTCGAATGAAGATCTGCGGCGAGCCATCTCCGGCGTACTGGGCGATTTCTCGCTGAGCGCCACCACTGGCTGGCGCACCTTCAGCCGGGTGTAAGTCCGAGGTGCTAGGGCACTGGAACGTGTTGCAGTGAGACGTCATCGGTTTGTCGGCGAGCTAAGTGGCGCCGAGGACCAGATCCTCCGCAACTCTCGAATCCACGCGCTTCTCCAAGTCAGAAGTTTGGCTGCGACCGATCGGCAAACAAGTCACGGCGTGGCGGACCCAGCTGTACTGTGACGATCATCACAAGTGGGCTACGTTTGTGACCTAATTCGACTAGCGTCAACTTCCGCGACACAGGGGGCGCATAGCAACGCGGCAACTCAGCCCAACATGCCGTGACATGCCGTCAAGGTTCCTGTTAAGGAATTGATGCTGCGCGAAGGGCCATCGGCCGGCGGCTGATGACTAATTCGCTGTTCCCTTGCTGCGCAACAAATGTCGGTATCAACGGGAGGGACGACTTAAGCAGATGGTCGCACTCGGCAACATCAGCGAATGGCAACCACCGAGCGGTCCACTGACGATGTGGACGCCCGCGCCCGCGTCGCATGACGCGGCCCGCGCCGCGCGCCGCTCTGAGCTGGCTCCGAGTTACCAACAGAATCAACATCTTTGGGCCGCCAACATCGGTAAGGCGATGAGCAGGCAGCTACCCCGCCTGATGGTCGTGGCGTGGGACATCCCAGGTTCCTGCGACATTGCGGCGATGACGGCGACCATCAACGCGCACGTCCGTCGCCAGGACACCTACCACCATTGGTTTGAATTCGAGGACGGCCACATCGTGCGCCGCACGATCGACGATCCCGCCGTCATCGATCTGGTCCCGGTGCCGTTCGGGCGGATGAGCGCCGACGAGGTGCGCACCCACGTACTGACGACCACCCCGGAGACGCTCGAATGGGGTTGCTTCACATTCGGTGTCGTCGAGCACGCGGACTATTTCACGTTCTATGCCAGTGTCGACCATCTGCACATCGACGGCTTGTCCGCCGGGCTGATCTTCGTCGACATCCACCTGACCTATCAGGAACTGGCGCAGGGCGGACATCAGCATCCGCCCCAGCTCCCCGAGGTCAGGAGCTATTCCGGCTACTCCGCGCGGCAACGCGAGAAGGCCGCGATGTTGGATCTGTCCTCTCCCGAGATCAAGGACTGGATCGCATTCGCCCGCGACACCGACGGCAACTGGCCGAATTTCCCACTGCCGCTGGGCAATACCTGGGAGAGCAGCAAGGGCGACTTGATAACGATGGACTTGTTGGACGGCGCCGAGACCGAATCGTTCGACGCCGCCTGCCGGGCGGCCGGCGCCCGCTTCATCGGCGGCGTCCTGGCGTGCACGGCCCTGGCCGACCACGAATTGACCGGCAACGAGACCTATCACGGGTTCACGGCCAAGGACACCCGGATGCCGGGCGTCGACTCGATGACCGTCGGCTGGTTCGCCAGCCTGATCCCGGTCACCGTGATGACCGGCGGCGCCTCGTTCCGCGAAGCGGCCCCCGCGGCCCAGAAGTCCTTCGATGCCGCGAAGGGGCTCGCCGACGTCCCGTTCGAGCGGCTGTTGGAGCTGGCGACACCGGACGACCTCGGGATCAAGCTACCGACGCAGCTGCCGATGATGCTGTCCTTCCTGGACTTTCGCAAAATTCCCCTCGCCGGACTGTGGGCCGAGACGAACTTCGGCACCTATGGGGACAACCTGTCGGCCGGTGGCATCAACATGTGGATCAACCGGCACGCCGAGAAGACCACGGTGACAATCTCGTACCCGGACAACGAGATAGCGCGCGAGTCCGTGCACCGCTACATCGCGACCTTGACCGAAGTGTGTGCCGGCGTCGCCCACAGCACCGACGTCGACGCGGAAGGTGCTGCACCCCGGGAGGATTCGGGTACCCAGCAGGGCTTCGCCGACGAAGACGACACCGAGGCGGCCTAGGCATGAACAACGTGCTGGACCTGGCCGACCAGGCCCTCTTTCTAGGGGAGCGGGCGACGGGCACCACCAGCCTGGTGCAATGCATCTGGGTCTACGACAGACCCGTCGACATCGATGGCCTGAAAAGGTTTCATCACCACCTGGGCAGGGGGCGGTTGGCGCGCCGAATCGAGCGGTCCCCGTTGCCGTTCGGCCGGCACCGCTGGGTGTCGCCGGGCGAGCTGCCCCGCCTCGAGATCGTCGCGACGCCCCGCCCGCGCGAGGAATTCGACGACTGGTGCACCGAGCAGGCCAGTCGGCGGCCGGACGCCGAGCACGGACCCGGGTGGCACCTCGCGGTCCTCCCGTTCACCGACGGCGGGGCGGCGGTCAGCTTGGTCATCACCCATTGCCTCAGTGACGGCGTCGGACTCTGCGAGGCGGTGGCCGATGCGGCATCCGGCCGCGACACGGCGGAGCGCTGGCCCGCCGCGGCGGCACGGCGGCGGTGGCGGGCGGTGCGCGAGGACGCACGCCAAACCGCCCGTGACACACCGGATATCGGTCGCGCAGTCGCCGCGGCGGCGCGCATGGCCCGCGCCGGTCACCCGGGTGGCGGAGCCGTCGCCCCGCCGGCCGCAAAGCGGCGCGCGCCGTCGGCCGGACCGGACCAGAGCATCACGCTTCCCGCGGCGACGTTGTTCATCGACGCCGACGAATGGGACGCGCGCGCCCAGGCGCTCGGGGGAAGCAGCAACGCGCTGCTGGCGGGCATGGCGGTCCGGCTGGCCCAGCGAGTGGGGCGGGTCGCCGCGGACGGTTCGGTCAGCGTGGGGATGCCGGTCAACGAGCGCACCCCGGGCGACACCCGGGCGAACGCCGTCACGAATGTCGACATCACGATCGAGCCCGCGCACGCGATGGAACTGGGCGAGATCCGCGCCGCGATCAAGCGCGCACTGGTTCGCCATCAGGATGTCCCCGATGAGCGCTGGGCGTTGCTGCCGCTGATTCCGTTGATACCCAAGCGGATCTTCCGCCGGCTGATCAGCGTGGCCACCGGCAGCGCAGGGGCCGTCGTGTCGTCCAACCTCGGCGCGCTCGACCCGGCGGCCAACCGCCCGGACGGCACCGACGCCGACTACTTCGCCATGAAGTCGCTCTACCCGGGCGTCACGCGTGCGACGATGCAGCGCACCAACGGGGTGCTGGCATTGCTGTCGGGACGGATACGCGGGCAAGTCTTCGTCTCGGTGCTCGCCTACGAGCCGGGCGGAGACAACTCGGACGCCGGCTTGAGACAACATATTTCGAACACGTTGTCCGACTTCTCGCTGACCGCCACGACGGGATGGCACGCGGTCAGCCGGGTGTGAGGCCGTGCTCGGACGCTACGCGCCGGCTCGTGTTTCGGTGAGGCGGTACAGGTTTGGCTCGGCGAGCTCGTCGAGCAGCGCCGCCAGCTGATCGACGAGCTGGTCCGGTTCGAGTTGGACGTCACCGGCCAGCCAGGCGCTGATGGTCTGACCGACGCCGCCGACCACGAAATGCGCGGCGGCCTTGATGCGCTCGTTCGCCGGGACCTGTAACGCGTGGCCGACGTGCTGGCCGGACAGCATGGCGAACAGCGCGCTGGACTCGGCGCGTTTGCGCACGATCACCGGATCGGCCAGCTGGGTGCTGAACAACAGGCGCCCCACGCGGGGGTTCTCGGTGATGGTCCGGACGATGTTCGCCATGCCCGCGCGGGTTTGCTCACCGGCCGGCACCGCGGCCACCGCCGCCTGCGTGGTGGCGGCCAGTTCGGCGACCACCCAGTCGAATACGCACGCGACGAATTCGTCCTTGTCGGCGAAGCTCTCGTAGAAGTACCGGGCGGCCAGGCCGGCGGCGCGACATACGCCACGGACGGTGACCGCCGAGATGTTCTGCTGCTCCGCCCCGAGCAGGTCCAGGCCCGCGGCGAGCAGCCGGCTACGGCGGGTGGCCAGGCGATCGGCGGCCTCGACCCCGCGGTACGGCCGCGCGCTGGGCGTCTCGCTCATGGCAACCATCTTGACACTTGCGCCCGGCCACGACAATATCGGGAAACAAGCGTTCGCACATTAGCGGACATGCGCTGCGGAGGGACCTGACGATGGCAATTCACGAGCCGGTGCACCAGCCGATCGGGCATGTCGAGCGCCGAGCCGCCGACCCGCCCCGCCCGCAGCGGCGCCGGCGGCGGCGGGAACTGGGGATCGACGAGGGTCTGATGGGCGTCGCATTGCTGGCGGGCCCGGCGAACGTGATCATGCAACTGTCCCATCCCGGCGTCGGGTACGGCGTGATGGAGAGCCGCGTCGAAAGCGGCCGGGTCGACCTGCACCCGATCAAGCGCGCCCGCACCACCTTCACTTACCTGGCCGTCGCGACCAACGGCAGCGACGCGCAGAAGGACGCCTTCCGTCGCGCGGTGAACCGCGCCCACGCACAGGTGTATTCGACCCCGGAGAGCCCGGTGTCCTACAACGCTTTCGATCCCGAGCTGCAGCTGTGGGTGGGGGCCTGCCTGTATAAGGGCGGGCTCGACATCTACCGCATGTTCATCGGAGAACTCGACGGCGAGGACGCCGATCGCCACTATCGCGAGGGCATGACGCTGGCCACCACACTGCAGGTGCCGACGCAGATGTGGCCCGCCGACCGCGCGGCGTTCGACCGTTATTGGGAAGAATCGCTGGCCAAGGTGCACATCGACGATGCCGTGCGCGAGTATCTGTTTCCCATTGCGGCCAATCGGATCCGGGGCGTGAGGCTGCCGCGCGCGCTGCAGCGCCTCTCGGACAACTTCGCACTGCTGATCACCACGGGGTTCCTGCCGCAGCGGTTCCGCGACGAGATGCGCCTGCCCTGGGACGCGACCAAGCAGCGCCGCTTCGACCGGCTGATCGCAGTGTTGGCCACGGTGAACCGGTATCTACCGCGGTTCGTTCGGCAGTTCCCCTTCAACGTCTTGCTGCACGACCTGGACCGCAGGATCAAAAAGGGCCGTCCACTGGTGTAGCGCGCGAGCGGCAACCCGCGGCTGTTTGAAAACGACAATCATATTCATTAAGCTCCTCAGTCTGGTAACCCTTCCAGCCTGAGGAGTGCCTATGACGGCGCCAATTTGGATGGCCTCGCCACCCGAACTACATTCCGCGCTGCTCAGCAGCGGCCCCGGACCCGGACCGTTGCTGGCCGCGGCCGGCGCCTGGTCACAACTGAGCGCCGAATATTCCACTGCCGCAGAAGAATTGAGCACAATGCTGGCCGGAGTCCAGGCCGGCGCATGGCAAGGACCCACCGGTGAGTCCTACGCGGCCGCACACGCGCCATACCTGGCCTGGCTGGCGAAATCGAGCGCCGACAGCGCCACGGCCGCCAGCCGGCACGAGGTGGCCGCCGCGGCGTACACCGCAGCCCTGGCCGCCATGCCCACGCTGCCGGAGCTGGCCACCAACCACGTCGTGCACGGCGCGCTGCTGGCGACGAATTTCTTCGGGGTCAATACGGTTCCCATCGCGGTCAACGAGGCCGACTACGCGCGCATGTGGACCCAGGCGGCCGCCACGATGTCCACCTACCAGGCGGTGTCCACCGCCGCGGTCACGTCGGCACCGTCACCGGATCCCGCGCCGCCGATCGTGAAATCCGATGCCTCAAGCGGTGATTCGTCGAACCCGGACCACGACCCGACGATCGACAATCCGTTCAACGACTTCATTGCCAACATCCTGAAGAACTTCGGGATCAACTGGGATCCCGCCCAGGGCACGGTGAACGGGCTGGACTACGACGCCTACACGAACGCCGGGCAACCCATCTTCTGGGTGGTGCGCGCCCTGGAACTGCTGGAGGATTTCGAGCAGTTCGGCTATTACCTGGTGCACAATCCGGCGTTGGCCTTCCAGTATCTGGTCCAGCTCGCACTGTTCGACTGGCCGACTCACATCCTCGAGATCTTCACCAGCCAGCCGGAGCTGCTGGCTCCGGCGCTGCTCCTGGCGGCCGCTCCGTTCGGCGCCGTCGGCGGTTTCGCGGGGTTGGCCGGCCTGGCCGCCATACCCCATCCCGCGGCCGTCCCGGTGCCGGCGGCTCCCCCCGCTCCCGCGCCGCCCGCCTTGCCCGCCGTCGCCGCGGCGCCCAGCCCCGTCGCACCGGCTGCGGCTCCGGCCCCGGCCCCGGCGCCCGCGCCCACCGCCACGACGAGCACGGTGGCCGGTGCCCCACCGGCACCGCCCGCGCCGGCCGCGCCCGCACCCGGATTCTTCCCGCCCTATGTCATCGGCCCGCCGGGAATGGGGACCGGTTCGGGCATGGGCGCGGGCGCCAGCTCAAGCGCCCAAAGAAAAGCACCAGAACCGGATAGCGCCGCAGCCGCGGCGGCCGCCGGCGCGCGAGAAGCAGCCCGCGCGCGCCGGCGCCGGCGTGCGACACAGCGCGGGCACGGCGACGAGTTCATGGACATGAACGTCGACGTCGATCCGGACTGGGACGCCTCGCAGGCTTCGGAGCACGGCGCCGGCACGCTGGGATTCACCGGGACCGCCCCGCGGGAGACCGCCGCTGCGGCGGCCGGGCTGACCACCCTGAGCGCTGACGAGTTCGGCGGCGGCCCAACGCTGCCGATGATGCCCGGCACCTGGGACCGGGACGGCGCCGGCCATCGCGGGCCCGGCGGCGACGGCTAGCCCGAGCGCCCCGCCGGCCTCGTCGATTCGTCGCGGGGTCCCGCGCTGGTGGGCGCTGCGATAATGGCGCGGTGGAGACGCTGAGGACCGGGCGCAGGGTGCGGCTGGGGTCGATGGAAGTGCTGGTGGCCGTCCTGTTGGCCTGCGCACTGGCCGCGACGACCCTGCGCAATGCCGTCTTCAACAGCGCGGCGCTTTCCACGATGGGCACCGTGTTCTGCGGGGTCTTCGTGCAGGCGGTGCCGTTCCTGGTGCTCGGGGTAGTGGTCAGCGGCCTGATCGCGACATTCGTGTCGCCGCAGCGGTTGGCGCGCTGGTTGCCGCGGCGGCCGGCCCTGGCCGTGGTGGCCGCCGGTGTCGGCGGCGTCGCGCTGCCGGGCTGTGAGTGTGGGTCGGTTCCGTTGGCGCGGCGGCTGTTCGGTGAAGGCGGCGCGACGGGAGCCGCGGCGTTGACGTTCATGCTGGCCGCGCCGGCGATCAATCCGGTCGTGCTGGTCGCCACGGCGGTGGCGTTTCCGGGCGCACCCAGGATGGTCTTCGCCCGCATGGGGGCGTCGCTGCTGACCGCTGTCGTCATGGGCTGGGCGTGGTCGCGGTGGGGTCGCCCGGAATGGATCACCCGCCGGCTGCCCGCCGCGGCAACGCAGACCGAACCGAGATGGGTGGTGTTCACCGAGGCCGCCCGCCACGACTTCCTGCAGGCCGCATCGTATTTGGTCCTCGGCGCGGCCGCGGCGGCCCTGCTGCACGTAGTGGTGCCGCAGTGGGTGTTCGCGCATCTGGCGAGCGACCTCGTCCTCGGCGTCGCGCTGATGGCGACCCTGGCGGTGGTGCTGGCGCTGTGCTCGGAGGCGGATGCGTTCGTGGCGGCGAGCATGACGATGGTGCCGCTGGTGCCCCGGCTGGTGTTTCTCGTCGTCGGTCCTGCCGTCGACGTCAAGCTGTTCGCCATGCAGGCGGGTATGTTCGGCCGGGCGTTCGCCGCGCGCTTCGCGCCCTGCACTTTCGTGGTGGCCACCGCGAGCGCCTGTGCGATCGGGCTTTTCGTGTTGGGAGCCCGTTGATGAGCCGCGAGGCCGAGAACACCGTGCTCCTGCTGGTGGGCATCAGCATCGCCATGATCGCCGGGTCGGGCGTGTTCACCCGTTACGTCAAGCCCGGGCTGCTGCCGTGGCTGATCGTGTCGGCGGTGGTGCTCATCGGTTTGGCGCTGGTGGCGATCGTCGGCGACATTCGCCGGGGCGGCCCGCGGACGAGTGAGTCGGATGCCGATCACGGCCACGGGCATTCCCACCGGAGCGGCATCGTCTGGATGCTCGTGGTCGCGGTCCTGGTGCTGATGTTCGTGGCGCCTCCCGCGCTGCGGCCCTCGGCGGCCGCCCCGTCGGTGACGTCGGTATCCAATGAGGTTCTGAACAAGGCATTTCCGCCGCTGCCGCCCGGGCCGAACCCGGACGTCTCGCTGCCTGAGGTGCTGATGCGCGAGGCGCACGACACGACCGGATCGCTGACGAACCGGCCGATCAGCGTCACCGGCTTCGTGCTCAACGAAGCACAGGGCGTCGACCTCGGTCGCATCGTCATCATCTGCTGCGCGGCCGACGCTCAGCTGGCCCGCATCCACCTGCGCGGACCGGCGGCCGGGGCCGCGGCCGGGCTTCCGGACAACACCTGGATCCGGGTCCAGGGCCAGGTCATACCCGCACCGCGGCAACCGGATTCGCCCGCGATTCCCACGCTGCAGGCCACCGCGGTCACCCGCATCGACGCCCCACCCAACCCGTACGCCTATCCGCGCTGAGCCATCAGTTGCGTCGGCCGGAGCCACGCGTAAAGCGCTCATGCCGCCCGAGTTGGCTTGGGACGGGCGTGTTTTCCCACTGCCCACGCTCCAGCCAATCGCGAAGTTCGGCGGCCGCGGCGCTGTCGGTGATAGGCCCTATCCAATGGGCCGGCCCGCAGGCCACCCGGTCGTTCGTGCAGGGTTGTACCACGGCCATGACGCCGCCGCCGGTCGGTCGGGATGCGCAGGTGAGCGGCCCGAGCATGCAGCCGGCCGAGACCAGCATGGAGTGCGGACAGCGCCGGATGGTCGGGCGCAGTTCGTCGATCATCGACAACTCGCAGCCGACCGCGCAAGCGGCGCAGACGATCACGGTGAAGGGGCGATCGGTGCCGCGGGGCGGAGGCGTCATCGCGCCGAGTGCCGGCCGGGGTAGGGCAGCAGAGCCATTTCGCGGGCCGTCTTGATGGCCGTGGCGACCTGCCGCTGTTGCTGAACGGATAGGCCGGTGACGTGGCGCGACCGGATCTTGCCGCGTTCGGAGATGAACACGCGCAGCGTCGCGGTGTCCTTATAGTCCACCGCGTCCAGCCCCAGGCTGTGTAGCAGATTTCTTTTCGGTGAGGGTCCCGGCGGTGGCGCGGGCCGGCGGGTGCGCGCGGATTTCCCGGCCATCACCAGCTCGCCTTCCGCACGCCGGGAAGCTGCCCGGCATGTGCCAATTCCCGAACGCGCACCCGCGACAGCCCGAACTTGCGCAGGTGGCCGCGGGGACGACCGTCGACGGCGTCGCGGTTGCGCACCCGGACCGCACTGGCGTCGCGGGGTTGGCGCGCCAGCTCGTCCTGGGCAGCGGCCCGCTGCGCGGCGGTGCTCGCCGGTGAGCGGATGGTCTCTTTGAGTTCGGCTCGGCGTTCGGCGTAGCGCGCCACGATCGCGCGGCGGCGGTAGTTCTTGACGACCTTGGATTTCTTGGCCATGTCAGCGGTCCTCGCGGAACTCGACGTGGCGGCGGATGACGGGGTCGTACTTGCGCAGCACGAGGCGGTCGGGGTCGTTGCGCCGGTTCTTGCGGGTGATGTAGGTGTATCCGGTTCCGGCGGTGGAGCGCAGCTTGACCAGGGGGCGAATTTCGTTGCGTGCCATCAGATTCGCTGCCCCCGCCGGCGCAGCCCTGCCACCACCGACTCGATGCCGTCGCGGTCGATCACCTTGATGCCCTTGGCGCTGACCCGCAGGCGGATCCGGCGGCCCTCCGAGGGCAGGTAATAGGTCTTGAGCTGGACATTGGGGTTGAAGCGCCGAGACGTTCGGCGGCCCGAATGCGATACGGCGTTACCGAAACCCGGTCGCCGTCCGGTCACCTGGCAATGAGCGGACACCGCGCACCTCCGTTGCAGCTTATCGAAAATGGTTGTCGATAAGGCCCGTCATGAGCGTAGCGTATGGGGAAGCTAGATGAAAATGATTACCAATAAGGAGTGGCAATGCGGACGCCAGTCATCCTGGTCGCCGGCCAGAGGGACACCGACCCGGTCGTAGGTGCGTTGTTGCGCGCCCGAGGAACGCTGGTGGTAGAGCACCGGTTCGACGGTCAGGTGGTGCGCCGAACGACCACCACGCTCTCCGGCGGCGTCCTGGCGTCCAACGAGACCGGCCTGGAACTCGCGCACGGCTGCGTCTCGTGCACCATCCGCAACGACCTGATGGTGTTGTTGCGCCAGCTGCATCGGCGCGACGACGTCGACCGGATCGTCGTCCACCTGGCGCCCTGGCTGGAGCCCGAGCCAATCTGCTTGGCGATCAATCACCTTCGGGTGCGCGTGGCACCGGGCTACATCGACGGTCCCGCGGCCCTGGATGTGTCGATCGCCGCCGTGGTGACCTGTGTCGATTCATCGGCGTGGCTGAACCAGGCCCTGGGTGAGGACGAACTGGACGACGGGCGCACCGAGGCTCAGGTGGTGATCGGCCAGGCCGAATTCGCCGATGTGGTGGTGCTCAATCAGCCCAACCCGTTCGTCGCCGCGGTACTGCGCCGCCTGTCCCCGCGCGCCCGCGTTCGGGTGGGCGCCGACGGCATCGAGGACGCGCTGAACGATCTGTATCGCGACGCGCGCCGCGGCCGCAGCGACGACCCACACGGTCCGCTGCTGGCCGGTCAGCCCCCGCTGGAGTCCCGCGGGCCAATCAGCTTGGTGGAGTTCAATTCCCGGCGCCCATTCCATCCGCAGCGCCTGCACGCGTGCCTGGATCTGCTGCTCGATGGCGTGATACGGACCCGCGGGCGGCTCTGGCTGGCCAGCCAACCGGACCGGGCGATGTGGTTGGAATCGGCCGGCGCCGGGCTGCGGGTCAGCTCGGCGGGCAAGTGGCTGGCCGCCCTCGACGACCTCGAGCTTGACGGCATCGACACGGAGCGAAGGGCTTTCGCCGAACTGAGCTGGGACGACCGGCACGGCGACCGGCACACGGCGATGACCATCCTAGTGTGCGGCGCCAAACCCGCCGACATTCTCGACGCCCTGCACGGCGCGCTGCTCACCGACGAGGAGATGCGGCGCCCGCGCGACTGGATCGACTACGACGACCCGTTCGGCGACTGGCACGAGGAGCCGTGCGCGGACCGGACGGAGGCCGCCGACAACGCGGCCCGCCATACCCGGCAGGACGGAGATTTCTCATGAAGCCCGGCGCCCATCCCGACTACCACCCCGTCGTCTTCCAGGACGCCACCACCGGTGCGATGTTCCTGACCCGATCGACCCTGACCAGTTCGCGTACCGTCGGATGGCAAACGCCGCACGGCACCCGCACCTATCCACTGGTCGTCGTCGAGGTCACCTCGGACTCGCACCCGTTCTGGACCGGCGGCCGTCGCATCGTCGACAGCGCCGGCCAGGTGGAGAAGTTTCATCGCCGCTACGGCCGCAGATGACAGCGACGTGCGCCATTGCCCTTGCGCGACACCGGAAAAGGCGTGTCGGTGGCGCGGCGTACTCTGGATCGGGTGCGTAGCGAAGGCGATACCTGGGACATCACCACAAGTGTTGGTTCGACCGCGTTGTTCGTGGCGACCGCGCGGGCATTGGAGGCGCAAAAGCCCGAACCGCTGGCCGTGGATCCGTACGCGGAGGTCTTCTGCCGCGCCGTCGGCGGGTCGTGGGCCGACGTACTCGACGGCAAGGATCCCGACCACCAGCTGAAGACGGCCGACTTCGGCGAGAACTTCGTGAACTTCCAGGGCGCGCGCACCAAGTACTTCGACGAGTATTTCCGCCGCGCCGCGGACGCCGGTGTGCGTCAGGTGGTCGTCTTGGCGGCGGGTCTGGATTCGCGCGCCTACCGCCTGGACTGGCCGGCCGCGACGACGATCTTCGAGCTTGACCAGCCGCAGGTGCTCGAATTCAAGCGTGAGGTGCTCGCCGGCGCCGGCGCCCAACCGCGTGCCGAGCGGCGTGAGATCGCCATCGATCTGCGTGAGGACTGGCCGCAGGCCTTGCGCGACACCGGCTTTGACCCCGCCAAGCCGTCGGCGTGGATCGCCGAGGGGCTGTTGATCTATCTCCCGGCGAAGGCCCAGGAGCAGCTGTTCACCGGTATCGATGGCCTGGCCGGCCACGGCAGCCACGTCGCCGTCGAGGACGGTGCCCCGCTGCCCCCGAGGACTTCGAGGCCGCCGTCGCGGAAGAACGCGCGGCCGCCGAGCAGGGTGACGGGCGGGTGTTCTTCCAGCTGGTCTACAACGAGCAGCACGAGCCGGCCGCCAAATGGTTCGGCAGGCACGGCTGGAATGCGGTCGGCACTCCGTTGGCCGACTACCTCCGGCAGGTCGGCCGCCCGGTGCCGGGGGCGGAGACCGAGGCCGGCCCGATGATCGCGCGCAATACCTTGGTGAGCGCCGTCCGGGCCTGACGGGGAATAACCGGCCGCGATCGCGGCCCGCTTTCGATGAGTTCTGCCCGAATCGGCTCCCCGCCGGAACTTCTTCGGGCCGCCGCCCGACTACTACCGGGCTCATCCTTGTGCCGCCGACAGCCCCGGCGGTCAGTGACATCGCCCGGCGAGGAGTCTCCGGCATGGCGGCACGCGTTTTTCCCTATCGCACGGTCGCGCCGCCGCCCCCGGGGGAGGGGACATGACCGCACCGATCTGGATGGCGTCCCCCCCGGAAATCCACTCGACGCTGCTGACCAGCGGACCGGGCCCGGCCGGCCTCCTGGCGTCGGCCGCGTCGTGGAGCTCGTTGAGCGAGACGTATGCGTCGGCGGCCGACGAGCTCAGCGCGACGTTGGCCGCGACGCAGGCCGGGTCGTGGGAGGGGCCCACTGCCGAGCGGTATGTGGCCGCGCACCTGCCCTACCTCGCCTGGCTGGAGCGGGCAAGCGCCAACAGCGCGGCGGTGGCCGCCGAGCAGGAGACCGCGGCCACCGCTTACACGACGGCGCTGGCCGCTATGCCGACCCTCCCGGAACTGGCCGGCAACCATGCCACGCACGCGGCACTGGTGGCGACCAATTTTTTCGGGATCAACACCGTGCCGATCGCGGTCAACGAGGCCGACTATTCGCGGATGTGGGTCCAGGCGGCGACCACCATGTCGACCTATCAAGCGGTGGCAGGCACGGCCGTGGCGGCGGCACCGCAGACCGACCCGGCGCCACCGATCGTGAACTCCAGCGACAGCAGCGGCGAGGACAGCGACGATACCGGCATCGTCGACAATGACGCCGGCAACCCGTACCAGCTGAGCTGGTGGGTCAACCGCTTCCTCGAGATTTTCCAGACCATTGGAAAGGACTTGGCGGAATTTCCCGAGGACCCGGCCGACGCACTCGAGGATCTAGCAGAGGACATTTTCGGGCCCGCCGGACTCATCGCGGACGAGTTCACCCACCTGGGCGAGGCCCTTCAGGCGTTCCCCCAGCTTGCTGCCGTTCCGCTCATCGTGCCGGGCGGATTCGCGGGAGGCATAGCGGGCTTGAGTCTGATGGCAAGGATCCAGCCAGCCCCGACTCCGGCGCCCGCCGCTGCGCCCGCACCGATGCCAAAGGCGCCCACTGCGCCTGCTGTCAGCGGCGCGCCGGTCGTCAGCGCTGCTCCCGTCGCCGCGCCGGCGCCGTCACCGGTCTCCACTCCCGCTCCGGCGCCCGCGCCGGCCTCGGCCCTCCGCCCGCAGCGCCAGCGCCGCCGCCCGTGACCGGCGGCGAGGCCGTCGCCTTTCCCTATTTGGTCGGTGGGCCCGGTATCGGCACCGGCGCCGGCCTGGGCAGCGGCGCCCAGCGCAAAGCGCCCGAGCCTGATCGGACCGCGGCAACGGCGCCGGCTGCGGCATCCGTCGCGGACAGGCAGCGCGCCCGACGCCGCCGTCAGGCGGCGATGAACGACCACTACCGCGGCTACGAATACGTGGATCTGGAACCGGACGCCGGCCCGATTCCCGACCCCGGCCGGCCGGAGGCATCGGATCGCGGTGCGGGATCGCTGGGCTTTGCCGGAACCGCGCCCGTAGAGAAAACCAAGGCCGCGGGGCTCGCCACGCTGGCCGGTGACGAGTTCGGCGACGCACCCTCGACGCCGATGTTGCCGCGCGGCTGGGAGAGGGGTTAGGGGTGGAACTTTTTCGGCATGCCGGCCGACTAGTGGCTGCGTGAACGTTCCGACGGCTGCGGCCGCGGCGGATGTTTCCGGGGCGCGCGAGCCGAGTTGATAATGAAAATGATTTTCATTAAGGTGGGGCCTTGCTGTGAGACCGCCCGACGTGCGGCTGTGAGTATGCCGGAAATGCGGAGAATCCCTACCGGAAACATCCTCAACAGCGGTAAAAGAAGGGCAGTGCAGTGGTGAGCCGGACGGGCCCAAACGCCTCGACAGTTAGCTTATGCAATGCTAACTTCAGGCAGTTAGGTTAGGGGAGACTACATACATGAAAAGACGCGGCCGTGGAACTCGGTGACACCGGCATGCTCACAGCTCAGCCCGTTAATTCGCGGGTGGACGCGCGGGTTGACGAGGACGTCGTCAGCCGGTTCGCGACATGCTGCCGCGCGCTGGGCATCGTCGTCTACCAACGCCAGCGCCCCGCCGACCTGGCCGCCGCGCGTTCCGGTTTCACCGCGCTGACCCGCGTCGCCCACGACCAGTGCGACGCGTGGACCGGCCTGGCCGCCGCAGGCGATGCGTCTTTGCGTGTGCTCGAGGCGGTATCGCGCAACGTCGCGACCGCGGGCACGCTGCAGCGCCAGGTCGATCTGGCGCCCGGATCGCTGGGCTTCCGCTACGACACCGGTCTGTATTTGCAGTTTCGCGCCGCGACGCCGGACGACTTCCACCTCGCCTACGCTGCCGCGCTGGCAACGGCCGGACGATTTGCTGAGGCCGATGCGATCGTCACCGGCCTGACCGCCGGCCGGCCGAGCTGGCGCGAGGCCCGGTGGGTGTCGGTCGTCATCAACTACCGCGCCGAGCGCTGGTCGGACGTCGTCAAGCTGCTGACCCCGATCGTCAACGACGCGGACCTGGACGAGGCCTTCTCGCACGCCGCCAAGATCGCCCTCGGCACCGCGCTCGCCCGGCTGGGCATGTTCGCCCCGTCGCTGTCGTATCTGGAGGAGCCCGAGGGCCCCGTCGCGGTGGCCGCCGTCGACGGCGCACTGGCCAAGGCGCTGGTGCTGCGCGCGCACGTGGACGAGGACTCGGCGAGCGAAGTGCTGCAGGATCTGTACGCCGCGCATCCCGAAAACGAACAAGTCGAACAGGCCCTGACCGACACCAGTTTCGGCATCGTGACCACCACGGCGGCCCGCATCGAAGCCCGTACCGATCCGTGGGACCCCGAAACCGAGCCCAGCGCCGAGGATTTCGTCGACCCGGCCGCGCACGAACGCAAGGCCGTGCTGCTGCACGAGGCCGAGCGCCAGCTCGCCGAATTCATCGGACTCGACGAGGTCAAGAACCAGGTGTCGCGGCTGAAGAGTTCGGTCGCCATGGAACTGGTCCGCAAGCAACGCGGCCTGGCGGTCGCGCAGCGCGCCCACCACCTGGTCTTCGCCGGCCCGCCCGGAACCGGTAAGACCACCATCGCCCGCGTCGTCGCCAAGATCTATTGCGGCCTCGGGCTTTTGAAGCGAGAGAACATTCGCGAGGTCCACCGTGCCGACCTGATCGGCCAGCACATCGGCGAGACCGAGGCGAAGACCAACGCGATCATCGACAGCGCGCTCGACGGCGTGCTGTTCCTCGACGAGGCCTACGCGCTGGTCGCCACGGGCGCCAAGAACGACTTCGGCCTGGTGGCCATCGACACCCTGCTGGCGCGGATGGAGAACGACCGCGACCGCCTGGTGGTCATCATCGCCGGATACCGCGCCGACCTGGACAAGTTCCTGGACACCAACGAGGGCTTGCGTTCCCGGTTCACCCGCAACATCGACTTTCCTTCCTACGCACCGTCGGAGCTGGTCGAGATCGCGAACACGATGGCCGAGCAGCGCGACAGCGTTTTCGAGCCGGCCGCGCTCGAACACATGGAGGCGTTGTTCACCAAGTTGGCAACCGAGTCCACCCCGGACGCCAACGGAATCTCGCGACGCAACCTGGACATCGCCGGTAACGGCCGGTTCGTCCGAAACATCGTCGAACGCTCCGAAGAAGAGCGGGAGTTCCGGCTCGACCATTCGGAACACGCCGGGACCGGCGAATTCAGTGACGAGGAGCTGATGACGATCACCGACGACGACGTCGAACGGTCGGTAGAGCCGCTGCTGCGCGGCCTTGGCCTGTCGGTGCCGGCATGACCTCCAACCACGAGTCCGACGAGCGCCGTTCGTTCACCTCTCGCACCCCGGTCAACGACAACCCCGACCAGGTCGAGTACCGCCGCGGTTTCGTCACCCGCCACCAGGTCACCGGCTGGCGGTTCGTGATGCGCCGCATCGCCTCCGGCATCGCCCTGCACGACACCAGGATGCTCGTGGACCCGCTGCGCACACAGTCGCGCGCGGTGGCCATGGGCGCTGTCCTGCTGGTCACCGGCCTGGCGGGTTGCTTCGTGTTCTCGCTGATCCGGCCCAGCGGCACGGTGGGTACCAACGCGGTGCTGGCCGACCGGTCGACCGCGGCGTTGTACGTCCGGGTCGGTGACGACCTGCACCCGGTGCTCAATCTGACGTCGGCGCGGCTCATCACCGGCCACGCCGTCGACCCCACCATGGTGAAAAGCAGTGAGCTGGACCGCTTTCCGCGTGGCAACCTGATCGGCATCCCGGGTGCGCCGGAGCGCATGGTGCAAAACCCCTCGCACGACGCGAACTGGACGGTGTGCGACGCCGTCAGCGAGCCCGCCCAGGGTGGGCACGCCGCCCACAGCACCGGCGTCACGGTGATCGCGGGCCGGCCGGACAGCAGCGGTGCGCGCGCGGCGACGATCGCGTCGCAGCAGGCGATCCTTGTCGACCGAGACGGCAGCACCTGGCTGTTGTGGGACGGCAAGCGTTCGCAGATCAACCTGACCGACCACGCGATCACGAACGCACTTGGGTTGGGGCAGAACAACTCCGAGGTGCCCGCGCCCCGGCCCATCGCGCTGGGCTTGTTCAACGCGATCCCGGAGGCACCGCCACTGACGGCGCCCGGCATCCCGAGCGCCGGCGCCCCGGCCCCGTTCAGCGTGCCCGCTCCGATCGGCGCGGTGGTGGTTTCCTACGCCCTGGAGCAGAGTTCCTCGGGCACCCCGCGCTACTACGCGGTGATGCCCGACGGCCTGCAGCAGATCTCACCGGTGCTCGCCGCCATCCTGCGCAACACCAATTCCTATGGGCTGGACCAACCGCCGCGGCTGGGTGCCGACGCGGTAGCCAAGCTGCCCGTATCGCGGATGCTGGACACCGCAAGGTATCCGGATCAGCAGGTCAGCGTGGTCGACGCGGCGAAATCGCCTGTCACGTGCGCCTATTGGAGCAAGCCTGCCGGGGCGGCGACCAGCTCGCTGCGCCTGATGTCGGGCTCCGCGCTGCCCATCCCCGAATCGATCCGCACCGTCGACCTGGTCGGCGGCGCCGCGACGAACGGATTGGTGGCCACCCGTGTAGCCCTGGCGCCGGGCACCGGCTACTTCACCCAGACCGTTGGCGGCGGCCCGGACTCGCCGGGCACCGGGTCGCTGTTCTGGGTCTCTGACACCGGTGTCCGCTACGGCATCGACAACGAGTCCGAGCACTCCGCCGCCGGACACGGCAAAACTGTTGAGGCTCTTGGCCTTAACGGATCGCCGGTCCCCGTTCCTTGGTCGGTGTTGTCGCTGTTCGCGAATGGTCCGACGTTATCGCGCGCCGACGCGCTGCTGGCTCATGACGGGCTGACGCCCGATCAGAAGCCCGGCCGTGTGGCCGCTGCTAGGGAAGCCGAGGGAGCCCCCCGATGAGCCGACTGATCTTCGAAGCGCGCCGCCGCCTGGCGCCGCCGGTGACCCGCAAGGGCACCATCGCCATCGAGGCGCCACCCGAGCTGCCGCGGGTGATCCCGCCGTCGTTCCTGCGCCGCGCGATGCCCTATGTGCTGGTGATCCTGATCGTCGGCATGATCGTCGCCCTGTTCGCCACCGGGATGCGGCTGATCTCTCCGCAGACACTGTTCTTCCCGTTCGTGTTGTTGCTCGCCGCGACCGCCATGTACCGCGGCAACGACAACAAGACACGCACCGAGGAGGTCGACGCCGAGCGCGCCGACTACCTGCGTTACCTGTCGGTGGTGCGGGACAACATCCGCACCCAGGCCACCGCGCAGCGCGCCGCGGCGCAGTGGTCTCACCCGGAGCCGTCCGCGCTGGCCACGGTGCCCGGATCGCGCCGCCAGTGGGAACGTGACCCGCACGATCCCGACTTCCTGGTGCTGCGGGCCGGCCGCCATCACGTGCCGCTGGCCACCGCCCTGCGGGTCAACGACACCGCGGACGAAATCGATCTGGAGCCGGTGTCGCACAGCGCATTACGCAGCCTGCTCGACACCCATCGCACCGTGCGCGACGTGCCGACCGGAATCGACCTGACCAAGGTCTCCCGGATCACCGTGCTGGGCGAACCAGACGAGGCAAGGGCGGCGCTGCGCGCCTGGGTCGCGCAGGCGGTGACCTGGCACGACCCGACCGTGCTCGGGGTCGCGCTGGTCACCCCGAACCTGGAGAGCCCGGACTGGTCCTGGCTGAAGTGGTTGCCGCACATCGACGTTCCGGGCGAGCTCGACGGTGTCGGGCCGGCCCGCTTCATGGCGACCAACGCCGACGACCTGGTCGCCAGCCTGGGCTCGGCCCTCCTCGACCGTCCGGCGTTCACCGGCGAGGCCGCCGATGCCCTGCGTCACCTGCTGATCATCATCGACGACCCCGACTACGACCTCACCGCGTCCACGCTGGCGCTGGGCCGGGCGGGCGTCACCGTCGTGCAGCGCAGCGTCACGGCGCCGAACCGTGAGCAGTATTCGGATCCGGAAAAGCCGATCCTGCGCGTGTCCGGCGGCGCCCTCGAGCGCTGGCAGACCGGTGGTTGGCAGCCCTACATCGATGACGCCGACCAATTCGGCGCCGACGAGGCCGCGCACCTCGCGCGTCAGTTGTCGCGGTGGGACTCCAACCCGACCCACACCGGCCTGCGCTCCGCGGCCACCCGCGGCGCCACGTTCACCACGATGCTGGGCATTTCGGATGCCTCCCAACTGGATGTGCCCACGCTGTGGGCGCCGCGCCGCCGCGAGGACGAGCTGCGGGTTCCGATCGGCGTCACCGCCACCGGTGAGCCGTTGATGTTCGACCTCAAGGACGAAGCCGAGGGCGGCATGGGCCCGCACGGCCTGATGATCGGCATGACGGGGTCCGGTAAGTCGCAGACCCTGATGTCGATCCTGTTGTCGCTGTTGACGACCCATTCGGCCGACCGCTTGATCGTCATCTACGCCGACTTCAAGGGCGAGGCGGGCGCCGACAGCTTCCGTAACTTCCCGCAAGTCGTCGCCGTCATCTCCAACATGGCCGAGAAGAAGTCGCTGGCCGATCGCTTCGCCGACACGCTGCGCGGCGAGGTGGCCCGCAGGGAGACGCTGCTGCGGGAAGCGGGCCGTCGGGTCCAGGGCAGCGCGTTCAACTCGGTGGTCGAATACGAGAACGCCATCGCGGCGGGACACGACCTGCCCCCGATCCCGACGCTGTTCGTGGTCGCCGACGAGTTCACCCTGATGCTGGCCGATCACCCGGAATACGCGGAGCTGTTCGATTACGTTGCGCGTAAAGGCCGCTCGTTCCGCATCCACATTCTGTTCGCGTCGCAGACGCTGGACGTGGGCAAGATCAAGGACATCGACAAGAACACCTCCTACCGCATCGGTTTGAAGGTCGCCAGCCCCAGCATTTCCCGCCAGATCATCGGTGTGGAGGACGCTTACCACATCGAGTCCGGCAAGGAGCACAAGGGCGTGGGCTTCCTGGTGCCCGCCCCGGGCGCGACGCCGATCAAGTTCCGCAGCACCTACGTCGACGGCATCTACGACCCGCCGCAGAAGGCCAAATCCTTTGTCGTGCCGTCGATCCCGGAGCCCAAGCTGTTCACCGCCGGGCGCGTCGAACCGGATCAGGACACCGTGATCACCGCCCCCGAGGAAGACGAATTCACCGGGCCGCCGCGCAAGCTGATCGCCACCATCGGCGACCAGCTGGCCGGCTACGGTCCGCGCGCGCCGCAGCTCTGGCTGCCGCCGCTGGACGAGCCGATCCCGTTGAGCGCCATGCTGGCCCGCGCCGGCGTGCCGCCCCGGCAGTGGCAGTGGCCGCTCGGCGAGATCGACAAGCCGTTCGAGATGCGCCGCGATCCGTTGGTGTTCGACGCCGCCTCGTCGGCCGGCAACATGGTGATCCACGGTGGCCCGAAATCGGGTAAGTCGACCGCGCTGCAGACGTTCATCCTGTCCGCGGCCAGCCTGCACTCGCCGCGCGAGGTGACCTTCTACTGCCTCGACTACGGCGGCGGCAAGCTGCGGGCGCTCGAAGACCTGGCGCACGTCGGCAGCGTCGCCTCGGCGCTGGAGCCCGAACGCATCCGGCGCACCTTCGGCGAACTCGAACAGCTGCTGCTGTCGCGGCAGCGCCGAGAGGCGTTCCGGGACAAGAACGGTGCGGCCCCCGACGACGGGTTCGGCGAGGTGTTCCTGGTCATCGACAACCTCTACGCGTTCGGCCGGGACAACACCGACCAGTTCAACACCCGAAACCCGTTGCTGGCCAGGGTCAGCGAGCTGGTCAACATCGGTCTCGCGTACGGCATCCATGTCGTCATCACCACCCCGAGCTGGCTCGAGGTTCCGTTGGCCATGCGCGACGGCCTCGGATTGCGGCTCGAACTCAAGCTGCACGACGCGCGGGACAGCAACGTCCGGGTGGTCGGCGCCTTGCGCCGCCCCGCCGAAGCGGTGCCGCACGACCAGCCGGGACGCGGATTGACCATGGCCGCAGAGCATTTCCTGTTCGCCGCACCCGAGCTGGAGCAGATCGGCGCGCTCAATGCGCGCCACCCGGGCGTCACCGCGCCGCCGGTGCGGCTGCTGCCGACCAACCTGGTGCCGGAAGCGGTCGGGTCGCTGTATCGCGGGCCGGAGCAGGTCGTCATCGGCCAGCGCGAGGAAGACCTCGCGCCCGTGGTGGTCAACTTCGCCGAGAATCCGCTGCTGATGGTGTTCGGCGACAGCAAGTCCGGGAAGACCACGCTGCTGCGTCATCTCATTCGCACGGTGCGGGAGCACTCCACGCCGGATCAGGTGGCCTTCACGGTGCTGGACCGGCGGCTGCACCTCGTCGACGAGCCGCTGTTCGCCGACAACGAGTACACCGCCAACATCGACCGCATCATCCCGGCGATGCTGGGGCTGGCCAACCTCATCGAATCGCGCCGGCCGCCGGCCGGTCTCTCACCGGGCGAGCTGGCCCATTGGCGCTACGCGGGCCACACCCACTACCTGATCATCGACGACGTCGACCAGATACCGGATTCACCCGCGATGAGCGGCCCCTACGTCGGGCAGCGGCCATGGACCGCGCTGATCGGATTGCTCTCGCAGGCGGCCGATCTGGGGCTGCGCGTGATCGTCACCGCGCGTGCCACCGGCTCGGGGCACGCGCTGATGACCAACCCGCTGCTGCGCCGGTTCAACGACCTGCAGGCGACCACGTTGATGCTGGCGGGCAACCCGCAGGACAGCGGCAAGATCCGCGGCCAGCGGTTCGGCCGGTTGCCTGCCGGGCGGGCGATTCTGCTGGGCGACAGCGACGCCCCGACGTACGTGCAGTTGGTCAACCCGCTGGTCGGGGAGTCCGTGATAGAGGGCGCTACAGACGGTTTCGCCCACTGATGTTTATCCAAGTCCGAAAAGGACCAGGAAAGGAGTAACCATGACCCTACGAGTGGTTCCCGAAGGTCTGGCCGCGACCAGCGCGGCGGTGGAGGCCCTGACGGCGCGGCTGGCGGCCGCGCATGCGGCGGCGGCTCCGGCGATCACCGCGGTGGTGCCGCCGGCGGTCGATCCGGTGTCGCTGCAAACGGCGGCCGGATTCAGCGCTCAGGGCCAGGAACACTCCGCCATGGCCGCGCAGGGCGTCGAAGAGCTCGGCCGCGCCGGCGTCGGCGTCGGGCAGGCGGGCGCAAGCTATCTCGCGGGCGACACCGCGGCCGCTGCGACGTTCGGAATCGCGGGCGCCTGAGCATGACATCCCCCTTAGGACCCATCTGGATGGCGTCGCCACCCGAGGTGCATTCGGCGTTGCTCAGCGCCGGTCCAGGCCCCGGGCCGCTGTTGGCGGCCGCCGGGGCGTGGACATCGTTGAGCACCCAATACGCCTCGGCGGCAGCCGAACTCAGTGGGTTGTTGGGGGAGGCCCAGGCCGGCGCCTGGGAGGGGCCGAGCGCCGAGCAGTACGTGGCGGCGCACCTGCCGTACCTGGCGTGGCTGCAGCAGGCCAGCGTCGACAGCGCGGGTGCCGCCGCGCAGCAGGAAGTCGCGGCGACGGCGTACACGGCCGCGTTGGCGGCCATGCCGACGCTGGCCGAACTGGCCACCAATCACACCGTGCATGCGGTGTTGGTGGGGACGAATTTCTTTGGCATCAATACCATTCCGATCGCGGTCAACGAGGCCGACTATGCGCGGATGTGGGTCCAGGCCGCCACCACCATGGGCACCTACCAGGCCGTGTCCGGCTCGGCTTTGGCCGCGGCGCCGCGCACCATGGCGGCGCCCGCGATTGTGAATCCCGGCGGCCAGATCAACAGTCTCGCGTCCAACGCGACGCAGAACAGCCCCGGGGATTGGTGGCAGAACTTCATCCAGCAGCTGTCCAAGTTCTTCCAGGACTTCTTCCAGAACATCCAGCAGATGTTGCAGAACTTCTTCTCGAATCTGCCGGCGTTCCTCGCCGCCAACGGGCCGCTGCTGTTTTTCGTTGCCTACCAAGTGTTTTTCAACGCCGTCGGCTGGCCGACCTGGGGTGCGATCCTGACCGCACCGTTCCTGATCCCGCTGCTGCTGGGCATCGGGCTCAGTTCCCTGCTCACCACGCCCGTCGAGGCCGCGCCGGACGCCGCCCCCACCGTCGTGGCCCCCGCGCTGACGTCGACCAAGCCGCCGTCCATGCTGCCGGCGGTCGCGCTGGCCCCGACGGTGGCGACTCCGGCCGGGGCGCCGGCCACGACGGTCGCCGCGGGCTCCGGTGCGCCGGCCGCGCCTGCGCCGGCGGCAGCGGCGAGCAACTTCGCCTACCTGATCGCCATGGGCGGTGACCCGGATGCCGGTGTCGGCCCCACGCTCGGTGGTCGCGGCGGGGCCAAGGCTCCCGCGGCGACCATCCCGGCGGCGGGCGCGGCGGCGGCCAGCCGGGCCGAGTCGCGGGCCCGGCGCCGGCGGCGGGGCGCGCTGCACGACCACGCCGACGAGTTCGCGGACATGGACTCCGATTTCGGTGTCCCACCGGACTTCGGCGACGAGGAGGAGCTGGCTGCGGCCGTCGCGTCCGCCCAGGGCGCCGGGACGCTGGGGTTCGCCGGAACCACGCAGCGGCAGAAGGCGTTTCAGGCGGCCGGGTTGACCAAGCTGGCCGACGACGATTTCGGCGGCGGCCCACGCATGCCAATGGTGCCCGGCACGTGGGAGCACGAAGCCGGTAACGGGGCGGGCCCAATCGAGCCGGGGAAAGGGGGGTAAGGCACTCAGTCAAATGACCGTGAATTACCGAAACCCCAACGGACGCAACAGAAAGGAATCAACATGAGTATGTTGGACGCTCACATTCCGCAGTTGGTAGCCGCGCAGTCGGCGTTCAGCGCCAAGGCGGCGTTGATGCGCAGCACGATCAGCCAGGCCGAGCAGGAAGCGATGTCGGCGCAGGCGTTCCACCAGGGTGAGTCCTCCGCCGCCTTCCAGGCCGCACACGCGCGGTTCGTCGAGGTCGCCGCGCGGGTCAACACCCTGCTCGACATCGCCCAGGCCAACCTCGGGGACGCCGCCGGGACCTACGTGGCCGCGGACGCAGCCGCCGCGTCGGGCTACACCGCGTTCTGATCTCACCGCTAGCAACCGCGAAAGGACTTGTCATGTCGCAGATCATGTACAACTACCCGGCGATGTTGAGCCACGCCGCCGACATGTCCGGCTACGCCGGCACCATGCAGGGGCTCGGTTCCGACATCGCCAGCGAGCAGGCCACGTTGTCCAACGCCTGGCAGGGTGACACCGGAATGACCTACCAGGTGTGGCAGGCCCAGTGGAACCAGGCGATGGAAAGCCTGGTGCGCGCCTACCAGTCGATGGCGAGCACCCACGAGGCGAACACCATGTCGATGCTGGCGCGCGACCAGGCCGAAGCCGCCAAATGGGGCGGTTAGTCCTCAGCTGAATGAACGCATCACCCAACGCCGTCGAACTGACGGTCGATCACGCTTGGTTCATCGCGGAAACGATTGGGGCGGGGAGCTTTCCCTGGGTATTGGCCATCACCTCGCCCTATCGTGATGCCGCGGAACGCAACGCGTTCCTCGACCGTCAGAAGGCTGAGCTGA
Source organism: Mycobacterium colombiense CECT 3035 (assembly GCF_002105755.1). Classification (NCBI taxonomy): domain Bacteria; kingdom Bacillati; phylum Actinomycetota; class Actinomycetes; order Mycobacteriales; family Mycobacteriaceae; genus Mycobacterium; species Mycobacterium colombiense. The sequence goes on from NZ_CP020821.1 coordinate 4,517,174, forward strand.
CCGAACTGGGTCTGGTCTCAGAAGGCGGACTCGTCAACCCCGCGGTCGCCGAGTGGATCAAAGTGGTGTGTTTTCCCGAGCGGTGGCTGGACCTGCGTTATGTGGGCCCTCCCAGGGAAGCCGGCGAGGGCGGCGCCGAGTTGCTGCGCGGCGTCGTCGCGCAGCGCACCGGTGTGACCGGCAAGCCATCGCTGACGGTCGTCGCGTTGCGCAGCGCGCAGCTGATCACGTTCACCGCCATGGACATCGACGATCCGCGCGCGCTGGTGCCGGTGCTCACCGTCGGCCTGGCGCAGCGCCCGCCCGCCCGGTTCGACGAGTTCAGCCTGCCGACGCGGGTCGGTGCAAGAGCCGACGAACGGCTGCGTTCGGGCGCTCCGCTCGCCGAAGTCCTTGATTACCTGGGTATTCCGCAATCGGCACGAAGGGTGGTGGAATCGGTGTTCAACGGACCGCGCAGCTACGTCGAGATCGTCGCCGGCTGCCACCGCGACGGCCGGCACTCCACCACCGAGGTGGGGATGAGCATCGTCGACGCGCGCGAGGGGCGGGTGCTGGTCAGTCCGTCCCGCGCCTTCGACGGCGAGTGGGTTTCGACGTTCGCGCCCGGCGCCCCGTTCGCGATCGCCGTCGCGATCGAACAACTGACCGCCCTGCTGCCAGACACCGGATGGTTCTCCGAGCACCGGCTGGCCCGAGACTTTTCCCCTTCAACCCTGTCCGTCCAACATAGTAAAAGAGAAGAGAGCACGATGTTCGAGCAACGGCCACAACATGTTTCGAGGGTCCGGTGACGTCCGGAACCGTCATGCCGATCGTCCGCGTGGCAATCCTCGCGGACAGCAGGTTGACGGAAATGGCCTTGCCCGCGGAGCTGCCGCTGCGCGAAATCCTGCCCGCCGTACAGCGTCTGGTGGTTCCCGCCGCAACCAACGGTGACTCGGGGGACGGCGCCGCCGGGCGCGGTGCCGCCGAGATCGGCGCGGCGACCCAGCTGAGCCTGGCCCCCATCGGCGGTGCGCCGTTCAGCCTGGACGCCAGCCTGGACACGGTCGGAGTTGTCGACGGCGACCTGCTGGCGCTGCAAGCGGTGCCGGTCGGCCCGGCCGCGCCCGGCATCGTCGAGGACATCGCCGACGCGGCCATGATCTTCTCGACCTCCCGGATCAAGCCTTGGGGCGCAACGCATATCCAGCGTGGCGCCCTGGTCGCGGCGATCGCGGTGGCGTTCCTGGCCACCGGCCTGTCGGTCACCTACCGGGTGGCCACCGGCGCGCTGCTGGGACTGGTCGCGGTCAGCGCGGTCGCGGCGTTGACCGCGATCGTCGGCCTGCTGGTCACCGCGCGCTCGGCGCGCACCGGAATGGCGCTCTCGATCGCCGCGCTGCCTCTGATCGCCGCCGCACTGGCGCTGGCCGTGCCGGGCCGATTCGGCCCCGCCCAGGTGACGCTGGCCGCCGCCGGCGTCACCGCGTGGTCGCTGATCGCCTTGATGGCGCCCAGCGCCGAACGGGAACGCATCGCCGGTTTCTTCACCGCGACCGCGGTGGTGGGTGCCGGGGTGCTGCTGGCCGCCGGCGCCGAATTGCTCTGGCACCTCACGCTCATCGCCATCGGTTGCGGGCTGATCGTGGCGGCGCTGCTGGTCACCATCGAGGCGCCCCAACTGTCCGCGCTGTGGGCGCGGTTCCCGTTGCCGGTCATCCCGGCGCCTGGGGATCCCACCCCGTCGGCGCCGTCACTGCGGGTGCTCGAAGACCTGCCGCGCCGGGTCCGGATCAGCGACGCGCATCAGAGCGGCTTCATCGCCGCCGCGGTGCTGCTCAGCGTCCTGGGCTCGGTGGCGATCGCGCTGCGGCCCGAGACCCTCAGCGGCGCCGGCTGGTACGTGGTGGCCGCCACCGCCGCGACGTCCGTGCTGCGCGCCCGGGTCTGGGATTCGGCCGCGTGCAAGGCGTGGCTACTCGCCCAGCCCTTCCTGGCCGCCGGCACGCTGCTGGTGCTCTACACCTCGACCGGACGCTACGCCGGCGCCCTGGGCGCGGCGCTGGTGCTGCTGGTGCTCGTGGCGGTGTGGATTGTCGTGGCGCTGAACCCGGGCATCGCTGCGCCGGAGAGCTATTCGCTGCCGGTGCGCCGGCTGGTGGGCTTCGCCGCAACGGGACTCGACGCCTCGCTGATTCCCGTGATGGCCTTCGTGGTCGGTCTGTTCGGCTGGGTGCTCAATCGATGATTCGGCCGGCATCAGCCTGCTGCGCGGCGGCATTGGCGTTGCTGCCCGCCGCCGCGACGTGGACGAGTCCGCCGGCATCCGCGATCAGCCCGCCGACGGTCGATCCCGGCGCGCAACCGCCCAGCGGGACACCGGGGCCCGGGCAGCCGATGGAGCAGCGCGGGCCGTGCAGCACGTCCGGGGTCGTCCCCGGCAGCGATCCGGGTGCCATCACGCCAAGCCAGTCGATGCTGAATCTGCCTGCGGCATGGCGCTTCTCGCGGGGTGAGGGCCAGCTGGTGGCGCTGCTCGACACCGGGGTGCGCCCGGGCCCGCGGCTGCCCAACGTCGAACCCGGTGGTGATTTCGTCGAGACCACCGACGGGCTGACCGACTGTGACGGGCACGGAACCTTGCTGGCCGGGGTCATCGCCGGCCAACCCTCGCCCGACGACGGGTTCTCCGGCGTTGCGCCCGCGGCGCGGGTCGTGTCGATCAGGACGGCATCGGCCAAGTTCTCACCGCGGACGCCGGGCGGCGATCCGCTGATGGCGCGCGTGTCGGCCGAGGTGTCGACCCTCGCCCGGGCGATCGTGCACGCCGCCGACCTCGGTGCCCGGGTGATCGACATCGGCTCGGCCACCTGCATGCCCGTGGACCGGCCCGTCGACCAGGCCGCCCTCGGCGCCGCCGTCCGCTACGCGGCGGTGGACAAGGACGCGGTGATAGTGGCCGGCGCCGGGGACAGCGGGCCGACCGGCGCCGGCGGCGGCGGGACCTCGTGCGAGTCCAACCCGCTCACCGACCTGAGCCGCCCGAACGATCCACGAAACTGGGCCGGCGTCACGTCGGTGTCCATCCCGTCGTGGTGGCAGCCCTACGTGCTGTCGGTGGCATCGCTGACCCCCGATGGCCAGCCGTCGAAATTCACCGTGGCGGGGCCGTGGGTGGGGGTCGCGGCGCCCGGCGAACGCATCGTGTCGATCGGCAACGCCGACGGCGGCGCGCTGGCCAATGGCCTGCCCGACGAGCACCAGCAACTCGCCGCCCTGAGCGGAACCGGTTACGCGGCCGGCTACGTGGCCGGTGTCGCGGCGCTGGTCCGCAGCAAGTATCCCGACCTGAATGCCACCGCGGTGCTGCACCGCATCACCGCGACCGCGCACAACGGTGCCCGCGACCCGTCGAACGTGGTGGGCACCGGCACCGTGGATCCGGTGGCCGCACTGACCTGGCAACTGCCCGCCGGTAACCAGCCCGGCGCGGCATCGGTGAAGCCGGTGGCCGTGCCGCCGGCCCCGGCGCCCAAGGACACCAAACCGCGCACCGTCGCGGTGGCCGGCACCGCCGCGCTGGCCGTGCTGGTCGCGGTGGCCGGCGCCGTCACCGCAATCGCACGCCGACGAAAGGACCCCACCCCGTGAGCAAGCATCGGATACCGACTCCCGGGAGCGGTCGAATCACGTTGGCGCTGCTGGCCATTGTGCCGGCGGCGATGGCCTACCCGTGGCGAGGCCCGCGCGACTACTGGCTGCTGGGCATCGCGGCCGCCGTGGTGGTCGTGTTGTTCGGCTGGTGGGGCGGTATGTACTTGACCGCCATCGTGCGCCGCCGCCTGGCGATGATCGCCCGCGGCAACGCCGTCCCCTCGGCCACCTCCGACGCGGCGGCGACCGCCCTGATTCGCCTCGGCGCACCGGAGGACGACTCCGACGTGTTGCCGCTCCCGCTGATCGCGAGCTACCTGGACCGTTACGGCATCCGGGCGGACAAGATCCGAATCACCAGCCGCGACAACGCCGCCGACCCGTCACGCCGCGAGACCTGGATCGGGCTCACCGTATCGGCGCCCGACAACCTGGCCGCGCTGCAGGCCCGCTCGCCACGAATCCCGTTGCACGAGACGGCTCAGGTCGCGGCCCGCCGGCTGGCCGATCATCTGCGGGAGATCGGTTGGGATGCCACCACCGTCGCGGCCGAGGACGTTCCCCGGTTGCTGACGTCCAACCCCCGCGAGAGGTGGCGGGGAGTCCAGCGTGGTGCCTCGGATTACCTTGCGGCGTACCGGATTCAGGTCGACGACGCGCTGCCGGAGACCTTGGCGGCAATCCGGGAGTATGCCGCGCGCGAAACCTGCACCGCGCTCGAGGTTGCCGGTGACAACCGCCGGCCCACCGTCGCGGTCGCCTGCGCGTTCCAGACCGAGACCGCCCCGGACGGCAAGGCGCCGGTGGACGGGCTGACCCCGCAACGCGGTAACCACCTGCCCGCGCTGACCGCACTGGACCTGTTGTCCACGTATCGGTTAGACGGCCACACCGCCGCGCCGCAGGACCTGCTCGCGCAGCTGAATTGGCCCACCCTGGCCGGCGCGGCCCACCGGCGCGGCGAGACCGGCGCCGAGAGCGCCGACACCGCTGAGGCGGTCAGAACATGACCTCCTGCAGGAACGCGGTCATCCGGCGCAGGTAGTCCAGCTGGCTCACGTGCAGCACATGGCTGCCCGGAAACCAGTGCAGCGCACAGTGATCCCAGTGCTGCCACAGCTTGACGGCATGGTCGGGCGGCGCCATCCGGTCGCCGAGCCCGGTGATGATCATCCGGCGGTCCCGCGGCACCAGCGGGCGGTAGTTCAGGGGGCAGTGGTAGGCCAGCCCGGCCGCCAGGTGGTCGCGGGTGATGTCGGAGAGTCGCAGGCCCAGCCGCACCAGCTGGTTGGCCGGGAACCATTCGTCGAACAACGTCGACGGGGTGACCACCGGACAGTTGGGAATCACGGCCTCCAGCCGGTCGTCGGCCGAGGCCATCAGCGCGGAGGTGTAACCGCCCAGCGAGATGCCGGTGAGGGCGATGCGGTCGACCCCCGTGTGGCGCAAATAGTCGATGAGGGAACGAAAGTCGTGCACGGCCTGCGCCATGGCCTCGGCGAAACCGCTGAGCCCTCCCGCAAAGTAGCCGAAACCGCTGAAAGGCGAATACTTTTCGGCCCGCTTGCCGTGAAAGGGTAACGTGTACATCAGCACGTCGTAGCCGGCCCGGTAGTACCAGGGCAGCGAAAAGAACCGCCCGTTGGCCAGGTACGACGATCCCATGAACCCGTGGATCACGCACAGCGTGGGACGGGGCCCGTCGTCGTGGCGCCAGTGCTGCGCGCGCACGGTGTTGTTGGATGCCCAGCTGCTCCACCGCGTGCGCATGGCGGGGTTGATCGCGGTGAAGCTGCTGGGGAACGCGATGTTGTCGACCGTGCCACGCGCGACCCACTCCGCCAGCGGGCTGGCCCGCCGCGACCTCACCCGGGGCAGCTCGGTGGGCCGCGGGAAGGACCGCGCCGGGTCCTGCGCCGCCCCCAACTCCGCGTAGAAGTCGAGGTTGCCGCGCTCGGTGGCGGAATCGGATTGCCGCAGCGTGGCCGCGACCACGAACGGCGCCACCGTGGTGGTGAGCAGCGAGGCCACCCAGGTGCGCAGGGCCAGATCGCCGAGGGCCGACGCCTCGACTACCATTCGCTGGCGGGGCGACAACGCCGAGTGGGGGGGTAATCCGCCGGCGCCGGCCGGTAGATCGGCGCCGGGGACGTCTGGGACCGGGATGGGCGGATCGATCGGATCTGAGTCGGACGCCACGCACGCGATGGTAGCCGGGCGGGCACGCGTCTCCTGGGCGTTTCGACCGGTTTCGGTCGTGACGGCGTTATCCGGGGACCATCCGGGCCGCGTCGGCGCACCATAGGAGTTATACGGTTTGCTAGCGGCGCGCGAGGATCGGGAGGATCGACATGTGGGATCCGGACGTCTACCTGGCCTTCGCCGACCATCGCGGCCGCCCCTTCTACGACCTGCTGTCGCGGGTGGGTGCCGAGCGGGCTCGTCGCGTCGTCGACCTCGGTTGCGGCCCCGGTCACCTGACGAAATACCTGGCCCGGCGCTGGCCCGACGCGGTGATCGAGGCGATGGACAGCTCACCGCAGATGGTGGCCGCGGCCAAGGAGCGGGGCATCGACGCCGCCACCGGCGACCTGCGGGACTGGAAGCCCAAACCCGACACCGACGTGGTGGTCAGCAACGCGGCCCTGCACTGGGTGCCCGAACACGCCGACCTGCTGCGGCGGTGGGCGGGGCAACTGGCCCCCGGATCGTGGATCGGCGTCCAGATGCCGGGCAACTTCGAGTCGCCGTCCTACGCCGCCGTGCGGGCGCTGGCCCGCCGCGAGCCGTATGCAAAGTTGCTGCGCGACATACCATTTCGTGTCGGTGCCGTGGTTCAGCCGCCGGCGCATTACGCCAACCTGCTGCTCGATGCGGGATGCAAGGTCGACGTCTGGGAGACCACCTATCTGCACCAGCTGACCGGCGAGGATCCGGTGCTGGAATGGATCACCGGCACGGCGCTGGTGCCGGTGCGCGAGCGGCTGGACGACCAGACGTGGGAGCAGTTCCGCGAGGAGCTGATCCCGCTGCTGAGCGACGCCTACCCGCCCCGCGCCGACGGCACGACGATCTTCCCGTTCCGCCGGGTGTTCGTCGTCGCCGAGGTGGGCGGCGCGAGCCGCTCTGCGGGCTAGTCCCGATCGCCACTAGCGCTGCGTGGGCTTGCCTTCCTCGATGCCGCGGTCGGCGGCAATGGCCGAGCGGGGGGTCGGCTTCGCATGATGGATCTGCAGATATGTCTCGGTGTACCGCGCGGAGATGCGGGTGCCCGCGAACTCCGACGGGATGACATCGCCGGTGCGCTGACGCCAATCATGCAGCCGCACAGCGAGATTGGCGGCGATCTCGTCCGCGCCCGCCCCGTCTCCGGCGAGTAGGTTGGTGGTCTCGGTGGGGTCGGCGTGCAGGTCGTAGAGTTCACGCTCGGGCCGCGGCGACTTGACGAGCGGCGCGACGGCCAGCCCGGACGGGCTTTCCTCGATGTCCAGTGGCAGATCGAGCAGCGGCCGGGGCACGTAGTTCTCGATGTAGCTGTAGTCCTTGGTGCGAATCGCGCGAATCGGATCGAACGAGTCGTGGTAGGTCTTCATGGTGTAGACGTGATCGCGCACCGGCGTGGTCGGGGAATCCGGCTCCAGCAGAGCGGGCGCGTGCGATAGACCGTCCACGTCGGCCGGAGTGTCAATTCCCAACAGCCCCAACAGGGTCGGGACCAGGTCGACCGCGCTGAACAGCTCGTCGTAGACGCGGGGAGTCATGGACCGGCCGGTGGGCGGCCGAATGATCATGCCGATGCCGGTGCCGGCGTCATACAGCGTGGATTTCGCCCGCGGGAAGGCCGGGCCGTGATCGGTGAAGAACACCACCCAGGTACTGGCGTCCAGACCGGTGTCGGCCAGGGCGTCCAGCAGCCGCCCCACCGCGGCGTCGGCGGTGCTGATGGCCCCGTAGAAGTCGGCGAGGTCGCCGCGCACCTCGGGGGTGTCGGGCAGGTAGTCGGGCGGGTCCACCTGGGCGCTGTCGGCCGGTGTGTAGCGGTCGCGCGGATAGGGCCGGTGCGTCTCGAAGAAGCCGGCGGTCAGCAGAAACGGCTGTCCGACAAGGCCGTCGGCGCTTTGGCGCAGCCACTCGTCGGCCCGCTCGGCCACGTAGTCGCAATAGGAGTTCGACACGTCGAACTCGTCGAAGCCCAACCGCTTGGGGTAGGACGTCTCGTGCTGCATTCCGAAAAGTGCTGAGTACCAGCCGGATTCGGATAATATTTGGGGCAGGGTGCGGATGCCGTCACGGTATTCCCAGCCGTGGTGGGCCAGGCCGATGAGGCCGTTGTTCTGCGGGTAGCGGCCGGTGAACAGCGATCCGCGCGACGGCGAGCACAGCGGCGCGGTGGCGTGCGCCCGGGTGAACAGGATGCCCTCGGCCGCAAGGCGGTCCAGTCGCGGGCTCGACACGTCGGTGTGGCCGTAGGCGCCGAGGTAGCGGCCCAGGTCGTGCCAGTGCACGATCAGCACGTTGTCCCTGTGGGCCGTTTTCCGTTTTTGGTCCGCTGTGTCGCCCGGCGTCAATGGGGTCACCTCTCACATTGCCTTGCGACCGGCGACGTTACCGCAACTTCCCCGGGTGTTTCCTGAGTGCCGACGGGTCAGGGCGCCGGCAGTTGACCCCATCGGTTTTCGCAGACGAATTCCGACAACGGTCGCGCGACCGCCCACCCGTCCAGTTCCAGCGCCGGGCGGTCGGGGAATTCGGGCACCGGTCCCAGGCACAGGATGGCCACCGGTTCGGCGCCGTTCGGCATCTCCAGCAGCGCCGCCAGCCGGTGCGGATCGAACAGTGACACCCAGCCCATGCCGAGGCCCTCGGAGCGCGCGGCCAGCCACAGGTTCTGGATCGCGCAGGACACCGACGCCAGGTCCATGTGCGGAAGCGTGCGCCGGCCGAACACGTGCGCATCGCGGCCGTCGCCCAGCGCCACCACGAACAACTCCGCGCATTCGAGGATGCCCTCGACCTTGAGCGCCAGGAACTCGTCGGCCCGCTCGCCCAGGGCCGCCGCGGTGCGCGGACGCTCCTCGTCGACCAGGGCGTGAATGCGCCGCCGCAGCGCGGCGTCGGTGATGCGGATGAAGCGCCACGGCTGCATCAACCCGACGCTGGGCGCCGCGTGCGCGGCCTGCAACAGGCGCGCCAGGACGGCCTCGTCCACCACCGCGCCGGGAACGAACCGGCGCATGTCACGGCGTTCGTAGATGACGCGATAGACGGCCCGCCGCTCTTGCGGACTGAATGCCTCACCGGTCACGTCAGCCATCGTAGGAAATCCGCGTTAGCGTGGAGCCTGGCCAGGCCTGAGCGCCTGGCGAACCCCAGGAAGGGAGTGGTTTTCCGTGAAGCCTTCCGATCTGCTCGATCAACTGGCCGCCGACCCCGCGGCCGGCCGCGGTTACGGCGAGCCCTACCAGACCCCGGACGGCACCACGATCATCGTGGTCACCAAACCGCTGGGGGTGTTCGCCATCCGCGACGGGAAGGCCTCCTGGACCCCGGCCGTGGACGGCGGCCGGATCGCGCTGATCGGGGTGATCACCGGCCTGCTGGCCGCGGTGATCGGCAGCCTGGCGGTGCTGCGGCAGCCGCCGTGGCCGCGCATTGTGATCAGGGACTATAGGTGACCCCGACCGCGCGGAACACGTAGTCCGGCGGCATGTCGAACGCCAGCGACCGCCGCGGCAGGCCGCTGAGCACATCGTCGGGAATGGCGACCTTGTAGTGCAGCGACAGTTCGCCGCTGAATTTCTCATCCACCCGCGACACGTCGACGTCGACCTGCAGTCCGGTCGGCGAGATCTCCACCTGCGCCGCGCCGGTCTGCGGCGCGTTCCACCGCACGTTGACGGTCGGGCCGGCCAGCCGGGGCAGCATCGACAGCGTCGCGAGCACCCGCTCCGAGGTGAAGACCAGCGAGCCGGTGTAGCTCGCCACGCTGTGCGGCAGCCGCACACCGGGGATGGTGCCGCTGAATCGCCGGGTCACGGCGACGTAGTCGGCGAGGTACGTGATGCCCTCCGACTCGAGCTGCGCGTGCAGCTCGTCGGGCAGCTTGCCGATGCCGAACAACCTACGGACGAAGACGGCCATATCGACAGTATGACCGCGCTTGTCGACGGGTGCAGCGGGTCGAGCGGCGACGCAGCTGGTATCGGTTGGTTATGACTCGCCCGAGGACGCCGGTGGCGGTGTGGATCGCGGTGGTGGCAGCCGTCGTGTACGCGGTGACGTGGGCGGGCTACTGCCGGCACTGGACCTGGATGTACCGGATGGACTGGTCGTTGCTGAACGCGGCCCGCGACGTTGCGCTCAAACATCCGCTGTGGCCGCGGTTTTGGGAAGCCGTGTCGTATGCGCTGGGTCCGGTCCCGATGTCGGTGCTGGGCATCGCGATGACGGTGTTGGCGCTGGTGGTGCGCAATCCGCGGGCCGCGCTGGTGCTGGTCCTGGCGTGCGGGCCGCTCAACGAATTCGTGACCGCCGGGGCCAAGGCCCTGGTCAACCGGCCCCGTCCGGCGACGATGCTGGTCGCCGCGCCGTCCACGTCGTTCCCGTCCGGGCATGCGCTGGAGGCCACGGCGGCCCTACTCGCGGTGTTGTGCTTTTTCTTCCCGATGATGAACCGGTTGATCCGCGGCGTGGCGGTCGCGGTGGTGGCGGCCGCGCTGCTGACGGTCGGCATCTCCCGGGTGGCGCTAAACGTGCACTATCCATCCGACGTACTGGCCGGCTGGTCGCTGGGTTACCTGTATTTCCTGTTGTGCCTCTGGGTTTTTCGGCCCCCGATCGGGCCGTCCGCCCGCCCGCGGCGTGAGTCCGAGAGCGCCACCGTGCCCTAACGACGCTGTCCCGGTGCACATTTGGTCACGGCGCGGTGACCGAACCGGGGCTAAAGCTTTACTTGACCCTGACGATGTGCCCGTTTGACGATGGAGGGCATGCACCGACTGCTCACTTCATGGTGCGCCGCGGCGGGCGTAATCTTCGCCTCGGTGGTGCTGGCGCCCATCAGTGCCGCCGCCGGCGCTCCCTGGTTCGCGAACGCGGTCGGCAATGCGACCCAGGTGGTTTCGGTGGTGAGCACCGGCGGTTCGAACGCGACCATGGAGATCTTCCAGCGCACCGGCACCGGTTGGCAGTCATTGCGGTCCAACATCCCCACCCACGTCGGTTCGGCGGGCATGGCGCCGCAGGCCAAGAGCGGCGTTCCGGCCACCCCGATGGGGGTGTACAGCCTGGACTCCGCGTTCGGCACGGCGCCGAATCCCGGTACCGGACTGCCCTACACCCAGGTGTCCGGGCCCAACTATTGGTGGAGCGGCGACGACCACAGCCCCACCTTCAACTCGATGCAGGTCTGCCAGAAGGCGCAGTGCCCGTTCAACACCGGCGACAGCGAGAACCTGCAGATCCCGCAGTACAAGCACGCGGTCGTGATGGGCGTCAACAAGAACAAGACGCCGGGTGGGGGAGCCGCGTTCTTCTTCCACACCACCGACGGGAAGCCCACCGAGGGCTGCGTGGCGGTCGACGACGCTCAGCTGGTGTCGATCATGAAATGGCTGCGGCCCGGCGCGGTCATCGCCATCACCAAGTAGCGCCTCAGTCGGTGGCGATCGCCCGTCCGGGCTTGAGCGTGAAGTTCAGCCCCTCCAAAGACATTGTGGCGTCGTAGGTTCGGTCGTAGCCGGTGCCGCTGATCTTCCAGCCGGCGTCGGTCCGCCGGTAGGTGTCGCGGTAGAACGCCGCGCCGATCAGCATGAAGTTGAAGTCGGCGACCATCACCCGGTCCTGCAGATACCAACTGCCCGTGGCGGTGTCGCCGTCGACGGTGATGTCCGGATGCGTCACCCGGTGTTCGGTGATGACGTTCGCGGGCAGCGAGGTCCGCATGTACTCCACCAGGTCGGCCCGGTTGGTGAAGTGCAGCTCGTTGCCGATGGACGGCCCGTAGTCGGCCTTGATGTCCTCGGCCAGGGTGTCGGTGAAGTCGTCCCAATGCTTGGTGTCCAGCGCGCGCAGATACCGGTATTTGACTTGCTTGATCGCTTCGATATCGGCGAGATCGTCGAGGGTCATCAGGTCATTGCAGCACACGCAGGTGCGCCGTCTGCGCTCGCATCGAAGTGCCGGTCGCCGAGACTCAAACGACAGTGATGCTGTGCGGCGGGTCGGGTGCGCGGTTCACGCGTTGCGGTGCCCCCGGCCCTCGGAGAGGTAGCTGGTGACCATGTCGACGAGGGCACGTCGTTCCAGGCTCCAATCGATGGCGGCGCCCGTCAGCATCTGCGCGAGCACCACACCGCGCAGTGTGGCCCAAATGACCTCGGCCACACCCGCATACGCGGGGTCGGTGGTGATCAGTCGCCCCAGCTGGCCGACCGCCGAGTTCATGTCGAGCAGGTGGCGCCGCGAGGAGGGGTCCGGGCCGCCACGCGTCTCGCGCAGGATTTCGAACGCGGCCATCGATGTCGGGCTGCTGTAGCAGCTCCAGGCGGTGTCCACGACGACCTCGATGCGCTCGCGCAGCGGCAGCTCGCTGACGTCGGCCGACGACAGGCTGTCCACCAGCCGCGCCACCCCGTCGTCTACCACCGCCATCAGCAGGCCGTTGCGATCGCCGAAGTGGTACTGGATGACCCCCCAGGTCACGCCGGCGCGTTCGGCCACGTGCTTGGCGGTGGCGGCGGAGAACCCCTCCTCCACGATGCAGCGGACCGTCTCGTCGATGATTTTCGCCCGGGTGTCATCGCCGCGCTTGCGTGGCGCGGTGGTTCGCCGGGTGGGGCCAACCGGGCGATCGGGAGTGTGGCCAGCGACGATGGACATTGTTGACTTTATAACATAGTCGAGTCTATTTTTGGGGCGTGAGCAGCCCCTCGCGATACGCGCAATTGTCCCGCGACGAACTCGTCGTCCTGGTTCCCGAACTGCTGCTGATCGGGCAGCTGATCGACCGATCCGGGATGGCTTGGTGCATCTCCTCATTCGGCCGCGATGAGATGGTGCAGATCGCCATCGAGGAGTGGGCGGGCTCCAGCCCGATCTACACCCGGCGCATGCAGAAGGCGCTGAATTACGAAGGCAACGACGTGCCGACGATCTTCAAGGGCCTGCAGCTCGACATCGGCGCGCCACCACAATTCATGGATTTCCGATACACCGTGCACGACCGCTGGCATGGCGAATTTCAGCTCGACCACTGCGGTGCCCTGCTCGACGTCGAGCCGATGGGCGAGCAGTACGTGTTCGGCATGTGCCACACCATCGAAGACCCGACCTTCGACGCCACAGCGATCGCGACCAACCCGCGCGCCCAGGTGCGCCCGATTCATCGCCCGCCGCGGACGCCCGCGGACCGGCATCCGCATTGCGCCTGGACCGTCATCATCGACGAGTCCTACCCCGAGGCGCAGAGCATCCCGGCCCTGGACATCGTGGGTCGAACCCGCGCTGCGACTTGGGAACTCGACCCCATCGACCCCTCCGACGAGGGACAGGCGGATTACTCCGGCCCGTTGCTGTCCGATTTCGACTTCGCCGCCTTCTCGCATTCTGCGCTGGTCCGGATGGCCGACGAGGTGTGCCTGCAGATGCACCTGCTGTACCTGTCGTTCGTGATCGCGGTGCGGGCGCGCGCCGCCAACGACGATGAGGCCGTCTCGGTGTGCACCAAAGGTCTGACCGGCATCGCGGGAGTGGCCGCCGAGCGCATTCACCGCGCATTGAAACTTCCGGGCGGTGCCGAAGGCGTGTTGCGCGTCCTCGAGCTGCACCCGCTGCTCAACCCGGCGGGCTACGTTGTGGCCGAGACGGAATCGAACCGGCTGCACGTCCACCCGTCGCCGGCCCACGACGACGAATCCTGGATCTCGCTGTGTTCGCCGGGATCCGTGCAGCCGCTCCAGGCCATCGCCACCGCGGTGGAACCGCGGATCGAGGTTCGAGTTAGCGGCACGGCGGCCGACTGGACGGCCGAACTGGTCGAAACCGACACTCCGAGCGAGGAACTGCCAGAGGTTTCGGTGGTCAGAGTCAGTGGGGGATCGACGTTTCAATTCGAGCCCAGGCGTTCGCTGCCGCTGACGGTGTTGTAACACAAGGGTTTTTGTCAAGGGGTTTTCGGTACCGCTTCGGTGACGCAACCGCATCGAGCGGATACCAATGGCATTGCGAAGCATCGGCTTTCCGCGTGTCCGCGGCTATCGTTAACGCTGGCCACCGACCCCTATGGACGAAGGTTTTCGCTCTATGTACGACCCACTCGGGTTGTCGATCGGGACCACGAACCTGGTCGCTGCGCGTAATGGAAGCCCACCGGTTAGCCGCCGGTCCGTGCTTACCCTTTATCCGCACTGTGCACCGAAAATCGGTGCACCCGAAGAGAACCCGTACCTAGCCGAACCCGGCGTACCGATGAAGGGCTTTATCGAGCGCATCGGTGATTCCGTCGCGCTGGTGTCACCCGACGGTTCCGCGCACGATCCGGAACTGCTGACGGTGGAGGCGCTGGACGCGATGGTGCTTGCCGCGGGCGCGGATGCGGCGTGCTCGGAGATTTCCATCGCCGTGCCGGCGCACTGGAAACCCGCGACGGTGCAGGCGTTGCGGGACGCGCTGCGAACGCATCTGGGCTTCGTGCGCAGCGGTATGGCACCGCGGCTGGTCTCGGACGCGATCGCGTCGCTGACCGCGGTGAAGGCAGAACTCGGTCTGCCCGACGAGGGCGTGGTGGGGTTGCTCGACTTCGGCGGCAGCGGCGCGTCGGCCACCTTGGTCAACGTCGCGGGCGACTTCGAACTCGTCAGCGCCACATTGCGTTACGCGGCGCTGTCCGGCGACGAGATCGACCAGGAGTTGCAGCTGCGCGCCTTCGAGGAGCTGGGCCACGGCAGCGGCCTCGACCCGGCCAGCACCGCCGGCGTCGGACAGCTCGTCGAACTCAAGGAGCAATGCCGTGCGGGCAAGGAGCGGCTTTCGACCGAGATGGCCACCGAGATCACCGCGGTGCTGGGCGGGCGCAGCTGCAGCCTGACGTTGACGCAGGACGACCTCGAAGAGCTGATCCAGGACCGGCTGACCGGCTTCATCTACGCCTTCGACGACATGCTGGTGCGTTACCGCAAGAGCTGGTCGGACCTCGCGGCGGTGGTCACGGTGGGTGGGGGCGCGCGCATTCCGCTTGTCACCGAACGGCTTTCGATGCACGGTCGCACGCCGATCCTGACGCCGTCGCAACCGGCCCTGGCCGCGGCCAGCGGGGCGCTGATCCTGGCGTCGCGCGGCGGCGAGCTGGACCTGCGCACGCGGACGTCGATCGGGCTGCTCGCGTCGGCCGACGCGAGTGGTGACGTCGTCGACCTGGGGGCCGGCGACGTGCTGGTGATCGACGACGAGGCGCTGACCGATCGCGAATTGGCTTGGTCGCAGACCGAATACCCTGGCGACCTGCGGATGCGGTTCGGTGGTGAGACCTACGACGAGGACGGTCCGGCCGGTTGGTCGATGCGGCTCAATGTCATCCAACCGCCGCCGGAACGCCGGCCCTGGCTGCGTCTGCGGTTCTCCCAATTGATCATCGGCATGTCGGCCGTGGTCGCGATGACGGCGATCGGCGGGGTGGCCTACACGCTGACCGGGATCGAAAACCGGCCGGCACCGCCGCCGCCCTCCGTCGCCCCGCTGCCCGCGCCGCCGGCCAACTCGGTGGCGCCGCATCCGGTGGCACCGCCTCCGCCCACCGCGGTACCGGCGCCGCCACCGCCGCCCAGCGCGCAACCCGTTCCCAGCCCGGCGCCGCCGCCACCGCCGTCGCCGCCGCCGCCACCACCGCCGCCACCACCGGTGGTGGTCACCACCGCACCGCCGGCACCCGTCTACACGCCTCGGCACACGGCGCCGCCGACCACCGCGCCGCCGCAACCGACGATCACCACGACGGTTCCGCCGCCGCCGATGGAAACCACCACGCCACCGCCGCCACCACCGCCGCCGACCACCACCAGCACGACGGTGCCGATGACGACGGAGTGGATCCACGTTCCGCTGCTGCCGATACCGATCCCGGTGCCGGTCCCCCAGCAGCAGGCCCCATCGACACCGCAATACCCGCAATACCAGCCGTATCCGGGGAATCAGTATCCGGGGGGCCAGTATTCGCAGTACCCGGGGAGCTCGCAGAATCCGTTCCTCGGGCCGGGGTATTAGCGTCGTTCCTGCGTACGGACACCTCCTGCGCGGCCAGCCACACACGCGTAACGTTTAGGTCACCAAGTTCAGACGGGTTCATCCCGTCATGCCCTCGCGAAGGGCGTTGAAAAAGACCTTGGAGGCGTTACGTGGACATCGTGCTTGGGGTGTCGATGGCTCCCAGGACAGTCCGCCTGGTAGCCATCGAAGGCCAAAATGCTGACGGCGTGACCGTTGAACAAGAAGAGTTCGCGGTTGGGACCGCAGGGAATTCGGTCGATCAGGTGATCGACGCGATCATCGGCAGCCGTGAAGGCGTGTCGGAGGGCGGTCACCGGTTGACCTCGACCGGGGTCACCTGGAGCGACCCGACCGGCGTGGGGGCGCTTCGGGAGGCGATCGAAACCCACGAGCTGGACGGCGTGATGTTGGTCGCACCGTTGCTCGCGGCGGCCGCGCTGGCACAGACCGTTGGCTACGCCCTGGGTTACGAGCGCCTCGCGATGCTGTTCGTGGAGCCGTCGAACGCGACGCTGGCCGTGGTCGACGTCGCCGACGGCTCGATCGTCGACCTGCACCGGCGCCAGACCGGCGACGGTCGTGGGGGAGGCCTGGCGGCGGAACTGGCGACGATGGTCTCCGGTCTGGACGCCCGCGGCTCGCGGGCCGACGGTGTGTTTTTGATCGGCTGCGGAACCGACATCGTGGCGCTGAAGTCCACGCTCGAGGCGGCGACCTCACTTCCGGTCACCGGCCCGGAGGAGCCGGACATGGCGCTGGCCCGCGGAGCGGCGCTGGCTTCGGCGAACGCGCCGCTGTTCGCGTCGTCGACGGCGGCCCTGGCCTACGCGCTGGACCCGGGCACCGGGGAGCTGAGCCCGCCCGCGATCACCCCGACCTACCTGCACGCCTGGGACGACGCCGACTTCGCCACCGGCGCCCGGGCGTACAGCGCCGTGCCGGACGAGGACGAGAGGCCCCCGCGCCGGCCCTGGTCCATGCTGCTGGCCGGTAGCGCCCTGGCCGCCATCGTCGCCGCGATAGGCGGGGTGGTGCTGGTGACGTTGACGTCGGATCGCCCGGGGCCCGACGTGCGGCACAATTCGGGCGTCGGCGTCGCCACCCCGGGAATCCAGCTGCCGGCCCCGCCGCCGAGCAACCCGCCGCAGGCGCAGCCGCCGGCTCCGAGCCCGCGCCGCCGCCCGCACCCGCACCGAGCCCGTCGGAGGTGGCCGCACCGGCCCCCGCGCCGTCACCGGTGCAGCAGCCCGCTCCGCAGACCCAGGTCACCCAACCGCCGGCGGCCCCGGTGTATCGCGCCCCGGCCCGGCAGGCGCCGCAGTACGTGCCGCCGCCCGTCCGGCAGGCGCCCCCACCGGTCCAGGAGGCGGCGCCCCGCCGGCCGCGGCACCCGCACCCCCGCCGGCCGCGCCGGCGCCCGCACCCCCACCGGCCGCGCCGCAGCTGCCCCGGCAGCCACCGGTGACGATGTACCTGCACTTCCCGTTCGTCACGGTGCCGATTCCGATCAACCCGCCACCGCCGCCCGGCCAGTAAGCACGTGGCACACGCTGCCGACTGAGCGCACACTGGCGGATACGGCACGAGCGCCAAGGAGGACACGTGGGCGAGCACAGTGGATTCGGATTCGATCCCGACGAATTCGACCGGATGATCCGGGAGGGCAGCGAAGGGCTGCGCGACGTGTTCGAGCGGGTCAGCAAGTTCGTGGCCGCCCCCGGTGGCCGGACGGGCTGGTCCGCACTTTTCGAAGACCTGTCGCGGCGTCCGCGCAGTGCTCCGGAAACCGCCGGCGAAGCCGGTGAGGGGGTGTGGGCCATCTACACGGTGGAGGCCAACGGTGGTGCCCGCGTCGAACAGGTCTATGCGACCGAACTCGACGCCCTGCGGGCGAACAAGGACAACGTCGATCCCAAACGCAAGGTGCGCTTCCTGCCCTATGGCATCGCGGTCGGCGTCCTCGACGACGACGCCGAAGAGGTCCTCGACGACGGCGACATCGAAGGGCTTGCGTAGCAGCCGTTTTCGGCTCAGCCCTGCTGCACCACGTTCGAGCCGCCGGAGTTGCTGATCTTCGGCGCGCCGGAGTGGTAGGTGACCTTGTTGTCGAAGCCGGAGGCCTCGATGCTGTCGACGGCCTCGACGGTGATCGAATTCTGCACGCCGGACACTGACAGGCTGGTGCAATGCCCGGTGATCGTCACCGTGTTGGAAACCCCACTGACGCTGACGATGTTGTCGTTGCAGGTGATGGTCCGGTTCTCGTTGATGCCGGCGACGCTGAGCTCGGTGCCCGGCGGCGCGGCGGGTGAGGTCGAC
This sequence comes from Mycobacterium colombiense CECT 3035, assembly GCF_002105755.1. Taxonomy (NCBI): domain Bacteria; kingdom Bacillati; phylum Actinomycetota; class Actinomycetes; order Mycobacteriales; family Mycobacteriaceae; genus Mycobacterium; species Mycobacterium colombiense. The sequence continues at coordinate 4,535,393 of NZ_CP020821.1, forward strand.
GGCGACGGTGACCTCCTGCGCGGGGTGGTGAGGCCGGGATTCGTCGAAATGCTCGGCGGGCTAGACGTTTTGGAGATGGTGGGCGGCGAGGCGATGATCGACTTCACGCCGGAGAGCTGGTGGGCGGCGAAGGCCGCGATGCCGCCCGCGAGGGCCAGTATGCCGATGACCACGATCGTGCCGAGGATCCACCAGGCGCGGTTGCCGGAGGGACGTTGCTGGGGCGGGCCACCGTAGGTCCACGGGGCCGACGGCGGGGGCTGGGGGCCCGCCGGGCCGGGCGGATAATTCTGGCCCGCTGGCTGGGAGCTGCCCTGTTCTGACGCCCGGGCCGTCTCGGCGAGCGGGCGCTCGAGTTCCCGGATCCGGTCTTCCGGGTCTTCGTTTGCTGCCATGCATTGAATATGCCATTTGCTTCTGCGTTTCCGGCCCGTTCGGTAGTTTTTACGATCGTGCCCGATTTGCCGAATCGCCAGGTCCTGTTGCGTCGCCGCCCGTCGGGGCTTGTCCAGCCGGACGACACGGAAATGGTCACCACGCCCGCGCCCGAACCCGCCGACGGCGAGGCGCTGTTGCGGACCACCTACGTCGGCATCGACGCTGCCGCCCGCACCTGGCTGGACGACCAGCCCAGCTACCTTCCGCCGGTGCAGTTGGGCGAGGTTATCCGCGCCGCCGGGATCGGCGAGGTGGTCGCGTCGCGGTGCGACGCCTATGCCGTCGGCGACGTCGTCACCACGCTGACCGGCTTCCAGGAATACGCGCTCATCCGCGACGACCTGTTCAGCACGCCCATCCCGGGCGAGGACGACCAGCTGGCCATCATGTCCGTGTACGGGCCGACCGGCGCCACCGCCTATTTCGGGATGACCGACATCGGCCGGCCGCAGCCCGGCGAAACGGTGGTGGTCTCGGCGGCGGCGGGTGCCACCGGATCGGTCGCCGGGCAGATCGCCAAGATCGCCGGCGCCCGCGTGGTGGGCATCGCGGGCGGCCCGGAGAAATGCCGGGCGGTGGTGGAGGACTTCGGGTTCGACGCGTGCATCGACTACAAGAACGAGGACGTCGCGGCGGCGCTGAAAAGGCATTGCCCGCAACGCGTCGACGTCTACTTCGACAACGTGGGCGGCCCCATCCTCAACGCCGTGCTTGGCCGGCTGGCCGCCCGCGCGCGCGTCGTCCTGTGCGGCGTCATCTCGAGCTACCTGACCGGGGACCATCCCGGGCCGGCCAACTACGTGAACCTGCTGTCCAAGACCGCGCTGATGCAGGGCTTCAACGCGCTCGATCAGTGGGGGCGCTTCGACGAGGCCTTCGCCGCGCTACGCCAGTGGGAGGCCGAAGGCCGACTTCACCACCGGCAGACCATCTTTGAGGGCATCGAGTCCTGTGTCGATGCCCTCAACGGCCTGTTCACCGGCGTCAACGTCGGCAAGACCCTGGTCAGGCTCAGCGAACCCAGCCCCCGCTAGCGGTAGCGGGTGGCGAGTTGGGGGCTTTGCGCGCCGAAGGCGGCGAGTTCTGCTTGGAAGACAGCGTCCAACAGGCTGGCGTCCTCGATGCCGGGGGCACAGACCGTTTCGCCCAACCGCAGGCCGTGCAGGCTGGCGGCGACGACGTCCTCGGCGCTCATCCGTGGCACCGCACTGAGGTCGATGTTCTGACGCTCGTGGAATTCGGTCGCCACCACCCCGGGGCACACCACCTGCACGACGACCCCTGTCCCTTCGAGCTCGGCGCTGAGCGTCTGCGACATCGCGACCAGGTAGGCCAATGTCCCGCCGTAGACGGCCCGCCGGGGCATCTGGGAATGCGGGGCGGGACCGCTGAACGCGATCATGCCCGCCATGTTGACGATCGCGCCCGCACCGCGCTCCAGCATCCCGGCGACCGCGGCGCGGGTGAGCATCGTGGGGGCGAGGACCTTCACGTTCACCAGTTCCATGGCCTTGCGCGCCGGCAGCTCCGCCAACGGCATGTAGTGGGCGACCCCGGCGTTGTTCACCAGCATCGTCAGCGGTTCGGCGGCGCAGATCTCGGCGACCCGTGCCACGCCATCGTGGGTAGCAAGATCCGCGGCCAGCGTGCGGATTCTCACGTCAGGGTGGGCGTCGGCGAACGCCGCCAAGCGATCCTCGCGCCTGCCCACGATCACCAAGTCGTAGCCCTCGGCGGCGAGGCGTTGCGCATATGCCTGGCCGATTCCCGATGTGGCCCCGGTGATGAGTGCGAGTTTGTCCATGGTCGAGTTTCCTTGTCAGAGAGCGGTTGTGGCGGGGGGCTACGGGTGGGTGGGAATGAGGATGGTCTTGCCGTGCAGGTTGCCGCTGTCGGAGTCGGCGTGCACGGCCGCGGCCTGCTCCAACGGGCGGCGGTGGGCGACCTCGATGCGCAGTTGCCCGTCATCGACGCGACTGACCAGCTCGGCGAGCTGGGCGGCGTCACTCCGGACGAAGACCCGCTGGCTGCGTACCCCCCGGTCCGGGTTCTGCGGCCCGAAAACCATGGTGCCGACGTGGAAACCGCCGTCGGCGACCACGCCGATCAGGGCTTCGGTTTGCTCGTCGGTGGTGCTGACCAGGTTGAGCACAACGTCGAACGGTGCACCCTCAACGTCGATCGGCGAAGACGTGTAGTCGATGTAGTCCACGATTCGATCCGCGCCCAAGGACCGCAGCCGCTCGGCATCGCGTTCCCTGGCCGTCGCGGTGACGACCGCTCCGGCCCGCTTGGCCAACTGAACCGCGTAGCCACCGACCGCACCGGCGGCGCCGTTGATCAGGATGGTCTGTCCGGCGGTTAAACCCGCGATCTCGAACAGCGCCTGCCACGCCGTCAGCGCGGCCTCCGGCAGCGCGGCCGCGTCGGCGAGGTCCACCGACCGTGGTGCGGGGGCCAGCGATTCGGCCGGCGCTATCGCGTACTGGGCGGCAGCGCCATCGGCATCCAGCGGCAAAAACGCCACCACGGCATCACCCACGTTCCAGTCCTGCACGCCCTCGCCGATTTCAGCGACGGTTCCGGCGACGTCCACACCGGGGATGTGCGGGAAGCCGATCTCGTACACCTGCGCCAGGTAACCGCCACGGATGCCGGCATCCACCGGGTTGAACGAGGTGGCGGCGACCTTTACCAGCACCTGGTGCGGGCCTGGCACGGGTCGGGGTGCCTCCTCGTACCGCAGAACGTCGCTACCGCCGTATTCGTGGTATCGCATGGCCTTCATAGTGTCCCTCCTCGGTCATTTGCTTCAATCTCGAAGCAGTTACACCGGCTGCAACCCGCTTCGACCTCGAAGCAATTCCCTGGCGCCCTGTGATGGTCGTCATACCGCTGAACGGTGGAGGGTCGCCGGCGTCAACGCCTTCAGGGGATGAGCAGCAGCGCGGTGGTGATGAGCATGACGGCGGCGGTGCCGCCGTGAATTCCCCAAGCAACCGACTTGGAGCCGCCGTTGCGCAGCACGATGGCCGCATCGGCGAGCGGAATGATGGTGGCGGCCAACATCACCCAGCCAACGAGGTGGGTCGCCCCCGAGGCCATCAGGATGATGACGAACAGTCCCGTGGCGATGTCGCGCACGCCCTTGACGCTCAGGTAGGCGCCCGAGCGCGGCTCGTTCAAAGTCGCCGGCACACCGTAGCCGGCGGCGGCGACGCGCGGCGCGACGAGGAAGCGTGCGCCGATGAAGATGATGGCCGCGGCGAGCAGTCCGGCGAGGACGTAGCCGACGGTGGTGGTGATCGTCATGTCGAGCGCTCCCTGGGTGTCGCTAACGAATGGGTGAAAACGGTGTCGGGTCAAGGAGTATCGATTCCACGTCGATGATGTCGTCGACGTCGAAGCCGGCCATGTCGGCGCCGAATTCCGCGCTGGCCATCACCCGGCGCGTCAGTTGTTCCGGGTCGGCATCTGCTGGATAGTCGACCAGCGCGACGAGTCGAGTGGCGGTGGCGCCCCCGTCCTGCTCGGTCCACACACCGTGGGTGGTGACTCCGAACGCCGGGAAGGTGTCCAGGTGACGGGCCCAGTGAACCGTCGCATACCGCCGCAGAGCTTCCGGTGATCGCAGGGTGTAGATCCTGAGCTGGAACATCAAAGTCCCTTTCCTCGAGTCGAATTCGGCTGGGAAATCGGTGTGGCTGCGTCAGATCGTCAACACCACGCACAGGGCGACCACAGCCAGACCTTGCAGTGCGGCGCGGGCGCCGATGACTGAGTCCCACTTCGCCTGCAGCGCAAGCCCATTCGGGAGCGTCTGACCCGCATCGGCGGCCGCTGTGAGTTGCCTGTTGATGGGTGCGCTTATCCGGGTGTAGAGCACGAGCCAGATCACCAGCAGGACCAGCGCGGTGCCCGCCGCGATCGCCTGCGCCCAGTGCCCGGTGAGCGCGGCCAGTGCCGCGCTCACCGCGGTGGCCACGACCCCGAGCACCCCAGGCACCGGCATGCGCCGGTCTCCGTATCGGTGCACGCGTCCCATGACCGCGACCAGGGCATCGTTGTCCACCGATGCCAGCGCCGGCCGCATGGCGATCGCGCAGAAAACGTCGGTGCCGTAAACCACCGCGGTGCCCAGCACCGCGACCAATGCGGCGGCGCGGGTGATGAGGTCCAAAAGCATGTCGTAACTCCCCTCGTTCGCAGGTGTTAGCAACGCTAACCCCAGAGCGGGTAAGGCGTCAATAGCAACGCTAGTTTTTCTAGCCGTGATAAGTTGGGGTATGTCCATTGAGGACCGCCGCGAACGCGATCGGGCCGCCCGCCGACGGCTGATCATCGGGACTGCCCGCCGGCTGGCCGAAGCCGAAGGCTGGGATGCCGTCACCACCCGCCGGCTGTCCACCGAAATCGAGTACAGCCAGCCGGTCTTGTACAAGCACTTCACCGGCATGGAACACATCGCGGACGCGGTAGCCCTCGACGGGTTCGCCGAACTCGCCGAGGCGATCCGGGCCGCCCACTCCGACACCGGCGCCGCCGGTGACACCCTGACCCGGATCGGCCGCGCCTACCTGGACTTTGCCCGCGACAACCCCGCGGTCTACGACGCGATGTTCACCCGCGCGACCAGTTTGCAATTCGCGGCCCAGGACACGCCTGCTCAGCTCTCGGCGGCCTTCGCCGCATTGCAACACGGGGTCGGCATGGTCGCCGGCGGACACGATGCCGACACGCTCACCGAGGTGTTCTGGGCCGCGCTGCACGGGCTGGTCACCCTCGGCCGTACCGGCCGGCTGCGTCCCTCGCACGAGTCGGACCGTCTCCGGCTGCTCGTCGACGAGTTCACCACCACACGGCGGACGAGCCGCTAGCCCGCCTCATTCTTTCGAGGTCTCGAGGCGGAAGCGCCGCTCCCATGAGAGCATTGCGTCGACGAATGACGAAGTCTCGCACGTCGTTTCGACCACGCGGGATCATCCGCCCGGCGCCGTTGCGGCCGCCGGGAATCGCTGCGACGTCGAAGCATTAGGATGGCCGCATGGCCGACGGCCTCAAGCCCGCGCAAATGCGCACGTACTTCGCCCTGACCGAGGCGGCCAGCTTGCTGCAGTACGCCGTGCGAGAGCAGTTGCAGGCCGAGGGTGCCCTCAGCTATGTCCAGTTCGAGGTCTTGGCCAAACTGGTCGACGCCGGCCGGCCGCTGACGATGACCGAACTGGCCGACGGTGTGGTCTACAGCCGCAGCGGCCTTACCCATCAGGCCGGGCTTTTGGAGAATGCAGGCCTGATCAGCCGCCAAATCAGCACTCATGACAAGCGCGCCACGGTGGTCGAGATCACCAAGGCGGGCCGAGCCCGTGTCGACAAAGTCCTCCCCGGTCACATCCAGATCGTGCGCGACCTGTTGTACGGGTCGCTTTCCGACCAGGACGTGATCACCCTCGGCGACCTCATGGCCCGTATCCGTGACCACATGCGTGACCGGCCACCCCGGTCGGCCGCGCCGCGTAACCGTCGCAAAGCTGCGATCAGAACAGCGCGCCCATGATGGCCGGCTCACACTCATAACCGTTGTGCGGGCCACTCTTTCGACGCGGCCCGTTGCCCGCGCTCTACGCCTCGCCGAGAACCCGGTGCAGCGCCTTGCGCGCATCGGTCAGCGCCTCGAGCACCTTGGTCCGGGTCTCGGCGAGCTGCTGCTTCTGCTCGTCGGTGCCCGTCCATGCGATGGTGCGGGCCAACCCGGCGATCTCGAAGAACTCCTTGCGGATCTTGAGAACGTCACCGAACTTCGCCGCCCGGCCCAGGAACGCGTGCGCGGTCTCGCTACTGATTCCGCGCCAGGCCAACAGGTTTCGGCCGAGCTCGGTTAGCGTCGCCACGCCGCCGTCGACGGTGACCACACCGCGGCCGGCGAGAATGCCGATCGCCAGCTCGGCCACGTCCTGCGGCGGGGTGAACGCGCCGCCGGTCGCGTCGGACACCCGCTGCACCACCTGAGCGGCGTCCGCCGGCCCGTCCAACAGCAATGCCGCGGTGACGAATGCCGCGCGCTTGAGCCCGTGACGACCCTTCTTGCCGAAGGGTGCGAAGCCGGGACCGCCCGCACCCGGGTCACCGAAGCCCGGGCCGCCAAAGCCCGGACCGCCGAAACCGGGTGCACCGAAGCCGGGGCCGCCAAAGCCGGGACCACCGAAACCCGGTCCACCGAAACCACCGAAGAATCCATGAGACATGGTTGTTTTCCTTTCTCGAACCATCAACCTCCTTGATACCAGCGCGGCGGAGGATGTCAACGTGGTTGATGGTTAGCGCTGGAAATCCCAGGAAATCGTGGCCGCGGCTGCTATCGTCGCTTGCTTATGCCAGCGGAATGGCGGCGATGGAGCGGTGCGCGGGTCGCGACCGGGAACGCCGCGCGCGGGGCGCGACCGCGGGATGCGGGCCACCCCACCGCGTGGTTTCATAACACCGTTTGCGAGAGTTGCCTGGGGAGATCTCGCCGAGCTTGACGAGCCGGCTTTGAACGATTGGTGGTTTAGATGGATCGTCGCAGCATGATGTTGATCTCGGGCCTCGGCATGATCGGGGCTGCGATGCGCCTGCCGGGTGCCTGGGCCACCCCGGCGGGCCCGTCGGTTCCGGCCGCGCCGTCTGCAGGGGGTGGCGGCTACATCTTCGCCGACGAGTTCGACGGGCCCGCGGGCTCGGCGCCCGATCCGGGCAAGTGGACGATCCAGACCTGGCAGGACGACGTGTTCCCGCCGGTCGCGGGGATATACCGCGACGACCGCCGAAACGTGTTCCAGGACGGGAACTCCAACCTTGTGTTGCGGGCCACCCAGGAGGGGGACACCTACTACGGTGCCAAACTGCGGGGCAACTTCCGCAGCATGATCAATCAGACCTGGGAAGCGCGGATCAAGCTGAACTGTCTGGACCCGGGCCTGTGGTCCGCGTTCTGGGGTGTCAACGAGGATCCGCTGCCAGACGGCGAGGTGGACCTCTTCGAGTGGTACGGCAACGGCTCGTGGCCTCCGGGAACCACGGTGCACGCCGCGTCGAACGGGAAGACCTGGGAAGGCAAGTCCATCCCCGGCATGGTCGACGGCAACTGGCACACCTGGCGAATGCATTGGGGCGAAGAGGGTTTCGAGTTCGCGCGGGACGGGGCCGAGTACTTCAAGGTGCCCAATAAGCCCATCCACGTCCATGGCGGCGCTCCCGACGACTTCCGGTGGCCGTTCAACAATCCCGGGTACTGGATGACGCCCATGTTCACCCTCGCCGTCGGCGGGGTGGGTGCCGGCGATCCTGCCGCGGCGACCTACCCCGCGGACATGCTCGTCGACTGGATCCACATCTGGTAGAGCGGGGCTATCGCTCCGCTTTGAGCACCTGGACCAGGTTGAACTGCCAGCGCTCCACCAGCCGGAAGCCGAGGTCGTGCGGCACCGCGAAGGCGGTGCTCGCCCAATAGACCGGGCCGGGGGGCAGCGCCGTGCCCTGTTCGTGTGCCGGCTGGGACGGGTCGGCCTGGGTGATGATCCAGACGACGCCGCACTGGCTCAGCGGCCGGGCCACCACCTCCGGGATGAGGTTGGTGTCGAACACGTCGTTGCGGTCGGTCGCCTTCTGCCACAGCGTGAGGTCGACCAGCTTGCGGTAGGCGTCCGGGCGGGCCGCCAGCAGCGGGCGCATGGGCGCCGGCATGAACGTCACCGTGTCGTTCACCAGTAGGCAGTCACCCGGCGCCGCCTTCGCGGTGATCAGGTCGGCGACCTGGCTGTAATCCATCCCGTATTTCGCGTACGGGTTACGTTGCACCCGAACGTAATTGGGCGCGGCAGCCACCGCGAAAAGAGCGACGATCGCCGTGGCCACCCACGGTTTGGCGGCCACCGCGCCGGCGCAGACACCGAGGATCAACGCCAGCGCAGGTGCGGTGAAACACAGGTAGCGCGGCGTGTAGATCGGGTGAACCAGCGCCGAATACGTCACGATCGCGGCCGTCGGCGCCGCGAGCCACCCGGTCGCGAGCACCAGCAGCGGGCGCTGCGACTCCGCCAGGCGCGCGGGCCCGCTGAGCCACAACACGATTGCCGCGCCGATCAGCAACGCCGACAGCACGGCGAACGGCGGGCACCGTTCGAAATACTGCTGCATCAGCACGTCTTCGATGGTGCGGTGGCCGATGGGTGCGACCCAACTGATCTGGTGCGCCTGCCCGGCGACCGTCATCAGAAACGGCATCAGCGCGCCCACGGCCGCGGCCGACGCAATCACGAAGCCCAGCACCGCCGTTCGGCTCCGGTAAAAGACGCCGACGAACACCGCATACGCCGCCAGCAGCAGCGCGAGGTAGGCGTCCAGCACGATCGAGCAGGCCAACGCGACGGCATAGGACAGCCATAGCCAACCGGTGTCACGGCGCGCGGCATAGACGAGCAGGACGGTAAGCCACACGGCGGCCATCATCGACAGGGCATAGGGGCGGGCCTCGATACCCGCCCACGTGGCCCGCGGCAGGATCGCGCAGAACGCTCCGGAGGCCACCGCGACGGTGCGGGACGAGAACTGCTTGCCCAGCACGACGACGCCGGCCGCAGCACCCCCGACCGCCAGCGCGCTGGGCGCGCGCGACCAGAACTCGGTGGGCGGGAAAACCTGGAACCAGCCGTGCATGAGCAGGTAGTACAAGCCGTGCACGGCGTCGACGTTGCCCAGCATGTGACACATCTGGGCCAGCGACCGGCTGTAGGCGGCCGAGATGGTCGCGGCCTCGTCGTACCAGAAGGAGGGTCGGGCGGCGCCGGCCATGCTCACCGCGGCGGCGGCGAGCGCAACGATCACCGGGTCCAGCGCGGCCGGTACCGCCGGCCGGCGAGCGCCCCGCACGCCACGGCGACGCCGCCCCGCCTCGGTGGTTCCGATGCTCACCGAACCGCCCGGGACGTCGCGGTTTGGCTGAACACACCGCTATGTTGCCAGAAGCCAACCGGGCCGCTCAGCGGGCTCAACCCGCCGGGTATTCGAACGTATGATCGATCAATGGGACCGCTCGCGTCGATCGGGTACAACGGCCAGCCGGTCCGCAGCCCGTTCCGGGTGGTGCGTCCGGCGGTCGCGGTGCTGGTCGACCTGACGGTGCTCTTCCCGCGCGAGCCGCACCGCTCGGGGCGATATCAGCCCAACGGTCTGCAGCTGCACAAGGTCGTCGAGGGGTGGCTGAGCTGCTGGGCCCTGTGCGAGCAGGGCGACTGGTGGGGGCTGGTGACCTATCCCGTCGCGTACGGCTCCAAGCGCAGGACCGTGACGCACTGGGTGCCCGCGTGGACGCTGCGCCGCAAAGGCTGACCGGTCCGTTCGACCGCTGCATGAGCGGCACGTCAATGCGATGATTGCTGCCCGTGGACGCAAGTTGGGCCTCGGTGCTGAGCAAGCTCATCGCGTTGGCGGCGGTCATCGCGCTGTCACCGATCACGGTCATCCCCGCCGTACTGGTGTTGCACGCGCCCCGGCCGCGCCCGGCCAGCCTCTCCTTTCTGGGCGGCTGGCTGCTGGGCCTGGTCGCCCTCACCACCGCGTTTGTCAGCGGCTCGGAGTTGCTCAGTGGCTTCCACGCGACGCCGCCGAAATGGGCGGGCTGGGTGCGGCTCGCGTTCGGCGTGGCGCTCCTCGCGCTGGCGGCCTACCACTGGTTCACCCGGCATCGGCAGCGCAGCATGCCACGCTGGATGCGTTCGTTCTCCACGCTCTCGCCGGGGCGCGCCGGGGTGATGGGGGCGGTGCTGGTGCCGCTGCGCCCCGAGGTGCTGATCCTGTGCGCCGCCGCCGGCCTGGCCGTCGGCAACAGCAGCCTGGGCACCGGCGCTCAGGCCGTCGCGGTCGCGATCTTCGTCGTGCTCGCCGCATCGACGGTCGCGATCCCGATCTTGGCCTACGTCGGCGCCGGGGACCGTTTCGACGATGCCCTGGAACGTCTCAAGGCCTGGATGGATGCGAACCACGACGCGATGATGGCCGTCATCCTGTTCCTGATCGGGTTGATAGTGCTCTACAACGGAATTCGCACGCTGGCCTGAATCGGTTCGGCGCGTTTCAGCGTGGTGCCGGCGCGGCAATGGAAGGATCCCGCCCATGGCAGGAAGCTGGGGGACGGTGCTGACCGGGCTCGTTCCGCTTGGACTGGTCATCTCCCTCTCGCCGCTCACGGTCATCCCGGCGGTGCTGGTGCTGCAGGCGCCGCGGCCGCGGCCGAGCGGTCTGGCGTTCCTGGCCGGCTGGGCGCTCACCCTCGCCGCGCTGACCGCGCTCTCCGTCGCGGCCTCCCACCTGCTCGGCGGCCTGGACAAGGCGCCGCCGCGGTGGTCGTCGTGGCTGCGCGTGGTGCTGGGGTCCGCGCTGATCGGGTACGGCATCTACAAGTGGCTGAAGCGGCACGGCCAGGCGGAGTCTCCCGCTTGGATGCGCTCGTTCGCCAGCATCAGCCCGGCCCGGGCCGGGATCATGGGTGCGGTGCTGGCCGTGGTGCGGCCGGATGTGGTGCTCATCTGCATCCCGGCGGGATTGGGCATCGGCACCGCCGGGCTCGGCCTCGTCGGTGACTGGGTCGCCGCCGCGTTCTTCGTCGCCATCGCGGCGTCCAGCGTCGCGATCCCGATACTGGCCTACGCGGCGGCCGGCAGCCGCCTCGACGACACGTTGGCGCGGCTCAAGGACTGGATGGACCGCAACAACGCCGCCCTACTCGCGGCGGTCTTGGTGCTGATCGGTGCGATGGTGCTCTACCACGGGATTCAGGCCCTGTAGCCGCCGTCGGCCAGCCCGGCGTCCGCCTCGAGCCGGTTCACCGCGCCAAAGACCAACTCGCGGAACAACTCCCGGCCATACCCCGCGAGCATGCCGACATAGCCCCGGTCCGCCCATTGCGCGGCGTGCCGCTCTTCGTGGTGCAGCACCCGGTCCAGGTCGAGGCGGCTCGCGCGGGGCGTGCCGTTGCCGTCGAGATACCAGGCACGCCCGGACGAGACGATCTGGCACAGTAACCCGGCGGGGTCGGTGACCTTGCCCGCGTTGACCATGAAGAGGTCGCCCCACGTAGTGCCGCCGCGCCGGCTGAACAGCCGCTGGACCAAGTTGCCGCCCACGCCCATGAGCATGCCGTTGGGGGTGGTGACCAGCCGCCCTCCGTTGCGGTGCACGAAGGCGACGTCGTGGGTGTAGCTCCAGCGATTTGCGTTCTGGCGGGCCATGATTCGCGTGACCTCTGGGGCGCCGTACGGGGTGACCGGAAAGTCGGTGGCCCGCCCGCCAGCCTTGCCGTAGCCGGTGCCCGCGTTGAGGATGTAGGTCATCAGCGCGGCGGCCCGCGCCCGCGCGCCGTCGGCGTAGGCGGGGATCAGGAAGAACGATTTGCCCTCTGGGTCGCTGAGTTCGGGCATGTTCGTGAGGACCCCGAAGCGCGTGGCGGTGACGTCGTGCCGGCGGGCGATCTCGGCGACGACGTGCGCGGCCACGCCGCGGCGTTCGGCGTTCTCCCGCCACCTCATGCAATAGCCGTGTGCGTCCATGTCTTCGGACCAATTTAGGGTGTAGCGAATGAACAGGGGGCCCTGGCAACGCGCGCGCGGCATCAAACAGATCACCCGGGGACTGGGCACCCTGGACCGGGAACTGTTTGACGCCATCGCCGAGACGGACACCCCGCTACTGGACACGGTCATGCCGCCGCTGACCCGGGCCGCCGACCATTCCAAGCTGTGGCTGGGCCTCGGCGCGGCGCTGCTCGCCACCGGCAGGCAGAGCGCGCAGCGCGGCGCGACCCGCGGGCTGGCGACCCTGGGAGTCACCAGCCTGGTCACCAACCAGGTCGCCAAGCGGATCCGCCGCCGGCCACGTCCCGGCTACGACCTGGTGCCCTTGGTCCGCCAGGTCCGCCGCCGCCCGACGTCGAACTCGCTGCCGTCGGGACACTCCGCGAGCGCGGCCGCGTTCGCCATCGGGGTGGGGCTGGAGAATCCGCCGCTGGGCTTCGGGCTGGCGCTGCTGGCCGGGCTGGTGGGTCTGTCGCGGGTGGCGACGGGCGCGCACTACCCCGGTGACGTCATCGCCGGGTTCGGCATCGGCTCGGGCCTGGCCGTGCTGGGCGGGCGGCTCGTCCCGCCGATCGTCGAAACCGCCCTTCCGCAAACGGAACCGCTGCGCGTGCCCGCGCCGCAGCGGCCCGACGGCGCCGGAGTGGTCCTGGTCATCAACCCGGAATCGGGCAGCGGCACCGGGGCGCGAGTGGTCGACGAGGTGCGCTCCGAGCTGCCGAAGGTCGACATCCGCGAACTGGGCCCCGACGACGATCCGGTGCAGGTGCTGCGCGACGCGGCCGAACGGGCCGAGGTGCTGGCGGTGGGCGGCGGTGACGGCACCGTCGCGGCCGCCGCCGGGGTGGCCGTCGAGGCGAGGCTTCCCTTGGCGGTGTTTCCCGCCGGGACGTTCAACCACTTCGCCAAGGACATCGGCTGTGACACCGTGGCCAAGACGGTCGACGCGATCCGGCGCGGCCATGTGGCATGCGTGGACCTGGTGTGCCTCAACGAAACTCAGATGGTCCTCAACACCGCCAGCATCGGCGCCTACCCGGCCTTCGTGCAGCACCGCGAGAAGCTGGAGAAGCGCATCGGCAAGCCGCTGGCCGGTCTCTACGCGATGCTGCACACGCTGCGTAAGGACCAGCCGGTGCGCATCCGCTACGACAACAAGACGCTGCTGACATCGCTGTTCTTCCTTGGCAATTCGCTGTACCTGCCGACCGGGTTCGCGCCGGCGCGCCGGACCCGGATGGACGACGGCCTGATCGATGTGCGCATCCTCGAGACCGGCCGCCACTGGGCCAGGACCAGGATCCTGACCGCCCTGGCCCTGGGCCGGCTGGAGCGCAGCCCGCTCTATCACGAGTTACAGGTGCCGGAATTCAGCTTCAGCGCGGTCGACGGTCCCACGGTCGTCGCCTGCGACGGCGAGGTCGGCGACGAATACGACAAGGCCAGCTTCAGCGCGAAATACCGGGTCCTTTCGGTGTTTCGCCCGCTTCCCGACCAACGCTGACCCCCTCGGTGAGGTCGCGCACCCGCGCGTAGCGCGCCGGCACCTCGGGCGCGGGGTCGGCGGTGTATTCGTCCGTCGGCGGCGGATTCCACGCGGGCGGCCGCGCCGCTCCGCTCAGCGCCCACGCCGCCTGCCGCGCCGCGCCCAGCGCGACGTACTGCGCCGGCGCCGGTGCCAACACCGGCATGCCGAAGACCGTAGGCGCGATCGCGCGCAGGGCCCGGGACTGTGCGCCGCCGCCGACCAGCAGGATGCGCCGCGCGACGACGCCGTGCGCCGCCAGATGCGCGACGCCGTCCGCGAGCGAGCACAGCAGTCCCTCCACGGCGGCCCGGGCCAGGTTGGCCGGGGTCGCATTGGCCACGCGCAGGCCGTGCAGTGCACCGGTTGCGTTGGGCCGGTTGGGAGTTCGTTCACCCTCCAGATACGGAACCAGTACCAGCCCCGCGCTGCCCGGCGGCGCCGACAGCGCGAGCCGGGACAGCTCGTCCTGGTCGACTTGTAGCATCGCCGCGGCGGCCTGAAGCACCCGCGCGCCGTTGAGGGTGCACACCAGGGGGAGATAGCGGCCGGTGCCGTCGGCGAATCCGGCGACGAATCCCGCGTCGTCGCGGACCGGATCCGCGGTGACGGCGGCCACCACCCCCGAGGTCCCGATCGAGACGATCACGTCGCCCTCGTCGGCGCCCAAGCCCAGCGCCGCGGCGGCGTTGTCACCCAGTCCAGCACCGAATACTGTTGTGCCACAATGCGTTCGGCCCGACGGGTGCAGCACGGTCGGCAGGTGAGGGCGACGCCCGCGCAGCGCCAGTTCCAGCAGATCGACACGGTAGGCGCCCGTCGCGGCGTCGTAGTAGCCGGTGCCGCTGGCGTCGCTGCGGTCGGTGGTCAGCGCCGCGACGTCCGTCTCGCCGCGCAGCCGCCAGGTCAGCCAATCGTGCGGCAGGCACACCGCCGCGGTGCGGTCAGCGTGGCGTGGCTCGTGGTCGGCCAGCCAGCGCAGTTTCGCCACCGTGATCGCGGCCAGCGGCACCACGCCGACGGCCCGGGCCCAGGCCCCAGCGCCGCCCAGCTCGTCGACGAGTGCGCGCGCGGCGTCGGCCGATCGCACGTCGTTCCACAGCAGCGCGGGGCGCACCACCTGTCCGGCCGCGTCCAGGCACACCATGCCGTGCTGTTGTGCGCCGACGGCGATCGCGTCGACGCCGTCCAGCCCGCCCGCCTTGGCGATCGCTTCTCGAGCGGCGATTTCCCATGCGGCCGGGTCGATCTCGGTGCCGGGCGGGTGATCGGCGTGTCCCTCGCGCACCACCCGGCCCGTGGCGGCATCGCACACCAGCACCTTGCAGGACTGGGTCGAGGAGTCGATGCCGGCGACCAGGGTCATGATCCGCCGGCCCCGAGCAGCGCCCGAAGCGTTGCGCGCGCACCGTGCCGGTGCAGCGAATCCAGCGCACACAGGTAGGCCTCGCGGAACCGCTCGTCGTCGACGAGGTCACCGAATACCGAACGGTTGGCCAGGAATGCGACCGGGTCATCGCGCTGCGAGCGGGCGAGCGGGACCAGGGTGTCGGCGAGCCGGTCCACCACCTGGATCGGTTGGCCCTCTTCGTCGACGCCCTCGGCGTAGCGGGCCCAGCTCGCGACGATCGCCGCGGACAGCCGCACCGGGCCGCCGCAGCGCAGGTTGTCGCGCACCACGGGCAACAACCACTTCGGGATGCGGTCCGAGGATTCGGCGCACAACCTGGCCACGGTGTCGCGGATGTAGGCGTTGGCGAAGCGCGGCAGCAGCGCGCCCCGGAATTCGTCCAGCCCCGGGACGCGCTGCAGCGTCGGTGTGGCCTCCGAATCCATGTAGCGGGCAAGGAAATCGGCGATCAACGGATCCCGGGCGGCGTCATGCACCAGCCGGTAGCCGCAGAGGTACGCGAAATAGCACAGGCCCTGATGCCCGGCGTTGAGCAACCGCAACTTCATCGCCTCATACGGCGCCACGTCGTCGACGAGTTGCACCCCGGCTCGGTCCAGCGGTGGTCGCCCGTCGGCGAAGTTGTCCTCGATCACCCACATGGCGAAGGGTTCCGCGATCACGGGCCAGGCGTCGGCCACCCCGAACTCGGAGTCCAGCCGCGTCAGCACGTCGGGCGTGGTGACCGGTGTGATCCGGTCGACCATCGAATTGGGAAACGTGGTCTTCTCGCGCATCCATTGCGCGAGTCCGGGATTGATGCGCTCGGCGTACGACGTGAAGACGCGCCGAGCCACGTCGCCGTTCCCGGCGATGTTGTCGCAGGAGACGATCGTGGGGGAGGGCAGGCCGCGCTCGCGGCGCCGGTTGCACGCCTCGGTCACCAACCCGAACACCGCGCTGAGCGGTGGTTGATAGCCGCCCTCGGTGATGGTGAGCGAGATGATGCGGGTGGCCGGATCCGCCAGCAGCGCGATCACCGATTCGGGATCGTCAGGCGCATAACGGTAGTCGACGATGGAGCCGATCACCCGCGGTTGCCGGGTGCCGTCGGGGTGCGCGAGGATCAGCGTGTACAGGTGGTCCTGGCCGCGCAGCGCGTCGCGCATGCGCTCATCGTTCGGCAGCACACCGATTCCGCAGATCCCGAAGTCGCGGGCCAGCCCGTCGCTCAGCAGCCGGTCGATGTACATGGCCTGGTGCGAACGGTGGAAGCCACCCACACCGAAATGCGCTATGCCGATGCCGATTTGGCTGCGGTCATACGTCGGGACCGGGATCTCGAGGCCGGCCAGGTTCCGTGCGTTCAGCTTCACTCGAGTGTCACCTTAGCGCTGGCCGCGCAGCGCGGGGGTCAAGCCGCCATCAGGCGTTGGGGCACAGATCGCGCAGCGCGAAGATCACCACGTCGGCGGCCTGCCGGCCGTTGATCCCGCCGGTGCCCTGGTCGGCGTCGGAGCGTTGCAGCGCCAAACCCTCCAGCTGTTGCGGTGAGGCGCCCCACGACAGCTGCTGGCACAGGTCCGCGCCCATCTGCAACAACTCCGGGTCGCCGCCGTTGACGGCGTGGATCCCGGCGCCGTGCAGGTCGTTGAGGAAGGCGGCCTGGTCGGCCCGCGCCGGGCCGGCGCAGAGGACCCCGGCGAACAGAAGTGGGCCGCTCGCCAGCGCCGCGCCCATGAACCGGCCAAATAGCCTGCCTGCCGCCATCCAACCTTCTCCT
Source organism: Mycobacterium colombiense CECT 3035 (assembly GCF_002105755.1). Lineage (NCBI taxonomy): Bacteria > Bacillati > Actinomycetota > Actinomycetes > Mycobacteriales > Mycobacteriaceae > Mycobacterium > Mycobacterium colombiense. Next base: position 4,552,132 of record NZ_CP020821.1, read on the forward strand.
TATGTCTGTGCCCGATGCCGATGATGCACTTTTACACAAAAGTGCGACGACCCGCTGCGCAAACAATTCCGGAGAGTGAATAGTCGGCGAAGAACCGTTGCCGGATACGCCACGACCTGCCCGGCGGCGCGCGCCGACCCCACCCCGGACCGTCAGGCCGGCGAAGTGGGAAAGGTCAGGTCACGCGCCGGGGCAGAGATCACGTTCGGCGTAGCCGACGATGTCGTTGGCCTGCTGCGGAGACAGCCCGCCGGCGCCCTGCCGCTCGTCGGAGCGTTGCAGCGCCAAGCCCTCGAGCTGGGATTCGGGAGCGCCCCACGACAGCTGCTGGCACACGTTCAGCCCGGCCTGCAGCAGCGCCGCGTCGCCGCCGGAGACGGCGTGGATCCCGTCCCTGTGCATGTCGTTGAGGAAACCGGCCGCGTCCGCCTGCGCGGGGCCCGCCCAGATCAGGCCGGCCAGAAGTGGGCCACCGAGGAGGGCAGAACCGACGAACCCGGTGGCGAAACGACGTGATGACATAGCCCCTTCTCCTCTTGGCGTCAACAGTTCTAATCTCGATGTTAACTTCTACGTAACCTTGATAGCAGTAACTGTTCACCAACAGTTCCCTGTGAATGACCTGCGGAAAAATAAACTCCGTGAGCGTGAAAGTCGGTTTCCGACCAGGTCGCCGATCTGGTCGTCATGCCGGCCGGCGACCGCTGCGTCAACATGACGGGCGCCGCGCCACGATCGACGGCGGGATGGTCCCCACCCCGCGACCGGCGTTCGCCCGCGCATTCGTGCAGGTTGATCGGTGTCCGTGGGCCCCGCGCGGGTTCGTGACACCGTTGTGACGTCACCATTTGGAAACGGCGCGGTGCGGCGTGGCGCGTGTCGCGCCTCGCCTGCTGACAATTGGCGCGGTCGTGAAAGCGGCCTCGGTACGGCTAGGCGGGCCTGCTGCACCACACGGGAAATAGCTGAGCGTGAATAAAGGAGAGTTGGCGCTGATGGCGATCGTCGATCGGTTCAACATCAAAGTAGTTGCCGGCGCTGGGTTGTGCGGAGCTGCTATCGCGTTGAGCCCCGACGCGGCGGCCGCCCCGCTGATTACGGGCGGCCACGCGTGCATCGAGGGGCAGTCGGGCGAGGTGGCGCCCGCCGCGGGGCCGGGTGCAGCCGCCGGCACGGTGGCCGCGGGCGCGCCGGCCGCCGGGGGCATGTGCGCGGCGCCCATGACCGACATGTCCGGTGTGCCAATGGCTGTGCCGGGGCCGCTGCCGATCGGTGCGCCGCTGCCGATCGTGCCGCCGCTGCCCCTCGCGCCGCCGGTCCCCCTGGTGCCGCCGGTGCCGGTGGTTCCGGCCGGTGCGCCGCTGATCGCGCTTGGCGGGCCGCTGGCCGGCGCTCCGTTGGAGGCGGCCGCCCCGATCATCGACATGTCCGGGGTGAAGGACGCGCCGACCGGCCCGGCGCCGAGCGGCGGGCCGGTGGACGGTCAGCCGGTTCGCCCCGGCCCCTCGGGCGCGAGCTGAGGCCGAATCGGTCTCCACTGAACGGGCCGGGCCCGCTGGTTTATCACCAGCGGGCCCGTTCCGTTTGTGGGCCATCGCGGCAGCCGGCGCCCTTCGGGTGTTCCCGTGCATGCGTGCGTACCCAGCGTCGCTGACAAGCCCACGCCCTCAAGACAATTGAAGCTCCGCACCCGGCGTGCGCCTGGGTGCGGAGCTTCGTGAAATGCCGGACTATTCCTGGACGATCACCGGGTCGCCGACGTGGACGTGGTCGTAGTACCACTCGGCGTCATCGGGGCTCAGGCTGATGCAGCCGTGGCTGACGTTCTCCAACCCCAGGGCGGGGACGGCCCACGGGGCCGAATGCACGAACAGTCCGCGGCTGGTGATACGGACGGCGTAATTGACCGTCAGCAGGTAACCGTTGGGGTCGTCGACCGGGATGCCGACGCTGCTCGAATCCATCGTCACCGCTTCTTCTTTGGACAGGACGGTGTATGAGCCGACGGGCGTCGGGTATTCCGGCCTGCCCATCGACGCGGGCATCACGCCCTGCTCACCAAAGTGCGGCCGGTGGTGCGGCGCCGGCAGTGAGGTCGGCGGTCCTGCTTCGGCGCCGTCGATGCTCACGGTGAAGGTGTGTTCGGAGATGCTGGCCACGCCGATCACGGCGGGACCCGTCTTGATCTCCGCGGACGCGCCGCCCACGGTCAACGCAATGGTGCTGTGCGCCGGCCAGTATCGGTCTGGAACCCATTGGACGACCTTGTTGTCCAGCCATTCGAACTTGCCGGTCATCGCGGGCGTCGACTTGACGTCGACGGCACGTTCGGCCGCCCGCCGGTCCGCTGAGTTGGTAACGGGCGCAGTGAATTTCACCTGGATGGGGTGCGCCACCCCGACCACTTCGTCGCGGCCCGGCGAGATCGACGCTATCGCGAACCCATGCGACTGGTTCGCCGCGGCCAGGCTCACGCCGGCCGGCGTCGCGACGACACTCGCAGCGGCTCCGATCACCGCAAGAACACACCGAACACCCGTCCGCATGGCCCCGATTCCTTTTAACTGACATAGTTGCAATAGGGATGATAAATGTGCGCTGACCTGCGGAAGCGTAAGGGCGCGTTGATATTTGGACACGCGAAGGTCACGGTTTGGCCAAGGGAGGTTTGGTCCGGGGTCCCGATCGGGGCGGCGTGACCAGGCGCAGAGGACCCCCGGCGACTGCGCCAGCGTTACGGGCCGGCCGAAGGGAATCGTCATCGTGTTGTGACCGGGCCGTGACGCGCCCGCCGGCCGCGAACCCTTCTCCGCGGGGCCCGCGGGCGCCGTTTCTCAGCCGTGCGTCAGTGGATGCGCGCGCTGCCGCCGAGGCCGATCTCGAGCACGCTCCCGGTGATCACCCCGGGGTCGGTGACCAGATACACCACGCCGCGGCTGACGTCCTCGGGCTGCAGCCAGGGCTGGGGGATGGGGTTGGCCTTGGTCATCCGGCGCACGAGGTCGTCGGGGACGTCATCGCTTCCGGTGGGTTGCACCATCGGTGTCTGGGTGGTGGTCGGGCAGACCACGTTGATGGTGATGCCCTCCTTGGCGACCTCCAGGGCGGCGGACTTCGCCAGGCCGATGACGCCCCACTTGGTGGCGTTGTACGCGGCCAGCTCGGGGATGCCCATCCGGCCGCCCATCGAGGAGGTCACCACGATCCTGCCGAACCGCTGCTGCCGCATCACCGGGATGGCGGCCCGCAGGACGTGAAACGCGCCGGTCAGGTTCGTGTCGATAAGCTGCTGCCACACCACGTCGCTGACGTCTTCCAGCAGCCCGGTGCTGACGATCCCGGCGTTGGCCACCACGACGTCGAGGCTGCCCATGTCGGCGACGGTCTGCGCGATGGCGGCGCTGACGGCGGCCGAATCGCGCACGTCCAGGGTGAGCGGCAGGCAACGCCGCCCCAGCTCTTCGACCAGCTTGGTCGTTTCGTGGAGGTCGTCCTCGGTGCCCAGCGGATAGGTCAGGTCCGTCATCGCCTGCGGGGCGTCGGCCACCACGATGTCGGCTCCCTCGCCCGCCAGCGCCAGCGCATGCGAGCGGCCCTGCCCTCGAGCTCCACCGGTGATAAAGGCCACGCGTCCGTCCAAGGCACCCATGGGGTAAAGCTACCAGCGGGTTAGCCGCTTGCCGGTGCGCCGGGTGGGGTTATGAAACCGATTGCTGCGGCTCAGGTTTCGGAGCCGGCTCGGGCAGCGGGCCGGGAGTAGAAGTGGAGCCGATGACGGGAATCGAACCCGCGTATTCAGCTTGGGAAGTATTTTCGGCGTGCGAACATGTGAGCGATAGCCGCTGGTAGGAGTACTGCTCAGCAACTCCGAAACCTGCCTTTACCAGCGGATCAGTCGGCTTTGGCTACGGCTAGGGGCCGCGTCCGGTCCGCCTACAGTTCGCCCTAAGGGACCGTTAGGGGACCGTGCAGCCTACTTGCCGGGCTTCCGCTTGGGTGCGGCCGTGCTCTTCGCGCTCCGCCCGGTATGTCGCTGACGCGGCCCCGGCCTACCGGAGTGCGGGTGACACGCGCCGCACCAGGAGCGGCCGATACGGGTGTGGAAGGGGCAGCACCGAGTGCGACCGCGAAGGGCCGCGCGCGACGCCAGGCGGAGGCCTTGGCCAAACTCACCGTGGAGGACGCCGAGAAGCGGTTGGTGCTGGACTGGACACAGCCGCTACGCCACGCGACGTTGTACAAAGCCGTCTACCGCCCGGCTGTGCTGCGCGCCAACAGGCTCACTCCGAGCGTGAAGCTGTCACCGGCGCAGTCGTTCCATTCGCTGCGGCACACGTATGCGAGCTTGTGCCTGGCGGCGGGCATTCGGCCCATCGACATCGCGGAACTGATGGGGCACCGGGACGTGAAGACCACGCTCACCGTCTACGCGCACCTGATCAACACCGACGACCACACCGGCAACATGGCCGCGCTCGGCACCCTGGCGGCGCCAAGTCCTGCGTATATCGGAAATGTTGTGGCCCTACGCAGCTGATTTCAGTCCTTACTGAAGTAATTGCTACTGCCAGGATACGAGACACGCGCGTCATACAGTCTTGAACTGGGATAATAACTACATTGGCGACCTTCTCGGGGAAGTATTGACAACTCCAAGTACATGACCTAACGTCCGTGTGGTCAGATCTAGAACGAAGGTGCCGCAGAGATGCCACAGGACAATGCTGAGGCTCCGGTGAACGCCGGGGCCACCAAAGCGAAATCCGCTGATTCCCAAGGGAAACGAACGCGGGCGCGATCGTTGCCGCAGACGGACGTTCCGTCCGTCACGCTGCAGCAGGCGCTGAGGGTCCCCCGAGCGATAAGCGACGCGTACGCGAAGCAGCCGGCCACGCCTCTGCAATTGGCGACAGCGATCGATATGTCCCCTAGCTCTGGGCCTTACCGAACGCTGACCGCAGCGTCGGCAGCCTACGGGCTCACTGATGGCGGGGCCTGGGCTGAAAAGATCGGCCTGACGCCCCTAGGCCGACGTGCTGTGGCGCCGACTCAAGAGGGCGATGATGCCGCCGCGCTCGCTGAGGCGGTGCTTAAACCGAGGGTCATGGGCGCATTTTTGCGACGGTACGACCAGAACAAGCTTCCGAAAGAGATGATCGGACGGAATGTTCTGGAAGAGATGGGTGTCCCGGCGGAGCAGACCCAACGAGCGTTCAACGCGATTGTTGAAAGTGGGCGCGCCGTTGGCTTTATCTACGAACACCGGGGCGGCGAGTATGTCGACCTCAACCGCGTTTCCATGCCCGGCGCCGCGTCCGAACCCGATGAGGCCATCGAGGAAAGGGGCGGTGATGGGGGAGGCGGGGGCGATACCGCCCTGGCCGACATCGTCGATATCACCGGTGCCGGTGCGATCACGGATCGCACTCCGACGCCGCCCCCGGTCAAGGTCGAAGAAGTTGTCAACAACCGGGTGTTCGTTACGCACGGTAAGAACCGGGCGGTCGTCGAGCAGCTCAAGGAACTACTGACTTACGGCGGCTTTGTGCCTGTGGTTTCGGTAGAGAAGGAGACCTTGGCGAAGTCGATCCCGGACAAGGTTTTGGACGACATGCGCTCCTGCAGCGCTGGGATCGTGCATGTGGGGTCCGAGATGGTGCTGAAGGACGACGACGGAAACGAACACAAGCTGCTCAACAGCAATGTGCTTATCGAGATTGGTGCGGCGTTGGCGTTGTATGGCAAGCGCCTGATCTTGCTGGTAGAGGAGGGGACGGAACTGCCCTCGAACCTTCAGGGATTGTACCAGGCGCGTTATGCGGGCGGGGAACTGACGCATTCCGCGACGATGAAGCTTCTGAAGACGTTCAACGAATTCAAGTCCGCGCCGCCCGCGTGACGCGGGACCGTTACGGGACCACCGGCCCACTCGGACCGGCCCTAGGCCCTCAAATCCCTGCTCAACCTGGAGCCGATGACGGGAATCGAACCCGCGTATTCAGCTTGGGAAGCTGATGTTCTGCCATTGAACTACATCGGCACTGTCGCCAAGGAAGGCTAGCACCCGGCGGGACCCGTCGAGGTCAGGACAGCTCATCGACCCGGGCGCAGCGCCCGCAGTGCGCGGTCGCGCCACAGAAGAGTTATTCCTTTCACAAATTCACATTCTCATATTTATTATTTCGTTATTGCACCGTAATGTGCACGGCGTGGGCCGTCACGCATTAGCCAGGAAGCGACGTAAACCGTCGGTGGCCCTGGCAGCGGTGCTCGCCCCCGCAGCAGTCTTCTTCGCGGTGTCGGCGGATGTCCACCCTTCTGCACCCCGCGTCGAGGCCAAACCCGTTATCAGCGACACCACTCCGTGCTGCGTTCAAATCGTGACCGCGGCGTCGCATCGGCTCATCAAGGCATCCCCGGACGGCGAGCCCGCCGCGGCGTCGCGGTATCACACCCGGGCCCGATTCCTGACCGCCGACGTCGCACCGGAACGGGGCATGCAGATCCGGACGATCCTGGTCGCGCGCAGCATCACCGCGGACTTTCCGCAGATCCACGAGATGGGGGGAGTGCGCCCGGATCCGTTGCCGTGGCACCCGCTGGGCCTGGCGGTCGACGTGATGATTCCCAACCCCGGGTCCGACGAGGGCATCGCGCTGGGCAATGCGATCGTCGCCTACGTGATGCAGAACGCCAACCGGTTCGGCATCCAGGACGCGATCTGGCGAGGCGTCTACTACACGCCCAACGGGGCGCAGGCGAGCCGGCTCGGCCACTATGACCACGTGCACGTCACGACCACCGGGGGCGGATATCCCAACGGCAGCGAGGTCTACCTCCGCTGAACACGTAGCGCAGCCAGCTAGGCTCGTCGCGTGCTGCTCTCCGATCGCGACCTCAGGTCCGAAATCACCGCCGGGCGGCTGGGCATCGAGCCATTCGAAGCCGGCCTGGTGCAGCCATCCAGCATCGACGTGCGGCTCGACTGCATGTTCCGGGTGTTCAACAACACCCGCTACACCCACATCGACCCGGCCAAGCAACAGGACGAGCTGACCACCCTGGTGGAACCCGACGCCGGCGAGCCGTTCGTGCTGCATCCCGGCGAGTTCGTGCTCGGTTCGACGCTGGAACTCATCACCCTGCCCGACGACCTCGCCGGGCGCCTGGAGGGCAAGTCGTCGCTGGGCCGCCTCGGCCTGCTGACGCACTCGACCGCCGGGTTCATCGACCCCGGCTTCAGCGGTCACATCACGCTGGAGCTGTCCAACGTCGCCAACCTGCCGATCACCCTGTGGCCAGGCATGAAGATCGGTCAGCTGTGCATCCTGCGGCTGACCAGTCCCGCCGAACATCCTTACGGCAGTACGCAAGTAGGTTCGAAGTATCAGGGCCAGCGAGGACCGACCCCGTCGCGCTCCTATCAGAACTTCATAAGGACTACATAGGTTCTACAGCGCTCTCACGCCCCCCTTGTGCGCAATACTTAGTTAGCCGTGGTTTTTTCCTCCGCCTGGCCATGGCTCATCGTGCAATACCTTTGGAGGGGTTTGTTTTGGATATCGTGCTCGGGGTGTCGATGGCACCGTCGTCCATCCAAATGGTCGTCCTGGAAGGCGAATACGCCGACGGCGCCACCGTAGAAGAGGACACGTTCGACGTCGCCGACGTCGACGACGCGGCTACGGCGACCGGGCCCGATCAGGTGATCTCCGCAATCCTGGGCACCCGCGAGGGCGCGGCCGACGCCGGCCTCGAGCTGTCGTCCATCGGCGTCACGTGGACGGATCAGCTGGAAGCCGCGGCGCTGCGCGACGCGCTGGCCGCCCACCGGATCGACAACGTGATGCTGGTCTCGGCCTTTTTGGCCGCGGCGGCGCTGGCGCAAAACGTCGGTGGGGCAATGGGTTACGAGCGCACGGCGGTGCTGCTGGTGGAGCCCGACACCGCGACGCTGGCGGTCGTCGAGACCTCCGACGGCTCCATCCCCGACGTCTACAAACAACAGATCCACGCCGAGTCCTACGGGGACGCCGCCGAGCAGCTCAGCGCGATGGTGGCTGGCATGGAGAAGCTGGAACTCCTGCCGGGCGGCCTGTTCCTGGTCGGGTCGGGCATCGACGTCGCGCCGCTGAAGCCGGTATTGCAGGCGACGACATTCCTCGACGTGAGCGTGGCCGAGGAGCAGGAGACGGCGCTGGCCCGCGGGGCCGCGCTGGCGTCGGCGAACGCGCCGCTGTTTGCCTCGTCGACCGCGGCCCTGGCCTATGCGCAAGACCCGGGCACCGGCGCGGTCGATCAGTACTCCCTTCCCGAATACCTCTATGTTCCGTTCGGACAGGTGCCCGGCGACGACGACCTGGCCTACAGCGCGGTGGGCGACGACGACGCCGACTCCCCGACCGTCGTCATCGAGAAGCTCTTCCTTCCCGCGGAAAGCCAGCCGAAGCGGCGGCCGGTCCTGCTGGTCGGCAGCGGGCTCGCGGTGGTCGGGATCAGCGCGGTGCTGGCGCTCGAGATCGCGCTGGCGATCGGCATCCGGAACACCGGAACCGTTGCCTTGCAGCCCACTCCGGGCCAGCACCTCATCGTTCCTGAACAGGCCCCGGCCCCGGCGCCGGTGCAGGCGTCCGAGCCGCTGGCGAAGATCAGCGCGCCCGTCCCGGCGGCGGCGCCCCAGCCTTTCAGCCCGCCGGCCGCCGCGCCGCTGCCCGCGATTCCGCCGCCGGCGGCGCCTCCGCCGCCCGCTGCGCCGATCGTTCCTGTTCCCGTCGTGGTTCCCCCGGTGCCGGTTCCGGTACCCGTGCGTATTCCGGTTCCCGATCCGATCGACCCCCCGATGCTGGCGGTCCCGCCGCATCTCTCCATCCCGCAACCGGTGCAGCCCCAGCCGCCGGTGCACCTGCCCCAGCCTCCGCAGGTCACCGTTCCGCAGGCACCGCCACACCAGACGCCACCCGGCGAGGGCACCCCGCCCAAGCCCAGTGGCCCCGGTAACTACGGCGGCGGCCACACTCCGACACCCGGTGAGAACGGCCCAGGCGGGCCGGGCGGTCACGTGCCGACGCCGGGTTCGGGTGGCTCAGGTAGCGGTCACGTGCCGACGCCCCGGCGGGTGGTCCCGGTGGTCTCGGTGGCGGCCACGTTCCCACACCCCCGGCGGGTGGTCCCGGTGGTTCGGGTGGCGGTCATGTCCCGACGCCGCCCGCGGGTGGTCCCGGTGGTCTCGGTGGCGGCCACGTTCCCACACCCCCGGCGGGTGGTCCCGGTGGCCTGGGCGGCGGTCACGTGCCCACGCCGCCCGCGGGTGGCCCCGGCGGCGGTGGTCTCGGTGGCTTCGGCGGCGGCCACGCGCCGGCCCCAGGCGGTGGCCTGGGCGGCTTCGGTGGCGGTCACGCGCCGGCTCCCGGCGGTGGTTTCGGTGGCTTCGGTGGCGGTCATGCCCCTGCGCCTAGCGGCGGCGGTGGTCTCGGTGGCTTCGGTGGTGGCCACAGCGGCGGCGGCTTCGGCGGTGGCGGTGGCTTCGGCGGCGGCCACAGCGGCGGTGGCGGCGGCTTCGGCGGCGGTGGCGGCGGCGGCCACCACTAACCGGTTTGCCAACCAACCCACAGCAATCACGCCACTTCCGCCGAGCTCACACGGGTAGGGTCGGGGTATTGAGGCTGGCGAAAAAAACGCCGCCTCACCCGCCAGAATTTCATCAGCCCAGCAATGTAGGCGGGCATGCTGCCCTTGCTCTGTTGTGGCGGGAAAGTCCTGGTGGCCGACAAATAGTGGTGTAGCCGATGTTGGCTGTCGAGCAACACGGCAAACAGGGCAAGGGGGAGCTTAAACGGTGGTGGGCATCGTGCTCGGCGTCTCGATGACGCCGACGAAGGTGCGCATGGTGCTGGTCGAAGGTGAGAGCGCCGACGGGGTCACCGTCGACGAGGAGGACTTCGACGTCGACACCCAGCGCACCGCCGTGCCCGGCACCGCCCCCAATGAAGTGATCTCGGCGATCCTCGGCACCCGGGAAGGCGCCACCGACGGCGGTTACCAACTGCTGTCGACGGGCGTGACGTGGACCGATCACGTCGAAGCGGCGATGCTGCGTGACGCCCTGATCGCCCACAAGGTCGAGAACGTCATGCTGGTCTCGGCTTTCATGGCCGCGGCCGCGCTGACGCAGGCAGTCGGCGACGCCACCAACTACGCACGCACCGCGCTGCTCTTCGTCGAGCCCTACAGCGCGACCCTGGCCGTCGTCGACACCGCGGACGGTTCGGTCTCGGAGGTGCGTCGCAGGATCCTTCCCGACGACGAGGACCAAGCGGTGGCCGAACTCGTCGACATGGCTTCCGGCGCCGAGGGGCTCGAAACGCACCCCGAGGGGTTGGTTCTCGTCGGTTCCGGTGTCGACATCCCGCTGATCAAACCGGTGTTGGAGGCCGCGACCTCGCTCGAGTTGTCCGTGCCGGACGAGCCGGAGATGGCCCTGGCGCGGGGCGCCGCGCTGGCGTCGGCGAATGCGCCGCTATTCGCGTCGTCGACGGCCGCGCTGGCCTACGCGCTGGATCCGGGCACCGGCGAGGTCGATCCGGTCGTTCTCGCCGGCCAGTACCCCGGCCTGGTGCCCGGTTACCAGCCCGAATACCGCAGCCACATCGCCGCCCTGGCCGCCGACGTCGACAAGGGCAAGACCAACGTCGCGTACAGCGCCGTGGCGGACGACGACGCCGACGCCAAGACGGTCATCGGCCTCGACGAACGCGCGCGCCGGCGCAAGTCTTTCCTGCTGGTCAGCAGCTCGCTGGCGGTGATCTTCATCGCCGCGGTGGTGGCACTGGAAATCGCGCTGGCCATCAGCATTCGCCCGACCGTGGCGTTGCGGCCCAGTCCCAACGAAAACATCGTCGCCCCGGCTCCCACCCCGGCCCCGGTCAACCCCGGGCCGCCGGTGCAGGCTCAGCCAAAGATCGCACCCCCGCGGCCGCTGGCGGCGCCGCGCCCCGTCGCGCCGCCGGCTCCGGCCGCGCCGGCGCTCCCGATTGTGCCGCCGCCCGTATTCGTTCCGGCGCCGCGGCTGCCGGTCCCCGGCCTGGGCGGTGGCCACGGGCCCTTCGGCGGCCGCGGTCCCTTCGGCGGCGGTCATGGGCCGTTCGGTTGGGGTCACGGGTTCGGCGGCGGCCACGGTTTCGGCGGGGGTCATGGGTTCGGCGGCCACGGCTTCGGGGGTGGTCATGGCGGCGGCCACCGGTAGCGTGTCGCGCTTCACACGTGTGTCTGGCCGGGCGCGCTAGGCTGGCGGATCGAGGTGTGGCCGCGGCCAAAACTCTTCGCACGCCCGGCCGACGCTCAAATCGCGAGGCCGCCGAGCCGGTGGCACCGCAGCTGTCCTGGCATGGCGCAGCAACCAATTGGACGATTTGGAGGAGCGATGGACGTCGTACTCGGCGTGTCTATGGCACCTGAAACGGTCCGCATGGTGCTCATCGAAGGTGAGGCCGCCGGCGGGGTGACCGTCGATCAGGACGGTTTCGACGTCGCCGGCAACGAAACCCCCATCGCCGCAGCGAATCACGTCGTCGCAGCCATCCTCGGCACCCGCGACAGCGCGGCGCAGGGCGGCTACCGGCTGCGATCCAGCGGAGTGAGTTGGACGGACCCCGTCAAGGCGGCCGCGCTGCGAGACGCGTTGGCGGCCCGCAAGATTGAGAACGTGATGCTGGTCTCGGCGGTCATGGCCGCCGCGGCGTTGGCGCAGGCAGTGGGCAGCGCAACCAACTGGGCGCGCACCGCGTTGCTGCTCGTCGAGCCGGGCAGCGCGACGCTGGCGGTCGTCGACACCTCGAACGGGACCGTCACCGACGTACACCGGCACCCGCTGCCCGCCAGCGACGACGCGGCGCTGGCGAAGCTGACGGCGATGGTGTCGGGCGCCGAGTCGATGAGCGCGCGGCCCGACGGGGTGTTTCTGGTCGGCTCGGAGGTGGACATCCCCTCGATCAAGCCGACGCTCGACGCCGCGACCGCCCTGTCGGTGACCACGCCCGAGGAACCCGAGATGGCGCTGGCGCGGGGCGCCTCACTGGCCGCCGCCAACGCGAAGCTGGGAGCGCCCCGCACGGTCTCGATGCCGGCCGCGCAGACGTCCTCGGCCGCCGCGATCGAACTCGCCTACAGCGCCGTGGACGACCCGGCCTCCGACGCCCACCCCGCCGCCGATGCGCGGCAGCGGCGCAGCCGCAAGTCGATATTGACGATCGCCGCCGTCACCACGGTCTTCGTCGGGGGCATCGTGGCATTGGCGCTGGTAATGGTCTTCGGCGTCGGCCAGCGCGCCGACCAGCAGCCCCAGGTCAGCACCAACATCGTCGCGCCGCAGAATCCCGCGCCGGGCCCGCCGCCGCCGTCTGAAGCGCCCGCGCCTCCGCCGGCGGCCCCCGCGCCGTCACCGCAGCCGTCGCCGCATCTCGGTGACCATCAGCACTGGGATGACTGGCTGAAACGCCACCTCGGCACGCAGATCCCGTCCCCGTAACCGGGTCGCGGTCCGCTTCCCGGGCCACCACCCGGGCGCCGAACGAGCGTAAAATCGGGTCGTTAGGGGAATACCGGTGGGGACTCAGCGATGTCTCGCGCCACCACGTCGTGCGACGAGCCCGCCCCCGCCGTGATTGGCTAGCAATCGACTATTGGAGGAGCTTTGGACACCGTACTTGGTGTGTCGATGGCCCCGACGGCAGTCCGGATGGTGCTGGTCGAGGGGGAAAACGGCGACGGCGCGACGGTTGATGAAGACAATTTCAACGTCGCCACTGACGCAGATGCAGCAACGGTAACCGCCTCGGACCAGGTAGTCTCGGCCATCTTGGGGACCCGTCAGGGCGCAGCAGAGGGCGGCTACCAACTCGCGTCGACCGGTGTCACGTTCACGGACCCGGTCGAGGCCGCCGCGCTGCGCGACAAGCTGGCCGCCCACAAGGTCGAAAATGTGATGCTCGTCTCGGCCTTCCTGGCCGCGGCGGCGCTGGCCCAGGCGGTCGGCCACCAGACCAACTACGCGCAGACCGCGCTGCTCTACATCGAGCCCGACACCGCGACGTTGGCGGTGGTCGACAGCGCGGACGGATCCATTGCCGATGTGCAGCGGCAGGTCCTGCCCGACGATGACGAGGCGGCGGTCGCCCAGCTGGCCGCGATGGTGTCCAGCGCCGAGAACCTGCAGACGCGCCCGGACGCCGTGTTCGTCGTCGGCTCCGGCATCGACATCCCGCTGATCAAGCCCGCCCTCGAGGCGGCGACCACCCTGCCGCTGACCGCGCCCGAGGAACCGGACACGGCCCTGGCCCGCGGCGCGGCGCTGGCGTCGGCGCACGCACCGCTGTTCTCGTCCTCCACCGCGGCCCTGGCCTACGCGCAGGATCCCGGCACCGGGGCGATCAACCCGCTGGCCGTGGCGCCGGGCTACTTCGAAGTCCCGGCGGAGGCGGGCGCGGACGGACTCGCGTACAGCGCCGTGCCCGACGACCCGGACGAGTTCTTCACCGGCTCGCAGACCGCGGCGACGGCGCTGGTCGACGCGGACTACCACGAACGCAGCTCGTTCCGGCTGGTGGGAAGCGTGGTGGCGGGAATCTTCGTCATCGGCGTCGTGGCGCTGGTGGTGTCGTTGGCCATCGCCATCCGGCCGACGGCCAACGTCCGGCCGAGCCCGAACCAGAACGTCGTCGTCGCGCCCACCCGGCCGGCTCCTGCTCCCGCGGCGCCCGCACCCGCGCCGGAGGCTCCGCCCGCCCCTGCCCCCGCGGCCCCGGCCCCGAGGCCGCCCGCCGGCCCCGCTCCGGCGCCGGCGGCTCCCGCCCCGGTGCAGGTGGCACCCGTCCCGGTGCCGGAGGCTCCCGCCCCGGCGCCGGTGGCTCCGCCGCCCCTCCGCCCGCGGTGGCGCCGATCCCGGTGCCGATTCCGCTGCCGATCCCGGGCCTTGGCGGGCCGGGCTTCGGTGGACCCCCGGGAGGTGGCTTCGGTCCGCACGGTGGCGGCGACGAAGGGCCGCACGGCGGCGGTGGCTTCCCCGGGTTCGGCGGCGGCCACGGCGGCGGCGGCTTCCCCGGCTTCGGCGGAGGTCACGGCGGATTCGGTCGCCACTAGTCGCCGTGAGGCCTGGCGGCGGGCAGCTGTCATCTTCCGTTTGCCTCCCGCTTAACCCTGCGATGCAATTAGCTCATGGCGACCACCTACACCGGTTGTATGCGATGCACGGTGTTCGGCACGGGTTACCTCGGTGCCACCCACGCGGTGGGGATGGCCGAACTCGGACACGAGGTGCTCGGGGTCGATATCGACCCGGGTAAGGTCGCCAAGCTGGCCGGGGGCGACATCCCCTTCTACGAGCCCGGCCTGCGAAAGCTGTTGAGGGAGAACCTGGCCGCCGGTCGGCTGCGGTTCACCACCGATTACGAGATGGCGGCCGACTTCGCCGACGTGCACTTCCTCGGGGTGGGCACGCCGCAAAAGAAGGGCGAGTACGGCGCGGACCTGCGCCACGTCTACGCGGTCATCGATTCGCTGGTGCCGCGGCTGACGACATCGGCTGTGCTGGTTGGCAAGTCGACGGTCCCGGTGGGCACCGCGGCCGAGTTGAACCAACGAGCGGCCGCACTGGCGCCGAGCGGTGTGGACGTCGAAATCGCCTGGAACCCAGAGTTTCTGCGCGAGGGCTACGCCGTGCAGGACACCCTGCACCCGGACCGGATCGTGCTGGGGGTCAAACAGGATTCGACGCGCGCCGAGGCCGCGGTGCGCGAGCTGTACGCGCCGCTGCTGGAGGCCGGGGTGCCGTTCCTGGTGACGGACCTGCAGACCGCTGAGCTGGTCAAGGTTTCCGCCAACGCCTTTCTGGCGACCAAGATTTCGTTCATCAACGCCATTTCCGAGGTATGCGAGGCCGCGGGCGCCGACGTCAGCCTGCTGGCCGACGCGCTCGGATACGACCCCCGGATCGGACGCCAATTCCTCAATGCCGGTTTAGGTTTCGGCGGCGGATGCCTGCCCAAGGACATCCGCGCGTTCATGGCGCGCGCCGGCGAGCTGGGCGCCGACCAGGCGCTGACGTTTTTGCGCGAGGTGGACAGCATCAACATGCGCCGCCGCACCCGGATGGTGGAACTGGCCAGCGCGGCCTGCGGAGGCTCGCTGCTGGGCGCCAACATCGCCGTGCTCGGTGCGGCGTTCAAGCCCGAATCCGACGACGTACGTGACTCGCCCGCGCTCAACGTCGCGGGCCAGCTGCAGCTCAACGGCGCCGCGGTCAACGTCTATGACCCCAAGGCCCTGGACAACGCGCAGCGGCTGTTCCCGACGCTGAACTACGCCGTCTCGGTCGAGGAGGCCTGTGACCGCGCGGATGCGGTGCTGGTGCTCACCGAGTGGCGCCAGTTCGTCGACATGGACCCCGACGACCTGGCGGACCGGGTGCGCGCCCGCGTCATCGTCGACGGCCGCAATTGCCTGGACGTCGCCCGCTGGCAGCAGGCGGGCTGGCGGGTCTACCGCCTGGGCGCGCCGCGGCCCTAGCCGCAAAGTCAACCACTGCGGGCTTACTTTCAGCCCGATTGCAAACGCTTCCTGGCGGTTGCATTGCCGATAAGCTCAAAAAGCTTGTATTGCATGCAGTTTCACCGTTTGATAGGAATCGTGCGAATTGACCACCACCGCTGCCACCGAAACCGGTATTGAAGTCGTCCCCCTGTCGGGCTGGACAGGAGCCGTGATCGACGGTGTCGACCTCTCGGCGCCGCTGAGCGAAGCGGACAAGGCCACCATCCGGTCGGCTTTGCACAAGTGGAAGGTGGTGTTCTTTCGCGGCCAGGAGCTGGACCACGCCGCGCAGATCGCCTTCGGGGCCCAGTTCGGTGAGGTCACCGCGGCTCATCCGTACGAAGGCGATTCCGCGCCTGATGGTTTCCCGCAGATCCATACCGTGTCCGCGGCCGCCTACGACCGTCGATATGGATCGGAGTATCGCCATAAGGAGGGCTGGAACGGCCCGAACTGGCATGCCGACGTGACACCGCTGATCAACCCGCCGTCGCATTCGATACTTCGCGCCGAAGTGGTTCCGCCGTACGGCGGCGACACCCTTTTCACCAATGTCGCCGCTGTCTATCAAGGCCTTTCGCCGTTGGTTCAAGGGTTCCTCGACGGGCTTCGCGCCGAGCATCGTTTCGGGGCCACGTTGTCGTTCGAGCGCAGCGGCGCAAAGATCGGTGACCTGGTTCGCAGCAATCCGCTTGCGTCGATCCATCCGGTGGTCCGGGTGCATCCGGAGACCAACGAGAAAGTTGTCTACGTCAATCAATTCTTCACCCGGGAGATCGTCGACCTGTCGCCCCGCGAAAGCCGGCACGTCCTGGACCTGTTGTTCGAGCAGATCGCCCGCCCGGAATATTCGGTCCGGTTCAAGTGGGAGCCGGGAAGCGTTGCGTTCTGGGACAATCGGGCCACGCTGCACCTTGCGCCGCGCGATTACGAACATCTCGGCGAAGAGCGGGTATTGCACCGGATCACCCTGGTCGGCGACATCCCTTTCGGGCCCGACGGGCGCCGCTCGGAGCCGCTAGAGGGGGACTTCTTCGTGGCTGCGTGAGCCATGCGTGCGCCCGTGCGCGGGTGAGCCGAGCAGGGCGGCCAGGAGGCCGACCGCCGCCACGACCGTAGTGGTCACCGCGACCGGCCACAGCGCCCCGCCGAAGTGGCCGACCACCGAGGTGAGCAGCAGCGGAATGAGTCCGCCGATGATGGTGGAACTCTGGCCGGACAGGGACATCCCGGTGTAGCGCACCCGGGCGGGGAACGAGGCGGCGAGGTATTTGGGCAGCGCGCCCCAGATGACCCACAGTGGCGCTCCGATCAAGCCCTCCGTGATCAGCAGCGCCGGCAGCGTCGGCGAGGCGGACAGCAGGGTCAGCAGCCCGGCCGCCGGCAGCACGAGCAATGCCAACAGACCCGTGCGCACCACTGTGCTCGCGCCGACGCGGTCGGCCAACCAACCGCCGAGTACCGTCAACGCCCAGAACACGGTGACATGCACCGCGGAGATGCCCAGCAGCACCGAAGACGACTGCAGGCCAAGGGTTTTGGTGCCATAGCCGGTGAGAAACACGGTTTCGATAAAGAAGGGAACCGTGACACCGCCGAGATACACCGCGAAGCAGATCAGCATGGTGCGACCGTGCTGACGAACCGCTTCCCGCAACGGGAACGGCGACAGCTCGCCACTGCGGCGCAGCGCGGTGAACTCCGGCGACTCGATCACCCGCAGCCGGATGAACAGGCCGACGACACCCAGCGCGAGGCCGAAGAGAAAGGGCGCCCGCCAACCCCAGGCCACGAAGCTGTGCTCGCTCAGCGTCGACGCCAGGATGAACAGCGATCCGGTGGCCAACCCCTGGCCCAGGGCGGAGCCGGTCTGCACCAGCGATCCCCAAAAGCCGCTCCGGTGTTGGGGGCTGGTCTCGGTGACCACCAGAACCGCTCCGGCCCACTCGCCGCCCAGCCCGACTCCCTGCAGGAAACGTAAGACGACTAGCAATGCGGGCGCCACCCAGCCTATTGCGGCGTAGCTGGGAAGCAGCCCGATCAAGAATGACGGGATCCCCATGATCAACAGCGTGGCCACCAACATCTTCTTGCGGCCGAGGCGATCACCCAGGTGCCCGAACAGCACTCCGCCCAACGGCCTTGCCACGAAGCCCACGGCGAAGGTGCCAAGCGCGGCGAGCACTCCGGCCGTCGAGGAAGCGCGCGGAAAGAACAGCGGACCGAAGACCAGGGTGGCCGCGAAGCCGTACAGGAAGAAGTCGTACCACTCCAGCACGCTGCCGGCGAGGCTGGCCAGGGCCACCCTGCGCATGCCCGGTCGGGCTTCCCCGGCATCGGGCGGACCCGAAAGACCGGTGCTTTCCTGGGCTGCAATCGTCATTGAGGGTCTCCGATGGTCGGCCGGCCGGACTCGCGCGCAAGCGCCGCGACGAGCGAAAAGAGCGGCGCGAGTGGGGCACACAGAGACCGCGACTGGAACGATCGCCCGCCGACCTTATCTTCATCGCAATGACGCCTCGGGGCGATCCGAGCGCGCTCCGGCGGGATTGTCCGACCGGCGCGCTCGCCCAGCTCAGCGCGGTTTTGTCCGGTCGACGACGGTTGGAATCAGATTGAACGCAAGTGATCTTTCCCAGGCGGTCGACGGCCGGCGCACCGCGCGCGAAAAAGACTGCAGCACAACAAGATCAGCTGGATCCAGGCGTGCGACCCGCTCGGGCGCGCAGCACCGCGCGCGGATACTCGCCCCCGTCGTCGGAAACCTCGACGTCCACGTCGTCGAACCCGGCTGAGCGCAGCGCATCGACAACCGGTGCGGGGTCGGGGATCTCGCGGAAGGGCAGGCTGGCCGCCACGTCCTCGGCGTAGTGGTGCCCTGCCACATGGGGATTCAGCGAAATGTCGGCGATCAACAGCCCACCCGGGGCCAACACCCGGCGCCATTCCGCGAAGGCCCGCTCCGGCTCCAGCACGGTCCAGATGAAATGCCGGGCCGTCACGGCGTCGAAACTCGCGTCGGCGAACGGCAGCTGCTCGGTGACGCCCTCCACGAACGTGACCGCCGCCCCGCCCTCGGCGGCCTTGGCGCGCGCCCGCGCCAGCATCGCCTCGGAGGCGTCGACGCCGGTCACCTCGTGGCCGAGCTCGGTCAGCAACAGGGCGACAAAGCCCGTGCCGGTCGCGACATCGAGCACCCGCGACGCCGGGGGGATCGGGCGCACGGCGTCGGCCCATCGTCGGCGTTCGGGCTCGGAGGAGATGCCGTGCGCGGCCCGCTGGTCGTACTCGGAGCCCTCCCGCTCCCAGAACTCGCGGATCGCCGTGCGGGCGACCGGCAGGCTCGCATTGTCATCGGGCATGAGCACCTCTCGGGGACAAGGGCATTCGGCGACCCAATACTGCAGCCCGCGCGATCATCACCGCAAGGCACGGCTGACCATCCCGGCGGGTAACCTGACGCGGGTGGACTACGCCGGAGCATTCCTCGACGAGAACCGGGCCTTCGCGGAGCTGTTTGAGGACGCCGACGAGTCGACGCCGGTGCCCACCTGCCCGGACTGGACGCTGCGCCAATTGTTCCGCCATGTCGGCCGCGGCGACCGCTGGGCGGCGCAGATCGTGCGCGACAAGCTCGACAGCTACCTCGACCCACGCACGGTGGAGGCCGGCAAGCCGCCGCCCGATCCCACCGGCGCCATCGCCTGGCTGCGCGGCGGGGCCCAGCGGCTGATCGACGCCGTCGAGCTGACCGGCGTCGAAACACCGGTCTGGACGTTCCTGGGGTCGCGCCCGGCGAACTGGTGGGTACGCCGCCGGCTGCACGAGGTCGCGGTGCATCGGGCCGACGCGGCGATCGCGCTGGGCAGCGAATTCACCCTGGCTGCCGACGTGGCCGCCGACGGCATCACCGAATGGCTGGAGCGCGTCGCGATCCAGGCGGGCGGCCAGGGCGCGCCGCTTCCGCTCGAGGAGGGCGACTCCCTGCACCTGCACGCCACCGATCCAGGGCTGGGCGAAGCCGGCGAGTGGACGATCGCCGTCGAGGGGGGCCGGATCGTCTGGTCGCACCAACACGGCAAGGGCAGCGCCGCGCTGCGTGGTGGCTCCACCGAGCTGCTGCTGGCGATCCTGCGCCGGCGGCCGCTGGCCGACACGGGCGTGCAACTGTTCGGCGACGACGTGGTGTGGGAGCGCTGGTTGGACCGTACGCCTCTCTAGCCGCGGGGCCGCACGGTAACTTGCACACCATGACCACATCGGAGATCGCCACCGTTCTGGCATGGCACGACGCCCTCAACAGCGACGACATCGACACGTTGACGGCGTTATCCAGCGACGACATCGAGATCGGCGACGCGCACGGCGCCGCGCAGGGCCACGAGGCGCTGCGCAACTGGGCCTCGTCGCACCGGGCGAACACCCAGCTCGGTCAGATGTATGTGCACGACGGCGTCGTCGTCGCCGAACAGAAACCGGGCGGCCCCGACGGGCCGGGGGCGACCACCGACGCGCTGGCCTTCCGCGTCGTCCGGGACCACGTCACCTCGGTGTTCCGGCACGACAGCTTGGCCTCGGCGCTGGCGGCCACCGAGCTCACCGAGTCCGACGCCGTCGAATAGGCACCTCAAGGCAATAGGAGCTATCCATGCGCGGAATCATCCTGGCCGGCGGGTCGGGCACCCGCCTGCATCCGATCACCACCGGCATCAGCAAGCAGCTGCTGCCGGTCTACGACAAACCGATGGTCTACTACCCGCTGTCCACCCTGATGATGGCCGGGATCCGCGACATCCTGGTGATCACCACCCCGCACGACGCGCCCGGATTCGAGCGGCTGCTGGCCGACGGCTCGCAGTTCGGCGTCAACATCACCTACGTGACGCAGGAAAGGCCCGACGGTCTGGCCCAGGCTTTCGTGCTGGGCGCCGACCACATCGGCAACGAGCCGGTGGCTTTGGTGTTGGGGGACAACATCTTCTACGGCCCGGGGCTGGGCACCAGCCTCAGCCGCTTCCAATCCATCAGCGGGGGAGCGGTTTTCGCCTATTGGGTGGCCAACCCGTCGGCATACGGTGTCGTCGAGTTCAGCGCCGACGGCACGGCGCTGTCGCTGGAGGAGAAGCCCAAGACCCCGAAATCCAACTACGCGGTGCCGGGCCTGTACTTCTACGACAACGACGTGATCGAAATCGCCAAGGGCCTCAAGAAATCGGCGCGCGGCGAGTACGAGATCACCGAGGTCAACCAGATCTACCTGAACCGGGGCCGGCTCTCGGTCGAGGTGATGGCCCGCGGCACGGCCTGGCTGGACACCGGGACGTTCGATTCGCTGCTGGACGCCAGCGATTTCGTGCGGACCCTGGAGCGACGGCAGGGCCTGAAGGTCAGCGTCCCCGAGGAAGTGGCGTGGCGGCGCGGCTGGATCACCGACGAGGAGCTGGCCGAGCGCGCGCACAGTCTGCTCAAGTCCGGCTACGGCGGCTATCTGCTGGATCTGTTGGAGCGGAGCCGGTTTCAGTAGGTTTGGCCAGCACCGCGGCGATCGCCGTCGTCAGCGGGACCGACAGCGCCAGCGCGATGCCGCCCACCGCCGAGCGGGCGATCTCGATGGCCACGCTCTCGCTGGTCAGCACGTCGGTCAGCGAGCGGTTGGCGACGCTGAACAGCAACAGCAGCGGCAGCGAACTGCCCGCGTACGCCAGCACCAGCGTGTAGACGGTGCTGGCGATGTGGTCGCGGCCCACCCGGATGGCGCCCAGGAAGATCGCGCGCCGTGAGCCGCCGAGGTGGGCGAGCTCGAACACCGTCGAGGCCTGCGTCACGGTCACGTCGTTGAGCACACCCAGCGACCCGATGATGAACCCGGCGAGCAGCAGACCGCCGATCGACACGTTGCCCAGGTACGCGCTCACGGTGCTGTTCTGCTCGTCCGAGAGCCCGGTCAACTGCGCCAGCTGTATTGCCGCCCAAGACAATCCGGCGGCCAGCAGCAGCGCGGACAGGGTGCCCAGCAGCGCGGCGCTGGTCCGCAGGTTGACCCCGTGCGCCAGGTAGATGACCGCGTACAGGATGGCCGCCGACGCCACCAGCGCCACCGGAACCGCGGGTGCGCCGTCGCGCAGCGCCGGCAGCAGGAACACCACCAGCACCAGGAACGCGACCACGATGCCCACCAGCGCGAGCAGCCCGCGCCACCGCGCCACCGCCACGATCACCACCGCGAACGCGATCGCCAAACCGGTTAGCGCCCAGCCGCGCTCGAAGTCGTAGAACGCGTAGCTGGTGGCGCCCTGGTCGTCGACCTGGCGAACGAGCCGAATGCGGTCGCCCACCGCGAATTTGGGCTGGCCGGGGCCGGGGGAGGACTCCAGCAGCGTCTGGGCCCCGGCGTTGGGGCCGGAATCGATGGAGACCTGGGTCAGGACGCAGCGTCCCGCGCCGGGCGTCGCCGGCTGCGGCGCGCCGGTGAGGACCTGACTGACCGACGGGCTGCCGCAGTCGCCCGTGCCGCTGGACAGCACGTGCCCGGCCTGCGTGCTCACCGCGCCGCCGGCCGCGTTCTGCAGCGGCATCGGGATGTCGACGTGCTGTCGGCTGGGCCAGAGCACGACGGCGCCGACGGCCACCGCCACGCCGATCGCGACCAGCAACCCGACGACGATCCTGGCGGGCAACGGATCAACGGCCAGCGGGCCCTCCGACGAGCCGGCCGTGCTGTGCGAGTGCGAGTGGGTCACCCGGTCGAGCGTAGAGGCGGCCGCGCGGGGGCTTACGGTCGATAGCCGGCGAGGAAGTTGCCCAACCGCTCGATCGCGGCCGCCAGGTCGCGGGCCCACGGCAGCGTCACGATGCGCAGGTGATCGGGTGCCGGCCAGTTGAAGCCGGTGCCCTGGGTGACCAGGATCTTCTCCTGCAGCAGCAGGTCGAGGACGAGCTGTTCGTCGTCGTCGATGTCGTAGACCTCGGGGTCCAGCCGGGGGAACGCGTACAGCGCACCGGCGGGTTTGACGCAGGACACCCCCGGAATCTCGTTGAGTTTGGTCCACGCGACGTCGCGCTGCTCGAGCAGCCGGCCGCCCGGCAGCACCAGGTCGTCGATGCTCTGGTAGCCGCCCAGGGCCACCTGGATCGCGTGCTGCGCGGGAACGTTGGGGCACAGCCGCATGTTGGCCAGCAGGTTGATGCCCTCGATGAAGCTGCCGGCGTGGTCCTTGGGCCCGGTGATCGCCAGCCAGCCGGCCCGGTAGCCCGCCACCCGATAGGCCTTGGACAGGCCGTTGAAGGTGAGGCACAGCATGTCCGGCGCCAGCGTGGCCAGGTTGATGTGCTTGGCGTCGTCGTAGAGGATCTTGTCGTAGATCTCGTCGGCGAGCAGCAGCAGCTCGTGCTTACGCGCGAGCTCGACGATCTGGGTGAGGACTTCGCTGGTGTACACCGCGCCGGTCGGGTTGTTCGGGTTGATGACGACCAGCGCCTTGGTGCGGTCGGTGATCTTGGACTCCATGTCGGCGATGTCCGGCTGCCAGCCCTGGGTCTCGTCGCACAGGTAATGCACGGGCGTGCCGCCCGCCAGCGACGTCGACGCCGTCCACAGCGGGTAGTCCGGCGACGGGATCAGCACCTCGTCGCCGTTGTCGAGCAGCGCCTGCAGCGTCATGGTGATCAGCTCGGACACCCCGTTGCCCAGGTAGACGTCGTCGACGTCGAACCGGGGGAAGCCGTCGACCAGTTCGTAACGGGTCACCACCGCCCGGCGGGCGGGCAGGATGCCCTGCGAGTCGGAGTAGCCCTGGGCGTACGGCAGCGCCTGGATCATGTCCCGCATGATCACGTCGGGCGCCTCGAACCCGAACGGCGCCGGGTTGCCGATGTTGAGCTTGAGGATGCGGTGTCCCTCGGCCTCCAGCCGCGCGGCGTGGGCGTGCACCGGTCCGCGGATCTCGTACAGGACGTCCTGAAGCTTCGACGACTGCGCGAAACTGCGCTGCGGCCGGTGATGCGCCGACGGGTGCAGGGGCAGCTGATGGGTGGTCACACCGTCAATGGTGCCATCACTGTCCACTGAAATTTGCTGTCAAGCGTGAAAGACGCAGGTCAGCGCTTGCCGGGGGGACGCGCCCCACGGGCGATGCCCAGGCCTTTGACCGGTGGCTGCGACGGCGCGTCGTCGCCGTCGGTCTGCTTTGCCGGCTCCGCCTTGGGCGCCGGCTCGGCTTCGGCCTTGGGTGCCTCGGTGGCTTCGGCGGGCGCAGCCTCGGCCTTGGGTGCCGCGGCCTTGGGCGCCGCTTTCTTGGCGCCGGGCCGCTTGGCGCCCGCCGCGATACCCAATCCCTTGACCGGCGCCGCGGGTGCCTTGGCTTCTTCCTTGGCCTCGGGCTCGGCGACGGGGGCCGCTTCGGCGGTCGCCTCGGCCTTGGGTGCCGCGGCCTTGGGCGCCGCTTTCTTGGCGCCGGGCCGCTTGGCGCCGCCGGCGATGCCCAGTCCCTTGACCGGCGCGGCGGGTGCCTTGGCTTCGCCGCCGTCGGACGGGGCCTCGGCCTTGGCCGCGTCGGCTTTGGGCGCCCCGGCCGCAGGTGCGGCCTTCTTGGCGCCCGGCCGCTTGGCGCCGCCGGCGATGCCCAGCCCCTTGACCGGCGCGGGGGCGGCCTCGGTCTTCGCGGCCGCCTCGGCCTTGGCGGGTGCCTCCTCCGCCGGCGCCTCGGCGGGCGCGGTCGCCGTGGCGGTCGAGGCCTTTGGCGCCTCAGCCGCGCGCTTCTCGGCCTCCTTGGCCGCCGTGCCCTTCTCCGGCAGCGTCGCCTTGTCGTACTCGAGGGACGCGAGCAGGATCTGGGCGACGTCGAGCACCTCGACGCCGCTGCGCCCGGCCTCCTCCTGGCGGTCGTTGACGCCGTCGGTGACCATCACCCGGCAGAACGGGCACGCGGTGGCGATGGTGCTGGCCCCGGTGGCCAGCGCCTCGTCGACGCGCTCGTGGTTGATCCGCTTGCCGATGTGCTCTTCCATCCACATCCGCGCGCCGCCGGCGCCGCAGCAGAAGCTGCGCTCGGCGTGCCGCGGCATCTCGGTCAGGTTCGCCCCGGAGGTCCCGATCAGCTCACGCGGCGCCTCGTAGACCTTGTTGTGCCGGCCCAGGTAGCAGGGGTCGTGGTACGTGATGTCCTGCGACACCGGGGTCACCGGCACCAGCTTGTTGTCCCGGGTCAGCCGGTTGAGCAGCTGGGTGTGGTGCAGCACCGAGTAGTTCGCGCCGAGCTGGCGGTACTCACGGCCCAGGGTGTTGAAGCAGTGCGGGCAGGTCACGACGATCTTGCGGTCGACGGTCTCGACGCCCTCGAACAGCCCGTCCAGCGTCTCGACGGCCTGCGCGGCCAGCTGCTGGAACAGGAACTCGTTGCCCGAGCGGCGCGCGGAGTCGCCGTTGCAGGATTCGCCGGTCCCCAGCACCAGGTACTTCACCCCGGCGACGGCCAGCAGCTCGGCGACGGCCTTGGTGGTCTTCTTGGCCTTGTCGTCGTAGGCACCCGCGCACCCCACCCAGAACAGGTACTCGAACCCGTCGAAGCTGTCGACGTCCTCGCCGTAGACCGGCACGTCGAAGTCGACCTCGTCGATCCAGCTGGTGCGGTCCGACGCGTTCTGGCCCCACGGGTTGCCCTTGGTTTCCAGGTTCTTGAACAGCACCGAAAGCTCCGACGGGAACTCCGATTCCATCATCACCTGGTAGCGGCGCATGTCGATGATGTGATCGACGTGCTCGATGTCCACCGGGCACTGCTCGACGCAGGCGCCGCACGACACACACGACCACAGCACGTCGGGGTCGATGACGCCGCCCTGTTCCTCGGTGCCGACCAGCGGCCGGGTGGCCTGCTCGGGGCCGGAGCCCATGACGCGGCCGAAGCCCGACTCGGGAACGTGGTGCGCCTCGGCGTGCTGCTCGCCGGACAGCTTCTCCCCGAGCCCGCCCTCCGGGGTGCTCTCGGCGGGAGACTCCTTATTACCCAGGATGTAGGGCGCCTTGGCCATCCAATGGTCGCGCAGGTCCATGATGACCAACTTGGGCGACAGCGGCTTGCCGGTGTTCCAGGCCGGGCACTGCGACTGGCAGCGGCCGCACTCGGTACAGGTGGCGAAGTCGAGCATGGCCTTCCAGCTGAAGTCCTCGATCTTCCCGCGGCCGAATTCGGCGTCGTCGGGCGGGTTTTCGAAGTCGATCGGCTTCCCGTCGTGTTCCAGTGGCAGCAGCGGGCCGAGTCCGTCGGGCAGCCGCTTGAAGATGACGTTGATCGGCGCCGTGAAGATGTGCATGTGCTTGGAGTGCAGCACGATGATCAGGAACGCGAGCATGACCAAGATGTGCAGCAGCAGCGCCGTCGTTTCGATGATCTCGTTGGCGGGCTGCCCCAGCGGTCGCAGGATGACACCGAACAGCTGCGACAGGAAGGCGCCGTTGCCGTAGGGCAGCGTGCCGTTGTTGACGGCGGCGCCGCGCACGAACACGTAGGTGAAGACGACGTTGAAGATCATGAACAGCACCAGCCAGGCGCCGCCGGTGTGCGAGCCGTAGAACCGTGACGAGCGCCCGATCTCCTTCGGGCTGCGCATCAAGCGGATGATGGCGAAGGTGACGATGCCGAGGAAGACGGCCGTCGCGAAGAAGTCCTGCAGGAAGCCCAGCGCGTCCCAGCGCCCGATGATCGGGATGTGGAAGTTGTCCTGGAACAGCAGGCCGTAGGCCTCGATGTAGACCGTCAGCAGGATGAAAAAGCCCCACATGGTGAAGAAGTGCGCCAGGCCGGGGATCGACCACTTCAACAGCTTGCGCTGACCGAAGACCTCGGAGACCTCGGCCCAGACGCGTTTGCCGGGTTCGTCGGTGTGCCCCGGGGCCGGCTTGCCGGACGTGATCAGCTTGAACAGCCACAGGACACGCCGTGCGGCGAGTGCGGCCACGACCAGCGTCATGCCCATGCCCACGATCAGCCTGATGAGCATCTGCGTTGTCACAGAAGGTCTCCCCAATGCATAGATAATTCGGCCTGTGCTTATTTGCCTGCTTAAGCCCCGCTCATAGTTACATCTTCGCGGCTTTCAGCGCGAGAAAGGCTGCCCTAACTTGGGGTTCGTCGGCGCCTCTGGCCTGCTGGTTAATACCCGCTAACCGGATGTGAGGTTCGTCGGAGTGATGAGCGCCACCAAATTTCGTTAATTGACCCTTTGCCGAAGCCCTTTGCCGATCGCGGGGTGATTCGGACCGTCAGCGCCCGAACGGGGGCTGAAAGATGGGCCGCGAGCGCGTGGTCGTCGGGGCCGCGGTGGTGGTCGCCTGCGACGTCGTGGTGGGCGCGGCGGTCGTGGTCGTCGTGGTCGGCGGCGGCGCCGTCGTGGTCGTGGTCGACGGCTCCGGCGCGGGCGTCGTGGTGGTGGTGGCCGGCGCCTCGCTGGACGGTGGCGGCGGCGCGGGGACGACGGTGACGGTGGTGCTGTCGTTCGGCCCGGTGATGGTCACCGTCTGCGGCGGTTGGCTGGGCGGCGACGTGGGAGCGACCGGCGTGGATTTGGTCAGCAGCAGGTTGATCGCCAATATCAGGGCCACCAGCACCGCCGCGCCCGCCCCGGCCACGCTCAACACCAGGGCCGTGCGTTTGTACCAGGGCAGTTTGCCCTGGCCCTGGGCGTAGCGGCTGCCCGTCGCGTCGTCGAATTCCCGTGCCTCGTTGGCGTACTCGCCCGTGGCGTCGCGGCCGGTGTAGGGCACCGGCTCGTCGTTATCCGCGTCCTGCGACCAGGCCAGGGCGTCGTCGACGTCGGTGGCCTGCGCCCCCCAGGCGGCCTGGGTCATGTCGAGCCCGGCGGTGCCGACCATCTCGGTCGGTGTCTCCACGGCGGCGGCTGCGGCGGTCGGGGCCGCGCCCGATGCGTAGTGCGGGCCCAGCACCGCCGCACCCACCGCGGCGCTGATGGCCGGCTGGGCGGTGCTGTGCACCGGCACCCCGAAGCGCTGCCCCAACCGCGCCTTGACCAGGGGGATGTTCGCGCCACCGCCGGCGATCCCCACCGCGCTCAGCCTGGCGCTCGGAATTGCGTTGCGCCGCAACGACTCGTCGACCGAGGACAGGAAACGGTCCAGCGGGGCGGAGATGATTTGCTCGAATTCGGCGCGGGACAGCTGGGCGCCGTCGCCGGATGCCCCGGCGATCGTGCCCACCGGGGCCGTCGATAGTTGCTCCTTGGCACGCCGGCAGGCGCCGAGCAGGCGGGCCTGCGACCCGACCCGCGCGGTGCCACCGAGCATGGCGGTGCTGACGTCGGAGGCCAGCAGGTGATCCAGGACCAGCTGATCGATCGCGTCGCCGGAGAAATCGGTGTACCGGGTGGCCTGGCCGACGGGCGCAAAGCCGGCCTTGGCGTCCATCAACGTGACGGTGGTGCCGCCGGCGCCGAAGTCGCACAGCGCGACGAACCCGTCGGCGGCGAATCCGGGTGTGCCGCGCAGCGCGGCGAGCGCGGCCGTGGCATCGGACACCAGCATCGGCGCCACGCCGCCGCGCGCCAGGTCGGACTGGGCGAAGAACTCGTCGCGCAGCGCCGCGAACTGGTCTTCAGACCAATACGCGGGCACCGCGATGGTGATCGGGGTCCCGTAGCCGACCGCGCGGGCCATGGCCTCGACCGCCTCGACCGTCAGCGCCGCGCCGAGGTACTTGGTGCCGTCGGCCGCCACCAACGGCGCCCGGTCACCGACGCGCTCGACGAACCCCCGCAACACCAGGCCGGGTTCGGTGAGGTTCGGATTCTCTTCTGGCAGGCCAACTTCGGTGGGCCGCTGTTCGAACAGGGTCAGCACCGAGCTGCGGGTTATCGGGGCGCTGCCCGCGCGGGCGGCAACCAGGTTGGCCACCCCGATCGATAGCCCGAGCGACTGGCTCATCTGCTACCACCCCTGTGTCAGTTGTCCCGTTGCTGGCGCACGCTGATCCTCACCGTAGCGGTGGAACCGTGATCGGGTTCGCCACCGACTCGCTAACGCAGGCCCGGCGGCACCGTGACCGGATTCGGCACCCCGGGGATGGTGATCACCGACGGCAGCTGCGGTATGTGGTGGTGATGCGACGGCTGCTGGGTCTGTCCCCCGGTGGGCTGTTGCTGCGTCGGCTGCTGCGCAGGCGGCTGTACGGCACTGCTGCTGGGCGAGGAAGTGGTGGTCGTGGTGGTAGTCGGGGTCGTCGTCGTGGTGGTGGTCGTCGAGCTCGGCGTCGTCTTCGGAATGTGGCCGACGGTCTGCTGTCCGTGAATGAGCTCGATGATGCCGAAAACGATCAACGCGATCAGGATGACGACCGAGACCAGCCACGCGATGAGCATCTTGGGCCTGCGATACCACGGGGTCGGCTCGGCCTCCTGGTCAAACGGGTCGACGTCGCTGAATTGCTCGGATCCCTCGGGCGGGTTCGGTGGATGGCCGGCCGGCGGAACCGCGCCGGTCGGCGGCTGTTCGCTCGCACCGAAGTCGCCACCCTGCGTCGGCTGGTTGTGGAAGTCGTCGCGTGGGCCATTGGATGCCACGGGACCGATGGTACTGACCGCGCCTGCCAATCTGCAGATGCCGACCCTGCGCGGCGCATTGGTGGTTAGGTCGAGGTCGTGGATTCCCTGGTGAAGCTGTTGCGCGACACGGTCGCGGTCCGCATATCGGTCTGCGTGAGCCTCGGGGTCGCCGTGGCCGTCGTGGTGGGCAACACCGCCGGCTGGCGCTATGCGCTGGCCGGCTGGATCGTCACCGCCGGAGCGTATGCGGCCTGGACGCACCTCATCCTGCTCGGCATGGACGCCGAACAGACGTGCCGATGGGCAACGCGGGAGGATCCGACCCGGTGGGTGGCCGACGCGGTCATCCTGTCGGCCAGCGTCGCGAGCCTGGGCGGCGTCGGCTACGTGGTGGCCGCGGGCTCACGCTCGGGCCATCAGGCGCTGGCGGCCGCCGTCGTCGGCGTCCTGACCGTCGCGGCGTCGTGGGTGGCCGTGCACACGCTGTACTCGGTGCACTACGCGCGGCTCTACTACTCGGATGACCCGGGCGGCATCGACTTTCACGACCCCGAGCCGCCGCGCTTCCGGGACTTCGCCTATCTCGCCTTCACCGTCGGAATGACCTATCAGGTGTCGGACACCGAGATCGGACTGACCTCGATCAGGGCGACGGTCTTGCGCCACGCGCTGCTGTCCTACCTGCTCGGGGCGGTCGTCCTGGCGGTGACGATCAATCTGATCGCGGGGCTGGGGTCCAAGATCTCCTGAGTTCTTGGCCGAATGTCGTTTTAGTACAATACGAACGATCGCCGCGTCACCTCGGCTTTCGTGCACTTCGTGTTCCGTTTCGATGCGGAAGTCAGGCGGCAGGCCCGTAACAAGCGCCGCGCCTGCCGGGCCCGGGCGCACTGATCAGCAAGCCGAGTGAGCTGGATACGCGGATACGTTGACCGCGCCGGCGACCAATACGCACAACCGTGCGGTACCGGTTATGGCGTCGGGCTGTGAGACAACCGCGGCGAGCGACCAGCGAATCCGAGCACGGGGGAGGCGATGACGATGCCGGGCCGGCCCGCCGACCAGCCCGGGGTTCGTCAGCTCTGCTCGGACGCGGCCGGCCTGACCGACGCGGACGCGCCGCACAGCCCGGTGCGCACCGCGGCGAACGCGGGAAAGCAACTGACCGGCGCCGTGGTCACCATCGCGCTCGTCGCGGCGATCTCGGGCATGCTCTACGGCTACGACACCGGGGTCATCTCCTGGGCTCTGTTGCAGCTCACCGAGGACTTCAACCTCACCGCGGGCTGGAAGCAGGTGATCGCCGCCAGCATCCTGCTCGGCGCCGTCGTCGGGGCGCTGACGTGCAGCTGGCTGTCGGATCGCTGCGGCCGGCGCGGCACGCTGGTGATGCTGGCGGTGGTGTTCATCATCGGCGCGCTGTGGTGCGCCGACGCGCCGGACGCCGTTGTGCTGTCGCTGGGACGGCTGGTGCTGGGCTTCGCGGTCGGCGGGGCGAC
This sequence comes from Mycobacterium colombiense CECT 3035, assembly GCF_002105755.1. Lineage (NCBI taxonomy): Bacteria > Bacillati > Actinomycetota > Actinomycetes > Mycobacteriales > Mycobacteriaceae > Mycobacterium > Mycobacterium colombiense. The sequence goes on from NZ_CP020821.1 coordinate 4,582,764, forward strand.
GCAGACGGCCCCGATGTATGTCGCCGAGCTCTCGCCGCCGGCCTACCGGGGACGGCTGGTGCTGTGCTTCCAGATCGCCATCGGGGTGGGCCTCGTCATCGCGACCCTCGTCGGGGTCGCCGACACGACCTCGTGGCGCGGGCCGATCGGACTGGCCTGCATACCGGCAGCGATCATGCTCTGGCTGTTGCTGCGTCTACCGGAGAGTCCGCGCTGGCTGGTCAAGCAAGATGATCGAAAAGCGGCGCGCACCGTGTTGGAGCATGTCCGGCCCGAGGGTTACGACGTGGACGCCGAGCTGCAGGAAGCGATCGAACTCGCCCGCGTCGAACGCACCGCCAGCACCCGCGGCTGGCCGGGGCTGCGCGACGCCTGGGTGCGCCCGGCCCTGGTCCTGGGCTGCGGCATCGCGGTGTTCACCCAGATCAGCGGCATCGAGATGATCATCTACTATTCGCCGACCATCTTGACCGACGACGGCGTGTACAGGTCCGTGGCTTTGCAGACGTCGGTGGGTCTGGGTGCGGCGTACCTGATCGCACAGTTGGTCGGGTTGGCCATCATCGACCGGGTCGGTCGGCGCCGGCTCACCCTGATCATGGTGCCGGGCGCGGCGATCAGCCTGTTCGTGCTCGGCCTGCTCTTCGTCACCAGCGACCACCGTCACGGGGTCGTGCCCTACATCATGATCTGCCTGATCGCCTTCATGCTGTTCAACGGCGGCGGTCTGCAGTTGATGGGCTGGCTGACCGGCTCGGAGGCCTACCCGCTGGCGGTGCGACCGGCGGCCACCGCCGTGCAGTCCGCGACGCTGTGGGGAACGAACCTGCTGATCACGCTGACGATGCTGTCGCTGATCAACGCGATCGGGGTCGGGCCCTCGATGTGGCTCTACGCGCTGTTCAACGTGGCGGCGTGGATATTCGTTTTCTTCCGCATGCCCGACCTGACCGGTAGAAGCCTCGAGGAGATCGAGAACAAGTTATTCCAGGGGCAGTTCCGGCCATCGGACTTCAGGCGCTGACGAATTCGGTTGCGCGGCAGGCTATTCGGGTAACGGCGCACTTGCCCAGGTGTTCGCACCGGCTATCCCGGGCAAGCTGTCCTGATGGAGCGCGAATTGCTGACCGTGGGACACGGCGCGGCAGGACGGGAGCGACTGGCCGAGTTGCTCGCCGGGGCGGGGGTCGCGCTGCTGGTCGATGTGCGGCGATACCCGGCCAGCCGGACCAATCCGGACGTGCGGCGAGAGGCCCTGGAAGGCTGGCTGCCGCAATCGGGCATCGACTATCGGTGGGAGCCGCGCCTGGGCGGGCGCCGCCACGTCGCGGCCGGGGAACCGGAGCCGGACAGCTGGTGGACGGTGGCCGCGTTCCGGGCGTACGCCGCCTACACCCGGACGCCGGAGTTCGATGCGGCGCTGGACGAGGTGCTGGCCGATGCGGCGCGGCGCACCACGGCGGTGATGTGCAGCGAGAGCGTCTGGTGGCGCTGCCACCGGCGGCTGATCGCCGACGTGGCGATGCTCGCGCACGGGGTGCCCGTGCGGCACCTCATGCCGGACGGCCGGCTCAGTCCGCACCGCCCCGCCCAGGGTGCGCGCCGCCGCCCCGACGGCCACCTGGTCTGGGACGGCCGCGATTCAGGCACCTAGAACGTGGTGACCTTCTCGACGCTGACGAACATGCCGTGCTTGGTCTGGTCGTTGGTGAAGCGGGTGCCGTCGGCGTTGGCGATGATCGTCCAGCCCTGCGCCGCGTACGTCTTGTAGTCGATGGTGACGGTCGGGATGGCGCCGAGATTGCCCAGCACCCACTGCACCTTGCCGCCGGTGTTGATGCTGACGCCGTTGGCGTGCTCACCGTCCTGCAGCGGGGAGTTGGTGAACGGGGCCTCGCAGCCGACGGTGTCCTTGTTGATCTGGCAGCGCGTCACCCCGGACTTGGTCTCGATGAACACGTAGCCGTTCTGGTCGGGCGGCAGCGGGATGGCACCCGCCGGGTTGGTCGGGTTGCTCGGCGCGGCGGACGGGCCCGGGGCCGGCGCGGCGGTGGCCGACGGCGGCGTGGACCTGGGGGTCGGGAAAGAAGGTTCGGTGGGCCCCGCTCCGGGCGAGGCCACCGGCCGGCCCCCGATGATCGAGCTGCAGCCGGACACCAGCTCGGAACCGCCCAGCAGGGCCACGAGCAGCAGGGAGCCACCGGCCAGGCTCCGCCGCGCATTCTCCGAAAACCGCACCCGCCGCTCCCCAGACGATTCGAATAGCGGCACCCAGGTTACGCACCGGGAGGCGAAAGTCGCTGCCTGGCGCGGCCATCGATACCGAGCCGATGACCCAGGTTTATCGCCGCGTGACCGGCCCGTCGGCCCGGATCTGCCCGGGCGCTACAGCCCCAACAGCTTCTCGGCGTTGCGATGGCTGATCGCGGCCCGCTCGTCGTCGGACAGCGGCAAGCCGTCGAGGAAGGCGCGGGCGTCGACCATCGATCCGAACGGGTAATCGGCGGAGAAGGCCACCCGCTCGATTCCCACCTGCGCCACCAGGTTCGCGTACGTCGCGTGGTCGTTGAAGTTGGCGAACGTGTAGTGGAAGTTCTCCCGAAGATACGAGCTGACAGGGTGATTCAGGCCGGTCAGTTCCGGTTTCAGGGTGGCGTCGAAGCGCGGCAGCATGAACGAGGTCGCCTCGCCCATGTGCCCGATGATCATCTGCAACGACGGGTGCCGGTCGAAGACGCCGCCCAGGATCATGCGCAGCGCGTGGGTGGCGGTGTTGATGTGCCACCCCCAGCCCACCGTGGCCAGCGCGAACGTGACGGGCTCGGCGAAGCCGGCGTAGCTGGATTCGATGACGCCCGCCGGCGGGATGGTCGGGTGCAGGTAGATCGGTGCCTGCAGCTCGGCCGCGCGGGCCAGGACGGGCTCGAAGAACGGGTCGTCCAGGTAGCGGCCCGGCTGTGCCCGTTGATCACCGCGCCGGGAAACCCGAGCCCGCGCACCGCCCGCTCGAGTTCGTCGGCCGCCCGGTCGGGGGCGCTGGTGGGCACGGTGGCGAAGCCGCCAACCGATCCGGGTACCGCCGCACCGCCGCGGCGAGCTGATCGTTGCAGTCGCGGGCCAGCCGCACCGCGTCGTCCGGATCCAGCTGCTCCACCCCGGGCGCGGCCAGCGACAGCACCGCCAGGTCCACCCCGGCCTGGTCCATCGCGGCGATGCGGCCGTCGCCGAGGTCGCCGGCCGGTTCCACGATGCCGGGCCGCGACGCCAGCCAGGTGCCCGGACCGCGCAGGAATTCCGTTGTGGCGTAATGCTCTTCGAGCGCGATGACACGCATCTGGCTTACCCTTCGAGGACTCGGGTGGCCGCGTTCCAGTACGGCAGCTCGTCGCGGTTGGCGGCCAGGCGGATGGTTTTGGTGTAGCCGTATTCGGCCAGCGTCTCCTGGGCGTGCTCGCGGCCGAACCCGCTGTGGCCCACCCCGCCGAATCCGCTGCCGATGGCCACCCGCGCGTAGTTGTTGACGAAGACGGCCCCGGCGCGGATCTGCCGGCTCACCCGTAGCGCCCGGTCGCCGTCGGCGGTGAACACCGCGGCGACCAACCCGTACGGCGTGCCGTTGGCGATGCGCACGGCCTCGGCCTCGGCGCTGAACCGGATCAGGGCGACCACCGGGCCGAAGATCTCCTCCTGGGCCACCCGCATGCCCGGTGTGACGCCGGTCAGCACGGTTGGTGCGACGTAGAAGCCGCCCGCGAGGCGGGGATCCTGCGGCAGCGGCGCCTGGGCGGCGATGCGGGCGCCCTCGGCCACGCCGATGTCAAGGTATTCCAGCACCTGCTTCTGCTGCGCCCGGGTGACCAGCGGGCCCACGTCGGTGCCGGGGTCGGCGCCGTCGCCCACCCGCAGCCGGCGCACCGCGGCGCACAGCTTCTCTTCGAACTCGGCATAGATGTTGTCCTGCACCAGGATTCGTGACGCCGCGGTGCACGCCTCGCCCTGGTTGAAGAAGCCGCCGTCGATGGCGGCCAGTAGCGCGTCGCGCGGGTCGGCGTCGTCGAACACCAGCAACGGATTCTTGCCGCCCAGCTCCATCAGCGCCGGCGTCAGGTTGTCGGCCGCGGTGCGCAGCACGGCCGAACCGGTGCGTGGCGATCCGGTGAAGGAGATCTTGCCCACCAGTTGGTGCTCGGCCAGCGCTGCGCCCACCGCGCCCCCGCCCGGCACGGCGTGCACCACCGGATCGGGCAGCACGGATTGGATCAGTTCGACCAGTCGCAGCACCACTGATGGCGTCTGCTCCGGCGGTTTCAGCACGACGGCGTTGCCGACGGCCAGTGCGGGCGCGATCTTTCCGGCGGTGTGGATCGGCGGCCAGTTGAACGGCACGATGCCGGCGATCACGCCGTAGGGCTCCAGCGTGGTGACGTCGAAGACCGGGCCGTAGTCGCGCGCCTGGCTCGGCAGCACCTCGACCATCCCGGCGAAGTATTCGAAGATCCCGATCGCGGCTTCGACGTCGAAGCCGCGCGCCTGGCTGATCGGCTTGCCCATTTCCCGCGACTCCAGGGCGGCGATCTCGTCGGCGTGGGCGCGGATGACGTCGGCGATCCGCCGCAGGTAGCGGCCGCGCTCGCGGGCCGGGCGTTGCTTCCAGGTCAGGTGCGCGGCGTGCGCGGCCCGCACGGCCTGGTCGACCTGCTCGCGGCCGGAGCCTTGCACGACGGTGACGACCTGGCCGGTGGCGGGGTTCTCCACGCCGAACCTGTCGTCGGCGGACGCCGACGACCAGCGGGTGCTGATCACGGTGGGGGATGGCTGATCCATGGGCATTGCCACGGTATGCCCGGCGGCATGATCAGTACCAACGATATCTTCTGATGGTTGCCATCGCCTGCGGTGATAATCGCGGGTGTGGAGCTTCGCCATCTTGAGTACTTTCTGGCCGTCGCGGACACCCGGAGCTTCACGGCCGCGGCCAAGCGCCTGCATGTCGTGCAGTCCGGCGTGTCGGCCACCATCAAGGCGCTCGAACGCGAACTGGACACCGAGCTGTTCGTCCGGAACGCCGCCGGCGTGGCGCTGAGCCCCGCCGGCGAGGCGCTGCGGCCCCACGCGCGCGCCACCCTCGACGCCGCCCGCGCGGCCAAGGACGCGGTCGATGCCGCCCGGGGCAGCGTGCGCGGCACCGTCACGGTCGGCACGCTGACGTCGGTCAGCGTCATCGACGTGCCGACCGTGCTGGCCGAGCTGCACGCCCGCCATCCCGAAGTCGTGGTGCACCTGCGCGCGGCCAGCGCCGGGTCGGCCGGCCTGGCCGCCCAACTGCGCGACGGCGACCTCGACGTCGCCTTCCTGGTCTTCACCGGCCCGCCACCGGCCGACCTGCACACCCGGCTCATCGCCTCGGTGCCGTTGCTGCTGGTGGTGCCCGCCGAGCACCCGCTGGCCCGGCGCACGGCGGTTTCGCTGGCCGACCTGGCGGGCATGTCCTTCGTCGACGGGCCGCCGGGATACGGCAACCGCGCCGTGGTCGACAACGCGTTCGCGGCCGCGGGTGTCGAGCGGACCGTTGCGGTGGAGGTTGCCGATATCGGCACCGCGGCGACCTGCATCCGCAAGGGGCTGGGAATCGGTTTTCTGAGCTGGTCCATCCTCGAGGGCATCGACAGCTCGGGCCTGGTCAGCGTCCGGATCGCCGGGCACGACCTGCAGTGGCGGCTCTATGTCGCGACCTCGGCGACCCGGCAGGCCAGCGCGGCCACCCGGGCGCTGCTCGCGCTGATCGAGGAAGTTGCCGGCGAGGCCGCGAATATTTAGCCACCCCGGGAACAAGGCGGGACCAACCGCCGTTAACATGATCAACAAGTTGAGCGAACCACACTCAATACTGGGTTGACAGCCCACCGGCCCACGGGGCAGGCTTGAGCCTGGTTCACTCAGCATAGTGGCACCAAACAAGCTCTACATATTTCAGGAGGAATCACTATGGCTCGTGCGGTCGGTATCGACCTCGGGACCACCAACTCCGTCGTCGCAGTCCTCGAGGGCGGTGACCCGGTCGTCGTCGCCAACTCCGAGGGTTCGCGGACCACGCCGTCGATCGTTGCGTTCGCGCGCAACGGCGAGGTGCTCGTCGGCCAGCCCGCCAAGAACCAGGCGGTCACCAACGTCGACCGCACCATCCGTTCGGTCAAGCGGCACATGGGTAGCGACTGGTCCATCGAGATCGACGACAAGAAGTACACCGCTCAGGAGATCAGCGCCCGCGTGCTGATGAAGCTGAAGCGCGACGCCGAGGCTTACCTGGGTGAGGACGTCACCGACGCGGTCGTCACCGTGCCGGCGTACTTCAACGACGCCCAGCGTCAGGCGACCAAGGAGGCCGGCCAGATCGCAGGCCTGAACGTGCTGCGCATCGTCAACGAGCCGACCGCGGCCGCGCTGGCCTACGGCCTGGACAAGGGCGAGAAGGAACAGACCATCCTGGTCTTCGACCTCGGTGGCGGTACGTTCGACGTCTCGCTGCTCGAGATCGGCGAGGGTGTGGTCGAGGTCCGCGCCACCAGCGGTGACAACCACCTCGGTGGGGACGACTGGGATGACCGCGTCGTCGAGTGGCTGGTCGACAAGTTCAAGGGCACCAGCGGAATTGACCTGACCAAGGACAAGATGGCGATGCAGCGGCTGCGTGAGGCCGCCGAGAAGGCCAAGATCGAGCTCTCGAGTTCGCAGAGCACTTCGATCAACCTGCCCTACATCACCGTCGACGCGGACAAGAACCCGCTCTTCCTCGACGAGCAGCTGACCCGCGCCGAATTCCAGCGCATCACACAGGATCTGCTGGACCGCACCCGCAAGCCCTTCCAGTCGGTGATCAAGGACGCCGGTATCTCGGTGTCCGAAATCGACCACGTGGTGCTGGTGGGTGGTTCCACCCGGATGCCCGCGGTGACCGAACTGGTCAAGGAGCTCACCGGAGGCAAGGAGCCCAACAAGGGCGTCAACCCCGACGAAGTTGTAGCGGTCGGGGCGGCCCTTCAGGCTGGTGTTTTGAAGGGTGAGGTGAAAGACGTTCTGCTGCTTGACGTTACGCCGCTGAGCCTGGGTATCGAGACCAAGGGTGGCGTGATGACCAAGCTCATCGAGCGCAACACCACCATCCCCACCAAGCGGTCGGAGACCTTCACCACGGCCGACGACAACCAGCCGTCGGTGCAAATCCAGGTCTTCCAGGGTGAGCGCGAAATCGCTTCGCACAACAAGCTGCTCGGCTCCTTCGAGCTCACCGGCATCCCGCCGGCTCCGCGCGGCGTCCCGCAGATCGAGGTCACCTTCGACATCGACGCCAACGGCATCGTGCACGTCACGGCCAAGGACAAGGGCACCGGCAAGGAGAACACGATCAAAATCCAGGAGGGCTCCGGCCTGTCCAAGGAGGAGATCGACCGGATGATCAAGGACGCCGAGGCGCACGCCGAGGAGGACCGTCAGCGTCGCGAAGAGGCCGACGTCCGCAACCAGGCCGAATCGCTGGTCTACCAGACGGAGAAGTTCGTCAAGGATCAGCGCGAGGCCGAGGGCGGCTCGAAGGTCCCCGAGGACACGCTGACCAAGGTTGACGCCGCGATCGCCGAGGCCAAGACGGCTCTGGGCGGCACCGACATCACCGCGATCAAGGCGGCGATGGAGAAGCTGGGCCAGGAGTCCCAGGCGCTCGGACAGGCGATCTACGAGGCCACCCAGGCCGCCGGCGAACAGGCCGGTGGCGGTGCGGCCGGCGACGGGTCTGGCTCCGCTGACGACGTCGTGGACGCGGAGGTGGTCGACGATGACCGGGAGTCCAAGTGACGGAAGGCAACCCACAGGAACAGGTGACGGTCACCGACAAGCGGCGAATCGATCCTGAGACCGGTGAAGTACGGCAGGTCCCCCCTCCCGGCGATGCGCCGGGAGGGGCGCCGGCCGGCGAGAGCGCGGCCCAGCCCGAGGGCAAAGTCGCCGAGCTCACCGCCGATCTGCAGCGGGTGCAGGCCGACTTCGCCAACTACCGCAAGCGGGCGCTGCGTGACCAGCAGGCCGCGGCGGACCGGGCCAAGGCCGCCGTCGTCAACCAATTGCTGGGCGTGCTCGACGATCTCGACCGGGCACGCAAGCACGGCGATCTGGAATCCGGACCGCTGAAGTCGGTGGCCGACAAGCTGGAGACCGCGCTGACCGGCCTGGGGTTGACGGCGTTCGGCGAGGAAGGCGAGGACTTCGACCCGGTGCTGCACGAAGCCGTTCAGCACGAAGGCGATGGCTCCCGACCGGTGATCGGCACCGTCATGCGACAGGGCTACAAGCTGGGTGAGCAGGTGTTGCGCCACGCTCTGGTCGGCGTCGTCGACACGGTTGACGACGACGGCGACGCGGCGGCCGCCACCGGTGAGTCCGCCGCGGTGGCTGGGGAAACCGAGCCGGCCGACACGGACGATAACGCCGACACCTCCGGTGATTAAGGCACAGAATCAGGACAACAACGAGAAAGGTGTAAGGGGGTGACGCGACATGGCCCAGCGTGAATGGGTCGAAAAGGACTTCTATAAGGAGCTGGGCGTCTCCTCTGACGCCAGTCCCGAAGAGATCAAACGCGCCTACCGCAAGTTGGCGCGCGATCTGCACCCGGACGCCAACCCCGACAACCCCGCCGCCGGCGAACGATTCAAAGCGGTCTCCGAGGCGCACAACGTCTTGTCGGATCCGGCCAAGCGCAAGGAATACGACGAAACCCGAAGGCTTTTCGCCGGCGGTGGTTTCGGCGGGCGCCGGTTCGACAGCGGCGGGTTCGGCGGCTTCAACGTCGGCGGTGACGGCGCCGAGTTCAACCTCAACGATTTGTTCGATGCCGCCGGCCGAAGCGGTGGCACCAACATCGGGGACCTGTTCGGCGGCTTGTTCGGGCGCGGTTCGGGCGCCCGGCCCAGCCGGCCGCGCCGCGGCAACGACCTCGAGACCGAAACCCAGCTGGATTTCGTCGAGGCCGCCAAGGGCGTGGCGATGCCGCTGCGGCTGACCAGCCCGGCGCCGTGCACCAACTGCCATGGCAGTGGCGCGCGGCCGGGCACCAGCCCGAAGGTGTGCCCCACCTGCAACGGCTCCGGCGTGGTCAACCGCAACCAGGGTGCGTTCGGCTTCTCCGAGCCGTGCACCGATTGCCGGGGCAGCGGCTCGATCATCGAGCACCCCTGCGACGAGTGCAAGGGCACCGGCGTCACCACCCGCACCCGCACCATCAACGTGCGGATCCCGCCGGGCGTCGAGGACGGGCAGCGCATCCGGCTGCCCGGCCAGGGCGAGGCGGGGTTGCGCGGTGCGCCGTCGGGCGACCTGTACGTGACGGTGCATGTGCGCCCGGACAAGGTGTTCGGACGCGACGGCGACGACCTCACCGTGACCGTTCCGGTCAGCTTCACCGAGTTGGCCTTGGGCTCAACCATTTCGGTGCCCACGCTGGACGGCAAGGTCGGCGTCCGGGTGCCCAAGGGCACGGCCGACGGCCGCATCCTGCGGGTGCGCGGACGTGGGGTGCCCAAGCGCAGCGGCGGCAACGGGGACTTGCTGGTGACCGTAAAGGTCGCCGTGCCACCCAATGTGGAGGGCGCGGCCCAGGAGGCGCTGGAGGCGTACGCCGCCGCCGAGCGTGCCAGCGGCTTCGACCCACGGGCGGGATGGGCAGGTAATCGCTGATGGCCAAGGGCTCGAGAAACTCGAGAAATGAGGACGCCCGAACCTTTTTGATCTCGGTGGCCGCCGAGCTGGCCGGCATGCACGCGCAGACGCTGCGCACCTACGACCGACTCGGCCTGGTCAGCCCGCGCCGGACTTCCGGTGGCGGACGGCGGTATTCGGAGCACGACGTCGACCTGCTGCGAGAGGTGCAACGGCTCTCGCAGGACGAGGGGGTCAACCTCGCCGGCATCAAGCGCATCATCGAGCTGACCAATCAGGTCGAGGCGCTGCAGGCCCGGGTCAAGGAGTTGACCGAGGAGCTGGCGCAGACCCGGGCCAGCCAGCGCCGCGATGTGGCGGTGGTGCCCAAGAGCACCGCGCTGGTGGTGTGGCAGCCCCGCCGGGGCCGCTGATCACACCCGGATCGAAAACTGCGTCGCCGCCGGCTCTCCCGGTGCCGCACAGCGGTAGCCGCCCCGGCGCAGCGCGTCGGTCGGTGCGGTCATCGGCTCGAAGCACACGATCGCCTTCGCGGGCTCGTCGGCCGGCGGCGCGAAAATCTGCGCCGCCGGATAGCCCCGCTCGAAGTGCACCTCGATGCGGCGCCCGCCGCCGGACACCGCGAACACCGCACCCTCGGCCACCTGGTCATAGGCGTCGTCGAAAGCGTTGTCGCCCAGTGCCTCTTCGCGTGCCGGCTGCGGCTGGGAATCGCCCGTCGGCAGGCCCTTGCCGTCGAGGCTCAGATGCCGCAACGGCGGTGTCTCGATGATCCACTCGGCCCGCGGCGCCTCGGGGAGCTGCAGATAGGGGTGGAACCCGAAGCACAGCGGCACCGCACGGTCGCCGGTCGCGGTGACCGCGGTCCGGACCGTCAGCGCCCGGTCGGCCAGCCGCGCCGTCACCGTCAGCACGTGCGGGTACGGGAAGCTGGCCAGCAATCGGGGATCGGCCCCGAAGTCCAGTTCGGCGGTCAGCTCGTTGGCGGTCTCGGCCGTCACCCGCCACCCGGGGTAGGCGGCCAGGACGCCGTGGATGGGCAGCCCGTTGGGGTCGGCGCGCACCCCGTTTTCTCCCGGCGTCAGGGTCACGGTGACGTCCTGTGCGGTATAGGTGTTCTCGCCCAATCGATTCGCCCATGGATACAGGATCGGGATGCCCATCGTCTTGCCGTCCGAGATGTAGGCGTCCAGGCCGCGGCGCTGGCCCAGCAGTTCGACTCCGGCGTCGCGCAGCGACGTGCCGATCATGCCCGCCTCGGGGACGAACTGCGCGACAACCGGCGACGACGGATCGTGCAGGGTGACGACGTGCATGGCTACCTCCATAGCGGGTCATGCTGAATGTGTTCCGGTGGCGCGCCTTTGGCGATCAGGGCGGCCTTGGTGGCGCCGACCATCGCCGGGCCGCCGCAGACCAGGATCTGCCGATCGCCCCAGCCGCCGTACTTCGTCACCACGTCGGGAAGACGCCCGATCTGGTGCACGTGCAGGCCGCGCGGTGGGGTGACGTCGGGATAGTCTGCGGCCCAAGGGGGGTCGCTGTTGTACTCGGACACGGGCGACACCGACAGCCACGAATTGTGGGAGGCCACCTGCCACAGGGTCGGCAGATCGTAGAGTTCGCAGCGGTAGCGGGCGCCGAAGAACAGGTGTATGCGCGGGTTCACCGCGAACCGCGCCAGATCCATGATCAGCGCCCGCAGTGGCGCCAGGCCGGTGCTGCCGGCGACCATCAGCACGTCGCCGCCCTCGCGGTCGACCCGCAGGCCGCCGTGCGGGCTGGACAGCCGCCACCGGTCGCCGGTGCGGGTTTCGTTGACGATCGCGGGGCTGACCAGGCCGCCGGGAACCAGGCGGACGTGAAACTCGATCCCGCCGCCGGGGTCGGCCGGAATCGCCGGACTCAAATACCGCCAGCGGTGCGGGCATTGGGGCACGTGGACGTTGACGTACTGGCCGGGGTGGTAGTCCATCGGCTGGTCGAGCAGTAGCCGGACCACGGCCAGATCCCGCGACACCCGCAGGTGCTCGAGGACGGTGCCGTCCCACCAGGCGGGCCCCTCCTCGGCGTCCGCGGCGCCGCTCATCACCCCGGTGATCAGGTTCAGCGACTGTGTGGCCGCCTCGTCGACGGCGTCGGTCCACGCGGCGCCCAGGTGGGTTCGCAGGGTCGCCAGCAACGCGCGCCGCAGGGTGTCGTAATGGTGGGGCAGCACACCGTATTTGCGGTGATCGCGACCGAGCTGGGCCAGGAACGCCACCGGCTCCTGGGCGCGGCGCGCGACCAGCTCGCCGTACACCCAGTGCAGCGCGTGGCCGAAAGCGAGCCGCTGGGCGGCCATTTCGGGCGGGAACAGATCGCGCACCGAGCCGTCGAGGGCGAACCAATGGGTGTAGAAGCGGTGCACGAGCCCGCCGGGGTCGCCGGCGGAATCCGCCGCGCCCGGGGCGAAGGCGTCGCGCAGCACCCGCAGTGCGTCGGCGTCCTCCAGGCTCACGGGCCCCGATTCTAGGCTCGGCGCGCGTGACTCAGCCCTGTCGGACGACGTTGGCGGTCCCGACGTTGTCGACCTTCGGCGAACCCCAGTGGTAGAGAAGGACATTGCCGGTCCCCGATGCGCTGACCGCATCGGCGCTGTCGACCGCGACGCGGTTGCCGCTGCCGGAAACGCTGACGCTGGTGCAGTGCCCGGTGAGGGTGATGGCGTTCTTCTGCCCGCTCACCGACAGGTAGCCGGCGTGGCAGGGGATCGTCTTCGTCATGCCGGTCCCGCTGACCTGCAGCGTGCCGGAGTCGGGGACGGTCGTCGAGGGGTTGCCGCCGGCGAGATCGGTGTGCAACCCGACCGCGACCAGCCCCGCGAGGGCCAGTGCGGCGGCCACGGCGGCGAGCAAGAAGGTCAGGGGAACGCGGCGCGGGGTTCTGGCGGGCTCGGCGCGGGCCTGATCGGGGTGCTGCGTCGTCTGTGTCATCGGAACGGGGGTACCCCGTACACCGTATTGCCCAAAACTCGGTAGAGTTGAGCGGAACAGACTCAACCTTGACGGCGTTGAACAAGCGGACAAGCATTTTTGCCAACCTTTTGTACCCGAATGGAGCTCGTCGTGGACTCTTTCAACCCGACCACCAAGACCCAAGCGGCGCTGACTGCGGCGTTGCAGGCGGCCTCGGCCGCCGGCAACCCCGAGATCCGGCCCGCGCACCTGTTGATGGCCCTGCTGACGCAGGCGGACGGCATCGCCGCGCCGCTGCTGGAGGCCGTGGGCGTCGACCCGGCCGTCATTCGCGCCGAAACGGAGCGGGTGCTGGAGCGGCTGCCGCAGATCAGCGGCGCCAGCTCGCAACCGCAGCTGTCGCGCGAGTCGCTGGCCGCCGTCACCACCGCCCAGCAGCTGGCCACCGAGATGAACGACGAGTACGTCTCGACCGAGCACCTGCTGGTCGGCCTGGCCACCGGGGACTCCGACGTCGCCAAGCTGTTGACCGGCCACGGCGCTTCGCCCCAGGCGTTGCGCGACGGGTTCGTCAAGGTGCGCGGCAGCGGCCGGGTCACCAGCCCGGAACCGGAGGCGACCTACCAGGCGTTGGAGAAGTACTCGACCGACCTGACCGAGCGCGCCCGCGAAGGCAAGCTCGACCCGGTCATCGGGCGGGACAACGAGATTCGCCGCGTCGTGCAGGTGTTGAGCCGTCGCACCAAGAACAACCCGGTGCTGATCGGCGAGCCCGGCGTCGGCAAGACGGCGATCGTGGAGGGGCTGGCCCAGCGCATCGTGGCGGGCGACGTGCCCGAGAGCCTGCGCGACAAGACCGTCATCAGCCTGGACCTGGGATCGATGGTGGCCGGCGCGAAATACCGCGGCGAGTTCGAGGAGCGCCTCAAGGCCGTCCTCGACGACATCAAGAACTCCGCCGGGCAGATCATCACCTTCATCGACGAGCTGCACACCATCGTCGGGGCCGGCGCGACCGGCGAGGGCGCGATGGACGCCGGCAACATGATCAAGCCGATGCTGGCCCGCGGCGAGCTGCGGCTGGTCGGCGCCACCACGCTCGACGAGTACCGCAAGTACATCGAGAAGGACGCCGCGCTGGAGCGCCGCTTCCAGCAGGTGCTGGTGGGCGAGCCGTCGGTGGAGGACACCGTCGGCATCCTGCGCGGGCTGAAGGACCGCTACGAGGTGCACCACGGGGTGCGCATCACCGACTCGGCGCTGGTGGCCGCGGCGACTTTGTCCGACCGCTACATCACCGCGCGCTTCCTGCCGGACAAGGCCATCGACCTGGTCGACGAGGCCGCCAGCCGGCTGAAGATGGAGATCGACTCGCGGCCCGTCGAGATCGACGAGGTCGAGCGGCTGGTGCGCCGCCTCGAGATCGAGGAGATGGCGCTGGCCAAGGAGGAGGACGAGGCGTCCAAGGAGCGGCTGGAGAAGCTGCGCTCCGAGCTGGCCGACCAGAAGGAGAAGCTGTCCGAGCTCACCACCCGCTGGCAGAACGAGAAGAACGCCATCGACGTCGTGCGCGAACTCAAGGAACAGCTGGACACGCTGCGCGGGGAGTCCGAGCGCGCCGAGCGCGACGGTGACCTGGCCAAGGCCGCCGAGCTGCGCTACGGGCGCATCCCCGAGGTCGAGAAGAAGCTCGAGGCCGCGCTGCCGCAGGCCGAGGCCCGCGAGAACGTGATGCTCAAGGAGGAGGTCGGTCCCGACGACATCGCCGAGGTGGTCTCGGCGTGGACCGGAATCCCGGCCGGGCGGATGCTCGAGGGCGAGACGGCCAAGCTGCTGCGCATGGAAGACGAGCTTGGCAAGCGCGTCATCGGCCAGAAGCGCGCGGTGACGGCGGTCTCGGACGCCGTGCGGCGTTCCCGTGCCGGCGTCGCCGACCCCAACCGGCCGACCGGATCGTTCATGTTCCTCGGGCCGACCGGTGTCGGTAAGACCGAGCTGGCCAAGGCGCTGGCGGAGTTCCTGTTCGACGACGAGCGCGCGATGGTCCGCATCGACATGAGCGAATACGGCGAGAAGCACTCGGTGGCACGGCTCGTCGGCGCCCCGCCCGGGTACATCGGCTACGACCAGGGCGGCCAGCTGACCGAGGCGGTGCGGCGGCGTCCCTACACGGTGATCCTGTTCGACGAGATCGAAAAGGCGCACCCGGACGTGTTCGACGTGCTGCTGCAGGTGCTCGACGAGGGCCGGCTGACCGACGGGCAGGGCCGCACGGTCGACTTCCGCAACACCATCCTGATCCTGACGTCCAACCTCGGGTCGGGCGGCAGCGAGGAGCAGGTGATGGCCGCGGTGCGCTCGGCGTTCAAGCCGGAGTTCATCAACCGGCTCGACGACGTGATCATCTTCCACGGCCTGGAGCCCGGCGAACTCGTGTCGATCGTCGACATCCAGCTGGCCCAGCTGCAGAAGCGGCTGGCCCAGCGCCGCCTCACGCTGGAGGTGTCGCTGCCGGCCAAGCAATGGCTGGCGCACCGCGGGTTCGACCCGGTCTACGGCGCCCGGCCGTTGCGCCGCCTGGTGCAGCAGGCCATCGGCGACCAGCTGGCCAAGCAGTTGCTGGCCGGCGACGTGCACGACGGCGACACGGTTCCGGTGAACGTCAGCCCGGACGGCGAATCGCTGATCCTGGGCTGACCCCGGAGGGGGACCATCGATGGTCCGCGACACGCGGCCGGTGCCAGCTGTGATGGGGTTGTGACCTGGTCGCCTTCTGTGTTCCGGGCCAATAGCAGATACCCTGTTTTGGATGGTCCCCCTCTGGTTCACGCTCTCCGCGCTGTGCTTTGTCGGCGCGGGGGTGCTGCTGTACGTCGACATCGATCGGCGACGCGGTCGCAGCAGGCGCCGCAAGTCGTGGGCGAGGTCGCACGGCTTCGACTACGAGCGTGAATCAGCCGACATCCTCAAGCGCTGGAAGCGCGGGGTGATGTCGACCGTGGGCAACGTGGCCGCCCAGAACGTGGTGCTGGGTCAGATCCGCGGCGAAGCGGTCTACATCTTCGATCTGGAAGAGGTCGCCACCGTCATCGCGCTGCACCGCAAGGTGGGCACCAACGTCGTCGTCGACCTGCGGCTCAAGGGACTCAAAGAGCCACGGGAGAGCGACATTTGGCTGTTGGGCGCCATCGGGCCGCGGATGGTCTACTCCACCAATCTCGATGCCGCGCGCCGGGCCTGCGACCGCCGCATGGTCACCTTCGCGCACACCGCACCGGACAGCGCCGAGATCATGTGGAACGAGCAGAACTGGACGCTGGTCGCCCTGCCGATCACCAGCACCCGCACCGAGTGGGACGAGGGCCTGCGCACCGTGCGCCAGTTCAACGACCTGTTGCGGGTGCTGCCGCCGCTGCCCGAAGAGGCCCCGCAGGAAACCGGGGCGCCCTCGGGTCTGCGCAACGCCTCACCCAGCCGGCCGCTGGCCCCGGCGGGCCGCGCCGAGCTGCCGCCCCGGCGCGCGCAGCAGGACGTGGCGGGGCTGCTCGGTCCCGATCTGCAGCCCGGTCGTCGGGCCGCCGAGCCGGTGCGCCGCGACCAGCCTCGACCCGACGGGCGTTCGGAAACCGTTCGCCGCCCCCCGCCCTCCGGGCGCAACGGCCACCAGGCCAGCAACTACCAGCGCTGACGACGGGCCGCGGATGGCCCGGCGGCCGGCCACGCCGCCGTCATTAGGATGTCGCTCATGCCCCGCCCCGTCGCCCTGATCACCGGGCCCACGTCCGGAATCGGCGCCGGGTTCGCGCGACGCTACGCCGCCGACGGCTACGACGTGGTCCTGGTCGCCCGCGACGTCGACCGCCTGACCAGGCTGTCCGACGAACTGCAGCAGCACTCCGGCCGCGTCGAGATCCTGCCCGCCGACCTCGCCGATGCCGCGGGCCGGCAACGGGTCTGCGATCGGCTCGCGGCCGGGGAAGTGCGCGTCCTGGTGAACAACGCCGGCTTCGCCACCTCCGGCGACTTCTGGTCCGCCGACCCCGCGCTGCTGCAGTCGCAGCTCGACGTCAACGTCACCGCGGTCATGCACCTGACCCGCGCGGCCCTGCCGGCCATGCTGGAGGCCGGCGCCGGCACCGTCATCAACATCGCCAGCGTCGCCGGGCTGGTGCCCGGGAGAGGGTCGACGTACTCGGCGTCGAAGGCGTGGGTGATCTCGTTCAGCGAGGGCCTGTCCGTCGGCCTGCAGGGCACCGGTGTCTCGGTGCACGCCGTGTGCCCGGGCTACGTGCACACCGAATTCCACGAGCGCGCCGGGATCGACATGGCCAGGTCGCCGTCGTTCATGTGGCTCGAGGTCGACGACGTGGTCAACCAGAGCCTGGCCGATGTCGCCCGCGGCAAGGTGATCAGCATTCCGGGCCTGCAGTACAAGGCGATCATCGCCGCCGAGCGCCTGATGCCGCGGACCCTGATGCGGGCGGTCACCAAACGAATCGGGAGTGGCCGTGGCCGGACCTGACCGCAAAGAGCTGGCGGAGCTGGTGTCGCGCCTGTCGGTGGTGCACGGCCGGGTCACGCTGTCCTCCGGCAAGGAGGCCGACTACTACGTCGACCTGCGCCGGGCCACGCTGCACCACCGCGCCTCGGCGTTGATCGGCACGCTGATGCGCGAGCTGACCAGCGACTGGGACTACGACGTGGTCGGCGGGCTGACCCTGGGCGCCGACCCGGTTGCCACCGCCGTCATGCACGCACCGGGCCGGCCGATCGACGCCTTCGTCGTCCGCAAGTCGGCGAAAACCCATGGGCTGCAACGCCTTATCGAAGGCTCCGAGGTTTCCGGCAAGCGCGTCCTGGTCGTCGAGGACACGAGCACCACCGGCAACTCCGCGCTGACCGCGGTGCGCGCCGTCCGGGAGGCCGGCGGCGACGTGCTGGGGGTGGCCACCGTGGTGGACCGCGCCACCGGGGCCGCCGAGGCCATCGAGGCCGAAGGGCTGCCCTACCGGAGCGTGCTCGGCCTCGCCGACCTGGGGCTGAGCTAGTTGCCGGCGGAACTTCGTAAGTACCAGGTATCGCATGCGCCGCAGGTGCCCCCGGCGCGGGCGATGTTCGTTGTGCCCGCCTCACAGCGACAAGGACGACGTCGGAGCGCACAGCGACAAGGACGTCGTAGCGCGCGGGCGTCCGAGCTGTCGCTGAAAGGCGGGCAATTCGCCCATTCCCTACAGCGGGGAGCGCTGGGGCGGAGTTGCGTCGGCTTGACCCCGAGCCGCTGAATCATGCGTACCGCCCTTGCGATAGTCGCGTGCGTGGTGGCCTGCCTGGCGGGCTGCTCGTCCCCCAGCCGGCCCGTGCGGCCCTACGGCGCCCAGGGCGCGCGGTTCGGGGAATCGCTGGCCCTGCTCGGCTGGAACATGTCGGTGTCGAATCTGCGCTGGGACGGCGAGTACGTGCTGGTCGACGTTGACGCGAGCCCGACGTCGGCCAAGGACCCGCACGCCAAGCCCGAGGACATCCGGTTCGGGCTGTACGGCGCGCTGGCCCACCCGATGGAGGTCGCGGGCCTGGGCAGCTGCGACGCCGCCAAGATCAGTGCGCGGGACATTCCCGCGCCGCTGTCCGCGCCGCGCGACCGGCTCACCGGCACGGTTTGCCTTGGGCCGCTGAAGGATCGAAGCCAGGTGCGCGGTGTCTACGGCTACTCGCCGCGCGATCGGATCCCGAACAGTTCGTCGGCCTACCCGGTCGCCTTCCCGGTGGGGCTGCTGCCCACCAACCCGAACGACAGCGGCGGACTGGCGGTCAAGACGGCCAGCCTGTCGGCGTGGCGGGCCGACGGCACCCCGGTGACCAAGACGCAGCTGGGCGACCCCGGGGCATTCACCGGCAACGGCTACATGCTGCTGGGGGTGGAGGCGACGGCCATCGCGGCCCGCTACCGCGACGAGTCCGCCGCGCGCGGCGGCCCGATGATGCTGCTGGCCTCGCCGACCCTGCCCGGCCCGGGCTTGAACCCGGCCTGCGCGACGTACGGCTCGTCGGTGCTGATCCTGCCCGACGCCTCGCTGGACTCGGTGCACGTCAACGCGTCGCTGTGCACGCAGGGCGAGATCAACGACGCGCTGCTCTACGCGACGCTGGCCATCGACGGCACGCACGCCGGTGTGTGGACGCAGCGATGAGCGAACCACCCGGGCCGACCGAATGGGCCGTGGCACCGCCCGCCGGCGTCGGGCCGTGGCCGGGCGAGCCGCCCGACGACCCGCGGTATGACCCAGTCCTGTTGCGCGAGGGCGACACTCGCAACGTCGTCGACGCCTACCGGTACTGGTCCCGGGAAGCGATCATCGCCGACATCGACCGGCGCCGCCATCCGCTGCACGTGGCGATCGAGAACTTCGGCCACGACGCCAACATCGGTTCGGTGGTGCGCACCGCCAACGCCTTCGCGGTGCACACCGTGCACATCGTGGGGCGGCGACGGTGGAACCGCCGCGGCGCCATGGTGACCGACCGCTATCAGCGGCTGTGCCACCACGACAGCACCGCCGAGCTGCTGGCCTTCGCTGCCGACGCCGGGCTGACCGTGGTCGCGGTGGACAACGTGCCGGGCGCGGTGCGACTGGAGGAGGCCGCGCTGCCGCGCGAGTGCCTGCTGGTGTTCGGGCAGGAGGGGCCGGGCATCACCGACGACACCCGGACGGGCGCGGGGCTGACGGTATCGATCGCGCAGTTCGGCTCGACGCGCAGCATCAACGCCGGCGTCGCCGCCGGAATCGCCATGCACACCTGGATCGAGCAGCACGCCGATCTCTCACGCGCCTGGTGAGGGCGCCTCACCTGACGTCGCCGAGGCCGGCCGCTCGTGCGGCCACCTCATATAAGGCGGCGTAGTCGCTTTGGCCATACCCGTGGCCGACCGCCGTCTGAATGAGCTGGTAGGTGGTCGCTGCCACGGGCATCGGCACTTCCAGGGCGCGAGCCGCCGTCAGCCCCAAATCGAAGTCCTTGCGGAGGTTTTCGGTGGTGAACGTGGGCTCGTAGTCTCGGGTGCGGATGATCTGGCCCTTGCTCCCGATGAAACTCGAGCCCAGCACCGAACCGTCGATGAAATCCAAGAACGCCGAAGGGCTCACGCCCCCCTTCTCCGCCAGAGTCGTTGCCTCGGACAGCGCCTCGGTGATTATGCCCACAAGTAGGTTGTGCGCCAGCTTGACCAGACGCGCCTCTTCGCCCTCTCCTGCGTAGGTCACGCTGGGCGCGATCGTTTCCAACAAGGGGCGCACCGTGTCGAAGGCCTCCGCCGGCCCGGAGGCGATGATGGACCCACGTCCCTGGGCGACCATGCCCGGATTGCCGCTGATCGGCACCGAAATGAACGCGACGCCATGACGCGCGGCCTCGGAGCGCACCTCGGCACCGGCGTCGGCGGACACGGTCGAGGTGTCCACCATGATGCCGGCCGGGGGCATCGCGCCCAGCAGACCGTCCGGCCCCAGGGTCACCGCAAGAAGGTCCGGCGAGGAGGTCACCGAGGTGAACACGATGTCGCAGCCGCCGAGCTCGCCGATGGAGTCCGCGCGGGTTGCGCCCGATTCGACCAGCGGCGCGGTTTTCGACGCCGTGCGATTCCAGACCACCACGGCATGGCCGCCGGAAATCAGGCGTTCGGCCATCGCCGTGCCCATTCGGCCCGTTCCCAGCCAGCCGATGTGACGGTCAGTCGTCATCGTTATCCCCTTTCGCAGCAACATCTTTCGCGCGTGCCACCAGCGTGGGCGGAGTCGACTGCCCGGGTTGTGGCCAATTGCCGAACGCTTCCGCGTAGCTGTGGCTCATCAACTCGAGCACGGTCCCCCACGGGTCGGCGACGTAGGCGAGCCGCCACGGACGTCCGGGAACGAATTCGTACGGCTCCGCCAGGACGGTGCCGCCATGATCGGTGACGCGCCGCACCATGCCCTCGACGTCGGGGTGCGTGATGCACAGGTGCCAGAGCCCGCGGTCGAGCCAGGGCACCGGCTCGTCCGACCGACCGCGGGTGGGAGGGTCGAGGAACTGGAACAGTTCGATGCCCACGTAGTTTCCGGTAATCAGATGCGCCTGCCAGGCTCGGCGGAACGTGTTGCCGAAGACGGACGCGGCCTCTGCGTTCCCGGTGGCCTCGAGCACACGCGGGCCCATGATGCAGCGGAAGCCGAAGACGTCGCCGTACCAGTCGATCGCGGCGAAGACGTCCGGCACCGTGAGCCCGACGTGGTTGATCGCGAGTGCGGCCATCGATTCGGTCGTCATGCGGGGCTCCCTTGCGAATTGCGTTCCCACGGCCAGCTTTCGGCGTCCCAGCTGTTCTGCAGGTCGCGGTAGAAGGGCGCCTGGTCGCCGGACAGCGACGCCTTCACCTCGCGGGTGAATGCGTCCGCTAGCACCTCCTCGTCGCCGTGCCGGATGGCGTCCAGGGTCTGGCTGGCGACGTCGTGGGGGGAGATCATGGTGTCGGACACCGTCGCCGCCATATCCGTGTCGATCCAGCCCGCGTGCACGGCAACGACTAAGGTTCCCTGCGAACGCAATTCGATGCGGGCCGCGTTGGTCAGGGCCCACTCGGCGGACTTGGATGCCCCGTATGAACCGTTGAATGGCGACGTCAACCAGCTGGCCACCGACACTATGTTGACCAGCACGCCACCACCCTGGCTGGCGAGCACCGGCGCGAACGCGCGGCACATTCGCAGCGTGCCGAAGTAGTTGGTTTCCATCTCGTCGCGGGCCGCGCTCAGGTCGGGCGAAGCCAGCAACGGCGTCCGCAGCATTGCCCCGGCGTTGTTGATCAGAACTGAGACGTCGGCACAACGCTGCGCCGCAGCGCGGACATCGTCCGGTTTGGTGATGTCCAGCCCGAGCGGAACAGCCCGATCGTCCTCGATGGAGATCGTGGCCGGATTGCGCGCCGCGGCATAAACTTTCGCCGCGCCGCGGTCGAGCAGTTCTCGCACCAACGCTTTCCCGAGCCCGCGGTTGGCTCCCGTCACCAACGCATGTGCACCGGCGATCGCAACTCCGTTATCTGTTTCCATCTCGACACCTCCCTTGTGTTTAGAATAATGAACACTATGTGCAGTATCAAGTTCAACCCTGCGCAAAAACGATTTATCGCAGCGGATCACCGTAAAACCTGGTGTACGGTTTACTGCACAAGGAGGTGGCATGACGGAGGGCCTTGGTGCACGGCTGCGCCGGGTGCGCATCGAGCGCGGAATTTCAGTGCGGGAACTCGCCCGACGAGCGGGCTGCTCTGCCAGCCTCATTTCGCAGGTCGAGCGCGGGATCACCACGCCGTCCGCGAGCGTGGTCTACTCCCTGGCGAGCGAGTTGGGTGTCTCGCTGGACTCCCTCTTCGACGTCGCGCCGCATCCGGAACTGCGCGCGTGGGGCCGTGCCGACGGCCCCGATGGGGCCGGCCTCGTTCAGCGGGCGGCCGACCGCCGGGCGATCGATCTCTTCACGGGTGTTCGCTGGGAGCGCCTCACGCCCAACCACGACGACAAGGTCGACCTCCTTGAGGTCGTCTACGCTCCGGGCGGTCAGTCCTCCGACAACGGGCGGGCCGTGCGCCACGACGGGCGCGAATACCTGCTCGTCCTGCAGGGTGAACTGGAGGCCGTCATCGGCTTCGATACCCTGCTACTCGCCGAAGGCGATTCGCTGGCGTTCGACCCGGCGACACCGCACCACTACCGAAACCGCACGTCCGATGTGGTTCGGGTGCTCTCGCTGGTCGTCCACGATTCCGCTCATAGCGCCCACTGAGCGCACACCTCGGTAGGGCAGGATCGACAGGTATGGATCAGCTCTGGGCCAACCGCGCGGCCAGCAGCGAAGCCGCTGTCACCCAACGACACCTGAGGCGGCTGTGGGGGCTGCCCGCGACCCAGCTGGGCGTGGTGGCCTGGCCGGCGACGCGGCGCCACCGCTGGTTCGGCACCTGGCACTACTGGTGGCAGGCGCATCTGCTGGACTGCCTCATCGACGCCCAGACGCGCGATCCGCAGCCGCACCGGCACACCGAGATCAACCGGCAGGTCCGCTCGCACCGGCTGCGCAACAACTTCTCGTGGACCAATAGCTACTACGACGACATGGCCTGGCTGGCGCTGGCGCTCGAACGCGCCGCCCGGATCGCCGGCGTCGAGCGCAGCCGCGCACTGCCCAAGCTCGCCAACCAATTCCTCAGGGCGTGGGTGCCCGAGGACGGCGGCGGCATCCCGTGGCGCAAGTCCGACCAGTTCTTCAACGCCCCGGCCAACGGACCCGCCGGGATCTTCCTCGCCCGCTACGGGGACCATCTGAAACGCGCTGAGCAGATGGGCAATTGGATCGACCAGACGCTGATCGATCCGGAGACCAACCTGGTGTTCGACGGCATCAAGGCCGGCTCGCTGGTGCGGGCGCAGTACACCTACTGCCAGGGCGTGGTGCTCGGGCTGGAGACCGAGCTGGCCGCCCGCACCGCCGTCGAGGTCAGGCAGCGCCACGCCGCGCGGGTGCACCGGTTGGTCGCGGCCGTGCACGAACACATGGCGCCGGCGGGCGTGCTGGCCGGCGCCGGTGGCGGCGACGGCGGCCTGTTCGCCGGGGTGACCGCCCGCTACCTGGCGCTGGTGGCCACCACGCTGCCGGGGGAGTCGGCCGACGACGTGCTGGCCCGCGACACCGCCAAGCAGATCGTGCTGGCCAGCGCGAAGTCGGCCTGGGACAACCGGCAGACGGTGGACGGGCTGCCGGTGTTCGGCCCCTTCTGGGACCGCGACGCCCAGCTGCCCACGGCCGGCGGCAAACAGGCGGAGTTCGTCGAGGGCGCGGTGATGGCGTCCGAGGTCCCCGAGCGGGACCTGTCGGTGCAGCTGTCGGGGTGGATGCTCATGGAGGCCGCCTGTAACGTCTCCGCCGAGTCGGCGCACGAGAACAGGAGCACCCTGTGAGCAACAAGGTCCACCACGACGCGGAGTCGGCCCTGGACGGCCTGCTGAAGGACGGCATCACCATCGCCGCGGGCGGCTTCGGTCTGTGCGGCATCCCCGAGAAGCTGATCCAGGCTCTGGTCGACAGCGGCATCAAGGACCTCACGATCGTCGGAAACAACGCCGGCGTAGACGATTTCGGCATGGGGCTGCTGCTCAAGGGCCGGCAGGTGAACAAGGTGATCGCCTCCTACGTCGGCGAGAACAAGGAGTTCGAGCGCCAGGTGCTGTCCGGCGAGCTCGACCTGGTGCTGACGCCGCAGGGCACGCTCGCGGAGAAGCTGCGCGCAGGCGGCGCCGGCATCCCCGGCTTCTACACCCGCACGGCCTTCGGCACCAACCTCGCCGAGGGCAAGGACACCAGGGTCTTCGACGGCACCGAATACGTTCTGGAAGAAGGCATTCGGGCCGACGTCGCGATCGTCAAGGCGTGGAAGGGCGACACCGCGGGCAACCTCGTCTACCGCAAGACGGCGCGCAACTTCAACCCGATGATCGCCACCTGCGGCGCCATCACCGTCGCCGAGGTGGAGGAGCTGGTCGAGGTCGGCGAGCTGGACCCGGACCTGATTCACACCCCGGGCATCTACGTCGACCGCATCATCGAGGGCACCGGCTACGAGAAGCGCATCGAGTTCCGCACCACCAGCGGCGGCGCCGCGCTGAAGAGCGACAGCCCGGTGCGCGAGCGGATGGCCCAGCGCGCCGCCCGGGAATTGCGCGACGGCTTCTACGTGAACCTGGGCATCGGCATCCCGACGTTGGTGGCCAACTTCATCCCCGACGGCATCAAGGTGACGCTGCAGTCGGAGAACGGATTGCTCGGCATCGGGGCCTACCCGAGCGAGGACGCGATAGACCCCGACCTCATCAACGCGGGCAAGCAGACCATCACCAGCCTGCCCGGGTCCAGCTTCTTTTCCAGCGCCGATTCCTTCGCGATGATCCGCGGCGGCCACATCGACCTGTCCATCCTGGGCGCCCTGGAGGTCGCCGAGAACGGCGACCTGGCCAACTGGATGGTGCCCGGCAAGATGGTCAAAGGACCAGGCGGCGCAATGGATTTGGTGTCCGGCGTCAAGCGCGTGATCGTGCTGATGGATCACACCGCGAAGGACGGCAGCCCCAAGGTGCTCAGCCAGTGCTCGCTCCCGCTGACCGGCAAGAACGTCGTTGACATGATCATCACCAACCTGTGCGTGTTCGACGTCGAGCCGGGGCAGGGTCTGGTGCTCACCGAGCTGCAGCCCGGCGTCACGGTCGAGGAAGTTCGTGCCAAGACGGGCTGCGACTTCAAAGTCGCGGTCTGAGCCCGCGGCCGGCTACTCGGCCGCCGGCAGCCGCTCGGATTCCCGGCCGTCTGAGCTCGTCGCCTGCTTGCGCCCCCGGTAGCTTCGCCAGGCCGCAACGAACACCGGCGTCAGCGAGACGACCAGGATCGCCAGCAGGATCTTCTGCAGGTTGTGGTGCACGAACGGCACATTGCCCATGAAGTACCCCGCCAGCGTCACGCCGCCGCCCCAGAGGATGCCGCCGACGATATCGAAGCCCAGGAACACCGGGTAGCGCATGTAGGACACCCCGGCCACCACCGGTGTGAACGTCCGGATGAACGGCGCGAACCGGGCCAGGATGATCGCCCAGGGCCCGTACTTCTCGAAGAACGCGTGCGACTCGGTCACGTGGTGCTTCTTGAAGAACCGCGAGTCTTCCTTCTTGAACAGCGCCGGGCCGATCCGCCGGCCGATGAAATATCCGGTCTGATCGCCCAGTATCGCCACGGTGGCGACGGCGGGCGCCAGCACCCAGATGCTGGCCGGCGGGTTCGGGTGCGCGGCCAGCAGGCCGCCGGTGAACAGCAGCGACTCGCCGGGCAGCAGCGGAAACAGCAGCCCGGTCTCGATGAAGACGATGACCAGGATGCCGGGCAGCACCGCGGACCCGAAGACGCCGTCGGCGCCCAACCAATACATCGGGTCGAAGATGTGGGGCAGGGCCGTCACGGCGGTGCTCATGATCCCTCAACATACCGGCGAAACGACCCTGGTCCGCACAAAGGCCGGGCTAACCCGCGCGCCGGTCCGCCGGGTAGCTGCCGAGCACGCATCGTGGTTGGGTAGGAGCAGCCGTCAGGAGGTGTCTGATGCCCATCGCAACACCAGAGGTCTACGCCGAGATGCTGCGACGCGCCAAGGACGACTCGTATGCCTTCCCGGCGATCAACTGCACCTCGTCGGAGACGGTGAACGCGGCCCTCAAGGGCTTCGCCGACGCGGGCAGCGACGGGATCATCCAGTTCTCCACCGGTGGTGCCGAATTCGCGTCCGGGCTGGGTGTCAAGGACATGGTGTCCGGCGCGGTGGCTCTGGCCGAGTTCGCTCGCCCGATTGCGGCCAGATACCCGATCAACGTTGCGCTACACACCGACCACTGCCCCAAGGACAAGCTGGACACCTATGTCCGCCCGTTGCTGGCGATTTCGGCCGAACGGGTGGCCGCGGGCGGGGATCCGCTGTTCGGGTCGCACATGTGGGACGGCTCGGCGGTGCCGATCGACGAGAACCTGGCGATCGCCCGGGAACTCCTCAAGGATGCGGCGGCCGCCAAGATCATCCTCGAGATCGAGATCGGCGTGGTGGGCGGCGAAGAGGACGGCGTCGCCCACGAGATCAACGACAAGCTCTACACCACGCCGGACGACTTCGAGAAAACCATCGACGCGCTGGGTCACGGCGAGCAGGGCAGGTACCTGCTCGCCGCCACCTTCGGCAACGTCCACGGCGTCTACAAGCCCGGCAACGTCAAGCTGCGGCCCGACATCCTGGCCCAGGGCCAGCGGGTGGCGGCGGCCAAGCTGGGGCTGCCCGAGGATGCCAAGCCGTTCGACTTCGTCTTCCACGGCGGTTCCGGTTCGCTGACGTCGGAGATCGAGGAGTCGCTGCGCTACGGGGTGGTGAAGATGAACGTGGACACCGACACCCAGTACGCGTTCACCCGTCCGATCGCCGGTCACATGTTCGCCAACTACGACGGCGTGCTCAAGGTCGACGGTGAGGTCGGCGTCAAGAAGGTCTACGACCCGCGCAGCTACCTCAAGAAGGCCGAGGCCTCGATGTCCGAGCGGGTGGTGCAGGCCTGCACCGACTTGCACTGTGCCGGAAGGTCATTGGACTGACAATGGCTCGAGTGTGCGGCTGGCCGCACACTCGGCACCCAGCGTGCGGCTGGCCGCACACTCGGCGGGAGCCGACGGGCAACGGGGCTAGCCGCTGGCGGACTGGCAGACCTTCCACTGGTCGTCGCGGTACTGCAGATCCATGCTGCGGGTGGAGCGCAGCTGCGGGTCATACGCCATGAACGTGGTGACGTTCGCCTCGGCGTGCTGGCCGTTGACCACCACCTGATCGATGCTCGCGATCACCGGATACTGCTTGGCCGCCGACACCCGCCGGTAGGTCTCGTCCCAGGCGTGCTCGTCGTAGTCGGCGTAGCCGTCGCGGGTGGTGCCGCAGGTGATGGTGCGCAGGGTGGTCAGGTCACCCCGCTGGATCGCGACGTCGAAGTTCTGGATGGTGTGCCGAACCTGGTCTTCCTGCGACACGTTGGTGTGTTTGCCCCGGGTCAGCAGCACGGTGCCCAGGATGGCGATGGCCGCCAGCGCCAGCACGATCACGACCAGCGCCAGCACCCAGCCCCAGTTGATCTGCCGGGAGGTGCGCAACTTCCCGCCGAGCCGGGGTGGGATCGATTGCGGGACAGCGGGTTTCGGTGGGACGCCGAACTGTGCGGTGCCGTCCTGGCCCGGCGGCGTCGCGAAGACCTCGGTGGCGGGCTCGGCCGTCGTGGAGATGATCGCGGTTTCTTTGGCGTCGAAGCCCGGCGCGGTGAACCGGCGCTCGCGCTGCGGCCCGTCCGGCGTTTCCTGCGGGCCGCTGTGCGGGTCGGGTCTGTTGATCACCACGGTCTCGGTCTCGGAGTCGCCGGGGACCATCGGGACGCTCTCGGTGGCGTCGCCTCCGCTGTCGAAGCCGGACTCGGCCCCCCACTCGTCGCTCGGTTCGTTGCGAGACTCGCGTGGGTCGAACCCGGGCCGTTTCGGTGTGCCGCCGCGGCCGGGTTCGGATGGGTTGGGCATGAGTACTACTGTCCTCCCGCTTCGTGGGGTAGTTGCAGAGCTTAGCGACCGAGTCGCCGGCTCGGGGCGATGGCCGAGGTGCGTCACGCGGGCAAAAGGAGCGAGCTGCAGAATAGAGCCATGACGCCGATGGGAGACCTGCTAGGACCCGACCCGATCCTGCTGCCCGCAGACGCCGAAGCCGAGGCCGAACTGCTGGCCGGTGAGAAGCCCGGCATCGTCGCGGCCGCCCATCCGACGGCGTCGGTGGCCTGGGCGGCGCTGGCCGAGCGGGCCCTGGCCGACGACCAGGCCATCACCGCCTACGCCTACGCCCGCACCGGCTATCACCGCGGCCTGGACCAGCTGCGCCGGAACGGGTGGAAGGGCTTCGGCCCGGTGCCCTACTCGCACGAACCCAACCGCGGCTTCCTACGGTGTGTGGCGGCCCTGGCGCGGGCCGCGGACACGATCGGCGAAACCGACGAGTACTCGCGGTGCCTGGACCTGCTCGACGATTGCGACCCTGAGGCGCGCCCGGCGCTCGGTCTGTGACGCGTTAAAAGCTGTCCGAGCAATCGGTGTCGTCGGGGCAGTCGATCTGAACGGTGGCGTGCTCGAGCCCGCGCGCCGATAACACCGCGCGCGCGTCATGCAGCACCCGCGCGGAGTCGCCGGCGCTGATCAGGTGCGCGGTGCACATGTCCTTGCCCGGCGACAGCGTCCACACGTGCAGGTCGTGCACGTCGATCACCCCGTCGACCGCGCCGAGCGCGCTGCGCAGTTCCTCGACGTCGATGTGGGTCGGCGACGATTCGGACAGGATCCGCAGCGCGTCGCGGGCCAGTGCGATGGCCCGCGGTAGCACCCAGAGCGCGACCAGCACCGCCACCACCACGTCGGCGTAGGGCCAGTGTGTGGTCACGGTGACCACACCGGCGATCAGCACCCCCAGGCTGCCCACGGTGTCGGCGACGACCTCCATGTAGGCGCCCTTGACCGCGAGGCTGCCCGACGAGTGGGAACGCAACAGCAGCGCGACGGCGAAGTTGGCGGCCAGCCCGGCCAGCGCGACCACGATCATCGGCACGCCGGGGACGGCCGGAGCTTCGCTGAGTCGCTGGACGGCCTCGTAGAGGATGAACGCCGCCACGCCGATCAGCAGCCCGGCGTTGGCGACGGCGGTGAACACCTCGGCGCGGTGCCAGCCGTAGGTGCGGGCTGGCGACGCGCTGCCCCGGCGGGCCAGCGTGACGGCGGCGAGTCCCATGAAGACGGCGACGACGTCGGTCAGCATGTGGCCGGCGTCGGCCAGCAGGGCGATCGAGTTGATCAGCAACGAGGTGATCAGTTCCACCACGAAGAACGCCGCCAGAATCGCCGCGGCCATGATCATGCGCGGGATCAGCCGAGCGTCGTCCGTCTCGGCCGGGGTGTGGTTGTGGCCTGCGCCCATGGCCGGAAATATATGCGTAATAACGCATATATGGCAAGGGTCAGAACCAGCGGCTCCAGAAGCGGGTCAGCGCGTTGCCCCAGCCCACCAGGACGTCCGGCACGCCGGACGCGTCGAACAAAGACAACACGACCCCGAAGAACCAATGGTTGAGCACGGGTGCCAGCAGCAAGAACAGCAGGATGACGAAGCCCCACTGCTTGGCCGGCGCCAGCGCGCGCTGGGTCTCGGGACTTAGATGCGGTTCCAGGGCGTCGTATCCGTCCAGGCCCGGGATGGGCAGCAGGTTCAGCAGCACGGCGGTGAGCTGAAGGAACGCGAGGAACGCCACCCCCGACCACAGCACCACGTGCGCCGGGTCGAAGAACAACCGCGTCGCCGCCAGCAGCAGCGCCGCCAGCACCAGGTTGGCCGCCGGGCCCGCCAGGCTGACCATGGTGCGCCGAGCGGGCGTCATGAACCAGGTCCGCACGTAGACCGCCGCGCCGGGCAGGCCGATCCCGCCCAGCAGGATGACCACCATCGGCAGCGCCAGCGACAGCCCGGGATGGGCGTAGCGGCGCGGGTCCAGGGTCAGGTACCCGCGCACGGCGTCGTCGTGATCGCCGAACCGCCAGGCGGTCACCGCATGCCCGAATTCGTGCAGGCACAGCGACACCAGCCATCCCGCGATCACGAAGACGAACACCCCGGCGTAGGCCAGGGGACGGGTGCTGATCCCGGCCGACCAGGCCAGCGCCGCGCCGACACCCGTCAGCGCTATCAGGCCCAGGAAGATCGGGCTGGGCCGTACCGATTCGCGGCGGGAGGAGGGGAAGCTCACCGATCGAAACTAGCCGACCAGCAGCCAGCCCTCGATGTTGCGGTAGAACGCCGAGCGGCGCACGGCGCGCGGCGCGGCGACGCCGTCGCGCACCACGGCGGCGCCCGTGCTGCCCAGCTGGGCGGCGCGGCCGGTGACCCAGCGCGGCCACGGCCGGCCGAGGCCTCGGCCCGCGACCGCCGCCCGCAGGCCCGGTGCGGCCGGTATCGGCTCGACCCATACGCCTTCGACGTCGCCGTCGAACAACGTGGTGTCGTCGACCACCGCCTCGCCGTGGATCGACCGCGCGCCATCCGCCGGCACCCAGCCGGCCCGCCCCACGACCACCGACCCGGTCTCGTCGCGGATCAACGTCACCCGGCGCGCCGCACCCCGCCGGGCCCGCAGCGCCGCCCGGAATCCGGCCGGCAGGCGGTAGACCCGCGTGGCCCGGGTGCGGCGGCGCGGCACGTAGGCCACCTCGATGTCGAGCCGCTCGGCGCGCAGCAGCCGGGTCAGCACCGCGGCCAGCTCGGCGTCCCCGCCCAGCACGATCAACCGCCGGTACGGACCGATCGCGGCATCGATATCGGTTTCATCGACGACCCGGTGGGTTTGTATGCCCCGCAACGGTCGGTAGCTTCGCCGCCGGCCGAAGAGAAGTGTTACGGCGGCTCGATCTCCTTGCGTCACAGCCTATCCAATCGAGAAGCAGCCAAAGTCGTTGTCTTTCAACATCTCTGGCCGGGCATGAGTCCCGATGCCGAGTTGTCTCGCCATAACGACACGGTCACAACATGGTGTCGGACTGCGAAAGTTGTTGCAACGCCGCCGGGAATCAAGCGGATACTTTACTCCTGCCACAGGGCCGACGTTGCGCGGAATCCCGCCACGAGTGGTTGAGGGAACGGAGAATGACCATTCGCCGACTTACCGCCATCTTGTCAACCGCGCGAACCGCATTGCTCGTGCCGGGTGCCGGCCCCACACGCCTCCGGTGCTGACGAAGCCGCTGCGCCCCGTTGGCGCCGTGCTGCTTTCGATTGTCCTGCTGTGCACCGCATCCGCGACAGCCGCGGCGGACGAATCGATCGTGATCGACCTGGTGCGACACGGGCAGTCGACAGCCAACGCGGCGAGCCTGATCGACACGGCGCCGCCGGGCGCCTCGCTCACCGCGCTCGGTCAGCAACAGGCGCGGACCGTCGCCGGCGTTCTCGCGGCGAAGGGTCCGGTCGCCGCGATCTTCGCGTCGCAGCTGATCAGGACGCAGCAGACCGCGGCGCCGTTGGCGGCCGCGCTGGGGATGAATGTCCAGGTGATGCCCGGGCTCAACGAGATCGACGCCGGCGTTTTCAACGGCATGCCGCAGATCAGCCTCGCCGGGCTGGCCTATCTGCTGGCCCCTGTCGCGTGGATGCTCGGGCTGCGCATCGTGCCGATGCTGGCTCCTGGCTCCGCCGACCCCAACGGTTACGAGTTCCACAAACGTTTCGACGGCGCGCTCCAAACGATGTACGGCAACGCGGCGACCAGCGCCAGCGGCTTCAACGGCATGCTCACGACGATGTACGGCAGTGCGCTTGCCAACCCGGTCCGGGCGGCGGACGGCAGGATCACCGAGGTCGCGTTCTCCAGTGAATTCGACATCGGTATCGGGACCATGATGACCGTCAGAAACCCCATACAGTTGCTCCTGCTTTTCGATCCGCTGCCCAACGGCGGCATCGTCGAGATCGAGGGCAATCCCCACGATGGCTGGACGCTGGTCAGCTGGAACGGGAAACCGGCGTGGTCCGGTTGGGCGGCCAAGCGGCCCAACCGCGGCGCCAACGGCCTGTGCCTGATGCTGGACCCGGCCACCAGGACCGGCGTCTGCGCGGCCAAGCCGCCCTCGCCGGCCGGCGCTCAGGTCGCGGCGCCGTACGGGTGAGGTCGGCCAGCCGGCTTTACCGGCTCTGTCACACCGGTCTCACCGCGTCCTGGCTTAAGCTGATTTGCCCGGCTCCTCAGCTGGCCATCGGCGGCCCGCAGGGTCGCCAGGCTAGGGTGGGTCACCGGCTGGAACACAATACGCAGGCGAGATCAGGTTGGAGCGTGTCATGCCGGCAATCGTCCTCATCGGCGCCCAATGGGGCGACGAGGGCAAAGGTAAGGCCACCGATTTGCTCGGTGGGCGCGTTCAATGGGTGGTGCGCTACCAGGGCGGCAACAACGCGGGGCACACCGTCGTCTTGCCCACCGGCGAGAACTTCGCGCTGCACCTGATCCCGTCCGGGGTGCTCACGCCCGGCGTCACCAACGTCATCGGCAACGGCGTGGTGGTGGACCCGGGTGTGTTGCTGGACGAGCTCAAGGGCCTCGAAGACCGCGGCGTGGACACCTCCAGGCTGCTCATCTCCGCCGACGCGCACCTGCTGTTGCCCTACCACGTGGCGATCGACAAGGTCACCGAGCGCTACATGGGGAACAAGAAGATCGGCACCACCGGCCGCGGCATCGGCCCCTGCTATCAGGACAAGATCGCGCGCATCGGCATCCGGGTGGCCGACGTGCTGGATCGGGAAGTGTTGACGCACAAGGTCGAAGCCGCGCTGGAGCTGAAGAACCAGATCCTGGTCAAGATCTACAACCGCAAGGCGCTGGATCCCCACCAGGTGGTCGAGGCGCTGCTGGAGCAGGCCGAGGGCTTCAAGCACCGCATCGCCGACACCCGCCTGCTGCTCAACAAGGCGCTCGAGGCGGGCGAGGCCGTGCTGCTGGAGGGGTCGCAGGGCACCCTGCTCGACGTCGACCACGGCACGTATCCCTATGTGACGTCGTCGAATCCGACGGCGGGCGGCGCGGCCGTGGGTTCGGGAATCGGCCCCACCCGGATCACCGCGGTGCTGGGAATCCTCAAGGCCTACACCACCCGCGTCGGCTCGGGCCCGTTCCCCACCGAGCTGTTCGACGAGAACGGCGAATACCTGTCCAAGACGGGCGGCGAATTCGGCGTCACCACCGGCCGGCGCCGGCGCTGCGGCTGGTTCGACGCCGTCGTCGCCCGCTACGCCACCCGGGTCAACGGCATCACCGACTTCTTCCTCACCAAGCTCGACGTGCTGTCCAGCCTGGAGACGGTCCCGGTGTGCGTCGGCTACCAGATCGACGGCGCGCGCATCCACGAGATGCCGATGACGCAGAGCGATTTGGCGCGCGCCGAACCGATCTACGAGGAGCTGCCCGGGTGGTGGGAGGACATCTCGCACGCCCGGGAGTTCGACGACCTGCCCGCCAAGGCGCGCGACTACGTGCTGCGGCTGGAAGAGCTTGCCGGGGCACATGTTTCATGCATCGGCGTGGGGCCCGGGCGCGAACAGACCATCGTGCGCCGCGACGTGCTGGCGGCCCGTCCGTGACGGATGCCGCCCAGGACGCCAAAGACCTCGACCCCGAATACGAACACCACGGCGGCTTTCCCGAATACGGGGTGGCCGACCCCGGGCCCGGCTTCGGGCGGTTCGTGGCGGCCATGCGCCGGCTGCAGGACCTCGCCGTCTCGGCCGACCCCGACGACGCCGTGTGGGACGACGCGGCCGACCGCGTCGCCGCGCTGACGGAGCTGCTGGGCCCGTTTCAGGCCGCGGTGGAGGGCCGGGCGCCGGCCGGGCGGACGCCGGGCCTGCCCGGCATGGGCAGCCTGCTGTTGCCGCCGTGGACGTTGACGCGCTACGAACCGGACGGCTGCGAGATGCAGGGCCAGTTCACCCGGTTCCACGTCGGCGGCAATTACGCGGTGCACGGCGGCGTGCTGCCGCTGTTGTTCGACCACATGTTCGGGATGGTGTCGCACGCCTCGAACCGGCCGATCAGCCGCACGGCGTTCCTGCACGTCGACTACCGCAAGATCACCCCCATCGACGCGCCGTTGGTGGTGCGCGGACGGGTCACCCGCACCGAGGGCCGCAAGGCGTTCGTCTCCGCGGAACTGGTCGACGCCGACGGCGCGCTGCTGGCCGAGGCCAACGGCCTGATGGTGCAGTTACTCCCAGGCCAGCCCTGACGCGGGCCGGGCACACACCGAGCCGACCTATCCTTGACCCGTGACTGACGGCGTGACCGACGGACGGGACGACGAAACGACGGCGCTCGTCGTGCCCCAGCAACCTCCCGCGCGCGCCGAGGCCCAGCCGGACGCTCCCCCCGACGGCAGGCCGACGGTGGTGCTGCTGGGTTCCGGCGAGATCAGCCGGGAGCTGGCGATCGACCTGGGGCGCCTCGGGGCCCGGGTGATCGCCGTCGACGCGCGCCCGCACGCACCCGCGCACAAGGTGGCCGACCAGGCCCTGGTGCTCCCGCTGTCCGACGCCGCCGAGCTGTCCGCGGCGCTGCAGCGGCTGCAACCCGACTTCGTGGTGACCGCGACCGACGCCGTCGCCGCCGGCGCCCTCGACGCGCTGGCCACCGGGTCCGGCACCGACCACACCGAGCTGGTGCCCAGCGCCCGCGCCGTGCGCCTTTGCGCCGACCGTGAGGGCCTGCGCCGGCTGGCCGCCGACGAGCTGGGGCTGCCCACCGCGCCGTTCTGGTTCGTAGGGTCGCCGGGCGAACTCGAGGCGGTGGGCGCGCACGCCGGATACCCGCTGTTGGTCAAGCCGGTGGCCGGACCGACCGGGCCGGGGCAGTCGGTGGTGGCGCGGCGCGAAGACCTCGGGCCGGCGTGGCAACGCGCGGTCGGCGGCCACACGGGCCCCGGACAGCCGCGGGTGCTGGCCGAAACGGTGGTCGAGGTCGAGTTCTCCGTGACGCTGCTGGCGGTGCGCAGCGACGGGCCGGCGGGTCCGGCGATCGAATTCTGTTCGCCCATCGGTCATCGCGGCTCCGCCGGGCAGGTGCTGGAATCCTGGCAACCCCAGAAGATGAGCCCGGCGGCGACGGACGCCGCGAAGTCGATCGCCGCGCGGATCGTCAAGGCGCTGGGCGGGCGCGGCGTCTTCGCCGTCGAATTGATGATCAATGGCGACGAGGTGTACTTCGCCGACGTCACCACCCACCCGACCGACAGCGCCTGGGTGACGCTGCGCAGCCAGCGGCTCTCGGCGTTCGAACTGCAGGCCCGCACCATCCTCGGCCTGCCGGTGGACACCATGATGGTGTCGCCGGCCGCCGCCCGCGCGATCGACCCCGTCGACTCCCACGACCCCGCCGCGCTGGCCGGCGCGCTCAGCGTGCCCGAAAGTGACCTGCGCGTGCTCGGGCGGGGCTACCGGGCGTTGGCGACGGCGCCGGAGGTGGCGGCCGCCCGCGAGCGCGCCGGCCAGGTCGCCGGCCGGCTGGCCGCGCCGGGGCCGCGCGGCTGAGCCGTTTCGCGCGAACCCACCGCCCCCAACGGGCCGCGGCGACGGCCTCGATACGATCGCAGGTCAAGGTATCGCTGCGGGTACGGGGGCAATCCGGCCGGGGCTTGACCGCTCGGGCGCGGATAGGGTGGCTGACAACGAGCAACGAGGGAATACGAGCATGAGCACAGAGCGGGCACACTCCTACGCCGGGGACATCTCTCCGCTGGAGGCATGGAAGCTGCTCAGCGACAACCCCAACGCCGTGCTGGTCGACGTGCGGACCGACGCCGAATGGCAATTCGTCGGTGTGCCCGATCTGTCCAGCCTCGGCCGCGAGGTGTTGTTCCTGGAGTGGAACACGTCCGATGGACGGCACAACGCGAAGTTCGGCGACCAGCTGCGTGAGCAGGTGCCGCCGGCCGAAGGCGACGCGCAGCGGCCGGTGCTGTTCCTGTGCCGCTCCGGACACCGTTCCATCGGCGCCGCTGAGGCCGCGACCGAGCTCGGCATCACACCGGCCTACAACATCCTGGACGGCTTCGAGGGCCACCTCGACGCCAACGGCCACCGCGGCGAAACGGGTTGGCGGGCCATCGGATTGCCATGGAAACAGGGTTGAACAGGGCTGAACCGACGATGACCCCAGCCGACGACGACTCCGTTCGCACGCCCGCGGCGCTGCCGGAGGGAGTCAGCCAGGCGACCATCGGCGTGCGCGGGGGGCTGCTGCGGTCGGGCTTCGACGAGACCGCCGAGGCGATGTATCTGACGTCGGGCTATGTCTACGAGTCGGCGGCGATTGCGGAGCAGTCGTTCACCGGCGAGGTGGACCACTTCGTCTACTCGCGCTACGGCAACCCGACCGTGACGATGTTCGAGGAGCGGCTGCGCCTGCTCGAAGGGGCGCCCGCGGCCTTCGCCACCGCGAGCGGCATGGCCGCGGTGTTCACCTCGCTGGGGGCGCTGCTGGGCGCGGGGGACCGGCTGGTCGCCTCGCGCAGCCTGTTCGGCTCGTGCTTCGTGGTGTGCAACGAGATCCTGCCGCGCTGGGGTGTCGAGACCGTCTTCGTCGACGGCGACGACCTGGCGCAGTGGGAGCAGGCGCTGTCGGTGCCGACCACGGCGGTGTTCTTCGAGACGCCGTCGAATCCGATGCAGTCGCTGGTGGACATCGCCGCGGTGTGCGAGCTTGCCCACGCCGCGGGCGCAAAGGTGGTGCTGGACAACGTTTTCGCCACGCCGCTGTTGCAGCAGGGCATTCCGCTCGGGGTCGACGTGGTGGTGTACTCCGGCACCAAGCACATCGACGGCCAGGGCCGGGTGCTCGGCGGGGCCATCCTGGGCGACAAGGAGTACATCGACGGCCCGGTGCAGAAGCTGATGCGGCACACCGGCCCCGCGATGAGCGCGTTCAATGCCTGGGTGCTGGTGAAAGGGCTTGAGACGCTGGCGGTTCGGGTGGAGCACAGCAATTCCTCGGCCTTCCGGATCGCCGAGTTCCTGGAGACCCATCCGGCGGTGAGTTGGGTCCGCTACCCGTACCTGTCCTCGCACCCGCAATACGACCTGGCCAAGCGCCAGATGTCCGGCGGGGGAACGGTGATCACCTTCGCGCTCGACTGCCCCGACAGCGCGGCCAAGGGTCGCGCCTTCGAGGTGCTGGACAAACTGCAGCTGATCGACATCTCGAACAATCTCGGCGACGCCAAATCGCTTGTCACGCACCCCGCGACCACCACCCACCGGGCGATGGGCCCGGAGGGGCGCGCGGCGATCGGGCTCGGCGACGGCGTGGTGCGCATCTCCGTCGGGCTGGAAGGCACCGACGATCTCATCGCCGACATCGACCGGGCGCTGAGTTAACCGGCCTGTTTCTCGGCGGAGTCGACGTGCTCGGCCGCCGCCAGCGTGCCGTCCTGCGCTTGGCGCTCCAGCCAGTCGACCACCGGCCGGGCGTAGATCATCTGGCTGGTGATGGCCATCTGGCCGCGGGTGCGGCCCAGGAACGAGATGCCCCAGGCGAACATGGCGGCAATGCGGTTGCGGTGGCCGATCAGGTAGTACAGGTGCAGCAGCAGCCAGGCCAGCCAGGCGACGAATCCGGCGAACTCCACCTTGCCGACCTGCGCGACCGCGCTGTAGCGCGAGATCAGCGCCATGCTGCCCTTGTTGACGTATCTGAACGGCTTGCGTTCGGCCGGATCGTCGTGGCCCTTGGCGGCCTGCTTGATGATGGCGGCCGCGTATTTGGCGCCCTGGATCGCACCCTGCGCCATGCCGGGGACGCCGGGCACCGACATCAGGTCGCCGACCACGAAGACGTACGGGTGCCCTTTGACGGTGAGGTCGGGTTCGACGATCACCCTTCCGGCGCGGTCGGTTTCGGTGCCGTCGGACTGCTCGGCGATCATCGCGCCCAGCGAACTGGCCTGCACCCCGGCCGCCCACACCTTGCACGCACACTCGATGCGGCGCTCGCCGCCGTCCTTCTCCTTGATCGTGATGCCCATGTAGTCGACCGCGGACACCATCGCGTTGAGCTGGACCTCGACGTCCATCTTCTCCAGCCGCCGCTGCGCCTTGAGGCCGAGCTTGGGACCCATCGGCGGCAGCACGGCGGGCGCCGCGTCCAGCAGGATGACGCGGCATTCGCTGGGGGTGATCGTCCGGAACGCGCCGGCCAGCGTGCGCTCGGCCAGCTGGACGATCTCGCCCGCCAGCTCGACGCCGGTGGGCCCGGCCCCGACCACCACGAAGGTCAGCCGGCGCTGGCGCTCGGCGGGATCGGTGGCGACCTCGGCGGCCTCGAACGCGCCCAGGATGCGGCCGCGCAGCTCCAGGGCGTCGTCGATGCTCTTCATCCCGGGCGCGAAGGCGGCGTACTCGTCGTGGCCGAAGTAGGACTGCTGCGCGCCGGCGGCCACGATCAGGCTGTCGTACTGCGTCACCGTGTCCATGCCCATCAGGTGGGAGGTGACCGTCTTCGCCGTGAGGTCGACGGCCGAGACTTCGCCCCACAGCACCCGCACGTTTTGCTGTCGGCGCAGGATCAGCCGGGTGGTCGGCGCGATGTCGCCCTCGGACAGGATTCCGGTGGCCACCTGATACAGCAGCGGCTGGAACAGGTGCGTGGTCGTTTTCGAGATGACGGTGATGTCGACGTCGGCGCGCCTGAGCGCCTTGGCCGCGGACAGTCCGCCGAAGCCGCTTCCGATGATGACGACACGATGGCGCGACATGCCGGTCCCTTCTTCACGGGTGGGCCTGGGTGCCAATCTTCCCAGCGCATGTCCACCGTACGACGCCACCCGGGAGAAAGGCGAGGCATCCTCCGATTGCCGGAGCGCCGCGCGCGACAACCACAAGCGGCCGAAGGGACGTCACAGGACGAAAGCCGTTGCAGGGGGTCGGGTCTCGGCACTTCACGGTTGTGCCGGCGCGGCAAGGCGCCGCGCCACCACCTGCCCAGGTATGGGGGTGGGCTGGCGTTCACCCGAAATGCCTTGTGTGGTGCAGGATCCCAGCCGGAGCCGCGCAGGATCAGCGTCCCTTTCGCGGCTCCGGCCGGTCACCCGTTGGTCTTCGCTATACGCGAAGGTAGATCCGAACGAAAAGCCGGAAATTACTTGGTGGCCCGTTCGGTTACTGCACTGCTATCCGGTGCAGGTCAAACCGGGTCCGCAATCGATAACGAGCGGAACCGTGCACGCCGAGGTCATTGGTGCTGCGAGAGCGAGGACCAAGGCGAGGACAATTTTGCCGGTACGACGTGACATAAGAACCCCCTTCGTCTGGGAGACGATTGTCTGATGCCCGACGTGGGTTAGCTTACGTGCTCAACGGCTCGTGGATAAGGGATTTCGCGAATATCACCGCCCGATTCGTCAAACGGATGACTCGCGATCGCCGGCCGGACGCGGCCGGCTCGACCCGAATGCGATTTCAGCAAAATTGCGCACACCGCAGAAATGGAAATATCCTGCGCGGCTAAGTCGGTGCGGCTATATTGGGACGCTAATTTCCGGCTGCTCGGCGTCGCCGTGCGCTAGCGGGATATGAATTCAAGTCGGCGGCCAAATCGGCGGTGGCGACGTCGCGGCGAAACTGTCAACCGGGCAATCGGTTTCGAACGGCCGCGGGGCGGCGCCTCAGCTGGGCCTAGAACGGCCACGCGTTGGCGTCGCTCTTGTACTTGGCGTTGAGGTCGCTGCAGAAGTCGGCGGCGGTGCCGGCGAGCAGGATGTAATACGTCTCGCCGCGGCGGCTTTCGTAGGAGGTGGGAGTGGTCCAGCCGTTGTTGCACATCGCGGCTTCGCCGCCGGCGGTCGTCCTGCGCCAGTTGGTCTTGGCACAGGCGACCAGGCTGTCGACATTGGGGGTGGCACTCTTGGCCGCGACCAACATCGCGCCTCCCCACTGGCCGTCGTTGCGCCGATAGGCGCGGGCGCCGAATCCGGCGTTGTTGGTCTGGCAGGTCAACGCCCGGCGCAGCAGCGCGAAGGGGCCCGCGAGCTGCTGGTTGGCGGAGCCGGCCGCGGCCGTGATGAATTGCGCCGCGTCCGAGCCGTCCACCTCCTGGACCGTATTGGGGTTGCCAAAGCTGAAGAGCTGCTGCGAGATTCCCTGCCCGGCGGCCGAGCCTCCGCCGATGATCGGGCCGGCGCCGCTGGAGGTCATCGCGGGCAGCGCGGCATCGGCGCCCGCCGCGGGCATCCCGGTGGTGGCACCCAGGGCCAGCAGCGCGGCCATGGTGCGCATCGCGCGGGCGGTGATTCTCATGCCCTTCATTTCAGCACGTGCGCGTAGTCGGCGCGGCGGTCCTCGGCAATCAAGCCGGTCAGCACGTGGCGGGTCTGCAGCGCGATGTACTCATCGACGCTGTAGATCGGCCCGAAGTGCCACTGCTTGAGCGCCCAGCCGTGGGCGAGCAGCACGATGTCGACCACGGTGAGGTCGACATCGACGCGACGGAAGACGCCCTGGGCGATGCCGGCCTCGACGACCGCGCGCAGCGGTGCGGCGGTGGCGATTTCGAGGTCCTTGATCTGGCTGCGGCCCGGCGCCGCGAGGGTGCGGCTCTCGCGGTAGGTCAGCACCACCCCGTCGAGGTTCTCGTCGACGATCTCGATGTAGCGGCGCACACCCGCGGTCAACTGGTCGACGACGTCGTCGCCGGCCGCGGCGATGACCGGGGCCAGCTGATCGCGGAACGCGTCCAGGATCCGCACGATCGTCGCGAGCAGCAGGTCCTCCTTGCCGCCGAAGTACCGGTAGATCAGGCCGACGCTGACCTTGGCCTCGGCGGCCAGATCCTGCATGGACATCTGATGAAACCCGTTGCGGCCCATGACCTTGACCGCGGCGTCGAGGACCTGACGGCGCCGCGAGCCGGCCCGGGCCGCCCGCACCGCCTCCTCGACCGGCAGCTCGCTGTAATCGGTGACCATCACACCCTCAGATGCCCAGGTCCTTGGCGATGATCGTCTTCATGATCTCGTTGGTGCCGCCGTAGATGGTCTGAATGCGGGCGTCGACGAAGGCGCGCGCCACGCCGTATTCGCGCATGTAGCCGTACCCGCCGTGCAGCTGCAGGCAGCGGTCTGCGGTGCGCACCTGCAGGTCGGTGGTCCACCATTTCAGCCGGGCGGCACGGGCGGCCGTCAGCTCACCCTCCAGGTGCTCGGCCAGGCAGTCGTCGAGATAGGTACGTGCGATGTCGATTTCGGTCGCCAGCTCGGCGAGCACGAATTGGGTGTTCTGGAAGCTGGCGATCGGTGAGCCGAACGCCGTGCGGTCGCGCACGTAGTCGAGGGTCTCGGCGAGGATGCCTTCGGCGGCGGCCACCGCCCCCACCCCGAGCGCGAGCCGTTCCTGGGGCAGGTTCTTCATCAGCTGGTAGAAGCCCTTGCCCTCCTCCTCGAGCAGATTGGCCTTCGGCACCCGCATATCGGTGAAGGTGAGCTCGCTGGTGTCCTGGGCGTGCAGGCCGATCTTCTCCAGGTTGCGGCCGCGGGAGAAGCCGGGCGTGGCGGGGTCGACGACCAGCAGCGACAGCCCGTGGTGGCGGTCCGGCGAGGTGCGCACCGCGATGACGAAGAGGTCGCCGATCTGTCCGTTGGAGATGAACGTCTTGGCGCCGTTGACGACGTAGTCGTCACCGTCGCGCACCGCCGTCGTGCGGATTCCGGCGAGGTCGCTGCCGGTTCCGGGCTCGGTCATCGCGATGGCGAGCACCGTTTCGCCGGTGACCACGCCGGGCAGCCAGCGCTGTTGCTGTTCCGGCGTGGTCAGATCGGTGAGATACGGCAGTACCACGTCGTTTTGCAGCGTGAAGGCGATGGCCTCGGCGGCCGCCCCCGCTCGCTGCAGTTCGTCGATCACGATCGCGTTGTAGCGGAAGTCGCAGACGCCCGGCCCGCCGAGATGCTCGGGCACCGAGAAGCCCAGCAACCCGAGCTTGCCCGCCTCGACGAACAGCGAGCGGTCCCACTGGCCGTCCCGCTCCCACTTCTCGTGGTTGGGCACCACCGTCTGCCGGACGAAATCGGTGACCAGGTCCCGGAACTGGTGGTGCTCGGACGTGTACTGCAGGCGTGTGGCCATCGGTGCTCCTGTGTCAGCGGAAGGCGTCGCTGCCGGTGAACGCCTGGCCGAGGACGAGCTGATGCATCTCCGGGGTGCCCTCGTACGTCAGCACCGACTCCAGGTTGACCATGTGCCGGATCACGGGATATTCCAGCGATATTCCGTTGCCGCCCAATATGGTTCGCGCGGTCCGGCAGATCTTGATGGCCTCACGGGTGTTGTTGAGCTTGCCGAAGCTGACCTGCTCGGGTCGCAACCCGACGCTGTCCTTGAGGCGGCCCAGGTGCAGCGACAGCAGCTGACCCTTGTGCAGCTCGACCGCCATGTCGACGAGCTTGGCCTGGGTCAGCTGGAAGCCGGCGATGGGGCGGCCGAACTGGGTGCGTTGGGTGGCGTAATCCAGCGCGGCCTGCCAGGCCGAGCGGGCCGCCCCCATGGAACCCCAGATGATTCCGTACCGGGCCTCGGACAGGCAGGACAGCGGCCCACGCAGCCCCTTGGCCTCGGGCAGCATCGCGTCGGCGGGCACCCGGACGTCATCGAGCACCAGCTCACTGGTGATCGACGCGCGCAGCGACAGCTTGTGATGAATCGTGTTGGCGGAAAACCCCGGCGTCTTGGTCGGCACGACGAAGCCGCGGATCCCGTCGTCGGTGGCGGCCCAGACCACCGCGACGTCGGCGACCGAGCCGTTGGTGATCCACAGCTTGCGGCCGTTCAGCACCCAGTCCGAACCATCTTGGCGCGCGCGGGTTTTCATCGCGGCCGGATCGGAGCCGACGTCGGGTTCGGTCAGCCCGAAACAGCCGAGCAGCTCACCGGTGGCCATGCCGGGCAGCCATTGCTGCTTCTGCTCCTCGGACCCGAAATTCCAGATCGCGAACATCGCCAGCGACCCCTGCACCGAGACCATCGAGCGCAGGCCGGAGTCGGCCGCCTCCAGCTCCACGCAGGCCAGCCCGTAGTGCACGGCGGAGGCGCCGCCGCAGCCGTACCCGTCGAGGTGCATGCCCAGCAGGCCGAGGTGGCCGAATCCCTTGGCCAGTTCGCGGACCGGCAGGTCACCGATTTCGAACCACTCCGCGACGTGCGGCAGGACGTGCTCGGCGCAGAATTCCCGCACGGTGTCGCGCACCGCTAGCTCGTCGCTGGAGAGCGAGGCGTCGAGGCCGAGTGGGTCGTCGCGGTCGAAGGCGGGTGGCGTCTTGGTGCTCATGGGATCAGCCTGCCATCGTCGGGGCCCCGGTCACCACCGCCGGGCCGCCGGAGTGAATGGGCATTCATTCCCGACGAATCTAGGTTCACCGCGGCTGCGCGGTCAAGGAACGCGCGGCGTCCCGGTAGTCTGCCTGCATGCTTAGGCTCCAGCGGCCGGCCTGGCTCGCGGTGGACGTGATCGGCGTGCTGGTGTTCTGCGCCGTGGGGCGCCGCAGCCACGACGAAGGCCT
Source organism: Mycobacterium colombiense CECT 3035 (assembly GCF_002105755.1). Classification (NCBI taxonomy): domain Bacteria; kingdom Bacillati; phylum Actinomycetota; class Actinomycetes; order Mycobacteriales; family Mycobacteriaceae; genus Mycobacterium; species Mycobacterium colombiense. The sequence goes on from NZ_CP020821.1 coordinate 4,626,185, forward strand.
CAATGTCACCGGCATCGCCGTGACGGCGTGGCCGTTTCTCACCGGCACCGTGGTCGGCTGGCTGATTTCCCGCGGGTGGCGGCGGCCGACTGCGGTGGCACCGACCGGGGTCATCGTGTGGTTGTCCACCGTGGTCGTCGGCATGCTGTTGCGCAAGGCGACCTCCGCGGGGGTGGCGGCGAGCTTCGTGGTGGTGGCGACGACGGTCACCGCGCTGTTGTTGCTCGGCTGGCGCGTGGCCGCCGGGCTGGCCCTGCGGCGTCGCTCCGGCGTCTGAGGCGACCATGGCGCAGACGGCCGACGTGGCGGTGACCGCAACCTTCGGAGCGGCCGCGCGGGCCGTGGCCACTCACAAAGGCCTGCTGAGCGACCCGTTCGCCGAGCCGCTGCTGTGCGCCGTCGGGATCGACTACCTCACCCGGGCGATCAAGGATCACGTGTTCGCCGAGGACGACGGGGACGACCCGGCGATGACGGCCTTGATGGACGCGCTGGCGGCGCACACCCGGTTCGTCGACGAATTCCTGGCCGACGCCGGCCGCGCGGGCATCCGGCAGGTGGTGATCCTGGCGTCGGGCCTGGACACCCGGCCGTATCGGCTGTGGTGGCCGCGGGGGACCACCGTCTATGAGATCGATCAACCTCAGGTGCTCGACTTCAAATCCGAAGTGCTGCACGAGCTGGACGCCGAATTGGCGACCCACCGATGCGCGATCGGCGTTGACCTGCAACAGGATTGGCCGGCGGCGCTGCGTCGGGTCGGGTTCGACGCCGCCCAGCCCACGGTCTGGGTCGCCGAGCAGCTGCTCGTCGGGTATCTACCGCCCGACGAGCACAATCAGTTGCTGAACGGCGTCACCGCCTCGAGCGCGCCGGGCAGCCGGTTCACCGCCGATCACATGCCCACCTGGAATCCGTTGCAGCTCGGGGCCGAGCGCGCCTTCGTCGACGGCTGGCGGCAGCGCGGCCTGGACGTCGACCTGGCCAGCCTGACCTATCCCGGCGAATACCACTACGTGCCAGAGTATTTGGCGTCGAATGGCTGGGAGACAGCCGGTCGGAGCATCAACGATCTGCTGGGCGCGATAGGGCTGGGCAGGCGGCGGCGCACCGGGGCCGGCGATTCGGAGTTCATCCCGGAATACGTCACCGCGACACGCGTTTGAGTGTTGGTGATGCCGGAACCTTGCCCGCCGCACGGCCAACTGCGGTTCGTGTCGGCAACTCACGACGACCCGCTGGCGCAACCGCTGCTGGCCGAGCTGGCCGTCGAGTATGCGCAGCGGTACGGCGGCACGCCGAGCACCCACCTGACCTGGCTGCCCGTGCCGCGGGCCGAGTTGGCGCCGCCCGACGGTGGCCTGCTGATCGGCGTGGTGGACGGCGTGCCGGTGACCGGCGGGGCGTTTCGCCGCTACGACGCCGACACCGCGGAGCTCAAGCGGATCTGGACCGACGGCGCCCACCGCCGCCGTGGCTACGCGAGGGCGCTGCTGGCGGAGCTGGAGGCCGAGACGCGGGCGCGCGGGTATCGGCGGCTCTACCTGATCACCGGCAACCGGCAGCCCGAGGCCGAGGCGCTGTACGACGCGACGGGGTATACCCGGATCGAGCCGGACCCGCTGCCGTCGTGGGGTCCGTTCCTGCCGATCGCCTTCGAGAAGTGGCTGATCTGACCGTCTGCTTCGGCCGTCTTCGGCCTTCGCCGGTTGAGTGTGAATCGTCGGCTTTCAGTGTGAATCCTTGGTGGCGACACGCCGACAACGGCCGCCGTAGGTTCACACTCGATACCAAGGTTTCACACTCAAAGGTGTGAATTCACAAGACTTCTCCGGTCACTGGGCCAGCACGATGGCCCGTGCGGTCGCCTCCCGGATGGGGCCGCGCCACACGTCGCCGTGCCCGGGCAGCAAGACCTCGGTGTCCAGCAGGGCCAGCGCGTCCAGGCTGCGCAGCGAATTCTGCTGGCTGTGGCTGAACACCGCCGGCAGCAGCTGCGGCCCGCTGCGGCGCAGCAGCGGGTGCCCGGTGATCAGCGCGTCGCCACTGACCAGCACGCCGTCGACCACGTACGAGCAGTGCCCGCTGGTGTGCCCCGGGGTGAACACCGCGCTGGGGTGGCCCGGCAGGCCGGCGGCGACCTCGGCGGTCAGCGGCCGGGTGGACGGGATGCCGTCGCGGATCAGGCCGCCGCTGCGCAGCACGTGCAACCCCCAGGCCGCCCAGCGCGGCCGCCAAATACGCAGGGCGACATCGAAAACCGACGCCTGTTCCAGGTACTCCCGCTTGGCGTGCCCCACCTCCTCGGCGTGGCAGTACACGTCGGTGCCGTACTCGTTGGCCAGCCAGATCGCCGAGCCCAGGTGGTCGATGTGGGCGTGGGTGAGCAGGACGGCGCGCACGTCGCCGGGGCCGTAGCTCAGTTCCCGCAGCGACGACAGCACGTCCTCGCGGTCGCCGGGATATCCCGCGTCGATCAGCAGCACGCCGGTGCCGTCGACCACCAGCGTCCAGTTAACGGCCTCGCCCTGGGCGAGGTACACCGTGTCGGTCACTTGCACGAGAGTCGGCGCCGATCCCATGCCCGCGAGTGTAGGAGCCGGGCGCGGCGGGTCGCGACCGTCGGCACAGGAGTAGAAAAGACTCGTGGCTGAACTGAAACTCGGATACAAAGCGTCCGCTGAACAATTTGCACCGCGCGAGCTCGTCGAACTCGCTGTCGCCGCCGAAGGGCACGGCATGGACAGCGCAACCGTCAGCGACCACTTCCAGCCGTGGCGGCACGAGGGCGGACACGCCCCGTTCTCGCTCGCCTGGATGACCGCCGTCGGCGAGCGCACCAAGAGGCTGGTGCTGGGCACCTCGGTGCTCACCCCGACCTTCCGCTACAACCCCGCGGTCATCGCGCAGGCGTTCGCCACGATGGGCTGCCTCTACCCCGATCGCATCTTCCTCGGCGTCGGCACCGGCGAGTCGCTCAACGAGATAGCCACCGGCTACGAGGGCGAGTGGCCGGAGTTCAAGGAACGCTACGCCCGGCTGCGCGAATCGGTGCGGCTGATGCGTGAGCTGTGGCTCGGCGACCGCGTCGACTTCGAGGGCGAGTACTACCACACCAAGGGCGCCTCCATCTACGACGTTCCGGAGGGCGGCATCCCGATCTACATCGCCGCGGGCGGCCCGCAGGTGGCCAAGTACGCGGGGCGGGCCGGCGACGGCTTCATCTGTACCTCGGGCAAGGGCGAGGAGCTGTACAAGGACAAGCTGATGCCCGCCATGAAGGAGGGCGCCGAGGCGGCCGGAAAGAACCCCGACGACATCGACCGGATGATCGAAATCAAGATCTCCTATGACACCGACCCGGACAAGGCGCTGGAGAACACCCGGTTCTGGGCGCCGCTGTCGCTGACGGCCGAGCAGAAGACCAGCATCCACGACCCGCTGGAGATGGAGAAGGCCGCCGATGAGCTGCCCATCGAGCAGGTCGCCAAGCGCTGGATCGTGGCATCCGACCCCGACGAGGCGGTCGAAAAGGTCGGCCAGTACGTCAAGTGGGGCCTCAACCACCTGGTGTTCCACGCGCCCGGCCACGACCAACGCCGGTTCCTGGAGCTGTTCGAGAAGGACCTGGCGCCGCGGCTGCGGCGGCTGGCCTGAGGGGCGGCCGAATGGTCTCCGGCGCTGTGTCAGTTCAGTGACAGCGATCTACATCGCCGCCCCCGAGCCGGAGACCGGCAAGTCGACCATTGCGCTCGGGCTGCTGCACCGGTTGACCGCGACGGTCGCGAAAGTCGGTGTGTTCCGGCCCATTACGCGCTCAGACGGCGACGAGCGCGACTACATCCTGGAACTGCTGCTGACGCGGACCACCGCGGGCCTGTCCTACGAGCAGTGCGTCGGCGTCACCTACCAGCAGCTGCACGCCGACGGTGACGCCGCCCTGGCCGCCGTCGTGGACGCCTATCACGCGGTGGCCGAGGCATGCGACGTCGTGGTGATCGTGGGCAGCGACTACACCGACGTGGCACGGCCGGCGGAACTTTCCACCAACGCGCGCATCGCGGTCAACCTCGGTGCGCCCCTGCTGCTGACGGTCAGCGGCAAGGGGCGCACGGCCGCCGAGATCGCCGGCGTCATCGACGTCTGCCTGGCCGAGCTGGACGCCCAGCACGCCCACACCGCGGCGGTGGTGGCCAACCGCTGTGATCCGGACAGGCTGACCGACATCGCCGCGGCCCTGCGCAATTTCGCGCAGCGCAGCTACGTGCTGCCCGAGGAACCGCTGCTGTCGGCTCCGACGGTGGCCGAACTGGAAAAGGCGGTCGGTGGAACGCCGGTCAGCGGCGAGGAGTCGCTGCGCGAACGCGAGGTCACCGGCGTGCTGGTCGCCGGGATGACCGCCGACCACGTCCTGGAGCGGCTGCGTGACGGCATCGCGGTCATCACCCCCGGGGACCGCTCGGACGTGGTGCTCGCCGTCGCCAGTGCCCATGCCGCGGAAGGTTTTCCGTCGCTGTCGTGCATCGTGCTCAACGGCGGTTTCACGCTGCACCCGTCCATCGCCGCCCTGGTCGCGGGGCTTCGGTTGCGGCTACCGATCGTCGCCACCGCACTGGGCACCTACGACACCGCCAGCGCGGCGGCGTCGGCGCGGGGCAGGGTCACCGCGACGTCGCAGCGCAAGATCGACACCGCGCTGGAGCTGATGGACCGCCGCGTCGACATCACCGATCTGCTTGCGCAGCTCGCCCTTCCGATCCCGACCGTCGTCACGCCGCAGATGTTCATTCACCAGCTGACGCTGCAGGCCCGTTCGGATCGTAAGCACATCGTGCTTCCCGAAGGCGACGACGACCGGATCCTGCGGTCCGCCGGTCGGGTGCTGCAGCGCCGCATCGCCGACCTGACCATCCTGGGTGACGAGGCCCGAATCCGCCAGCGCGCGGGCGAACTCGGCGTGGACCTCGGTGATGCCACGGTGATCGACCCACGTGAAAGCAGGCTGCGCGACGAGTTCGCCGACCAGTACGCCGAGTTGCGCAAGGCCAAGGGCGTCACCGTCGAGCAGGCCCGCGAGGTCATGCGCGACAGCACCTATTTCGGCACCATGCTGGTGCACAACTGCTACGTCGACGGCATGGTGTCCGGCGCCGCGCACACCACCGCCCACACCGTCCGTCCCGCGTTCGAGATCATCAAGACGGTCCCCGACGTCTCGACGGTGTCCAGCATCTTCCTGATGTGCCTGCCGGATCGTGTGCTCGCGTACGGCGATTGCGCGATCATCCCGAACCCGACACCCGAGCAGCTGGCGGACATCGCGATCTCGTCGGCGCGCACCGCGGCGCGGTTCGGCATCGAACCGCGGGTGGCGATGCTGTCCTACTCGACCGGCGACTCGGGCACCGGCGCCGACGTCGACAAGGTAAGGGCGGCAACCGGATTGGTGCGCACGCGCGACCCCGACCTGCCGGTCGAGGGCCCCATCCAGTACGACGCGGCGATTGAACCGTCGGTAGCGGCCACCAAACTGCGCGACTCGCCGGTGGCCGGCCGCGCCACCGTGCTGATCTTCCCCGACCTCAACACCGGCAACAACACCTACAAGGCGGTGCAGCGCAGCGCCGGCGCACTCGCCATCGGGCCCGTGCTGCAGGGCCTGCGCAAGCCGGTGAACGACCTGTCCAGGGGCGCGCTGGTCGAGGACATCGTCAACACCGTGGCCATCACGGCGATCCAGGCGCAGGGGCAGCCATGACCGGCGGTGGCGACGCGCGCCTGGTGTTGGTGATCAACTCCGGCTCGTCATCCCTGAAATATCAAGTGGTCGAACCGGATTCGGGTGAAGCACGGGCGACGGGCCTCGTCGAGCGGATCGGGGAGGAGGCCTCGTCGGTGCCCGACCACGACGCCGCGCTGCGCCGCGCGTTCGACACGCTGGCCGGCGACGGCATCGACCTGAAGGCCAGCGGCATCGTTGCCGTGGGCCATCGGGTGGTGCACGGCGGCAACACCTTCCACCGGCCCACGCTGCTGGACGACGCGGTGATCGGCAAGCTCGACGAGCTGTCGGAGCTGGCCCCGCTGCACAATCCGCCGGCCCTCAAGGGCATCGAGGTCGCGCGCAAACTGCTGCCCGACATCGCCCACATCGCGGTGTTCGACACCGGCTTCTTTCACGACCTGCCTCCCGCGGCGGCCACCTACGCCATCGATCGCGACCTGGCGCAGCGGTATCAGATCCGCCGGTACGGGTTTCACGGGACGTCACACCGGTACGTCAGCGAGCAGGCCGCAGCGTTTCTGGACCGATCGGTCGGCGACCTGAAACAAATTGTGCTGCATCTGGGTAACGGTTGCTCCGCTTCGGCCATCGCCGGAACCCGGCCGCTGGACACCTCCATGGGCCTGACGCCCCTGGAGGGTCTGGTGATGGGCACGCGCAGCGGCGACATCGACCCCAGCGTCGTCGCCTACCTCGCGCACACGGCCGGGCTGGGGGTCGACGACGTCGAGTCGATGCTCAACCAGCGCTCGGGCGTGTTGGGCCTGTCCGGTGAGCGTGACTTCCGCCGGCTGCGGACGATGATCGAATCCGGTGACGAAGCGGCGCAATTGGCGTACAGCGTGTTCACCCATCGGCTGCGCAAGTACATCGGGGCCTACCTGGCGGTGCTGGGCCACACCGATGTCATCAGCTTCACCGCGGGGATCGGCGAGAACGACCCGGCGGTGCGCCGCGACGCGGTGTCCGGCATGGAGGAGCTGGGCATCGTGCTCGATCAGCGCCGCAACCTGGGCGGCGGCAAGGGCGCACGCCAGATCTCCGCCGACGATTCACCGGTCGCCGTGCTGGTGGTCCCGACGAACGAAGAACTGGCCATCGCCCGCGACTGCGTGAACGTGCTAGCCGGATAGGAAGCCGAGGGTGTTGCGGCCGGCGCCGACCGACGGCGCGGGATCGGTCCCGACCGTTCGCGCCAGCAGCTCGGCGTAGATGTCACGAAAATCGGTGGTGTACTTCAGGTCTCCGTTGTCGAGGTCGGTGAGGCTGGGCTGCTCGCCGTAGAAGCCGCCGTTCACCCGGGTACCCGCGACGAAGACGGGGCCAGCGGTGCCGTGGTCGGTGCCCTGCGAGGCGTTGGCCCGCACCCGGCGCCCGAATTCCGAGTACGCCAGCAGCACCACGTCGCGGCCGGCCATCTCCTGGACGAACGCGGTCACCGCCTCGTCGAACGTCTGCAGGAGCCGCTGCTGGGTCCCGCGCTCGCCGGCGTGCGTGTCGAAGCCGCCCAATTGCACCGTGTAGACCCGGGTGGGGACGCGGGCCTTGATGGCCTGGGCCACCACGCTCAGCTGGGCGGACAGCGAATTGTGCTCCTTGGCGGCGGGTTTCATTGAGGCGAAGGTGGTATCGGCCGTGCGCGCGGCGCGGTAGGCCTTGCACACCGCGGCCATCGCCGGCGTGTCCTCGGGGTCGTCGTCGCCCAGGGCGGCCATCACCGCGTCGAATTTCTCCGCCTTGCCCGGCCCGCCGCCCGGCGAAAGCGCCGCGGCCGTGCACTTGGCGCCGACGGCCAGCGGGGGCAACACGGCGCCGATGTTGACCGCCCGCAGTGGATCGTCTCCGGTGGCATCGAGCCAGCGGCCGATCCAGCCCGTCGACACCGGCTCGGCCGGTGACGCGGTCTGCCAGATGTCCATGGACCGGAAGTGGCTGTGGTCGGGCTTCGGGTAGCCCGCGCCGCGCACAATGGCCAGGCGACGCTGGTTCCACAGCCCCGCCAGTCCCTTCATCGCCGGGTTGAGCCCGAGTTGCTGATCGAGGTGCAACACATCGCCCGGGGCGTAGGCGAGTTCGGGCCGGGCGTCGTGATAGGCGTTGTCCGCGTAGGGAATCACGGTGTTGATCCCGTCATTGCCGCCGTAGAGCGTGGCGATCACCAGGATGCCGGCGCCGTCGGCCAGCGGACGGTCCCGTGCCGCGCGCATCAGGTCCGGCCAGTCGACGGCGACGGTTGCGGACAACAGCCCGGCCGCACCGGCGCCCGCGCTGGCGATCAGGAATCGGCGACGGTTCATCTCGGTCATGGCTGATCTCGCTAGGACGTCAGGTATTCGGGGGTGTTGACGGCGGTCGCGACCAACTGCGCCGGCTGGCGCACCAGCGGCTGCAGCGCGCGGGCGGTGCGGTCAGACCAGGAGCCGACGCCGATCAGATAGCCGACCGCGTCGATGCGGTCGCCGGCGGCGGTGCCCTCGATACCGGAGAGATCGCCGGCGTGTGCCAGTTCGGTCGCGGCGCGCAGGCGGACCCCGGCGCTGGCCGTCGAAAGCCACACCTGGCCGCTGGGCCAGCCCCCGACGTTGGGTGGATAGAACGGGCGCTGGCCCAATGTGCGCAAGGTCGCGTCGATCATCTTCAGGCGCTTGGGATCGTCGACCGGCACCCGCAGGGCCCGGATGACGCCGACGAGCCATTCGGCCGGGGTGTTGACTTTGCTGTTCGGCGCGGCCCGCCCCGAGGTGAACTCGTCGTCGGTCAGGACCGCCCGCGTCAGCGCGCGCAGGTCGCGGTTGGGCCCGTACGCGGCGACCAGCCGCTCGAGCACCGGCGGCGACGCCGGATCGTCGGACGCCACTTGTCGCCACAGCCGTCCCGCGACGTATTCGGCCGATTTGGATTGCGCCAGCACGGCATCGCAGAATCCGGCGGCATCGAAGTTGCCGGTCCGCCCGAACAGCGTCTTGGCGTTCGCGTCATGGCGTTTGGGCGCCATCGAGGTCGTGCCGCCGGCGCCGATCACCCACCCCGTCAGGGCCCGCGCCCCGTTGCGCACGTCGCCCTCGGTGTAGCCGTTGCCATGTCCCAACGCGAACAGCTCCATGAACTCGCGGGCCAGGTTTTCGTTGGGCGCCTTGGCGGTACTGCTCTGCGCGTCCAGCCAGCGCAGCATCGCGGCGTCGGTCAGCATCGCGTACGCGAGGGTGCGAAAATTCCCCAGCGACCCCGCGCGCAGTTTCTGATTCTGCGCGGCCATGTACGCGGCGACCCGCACCTTCTGCGCCGAGGTGGCGAAGTGGTTGTGCCACAACAGGGTCAGCTTTTCGTGCACCGGCTGCCGCACGTGGACCATGCGACGGATCCACCAGTCCGACAGCACACCCAGCTGTTCGGTCACCTGCTCGTTGTATTGCTTGTGCGCGGCCGGCGTGGCGCGCTTGCCCGGCGGGCTCGCCGCGGCGAGGGCGGGCATCGGGGTGGCGACCGCGCCGGGATCGGCGGCGGGATCGGTGGACAGCATCGCGTCCACGTAGCCGGGCCAGTCCCGGCCGACGGCCGCGTCGACCTCGGGTCCGGTCACCCCGAACCCGGCCCGGCGCAGCATGCGGGCCGTGCTGACCCACGCGGGGGACTGGCCTGCCATGCGATAACTGTGCACGGACTTCCTTGCGATTTGCTTGCGACGCCTGTGTATGCAGGTACACGCCATGCCGCAGGCGCGTGCGATGGTCGCGGCATGGGAGATGCTCCGCTGATCGGCAGCGAGGAACTGGCGTCCGGACGGCTGAGTCGCCATCGGCTGCGGGCGGCCTACCGGCCGATCTTTCCGGACGTCTACGTGCCCGCGCACGTGGCGCCCTCGCTGCGGGTGCGCACCCGGGCGGCGTGGTTGTGGTCGGGGCGCAAGGCCGTCATCGGGGGAGCGGCCGCGGCGGCGCTGCACGGCGCGCAGTGGATCCCCGACGAGGTTCCGGTCGAGCTGATACACAGCAACAGCCGTCCACCGGACGGGGTGCTGACGCGCCGCGAAACGCTGGGTGTCGGCGAGACGCAGCTGTGCGACGGGCTCGTCGTCACCACACCGGAGCGAACGGCCTTCGACATCGGCCGCCGCGGGGCCGTCCGCTCCGCGGTGGTCCGCCTCGACGCGCTCGCCCGCGCAACCGGTTTCAAGGTCGACGACGCGCTGCGGGTCGCCAAGGCACACCCACGCACGCACGGGCTGCGGCGGCTGGAAGCCGCGCTCGACCTGGTCGACCCGGGCGCGCAGTCGCCGCGGGAAAGCTATCTGCGGCTGCTCCTCATCGACGCCGGCCTGCCCCGGCCGCAGACCCAGATTCCCGTGCTCGGGGTCGACGGCCTTCCGGTCGCCTACCTCGACCTGGGCTGGCAGGAACGCCTGGTCGCCGTAGAGTACGACGGCGACCAGCACCGCACCGACCGACGGCAATACGTCAAAGACATTCACCGCGCGGAGACGCTCGAGCGGCAGGGCTGGATCGTCGTGCGGGTCGTCGCCGAGGACCGGCCCGCCGGCATCGTCCGCCGGGTACGTGCGGCGCTGGCGAAATCGGCTGTGAATCCTCGGCTTTGAGTGTGAGCCCAGAGCGGGGCTTGCCGGCGTGTCGCCGCCCGGGATTCACACCGAAAGCCGTGAGTTCACACTCGACGGCCAGACCCTAGAAAGTGCTGGTCGGCCGCACCCGGTTCGCCATGTCGACCAGCGCGTAGCGGTGCCGCTGGGTCGGGGCGACGCGGGCGAGGTTGCGCAGCGACGCCTCGACGCCCAGCCGCAAACCGTGCTCGGTGAACGGGAATCCGAGGATGTGGTTGGTGCTGGCCTTGTTGTCTTCCAGCCAGTCCATCGCGCAGCCCAGCACCAGCGCGCGGATCTGCAACACGCGGGGCTCGGTGGGCGGCAGCGCCTCCACCCGCCGGGCCGCGTCGCGGATGTCCTCTTCGGTGATCTCGCTCTTGGTCCGGCCGGACAGCAGGGTCACCGCGCTGGTCAGCCGCGCGGTGGTGAAGTGCCGCGAGGTGGCCGGCACCTCGTCCAGCGTGCGCACCGCGGCGGCCCGATCCCCTTCCGCGGACAGCGTTCTGGCCAACCCGAACGCGGCCGAGATCACGCCGTCGTTAGTCTTCCACACCGTCTCGTAGAACTTGTGGTCGTCGACGTCGCCGGCCAGCTCGGCGGTGGCGGCCAGCGCCAGCTTGGGCGCCAGCTCGCCGGGGAACGTGTCCAGCACCTCGGTGAAATGCGTTGTGGCCGAATCGTAGTCGCCGGTGAGCAGCTCGGCGACGGCCTTGTACCACACCAGTCGCCACTGCCAGCCGACCCGCTCGGCCAGGTCGTCGAGCTTGCGGGTGGCCTTGGCCACGTCGCCCAGATCCAGCAGCGCGCGCACCTCCATCAGCGGCAGCTCCACCGACTCGGACACCTCGATGCCGTCGGCGTCGAGCGTCCCGTGCCGGGCCGCGCGCAACGAGTCCAGCGTCTGGACCGGCTGGGACAACACGGTCGCCTGCAGGACGGGGGCCGCGACGTCGGCCGGATCGACCAGCGGAACCTGAAGCGCGGTAACGATTTCGCGCGCGGTCAGCTTCTCCGAGTGGACCTGACCGTCCAGGTACACGTCGGTGTGTGCGACCAGCAGGTCCACCCCGAACGTCGAGCGGCTGGGGCTGAAGATGGTCGACAGGCCGGGCCGCGGCACCCCGGTGTCAGCGGCGACCACCTCGCGCAGCACACCCATCAACTGCGCGGACATCTCCTCGGTGCTCAAGAACCGGCGCCGCGGGTCCGGATCGATGGCGCGGCGCAACAACCGTCGGAAGGAGTCGTAGGTGGTCAACACCGGGTCGTGCTCGGGCAGGCCGTCGACGTAGCGGCCGTTGCGGGTCTGCAGGTTCAGCGTGAGCGCGGCCAGCGTGCGGCCCACCGTGTAGATGTCGGTGGCGACGGTGGGGCCGGTCCGCACGATCTCGGGCGCCTGGAAACCCGGTGTGCCATACAGGTATCCGAACGAGTTGATTCGCGACACCGCGCCCAGGTCGATCAGCTTGAGCTGCTCTTCGGTGAGCATGATGTTCTCCGGCTTCAGGTCGTTGTAGACCAGGCCGATGGAGTGCAGATAGCTCAGCGCGGGCAGGATTTCCAGCACGTAGGCAACGGCCTCGGCGACCGGCAGCTTCTCGCCCTTCCCGTGCCGCAGCGGCTGACCGCCGACGTACTCCATGACGATGAGGCCGACCGGATTTCCGTGCTGGTCGGTGTGCTCGACGAAGTTGAAGATCTGCACGATCTGCGGGTGGACCACCTCGGCCAGGAACTGCCGCTCGGCCATCGCGATCGCCTGCGCCTCCGCGTCGCCGGAGTGCACCAAGCCCTTGAGCACCACCGGCCGGTCGTTGACATTGTGATCGACCGCCAGATACACCCAGCCCAGTCCGCCGTGCGCGATGCAGCCCTTCACCTCGTACTGGTTGGCAACGATGTCACCCGGATTGAGCTGCGGCAGAAACGAATACGGGCTCCCGCAGGACGGGCACCAGCCTTCCGACGTGCCCTTGGCCTTCTTGCTGGACCGCCCGACCGGTTTGCCGCAGTTCCAGCAGAAGCGCTTGGACTCCGGCACCACCGGATTGGTCATCAGTGCCTCGCGCGGGTCGATGTCCCGCCCGCGCGGGATCTCGACCAGGCCACCGCCGAGCTGCCGGACCGCCGGCACCGAGCGCGTCGCCACCGTCATGCGGTCCTGCAGATCGGTGTCTGTAGCGCCCAGCGAGATGTGGGGAAAGTCGTCGTCGTCATCGTCGTCGAAGTCGGGACGGAACAGCGCCTGGGTCGCCTGCAGCCGTCCCGTCGCCGGACCGCCGGTCTGGACGTCGGCCGGCTGGGTGCCGGGGCCCACGTCTGCAGCCTCTTCCGGGCCGGAATCCGGCTGCTCGGATTGCTTCTCCGGCTCGGCCATCAGTCCAGGTACCTCGGTACGGGTGGAGCCGGCGCGGGGCCCAGCACCGTTAACCACTTGCGGTACAACGTGTTCCAGGTGCCGTCGCGACGGATCCGTTCCAGGGTTCCGTTGACGAACCGCACCAGTCCGGTGTTGTTCAGATTGACCCCGATGCCATAGGGCTGGGTGGCCATGTTCGGGCCGACGATGTGCAGGTAGGGGTCCTCTTCGACGAGCCCGGCCAGGATCGAATCGTCCGTGCTGACCGCGTCGATCTCGCGCTGCTGCATCGCCACCAGGCAATCGGCCCAGTTGACCACCGACACCACCACCGGTGGCGGGTCGATCTGCTGGATGCGGTGCAGCGACGTGGTGCCCTTGGCCACGCAGACCCGCTTGCCGGACAGGTCGGAGACCTTGACGATCGACGAGTCGCGCGGGGCCAGGATGCGCTGGTTGGCGTCGAGGTAGACGGTCGAGAAGTTCACCTGCTTGCGCCGATCGCAGGTGATGGTCATGGTCTTGACCACGACGTCGACCTCGGAGCGCTGCAGCGCGGTGACCCGTTCGTCCGAGGACAGGATCCGGTATTCGACGTGGGACGGCGCCCCGAAGATGTCGCGCGCGATCTCGCCGGCGATGTCGACGTCGAAACCGGTGATCTCACCGGTGATCGGGTCGCGGAAGCTGAACAGGTTGCTGCCGATGTCGAGCCCGACGATCAGCCGGCCCCGGGCGCGGATGTCGGCGACCGCGGCGTCCGCCTCCGCCTTGGTGGCAAAGGGCCGCAGGCTGGCCGTCAGGTCGCAGTTCTGGTTCGGGCCGTCGGGCGGCAGCGGCGGCTGCGGCGGCAACTGCTCCATGCCGACCGGTGTCGGCGGCGGCAACGTCGGGACGCTGGCCACCCGCAGCGATTCCGTGTGTCCGCAGCCCGCCAGCAGCACCGCGGCGGCGGCCACGGTGCACGCCCGGCGAAGCAGGGGCAGGCGGATCATTATCGATACTCTTTCAGCCTCGGCCACAGGCCCAGCGCCACTGCGATGGCGGCACCCAGGCTGAGCACGACGCCGCCGACCTGGGCGCCGGACAGCCCGCTGCGCGCGTTGATGACGTCGTTGCGCAGGTGGATCCGGCCCTGGTCCATCGCCTTGACCAGCTCGTCGTCCAGCTTGTCGAACGCCGGGGTGGAGTCTTCCTCGCTGCTGCCCAGCGCCACCTGGGTGGCCGCCCGGTAGTTACCCACCGAGATGTAGGAGGTGATCCGGTCGTTGGCCTGGCGCCAGCGCAGCAGCAGCTGATCGGCGCCTTCCAGGTCCGGCTTGTCCACCGCGTCGCTGCGGGACATGTACTGGTCGAGCTGGCGGTGCATGGAATCGAGGCGCTGATAGAACGACTGCTTGCGCTTCTCCTCGTCGCCGCGCCGGATCAGCGACAGCGTCTCGTCGGCACGCGCCTGCTGCGCGGTGATGGCGACATTGGTGACGGTCTTGAGGGATTCCGCGGCAGTGTCCTTCGCGCTACGACTGGCCGTCGTAGAAATGGTCAGCGCAGTTCCAACCCAAACCACCATGACGAGAATAGCGAGTGCGCCCACCACCAGGCCGGGGTTGATTCGGCGCCGCGTGCGCCGGGCCAGCCAGCGGTGCGAGAAGGCGCCGAAGACCACGGTGGCGCCGACCACCATGATGACCGGCGCCGGGATCTGCGTCGACGCGGTGGTCTCCGCGTCCACCCGCTCCGACGTCGCCTGATACAGCTTGGCCGCGTCGGGCAGGATCGTCGACTGCATCAGGCCCGACGCCTCCGACAGGTACGACGACCCGACCGGGTTGCCCTCCCGGTTGTTGGTCCGGGCGATCTCGATCAGCCCGGTGTAGACGGCCAGCTCGGCGTTGATCCGGCCCAGCAGCTGCACCAGCGGCTCGTCGGTGAGGCCGCTCGACGCCCGGGTCACCGCGACGGACGCGTCGGTGATCGCCTGCTCGTAGCGCTGGCGAACCGGCTGCGGCTCGGCCTCGGCGATGAACGCGGTGGCGGCGGCGGCATCGGCGACCGACAGTGTGGTGTAGAGCCGCCCGGCGGCGAACGACAGCGGCTCGGTGTGGTTGAGCACCGTGGTGAGCACCTGCTGCCGGTGGTTGATGGTGGTCGAGGTGGCGAAGGCGCTGATGCCGCCGAGCGCGGCCAGCACGATCCCGATGGTCAAGATGCGGCCCGGCGTCGTCGAGATGAACCACCAGCGTGGATGAGCCGGTTCGGCCGGTGACCGCGATCCCTGCGGCTCGGTCGACGGGTGCGCCAGCTCAACCGTCACGTCTTATCAGCCCTCATCTCTCGGCCATTTCGTTTCGCTGCACGGACCTCTATAAGCGAAGTCTAAGAGCATGTTCGGGTGGATGGGTGGAGGCGGACGCAATTGACGACGCCCAAACCAAGTCTGCATATCCTGAATCCGTGCAGGGCGACGGTGACGGCTGGGTGATCTCCGACAGCGGCGCCCATTACTGGGGCCGGTTCGGAGCGGCGGGTTTGCTGGTGCGGGCCCCGCAACCCGACGGCACGCCCGCGGTGCTGCTGCAGCACCGCGCGGTGTGGAGCCACCAGGGCGGGACGTGGGGCCTGCCCGGGGGCGCCCGGGACAGCCACGAGACGCCCGAGGAGACCGCGGTCCGCGAAGCGAACGAGGAGGCCGGGCTGGTCGGTGAGCGGCTCGCCGTGCGCGCGACCGTGGTCACGGCCGAGGTCGCCGGGATCGCCGGCACGCACTGGAGCTACACCACCGTCGTCGCCGACGCCGATGAGTTGCTGCACACCGTGCCCAACCGGGAGAGCGCCGAGATGCGCTGGGTCGCCGAAACAGAGGTGGCCGACCTGCCGCTGCATCCCGGCTTCGCGGCCAGCTGGCAGCGGCTGCGCACCGCGCCGGCGGTGTTGCCGCTGGACCACGGCGACGAGCGACGGCAATACCTGCCGCGCACGATCGAGATCGAGGCCGGCGTCTTCGTCTGGTGTACCCCCGGTGACGCGGGCCAGGAGCCCTCGCAGCTGACCCGGCGGATCAGCTCGCTGCTGCCAGCGCCGAGCTGAGCCGCCGCGCCGCGGCCCGCGGGTCAGCGGCCGCGGTGATCGCCCGCACCACCACGATGCGCCGGGCGCCGGCGTCGAGCACCTCGGGCAGCCGCCGCTCGTCGATGCCGCCGATCGCGAACCACGGCTTGTCGGCGTTGAACTCGGCGGCGGCCCGCACCAGGCCCAGGCCCGGCGCCGCTCGCCCCGGTTTGGTGGGGGTGGGCCAGCACGGGCCGACGCAGAAGTAGTCCACTTCGCCGCGCGCCGCCGCGGCGGCCTGTTCGCGGTCGTGGCTGGACAGCCCGAGCAGCACGTCCGGCCCGGCGATGTCGCGGGCGATGGCCGGCGGCAGGTCGCCCTGCCCGAGGTGCAGCACGTCGGCGCCGGCCGCGCGGGCGATGTCGGCGCGGTCGTTGACGGCGAACAAGGCGCCGTGCCGGCGGGCCGCGCCGGCCAGGATCTGGCACGCCGCCAGCTCCTCGCGCGCCTCGAGCGGGCCGAACCGCTGCTCACCGGCCGATCCCTTGTCGCGCAGCTGGATGATGTCCACGCCGCCGGCCAGGGCGGCGTCGGCGAACTCGGCCAGATCGCCGCGCTCGCGGCGCGCGTCGGTGCACAGATACAACCGCGCGGTCGCCAGGACGGAAAGTCGACTATCAACGGGACGCTGCACACCGAGACGCTAGCGCGCTAGCGTGGAGCCGAAGAGAACTACTAGACACGGGAGTCCCGGGTATAGCTGCGGGGCTGAGAGTGGGCACAGCCGGACCAGCCGGATCTGCCCTTACCGTCACACCTGATCCGGATCATGCCGGCGAAGGGAGGCTCCACAATGACCGGGATGCCCTCGGGTCCCCCGCTGGGGTCGCTGGCCGTCATCGGCGGCGGCGTCATCGGGCTCGCGGTGGCGCGGCGCGCCGCGCAAGCCGGGTGGTCGGTCCGGGTGCACCGCAGCGACCAGAAGGGCGCGTCGTGGGTCGCCGGCGGCATGCTGGCTCCGCACAGCGAGGGCTGGCCGGGTGAAGAGCGGCTGTTGCGGCTGGGCCTGGAATCGCTGCGGCTGTGGCGCGAGGGCGGCTTCCTGGACGGGCTGCCGGTCGAGGTGGTCACCGCGCGCGAGTCGCTGGTGGTGGCCGTTGACCGCGCCGACGTCGAAGACCTGCGCACCGTCGCGGACTGGTTGTCCGCCCAGGGGCATCCGGTGGTCTGGGAGTCGGCCGCCCGCGACGTCGAACCCCTGCTGGCGCAGGGCATCCGGCACGGCTTCCGGGCGCCCACCGAGCTGGCCGTGGACAACCGCGCGGTGGTGGAGGCGTTGGGCGCGGAGTGCGAGCGCCTCGGGGTGGCATGGGCGCCGGCGGTGCGCGACCTGTCGCGCGTCGAGGGCGACGCCGTGGTGATCGCCAACGGTATCGACGCGCCGGCGCTGTGGCCCGGGCTGCCGGTGCGGCCGGTCAAGGGTGAAGTGCTGCGCCTGCGGTGGCGCAAGGGCTGTATGCCGTTGCCGCAGCGGGTTGTTCGTGCCCGCGTGCATGGACGGCAGGTGTACCTGGTGCCGCGCGCCGACGGGGTGGTCGTCGGGGCCACCCAATACGAACACGGGCGCGACACCGCCCCGGTCGTGTCGGGGGTGCGTGACCTGCTCGACGACGCGTGCGCGGTGCTGCCGGCGCTGGGCGAATACGAGCTGGCCGAGTGCGCCGCCGGGTTACGCCCGATGACCCCCGACAACCTGCCGCTGGTGCATCGCCTGGACGCGCGGACGCTGGTCGCCGCCGGCCACGGCCGGTCGGGATTTTTGTTGGCGCCCTGGACGGCAGAGCAGATCGTTTCCGAACTGGCCTTGGTTGGAGCACACGGATGATCGTCATGGTCAACGAAAAAAACATCGACGTCGACGCGCACACCACGGTCGCCGCGCTGCTGGATTCCCTGGGGTTTCCGGACCGCGGCGTCGCGGTGGCGTTGGACGACGCGGTGATACCTCGATCCCGTTGGGCTACAAAACTTTTCGATGGTGCCCGGCTCGAGATAGTGACGGCGGTGCAAGGTGGCTGACGCTAAACTGACGATTGGCGACCGCAGCTTCGCGTCGCGGCTCATCATGGGCACCGGGGGAGCGAGCAACCTCGCGGTGCTTGAGGAGGCGCTGGTCGCGTCGGGCACCGAACTGACCACCGTCGCGATCCGCCGCGTCGACGCCGAGGGCGGCACCGGGCTGCTCGATCTGCTCAACCGGCTGGGCATCACGCCGCTCCCCAACACCGCGGGATGCCGCGGCGCGGCCGAGGCGGTACTCACCGCACAGCTGGCGCGGGAGGCGCTGAACACCAACTGGATCAAGCTCGAGGTGATCGCCGACGAACGCACGCTGCTGCCCGACGCCGTCGAATTGGTGCGAGCCGCAGAACAATTGGTCGATGACGGGTTTGTCGTGCTGCCCTACACCAACGATGATCCCGTGCTGGCGCGCCGGCTGGAGGACGCCGGATGCGCGGCGGTCATGCCGCTGGGGTCGCCGATCGGCACCGGCCTCGGCATCACCAATCCACACAACATCGAGATGATCGTCGCCCGGGCCGGCGTGCCGGTGGTGCTCGACGCCGGCATCGGAACCGCCAGCGACGCCGCCCTGGCGATGGAATTGGGTTGCGACGCCGTGCTGTTGGCCACCGCGGTGACCAGGGCCGCCGATCCCGCCGCGATGGCTGCCGCGATGGCCGCCGCCGTCACCGCCGGCTATCTGGCCCGGCGCGCCGGACGCATCCCGAAGCGATTCTGGGCGCAGGCGTCGAGCCCACAACGATGAGTCGTTATGTCGCGCTGGGTAGTTCGATGGCCGCGGGTCCGGGCATCCGGCCCCGCGCCGCGGGGCTCCGCGGTGGTCGGGCCGATCGGCACGCAACTACGCCCACCTGATTGCGCAGCGGTACCAGTACGACCTGATCGACGTGACCTTCTCCGGGGCGACGACCGCGAATGTGCTCGCCGAGCGCCAGAGCGGCGCGCAGGCGCAGATCGCCGCCCTGGACGGCACCGAGAGCCTGGTCACGGTGACCATCGGCGGCAACGACGTGGGCTACGTTCCCCTGTTGATGGCCGCGTCCCTGCCACGCCCGCTGCGGCACGTGCCGCTGCTGGGGAATCGCATCGCCGAACTGCTGGACCGTGACGCGCGAGATCGCGCCCTGGACGGGGTGTTTGAATCGCTGTGCGCGGTCGGTCGTGCCGTGCGTCAGCGATCCACCCGGGCGCGGATCTTCTTCGTCGACTACCTGACGATCCTGCCGCCGCCGGGCGTGCCGGCGGAGCCGCTGTCGGCCGCCGACGCCGACCTGGGCCGGCACGTGGCCGCCACACTGGAGACGATGACGGCCGACGCCGCCGCGGCGACCGGTTGCGACATCATCCGCGCCGGGGCGGCGGGCCGCGAACACCACGCTTGGTCGGCGGAGCCGTGGACGACGCTGCCGGCGCGATTCGGTGTCCCGCTACCGGGACGTCCCGCTCCGTTGCACCCGAACGCCGCCGG
Organism: Mycobacterium colombiense CECT 3035; assembly: GCF_002105755.1. Taxonomy (NCBI): domain Bacteria; kingdom Bacillati; phylum Actinomycetota; class Actinomycetes; order Mycobacteriales; family Mycobacteriaceae; genus Mycobacterium; species Mycobacterium colombiense. The sequence goes on from NZ_CP020821.1 coordinate 4,645,527, forward strand.
GATGCGCGCGGTAGCGGACTTGATTGCGGCTCAGCTGTAGACGTCAGCCGTTGGTGCGCCACCACTGGTAGAGCGCGTTGACGTCGGAATTGGCGGCTGTCAGGTGACCCAACACATTCTTGGCATCGGTGGTCCAGGTCAACGTCGCGTAGTTCTTATAGGTGCCACAGGCGATCTGGCCGCCCGTCTGGCCGTTCTGCTTCCAGGTTCCCGGCGACGCGCCCGCGTCCCCACACGCGGCCAGGGACACGTCCTTGATGGTGGAGCTGAACGCCGAGCCCAGATTCGTGCTGTTGGAGAAGAGCGCGTAGACGCCGGAGCCCGGTCCGTTGGAGTCGGGGCTTTGCCCGCAAAGGAGTTCGGCCAGTTCGCCGGTTTCGGTCAGCTCCTGCGGCTTGCAGTTGTTCAGGCCGTAGCCCTTGGACAGCGAGGCGGCCAGCGTATTCATGTCCGACGCGTTGCCGGTGTTGGGTTCGGCGTTCGCGGCGCCAACACCCGCGAAAGCCAAGCTGCCGGTGAAAGCTGCTGCCGATACGACGCGCAGCGCGGTGTTCCAATGTGACATTTTCCTGACTCCTTGTGTTGAGGGGAATAAAGAGGGGCGAACGTTTCTGGGTTAGCGGTTCACGGAATCGGTTGCGGCACAGCGGCAACCTCACCCGTTAGCGCGCCACCACTGGTAGAGCGCCGCAACGTCGGCGTTGGACGCGCGCAGGTAACTCAGCGTGTTGCCGGCGTCCGTGGTCCAGATGATCTCGGCGGCGTTTCGGTACGTGCCGCAGGCCGCCTGCCCGGCGCTGACGGTCGAACCGTCCTTGTGCCAGCTGGATGGCGACTGGCCGGCGTCCCCGCACGGAACCAGGGCGTCCTCTTTGATGGTGGCCTTGAACGAGGTGGCCAGATTGTCGGCGTTGGCGAACAGGACGTACTTGGCCTGAACCGGGCCGCGCGGGTCGGGGCTCTGCCCGCAGGTGAGCACCGCCAGTTGTGTGCCGCGGTCGATGTTCTGGGCGGAGCAGTTGTTCAGGCCGTAGCCCTTCGACAGCGAGGCCGCAAGCGCGTTGATATCCGAAGCGTTCCCGGTGGTGCCCGGATCCGCGCCCGCCGAGCCGCCGCCCGCTAAGGCCAGACCGCCACTGAGCGCCGTCGCCGTCGCCGCCCTCAGCGCGTTGCTGAAATCAGACATGAATGGCTCCTTAACGGCCGCTTCTAAACACGGATAGTAGGGCTATGTCGTGGTAAAGCAATACATTCCGCAGGCAATTGTCTGTGTGGGCATCCTTCCTCGGCTGAGCCCGCAGAGGCCCAGGAAAATGATAGTGCCGCGCCGCTCGTCGCGCAGGGTCACGAATTATGTTGAGGCGGCGCCATAATCCCGACTTTCGGGGAGCACGGGGGTGCCGGGGGCCCGTCTCGACCGTGGCCGCAAAACAAGATTTCTTCATTGCTAGTGCCGATCTCAGTCCGCTCGGGTATGGTTAGCACCGCTTTACGCCAGCTAACTCCCCTTGACTGGAGCATCCATGACACAACCCCCACCTCCTCCGCCGCCGCCCTCGCCCGGTTACCCGCCGCAGCCGCCGGCCGGCCAAGCGCCGAATAACTATCTGGTGTGGTCGATCCTGGCGACCCTCTTCTGCTGTCTGCCCTTCGGAATCGTGGCGATCGTCAAGTCGAGCCAGGTGAATGGGCTGTGGGCGCAGGGCCGTTACGCCGAGGCGCAGGCGTCCGCCGAAAGCGCCAAGAAGTGGGTGATCTGGTCGGTGGTCATCGGCGTCGTCGTGGGCGTCATCTACGGCATCCTGATGGCGGTCGGTGCGCTGAACACGAACACCAATGCGGCACTCGCCGCGATGTTCTAGAGCCCGATCATGGGGACCCGCTGGGGGGCGGCGCACGCGAATCTGGGTGCACCACTGGTGGTGGCCGCAGCCACGACGTTGATGTGCGCCGCCATCTGGGCGGGTGACCCGACCACCCCGCACGGCCCGCTGCCGGTATGCCCCACCAAGGCGTTGTTGGGGATCGACTGTCCCGGATGCGGCAGCTTGCGCATGGTGTATTCGCTGATGCACGGCAATCTGTTGGCGGCCGCCAGGTTCAACGCCTTGGGCCTGGCGGCGGTCGGGCTGTTGCTGTGGGCCTACTTCGCCTGGACCTACGGGCGCCTGGTGGGCCGGCGGATCCGCGGCTGGCAACACCGGCGCTGGGCCGCCGCCGTGACCCTGTCGCTGGTGCTGGCCTGGTTCGTGGTGCGCAACATCCCCGTCGCGCCGTTCACCGCGCTGTATGTCTGATACCGCCGTGTCCTGAACCGGGCCGGTCAGGGCGCGGTCTAACCTGGGGCGCGATGGTGAACAAATCCACGACGATTCCGGCGTTGGTCGCCGTGGTCGCAATGACCGCATTCTCAACCGGATGCTTTCATCGGTCGGCTGGTTCGCAGCAAACGCCAGCTGCCGCGGGCGAATTTGCCTCTGCGTTGCGGGGCAAGGTCACCACCGACGCGATGATGGCGCACCTGTCGAAGCTGCAGGACATCGCCAACGCCAACAACGGCACCCGGGCGGTGGGCACTCCCGGCTACGAGGCGAGCGTCGACTACGTGGTAAACGTTTTGCGCGGCAGCGGATTTGACGTACAAACACCCGAATTCTCGGCGCGGGTGTTCCATGCCGACAAGCCGGAACTCACCGTCGGCGGCAAGCCGGTGGAGGCGCACGCACTGGACTTCAGCCTGGGTACCGGGCCCGACGGGGTGAGCGGGCCGCTGGTCGCCGTGCCGGCGAACAACCTGGGCTGCGCGGCCTCCGACTACGCGAACCTGCCGGTGCAGGGCGCGGTGGTGCTGGTCGACCGCGGCACCTGTCCGTTCGCCCAGAAGGAAGACGCCGCGGCGCAGCGTGGCGCCGCGGCGATGCTCATCGCCGACAACGTCGACGAACAGGAGATGGGTGGCACGCTCGGCCCGGCCACCGACGTAAAGATTCCGGTGCTGAGCGTGACCAAGTCGGTGGGCGTGCAGCTGCGCGGGCAGCCGGGGACCACCACCATCAAGCTCAACGCCAGCGCCCAAAGTTTCCGGGCCCGCAACGTGATTGCGCAGACCAAGACCGGATCGGCGACCGATGTGGTGATGGCGGGGGCGCACCTGGACAGCGTGCCCGCCGGGCCGGGCATCAACGACAACGGCTCGGGCGTGGCTGCGGTGCTGGAAACCGCTGTGCGGCTGGGGAGTTCGCCGTCGGTACACAATGCGCTACGGTTCGGTTTCTGGGGGGCCGAGGAGCTCGGGCTGATCGGGTCGCGCAACTACGTCGAGTCGCTGGACCTGACGGCGCTGAAAAACATTGCGCTGTACCTGAATTTCGACATGCTGGCCTCGCCGAACCCCGGCTACTTCACCTATGATGGCGACCAGTCGCTGCCCGCGGACGCCCGCGGCCAGCCGGTGGTGCCCGAGGGTTCGGCCGGTATCGAGCGGACACTGGTCGCGTACCTGAAGTCGGCCGGAAAGACCGCGCAGGACACGTCCTTCGACGGCCGGTCCGACTATGACGGGTTCACGCTGGCGGGCATCCCGGCGGGCGGCCTGTTCTCCGGCGCCGAGGGCAAGATGTCCGCCGACCAGGCCAAGTTGTGGGGCGGGACCGCCGACCAGCCATTCGACCCCAACTACCACCAGAAAACCGACACCCTCGACCACGTCGACCGGACCGCGCTGGGCATCAACGGTGGCGGCGTGGCGTACGCGATCGGCCTCTACGCGCAAGACATCGGCGGGCACAACGGCGTCCCCGTCATGGCCGACCGCACCCGGCACGTGCTCAACAAGTCATGATCTCTCGGCTGGGCGCTACTCTGCTGTTGATCGCCGTGCTGGCCGCGTGCTCGGCGACGCGGCCGGGGGCGCCGGCGGCGACGCCGGACCTCGGGCACAGTTTGGCCAAAAGGGTGAACGCCGAAGGCCTGCTGACGCACCTGCGTGCCCTGCAAAACATCGCCAACGGCAATGGCGGCAACCGCGCGGACGGGACCCCGGGGTTCAACGCCAGCGTGGACTACGTTGCTAAAGCCCTGCGCGACAAGGGTTTCGACGTACAGACGCCGCAGTTCGACCGGCTCTACACCGTGTCCTTGGGCAAGCCCGCGGTGACCGTTGCGGGCCGCTCCTATCCCGTCGACCAGGCGTCGCTGCTGGTTCAGACGCCGCCCGGCGGACTGACCGGCCAGCCGATCCGGCCGGCGCGGCCGTCGGGTTGCGCACCCAACGACTACCCGGCCGCCGTGCCCAAGGGCGTGATCGCCGTCGTCGATGACGCCCAGTGTTCGGTGGTCGACAAGCAGAACAGCGCGGTGGCCAAGGGCGCGAGTGCGGTGATCGTGCTCAGTTCGTCCACCGGGCGGGGAGCCCCGCCCACGCTGTTCACCACCGGCTACTTCAAGAAACTGACCGTGCCGGTTGCCGTGCTGGGTTCCTCCGGCGCCGCCGCGCTGACGGGCTCCACCGCGCCGATACGTCTGGTGCTGGATGCGCAGAACGTCAAGATCACTTCCCGAAACGTCGTGGCGCAGACCAAGACCGGGTCGGCTCACGACGTCGTCGTGGTGGGCGCGCACCTGGACGGCTCGCGCGCCGGGCCCGGCATCAACGACGACGGATCAGGGGTGGCCGCCGTCCTGGAGACGGCGCTGCAGCTGGGTCCGCTCGCTCCGGTGAACAACGCGGTGCGGTTCGTGTTCTGGGGCGCCGACCTCGACGGCCGCAACGGCGTCCTGGACTACGTGTTCGGCATGGACCGCGACCAACTCAACGACATCGCGCTGTACTTGAACTTCACCATGCTGGGTTCGCCGAACGCCGGATTCTTCACCGACGACGGCGATCAGTCCGGGCCGCCCGGCCCGGGTGTCTCGCCCGCGGATGTGCCCGAAGGCTCGGCCGGCATCGAACGCACCCTGTCCGGTTATCTGAACCTCGCCGGCAAGCGGCCCGCGGACATGCCGTTGGACACCCGGGCCGACTACCACCCCTTCATGATCGCGGGCGTGCCCGTCGGCGGGATGACCACCGGATCCTCGCAGCCGAAAACGCCCGTGCAGGCGCGGCTGTGGGGCGGCCAGGCCGGCGTGGCGTTCGACCCGAACTTCCAGGGGCCACGCGACACCGTCGACAACATCAACCGGGAAGCGTTGGCCGTCATGGGTTCCGGCGTCGGATTCGCCGTGGGCAGCTACGCCGAGTCCATCGGCGGGGTCAACGGTGTGCCGCCACACAATAAGAGGCATCGCAGCCGGGTGCCGTAACCGCGCCGTCCATAGCGCGACCCTGCCAAAAAGTTTGAGTCAGTAGAGACTGATATACTCGAACACATGTTCGAGGACGTGCGTGCTCGGTTCGACGAGGAGTTCGAGCGTTGCTATCCCTCGGCGACGCCGGTGTCGGCGGGTCTGTTGGGGCGGATCGGTGCGGCCGCGCGGGCGGAGAATCGAGCGGCTGCCGCGCAGCTGGTCGCGATCGGTGAGTTGTTTGCCTATCGGTTGTCGCGGTGTGCGGAGTGCGAGGAGTGGGCGGTCGATACCGAGGCGGCGGTGAGTGCGGAGGTGGCCGCGGCGTTGCGGATCGGGCAGGGGTTGGCCGCCAGTCGGGTGCGCTATGCCCGGGCGATGCGCGAGCGGCTGCCGAAGGTGGGTGCGGTGTTCGCGGCCGGGGATATTGATTACCGGATGTTTCAGACGATGGTGTTCCGCACCGATTTGATCACCGACAAAGACGTGTTGGGTGCGGTGGATGTCGCGCTGGCCGCCAACGTCACCCGGTGGCCGTCATTGAGCCTGGGCCGGTTGGCTGCGCAGGTGGACAAGGTGGTGGCGCATGCTGATGCCGATGCGGTGCGGCGCCGCAAGGAGCGCGTGGCCGATCGCGCGGTGTGGATTGCCGATGCGGGTGAGGGCATGTCGCATATCGAGGGCAGTCTGCTGAGCCTGGATGCGCATGCGTTGGATCAGCGGTTGGATGCGTTGGCGGCAACGGTGTGTGAGCATGATCCGCGTAGCCGTGAGCAGCGTCGCGCTGATGCGTTGGGGGCGTTGGCGGCCGGCGCGGATCGGTTGGGGTGTCGGTGCGCGCGATCGGATTGCGGGGCCGGTAAACGGTCCGCGGCGGGCCCGGTGGTGATTCATGTGATCGCCGAGCGGGCCGTGTTGGATGGTGGTGGTTCGACGCCGGCAGTTCAAATCGGTGCGGAGGGGTTGATCGCGCCGGAGCTGCTGGCCGAGCTCGCGGCCTCGGCCAGGGTGGTGCCGTTGGTGCACCCCGGTGACGCTGCTCCCGAGTCCGGTTATGTGCCCTCGCGGGCGCTGGCCGATTTCGTGCGGTGCCGGGATCTGACGTGTCGCTGGCCGGGCTGTGACCGCCCGGCCACCGACTGCGATGTGGACCATACGATCCCGTACGCCGAGGGTGGGCCCACGCATGCGTCGAATCTTAAATGCCTTTGCCGCACACATCATTTGGTGAAAACTTTCTGGGGCTGGCGAGATACCCAGCTGCCCGACGGCACGCTGATCCTGGCTTCCCCGTCGGGGCAGGTCTACGTCACCACCCCGGGCAGCGCCCTGCTGTTCCCCAGCTTGTGTCTGGCCACCGGCGCGATACCGGCGGCCGAAGCCGACCCGCCCCCGGATTACTGCGCCGACCGCACCGCCATGATGCCCAGACGCCGCCGCACCCGCGCCCAAAACCGCGCCGCTCGCATCGCCACCGAACGCATGCACAATCGCGAGGCACGGCAACCGAAACGTCGCGGCCGCGAGGCCGCCTACTTCGGTCCCGCACCGCCGGCCGAAGGTGACGGTGATCCACCGCCCTTCTAATACCGTGCCGCAAGGAGCATGTTTGCTGGATCCCCCCATTCCCGCTGCCGGGTATGGTCGACGCCTCTAGGATGAGTCTCCTTGATGCTGCCCTATAGCCGGTCGGGATGAGGTTGGTCATGAATAGCGCTGCGCTCAGGTCGGCGATCGTCTGGGCAGCGGCAGCACTCCTGGTCGCCGGCTGCACGACGTTCGTCGACGGGCGCGCGCTGTCGATGCTCAACGACCCCTTTCTGGTCGGGGGACTGCCCGCGACCAACGGACCCAGCGGAATCCGTTCGAACGCGCCCCCTCCCACCGGCAAGGTGCTCAACACCGACAACGGGCCGATCGACAACCTGGCGCTGTTGTCGGTCAACGACATCGAGGACTACTGGCAGTCGGTGTACGACCAATCGCTGCAGGGCAAGTTCGTTCCGATCAGCAAGATGGTGTCCTACAACTCCAGCGATCCGCGCAGCCCGATCGTGTGCCACAACGAGACCTACAAGCTCGTCAACGCCTTCTACACCGGCAAGTGCAACCTGATCGCCTGGGACCGCGGGGTATTCATGCCCATCGCGCAGAAGTACTTCGGTGACATGTCCGTCACCGGTGTGCTGGCACACGAATTCGGTCACGCGCTGCAGCAGATGGCGAAGCTGGTGACCCGACGCGACGCCACCATCGTCCGCGAGCAGCAGGCCGACTGCTTCGCCGGCGTCTATCTGTACTGGGTCGCCGACGGCAAGTCGCCGCGCTTCACGCTGAGCACCGCCGACGGGCTCGACCACGTGCTGGCGGGGATCATCACCACCCGTGACCCGGTGATGGACAGCGAGACCGAGAACGACGACGCCCACGGGTCGGCCCTGGACCGCATCAGCGCCTTCCAGATGGGTTTCCTCAACGGCGCCTCGGCCTGTGCGGCGATCAACCGCCACGAAATCGAGCAGCGCCGCGGTGATCTGCCAAACGCGTTGCGGGTGGACAACTCCGGGGCGCCCGAGACCGGTGAGGTGCCGATCAACCAGGACACCCTGTCGAATCTGATGGAGCTGCTGGGAAAGATCTTCGCCCCGGCCAACCCGCCGGCTCTGTCCTACCAGCCCGCGGATTGCCCCGACGCCAAGGCCACCCCACCGGCGTCCTACTGCCCGGCCACCAACACCATCGTGATCGACTTGCCCGGGCTCGCCGCCATGGGCACGGTCGCCGACGAAAAGCAGCAGACCCTGCCGCAAGGCGACGACACCGCGCTGTCCGTCGTGATGTCGAGATACGCGCTGGCGGTGCAGCACGACCGCGGCCTGCCGATGCAGAGCCCGTGGACCGCGTTGCGGACGGCATGTCTGACCGGTGTGGTGCATCGCAAGATGGCCGAGCCGATCGACCTACCCTCGCACAACCAATTGCTCTTGACCGCAGGTGATCTCGACGAGGCGGTGGCCGGCCTGCTCACCAACCGCCTAGTGGCCAGTGACGCGGACGGCACCAGCGTGCCGGCCGGTTTCACCCGGATCGCGGCGTTCCGCGGCGGCGTGACCGGCAACGCGGACGCCTGCTACTCCCGCTATCCCGGATAACGAGGATCAACCTATTTCGGCGAGCCGGGGAATCACCTCGTCGCCCAGGCGGCGGATGAAGCCGACCGGATCGGGATTACCGGGGAACGGACCGGCATTGACCAGCTCGATGCCGAGATCGGCGTAGCCCTCGACGGTCCGGAAATACCCGTCGAGGTCCTCGAACGGATCGACGAAATAGCCGACCGTCTTGCGGATCTCGCCAGGGTCGCGTCCGACCGCGTCGCAATGACGGTTGAGGACCTCGATCTTGTGCTTGATCGCGTCGACTTCGGTCACCGTGGAATTCCACACGTCGGCGTATTGCGCGACCAGACGTAGCGTCTTCTTCTCGCCGTCCCCGCCGATCAGCACCGGGGGGCGCCGAATCGGTTGTGGCGCACAGATTGTCTCGGCGAGCTGATAATGCTTGCCTTCGTACGGGCCGTCGTTATCGCTCCACATCTGCCGACAGATCTGCAGCGTCTCCTCGAGCATCTCGAAGCGCCGGCTCACCGGCGGATACGGGAAGCCCAGGGCGGCGTGTTCCCGGTCGTACCAGGCCGCGCCGAGCCCCAACATCGACCGGCCCTGCGACAAGACGTCCAGCGTCGTGACCGCCTTGGCCAGCAGTCCCGGATACCGGTAGGTGACGCCGGTGACCAACAGGCTCAGGTCGATTGTTGCCGTCTGCGCGGCCAAGAAGCCCAATGACGTGTACCCCTCGAGGAACGGATCTTCCGCCCGTCCCATGGCTTCCATCTGGAAGAAGTGGTCGGCCAGGGTGAACAGGGTGGCGCCGCCCTGCTCGGCGGCCTTGGCCGCATCGGCCAGCGTCGGGCCCAGCCTCGCCGGGTCTCCGGGCAGAAAGTCGATGAAGTGCACTCCTACTTCCATTGTGGCACCTGTCCTTTCATTGTTCGGTCAAGCGCTCGAGCAGTGAGAGCGCGTCGACGATGACCCGCCGCTCGGACTCGGTGTAGCGCTCCTGGATGGTGCGGGCCAGCCACTCCTCACGGGCGCGCCGGTCGCTTTCGGCGCGCCTCTTACCCGCCGCGGTCAACGAGACCACTTGGCGCCGGCCATCATTCGGATCCGGTGCGCGCTCGACGAGCCCGCGTTGGCCCAGCGCGGCCAGGATGGTGGCCATCGACTGGGGGCGGACCTGCTCGGCGCCGGCCAGAGCGCTGGCCGACGACGGCCCGTCCTTCCATAACCGGGTGAGCACCGCCGTCTGCGACGGAGTCAGACCGTCGACCGCGATGTCCTTCAGTCGGCGCCGTAGCCTGCTGAAGACCACCCGGATATCGCGTGCCGCCGTCACGGCGGAGTCGCTGATGCCATCCACGACACCAGCCTAAATTAGACAGGCAGAACTGTCCAGTTTTAACTGTCTAATTGCGGCCGAGCAGCTGCAGTGCCGCGTCGACGGCCAACGCCGGCACGTTCAACGTCTTGGACCGCAGATCGTGGCGGGCACTGGCGATCTCGACGACCGCGGTCGTCCCGGCGATCAATGCGGCGGCGGCGCGCAGTTCGTCGGGCGTGCCGAACGGATCCGAGGTGCCGTGCGTGAACACCGTCGGCACTGTGATGTCGGGCAGATGCTCGGTGCGGGCGCGTTCGGGTTTGCCCGGGGGGTGCACCGGATAGGAGAACAGTGTCAGCACGTCCACCGCGGCCTCCCCGGCCGCGACCACCATGGACGTCTGCCGCCCGCCGTAGGAATGTCCACCGGCGATCAGCGGGCCGTCGGCAAGGCCGCGGCACAACGTGATGGCCTCGACGATGCCGGCCCGGTCGGTAGCGGCGGACCCGGAGGGCGGGCCGCTGGGCCGGCGGCGGCGGTAGGGCAGGTTGTAGCGCACCGCGAGCCAGCCGCGCTGCGCCCATTCATCGCAAACCTGTTGCAGCAGAACGGAATCCCGGTTGCCGCCGGCGCCATGTGTCAGTACCACCACGCCCTTGGGGCTACCCGAGGGTTCGTGCGCAATACCCGCGATCTGATCGAGGAGGCGGGCGTTCATGACAGCCGAAACAGCGGGGAGACGGGGCCGTGGCCGTGGCCCAACGGGTAAGCGGCGCGCAGACATTCGGTCACCCACCGCTTGCCGAACGCGACGGCATCGGGCACCGAGAAATCGTGCGCCAGCGCGCACGCCACGGCGCTGGCGAGCGTGTCGCCGCCACCGTGGTCGTTGCCGGTGGCGACGCGCTCCGCGTCGAACTCGTGGAAATCGGCGCCGTCGTAGAGCAGGTCGCAACTGCGATCCGACGACCGCAGGTGGCCGCCCTTGACCAGAACCCACCGCGGCCCCAGCGCATGCAGCGCCTTGGCGGCCGCCCGCTGCGACGCCGGATCCACCACGTCGATGTCGACCAGCAGCCGCACCTCGTCCAGGTTCGGTGTCACCAGCGTTGCCAACGGAAACAGTTGATCGCGAAGCGAATCCAGGGCGGCGGGCGCCATCAGCGCATCACCATGCATGGACGCGGCCACCGGATCGACGACGAGCGGAACCGTCAACCCGAGCCGGCGCCAGGTGCCGGCCACGGTGTCGATGATGCGCGGCGATGCCAGCATCCCGGTCTTCGCGGCCTGGATGCCGATGTCGCCGGCCACGGCTTCGATCTGGCCGGCGACGACATCATCGGGCACCTCGTGAAAGCTCTGCACGCCCAACGTGTTCTGCACGGTCACCGCCGTCACCGACACACACGCATGCACTCCCAGCAACGCCATCGTGCGCATGTCGGCTTCGATACCTGCGCCGCCCCCGGAGTCCGACCCCGCAATGGACAGCACTCGCCGCGGCGTCGTACCCGGCGCGGGTAGCGGCAGGAATGTCACTGGGCGAGATGGCGGCGACCCGCTGCGCCCGGCTGCGCCGCGCTTGCGATCACCGCGGCCGCGCTTGCGATCACTGCTGGGCCAGCGGGAGATACACCCGGTTGCCGTGCTCGGCGAACTCGCGCGACTTTTCGGCCATGCCCTCGGTCATCGCCGCCTCGATCGCTTCCTCGCTGTCCAGGCCGTGTTTGGCGGCGTAGTCGCGGACGTCCTGGGTGATGCGCATCGAGCAGAACTTCGGTCCGCACATCGAGCAGAAGTGCGCGGTCTTGGCGGGTTCGGCCGGCAGCGTCTCGTCGTGGTAGGACCGTGCGGTGTCGGGGTCGAGCGACAGCGCGAATTGGTCATTCCACCGGAACTCGAACCGCGCCTGGCTCAATGCGTTGTCGCGCTCCTGCGCGTGCGGGTGGCCCTTGGCGAGATCTCCTGCGTGCGCGGCGATCTTGTAGGCGATCACCCCGTCCTTGACGTCCTTACGATCCGGCAGTCCCAGGTGCTCCTTGGGCGTCACGTAGCACAGCATCGCGGTGCCGGCCTGGGCGATGATGGCCGCGCCGATGGCCGAAGTGATGTGGTCGTAGGCCGGTGCGATGTCGGTGGCCAGCGGGCCCAGCGTGTAGAACGGGGCCTCCTCGCACCACTCCTCTTCCAGCCGCACGTTCTCCACGATCTTGTGCATCGGGACGTGGCCGGGGCCCTCGATCATCACTTGCACGCCATGGGATTTCGCGATCTTGGTCAGCTCGCCCAGGGTGCGCAGCTCGGCGAACTGCGCGGCGTCGTTGGCGTCCGCGATCGAGCCCGGCCGCAGCCCGTCGCCGAGGGAGAAGGTGACGTCGTAGCGGGCGAAGATCTCGCAGAGTTCCTCAAAGTTGGTGTACAGGAACGATTCCCGGTGGTGCGCCAGGCACCAGGCCGCCATGATCGAACCGCCGCGGGACACGATGCCGGTGACCCGCTTGGCGGTGAGCGGCACGTAGCGCAGCAGTACGCCGGCGTGCACGGTCATGTAGTCCACACCCTGCTCGCACTGCTCGATCACGGTGTCGCGGTAAAGCTCCCAGGTCAGCTCGGTCGGGTCGCCCTTGGTCTTTTCCAGCGCCTGGTAGATGGGCACGGTGCCGACCGGCACCGGGGAGTTGCGCAGGATCCACTCGCGCGTCTCGTGGATGTTCTTGCCGGTGGACAGGTCCATGATGGTGTCGGCGCCCCACCGGGTGGCCCACACCATCTTGTCGACCTCCTCGGCGATCGAGGACGTCACCGCCGAGTTGCCGATGTTTGCGTTCACCTTGGTTGCAAACGCCTTGCCGATGATCATCGGCTCGATCTCGGGGTGGTTGTGGTTGGCCGGGATCACCGCACGGCCCCGCGCGACCTCGTCGCGCACCAGCTCGGCCGGCATGCCCTCACGGGCGGCGATGTAGGCCATCTCGGCGGTGATCTCGCCGGCGCGGGCCCGCTGCAACTGGGTGCCGCGATCGCGGACCACGCCCGGCCGGGCCGGCAGGCCGGCGGTCAGGTCGATCGTCGCGTCCGGATCGGTGTAAGGCCCCGAGGTGTCGTACAGGTCGAAGTCGTCGCCGGTGGACAGGTGCACGCGCCGCAGCGGCACGCGCAGGGTCACGCCGTCCGGACCCTCGATTTCGCGATAGGCCTTGCTGCTGCCCGCGATCGGGCCGGTGGTCACCGACGCGTCGACGGTTCCGGGAAGGACATCAGTCATTTTTCATCTCCCTACGCCGGCATTACCCGGTCAGGTTCCTACGGTCGACGGCCCCGAGCCGTCCTCTCAGCGCACTCGGCGTGCGCTCCCGCGTCATATGGATGGGTCCGCACGCGACGTTACCCCCACCCCGGACCGAGTGACATGGCTGACGGGCTTTTCCGCCGGGGCGGTAGCCGAGGGCATTCCCGGAGTGGAAAAATGCAAACGTGCAACAGCGCAGGCGAACAGGGGAATCGTCATCCGAGGGGGGCGGCGCGCGATTTTCCGAGCCCACCGAGCCGGCCCCCGGGTATCTGAACATCGGAGCGTTCCGCTTCTTCTTCGTCGGGCAGCGCTGGGAATGGTCCGACGAGGTCGCCAGGATGCACGGTTACGAACCGGGGGAGGTCGCGCCGACGACCGAACTGCTGATGTCGCACAAGCATCCCGACGATCGAGCGCATGTGCAGGAGCTGCTCGACCACGCCCTGCAGTCCGAGGAGTCGTTCTCGAGCCGGCACCGGTTCATCGACACCGCGGGCGCCGTGCACGACGCGATCGTCGTCGCCGACCGCATGCTGGACGAGTCGGGCGCCGTGCTGGGCACCGAGGGTTACTACATCGACCTCACCAACACGTTCGACGAGACCCGCAAGGCGGTGCTCGATACCGAACTGCCGGACCTGTTCGAGAGCCGCGCGGCCATCGAACAGGCCAAGGGCGTGCTGATGTCCGTGTACCGAGTCAGCGCCGAGCAGGCGTTTCGCGTGCTGCAGTGGCGGTCGCAGGAGACCAACGTGAAACTGCGTGCACTGGCCAAGCAACTGCTCACCGAGGTCGCCACCCTGCCGCCTCCGACGGCCGCCCTGCAGAGTCAGTTCGACCATTTGCTGCTGACCGTGCACGAGAGGATTCCGCCCGAGCACATCGGGTAACCAGCGAATCGGTAAACGAGCAGTTCGGCCAGGGGTTAGTCTCTGGTATCTGCGATGCGCGCCCGCGCATCCCCGCCGCGTCGTCGGGCTTAGCGGCTGCAGATACCCGTTGACTGCGGCGAAAGGCGTGAGGTTGTTGGCCGTCGAACACGAGGCTCACGACGACGTCGTGATCGTGAGCGTCAAAGGCGATGTCGACTCGAGTAATGTCGGTGAGCTCGCCGCTCACCTGGCCACCGCGCTCGAGCTTGCCTCGGCGCAGCCCATCCGACCGGTGGTGATCGACTTGCAGGCTGTTGATTTCTTCGGAAGCGCAGCGTTGAACGCCGTGCTCGACTGCCACGAGGACGCAAAAGCCGGCGGGACGTCGATTCGACTGGTCGCCGACCACGACCAGGTGCTGCGGCCGATCCAGGTCACGGAGTTGGACCGGGTCTTCGACATCTACCCGACGTTCGCCGCGGCATTGCAACGAAGACGACAGTGATGGACTCACTGCCGGCTGACTTGGCCGCTGCTGTTTCGTTGGGCGGCGAGATGGGCCGGCGGTTCGCCGAATACGACTGGGACGCTCACCCGCTGGGATCGCCGGATCAATGGCCACCCGAATTCCGTGCGGCGGTGGCGACGGCGCTGACGTCGCGGTTCCCGATCGTGCTGTGGCTGGGGGCGCAGGATCTTTTTCTTGTCTACAACGACGCCTACATATCCGCTCTGGCTGACAAGCATCCGGCCGCGCTGGGCCGGCGTGGCCGCGAAGTGTGGTGGGACATTTGGGACTCGATCGGTCCGATGCTCGCCGGGGTCGTCGCGACGGGTGAGGCGACCTGGTCCCGCGACCTGTTGCTGTCGATGGTGATGGAAGGCCGGCGGCAGGACCGATATTTCACCTTCACCTATGGCCCGATGATCGCCGCCGGCGGCGATGTCTCCGGCATATTCTGCGCGGTTACCGAGACGACTGAGCGGGTGATGGGCGAACGGCGGCTGCATGTGCTCAACGCCGTCGCGTCCGCGGTCATGAAAACCCAGACCATCGGTGACGCGGTGAGCGCGACCGTCGAGATCTGTGCGGCACAGCCGGCGGACCTCCCATTGATCGCCATCTATGTCGCCGATGCGGAGGGTGACACCACTCTGCGGGGTGCTACCGCCGCCGCGCTGGCGGTCCTGCCGAATTCGCTCGCTCAGTTGACCGACTCGGACCCGCCGTCGCGGTCTCGGGGCGACGTACAAGAAATCGGCGATATCGCGGCACGGGTCCCCGGCATCAAGGTGGCTTTGGGCGACGACTGCCCGGACCGCGTGCTGGTGCTACCGGTGGGTGAGGGCGCGACCGCTGGCGCCTTGGTCGTCGGCACGAATCCGCGCTGTCCCCTGGACACGCAGTACCTCGGTTTCTGCAAGCTGTTGGCCGATCAGCTGTCGTCGAAGTTCGCCTCGATCGTCTCCTACGAGCTGCAGCGGCACCGCGCCGATGCGCTGGCCGAGCTGGACCGGGCGAAGACCGCCTTCTTGACCAACGTCAGCCACGAGTTCCGCACCCCGCTCACGCTGCTGCTCGGCCCGCTGGACGACGCGTTGTCGGAAGCCGCGCCGGAAAGCGTTCTCGCGCAGCGCCTCACCACCGCGGGACGCAACGCGCGGCGGCTGCAGCGCCTGGTGGACTCGCTGCTCGACTTCTCCCGCATCGAGGCCGGCCGGGCCAACGCGAAGCTGGTGTGCACGGACGTCGGCGCCCTGACCGAGCAGATCGCGTCGTCCTTCGCCGAGCTGTGCCACCGGGCGGGGCTCGAGCTCGAACTGGACTGCGCGCCGGCGCTCGCCGACGTCGACCCGGGCATGTGGGAGACGATCGTCCTCAACCTGCTGTCCAACGCGGTCAAATACACGCTGCAGGGCACGATCTCGGTGCGGGTCCGAACCGACTCCACGGACTGCGAGCTCGCCATAAGCGACACCGGAGTCGGTATCGGCGCCGAGGATCTGAACCGGCTGTTCGAGCGCTTCTACCGGGCCGACAACGCTCGTGGCCGCAGCGTCGAAGGCACCGGGATCGGGTTGTCCTTGGTCCGCGGTCTGGTCGAACTGCACCGCGGCGCGGTGGCGATCGACAGCGAGTTGGACCGTGGGACGACCGTGACCATCCGGGTGCCGCGTTCGGTCTCGGGTGCGGTCGTCGACCCGTCGCCCATCGGGCCGGACGAGACCAATCCGTATGTCGCCGAGGCCAGTCAGTGGGTGACGACGGTCGCCGACCGCGTAGCGGCCGCACCCGGGGCAACCCGCCAGCTGGTGCTTATCGCCGACGACAACGCCGACATGCGGACGCACCTGGACCGGGTGCTGTCGGCGCGGTGGGAGACGGTTCTGGTCGGCGACGGAGAGTCGGCACTGGCCGCAACGCGGAACCTGCGTCCGGACGCGATCGTCACCGACGTGATGATGCCGGGGCTCGACGGGTTCGGATTCGTCGCCGCCGTCCGCGCCGATCCGGAATTGGCGGCGACGCCGATCCTGATGCTGTCCGCCCGGGCCGGCGCGGAGGCCGTCAACGAGGGCTACGCCGGCGGGGCCGACGACTACCTGCCCAAGCCGTTCCGGTCCCAGGAGCTGATCGACCGGGTGGCGTCGAGGTTGTCCGCGGTCGGCCGCGAGCGGGACCGGCAGCGCCGCGAGGCGCAGTCCAGCCTGGCCTCGGACCTGGTGCAGCTCGACTCGGCGTTGCAGGCCACCAGCTCGGTCGGCGGGATCATGGACGCCCTGCTGGGCTCGTCGTTCGGCTCCGGCGATGCCGGTGCCATGGCGATCGGGGTGGTCGACAGCGAGCAGTTCCTGCGGTTCGAATACGCAGGCGACCTGCCCGCGGAGTTCCGCGACCGCTACCACGTCGTCGCGCTCGATGCCCCGTTGATCGGAGCCGACGTCGCGCGCACCGGTGAGTCGATGATCGTCACCGACACGTTCGAGCTGCCCCCGCGCTACGAGCACGCCGTGCACGACAGCGCGGCCAGCATCCGCGCCTGCGTCTCCCATCCGCTGCGGGACGGCGCCGGCCGCATCCTGGGCGTGCTGGCGTTGTTGTGGCCGGCGCCGCGCCAATTCGACGCCGCCGAACTCGACGCCTTCGCCCGGATGGCCGAGCTGACGTCGGCGGCCCTGGACCGGGTGCGGCTGATGGCCCGCGAACACGAGATCGCCGTCGATTTCCAAGAGCACCTGCTCGACCTGGACCGCGGCTCCACCGCCGCGGTCGTGTCGGCCGTGTACCAGCCCGCGGGGGAGGCGATGCGGGTGGGCGGCGACTGGTATTCGGTCACCCCGCTGGACCACCCCGGACGCATCGCGATATCGGTCGGCGACGTGGTCGGCCACGGACTGGCCGCCGCGATCGTGATGAGCAGGCTGCGCGCCGCGGTCGCCGCCTCCGCGCTCACCGCGGGCGAGCCGGATGCGGTGCTGGGCGCGCTGGACCGGTACGCCGCCAGCGTCGACGGCGCGCGCTGCGCGACCGTGGCGTACGCGCAGATCGACACCGAGGCGCGCGACGGTGCCGCCACCGTCAGCTACAGCTGCGCCGGGCACCCCTACCCGCTGCTGGTGCTGCCCGAAGGGCGGGCGGTGTACCTGGAGTCCGGCCGGCGCACCCCGGTGTCGGTGACCGGGAACGGCGCCAACGGCGTGACGGGGGGTGACACCGCGACGGCCGAGCTGCCGGCGGGCGGTCTGATCCTGCTCTACACCGACGGACTCATCGAACGGCCCGGCGAAACGCTCGACGACGGATTCGCCCGGCTGCAGGCGGCCGCGGTGCAGTGCGCCGGGCTGCCGGTGGAACAGATCTGCGCGGAGTTGCTGTCCCGGATGGCGCCGCCATCCGGCTACCGCGACGACGTCGTGGTGCTCGCGCTCCGGCCAAGCCACCTGGCCGCGGGCAGCTTCGCCACCGTGCTGCCGGCCGCACCCACTGAGATACCCGTCGCGCGCGAGCAGCTGCGGGACTGGCTGAACACCATCGTCGTGGAGCCGCGTCGAGAGACGGACATCCTGTTGGCGACCGGTGAGGCCGTCACCAACGCGATCGAACACGGCAGTCGCGACCAGCGACGCCAGACGGTGTCCATCGAGGCCTTCCTGCATCGGGGCACCGTCGCGGTCACGGTCAGCGACACCGGTCGGTGGATCGGTGATTCGTCGGCGAGCCTGCGCAGCCGCCGCCGCGGCCGTGGGCTCACGCTGATGAGCGGATTGGCCGACGACGTCGAAACGCTGCGCACCCCGGCCGGCACCCGGGTCACCCTGCGCTTCGAGCGCGCCGTGGCGGGGACTCCGGCGGCGAACTGACCGGCTAGGCCTCCTCCATCGCCTCGCCGAGCTCCTCGAGCAGCTTGTTGTGGTGGTTGCTGGCCAGGAAGTGTCCGGCGGCGATGACCAGGGCCACCGGCCAGTCGATGAGTTCGAGGGCCGCCAGGGCCGCCAGCCCGCCGAAGTACGCCAGCTGCTCTGGCCTGGGGATTTCCACCTGACCGACCGCCGGCAGGTTCACCACGAATGTTTCGCCCTCGCGGACCTTCTGCACCGCCTCGCGCTGGGTCGTGCCGCGCCGCGACTTCTTTTCCACCATCATTTGCCTTTCGGTAACGAAGGGTTTCCCGTCTCGCTGGGTCGCGCGTCCACCGTCGGACTTATGTCGACGATGACCGACACCGGGGGCGATCCGCTAGTTTCATCGTTTGCTTCGGTGCTGAGGGTGCCGCTACTCGAACTCTATGCGCTGTTGTGGCGCGTGGGGGTTGTCGAGATCCGGCACAACGATCGGGCTCCTCGTCGCGGCGTAGACGTGCGGCCCCGGGTGGTTCGGGGCCCGATCTGCCCGGATCCGTCCGCCCACGCCGAAGATCGGGTGGCGCGCTGGCGGTCACCGCAACTGCCGTCGGCGGTGTACAGCCAAGCCACCGGCTGAATCAGCCGCCGGTTCGCCTAATTGGTGCTGCGCAGCCCCGTGGAGCCCGCGCGGCGCCCGGCCGTTTTCTTGGCCGTGGATTTGCTGGGGGATTTCGCGGGCGTCGACTTCTGCGGTGCCGGCTCCGCGGGTACCGCCTTGAGGCTCGCCTTGACCGCGCGGGGCTCGGCCTCCTGCTTACGGCTCAGCCGCTGCAGCAGCAGGGCGCTGCCGCCGACCGCCAGCAGCAGCGGCCACTCCACCAACCCGGCGACGCCCAGCGCGCCGAAGGCCAGCGCGGCCGCGGGCGCCGAGTGGCTGCCGCTGTTCATCCCGCGCTTGACGCCCTCCGCGGCGCCGGTGACGCCGCCGATGACTCCGTTGACCGCCGCGCCACCCACGGCACCGGCGGCCGCGGTCGTCGCGGTCGCCGCGCGGTTCACCGCCTGACTCACGCCTCGGACTGCTCCGCCGATGACACTCATGATGACTCCCTGCTCTTGCTACTGACTTTTAAAGCCTGCCACCAAGCCATCGCGCAGACAACGAGAAGCCGCGCCGAATTTGCCGGAGCTTAATCTGACGCCCGGCCGCGCTGCCGGTGGTTAGTCACGCCTCACATCGATGAGCACCGGCGCGTGATCGCTGGCGGCCTTGCCCTTGCGTTCTTCGCGGGCGATCTGCGCGTCGGTCACGCGGCCCGCCAAGGCCGGTGAACCCAGGATGAAATCGATGCGCATTCCCTGTCGCTTCGGGAACCGCAGCTGGGTGTAGTCCCAATACGTGTAGACCCCGGGACCCGGCGCGAAAGGGCGCACCACGTCGGCGAATTGCGCCTCGACGATGGCCTGGAACGCGCGCCGCTCGGGTTCGGAGACATGCGTGGCGCCGGTGAAGAACTCCATACTCCAGACGTCGTCGTCGTGCGGGGCGATGTTCCAGTCGCCGGCCAGTGCGATCGCGGCGCCGGGATCCTCGCGTAGCCAACCCTCGGCCGAATCACGCAGTGCCGCAAGCCATTCAAGCTTATACGTGTAGTGCGGGTCACTCAGGGCGCGCCCGTTGGGAACGTAGAGGCTCCACATCCGGACGCCGCCGCACGTGGCGGCCAGGGCGCGGGCCTCCGCGGTGGCGGCGACTTCGGGCTTGCTGCTCCAGGTGGGCTGGCCGTCGAAGCCGATCTGCACGTCGTCGAGGCCGACGCGCGACGCGATCGCCACGCCGTTCCACTGATTGAAACCGACGTGGGCCACCTCGTAGCCGAGTTCGAAGAACGGCAGGGTGGGGAACTGGCTGTCGGAGCACTTGGTCTCCTGCATCGCCAGCACGTCGACCTCCGCGCGGGCCAGCCAGTCGATGACGCGGGGCAGCCGGGAGCGAATGGAGTTGACGTTCCAGGTGGCCAACCGCAGCGGGTTGCCGGCATCAGTCGTCCCGTCGGGCATGGGACTAGACGCTATCCCAGCCGCCCGCGCGCACCGGGACGTAGCGCCGGCGGTGGTGCAGGCGGAATCCCGGCGCCACGGCAAGCGTCGTCGTACCGGTTTCGGGCACCCGCAGGTAGCCGCGCGTCGCCCCACGCCCGGCGCCCCACGCGAGCAACGCCTCGCGCAACTCCGCCGCCGGCTCGTCGGCGTCGTCCGCGGACCGCACGCACGAGATGCCCACCCAGCGCGCGCCATCGGGTGCGCGGGTCACCGCGGCACGCGCGACCGCCGCGTCGCCGTGCCTTGCGAACGCGAGCTCGCCGTCGAGGACGGCGGTGAGCACGTCGAGCGGAACGTCGTCGCCGAATACCCGCAGCCATGCGTCGTCGGGGCGCGCCGACAGGGCGGGGGGCGGGCCGGCCGCGCGGGCGGGTGCGTCGGAAAGTTCGCGCACCACAACCCGTTCCGTGCGTTCGCCGGTCAGCCCGGGCGGAGTCGGCAGCACCCGATCGGGCAGGGCCAGTCGTGGCGTCAGCCCGCGGCGTTCATACCAGTCGACGATCGCCGGGACGCTGCTCACCTGGGCCGAAAGATCCAGCGGGACCGCGGAATTGGCGGCGAGCCCGACGCCGTGACCGGCCCGCAGCAGCCAGCCGTCCAGCCAGCAGTGCTCCGCACCCGGCCAGGCCGCGGCGGCGGCATGCTCGAGCGCGCGGATCTGCGAGGTGCGGACGGGGGTGTCGGTGAGCACCCGCAGCGCCACCGCGTCCGACGGCGCGAACTCGACGATCGCGCCGGTCTTCGTCTGCACCCGCACCATCGGTTCGACCGCCAGCAGGTGGCCCACCGCGTCGGTCAACGGCGGGACCGAACCGGCCGGGCGGCGGTAGCGAACCGTCACCCGGGTTCCCGGGTCGGGCCACGAAACCATCAGTGACCGAAGGGGTCCGGTCCCTCGCCGGGCATCCAGGACAGGCCGGGGACGCCCCAGTTGTGGGATTTGACGGCGCGTTTCGCGCTGCGAGCGTGCCGGCCGATGAGGCGATCCAGGTAGAGGAAGCCGTCCAGGTGCCCGGTCTCGTGCTGCAGCATCCGCGCGAACAGGTCGTTGCCTTCGATGGTGACCGGCTGGCCGTCGGCGTCGAGCCCGGTGACGCGGGCCCACTTGGCGCGGCCGGTCGGGAAGGACTCGCCGGGCACCGACAGGCAGCCCTCGTCGTCGTTGTCCGGGTCCGGCATGGTCTCGGGTATCTCGGAGGTTTCCAGGACCGGGTTGACGACGACGCCACGGCGGCGTTCGGTGCGGCCCCGGTCATCGGCGCAGTCGTAGACGAAGACCCGCAGGCCGACCCCGATCTGGTTGGCCGCCAGCCCCACCCCGTGCGCGGCGTCCATGGTGTCGTACATGTTCGCGATCAACTCGGCCAGATCCGATGGCAGTGAACCGTCGGCAGCGACCGGCACCGGCTGTGTCGGCGTGTGCAGGACGGGATCTCCCACGATGCGGATCGGAACGACGGCCATGGTCGGCTAAGCTACCGCACGCCCGCGGGCCGCTCAGCCTGCGATCGCAGTCTGGGCAATCTTGGCCAATCCGCCGACTCGCGGGTCTGGATGACGGCTTGAGGGTTTGGCGCGTGTTTCAATATTCGCCGAAAGACGCCCTTAGCTAAGTCAAGTCATTCGAGCAGTTCGGAATTCGCCGGAAGGGTCCAGGGGAAGCGATATGGACAGCGCCATGGCGCGGGCAAATCGATCGGGGGACGACTCTGAGATCGCAGATGGGCTGACCCGCCGCGAGCACGACATCCTGGCGTTCGAGCGCCAGTGGTGGAAGTTCGCGGGTGTGAAGGAAGACGCCATCAAGGAGTTGTTCTCGATGTCGGCGACGCGTTACTACCAAGTGCTCAACGCGCTTGTCGACCGGCCCGAGGCGCTGGCCGCCGACCCGATGCTGGTGAAACGGCTGCGCCGGCTGCGCGCCAGCAGGCAGAAGGCGCGTGCGGCGCGGCGCCTCGGCTTCGAGGTGACCTGACTCGTTACAGTAGGGCTCGATGAAAGAACGAGTTCCCGACTCCACCGGGCTGCCCCTGCGGGCCATGGTGATGGTGCTGCTGTTCCTCGGCGTCATTTTCCTGCTGCTTGGTTGGCAGGCCCTGGGTTCGTCCGGGAGCTCTGACGACGATTCGGCGTCCGCGGGGTCCAGCGCGAGTGCCACCAGCTCGGCGTCGCCGTCGCCCACCGCCAAGCCGGCCAGCACCCAGGCCGAGGTGCAGATCTACAACATCTCCTCGAAAGAGGGTGTCGCCGCGCGCGCCAAGGACCAGCTGACGTCGGCGGGCTTCAAGGTCACCAAGGTCGACAACATGACGGTGCCCGACGTCTCGGCCACCACCGTCTACTACACCGATGCCGGCGACGAGCACGCCACCGCCAATGCGGTCGGCAAGAACCTGGGCGCGCCCGTCGAACCGCGGATCCCCGCACTCAGCGGCGAGCCGCCGGGTGTCATCGTCCTCGTCGCGGGCTAGGCCGGCGGGTTTGACGGCCCGCCTCCTCCGCGAGCCGTTCCGGCTCGCATCGTCGCCGGGCTAGGCTGCTGGCTATGCCTAAGCTGCCTCCGTTGGTACTGGCCGGATGCGTCGTGCTGTTGGGCGCCTGCTCGGTACCCCAGCACGCCTCGTCGGTTCCGGGCACCACCCCAGCGATCTGGACCGGATCACCGTCGCCGTCGGCCGCGAAAGCCGCAGAGCCCGGGCCCGCCTCGGTGCCGACCATCACCACGCACCTGAAGGCGCCGGACGGCACCCAGGTGGCCACCGCGAAGTTCGAATTCAACAACGGCTACGCCACCATCACCATCGAGACCACCGCCAACGGCGTACTGACGCCGGGCTTCCACGATATGCACATCCACAAGGTCGGCAAGTGCGAGCCGAACTCGGTCCCCCCGACCGGCGGCGCGGCCGGCGACTTCCTGTCCGCCGGCGACCACTTCCAGGCGCCCGGGCACACCGGCGAGCCCGCCAGCGGGGCCCTGCCGTCCTTGCAGGTGCGCAACGACGGCTCCGGCACGTTGATGACCACCACCGACGCGTTCGACATGGAGGATCTGCTCACCGGGCAGAAGACCGCGATCATCATTCACGCCGGCGCGGCCAACTCCGCCAACGCCCCGGGCAACAACCAGACCAACGGCACGCCGGGCCCCAGCGGCATGACGATGAGTACCGGTGACGCCGGCAAGCGGGTGGCGTGCGGTGTCATCGGTGCCGGCTAGCGGGGTCAACACCCACATCGACTTCGCCCGCTCGGCACGGCCGACCCTCGGGGTCGAGTGGGAATTCGCCCTCGTCGACGCGCACACCCGCGACCTGAGCAACGAGGCCACCGCGGTGATCGCCGAGATCGGCGAAAACCCGCGCGTGCACAAGGAATTGCTGCGCAACACCGTCGAGGTGGTCACCGGCATCTGCAGCTCCGCGGGGGAAGCCATGGAGGATCTGCGGCAGACCCTGGGCCCGGCGCGCCGCGTCGTGCGCGAGCGGGGCATGGAGCTGTTCTGCGCGGGCGCGCACCCCTTCGCGCAGTGGACTTCTCAGAAGCTGACCGACGCCCCGCGCTACGCCGAGCTGATCAAGCGCACCCAGTGGTGGGGACGGCAGATGCTGATCTGGGGTGTGCACGTGCACGTCGGTATCTCCTCGCCGAACAAGGTGATGCCGATCATGACGTCGCTGCTGAACTACTACCCGCATCTGCTCGCACTGTCGGCGTCGTCACCGTGGTGGACCGGTGTGGACACCGGCTACGCCAGCAACCGGGCGATGATGTTTCAGCAGCTACCCACCGCGGGGCTGCCGTTCCAATTCCAGACGTGGGCCGAATTCGAACGCTTCGTCTACGACCAGAAGAAGACCGGCATCATCGACCACGTCGACGAAGTCCGTTGGGACATCAGGCCTTCCCCGCACCTGGGCACGATCGAGATGCGGATCTGCGACGGCGTGTCCAACCTGCGCGAGCTGGGCGCGCTGGTCGCGCTGACGCACTGCCTGGTGGTCGATCTGGATCGCAGGCTGGAAGCCGACGAGTCGCTGCCGAGCATGCCGCCCTGGCACAACCAGGAGAACAAGTGGCGCGCCGCCCGCTACGGCCTGGACGCGGTGATCATCCTGGACGCCGACAGCAACGAGCGATTGGTCACCGAGGATCTCGACGACGTGCTGAACCGGCTGGAGCCGGTGGCCCGGAAGTTGAACTGCGTCGACGAGCTGGCCGCGGTGGCCGACATCCCCCGGCAGGGCGCCTCCTATCAACGGCAGCGCCGGGTGGCCGAGGAACACGACGGCGACCTGCGCGCGGTCGTCGACGCATTGGTGGCCGAACTGGAAATCTGATGACGGAACCCTTTGAGCTGGCGATGTTTCCGCTGGAGTCGGCGCTGCTGCCCGGCCAGGACCTGCCGTTGCGGATCTTCGAGCCGCGCTATGGCGCGCTGGTGCGGCACTGCACGGACACCGGCGACCCGTTCGGGGTGGTGCTGATTTCGCGCGGGCGCGAGGTCGGTGGCGGCGACGCCCGCTGCGACGTCGGTGTCTTGTCCCGGATCACCGAATGCGTCGACCAAGGCGCCGGGCGCTACGCGCTGAATTGCCGCACGGGCGAACGTATTCGGGTGTCGGAGTGGCTGCCCGACGACCCGTACCCCCGGGCGACGGTCACGCCGTGGCCCGACGAGCCCGGCGCCGCGGTGACCGACGATCAGCTGCTCGACGTCGAAGACCGCGCCATGGCGCTGTTCGAGCGGATCGCGCAGGCGCGCGACATCAAGCTCCCCGGCCGCGACGTGATCCTGGGCGACGACCGGGGCGGTCCGCCGGGAGAGCGCCTGTTCGCGTTGGCGTCTCGCATCCCGATCGGCACGGCCGACCGGTATTCGGTGCTGTCGGCACCGACGGCCGCCGACCGCCTCGTGGCGCTGCGCGAGGCCGTGGACGCGGTCGCCGAGGTGGTGGAGTTTCAGCTGTCCGAATGACCGGGCGCGGGAAGGGCGGGTGCATGAAGGTACATCTTCAGGTCAGCGGTTCACCGGCGGAGGCGGAAGCCAGCGCCGCCGACATCGCCGCGACCGGCGCGGACGGGTTGTTCACCTTCGAGGGCCAGCACGACGTCTTCTTCCCGCTGCTGATCGCCGCCGGAACGACCGGGCTGGACCTGATGACCAACGTGGCGATCGCCCCGCCGCGCAGCCCGCTACACCTGGCGCACTCCGCCTACGATCTGCAGCTCTACAGCGCCGGCCGGTTCCGGCTCGGACTCGGTTCGCAGATCAAGGTGCACATCGAGAAGCGTTATGGCAGCAGCTGGGACAGGCCCGCGCCGCGGATGGCCGAAGCCATCCGCGCGATCAAGGCGATCTTCGCCGCGTGGGAAGGCAAGGCCCGCTTGGACTTCCGCGGCGAGTTCTACACACATACCATCATGGCCCCCAACTTCAATCCCGGTCCCAACCCGTTCGGACCGCCGCCGGTGCTGCTCGGTGCGCTGGGCCCGGTGATGACGCGCACCGCCGCCGAGGTCGCCGACGGCCTGCTGGTGATGCCGTTCAACAGTGCCCGCCACTTCGCCGAGCGCACCGTGCCCGCCATCGATGCGGGGCTGCGCCGCTCGGGGCGGACGTTCAGCGAGTTTCAGATCATCGCCCAGGCGATGGTCGCCGTGGGCCGCGACGAGGCCGACCTGGCGACCGCGATTGACGGGGTGGCCTCCCTCATCGCGTTTTACGGCTCCACGCCGGCGTATCTGCCCGTGCTCCAGGTCGAGGGTTGGGACGACGTCCAGCCCGAACTCAACGCGCTGTCCAAGCAGGGCCGCTTCGCCGAGATGCGCCGGCTGATCACCGAGGAGATGGTGTCCCGGATCGGGATCGTGGGCACCCCCGAGCAGTGTGCCGAGCACATCGCCGCCCGGTTCGGCGAGCACGTCGACGAGGTGTGCTGTTACTTCCCCGGCTACACCCCCCGCCCCGCGGACGTCGCCGACATGATCGGCGCCCTGCACCGGGTGCCCGCGCTGCCATGAGCCCCGACCTGGCCGTCGACATCGACTCGGGCGTCGCGGTGCTCACACTCAACCGGCCCGACCGTCTCAACGCCTACACCGCCGAGATGGGTGAGCTGCTGGGCCGCGCGTACCGGGATTGCGACGAGGACGACGACGTCCGGGCCATCGTGCTGACCGGCGCCGGGCGCGCCTTTTGCGCCGGGGCCGACTTCGCCGGCGACACGAGCCCCTTCGACGCACCCGCGAACGGCGGCCCCACCGGCACGTTCTCGGCCTCGCCGATCACCCCGGCGGCGTTCGAGTTGCGCAAACCGGTGATCGCCGCGGTCAACGGCCACGCGATCGGTATCGGGCTGACCATCGCGCTGCAGGCCGACATCCGCATCGTCGCCGAGAACGCGAAATACGGTGTGGTGCAGGTGCGCCGGGGTGTGATCCCCGACTGCATGTCGCACTGGACGCTGACCCAGTTGACCACCCTGGGGGTGGCCGCCGACATCCTGCTCACCGGGCGCACGTTCGGCGGTGCCGAGGCCGCCGCGCTCGGTGTCGCCAACCGCGCGCTGCCCGCCGAGCAGGTACTCGATCACGCGCTGACGCTGGCCCGCGACATCGCGCTCAACGTGGCGCCGATGTCGGCGGCGCTGTGCAAGCGCCTGCTGTGGGACACCGCGATCAAGCACTACACGCCGCAGCAGGTCGCCGCGCTGGAAACCCAGCTGCACCAACGGGTGATGGGCGGCGCCGATGCCGCCGAGGGCGTCGCCGCGTTCCTCGACCGCCGTGCCCCGCGCTTCACCGCGGAGCTGTCCCGCGAATGGACCCCGCTTCCCGAGCTATGAACCGGCGTCCGCGGTGAGCAACTCGGCCAGCGCGGTACCGAGGTTGTGCAGGTTGGTGTCCAGCGAATAGGTCCGGTCCAGAGTCCAGTTGAGAATGCCACCGGACAGGGCGCCAACCATGATGTCCGCCAAGGTTTGTGCGTCGTGGCGCGCGCTCACCTCGCCGCGCGCCACCCCCTCCTTGACCAGCTCGACAAACGTGTCGTGCAGGCTGGATCCGCGCTGGATGCCGTAGCCACTGGTGGCAAGCATTTCTCCGATCATCTCGCGGTAGGTGTCGCCCGATCCGGCCAGCGTCCCGGCGATGTCGTCGAACACCCCCACGAGCCGCGCCGGGATCGCCTCGTCGGCGCGGTCGAACACCACGTCGTGCAGGTTGACCAGCCGTTGCTCGGCCAAGGCCCGGACCATGTCCTGCCGGGTGGCGAAATGATTGAAAAACGTTCGGTTTGCCACGTCGGCGCGTTCGCAGATCTCCTCGATGGTGGTGGCCCCGACCCCGCGGTCCAAAAACAGATCGAAGGCGGCCTTGAGAATCCGCTCCCGCACCTCACGTTTGCGTCGCTCGAGCCTGGTCATGCTGTGCCACAGAGCTTCTCGGAGAGATCCCAGAGTTCGGCGGCTCGCCGCTCGTCGCGCGCGTACGGTGCCGCCGCGTGGACCACGCAGTCTTGCAGGTAGAGGCCGCCGCGGCCCGCGAGGTCGGGGCTGACGGCGGCCCACACCTGAGTGGCCGCACCGTGTTCGGGCGCGACGAAATCCAGGAACCCGTCGGAGGGTTCCGGGCTGTTCTCGGCGGCAAGCTTGCGCAGCCGCGAGAAGTCGTCGCGGGACATGTACCGCGCGAGCGAGGTGGCCACCGTGCCGGGATGCACGGCATAGCAGCGGATCCCGAAGTCGCTCAGGCGCCGGTCGGCCTCCACCGCGTGCAGGATGTTCGCGGTCTTGGCGGCACCGTAGGCGACGAACTTGTCGTACTCACGGCGCTCCCAGTTGGGATCGTCGAAATCGACGTCGCCCATCACATGGCCGCCCGAGGACAGATTCACCACCCGGGCACCGCCGGCGGCGGTGAGCTGGGGGACAAGCAGCCGGGTGAGTTCGAAGTGCCCGAAATGGTTTGTCCCGATTTGTAGTTCGAAGCCATCGCTGGTGCGGCCGAACGGGGTGAACATGACGCCGGCGTTGTTCATCAATATGTGCACCACCGTCGTGAGCTCACCGATCGCGCTTGCCGCCGCGCGAACGCTGGACAGCGCGGTGAGGTCAAGCTGGACCGTCGAGGTCTGGGCACCGGGTATCTCGGCCGCGATCCACTGGACCGCCTCTGAGAGCGCCTCTCGATTGCGGGCGGCCAGGATGACGCGCGCCCCCGCGGCAGCGAACGCCCGGGCGGACTCGCGGCCCAGCCCCGAGGACGCGCCGGTGACGACACATGTCTTGCCGGACAAGTCGATCCCGTCGACGACCTGAAGTGCGGTTGGACGGTCGGTCATGCCCGTGCGGCCTGCCATAGCGGGACTACGACGTCCGGATCGCACTCCTCGTCGACGATCCATTTACACATCCGCCGGATGGGCTCGATGGCGTCCTGCGGCATGGCGAGTGCCACGCTGCAGGCGTACCCCAGGCTGGTCAGTCGTTGCGCGCCGAACAACGGCAGGGTGTCGCGCAGCAGTCGCTTGAGCGATTCGGGATAGATGCCGATGGTCTGCGTGTAGGCATTCACGGCCGCGGTCACCTTGTCGATGCTATCCACCGGGACGATGTTGGCGACGCGCCCCGACAGCATCGGCGAATAGTCGACCGGTTCGTCGATTTGAGAAACGACGATGGCACCCTCGCGGTGCTCGCCGCCGACCACGCGATAGAAATCCTCGGCCATTCGCGAAGCCTCGACATGGTCGAGCAGTTCGCGGTTGGGGTACCGCGGCGCGGTGCTGACGACCGCGGGCAAGCTGACCAGTGCGCGGTAAATCAGTTCGCCGAGCCGGTTGGCGTTGGCCAGGCCCGCGGCGTCGGTTCCGGTGAGTACGTAGATGACCCGGGCGTTGGCGCAGCCCTCCTGGTTGGCCACACCGATGTCGACCGCCGCGCGGCGGGCCACCTCGCGCAGCGTCTCGTCATCCGCGAATGCCTCGGCACCGATGATGGTCATACTGCGTTTGGGGTCCAGCGCGATCAGCTCCAGGCCGGGCTGAATATAGCGGGTCACATGTCTGACGGATGCCAGTCCGCCCCAGGCCACGATCTTTTCGATGTGATGAGGCTGGTAGAGCGTTTGCTCGACGGCCAGATCGCCGCCCTTCCAATAGCCGACGGCCAGATGCCTGGTGATCGGGTGATCCGGTGCGATGTCTGCCAGGGTGCGGGCAATGGCGATCGCGGTGAGGGGATCGTTGGACGGCGCCTTGATGATGACGTCGGAACGGGTGATCACAGAACGCAGGATGGTCACCGCCGAGACCAGGCCGCCGTTGCCCGCTGGGATGTGCAGCACGCGCGACCCGAACGCCCGCACCCGCAATTCACGGCCGTCGCTCAACTTCTGCGGCACCCAACCGTTCAAATAATCGAGCCCGACTTGTGTCTCGGCGATTTCGGTGACATTGGCGCGGGAAAACAGCGGCGGCAGAACGCGATAGCTGTTCTCGAGCATCGCCGCCGGCAACACGTTGGCAACGAGCGAGGCCTCGTAGGCCTCCTGCAGGTGGGTGTTCGTTTCGAAGTCCAGCGCGTCGCCGAGTGCGGCGAGGACATCGAGGATCTCGGCGAAGCTGAGCTCGTAGAGGTCGGTCAGCTGGCCCGGGCTTTTCAGCGGTAGGCGTTCGACATATTTGCTCATGTCCGGCGCCTGGAATTGCGAGGCGCCGATCCGGGTCTCGAACGACACGAGATCGTCGGCGATGACCTGGCCGCGCAGGAACAGCGGGACGGTGTACGCGATCACAGCTCCACGCCCTTCATGAAGTTCACCGCTTCGTCGTGCACCTCCTGCGTTGCGGCGCAGGTGATCCGGTCGTCCTCGACGCCCCGCTTCTCGCTGTAGCGGATGATGTCGTTTTCGAACGCGACGCTGGCCTGCCCGCACGGACACTGCAGATCCCAGTTGATCGTTACCTCGTCGCCGGAGATGACACCACCCCAGTGGGCACGCAGCAGGATGTCGTAGACGGCGGCGCGGCCGGTCTGCACACCGGTTCTGGGCAACGGCTCGCTGGTATCGGGATCGAGCACGAACGGGATGACCCACGGCGCGACGTGATAGCGGCCCTCGCTGCAGCCCCAGTGGAAGGTGCTCGACTCGGAGAAGCCATAGCCGACCTGGATGCGCTCGACGCCGAGGAACGCCTTGATGACGTCCATGAAATCATCGGGCAGCGCAACGCCTTTCATGCCGCCCCCGGTGAGAATCGCCGAGTCGGGCGAGAAGACGTTACGCACGCCGCGGTCCAGTCCCGCCTTGGCGATGTCGTACATCAGGTGGTAGGTGCCCAGCATGAACACGCGCTTCCCGCGCAACTGGTCGGTGATACGGGTGAAGAACGCATCCATGTCCTCGGCCTGGCGTGCCTGCATCGCGATGAATTCGTCCTTGCGGGCGGCCAGCGCCGGGTCGATCTCGAGCCGATCGAGTTCGCCACGCGATGCCGCCGCCCGCATTTTGGAGGCCAGGAACATGAGATCGGTGTCCACCGCAAACGGATACAGCGCGTGAAATCTGGTCTCGTCCCCGCCGGTGAAGCCCCGCTTGATCATGTCGGCGATGCGCAGATGACCGAGCTTGCCGCTGGCGAAATTGGGCCACACCACATCGACCGACGGGTTGAGCTCCGCCTCCGTCGGTTCGTGGCCAAAAGTCTGGAATAGGCAGATCTTCCACAGCGTCATGCCCTCTTGGGCGCCGCGCTTGTCCTTGGGCAGGATCGAGATGGTGCCCGTGGTGCCGCTGGAGGTGATGACCTCCAACGGCGTCTGTGTGTCGAGACGGTCGATCCAGTCGTCGATCCCCGTGCAGCCGGTGGTGTCCACGCCCGATAAGTCATAACTGGTGAGCTTGTCCAGCCACCCGGTCATCAGGTCGAAGCGCTTCTTGTCGATCAGCGCTGCCGGATAGGACTTGAAGGAGGTATGCGAGAACAACAGCGGCACAACGTCGTTGAATCTCTCGAGCGCGCCGATGCCCAGCCGGTCGGCCAGCTTGCGCAGGATCTCGATGCTTTGGTAGTGCTCGGCAAAGCGGATGCGCATGGCCTGGCGCTGCAGCTCTTCCAGTTCGAGGCGACCGATGCTGTGCATCCGCGTATAGGACTGGCCGAAGAAGCTGATCGGGTCGTTCATGAACTCGTGCACCCGCAACGCTGCGTTTGCCGTGGCCGTCATCAGGGATTCCTCGATTCGTTGCCGCCCCTGATGGCACCATAGTCACTTTATGCAGTTGTAGGCAAGAGTGCAGTAAACTGCAAAAACTATGCCTGCACCGCCGGGACGCGAACCCGGCGGGCGCTGCGCCGCATCAGCCGTGGCGCCACGACGCGATGCAGCGGACCGATCAGCGCCCAGGCCGCCGGGGCGGCGATCCGTCGGCGATAGTGCAGGCGGGTGGTGAGCACCGCCCGCCTGCCGTCCTGGCGGCGCAGCGTCAACTCCCCGCGCATCAGCGGCCCGCCGACCGCCAACACCAGCTCGTCGGGATCCGACCGGACGATCGGCCAGCCGATCAGGTGTCCGGAGGACCGGGCCGGACCCAATCGCAACCGCAGCACGTGGCGGTGGATCCACGACACCAGGCGCCCGCCGGCGCCCGGGCTGTCGCCGAGGCCGTCGCGAAAGGTTTGTTCGGCCGTGCGCGCGTCGCCGGCGCTGATCGGCACTTCGAAGACATCCACGTAGTCGGCCGCGGACTCGCCGGTCTGGGCTCGGGCGTCAAACACCGCCGCCGCAACACGTTTGAGGGTGTGCCGCACGACGACGCGGTGCCCGCCGGTGCCGATCACCAGCGCGCGGTAGGCCTTGCCGTGGACGCCGGGGAAGTCCGCCCAGGTGGCCGCCCGCAACCGGGTGCGCGCGGCGCCGTCGAGGGCGTCCAACTCGAAGACCCATCGGTAGACGGCGAACCAGTGGCGCCCCTTGAGCGCGAATCGCGCCGCTGGCCGGGCCTCGTCCAGGGCGAAGCCGAAGGGCACGGTCGTTGGGTCGTGCGGGTCGCGGCACATCACCCGCAGCAGCGCCGCCCACGTGTCGTCGCGGTTGGCGTCGATGGTTATGGCATGCTCATCGATATAGGGTAATCGTTCCATATAGAAGGAATGTACTAGATCATGGCACCCCCGCGGAAGCATGAAACCGATGTGATTCTCGACGCCGCCCGGGCGCTGGTGCTCGACGGCGGCCCGCGCGCGGCCAGCGTGGCCGCCATCGCGAAAGCCAGTGGCGCGCCGGCGGGCACGCTGTATCACCGGTTCGGCAACCGGGACGGCATCCTGACCGCGGCGTGGTTGCGCGCCCTGGACCGCTTCCAGGAGCGCGCGCTGGCGGCCGAGGGCGATACCCCGACGCAAACCGCCGTGGCGATGGCCGTGGCCGCGGTCGGCTTCGCGCGCGCCCTGCCACACGATGCGCGGCTACTGCTGACGATCCGGCCCGGCGACCTGCTCGACGACGAACCCGACGCGGCCTTCCAGCGGACGCTTGCCGCGATGAACGCCCCACTGACGCAGCGCCTCGCGGCGTTGGCCCGCCAGCTGTACGGCAACAGCAGGCCGCGATCCGTCGACGCCGTCGCGCGCGCGGTGGCCGACCTGCCGTACGCCGTGGTGCGCCGCCACGCACACGACGACCCGATGCCGAGCTGGCTGGAAAAGGATGTGGCGGCGTCGGCCCTGGCCGTGCTACAGAGCTTTGGCGAACGCCCGTAGCTCGTCGACCTGCGTGGGATCCAAAGAGGGACGGACGTTTTCACGCGCCGTCGCGAGGTCGGCGGCGGTCACGTCGGTGGCGTCGATGGATCGGCGCATCGCGGTCAGCGCGGCCTCCCGCAGCAGCGCCACGCAGTCGGCGGCGCTGTAGCCGTCGAGCCCGGCCGCCACCTCGTCCAGATCGACGTCGGCGCTCAGCGGGATGGATTTGCCTGCCGTGCGCAGGATCTCGCCGCGGGCCGCGGCGTCCGGCGGCTCGACGAAGACCATGCGCTCCAGCCGGCCTGGGCGCAGCAGCGCGGGGTCGATGAGGTCCGGCCGGTTGGTGGCGCCCAGCACGACCACGTCGCGCAGCGGGTCGACACCGTCGAGCTCGGTCAGCAGCGCGGCCACCACTCGATCGGTCACGCCCGAATCGAAGCTCTGCCCGCGCCGCGGCGCGAGCGCGTCCACCTCGTCGAGGAAGACCAGCGATGGTGCGGAATCCCGTGCTCGCCGAAACAGTTCGCGTACGGCCTTTTCCGAGCTGCCGACCCACTTGTCCATCAGTTCGGAGCCCTTGACGGCGTGCACGGACAGCTGCCCGGTGCTGGCGAGCGCCCGCACGATGAAGGTCTTGCCGCAGCCCGGCGGCCCGTACAGCAGCACCCCGCGCGGCGGCTCGACGCCGAGGCGGGCGAACGTGTCCGGATGCTGCAGCGGCCACAACACTGCCTCGGTCAGCGCCTGTCTGGCCTCGGCCATGTCGCCGACGTCGTCGAGGGTGATGTTGCCGACGCTGACTTCCTCACTGGCCGAGCGGGACAGCGGCCGGATGACGGTCAGCGCACCGGCCAAGTCCTCCTGTTTCAGCTCGGGCGGCCGGCCGTCGGCGCTGGCCCGCGACGCCGCGCGCAGCGCCGCCTCGCGCACCAGCGCGGCGAGGTCGGCGACAACGAAACCCGGTGTACGCGAGGCGATCTCGTCGAGGTCGAGATCGGCGGTGGGCACGTTGCGCAGCAACGACTCCAACAGGGCTTTGCGGGTGCCTGCGTCGGGAAGCGGCAGGCCCAGCTCGCGGTCGCACAGGTCGGGGGCCCGCAGCCGGGCGTCGAGCTGGTCGGGCCGCGCCGAGGTGGCGATCAGCGCGACGCCCTCGCTGGCGACCGCGTTACGCAGCTCGCCCAGGATCAGCGAGGCCACCGGCTCGGCGGTGGCCGGCAGCAGCGCGTCGACGTCGGTGATCAGCAGCACGCCGCCGCCGTCGCGGACGGTCTGCACCGCCGACGCCACGGCCTTGAGCCGGTCCTCGGCGCCCAGCGCGCCGACCTCCGGGCCGTCCAGCGTGACCAGCCTGCGGTCGCCGCACACCGCGCGCACCAGCGTCACCTTGCCCACCCCCGCCGGCCCCGACACCAGCACGCCGAGGTTGGCGCCGGCGCCCAACGTCTTGAGCAGGTGCGGTTCGTCGAGCGCGAGCTTGAGCCATTCGACCAGCTTGGCCGCCTGCGGCTGAGTGCCTTTCAGTTCTTCGACGACCATCTCCGGCTTGGCGACCTCGACCGAAATCCGCGGCGCGGCACCGGCGCCGGGCGGCACGCCGGCGCCCCAGGTGACCAGCGAGTTGGGCTGCACGCTCACCGGCCCGTCGGGGTCGACGCCGGTGACCGTGAGCAGCTCCGAGGTCCAGCTGATGCCGACCGCGGTGGCCAGCGCGCGGGTGGCCTCCGACGTCGAGGTGCCCGGGCCCAGGTCGCGGGGCAGCAGCGACACGGCGTCACCGACGGTGATCACCTTGCCCAGCAACGCTTGTCGCAGCGTGACCGGCCTGATCGACTGGCTGGCCAGCGCCGAGCCGGACAGGGTCACCGACCGCGCGCCGTAGACGGTGACGGTGCCGACCACCACCGCGGTGCCCTCGCGCAGTCCCGCGTTGGACAGCGTCACGTCGTCGAGCAGCACCGTGCCGACCGGCGTGTCCGGGCCGGCCAGGCCCGCGACGGCCACCGTGGTGCGCGAGCCGATCAGCGACACCGCATCCCATTCGCGAATGCCAAGTGCGGCAATGGCATTCGGATGCAGTCGAACGACACCGCGGCGGGAGTCGACGGCGGAGGTGTTGAGCCGGGCGGTCAGCGTGAGCTGACGGGCCGATCCGGCGCGGTGTACGTCGTCGCCGGAGCGACTCACGGCAAGCGCCTGCCCGGCTTGCGCAGGCCCAGCCGCGCCACCGACCGGCGGTTGGGCTGCGCCCGTCGAATCGCCCGCCGCGCGGCGCGGCGTTGCTTGGGTGCGTCGTCCCACGCCTCGGGGTGCGCGGCCAGCCAGCGCGAGTTGCGGATGGCGAACGGCACGTGGCACAGGTAGGCGACGATGATGACCCAGATCAAGACGTAGGGCGCCAGCACAGCGGCCGCCGCGCAGATCGCCAGGACCGCCAGCAGCGGCGCCGCCCAACTCGGCGGCACCGCGACCGCGTGCATCTTGCGCATCGGGATCTTGCTGACCATCAGGATCGAGGTCCCGGTGATCCAGATGCACAGGAACAGCGGCGACGTCCACCAGCCGTCACCGAACTGCAGCTTGAGTCCGATGAGGCCGATCATCGAGATCGCGCCGGCCGGTGCGGGCATGCCGACGAAGAACTCGTGCGCGTAGGACGGCTGGCTGCCGTCGTCCTGCAGGGCGTTGAATCGCGCCAGCCGCAGCACCACGCAGACCGCGTAGAGCAGGATCACCACCCAACCAGCCGGCGACGTGGTCAGCAGCGTCACGTAGAGCACGATCGCCGGGGTCACACCGAAGTTCACCGCGTCGGCCAGCGAGTCGATCTCCTCGCCCATCCGCGACTGGGCGTCCAGGATGCGGGCCACCCGCCCGTCGAGCCCGTCCAGGATGGCGGCCGCCGCGATCAACGCCATCGCGGCCTTGGGCTGGTGTTCCAGGGCGAACCGGATCGACGTCAGCCCCGCGCACACGGAGAGCACCGTCATCGCGCTCGGCAGGATTTGCAGGTTGACCGCCGGCCGTCCGCGCGGCTTGCTGATCATGGCAGCTCGGCCAGGACGGTCTCGCCGGCGATCGCGCGCTGGCCCACCTTCACCAGCGGCTCGGAGCCCGGCGGCAGATAGGTGTCCAGCCTGGACCCGAACCGGATCAGGCCGTAGGTGTCACCGATCGACAGCTTGTCCCCGACGTGCGCGTCGCAGATGATCCGGCGGGCCAGCAACCCGGCGACCTGCACGGCGACCACGTCCGCGCCGCTGGCGGTGCGCAGGTGCAGGCTGGTGCGTTCGTTCTCGGCGCTCGCCGCGGCCAGGTCGGCCGAGCCGAATCGGCCCGGCTGGTGCTGCACGGCGATCACCTCCCCGCTGACCGGCGCGCGCTGCACGTGGGCGTCCAGCAGCGACAGGAAGATGCTGACCCGCGGCAGCGGCGCGTCGCCCATGCTCAGTTCCGCGGGCGGGGTGGCGAAGTCGATCACGCAGATCTCGCCGTCGGCGGGCGCGACGATCGCGCCGGGCCGGCTGGGGGGCACCCGCGGGGGATGACGGAAGAACCCCGCGCAGGCCCCGGCGGCCAGCAGGCCCGCCCGCCGCACCCATCGGTGCCTGCGGCCGACCAACGCCAGCGCCAGCCCGGCGCCGATGAACGGCCGCCCGGCCGGATGCACCGGTGGGACCGCCGAGCGCACCAACTCCAGCGCGTGTTGCGGGCTGAAGCCCGGGTCCGAAGCTGAGGGGCCGATAGTGCGGGGGCGTCGTGCCACGCGGCCATCTTACGGAGCGTGCGGCTGATTCGTAGACGCCCGCAGAGGGAACGCTCTGCGTCGACATGCAATCGAACGATCGGCGGGCGACACCGTTGCGCCGGGCGAAGGCCACGGTCACCGCCGTCTTCGTCGCGCACGGTCTGGTGTTCTCCTCCTGGGCCGCCCACATTCCCCACGTCAAGGCCGAACTCGGCCTGTCCGACGCGGCGCTGGGCACCGCGCTGTTCGGCGCGCCGCTGGGATCGGTGGTGGCCACGCTGCTCAGCCACTGGGCTCTGCCCCGCTGGGGGAGCCATCGGCTGATCCCGGTCACGGTGGCCGGCTATGTGGCGGCCGGGGCGACGGTGGGGCTGTCCGGATCAGAAGCCGCGCTGTTCGGGGCGCTCGCGCTGTGGGGGCTGTTCCAGGGGGCGCTGGACGTCGCGATGAACACCCAGGCCGGCACGGTCGAGCGGCTTGCCGGGGCGCCGATCATGGCCCGATTCCACGGCATGTGGAGCGTCGGGACGTTGGTGGGCGCCCTGATCGGTGCGGCGTGCGTCGGCGCGGGCGTGGGCCTGACCGGGCAGCTGACGGTGCTGGGGCTGGTCGTCCTGATCGCGGTGGAACCGCTGGCCCGCCACCTGATGCCCGACGCGGCCGATCCGGTCGCCGCGTCGCCGGGGGCGGGTCGGGGCAGGCGGGCGTGGATGACGCCGGCGGTGGCGATCCTGGCGGCCGTGTCGTTCGCGTCGTTCCTCTGCGAGGGCGCCGCCACCGATTGGTCGGCCAACTACCTGCGCGACGTGATCGGCGCGGGCCCGAGCGTCGCCGCGCTCAGCTACGCCGCCTACACGTGCGCGATGGTGATCACCCGGTTCGGCGCGCCCCGGCTGCATGCCCGGGTGTCCAGCCGCCGGCTGCTCCCGGCGCTCGCGCTGCTGGCCGTCGCGGGCATGAGCGTCACGCTGGTGGCGGCCAACGCCGTTGTCAGCGTGCTCGGTTTCGCCGCGCTGGGCGTCGGCGTGGCGCTGCTGGTGCCCACCGCCTTCAGCGCGGCATACGGCGCGAGCGGGGCCGGGTCGGCGATCGCCATCGTGGCCGCGACCGGTTGGCTGGGCTACCTGCTGGGGCCGCCGCTGATCGGCCATTTGTCCGGCCGGGTGGGGCTGTCGGCCGCACTGGTCACCATTCCGGTGATGATGGCGATCGTCGGCATCGCGATCCGCTGC
The DNA here is from genome assembly GCF_002105755.1 of Mycobacterium colombiense CECT 3035. Taxonomy (NCBI): domain Bacteria; kingdom Bacillati; phylum Actinomycetota; class Actinomycetes; order Mycobacteriales; family Mycobacteriaceae; genus Mycobacterium; species Mycobacterium colombiense. Next base: position 4,683,598 of record NZ_CP020821.1, read on the forward strand.
TCCCCGGCCTTCGGCAGGGCCGACGAGTTCCACCGCGACGTGGCCACGCCCGCCGGCTAGCGCAGATCCCAGACCTGCAGGCGGGTCCCCTCGGGCACCTCGACGACGTCCTCGGGGATGTCCAGCAGCCCGTTCGCCGACGCGAGCCAGCGCAGGTGATGCGACGCCGGCGGCCCGTAACTGGTGACCGTGCTGGCGTCGTCGCTCAGCACCGCGCGCCGGAACTGACGCTTGCCGCGCGGCGACGCCAGCGACTCGGCGAGGACAGCGGTGCGGTGCGGACGGTCGGGGTCCGGCAGGCCCATCGCCCTGCGCAGCGCGGGCCGGATGAACACCTCGAACGACACCAGCGCGCTCACCGGGTTGCCGGGCAGCGTGACGATCGTCGCGCCGGCTACCCGTCCCACGCCCTGCGGCATGCCCGGCTGCATGGCGACCTTGACGAACTCCACACCCTGGTCGCCCTCGCGCCCGAACGCGTCCTTGACCACCTCGTAGGCGCCGGCGCTGACGCCGCCGCTGGTGATGATCAGGTCGGCGTCGCCCGCGTATCGGTCGATGATCGAACTGAATTGGGCCACTTCGTCTTCCGCGGTCGCGACGGCGACCAACTCGGCGCCGGCATCGCGCACCGCCCCGGCCAGCATGATCGAGTTGGACTCGTAGATCTGCCCCGGCCGCAGGGCGGTGCCCGGCGTCACCAGCTCCGAGCCCGTCGAGATCACCAGCACCCGCTGGCGCGGGATCACCGGCAACGCGGCGATGCCCAGTGCCGCCGCCAGGCCGAGCACCGCCGGCGTCACAACCTGACCCCGGCGCAGCACGGTGGTGCCGGGGGAGACGTCCTCGCCGGCGCGGCGGATGTGCCTGCCGGCGTCGCGGGGCGCGCGGATCGCCACCACGTCCACGCCGCCGTCGGTGTCCTCCACCGGAACGACGGCCGTCGCCCCTGCCGGCAGCGGCGCCCCGGTCATGATCCGGTGCGCCGTACCGGGCCGCAGCGTCAGTTCGTCGGTGCGCCCGGCCGGAATGTCCTCGGCGACCGGCAACAGCACCGGCCGTTCGGGCGTGGCACCCGACGTGTCCTCGGCGCGCACCGCGTAACCGTCCATCGCGGAGTTGTCGAAGACCGGCAAAGCCAGCTGCGCCACCACGTCTTCCGCCAGGACCAGGCCTTGGGCCTCGGTGAGCGGCACCGCGGCCGGCGGCCGGGCGCGAATCAACTCGGTGACGACCCGCTGATGTTCGGCGACTGAGCGCATCGGAGCCATTATCTCCCGGGTCAGACCGGGAAGCTGACGCCGGTGAGCTCTTCGGAGACCGCCCAGAGCCGGCGCTGCGATTCCTCGTCGTGGGACTGCGCGCTGGACTCGACCAGCTTCGGGCGGCCACGTTGCTCGAGGAAGCCGGCCGGGCCGTAGTACTGCCCGCCCTGCACGGCCGGATCGGTGGCCGCCCGCAGTGTCGGCAGCGCGCCCATGGCCGGGCTCTGGAACAGCACCGGACCCAGCACGGCCTTCAGCGGCCGGAAGACGCCGGGCAGGTTGCGGGCCAGCTCGGTGTTGGAGCCGCCCGGGTGCGCCGCGACCGCGATGGTCCTGGCGTCGGCGTTGGCGGCCAGCCGCCGCTGCAGCTCGTAGGTGAACAGCAGGTTGGCCAGCTTGGATTGCCCGTAGGCGGCGATGCGGTCGTATCCGTGTTCCCACTGCAGGTCGTCGAAGTGGATCGCGGCCCGCAGCCGGTGGCCGAGGCTGCTGACCGTCACCACCCGCGAGTCCCGCACCGACAGCAGGTTGTCGAGTAGCAGCCCGGTCAGCGCGAAGTGGCCGAGATGGTTGGTGCCGAACTGCAATTCGAAGCCGTCCGCGGTGACCTGCTTGGGCGTCCACATCACCCCGGCGTTGTTGATCAGCAGGTCGATGCGCGGGTAGGCCGCGCGCAGCGCGTCGGCGGCCGAGCGGATCGCGTCCAAAGAGGTCAGGTCCAGCTGCTGCAGCGTGACGTCCGCGCGTGGGCTGGCGGCGACGATGCGCGCCAGCGCCGCGTTGCCCTTCTCCAGGTTGCGCACGGCCAGCACGACGTGCGCGCCGCGGTAGGCCAGCACGGCGGCCGTCTCATAGCCGATGCCGGTGTTGGCGCCGGTGACGACGACGACGCGGCCGCTCTGATCCGGGACGTCGCCCTCTGACCAATTGCGGTTCTCTGTGTCGTTGGAAGCCATGGCCCAAAACATACTCATCGGCGTCCGACCGCGCCGGGTCGGGCGACGGCCTCCCGAGGGGTCCTCGCCGGTCCCGGTATCGGCGCGGCCGCGAAGAAAACCGTTATCCGGACGGCGATTTGCTGGCGTTCGGCAAATTGGCCGGCCGCTTCACCGCGCCGACGTCGCCATCTGCCCGCGGACCCAGGCGATGATCTTCGGCACCACCTCGGGCGCCTTGCTCATGGCGACGTGGCCGGTGCCCTCGATCAGGTGCACCTCGGTGTTGCGGCGGCGACGGAAGTCCGGGGTGTCGGACTGCGGGATGAAATAGTCGTCGGCCCCGTTGATCACCAGCATCGGCGAATCACTGTGCCGGGCAAGAAGATCGGAGCGGCTCAATCGCTCCATGCCGGCGCTGAGCTCGTCGAGGTTGGGGGAGAAAAGGCCGTCGCGGCCATCGGCCCCGGCCTGCAGCGCTACGTCAACGGCGACCTGACGCCGGCGGCGTAGCAACGGCAGCCGGGCGGGGTCGTCGGCCCGCAGGGCGTGCCGCACGGGGCCGTCGGGCCATCGCGGGAGGCGCGAGGGACAGGCGAGCCCGGGCTCGGTCGCGGTAGCCCCGCCCGCCGCGCTGATAGCCGCTGACCCGGAAGGTGCCGCGTTCCGGCGCGGCCACCGCCGCCGCTGGGCGCGGCCGAAAGTCCGGTGTGCTCCGGGGTTTTGGGCGTTTGATCCGCAGGCTGATCATCACCGGCGCGCTCATCGACCAATCGATTCTTTGCCGCATCCAGGCCGCAGCCCGCTTCGACGGCTGTCTTGTCCGCACGGCCACACCCTACGCGCACCGCTCCGGGAGCGGTGCAAAGTCCAGAAACGTTACGGCTGAACAAATTTCAGATTAATGCAAGGGTTTACTGCACCCAGAAATTATCGTGGCGGATGAACCACTCCCGCCGCTCTTCGTCGGTCATATCGGCCAGGGCCGCAAAGCCTTCGAAGTAGGCCTCCCGCGGTGCGCCGGGTGCGAACAACATCAGAACCGACGCCGGCTCGTCGGCCTCGTTGCGAAAACCGTGCACGCCGCCCGGCGGCACGTAGAGGAAGTCACCCTGATGTCCGTCGGCCCATTGCGTGCCGTCGTACAGCTTCATCGTCCCGGACAGGACGAAGAACGCCTCGGACATGGCGCGGTGGAAATGCGCCGGGGGCCCGCCGCCGGCCGGGGCGATGTCGACCCGGTACAGGCCGTAGTCGCCGGCGGTGTCCTGTTGGTTGGCCAAATAGTGGTACTTGACCCCGGACGTCTCATAGTCGGGCGGCTGATCGGCCCGCTTGAGCCAGGCGCTGATCTCCGGTTCGTCTTTGGTGTATCGGGGTGGTGGGTAGGGCGGCACGACGAGGGACATGCTTCCAGTGTGCGCATAGCATCGCCGGTGTGGACCGATCGACCGCCGAGGACGTTCGCGTGCACCGGCTGCTGGACGCCGAGCGCAAAGCCGCGCAACTGTTCGACGAGATCGAGCGGCGCGCCATGATCCGCCCCGGGCTCGCGGAAAAGGAACTCTCCGACCAGATCCACGACCTCGCCGGCGAGATGTTCGGGGTGACCCGGCACTGGCACCGGCGGATCGTGCGGGCCGGGGAGAACACGCTGCAGCCGTTTCACGAGCGCCCGCCGGATCGCACGATCGCCGACGGTGACATCGTCTTCCTCGATCTCGGCCCGATCTTCGAGCAGTGGGAGGCCGATTTCGGGCGGACGTTCGTGCTCGGCGACGACCCGCACAAGACGGCCCTTCGCGATGCGCTGCCACGAGTCTGGGCGGCCGGGCGCGACCACTTCGCCGGCCATCCCGAGATCACCGGCGCCGAGCTGTTCGACTACGTCGTCGGGGTGGCCCGCACCGAGGGCTTCGAGTGGGGCAGCCCGATCGCGGGCCATCTGATCGGCGAGTTCCCGCACAAGAAGATCGCCGGCCCCGGCGTCGAGTGGATCATCATGCCCGGGTCGAACAAGCCGATGCGCCGCACCGATCCGCGCGGCCGCACCTGCCACTGGATCCTCGAGATCCACCTCGTCGATCGCCCGCGCGGCTTCGGCGGCTTCTACGAGCAGCTGCTCGATGTGGGATAGCTAGTCGAGCGGATAGACCACCCCGGTGAGCTCCTCGGAGACGGTCCACAGCCTGCGCTGCGCGGCGACGTCGTGCGACCTTTCGCTGGACGCAACGACTTTCGGGTGGCCCTGCATTTCACCGAGGCCGTCGGGCCCGTAGTACTGACCCCCGAGCACGCCAGGATCGGTCGCGGCGCGCAGTGTCGGCAGGGCGCCCATAGCCGCGTCCTGCGAGATCAGGCCGAACACCGGAGTCACGACGCGCTCAGCAAGCGGCGGCAGGTTGCGGGTGAGCTCGGTGCGCGAGCCGCCGGGATGGGCAGCCACCGCGATCGTCGTCCCCTGCGGTGCCAGCCGCCGCTGGAGTTCATACGTGAACATCAGGTTGGCCAGCTTGGCCTGCCCGTAGGCCGCAATCCGGTTGTAGCGGCGCTCCCACTGCAGGTCGTCGAAATGGATGTCGGCGAGGATGCGGTGGCCCAGGCTGCTGACGGTCACCACCCGGGAGCCGGCGACCGGCAGCAGCCGGTCCAGCAGCAGCCCGGTGAAGGCGAAGTGACCCAGGTGGTTGGTGCCGAACTGCAGCTCGAAGCCGTCCTTGGTGGTCGACTTCGGCGTCCACATCACTCCGGCGTTGTTGATCAGCAGGTCGATCCGGTCGTGCGCGGACCGCAGCTGCTCGGCCGCGGCGCGGACGGAGTCCAGCGAGGTCAGGTCGAGCTCCTGCAGCGCGACGTCGGCGTCTGGGCTCTGGGCGGTGATGCGCGCGGCGGCGTCCTTGCCCTTGTCCAGGTTGCGGACGGCCAGCACCACGCGGGCGCCGTGGTCGGCGAGCGCCAGGGCCGTTTCGTAGCCCAGGCCCGTGTTGGCTCCGGTGATGACGGCGACCCGGCCGGTCTGGTCGGGGATGTCCGCGGTGGTCCATTTGGCCATGGGAGGCTCCTTGAACTTGTAGAGTAAACGGGGCGGGCGCTCCGGTTGACTGTCACTATACGGAACGCACGCCCCGCTTTGTCAACCGCGGAGGAGTGAACAGATGGCGCAACCCGCACGGCCGTTGCGCGCCGACGCGGCGCGCAACCGGGCCCGCGTGCTGGACGTCGCCTACGACACCTTTGCGGCCGAGGGCCTGTCGGTACCCATCGACGAGGTCGCGCGCCGGGCCGGTGTCGGGGCCGGCACCGTCTACCGGCACTTCCCGACCAAGGAGGCGCTGTTCCAGGCGGTCATCGAGGACCGGATGCAGCGGCTGGTCGACGACGGCCGCGCCCTGCTGGATTCCGTCGGACCCGGCGAAGCGCTCTTCGCGCTGCTGCGGTCGATGGTGCTGCACTGGGGCGCGGCGGATCGCGGACTGGTGGACGCGCTGGCCGGATTCGGGATCGACATCGCCACCGCTGCGCCCGACGCCGAGGACGCGTTCCTGGCGATGCTCGACGAGCTACTGCGAGCCGCGCAGCGGGCGGGCACGGCACGCCAGGACATCAGCGTGCGCGAAGTGAAGGCGATCATGGTCGGGTGCCAGGCGGCGGAGGCCTACAACCCGGACTTGGCCGAGCGGGTGACCGACGTCGTCGTCGACGGTTTACGCGCTGGGCGATCGGGCTGACCTCTTCTTGCACTCGGCATAGGCGAGTGCTAAGAATGACTTGGCACTCGCGACCAGCGAGTGCTAGGTCGGGACGGTGAGGCCAGGGCCGCGTCAAGCGGGGGACACCTAGCCGTCCGTCGCGGGCACTGCACCCGGCCAGAACGTGTCATCCCCAATCCGGAGGAATCACTTCGCAATGGCCAAGACAATTGCGTATGACGAAGAGGCCCGTCGCGGCCTCGAGCGGGGGCTCAACGCCCTCGCCGACGCGGTAAAGGTGACGCTGGGCCCCAAGGGCCGCAACGTCGTCCTGGAGAAGAAGTGGGGTGCCCCCACGATCACCAACGATGGTGTGTCCATCGCCAAGGAGATCGAGCTGGAGGACCCGTACGAGAAGATCGGCGCCGAGCTGGTCAAGGAAGTCGCCAAGAAGACCGACGACGTCGCCGGTGACGGCACGACGACGGCCACGGTTCTGGCCCAGGCGTTGGTCCGCGAGGGCCTGCGCAACGTCGCGGCCGGCGCCAACCCGCTGGGTCTGAAGCGCGGCATCGAGAAGGCCGTCGAGAAGGTCACCGAGACCCTGCTCAAGTCGGCCAAAGAGGTCGAGACGAAGGACCAGATCGCTGCCACCGCGGCCATCTCCGCGGGCGACCAGTCGATCGGCGACCTGATCGCCGAGGCGATGGACAAGGTCGGCAACGAGGGCGTCATCACCGTCGAGGAGTCCAACACCTTCGGCCTGCAGCTCGAGCTCACCGAGGGCATGCGGTTCGACAAGGGTTACATCTCGGGCTACTTCGTCACCGACGCCGAGCGTCAGGAAGCCGTCCTCGAGGACCCCTTCATCCTGTTGGTCAGCTCCAAGGTCTCGACCGTCAAGGACCTGCTGCCCCTGCTGGAGAAGGTCATCCAGGCCGGCAAGCCGCTGCTGATCATCGCCGAGGACGTCGAGGGTGAGGCTTTGAGCACCCTGGTCGTCAACAAGATCCGCGGCACCTTCAAGTCGGTGGCCGTCAAGGCCCCCGGCTTCGGTGACCGCCGCAAGGCGATGCTGCAGGACATGGCCATCCTCACCGGTGGTCAGGTCATCAGCGAAGAGGTCGGCCTGTCGCTGGAGAGCGCCGACGTCGCCCTGCTGGGTAAGGCCCGCAAGGTCGTCGTCACCAAGGACGAGACCACCATCGTCGAGGGCGCCGGTGACTCCGACGCCATCGCCGGCCGGGTGGCCCAGATCCGCAGCGAGATCGAGAACAGCGACTCCGACTACGACCGCGAGAAGCTGCAGGAGCGCCTGGCCAAGCTGGCCGGCGGTGTTGCGGTGATCAAGGCCGGGGCCGCGACCGAGGTCGAGCTCAAGGAGCGCAAGCACCGCATCGAGGACGCGGTCCGTAACGCCAAGGCCGCCGTCGAGGAGGGCATCGTCGCCGGTGGTGGCGTGGCCCTGCTGCACGCGACCCCGTCGCTGGACGAGCTGAAGCTCACCGGTGACGAGGCGACCGGCGCCAACATCGTCCGCGTGGCGCTCGAGGCTCCGCTGAAGCAGATCGCCTTCAACGGTGGTCTGGAGCCCGGCGTCGTGGCCGAGAAGGTCCGCAACTCGCCCGCCGGTACCGGCCTGAACGCCGCCACCGGTGAGTACGAGGACCTGCTCAAGGCCGGCGTTGCCGACCCGGTGAAGGTGACCCGTTCGGCGCTGCAGAACGCGGCGTCCATCGCGGGCCTGTTCCTCACCACCGAGGCCGTCGTCGCCGACAAGCCGGAGAAGGCGGCCGCACCCGCGGGCGACCCGACCGGTGGCATGGGCGGGATGGACTTCTAAGTCCACGACTCAAGTACGGGAAAGCCCGGCCCCCACACGGGGCCGGGCTTTTTCGTGTCTGCCGGTTCCTTGTGCCCCAGCCGCACCACCCGCCCCTGGAAGGTTCGGTGCTGGTTTTGCCCGCCTCGCAGCGACAGGCCGAATTGTCGCTCAGAGGCGGGCAATTCGCCTATTGCCCTGGCGGGGCGATGGCCGATACGACCGGCCGCGGCGGCGCCACCCTCGGCGCCCTAGGGTAAAACCCGTGGCCCTTCCGACTCCCGCACCCACCAGCACCGCCGTCGTGACCGGCGCATCGTCGGGCATCGGCGCCGACATCGCGCGCGAACTGGCCGACCGCGGTCACGGCGTCACACTGGTGGCCCGCCGCGAAGACCGGCTGCGCGAGCTGGCCGACGAACTCGCCGGCCGCGTGCGCGTGGAGGTGATCGCTTGCGACGTCGGCGATTCCGCCGCCCGGGCCGGCCTTCTCGTGGAGGTCGAGCGGCGCGGCCTGACCGCCGACATCCTGGTCAACAACGCCGGCATCGGCACCATGGGGTCGGTGACCACACTGCCCGTCGACGACGAGGTTGCTCAGGTGCGGGTCAATGTCGAGGCCGTCATCGACCTGTCCACCCGTGCGGTCCAGCAGATGGTGCCGCGCGGCCGCGGCGCGATCCTCAACGTCGGATCAACCGCGGGCTACCAACCCTTTCCGGGCCAGGTCGGCTATGCGGCCACCAAGGCGTTCGTCAACAACTACACGCAGGGGCTGCGCGGTGAGCTTGCCGGCACCGGCGTCACCGTCGCGCTGCTGTGCCCGGGCCCGGTGCGCACCGAGTTCGTGAAGAGCGCCGGCATGGACGAGCGCGACTTCGCCGATGCGTTTCCGAAGTTTATGTGGAAGCCGTCGCGCGAGGTGGCGCGCGCCGGAGTCGACGCGCTGGAGCACGATCGCGGGACGGTGATACCCGGGTTGCCGAGCCAGATCAGCACCCGGCTGCTTCAATTCATGCCCAGGCGAATCCTGTTGCCGTTATTGAAGAATCAGCACCCCAGCCTGCGCAGGGACCGCTCAGCGCGCTGACCCGGGCCAGGGCCGCCGGTGACCAGCGCATCGCCGCTAAGCCGGCAGCGAGAACACCACGCAGTCGTGCAGGCATCCCTTTGCGGCGTCGGGGGAGTCGGCGTCGCGGTGGAGCAGCGCGCGGGTGGGCACCACGGTGAGGCGCGCGGTCTCCGCGCCGGCATCGGTCACTTCGGCGGTGCCGTCGACGATCAAGGAGTAGCCCCCAGGCTCGGCGGGCGGCCACAGCAGCGTCACGTCGGCACGCTGGGCGAGGTTGTTGCGGGTCCGTCCGCCGATCAGCCCGACGTCCAGCGTCGCCCCGCGCAGCTGCGGCTCGACCGTCACGGTGTGCACCCGGTAGCCGTCGTCGACCGTGATCAAGTAGGCGTACGGGTAGTCGGCCAGCGCGTCGGACAGCGCCTGGATATCGACCTTCTTCTTGGTGCGCATGATCTTCCAGGATAGGCGCGGGATTCCGGAGCTACTGGGGTGCCGAGGGCCGCAGGAACCCGGCGATGCGCGACGTGTACCCGCGGGCGACCGCGCCGGAGCTGGCCGGGCGCGTGACGGCCGTGCTGGTGTTGGAGAAGCCGAGGTTCTGCAGCACCTGGTTCCAGGGCGGCAGCTTGGCGACGGCCGCCGACGCGTCGGCGTGATAGCCGAACATCGCCGCCACGTCCGCGGCCCACATCTGCTCGTAGGCCGCCTCGATGTCTGCGATCGCCGCCGTGCTCTGACCCAGGTGATTGTTTGCCGCCAACGCCGACACCAGGGCGCGGTTGGCCGCCACCACGGCGGGTTGCACGGTGGCGGCGAGGGCCACCTCGAAGGCGGTCGCGATCGCCGACGCCTGGTGCGACACCTCCTCGGCCTGCGCGGCCGCCGCGCTGAGCCAGCTCACATATTGGCTGGCCACGGACATCATCGCCGCCGACGAGGCGCCCTGCCAGGAGCCGCTGGCGAGATCCGTCGTCACCGAAGAAAATGACGATGCCGACGATGCCAACTCTTCGGCCAGCCCGTCCCACGCCGCCGCGGCAGCAAGCAGCGGCCCGGGACCAGGACCGGAGAAAATTAGTGCCGAGTTGACTTCTGGCGGCAACCACGCAAAATGCGGGTTCGTCACGGACCCAACTTAGCTGGTATATGCCACTTTTGGTGGCGTTATCGCGAGGCTGCGGGATCAAGCTGGCGACCACGCACCAACTTGCCTGGCCGGGCGTCGGTGGGAACGCCGTTCTCGGCGATGACTTCCCCGGCCACGATCGTCGCGACATACCCCTCGGCGGTCTGGTCCAGGCGCCGCCCCCCGGCGGGCAGGTCGTAGCTGATGATGGGCTTGTGCAGCCGCAATGCGGCGTGATCGATGACGTTGAGATCGGCCTTGTAGCCGACCCCGATCCGGCCGCGATCGGCCAGCCCGGCGACGCGGGCCGGCACCGACGTGAGCTCGCGAACCGCCTCGGCCACCGTGAACCGCCCGGCCTTGCGGTCCCGTGCCCAGTGCGTCAGGAAGTAGGTCGAATAGCTGGCGTCGCAGATCATCCCGTAGTGCGCGCCGCCGTCGCCCAGGCCGAGCACCACGTCCTCGCGGTGCAGCAGTTCGCCGACGGTGTCCAGCGAGTTGTTCTGCAGGTTGCTGGTGGCGACCAGCAGCATCGCCTTGCCCTCGTCGTCGAGCAGCCGGTCGTAGGCCTCCTCCATCGGATCCACGCCGCGGGCGCGGGCCCGGGCCCCGATGCTGGTCGACGGGTCGGGCTCGTAGTCGGGGGTGTCGCCCAGTGGGAAGATCCAGTCCCACATCTGGGCCACGTACAGGATCGGGTGCCCCTGGCCCGGCTTGTCGGCCAGGATGCGGGCGCGGACCTCGGGCTTGCGCATCTCGGCGACGCGCTCGGCCAGCGGCAGGTGCGCGATCTCGCGGTAGCTGGGGTAGAGCACGAACGGGTTGGCGGACAGCTGCAACCCGATGATCAGACCGATCGGTCGCGGCAGCAGCTGGGCGGTGACTCGGATTTCGCCGCCATCGGCGGCGCTGTTGGCCTTCTCGATCATGGTGATGGCGTCCGGCCAGGACGGGTCGCCCGAGTTGGCGACGACGAGGGTGAAGGTGACCGGCAGTCCGACGTCCTCGGCGACGTCGAACACCGTCTGCAGCACCGGCTGGTACCCGCCCGCCGGGATGTCGGGAACGAACTGCAGCAGGCCGCCGCCGCCGTCCACGACGCCGCGGGCGATCTCCTCGATCTCCTCCCTTGCAGCCTCGTAACTCGGTATGGGCGAGCCGCTTTCGGTCTTGTGGATGGTCAGCCGCGACGACGCGAAGCCGAGTGCGCCGACCTCGATCGCCTCCCTGGCGAGCTCCCGCATCCTGGCCAGGTCGTCCGGGGTGGCCGGCTCGCGGTCAGCGCCGCGCTGGCCCATCACGTACACCCGCAGCGGTGAGTGCGGCAGGTACGCGGCGACGTCGATGTCGCGCTTGCCCGATTCGAGGGCGTCCATGTATTCGGGGAACGTCTCCCACGTCCACGGCAGCCCGTCGGTCATCACGACGCCGGGAATGTCTTCCACGCCGGCCATCACGTCGACGAGCACGTCGTGGTCGGACTGGCGGCAGGGCGCGAAGCCGACCCCGCAGTTGCCCATCACCACGGTCGTCACCCCGTGCGCCGAGGACGGGGTGAGGCGCTCCGACCAGATGGACTGGCCGTCGTAGTGCGTGTGCAGGTCGACAAAGCCCGGTGTGACCAGCAGCCCGGTCGCGTCGATCTCGCGCGCTGCGGCCGCGCCGTTGACCGCGCCGACCGCTTGGATGACGCCGTCTTTCACGGCCACGTCACCGATGTACGGCTCACCCCCCAACCCGTCGACGATGGTGCCATTACGGATGATGAGGTCGTAAGTCATTCAAACAATCTACGACCGTTGCGGCGGGTCGTGCCAGGATGTTTTCCGTGATCGACCACATCGGAATCAACTGCGCCGACTATCCGAAATCCCAGCGGTTCTACGACACCGTGCTGGGGGCACTCGGGTTCACCCGGCAGCTGGATTTCGGCCGGGCCATCGGATATGGCCGCGACGGGCATGCGGCATTTTGGATCTCCGACGGTGCGGGCATGGCTCCGAACCGGGAAAACCACATCGCGTTCGAGGCCGCCGGCGAGGACGCGGTGCGCGCCTTCCACCAGGCGGCGGTGGCATTGGGCGCCGAGTCGCTGCACGAGCCACGCGTGTGGCCCGAGTACCACCCCGGTTACTTCGGCGCGTTCGTGCGCGACCCGGACGGCAATAACGTCGAAGCGGTCTGGCACGCGCGCACGTAATGTCGGTGGCATGGCCAACTCGGACGCTGCCACCCAGGAACTGCTCCGCGATGCGTTCACCCGGTTGATCGAGCACGTCGACCAGATCACCGACGGGTTGACCGACGAGGTGTCCGGCTACCGGCCTGACCCGAACGCCAACAGCATCGCGTGGCTGCTCTGGCACAGCGCGCGGGTGCAGGACATCCAGCTGGCCGACATCGCCGGCGTCGAGCAGGTCTGGTTCCGCGACGGCTGGGTGGACCGGTTCGGACTGGACCTGCCGCGTGACGACACCGGTTACGGGCACAAGCCGCAGGAGGTGGCCAAGGTGCAGGCGCCCGCGGACCTGCTGTCCGGCTACTACCACGCGGTGCACAAGCTCACCCTCGAATACGTCGCGGGGGTCACCGCCGGGGAACTGGCCCGCGTCGTCGACACGAACTGGGATCCGCCGGTGACGGCCAGCGCACGGCTGGTGAGCATCATCGACGACTGCGCCCAGCACCTCGGCCAGGCCGCGTACGTGCGGGGGATTGCGTAGATTCGCAGGCGTGCGATTCGCGGCGACCGTGCTGTTGTGGCTCATCACCACGCTCGCGCTGGCGGTCGCGATCCCCGCGGGGTGGACGCAGCTCCACGTCGTCGACGCCGACGGTTACGCCGCGCTGGCGCAACACGCGGCGATCGACCCCGCCCTGCAGTCCGCCATGGCTTCCGAATTGACCACCCGGGCAATGACTCTCATCGCCGAGCACGGCGGCGGCCGCGCTCCGGTCGACAGTTCCGAGGTGCACGACGCCGCCCGCGCCTTCACCGCCGGCCCGGCGTTTCCGCCGCTGTTCGCCCAGGCGAACCGGGCCGCGCACGGCTGGCTGTTCGGCGACCCGGGGGCCGGCGACGGCGGCAACCAGTGGGCGGTCGACGTGGCACCGATGCTCAACGACGGTGCGATTGAGCCGCTGCTCAGCCGCCACCACGTCACGGTTCCCGCGAAAATCACTGTCCCGCTGACCGTTTCGGTCCCGCACTCGATGCGGCAGGGACGGCTGAGCCGGCTGACCACCTGGGGCCCGTGGGTGAGTGTGGGCGCGGCGGCGCTGTGTGGTGTCTGCGCGCTGCTCACGGTGGCCGCCGCGCGGCGGCGTGGCAAGGCGCTGAGCAGCCTGGGCGTCTCGGCGCTGCTCGTGGGCGCCGGCGGCTGGGCGGGCATCGAGGTCGCCGGGCGCTACGTCAACGACGCGCTCAACCGCACCGCCGGCAACGTCCGCACCGTGGCCGAGGTGATAGTCGGCCACGCGGAAGCCGGTCTGCACCAATGGCTCAACGCGACCTTGCTCGCCGGAGCCGCGCTGGTGGCCCTCGGCGTGGTCGTCGCGATGCTGGGCAGCTTCGCGAAGAAGCCGTGAGCCCGGCGGCTAGCCGAACGTGAACGAAAACACCTGCAGACCTTTGCTGACCTGCATGTCCAGCTGATCGCGGTGGGCGGAGTCGTCGGCGACGATCCGGTGCAACGTGGGCGCCCCGCCGATCGGCGTCGTGGTGGTCTTGCCGTCGCGGGTCACGGTGAGCGTGCCGGTGCCACCGACGACGGCGTAGACGTCTTTCGCGGTGTAGTTCAGCCGGACCACGGAGTCGTCACCGTCGGCCGTGGCCCCTTGGTCGTCCAGGTTCCAGCGGCCGCGCAGGGCGAACTTGTCCTCGGCCAGGGTCGGCGGGAAGCTCAGCGTGGCGGCGCCGTCTTTGTAATCCCCACTGCCACCGTAGTTTCCGGACTTGCCGACACCCAGATACGTCTCGGGCGTCAGCCTGGTCTGCGGAGTCATGTCTGCCGAGTTCGTCGGCGCGGGTAACGCAACGCCGGGATGGGCGTCGGCCAGCAGCGTGCGGATCAGCCTCTCGGTGCCGTCGTAGTCGCCTTCACCGAACTTGGTGTGCCGCACTTGGCCATTCGCGTCGATCAGGTACTCGGCCGGCCAGTACAGGTTCTGGAAGTTGTTCCACGTCGCGTAGTCGTTGTCCAGTGCGATGGGATAGGTGATGTGCAGGTCCGCGGCGTCGCTGGCCACATTGGCGGTCACCCGCTCGAAGGCGTACTCGGGGGTGTGCACCCCGATGACGAGCAACCCGCTGTCGCGATAGCGGTTGTACCACCCGATCACGTGCGGGATGGCGCGCTGACAGTTGATGCACGAGTAGGCCCAGAAGTCGATCAGGATCACCTTGCCGCGCACCGCCGTCGGGTCGAGCGGCTTGCCGTCCGGGGTGTTGAGCCATCCGGTGACGCCGGTGAGGGCGGGAGCGGGTCCGCACTGTTGCAGCTCGGCGGAGCCGCTGGAGCAATCGCTGAGCGCGCCGTCGACGGTGGCGCCGGGCGGGCTCAGCGGCACCCCGCTGCCCTGGTTCGGCTGTTGCACGGGGGCCGAACCCAGGCTGCGCTCGATGTCGTTGGCCCCCAGCCTGTTCTGCATCGCCGTCGTGTAGTCGGGGACGGCGCGTTGCAGCATCGCCGGCAGGTTGAACACCAGCGCCACGGCCAACACGATCATCGCGATCCCGCCGGCGATCTGAATCACGCGCTGCCGGCGGCGGAACGCGGCCACCCGTTCGGCGACGCGCCGCCCGGCCAGCGCGAAGGCCAGCAGCGGCAACGCGTTGCCGAGGGCGAACGTCGCGGTCAACACCAGCGCGCCGGGACCGATCGACGACGTCCCGCCCGCCACGACGATCGCGGCGAGCACCGGGCCCGCGCACGGCACATACAGGGCCCCCAGCGTCAGGCCCAAGCCGAAACCATCTGTCCCAGAGCTGATTTGGCGCTGTGGAAAATATGCGAACGGCCGCTCGAGCAGGTGCTGCACGGGCGGGAAGATCAACCCCAGGCCGATCAGGATCAACACCACTAGTGCGGTCCAGCGGATCGCGTCCTGCGGCAGGTGCAGCGCCGTCAGCAGCGCGGAACCGATCAACGTGGCCAGGCTGAAACTGCACACCAGGCCGGCGATCACCAAGTATGGCCGGGTAGCAGACTTCACGCTTCGCGCACCGGCCCGGCTGCTGTCCATGCCGGACAGCAGGATCACCGGCAGCACCGGCAGGATGCACGGCGAGATACCGGTGATCAACCCGCCGAGAAACCCGATCAGGGCGACGGTCTGCACGCGCTACTCGGAGGCGCTCGACGGCGGGCAAGCGATCAGCATGGTTACACCTTTACCTGGTTTGCCGCCGCCGAGTGACCCGGGTACAAATCACGCAGCGTGCGTTATGCAAATCACACAACGTGCGTTACGCTCAGCCGGTGGCGCAACTAACATTCCAGCGCGCCCGCACAGAGGAAAAGAAGCGCCAACGTGCGGAGGCCCTCGTGGAAGCCGCACGCTCGCTGGCCATGGAAACGGGCGTCGCGTCGGTGACCCTGACCGCGGTCGCCAGCCGGGCCGGAATCCACTACTCGGCGGTGCGCCGCTACTTCACCTCGCACAAGGAAGTTCTGCTGCACCTGTCCGCCGAGGGCTGGGTGCGATGGTCGAACACGGTGTCGGAGAAGCTGGCCGAGCCCGGCGCGAAGTCGCCGTCGCGCATCGCCGAGACGCTGGCCGAGGCCCTGGCCGACGACCCGTTGTTCTGCGACCTGCTGGCCAATCTGCACCTGCACCTCGAACACGAGGTGGACGCGGAACGGGTCATCGAGGTCAGGCGGATCAGCACCGCGGCCACGCTGTCGCTGGCCGATTCGATCGGGAGTGCGCTGCCCGAGCTCGGACGGTCGGGCTCGCTCGACATCTTGCTGGCCGCATACTCGCTGGCGGCCACGCTGTGGCAAGTCGCGAACCCGCCGGAGCAACTGACCGACGTCTACGCCGAGGAACCGGAAGTGGTTCCGCCCGAATGGAATTTGGACTTCGCATCCGCCCTCACCCGCCTGCTGACGGCGACGTGTGTCGGCCTCATCGCGGAATCCTCATGAACTCAGAAAGGGGGCCGGAGCGCCGTGGCTTGGCGAGTGCAACCGGTGAAGACGGGAAGGACCTGGAGCGCCCATGACGACGACTGAGCCAAGGACCGAGCCGCTGGATAAGCTGGGTTCCGCCGGCAGGGAGGGCAACATGGTCGGTCCGCAGCGCGCCAAGAAAAAGGGTTTTTTGGGGCGTTTCTGGCTGGTCCTCACCATCGCAGCTGTCGTCGCGGTGTCGGGATTCGTCGTATACCGATTGCACGGCGTCTTCGGCGTCCACCGCGGCTCTTTCGGTGGTGGCACCTCGGGCGAGGTCCTCGACGAGTTCAACGCCAAGACGATCACGCTCCAGGTCTGGGGCCCACCCGGCAGCACGGCGACCATCAACTACCTCGACGAAAATTCCCATCCGCAGCAGGCGCTCAATGTGCCCTTGCCCTGGAGCAAAGTATTGAGTTCAACGAAGCCCGGCATCCCGGCAAACCTGGTGGCGCAGGGCGACGGCAGTTGGATCGCCTGCCAATTCGTGGTGAACAAGCACGACGGGAGCGGTGACGTCATCAAGACTCCGAATCGCTCAGATCCCAACCAAACCGTGAACGCCTTCGTCTATTGCCTGGACAAGTCCGCATGAGCGAGCCGGCCGAGGCTCCGCCGCGCGTCGACCAGCCGCTGATCCCGCCGTTCCTGCCGCGGATGATCCACCGGCTGGCGCTGCCGATCGTCCTGGTGTGGTTGGGCATCGTGTTCGTCACCAACACCGTGGCCCCCCAGCTGGAGGTCGTCGCCAAAACCCACTCGGTGTCGATGAGTCCGACGGCCGCGGTGTCCTTTCAGTCGATGATGAAGGTCGGATCGACGTTCAAAGAGTTCAACTCCGACAACTCGGCCATGATCCTGCTGGAGGGTGACAAGCCACTCGGGGCCGAAGCGCACCGCTACTACGACGAGATCGTCCGGCGCGTCGAGCAAGACAAGAAACACGTTCAGCACGTCCAGGATTTCTGGAGTGATCCGCTGACGGCGGCGGGTTCCCAGAGCCACGATCAAAAGGCGGCGTACGTCCAGGTCTACCTCGCCGGCAACATGGGCGGCGGGCTGGCGAACGAGTCCGCCGAGGCCGTCCGCAAGATCGTCAACTCGGTGCCCGCGCCGCCGGGGATCAAGGCATACGTCACCGGCGCGGGCCCGCTCTTCGCCGATCAGTCCCACGCGGGTGAGAAGGGCGTAGCGAAGGTCACGCTCGTCACGTTCGCGGTGATCATCCTGATGCTGCTGTTCGTCTACCGGTCGGTGATCACCATGCTGATCATGCTGGTCATGGTCTTCGTCGAGTTGGCAGCGGCCCGTGGTGTCGTCGCAGTCCTGGGAAATTACGGAGTCATCGGGCTTTCCACCTTCGCCAATAACATGCTGGTGCTGATGGCGATCGCCGCCGGGACGGACTACGCGATCTTTGTGGTCGGCCGCTACCACGAGGCCCGTGGTTTGGGCGAGTCGCGCGAAAAAGCGTTCTACACCATGTTCCACAGCACGGCGCATGTCGTGCTCGGTTCGGGTCTGACCATCGCCGGCGCGATGTACTGCCTGAGCTTCTGCCGGTTGCCGTATTTCGAGTCGTTGGGCGTGCCGTGTGCCGTCGGCATGCTGGTGGCGGTTCTCGCGGCGTTGACGCTGGGCCCGGCGGTGCTGACGGTGGCTTCGTTCTTCAAGCTCATGGATCCCAAGCGCACGCTGCAGACCCGGGGCTGGCGTCGCATGGGCACCGCGGTGGTCCGCTGGCCCGCACCGGTTCTCGCGGTGACCATCGGGGTCGCGTTGGTCGGTCTGCTCGCCCTGCCCGGTTACAAGACCGACTACGACAACCGCCACTTCCTGCCGGCGGACACCCCGGCCAACGTCGGCTATGCCGCCGCCGACCGGCACTTCGACCAGGCCCGCCTTAATCCCGAGCTATTGATGATCGAGACCGACCACGACCTGCGTAACCCGGCCGACTTCATCGTCCTGGACAAGGTCGCCAAGGCGGTCTTCCACATCCCCGGCATCGGCCGGGTGCAGACCATCACCCGACCGTTGGGCACGCCGCTCGACCACAGCACCCTCGGGTTTCAGATGGGTGCACAAGCCGCAGGGCGGATCCAGACCCAGCACTATCAGGACGAGCAGGCGGCAAACCTGCTCAAGCAGGCCGACGAGCTGCACAAGACGATGGCAACGCTGCATGAGCAGATGCAGGTGACCCAGGATCTCAGCAACACCACGCACGAAACCACCAGGCTCACCAAGGAAACCGTGCAGATCACCGAGAAGTTGCGCGACGACATCGCGAACTTCGACGACTTCTTGCGGCCGATCCGCAGCTACTTCTATTGGGAGAAGCACTGTTACGACATCCCGGTCTGCTGGGCACTCCGGTCGGTCTTCAACGCGCTCGACGGCATCGACCAGGTGGCCGAGAACATCGTGAACCTCAGCGCGAATCTGGACAAGCTGGATCGGATCCAGCCGAAGCTGGTGGCGCTGATACCGCCGCAGATCGAGAGCCAGCAGCGCAACCTCGACACCATCATGTCGAACTATGCGATCACGCAGGGTCTTAACGAACAGGCGAGAGCGCAGTCCGACAACGCCACCGCCCAGGGCGATGCCTTCGACAAGGCGAAGAACGACGACACGTTCTACCTTCCGCCGGAGGCGTTCAAGAGCCCGGACTTCGCGCGGGGTCTCAAGCAGTTCATCTCGCCGGACGGGCGCGCGGTCCGGCTGATCATCTCCCATGAAGGCGACCCGGCGAGTCCCGAGGGCATCAAGCACATCGAACCGATCAAGCAGGCCGTGCACGAGGCGATCAAGGGCACCCCGTGGGAGGGCGCCAAGGTCTACCTCGGCGGCACCGCCGCGACGTACAAGGACATGCACGACGGCTCCAACATCGACCTGCTGATCGCCGGAATTGCCGCAGCCACACTGATTTTCATCATCATGCTGGTGATCACCCGAAGCGTCGTGGCGGCCTTCGTGATCGTCGGCACGGTGTTGCTGTCGCTGGGCGCCTCCTTCGGGCTCTCCGTGCTCCTATGGCAGTACATCCTGGGCCTGAAGTTGCACTGGATGGTGCTGGCGATGGCGGTCATCCTGCTGCTGGCCGTCGGCTCGGACTACAACCTGCTGCTGATATCGCGGTTCAAAGAGGAAATCCACGCCGGGCTCAAAACCGGGACGATCCGCGCGATGGCCGGTTCGGGCTCGGTGGTGACCTCCGCCGGTTTGGTGTTCGCCGCCACCATGGCCACGTTCATGTTCAGTCCGCTGCTGGTGATGGCGCAGGTGGGTACGACGATCGCGCTGGGTCTGCTGTTCGACACCTTGATCGTGCGGTCGTTCATGACGCCGTCGCTGGCCACCCTGCTCGGGCGCTGGTTCTGGTGGCCGCAGCACGTGCGTCCACGGCCGGCCAGCACGATGCTGCGACCGTACGGACCGCGTCCCGCCGTGCGCGAGCTGATCCTCAACGACGTCGACGAGCACCCGGCGGGCGGAGTGGTGCAGCCGCGCTGATCGTTACGTCACGTGAGTGTCGAGATTCCTGCCGGCGGGAAGAGCTGCGAATCGGCTTGAGTGCACCCCAAAGACGATCACGCAGTTTCTTGATCGCGTTGACGACCGTAGCCCTGACCCGCAACACGTGCTGCGGCCCTACGAACCTAGGCCGGCGCGTGGACTCTAGCCTTGGGGGGCGTCGACCCTACCCTTGACAGGCCCGGGCCACCCAGGTGGACCGGTCGGCTCGGCCCAGTCCCAGACGGACATGTCGCCGGGCGGGTAGGTGTTGCAGATGTCGGTGGCCTTGGCGACCACGCCCTTGTTGTTCCAGAAGATCTTCATGTGGTTGGGCCAGGCCAGCCATAGAGGGTCGGCCTGTGGCGCAAAAAAGTTCTCGGAATAGTTCCGGCGGTCCTCCGGCGACAACGCATAGAACCAGTGCGCCTTGTCGATGGTCGCCTGCTGCACGTTCGGGTGGTTGTCGAAGTCGATCATGTAGCGCTGGTAATACACCGGGCTGGTGTCCCGGGAGGCCGCCAGGATCTGCTCGGCGTCGCACGTCGTGTTGATCATTCGGCGGGGGATCGGGAAGTCCTCCGTGGAGTCGGCTACCGCGGTCGACGGAAAGATCGCAGCGGTAACACCCAGAGCAAGGAACGCGGCGCCTGCACGCAGGCCAGTACTCAGCCGAGACATAGCAATTACGGTAACACTTTTTGGGCCGCCACGAACAGTTCCCAGGTCACTGCCAGGCTTTGGCTAGTGCATCTCAGTATCAGTCGCGATCAGGGACGATGACGTGTGTCGGGTCGGGCCGCAGCTCCGGCGGGGCCTGGCTGTAGTCGCCGAAGGGGCCGTCGCGGCGCTCGATCGCGGCCCGCACGCCGTCGGCCTCGGCGGCCTTGATGAAGGCCAGCGCGTCGGGGGTGTTGCGCATCAGGCCGTCGAGGATGCCGCCCAGCGTCTGGGTGGAGGCCAGCCCCATGTTCTCGTAGGCCTGGTTGACGATCAGCTTCTGCGCCTGCAGCTGCGACAAGGGGATCTGCGCCAGCTCGGCCGCGATCTCGGCGACCCGGGCCTCCAGCCGCTCGAACGGCACCGCCTCGTTGATCAGCTCGATCTCGGCGGCCTGGACGCCGGTCAGCGGCCGGCCGGTCAGCGAGTGCCACTTGGCCCTGGCCAGGCTGAGCCGGTAGAGCCACATCCCGGTCAGATACGCCCCCCACATCCGGCTGTAGGGCGTGCCGATCACGGCGTCCTCGCTGGCGACGACGATGTCGGCGCACAGCGCGTAGTCGCTGGCCCCGCCCACGCACCAGCCGTGCACCTGGGCGATCACCGGCTTGGACGCCCGCCAGATGGCCATGAACTTCTGCGTCGGCCCGGTCTCCCGGGCGCTGACCATCGCGAAGTCCTTGCCGGGATCCCATTTCCCGTCGGTCATCATGGCCTCGCCCCACTGCTGGAACCCGCCGCCGAAGTCGTAGCCGCCGGAGAAGGCCCGGCCCGCCCCGCGCAGCACGATGACTTTGATCGCCGGGTCACGCTCCGCCAGGCCGATGGCGGCCTCGATCTCGTCGGGCATCGGCGGCACGATGGTGTTGAGCTGCTCCGGACGGTTCAGCGTGATGGTGGCCACCGGGCCTGCCGTCCGGTACAGCAGCGTCTGGAAGTCGCTGGTTGGCATCGCTTCCTTAGGGGTCGGGCTGACGATTCTCCGGCGAGGACGCGTAGATTCGCCCACCGATCTTCAGGTACGGGGTGGTGAGGTAGGCCGAGAACGCGATGATGGCGGCGAAGACCGCCGCCGCCGCGACGCCGTTCGGCCAGAGCTGGCCCGTCCCGAACGCAAAACAGACGATGCCGATGATCGCGGTCGCCCAGTAGAACCGCCGGCCGGCGCGGCGGTGCTTGACGAAGCGATAGCGCGCCTGTGCCGCCGAGGCCAGGATGAAGATCAATCCCGTCGCGAGCAGGGTGAGTTCGATGCGTTGGATCGCGGACACGTCGACGATCCTATGGCCGCGCGAGCGTCTGCCATAGGAACGAGTAGGTCAGCGCCGACTTGAACGCCACCTGCTCGTTGTCCGCCGCGCCGGCGTGACCGCCCTCGATGTTCTCGTAGTAGAAGACCGGATGACCGGCGGCCTCAAGCGCCGCCGTCATCTTGCGGGCGTGACCCGGGTGCACCCGGTCGTCGCGGGTGGAGGTGGTCATCAGCACCGGCGGGTACCGGCGCGTCGCCGAAATGTTCTGGTAGGGCGAGTATTCGGAGATGAACGCCCAGTCGTCGGGGTCGTCGGGGTCGCCGTATTCGGCGACCCACGAAGCGCCGGCCAACAGCAGGTGGTAGCGCTTCATGTCCAGCAGGGGCACGCTGCACACCAGCGCGCCGAACTTCTCCGGGTACTGGGTCAACATGATGCCCATCAGCAGGCCCCCGTTGCTGCCGCCCTGCGCCCCGAGCTGCTCGACGGTGGTAATGCCGCGATCCACCAAATCGGTTGCCACCGCGGCGAAGTCCTCGGCCACCTTGTGCCGTCCCTCGCGCATCGCCTGGGTGTGCCAGCCTGGGCCGTATTCGCCGCCGCCGCGAATGTTGGCCAGCACATAGGTGCCGCCGCGGGCCAGCCACAGCCGGCCCAGCACGCCGCTGTATCCCGGTGTGTTCGACGATTCGAAGCCGCCGTAGCCGTAAAGCAGGGTGGGCGACGGGCCCTCGGAGGCCTGCGGACCGCCGGGCCGCACCACGAAGTAGGGGATCGAGGTGCCGTCCTGCGACGCGACGAAATTCTGTGTCACCGAGATGTTTTCGGCATCGAAGAACGCCGGGGCGGACTTGATCTGCTCGAGTCGCCCGTCGTCGGTTCCGCGCATCAGCCGCGACGGCGTGTCGAATCCGCTGGAATCCAGGAAGAATTCGTCACCGGTGTCGTCGGCGGAAACGACCACGGTGTTGGTCGCGGCGGGGATGCCGGCCAGCGGCTCGCGGCGCCAGTCGCCTGGTGACGATCGCAAGCGCGGCGGAGCCGGGCGCAGCGGGTCGTCACGCGATGGCGGCGTGACGATCTCCACGCGGCTGGCCACGTCGACCAATGAGACGATCAGCAGCCGATCCCTGGTCCACGCGTAGTGGTTCAGGGCGGTGTGCTCGTCGGGTTCGAAGACCACCTGCAATTGCGCTGTGCCGGCGAGGAATTCGTCGTAATTCGCGGCCAACAGCGACCCGGCGGTGTAGGTCGCCTCGCCCAGCGACCACTCGCTGCGCAGTTCGATCAGCAGCCACTCGCGGTGCAGGCTCACGCTGGCATCGGTGGGCGCGTCGATGCGGATGAGTTCCGACCCGCGCAACTCGTAGACCTCTTCGTTCCAGAAGTCCAGCGCGCGGCCGATCAGGGTGCGCTCGTAGCCGGGGATCCGGCTGGTGCTCGCCACCACGTTGACATCGGAACGCGCCCCCTCGAACACCGTCTCCGCCTCGGCGAGGGGGGTGCCGCGCCGCCAGCGTTTCACCACCCGCGGATAGCCGGAATCGGTCAGCGAATCGGGGCCGAAGTCGGTGCCCACCAGCACGGTGTCCGGATCGGCCCAGCTGACCTGCGACTTGGCCTCCGGAAGCGCGAACCCGTCGTCGATGAATTGCCGTGTCAGCATGTCGAATTCCCGCACGATGGTGGCGTCCGAGCCGCCGCGGGACAGGCTGACCAGTGCGCGGGTGTATTCGGGATAGATGACGCCGGCGCCGGCCCACACCCATTTCTCGCCGTCGGCCCGGCCCAGCTCGTCCACGTCGATCAGCACGTCCCACTCGGGCGACTCGGTGCGGTAGCTGTCCAGCGTGGTGCGCCGCCACAGGCCGCGCGGGTTGGCCGCGTCACGCCAGAAGTTGTAGAGGTGCTCGCCGCGGCGGACCACGTAGGGAATCCGGGCGTCGGTGTCGAGCACCTCGAGCGCCTCGGTGCGCATGCGTTCGAAGTTCTCGTCGCGAAAACGCGCCAGCGTCGGCTCGTTACGCGCCCGCACCCAGTCCAGCGCCTCGTCGCCGGTGACGTCCTCGAGCCACAGGTACGGATCTTGGGTGTCTTCGGGGGCGGCGTGAGCTTGCGACGTCATGGAAGCCATTGTGGCGCCGGCGGTAGTGTGAGGTGAATTACACAGCCGATCGAGGGGTGAGAGCAGATGACTGTTTTCGCACGTCCAGGTTCTGCCGGGGCATTGATGTCGTATGAATCCCGCTATCAGAACTTCATCGGCGGGCAGTGGGTCGCCCCGGTGAAGGGGCGCTACTTCGAGAACCCGACGCCGGTGACCGGCCAGACGTATTGCGAGGTGGCCCGCTCCGACGAGGCCGACGTCGAGAAGGCGCTCGACGCCGCCCACGCGGCGGCTCCCGCGTGGGGCAAGACCGCGCCGGCCGAGCGGGCCGCGATCCTGAACAAGATCGCCGACCGCATCGAGGAGCACACCGCCGCGCTGGCGGTGGCCGAGGTCTGGGACAACGGCAAGCCGATCCGCGAGGCGCTGGCCGCCGACATTCCGTTGGCCGCCGACCACTTCCGGTATTTCGCCGCCGCGCTGCGCGCGCAGGAGGGATCGCTGTCCCAGATCGACGAGGACACCGTGGCCTACCACTTCCACGAGCCGCTCGGCGTGGTCGGGCAGATCATCCCGTGGAACTTCCCGATCCTGATGGGCGCCTGGAAACTGGCGCCCGCGCTGGCGGCCGGCAACGCGGTGGTGCTCAAACCCGCAGAGCAGACACCGGTTTCGGTCCTCTACCTGATGTCGCTGATCGGTGATCTGGTGCCGCCCGGGGTGATCAACGTCGTCAACGGCTTCGGCGCCGAGGCCGGCAAGCCGCTGGCGTCGAGCAACCGGATCGCCAAGATCGCGTTCACCGGCGAGACCACCACCGGGCGGCTGATCATGCAGTACGCCTCGCAGAACCTGATCCCGGTCACGCTGGAACTGGGCGGCAAGAGCCCCAACATCTTCTTCTCCGACGTGCTGGCCAGGGCCGACGATTACCAGGACAAGGCGCTGGAGGGCTTCACCATGTTCGCCCTCAACCAGGGCGAGGTGTGCACCTGCCCGTCGCGCAGCCTGGTCCAGGCCGACATCTACGACGAGTTCCTCGAGCTGGCGGCGATCCGCACCAAGGCCGTCCGCCAGGGCGATCCGCTGGACAGCGAGACCATGCTGGGGTCGCAGGCCTCCAACGACCAGCTGGAAAAGGTGTTGTCCTACATCGAGATCGGCAAGGACGAGGGCGCCAAGGTGATCACCGGCGGCGAGCGCGCCGAGCTCGGCGGCGACCTGTCCGGCGGCTTCTACATGCAGCCCACCATCTTCAGCGGCAACAACAAGATGCGGGTCTTCCAGGAGGAGATCTTCGGGCCGGTGGTGACGGTGACGTCGTTCGCCGATTACGACGACGCCATCGCGATCGCCAACGACACCCTCTACGGCCTGGGCGCCGGGGTGTGGAGCCGCGACGGCAACACCGCGTACCGGGCCGGGCGCGACATCCAGGCCGGGCGGGTGTGGGTGAACTGCTACCACGTCTATCCCGCGCACGCGGCGTTCGGCGGCTACAAGCAGTCCGGCATCGGCCGGGAGAACCACAAGATGATGCTCGACCATTACCAGCAGACCAAGAACATGCTGGTGTCCTACTCCGAGAAGGCGCAAGGGTTCTTCTGATGGCTCGGCCGGCCGGGCCCCCGCCCGGGGTGGTCATCACCGCCCCGGCCGCCGAGGTGCTGACGCGGCTGCAGGCAACCCACGGCCCGGTGATGTTCCACCAGTCCGGCGGCTGCTGCGACGGCTCGTCGCCGATGTGCTACCCGCTCGGCGACTTCCTCGTCGGTGACCGCGACGTGCTGCTCGGCGTGCTCGACGTCGGGACGGACGGCGTGCCGGTGTGGATTTCGGGCCCGCAGTACGCGGCGCACTATCGCGACAAGCACACCCAGTTGGTCATCGACGTGGTGCCGGGCCGCGGCGGCGGGTTCAGCCTGGAGGCGCCCGACGGGGTGCGGTTCCTGTCCCGCGGCCGCGCCTTCACCGACGAAGAGCGGGCGTCGCTGGCCACCGCCGCGGCGATCACCGGCGCCGACTACGAACGCGGCGAACGCCCGGCGGCCCGGGGCCCGGTGGTGGCTGACGCGGCCTCGGCGGCATGCCCCCCTCGCCGGTAACCGCAGTACAGTCGGGAAAGTGATCCCTCTTCCGCGCCCCTGGTTGTTGGCCAGCGGCATGCTGATCGGCAGTGCGGTCGGACTTTTGGCGGGTGTGGCGTGCACCGTGGCCGTCCACGCAGGCATCCGCCCGGGCATCGCGATCGCGTCGGTGGTCGGCATCCTCAGCGTCGTCGGGCTGACGACGATCCTGTTTTCCGGACGACGCTGGGTCACCACGCTCGGCGCGTTCCTGCTGTCGGTGGCGCCGGGCTGGTTCGGCGTCCTGGTCGCGTTGCGGGTGACCGCCGGTGCCTGACGACAAGGACGCCGCGAACCCGGGCACCGAGGCATTCGTGCCGGACTTCTCGGATGACGAGGACGACGCCGAGCACACCGGCACCCAGTCGTGGGTCCCCGATTTCGATGACGACACCGGCGAGCACCCCGCCGCAACGGAACCCGAGGCCGCCACCGGCACCGCCGAAGAGGCGGCCACGCCCGCGCCGGATGCCGGCGAGCCGGAGCCCGCCGAGCCCGTCGGCGTGGTGCAACCGATCAACGTGCCCGGCCGGTACCTCTACCTCAAATGGTGGAAGTTGGCCCTGGTGCTGCTCGGCGTGTGGGCCGCCGCGGCCGTGATCGGGCTGGGGCTGTTCTATTGGTGGTACCACTCGGTGGACAAGACCGCCGCGCTGTTCGTGGTGCTGGTCTACGTGGTGGCGTGCGTCGTCGGCGGGGTGATGCTGGCCATGACCGAGGGCAGGCCGCTGATCTCGGCGCTGTCGATCGCGACGATGTCCGGGCCGTTCGCCGCGCTGGTCGCCGCGGCACCCCTGTACGGCTACTACCACTGCGAGCGGGTGGGGCACTGCCTCGTCGGCGTCATTCCGTATTGACGCCTCGCCCGGGCGGCCACCAAGGGTGGTGGCCAACTAGGGTGGGCTCGTGACTTCTCACTATGACGTCGTCGTCCTCGGGGCCGGTCCCGGCGGATATGTCGCAGCCATTCGCGCCGCGCAGCTGGGCCTTAGCACCGCGGTCATCGAACCGAAGTACTGGGGCGGAGTCTGCCTCAACGTCGGCTGCATCCCGTCCAAGGCGCTGCTGCGCAACGCCGAACTCGCCCACATCTTCACCAAAGAGGCCAAGACGTTCGGCATCAGCGGCGAGGCGACGTTCGACTACGGGGTCGCGTTCGACCGCAGCCGCAAAGTGGCCGAGGGCCGCGTCGCCGGCGTGCACTTCCTGATGAAGAAGAACAAGATCACCGAAATCCATGGCTACGGACGGTTTACCGACGCCCACACGATCTCGGTCGACCTCAACGACGGCGGCACCGAGACCGTCACCTTCGACAACGCCATCATCGCCACCGGCAGCAGCACCCGCCTGGTTCCCGGCACGTCGCTGTCGGCCAACGTGGTCACCTACGAGGAACTGATCCTGTCGCGCGAGCTGCCGGAGTCGATCATCATCGCCGGATGCGGTGCCATCGGCATGGAATTCGGGTACGTGCTGAAGAACTACGGCGTGGACGTCACCGTGGTCGAGTTCTTGGCGCGCGCCCTGCCCAACGAGGACGCCGAGGTCTCCAAGGAGGTCGAGCGGCAGTTCAAGAAGATGGGCGTCAAAATCCTCACCTCGACGAAGGTCGAGTCCATCTCCGACAACGGCTCGGAGGTGACCGTCGTCGTCAGCAAGGACGGCAACTCTCAAGAGCTCAAGGCCGCTAAGGTGTTGCAGGCCATCGGTTTTGCGCCCAACGTCGAGGGCTTCGGCCTGGAGGCGGCCGGCGTCGCGCTGACCGACCGCAAGGCCATCGGGATCACCGACTACATGCGCACCAACATCGAGCACATCTACGCCATCGGCGACGTCACCGGCAAGCTGCAACTGGCCCACGTCGCCGAGGCCCAGGGCGTGGTGGCCGCCGAAACCATCGCCGGCGCAGAGACTTTGGCGCTTGGCGACTACCGGATGATGCCGCGGGCGACGTTCTGTCAGCCCAACGTCGCCAGCTTCGGCCTCACCGAGGAGCAGGCTCGTGAGGAAGGCCACGACGTTGTGGTGGCGAAATTCCCGTTCACCGCGAACGGTAAGGCCCACGGCGTGGGCGACCCCAGTGGGTTCGTCAAGCTGATCGCCGACGCCAAATACGGTGAGCTGCTGGGCGGACACCTGGTCGGCCACGACGTCTCCGAGCTGCTTCCGGAGCTGACGCTGGCCCAGAAGTGGGACCTGACCGCCACGGAGCTGGCCCGCAACGTGCACACCCACCCGACCATGTCCGAGGCGCTGCAGGAATGCTTCCACGGCCTGACCGGACACATGATCAATTTCTAACGTCATGCGCACCGTCACCCCCCAGGCCATCGTCGGTGCCGTCGGTGGCCTGGCGGCCGGTTATGTCCTGTGGTTGCTGGCCATTTCGAACGGCGACAACGCGACGGCCGGCCAGTGGGCCCCGCTGGTGCTGCTGGGCTCGGTGGTGCTTGGGGCCGGTGCCGCGCTGTGGGGCTTGCGGCAGCGCCGGCGCGGCAAGCAGGCGTGGGCGGTGTTCGCCTTCGCGCTGCCGGTCCTTCCGGTGATACTGACGCTCGCCATCCTCGTCGACGTCTACCTCTAGCTAGCGCGGATGGTCCAGCGGAATGTCGAGCGCCGACATGGTTGCCGCAAGGCCGTCGTATTGGCT
The DNA here is from genome assembly GCF_002105755.1 of Mycobacterium colombiense CECT 3035. NCBI lineage: Bacteria > Bacillati > Actinomycetota > Actinomycetes > Mycobacteriales > Mycobacteriaceae > Mycobacterium > Mycobacterium colombiense. The sequence continues at coordinate 4,712,064 of NZ_CP020821.1, forward strand.
TGCCAATAAACAGAATTCAATCAGCTGCCGCCGATCCAGGTGGGCCGCCAGCTGCCGCCAGGTGTCGGCGGTGACGGTCCGGTCTTTGACGAATTCGTCGGTGGCCGCCAGCAGCGCCTGCTGACGCACGGTCAGGCGGGCATCGACGGGGTCCAGCTTCTCGGGCCAGGCGAAGATGGCGGCCTGCAGGTCCGCGTCCAGCCCGGCCTTGCGGGCCATCCGGCGGTGGTGCTGGAGTTCGTATTCGCACGCGCGCAGGTGCGCGACCCGCAGGATCACCAGTTCGGTGTCGACGGTGGGAAGCTTCCCGCGCAGCAGCCGGCCGCCGTACGCCAACCACGTCCAGAACAGCAGCCGGCGCTGTCCCAGCGTGGTGAAGAGGTGCATCTCCGGGGCGGCCACGGTGCGTGCGCCCAGCTTCGCGATCACCCAATTGATCGGTCCCAGTTCGCGAAACCGCCCCGGTGGGATCCGGCCGTCCGGTGGGATCACGGCTGGGTCACCAGGTAGGGAGACACCGTGCTGCGGTGCTCGTCGAGATCGAGTGCGCGTCCGAGCGCCGGGAAGGCGCGCTGCGGGCAGTTGTCGCGTTCGCAGACCCGGCAGCCCGCGCCGATCGGTGTGGCCACTGTCCCTGGTTCCCCCGAAACGTCGAGTCCTTCGGAGTAGACGAGCCGGTGAGCGTGGCGAAGCTCGCAGCCCAGCCCGATCGCGAAGGTTTTACCCGGCTGACCATACCGGGCCGCGCGACGTTCCACGGTGCGGGCCACCCACATGTAGTTGCGCCCGTCGGGCATCTGGGCGATCTGCACCAGGATCTTGCCCGGGTTGGCGAACGTCTCGTAGACGTTCCACAGCGGGCAGGTACCACCGCTGGAGGAGAAGTGAAAGCCGGTGGCGGACTGACGTTTTGACATGTTCCCGGCCCGGTCGACCCGGACGAACGAGAACGGCACACCGCGCATCGACGGGCGCTGCAACGTCGAAAGCCGGTGCGCGATGGTCTCGTAACTGATCGAGTAGAACGACGACAGCCGCTCGACGTCGTAGCGGAAGTTCTCCGCGACGTCGTGGAACTGGCGGTACGGCAGCACGGTGGCCGCGGCGAAGTAGTTGGCCAGCCCGAGCCGGGCCAGCGTGTGCGACTCGTCGCTGGTGAACTTGCCCTCCTCGACCAGAGTGTCGATCAGATCGCCGAATTCGAGGTAGGCCAGTTCGGCGGCCATCTTGAAAACCTGCTGGCCCAACGACAGGTGATTGCTGAACTCCAGCGTCTTGGTCGTGGGGTCGTAGCGGTGCAGCACGGTGTCGCCCAGGTCGATCCGGCGGTTGATGTGCACCCCGTGCACCTCGGTGAGCCGGCGGGTGAGCTCACGCGCCAGATCGCCGTGGTGCAACCGCATCTTGATGGTGAGGTCCTCGGCGGCGGTGTCCAGCTCGTGCAGGTAGTTCTGCCGTTGGTAGAAGTAGTCGCGCACTTCCTCGTGGGGCATGGTGATCGAGCCGCTGCCGCTGCCGTCGGAGAAGCGCTCCTCGGTGGCGGCCGCGAGCTGCGCCGTGGTGATCCGGTAGCGCCGGTGCAGGTTGACCACCGCACGGGCCAGCCCGGGATGGGCGCTGACCATCTCGGCGACCTCGGTCGGGTCGACGTCGATGTCGAGATCGCGGTCCATGGTGACCTCGCGCAACTCGGCCACCAGCCGGGTGTCGTCCTGCGAGGAGAAGAAGGTCGCATCCACCCCGAACACCTCGCTGATGCGCAGCAGCACCGCCACCGTCAGCGGGCGGACGTCGTGCTCGATCTGGTTGAGGTAGCTCGGCGAGATCTCCAGCATCTGGGCCAGCGCTGCCTGGGAGAACCCGCGTTCGTTGCGCAGCTGGCGCACGCGGGAGCCGACGAACGTCTTGGACACTTCTCCGAGGTTACCGGCCGTGCGAAGATCTGGTTCGCAGACTTGGCAGCGCAGGCCGTCGCGTCGAAATTGGTGTTCGGCGCACCTCGTTGGCATGATGCGACCGGGGCCTCAGGCCTTAGCCTGGGGTAACCACGAGGAGGAATCGGGGAGCGACGCCGTGAGCCTGGACAAACAACTGATGCCGGTGCCCGACGGTCACCCTGACGTTTTCGATCGCCAGTGGCCGCTGCGGGTCGGCGACATCGACCGCACCGGCCGGTTGCGGCTCGACGCGTCCGCGCGCCACATCCAGGACATCGGCCAGGACCAGTTGCGCGAGATGGGCTTCGAGGAGACCCACCCGCTGTGGATCGTCCGGCGCACCATGCTCGACCTGATCCGCCCGATCGAGTTCAACGACATGCTGCGCCTGCGCAGATGGTGTTCGGGCACCTCGAACCGCTGGTGTGAGATGCGGGTCCGCATCGATGGGAAGCGCGGCGACGGGCTCATCGAGTCCGAGGCCTTCTGGATCAACATCAACCGCGAGACCCAGATGCCCTCGCGCATCGCCGACGACTTCCTGGCCGGCCTGCACAAGACGACCTCCGTCGACCGGCTGCGCTGGAAGTCCTACCTGAAGCCGGGGAGCCGCGACGACGCGGTCGAGATCCACGAGTTCCCGGTCCGGGTCACCGACATCGACTTGTTCGACCACATGAACAACTCCGTGTACTGGAGCGTGATCGAGGACTATCTGGCGTCGCACCCGGAACTGCTGCAGCCGCCGCTGCGCATCACGATCGAGCACGAGGCGCCGGTGGCGCTGGGCGACAAGCTGGAGATCATCTCGCACGTCCACCCCGCCGGATCCACCGAGCAATTCGGCCCAGAGCTGGCCGATCGCACTGTTACAACGCTCACATACGCCGTCGGCGACGAGGCGAAAGCCGTCGCCGCGATCTTTGCTCGCTAAATCGGACAAGCGTCCCGTTAACCGCCGTTGACCTGCGCATTCTTGTTACCGGCGGGTAGCTTCTGAAACGGTTAAGTGAGTTCGCAACTTAGCAAACTTCGCAAATTTAAGCGTTCCCGTTGCTTAAATTGGCAACTGAAACGGGTGGACCAGCCCCTATGAGCTGTGTCATCTTCGACTTAGCACACCAGTGAAGTTGAGCCGCTAGCTACCGCCGGTGAGGCGTCCACTAACTCAGTAGTGAAGATCGTGAAGGAGCATGCCCAATGTCTGTCGTTGGCACCCCCAAGAGCGCCGAACAGATCCAGAAGGACTGGGACACCAACCCGCGTTGGAAGGATGTCACCCGGACCTACACCGCCCAGGACGTCGTCGCCCTGCAGGGCACCGTCGTCGAGGAGGCCACCCTGGCCCGTCGCGGCGCCGAGGTGCTGTGGGAGCAGCTCCACGACCTGGAGTACATCAACGCGCTCGGCGCCCTGACCGGCAACATGGCCGTGCAGCAGGTGCGCGCCGGCCTGAAGGCCATCTACCTGTCCGGTTGGCAGGTCGCCGGTGACGCGAACCTGTCCGGCCACACCTACCCCGACCAGAGCCTGTACCCGGCCAACTCGGTGCCGCAGGTGGTGCGCCGCATCAACAACGCGCTGCTGCGCGCCGACGAGATCGCCGCGGTCGAGGGTGACACCTCGGTGAAGAACTGGCTGGCGCCGATCGTCGCCGACGGTGAGGCCGGTTTCGGTGGTGCGCTCAACGTGTACGAGCTGCAGAAGGCCATGATCGCCGCCGGCGTGGCGGGATCGCACTGGGAGGACCAGCTGGCCTCGGAGAAGAAGTGTGGCCACCTGGGCGGCAAGGTGCTGATCCCGACCCAGCAGCACATCCGCACCCTGACCTCGGCCCGCCTGGCCGCCGACGTGTGCGACGTTCCGACCGTCGTCATCGCCCGGACCGACGCCGAGGCCGCCACGCTGATCACCTCCGACGTCGACGAGCGCGACCAGCCGTTCATCACCGGTGAGCGCACCAAGGAGGGCTTCTACCGGGTGCGCAACGGCCTCGAGCCCTGCATCGCCCGCGCCAAGGCCTACGCGCCGTTCTCCGACCTGATCTGGATGGAGACCGGCACTCCGGACCTCGAGCTCGCCGCCAAGTTCGCCGAGGGCGTCAAGTCCGAGTTCCCCGACCAGATGCTGGCCTACAACTGCTCGCCGTCGTTCAACTGGCGCAAGCACCTGGACGACTCCACCATCGCGAAGTTCCAAAAGGAGCTCGCGGCAATGGGATTCAAGTTCCAGTTCATCACGCTGGCCGGCTTCCACGCGCTGAACTACTCGATGTTCGATCTGGCCTACGGCTACGCCCGCAACCAGATGAGCGCTTACGTCGAGCTGCAGGAGCGCGAGTTCGCCGCCGAGGAGCGTGGCTACACCGCCACCAAGCACCAGCGCGAGGTGGGTGCCGGTTACTTCGACCGCATCGCCACCACGGTGGACCCGACCTCGTCGACCACCGCGCTGGCCGGCTCCACCGAAGAGGGTCAGTTTCACTGAGGACGAGCGGGCCGTGCCCGCGAGGACGAAGTGAAACCGAAGGCTTGAGTCACTGAGGACGAGCGGGCCGTGCCCGCGAGGACGAAGTGAAACCGAAGGCTTGAGTCACTGAGGACGAGCGGGCCGTGCCCGCGAGGACGAAGTGAAACCGAAGGCTTGAGTCACTGAGCGAGCTCGCGGCGCACGCCGCGCCCTGAAAATGAGATGAAGTAGCGTAGGCCCCGCCCGGCTAAACCTGGGCGGGGCCTATTGCGGTGCAAGACGATACGACACCGGAGAGAAATCAGTGAGTGACGCAACGATCCAGCGGGTAGGAGTTGTCGGGGCGGGCCAGATGGGGTCCGGCATCGCGGAGGTCTCGGTCCGTGCCGGCGTCGACGTGACCGTGTACGAGACCACTGAGGCCCTGATCACGGCCGGCCGCAACCGCATCGTGAAGTCGCTGGAGCGCGGCGTCAGCGCCGGCAAGGTGACCGAGCGGGAACGGGACCGGGCGCTGAGCAAGCTCACCTTCACCACGGACCTGAAGGACCTCGCCGACCGTCAGCTGGTCATCGAGGCGATCATCGAAGACGACGCCGTCAAGGCGCAGGTCTTTGCCGAACTCGACCGGGTCATCACCGACCCCGATGCGGTTCTGGCGTCCAACACCTCGAGCATCCCGATCATGAAGATCGCCGCGGCGACCAAGAACCCGCAACGCGTGCTGGGGCTGCACTTCTTCAACCCCGTGCCGGTGTTGCCGCTGGTCGAGTTGGTCAGCACGCTGGTCACCGACGACGCCGCCGCGGCACGCACCGAGGAATTCGCGAGCGCCGTGCTGGGCAAGCAGGTCGTGCGCTGCTCGGACCGGTCCGGCTTCGTGGTGAACGCGCTGCTGGTGCCGTATCTGCTGTCGGCGATCCGCATGGTGGAGGCCGGCTTCGCCACCGTCGAAGACGTCGACAAGGCCGTGGTGGCCGGGCTGTCACACCCGATGGGCCCGCTGCGGCTGTCGGACCTGGTCGGCCTGGACACCCTGAAGCTGATCGCGGACAAGATGTTCGAGGAGTTCAAGGAGCCGCAGTACGGGCCCCCGCCGTTGCTGCTGCGCATGGTCGAGGCCGGCCGGCTGGGCAAGAAGACGGGCCAGGGCTTTTATACCTACTGAGTAACAACTGGTGGCGCACCGGTGCCGCGATGACCGCCTATTGACGGATCGGTTAGTATGCTCGCGTTAAATAGACGAAAGGTTTGTGCCGAGTATGACCGGATTGGAACCCTATTACGAGGAGTCGCAGTCCATCTACGACGTCTCGGATGAATTCTTCGCGTTATTTCTAGACGACACGATGGGCTACACGTGCGCGTATTTCGAGCGCGATGACATGACGCTCGAAGAGGCGCAGATCGCCAAGTTCGACCTGGCGCTGGGCAAGCTGAACCTCGAGCCCGGCATGACGCTGCTGGACATCGGCTGCGGCTGGGGTGGTGCGCTGAAGCGGGCTATCGAGAAGTACGACGTCAACGTCATCGGAATTACCCTGAGCCGCAACCAGTTTGAGTACAGCAAGAAGAAGCTGGCCGGATTGCCGACGGACCGCAATATCGAGGTGCGCCTGCAGGGCTGGGAAGAATTCGAAGACAAGGTTGACCGAATTGTCACTATCGGCGCCTTCGAAGCGTTCAAATTGGAGCGCTATCCCGCATTTTTCGAACGCGCCTACGACATCCTTCCCGATGACGGCCGGATGCTTTTGCACACGATTTTGACCTATACCCAGAAACAGCAGCACGAACGCGGCGTTGCGCTCACGATGCGCGATTTGCGATTCGCGCAATTCATCGGCAAGGAAATTTTTCCCGGTGGACAGCTGCCGGCCCAGGAAGACATTTTCAAGTTCGGTGAGGCGGCGGGCTTCTCGGTCGAGCGGGTGCAGCTGCTGCAGATGCACTACGCGCGGACCCTCAACATCTGGGCGGCCAATCTGGAGGCCAACAAGGAGCAGGCCATCGCCCTGCAGTCGCAAGAGGTTTACGACCGCTACATGCACTATTTGACCGGCTGCGAGAACTTCTTCCGTCGGGGCGTCACCAACGTGGGCCAATTCACGATGGTCAAGTAGGCCAGGTCATTTAGACCAGATCAATCAGCCCCGAACGGCGATCCGTTCGGGGCTGATTGCTTTTAGCGAGCCGGTTACTTCTCCAGCGTGAATTGATTGACGTCGGTGTAGCCCTCGCGGAACAGTTTCGCGCAGCCGGTGAGGTACTTCATGTAGCGGTCGTAGACCTCTTGAGACTGGATCGCGATGGCCTGCTTGCGATTCGCCTCGAGCGCCTCGGCCCACAGGTCCAGAGTCCTGGCGTAGTGCAGCTGCAACGACTGCACCCGAGTCAAATCGAAGCCCGCCGTGACCCCGTACTCCCCGACGGTCTGGGGCGTCGGAAGCCAGCCTCCAGGGAAGATCTCGGCCAGGATGAACTGCGAGAACTGAACAATCTCGTGGGTCAGTTTCATGCCCTTGGCCCGGGCATCCTTGAACGAGGGCCGAACGATGGTGTGCAGCAACATCACCCCGCCGGGCGGCAGCGCGTCGTAGGCCATCTTGAAGAAGCGGCCGTAGCGCTGGCGGCCGAAGTGCTCGAACGCGCCGATCGACACGATGCGGTCCACCGGCTCGTGGAATTTCTCCCAGCCTTCCAGCAGCACCCTCCTGGTGCGGCCGGTGTCCATCTGGTCGAAGGACTTCTGCACGTGTTCGGCCTGGTTCTCCGACAGCGTCAGGCCGACGACGTTCACGTCGTATTTCTCGATGGCGCGCCGCAGGGTGGCCCCCCAGCCGCAACCGATGTCCAGCAACGTCATCCCCGGCTCGAGCTTCAGCTTCCCCAGTGCCAGATCGATCTTCGCGATCTGGGCCTCTTCGAGGGTCATGTCATCACGCTCGAAGTAGGCGCAGCTGTAGGTCTGAGTGGGATCCAGGAACAGCCGGAAGAAATCGTCAGACAAGTCGTAATGGGCTTGCACGTTTCCAAAGTGCGGCGTGAGCTGCACAGACATGTCGACACGAGCCTTTCTATATGCGGGGGACAGGGGTAAACGGCCAAACGGAAACCCCGCTACATCCCCCGATACCCCTCTGCATGCTAGTCCCTGCGACGGGCCAAGTCGCCCTCCCGAGGCGCGTCCATACCCTCACATGCGGCCCGCGCAATCCCCAAAACGAGCTTGTGCGGTCCGAGGGCCTTATTCGGGTCCGAGGCCGTCCTGACGCTCCCGGGGCGGCACGATCGGTGAAGGGTGCGGCTCCCCGCGAAACTTCTCCAGCGACCCGCCGACTTCGACGATTCCCTTGAGAGCGTTCCAACTCAACATGGTCAGGTAGTCGATCAATTCATCGCGACTCATCCGCGGGTACGACATCCAGGAGTGGGTGGCCAGCTGGACGCCGCCGACGATCAAATACGCCCACGGTTCCACACCGCCGGTGTCCATTCCGGCGTGTTGCATGCGGCGGCGCATCAGCACCGCGAGCATGCGCGCGATGATCCGCTCGGAGTCGGCGATGACTTTGCTTTTGCTGGCCGAGCTGTTGGACATCACGAACCGGTATGGCTCGGGCTCGTTCGCGACCGTCTCGACGTACACGCGGATGACCTCGCGGGTCAGGTCGAAGCCGTCAAGGCCCGAGGTGAGCGCCCCAGCCATGTTGGGGATCAGGGTGGTTTGAGTGAACCGCATCATCACGGCCGTCGTCAGGTCGTTCTTGTCGACGAAATAGCGGTACAGCACCGTCTTGGAAACGCCGATCTCGGCGGCGATCTCGTCCATGCTCAGCGTGCCGCCGAGCCTGCGGATCGCGTCGATCGTGCCGTCGACCAACTCGTTACGACGCTCCACCTTGTGTTGATGCCAACGCCGCTTGCGCCCGTCCATTTTGACGCTCACAGCCGTCATTTGCTCTGCCACTGTCGCCGAATTCCCATTCCCTAGACGCCCTTGATCTTACGGCGTGAGGGGGTCGGTTTCTTGTCCTGGCCGGGCGTGGGTGAGACGTCGTGAACAGTGTCGTCGCCCCAATTCACGGGAAGGATAGATGATGGAGTGGTGTCACATCGCGCCTCGGTGAGAGGCGAAGCGTCGGGCCCGCCGGGGGCGAGGCCCGATTCGCCGACGGCGGCGGCCCCCGTCCGCGCTGCTCGCGCGTCCTTTGCCGAGTCCTTCGCCGGCGCCGATCCCGAGGCCGACGCGCAGCGCCGGGTGGCGTTGCGCCGGATGAAGCTGGTGGCACTGAGTTTTCTGATCGGTGCCACCGGCGTGTTCCTGGCCTGCCGCTGGGCGCAGGCGCACGCCAGCCTGGGTGCCTGGGTGGGGTATGTCGGCGCGGCCGCCGAGGCCGGCATGGTGGGCGCCCTGGCGGACTGGTTCGCCGTGACGGCGCTGTTCAGGCACCCGCTGGGCATTCCCATCCCGCACACCGCGATCATCAAGCGCAAGAAAGACCAGCTGGGCGAGGGCCTGGGCACGTTCGTCAGGGAGAACTTCCTGTCGCCGGAGGTCGTCGAGACCAAGCTGCGCGACGCCCAGGTGTCCGGCCGGCTCGGCAAGTGGCTGTCGGAGGCCGTCCATGCAGAGCGGGTGGCGAGCGAGACCGCCACCGTGCTGCGGGTACTGGTCGAACTCCTGCGCGACGAGGACGTCCAGCAGGTGATCGACCGGATGATCGTGCGCCGGATCGCCGAACCGCAGTGGGGCCCGCCGGTCGGGCGGGTGCTGGCCACCCTGCTGGCCGAGCACCGCCAGGAGGCGCTGATCCAATTGCTGGCCGACCGGGCCTTTCAGTGGTCGCTGAAGGCCGGTGAGGTCATTCAGCGGGTGGTCGAGCGCGACTCGCCCACGTGGTCGCCGCGCTTCGTCGACCATCTGGTCGGCGACCGCATCCACCGCGAGCTGATGGACTTCACCGACAAGGTGCGCCGCAATCCGGACCACGAGCTGCGCCGGTCGGCCACCCGCTTCCTGTTCGACTTCGCCGACGACCTGCAGCACGACCCGGACACCATCGCGCGCGCCGACGCGATCAAGGAGCAGCTGATGGCGCGCGACGAGATCGCCAACGCCGCGGCGACGGCGTGGAAGACCCTGAAACGGCTGGTGCTCGAGGGCGTGGACGATCCGTCCAGCACCCTGCGCACCCGGATCGCCGACACCGTCGTCCGCATCGGCGAATCGCTGCGCGACGACGCCGACCTGCGCGACAAGGTGGACAACTGGCTGGTGCGGGCGGCCCAGCACCTCGTCTCGCAGTATGGGGTGGAGATCACAGCGATCATCACCGACACGATCGAGCGCTGGGACGCCGAGGAGGCCAGCCGGCGCATCGAGTTGCACGTGGGCCGTGACCTGCAATTTATCCGGATCAACGGAACCGTGGTCGGTTCGCTGGCGGGCCTGGTGATCTACGCCGTCGCGCAGCTGCTGGTCTAACGCATTTCTAGCAGTGCTAACAAGTGCTTGCAATAGCAAGCACTTGTAGTAGTCTGGGCGCGTCCAGATCAGCCGCCCGACCAGGAGCACGTCATGACACCCGAGGAGAAGCTCTCCGCCAAGGTGTCCAACGCTGCCTCCGAAGTGGCCTCTGACATCGGCAGTTTCATCCGTAGCCAGCGTGAACTCGCGCAGGTGTCGGTGCGCCAACTCGCCGAAAAGTCCGGGGTCAGCAATCCATATCTGAGCCAGGTGGAGCGTGGATTGCGTAAGCCCTCCGCCGATGTCTTGAACCAGATCGCGAAGGCACTCCGCGTCTCCGCCGAGGTTCTCTATGTGCGCGCCGGGATTCTCGAGCCCAGTGACAAGAGTCAGGTGCGGGACGCCATCGTCACCGACACTGCGATCACCGAGCGCCAAAAGCAAATCCTGCTCGACATCTACTCATCGTTCACCCAGCAAAACGAATCGATCCAAGAGGAGAGTCCGACCGAATCCGACAGCGAGTGATCGGCCCGTTTCACCCGGCACCGTAACCAACTGTGCTGGGGGTTTGCGCCACAAAGCGGGCTTGGCACATCGCGGTAGCGAGTTGGTGATGTATAGACGACCGGCCGTCGCGGTTACCCAACGGGGAGGACCTACGGGTTCCAGCTGAGCTGCGGAACGACCCACCCCGACACTGGCGGCCCCAGTTGCGAAGGAGACGTTTGCACCTAACTTCTCGACCAGACAGCTAATAGCACCGAATAACGCCGATAGCGAAAGCAATGAAAGGAAAGACCATGGCGGAAAACACGAACATCGAAGACTTGCGGGCCCCGCTGCTCGCGGCGCTGGGCGCGGCCGACCTGGCCCTGGCCACCGTCAACGACCTGATCGCCGGCCTGCGGGAGCGCGCCGAAGAGACCCGCGCCGAGACCCGCACCCGGGTCGAGGAGCGTCGCGCTCGCCTGACCAAGCTGCAGGAGGACCTGCCCGAGCAGTTCACCGAGCTGCGCGACCGGTTCACCACCGAGGAGCTGCGCAAGGCGGCCGAGGGCTACCTGGAGGCCGCGACCACCCGGTACAACGAGCTCGTCGAGCGCGGCGAGGCGGCCCTGCAGCGGCTGCGTAACCAGACCGCCTTCGAGGACGCGTCCGCGCGCGCCGAGGGCTACGTCGACCAGGCCGTCGAGCTGACGCAGGAAGCGCTCGGCACCGTCGCGTCGCAGACCCGCGCGGTCGGCGAGCGCGCCGCCAAGCTGGTCGGCATCGAGCTGCCCGGCAAGACCGAGGCGACCACCAAGAAGGCCCAGAAGGCCGTCGCCAAGAAGGCCCCGGCCAAGAAGGCTCCGGCCAAGAAGGCTCCGGCCAAGAAGGCCGCGGCCAAGAAGGTCACCCAGAAGTAAGCACCACCCAGCACGACGTTCGGCTCCGGGTCACCTTCGGGTGACTCGGAGTCGACGTTTTGCAGGGTGCCCCATACCCTTAAGGCGTGAACCACCTCGTGGGAACCGTCATGCTGGTCTTGCAGATCGCCGTCTTGGTCACGGCCATCTACGCGTTCGTGCATGCCGCGCTGCAACGACCCGACGCCTACACCGCCGCCGAGAAGCTGACCAAGCCGGTGTGGTTGCTGATCCTGGGCGGCGCCGTGGCGCTGACGTCCATCTTGGGGTTCGTCTTCGGCGTGCTCGGAATGGCGATCGCTGCCTGCGCGGCCGGCGTGTATCTGGTCGACGTCCGGCCCAAACTGCTTGAGATTCAAGGTAAGTCGCGCTAGCCGAATGAGGGCCCTGCTGACGGCGCCGATCGCGGCGCTCGTCGCCCTGTCCTGCCCGGTGCCGCACGCCGTCGCCGCCCCCGACCCGGGCAGCGGCTCGGCGGATCCACCGGCCCCGCCGTACATCGACCACACCCAGTGGGCGCAGTGGCAGGGCCGCAGCAGCCTGAGGGTCTTCCCGTCGCCGGCCGGCCGGGCCGCCTCGAGACTCCAGGCCACGGCGCCGGCCGACGAGGCCTGGGCCGAGGTGCTCGCCCTGTCGCCGGACGCCGACACCCCCGGCATGCGCGCGCAGTTCCTCTGCCACTGGCAGTTCGCCGAATTCGCCCAACCCGGCAAGGTCAGCTGGAACCTGGAGCCCTGGCGTCCGGTCGTCGACGACACCGAGATGGTCGCCTCCGGCTGCAACCCCGGCGGTCCGGAAGAATCCTCCTAATGGCACCCCAACCCACTCGAGCGCAGTTGGCGGCGTTCGTCGACCACACCCTGCTCAAACCCGAAGCGACCGACGCCGACGTGGCCGCGCTGGTCGCCGAAGCGGCGGCGCTAGGGGTCTACGCGGTGTGCGTCTCGCCGTCGATGGTTCCCGTCGCCGTGCGGGCCGGCTCCGGCGTGCGGGTCGCCAGCGTCGCCGGCTTCCCGTCCGGCAAGCACCTCCCGGCGGTGAAGGCGCACGAGGCGGCCCTGGCCGTCGCGTCCGGCGCCTGCGAGATCGACATGGTCATCGATGTCGGGGCGGCGCTGGCCGGCGACCTCGAGGCGGTGCGCTCCGACGTCCACGCCGTGCGCGGCGCGATCGGCGGCGCCGTGCTGAAGGTGATCGTGGAGTCGGCCGCGCTGCTGGCGCTGGCCGACGAGCCCACGCTGGCGCAGGTGTGTCGGGCCGCCGAAGACGGCGGCGCCGACTTCGTCAAGACATCAACCGGGTTTCATCCGGCCGGCGGCGCATCCGTGCGCGCGGTCGCGGTGATGGCCGAGGCCGTCGGTGGGCGCCTCGGGGTGAAGGCCAGCGGCGGCATCCGCACCGCCGAGGACGCGCTCGCGATGCTCGATGCCGGCGCTACCCGGCTGGGGCTGTCGGGCACCCGGGGAGTGCTCGACGGCCTCGGGTGACCGACCAGCTGCTCGCCGTCAGAGGTTGGCGAAGCAGGGGTCGTTGTTGTTGCTGCTGTCTTTCGGAATGGTGGCGTTGCGCGTCGAGAAGTGGCTTGTCACACCCTTATCCGTGACCTGCACGCTGTCGGCGTGGATGCCCAGCGGGTAGTTCTTGGTCAGGTTCGAGGTGAAGTCGTCCAGCGTCGATTGCACGGACTCCTTGGGCATGGTGAAACCGAGCGCATTGAAGCTGACGATCTGCAACTGCAACCCGGTGCCCGACACCACCGGCTTGGCGGTGATGTTGTCCAACATGCCCTTCAACTCGATGGTGCCGTCGGCGGGATGCGTGGTCACGGTGTTGGTGACGAACGGACCCAGCACCGGGATCGCGTTCTGCACCGACTGCTTGATGCCGTCACTGGTCCAGTCGATGGTGGCGTCCAGCGAGCCGACGGTGCCCTTCGAGTTGTCCGTGTCCTTGAGGCGGACGTCGTTGATGTTGATCGACAGCTTCATGCCCTTGGCGTCGCGGATGTTGTTGCCTGCCGTCTGCACCGAGATGTTGGTGTAGTGCTTGGTCGCCTGCTGCCACAGCATCAGGGGCGTCACCCCGAAGGATGCGGTGGCCTGGTCCTTGACCTCGCACGCCACCGCCTCGGCGACCTTGCTGTCCGCGACGTGGCGCACGTACAGCTCGGCACCGATGAGCCCGGCGATGATCAGCGCGAACACGATGATGAAGATCAGCAGGACCGACACCGGGTCGCGGCCGAAGCGGCGCTTCTTCTTCCCCGAGGTCGCGTCGTCGTCATTCGGGGGAGTGGCGAAACGCTCGGTCGGACCCGCGGGCGGGGTCGGCGGCGGCGGGTAGCCGGGCTGCTGCATGTTCGGCTGCGGCGTCCCGAAACGCTCGGTCTGCCCCGGTGGGGGACCCTGAGCGGGAGGCGGTGGGGGCGGGGGTACGTGGCCCGGGCCGCCGGTGCTGATCCGCTCGGTAGGCCGCTCTGTCGGCGGCTGGCCGAAGGGTCCCTGGTTGGAGGGACGGCCCCACTGCGACGGGTCCGGGTTGGGTGGTCCTTGTGGGTTCGTCACCCGACCGATTCTGCCCTATCAACCTGAGCAAAGTCCGAGTGGTTGCTAAGGACTGCGATGCTCTTGCGGGCCTCGGCGACACTGTCGACGTCGATATCGGCCACCACAAGCTGCGGTTTCGGGCCTGCCGACGCGATGACCTCGCCCAGCGGGGAGACCACCAGACTGCCCCGACCCCGGTCGGCGCCCCCGACGCGGGTCCGTGCGCGTCGCCGGGTCGGCCTGACCGGCCGCCGCGACGTAGCTCATCGAATCGAGCGCGCGGGCGCGCGCCAGCAGGGTCCACTGATCGAGTTTGCCAGGGCCCGAACCCCAGGACGCACACACAGCGATCACCTGGGCGCCGCGGCGCGCCAGCTCGGTGTAGAGCGCCGGAAAACGAATGTCATAACACACCGTCAGCCCCACCCGGACGCCCTCGACCGTGATCACCACCGGCTCGTGTCCGGGCGCGACCGTGCGCGATTCGGTGAAGCCGAATGCGTCGTAGAGGTGGATCTTGTCGTAGTGGGCGTGCGACTCGGGTGAATCGCCCGGCCCTGCCGCGATCAGCGTGTTCTTTACCCGCCCGTCGCCCGACGGGGTGAACATGCCGGCGACGACGGTGAGGTGGGAATCGGCCGCGATGCGTCGCACCCCGTCGGCCCACGGCCCGTCGACCGGCTCGGCCACCGGACCCAGCGGGACACCGAACCGGCACATCGTGGCCTCCGGGAAGACCACCAGGTCCGCGCCCGCCTCGGCGGCCCGGCGGCTGTACTCGTCCACCAGCCGCAGGTTTGCTGCCGGGTCGGTGCCGCTGAGGATCTGCGCCAAGGCGATTCGCATGAGCGCCAGCTTAGGCCCGGCGACGATGCGCGCCGCTGCTGCGGCGCGGGGAGGAGCTGGGCGATCCGGCTTGGCGTGCCCGCTGTCGGGAGCCTCAGGCCGATCTGGCGATCCAGTCCGTGGTGAAGCGCTGTTCCACGGCGATCAGTTCGACCAGCCGGGTCCCGATGAAGTTCTCCAACTTGCCGCCGATGATCGGGACGCGCACCTGGACGGTGGCGCGAAACGTCAGCCGGCTGCCGCCGGTCGCTGCGATGGGCTCCAGGACGGCGCTGCCGGTCAGGTTCACCGGCGCATCCACGATCGAGCCGACGACCGACCCCGACGCGGCGCCGCCGGTGACCGGCCCCCACGTCTCCTCGCGCCGGATGCGCAGGTCACCGTTGTGCAGCTGGGTGACCATCCCCGGCAGCTTGTCGCTGCGGATCACCTGCAGCGTGACGACCTCCACGGTGTCGTCGTTTCCGGACTCCCCGCCGACCCGCATCGATTCCAGCGTGGCGACGTCGACGCCGGACCCGGCCAGCCTGGCCCGCCAGTAATCCGCATCGGTGAAGGCGCGGTGCACCTCGTCGACGCTGCCGTCGTAATCGGCCGACAAGTCGAATGAACGCGGCATAGCAGGTCAGGCTACCGTTACGGGCCATGAATTCCAGCGGAGCCGGTTCGGAGTTCGCCGGTGCGGCGGTGGCCGACGCGGCGCCCCTGGCGCCCCTGACCACGCTGCGGGTCGGCCCCACCGCACGCCGCCTGATCACCTGCACCACCAGCGAACAGGTGATCGCGACCCTGCGCCAGCTGGACGCGGAAACGGCTGGCGGGCAACGCGACTCGGTGCTGATCTTCGCCGGCGGCTCCAACCTGGTGATCTCCGACGCCCTGACCGGCCTGACCGCGGTGCGGCTGGCCAACGCCGGCGTCAGCGTCGAAGGCAACCTGGTCCGGGCCCAGGCGGGCGCGGTGTGGGACGACGTCGTGGTGACCGCCATCGAGCATGGCCTCGGCGGGCTGGAATGCCTGTCCGGCATCCCCGGGTCGGCCGGGGCCACCCCGGTGCAGAACGTCGGGGCCTACGGCGCCGAGGTCTCCGACACCATCACTCGGGTGCGGGTGCTGGATCGCCGCAGCGGCGAGGTGCGCTGGATGCCGGGCGGCCAGCTGGGCTTCGGCTATCGCACCAGCGTGTTCAAACGCGGCGGCGACGGGCTCGAAATCCCTTCTGTCGTCTTGGAAGTGGAGTTCGCGCTGGACGCGTCCGGGCGCAGCGCGCCGTTGCGCTACGGCGAGCTGGCGGCCGCGCTGAACGTGGCCCCCGGCGAGCGCGCCGACCCGCAGGCCGTCCGCGAGGCCGTGCTGGCGCTGCGGGCGCGCAAGGGCATGGTGCTCGACCCGGCCGACCACGACACCTGGAGCGTGGGTTCTTTCTTCACCAACCCGGTGGTCGCCCCGGACGTCTACCAGCGGCTGGCCGCATCCGTCGACGGGCCGGTCCCGAACTACCCGGCGCCCGACGGGGTCAAGCTGGCCGCCGGCTGGCTCGTGGAGCACGCGGGCTTCGGCAAGGGATATCCGGACGACGCGAACGCCCGGTGCCGGTTGTCCACCAAGCACGCGCTGGCCCTGACCAACCGCGGCGGAGCCGGCTCTGACGACGTGATTGCGCTGGCCCGCGCCGTCCGCGACGGGGTGCGGGCTGTGTTTGGCATCACACTGGTCCCCGAACCCGTCCTGCTCGGCTGCAGGCTGTAGCGGCAAAATTCGCCGACGCGCGCGGGGCGCCGATTTGCGGTGGCCGGACCGCCCGATTTTCCCCGGTATCTTTGATTTTCGTGACCCCGTCCCACGCCCCGCGGCCGTTCAACCGGCGCGCGGCTTTGGCGACCCTCGGACTGGGTGTGCTCGCCCCCAACGTACTGGCCGCTTGCGGGGGCACGACCGCCAAGCAGGCCGAGAAGAAAGAGCAGCCCGCACCGCAGCTCAAGTACCAGCCCGCCAACGCGACCGAGAACGTGGTGCCGGTCGCCCCGGTCAGCGTCGAGGTGAGCGACGGCTGGTTCCAGCACGTCGCGCTGACGAACTCGTCGGGCAAGGCCGTCGCGGGCGCCTTCAACTCCGACCGCACCGTCTACACGACCACCGAGCCGCTGGGCTACGACCAGACCTACACGTGGAACGGCTCGGCCGTCGGGCACGACGGCAAGGCGGTCCCGGTGGCGGGCAAGTTCACCACCGTTGCGCCCACCAAGAAGATCGGCGGGGCCTTCCAGCTCGCCGACGGCCAGACCGTCGGGGTTGCGGCGCCGATCATCATCCAGTTCGACGCGCCGATCAGCGACAAGGCCGCCGTCGAAAAGGCGCTCACCGTCACCACCAACCCACCCGTCGAGGGCAGCTGGGCCTGGCTGCCCGACGAGGCCGCCGGCGCCCGCGTGCACTACCGGACCCGCGAGTACTACCCGGCCGGCACCACGGTCAACGTCGACGCCAAGCTGTACGGCCTGCCGTTCGGCGACAGCTCCTACGGCGCCGAGGACATCTCGCTGAACATCCAGATCGGCCGCCGGCAGGTGGTCAAGGCCGAGGTCTCGTCGCACCGCATCCAGGTGATCCGCGACGAGGGCGTCATCATGGACTTCCCGTGCAGCTACGGCGAGGCGGACAAGGCGCGCAACGTCACCCGCAACGGCATCCACGTGGTCAGCGAGAAGTACGCCGACTTCTACATGTCCAACCCGGCCGCCGGCTACAGCCACGTGCACGAACGCTGGGCGGTGCGGATCTCCAACAACGGCGAGTTCATCCACGCCAACCCGGCCAGCGCCGGCGCGCAGGGCAACACCAACGTCACCAACGGGTGCATCAACCTGTCCACCGGCGACGCCGAGCAGTACTTCCAGTCGGCGATGTACGGCGACCCGGTCGAGGTGACCGGCAGCACGATCCAGCTGTCCTACTCCGACGGCGACATCTGGGACTGGGCCGTGGACTGGGACACCTGGGTGGCCATGTCCGCGCTGCCGCCCCCGACCGCGCGCCCGCCGTCAACGCAGATCCCGGTGACCGCGCCGGTCACGCCGTCCAACGCGCCGACCCTGTCGGGCACCCCGACCACGACGACGTCACCGGCCAGCACCGGCCCCGCTACCCCTGGCGGTTAAACCGGGAGGTGGTGGCCTGGTCGCGCGGCTTCATCACGATCAAGTCCAGATCGACGTGCGACGGCCGCGAAGCCACAAACCCGATCACCTCGGCCACGTCGTCGGCCACCAGCGGTGTGATGCCGGTGTAGACGGCGTCCGCGCGTTCCTGGTCGCCGTCGAAGCGGACCAGCGAGAATTCCGTTTCGACCGCGCCCGGGGCGATCTCGGTGAGCCGGACCGGCTTGCCCAGTAGCTCTCCGCGCAGCGTGCGATGCATCGCCCCCTGGGCGTGTTTGGCGGCCGTGTATCCGGCGCCGCCGTCGTAAACCTCAAGTGCCGCAACGGAAGTGACGGTGACAATCAACCCGTCGCCCGACTCGATCAGCTTGGGCAGCAGCGCACGCGTGACCCGCAGCGTGCCGATCACGTTGGTCTCCCACATCCACTGCCAGTGCTCCAGCTCGGCCTCGGCGACCGGCGCCAAACCCCGGGCGCCGCCGGCGTTGTTGACCAGCACGTCGACGCGTTCCAATTTGCTCGCCAATGTTTCGACCGAGGCCCCGTCTGTGACATCGGCCACAATGGCGGTACCGCCGATTTCACTGGCCAGGGCCTCAATCCGGTCCGCCCGGCGCGCCACCGCGACGACATGAAAGCCCTGCGCAGCGAGGTTGCGGGCGGTTGCTGCGCCGATCCCCGAGCTGGCCCCGGTGATTACTGCGACTCGTTTATTCCTGCCAGTTTTAACCATCGAAACAACCTTAATGAACGTGCTAGATTTTGCGTGTGCTCCTTAGCGCCCTGTCCAACACCACCACCACCGCCGCGTGTCTGTGCGCGGCGGGTGCGTGTTGTTGCTGCGCACTTTGCCGCTCCTGACCCCAGCCAGGTGTGGCCAAGACGGCCAGCAAAAATCGGACATAAGGACGCTCGTGCGCACGAATACCCTCACCCATACCCATCATTCGCCCAGCCGTGCCGTCGGGCACCTGCCTGGTCAAAAAGGCCACCGCTCGGTGCGCCGGCAGATCGTGCCGCCGGCGCTGAACATCCCCGACTCGGCGGCCGCCTCCGTCTTCCGGGCCGTCCGGCTGCGCGGCCCCGTCGGCCGTGACGTCATCGCCGGCGTCACCTCGCTGAGCATCGCCACGGTCAACCGCCAAGTCATCGCGCTGCTGGAAGCGGGGCTGCTGCGCGAGCGCGCCGACCTGGCCGTCTCCGGAGCGATCGGGCGCCCGCGCGTGCCGGTGGAGGTCAACCACGAGCCGTTCGTGACGCTGGGCATCCACATCGGGGCGCGGACCACCAGCATCGTGGCGACCGACCTGTTCGGCCGCACCCTCGACACGGTCGAGACCCCGACACCGCGCAACCCGGCCGGCCCCGCGCTGGCGACGCTGGCCGACAGCGCCCGCCGCTACCTGCGGCGTTGGCACCGGCGGCGGCCGCTGTGGGTCGGGGTCGCCATCGGTGGCACCGTCGACGGCGCCACCGGCCAGGTGGACCACCCGCGGCTGGGCTGGCGTCAGGCGCCCGTCGGGCCGGTGCTGGCCGACGCGCTGGGCCTGCCCGTCTCGGTGGCCTCGCACGTCGACGCGATGGCCGGCGCCGAGCTGCTGCTGGGCATGCGGCGCTTCCTGCCCAGCTCGCCGACAAGCCTGTACGTCTACGCCCGCGAGACCGTCGGCTACGCGCTGGTGATCGGTGGCCGGGTGCACGTCCCCACCAGCGGACCGGGCACCATCGCGACCCTGCCGGCCCACTCCGAGCTGCTCGGCGGCACCGGTCAGCTGGAGTCGACCGTCAGCGACGAGGCCGTCGTGGCCGTCGCCCGCCAGCAACGCATCCTGCCGTTCGCCCCGGCCAACCGCCCGAACGGCTCGGCCACCGGCATCTCCGAACTGCTGCGGGTGGCACGCGCCGGCAACCAGCAGGCCAAGGACCTGCTCGCCGAGCGGGGCCGCGTGCTCGGCGAGGCGGTGGCGTTGCTGCGCGACATGCTGAACCCGGACGAGCTGGTGGTCGGCGGCCAGGCCTTCACCGAGTACCCCGAGGCG
Organism: Mycobacterium colombiense CECT 3035; assembly: GCF_002105755.1. Classification (NCBI taxonomy): domain Bacteria; kingdom Bacillati; phylum Actinomycetota; class Actinomycetes; order Mycobacteriales; family Mycobacteriaceae; genus Mycobacterium; species Mycobacterium colombiense. Next base: position 4,731,938 of record NZ_CP020821.1, read on the forward strand.
ATGGAGCAGGTGGAGGCCGCCTTCGTCGAACGCTCCGTGCTGGGACCCCGCGACATCCGCCTCACCGCCTTCGGCAACCGGGTGCAGGAGGCCGGCGCGGGAACCGTCTCGCTGTCCGGGCTGTACGCCGATCCGCTGGGGGCGATGCGCCGCGCCGGGGCGCTGGATGCCCGGCTGCACGACGTGTCTAGCGACGAGTCGTCCGCCTGACGCGAGGGTGGTGTCCAGCGCGCTTGGGCTGGCCGGCGACCCATCCTGTAAAGATGACAGGGTGCGGCACGATGAGGTTTTCCGGCTGAATGAACCGCGCCGGGTCGCCGTGTTGGCGGTCCACACCTCACCACTGGCCCAGCCTGGCACCGGCGACGCGGGCGGCATGAACGTCTACGTGCTGCAGACGGCGCTGCACCTGGCGCGGCGCGGCATCGAGGTGGAGATCTTCACGCGGGCGACCGCCTCGGCCGACCCGCCGGTCGCCCGGGTGGCGCCCGGGGTGCTGGTCCGCAACGTCGTGGCGGGCCCGTTCGAGGGCCTGGACAAATACGACCTGCCCACCCAGCTGTGCGCGTTCGCCGCCGGGGTGCTGCGTGCCGAGGCATCACACGAGCCCGGCTACTACGACATCGTGCACTCGCACTACTGGCTGTCCGGGCAGGTCGGTTGGCTGGCGCGGGACCGCTGGGCGGTGCCGTTGGTGCACACCGCCCACACGCTCGCCGCTGTCAAGAACGCGGCGCTGGCCGAGGGGGATTCGCCCGAGCCGCCGCTGCGCACGGTCGGCGAGCAGCAGGTCGTCGACGAGGCGGACCGGCTGATCGTCAACACCGACGACGAAGCCAGGCAACTGATCTCGATTCACCACGCCGATCCGGCGAGGATCGACGTCGTGCACCCCGGAGTGGATCTCGACGTGTTCCGCCCCGGTGACCGCAGGGCCGCCCGGGCCGCGCTGGGGCTGCCGCTCGACGAAGACGTCGTGGCGTTCGTCGGCCGGATCCAGCCGCTGAAGGCGCCCGACATCGTGCTGCGGGCCGCCGCGCGACTGCCCGGCGTGCGCATCGTGGTGGCCGGCGGCCCCTCGGGCAGCGGCCTGGCCTCCCCGGACGGATTGGTGCGGCTGGCCGACGAACTCGGTATCACCGAGCGCGTGACGTTCTTGCCCCCGCAGTCGCGCCCGAACCTGGCGACGCTCTTTCAGGCGGCCAATCTGGTTGCGGTGCCCAGTTATTCGGAGTCGTTCGGTCTGGTCGCCCTCGAGGCTCAGGCCTGCGGAACGCCGGTGGCCGCGGCCGCGGTCGGCGGGCTGCCGGTGGCCGTGCGGGATGGGGTGACCGGCACACTGGTGGCCGGGCACGACGTCGGGCAGTGGGCGGACGCGCTGGGCCGGCTGCTGCGGTTGCCCGAGCCGCAAGCCGAGGAGATGGGTCGCGCGGCCGCAGCGCATGCCGCCACGTTCTCCTGGGACCACACCACCGACGCGCTGCTGGCCAGCTATCGGCGCGCGATCCGTGAATACACCGCCGAGCGCCGGGGGGTGGGCGCATGAGCGCCTCTACCGTCGAGCGGGTCATCGAGGATGCCCTCCAGGCCAGCGGGCTGAACTACTCCAAACATGCTGGCGCACATGGTGGTTTGTCGGGGCTGGTGGTGGAACTGCCCGGCGAGCGCAAGCTCAAGACCAACACCATCCTGAGCGTCGGCGAGCATTCGGTGCGCGTCGAGGCGTTCGTGTGCCGCAAGCCCGACGAGAACCACGAGGGCGTCTACCGCTTCCTGCTCAAGCGCAACCGCCGCCTCTACGGCGTGGCCTACACGCTGGACAACGTCGGCGACATCTATCTGGTGGGCCGCATGTCGCTGGCGTCGGTGGACGCCGACGAACTCGACCGGGTGCTCGGGCAGGTGCTCGAAGCGGTGGATTCGGACTTCAATACGTTGCTGGAGTTGGGTTTTCGTTCGTCGATCCAGAAAGAGTGGGACTGGCGGGTGTCGCGTGGCGAGTCGCTGAAGAACCTGGAGGCGTTCGCCCACCTGATCGACGACGATGACGACGATGGTTAGCGCGTGGGTGTTTTCGCGTGCGTGAGAGACTGACCGGCATGGGTGATACCGCCACGCTGGTACTGCTTCGCCATGGCGAAAGCGAATGGAACTCGCTGAACCTCTTCACCGGTTGGGTCGATGTCGGCCTCACCGAGAAGGGCCGGACCGAGGCCGTGCGCAGCGGTGAGTTGCTGACCGAGAGCAACCTGCTGCCCGACATCGTCTATACCTCGCTGCTGCGCCGGGCCATCTCGACCGCGCACCTGGCGCTGGACGCCGCCGACCGGCTCTGGATCCCGGTGCGGCGCACCTGGCGGCTCAACGAACGTCATTACGGGGCGCTGCAGGGGCTGGACAAGGCGGAGACGAAGGCCCGTTACGGTGAGGACCAGTTCATGGCCTGGCGGCGCAGCTACGACACGCCGCCCCCGCCCATCGAGAAGGGCAGCACCTACAGCCAGGACGCCGATCCCCGGTACGCCGACATCGGTGGCGGCCCGCTCACCGAGTGCCTGGCCGACGTGGTCGTGCGGTTCCTGCCGTATTTCACCGACGTCATCGTCCCGGACCTGCGCAGCGGCAAGACGGTGCTGATCGTGGCGCACGGCAACTCGCTGCGGGCCCTGGTCAAACACCTCGACCAGGTGTCCGACGACGAGATCGCCGGACTGAACATCCCGACCGGCATCCCGCTGCGCTACGACCTGGACGCTGACCTGCGGCCCGTGGTGCCCGGCGGCACCTATCTGGACCCGGAGGCGGCTGCCGCGGGCGCCGCCGCGGTTGCCAGCCAGGGGCGCGGCTGACGCCGGCACTTCCGCCCATTTGGCGAGATAAAGGCCATTTAGCCAAACATCGCGTGAACGGGAGCGGAACACCTGTAGCGCAAGGTGTGACTTGTCCGATTTTGGCCTCGTTCCGCTAGGGCAGCGTTCAGGAAGATTTGTAGGATTTGCTATGTGACTGTGTTCTCGGCGCTGTTGCTGGCCGGGGTTTTGTCCGCGCTGGCGCTGGCCGCAGGTGTACTGGTCGGTTTCCGGCTGTCACCGCGGGCGGTGCAGCGCCGCCAGCGGGTCGAGTGGACCGGGATCACCGTCGCGCAGATGCTGCAACGCATCGTGGCGCTGATGCCGCTGGGCGCGGCGGTGGTCGACGCCCACCGCGACGTCGTCTACCTCAATGACCGGGCCAAGGAGTTGGGCCTGGTGCGCGACCGCCAGCTCGACGACCAGGCCTGGCAGGCGGCGCAGCAGGCCCTGACCGGCGTCGACGTCGAATTCGACCTGCAGCCGGCGAAGCGGTCGGGCGGCCGGGCCGGGCTCTCGGTGCACGGGCAGGCCCGGTTGCTCAGCGAAGAAGATCGCCGGTTCGCCGTGGTCTTCGCCCACGACCAGTCCGACTACGCGCGGATGGAAGCGACCCGCCGCGATTTCGTGGCCAACGTCAGCCACGAGCTCAAGACCCCGGTCGGGGCCATGGCGCTGCTCGCCGAGGCCCTGCTGGCGTCGTCCGACGACTCCGAAACGGTGCGGCGGTTCGCCGAAAAAGTGCTCGTGGAAGCCAACCGGCTGGGCGACATGGTCGCCGAGCTGATCGAGCTGTCCCGGCTACAAGGTGCCGAACGTCTGCCCACGGTCATCGAGGTCGACGTCGATAAGGTTGTGGGCGAAGCGATTTCGCGTCACAAGGTGGGGGCCGACAACGCCGATATCGAGGTCCGCACTGACGCGCCCAGCGGCCTGCGGGTGCTGGGCGACGAGACTCTGCTGGTCACCGCCCTGGCCAACCTGGTGTCCAACGCCATCGCCTATTCGCCGCCAGGTTCGCCGGTGTCGATCAGCCGCCGCCGCCGCGGAGACAACGTCGAGATCGCGGTGACCGACCGCGGCATCGGGATCGCCCTGGAAGACCAGGAGCGGGTCTTCGAGCGGTTCTTCCGCGGGGACAAGGCGCGCTCACGCGCCACCGGTGGCAGCGGGCTGGGCCTGGCCATCGTCAAGCACGTCGCGGCCAACCACAACGGCAGCATCGGCGTGTGGAGCAAACCGGGAACCGGATCGACATTCACCCTTTCCATTCCGGCGGCGATGGCGTCTGATCAAGACCATGACGAATCCGAGCAAACACCGGGTCGCGACGCGCGGCCCAACCGCTCACAACGAGAGGAAGAACTAAGTCGATGACCCGCGCGTATGACGATGCAGAGCGCAGCGATGAGGAGGAATCGCGCAGATGACCAGTGTGCTGATCGTGGAGGACGAGGAGTCGCTGGCCGATCCGCTGGCCTTCCTGCTCCGCAAGGAGGGTTTCGAGGCCACCGTGGTGACCGACGGCTCGGCCGCGCTGGCCGAGTTTGACCGGGGTGGCGCCGACATCGTGCTGCTCGACCTGATGCTGCCCGGAATGTCCGGCACCGACGTCTGCAAGCAACTGCGCGCGCGTTCCAGCGTGCCCGTGATCATGGTCACCGCCCGGGACAGCGAGATCGACAAGGTCGTGGGCCTCGAACTCGGCGCCGACGACTACGTGACCAAGCCGTATTCGGCTCGCGAGTTGATCGCGCGGATCCGTGCGGTGTTGCGCCGCGGCGGTGACGACGATTCCGAGATCAGCGACGGCGTGCTCGAATCCGGCCCGGTCCGGATGGACGTGGAGCGCCACGTGGTTTCGGTCAATGGCGACACGATCACCTTGCCGCTCAAGGAGTTTGACCTCCTCGAGTACCTGATGCGCAACAGCGGGCGGGTGCTGACCCGCGGCCAGCTGATCGACCGGGTGTGGGGTGCCGACTACGTCGGCGACACCAAGACCCTCGACGTGCACGTCAAGCGCCTGCGGTCCAAGATCGAAGCCGACCCGGCCAACCCGGTGCACCTGGTGACGGTGCGAGGGCTGGGCTACAAGCTCGAAGGCTAGCCAGAGGGCTCCGCGGGCGGCGGACCGGATTCGAAAACAGTCCGGTCATCGTCGTTGGCGCTCAATTCAATACGTCCGGCCTAACGAGTTACCGGCGATCGGACTCGGCGGCACCGGAGGGGCGGGTAACCGCCGGCAGCACAAGCGTATCGATGACCTGCCGGACGAAATCGGCATCGACGGCCTGTCCACCTACGGCACGTAGCAGGCCCATCGCCACGACCACATCGGCGACAAGTAACCAGTCACGGTCACCGGGTATCTCGCCGCGGTCGGCAGCCCGGGCGAAAATGGCTGACATCACGCGGCGGCCTTTGAAGAGGATCAAATCGTCGAGCGCAGAAGTCAGATCGGGATCCTGAGCAGCTTCCAACGCGACGCGCAGGATCAGCTCATTGGAGATCAGGCCGTCATCGTTGCGGGCGGCGTGCTCAACGATGGCCTCCAGATCACCCGATAGGCTGCCGGTATCGGGCGGCTCGTCGTCCAACAGATCCGGTCGCCAATAGACCAACGCGTCGGTGATCAGTGCCGTCTTGGACGACCAACGCCGGTAGATGGCAGCTTTGCCGACACCGGCCCGTGCGGCGATGTCGTTCATGTTGGTGGCGTCGTAGCCGTGTTCGGCGAGAATCTCCAAGGCCGCGTTGAGGATTGCGGGATCACGCGACCGGTCCAGGCGCCCGCTGGTGCGTTGGCGCAGTTTTGACTGGGATTCGGTGATTGACCCGGGCCGTTCGGCCGTCGACGATGGTCTCGACGGCCGGCCAGACGTTCGGGTGACACTCATGTGGCTGGGACCCGCGGGATTGGCGCGGTGCTGTCGTCGGAATCGCGCCCGGGACGGGTCCTTTGCACGATGTTGAACGTGTTCAGCGGCCACCAGAACCAGCGGCCGAGTGCTGCGGCGATCGATGGGGTCATGAATGCGCGGACGATCAGCGTGTCGACGATAAGGCCGATGCCGATGGTCATACCCAGTTGGCCGATGACGCGCAGGTCGCTGACGATCATCGACATCATGGTGAAGGCGAACACCATCCCGGCCGCGGTGACGACGCGTCCGGTTGCTCCCATGCCGCGGATCATGCCGGTATGGAGGCCCGCGTGGATCTCCTCTTTGAGGCGCGAGACCACGAGCAGATTGTAGTCCGAGCCCACCGCCAGCAGGATCACTATGGACAGCGGGATCACGATCCATTGCACACCCAAGCCCAGGATGTCCTGCCACAACAGCACGGACAGCCCGCATGCGGTGCCCAGCGATGCGGCCACGGTGCCGACGATCACCAGTGCTGCCACCAGACTGCGGGTGATCACCAACATGATCGCGAAGATCAGGATCATCGACGCGATGACAGCGATCATCAGGTCGGTTTTGACGCTGTCCTGCATGTCGGAGTACATCGACGCGGTGCCGGCAAGCGAAACCTTGGCATTGGATAGCGGGGTGTTCTTGACGGCGTCCGCGACGATGCCTTTGAGGTCCCGGACGTGTGCGATGCCTTCGGTGGAGGCGGGGTCGCCCTGGTGGGTGATGATGAAGCGGACAGCTTTGCCGTCGGGCGAGACGAACATCTTGAGGCCACGGTTGAAATCCGGGTTGTGGAACACATCCGGTGGAAGGTAGAAGAAGTCGTCGTTCTTGGCCTGGTCGAAGTACAGCCCGATCTCGGTCGCGCCTTTGGCCAGTTCCTGTTGCTGGGCCTGGGTGCCGGCCATGGTGCTGTGGGTCGCGATCATGAAGTCGCGCATTTTTGCCATTGAGCTGATGGTGTTCTGCAGCACCGGCAGCATCTGCGGCAGCAAATGATCCAAACGATCCAAATCGGTGGTGAGGCCTTGTATTTGGTCGGCGAGTGCGTCGATCCCGTCCAGTGTGTCGAAGACTGACCGCAGTGACCAGCAGATCGGGATGTCATAGCAGTGCTTTTCCCAATAGAAGTAGCTGCGCAGCGGTCGGAAGAAATCCTCGAAATCGGAGATGTTGTTGCGCAATTCGTTGGTGGTATCCATCATCTCGTGAGTGCGGCCGACCATGCTGTGTGTGGTTTCGGTCATCTCCTTGGTGATGGTGTACATGCGTTCCATGTTGGCGATGGTCCTGCTCATCTCGTCCGCCTGCTCGAGCATTTGAGCCGAGTTGTCGTTGTTGAATTTGGCGGACTGCAGGGTGCCGGCGTTTTGCGCACCGAGCATGAACGGGATCGAACTGTGCTCGATCGGCGAACCCAATGGGCGCGTGATGGTCTGCACCCGGTCGATGCCGCGCATATGTGCCACGTTCTTGGCGACCCGGTCGATGACGAGCATGTCGGCGGGGTCGCGCAGGTCGTGATCGGCCTGCAGCATCAACAATTCGGGGTTCATCCGAGCCTGGGAGAAGTGCCGGTCCGCGACGCCCATGGCGAGGTTGGCCGGCATGTTGGCGGGGGTGAACTTCTGGTCGTTGTATTGCGGTACATAGGTCAGCAGGCTGACGAAACCGATGACAGCGATCATGGTGGTCACAAAGATGATCGGGATCGGCCATCGAACGACAGCGGTGCCGACCTTGCGCCAACCCCGTGCCGAGAGGTCACGTTTGGCGTCGAGCAGACCAAATTTGGACCCCACGGTAAGAATCGCGGGTGCCAGCGTCAGCGCCGCGGCGATGATCACCAACACCGAAATCGCGCAAGGCAAACCCATGGTGTTGAAGTACGGCAGCGTGGTGAAGCTCAGGCACATGGTGGCACCCGCAATCGTCAAGCCGGAACCCAGAATGACATGCGAGACACCGTGATAAGCCACGTAGAACGCGGTTTCGTGATCTAGGCCTTTCGATCTTTCCTCTTGATATCGGCCCAGCAGGAAGATCACATAATCCGTTCCGGCGGCCAGGGCCAGCATCGTCACCATGCTCACCGCGTACGGGGTCAAACCGATGATTTTCAGGTAACCCGCTGTGGCGGTAACGCCTTGCGCGGCAAAGAGTTCCAGGCCGATGATGACCATGGACACCAGCATCGTCACGACCGAGCGGTAGATGGCGAGCAGCATCACGATGATGACGGCGACCGACACCAACTCCATCGTTGCCATGCTTTGATGCCCGGCGACGCTGGTATCGGCGTTGAGGACGCTGTTACCGGCGACGTGGGCCTTGATGCCCGGCGGCGCCGGCACCGAGTCGACGATCTGACGAACAGCAGCCACCGAGTCATGGCTCTCACTGGTGCCCTGGGAGCCGTTGAGGAAGATCTGCACGTACGCGGACTTGCCGTCCACGCTCTGTGAGCCCGCCGCGGTCAGCGGATCACTCCAGAAATCCTGAACGTTCTGCACATGCTGGTGATCGGCCCTCAGCTTGGCAACGATCTGGTCGTAGAACTTGTGCGCGGAATCGCCGAGCTTGTCCTTCCCCTCGAGCACGACCATCGCTGAAGAATCCGAATCGTACTGCTGAAACACCTTGCCGATATTCAGCATCGCCTGATAGGACGGCGCATTGGTCGGACTCATCGGCACCGACCGGCTCGCCGCGACCTCATCGAGGGAGGGGACCAAGGTGCCCAGGCCGATCGCCACGAGCACCCAGAACACGATGATCGGCAGCGAGAAGATGCGGACCATCCGCCCCAAGAACGGGCGATGGGGCTTCGAGTGCTGGATGCTCATACGGATTTCACCAAGCAGTAGATGAACGGTTTGATCAAGTCGGTGCTGGCCCGGTCGTCGCGGACGTCGCCGTCGACCGTGACCCGGCATCGAAGGTCGCTGACGTTTCGGTCACCCTGAGCCATGATGTTGGCCGACATCGATGGCAGCGTTGTCACGATCGTGAATGACCAAGGCAGCGGAGTGTTTTCGACGAGATGGGGCTGACCGTTCTCATCGAGGTAGTTGAGGTTCGCGGTGCCCCCGGAACCTGTGATCTCGTACGTGATGTGCTTTGGGTTGAAGTTTGCGGTGATCCCAGACCCCTCCGCTGACTTCGGCGCTCGCGGTCCTCCGAATCCGTGAATACGCAGGATGGCATAGGCGCCGAGCGCCACCACGACCACTAGAAGCATCGGGATCCAGAAGCGCTTCACCAGCCGGTAAACCACCGCATGCCCCCTGCCCAATTCTGTTCATTCAAGACCCAATGGCACTCGAGTAGCGCCGCTGTTCAGCCCTAACGGAACCCGAGTTCCTTGACGGGACCGTAAGAAACCTACCTCACAACGGGGCGGACGCCCCGCCGACGCGGGGCACGACAGAACCGATGCCGGCCACGGCCGCCTCAAAGCAGGGCGGTGCGAACGACCCAGTTCCACCACCACTCACCCGCGAGACGTCGACGAAAGACGTCTTACCTGCGCTTACCCGGGCCATCACCGCGGTGCACATACATCGCCGGTGGCTGTGACTCAGCTCACCAACGGGTGTAGGTTGTGACCAAACGCATGGATTGGGGCAGCCAATGATCCGAAGGCAGAACCGTGCGGCAATCGCCGGTCCGTCTCCTGCCGCGGGGACGTTGATCACCGCTCACCGGCTGTGGGTAAGCCTGCTATTGATGCTCTTCATAGCGGGGGTCAGCGCCACCTTTGTGGCCGCCGCGCTAGGGCAGGTGCTCGTGGCCATGATCATCGGCCTCATTACCGGCGCGTTCTTCGCCGGCATGGCCAGCTGACGGATCTACGGTAATTAGGCGTGCCCTGAGCCGCATCCCACGCCCGGCAAACAACCTGTAGCGCCGGGGACGCCGCCGGGGCCGGCGAATTGGCCGCCCGAACCACAACCGACACCGGCAATGCAGCCATGCCCACCAGCACCGCCGCCCGGGCCGTCGTTTTGCCCTCCCCAGCCGCAGTTGCCGTTGCCATCGCAACCGCCCCCACCCGGGTCCTGCTTGAACGCAACGGCGTAGGTATGTGCCGCTGGTCCCGTCGACGAGGGACCGCTAACCGGTGTCATTGGTGCGATGGCAATTATCCCTGCAACTGCTCCGATTACCGCCAGTGGTTTCACGAGGGTTAGGTTAGCTAACATTCTCGGTGAGTGCCACCCGCCCACATGCGGCGCGGGCGAGAAGTCGTTTAATGCAAGATGTTTGGATCCGCTCCGGAATCCTGCACGGCGTTGCTTCCCTCGCCGACGGGAGGCCAGGGTTTACCGACGATGATCCCGAAAAGCGCGGTTACTCGGCGATGCGCGTGGCCGGGTGCACCGCGATCAGCCCTAATTTGCTGCGGCGCTTGCACATTGCGGCCAGCTCCGAATACGCCTTGGCGCCCAGCAGCTCGGTGAGTTCGTCGGCCAGGCTCTCCCACACCTGCTTGGCGCCGACGTGGGCGGCCGGATCGCCGGTGCAGTACCAGTGCAGGTCGGCTCCGCCGGAACCCCAACCGCGGCGGTCGTATTCGGTGACCCAGGTCTTGAGGATCTCGGTGCCGTCGGGCCGCGTCACCCACTCCTGGCTGCGACGGATCGGCAACTGCCAGCAGACATCCGGCTTCATGGTCAGCGGCGGCACGCCCAGCTTGAGCGCCTTGCTGTGCAGCGCGCAGCCGACGCCGCCCGCGAAGCCCGGCCGGTTCAGGAAGATGCACGCGTCTTTGTGCTTGCGGGTGCGGTACTGCGGTTGGCCGTCATGCTCGTCGAGCTCCAGATAACCCTTGCGGCCCAACCCTTTTTCGCGGAATTGCCAGTCGGCGTCGGTCAGCTTTTTCACCGCGTCGTCCAGGCGGGCGCGGTCGTCGTCGTCGGACAGGAACGCACCGTGCGAGCAGCACCCGTCGTCCGGGCGGCCTTCCACCGTGCCCCGGCACGCCGGGGTGCCGAACACACAGGTCCATCGGGAGAGCAGCCAGGTCAGGTCCGCCGCGATGAGGTGCTCGGGGTTGTCGGGGTCGTAGAACTCCACCCATTCGCGGGCGAAGTCCAGCTCGACCTCTTGTCCCGGTTCCGGATGCGAATTCGCCACGCGGTCCACGTTAGACCACGGTTCGGCCCATCCGAGCCGCTGACACTCGGGGGGCCTATGGCGGCGATCACGGCGGGTTAACCGGGTCGCGCAAAGCACCGCCCGCGAGGCTTCGTTAGGTTGTTTACGTGCGATTGGGCGTTCTCGACGTGGGCAGCAACACGGTGCATCTGCTGGTGGTCGATGCCCACCGGGGCGGTCACCCGACGCCGATGAGTTCGACGAAGGCCACGCTGCGTCTGGCCGAGGCCACCGACAGCGCCGGCAAGATCACCAAACGCGGTGCCGAGAAGCTGATCTCCACCATCGACGAATTCGCCAAGATCGCCGACAGTTCGGGCTGCGCGGAGCTGATGGCCTTCGCCACCTCCGCGGTCCGCGACGCCGGCAACTCCGACGACGTGCTGAGCCGGGTCCGCAAGGAGACCGGCGTCGAACTGCGGGTGCTGACCGGGGTCGACGAGTCGCGGCTGACCTTCCTGGCGGTGCGCCGGTGGTATGGGTGGAGCGCGGGCCGGATCATCAACCTGGACATCGGCGGCGGCTCGCTGGAGATGTCCAGCGGCGTGGACGAGGAGCCCGAGGTCGCGTTGTCGCTGCCGCTGGGCGCCGGCCGGCTCACCCGCGAGTGGCTGCCCGACGATCCGCCGGGCCGGCGCCGGGTGGCGATGCTGCGGGACTGGCTGGACGCCGAGCTCTCCGAAGCCAGCGTGAACATCCTCGAGGCGGGTAGTCCCGACCTGACGGTGGCGACATCGAAGACTTTCCGCTCGCTGGCGCGGCTCACCGGCGCGGCGCCGTCCGGCGCTGGGCCAAGGGTCAAAAGGACGTTGACAGCAAACGGCCTCAGGCAACTCATATCTTTCATCTCTAGGATGACGACCGCTGACCGGGCAGAACTGGAAGGAGTGAGCGCCGAACGGGCACCGCAGATCGTTGCGGGTGCTCTGGTGGCGGAGGCAAGCATGCGAGCGCTGTCGATCGAATCGGTGGATATTTGCCCGTGGGCGTTACGGGAAGGTCTCATCTTGCGCAAACTCGACAGCGAAGCCGACGGATCGGCCCTCATGGAGCCTTCGGTGCGCAATGCTGGAGGCCAGGTAGTTGATCGGAATCAGAACCGATCGAGAGGCGACAAACCATGACCGGACCGCACTCCGAGACCGAGAGCCCCGGCACTCGGCCCATCTCCGTTGCCGAATTGCTGGCGAGAAACGGAACCATCGGCGCCCCGGCGGTCACCCGGCGGCGTCGCCGCCGGCGCGGCGACAGCGACTCGGTGACCGTCGCCGAACTGACCGGCGACCTGCCGGTGATCCGCGATGACGACGACGAACCCGGACCCAACGCCAACGAAACCACCACCACGATCGATGCGGTCGACGCGGCCCCGCCCGCCGAGCCGGTGGCCCGGCAGGCCGCCGCCGACCCGGTAACCAAAGCCGCGCCCAAAGCGCCCTACTGGTCCGAGCCCGAGCCGCGCTGGCCCAAGTCACCGCCGCAGCCCAAGCGGGCGCCGGGCCCCGAGCGCAGCGAATACCCGCGGCCGCTGCCCGAAGCCGGCTCGTCCGGCTCGGCCGCAAACGGCACCGGGCAGGCCGGCTCCGGGGCCGAGGAGATGAGCTTCGACCCGCTGGACCACTACGCCGACATCCCGGTGGACGTCATGGACTCCGAAGTGCGCGAGGCCGAACCCGCGGTGGAGGACTCCGCCTACGTGCGCTCGTTCCTGCGATCCGGCGATGACGAGGACGACGAGGACGGCTCGGGGCCGCTGGCGACCGGAGTGCTCGGCGACGACGAGCATCTCGAGCTCGAGGACCGGCACGCGGACGCCGACGCGGACGCTCACGCCGAGCCGGGCAGGTTCGACGCGGTGTGGCGCGGCGGCGTGGTCGTGCTGCAGTCGATGCTGGCGGTCGCGTTCGGCGGCGGGCTGTTCGTGGCCTTCGACCAGCTGTGGCGCTGGAACAGCCTGGTGGCACTGGTGCTGTCGGTGCTGGTCATCCTGGGCCTGGTGGCCGGGGTGCGGGTGGTCCGCAAGACCGAGGACATCGCCAGCACGTTGATCGCGGTCGCGGTGGGTGCGCTGATCACCCTGGGGCCCTTGGCGCTGTCGTTGCAATCGGGCTAAACGGCACCGTAGACAGTGCGCCCCGCCATCAAAGTCGGCCTTTCCACGGCTTCGGTGTACCCGCTGCGGGCCGAGGCCGCCTTCGAGTACGCGGCCCGGCTCGGCTACGACGGCGTCGAGCTGATGGTGTGGGCCGAGTCGGTCAGCCAGGACGTCGCCGCGGTCAAGAAGCTGTCCAAGCGCTACCGCGTCCCGGTGTTGTCCGTGCACGCGCCGTGCCTGCTGATCTCCCAGCGGGTGTGGGGCGCCAACCCCGTCCCCAAGCTGGATCGCAGCGTGCGCGCCGCCGAGCAGCTGGGCGCGCAGACCGTGGTCGTGCACCCGCCGTTTCGCTGGCAGCGGCGCTACGCCGAGGGCTTTTCCGAGCAGGTGGCGAAGCTCGAAGCGTCCAGCGACGTGATGGTCGCGGTGGAGAACATGTTCCCTTTCCGGGCGGACCGGTTCTTCGGCGCCGGCCAGTCGCTGGAACGGATGCGCAAGCGCGGCGGCGGGCCCGGCCCCGCGATCTCGGCGTTCGCGCCCTCCTACGACCCGCTCGACGGCAACCACGCGCACTACACGCTGGACCTGTCCCACACCGCCACCGCGGGCACCGACTCGCTGAACATGGCCCAGCGGATGGGGTCGGGCCTGGTGCACCTGCACCTGTGCGACGGCAACGGCCTGCCCGCCGACGAGCACCTGGTGCCCGGGCGCGGCACGCAACCCACCGCCGAGGTGTGCCAGATGCTGGCCGGAAGCCATTTCGCCGGGCACGTCATCCTGGAGGTGTCGACGTCCAGCGCGCGCTCCGCCAACGAGCGCGAGGCCATGCTCGCCGAATCGCTGCAGTTTGCCCGCACGCATCTGCTGCGCTGACCAAGCCGGGAGAAACCCAGAAAACATGAGTGCGTTATTCACCACCGCGATGACGTTGCGGGAGGTCGGTTCAGGCGTCTTCGAGGGCGAACTCGACAAGCGTTGGACCATCGGTCCCAAGGTGCACGGCGGCGCGATGCTGGCGCTGTGCGCCAACGCCGCCCGCACCGCCTGCGCGGGCCCGTCCGGCGGCCTCGAACCGGCCGGACAGCCGGTCGCGGTGTCGGCGAGCTTCCTGTGGGCCCCCGACCCCGGCGAGGTGCAGTTGGTGACCTCGATCCGCAAACGGGGCCGCAGGATCAGCGTCGTCGACGTCGAACTCAACCAGGGCGACCGCACCGCGGTGCACGCCGTGGTGAACCTCGGCGAGCCCGAGCACTATCCGCCCGGCGGCCAGGCGAAGCCGCTGCTGTCGGCCAACCCCGTGCTGGACCTGATGGCGCCCGAGCCCCCCGACGACATCGAGCCGATCGGGCCGGGGCACCCGTTGGCCGGCCTCGTGCACCTGGGGGAGGGGTGCGACGTGCGGCCGGTGTTGTCCACGATGGCGCCGCGCAGCGACGGGCGCCCGCCGGTGATCCAGATGTGGGCCCGCCCCCGCGGGGTGGCCCCGGATGCGCTGTTCGCGCTCATGTGCGGCGATCTGTCGGCGCCCGTGACCTTCGCCGTGGACCGCACCGGCTGGGCGCCCACGATCCAGCTCACGGCGTTTCTGCGGGGCCTGCCGGCCGACGGCTGGCTGCGCATCGTCGCGACCTGCACCGAGATCGGGCACGACTGGTTCGACGAGGACCACACGGTCGTCGACAGCCTGGGGCGTCTGGTGGTGCAGGCCCGTCAACTGGCATTGGTCCCTGCCGCTCGCTAGAGCGCGGTGTCTGCGATGCTGTGCGGCATGGCAAGAATCGCGATCATCGGTGGCGGCAGCATCGGGGAGGCACTGCTGTCGGGTCTGCTGCGGGCGGGCCGGCAGGTCAAGGATCTGGTGGTGGTCGAGCGGGTACCCGAGCGCGCCAAGTATCTGGCCGACACGTATTCGGTGCTGATCAGCTCCGTGTCCGACGCGGTGGAGAACGCGTCCTTCGTCGTGGTCGCCGTCAAGCCGGCCGACGTCGAGTCGGTGATGGCGGAGATCGCCCGCGCGGCGGGCGCCGCCGAGAGCGACACCGCCGAGCAGGTCTTCGTCACCGTCGCGGCCGGAATCACCATCACCTACTTCGAGTCCAAGCTTCCGGCCGGGACACCGGTGGTGCGGGCCATGCCGAACGCGGCAGCCCTGGTCGGCGCCGGTGTCACCGCCCTGGCCAAAGGGAGGTTCGTCACCGCGCCACAGCTCGAAGGCGTCTCGGCCCTGTTCGACTCCGTCGGCGGCGTGCTGAGCGTCCCGGAGGGCCAGATGGACGCCGTCACCGCACTGTCGGGCTCCGGACCCGCGTATTTCTTCCTGCTGGTCGAGGCGCTGATCGACGCCGGCGTCGCGGCGGGTCTGAGCCGTGAGGTGGCCGCCGACCTGACCGCGCAGACCATGGCGGGCTCGGCGGCGATGCTGCTCGAGCGCATGGACGCCGACCGGCAGCTGGGTGAGGCCGAGGCCCCGGGGCTGCGGGTGGACGCCACGGCGACACAGCTGAGGGCGACGGTGACCTCGCCCGGTGGTACCACCGCGGCGGGCCTGCGTGAGCTGGAACGGGGAGGCCTGCGAGCGGCCGTCGACGCGGCCGTTCAGGCCGCCAAAATGCGCTCTGAGCAGCTAAGAATTACATCAGAGTAATCCAAGTTTTTTGAACTGATTGTCCCCCACCAGTACCAGTAACCCCATTAGTCCCGCTATTCTCCTTGTGTAAGCACGTGTGGGTGCCAGCGGAGGGGAAGCCGCTGGCATGCGCGTGCCTGACACGATTGGGTTGCGATGACGTCTAGTAACGGGCCATCAGCGCGAGATGCTGCAGGTAAGCCACGGGACGCCAGTTCCGTCGACAGCCAGCAGGGCAGGACGCAGTTTCTCACCGTCGCCGAGGTAGCGGCGTTGATGCGGGTCTCCAAGATGACGGTGTATCGGCTGGTTCATAACGGCGAGCTGCCCGCGGTCCGCGTGGGGCGGTCCTTCCGGGTGCACGCCAAGGCCGTCCACGACATGTTGGAGACGTCCTACTTCGACGCCGGCTGACCCGAACGGGTGCTGCTTGCGGGCGGCACCCCAGGCTCCGTGGTTACGCGGCGAGCGGCCGACGCCGGTTTGGTGTTCGGTGCGTTCCGCCAGGTAAAGTGTCCGGGTCCAATCTTTGAAGCAGGTCACGGTCAGATAGCGGAGTTCATGGGTTCAGTAATCAAGAAGCGGCGCAAGCGTATGTCGAAGAAGAAGCACCGCAAGCTGCTGCGTCGCACCCGGGTGCAGCGCAGAAAACTCGGTAAGTAACCCCGTCCGCGGCGTAGTGCCGCCGTCTCGCCCGGCCGTTAGGCTGTTCGGGTGGATCCGTCGAATGGGGAAGGCGCCGGGCCGGGTGACACCGCAGGCAACACGGTGCATTACCCCAAAATCGTGTTGGTCACTGGTGCCTGCCGGTTTCTGGGCGGCTACCTGACGGCTCGCCTGGCGCAGAACCCGATGATCAAAGGGGTCATCGCGGTCGATGCGATAGCGCCGAGCAAGGACATGCTGCGCCGGATGGGCCGCGCCGAGTTCGTCCGCGCCGACATCCGTAATCCCTTCATAGCCAAGGTGATTCGCAACGGCGACGTCGACACCGTGGTGCATGCGGCGGCCGCGTCGTACGCGCCGCGGTCCGGCGGCACCGCGGCGTTGAAAGAGATCAACGTGATGGGCGCGATGCAACTGTTCGCGGCCTGCCAGAAGGCGCCGTCGGTGCGCCGGGTGGTGCTCAAGTCGACCTCCGAGGTGTACGGCTCGAGCGCGCACGATCCGGTGATGTTCACCGAGGACAGCACCAGCCGTCGACCATTCCGCAACGGTTTCGCCAAGGACAGCCTCGACATCGAGGCCTACGCGCGCGGTCTGGGACGGCGCCGGCCCGACATCGCCGTGACGATCCTGCGGTTGGCCAACATGATCGGCCCGGCGATGGACACCACCCTGTCGCGTTATCTGGCCGGCCCTTTGGTGCCGACCATGTTCGGCCGCGACGCACGCCTGCAACTGCTGCACGAGCAGGATGCGCTGGGTGCGCTGGAGCGGGCGGCGATGGCCGGCAAGGCGGGCACGTTCAACATCGGTGCCGACGGCATCATCATGCTGTCGCAGGCGATCCGCCGCGCCGGCCGGATTCCTTTGCCAGTACCGGGATTCGGCGTGTGGGCGCTGGATTCGTTAAGGCGTGCAAACCGTTACAACGAGATCAGTCGTGATCAATTTGATTACTTGAGTTATGGCCGGGTGATGGATACCAGCCGAATGCGATCAGAACTCGGCTATCAGCCGAAATGGTCGACGGCGGAAGCGTTCGACGACTACGTCCGCGGCCGAAGCCTGACTCCCATTATCGACCCGCATCGGGTACGCTCCTGGGAAGGTCGCGCCATATCTTTAGCCCAGCGCTGGGGTAGCCGAAATCCAATTCCGTGGGGTGGGGTCAGGTAGGTATCGTGGCGGGTGAAACCAGAGCCAATGTCATTCCACTGCACACTAATCGGGGTCGGGTAGCGGCGCGTCGGAGAGCCGATCAAAGGGCAGAGTCATCTCGCCAGCATCCTTCGTTACTGTCTGATCCGAACGGCCGCGCGTCGGCCGAGCAGATCGCCGCGGTGGTCCGCGAAATCGACGAACACCGCCGTGCCGCGGGATCGTCGTCGGCCGACGCCCCGCTGAACGATCTGGCGCAGCGCGTCGCCTCGGTGGCCGGATTCCTCCGCCAGCGCATCACCGGTGACTACAGCGTCGACGAGTTCGGCTTCGACCCCCACTTCAACAGCGCGATCGTTCGGCCGTTGCTGCGGCTGTTCTTCCGGTCCTGGTTCCGGGTCGAGGTGAGCGGGATCGAGAACCTGCCGACCGACGGCGCCGCGCTGGTGGTCGCCAACCACGCCGGTGTATTGCCGTTCGACGGTTTGATGCTGTCGGTGGCCGTCCACGACGAGCACCCCGCGCACCGCGAGCTGCGACTGCTCGCCGCCGACATGGTGTTCGACCTGCCGGTGGTGGGCGAGGCGGCGCGCAAGGCCGGCCACACCATGGCCTGCACGACGGACGCGCACCGGTTGCTCGCCGCCGGCGAGCTCACCGCCGTGTTCCCGGAGGGCTACAAGGGGCTGGGCAAGCGGTTCGAGGACCGCTACCGGCTGCAGCGGTTCGGCCGTGGCGGATTCGTCACCGCGGCGCTGCGGACCAAGGCGCCGATCATCCCCTGCTCGATCATCGGGTCCGAGGAGATCTACCCGATGCTGACCGACGTCAAGCTGCTGGCGCGGCTGTTCGGGCTGCCGTACTTCCCGATTACTCCGCTGTTCCCGCTGGCCGGTCCCGTGGGCCTGGTGCCGCTGCCGTCGAAGTGGCACATCGCGTTCGGTGAGCCGATCTACACCGACGACTACGCGGCCTCCGACGCCGACGACCCGATGGTCACCTTCGAGCTGACCGACCAGGTGCGCGAGACCATCCAGCAGACGCTGTATCGGCTGCTCGCCGGCCGCCGCAACATCTTCTTCGGCTGAGCCGCGAAAAGGAAACGCCACCGCGGATTTCCGCGATGGCGTTGACCTTCCAAGAAGCCGACTACTTGACCATCGTGAACTGGCAGACGTTGGTGTAGCCGTCGCGGAACAGGTCCGAGCAGCCACGCAAGTACTTCAAGTAGATGTCGTAGGTCTCCTGCCCCTTGAGGGCGATCGCCTCGTCCTTGTGCGCCTCGAGTGCGTCGCCCCAGGCGGTCAGCGTCGGGACGTAGTTCTTGCCGATGAAGTGGTGGCGTTCGATCTTGAACCCGGCGTCTGTTGAGTACTTATCGACCAGGTCGACCTGGGGCAACTTTCCGCCCGGGTAAATCTCCTTGAGGATGAAGCTGATGAACCGCAGCAGGGTCATGTTGACCTGCAGGCCCATCTTCTTGCCCTCCTCGGCGCTGGGCACCACGATGCTGTGCAGCAGCATCCGGCCGTCGTCGGGCAGCAGGTCGTAGTACTTCTTGAAGAACGTGGCGTAACGCTCGTATCCGGCGTCACCTGCGCCGTCGGCGAAGTGCTCGAACGCGCCCAGCGAGACGATGCGGTCGATCGGTACGTCGCCGGGGAATTCCTCCCAGCCCTGGATCCGCACCTCCTTGCGGCGGGGGCTGTCCATCTTGTCGAACTCCGCCACGCAATGGGCGTATTGGTTCTCGCTCAGCGTCAGGCCGATGACGTTGACGTCGTACTCGGCGACGGCATGGCGCATGGTCGAACCCCAGCCGCTGCCGATGTCAAGCAGCGTCATGCCGGGCTCGAGGTTCAGCTTGTCCAGGGCGAGCTTGCGCTTGGCGTACTGCGCCTCTTCCAGCGTCTTGGTCAGGTTCTGCGGATCAGGGTTTTCGTCGAAGTAACCGCAGCTGTAGGTCATCGACGGGTCGAGCCAGAGCTTGAAGAACTCGTTCGATTTGTCGTAGTGCGACCGGACCTTCTCGACCGGAGGCTTGAGTTGCGTGCTTCCCGTGTCCCCCTGTGCAGACATTTACAAAGCCCCTAACTTCCCTGCGGATATGGATGCAACTGCCGCGGCGGTAGCTTCAACGTCCTCTTGGTTTGAAGACTCTCCCAACATTGTGACGACACTCGTGACGATCGGCTTTCCATCGGCGTCGGTCACTTCGCTGCGGATCTCCGCCAGCACCGTGCCGTGGGACTCGATCACCGAGTCGAGGTAAGTGTCGAAGTACAGCCTATCGTGGGCCAGGATCGGCCGGTGGAACTTGAATTTCTGGTCGCGATGAATGACGCGGGCGATATTGATCGGAATGCTGAACTTGGTGAAGATCTCCAGTTGCACGCGACGCCCGGCGATCGCGAGGAACGTCAGCGGCGCCACCATGTCCGAGTACCCAGCCTTTTTGGATTCACGCTCGTCGAAGTGGGCCGGGTGGTCGTCTTTGATCGCCGCCGCGAACTCACGGATCTTCTCGCGACCGACCTCGAAGTAGTCCGGTGCGCGGTAATGGCTGCCGATGAGTCCTTCGGCTTCCTTGGGGACCGTCATGGCTGTTGCCCTCCGCTCGGTTGTGTCTGCGCGGCGCAGCCTATCAGCGTGATTGCCGCCGGGAGGCCAGCGCAGCCAGGGCACCACCGGCCGCGCCGAGTGCCAACGCCGACGGCACCCCGATCCGGGCCGCTTTGCGCGCGGTGCGGAAATCGCGAATTTCCCAGCCGCGCTCCCGGGCCAGGGCGCGCAGGCGGGCGTCGGGGTTGATGGCGACCGCCGTGCCCACCAGCGACAGCATGGGGACGTCATTGAAGCTGTCCGAGTACGCGGTGCAGCGTTTCAGGTTGAGCCCCTCGCGAATTGCCAGCGAGCGCACCGCGTGCGCCTTGCCGGTGCCATGCAAGATGTCGCCGACCAGCCTGCCGGTGAAGACGCCGTCGACCGATTCCGCGACCGTGCCCAGCGCGCCGGTCAGGCCGAGCCGTCGCGCGATCGTGGCGGCGAGTTCGTAAGGCGTGGCGGTGATCAGCCACACCTGCTGGCCGGCGTCCAGGTGCATTTGCGTCAGCTCGCGGGTGCCGGGCCAGATCTTGTCGGCGATGATCTCGTCGTAGATCTCCTCGCCCAGGGCGACGAGTTGGTCGACCGATCGGCCCTCGATGAAGGCGAGCGCCTTGCGCCGGCCGGCGGCGACGTCGTTGCTGTTCTCCGTCCCCAGAATCTGGAACTTGGCCTGCGCGTAGATGAATCCGATCACGTCGCGATAGGTGAAATAGTTGCGCGTGGCCAGCCCGCGCCCGAAATGTACCGCCGACGAACCCTGCACGAGCGTGTTGTCGACGTCGAAGAAGGCGGCGGCGGTGAGGTCGATCGGGGGCTGCGGGCGGTCGTCCGAGGCGGCGGCTTCCTGCATGCCCTCGATCGCGCGGGCGGCGCTGGCGTCCGCGGCCAGCGACTCCAGGTCGACGTAACCGGGTTGGTCCGCGTTGACCGGGTCAGAGGAAGTCATCGTCAAACCTCCTAGATCGCTGTGTTGCCTGGCGACCCAGCGGGTGCCCGATCTCCAACCCTATCGGGCAGATGGCGTGCGGGCGTTGACGTGTCCCGGGTGGTCGAGTGTGACGCTGGCGGCACGACGTATTGGGGGTTCGTGACTGGACGGCCACGCTCGGTGGGGGCGCGACAGACAAGAAGATTCGTCCGTGGTCTTTTGCGATGTGTTAATTGGTTGCTGGGCCCGCGACAGTCACCGACTGGGAATCGAAGTCCGAGCAGTTAGATAATTAGAGGAGGATTCTCGTGATAACGTCGTTAACGTGCTTCTTGTGTCGCACTACTCGCTAAAGGCATTTTAGGAGAGTAAAATCCGCAAGAGGGAAGAAGTATTCGCCGCCGATCGCGGCGCCAGTGCGGAAGAAGACCCTAAGATTTCCTCTTGGGATCGTATTCGGTACCGGAGATGTCGTCCCAAAATTTCGGCGAAACATCTGTTTTGCGGTCTTCTGGCGCAACAGCATCGACCTTGGCTTGAAACTCGTCAAAGCCCCTCCTTGCACGCGCTAATTCTTCTTCTGTCGGCACAGTGACTCCAGCCTCTTCTGGTGTCGAAAAGGTCTTGCCCGCAATCTTTTTGCTCATTTGGAAATCCTGTCATTATCTAGAGGTGGTACCAGCGGAGAGGTTTGGTCAGCGTTCGATCATTTCGATAATCGTCCTGCCTGTCTGTGGATCCACAATTTTGCTTAGGACGTAAAATTTTGATCCGGCCGGGAATAATATCTCTTGCTCGCCGGGAAACATCGACACGGAAGAAACATCTCGTCCCGTAGTCGACCATATCCGGAACTCGGTGTTTCCGGCGAAAGTAGGTGACTGAGCTACAGTATGGTCCATTGAGGTGCTAGTAAAGGCGGGCTCGGTAATTATTTCTCCGGGTCGATACTGTTCGAGCACATCGGCCGGCAGATTTGTACCTCGAACCACGGCGCCTTCATACATCGGGAGCTTCTCCAACGCTTTGTGCAGTGCGTCAACACGGGCCTGTTGAGATGCGTCCAACGCGCCTTCCCTAAGGGCAGAATTTAGGTCTTGGTATCCCGGCCCAGTGTAGTGCGCCAGGGCGGCCAGATCATCCGAGTTAAGCGGGTGCAGTGGTAAATGGTGGTCGCTGCCGTCATCCGTACTCGGATCGTGCGATCTGTGACCGTTCGGGTCGTTCGGATCACCGTTGGACTGGCCATGCGGATGGCCGTCACCGGGTGGATGCGGACCGCCGTCTCCCGATCCGGGCGGCATGCCGTCAGGAGGATGCGGCGGCTCCGGCGGGTGCGCGGGAGGCTCCCCGCCGTGGGGAACCTCACCCAAGCCCGGCGGCACTTCGGCGGGGATTCCGCCTGCCATTGGGGCAGACGGCGGCGTCGGCAAGTGTGGGGCCGCCGGAGCTGCCGGTGCGGCTCCTGGCAGAGGACCGGCATGGGGAGTCGGCGCGGCCGGGGGTTCGGCGGGCCACGCCGGAGCATGGGCAGGGACCGGTTCGGGCGGTTGTGAATGGGGCAGCGGAGCGTCTCCCGCCGGCGGCCTGCCGCTCGGCTCGACGGGCGCCGGGGGCCTGCCACCCGGCTCAGCAGGCGCGGCGGCAGGTTTGGGCGGCTCGGCGGGTTTGGGCGGCTCGGCAACAGCCGGCTTTTCGACCGGCGGCGGCTTGGACTCGGTGGGACTGTGCGGCAGTGGACCATCCGCGGGCCCAGGCGCGGGCTTGCCCGACGGCCCCGGCTTGCCCTGCGGCGCGGGCGCCGGTTGGGCCGCCTCGGGCGGCTTGGGGGCGGCCGGGGGAGGCTCCGCCGGAGGTTTGACCGACGGTGGCTTCGGAATCTCGGGCGGTTTCTTCAGGCCTTTCAGCGCATCGGCAGCACCATGCCCTACTTTGCCCAGCTTGGAGAGCGGTCCGCCAGGAAGGGCGAGCGTCGCCACGTCGAAGATCGATTTTCCGAGCGCTTCGGCGGGATTTTTGCCCCACTCGTCCCAGTGCGTGATGTCCTTACCCAGCGCCTTCCAGGACTCGGCGACTCCGGGCCCTCCGTCGGGCCCCAAGCCGACGAGCGCCCCGGCCCCGGCAACCATGCCGCTCATGGTCTCGCCGTAACCCTTCGGGTCAAGCAGCGCGTGGAATTGGCTGATGTCGTACAGACCTTTGACGAGATCCCAACCCTCGACGCCGATCCCTTTGAATGTCTGGCCCACCTGATTGAGCGCCCTGCCGACTGGTGTCCCGTGTAAAAAGTGGTCCCACTCTTTGTCCGCCCAGTGCGCCATATCCTTTGCGGCGGTGGCTGCCTCGGACATGGTGGCCGTGATCTGGTCGGCGAGCGTGTCGGCTTCCTGGGCGAAGCTGTCGACCACCGTCTTGATGTCGTCGGCGATTCTTTTGATCTCGTCTTCGTCTTCGTCGGTCAGCAGATCCCAGACCTCTTTGATCCCGGTCAGCGGATCGCAGATGCGCGACACAGATCCAGGATCGCCGCGTGGACCTTATCGATCTTGGCCGCATAGGCATTGAGTTGCGCGGCGATCGTTTGGCATTGCCCCGCAACGCTTATGGTGGCGCCGGTCGCATCGGCCAACGCTTTGTTGATGGCGGCGGCCTCGGGAATCTGCTGCTCGGCAACGGCGGCCATCGTGGCGCCGCCTGCCGCCATCTCGGTCGTCATGAAGCTGGCACCCGCGGTCGTCCACGCCGCCGCGGCGGCGCGTAACTTCGCCGAATCGCCGGTGGGCCAGATCATTCCGATATACGGCGCGACCCAGCTCCAGCCCGCCGGCGCGCTGCTACCGGCGCCGACGGCCGATGGCGGATGAGCCGCCGGAGCCAGCGGCGCGGTCATCGGTGGTGGCGGCAGACTCGCGGTGCGGCCCGTGACATCCGACATCGCCTCGGCGAGCGCGTAGTTGTGCGCCGACATCCGCACGCCGTCGCCGATGCTGCACAGCCCATTGCGGGTGCTGGTCATCGCCTCGATCACCTTGGCCGCTGCGCCGTTGTAGGCGCGGCCCACCGCCGCACCCACCGGATCGTCACCGGCCATGCCCGCGCTGCCGGCCAGCGCCGTGGTCAACGTCGAGATCGCCGACCCCAACGAAACGCCGATGCCCAGCACCGTGGCACCGGCGCCGTCTAGGGCAGTCGGGTCACACGCCAGCGGCGCCATGTGTTCACGACCACATGCCGAGGTTCGTCGACATCGCGCCGGTGTAGTTGCCGTGCGCGGTCGTCGCCACCTTCTCCAATTGCGCCAGCGCCTCACGCATCATCGCCTCGCCGCGAACCCAGTGCTGGTGCGCCTCGGCATGCGCCGCCGCCGCAGCACCCGTCCACGACGTGTGCAAACGCGTTACGCGAGAATCGATTTCGGCGATCATGTCTTCGGCATAGCGTTGAAACGCCGCCATCCGCTGCACCGCTTCGGCCAACGCCTGCGGATCTACCCGAAACGCCTCAGCCACCGCGCACCGACCGCTCCGCCTGGGCGGACCCGGCCTCGTTGCTCTGATAGGCGCCGCCGGCCTGACCCACCAGGCGCGCCAGCATCGACAATCCGAGCTCCACCTCGCGGGCACCCTTGTGCCACAGCTCCCACGCGGATCCGTACGCGGTGCCCGCCGCGCCCTGCCAACCGCCCAACATCTGACCCACCTGATCGTCGAGCTGGGACAGCTGGGCCGAGAGCTGCTCGGCCGCACCGCTGAGCGAGACGGCAGCGCCCTGCATGACGACGGGATCGACCCGCAGCGTTTCGTCGGCCATGGTCGGAACGTAACGCCTGGTAGACGGCCTCACAAGTCACCGGTGAGACACTGGTGCCCATGACCGAGGGGACCGGCCGGCCGCGGGTGGAACTGTTGACCCGCGACGGGTGCAGCATCTGCGAGCGCGTGCACGCCCGGTTGGTCGAACTGGCCGATGAATTGGGCTTCGAGCTGTCGATGACCGACGTCGACGCCGCCGCGGCGGCCGGCGACACCGCGCTGCGGGCCGAGTTCGGCGACCGGCTGCCGGTGATCCTGCTCGACGGCCGCGAACACAGCTACTGGGAGATCGATGAGCCCCGATTGCGGGCCGATCTCGGCCGCTGACCAGTCCGGCACCGCCCGCTCGGCCAGCGCGGGGCAATTATTTGGTAGCCCAGCTGATAAACGTTTACCGTGGACAGCAGTTCAGTTACTGGAGGAAGCAAGGGAGCTGGCCAGGTGATGCTGCCGTGAGCGTCTTGCTCTTCGGGGTTTCGCACCGCAGTGCGCCGGTTTCCGTCCTGGAACAACTCAGCATCGACGAGTCCGATCAGGGCAAGATCGTCGACCGGGTGTTGCAGTCGCCGCTGGTGACCGAGGCGATGGTGTTGTCGACATGCAACCGGGTCGAGGTCTATGCGGTGGTGGACGCGTTCCACGGCGGGTTAGCGGTGATCGGGCAGGTGCTGTCGGAACAGTCCGGCATGTCGATGACCGACCTCACCAAATACGCGTACGTCCGCTACAGCGAGGCCGCCGTCGAGCACCTGTTCGCGGTCGCCAGCGGCCTGGACTCCGCGGTGATCGGCGAGCAGCAGGTGCTCGGCCAGGTCCGCCGCGCCTACGCCAACGCCGAGACCAACCGCACCGTCGGCCGAATTCTGCACGAGCTGGCCCAGCGCGCCCTGTCGGTGGGCAAGCGGGTGCATTCCGAAACCGCCATCGACGCCGCCGGCGCCTCGGTGGTGTCCGTCGCCTTGAACATGGCCGAACGCCGCCTGGGTGGGTTGTCGGGCAAGACCGCGGTCCTGGTCGGCGCCGGAGCGATGGGCGCTTTGGCCGCGGCGCACCTTTCGCGTGCCGGCATCGGGCAGGTGCACGTGGTGAACCGGTCGCTGTCGCGGGGCCAGCGCCTGGTCCGCAAGATCCGCGACGCCGGCGTGCGGGCCCACGCCGTGCCGCTCGAGCGCCTGGCCGACACCCTGGCGGACGCCGACGTGGTCGTCAGCTGCACCGGCGCGGTGACCCCGGTGGTCTCCCTTGCCGACGTGCACCACGCGCTGGCCGCGGCGCACCGCGACGAAGAGAAGAACCCACTGGTGATCTGCGACCTGGGCATGCCGCGCGACGTCGACCCCGCGGTGGCCGGTCTGCCCGGAGTCTGGGTCGTCGATGTGGACCGCGTGCAGCACGAGCCCTCGGCGCACGCCGCAGCGGCGGACGTCGACGCGGCGCGCACCATCGTCGCCACCGAAGTTGCTGCCTACCTGGCCGGACAACGGATGGCCGAGGTCACGCCGACGGTGACGGCGCTGCGCCAGCGCGCCGCCGATGTGGTCGAGGCGGAACTGCTGCGCCTCGACAACCGGCTGCCCGGGCTCGAGAGCGCCCAGCGCGAAGAGGTGGCCCGCACCGTGCGACGGGTAGTGGACAAGCTGCTGCACGCGCCGACCGTGCGGATCAAGCAGCTGGCCAGCGCGCCCGGCGGCGACAGCTACGCCGAGGCGTTGCGCGAACTCTTCGAACTTGACCAGACCGCCGTCGATGCCGTGGCCGCGGGCGAATTGCCAGTCATCGCAAGCGGATTCGACGCGGGCACCCCGCAGCAAACCGCCGAGTAGGCGACTGGCGAACGTGATCCGGATAGGCACCCGGGGCAGCCTGCTGGCCACCACCCAGGCTGGGGTCGTCAGAGACGCTTTGATCGCGCTGGGACACCCGGCGGAGCTGGTGACCATCACCACGGCCGGGGACCGCTCGTCGGAGCCCATCGAGTCGCTCGGGGTGGGTGTCTTCACCACCGCACTGCGCGAGGCCATGGAGGAGGGCCGTGTCGACGCCGCCGTGCACTCCCACAAGGACCTGCCCACCGCGGACGATCCGAGGTTTGCTGTGGCGGCCATACCGCTGCGCAACGACCCGCGCGATGCGGTGGTCGCGCGCGACGGACTGGTGCTCGCGGAGTTGCCAGCCGGTTCGCTGGTGGGCACCTCGTCGCCGCGGCGGGCCGCGCAGCTTAGAGCATTGGGTCTCGGTTTGGAAATCCGCCCCCTACGAGGCAACCTAGATACCAGGTTGAACAGGGTAAGCAGTGGTGATCTCGACGCGATCGTGGTAGCCCGGGCGGGACTCGCCCGGATCGGTCGCCTCGACGATGTCACCGAGACGCTAGAGCCGGTGCAGATGTTGCCAGCACCGGCTCAGGGCGCGCTCGCCGTCGAATGCCGTGCCGGTGACACCCGGTTAGCGGCAGTGCTGGCGGAACTGGACGACGCCGACACGCGTGCGTCGGTCACCGCGGAGCGAGCCCTGCTGGCCGAACTGGAGGCCGGTTGCTCCGCACCGGTGGGCGCGATCGCCGAAGTGGTCGAGTCCATCGATGAGGAAGGCCGGATCTTCGAAGAGCTGTCGCTGCGCGGCTGTGTGGCGGCGCTGGACGGGTCCGACGTGATCCGCGCGTCCGGAATCGGCAGTCCCGATCGGGCACGAGAGCTTGGGCTTTCGGTGGCCGCGGAGCTGTTCGAGCTGGGCGCCCGAGAGCTGATGAGCGAAGCGCGGCAAGACCCGGCGCGAGGAAATTAAATGCGAGTTACGTGGGAGCGACAATGACGACGCGAGGGCGTAAGCCGACACCCGGCCGCATCACGTACGTGGGCTCCGGCCCGGGTGACCCGGGATTGCTGACGACCCGGGCCGCCACGGTGCTGGCGAACGCCGCTTTGGTGTTCACCGACCCTGACGTGCCTGAGCCGGTGCTGGCCCTGATCGGCAAAGACCTGCCACCCGTGTCCGGACCGGCCCCGGCCGAGCCGGCCGCCACCAACGGCGACGGCGGTGCCGACCAGGGCAAGGTGCAACCGGCGGTGATCTGCGGCGGTCCCGATATCCGCCCGGCGTTGGGTGACCCCGCCGAGGTGGCCAAGACGCTGACAGCCGAGGCGCGCACGGGCGTCGACGTGGTGCGGCTGGTGCCCGGCGACCCGCTGACGGTCGACGGGGTCATCACCGAGGTCAACGCGATCGCGCGGAGCCACCTGCACATCGAGATCGTGCCCGGCCTGGCTCCCAGCGATGCTGTCCCGACGTATGCGGGGCTGCCGCTGGGCTCGTCGCACACGGTCGCCGATGTGCGCGACCCACATGTCGACTGGGAGGCGCTGGCCGCGGCGCCCGGCCCGCTGATTCTGCAGGCCACGTCGTCGCACCTGGCCGACGCGGCGCGCACCCTGATCGAGCACGAGCTCGCCGAGACCACCCCGTGCGTGGTGACCGCGCAGGGCACCACCTGTCAGCAGCGTTCCATCGAGACCACGCTGCACGGCTTGACCGACTCGGCGGTGCTGGGCGGTACCGACCCCGCCGGCCCGTTGACCGGTCCGCTGGTGGTCACCATCGGCAAGACGGTGGCCAGCCGGGCGAAGCTGAACTGGTGGGAGAGCCGGGCGTTGTACGGCTGGACCGTGCTGGTGCCCCGCACCAAGGACCAGGCCGGCGAGATGAGCGAGCGGCTGACCTCCTACGGCGCGCTGCCGATCGAGGTGCCGACCATCGCCGTCGAGCCGCCGCGCAGCCCCGCCCAGATGGAAAGGGCCGTCAAGGGTTTGGTCGACGGTCGCTTCCAGTGGGTGGTGTTCACCTCCACCAACGCGGTGCGCGCGGTGTGGGAGAAGTTCGGTGAGTTCGGTCTGGACGCGCGCGCGTTCTCCGGAGTGAAGATCGCGTGTGTGGGCGAGTCGACCGCCGACCGGGTCCGGGCGTTCGGGATCAGTCCCGAACTGGTGCCGGCCGGCGAGCAGTCCTCGCTGGGTCTGCTGGACGACTTCCCGCCGTACGACAGCATTTTCGACCCGGTCAACAGGGTGCTGCTGCCGCGCGCCGACATCGCCACCGAGACGCTGGCCGAGGGTCTGCGCGAACGTGGTTGGGAGATCGAGGATGTCACCGCCTACCGGACGGTGCGCGCCGCACCGCCGCCGGCGGAAACGCGCGAAATGATCAAGACCGGTGGTTTCGACGCGGTGTGCTTCACGTCCAGCTCCACCGTGCGAAACCTGGTCGGCATCGCCGGGAAGCCGCACGCGCGGACGATCATCGCGTGCATCGGTCCCAAGACCGCCGAGACCGCAGCCGAATTCGGTCTGCGGGTGGATGTCCAGCCCGAGACCGCCGCGGTCGGCCCGCTGGTCGACGCGCTGGCCGAACACGCCGCGCGGTTGCGCGCCGAGGGTGCGCTGCCGCCGCCGCGCAAAAAGAGCCGCAGGCGCTAGTGGCGATCGCAAGCGCGGCGAAGCCGGGCGCAGCCGGTCGCCACTCATGGGGCCGGAGCGCGATCGCAAGCGCGGCGAAGCCGGGCGCAGCGGGTCGCCACTCATGGGGCCGGGGCGCGATCGCAAGCGCGGAACGCGCGCAGCGGGTCGCCACTCAACGAGCATGAGTGCCTACCCGCGGCACCGTCCGCGCCGGCTCCGCACCACCCCGGCTCTACGCCGGCTGGTGGGCCAAACGTCCTTGGAGCCAAGGCATCTGGTGCTGCCGATGTTCGTCGCCGACGGCATCGACGAACCACGACCGATCACGTCCATGCCCGGCGTGGTGCAGCACACCCGTGATTCGTTGCGCGCCGCCGCCGCCAGTGCCGTCGCCGCGGGCGTGGGCGGGCTGATGCTGTTCGGTGTGCCCCGGGATGCGGACAAGGATCCGATCGGGTCGTCCGGAACCGACCCCGATGGCATTCTCAACGTCGCGTTGCGCGACTTGGCGAAGGACCTCGGCGAGGCCACCGTGTTGATGGCCGACACCTGCCTGGACGAGTTCACCGATCACGGACACTGCGGCGTTCTCGACGCCCGGGGGCGGGTCGACAATGACGCCACCGTGGCGCGTTATGTGGATCTCGCTGTGGCGCAAGCTGAATCGGGCGCTCACGTGGTGGGGCCGAGCGGCATGATGGACGGGCAGGTGGGCGCGATCCGCGACGGGTTGGACGCAGCGGGCTTCACCGACGTGGCGATTCTGGCGTATGCCGCCAAGTTCGCGTCGGTGTTCTACGGCCCGTTTCGGGAGGCGGTCGGTTCCAGCCTCTCCGGGGACCGGCGCACCTATCAGCAGGAGGCCGGCAACGCCCGCGAGGCGCTGCGCGAGATCGAACTCGACCTCGACGAAGGCGCCGACATCGTGATGATCAAGCCGGCGATGAGTTATCTCGACGTGGTCGCGGCCGCGGCGGACGTTTCGCCGGTTCCCGTCGCGGCGTATCAGGTGTCGGGGGAGTACGCGATGATTTGCGCTGCGGCCGCGAACAATTGGATCGACGAGCGCGCGGCGGCGCTGGAGTCGCTGACCAGCATCCGGCGCGCCGGGGCCGATATCGTTCTCACCTATTGGGCCGCGGATGCGGCAGGGTGGCTCTCGTGAGATGGGGCGTGCTTTGACATCAGGGTCAACCGACGGCGACACCGAACCGAAGCGCTTGTTCTACGAACCAGGCGCCAGTTGGTGGTGGCTGGCGTGCGGGCCGGCCGCCGCGGTGGCGATGGTGCTGATCGAGATCTGGAGCGGTGCCCCGGTGTCGCTGGTGGTCCCCGCGATCTTCCTGGTGCTGGTATCGGCGTTTCTCGGCATACAGGTGAAGGCGGCACGGATCCACGTCGCGGTCGAGCTCACCGAGGACGCCCTGCGCCAGGGCACCGAAACGATCCTGGTCCGCGAAATCGTCAAGGTGTATCCGGAGCCCGAGAACAACGAAGCCTCGGGGAAAGACCTGGCGCGATGGCAGTCGTCGCGGGCGCTCGGGGAACTGGTCGGCGTGCCCCGCGGGCGCGTCGGCATTGGTCTCAAGCTCACCGGCGACCGCACGGCCCAGGCCTGGGCGCGCCGCCATCGTCAGCTGCGCGCCGCGCTGACGCCACTGGTCCAGGAGCGGGTGGAGCCCACCCGATCGATGGACGGGGACTGGGACGACGACACCGGGACGGCGCAATGAACGCCCGCTACCGCGCGACGCTCGAGTTCGGGCTGGCCTGCGTCGCGCTGGTGTGCTCGGGACTGACGTGGTGGCACTCGCACCACACCGTGACCGTGGCACCGATCGCGGACGGGCAGCCCTCCACCACGTCGCTGTCGTACGACCCGCAGCTGCTGCTGCTGACTCTGGTGCTGCTGACGAGCGCCGGCGTGCTGGCGGTCCTCGGGACCGCCAGGCTGCTCCGTGCGCGGTCGCGCGCTAAGGCGTCTTCCTGACCAGCGGCAACGCCATCCGACGGCGAAGCGCGATGGCGTCGGCCCGATCCTGCAGCGCCTCGTGAACCGAGCGCATGATCGGAAAACTGGCGTCGTGACCGGTGTCATCCAGCACCTGCGTCACCGCTGAGCTGGCCACCAGGGTCCAATCCACCCCGGCGGCACGACAATCGGCATCGAACGCGTAGAGCAGCGAGATGCCGGCCTCAGCAAATTCATCGACGTCGGCCACGTCAAGCACCACGGGATTTTCTCCGAGCGTGAAGCGCGCAATGTGGTCGCTGATGCGATCGACATTGTCGTCGTCGATCTCGCCGCGAATGTGTACCACGGTCGCCAGGTGGCGGTGGTGCGCCCGGATCTGTGCGCCCTCGCAGTCAAACACGCAGTTGTCGTGGCCGGTCTGGCTGCCTGCGATCGTCATGAGGACCCCTCACTCTCCGTGGCGCTCGCGCCGTCTTCGGGGGGCGCCTCCACGCTCACCAAAGGGTGTTCATGACGTTAGGCCGCAAGCCTAAGGAGACCGGAAGCCGTGTCTAACGCTTTGCTAAGAAGCGATCGCGGGCCCACCGCGAGTGTGGGGCTGAGCAAACGCCCAGCGGGCTACCGGGGTTACAGGATTACCCCGGAAGGCCGTATGCCACACCACAACCGTCCACGCATGCCGCCGATTCCGCTGCTAGGCTGCCTAGGCTGCCGGTTGCTAGTCGGGGGGCTTGTGAAATGGCGAGAATTCCCGCTCAGCCGAAGTAGCAGCGGAACGAAGCAGCAGGATTCGGACGGGAAGAGCAGCGTGCGGGGCGGAGAGATCAAGGGCGAGATCACCGCCCTGACGGGCCTCCGTATCGTCGCCGCGCTCTGGGTGGTGCTGTTCCACTTCCGGCCGATGCTCGGCGACGTGTCGCCTGACTTCCGCGACGCGCTCGCGCCGGTGCTCAACTGCGGTGCCCAGGGCGTCGACCTGTTCTTCATTCTCAGCGGGTTCGTGCTGACGTACAACTATCTCGACCGCATGGGCCGGGCGTGGTCGACGCGCGCGACCCTGCACTTCCTGTGGCTGCGCCTGGCCCGGGTGTGGCCGGTGTACCTGGTCACCCTGCACCTCGCCGCCCTGTGGGTGATCTTCACCCTGCACGTCGGTCATGTGCCGTCGCCGGACGCCGCTTCGCTCACCGCGATCAGCTACGTGCGCCAGATCCTGTTGGTGCAGTTGTGGTTTGTGCCGTTCTTCGACGACTCGAGTTGGGACGGGCCGGCCTGGTCGATCAGTGCGGAGTGGCTGGCCTACGTTCTGTTCGCCGTCCTGGTGCTGGTGCTGCTACGGATGAAGAAGGCGACCAGGGCGCGCAGCCTGATGCTCCTGGCCTTCGCCGCATCGCTGCCGCCCGTGGTGATGCTGCTCGCCAGCGGCCACTTCTACACGCCGTGGAGTTGGCTGCCCCGCATCGTGACGCAGTTCACGGCGGGCGCGCTGGCCTGTGCCGCGGTGCGCAGGCTGCGGCTGAGTGACCGTGGTCGTCGCGTCGCCGGATATGTCTCCCTGCTGCTGTTGGCCGCGATGATCGGCGTGCTGTATTGGTTTGGCGCGCACCCGATATCGGGAGTTGTGGAGAACGACAGCGGCGGCGTCGTCGACGTGTTGTTCGTTCCGCTGGTGATATCGCTGGCCATCGGGCTCGGCAGCCTGCCGCGGGTGTTGTCGACGCGGGTGATGGTGTACGGCGGCAAGATCTCGTTCTGCCTGTACATGGTCCATGAGCTGGTGCACACCGCCTGGGGCTGGGCCGTGGAGCAATTCGAGCTCCCGACCCTGGATAACCCGTGGAAATGGAACGTCATCGGCCTGCTCGCGATTGCCCTGGTCCTCTCGGTGCTGCTGTATCACGGCGTCGAGGAGCCGGCGCGCCGGTGGATGCGCAAGATGGTCGACGTCAAGGCCGTCAGCGCGCGAAGCGATCCCGGCGATTCACACAGTAAGCTGCATCCGATCGACCGTCCGCTGGAAGCGGTTTCGGCCCGCGCGGTGTGATGGCCGCCTCAGCGGCCGGCCGCGTCTCACGGGGAATACTCGACGAGGACGCGGCGGCACCCGACGATGCCGTTGACAGTGGAGGTGAGAGTGAGTCGTCTGGCCACCTTTCTCATTGGGGTGAGTTTTCTGGCGGGCGTTGCCATCGCATACCCGGCGCAGGTGCGCACCTACGAGACGCTGACGCTCGACTTCCGGCTGAATCACGTGGCAGTGGTGGGGGATTCGTATACCACCGGAACCAATGAGGGCGGCCTGGGCTCGAGATCGTGGCCGGTGCGCGCCTGGCAGGTGCTCGGTTCGCGGGGTTCGCGGATCTCGGGCAGCGTGGCGGCCGAGGGCAGAGCCGGTTATGCCACACCCGGCGACCACGGCAGCATCTTCGAGGACCTGACCGCCAGGGCGGTCCAGCCGGACGATGCGCTGGTGGTGTTCTTCGGCTCCCGCAACGACCAGGGCGTCGACCCCGCGACCCTGACCGTAAAGACCAACGCCGCTTTGGATGTGGCGCGCCAACTCGCGCCGGCGGCGCGGTTGCTGGTGATCGGACCGCCATGGCCGACCGCCGACGTGCCGCCGTCGATGTTCCTGATTCGCGACGTCCTCGCCGGCGCCGCCGGGGCGGCGGGGGCGACGTTCATCGACCCGATCGCCGAACACTGGTTCGTCGGCCGGCCCGACCTGATCGGCGCCGACGGCGTGCATCCGAACGACGCGGGGCATCAATACATGGCGGACAAGATCGCACCGCTGATCCGCACGCAGCTGTCGACCTGACTCAGGTGTGCCGGGCGGCCTTCTGGGCGAGCTGAACCCGCGATGACACAGCGAGTTTGGCGTGAGCGTGGGCCTCAGTCGTTGGCGTGCCGCTCGTAGTCCCAGCGTTCCAAGCGATCTTGAACGTGCAGGAACGCGATCCCGGCGAAGGGCGCGGCTACTGCGATGCCGACCAGCAACAGCGGAGACATGACACTAAAACCTCCAAATACCCTTCACTGATCTGACGTTGGTCAGCCATGGGAAGTTCATTCGCTACTCACCCGCTCGCCAGGGCGCGGTCCG
Organism: Mycobacterium colombiense CECT 3035; assembly: GCF_002105755.1. NCBI lineage: Bacteria > Bacillati > Actinomycetota > Actinomycetes > Mycobacteriales > Mycobacteriaceae > Mycobacterium > Mycobacterium colombiense. Next base: position 4,766,298 of record NZ_CP020821.1, read on the forward strand.
CGAGCGCACCCATCAGCGGTGCCACCAACTGCGCGTACTCGGTTGTCACGTGGTTGTCGTCGCGGAACACCAGGGTGTTGCCGACGATGACGGGGCAGCGGTCGGGGGTGCAGAACATGTCGGTCAGGTCGGCGTAGTGGCCGCCGTTGTGGGCCGTTACCGCCTGCTCGGCGGCGATGCCGTCACCGTCCACCGCCGCGGGTCTCGTTGGCGTACAGGCGTTCACGTCGTCGAGGTGGGCGGACAAGCACGCCGGCGTGGACGAGTGCGGGTCCGGGGCGGGCCCCAGCACCAGGACGGTCGCGCCGGTGCCGCGCAGCTGCGCCACGGTGCGTCCCAGGGTGTCGCTCCACGCCGGGTCATAGGAGGTGAAGCCGAAGTCGGCGCCGTAGCGCCGGCTCATGTCCAGCACGATCAGGCGCGGGTGCTCGGTGTTCATCCGGCCCATGATCTGGGCGCGCCACTGTTCGCATTCGGTGTACTCGCGACCCAGGTACGGGCTGGTGATGCGCAGCTCCTGCAGCGGGCAGGTGACCTTGGCCAGCGTCTCCAGCCGCCAGTGCCGCTGCTCGGCGAGCTGCTCGAAGCCCGGATTCCACATCGCGGCATGCGAGTCGCCGATCAGGGCGACGGTGGTGGGCGATGCGGTGTCGCCCGTCGCGCACTCGCTTTGTCCGACGTCGCGCCAGGACCGTACGCAGCCGTTGACGAACACGGCGGCCTTGTCGGCGGGCGCCTTGGCCAGCGGCGGGTCCAGGTTCGATGGGACGGCTCGCATGCCCACGGCCGCCGCGAGCGCCACCCGCGCCTGCTCGAACGCCTGACGAACCGCCGCCTCCTGCGGGCCGACGGCGGGGACGTTGGCCGGGGGCGTGGCGATGATGTTGGCGCGCGGGGCGGCCACCCCGTGGCCGACCGGGGCCGGGATCGCGCTCAGCAGCAGCAGGCACGCGCACGCGGTGGCGGCGCTGGCGCCGCCCGCCACGGCCAGGCTGACCTTCGCCGACCGGCGCAGCGCCGCGGCGAAGCGGCCCGGGTTCTCCACCAGGTGCAGGGTGATGACGGCGAGGCCGGCGGAGACGGCCGTGGCGCTCAGCCTGGCCGGCAGCCCCGCGGGCTCGCCGAGCAGCGCGGGCATCAGCAGCAGCACCGGCCAGTGCCACAGGTACCACGAGTACGAGATCCGGCCGACCGCGCGCATCGCCGGGCGGCACAGCAGGCGGCCGGGCCCGAGGCCGCCGGTGACGGCGCCGCCGCCGATGATCAGCGCGGTGCCCAGCACCGGCAGCAGCGCCTCGGTGCCCGGATACGGTGTGTGGGAATTGAGTTGGGTGCAGGTCAACAGGATGAACGCCAGTCCGCCCCAGCCGACGACCGCCGCGGTCCGCAGCGACAGCCGGCGCCACTGCTGCAGCGACAGGGCCACCAGGCCACCGGCGGCCAGTTCCCACGCGCGGGTGGGCAGTGAGAAGAACGCCCACGATGGCGAGGTGCGGGTCCACAGCGCGCCCGCCGTCAACGACGCCGCGGCGACCACCGCGAGCACCGCCGCGTACGGGGTCGCGCGCGTCGCCGCCCCACGAAGACGCGGGATGCGCCGCACCGCCCAGGCGACGGCGATGATCAGCACCGGCCACACCAGGTAGAACTGTTCCTCCACGCCCAGCGACCAGCAGTGCTGGAACGGCGACGGGGCGTCGGAGGCCAGGTAGTCGGTGCCGCGCTGCGCGAACCGGTAGTTGCCGACGTACAGCGCGCTGGCGATGCCGTCGAGGAACACGCTGCGCGCCTGCAGCGGGGGCAGCACCGCGGCGGCACCGATCGCGGTGATGGTGCCGACGATGGCGGCGGCCGGCAGTAGGCGCCGGGCGCGTGCGCCGTAAAACCGGCCCAGTGCAACGGTATTGGTGGTGCTCGCCTCGCGGAAGAGCAGGCCGGTGATCAGGAAGCCGGAGATGACGAAGAAGACGTCCACACCGATATAGCCGCCGGTGATTCCCGGGATGCCCGCGTGGTAGAGCACGACGGCGATCACCGCGACGGCGCGCAGTCCCTCGATGTCGGGCCGAAATCCGTTTCGGGAGGTCCGCCGCGCAGATGGGTGTGGGCTGCCGGCGACTGATTGCTCCCGAAGTGTCATCTGCGTGGGCTAGGTCGCCATCCAGGCCAGTTCACCGGGCAGCTGACTGCGCCAGTAGGCGATGTCGTGTCCGCCGAGGGAGAAGCTGCCCGCCGGTTGGGTCTTCAACTGGTAGACGAATTGTTTTGTGGCGAAATAGAAGCGGTCGAAGTTGCCGCAGTCCACCCGCAGCGGAATCGCATTCAGCGCCGGCAGGCCGAGCACGCTGTTCTGCACGAAGTCGTCGTTGCTGTCGAACGCTCCCGGCGCACTCAGCGGATACGACGTGTACAGCGCCGGGCTGATCGCGCAGATGCCGGCGGTCCGTGCCGGCCCCAGCTTGGCGCCCAGCCGGAGCGCCCCGTACCCGCCCATCGACCACCCCATGAAACCGACCCGGGAGGTGTCGAAGCCCATGGTGGACAGCATCGGCAGCAACTCGTCGAGCACCATGGCGCCGGAGTCCTCGCCGGAAGTCCTCTTATGCCAGTACGTGTTGCCGCCGTCGACGCCGACGACCGCGAACGGCGGCTTGCCCTCCTTGGCCAGTTGGGCCAGGCCGTCCGGGACGCCCATGTCGAGCATCTGGTTGGCGTCACCGTCCACGCCGTGCAGTGCGATCACCGGGCGCAGCGAACCGGTCTGGCCCGGCGGCATGGCGATCACGTAGTTGGTCTTGATCCCGCCACGGGCCGCCGACACGAACGACCCGGTGAGCCGGGTCGGCAGGGTCTTGCCCGCCGTCGGCGGCTCGAACGGCGCGGGCGCCTGCGGCAGCGTCGCGGCGCGCGAGGCGGCCGGAGCCAGCAGGGAGCCGAAGGAGAGCACGCCGGCGGCTCCGAGGGTGGCACCGGCGCCCATCCGGAGCACCGCTCGGCGTGTGAGGTCAGGCATGATCGCAATAATGCCGCCCTGAGCGGGGATTACCCGCCCAGCCACGCCGTATTGGAAGCATTGTGTGATCTGGCGTGATCTTTCGGTGCCGAAGCGGTGATTTTTCACCCGCCGCCCGGCGCGGCCGGTGCCCGCGCCGAGTTGCGGCATCGCCCGAGATCGTGATCATCGTAGCGCCGAATCCGCCCGCCGCCGCCGTCCGAATCATTGCGATCGTATTGCCTTCTGGGACAGCGAGAGACGCGGTCATGCCGGCAGCCCGCCCGGTGCCGGCGACCGTCGCGTGACGACCGCGGCCGCTTGTGATGGCGGTGTCGGGCCGGGGATGCAATCTCGCAGGTTTCAACCCTCCCCCGGCGGCTCCGACTTCAGCAGGATGGGGTGCCTGTGCACAGGAACGAAAGAGGATTGTGAATTGAGTCTGGCCTTTCATTGGTTTCTGCCGACCTACGGCGACTCGCGGAATCTGGTCGCGGGCGGACACGGCACGGCGATGTCCGGCGACCGTCCGGCCACGCTGAAGTATCTGCACCAGATCTGCACGGCCGCCGAGGACAACGGCTTCGAAGCCGTCCTCACACCCACCGGATTGTGGTGTGAGGACGCGTGGTTGACGACGGCGATGCTGGTCGAATCGACCGAGAGCCTGAAGTTCCTGGTCGCATTCCGTCCCGGGATGCTGAGTCCGACCCTGGCCGCGCAGATGGCCGGCACCTTCCAGCGGCACTCGCAGGGACGGCTGCTGCTCAACGTCGTCACCGGCGGCGAACCGCACGAGCAACGGGCCTACGGGGACTTCCTGGACAAGGAGGCGCGGTACGCCCGCACGGCCGAGTTTTTGCACGTGGTGCGCCGGCTGTGGACCTCCAGCGAGCCGGTTACCTTTGCCGGAGAACACATTCAGGTTGAGGGCGCCCAGCTGAACAACCCGCCCGACCCGATCCCCGCGGTGTTCTTCGGCGGGTCCTCGGCGGCGGCCGGGCCGGTGGCGGCCAAGCACTCCGACGTCTATCTCACCTGGGGCGAGCCGCTGAGCGCGGTCGCCAAGAAGCTCGACTGGATTCGCGGACTGGCCGTCGACGCTGGCCGGATCCTGCAGTACGGCTTGCGGATTCACGTGATCAGCCGCGACACGTCCGCCGCGGCGTGGGCCGAGGCCGACCGGTTGCTGGCGGCGATCGACCCGGCGGACGTCGAGCGGGTGCAGGCCAGCCTGACGCGCAGCGAATCCGAGGGCCAGCGCCGCATGCTGGACCTGCACGGCGGGGACAGCGGCAGACTGCTGGTCGCGCCCAACCTGTGGGCCGGGGTGGGCCTGGTTCGCGGGGGAGCGGGCACCGCCCTGGTCGGGTCGCATGCCGAGGTCGCCGAGCGGCTGGCCGAATACGCCAAATTGGGCATCAGCCACTTCATCTTGTCGGGTTACCCGCACCTGGAGGAGGCCTACTGGTTCGGTGAGGGTGTCCTGCCGCTGCTCGAGCGGATGGGCTTGTGGCGCCACCCCAACCGCCAATCGCATCCCGCGGCGGCCACGCCGTTCGCCGTCGCCTCGGCGCACTAAGGGGTCATGGCGTCCACCCTGCCCGCGTCCGCAGTCGCCATCACGGGACCCGACGCGGTTGACGAATCGTCCGAGCAGCAGCGCCGGCGGTTGCGCATCGTGGTCGCGGCGAGCCTGCTGGGCACCACGGTCGAGTGGTACGACTTCTTCCTGTACGCCACCGCGGCGGGCCTGGTCTTCAACAAGGTGTTCTTCCCCAACGAGAGTTCTTTGGTGGGAACACTATTGGCGTTCGCGACGTTCGCCGTCGGGTTCGTCATGCGGCCCATCGGGGGCCTGGCGTTCGGCCACATCGGCGACCGGATCGGTCGTAAGCGCAGCCTGGCGTTGACCATGCTCATCATGGGCGGCGCGACGGCGCTGATCGGGGCGCTGCCGACGGCCGCGCAGGTCGGGGCGTGGGCGCCGGTGCTGCTGCTGGTCCTGCGGGTGCTGCAAGGCTTCGCGCTGGGTGGCGAGTGGGGCGGGGCGGTGCTGCTGGCCGTCGAGCACAGCCCCGGCGACCGGCGCGGACGCTACGGGGCGATTCCGCAGGTCGGGCTGGCGCTGGGCCTGGCCCTGGGCACCGGCGTCTTCGCGTTCCTGCAGGTTGCCTTGGGCCAGACGCGCTTTCTGTCCTACGGCTGGCGCATCGGCTTCCTGCTGAGCGTGTTACTGGTGGCGATCGGCATAGTGGTGCGGCTGCGGGTCGAAGAGACCCCCGCGTTCCGTCAGTTGGGCGAAATGGAGGCCGCGTCCACCGTGCCCATCCGGGACATCGTCCGTGAACCCCGTTCACGGCGAAACACTTTGCTGGGACTGCTGTCTCGCTGGGCGGAGGGCTCGGCCTTCAACACCTGGGGCGTCTTCGCGATCAGCTACGCCACCGGCGCGCTGGGCTTCAACAAGGTCTCGGTTCTGGTCGTGGTCACCATCGCCGCCTTGCTGATGGCGGTGCTGCTGCCCGTCTCGGGAGCGTTGACCGACCGGTACGGTGCACGACGGGTGTACCTGGTGGGGGTTGCCCTCTACGGCCTGGCGGCCTTCCCCGCGTTCGCCTTATTCGGCACCAAAAACCTGGTCTGGTTCGGGCTGGCGATGATCCTCGTGTTCGGCGTGGTGCACGCGCTGTTCTACGGCGCGCAAGGCACCCTCTACTCGTCGCTGTATCCCACCCGCACCCGCTACACCGGTTTATCGTTCGTCTACCAGTTCTCCGGCGTGTACGCGTCCGGGGTGACGCCGATGATTCTCACCGCGCTGATCGCGGCCGTCGGCGGGGCGCCCTGGCTGGCCTGTGGGTATCTGGTGGTGACCGCGGTGATCAGTGTGATCGCCACGGCCCTGATCCGGGACCGCGACCTGTATCTTTAAGCGACGCCGCTTGGCATCCGGGTCGCCGATGTGCTGTGGTAACAAGCGTGGTCCGGAATGGCTAGCAATCCACAACTGCGCCAAGGATTGTCGCAGCGGCAGCTGAGCATGATCGCCCTCGGCGGCGTGATCGGCGCCGGTCTGTTCGTCGGGTCCGGTGTGGTGATCAAGGACACCGGCCCCGCGGCGTTCCTCACCTACGCCCTCTGCGGCCTGCTCATCGTGCTGGTGATGCGGATGCTGGGCGAGATGGCGGCCGCCAACCCGTCGACCGGATCGTTCGCCGACTACGCGGCCAAGGCCCTGGGCGGCTGGGCGGGATTCTCGGTCGCCTGGCTGTATTGGTACTTCTGGGTGATCGTGGTGGGCTTCGAGGCGGTCGCCGGCGGGAAGGTGCTCAACTACTGGTTCCATGCGCCGCTGTGGCTGCTGTCGCTGTGCCTGATGCTGTTGATGACCGCGACCAACCTGTTCTCGGTATCGTCCTTCGGCGAATTCGAATTCTGGTTCGCCGGAATCAAAGTCGCGACGATCGTGATCTTTCTGGTGGTGGGGACGGTGTACGTCCTGGGGTTGGTGCCGGGCCATCACGGCGGCCTGGCCAATCTGGCATCGCACGGTGGATTCTTTCCCCACGGGGTCGGCGCGGTGTTCGCCGCCATCGTGGTGGTGATCTTCTCCATGGTGGGCGCCGAGATCGTCACCGTTGCCGCCGCCGAAAGCCGCGATCCCGAGCTCGCGGTGCAGAAGGCGACCCGATCGGTCGTGGCCCGCATCGGGATCTTCTTCGTCGGCTCGGTCTTCCTGCTCGTGGTGCTGTTGCCCTGGGACTCCGTCGAACTCGGCGCCTCGCCCTACGTTGCCGCGCTCAAACACATGGGGCTTTCCGGCGCCGATCAGGTGATGAACGCCGTCGTCCTCACCGCGGTGCTGTCCTGCCTGAACTCCGGTCTCTACACCGCGTCGCGCATGCTGTTCGTGCTCGCCGAGCGCGGCGAAGCGCCGAGGCGGTTGGTCCAACTGAGCGGGCGCGGCGTGCCCCACTTCGCGATCTTGTGTTCGTCGGCGGTCGGATTCGGATGTGTCGTCATGGCGCGCGTCGCGCCGAACACGGTGTTCCTCTTCCTGCTCAACTCGTCGGGCGCCATCATCTTGTTCGTCTATTGGCTGATCGCGTGCTCGCAGATCATCCTTCGCCGCCGGACACCCGCGGAGAAGCTGACGGTGAAGATGTGGTTCTACCCGGTGCTGTCGATTCTCACGCTCACCGGGATCACCGCCGTGCTGGTGCAGATGGCGTTCGACCACACCGCCCGCAGCCAGCTGTGGCTCAGCCTGCTGTCCTGGGCGGTGGTGCTGGGGCTGTACGTCCTGGCGCGATCACGCGGGCGCGTCGGCGGACTGAGTCCGTCGCATGAGCGCTAGCGAAATCCAACGTCACATGACAGGTGATTAGTCGGTACCGACGGGCGTGACGCAAGGTCGAGCGCTCAGCCGAAAACCGCGCGGATTGCGCTGCGGCACAGAACTTTCCGGACAATCAGCTCCATCGCCGTTCGATCGACTTGATCAGGGCGGTCAGGGTCGCGTTCACCGGCGCCGCGACACCCACCCGCGCGCCCTGGCGCGGGACCGCGCCGTTGATGACGTCGATCTCGCTGACCCGGTGCGCCTCGTGATCCAGCAGCGCCGACGGTTTGGCGCCGGGCATCTGTGCGCCGAAGGCACGGACGTGTTCGACGGCATCGGTGACGGCGACCGCGATGCCCGAGGCCCGCGCGACCGTCCACGCCTCCGTCGCGGCCGCCTGGCTGACCGGCGCCATGTCCGGGTCGTCCATCACCTGGCCGACGGTCATGCCGGTCAGCGCGCACGGTGCGCTGTAGGCGGCGTTGCAGATCAGCTTCTCCCATTGCATGGCGGCGATATCGGTGACCGCGGCGGCATCGAATCCCGCGTCGCTCCACGCCCGCGCGATCGACTCGACCGTCGCGAGCGGCAGCGACGAATAAGCGCCGAAGCGCATCGCTTTCATGGCGTTGTGCCGCACGTGCCCGGGGGCGACGGTCGCCGCGCCGAATCCGCTGGCGATGCCGACCGCGACCCGCTCCTCGCCGACGATACCCGCCACCGTCTCGGCTGATCCCAGGCCGTTCTGGATGGTCAGTACCGGGGTGGCGGCACCGAGCATCGGAATCGCTTGTCGCGCACCGGTTGACACGTCGGCGGCCTTCACGGCCAGCACGATCAGATCCATCGCCTCGTCCGGCGCGGTGGTGCTCGCCCGCAGCGGCACCACCCGGTCGTAGCCCGGACCGGTGACCCGCAGCCCGTGCCGGGCGATCTGATCGATCGCGGGCTGATAGCGGTCGATCGCCAGCACGTCGTTGCCCGCCGCAGCCAGCCTGGCGGCATAGATGGAACCCATTGCACCGCAACCGATTACCGCGATCTTCATCCGCACGCTCTCCCGTCGGTCAGCTCGGCGATCAGTTCGGCCAGGCCCGCCTTCTGCTCGAGCCCGAAGCCCGCGGCGTCCGTCGGCGAGACCCGTCCCGCCGACAGCGCGCAGGCGTCGGGGTAGCCGCCGAACGGCGCGAACACGCCGGGGTAGGCCTCGCAGCCACCCAGGCCCAGCCCGGCCGCCACGTGCAGGTTGATCAGATGACCGCCGTGCGGGAAGGCGAAGCGGCGATCAAAGCCATGAGACTCCAGGACGTCGAGCATCCGGAGGTACTCGGTCAGCCCGTAGCTCAGTCCCGGATCCATCTGGAAGACATCGAGATTGGGCCGCATGCCGCCGTAGCGCACCAGGTTCGTCGCATCCGGCACCGAGAAGAGGTTCTCCCCGGTGGCCACCGCGCCGTCATAGCACTCCGTCACCGCCCGGTTCAGCGCGTAATCCAGCGGCTCGCCGGGTTCTTCGTACCAGCGCAGGCCGTAGGGAGCCAGCGCGCCCGCCCAGCGGGTCGCCTCGGCCCGGTCGAACCGGCCGTTCGCGTCGACCGCGACCCGCTTCGCGTCGCCGACGGTCTCGATGACGGCCTCGACCCGCGCGAGGTCCTCGCCCAGCGCTGCGCCGCCGATCTTCATCTTGACCGCGTCATAACCCGCGTCGAGGTATCCACGCATTTCCGTTCGCAGCCTGTCGATGCCGCCGCCCGCGTAGTAATAGCCGCCGGCGGCGTAGACGGGCACCGATGCCGCGGGCGCACGCCCGGCGTGGCGGGCGAGGGTGACGCAGGCCGGCTCGTCGCGCAGTTTGGCGTTCAGGTCCCAGCAGGCCAGCTCCAGCGCGGCCGCGGCCGCCGCCCGGTCGCCATGGCCGCCGGGCTTCTCGTCGGTGAGTGCGCACGCCAAAACCGCGGCGGGATCGACGCATCCGGACTCATCCAGCAGCGCGGCGGGCGGCGCGGCCAGCAGCCGCGGGATCATCCGGTCGCGCAGGATCCCGCTCTGGGCGAACCGCCCGATCGAATCGAACGCCACCCCCACCACGGGCCGTCCGTTCCGGATCACGTCGGTGATCACCGCGACCAGCGAGACGGTGTGGTGGGAGAAGTCGACCACCGCGTTGGCGGGGCCGCCCGGTCGGCCGCGGTCCAGCCCGACCGCCCGCTCGACGATCCCCGTGATCCGCATCACCCGATGGTCAGGGAGTCCGCGTGAGCAACACCGCTTGCTCGAACGGCAACCGCGCGAAAACCGCTCGCGCCCGGCGTGTTACGTGCGCCGCGGCCTCGTCCTTGGTGACCACGCGCGGATCGGCGATGCCGAATTCCTTGCCCTTGCTGCGCAGCCGCCCGCCTCCGGCGGCCTTCAGATTCTTCAGCCAATCCCGGTCCGGCCCGTAGGTCAGCAGGATGGCAACCCCGGGTTTGCCTTCGACATCGGTGGTGAACACGTTGACCGGCGTGCGGTACGGCTTGCCCGAGCGCCGCCCGACATGCTCGACGATCCCGAATGACGGGAGCCAACCGGCCCACATCCGCTGGATCGGGTTGGTGACGTGGCGGTTGAAGCGGGCAAGTCCTTGTGGGAGTTGCATGCCTCCATCCAACTCGCAGGCGCCGGGCGAGGACAACCCCGGCTTTGGCGCCGCAAAGGGTCTACTGTCGTCTCATGGGAGAGGTGGCAGGTGACGAGGCCGCCCGGCGCGCGCAGGAGCTGTTGCACCGGGGGCAGGAGCTGGCCGAAGGCAAGGCCATCACCGCCGCCGACGTGAAGCGCGCGGCCGAACGCGCCGAGGCTTCACGTGAGCGCGACGAGGCGGCGCACCGCCGCGAGGTGGATCGCCACTACCAGGCCGGCGTCGCGCACGAGCGGGCCGCCCAAATCCAGGAACGCGCGGTCGCCGAGGGCCTCGGCGACGTCGCCGCGCACCGGCGGGCGGCGGAAAAGGAGCACGAGGCCGCGCGCCGCAACTTCATCGCCGCCCAGGAAGCCGGGCAGCACGACGCCGGTTAACCCGGGCGCCGGGTGCGCGCCGCCCCCCGTTAGCAGGTTCTGCTACACCCTGTAGTGGAATGGCCCGCGAGGGCTGGGACACTGGTTGCCATGGGAAGCAGTGATCAGGCAACCGCGCACGCCACCGGGGTCCCCCGGGCCACGGCGGCGTCGGCCCGGTTGTTCGAGGATGCCTGCGCCGTCATTCCCGGTGGGGTGAACTCGCCCGTCCGCGCGTTCACCGCGGTGGGCGGCACGCCGCCGTTCATCACCGAGGCGCGCGGGTGCCGGCTGACCGACGCCGACGGCAATCAGTACGTGGACCTGGTCTGCTCGTGGGGCCCGATGATCCTCGGTCACGCGCACCCAGCCGTCGTCGAGGCCGTCGCCGCGGCCGCCGCGTCGGGCCTGTCCTTCGGGCGCCCACGCCGGCCGAGAGCGAGCTGGCCGCCGAGATGATCGGGCGGGTGGCTCCCGTCGAGCGCATCCGGCTGGTCAACTCCGGCACCGAGGCGACGATGAGCGCGGTGCGGCTGGCCCGCGGCTTCACCGGCCGCGCGAAGGTCATCAAGTTCTCCGGTTGCTACCACGGCCATGTCGACGCCCTGCTCGCCGACGCGGGCTCCGGGGTGGCGACGCTGGGCCTGCCGTCCTCGCCCGGGGTCACCGGCGCGACGGCGGCCGACACGATCGTGTTGCCCTACAACGATATCGACGCCGTGCGGCAGAGCTTCGCCCGATTCGGCGACCAGATCGCGGCGGTGATCACCGAGGCCAGCCCCGGCAACATGGGCGTGGTCCCGCCCGTGCCCGGCTACAACGCGGCGCTGCGCGCGATCACCGCCGAGCACGGCGCGCTGCTGATCATCGACGAGGTGATGACCGGCTTCCGGGTCAGCTGGAGTGGTTGGTACGGAATCGATCCCGTCGAGGCCGACCTGTTCACCTTCGGCAAGGTGATGAGTGGTGGGCTGCCGGCCGCCGCGTTCGGCGGCCGGGCCGAGGTGATGGAGCGGCTGGCGCCGCTGGGCCCGGTGTATCAGGCCGGCACGTTGTCGGGAAACCCGGTGGCGATGGCGGCCGGGCTGGCCACGCTGCGCAACGCCGATGCCGCCGCCTATGCCACGCTGGACACCAACGCCGATCGCCTGGCCGGGCTGTTCGCCGAGGCGCTGACGAATGCCGGTGTGGCGCACCAGGTTCCGCGAGCCGGCAACATGCTGAGCGTGTTCTTCTCCGAAACCCCGGTGACGGACTTCGCGTCGGCGCGGGCCACCGAGACGTGGCGGTATCCGCCGTTCTTCCATTCGCTGCTGGACGCGGGCGTCTACCCGCCGTGCAGCGCCTTCGAGGCGTGGTTCGTCTCCACCGCGCTCGATGACAGCGCGTTCGACCGGATCGCCGGCGCCCTGCCCGCCGCGGCCCGGGCCGCCGCGCAGGCCGGGGAGGGGAAGTCCTGATGGCCGAGCACACCCGGGTGCACGTCGTGCGCCACGGCGAGGTCTACAACCCCAGCGGCATCCTCTACGGGCGGCTGCCCGGCTTTCACCTCTCCGACAACGGCCGCGCGCAAGCGGCCGCGGTGGCCGACGCGCTGGCGAACCGGGACATCGTCGCGGTGATCGCCTCGCCGCTGCAGCGGGCGCAGGAGACCGCCGCGCCCATCGCCGCCAAGCACGGCCTGCCCGTCGACACCGACCCGGACCTGATCGAATCGGCGAACTTCTTCGAGGGCAAACGGGTCAGCCCCGGCGACGGCGCCTGGCGCGACCCGCGGGTGTGGTGGCAACTGCGCAACCCCTTCCGGCCGTCCTGGGGTGAGCCCTACGCCGAGATCGCGGCCCGGATGCAGACCGCCGTGGACAAGGCCCGCGCCCGCGCCGCCGGCCACGAGGTGGTGTGCGTCAGTCACCAACTTCCGGTGTGGACGCTGCGGCTGCACGTGACCGGCCGGCGCCTGTGGCACGACCCACGGAAGCGCGAGTGCGGCCTCGCGTCGGTGACGACCCTGGTCTACGACGGCGACCGGCTGGCCGGCGTCGAGTACAGCGAACCGGCGGGCTCTTGCCCGCCATGATCGTCGGGCGCCTAGCGGTGGCCGGGGCGGCGGTGGCGATGGTGCTCACCGGCTGCTCGTCCGGGCACGACGCCGTCGCCCAGGGCGGCACCTTCGAATTCGTCTCGCCCGGCGGCAAGACCGACATCTACTACGACCCGCCGTCCAGCCGTGGCCGCCCGGGACCGCTGTCCGGGCCCGACCTGACCGATGCCGCGCACACGCTGTCGCTGGACGACCCGATCTTCGCGGGGCGGGTCGTGGTCATCAACATCTGGGGCCAGTGGTGTGGACCGTGCCGGGCCGAGGTCACCCAGCTGCAGCAGGTGTATGACGCCACCCGCGGCGCCGGGGTGTCGTTTCTCGGCATCGACGTCCGCGACAACAACCGGCAGGCGGCGCTGGACTTCGTCAACGACCGCCAGGTGACCTACCCGTCCATCTACGACCCGGCGATGCGCACCCTGATCGCCTTCGGCGGTAAATACCCCACCACGGTGATCCCGTCCACGCTGGTCCTGGACCGCCAGCACCGGGTCGCCGCGGTGTTCCTGCGCGAATTGCTGGCGACCGACCTGAAGCCGGTGGTGCAGAAGGTGGCCGGGGAGTGACCGGATTCACCCAGATCGCCGCCGCCGGACCGCTGCTGGTGGCCCTCGGCGTCTGTCTGCTGGCGGGGCTGGTGTCGTTCGCCTCGCCGTGCGTGGTGCCGCTGGTGCCCGGCTACCTGTCCTATCTGGCCGCGGTCGTCGGGGTGGACGAACAGCCGCCCGAAGGCGCCATCGCGGCGCCGCCGGGCGCCCGCTGGCGAGTCGCGGGGTCCGCGGCGTTGTTCGTCGCCGGGTTCACCACCGTGTTCGTCCTCGGCACCGTCGCCGTCCTCGGCATGACGACCACGCTGATCACCAACCAACTGCTGCTGCAGCGGGCCGGGGGAGTGCTGACCATCGTGATGGGGCTGGTGTTCGTCGGCCTCATCCCGGCCCTGCAACGGCAGGCCCGGTTCAGTCCGCGGCAGCTGACCACGGTCGCCGGCGCGCCGGTGCTGGGCGCGGTGTTCGCGCTGGGCTGGACGCCGTGCCTGGGGCCGACGCTGGCCGGCGTGATCACCGTCGCCTCGGCGACCGACGGCGCCAGCGTGGCGCGCGGAATCGTCTTGGTGATCGCCTACTGCCTGGGCTTGGGCATCCCGTTCGTGCTGCTGGCGTTCGGCTCGGCGGGCGCGGTGGGCGGCCTGGGCTGGCTGCGCCGGCACACCCGGGCCATCCAGATCTTCGGCGGCGTCCTGCTGATCGCCGTGGGCGCGCTGCTGGTCACCGGGGTGTGGAACGACTTCGTCTCGTGGCTGCGCGACGCGTTCGTGTCCGACGTGAGGTTGCCGATTTGAGGCGCCTTCTCGCCGTGGCCCGCAACACCTGGCGCGCGCTGACCTCGATGGGCACCGCGCTGGTGCTGCTGTTCCTGCTGGCGCTGGGCGCGATACCGGGGGCGCTGCTGCCGCAGCGCAACCTCAACGCCGGCAAGGTCGACGACTACCTGAAGGCCCATCGGGTGATCGGGCCGTGGCTGGACCGGTTGCAGGCCTTCAACGTGTTCTCCAGCTTCTGGTTCACCGCCATCTACGTGTTGCTGTTCGTGTCGCTGGTCGGCTGCCTCACGCCGCGGATGATCGAGCACGTCCGCAGCCTGCGGTCCACCCCGGTGGCCGCCCCCCGCAACCTGGCCCGGCTGCCCAAGTACGCCAGTCACCAGGTCCAGGCCGGGCCCGACGAGCTCAACGCCCTGGCCAACACGCTGGCCGAGCGGCTGCGCGGCTGGCGCACCGCCATCCGGCACCGGGACGGCGCCGAGTCCGATTCCGAAGCGGTGGAGGTGTCCGCCGAGAAGGGCTACCTGCGCGAGTTCGGCAACATCGCCTTCCACTTCTCCCTGCTGGGCCTGCTGGTCGCGGTGGCCGCCGGCAAGCTGTTCGGCTACGAGGGCAACGTCATCGTCATCGCCGACGGCGGCCCCGGCTTCTGCTCGGCCTCGCCGGCGGCGTTCGACTCGTTCCGGGCCGGCAACACCGTCGACGGCACCTCGCTGCACCCGCTGTGCATCCGGGTCGACGACTTCGTGGCGCACTACCTGCCGTCCGGGCAGGCCACCTCGTTCGCGGCGAACATCGACTACCAGTCCGGCGCCGACCTGACCGCCAACACGTGGCGGCACTACCGGCTGGAGGTAAACCACCCGCTGCGCATCGGCGGCGACCGGGTGTACCTGCAAGGCCACGGTTACGCGCCGACCTTCAGCGTCACCTACCCGGACGGGCAGATCCGCACGGCGACCGTGCAGTGGCGACCCGACAACCCGCAAACGCTGCTCAGCTCCGGTGTGGTGCGCATCGACCCGCCCGCCGGCAGCTACGCCAACGCCGCGGAGCGCCGCAACCATCAGATCGCCATCCAGGGCCTACTGGCCCCGACCGAGCAGCTGGAAGGCACGCTGTTGTCCTCGCGGTTCCCGGCGCTGGACGCCCCCGCGGTGGCCGTCGACATCTACCGCGGCGACACGGGGCTGGACACCGGGCGACCGCAGTCGTTGTTCACCCTGGACCCCCGCCTGATCGAGCAGCACCGGCTGACCAAGGAGAAGCGGGTCAACCTGCGCGCCGGCCAATCGGTCCGGATCGACCAGGGGCCCGCGGCCGGCACGGTGATCCGCTTCGACGGCGCCGTCCCGTTCGTCAACCTGCAGGTCTCGCACGACCCCGGCCAGACCTGGGTGCTCGTCTTCGCGATCACGATGATGGGCGGTCTGGTGGTGTCGCTGCTGGTGCGCCGCCGCCGGGTGTGGGTCCGTCTGACCCCGGACGCCGGCGGACCGCCGGGTACCGTGAACGTCGAACTGGGCGGCCTGGCGCGCACCGACAACTCAGGTTGGGGCGACGAGTTCGAGCGACTCTCCGAGCGGCTGCTGGCCGGGCTCGGCGACACCGGCGCCGTCAAGAGGAGTTCTGAGGTGGACGTGAAATGAATACGGTGCACGTCAACATCGAGCTGGCGCGCTACTCCGACTGGGCGTTCACGTCGGCGGTGGTGGCCCTCGTCATCGCGCTGCTGCTGCTGGCGTTCGAGCTGGCCTATGTGGGGGCCCGAGCCGGCGGGCGCCGCGCGGACCAGCGCGCCCGGGTGCTGGCCGGAGCCGTCAGCGTCGACTCCGGCACCCCGGGCGTCGTCGAAGAGGCCGCCGGCCGCCCGGTCGACGAGCGCGTCGGCCGCGCCGGGCTGTCCGTGGTGTACCTGGGCATCGGGCTGCTGCTGGCCTGCCTGGTGCTGCGCGGCCTGGCCACCCTGCGGGTGCCGTGGGGCAACATGTACGAATTCATCAACCTGACCTGCCTGTGCGGGCTGATCGCCGGGGCGGTCGTGCTGCGCCGCCCGCAATACCGCCCGCTGTGGGTGTTCCTGCTGCTGCCGGTGCTGATCCTGCTCACGGTGTCCGGGCGCTGGCTCTACACCAACGCCGCGCCGGTGATGCCCGCGCTGCAGTCCTACTGGCTGCCCATCCACGTGTCGGTGGTCAGCCTGGGATCGGGCGTCTTCTTGGTCGCGGGCATCGCCAGCATCCTGTTCCTGCTGCGGACCTCGCCGCTGGGCGAGCCCGACCGCGCCGAGCACAGCGCGCTGAGCCGGCTGGTGCAGCGGTTCCCGGACGCGCAGACCCTGGACCGCATCGCATATCGGACGACGATTTTCGCTTTTCCGGTGTTCGGTTTCGGCGTCATTTTCGGGGCGATCTGGGCGGAAGAGGCCTGGGGCAGATATTGGGGTTGGGACCCCAAAGAGACTGTGTCATTTGTCGCCTGGGTGATTTATGCCGCGTACCTGCATGCCAGGTCGACGGCGGGATGGCGGGACAGGAAAGCCGCCTGGATCAATGTCGCAGGGTTTGTGGCCATGGTCTTCAATTTGTTCTTCGTTAACCTGGTCACTGTGGGCCTGCATTCTTATGCGGGCGTCGGGTGACGGTGCACAACCGGCCCGAATAACGCACAACATGCCGAATAACGCACAACAAGGGGGAGTGCAGTGACCGAGCATCCGACGTCGGGCGTGGGGGTGCCCGAACAACCGACCACGCAGATACCCCCACAGACAGCGTCGGCGGCGGAGGAGCGGGAGGCCGCCGAACCGCAGGCCCATTCGGGTGGCGAGGACGCCCCCACCCGCGCGTTCGCCGGATTCCGCACCGAGCGCCGCGTCCCCGGCCCCGAGCGCCAGCAGGCCGCGCCGCCCACGCCGCCCAGGCCGGGTGGCATGCCGCCGTGGGACCCCACACCGATGACCGGCATCCCGCGGGTCGATCCGACCGCGTACGGCGCGTACTACGACGGTCAGGAGGCGCCACCCACCCAGATGCAGGGGGTCCCGCAGCCGCGTCCGGAGCACCTGCCGCACACGCCGTATCCGGAGCTGTCCACCGGCATGCTGCTGCGCCCGGTCGCCCCGCCGCCGTCGGACGGCTGGCGGCTGCTGCTGTTCAAACTGTCAGGCGGCCTGATCAACCTGGGTGAGAGCCCGCGGGCCACCCGGTACAACAACCTGGTCGCCCAGGTGAACCGGCCCCTGCGCGGGTCCTACCGGGTCGCGTTCCTGTCGCTCAAGGGCGGCGTCGGCAAGACCACGATCGCCGCGACGCTGGGCGCCACCTTCGCCTCCATCCGCGGCGACCGGGTGGTGGCCGTGGACGCCAACCCGGACCGCGGCACGCTGAGCCAGAAGATCCCGCTGGAGACGGCGGCGACGGTGCGCCAGTTGCTGCACGACGCCGGCACCATCGAGCGCTACAGCGACGTGCGGCGCTACACCTCCAAGGGCCCGAGCGGTCTGGAGGTGCTGGCGTCCGAAACGGATCCCGGTATCTCGGATGCCTTCAGCGCCGAGGACTACGGCCGGATCCTGGACATCCTGGAGCGGTTCTACGGCCTGGTGCTCACCGACTGCGGGCCCGGCCTGCTGCACTCGGTGATGAGCGCGGTGCTGGACAAGGCCGACGCGCTCGTCGTGGTCAGCTCGGCGTCCATCGACGGCGCGCGCAGCGCCTCGGCGACGCTGGACTGGCTGGACGCCCACGGCCACGAGGATCTGGTCCGCAATTCCATCGCGGTGATCAACGGGGTGAAGCCACGCCCGGGCAAGGTCGACATGAACAAGGTGATCGACCACTTTTCCCGGCGCTGCCGCGCCGTGCAGCTGGTGCCGTTCGACCCGCACCTGGAAGAGGGCGCCGAGATCGAGCTGGACCGGCTACGCCGCGGGACGCGCGAAGCGCTCACCGAGCTGGCCGCCATCGTCGCAGACGGGTTTCCCGGCGACCAGCACAACCCGGGAGTGCTCGGCTAGCTGACGCGGCGGGCCGCCGCCATCGAGCTGGCGCTGCGGTCGCAAGCGCGGCGAAGCCGGGCGCGGCGGGCCGCCGCCATCGAGCTAGCGCGGGTTGTTGTCGCCATGACCCAACCGGCGCAAAAAGTCTGGATCGTCGTCGGGTCCGATGACGCGCGTCTTCGGCCGGTGGGCCTGCGACCGCGCCGCACGCCAGCCGACATAGATCAGCGTCCCCAAAATCACGACGAGCAGCAGGTAGAGCACCAAACACCTCCTTGGGGCGAATATACCCGCGCCGTAGGCTCAGGCTGTGTCACACGAAGCTAGCGACGACAGCACCGGCCGCGCCGAGAACCACGCCGCCGACGAGTCCGCCGCGCAACCGGCAGGAAACCGCGTCGCCGTGCACGTTGCCGCGTACATGGCGGCGCGGGTGCTGCTGGCGGTGGCGCTCACCGGCGTGATCTACGGTGTCGCGCGTCTGGCGGGCATCGCGCAGTTCCCGATCGTGGTGGCCGTGCTGTTCGCCCTGATCATCGCGATGCCCCTGGGCATCTGGGTGTTCGCCCCGCTGCGCCGCCGCGCCACCGCCGCGCTCGCGATCGCCGGGGAGCGGCGGCGCCGCGAGCGCGAACTGCTCCAGGCCCGGCTGCACGGGGACGCCGCGCCCGACGACGGCGGCGGCGAGCAAGAGTCGGGGCGCGGTTAGCCGTTCGGCAGCCGGACGACCTGGGCGGCATAGCTCAGGCCCGCGCCGTAACCGAGCAGCAGGGCCAGGTCGCCGGCCTTGGCCGCGCCGGTCGCCAGCACTTCGGCCATCGCCAGCGGGATGGACGCGGCCGAGGTGTTCCCGGTGTGCTCGATGTCGTTGGCCACGACGGCATCCGGGCGCAGATCGAGGCTCTTGGCCAGCACCTCGTTGATCCGGCTGTTGGCCTGGTGCGGCAGGAACACGTCGATCTCGTCGGGCCGGACGCCCGCCGCGTCCATCGCCTGACGGCCGACCTTGCCCATCTCGAACGCCGCCCACCGAAACACCGCGCTGCCTTCGAGGCGCAGGTACGGGCGCTCGCCGGTGCGGTTGTCCAGGAAGTCGATCCACTCGATGTCCTGGCGGATGGCGGTGGCCTGCGCGCCGTCGCTGCCCCAGACGGTGGGTCCGATGCCCTGGTCGGGTGTCTCGCCCACCACCACCCCGGCGGCGCCGTCGGCGAAGATGAAGCAGTTGCTCCGGTCCTGCATGTCTACCGTGCAGGACAGCTTCTCCGAGCCGAGCACCAACACCTTGGCGGCCGTCCCGCCGCGAATCATGTCGGCCGCCACGCCCAGCGCGTAGCCGAAGCCCGCGCAGCCGGCCGAGATGTCGAACGCGGGTACGCCGGTGGCACCCAACGCCGTCGCGACCGCCGGCGCGCACGGCGGGGTCTGGGTGAAATGGGTGCTGGTGGCGACGAGGACGCAATCGATGTCGGATGGTTCGAGCGAGGCCTTGGCGATCGCCTCCTGTCCGGCCGTGGTCGCCATGGAGGTGACGGATTCGTCGCGCCTGGCGAACCGGCGGGTTTTGATCCCGGTCCGCGAATAGATCCACTCGTCGGACGAGTCGATGTTCTCGCAGAGCTCGTCGTTGGTGACCACCCGTTCGGGCCGGTACGACCCTACGCTGAGCAAGCCGATGTTCCTGGGCCCGCTGGTCGCGGAAATCTGCTTCATTGCGGTCCTTCGCTATCGCCCGAGCCGACGCAAAAGTACCCCAAACGGGGCGCCCTCGGAGGCCTTTGTCTGCACTATAGGTAACCGCCGCTGGGGACCTAGGTGGCCAGCGCCAACGCCGCGGCCACCGCGACCGCCCACAGGACCATCGCCAGCCCGGTGTCGCGCAGCACCGGGATCAGCTCCGGGCCGCCGCGGCCCGACCGCACCGGGGCCGCCGCGCGCAGGGCCAGCGGCGTGGCCACCAATCCGGCGGCACACCACGGGGTCGCCAGCATCAGCACCAGGGTCAGCACCGCGGCGGTCCCCAGCAGCGCCTGGTACAGGATCCGGGTGCGGGCATCGCCGAGCCGCACGGCCAGCGTGACCTTTCCCGAGCGCGCGTCGGTCGGGATGTCCCGCAGGTTGTTGGCCACCAGCACCGACGACGACAGCGACCCGATCGACACCGCCAGCACCAGGCCCACCCAGTCCACCCGCAGCGCCTGGGTGTACTGGGTGCCCAGCACCGCGACGAGTCCGAAGAACAGGAACACCGCGACCTCGCCAAAACCGGCGTAGCCGTAGGGTTTCGAGCCGCCGGTGTACAGCCAGGCCCCGGCGATGCAGACCGCTCCCACCGCGATCAGCCATGGCGCGCTGAACACCGCCAGCGCGAGCCCGGCGAGCGCGCCGACGGCCAGGCTGGCGACCGCGGCGGCCAGCACCGCCCGCGGCGCCGCCAGCCGCGAGCCGACCAGGCGCACCGGGCCGGCGCGGTCGTCGTCGGTGCCGCGGATGCCGTCGGAGTAGTCGTTGGCGTAGTTGACGCCGATGGTCAGCGCGAGCGCGACGGCCAGCGCCAGCAGCGCCTTCCACCACACCGCGGAATGCAGCCACGCCGCCGCACCGGTTCCCGCGACGACCGGCGCCACCGCGTTGGGCAACGTCCGCGGCCGCGCTCCGGAAACCCACTGCCCGAAATTGGCCACACGAACATCCTGCCAGGATGCGGGGCGTCGATCCGCGGGCCCCGCGCCCGCGAGCACCGCGGGCGTCATGCACCACAATGGTCGGATGCTCGGAGTCATCGGCGGCAGCGGCTTCTACACCTTCTTCGGATCCGACTCCCGCGACGTCGCCGTGGACACCCCGTACGGGCCGCCCAGCGCTCCCGTCACCGTCGGCGCCATCGGCGACCACGAGGTGGCGTTCCTGCCCCGCCACGGCGCCGGGCACGAGTTCTCCGCGCATACCGTGCCGTACCGCGCCAACATGTGGGCGCTGCGCAAGCTGGGCGTGCGGCGGGTGTTCGCGCCGTGCGCGGTCGGCAGCCTCAAACCCGAACTCGGCCCGGGGGCCGTCGTGGTGCCCGACCAACTCGTCGACCGCACCCGGGGCCGCGCCGACACCTACTTCGACTCCGGCGGCATCCACGTCGACTTCGCCGACCCCTACTGCCCGACGCTGCGCGAGGCGGTGACCGGCCTGCCCGACGTGGTCGACGGCGGCACCATGGTGGTGATCCAGGGGCCGCGGTTTTCCACCCGCGCCGAGAGTCGGTGGTTCGCCTCCGCCGGGTTCTCGCTGGTCAACATGACCGGCTATCCGGAGGCGGCGCTCGCCCGCGAGCTCGAGATATGTTACGCGGCAATCGCTTTGGTGACCGACCTGGATGCAGGTGTGAGCACCGGCGAGGGCGTGAAGGCCGTCGACGTGTTCGCCGAATTCGAGAAGAACATCAAAGTGTTCAAGACCCTGGTGCGCCGGGCCATCGGCCGGGTCGCCGCCGACCGCACCTGCACGCACTGCCTGCCCCACGCCGGAGTCGCCCTGCCCATCGAGCTGCCGTGAGGGTGCTGCTGACCGGGGCGGCCGGTTTCATCGGCGCGCGGGTGGACGCGGCGCTGCGGGCCGCGGGGCACGAGGTGGTCGGCGTGGACGCGTTGCTGGCCGCCGCGCACGGGCCAAACCCGGTGCTGCCGCAGGGATGTCACCGCGTCGACGTGCGCGACGCCGACGCGCTGGCACCGCTGCTGGCGGGCGTGGATGTGGTGTGCCATCAGGCGGCGATGGTGGGGGCGGGGGTGGACGCCGCCGACGCCCCCGCCTACGGCGGGCATAACGACCTGGCCACCACGGTGCTGCTGGCGCAGATGTTCGCCGCCGGGGTGCGCCGCCTGGTGCTGGCCTCGTCGATGGTGGTGTACGGGCAGGGGCGCTACCACTGCGACCGGCACGGACCCGTGGATCCGCTGCCGCGGCGCCGCGCCGACCTCGACGCCGGAATCTTCGAACACCGGTGCCCGCTGGGCGGGGAGGAACTGCACTGGCGCCTGGTCGACGAGGACGCCTGCCTGCGGCCGCGAAGCCTGTACGCCGCCAGCAAGACCGCCCAGGAGCATTACGCGCTGGCCTGGTCGGAGGCCACCGGCGGATCGGTGGTGGCGCTGCGCTACCACAACGTCTACGGCCCGGGCATGCCGCGCGACACCCCCTACTCCGGGGTGGCGGCGATCTTCCGGTCGGCGCTGGAAAAGGGTGACCCGCCAAGGGTTTTCGAGGACGGCGGGCAGATGCGCGACTTCGTCCACGTCGACGACGTGGCCGCCGCCAACGTCGCGGCGACACAGTGGGGCGAGGGCTTCACCGCCGTCAATGTCTGCTCGGGACAACCCATTGCGATCTCGCAGGTGGCCGCCGCGCTGTGCGACGCGCGCGGCGCGTCGTTGTCCCCGGTGGTCACCGGTCAGTACCGCAGCGGCGACGTGCGCCACATCGTCGCCGACCCGGCACGGGCCGCCGAGGTGCTCGGTTTCCGGGCGGCCGTCGCTCCGCGCGACGGGTTGCGCGAGTTCGCGTTCGCGCCCCTTCGCTAACCCTGCGGGGGCCGGTAGATCTGCGGCTTCTGCGCGGGCATCTGGCGCGTGCCGGAGTCGTCACCGCGGAAGATCCGGGGCGCATTGCCCATCGGCGGTATCTCCGTGGTGGGCGGTTCGTTGTCCCCGCCGGGGACGCCGGCCGGGATGCGGGTGGTCGCCGCGGCCGACGGCCCCGCGCCCTGGCCCACCGGGACCCGGGTGGTCGGTGCCGCCGCGTTCGTCGCGGCGGCGCGCCTGCGGGCCGCGCGCCGGGCCAGCCGTCGACCGCTCAGATGACCGGCGACGATGGCCGCCACCAGGATGCCCAGGGCCACGCCGCACAGCGTCACGTCGAACGTACTGGTGATCTGCTGGGCCAGGTTGTTGCCGTAGACCGGGTGCAGCGCAGGAGAATTGGGCGAGTCTTCGAACCGCGGCGCCAACTCGAGGCCCACGACGACGCGGGCGACACTGAGCGTGGCGACGAGCCCGCACAGCGACGTGACCATTCTCGCCGAGAGGGTGGCCAGCCGGCGGCGCAGCCAGATCGCGAGCACCGCGGTGGCCAGATCGAACGCGGCCAGCACGATGCTGGAGTACCGGGAGAACGGGTAGTTCAGGGTCACGCCGACGACGAGGTCGGTGATCCGCATCGCCACCGACCCGACGGACCAAACGGCGATGAGCAGCAGGCCATTTCGGGTCGTCGCGCGCCACGCGGACTCCTCGGTCGGCGAGGTGTTGCGGCGACCGAACAGGGCCCGCGGCGCGAACAGCGCCGCGCCGGCCGCCCACGCCAGGTAGCCCTCGAACCCGACGCCGGCGGTGGAGGTGTTCTGCGCGATGCCGTGGAACGCGTCGATGTCGCGACCGGCGGGCAGGAACCACACCAGGACGCCGGCGGCCAGCGTCGACGTGCCGAGCGCGACGGTGGCCAACCGGCTCTCCCGCGCGCTGCGCAGCAGCCACCTCGAAGCGACCAGCACCGCGAGCAGCGCCACCACGCCGTACACCACCGCGGTCGCGATCACGGCGATGTTCTGCTTGCCGAATTCCGCCGCGCCGCCGGTGCTTTGCAGCGCGTAGCGCACCCGCCAGTACAGGTTGAAGCCGAAGCTGAGTACGGCCGCGAGCATCGACAGCGAGCCGATGAGGCGCGCCGACCTGTGCCACCCGGTGGACTCGTCGCCGGCCGGGACCGGTCCGGCGAGCGCGCCGGCGGGCACCGCCTGGGCGCTCAGCAGCGAGCCGGCGATCCCGGCCCAGGCGCCCGGCCCGACACCGCCCGGCACGGTGACTGTGCCACCGAAGCGGACGGTCTCGTAGGCGTCGAACACGACGAAGCCGAGCACCAGCAGCAGATAGGGGACATTGAGCGCCAGCCGAAGCCGGGCGGCCCGCGCCGGGTTGAAGCGCGCGCCGGACGACCGCCAGGAACCGGCGATCCCGACCGCGAGGACGGCCAGCACCGTCGCCGCAATCAGCACCCCGAACAGGACCGTGCTGCTGCCCGGGATTCCGATGCCGAAGTAGAGGTTCCACGGCAGGAATACCGCCAGCACCAGCAGCGCCACCGCGGTCAGGTCGCCCCAGTACCGTTTCGTCCCGGCGGCGGCCGGTGCGGCGGCGCCCGTGGCATGCGGGCGGATGATGCGCGGCCCCTGCGCCTGCTGCGTCCGACCGCGGATGGGACCGGTCGGCGTCTCGTCGCTGCTCTGGCTCACCATGCCCCCCGGGATTCAAGGACGGATATTGTCGGTGCGGCTTCGGGTGTTCGGCGAGGGGTTACCCCGCCGAGTGAAATGCACTGCTCGCTTGCGAACATATTCTCCGTTCGGATGCCGTGGCAGTGGCTGTTGCCGGCTGCTGGGGCGGAGACGATTCCGCGGTGAGGCGTCCTGTCGTTCGAAAAGCTGGTTACGCTGCGCTAGTAGACGAAGCTTGTCGCTGAATGATCGATACTGCCAACGGTATCGCAAGTGTAATGATGCCGGGACATTGCTGGTTGCGGGGTGGCCGGCGTGAAGGAGAACCGGGATGGACGTCGTTTTGGGGGTTGCGGTCACCGGACCCGTCGCGCGGTTGGCCCTGGTCGGGTCGGGCGCGCAGGGTGCCGACGTGATCGACCAATCCGTCGTCGACCTCGCTGACAATCCGATCGGCACGCTGACCGAGACCGTGGTCGGCACGAACCGGCTGCTGGCCGGCGAGAACCACCGGCTGGTCGGCACCCGGCTGTGCTGGACCGACCATCCCGCCGCCGACCAGCTGCGGCGGGCGCTGGAGGACTCGGGAGTGCACAACGTCGCGGTGCTCTCGGAATCGCAGGCGGTGGCCGCCCTGATGCGCGCGGCCGGGCGGCCCGGCGCGGCGCTGGTGATGGACGACGCGACCGCGACGCTGTCGATGGTGGGCGCGGGCGACGGCGATCCCGACGCGCCGCCGACCGTGTTGGCCTCCCAGCCGCTGGCGGGTGCGTCAGGCGGCGACGCGACGGCGGCGTTCCACACCATGATGGCGAACCTGAGCGCCCAGCCCGGCGCCCCGCAGGACGTGTACCTGCTCGGGGCGTCGCCCGATCTGCACCGGGTCGCCGACGAGCTTCGCGACACGTCGACCATGCGGGTGCGGGTCGCCGAGGATCCCACCTTTGCGCTGGCCCGCGGCGCCGCGATCGCCGCCGCGCCGGCCGCGGTGCTGGGAGCCGGCGGCGCGACGGCCATGGCGCCGGCGATCGGTTTGACCGGCGACGAGACGGCCATGGCCCCGGCGGCCGGCGATGCCACCGCGATGGCGCCGGCGTTCGGCGATGCCACCATGGCGGTCCCGGCGGGGGCCTCGCCGGGGATGAGACCACCGCGGTGCCGGCAGCGGAGTTCGCGGACCCGAACGCCGAAGATCACCAGCTGGCCTATTCGATGGCCGACGAGGGTGAGCAGTATCCCGGCGAATTCGATGAGTACGACCCCGAATTCGACGACTACGAGTACGGCGCCGTCGACGAGGAGGCGCCGACGAAGCTGTCGCGGCGATCGCTGGTGATCGGCAACGCCGTCGTCGCCTTCGCGGTCATCGGATTGGCGTCGCTGGCCACCGCGATCGCGGTCGCCGTTGAACCGACCGCGAGCCGCCAGCCGGTGGTGGGCGTGCAGAACGGCACCCCCGGCAAGTTCATGCCGATCCTGCCGAGCCAGCAGCAGGCGCCGCTGCCGCCGCCCCCGGCCGACGCGCCCAACGCCGGGTTCCAGGGCGGCACCGTCCCGGCGCCCAACAACGTCCCGGCCCCCAGCAGGTCGCGCCCCCGTCGGGAGGCGGCGTGCCCGCCGTCCCCGCCCCCGAGGCCCCGGTCAACCCCGGTGTCGTGCCCAATCCCGATCCGGGCTGGGCGCCACGCCCGAATCCCATTGTGCCGGTACCTATTCCGATACCCATCCCGATCCCGGGGTGGGGGCCGAACTACCCGCCGTACAACCCGCCCTATAACCCGCCTTACACGCCGCCGACGACCACGTACCAGCCGCCGACCACAACGTACGAGCCGCCGACGACGACGTATTCGCCTCCGACGACGACGTATTCGCCGCCGAGCACCACGCATGAGCCGCCGACGACGACGTATTCGCCTCCGACGACGACGTATTCGCCGCCGAGCACCACGCACGAGCCGCCGACGAGCACCTATTCGCCGCCGAGCACCCGGGAAACCACCCAGGCGCCGCTGCCGACGCACACCCAGCAGACCATGCCGCCGACGCACTCGCAGCCGGTCTACCCGCAGCAGCCGCTATACCCGCAGGAGCCACACCCCCACCGCGGGTTCTGAGCGTGCCCGACAGCTTGGTCACGGTGGTGTTGCCCTGCCTCAACGAAGAGGAGTCGCTGCCCGCGGTGCTGGCCGCGATCCCCGCCGGCTACCAGGCGCTGGTGGTGGACAACAACAGCACCGATGACACCGCCGGGGTGGCGTGCCGGCACGGCGCGCGCGTCGTCGCCGAACCGCGGGCCGGGTACGGCTCGGCCGTGCACGCCGGCGTGCTCGCCGCGACCACGCCGATCGTGGCGGTCATCGACGCCGACGGCTCGATGGACGGCGGTGAGCTGCCGCGGCTGGTCGCCGAGCTGGAGAGGGGCGCCGACCTGGTGACCGGCCGGCGCCGGCCGGTGCCCGGGCTGCACTGGCCGTGGGTGGCGCGGGTGGGCACCGTCGTCATGAGCTGGCGGCTGCGCACCCGCCACGGCCTGCCGGTGCACGACATCGCGCCGATGCGGGTGGCCCGGCGCGAGGCGCTGCTGCAGCTGGGCGTCGTCGACCGGCGGTCCGGATATCCGCTGGAACTGCTGGTGCGTGCGGCGGCCGCCGGCTGGCGCGTCGTCGAACTCGACATCAGCTACGGGCCGCGGACGGGCGGCAGGTCGAAGGTCAGCGGTTCGCTGCGCGGCAGCATCACCGCGATCCTCGACTTCTGGAAGGTGATCTCGTGACGCTGCCGGTGACCCTGCTGGTGGTCGCCAAGGCGCCCGAGCCGGGCCGGGCCAAGACGCGGCTCGCGGCGACCGTCGGCGACCGGGCCGCCGCCGAAATCGCCGCCGCCGCACTGCTTGACACGCTCGACGCGGTGGCCGCCACGCCGGTGTCGTCGCGGGTGGTGGCGCTGGCCGGCGACCTGGACGGCGCGGCGAACGCCGCCGAGATCCGCCGGCGGCTGGCGTCGTTCACGGTGATCGCCCAGCGCGGTGCGGATTTCGCGGCCCGGCTCGCCAGCGCGCACGCCGACGCGGCCGGGGGGTTACCGGTCCTGCAGATCGGCATGGACACCCCCCAGGTGAGCGCGGACCTGTTGGCCCGCTGTGCGCGCCGGCTGCTCGAGACGCAGGCCGTGCTCGGGCCGGCCCACGACGGCGGCTGGTGGGTGCTCGGCGTGAGGCAGCCCGCGATGGCGCAGTGCCTGCGCACCGTGCCGATGTCCGCCCCCGACACCGGCGATCTGACCTTGAAAGCGTTGCGCGACAACGGCATTGATGTGGCGACCGTTGAGGCGCTGGCGGACGTGGACGTCGTCGACGACGTCGCGGGGGTGCGCGACGCCTGCGCACCCAACAGCCGGTTCGCGCGCGTCACCCGTGCGGCCGGCCTCTAGGCGGGCTACCAGTTCGTCAGGATGATCGTGTTGAGCGCCAGGGCGCCGACGGCGTTGAGCGCCAACCAGATCCGGTGTGAACGTACCGGCAGGAGTGCGGCGGCCGCGGTGAGCCAGATGGTGAACGGCAGCCAGATGCGTTCCACCTCGGCCTTGCTCAGCATGCTCAGGTCCGCGAAGACGATGGCGGCCAGCACCCCAAGCAGCAGCAGGTGAAAACCGGAGCGGCGGCGGATGGCGGGCCAGTCGAACACCCTGCTGATTCCCGCGACGCCGCCCAGCCCGATCGCGCACACCACGCACGCCAGGTTGGCCCAGCTCCAATACTGGAACGGCCGGTCCTTGGCGATGCCCTGCCAATAGCGTTGCTGCACCAGGGTATAGCCGTCGAACCAGAAGAACCCGGCGACGGCGAAGGCGGCCGCCACCGCGATCGCGGCCAGCGCGGCCGGGCCCAGGGCCCGCAGGATCGCTCGCCAGTGCGCCAAGCCACTGGCCGGCTGCTGGGCGCCCACCAGCACCGCCAGCGCGGGCAGCCCCATCAACATCAGGCCGTAGTTGCAGAACACCCCCCAGCCCAGCAGCAGGCCGGCGCCCGCGGCCGTCAGCGCGGGGAAGCGGACCGGGCGGTGCACCGCCACGGCCAGCAGCGCGATGCCCCACGCCGCCACCCCCGCGAAGTAGCCGTCGGCCGACACCGCCACCCAGATCGCCGTCGGCGCCAGGGCGACGAACGGGGCGGCGCGGCGCGCGGTCGGCTCGTCGGCCAGCGCGCGCACGGCGATCACCACCGCGGCCGCCGCGCTCGAGCCGGCCAGCAGGCACAGCAGCCCGGCCCAGGCGCCGCCGTGCAGGCCGAGCCGGTCCAGCCAGACGAACGTCAGCAGCGCGCCGGGTGGATGCCCGGACACATGCGTGGTCCACGAGTTCGGCTGGTAGTCCACGATCCGGCCGGCGAACGTGCGCAGCGTCGCGCCGATGTCGGTGATGCCGGGCACCTGCGACAGGTATTCGTCGCGGGTGGTCAGCCGGCCGGCGAAGCCGCGCTGCCAGCCGTCGATCATCGCCAGCGCGAACGCCCACCCGCACGCGGTGGCCCAGCTGCCCAGCGTCAGTGCGCGCCACGAAAGGCGTTGCGCCAGAGGCGGTCCCCAGGCGACAACGGCGATCGCGAGGGCGATGGCGGGCCCGGTTCCCCAGCCGGCGTGGATCAGCCATTCGCCGAAGATCGGCGCGGCGCCGGCGTGGGTGGCGAACTTCTCGGCGCCGACGTCGAGCCGCGGCCGCACGCCGATGTTCATCCGCGGCAGCACGAACGCCGCCGCCACCAGCACCACCCCGACCGTGACCGCTACCGCCTCGCGCACTGCCTCCCGTCGAGCGATCCTCACGGACGAACAGCCTATTGATCGCTCGGGCCGGCGAACCGGCGCACCAATGCCGTCCGGTCGACCTTGCCGATGCCGCGGCGCGGCAGGGCGTCGACGACGTGCAGCTCGCGTGGTGCGGCCGTGGCGTCCAGGGTGCGGGTCACCTGCGCGCGCAGCGCGTCCAGGGTCGGCGCGGCCGCCCCGTCGCGCAGCACGATCGCGGCCACCACCCGCTGCCCCAGCCGGTCGTCGGCCACCCCGAACACCGCGCAATCGCTCACGGCCGGATGGGTGCACAGCGCCGCCTCGACCGGCTGCGGCAACACGGTCAGCCCGCCGGTGCTGATCGCGTCGTCGGCGCGGCCCAGCACGGTCAGCACGCCCGCGTCGCTGACGGCGCCGAGGTCGTCGGTCACGAACCAGCCCGGCTCGGCGAACGGATCGGGGTCGACCGGGTTGCGGTAGCCCTTGGCCAGGGTCGCGCCGCCGATGACGATGCGCCCGTCGACCGTGCGCAGCCGCACCCCGTCCAGCGGGACACCGTCGTACACGCAGCCGCCGGCGGTCTCGCTCATCCCGTAGGTGCGCACCACGGTGATGCCCGCCGTGGCCGCTTCGTCGAGCACCGGGCGCGGCGCGGGTCCGCCGCCGAGCAGCACGGCATCCAGTTCGGCGAGGGCGGCCGCGGCGGCCGGGTCGCCGAGCGCCTTGGCCAGCTGCGCGGCAACCAGCGAGGTGTAGCGCCGCCCCGAGCCCAACGCCCTTATGGAGCCGGGCAATTCGGCGATGTTGAACCCGGCGGTGACGTCCATCTCGACCAGTGCCGAGCCGGCGAGCAGGCTGCGCACCAGAACCTGCACGCCGGCGATGTGGTGGGGTGGCAGGGCGAGCAGCCAGCTGCCCGGGCCGCCGAGGCGGTCGTGGGTGGCCGACGCGCTAGCGGTCAGGGCGGCGGCGGTCAGCAACGCGCCCTTGGGAATTCCGGTGGTGCCCGACGTCGCCGCGACCAGCGCCACGTCGTCGTCAATGACCTCCCCGACGCGCAGCCCCGCCCGCAACGCATCCGCCTCGCGGTCGTCGCCCTCCGGCAGGGCGACCAGTGCGGCATCACGCCCGTCCAGCACCCGCTCGAGCGCGGGCAGCAGCGACGAGGCCGCCGAACCCGGCGGGACGTGCAGCGCGCGCAGTACGGCTATGCCGGGTCCCCGGCCTCGTCGGCGTCGTCGAACGGCCAGCCCTGCGCCGCCAACCGCACCCGCACCCGCTCGACGTCGGCGGGTGACGGCAATTCATCGGTGATCTGGGTGATCAGCACGCCGATGTCCACATCATCGAACTCGCCGCGCCGAACCAGCTCGCAGGCCACCGCCTTGGCTTCGTCGTTGGACAGCCGGCGGGTCAGCAACGCGAGCACCGGGAAGGTGTCGGTCGGTGGCACGCCTTCGGGATATCCCGCGCGGAGCCAGGAGACGATCGAATTCAGGAATCCGTTCACGCTCTGACAACACCCCCCGGTGTTTGGCTTAGCAAATCCGTGGGCACCAATCGATGCTACTTGGGCTTTGCTCCGAGGAAAGCGGTGCCGGTTTGGTGGGCGATGAAGTCGCGGGAGATGTAGGCCAGTGCGAAGGCGATCACCACGAACACCACGGCGAAGATCGCCCACGCGAACGCCAGCAGCATGGGGTTCTTCTGCGGCGAGCTGCCGTCGGTCCCGACCTCTCCGGCGCCGATCGCCTGGAACCGCAGGCCCAAGGCGAACAACCCCGGCAACGCGGCGCCGGCCAGCTGGCGAAGAGCAGGATCTTGAGGGAGGCCTGGTAGTTGAACCAGTCGCTGAAGTGACTCATCACGCGTTCGCCTTCATGGTGGGGTCGTCGGAGTCGAATCGGGGGGTGCTACCGCCGCCGACCGTGGGTCCGGCGTCCGCGGGCGGGTGGTGATCGTCGGATTCCTCGAGCCCGGTGGTCAGGTCGCCCTTCCATTCGGCGTTGACGTTGTGGTGGTCGACCTTGACCTTGCGCGACCGGATGTAGATCGTCGCCGAGACCGCGATCAGCAGCGAGAACCCGATGATCGCGCCGGGGTATCCGCCGATGAGGTGGACGATCCAGTAGGTGAGCGCGCCGACCAACCCGGCCAACGGGAGCGTGACCAGCCAGGCAACGCCCATGCGGCCGGCCACTCCCCAGCGGACCTCGCCGCCGGGCTTGCCCAGCCCGCTGCCCAGCACCGAACCGGTGCACACCTGCGTCGTCGACAGCGCGTAACCGAAGTGGGTGGACAGCAGAATCACCGCGGCCGAAGAGGATTCGGCCGCCATGCCCTGCGGCGACTGGATTTCCACCAGCCCCTTGCCCAGGGTGCGGATGATCCGCCAGCCGCCCAGGTAGGTGCCCGCAGCCATCGCCAGGGCGCAACAGACGATCACCCACAGCGGCGGCGACGCGGCGGTCTTGCTGACCGCGCCGTAGGACATCAGCGCCAGGAAGATGATGCCCATCGTCTTCTGTGCGTCGCCGGTGCCATGCGCCAGCGAGACCAGGGAGGCCGAGCCCCACTGCCCGTACCGGAATCCGGCCTCGGTGCGCTTCGTGTCGAGGCCGCGCGTGACGCGGTAGACCAACCAGGTCGCTATCGCTCCGACGGCGATGGCCAGGATGGCGGCGACGACGGCCGGGATGAGCACCTTGGATACGAGGCCCTTCCAGATCACCCCGTGGGCGCCGACGGCGGCGATGGTGGCGCCGACGATGCCGCCGATCAGGGCGTGCGACGAACTCGAGGGGATGCCGAGGAGCCAGGTCAGCAGGTTCCACACGATGCCGCCGACGAGGCCGGCAAACACCAGCTCCAGCGTGACGATGTGCCCGTCGATGAGGCCTTTGGCGATCGTCGCGGCGACGGCGGTGGACATGAACGCACCCACGAGGTTCAGCACCGCGGACAGCGCTACCGCCACCTTGGGCTTGAGCGCACCGGAGGCGATGGAGGTCGCCATCGCGTTGCCCGTGTCGTGGAAGCCGTTGGTGAAATCGAAAGCGAGTGCCGTGATTACGACAATGATCAAGAGGAACAATTGGATGTTCACAGCGCCTGATTCTGGTGGTAGGAGGTTTCCATTGTCGAATGCTGGGGGAGCCGAATCGCGGGTGTACCTTGAACCGTCGCCAGATGTTACCTCTCAGTTAACCGGCGTTTCCCGGACGTTCACCTCGGGTGTCACGCCGTAACGGGTGGTCGGAGGGGATTTCCAGGAAAATCAACGTGATTCCGTCCGGGTCGAGCACATGCATTTCATAGAGGCCCCAAGGTTCCTGGCGCGCCTCGCGCGCAATGGACACTCCGCGGCCGCGAAGCTCGGCCTGGGTCGCCTCGATGTCGCGGACCTGTAGCCACAGCGCGCCCGGGAAGGGGCCGCGCGAGTGGTCCGGGGAGCCGTAACCGGCGAGTTCCAGCAGCGACTGGCCCGCGAAAAATACTGTGCCCCCGCCGTATTCGCGGGCTATCGCCAGGCCGATCTGGTCGCGGTAGAAGCTCAGCGACCGCTGATAGTCCGCCGGCCGGAGCAGCATCCGGCTGGCCAGGATCTCCATAGCGTCGTGTCTATCACAGTGCCGGTCGGAAACCGCCGGCCGAGCCGGCCGGGTCAGCCGTCGGTCTTGCGGTTGGGCTGGATGCTCTGGCGCTGCATGACGGCGTTCACCCAGCGCGGGCCGAACGTGTCCAGTGCCTTGGCGGCGATCGCCATCCGGGGTGCGATGCGCACCGGGCGGGTGCGGGCGGCGGTGATCATCCACTCGCCGGCCTCCTCCGACGTCAGCGCCGGCATCCCCTCGTAGGCCTTGGTCGGCGCGATCATCGGGGTGGCCACCAGCGGGTAGTACAGCGTGGTGGAGTGCACGCCCTTGTCGCCCCACTCGGTCTCCACCACCCGGCTGACCGTTGACAGCGCGGCCTTCGAGGCGTTGTACACCGCGAACAGCGGCGAGGCCTCCGAGAGCACACCCCACGTCGAGACGTTGATGATGTGGCCGTCGCCGCGCTCGATCATCCCGGGCGCCAGCCCGCGGATCAGCCGCAGCGGCGCGTAGTAGTTGAGCACCATGGTCCGCTCGACGTCGTGCCAGCGTTCCAGCGACTCGGCCAGGGGCCGGCGGATGGACCGGCCGGCGTTGTTGATCAGGATGTCGATGCCGCCGAGGCGCTTTTCGACGTCGGCGACCAGCGCGTCTACGGCGTCCATGTCCGAGACGTCGCAGGGGATCGACAGCGCTTCACCGCCCGCGCCGGTGATCCGCTCGGCCAGCGCGTCCAGCAGATCCTGGCGGCGCGCGACGACGACCACCGTGGCGCCCGCCCGGGCGAACTGTTCGGCGGCGGCCTCGCCGATCCCGGACGACGCCCCCGTCAGCAGGATGCGCTTGCCGCCCAGCTCGATCGGCTTGATCAGCGGACGGTTGACCAACACTTGCGGCGCCATCGGGGGTCGCATGGTTGCCAGCACGAACTGGTCGGCGATCCGGCGGAGGGGACTCTTGCTCACGTGACGCGAGTCTAGGCGGCGCCGCCGGTGCGCCCGCCGCTAGAAGTAGCGGGGGAACCGGCTCCAGTCCGGATCCCGCTTCTGAAGGAAGGCGTCGCGGCCCTCGACGGCCTCATCGGTCATGTACGCCAGCCGGGTGGCCTCGCCCGCGAACAGCTGCTGGCCCACCAGGCCGTCGTCGAGCAGGTTGAACGCGAACTTCAGCATGCGTTGCGCCTGCGGGGATTTGGCGTTGATCTCGCGCGCCCACTCGATGGCCTCCGATTCCAGCTGCGCATGGCCGACGACCGCGTTGACCGCGCCCATCTGATGCATCTGCTCGGCGGTGTAGGGCCGGCCCAGGAAGAAGATTTCGCGGGCGAACTTCTGGCCGACCTGGCGGGCCAGGTACGCGCTGCCGTAGCCGCCGTCGAAGCTGCCGACGTCGGCGTCGGTCTGCTTGAAGCGGGCGTGCTCGCGGCTGGCCAGGGTGAGGTCACAGACCACGTGCAGGCTGTGCCCGCCGCCGGCCGCCCACCCGTTGACCAGGCAGATGACCACCTTGGGCATGAACCGGATCAGCCGTTGCACCTCGAGGATGTGCAGCCGGCCGGCGCGTGCGGGGTCGACGGTGTCGGCGGTGTCGCCGCTGGCGTACTGGTAGCCGCTGCGCCCGCGGATGCGCTGATCGCCGCCGGAGCAGAACGCCCAGCCGCCGTCCTTGGGCGATGGGCCGTTGCCGGTGAGCAACACGACACCGACGTCCGGAGACATCCGGGCGTGGTCGAGCACCCGGTAGAGCTCGTCGACGGTGTGCGGCCGAAACGCGTTGCGCACCTCGGGCCGGTCGAACGCGACCCGCACCGTGGCGTCGTCGACGTGGCGGTGGTAGGTGATGTCGGTCAGGTCGCCGAACCCGTCCACCGGGCGCCAGGCCTGCGCATCAAAGGGGTTGTCACTCAATCTGTTTGAACTCCTATGCCGGGTCCAGCCGGAATACCGGACACACGCCGGCCAGCGCCTCGAACTCCTCGGGGCGTCCGTCGGTGACCAACCCAGAGCGTTTCATGAAGCCGACGCCGGTGGGCACCTCGGTGGGGAACGCCCGCAGGAACGGCCGCGCCGCGTCGGGCGACAACTCCACCATCCGCACCCGTTCGGAGTGCCGGCCGCGGGCCAGCGTCGCGTACTGCGCGGCGCGCACGTTGCGGATCCAGTCCGCTCCCGGAAAGCCGCCCACCACATACCGATTGCCGTCCACCGTCATCGGTGTCACCGGCGTCGAGCGGGGCGTCCCGGACTTGCGTCCGGGCACGGTCAGCACCACCGGGCTTTCGCCGCCGAAGCTCAGTCCGAGCCGCGACATCCGGATGAAGACCTTGTTCGCCGGCTTCAGCCACCAAGGTGGTTTCAGCCCGTCGGGCGTACCCATGCCTGACACAGTAGTCAGGTCTGCGGCGCCTCCAGGAAGGGTTCGACGCCGTGCGCCCAGGGGTCGGCGCCGGGAGTGGCGACGGCGTCGAGCCGGGCGATCGCCTCGGCGCTCAGCGTGACGCCGGCCGCGCCGACGTTCTCCTCGAGGTGGGCGATCGACCGGGTGCCGGGAATCAGCAACGTGTTCGGCGTGTGGGCCAACAGCCACGCCAGCCCGACCTGGGCGCCGGTGACGCCCAGCTGGCCGGCGATGTCGGTGACCACCGGGTGGTCGGCGACCTTCGGGAACCCCGGGAACGCCGAGCCGAGCGGGAAGTAGGGCACCCACGCGATGCCCTCGTCCGCGCACAGCTGCAGCGCGGCCTCCTGGGAGCGGTCCAACAGGCTGTAGGCGTTCTGGACGCAGACGATTCCGGCGGGCAGCGCGCGCCGCACCGTTTCGAGGGGCACGGCGCTGATGCCGATCCCGCCGATCTTGCCCTCGTCGCGCAGCGCGATCATCTCGGCGAGCTGGTCGTCGAGGTCGACGATCTGATCGCCCTCGGCGGCCACGCCGGGGCCGAGCTCCATCCGGCGCAGATTGACCACCGGAATGCAGTCCAGGCCGAGCTGGCGCAGGTCGTCCTCGACCGCGGCGCGCAGCTCGGCGGGCTGCTGCGCGGCGGCGAGCCGAATCGGTTGTTCGCCCGTGTAGCGGGCGCCGACCTTGCTGACGATGACGAGGTCGTCGGGGTAGGGGGCGAGCGCCGCGCGGATCCGGCGGTCCACCTCGCCGGGGCCGTAGAACGACGCGGTGTCGATGTGGTTGACCCCGAGTTCGACGGCGCGACGCAGCACCGCGGCCGCGTCGTCGACGGTCAGCGTCTCGAACAGTTGCATGGCGCCGTAGCCCATGCGCGCGACGGGGGCCGTGCCGATGCTGCCGATGCCGCCGGGCTGTGGTTTGTCGGTCATGATGCTCCTTGGCTCGTGCCACACTGGAGAAAAATGCGGAGGACCCTCCGCTTCGGTCAGCGTAGCAGAAACGGAGGAGTCTCCGCTTTGGTCGGACGGTCGGATGCGCGTCGCAATCGGGAACGGCTGCTGGAGGCGGCCGCCGCGGCGTTCACCGCGCCCGGCGGGGCGGTGTCGCTGGAGTCGATCGCCCGCGACGCCGGGGTCGGAATCGGCACTCTCTACCGCCATTTCCCGACCCGGGAGGCCCTGGTCGAGGCGGTGTACCGCGCCGAGCTCGCCGAGGTGGCCGCGGCCGCCGAGCAGCTGCTCAAGCGGCACCCGCCCAAGACCGCGCTGCGTCGCTGGATGGATCGGTACGCGGGCTTCGTCGCCGCCAAGCGCGGAATGGCCGAATCCCTGCAGGCGATCTTCGCTTCCGGCGTCATGGAACCCACCCAGACGCGCGACAGCATCGTCGGCGCCGTTCAGCTGCTCCTGCAGGCGGGCGCCGACGACGCGACCCTGCGCGCCGACGTGCAGGCCGACGACGTGGTGTCCAGCCTGATCGGCATCTTCCTGGCCAGCGGTTCGCCGGAGCAGACCGGCCGCATGCTCGATCTGCTCGTCGCCGGGGTCGAGGCCTAGCTCAGCCGACCGCGCGTCCGGCGCCCTCCCAGAACTGCGCGCGCACGGCCTTCTTGTCCGGCTTGCCCAGCGCGGTCACCGGCACCGACTCGACGACGATCACCTGCTTGGGCGACTGCACCGAGCCCTTGCGCTCCTTGACCGCGGACTGGATCTCGGCGGTCACCCGCGCCACCGCCTCGTCGTCGGAGGGATGGTCGGGCCGCAGCACGATCACGGCGGTCACGGCTTCGCCCCACTTCTCGTCGGGCGTGCCGATCACGCACACCTGCGCGACGGCCGGGTGCTCGGCGACGACGTCCTCGACCTCGCGCGGGAACACGTTGAACCCACCGGTGACGATCATGTCCTTGACCCGGTCGACGATGAACCAGAAGCCGTCCTCGTCCTCGCGGGCCATGTCGCCGGTGTGCAGCCAGCCGTCCTTGAACGTCTTGGCCGTCTCCTCGGGCAGGTTCCAGTACCCGCCGGAAAGCAGCGGCCCGGACACGCAGATCTCGCCGACCTCGCCCTGCGGCACCGGGTTGCCGTCGGCGTCCAGCAGCGCCGTGCGGGCGAACAGGGTGGGCCGCCCACACGAGGTGAGCCGCTTCTCGTCGTGGTCCTTCTTGGCCAGGTACGAGATCACCATCGGGGCTTCGGACTGCCCGTAGTACTGGGCGAAGATCGGCCCGAAGCGACGGATGGCCTCGGCCAGCCGCACCGGGTTCATCGCCGAGGCGCCGTAGTAGACCGTCTCGAGCGAGGAGAGGTCACGGGTGTGCGAATCCGGATGGTCCATCAGCGCGTAGATCATCGACGGCACCAGCATGGTCGCGGTGATCTTCTGCTCCTCGATCACCCGCAGCACCTCGGCCGGGTCGAACTTGGTGAGCACCACCAGCTCGCCGCCCTTGATGATGGTCGGCACGAAGAACGCCGCCCCGGCGTGCGACAGCGGGGTGCACATCAGGAAGCGCGGGTTCTCCGGCCACTCCCACTCGGCCAGCTGGATCGTGGTCATCGTGGTGATCGACTGCGCGGTGCCCAGCACGCCCTTGGGCTTGCCGGTGGTGCCGCCGGTGTAGGCCATCCCGCCGATGTGATCGGGCGGAAGGTCGGCCGCCACCAACGGCTTTGGCGAATACTTCGCGGCCTCGGCCACCAGGTCCACCGCGGAATCGCCGAGCGCCTCGGGGACCGGGCCGAT
Source organism: Mycobacterium colombiense CECT 3035 (assembly GCF_002105755.1). NCBI lineage: Bacteria > Bacillati > Actinomycetota > Actinomycetes > Mycobacteriales > Mycobacteriaceae > Mycobacterium > Mycobacterium colombiense. The sequence goes on from NZ_CP020821.1 coordinate 4,803,886, forward strand.
GGTCAGGACCTGCTTGAGGCCGGGCACCTTCTCCAGCAGGCCCAACGCGCGCTCGACGAACATCGGGTTGGGGTCGATGATCAGTGACGTCACGCCGGCGTCGCCCAGCACGTACGCGTGGTCGTCCAGCGAGCCGAGGGGGTGCAACGCCACGCGGCGGTACCCCTGGGTTTGTCCGGCGCCGATGATCATCAGCACCTCGGGCCGGTTCAGCGACAGCAGCCCGACGGTGGCGCCGGTGCCCGCGCCGAGCGCCTCGAACGCCTGAATGTATTGGCTGATCCGTTCGGCGAGCTGACCACCGGTCAGCGTGGTGTCACCGAGATGCAACACCGGCTTGTCCTTGTTGCGCTTGAGCGCACCGACGGTCAGGTGTCCGGAATGAATGGGATGGCGCAACAGATCGTCACTCATGTGGCCAGACTAGAACGTGTTGCAATTTGGGTCAGCCGCACCCTGTTCAACATCGTCGATCAGTACCATCGCTCCCCATGGGGCAGGCAGATCTCGTCGTCACCGGAACCATCCTCACCGTCGACGAGACGCGTCCCACGGCCCAGGCGCTCGCCGTCGCCGACGGCAGGATCGTCGCGGTCGGCACCCGCGCCGAAGTCGCGGGATTCGCCGGTCCCGGCACCCGGACCGTCGACGTCGGTGACGGCTGCGTCATGCCGGGTTTTGTTGAGGCACATGGGCATCCGCTGATGGAGGCGGTCGCGCTGTCGGACCGCATCGTGGACATCCGCCCGGTCACCATGCGCGGGGCCGACGACGTCGTCGCGGCGATCCACCGCGAGGTCGCCCGACGCGGCTCCGACGGCGCCTACCTCAACGGCTGGGATCCGCTGCTGCAGAGCGGACTTCCGGAACCGACGCTGAGCTGGCTGGACGACGTCGCACCGGACAGCCCGCTGGTCATCCTGCACAACTCCGGGCACAAGGCCTACTTCAACTCGCGCGCGGCCAAGCTGCACGGCCTGAGCCGCGACACCCCCGACCCCAAGGGCGCCAGGTACGGCCGCGACGCCCACGGCGAACTCGACGGCACCGCGGAGGAGACCGGCGCGGTGTTCCCGCTGCTGGGCGGGGCCATCGACTTCGCCGACTACCCGCGGATGCTGCTCGCCGAATGCGCCCGGCTCAACCGCGCCGGCCTGACCACCTGCTCGGAAATGGCCTTCGACCCGAACTTCCGGCCGGTGGTCGAGCAACTGCGCGAGCGGCTCACGGTCAGGCTGCGCACCTACGAGATCTCCAACCCGCAGATGTCCACCGAGGCCACTCCCGGGCAGGGCGACGACCTCCTGCGTCAGGTCGGCATCAAGATCTGGGTCGACGGCTCGCCCTGGATCGGCAACATCGACCTCTCGTTCCCGTACCTGGACACCGAGGCCACCCGGATCATCGGCGTCGTGCCCGGCACCTGCGGATGCGCCAACTACACGGCCGAACAGCTGCACGAGATCGTCGGCGCGTACTTCCCGCTGGGCTGGCCGATGGCCTGCCACGTGCAGGGCGACGCCGGCGTCGACACCATCCTCGACGTCTACGAGGAGGCGTTGCGCCGGCACCCGCGCGACGATCATCGGCTGCGGCTCGAGCACGTCGGCGCCATCCGGCCCGAGCAGTTGCGGCGCGCCCACGACCTCGGCGTCACCTGCAGCATCTTCGTCGACCAGATCCACTACTGGGGCGACGTCATCGTCGACGGGTTGTTCGGCGAGGAACGCGGAACCCGTTGGATGCCGGCCGGATCCGCGGTGGCCACCGGGATGCGCATCTCGCTGCACAACGATCCGCCGGTGACGCCCGAGGAGCCGCTGCGCAACATCAGCGTGGCCGTCACCCGCACGGCGCCCAGCGGCCGGGTGCTCGGCCCGAGGAACGGCTGACCGTCGAGCAGGCGATCCGCGCGCAGACCATCGACGCGGCCTGGCAGCTGTTCTCCGACGACGTGATCGGCTCGCTGGAGGTCGGCAAATACGCCGACCTGGTGGTGCTGTCGGCCGATCCGCGAACCGTGCCGCCCGAGCAGATCGCCGACCTCGAGGTGCGGGCGACGTATCTGGCGGGTCGCCAGGTGCACGGCACGTGACGCCGCCGCTCGAGGACCTGCTCGACCGCCTGCACGTGGTGGCGCTGCCCATGCGGGTGCGGTTTCGCGGCATCACCACCCGCGAGGTCGCACTGATCGACGGCCCGGCGGGGTGGGGCGAGTTCGGGGCGTTCGTCGAATACGAGCCGCCCGAGGCCGCGCACTGGCTGGCGTCGGGCATCGCGGCGGCCTTCCGGGAGCCGCCGCCGACCCGCCGCGGCCGCGTCCCCATCAACGCGACCGTGCCGGCCGTGCCCGCCGCGCAGGTGGCCGAGGTGCTGGCGCGCTTCCCCGGCGCGGGCACGGCCAAGGTGAAGGTCGCCGAGCCCGGCCAGACGCTGGCCGACGACGTCGCGCGCGTCGACGCCGTGCGCGAGCTGGTGCCGACCGTGCGGGTGGACGCCAACGGCGGCTGGAGCGTCGAGGAGGCGGCCGCGGCGGCGGCCGCGCTGACCGCCGGCGGCCCGCTGGAATACCTCGAACAGCCCTGCGCGACGGTCGACGAGCTCGCGGAGCTGCGCCGGCGGGTTGACGTGCCGATCGCCGCCGACGAAAGCATCCGCAAGGCCGAGGATCCGCTGGCCGTGGTCCGCGCCGGCGCCGCCGACATCGCGGTGCTCAAAGTCGCTCCGCTGGGCGGGATCTGGGCCATGCTCGAGATCGCCGCGCAGATCGACATCCCGGTCGTGGTGTCCAGCGCGCTGGATTCGGCGGTCGGCATCGCCGCCGGACTGACCGCCGCGGCGGCCCTGCCGCAGCTGCGGCATGCCTGCGGGCTGGGCACCGGCGGGCTGTTCGTCGAGGACGTCGCCGAGACGGTCGCGCCCGTCGACGGCTGCCTGCCGGTGCGCCCGGTGACGCCCGATCCGGGGCGGCTGCACGCGCTGCGCGCGGCGCCGGAGCGGCGGCAGTGGTGGATCGACCGGGTCAAGGCCTGCCATCGGTTGCTTGTACCGTCGAGCGAGTGATCAACCTGGCTTACGACGACCGCGGCTCCGGGGAGCCCGTGGTCTTTATCGCCGGCCACGGCGGCGCCGGACGGACCTGGCACCCCTACCAGGTGCCCGCGTTTCTGGATGCCGGCTACCGCGTCATCACCTTCGACAATCGCGGGATCGGCGCCACGGAGAACGCGAACGGCTTCTCGACGCAGACCATGGTCGCCGACACCGCGGCGCTGATCGAGGGCCTGAACGCGGCCCCGGCCCGCATCGTCGGCATGTCGATGGGCGCGTTCATCGCCCAGGAACTCATGCTGGCGCGGCCCGAGCTGGTCAGCTCGGCGGTGCTGATGGGCACCCGCGGCCGCATGGACCGGGCCCGGCAGTTCTTCCGCGACGCCGAGGCCGAGCTGGCCGACGCAGGCATCGCGCTGCCCGCCGCCTACGAAGCGAAAATCCGCCTGCTGGAAAACTTTTCCCGCAAGACGCTCAACGATGACACCGCCATCGCCGACTGGATCGCGATGTTCTCCACCTGGCCGGTCAAGTCCACCCCCGGCATGCGCGCCCAGCTGGATGTCGCGCCGTACACCAGCCGATTGACCGCCTACCGCAGCATCGCGACCCCGGTGCTGGTGATCGGCTTCTCCGACGACGTGCTCACCCCGCCGTATCTGGGCCGCGAGGTGGCCGACGCGCTGCCCAACGGCCGCTACATGCAGATCCCCGACACCGGCCATCTCGGCTTCTTCGAGCGGCCCGACGCCGTCAACGCGGCCATGCTCAAGTTCTTCGGCGACGCCAAGGGCTGAGCGCGGTTCCGCTGCGCGGAGGGCATCGTCAGCGGGCTGTGAGCTATTGCCCGCTTCCTCCCCCTCCGCTGCGCGGAGGGCATCGTCAGCGGGCTGTGACAGGCTGTAGGAGTGAACCCCTCGACGACACAGGCTCGCGTCGTCGTTGACGAGCTGATTCGCGGCGGCGTCCGCGACGTGGTGCTTTGTCCCGGTTCGCGGAACGCCCCGCTGGCCTTCGCGTTGCAGGACGCCGACCGCTCCGGCCGCATCCGCCTGCACGTCCGCATCGACGAGCGCACCGCCGGCTATCTGGCCATCGGCCTGGCCATCGCGGCCGGCGCGCCGGTCTGCGTCGCCATGACCTCCGGCACGGCCGTCGCCAACCTCGGCCCGGCGGTGATCGAGGCCAACTACGCCCGGGTGCCCCTGGTCGTGCTCTCGGCCAACCGGCCCTACGAGCTACTGGGCACCGGGGCCAACCAGACCATGGAGCAGCTGGGCTACTTCGGTACCCAGGTGCGGGCCACCATCAGCCTGGGCCTGGCCGAGGACGCCCCCGATCGGCTGGATGCCCTCAACGCCACTTGGCGATCGGCCACCTGCCGGGTGCTGGTGGCCGCCACCGGATCCCGCACCGCCAACGCCGGACCCGTGCAGTTCGACATCCCGCTTCGCGAGCCCCTGGTGCCGGATCCCGACCCGCAGGCGCCGACGCCGCCGGGCCGCCCGGGCGGGCGGCCGTGGACCTACACGCCGCCGGTCAGCTTCGACCAGCCGCTGGACGTCGACCTGTCACCCGACACGGTCGTCATCGCCGGGCACGGCGCCGGTGTGCAGCCCAACCTCGCGCAGCTGCCCACCGTCGCCGAGCCCACGGCGCCCGCCCCGGCCAATCCGCTGCACCCGCTGGCGCTGCCGTTGCTGCGGCCCAAGCAGGTGATCATGCTCGGCCGCCCCACCCTGCACCGGCCGGTGTCGGCGCTGCTGGCCGACCCGCAGGTGCCGGTGTTCGCGCTGACCACCGGGCCGCGCTGGCCGGACGTCTCGGGGAACTCGCAGGCCACCGGGACGCGGGCGGTCACCACCGGCGCGCCCAGCCCGGCGTGGCTACAGCGCTGCGCCGAGATCAATCGGCACGCGCTGGCGGCCGTGCGCAGCCAGCTCGCGGCGCACCCGCTCACCACCGGCCTGCACGTCGCGGCGGCCGTGGCCGACGCCCTGGCGCCGGGCGATCAGCTGGTGCTCGGGGCCTCCAACCCGGTGCGCGACGCGGCGCTGGTCGGCCTGGACACCCGCGGCATCCGGGTGCGGTCCAACCGCGGCGTCGCCGGGATCGACGGGACGGTCTCCACGGCCATCGGGGCGGCCCTTGCACACGAGGGGTCGCGCGAACGCGACGGCGGCCCGGACGGCCCGGCGCGCACGGTCGCGCTGATCGGGGACCTGACGTTCGTGCACGACAGCTCCGGGTTGCTGATCGGCCCCACCGAGCCCACCCCGCGCCGGCTGACCATTGTGGTCTCCAACGACAACGGCGGCGGCATCTTCGAACTGCTCGAGCAGGGCGACCCGCGGTTCTCCGACGTGTCGTCGCGGGTATTCGGCACCCCGCACGATGTCGACGTGGGCGCGCTGTGCCGCGCCTACCACGTCGAGAGCCGCCAGATCGAGGTCGGCGAATTGGCCACGGCCCTCGACGAACCCGCGCCAGGGATGCGGGTGCTGGAGGTCAAGGCCGACAGGTCGTCGCTGCGGCAGCTGCACGCCGCCATCAAGGCCGCGCTGTGAGGCGCACGTAGATGGCGATATCTCCAAAAGTTCTGCTGCGCATCCTGATTCATGGGCGTAGCGACGAACCCCCGAAGACCCGGGCGCGGATTGCGTTGCGGTGGGCCCGGATTGCGGTGCTGATCGTGACCGGCCTGGTCACGCTGCAGTCCGTGCTACTGGTGGCCGGCGCCTGGCGCGACGACATCGCGATCACCCACAACATGGGTGTCGCGCAGGCCGAGGTGCTCAGCGCCGGCCCGCGCCGCTCCACCATCGAATTCGTCACTCCGGAGCGCGTCACGTATCGCCCCGAGCTCGGCGTGCTCTATCCGTCCCATCTGGCCACCGGGATGCGCATCTACGTCGAATACAACAAGAACGACCCGAACCTGGTCCGCGTGCAGCACCGCAACGCCGGGCTGGCGATCATCCCGGCCGGGTCCATCGCGGTGGTGGCCTGGCTGGCCGCGGCGGCCATGCTGGTCGCGCTGGCGCTGCTGGACAAGTGGCTGGACCGCCGCGACGACCCCGGCGACGCATCGCCGAGACCGGCCACAAAAAGTGTCGGACCTGCAAATTTCGCGTGACGTATACACACAGGCAACCTTGTCGACAGCCGACGCTGAGACGGTAGTGGTGTGCGCGTTGCCATCGTCGCGGAATCGTTCCTCCCCGAAGTCAACGGTGTCAGCAACTCGGTGATCCGGGTGCTCGAGCATCTGCGCCGGACGGGTCACGAAGCACTCGTCATCGCCCCCGACGCGCCGCCCGGGCAGCCCCGTGCCGACCGCATCTACGACGGGATCCGCGTTCACCGGGTGCCCTCGCGAATGTTTCCCAAGGTGACCACCCTGCCGCTGGGCGTGCCGACGCCCCGGCTGGTGAAGGTGTTGCGCGGGTTCGATCCGCACGTGGTGCATCTCGCTTCGCCGGCGCTGCTGGGCTACGGCGGGGTGCGGGCGGCGCGGTGGCTGGGGGTGCCGACGGTCGCGGTGTATCAGACCGACGTCCCGGGCTTCGCGGCGAGCTACGGCATTCCGATGACGGCCCGGGCCGCCTGGGCCTGGTTCCGGCACCTGCACGGGCTCGCCGACCGCACCCTGGCGCCATCCAGTGTGACAATGGAATCGCTTGTCGCACATCGCTTTCCACGCGTACACCGGTGGGCGCGCGGCGTCGATGTGCTGCGGTTCGCGCCGTCCGCGCGCAGCGAGGCGCTGCGCGCGCAGTGGTCACCGCGAGGCAAGCCGATCGTCGGATTCGTGGGCAGGCTCGCGCCCGAGAAACATGTCGAGCGACTCATCGGGCTGGCCAAGGCCGACGCGGTTCAGCTCGTCATCGTGGGCGACGGTGTCGACCGCGGCAAGCTGCAATCGGCAATGCCGACAGCGGTTTTCACGGGTGCGCTGTACGGCGATGAGCTCGCCGCGGCGTACGCCAGTATGGACGTGTTCGTGCATCCCGGTGAGCACGAGACGTTTTGTCAGGTCGTGCAAGAAGCGCTGGCGTCGGGGTTGCCGGTGATTGCCCCCGACGCCGGCGGCCCACGAGACCTCGTCACCCCGTGGCGAACGGGTCTGCTGTTGGCCGTCAACGAGTTCGAGTCCCGCCTGCCGGACGCGGTCGCGCACCTGATCGCCGAACGGTCGCGCTACGCGCTGGCCGCCCGGCGCAGCGTGGTCGGCCGCAGCTGGCCGGTGATCTGCGACGAACTCCTCGGCCACTACGAGGCGGTGCTGTCGCCGTTCGTCCGCCGACAACTCGGCACGACGCGCTACGCGCAGGGCGAATAGCGCGCCGGCTAGCCCTGCGCCAGTTCGGCGACGGGCTGCCATTCCTCCCAGTTCCGCAGCCGGCTCTCGTAGTCGGCCTTCGCGGTCTCCAGCGGAGAAGCCCCGAAAAAGACTCGCAGCGGCGGCTTTTCGGCGTCGACCACCTTCAGCAGCGCCGCCGCGGACGCCGACGGGTCACCCGGGCTGGCCCACCGGCGGCTGCGCTCGGCCTGGACGGCGGCGCGGACGTCGTCGTAGGCCGGGATCGGATCGGCGTGCTTGGCCGAGTCGCCGGCCCAGTCGGTGTCGAAACCGCCCGGCTCGATCAGTGTCACGTGCACACCGAACGGCGCGACCTCCTGCGCCAGCGCCTGGGAGAAGCCCTCCAGCGCCCACTTCGACGCGTGGTACATGCCGACCAACGGGAACGCGGTGATGCCCCCGATCGAGGACACCTGAATGATGTGGCCGCTGCCCTGCTCGCGCAGATAGGGCAGCGCTGCCTGGGTGATCCACAGTGCCCCAAAGACGTTCGTCTCGATCTGGTCGCGCGCGTCCTGCTCGGAGAGCTCCTCGACGAAACCGAATTGACCGTATCCGGCGTTGTTCACCACGATGTCGAGCCGGCCGAAGTGGTCGTGCGCCTGCTTGACCGCCGCGAAGTCGGCCGCCCGGTCCGTGACGTCGAGCCGAATCGGCAGCAGGGCGTCGCCGTACTTGCGCGCCAGGTCGTCCAGCGAGGCGGTGTCGCGCGCCGTGGCGGCGACCTTGTCGCCGCGCTCCAGGGCCGCGATCGTCCACGCCCGGCCGAAACCTCGCGATGTACCGGTGATAAACCAAACTTTTTCAGTCACGCCTTGCTACAACGCCGTCCGCGCCGCCTCATTCCCGCGCCGGGTAGCGTCTCAGTGGTGAGCCGTGCGGAGTTGGACAAGGATCCCCGGGATGTCGCGTCGATGTTCGACGGCGTCGCCCGCCGGTACGACCTGACCAACACCGTGCTGTCGATGGGCCAGGACCGGTACTGGCGCAAGGCCACCCGCTCGGCGCTGGACATCGGGCCCGGTCAGAAGGTGCTGGACCTCGCGGCGGGCACCGCGGTGTCCACCGTGGAGCTGCAGAAGTCCGGGGCGTGGTGCGTGGCCGCCGACTTCTCGGTCGGCATGCTGGCGGCGGGTGCGGCGCGCGACGTGCCGAAGGTCGCCGGCGATGCCACCAGGCTGCCGTTCGGCGACGATGTATTCGATGCCGTGACAATCAGTTTCGGGCTGCGCAACGTCGTCGACACCCAGGCCGGGCTGCGCGAGATGGCCCGCGTCACGCGCCCGGGCGGCCGGTTGGTGGTGTGCGAATTCTCCACGCCCAGCAACGCGCTGTTCGCCACCGTCTACAAGGAATACTTGATGCGGGCGCTGCCGCGGGTGGCGCGGGCGGTGTCGAGCAATCCCGAGGCGTACGTGTACCTCGCCGAATCGATCAGGGCGTGGCCCGATCAGGCGGCGCTGGCGCAGCAGATAACCCAGGCCGGGTGGTCCGGGGTGCGCTGGCGCAATCTGACCGGCGGCATCGTCGCCCTACACGCGGGGCACAAGCCCCTGCGCTGAGACGGTTCTAGTGATTGCCGGCGGCTTGCACGAAGCCGACCTGGTCGGGGCAGTAGTGGTCGACCGCGGCGCCGAGGAACTGGAACGCCTGACCCTGGGTGGTGCCCCGCGGCAGGTTGCGCTGGATGAACGTCGCCGACTTGTACGCGTCGCCGTCCACGCCCCGGCCGATCCGTTCGCAGGTGATCTTGCCCAGCCAGGCCAGCTGGTCCTGCGGCTGGTAGATGCCGAAGCCGTTGACGGTGTTCTTGAACGGCGCGTCGTAGTCGCTCGGGGGCGACGGCGTCCGCGGGGTGGGGTACGGCGCCGTCGGCGGCGGATCCGCCTGCGCCGGCACGGAGAGCTGCGCCGGCATGGCCAGCGCGGCCAGAGCGATTGCAGCGGCGGCTCCGATAGTAGCCAGGCTCGTTCCCTTCATTAGCTGGACTATACACGCCTCGGTTGGGGTGCGCGGAGGAAAGCCAATCGCCGGCCGACGGACCCACCGAGAGCTCGGCAACGCGTCGACCTGCGACGATGCGGGCGCTTGGTCAGCTGAAGGGCGTGCGACGGTCGAGCAGCCGCGACAGCCGGCCGCCGCCGCGCCAGGCGCGCGCCACCCAGTCCGCGTCGTCGTCGGTGACCAGGTTGGCCATCACCCGCACGGCGATTGTCATCAGCGTCGTCGAGCGCATCGCGACCGGCCCAGTCGACGGCAGGAACCTCTGGAAGGTCAGCAGCAGGGCCAGCCGGCGCGCCACCGAGAAGCCGCGAGCGTAATGCTCCTGCAGCAGCGACGGCCACACGCGCGACAAATCGGGGCACTCCAGCAGCGCCGCGGCCAGCCGCCCGGTCTCGAGTCCGTAGTCGATGCCTTCGCCGTTGAGCGGGTTCACACAGGCCGCGGCGTCGCCGATCAGCATCCAGTTGGCGCCGGCCACCCCCGACACCGCGCCGCCCATCGGCAGCAGGGCCGACGCCACGGCGCGCGGGTGGCCGGTGAAGCCCCACTCGTCGCGGCGCAGGTCGGTGTAGTAGTCGATCAGCGGGCGCAGCGCCAGGTCGGCGGGCCGTTTCGACGTCGACAACGCGCCGACGCCGATGTTCACCTCGCCGTTGCCGAGCGGGAAGATCCAGCCGTAGCCGGGCAGCACTTTGTCCTTGCCGCCGTCGGGTCCGCGTAGTTCCAGATGCGACGTCAGCCAGGGATCGTCGGCGCGCGCGGTGGTCAGATACCCGCGCGCGGCGACGCCGTACACCGTTTCCTGGTGCCAGCGCCGGCCCAGCTTGCGGCCCAGCGACGAACGCGCGCCGTCGGCCACGATCAAGCGGTCGCAGCTCACGTCGGTGCCGTCTGCCAGCGTCACCGATGTCACCCGTCCCGATGAATCATGCTGTGCCGCAACGACCTTGGTCCCCAGCAGCATCCGCGCCCCGGAGTCCTCGGCGACCTTGCGGATCCGGTCGTCCAGCTCGAAGCGGGCCACCGCGCTGCCGGTCGACGGGAACGACGGGCCGGGCCAGTCGACCTCCACCTCGCCGCCGAACCCGCTCATCCGCAGTCCCCGATGCCGGATGCGGGTGTCCAGCCAGTCGCGCAGCCCCAGCCGCTCCAGCTCGGCGACCGCGCGCGGGGTCAGCCCGTCGCCGCAGGCCTTGTCGCGGGGAAAGCTCGCCGAATCGATGACCAGGACGTCGTTGCCCGCGCGGGCGGCCCAGGCCGCCGCCGCCGAACCGGCGGGTCCGGCGCCCACGACCACGACGTGGGCTCGGGTCGCTGGCGTCCTCATGCACACCAGTATGTTTGGTCCCGTGAGTACTCCGGCGACGGTGGTGGCGGGCGTTGACTTCGGTGACCCCGCTTTCGCGGCGACCGTGCGGGACGGTGTGGGGCGGATCGAGCAGCTCATGGACACCGAGCTGCGCAGCGCCGACGACATCATGACCGAGTCGCTGACGCACTTGTTCAAGGCCGGCGGCAAGCGGTTCCGCCCGCTGTTCACGGTGCTCTCGGCGCAGCTCGGGCCCAACCCGGAGAGCGTGGACGTGACCATCGCCGGCGCCGTCATCGAGCTGGTACACCTGGCCACGCTGTACCACGACGACGTGATGGACGAGGCCGAGGTTCGTCGCGGCACCCCCACCGCCAACGTGCGCTGGGGCAACAACGTCGCGATCCTGGCCGGCGACTATCTGTTCGCCACGGCCTCCCGGTTGGTCTCCCGGCTGGGACCCGAGGCGGTGCGACTGATCGCCGAGACGTTCGCCCAGCTGGTGACGGGCCAGATGCGCGAGACGCGCGGGTTCGTCGAGGGATCCGACCCGATCGAGCACTACCTGAAAGTGGTGTACGAGAAGACCGCGTGCCTGATCGCGGCGGCGGGCCGGTTCGGCGCCATGTTCTCGGGCGCCGACGCCGATCAGGTGGAGCGGCTGAGCCGCCTCGGCGGCATCGTGGGCACCGCCTTCCAGATCTCCGACGACATCATCGACATCGACAGCGACTCCCACGAGTCCGGCAAGCTGCCCGGCACCGACGTGCGCGAAGGCGTGCACACGCTGCCCATGGTCTACGCGCTGCGCGAACCCGGGCCCGAGGCGGCGCGGCTGCGTGAGCTGCTGGTCGGGCCCATCGACGACGACGAGGTGGTGGCCGAGGCGCTGGCGCTGCTGCGGGCGTCGCCGGGCATGGCCAAGGCCAAGCGGTCGCTTCAGGACTATGCGGCGCAGGCCCACCAGGAGCTGGCCCTGTTGCCGGACGTCCCCGGCCGCCGCGCGTTGCAGACGCTGGTCGACTACACCATCAGCCGGCACGGCTAGTGACGATCGCGAGCGCGGCCGCGGCGATCGGGAGCGCGGCGTAGCCGGGCGCAGCGGGTCGCCGCATAGTCCAAGCCGGGCGAAGCGGGTCGGCACCATTCGGCCTAGCGTCGCCTCCAATCGCCCCATGGAACCAACGGGGCCGTCTCGGGCGTTCAATGAGCTGTAACCGGCAATAACGCACGACCCGAGTGTTCCAAGGAGGACACCGATGACCTGGCATCCGCATCACAACACGTTCAAGACGTTCGCGTTGTTGGTTGGCATGTCCGCGTTGATCGTGTTCGTCGGGTCGCTGTTCGGCAGGACCGCGATGTTCCTCGCGGTGCTGTTCGCCATCGGCATGAACGTCTACACGTACTACAACAGCGACAAGCTGGCGCTGCGGGCGATGCGCGCACAGCCGGTGTCGGAGGTGCAGGCGCCGGCGATGTACCGGATCGTGCGCGAGCTGGCGACGGCGGCGCACCAGCCGATGCCCCGCCTGTACATCAGCGACACCAACGCTCCCAACGCGTTCGCGACCGGGCGTAACCCCCGCAACGCGGCGGTCTGCTGCACCACCGGCATTCTGGACATCCTCACCGAGCGCGAGCTGCGCGCCGTGCTGGGTCACGAGCTCTCGCACGTCTACAACCGCGACATCCTGATCTCGTGCATCGCCGGCGCGCTGGCGTCGGTGATCACCGCGCTGGCCAACATGGCCATGTTCGCCGGCATGTTCGGCGGTAACGACCGCGACGGCGAGAATCCCTTTGCGCTGCTGTTGGTTTCGTTGCTCGGTCCGATCGCCGCGACCGTGGTGCGGTTGGCGGTGTCGCGGTCACGCGAATACCAGGCGGACGAATCGGGCGCGGTGCTGACCGGCGACCCGCTGGCATTGGCGTCGGCCCTGCGCAAGATCTCCGGCGGGGTCCAGGCCGCCCCGCTGCCGCCGGAGCCCCAGCTGGCCAGCCAGGCGCACCTGATGATCGCCAACCCCTTCCGGGCGGGTGAGCGGATCGGGTCGCTGTTTTCCACGCACCCGCCGATCGAGGACCGGATCCGTCGGCTGGAGCAAATGGCCGGGCGCTAGAAACGGCGGCGAAACGCCGGGTGCACGTGGCCCAAACCGCAGGTAACATCGAAGTTACCTGTAGTCCCCGGGCTGGCGATGTATGAAAGCCGTGATTGCGATGCCGGACCTTAACTCAATCGATATTCACGAAGCCGGGCTGGCGCTGGATCTGCCCGACTTGATCTTCGAAACGCGTGCCGGTGCCGGCATGAATCAGGCCCAATTGGCCGAGGCGATGGGCACCAGCCACGAAGCCGTCGCCGCGTGGGAGGACGGGAGCGAAGTGCCCCGCGTCGACGTGCTGCAACGGCTGGCGCAGGTGTGCGGCAAGCGCTTGCACATCCGCATCGACGTGGACTGACCGGCCGGGCAATGCGGGGAGCTCTCTGCTGGTAGTGAGTGAGCTCAAAATCCGCTAGCGGCGACCGGGGCCACGCACGCCCTGGCCCAATTACGCTGCGGCCCCGGGCCTTTGCGCCTCCACCAACTGTTCGTGCGCGTCGCGCTGACCCGTCTCGATCGCACCCTGGATGTGCACCGTCCCGCCGGTCGCCTCATGCTGTTGCTGCCAGTCGGTGATCGCTTGGTGCGCAGCGTGATCGAGGTAATGCACGGCGATGTCCACCGTCGCCGTGGCGCCCCGCGGAACCGCCGCCAGCATCCGTGTCAGCCTCGGCAACGCCAGGAAGGTGCATGCCGCGCCCTGAATGCTCACCCGCCATTCGTCGTCGACCGGCGTGGCTTCGATCTTGGCCCGGATCACCCGCCAGCCGGTCAGCGTGATGGCCAGCGCGAGCCCGATCATGACACCGTGCAGCAGGTTGAGGAAGATGACGCTGACGGCCGTGACGACGTAGACCGCGAGATCGCCGTTTTTCATTGCGGTTTCGATGTGGGCCGGCTTGAGCAGCTGAATCCCGATGACGATGAGCAGACCGGCCAGGGCGGCGGTCGGGATCTCCTCGACCAGCCCGGCGAACGGGATGGTGAACAACAGGATCCAGACTCCGTGCATGATCGCCGAGGCGCGGGATTTGGCCCCCGCGTTGACGTTTGTCGAGCTGCGGACGATGACGCCGGTGATCGGGAGCCCGCCCACGGTGCCCGACACGATGTTGGCGGCGCCCTGTCCCACCAGTTCGCGGTTGAAATCGGTGCGCGGCCCGTTGTGCATCCGGTCGACCGACACCGCCGACAGCAGGCTCTCGACACTGGCGATCAGCGCCACCGTGATCACCCCGATCGCGAACGCGCCCCAGTTGCCGTGGGGAAGCTCTGGCAGCCGCAGCGCGTCCAGCGGTGACCCCTCGAGGTCGATCCGCCGCACGTGGAACGGGAAGACCACCGAGATCACGGTCACCGCCACGATGGCCACCAGGGGACCGGGAACGCGACGTACCTTGGCCGGAACCCATCGCCACGCCACCAGGATTGCGATCACCAACACCCCCAGGATCACGCCCGGGCGGTGCGCGCCGATGATCTGGCCGGGCAGCCCGATCAGGTTGTGCCAGGCCGTGCTTTTGGATTTACCGCCGAGCAAGACGTGCGCCTGCTGCAGAGCGATCGTGATGCCGATGCCGGCCAGCATCGCGTGCACGACGACAGGCGAGATCGCCAGGGCCGCCCGCGCCACCCGGCTGAGTCCCAGCAGGACCTGCACGGCCCCCGCGGCGACGGTGATCAAGCACGTTATGCCCCAACCGAAGTCGGCGACCAGACCGGCGACCACCACCGTCAACCCGGCGGCGGGACCGCTGACCTGCAGCGGGGATCCGCCCAACGCGCCGACGATGATTCCACCGACGACCGCGGCGATCAGGCCGGCGAGCACCGGGGCGTTGGACGCGATCGCGATGCCCAGCGACAGGGGAAGCGCGACCAGGAAGACCACCAGCGATGACGGCAGGTCGTGTCGGATGACGCCGCGCAGTCGATTGGCCCGGGGTTCAACGTTGTGCATCGGTCGCTTCCCTCGTTAGGTGTTAGCGGGGGATGTCCGATATCCGCCCCATGTTCGTCTAGTTACCTCTTCGTAACGTGTTGGCATACAGACGATTACACCGGGACGACCCGCAAGATCGCGCCGGGAATCCCTGGTCACCTGGAACGACGGTATTTTGCTGGCAAAGGCCGGTCAAGCGGACGGGCCCTGCCCATAGAGAACGCAAAGATTTGAATTCCCTAGCGTTGACCGCCCAGATCAGAAGCCCGAGCCGTGCACCTCATGGCCGGGGACCTCGGCGATCAGGCCCCGATAGGCCTGTTCGACGGACGAGCCGTGGTTGATCACGGCGTCGACCTCGCGGGCGATCGGCATGGTGAGGCCGAATTCGTTGGCAAACTCCATGATCACGCTGGCGGCCTTGACGCCCTCGGCGACCTGGTTCATCGAGGCGATGATCTCGTCGATCGGCTTGCCCGCGCCCAGTTGTTCACCGACGTGCCGATTGCGGCTGCGCTGGCTGGTGCAGGTGACGATCAGGTCGCCCAGCCCCGCCAGGCCCGGGAAGGTGTCCGGATTGCCGCCCAGGGCGACGCCGAGCTTGGTCATCTCGCGCAGCGCGCGGGCGATCACCAGCGCGCGGGTGTTCTCCCCGATGCCCAGCGAGTAGCCCATCCCGACCGAGATGGCGTAGACGTTCTTCAGCGCCCCGGCCATCTCCACCCCGATGACGTCGTCGGTGGTGTACACGCGGAAGCGCCGGGTGCGGAACAGCCCCGACAGCCGGGTCGCCAGATGCTGGTCTGGCATCGCCAAAACCGCCGCGGCGGCGTAGCCCTCGCCGACCTCGCGCGCGATGTTCGGGCCGGCCAGGATGCCCGCGGGGTGTCCGGGCAGCGTCTCCTCGATGATCTGCGACATCCGCATGTTGGTGCCCTGCTCGAGCCCCTTGACCAGCGACACCACCGGCACCCACGGCCGCAACTCCTTGGCCAGCTCGCTCAGCACGCCCCGAAAGCCGTGCGAGGGAACGCCCATCACGACGACGTCGGCGGAGTTCGCCGCCTCGGCGAAATCGGTGGTGGCGCGCAGGGTGTCGCTCAGCACGACGTCGTTGCCGAGATACCGGCTGTTGCGGTGGTTCTCGTTGATGTCGCCGGCCGTCGCCTCGGAGCGCACCCACTGCAGCGTCGGTCCGCGACGCGCGCAGATCGATGCCACGGTCGTGCCCCACGAACCGCCACCGAGGACAACGACTTTGGGTTCGCGCTTCTCAGATGCCATGGCGATCAGCGTATTGCGGACACCTGCGATTTAGTAGCAATTCACGATGCCGGGGCGGCGACCGGCGGGTCTGCACACCGCGCGCCGCGCGGGGCGGCGTCCGCGGCTGCCCATGCCGAATTCATAGATATTCGCGACAACATTTGCGTTCGATCGGCCGGCGGCCGCGATGAATGCCGGGTCGCGGTTAAAGTCCATGCACGACTCATAATTATTTCTCGGCAATAATTTGCTTTTAAACTATGCAGCCGGGCCCGGGCTCACGCCGCCCGGAAATCGGCACAAAGCCGCTGGTCGGTGGCGGGTGTAGCGGGGCGGGAAAAACGCCGCAGAACGGCGTTTGGGTAAAAAATCAGCATGAATATTGGCGAAAAGGCGAGCTCAGCGTTCTTTCGAATAATTCGTTGCGCTGAATTCGTCGAACCGTCGTTTAGCGTTTCGCGGCATCCGAACACAAGCCGAAGGGAAAACGCAATGTCTTTCGTAACGGTCCATCCAGACAAGCTGTCGGCGGCGGCGAGCAACCTGCAGTCGATCACCGCGGCTCTCCACGTCGGCAACGCGGCCGCGGCCATCCCGACGACCGGTGTCGTGCCGGCCGCCGTCGACGAGGTGTCCGTATTGACGGCGGCGCAGTTCGCCGCCCACGCGGCCCGGTTCCAGGCGCTGGCCGCCCGCGCCCTCGCGGTGCATGAGCTGCTGGCGGCCACCCTGGCGCAAAGCGCGGGGAGCTACACGGCCACCGAGGCCGCGAACTCCGCGGCGTCGGCGCTCTAGGACGGAGACAGCGACGTGGACTACGCGCTACTGCCGCCCGAGATCAACTCGGGGCGCCTGTATGCGGGCCCGGGAGCGGGTTCGTTGTTGGCCGCCGCCGCGGGCTGGGATGAGCTGGCCGCACAGCTACACGTCAGCGCGGCGTCCTTCCAGTCCGTCATCGCGGCGCTGACCAGTGGACCGTGGTCGGGTCCGTCGGCGCTGGCCCTGGCGGCGGCGACCACCCCGTGTGTGACGTGGTTGCGCACCAGCGCGGGCAACGCCGAACTGGCCGCCAGCCGGGCGGCGAGCGCCGCGGCCGCGTACGAGACGGCGTTCACCCTGACCGTGCCCCCGTCGGTGATCGCGGCCAACCGCGCGCTGCTGGCGTCGTTGATCGCGTCAAATGTCTTGGGGCAGAACGCCGCCACCATCGCCACCGTCGAGGCGGCGTACTTCGAGATGTGGGCGCAAGACGCCGCGGCGATGTACGGCTATGCGGCGTCCGCGGCCGCGGCCACGCGGTTGGCCGACTTCGATGAGCCACAGGAGGTGACCAACCCCGCCGGCTCGGCCGAGCAGGCCGCCGCGGTCGCGAAAGCCGTTGGCAACTCGGGCCGGACCGGTGCGCAAGACGTTTCGGCGTACGCAACCGATGCGGTGCCGGAGAACCTGCAGACCCTGTCGCAGCCCACCTTGGGCAATCTCAAGCCGATCGACGAATGGATCTCGGAGAACACCCCATTCGACGACATGGCCTCGATGTACTCGAAATACATTGTCCCGTATGTCTCCTCGGGGCAGGTCGGCGTTCAGACCGCGCAGTCCTTCGGCCAGATCAGCAACGGGATCACGGCCATGAGCACATTCGGCAAGGCCTTGGCCCCCGCGGCCTCGTCGGCGGCTCAGGCGGCGGGAAACGGCGCCAACGCACTGGGCGCGGCCGGAGCCGGCCTGGGCAACGCCGGGTCGGTGGCCGCGGGCGCGGGGCGCGCGATTCCATTGGGCGCGTTGTCCGTCCCGCCCAGCTGGGCACCGGTCACCGCCGTCACCAACCCGGGGGTCGCGACGCTGACGAGCGCGACGGCCGCCGTGCCGCACGCCGTGGACGGGGTGCATCCCGTGCCGATGGCACCGTTCGGTCCGATGGCCGGACAAGGGGTGTGGCGCAACCTCCCGACCTACGGATTCAAACCGTCGGTGATGGCCCGACCCCCGGCGGCGGGCTAACTAGCCGGCCAGCGATGTCCGGTCGTCGACACGGCCGAACACCATCGCCTCCTCGATCCGGTCGAACCGGTAGTCGAGGGCGTCGGCCAGATAGTTCTGCCGCACGTTCCACGGCCGCTTGGTGCCCGACTTCGGCAGCATGTGCACCGAGCGCAGCACGTAGCCGGCGTTGATGTCCCACGACGGCTTCTCGGTCATCGGCTCGTTGCCCCGATGCGGGGCGGCGTGGGTGTAGCCGTGAGAGGCCATGTGTTCCATCAGCTTTGCCGTGGCTCGCGCGGTGATGTCGGCGCGCAGCGTCCATGACGCGTTGGTGTAGCCGACGCACCAGAACAGGTTCGGCACGTCTTCGAGCATGTGCGCCTTGTAGACGAAGCGGTCGCTGGTCTTGATCTCGGTGCCGTCCAGGCTGATCGCGGCCCCGCCCAGCGCCTGCAGCTGCAGCCCGGTGGCGGTGACGATGATGTCGGCGTCGAGGTGCCCGCCGGATTTCAGCGCGATGCCGGTCGCGTCGAAATGGTCGATGTGGTCGGTGACCACCTCGGCGCCGCCCGCGGTGATGGCGTTGTACAGGTCGGCGTCGGGGATCAGGCACATCCGCTGGTCCCACGGGTTGTAGCGCGGCTTGAAGTGGGTGTCCACGTCGTAGCCGGCGGGCAGGCTGTTGATCGCCTTGCGGCGCAGCAGCCACCGCACCAGCCCGGGTGCCTTGCGGGACAACGCGAAGAACACCGCCTCCGTCAGGGCGCTGTACATGCGGACGACGAGATGAGCGGGCTTGCCGGGCAACAGCTTCCGGGCGATCGCGGCGACGGTGCCGTACTTGGATGCCGAAATGAGATAGGTCGGCGAGCGCTGCAGCATGGTGACCTTCGCGGCGCGGTCCGACAGCGACGGCAGCAGCGTGACCGCCGTCGCGCCGCTGCCGATCACCACCACCCTCTTGCCGGTGTAGTCGAGGCCTTCGGGCCAGTGCTGCGGGTGCACCACGGTGCCCTCGAACTGCTCGATGCCGGGGAAATCGGGGGTGTAGCCCTCGTCGTAGTTGTAGTAGCCGCTGCCGAAGAACAGGAAGCGCGCGCGGTACAGCTTGCGTGCGCCATCCTGCTCGACGGTGACCGTCCAGGTGTCGGTGGCCGAGTCCCAGTCCGCCGAGCGCACGTAGCTGTTGAACCGGATGTGCCGGTCGATGCCGTACTTGTGCGCGGTGGCGGCCAGGTACTCGCGGATGTGCACGCCGTCGGCGACGCCCTCTCTGCGGGTCCACGGCTCGAACGGGAAGGACAGCGTGAAGATGCTGCTGTCCGAGCGCACCCCGGGGTAGCGGAACAGGTCCCACGTCCCGCCGATCTGCGCGCGCCGCTCCAGCACGGTGTACGTCATGTGCGGATTGCGCTCAATGATCCGGTAGGCCGCGTCGATGCCGGAGATGCCGGCACCGACGATGATCACGTCGGAGTATCCGGCCTCCGTGGCACCGCTATCGGCGGCTTCCTGGGGAGTCACGGTCATCGTGAACCTCGCTCAAATTGTGGGACTCGTCACTAGCGTAGTGACCCACCGGTTGGTGGGGCTAATAACGCGCTAATGCGCGGCACGGCATGCCAGCCGCACGGTCATCGGTAGTTGACGAACTGCAGCGCCACGTCCAGGTCGGCCTGCTTAAGCAGCGCCTGGACGGCCTGCAGATCGTCGCGCTTTTTGCTGGTGACCCGGATTTCCTCGCCCTGGATCTGGGTCTTGACGGACTTGGGGCCGTCGTCGCGGATCAGCTTGGTGATCTTCTTGGCGTTCTCGCTGCTGATGCCCTGCTTGAGGGTGCCGCTGATCTTGTAGGTCTTGCCGGAGGCCTGCGGTTCGCCGGCGTCGAAGGCCTTCATCGAGATGTCACGGCGGATCAGCTTCTCCTTGAAGACGTCGACGGCCGCCTTGACGCGTTCCTCGGTGGACGACGTCAGCTCGATGGCCTCGTCGCCCTTCCAGGCGATTGTGGTGTCGGTGCCGCGGAAGTCGAATCGGGTGGACAACTCCTTCGCCGCCTGGTTGAGCGCGTTGTCGACCTCCTGGCGATCCACTTTGCTGACGATGTCGAACGATGAGTCCGCCATGCGTTCCGTCCCTTCACTCGGTGATAGGCGTTTGTGCTTTGTCTACTCGCTCGTTGTAACCTGTCTGGCGGCAGGTTGCCCGAGCGGCCAATGGGAGCGGACTGTAAATCCGTCGCGAAAGCTTCACAGGTTCGAATCCTGTACCTGCCACCAGAGGCTTGTTGGCCACGGCGCGTCCGCAGCTTCCGGCGCGGGCGTTGTCCGCATCCGCGCCGCATCGCGGGGCCCGACCGACAGCGCCGCCGCGCGAAAGCCTGGATGCGCACCCTCACGGCGCCACGGTCACCGGCACGGCCGCTGGACCGATCCGGCTCGCTGACATCTGCCGGCCGGCGCCGGGGTCCTGGTTGGCGTCGTCGCATCCGGCTCGGGTACCACTGCCGAAAGCCCGCTCTAAATGTACGAATGTCAAACAGCCCCGCCGAAATGCGAACGGCCGCAATCCTTCCCACCGTGTGATTTCGCGGGTAGCGTTGTATTTACCTGGGAAAGGTGGTTGCCCATGAGCGCCACATCGGACATCGCCAAGGCGACGGGACTGTTTCAACACGGCGTCGACCTGATGGATTCCGCCGATAGCGTGGGTGACCTGGTAGCCGCGCGAAACACGTTGCAAGACGCTATGTTCGAATTGCTGGACGTGAAAGTCATGCTTGCGTCCGGCGATCCCATGGTGGCGCGCCTGGATGAAACGGTGCGGCGCGGGAACGTCTACCTCGACGGCCTAGACGTTTTCATCGATGAAGCGACGGGATGAACCCTTTTGGCAGGATTCCTGACCGAGACGGCACCCCGGCGCTGACTCCTCCCAACCCAACCCCGGCGTCGGGGTGTCCTGCTGTGCGCGTTACCGACACCCGTTGTGTCCGAGGCCTTCCTCGTCGCACAACCAAACCCGCGCCGGACCGCCCGGCCGCGCGACTCACCGGGCGGTGGTGAATACCGTCCGGTCGGCCGCCGCCCTAAAATCCGTCAGATGGGACCCAGCCGGGCGCAGGTCAACGCCACTCTCGTACCCCCTCATGCACGTGGCGGCTGAAGCGCAACTGAGCGGCTGACGGTTCCGTGCAACTCCGCTACCTCAGCATCCCGGCGCTGATCGCCGCAGCCGGTGGCGACCCGTGGGCGATCAACCAAAGCCTGCAGGCCGGCAGCCCGCTGCAGATCTCCAATCTGGCCGGGGCGTTTCTGCGGGCGGGGCGATGCACGGCCGAGACCAACGACGCCTTCGAGCAGGCCCGCGCCCGCTTCGAAGCCGCGTGGAACCATCGGGACGGCGGCCATCCGATCAACGACTCCGACGAGGTGCAGCGGGTGACGAAATCGCTTGGGGCGCAGGCATTGCAGCTGCCCAAGATCGGGGCGGACCTGGAAAACATCGCCGCGGCGCTGGCTGAGGCGCAGAAGGCCGCTGCCGCACAGATCGCCGCGCTGGAGGCCCAGCTGCAGGAGCTCGACGATCTGATCGGCGAAGCCGTCGACATGGAAGGCGACGAGGACCTCACGGCGGCCGACATCGATGCGCTCGAAGCGCTCATCGCCAGGTGTGAGGGCGATGCCATCCGCGACACCAAAGCCGCGCTGGGGCAGCTGCAGACGACGCGCGACGGCTACTCGAACGCGTTGCAGAGCGCCCTCGGAGCCCTGCACGGCGACGGCTACGACCCCGCGGCCATCCGGGACGCGGAGGGGCCGTTGTCGCCGCTGCCCGCGCTGCCCGATGACCCCAGGCAATTCGCGCAGGTGTGGAGCTCGCTCACGCCGGAGCAGAAAGATGCGGAGTACCAACACAATCCGTACATCGGCAACCACAACGGGATGCCCGCGGTGGACCGCGATCATTACAACCGGCTCACCCTCGCCACCGAGTTGAGCGGCGCCCAGGCCGCCGCCGCCCAGGCCGACGCACTCAAGGCAGCGCATCCGGATTGGGCGCAGGGCAAGAACATTCCGCCGCCCAACGAGCCGGGAGCGATCTTCGACGATCGCCTGGCCTACGAGGCGTGGCAACGCCAATACGATGCCGCCCGCAACGGGGCCAAATACCTGCCCGACCTCCAGGCCGTCGACAAGGCCGTCAGGATGAGCCCGGATCGAAAACTCATGTTGCTGGACACCAAAACGGGCAGGCAGGCCCGCGCGGCGATCGCCGTCGGCGACCCCGACGCGTCCACCCACGTGTCGGTCACGGTGCCCGGCCTCAACACCACGGTGCACGGTGCCATCGGCAGCATGTCGGACGAGGCGACCCGGCTCAGAAGCGAAGCGCTGCGGCAGCTGAGCCTGGCTCCCGGCCACGAGCACGACACCGTCTCGGCGATCGCCTGGATCGGCTACGACCCGCCGCAGGTGCCCGGCTTCGACGACCTCGGCAAGTCGCTGGCCGGCGGCTGGGGTGTCAGCCACGACGACATCGCCCGCGCCGGTGCCCACGACCTGGCCGGCTTCTACGACGGGATACAGGCCGCCCACCACGGCGGCCCCGCCGATCTCACCGCGATCGGCCACTCCTACGGTTCGCTGACCACCGGCCTGGCTTTGCAGGAGCCCGGCGACCACGGCATCTCGCGCGCACTGTTCTACGGATCACCGGGCATCGAAGCGTCCACGCCGCAACAGCTCCACCTGCAGCCCGGCCACGTGTTCACCATGGAAACCCCCGACGACCCGATCCAGTGGACCTACGACGGCCCCGCCATCGCCCACACGGTCGCCCCGTTCCTGCCGCCGCCGCTGAGCACGCTGGCCGAAACCGTCCTGGGCGCGGCCGACGCCACCGGGGCCGGCCACTTCGGACCGAATCCGGCCACCAATCCCAACTTCACCCACCTTGCGACCGGGGCCGCCACCGTGCCCGACGGCCACGGTGGCACCCTCAACCTGGGTGACGCGCACGGGCACAGCGACTACCCCCGCTTCCCCGACGGCGGCGGCACCAGGACGACCAACTACAACATCGCGGCCGTGCTGGCCGGACTGGGAGATCAGGCGGTTCCACAGAAGTGACGAACAATCGAATACCGAGCACCCCGAGACGGCCACGCCACGGACTGATCCTGGCCGCCGTGGCCGCCACCGCACTAGCCGCAACAGGATGCCACGTGAATCAACCCCCCCAACCGCCCCCGTCCGCCGATGCCGCCAAGGCCCTGGCAACGCTGAAATCGCTGCCGTCGTTCGAGGACACCCAGACCCAGGTACAGGCCGCGATGAACGAAATCACCTCGGCCACAAGCAAATTGATACCCTCAATTACCTGGGAAACCCCGCACGAGGGCTCCGGCCTGGGCTGCGAACGACCCTACGACCAGACCGACGGGCGCGGCTACTTCCTGCCGGACGCGGTGGCCGCCAACGTCGCGGTCTCCGAGCAGCAGTGGGCGAACATCCAAGAGACCGCCAAACAGGCGGCCGCCAAGCTGGACGCCACCGACATGCAGGTCATGCACGACAATCCCGGAAACCACGACGTCGGCTTCTACGGCCCGACCGGGATCTTCATCAAGGTCGGCTACCGGGGCAACCTCGTTGTGTCGGGCTACACCGGCTGCCGGTTGCCGCGCGACAAGAAATAGCGTCGGGGGTCACTCGAGGCGATCGCGCCTGCCGCCGGCCCCGACGGCCGCCAGCGCCGCCTCGTCCCGCCCCGGGCACACGCTGGGTTCCGCATTCGGGGCATCGGCGTTTTCGATCGCCTGGCTGCGGCCCAGGGCGACCGTGGCGGCGACCATCGCCGCGACCGCGACGGCGAGGGCGAGCGCCGTGAGGTCGCCCACCGCCAGGTGCTCACCGAGCACGACGACCCCGAGCAGGACGGCGACCACCGGTTCACCCACCAGCATGATCGGCACCGACGCCTGCAGCGCGCCGGCGTGAAACGCGGAGTTCTGCACCACGGTCACGGTCACCGCCAGCGCCACCAGCACGTACGGGGCGGGGACGGTCATGAGCGCGTGCCATCCGCCCAGCGAGTAGCGGTGGGTGCAGACCTTCGTGACGACCGCGATCATGCCGAGCAGGATCGCCACCGCGACGCCCAGCAGCGAGACCCGCACCCGGCCGGCGGCGCGATGGGCCGCGATGACGCAGGCGATCACCGACGGCACGGTGATCGCCAGCGCCAGCGTCCACGCCGGAATCGGGGGACGACTGTGGCCTTCGCGGGGCTGACCCACCAGCAGGAAGACCGCCAGCGCGGCCGTCAGCAGCATCGCCCAGCCCCACTGGACCCGGCTGATGCGTTGGTGGCACAGCGCCGCGCTCAACGGCAGCGCGAACAGCAGCGACGACACCAGCAGCGGCTGGACCAGCAGCAGCGAACCGTGCGCCAGCGCCATGGCCTGAAAGACGTAACCGGCGACGGCGGCAAAGGTCCCCGCCCACCACAGCGGCTGGCGGACCAGCGTCGTCGCCATCGCCGCGGACATGGCCTCATCACCCGGGACGCGGTGGGTGGCCCGCTGGCGGACCACGATGCCCACCGCGGCCCAGAACGCGGAGAGCAAAGCCGAGAAGATTGCAACCGCGTGTGTCGTCACCCACCCCATGCCCCAAGGGGTACCCCTGACCTCGCCGGGGTTAACTCGCCCTTTCGGCGCCGACCCGCCCCGCCTTACCCTGGGTGGCCGGCGGGAAGTTCGTCCCGGCCGGCTGATCGAAAGGAAACATGCTGCGTACCAAGGTAATCACCACAGTGGCGATCGTCGCGGCCATCGCGTCAGCGGCGTTGACGCTGCTGCCCTGGATCGACTTGAGCCACTTGGGTTTTCCCATCCGGTGGAATGGTCTCGGCATCTACGACGGAGAGGATGCCGACCACTACGGCGCGTTGCTCAGCGGCATGGTGAACAGCACGCCGGGTTGGGTCGTGCTGATCGCCGCGATCGCGGCCGCCGCCGCATTGCTGGCCGCATCGCGAGCGCGCTGGCTGGGCTTCGTCGCGTGCGGCTGCGCCGCGGTCGCATTCGTCACTTCCGTCCTGTGCTGGCTGTATCCGGCCCTGCTGGTCGACGGCACCAAACACGAGATGGGGGCCTCAGGGCTGGCGGACCGGGAGTTTGTGAACTCCAGCGCGCTGATGGCCGAGGCCGCGGCCACCGCCGTACTGGTGATCGCTACCGCGCTCGCCGTCTTCGCAACGAAACGCGTTGTCGGCGAAGACGATTGACGTCGCATGAGGTGAGCGCGCGGCGGTATCGGAAGGCCGGGCACACCTCCGACGTAGTTCAGGCCTCAATCGCCATCGCCCGCAGCACTTTTCGCTCTGGCAACGGCGAGCGCGGCGCAGACCACCAGCACGCCGGTGGCCCCGACTTCGGCGAGCAACGCGCCGGAATTCAGCACCTCTCGGTCCGGCACCAAAGAGATGCCCAATTCGTGCTTGGCATCGCCGGCCAGTATCGCCGGATACACCAGACACAGGACGGCGGTGACGAATGCGATGACCGCGCACCCGCAGGCGACGACACCGAGCGCCCGCACCCGCGCAGCGCCCAGCAGCGCGCCGGCGGCCGCGACCGAGGCGACCAGCACGATCCATCCCGGGGTGCCGTCGACCATGCCGGTGAGCACATGGCCATAGTGCTCGCCATGCTCGCCGACGTAGATGCCCAGGCCATTCCACCGGATGGGCAATCCCAGCCGGCTCACATCGATCCATGGCAAGAATGTCAGCGCGGCACAGACGATGGCCGCGACTACGGCGACTAGGGTGATTGGCTTGGCGCGCACGCGTTTTCCCCTCGATCCGTTCGCCTGCCGACGCTTTCGGCTAACGCGGCGAAACGCCTGTCGTTCAGCTCCGTCATGAGCCGGGCATGATCTCGACGGGATTCTCGCTCAACGGCTCGACAACAATCGCCACGTCCTTCATCAGCTCGATCGAGCGGATGGTCTCGGCGACACTGCGCACGTCTCCCTCGAGAATCATGTAGCCGGCGCGATTCATCTTTTCATAGAAAGCCATGAGCGACTCCCTGCTACGGAACACCGGGAAGTACTGCACGCCGTCGCGCCCGAGCAGGAACACCTTCTCTTTGCCGTCTTTGGTGTTGCCGAAGGGGGTGGAGTAGTAGACCTTGGCATCGCTCAAGGTTGGTTGGGCTCGACTTCGCCTTCTGAACAGTCCCATGGCATCTCCTGGTTGGCGACGAGTGCGACATTACCGCCGAACTTCTGGTCTGCGGCTCATCGCTTCGTTGTTCACGCCCGTATTGGCGCGCAACCCGGGAGCTACCGCGCCGAGCCGAGCCGAATGAATCGCTAGCGTGGAGTGCGAATCGGTCGGGGGTTGATCAATCGCCCTTGTGCCACAAGCGATCCGTGTTGCTTGAGGCGTTGAGTCCGGATGTTGACCTCATAGCTGAGGATTTCCTCGATCTGTCCGAGTTGCTCGCTGAGGTACCTGTACAGATCGTCGATGTCTCGGCAGATGACAATCGCCACCAGGTTTTTGGTCCCACTGACCGCGCCGGCAAAGGCGATGTGGTGGTGCGCCGCGATGCGCTCGCCCACACGGTGGACGTCACGGGGTGCCAGCGTCAGCCACAGCATCGCGCTGAGCTGGTGGCCGAGCCGTTCCGGCAAGAGGTCGACGTCGTAAAGCAGCGCGCCGCAAGCTTCCAGCGCCGCGATTCGCCGGCCCAGCCGCGCCACCGACCAGCCCGCGCGTGCGGCGAGCTTGGGTTGCGACATCCGGCCGTCCTCGGCGAGCGCCTCGAAGATCGGGCGGTCGTCCGCGGTCGGCAGGCACCGTTGAGCGCCTGACAGCGGGCCGGTCCGCTCGGCCAGGATCTCCGCGGCCTGCCGATCGGTGAGCGTGGGGCCATAGCCGGTCCATGGAGCGCTTGCGGGGTGACCGAACGAATGCAGCAGCAGATCGATGGTGATGTCGGTTACGGAGGTCGTCCGCGGCAGGAGCTGCAGCAGATCCTCACGACCGTTGTCCAGTGGTGCGCGGATGACGCAGACCAGATCAGTCCATCCGGCCAGCACGTTGGCATGGGACACGTCTGGCCGGCGCACCAGCGCGTCGGCCAGCTTCTGGATGCGTTCGGGTGCGGCGCGCATCCGGCACACCCAACTCCCTTCGCCGTCGACCCACCGGTTCTCCAGCCCGACAACGCGCACCACGCCGTCGCGGCGCAGTCGATGGTAGCGCCGCGCGACCGTCTGTTCGGTGGCCTCGATGACGGTGGCGATCCGCCGAAACGACACGCGGGGAGCCAACTGCACGGCATGCAGAATCTGCGCGTCCAGTCGGTCAAGCACAAAGAAAAGTATGCGTTGGCAACGGCTCAAATGAGGATTTCTCGCGATTTTCGCTGCGACCATCGCAAGTTCGGTGGTGGCGCTGCGAGCCTGGAGACCATGAACCTGACAGGCAACACCGTCTTGGTCACCGGTGGCGGCAGCGGGATCGGTCGCGCACTGGCCGAAACCCTGCATCGAGCGGGCAACCGGGTCGTGATCGCCGGGCGCCGTCGCGACGTGTTGCAGGCCGTCGCCGATGCCAACCCGGGCATCGAACACCGCCATCTAGACCTGGCGGAGCCGGACAGCATCGATCGGCTGGCCACCGAACTGACCGGCAGCCACCCGGGTCTCAACGTCCTGGTCAACAACGCGGCGGTCATGCGCACCGAAGACCTATCGTCCGGCGAGGCCGCACCGGCCGAAGTCGCCGAGCAGACGGTCGCGGTCAACCTGCTGGGCCCGATACGGCTCACCGCGGCGCTGTTACCCACCCTGCTGTTGCAACCCGAGGCCGCAATCGCCAACGTCACCTCCGCTTTGGCGTTCGTCCCCAAAGCGGTCGTGCCGACTTACTCAGCGACGAAGGCGGGCCTGCACGCCTACACCCAGTCTCTTCGCCACCAGTTGCGGCACACTCCGATCCAGGTCATCGAGATCATCCCGCCGCGGGTCGAAACCGACATGATCGCCGAGCAGGGCGGCGCGGGCGCGATGTCGTTGAATGCCTTTGTCGCCGAAATGTTTTCGTTATTACACAGTCAACCTGACGCCGCAGAGATCGTAGTCGATGCCGCCCAGCGGGTGCGATTCGCCGCCCGCGACGGCCACTACGACGACGTCTTCGCGGCAATCAACCCTTAAGGAGTGACCACCATGCGCATCGGAATTGGATTGCCCAGCCATATCGCGCACGTGCCGGGACCGTTGACTGCCGAGTGGGCGAGCCGAGCCGAACAGCGGGGTTTCGCCCAACTCGCCGCGATAGACCGGCTGGTGTACGAAAGCCTCGACTCGATCGTCGCGACGGCCGTGGCCGCGGGCGCAACCACCGACATCGGCCTCATGACCAACGTGCTGCTGGCTCCGCTGTACCCCGCCGTGCTGCTGAGCAAGCAAGTCACCACCCTCGCCGACGCATCTGGTGGGCGGCTCACCCTCGGCCTCGGCATCGGGAGCCGATCCGACGACTACGCCGCCGTCGGCGTCGACTATTCGCGACGCGGACGCATTCTCGACGAGACCGTGGCCGTGCTGCGCGACACGTGCGAAGGCCACACCGTGACCGGCGACAAGGCGTTGGCCCCTGCGCCGATGCGGATTCCGATTCTGTTCGGCGGACGAGCGGACGCGACAATCCGCCGGGTGGCCACGATCGGTGACGGCTGGACCGCGGGCGCGTTGCGCGACTACGCGAACCAGGCCGCGCTCGCCGACCGGGTGCGCGTGGCATGGGCGGAGGCGGGCCGCGCGGAGCGCCCGCGGCTTCACGCCAGTGTCAACTTCGCCTTCGGCGATGCCGGCACCATCGCTGCCGGTCGTGCTCACCTCAGGCGTTACTACGGCTTCAAGCCCGACTATGCCGCCCTCAACGTCGAGGACATGCTCAGCTCCGCCAACGAGGCGGCCCAGACCGTGCGCGCCTACCGCGACCTAGGCTTCGACGGAATCATGTTCCACCCCTGCGTCGCCGAGATCGACCAGATCGACCGCCTGGCAGACGCGGTCCTCTGATGACTTTCCCTGCAGCACAGAGCATCTCGTTCCACTACGGGACGCACTGGGCTTCGGGCGTCGCCGCGCCCGCCGTCGTGAGCGCCCTGCGCCGGACGCGTCACGCCTGCGGGGCCGGCCCCGCCGACGATGCTGCAGCGCGAATCCGATCGGCAACCTTCGCTGCGCCGAAGCAGCGGACTTTGGTCACCCGGTCGGCGGTGTGTATGGCGATGATCTTGGTGAGGACACCCGGCAGCACTTCGACCGATTCGATCGAGCGGAGGTCGACGACGATGTCCAGCTGTCCCGACTGGATCGAGCGGTTCAGCGCGTTGGCGTGGAACGCAACGTCGGTATCGGTAACGGTGAGCCTGCCCCCGACCCACAGGCCACCGTAGCGGCGCCGGTAGCGGTCCAGCACTCGCCTATTGACCGACGTCGTCGCTGCGGTGACATCGACGTCCGCGATCAGCGCGTTGGCCACGCGGGAGATGATGACGGTCACCGGTTGCCTAGCCTATCGCTTCATTTGTTCTTTTCGCCGGACGATTCGTCGGGCGGCTCGTGAGTCTGACGGCGTCGACCTGCGGCGCTAGCGTGCTCGGTGATTGCCGTGGGGACGTGCGTGCACTTGCCGGCCAGATAGAGCGGCCAGTCGGTCGATGGCGGGGGCGTGTTCATGGATTGGTTGAGGTGGCGCGAATTGGCCGCTGCGTTGTAGGGCCGCTGAGCGGCTCTGGGCGAAGGTCAGGGCTTCGGCGCATAGATCCGGTGGCAGGTGCAGGGGTGTGCCGGTGGCCGACGCGATGTCCCAACTATGCGTGAGCAGATCCGCCACACGAAGGGCCAGCCGGCTGCTTAGTTGCGGCGGCGGGATACCGACGGCCGAGTCGCCTATCTGGGTCGCCAGCGCCTCGTTCAGTGCCTCGACCGAGTGGCGGTAGCTGCCCAGGAAATCACCGGGTGTGGTTGTGCCAGCAGGTGTTTGGAAGCCAGCGGGGAGCATTCGATCGGCGAAATCGAGGTTGACCTCGACGAGGTGCTGTGCGACGTCGGCGACACTCCAGCCTGTGCACGGAGTCGGAGCCATCCAATCCTCCTCGGCGAGATGCGCGAGAAGGTCATCGACGGCCTGGGCGGCGCGGCTCAAGTGCGTCTGGTCAGCGAAAGGCATCACGGGGACCTTTCCGTCGGGGGAATCAAATAGTAAGAAATATAAGGCAAAATTAAGAATACGGTAAGGCGCGGTCTCCAGGCCAATACCGGCGTTGCCGGTCATCTGCGCGCATGCCATGCAATACATCTGCGCCGGCACACCCTCAACTGCAGCTGGCAGTAGCTGGCAGCGCGGTGGGTGGAGCTGGCAGTGCCTCGCAAGCATCATCGGTGGAGTGAGCGGAACTTCGGATCCAAAGACTTTTGTTGTCAAATTCGCCGAGTTCTGGGCAGATCCGTCGCGTCATGGTTTGGCCGGACTCCTGCACCAAGATGTGGTGCTTATGCAGCCACTCGTACCCCGGATGGTCGGGATCGAAGCTGCGCAAACCCAGTTCCAACGCTTCGGGTACTGCCTTCCCGGCCTGCACGCCCATGTCGACTACTGGAGCGGGGATGAAGATGTGGTCTTCATAGAATTTCGGCTCCACGCCCACATCGCAGGACATTTAATCGAATGGCCCAACGTGAATCGTCTGTGCCTCCGCGATGGCAGGGCGATCGAACGCGTCACTTACTTCGACCCCGTAGCAATGCTGCCCACGCTGTTGCGTCACCCCTCGATAGCGTGGCGCTGGTGGCGCTCTCGCGTCGGCGTCCCTCAGCCTCGCTGAGGAATCGCGAGTTGTGGAGCACGAGCACGTTCGCCATGCAGCAGGTAAAGGGTTCGCCTAGATACCTCCCGCGGCGATAAGCTGCGCATGTGCGCGAGACGTTCGGCGAGAAGTTCGACGTCCCGCCCGGCTACCTAGACACAGCCTCGATCGGACTTCCGTTCGCTCGCGCGGCCGATACGTTGCTCGACACGGTACGGCAATGGACAGCGGGCGGCATCCGGGTGACAGACTTCGATGACGACATCGCAATGGCGCGTGCCGCTTTCGCCCAACTGGTAGGCGTATCGCCGACTGATGTGGCGACCGGGACCAGCGTGTCTCAACTTGTCGGACTTGTCGCCGCAAGCGTGCCGAACGGCGCCAGGATCCTGACGGTGCGCGACGAATTCACCAGCGTGACATTTCCGTTCGCGGCGCAGCAGCATCGCGGCGTCACCGTAACTGAGGTCCCACCGAGCGATCTGATATCGCAGATGCGCGGAGATGATCTGGTCGCGGTCAGCGCGGTGCAATCCGCCGACGGCGCAGCGATAGATCTCGACGAACTGCGTGTCGCGGCACAAGATGTCGGGGCTGTCGTGTTGCTCGATGTCAGCCAGGCAGCCGGCTGGCAACCGCTGAGATTGGGTTGGGCGCATTTTGCTGTCGGCGCCGGATACAAGTGGCTGTTGGCGCCGCGCGGTGCTGCCTGGATGGCAACGCACCCCGAGGTGCTCGCTGGTCTCGTCCCGCAGGTGGCGAATTGGTCCGCGGCACAAAACATGTGGTCGAGTCTGTACGGCCTGCCGCTCCGGTTGTGTGACCAGGCGCGTCGTCTCGATTCGTCTCCTGTGTGGTTCGCGCAGCGCGGGGCGGCAGTGTCGCTGCCGTGGCTGACCGGCCTGGACCTCACGGTGGTACGCGAGCACTGCGTGGGCCTGGCTGACGCGGTGCTGGCCGGCTTAGGCCTTCCTTCGCGCAACTCGGCGATCATCTCACTCGACCTAGCGAGCCAGGCCACGCAGCGGTTAGCAGACGCTGGCGTCACGGTCAGCACCCGGGCTGGCCGGACCCGGTTGTCGTTTCACCTCTACAACACCCCCGACGACGTCGGCCTAGTCCTGCAGGCACTCGCCTGAGTCGGATCCGGCGCATCGTCCTCGATCTCTGAGCTCACCACCGTCGCGCCGGATGAAAATTATTGGTGTACAGAGCAATACGGCCCCCGCCATATTCGATCCCTGCATATCCGCTTAGAACAGCCCTTAAGCGGGATGCAGGCTGACCGGGATGCCGGAATAGCGCACCATGCCGGTCACCACGTCGATGTCGTCCTTGTTGGTCAGGCGGTTGACGTTGGCTACGTGGTGGCCGTGCGGGATCGACACCGCGCCGCGCCGGATGGAGTCGTCGACCTTGGCGATGCCGGTCAGTTCACCGCTGCTGCTGCGGACAATCACCTTCTCACCGTCGGCGACCCCCGCGGCGGCGCCGTCGTCGGGATGGATGAGGATCTCGGGCGCCTCGCCGAGAAAGTCGAGCTGCCCGTTGAGCTTTCGGCGTTGCCTGCGCGGCACCATCACCAGCGGTGCGGGCGGCTGCAGGGCCGCGAGCTGGTCGACCAGCAGCGGTGGCGCCAGCCGCCAGCCACCCATCCGCGCGATATGGTCATCGACCCAGGCCGCCGGTAGCTCGCGCGGCGCCTCCGCCCAGCCCACGGCCGCCACCTCGTCGAAACCCGTTCGCGCGCCGGCCAATAGGACAGCCAGCACATCGTCGTCGGTGCTGGTGTCGGGATTGCCGAGATTGCCGAGGTCGTAACCGAGCCGGCGGCCGAGTTCGGCGAACACCCACCACATCGAGCGCCGTTCGCCGACCGGCGCGACGACGGCCGGGCTGTACTGCACCGACACATGCGAACTGAGGATGTCGTGGATGGTGATGTCGGGGCGCTCCAACGGATCCTTGGTGGGCAGGACGTGGGTGGCCAGCTCCGTGGTCTCGTTGTTGATGATCTCGGTGGTGGCGAACACCTCGAGGTGTTGCAGGGCCGGAATTAGTTTGCCCGTCTCGGGAAACGAGGTGACCAGGCTGCCACCGACGTTGATCAGGGCACGGATGTTGCCTGCGGCGATCTCGTCGGGCAGCACCGCGCACGGCCATTCGTTGATGAAGGCCTGCGCCTCGGGACGGCTGCGCGGTCCGGGGCCGAACGCCCCCTCGATCGGCGTGACGGGCAGGAACTCGCCGAAAGTTTCCAGCTGGTAAGCGAATCCGGGATGGAACCAGGTGCCGCCGGGCCGGTTCATAGCGCCGGTGAGGATCATCAGCACCCATGCGAGCCACTGCGTGACGTTGGCGCGCTCGGCCGTCATGGTGACGCCCGTGCCGGTTTCGACCGCGACGCACTCGGCGGCGCGCACCGCCTCGCACAGCCGGACCAGGTCGGCCGCGGCGACGTCGGCGAGCTGCGCGGTGTGTTCGAGTGTGAACGGCTCCACCGCGGCGGCCAGCTCGTCGATGCCCTGCATCGGGACATCGGTTTTCATTCCGTCGCACAGGATTTCGCGCACCAGGTAGGCGAGCACCGCGTGGTCGGTACTGGGTCGCGGCGCCAGGTGGGCGGTGGCCAGCCGGGCCGTCTCGGTGCGGCGCGGGTCGATCACCCACACCTGCCCGCGGCGGGCGATCTCGCGCACCGTTCCGGTCGGGTTGGGCATCGAGATCGCATGGCCGTGCGACACAACGGGATTGACACCGACGAGCAACAGGAAGTCGGCGTTGTCCAGGTCGGTTCTTCCGGACAACCCCATGAATCCACCGACGAGGTCGGAGACCAAGGGTTTGGCGGTGCCGTCGATGGTCAGCGGGCTGAACTTGGCCGGGGTGCCGATGGCGGCGTGCAGCGCCTCGGCCATCCGGAAGCCGGCGCTTTCCATGGTGGAGAAGTAGAACGCGACCGACTCGGGTCCGTGCCGGTCGATGATCTCCTTGAGCCGGGCGCCCAGGTCGTCCAGGCAGGCGTCCCAGGTGGCGTCCCGCAGCCGGCCGTCCACTCGCATCCGCGGGCGTTCGAGTCGGTCCGGGTGGTGGTGGAGCTGCGGCAGCGCGCGGCCCTTCGGGCAGGTGTAGCCGTGCGAGAAGGGATGCTCTTGGTCGCCGCGGACGCGGATCACCTCGTCGCCGTCGACGTCGACGAGGATGCCGCAGACCGAGGTGCAGACACGGCAGAAGCTACGCACCGTTTGCATACTTCGGTAACGTACTCTCGCATTTCGAGAAGACCTATCGCATTTTCGAGAATGGCCATGCCATTTTGGTCAACGGCGCTCTCGGGAAAGCGCTCACGGTTAGGCGACCCTTAGCTATCATCGCCGGGTGACCGAGACAACCACCCAGCCGGTGACCGACGAATTCGACGATCGACGGCCGGTGTCACTGCGAACACGTGGCCGTTGGCTGCGGTGGGGGCTGCTGTCGGTGTGGGGGCCCGGCCTGGTGGTGATGCTGGCCGACACCGACGCGGGGT
The DNA here is from genome assembly GCF_002105755.1 of Mycobacterium colombiense CECT 3035. Taxonomy (NCBI): domain Bacteria; kingdom Bacillati; phylum Actinomycetota; class Actinomycetes; order Mycobacteriales; family Mycobacteriaceae; genus Mycobacterium; species Mycobacterium colombiense. Next base: position 4,838,348 of record NZ_CP020821.1, read on the forward strand.
CGCTGATCACCGCGTCGCAATCCGGCGCCCAATGGGGCTACCGGATGGTGCTGCCGCAGCTGATCTTGATGCCGGTCCTCTACGTCGTGCAGGAGATGACGGTGCGCCTGGGCATCGTCACCAAGCGCGGGCACGGCTCGCTCATTCGGGAGCGGTTCGGCCGCGGCTGGGCGTGGCTCTCGGCGTTCACCCTGTTCGCCTCGGCGATCGGGGCGTTGCTGACCGAATTCGCCGGCGTGGCCGGTGTCGGTGAGCTGTTCGGTGTCTCGCGGTGGGTGAGCATTCCGGTCGCGACCGTCGCGCTGCTGGCGCTGGCGCTGACCGGCAGCTACCGGCGCGTCGAGCGCATCGGCCTGGTCGTCGGGGCGGCCGAGCTGGCGTTCCTGGTGGCGATGGTGATGGCCCGCCCGGATCCGAAGGCGCTCGTGCACGGCCTGACGTCGATGCCGCTGGGCAATTCGTCGTATCTGCTGTTGGTCGCGGCCAACGTCGGCGCGGTCATCATGCCGTGGATGATCTTCTACCAGCAGGGCGCGGTGGTCGATAAGCGGTTGTCGGAGAGCACGATTCGCCAGGCTCGGTACGACACCGCGTTCGGGGCGGTGCTGACCCAGCTGATCATGATCGCTGTGGTGATCACCATGGCCTCGACGATCGGCCGGCACGGCGGCGGGGCGGAGCTGCAGACCGTGGGCCAGATCGCCCAATCGCTGACGCCCTACCTGGGCCACGTCGGCGGGACGGTGCTGTTCGGCCTGGGCATGCTGGGTGCGGCGCTGGTGGCGGCGATCGTCGCCTCGCTGGCCGGGGCGTGGGGGCTCGCGGAGGTGTTCAGCTGGAAGCACACGCTCAACGAGCGGCCCAACCGCGCCACCGCCAAGTTCTACCTCACCTACGGGCTCGCCCACATCGTGGGCGCGGTGCTGGTGCTGGCCAGCGTCGACCTGGTCAACCTGGCCGTCGACGTCGAGGTGATGAACGCGCTGCTGCTGCCGATCGTGCTGGGCCTGCTGCTGGCCCTGGAGGCCAGGGCGCTGCCCGAGCAGTGGCGAATGCGGGGGCTGCACAAACACCTCACCCGCGCACTGTGTTTCGTGACCATCGGCTTCGGCCTGTACATGGTCCCGCAGGCCCTCGGCTTGTTCTGAGCGCGAGAACTCAGAACCACGGCCCGGGATAGTGGCCGTCCTGGTCTTGCACCATGACGATGTCCTTGCACTCGCCGTTGGACCCGGGCGCCGTCTCGCCGCGGCAGACCAGGGTCCACCCGGAGATGCGCTCGAAGGGTCGCAACGACCAGCTCGAGGCGACGGGATCGGGTGCGGGCAAGGCGATTACGGAGAACGTCCCGGCGGTCCCGGTGATGTAGAGGTGGTCTTCGAAAAACGCCAGCTTGGCGATCGACAGCTTCTTGGCGTCGTCTCGGCTCTTCTGGAAGTCCCACTGCTGGCTGCGCAGGTTCCACACGCCGAAGCCGAATTGGGAGGTCTGCGAGTCGTGGCCGTCGACGAACAATTTCCCATCCGACAGTGCCGCGGTCAGCCCGCCGCCGGAGATCCGGTCGGAATCGCCGATCTTGATGATGGACTTGGCGTTGAGGTCGTAGAACATCGTCGACAGCACGGGAGGGTTGTCCGAATCCCAGTGCGTGATCTTCACCAGTTTGTTTGGGCCGTCGGTCAATTCGGCGTCGACGGATTGCACGTCGTTGTCCTGGTAGATCGCCTCCCCGCTGGGCCGGCGCAGCTCGGCGCCGGATGTCTTGGCGGGCTCGGTGTTGCGTTGGAACGCGAGAACGTCCTGCCAGACCCGGCCGGGTTGCGGGTCGTTCCACAGCATCGACAGGTCGGCGCCGGACAGCACGACGGTGCGGGGCGGCGACGCGGCGCCGTGCCCATCGGTGAAGGCGTTGAGCCACGCCACCCCCGAGGCGGTCGAGGCCAGCCCCCAATCCTTCGGCGCGGCCAACTTCAGGTCGGGAGCGGGCGGCTGCAGCTCCTTGCTGGTCACCTGCTGGCCCGACTTGGAGTCGAAGACGTAGGCGGTGGTCGTGGTGACCCCGGGGGACGGGGCCTGCGCCGGCGTGGCGGTCGTGACGACGTACACGACCTTCATGTCGTCGGCGGTGCCGGTCAGCGCGCAGATGGCGCCGGTGAGATTCTGCCCGGCCGGGATGGCGGGGATGGCGGGCGCCACGTACCGCCCGCTCTTCGGATCGAAGATCTTCGGCCGGATGTCGTCGAGCGCCGTTTTGCCTGCCGAGAACTTCTCCGGGCAGCCGAAATACGCCGTTCCGCCATAACTTTTCCAGTCCTTCTCCAGCGGGCCGGTGATCGGGGCGGGCGGGGCAGCCGCGCGGGCACTGGTTTTCGGGACCGAGGTCGAGGTGGTCGGGGTGAGCGCGGGCGGCGCCGCGGTCTCCGAGCAGGACGCGATGGCCAGGCAGCCGACCGCCGCGACCGCGGCACGCCCGTAGGTGAACAGGCGGTGCCGGGCCGCATGCATCCAGGCTGCACGCATTGAAAACCCCCGTTAAGTTCGTGTAACCAAGGAGCGTAGAGCCGCCCCGATGCGACCGCGACTCGGGCGCACGGCGGCCTTTGTCACAGCGAATGCCGGCGATGCCTACCGGTCGTACTCGATGGGCAGGCTCATCGGCCCGCTCAGGCTCACCATCGGTTTCCACGGCGCCGGCCCCGCCATCCGCGGGTTCTGCAGCCGGTTCGCGAGGACGTTCAGCGCCTCGGCGATCTCCCGCCTGGCCAGGTTGGCGCCCAGGCAGTAATGCACGCCGCCGCCGAAGGTCAGGATGGGCGGCGCCGCGTCGCGGGTGATGTCGACGCGGTCGGGGTCGTCGTAGACCGCCGGATCACGGTTGGCCGCAAAGGTATTCACCAGCACCGCGGTGCCGGCGGGGAACGAGCAGCCGTCGAGCTCGGCGTCCTCGACCACCAGGCGCAGGGTGCCGCAGGCGATCGGCGAGTGCCGCATGGTCTCCTCGACGGCACGCATCGCCAGCTCGGGCCGCTGCCGCAGCCGCTCCCACTGCTCCGGGTGTTCGCACAGCACCTGCACCGAGGCGGCCACCTGGTTGCGCGTGGTGTCCGTCCCCGCCAGCAGCAGGCCACCGGCCAGCATGCGCAGCTCGGCGGCGTCGAGGCGGTCACCCTCGTCCTCGGCGCGAATCAGGTCGGAAAGCAGGTCATCGGTCAAACTGTGCCGGCGGCGCTCGACCATCTCGTCGACGTAGGCGTCGAGCTCGCGCCACGCGCGCATCACGACCGGCTCGACCGCGCGCAGGTCGACGGTGAAGCTGAAGGCCTTGAACACGTCGTCGGCCCACAACGAGAACTGTTGCCAATCCTCGCGGGGCGCGCCGAGCAGCGCGCAGATGATCGGCACGGGGTAGGGGCGCGCGATGTCGGTGACGACGTCGCAGTGGCCCGCGTCGGCCACCTGATCGACCAACTCGTTCATCACGCCGGCCATGGTGTCGTGCAGGCGGGCGACCGTTCGGGGGGTGAACGCCTTGGAGCACAGGCTGCGCAGCCGATGGTGCGCGTCGCCCTCCAGGCACAGCAGGCTGTTGGCGACTTTGTCCCACAGCGGGCCCGAGTCGATGCCCTGGGCGAGCAGGTTGATGCCGGGCGGGATCTGGAAGCGGGGATCCCTGAGCACGGAACGGACCAGGTGGTAGGAGAGCACCTCGGGCCCGTGGGGTCCCATCGCGACGGGGGCCTGCCGCTGCGCCTCCCGCAGTCGCGGGTAGACCTGCGTGGGGGTTTCCTCCGGGTCATAGGACAGCGTCGGCAGATCGGCTTCGAAAACGCTTGGGGGAGCGGCACCGACGGTCATGACGGTCTCCTTGGTTCCGCAGAACGCTGCGGACGACTTTCAGATAATGTATGGCCAGCACGGGGGAGTGTCAACGATATCGCCGACCGGTCCGCGCGAGCGCCATACACCATGGAGAAAACGCATTGCCGGGGCCCCGATCGCGCGGCGCCGCTCAATCGTGCGCGCGCAGCCGCACCATCCGCGTCGTCGACGTCTCGTCCAGCTCGACCACATCGGAGCGCGAGCGCAGGAAGTCGCTGAATGAGCGGAATCCCAAAGACCTTTCGCTGAACGATGGGTCCATCCGCTTCATCTGCGCCTTCACGGCGGAGTTGTGCAGCCAGTCGACGTCGTCCTTCTCCAAGCCGATCCGCAGGGCCCGCGTCAGTAGCGCGGTGGCGGCGGCCTGCGGGTCGGGCTGCTCGTCGGGCTCGTCGGGCTCGTCGGGCTCGTCGGACTTGGCCGACTTGGCGCGGGTAGCCCGCTTTTTCGGCTTGGCCGCGTCCGCGTCGGCCGGCGCCGGCACCGGAACCCCGGGCAGCGCGTCGTAGATGACGAACTCGTCGCAGGCGGCCGCGAGCGCCCGGCTCGACGCGCCCGCCACCCCGATGCCCACCACATACCGGCCGAGCCTCTTGCAGCGCTGGGCCAAGGGAATGTAGTCGGAGTCGCCGGCCACGATCACCACGTGGGTCAGGTCGGGCAGCCGGAACATGTCCTCGACCGCGTCCACGGCCAACCGGATGTCGGCCCCGTTCTTGCCGTAGGCCGCCGCCGGGAACAGCTGCACCAGGTCGACCGCGCGGGCCACCAGCTGTCCGCGATACCCGGCGTTGATGTCCGCCGACCAGTCCGCGTAGGCGCGGGTGAGCACCAGGGTTCCGAAGGACGAGGCGAAGTCGAGGATCGCGGCGACGTCCACCGTCGCCCGGTCCAGCCGTTCGGCATACTGCTCGAGCCCCTTGGCCTTGTCCCGCTGGAACGAATTGCGCCCGTTGATCTGGTCGTAGCGGGAGATCACGATGTTGTCGAAGTCGAGGTAGACGGCCACTCGGGTCGCAACCGGTTCGGTCATGCACTAGATCATTACTGAGCAGGACCAAAGCGGGTACCCAGACCTCATGAATGAGGTGAAGTTTCTCCAGCTGCACGGCGATCGCATCGCGTACCGCGATGAGGGCGACGGTGACGTGCTTTTGCTCATCCACGGCATGGCGGGCAGTTCGGAGACCTGGCGGGCCGTGATCCCGCCGCTGTCGAAGAAGTTCCGCGTCATCGCGCCGGACCTGCTCGGCCACGGCGAATCGGCGAAGCCCCGCACGGACTACTCGCTGGGCGCGTTCGCGGTGTGGCTGCGCGATTTCCTGGACGAGCTCGGCGTCAGCCACGCCACCGTCATCGGCCATTCGCTCGGCGGCGGGGTCGCCATGCAGTTCGTCTACCAGCACCCCGACTATGCCCAGCGCTTGATCCTGATCAGCAGCGGCGGCCTGGGCCCCGACGTGGGATGGGTGTTGCGGCTGCTCTCGGCGCCCGGGGCGGAGTTCGTCCTGCCGATCGTCGCGCCGCCGCCCGTGCTGTCCGTCGGCAACAAGCTGCGGTCCTGGATGAGAAGCGCCGGCATCCGCTCGCCGCGCGGCGCGGAGCTGTGGAGCGCCTACTCGTCGCTGTCGGATGGCCAAACACGGCAGTCGTTTTTGCGGACGCTGCGATCGGTCGTGGATTACCGCGGGCAGGCGGTCAGCGCACTCAACAGGCTGCGGTTGCGCGAGGACCTGCCGGTCATGGCGATCTGGGGGGAGTGCGACGGCATCATTCCCGTCGCTCACGCCTACGCCGCGCACGAGGCGCGCACCGACGCGAGGCTGGAGGTGCTGCCCGATGTCGGCCACTTTGCGCAGGTCGAGGCGCCCGAGCAGGTGGTGGAGCTGATCGAGGACTTCATCGCCAGCGGCGAGCGCCGCGATACGCAGAGCCCGCAGCCATCAGAGCCGAGCTAGCCTGCCGCCGAGCACATCTTCAGCGCGACGCGGGGGTCGCCGTCCTGACGCTCTCGCGGCCACCGAGATTGGTGGCCGCGGTGATCACGGCGCGCTCGATCTGTCGTAGCGCGTGCACCGCGGTGAGGAAGCGCCGGGTATCTGCGCGGGTGTCGCCGCGGCCGTCGCCGTCCTGTTGCCGGGCCACGGTCTCGGCGGCGTCCAGGTCGTCGGCCGCCGAAACCAGGGTCGGCGCGTGGCCGCCCTCGATGGCCTCCTCCAACGCGTCGATGTTGCGTCGCGTCTGGTCCGCGGCCGCCGAGAACGCCTGCGCCAGTTCGGAGGCCAGCGAGGGTGACCCGACGGGATCCCGATACTGCTCGGCGCTGCGCGCCAGGCTGCGGCCGTACCGGTCGCAGGCGGTGAAGATCCGCAGCGCGCGCCGGATGCTGCGCCGTCCGGCAAGTCCGGCGACTCCGGCCAGCAACGGTTTGGCGGTGACCCGGAACTGCTGCAGGTCCCGGTCGAGCTGACGCGCCTGCTCCGACGGGCTGGCGCCGTCCTGGACACCGAACATGGTCGCGGTGGAGACCTCGATCAGCGCGGACAGGCTCGTCAAGAAGGCGCGGGCTTCGCTGCGGATCGCCGTTCTGGTGTTGGTCGGCAGCACCACCACCGCGACGGTCGCCCCGATGACGGCGCCGATCGCGGTCTCTTCGATCCGCAGCATCAGCACACCGAACGAGAACTGGCCGAGCAGGCCGTACAACAGCGCCAGCATCGTGGTGATCCAGAAGGTCATCAGGCTGTACGTGACCGTCATGAAGTAGAAGGCGCAGAACAGGCACACGAAGATGCCGGCCAGCGCGGCGGTCTTGTGGCCGGTCAGCAGCGTGGCCACCAACACGCCGCACGGCACGCCGAGCAGCGTCCCGAGCAGGCGCTGCCAGCCCTTGGTCAGGGTTTCGCCCCAGGAGTTGGTGCCGGCGAAGATGACGAACGCCGCGATCACCGCCCAATACCAGCGCGCCGGCGACACCAGTTCGCCGACGACGATGGCCAGGGACGCGGCGACCGAGACTTGGACGGCCTGCCGGGTGGTCGGGCGCAGCCCGGCGGCCGGCTCCTCCCCGGCGGCCTCCTCGGGAACGGCGTCCTCGGGCGGCTGAGGGCGCTCGCCGTCGCCGTCGTCGAGGGGCCGGCCGGTGGCCACCCGGTCGACGATCGCCCGCACGTCGGACGTCGCCGATGCGGCGTTGATGATCGCCAGCGCGAGGCGGCGCACGGCCGTGCCGGCCTCGTCGTCGGCGGGCCCGCGCTGCTCGTCGAGCAGCCGCTGCGCGCGGTCCGCCGCCCGGCGCAACCCGTCGGGTTCGGGAAGGCGGATGGCCCGCGACAGCTGGGTGAGGGCGTCGACGAGGGCGGCCCGGGTGGGCGCGGGCATGGAATCGGGGTCCTCGCAGGCGATGACGGCCGCCCGGCGGCCGGCGGTGGCGACCCATTCGATGGCCAGCTCCGCGTCCAGCAGCCAGGGGGCGAGTTGTTCGGCGGTGACGCCGGGCCACACGGTGCCGGGGTCGGCCTTGTCTTCGATCTGGCTCTGCACCATCAGTGCGGTCTCGTTGAGCCGGATGGTGCGGGCCCGCATCCGGCGGCGCCGCCGCTCGTCGAGGCGGCCCGTGCGCACCGCCTCGGCGGTGGTGTCCAGGACGATCGCCATCCGGGCCCGCAGCGCCCGGATGGTGGCACGCAGCACCCGCTCCGGCCGGTCGGGCATCACGTAGGCGCTCATCACGTACGTGCACACGGTGCCCACCGCGACCGCGCCGATCATCCAGGGCAGCTCCGCGAGCCGGGCCCGCAGATACAGCGTGAAGAAGTAGGACATGAACGCGACCATGCCCAGCGCCCGGCCCCGCGCCCCGTAGCGCCGGATGTAGGCCGCGGTGAACACGACGAGCACGAAGACGACGTCGCTGGCCACCGTGTGCGGCGCCAGCACCGCCGCGGCGGTGATGGACACCGCCGCGGGCAGGGGCAGCAGCGCCATCGTGATCCGCTGCTGGTGCGGGTCGGGTTCGTTGACGGATCGGGACGCGACCATCGTGATGACGACGCCCAGCAGGGCGACGGTCAGCGGTTGCCCCGTCGCCCGGGTGAGGACGAAGAGGGCCAGCAGGGAAAGGCCGAGCGCGGCCGTCGTCCGGGTGGCCATTCGCAGCCGCAGCAAGCCAGGATCCGAGCCGATCACCCAATTGCGAGCGCGTTCGTAGATTATCGGGAGACCGCCTCTCTTGCGTGTACTCAACATGGTTACCCGAACCGCGACGGGGCGACCAAGCTAGTCTTCGACATCGTGACCCCGCCGACGCTCGCGAAGCTGGCTGACGGTCGTGACCTGCTGTTCTTCGCGCTGCCCGGGCATCGTCCGGCGCCGGTCGAGGACCGCAGGCCGCTGCCGGCGCGTGAGCCCGCCGCGCAGTCGCAGTTGCGGTTCGACCGGTCCACCGGGCAGTGGGTGATCGTCGCGGCGCTGCGCCAGGACCGCACCTACAAGCCGCCACCGGACGCGTGCCCGCTGTGCCCGGGCCCGACCGGACTGACCAGCGAGGTGCCCGCGCCCGACTACGACGTCGTCGTGTTCGAGAACCGGTTCCCCAGCCTGTCCGGCGCGCTGCCGTCGCTGCCCGCCTCGCCGCCCGTGGCCGCCGGGGACGGCTTCGTGACCGCGCCCGGGCACGGCCGCTGCGAGGTGATCTGCTTCTCCGCCAACCACACCGGGTCCGTCGCCCAGCTGGAGCCGGCGCACGCGCGGCTGGTGGTCGAGGCGTGGCGGCATCGCACCGCCGATCTGATGGCCCGGCCGGGCATCGAGCAGGTGTTCTGCTTCGAGAACCGCGGCGAGGAGATCGGCGTGACGCTGACCCATCCGCACGGTCAGATCTATGGCTATCCCTACCTGACGCCGCGCACCGCGACCATGCTGGAGCAGGCTCGACAACACCGAAACCGGCACGGTGGCAACCTGTTCGGCGACCTGCTGGCCCGCGAGGTCGCCGACGGCAGCCGCATCATCGCGCGCGACGAGCTGTTCACCGCGTTCGTGCCGTTCGCGGCCCGCTGGCCCGTCGAGGTGCACATCTACCCGAATCGGTTCGTGCGCAACCTGACCGAACTCGACGAGGACGAATTGGACGCGTTCGTCGGCGTGTACCTCGACGTGCTCGGCCGGTTCGACCGGATGTATGCCCCCGCTGTCGGGCCGCTGCCCTACATTTCGGCGCTGCACCAATACGCCGACACCGCGGCCCAGGCCGAGGGCTACTTCCACGTCGAATTGATGTCCATCCGGCGCAGCGCCACCAAGCTCAAGTACCTGGCCGCCTCCGAATCGGCGATGGACGCCTTCATCGGCGACGTCACACCGGAAAGCGTGGCCCAGCGGCTGGTCGAACTGCGATGACGATCCGCTACGCCGCGCCGGGACGGGTCAACCTGATCGGCGAACACACCGACTACAACCTGGGTTTCGCGCTGCCCATCGCCTTGCCGCAGCGCACCGTCGCGACGTTCGCGCCCGCCGACGACGGCGCGATCACCGTGGTGAGCGACCGCGCGGACGCCCCGGTGCGCGTTCCGGTCGGCACCGCTCCCGGCGAGGTGACCGGCTGGGCGGCCTACGTGGCTGGCGTGGTGTGGGCGCTGCGCCAGGGCGGTCACCCGGTGCCCGGCGGCACCATGTCGATCACCAGCGACGTGGAGATGGGATCGGGCCTGTCCTCCTCGGCGGCGCTGGAATGCGCGGCGCTGGGCGCGATCACCTCGGCCGCAGGCGTCCGCATCGACACCAAGGAGCAGGCCCGGCTCGCCCAGCGGGCCGAGAACGAGTATGTGGGCGCGCCAACGGGTTTGCTCGACCAGCTCGCCGCGCTCTTCGGCCGGGACGCGACGGCGGTGCTGATCGACTTCGCCGACCTGACCGTCACGCCGGTGGCATTCGACCCGGAGTCCGCGGACGTCGCGTTGCTGCTGATCGACTCCCGGGAGCGGCACAGCCACGCCGGCGGCGACTACGCGGCACGGCGGGCGTCGTGCGAGCGGGCCGCCGCCGACCTGTCGGCGTCCTCGTTGCGCGCGGCCGCCGATCGCGGGGCCTCCGACCTGTCGGCCGTGCGCGACCCCGTCGACGCCCGCCGCGCCCGGCACGTGTTGAGCGAGAACCGGCGGGTCATCGACTGCGTTGCGGCGCTGAAAAATTCGGACTACCCCGAAGCCGGGCGGCTCTTCACCGCCTCGCACGCCTCCATGCGCGACGACTTCGAGATCACCACTGAACGCATCGACCTGATCGCCGGCACCGCGGTGCGGGCGGGCGCGCTGGGGGCGCGGATGACCGGCGGCGGCTTCGGCGGCTGTGTGATCGCCCTGGTGCCGCTGGACCGCACCGGGGAGGTCGGCGAGGCGGTGCAACGCGCCGCGATCGACGCCGGCTTCGAGCGGCCGACCGTCCGCCGGACCCGCGCGGCCGCGGGCGCCGGCCTGCTGTGAGAGATCAACGGCGGGCGGCGGCGAATGTCCCTGACGGGCGCCCGAACTTACTTGCCCGGCAATTTCGCGATTCTGCCGATGACCACTGGTCACTAAATGTAACGTGAACCCCCATGGGGGTATCTCACTCCTGCATGTGCAGAACAGGTTTCTCCGGCCGAGCAGTAGCGATCGGTGCGCGATCGCTACCGATTGCTGCCGCCCATCCCATCGCCGTCGATGCGAAACGTGCACCGTGGCTTGGAATTTAGACGGCCAAGCCGCGGCGATCGAGCGGGGGCTGGGCGGCGCCACCCCGCAATCCGTCGGCTGGTTCCGCTTCTACTTCGAAGGCCAGCGCTGGGTGTGGTCCGACCAGGTCCAGCGCATGCACGGGTACGAACCGGGCACCGTGACACCCACCACCGAGTTGGTGCTGTCCCACAAGCATCCGGCCGATCGCCCCCAGGTGACCGACGGCATCAACGACATGATCAGGCGCCGCCGGGCGTTCTCCACGCGGCATCGCATCGTGGACACCGGCGGGATGATTCACCACGTCCTCGTGGTGGGCGACCCGTTCTGCGACGAGGACGGGAAAGTCGTCGGCACCCACGGCTTCTACATCGAACTCACGCCGGCACCCGCCCGCGCCCGGGAGGACTCCATCAGCGCCAAGGTCGCCGAAATCGCCGGGCGCCGCGGCGTAATCGACCGCACCAAAGGCATGCTGATGCTGATCTACGGGATCGACGAGGACGCCGCGTTCAACACGCTCAAGACGCTGTCCCAGTCGGGGAACATGAAGCTCGGACTGCTCGCCCAACGCATCGCCGACGACTTCGCGGCGCTGGGCAAAGAGGTGATCACCGCGCGCTCGCGCTTCGACCAACGCCTGCGTGAGGCGCACCTGCGCTCGCCCGGCGCCGGCGGCGACGGCTGAGCGGGCGCGGTTCTACTCCGCCGGACTCAGCCGGACCGCACCGAGATGCAGCCGATCGACCGCCTCGGCGAACTCATCGCGGGTCGGGATGCGCTGGTCGCGGAACTTCAGCCCGATCATGCGTTGCGCGCGCTGAACACCGTAGGACTCGGCGCAGCGCGACAACAGGTCGGAGACGGCACCCCGGTCGCGAATCAGCTCACCGCGCATCGCCGTCGACTTGCCGTCGTACACCACCTGGACCGGCCCGCCGCCGCGGAAGTTCTGCTTCCATCCAGCGCCGGTCAGCGCGTAGAGCTGGCCGTCAATCAGGTGGGCGCTCAACGGAATTGAATACGGCCGGCCCGTCTTGCGCCCGGTGAAGTTCAACACCATGAACTGATTGCGGGCGAGGCCGGCCAGCGGGCTGCGCAGCAGGAATCCCATCGCCGGATTGACCAGACGCATCAGCGCCGACGGTGGATGCCCGGCGTCCACCGCATACGACTGCTCTGTCATGGAATCACCGTAGAGCCAACCGGGGTCCGCGGCCTAGAAACTCAGCCGGTGATGGTGGTGTTGTCGTCGGCCTCCAACCCGTCGGCGTTGAGCTGCAGCACGTACACCGCCGCCCTGGTATCGGGTTAGGTTCTGCACCTCGCCCGGCGCGTGCTGGATGAGCTTGGCCGGGTCGACGTCGCCGGTCAGCCGGGAGATGTTTTATCACCCGATTTGTGGTCGTGTCCGCGACCGGCGAGCACCGAACTCAGCGCCACGGAAAGGATTGCTAACGCCAAATGTTTCGTCGATCTAATCTCCCAAAGAATTAGGCTTCGACCAGCGCCGGCCGTGCTGGGGATGACAGCAATCCAATTAGCCCGACACTTTGCCAGAATCTTTTGGACTTTCCCGGCTCCGCGGCCGGTCGCCGATCGTTATCCAATTCGTCGGCCAAAACGCCACCCGAATACGACGTTGTGCAGTCGTTTTCCAGTATTAGACAGGTATGCGGTCGCGGCGGGCCCTCATTGCGGTCATCGCGGCGTCGGCCGTCTTCATGGTCTTCATCGCGGCGGCCCCGCCGCGGGGATACGACGGCCCGCCGCTGTTCGTGGCCAACCCCGTCGACCACGTCGCGACCCTCATCGGCACCGGGACGGGTGGCGAGACGGTGGGGGAGATCAACAACTTCCCGGGCGCCACCGTGCCGTTCGGCATGGTCCAGTACTCGCCGGACACCGTCGGCAACTACGCCGGCTACAACTACGACAACCCGCGCGCGAGCGGGTTCAGCATGACCCACGCCTCGGTGGGATGCGCTGCCTTCGGCGACATCTCGATGCTGCCGGTCACCGGCGAAATCGGCCTGCAACCCTGGAACGCCACCGAGAGGATCGCCCACGACGACACGGAGCAGGGCATGCCCGGCTACTACACCGTGCGGTTCCCCGGCACCGGGGTGAAGGCCGAACTCACCGCCACCGCGCACACCGGCGTCGGCCGCTTCAGCTACCCGCGCAACGGACGGCCCGCGGTGCTGCAGGTGCGCTCCGGCTCGTCGCTGGCGGGCAACTCCCGCGCCACCATCCAGATCGGCGAGGACAACACCACGATCACCGGCTGGGCCACCAGCGGCGGATTCTGCGACAAGCCGAACGCCTACACCGTGTACTTCGCGATGAGGTTCAGCCAGCCGTTCACCTCGTACGGATCCTGGGACCGCAGCGCGGTTTACGCCGGCGCCCGCAGCGCCAACGCGCCGTACAGCGGCGGGTATGTGGAGTTTCCGGCCGGCTCGACGCTGCAGGTGCGCACCGCGATCTCCTACGTCGGCATCGAGGGGGCGCGGGCGAACCTGGCCGCCGAGGGCGCGGCGAACTTCGACGACGTCCGCGCGGCGGCGTCGAGGGAATGGAACGCCGCGCTGTCGCGCGTGACGGTCGCCGGCCGCAACGTCGACGACCTGACCACCTTCTACACCGCCCTGTACCGATCGCTGTTGCACCCCAACATGTTCAACGACGCCGACGGGCGCTACGTCGGGTTCGACGGCTCCATCCACATGGTGGCCGCCGGCCACACGCAATACGCCAACTTCTCCGACTGGGACACCTACCGATGCCTGGCGGCGCTGCAGGCCCTGCTGTTCCCGGAGCGGGCCGGCGACATGGCCCAATCGCTGGTGAACGACGCCGAGCAGAGCGGCGCGCTGCCCCGGTGGGCGTTCGCCAACGCCGCGACGGGTGAGATGAGCGGGGACAGCGTGGTACCGCTGATCGTGAACCTGAACACCTTCGGCGCCAACGGCTTCGACACCAAAACCGCGTTGCGCTACATGGTGGATGGGGCGACCAAGGGCGGTGCGGGCCTGGGCGGTTACGTGGAGCGCCGCGGCATCGCCACCTACCAGCGGCTGGGCTATGCGCCGTTCACGCTGGAGTTCGGCCGCAACGGCTGGATCGCCGACGCCTCGATCACCCTTGAATGGTCGGTGGACGACTTCACCATTTCCCGATTCGCCGACTCGCTGGGCGATGCCGCGACCGCCGCCGAATTCGCGAATCGGTCCCAGTACTGGCAGAACCTGTTCAACCCGACCACCCGATACATCCTGCCGCGCAGCTGGACCGGCTACTTCCGGCGCGGGCCGGGGTTCGTCGTCGCCCCGGACAACTTCGGCCAGGTGGGGTACGACGAGGGCAACGCCGAACAGTACGTCTGGTCGGTGCCGCACAACGTCGCCGGGCTGGTGACCGCGCTCGGCGGACGCGCGGCCGTGGCCGATCGGCTCGACAAGTTCACCGAAAAGCTCAACGTCGGGCCCAATCAGCCCTACCTGTGGGCCGGCAACGAGCCGAGTTTCGGTGTGCCGTGGCTGTACAACTACATCGGTCAACCGTGGAAGACCCAGCGCACGGTGGACCGGGTGCGCGGGCTTTTTGCTCCGACGGCCGACGGCGAGCCGGGCAACGACGACCTGGGAGCGCTGGCCAGCTGGTACGTGTGGGCGGCGCTGGGCCTGTACCCGGCCACCCCGGGAACGCCGATCCTGACGGTGGGTGCGCCGTTGTTCGACCGCATCGACATCGCGCTGCCGGAAAACAAATCCATCCGGATCGCGGCCCCCGGCGCCTCCGGGCCGCACCACCTCAAATACATCAGCGGGCTGAAGATCGACGGCCAGGCCACCGACCGCACCTGGTTGCCCGAGTCGATCATCCGCACCGGCGGCACGCTCGCCTTCTCCCTGGCCGCCTATCCCGACAAACATTGGGGCACAGCCGAATCAGATGCGCCGCCGTCGTTCGGGACGGGCAGTTCGGCGGTCGCCGTCAACGTCGATCAGCCCGTCGTCACGATCGCACCGGGACACAAGGGCAGCGTCACCCTCGATGCCCAACGCATGACCGACGGCGCCGACGGCTACACCATCACCGGCACCTCGTCGGACGCCGGGATCGGCGCGCAGCCAGTGTCGGGCCGATTCGCCGCCGACGGATCGGCCAGCGTCACCGTCCCGATCACCGTGGCGCAGTCGGTGCCCGAGGACTATTACCTGGTGTCCTTGACCACCACCGTCGGCCAAAGCACGCGCACCTCAACGGTTCTCGTCGTCACGCAGACCGACACCGAGAGCTAGGCCCTCAGACCATCTCGTTGGTGGTCAGCCAGCGCATCACCGGCCACCCGACGAACACCGGTAGCCAGCAGGTCAGCATCCGGTACAGCAGGACCGACGGCACGCCGACGGCCGCGGGCACCCCGAACGCGGCCAGGCCACCGATCAGGGCCGCCTCCACCGCCCCGACACCACCGGGTGTGGGCGCCGCGGAGGCCAGCGTGCCCCCGACCATGGTGACCACCGTGACGGCCACGAAAGTCGTTCCGCCACCGAAGGCTTCGATGCTGGCCCACAATGCCAGCGCCGCGCCGAGGGTGGTGCCCGCACAACCAAGCAGGATCAGGGCCAGGCGCTTCGGTTCGCGGGCCAGCTTGACCAGATCGGTCACCACCTCGTTGAGCTTGGGGCGCACCTCGGTCGCCAGCCACTTGCGCAGCGTGGGCACGAACAGGAAGGTGCCGACGATGCCCAGCGCGATCCCCGCGATCAGATACAGCAGCGTCGCACTGGGGACGAAGTGCCGCAGGTTCATCGAGGCGCCGGCCGCGGCGCTGAACAGGATCAGCAGCGCCAGATGCGCGATCACCTGTACCGACTGCTGCAGCGCCACCGCCGCGGTCGCCCGCATCGCCGACAGGCCGCTCTTCTGCAGGAACCGGGTACTCAGGGCGAGCCCGCCGACGCCCGCCGGGGTGGTGGTCGCGGCAAAAGTGTTGGCCACCTGGGCGATTGACAGCGTCCAGAAGTTCACCATGCCGTCGGCGCACGCCCACAGCGCGGCGGCCGCACCGACGTAGGTCAGCGCCGACACCAGCAGGCCCAGCAGCGCCCACCACCAGTTCGCGGTCTTCAGCTGCGAGAAGAACGTCGGCGCGGTGCTGATGAAGGGGTACGCCACATAGACCAGCGCGCCGAAGAGCACCAGCTGGACGATCTGGCTGCGGGTGAACCTGGTGATGGTCTGCGGCTTGATTTGATCGGCACCGGTCTGACGCTTGACCTCGGCGCGCGCGCCGGAGATGACGGCACCGGCGTCGGGCACCGATCGCCGAATAGACCGCGGCACAGCGACTTTCGTGAGCCGGCGGGATGCGCTCAAGATGATGTCCTTGCCGAACACCTCGATGGCCGCACGCACCGCCGGCTTCGGGTCGTACAGGGCGGAGGCGGTCACCAGCAGCTGGGCGATGTCGGATTGCAGCTGGGCGTCGGTCGCCCCGTATTCGGCGCTGCCGAAACCGCCGAACATCACGGTGTCGTCCTCCACCGTGATGTGGTGGCTGCGCAGGTCGCCGTGGGCGATCTGGCGATCGTTGAGGATACGCAGCGATTCCCACAGCCGCGCAACGGGAGTCGCCTTGGCGCATTCGGCGATCGGCGTGCCGAGAGGGGGCCGGTGCGAATACAGCATCCAGCCCCGGTCCAGGGGGGCGACGGCGACCGTCGCCGTGTTGGCCAGGCCCGCATCGCCGATGGCGATGCCCATCAACGCGCGATGCTCCACCGCCCGCCGCATGGAGGTCACCAGGGGCGCGGTCTCGGCGTCGCGCAGCCGCAGCTTTCCCCACAGCTGGCGCAGCGCGCCGCCGCTGCGCTGGTGCGGGCCGTACAGCTCGATCAGCGCCGTCTCGCCGAGATGTTCGCCGTCGGCCGACAGGATCAACGGCCCGCGGCCCGCCGGCCGGACCACGGTGAGCCGCGAGACGGCGAAGCCGCCCTTGGCCAGGGCACGCACCGCGGCATCCAACGGCACCTCGAGCGCGGGAGTGCCGACCACGAGCACCACCAGCGCGCCGACGACCCAACCGACCGCCAGACCGAGCAACGAGCGCGCCGGGACGATGGCGCTGATCACCAGATGGATCGGGACGAAGGCCAGCAGCAGCGCCCACCACCAGTGTCGCCAGCGCGCCGGCAGCCAGGGCCCCGACACCGTCAGCACCGCTGCCAGCATGCCGATCCAGCGCGGGTCGTCGAGGAATTGCGCCGGAACCGTGCTGAGCCGATCGGGAATGTCGAAGTGCCATCGTGGTGACGCGATTCCGCTGGCGCTGATCGACAGCAACAGGATCGCGCCGAACCCCGCGGCGGCGTACGCTCCCAGCAATTTCCACTGCCCGGCGACGATCAGGCCGATGAGGATCACGAAGGGCAAAGCCACGATTGCGAACCCGTACACCAGGTACACCGCGTCGGATTGCGTGGGTGACAACACACCGACGATCTGCGACACGGACTTCTCCAGCGCGATCCACTGCGGGCGGGTGATCACCGAGCCCGTGATCACCACCGCCAAGAAGAGCGAGGCCAGCATCAGCCGCAGGATGTCGTTGGTGCGCCGGGCCAGCGGGTGCAGCAAGTTGCCGGAGACGACGATGTCGCGCCCGTCAACTCGCATGAACGTCCTTCGGATTCGCGCTGACACCGTGCTTTCCGCCCGCGCAACGGCCCGCCGACAAGTTAACTCAATACCCGGTCCGTTGACAGCTTCCACTCATCCGGCGCGCGTAGGGTCGGGTACGTAGGCGTGCTAGCGAATTGGGGAGGCACCGGCGTGGCCAGGACGGACAACGACAGCTGGGAGATCACCGAGAGCGTGGGAGCGACGGCACTCGGGGTGGCGGCGGCCCGGGCCGCGGAGACCGAAAGCGAGAACCCGCTGATCAGCGACCCGTTCGCGCGGGTGTTCCTGCAGGCCGCCGGAAAAGGCGTGTGGGACTGGTTCGCGGCACCCAATCTGCCCGCCCAGATCGCCGAGATCGATCCGGACCTCAAGCCGCGGATGCAGGGCATGGTCGACTACATGGCCGCGCGGACGGCCTTCTTCGACCGGTTCTTCCTCGACGCCACCGCCGCGGGCGTGCGGCAGGTGGTGATCCTGGCGGCGGGGCTGGACTCGCGGGCGTGGCGGCTGCCCTGGCCGGACGGCACCACGGTGTACGAGCTCGACCAGCCCCGGGTGCTGGACTTCAAGGCGTCGACGCTGCGCGACAAGGGCGCCCAGCCGACCTGCGAGCTGGTCAGCGTTCCCGTCGACCTGCGTCACGACTGGCCGTCCGCTTTGCAGCGGGCCGGATTTGACGCCGAAGCGCCGAGCGTGTGGTCGGCCGAGGGGCTGTTGCCGTTTCTGCCGGCGGCCGCCCAGGAGTTGTTGTTCGACCGGGTACAGGCGCTCGCCACGCCAGGCAGCCGGATCGCCGTGGAGGCGCCCGGACCCGACTTCCTCGACGAGGGCGCCCGTGCCCGGCAGCGCCAGACCATGCAGCGGGTGCGCGACCTGATGGCCGAACTCGAGCCCGACCGCGACATTCCCGACGTGCAAGACCTGTGGTACTTCGAGGAACGTGAAGACGTGGGGGACTGGCTGGGCCGGCACGGCTGGGACGTGACGGTCACCCCGGCGCCGGAGCTGATGGCCGGCTACGACCGTAGACCACCACAAGACATCGACGACGCCACGCCGCAGACGCTGTTCGTGGCGGCGCAGCGGACGGGAAGGGACTGAGGATGGCGAGGACCGACAACGACAGCTGGGAGATCACCGAAAGCGTGGGGGCGACCGCGCTGGGGGTCGCTTCGGCCCGCGCGGCGGAGACCCGCAACGAAAACCCGTTGATCACAGACCCGTTCGCCCAGGTGTTCCTCGACGCCGCGGGTGACGGCGTGTGGAATTGGCACTCCGCGGGCCAGCTGCCGGACGAGGTCATCGAAGCCGAACCGACGTTGCCGCTGCAGATGCAGTCGATGGTCGGCTACATGGCTTCGCGCACAGCGTTTTTCGACAAGTTCTTCCTCGACGCCGCCGCCGCGGGCATCCGCCAGGCGGTGATCCTGGCGGCCGGCCTGGACGCGCGATCCTGGCGGCTGCCCTGGCCGGCGGGTGTCACGGTATACGAGCTCGACCAGACCCGGGTGCTGGACTTCAAGGCCGCCACGTTGGCCGAGCATGGGGCCGCGCCCGCCTGCAACCGGGTCGCTGTGCCGGTGGACCTGCGCCAGGATTGGCCGGCCGCGTTGCGGCAGGCGGGTTTTGACGCGTCCGCGCCCAGCGTCTGGTCGGCCGAGGGGTTGATGCCGTATCTGCCCGCCGCCGCCCAGGATCTGCTGTTCGACCGCATTCAGGGGCTGACCGTTCCGGGCAGCCGGGTCGCCGTGGAGGCGCTGGGTCCTACGTTCCTCGACCCGCAGTTCCGCGCCAAACGCCGTGAGCGGATGGACCGGATCCGCGGGCTGATGGCCGGCGTGGACCCGGACCGCGAGGTGCCGCGGACCGACGAGCTCTGGTATTTCGAGGAACGCGAGGACGTCGGTGAGTGGTTCGGCCGGCACGGCTGGGACGTGACCGTGACACCGGCCGACGAGCTGATGGCCGGCTACGGGCGCGCGGCGCCCGAGGAAGTCCGCGACTACGTGCCCGGCAATCTGTTTGTGGCGGCGCAACGCTCGGCGGATTAGCCGCCCCGCAAAGACTCGGAAAGATTCGCGACACGCCGGTGGTCTGACCACCTGACTGGCCGTCGGGCGGCCACACTGGCCGCATGGCGCTGCAGCCGGTGATTCGCCGATCGGTGCCTGAAGCGGTTTTCGACCAGATCGCGACCGACGTGCTCAGCGGCGAGATGCAGCCGGGCTCGCCGCTGCCCAGCGAGCGCAGGCTGGCGGAGGTCTTCGGGGTGTCCCGCCCCGCCGTCCGTGAGGCGCTCAAGCGTCTCTCGGCGGCCAGCCTGGTCGAGGTGCGCCAGGGCGGCGTCACGACCGTGCGGGATTTCCGCCGGCACGCCGGCCTTGATCTGCTGCCCCAGTTGCTGTTTCGCCAGGGCGAACTCGACGCGGCCGTTTTTCGCAGCATCCTCGAGACCCGGCTGCGTATCGGTCCGAAGGTCGCGGAATTGGCGGCCGAACAGCACGGACCCGAACTGGCTGCGCTGCTCCAAGATTCGCTGCGCCGCCTGGAGGCCTCTCAGAGCCCGGTCGAGTGGCATCGTGACACCCTCGCGTTCTGGGACCACATGGTCGACAGCTCCGGCTCGATCGTATTCCGGTTGATGTACAACCCTTTCCGTGCGGCGTATGAGCGGGCGCTGACCGCGCTGGCCACCGCGATGAACGACGAGGTCAACCGCGCGGACGGGTACCGCGAACTGGCCGAGGCGATCTGCGCCGGAGATGCGGCCGAAGCGGGCCGAGCGGCCCGGGACGTCCTCGAACTCGCCAACGCCACGATGATCGCCGCGCTGCACCGGCAGGAGACGCGGCGATGAGCACCCACACCGTGCTCGCCACGTATCTTCGCGGCCAGGTCCAGCCCGGGATCGACGCGGTCGGCGGCTTCTTCCGCACCTGCGCGCTGACCGGCAAAGCGTTGTTCCGGCGGCCCTTTCAGTGGCGCGAGACGATCGAGCAGGGTTGGTTCATCACCAGCGTCTCGCTGCTGCCCACCCTCGCGGTCGCGATTCCGCTCACCGTGCTGATCATCTTCACCCTAAACATCCTGCTGGCGGAGTTCGGCGCCGCCGACATCTCCGGCGCCGGTGCGGCGTTGGGGGCGGTGACGCAACTGGGCCCGCTGACCACCGTGCTGGTGATCGCCGGTGCCGGATCCACCGCGATCTGTGCCGACCTGGGCGCGCGGACCATCCGCGAGGAGATCGACGCGCTCGAGGTGCTCGGCATCGATCCGATCCACCGGCTGGTGGTGCCCCGCGTCGTCGCCGCCACCATCGTCGCCACCCTGCTCAACGGCGCGGTGATCACCATCGGCCTGGTCGGCGGATTCGTGTTCGGTGTTTTCATCCAGCACATTTCGGCGGGCGCCTACGTCGGCACCCTCACCCTGATCACCGGCCTGCCCGAGGTGGTCATCTCGGTGGTCAAGTCGGCCATCTTCGGAACCATCGCCGGGCTGGTCGGCTGCTATCGCGGCCTGACCACCAAGGGCGGCCCCAAGGGCGTCGGCACCGCCGTCAACGAAACGCTGGTGCTGTGCGTGATCGCGCTGTTCGCCGTCAACGTGGTGCTGACCACGATCGGCGTGCGGTTCGGGACGGGTCGCTGACATGGCGACCGCAGCGGTGTTGCGCGCCCGCTATCCGCGCACGGCCGCCAACCTCAACCGCTACGGTGGCGGCACGGCCCGAAGGCTATGGCGGATCGGCATTTTCGCGAGGTTCGCCCGGATCAGCGTCGGACAGATCGGATGGGCACTGCGCCATTACCGGCGGGAGACGTTGCGGCTGGTCGCCGAGATCGGCATGGGCACCGGCGCGATGGCCGTCGTCGGCGGCACGGTCGCGATCATCGGGTTCGTCACGCTGTCCGGCGGATCGCTGATCGCCATCCAGGGCTTCGCGTCGCTGGGCAACATCGGCGTCGAGGCGTTCACCGGATTCTTCGCCGCACTGGCCAACACGCGCATCGCCGCACCGATCGTCGCCGGGGTCACGCTGGCCGCCACGGTCGGTGCCGGCGCGACCGCCCAGCTGGGTGCCATGCGGATCAGCGAGGAGATCGATGCGCTGGAAGTCATGGGCATCAAATCGATTTCGTTCCTGGTCTCCACCCGGATCCTGGGCGGCCTTGGCGTGATCGTGCCGCTGTACGCCCTGGCCCTGGACATGGCTTTCACGTCGGGCCAGGTCGTCACGACCGTGTTCTACGGCCAGTCGAACGGCACCTACGAGCACTACTTCCGCACGTTTCTGCGCCCCGAGGACGTCGGCTGGTCGGTTCTGGAGGTCGTCATCATCGCGGTGGTGGTGATGATCACCCATTGCTACTACGGCTATACCGCCAGCGGTGGCCCGGTCGGCGTGGGCCAGGCGGTCGGCCGATCGATGCGATTCTCGCTCGTCTCGGTGGTGGTTGTGGTCCTGCTCGCCCAGTTGGCGCTCTACGGCGTCGACCCGAACTTCAATCTGACGGTGTAACGGCCATGGCGACGCCGGTGCCGCGGATGGGGCGACGCGCGTGGGTGTACGCCGAGGGTGTCATCCTGCTGTTGCTCTGCGGGCTGGTTCTGACGTTGGTGTACCTACAGTTTCGCGGGGACTTCACGCCCAAGACCGAGCTGACGATGGTCGCGACCCGGGCCGGCCTGGTGATGGAGCCGGGATCCAAGGTCACCTACAACGGCGTCGAGATCGGGCGGGTGGCCGGCATCTCGGAGATCGAGCGTGACGGCGCCCCGGCGGCCAAGCTGCTGCTGGATGTGGACCCCCGCTACATCGAGCTGATCCCGGCGAACGTGGTGGCCAACATCGAGGCGGCCACGCTGTTCGGCAACAAGTATGTGTCGCTGATCGCGCCGGAAAACGCGTCGCGACGGCGGATCTCGCCGCACGATGTGATCGACGCCCGGTCGGTGACCACCGAATTCAACACGCTGTTCGAAACGGTCACCTCGATAGCCGAGAAGGTGAGTCCGATCGAGCTCAACGCGACGTTATCCGCGCTGGCGCAGGCGCTGGACGGCCTCGGGGGCAAATTCGGCGAGTCCATCGTCAACGGCAATGAGATTCTGGCGCAGCTGAATCCGCGGATGCCGCAGATCCGCTACGACGTGCGGCGGTTGACGGACCTGGCCCGGGTGTACACCAAGGCATCACCCGACCTGTGGGATTTCCTGAGCAACGCGGTGGCCACCGCACGGACCCTGACCCGCCAACAGGGCGACCTGGACGCCGCGCTGTTGGCGGCGGTGGGCGTGGGCCACACCGGTGAAGACATCTTCGCCCGTGGCGGGCCGTACCTGGCGCGGGGCGCCGCGGACCTGGTGCCCACCGCCGACCTGCTAGACACCTACAGCCCCGAACTGTTCTGCATGATCCGCAATTTCCACGACGCCGCCCCGGAAGTCGCGAAAGCGGCCGGCGGCAACGGCTATTCGTTGGCAGCGGCCGGATCGATCATCGGTGCGCCCAATCCCTATGTCTACCCGGACAATCTGCCCAGGGTGAACGCGCACGGTGGCCCCGGCGGGCGGCCGGGCTGCTGGCAGAAGATCACCCGGGATCTGTGGCCTGCACCGTATCTGGTGATGGACACCGGCGCCAGCCTGGCGCCCTACAACCACCTCGAAGTCGGCCAGCCGCTGGCCACCGAGTTCGTCTGGGGCCGCCAGTACGGGGAGAACACGATCAACCCATGACGAGGAATCCATGAAAGGCACCGGCACCGCAGTCAAACTCGGCGTCTTCTGGTCCGTGCTGGCGCTGTTCACCGTGATGATCATCGTCGTGTTCGGTCAGGTGCGATTCGATCGCACCACCGGCTATTCCGCGGTGTTCACCGACGCGAGCGGGCTGCGGGCCGGGCAGTTCGTGCGCGCGTCCGGCGTCGAGGTGGGCAAGGTCGCCAAGGTGACGTTGACCGACGGGGACACGCGGGTGTTGGTGGAGTTCAACGTGGATCGGACGCTGCCGCTGGATGAGGGGACGACCGCGTCGATCCGCTACCTCAACCTGATCGGCGACCGCTACCTGGAGCTCAAGCACGGCACGAGCGGGCGGCGGCTGCCCCCGGGCGGCGAGATCCCCCTCGACCGCACCCAGCCGGCGCTGGATCTCGACGCCCTGATCGGCGGGTTCCGGCCGCTGTTCAAGGCATTGGACCCCAACAAGGTCAACAGCATCGCCCAGTCGATCATCACGGTGTTTCAGGGGCAGGGCGCCACCATCAACGACATCCTCGACCAGACGGCGGCACTGACCGCGGCGCTTGCCGATCGCGACAAGGCGATCGGCGAGGTGATCAACAACTTGAACACCGTCCTGGCCACGACGGTCAAGCACGAGAAGGAGTTCGACCGAACGGTCGACAAGCTGGAGCTGCTGATCACCGGCTTGAAGGACCGGGCCGATCCGCTGGCCGCGGCGGCGGCGCACATCAGCGACGCGGCCGGAACCGTGGCGGGTCTGCTGAGCGAGGATCGGCCGGCGCTACGCGGCACGCTCGGGCACCTCGAGGGCATCCAGCAGTCGCTCATCAACGACCTGCCGACCCTGGACAACGTGCTGGAGAAGCTGCCGGGCGCGTTCCGCGTCATCGGCCGCGCCGGCGGCATCTACGGCGACTTCTACAACTTCTATCTGTGCGACATCTCGATCAAGGTCAACGGATTACAGCCCGGCGGTCCGGTGCGCACGATCAAGCTTTTCGGACAGCCGACGGGGAGGTGCACGCCGCAATGAGGACGCTGACCGAGTTCAACCGCACCCGCGTCGGCCTGATGGGCACGCTGGTGACGCTGCTCGTTGTCGGTGTGGGACAAAGCTTCACCAGCGTGCCGATGCTGTTCGCCACGCCGACCTACTACGCGCAATTCGCCGACACCGGCGGCATCAACGCCGGCGACAAGGTGGAAATCGCCGGGGTGAACGTGGGATTGGTGCGTTCGCTGGTGATCCGCGGCGACCGGGTCCTGGTGGGCTTCTCGATGCCCGGCAAGACGATCGGGACGCAGAGCCGCGCCGCGATTCGCACCGATACCTTCCTCGGCCGCAAAAACATGGCGATCCAGCCCCGCGGCCCGGATCCATTGCGGCCCAACGGTATAATCCCCTCCGCGCAGACCACGACGCCATACCAGATCTACGATGCGTTCGTCGATGTCACGAAGGCGGCGACGGACTGGAACATCGACGTCGTCAAACGGTCGCTGAACGTGTTGTCGGAGACGTTCGACCAGACCGCACCGCACTTGAAGGCAGCCCTGGACGGCGTGGCCAAATTCTCCGGCACCATCGGTCACCGCGACGATCAGATCAAGCAGCTGCTGACGAACGCCGGCAAGATCACCCGGATACTCGGCGACCGCGGCCCACAGGTCGACGGCCTCCTGGTCGACGCCAACACCCTGCTCGCCGCGTTCCGGCAGCGCAGCCAGGCGCTGAGCGTTCTGTTGAGCAACGTGTCGGCGGTGTCGACGCAGGTGTCCGCATTCATCAAGGAGAACCCCAACGCGCACCATGTGCTGCAGCAGCTGGGCACCGTCAGCGACGAGCTGGTCAAGCGCAAGAAGGAACTGTCCGACGTGCTCGTGTTGGTCAGCAGATATACCGCATCCCTGACCGAGGCGGTCGCGTCCGGACCGTTCTTCAAGGCCATCGTGGCGAATCTGCTTCCCTACCAAGTCCTTCAGCCGTGGGTCGACGCGGCGTTCAAGAAGCGGGGCATCGACCCGGAGAACTTCTGGCGCAGCGCGGGGCTGCCGGCGTTTCGCTGGCCGGACCCCAACGGCACCCGGCTGCCCAATGGCGCACCACCGCCGGGGCCGCGGGTGCTCGAGGGCACCCCGGACCACCCGGGTCCGGCCGTCCCGCCGGGATCGCCGTGTTCGTACACGCCCGCCGCCGACGCCCCGCCGCGGCCGGGAGATCCGTTGCCGTGCGCACTTTCCGGCCAGGGCCCGTTCGGCCCGGTCCCCGGCGGGTTCCCGGCCCCGCTCGACGTCGAGGCGTCGCAGCCCAACCCCGACGGACCGCCCCAGGCCCCGGGTATCCCGAGCGGCGGCCGCCCGGGTGAGGCCCCGCCGGACGTTCCCGGCACTCCGGTGCCGCTCCCGGCGCACGCCCCGCCGGGGGCGCGTACCGAGAAGCTGCCGGCGCCGTTCGCCGCGCCCGACGGGACGGGGGGCAATGGCCGATGAGCACCATCTTCGACATCCGTAACCTGCGACTGCCCAAGGTATCCGCCCGGGCGTTGGTGGTGGCGGCGCTGGCGGCGGTCTTCGTCTTCATCGCGGCCGCCGCCGGGGTTCAGCTGTACCGGAAACTCACCACGACCACCGTCGTCGCGTACTTCTCCGAGACCCTCGCGCTCTACCCGGGCGACAGGGTTCAGATCATGGGAGTGCGGGTCGGGTCGATCGACAAGATCGAGCCGGCCGGCGACAAGATGCGAGTCACGTTGCACTACAACAGCAAATACCGGGTACCGGCAAAGGCCACGGCGTCGATCCTCAATCCCAGCCTGGTGGCCTCGCGCACCATCCAGTTGTCACCGCCGTATACCGGTGGCCCGGTGCTGCGTGACGGCGAGGTCATCCCGATCGAGCGCACGCAGGTGCCCGTCGAGTGGGATCAGCTGCGCGACTCCATCAACGGGATCCTGCGGCAGCTCGGTCCGACACCCCGGCAACCGGCGGGGCCGTTCGGCGACGTCATCGAATCGGCCGCCGACAACCTGGCCGGCAAGGGGAAGAAGGTCAACGACACCCTGAACAGCCTGTCGCAGGCCCTGACCGCGCTTAACGAGGGCCGCGGAGACTTCGTCGCCATCACCAAGAGCCTAGCCGAGTTCGTCACCGCGCTCTATCAGCACAAGCAACAGTTCGTCGCGCTCAACGACAACCTGGCCCAGTTCACCGACTGGTTCACCAAGTCCGATCACGAGGTGGGAGACACCATCACGCGCCTCGACGACGTGCTCGGCGATGCTCGAAAGTTCTTGAACGACAACGGGTCTGTTCTGACCCGCGATGTCGACAACCTCGGTGACGTGACCACCACGATCCTGCAGCCCGAGCCGCGAAACGGCCTGGAAACCGCCCTGCACGTGCTGCCCACCTTCGCCGGCAACTTCAACAACCTCTACCAGCCCGCGCACAGCTCGTTGGTGGGGCTGTTCGCGTTTCCCAACTTCGCCAATCCGATTCACTTCCTGTGCAGCGCCATCCAGGCCGGCAGCCGGCTGGGCTATCAGGATTCGGCCGAACTGTGCGCGCAGTATCTGGCCCCGGTGCTCGATGCCATCAAATTCAACTATCCACCGGCCAGCCTGAACCTGTTCAACTCCGCGGCGACCCTGCCCAAGGAGGTGGCCTACTCCGAAGAGCGACTGCACCCGCCGCCCGGATACAAAGACACCACGGTGCCGGGGATCTTTTCGCGCGACACCCCCTTTTCGCACGGCAACCACGAGCCGGGGTGGGTGGTCGCGCCGGGAATGCAGGGGACGCAGGTCCAGCCGTTCACCGCCGACATGCTCACGCCCGAATCCCTGACCGAGTTGATGGGTGGTCAAGACGCCGCACCGCCGCCGCCGGGGACCAACGCCTCCGGACCGCCGAACGCCTTCGACGAGTCGAATCCCCCAGCCCCGCCGTGGTTTCCGCGGCCCGCACGCCCGGGGCCGGCCCAGTGATGCGCCGGATGGTCGACGCCGCCCGCCGCGGGTTGGTGGTCCTGCTGGTCCCGGCGATGTTGACGTCCTGCAATTGGCGGGGCATCGCCGACGTGCCGCTGCCGGTCGGCCACGGCACCGGCGCCGACCACATGACGATCTACGTGCAGATGCCGGACACGCTGGCGTTGAACACCAACAGCCGGGTCAGGGTCGCCGACGTATGGGTCGGCACGGTGCGGGCGATCACCCTGAAGAATTGGATCGCCACGCTGCGGCTGGATCTCGATCCCGGGGTGCGGCTCCCGGCGAATGCGACCGCAAAGATCGGCCAGACCAGCCTGCTGGGCACCCAGCACGTCGAGCTGGCCGCGCCGAAGAACCCGTCCGCGCAACCCCTGAAGAGCGGCGACACGATCCCGCTCAGGGATTCCTCGGCCTATCCCACCGTCGAGCGGACGCTGGCCAGCGTCGCGGTGATCCTCAACGGCGGCGGCATCGCGAACCTCGACGCGATCCAGACCGAGGTCGTCAACATCCTCGATGGTCATGCCGAGCAGATTCGCGAATTCCTCGGGCGGCTGGACACTTTCATCACCGAGTTGAATCGCCAGCGCGATGACCTCACCGGCGCGATCGATTCGAGCAACGAATTGCTGACCATTTTCGCGAACCGCAAGGACACGCTGGACCGGGTCCTGACCGACATCCCGCCCCTGATCCGGCATTTCGCCGATACCCGCGAACTGTTCGCCGACGCCACCGAATCCCTGGGCCGGTTCAGCAGCGCCGCCAACCGGGCGCTCGCCGATACCCGGCCGAACCTCTACCGCAGCCTGCTGTCGCTGCAGCGGCCGCTGGGCCAACTCGTCCCAGCCTCCCCGTTCGTGGCCGGCGCACTGAAATTGGGCCTCACCGCGCCGTTCAACATCGACGACGTCAACCAGGTGATCCGCGGCGACTACGTCAACGTCTCCGCCGCGCTCGACCTGACTCTGTCCACCATCGACAACACGATGCTCACCGGCACCGGGCTTTCCGGCGCACTCCGGGCGCTCGAGCAGTCGTGGGGACGGGACCCGAACACCATGATCCCGGACGTCCGCTACACGCCGAACCCGAACGACGCCCCCGGCGGGCCACTGGTGGAAAGGGGCGAATGAAAGATGTTGCCCCGCATGATCAAAACTCAGCTGGTGCTACTGACCGCGGTGGCGGTCGCCGCGGTGGTGGTGCTCGGCTGGTACTACCTGCGGATACCGAGCCTGGTCGGCGTCGGTCGATACACCCTCTACGCCGAGCTGCCGCAGTCCGGGGGCCTGTATCGGACGGCCAACGTCACCTATCGGGGAATCACCATCGGCAAGGTCACCGCCGTCGAACCGACCGAGCGGGGCGCGCGCGCAACGCTGAGCATCGAGGACGGCTACCGGATACCGGCCGACGCGTCGGCCAATGTGCATTCGGTCTCGGCGGTCGGCGAGCAGTACGTCGACCTGGTATCGACCGCCAACCACGGTCCGTACCTGGCCGATGGCCAGGCGATCAGCAAGAGCACGGTGCCCAGCCAGATCGGTCCCGCCCTGGATGCCGCCAACCGCGGATTGGCGGTGCTGCCCAAAGACAAGGTCGCCTCGCTGCTCTACGAGGCGTCGCAGGCCGTGGGCGGACTCGGCCCGTCGCTTCGGCGCCTGGTGGACGCCACCCAGGCGATCGCGCACGACTTCCGGGGCAGCGTCGGCGACGTCGACGACATCATCGAACGTTCGGCGCCCATCATCGACAGCCAGGCCGATTCCGGTGAGACGATTGGGCGTTGGGCCGCCAACCTGAACACCTTGGCCGCGCAGACCGCGCGGCAGGATCGGTCGCTGCGCAGCATTCTGGCCAACGCAGCACCGACGGCCACGCAGGTGAACGCCACCTTCGGCGGCGTGCGGGAGTCGTTGCCGCAGACGCTGGCCAACCTCGAGGTCGTGATCGACATGCTCAAGCGCTACCACAACGGCGTCGAGCAGGCGTTGGTCTTCCTGCCGCAGTCGGGGGCGATCGCGCAGTCGGTGACCGCGCAATCGCCGGGCCAGGCCGCGCTGGGGGTCGGTGCCATATCGCTCAACCAGCCACCGCCGTGCCTCACCGGATTCCTGCCGGCTTCGGAGTGGCGCGCGCCGGCGGATACCAGCACCGCGCCGCTGCCGGCCGGCACCTACTGCAAGATCCCGATGGATGCGACGAATGTCGTTCGCGGAGCGCGCAATTACCCGTGCGTGGATGTGCCGGGCAAGCGGGCCGCGACTCCGCGGGAGTGCCGCAGCCCCGAACCCTACGTGCCCTTGGGCACCAACCCCTGGTATGGCGACCCCGACCAGATCCTGACCTGCCCCGCACCGAGCGCGCGGTGTGACCAACCCGTGAAGCCGGGCCTGGTGATCCCGGCGCCGTCGGTGAACAACGGCCTCAATCCGCTGCCCGCCGACCAGCTGCCGGGCACCCCTCCGCCGGTCAGCGACCCGCTGCAGCGGCCCGGATCGGGCACCGTGTTGTGCAACGGGCAGCAGCCGAACCCGTGCGTGTACACCCCGAGTGCGCCGCCCGCAGCGCTCTACGACGTGCGCAGCGGCACGGTCGTCGGTCCCGACGGTGTGGTCTATTCGGTTGCGAATTCGGCCAATATCGGCGACGAGGGCTGGAAGGAGATGCTGGGGCCCGCGGGCTGATCGGAGCCCGGGCTAGTTGTTGTTGGTGGTGGTTGGGGTTGGAAGGGTGTGTACCAGCACCAGTCGGCGCGTTCGCCAGTGGGTCCGGGGCAGGGCGGTACCGCGGGTGGGGGTGTTGTTGGTGGGCGGGCCAGGGATCCCGGGCTCAGCGTCCGGCCGTCCTCGTCGGTGACGACGGGGGCGTGTGCGGGTCCGGTGATGGTGATGAGGCCTCGATGGTCCTTCGGAGACACCTCCACGATCGAAGACATAACGCCATCATCGCAGCCACCACCGACAAGGATCGCCGCTCTGTGGCCGCTGGAACTGAAGTGGCACAAGGGATTCAACGGCAGCGGAAGGCCCTTACGAATCCGACTCAGGCGAACCGTTGCCCTCGTCGTCCTTCGCGTGCCCACGCCATTTCCGGTATCCGCGATGCGCGGCGAACGCGCCGGCGATCGCGCTGATGCACCACACCGCTATCGCGGCGTAGGCCAATGGCGAGGAGCGGTTCCCGATCGAGGCGCCCAGCGCGGTGTAGGCGAACGCGCGCGGGGCCGAGCCGATGAACGCGCCAACGGCCATCTGCCACACCGGAACTCCGAACGCCCCGAATGCGTACGAGGCCAGCGCGTCCGAGATGCCGGGGACGAAGCGCTGGCCGACGACCGCCCACAGGCCCCCGCGCCCGATCAGCGCGTCCATACGATCGGCCCGCATCGCGCCCAGCAGCGCGCGGGCGCCCTCGCGGCCGGCCCGCCGACCGACGAAGCTCGCGACGATGGCGGTGCCCACCGTCGCGCCCAGCGTCACGAAGACGCCTAGCAGCGGCCCGAACAGCAACCCGCTGCCCGCGGCCAGTATCGAGCCGGGCACGAACAACGCACCGACCACCGCCGAGACCACCACGTAGGTCAGGGGCGCCGCCGGGCCGGTCGCCGACACGATGGCCCGGATCTCGTCGATGTTGATCACCCGCGCGACGGCCACCAGATAGAAGACAGCGCCCAGGAATGCGGCGAACACGGCGAGGCGCACGATGTGAGCCCGCCGCGATGCCGTTGGGGGAGCGTGGTTGTCGTCCATGCCGACCGCTACCCGAACGACCGCAGCCGCTGCCGCAGCCCGGTTGCCCGCACCGCGCGGCGCTCGATGGCGGCGCGCACCGAAGCCTCGGGGCCCACCACCCGCACTTTGGTCTTCGCCCGGGTCACCGCGGTGTAGAACAACTCCCGCGTCAGCAATCGCGAATCTTCCGGCGGTATCAACACCGTCACCTCGTCCGCCTGGCTGCCCTGGCTCTTGTGGATGGTCATGGCATGCATCGTCTCCACCTCACCG
Organism: Mycobacterium colombiense CECT 3035; assembly: GCF_002105755.1. Lineage (NCBI taxonomy): Bacteria > Bacillati > Actinomycetota > Actinomycetes > Mycobacteriales > Mycobacteriaceae > Mycobacterium > Mycobacterium colombiense. The sequence continues at coordinate 4,869,395 of NZ_CP020821.1, forward strand.
AGGCGGCTGGTCGCGAAGTCCAGCGGTCCGCTCGCGGCGGCGACGACCGCGCGCAGGCCGTCCGCTCCCGCCACCGTCACGCCGGTGTCGCCGTTGTAGAGGCGCAGGCCGTAGTCGTTGGCCGTCACCAGCAGGGGGCGCCCGGCGTACCATTGCGACCAGGCCGGCTGGCCCGTCGCCTCGCCAATCCACTTCTGCACCAGCGTGTTCCAGTGGTTTGCGCCGTAGGGGCCCTCGCGGTGCGCGCACAACAGCCGGTGCTCGTCCAGCGTGGCCAGCGCCTCGTCGACCGCGCCGAGCAGCGCGGCCGAGCGCAGCCGCAGCGCGTGGGTGACCAGCACCTCGCGCAGCCGCTCGGCCGGCCGCTCGGCATCCACCCACTCGATGTGTTCACCGCCGGCCACCAGCAGCTGCACGACGCGGTCGCCGTCGCCGACCCGGATCGCCTCGGCCAGTGCGCCGATCGAGGTGCCGAACCGGTGTGGCGTGCGCAGCGCCGCCACCCGCACGTCGTCGCGGGCGGCCAGCCCGTCCACCAGGTCGGCCAGCACCGCGCCCGCTTCCACCGAGGCCAGCTGGTCGGGGTCACCGACCAGGATCAACCGGGTGTCCGGCCGCACCGCTTCGACCAGCCGCGCCATCATGGTCAGCGACACCATCGACGTCTCGTCGACCACGATGACGTCGTGCGGCAGCCGATTGCCGCGATTGTGCTTGAACCGCACGGACGTATCCGGCCGGGGACCGAGCAGGCGGTGCAGCGTGGTCCCCGACAGCCCGGTCAGGCGCGCCCTGTCCACCGCGGTGAGCTCCTCGCTTCCCGCGGCCACCGCCTCGGCCAGCCGGGCGGCCGCCTTGCCGGTTGGTGCGGCCAGCGCGATCCGAGGTCGGGGCCGGCCGGCGCGCTCCGCCTGTTCGACCAGCAGGGCGAGCAGGCGGGCGACCGTGGTGGTCTTGCCGGTGCCGGGCCCGCCGGTCAGCACGGTCAACGCCTGCGCCACCGCGACCTCGGCGGCGGCCCGCTGTTCCTCGTAGCCGGGACCGAAAAGCCGTTCGTAGCTGGATGATTCGACGGTCTCCGGGGCCACCGACAGGGCCAGCAGGTCGGCGCAGACCTGCTCCTCCTCGATCCAATACCGGTCGAAGTAGAGCAGGTCGCCCAGCAGCCGCAGCACCGGCGGCGTTTGAAGCAGGGCGCTAGCCCGCGCCGCCGCCATCCAGTCGTCGGCGCCGGGCCAGGGCAGGTAGTCGTCGGCGCCGACCTGGGCGGGCACGCTGCGCAGGTCGACGCAGACCGAACCGCCCCGCAGCGCGCGCACCACCAGGGCGACCGCCAGCGCCACCCGCTCGTCGGTTTCGCCGGTGAGCGAGGTAAGCCGTTGCGCCACATGCACGTCGGCGGGCTCGAACACACCGGCATCGGTGAACGTGCGCAGCAGCCCGGTGGCGAACTTGGCTTCGACGGTCACACGGCCACCGCCTGGGCGTCGAGCAGGTCCGAGAGGGCGACGATCAGCGACCACGGCGGCCGCCAACCGAAGACGCCCGCCGGGTGGCCGTCCAGCACCGGGGTCTGCGGGCCGCACATGCCCCGCAGGAACAGGTACAGCACGCCGCCGAGGTGCCGGCTCGGGTCGTAGTCGCGCAACCGCCAACGCAAAAAGCGATGCAGCACCGCGCAATACAGCAGCGCCTGCATCGGATAGTCCGAGTGCAGCATCGCCTCCGCCATCCGGGACCGGTCGTAGTCGGCGGCGGTCAGCGGCCGCTCCGGGTCGCCGAGCCGGTTGGTCTTGTAGTCCACCACCACGTAGCGGTGCCCCGCGCCGTCGGGGACGCGCAGCACGGCGTCGATCGAGCCGGTGAGGTAGCCGCGCAGCGGCTGATCGCCCAGCCCGTGCTCGGCCAGCCGGTCGGCGTACGAGGCCAGCACGTCGTCGGCCGGCAGGTGCTCGCGCAACAACGGCGCCAGATCCGCCACCCGCACCCGCGGCGCCGTCGGACCACGATCGCCGCCGGCCAGGGGGATCTCAAAATCCAGTTCGCGCAATCGATCCGACAGTCCGATCTGGCGCAGCGTCCTACCCCCGGTCAACGGGCCCAGCGGCGTGTCGTGCATCGGCACCATCGCCGCGGCCAGCTCCTCGGGGGTCGCGGCCACCGGCCACCACGCCGCGTGCGCCACGATCTGGGCCTGCAGTTCGGCGGCCAGGTCCGGGGCGAACGGGTCGGCCGTCTCCAGCACGGCGTGCACCAGGGTGCCGAACGTGGCCCCGGCCGGCAGGTCGGCCATCGGGGAGGGCACGTCCGGTCCGGATGCCGCGGACACCAACGGAATGTCGCCGGCCTCGTCGTCGAGTTCGCCGATCTCGGGTTCGCTGCTCACCCCGCTGGCCTGCGCCGCCCGGATCAAGCCGGAGTAGGAGGTGCGCCGCCAGCCGGTGTCGATGCCGCGGTGGAAGTGGCGGTTCTGCAGGCCGGTGGGCACCGGCTCGGCGGGCAGTGACGGGGCCGCCGCCACCAGCGACTCCTCGATGACCGGCCCGCCGGCCGCCTCCCACTCACGCAGCCTGGCCATGGCGTCGGCGTCGGAGACCTTCGCGGGTTCGCACCGGTCCGGCACCACCGGCTCGCCGGGCCGGCGGCCGCGCAGCAGCCGCGACAGGCCGCCGTTGGGTTCGTAGTACGCCGGTGACCACCACGCCACCACCTGGGTTTGCGCCCTGGTCAGCGCCACGTAGGTCAGCCGGCTGTCGTCGCTGGCATCCTCTTTACGGCCCAGCCGCTCAACGGCTTTGAAGTCGGGGCTGTCCTTGCCGCCGACGTGCAGGCAGCGGGTGCCGTCCTCGTCGTGGAACAACACCACGTCGCTGTCCTGGGTGTTGCGGTTGAACGCGAACGGCAGGTACACGATCGGGTACTGCAGCCCCTTGCTGACGAACACGGTCATGATCTGCACGGCCGCGGCGTCGCTGTCGAGCCGGCGGTTGCGTTCGGGCGCCCCGCTGCGCTCGTCGCGCTGCCGGCGCAGCCAATCGCGCAGCGCGGGCAGGCTGTAGTGCTCGCGGTGCGCGACGTCCTGCAGCAGCTGGGTGATGTGCGCCAGGTCGGTCATGTGCCGCTCACCGCCCTGCCAGGTGAGCAGGCGATTGCCCATGCCCAGCAATTGGGCGGCCTCGAAGATGGCCGCGACACCGCGTTCGCGGGCGTGACCGGCCCACTCCCGCAGGGTCTTCGCGATCCGGTCGGTGAGCGCGTCGCCGCCGGCCGCCAGTGTTTCGGCGGTCTCGCCGAAGAACATCGTCGCCGCGGCCGCGCGCACCATCCCGGGCCGGTGCGGCTGATCGAAGGCCTCCAGCAGGCACAGCCAATCCTCGGCGGCCTCCGAGGTGAACACGTCCGAGTTGCCGGTGTAGACCGCGGGCACGCCCGCGGCGCACAGCGCCTTGAAGCACGCGTGCGCGTCGCGATGCTTCTCCACGATGACGGCGATGTCCCGGGCCGCCAGCGGCCTACCGGCGAACGTGGCACCGCTGGCCAGCAGCGCGCGGATGTCCGACGCGAGGTCGGCACCGATGTGCTCGCGTACCTGGTCGATCGGCAGGTTTTGAACACCGCGGCGGCCCAACGTCTTTCGGGCGACCACGCGCAGCCGGAACGGGTCGTTGCGCGGCGCGCCCGCGAGGCGATGACCACGGTGATGCGCGTCGACGTCGTTCACCACGATCGCCGGGTCACCGAGTTGGGCGCCGCGCAACACCACCTGCAGCCGCTGCAGCAGCGCGGAGTCGCTGCGCCAGTTGGTGGCCAGCGTCTTGCGCTCACCCGCCGTCTCGGCCGCCCGCAGGTAGGTCACGATGTCGCCGCCGCGAAACGCGTAGATCGCCTGCTTCGGATCGCCGATCAGAACGACGGTGGAACGCCCACTGAACGCGCGGTCGATCACCTGCCATTGCACCGGGTCGGTGTCCTGGAACTCGTCGACCATCACGATCGGCCAGCGTTGATGCATGCGCAGCCGGGCGGGGGAGTCGTCGGTGGCCAGCGCGTCGGCCAGCCGGATCAGCAGGTCGTCGTAGTCGAGCACCCCGAGCCGGCGCTTGCGCGTATCCAGCTCGGCCAGAACATCATTGGCGAACCTGACGCTGGCGGCGGCCCGCGAGTCGGGATCCGGGTGCAGCGGGCGCAGCTGGGTCGACGGATTCTTGGCGACCTCGCGGGCGAGCCGCAGCGCTTCGCGGTAGTGCAGCGCCGGGTCGTCGCGCTCCTGACCGAAGTGGGCCAGGTACAGGTCGTCGACGATCTCGGTCACCAGGTCGTCGAGGCTGTCGAGCAGCGTGACGCCGGCCGCGGTGTCCCCGGCGATGCCGAGGGAGCGCAGCACCAGCTGGCAGAACTGGTGGGTGGTGGCGATCGTCGCCGCGTCGAAGCCGGCCAGTGCGTCGCGAAGCCGCTGCTCGCGCGCCGCGCGCTGTTGGTCGGTGCCGTCCAGCAGATAGGCCACCACCTGGTTGTCGCCGGCGGTCGACGGATCCGCGAAAGCCCGGACGGCGTCCACGATTTGGCAGCGGACGCGTTCGCGCAGCTCCTGGCTGGCGGCCCGGCCGAACGTGATGAGCAGCATCTGGTCCAGCTTCGCGGCGCCGTCGGCGATGTAGCGCGTGACGAGCCCGGCCAACGCGAAGGTCTTACCGGTCCCCGCGCTGGCCTCCAGCACGGTGGTGGAGCGCTCGGCCGGCAGCGCACCCAACAGGTCGAAGCGCTCCATCAGATGAGCTTCCGCTCGGCGCGCAGCATCGGCAGCCAGACCCGTGCGGCGTAGGCGCCGAGCCGGTTGTCCTCGCCGTCGCACTCCTCGCCCGGCCGCACGGGCGCCATCAGCTCCTCCAGCGGCGCGCCCTTGCCCCACGCCCGCGCGTGCGCCGGGGCCTGGTCCTCGCCCGGGAAGCGATCGCTGGATTTCCATCGGTACCGCGCCTCGGCCACCGGGTCCTCGCCGCCGTAGCGGGCGGCGGCCCAGGCATAGGACGTCTTGATGGGCAACGGAATCGGCTCACGCCGTCCCGCGTCGTAGATCGCCACCAGCTCGCGCAGCACCCCGACGGCCTGCTCGCCGTCGCCCGGCCGACCCAGCCCCTCGGTGCGGGTGCTGACGCCCCGGCGCATGCGGCCGACGCACACCGCGGCCCAGTCGCGCCCCGGATCGTGGGCGACCAACGCCAGCAACGGGATCCACGATTCGAGCAGATGCTTGCCGTCCAGCCGCGAATACGTCACCGACACCAGGCGGTCGTCATACACCGGCGACACCGTACCGGTGAGGCGCCGCCCGCCGCCGAGGTCGACGTCGACGTCGTAGGCGGACGCGTCGGCCGGGCGGTCGCGGTGCATGTGGCGGAGCGCCTCGCTCGCCAGCAGGGCGGCCTGGTCGCGGATCTCGGTGACCTTGCGCCAGCCCAGCTGACCAGGCGGCAGCGTGCCGCGCCGCCACTCGGCCTGGCGCGCGTCGTCGGGGGTCATCCCGCGCAGGATGTCGCCCAGCATCCGGTCGCCGACGGTCCACTCCTCGAGGCCGTCGATGTCGACGGGCATGGCATCCTGCACGCCGTCGACGTCGTAGGGCAGCGTGAATTCCAGCGCGCGGAAGAAGCCCTTCACCGGGTCCTTGAAGAAGCCGACCAGGTCGGCGAGGATGACGTCGCCGGCCGGCGGTGCCGGCAGCGGTGCCGAGATGAACTTCGGCTGTTCGGCGTGGTCGCCGGCGGCCGCGCGCGCCGCGCGCAGCACCGTGGGGTCGAAACTGAACGGCACGTCCGGGACGAGTCCGCCGGGGATGACGTTGCGAATGTCGAACGGCTGCAACGGATGTTCGACGACGATGCGGTCGCGCACCTTGGTCGCGGTGGTGACGTCGAGGGTGTCCAGCAACTCGGCCAGCGGCACCGCCGGCGGGCGGGGCTGGCCCGAATACTCGTTGGCGCCGGTGTAGGTGATCACCAGCTTCTCGGTGGCCGCGCCGATCGCGTCGAGCAGCAATTGCCGGTCCTCGGAACGGATGTCGCGTTCCCCGGTCATCGGGCATCGCGCCAGCGCGTCGTCACCGTCGACGATGCCGAGCCGCGGGAAGAGCCCGTCGTCCAGGCCGACCAGGCATACCACCCGGTGCGGCACCGAGCGCATCGGCACCATGGTGCACACCGTCAGGGTGCCGGTGCGGAAGTTGGCCCGCGTCGGGCGGCCGGCCAGGCGCCGGGTGAGCAGCGCGCGAATGTCGGGCAGCCGCAACGCGATATCGCCGCGGGGCCCGGCCTGGCCCAGCGTCTGAGCGAACTCGCGGTTCATCTGGCCGGTCTGCCATTCGTCCGCATCGCGGACCCGCGTCAGCAGCGCGACGCCCTCGGTGATGGCGGCCAGCCATTCGCTCAGCGGCCGGGTGCCGCTGAGCGCGTCGAGGGTGTGCTGCAGCCGCGCGACGAATTCGGCGAACTGGCCGGCCAATTGGACACGGTTGCTGCTGACGTCGTCGAGCGGCAGCGTCGCGTCTATCCACGCGTTCGAATCGTCGGACATCGCGACCCCGGCCAGTATCCGGTCGATGCCGAAACGCCAAGTGTTGTGCACGAAGTCGACGTGATAGGGCCGCCGATGCCGCTGATCCAGCCCCCACCGGATGTTCGCCTGCCGGACCCAGCGGGTGATGGCCTCCAGGTCGTCGTCGGTGAATCCGAATTGGGCGCGCACCGGCGGCGCCTGGGCCAGGTTGAGCACCTCGCTGGCCGTCACCCGGCCGGCCGCCAGGGTCAGCAGTTGCGCGGCCACCCCCAGCAGCGGGTTGGTCTGGATCGGCGAGCGGTCGGCCAGCCGCACTCGCAGCTGGTGGGCCGGATGGGCGCCGTGCACCACATCGCCCAGGCCGAAGTCGGCCATGATCAGCGGCGCGTAGGTCTCGATGTCCGGGCACATCACCAGGATGTCGCGCGGCTCGAGCGTCGGGTCGTCGGCCAGCAGCCCGAGCAGCACCTCGCGCAGCACGTCGACCTGGCGCGCCGGGCCGTGGCAATTGTGGATCTGCACCGATCGGTCGCCGGCCGCCATCGTGCGGTCAAGTGGGCGAACGGCATTGGCGGCGATGTCGGACTGCAGCCAGCCGAGCAGCGTGTCCGGGCGCGCGGCGCCGGCCAGATAGTCGTCGGTGGCCGGATCCGCCGGCAGGCCGCGTTGCAGTTCGCGCAGATCGCGTCCGAGCGTCGCGAGCAGCGGATGCGACACCGCCCGATGGCTGACGTCGTCGCGCCGCGGGACCGCGCCGCGGGCGCCGGCCAGCGCTCGCCACAGCGCGTCGCTGGGGTGCGGCAGCCACAGATGCAGGTCGTGGTGGGTGGCCACGGCCTCCAACAGCTCGATATCGGTGCGGGTCAACCGGGTGTGCCCGAACAGTGACAGCCGGGACGGCAGCTCGGTGGGGGCCTCCCGCAGCCGCGCGATGGTCCTGGCGTGGCGGACGTGCGGCGGGTCGGCGGCGACCCGCGCGACCAGCGCCCGCCACAGCTCGGGCTGCCAGCGCAGGTCCTCGTCGAGATCACCGGGCTCGCCGTTGCCCCAGTCGACCAGCAGCTGCGGGCGCTGCCGCGCGTAGGAGTCGAACAGCCCGGCCAGCCGGCGTGCCACCTCGTACCGGCGGCCCTGGCGCAGCTCGCCCTCCGCGCCGGTGTGGAAGTGGCCCACATGCATGGCCAGCGCGCGGCACCACGGCTCGTCCAGCGAGCAGTCGATCGCCTCCAGCAGCGGCCAGGCCATGGCGTCCGGCGACCACGGATCGTTGTCGGCAGTGCCGGTGATCTCGGCGATCAACGAGCCCGGGGTGCGAAACGCCACCCCGGCGCACACCCCGTCGCCGGCGCGCGCACCGAGCACGTGCGACAACCGCTGGCTGAGCCAGCGTTCCACCCCGCGCGCCGGGACCACGACGAGTTCGGTGGCGAACGGGTCGGCCGGCGGGTTGGCCAGCAGAGCGCCGAGACCGTCGGCCAACAGATCCGTGCGCTCGGCACGGTGCAGATGAAGCGGCATTGCGCTGTCACGATAAACCCCAGCGCCCGGGCCGCGGTGCTACTTGGCCAGCGTGAACTGGTTCACGTCGATGTATCCGACCCGGAATGCGTTGGCGCAGCCGGTCAGATAGCGCATGTAGCGCTGGTAGACCTCTTCGGACTGGATCTCGACGGCCTCGCTGTGGCGCGCCTGCAAGGCCTCCGCCCAGTGGTCGAGGGTCCTGGCGTAGTGCAGTTGCAGCGACTGCCTGCGCTTGAGGTTGAACCCCATCTTCGACGCGTGGAACTCCACGATCTCGATCGCCGGCAATTGACCGCCCGGGAAGATCTCGGTGGCGATGAATTCGTTGAAGCTGGTCTGTTCCTCGGTCATCGGCAGGTCGCGCTCGACGATCTGCTGCGGGGTCAGCATGGTGATCGTGTGCAGCAGCATCACGCCGTCCTCGGGCAGGGTGCGGTAGGCCATCGCGAAGAAGTCGTCGTAGCGGTCGTAGCCGAAGTGCTCGAACGCGCCGATGGAGACGATCCGGTCGGCCTGCTCGTCGAATTCCTCCCAGCCGTGCAGCAACACCCGCCTGCTGCGCTGGGTGTCCATGGCATCGAAGAGCCTCTGCACGTGCGCGGCCTGATGCTCCGAGAGGGTCAGGCCGACGACGTTCACGTCGTAGTTTTCCAGCGCCCGGCACATCGTGCCGCCCCAGCCGCACCCGATGTCCAGCAGCGTCATGCCCGGCCGCAGGCCCAGCTTGCCCAGCGAGAGATCCATCTTGCGCAACTGCGCCTCTTCCAGCGAGATGTCCCGGTTGCGATCCCAATATGCGCAGCTGTAGGTCATGGTGGGGTCGAGGAACAACCGGAAGAATTCGTCGGACAGGTCGTAGTGGGCTTGTACCTCTTCGAAGTGCGGCGTCAGGTGCTCTGCCACGGCGGATACCCGCCTTTCTGACTTGGGGCCATTCGGTTGTTCACGAGACGGCGGATCGATTGGTTCACCACGGCTTCCCGAAAACGTGGCGATCAAACCCGAGCGGCCATCCCGGCAAACTGGATCGGACCGGCGTCGGATGGCCACCGCGGCGTGGCCGACTTCGCAGAAAATTCGTGTTTAACTGTGGCCCAAGGCGTTTGGTTGCGTTGGCACCCGATCACTCACACTTGCCGGAGCTAGACTACGGGCGAACGCGCAATCCCCGCCTGGGAATTCACCCGATCCTACGCCGGTTTGCTCGAGAAGACAGTCGCTGAAGGGAGTCAGATGGAAGCCTGGGACGCGCTCCGCGCACGTCGCAACGTGCGGGAGTACCAATCGAAGCCGGTACCGCCCGAGGACCTGGACCGCATCGCAGAGGCCGGCTGGCGCGCGCCGTCGGCCAAGAACCGGCAGCCGTGGGACTTCGTCATCGTCACCGACCGTGAGCAGCTGGCCGAGCTGTCCACGGTCTGGCGGGGCGCGGGCCACATCGCCGGTGCCGCGGCCGCGATCGCCATCGTCGTCCCGGTGCCGCCGGACGAGCGCCGGGTGATCACCGACAACTACGACGTCGGCCAGGCCACCATGGCGATGATGATCGCCGCCACGGACCTGGGTCTGGGCACCGGGCACTCGTCGGTGGGGGACCAGGACAAGGCGCGCGCCATCCTGGGCGTGCCCGACGAATACCTGGTGGCCTTCCTGCTCGGCGTCGGCTATCCGGCCGATCGCCCGCTCGCCCCGATCCGCAAGCCGAACCGGCGGCCGTTCGCCGAGGTCGTGCACCACGGCCGTTGGTGATCGGCACCGCGAAAAACCTTCGGCGCCTGGTTCTCCACTCGCCTGGTCACCGCGACCACGCCGGAGTGAGAGCCGGCGGGCATGCTTAAGGCCATGAACAGAACCGAAATCACCGAACAGGTCGTCATAGCCCGGCTGCGCGAGGGGCTGACGTGGCAACAGCTGGCCGACGCGATCGACAGGCCGCTGATGTGGACCACGGCGGCGTTGCTCGGTCAGCACCCGATTCCGGTGGAGCAGGCCAAGGTTCTGGCGCAGAAGTTGAAGCTGGACGAGTCCGTGGTGCCGGTGCTCGCCGCCGCCCCGATGCGCGGCGGGCTGCCCACCGCGGTCCCCACCGACCCCACCATCTACCGCTTCTACGAGGCGCTGCAGGTGTACGGCGGTGCCCTCAAAGAGGTGATCGCCGAGCAGTTCGGCGACGGCATCATGAGCGCCATCAACTTCAGCCTCGACGTGCAGAAGAGGCCGCATCCGTCCGGCGACCGGGTCGTCGTGACATTCGACGGGAAATTCCTTCCCTATCAATGGGTTTCGTCGGAGCAGTAGATGGCCCCCAAGGCGGCACCGACGAAACTCGTGGACCTGGTGCTCTCCGGCGGGGGCGTCAAGTTCATCGGCCTGGTGGGCGCCATCGTCGCCCTCATGGACGCCGGATATTCGATCAAGAGGGTGTCCGGGGTCTCGGCGGGCTCGGTGGTCGCGGCGATCCTGGCCGCCGGATCCGACGGCCAGTTGACCGGCGCTCAGGTCAAGGAACTCGCGTTCTCGGTTCCGTTGCGCAAGTGGCGCGACGCGGGACCGGTCCCGTATCTCGGTGCGGCCTGGGGGCTGGTGCGGGACACCAGCATGTATCGCGGCGACGTCGCCCACGACTGGATCCGCAGCGAGCTGAAGAACCTGGGCGTCACCTCGTTCGGCGATCTGAAGCTCGACGCGGACGATCTGCTCGAGGGGCGCCGCGACAAGCTGGTGGTCACCGTGGCCGACGTGACCGCCGCGCAATTGGTCCGGTTTCCATGGGACTACCGGCGGCTCTACGGTCTGGACCCCGACGAGCAGCCGGTGGCCGCCGCCGTGCGCGCATCGATGGCGATCCCGTTCTTCTATCGCCCGGTGAAGCTGGCCGGCGCCGACGGGACGACCTCCACCCTGGTGGACGGCGGTGTGCTGTCGAACTTTCCCATCGATACCTTCGACCGGCCCGACGGCAGGGCGCCGCGCTGGCCCACGTTCGGCATCACGGTGTTGCCGCGGGTGGCCGAGGGCATCGGCGCCGTGATGCCCGCCCTGAAACCGTTGCGCTTCTTCGAGCAGACGGCCCTGCTGGAAAGCCTGCTCACCACCATGCTCGCCGGCCATGACCAGACCCACCTGAGCCGGCCATGGGTCGCCGCCCGCGCCATCGCGGTCGAATCGACCAATGTCGGAGTGCTCGACTTCGACATCGGTCGAGGGCGTCTGGAAGAGCTCTACGACAGCGGTTATGCGGCGGCGACGGAGTTCCTGTCGACCTGGGATTGGCCGGCCTATCTGGATCGGTTCCGGTGAGACGCCCCGCCCCTGCCGGGTGAAGTGACGGCACGGCGCGCGCGTGCCAGACTGGCCTTCGAGGAGGCGAAGGGAACGCGGTGGCGGCCAGCGGCGGTCACCGCGTTCGCCGTTTCAGTTCATCAAGACTTGCGGGGAAAGCTCTTTGAGCATCGCGTTGGCCCAGCGCATCTGGCGCAGCGTCTCGGGGTGACAGCGCGAGGTCAGGCTCAGCAGTTCGGAATCCTTGGCGGCCTGCGCGCCCTGGGCCAGCAGCTCCCAATCCAGCGAGACGCCGGCCGACAGCCGGTGCAGCCGGCGCAGGTCGGCGAGCAGCGCCAGGCCGGGCTCCGGCCGGTGCCGCAGCAGGCCGCTCATCCGCGACTGCACAAATCCGGTGATCGCGCCGGTACGCGGGTCGGCGGACAGCCGCAGCCCGTAGTGACGGCCGTGCCGCGCCAACTCGCTGACGTGATCCTGCGACCAGCGGGCCATGTCGCCGGCGAGGTGATAGATGTCCTGGTCGCTGTGGTGGCGCGCGGCCACCACGTTGAACTCGTGCGCCAGCTTGCGTTCGGAGCGGTGCAGCTCGCGGATCGCCAACTTCAGCTTCACGGCCGGCCTCCCGTCGCGACGACCTCGGTGACACCGGCCGGCTCGCCGCCGACCGTCGCCGGTACCGACCCGTTGACCGGCGTCGACGCCGCGGTGGTCGGCGCGTGCCCATTCCGGTCGGGTGGCCGCACCTTGAGCTTGCGCAGCCGGGCGGCGGCGGTCTTGTAGATCGGCTGCTTGGACACCGGATCCCAATCGGTCAGCGTCATTTCGTTGCCGGCCCGATGATGGGTCTTGCCGTCGGTGTCCCAGTAGCCGTAATGGAAGGGCACGAACAGCACCCCGTCGCGGATGCCGCAGATGCGTGCGGCGCACACGACGCAGCCGCGCGGCGTCCTCACCTCCACGAGATCGCCCTCGCCGATGCCCAGGCGCTGGGCGTCGCGTTCGGACACCTCGACCCACACCTCGGGGGCGGCTTGCTGAAGTTGTTGTGCCCGTGCGGTTTTGGTGCGGGTATGGAAATGATAGACGGTGCGGCCGGTGATCAGCGCGAACGGAAAATCGGGGCTGGGCCGCTCGTGCGGGGGCACGTATTCGGCCGCCTTGATGATGGCCTTGCCGAAGGGGTTCATCGAGCGGTACTCGTCGGGCTGCAGTGGCGCGCCGGTGATCATGTCCTTGCCGTATGCCTCGCAATAGTCGGGTGCCGCCCAGAATTTCGCATCGGCATAGAGCCGTTCGGTGCCGTCGGGATGCTCTGCGTTGCAGGGCCATTGGATGCCGCTGCCGCCGCGCAGCTTGTCATAGGTCAGGCCCGTGTAGTCGCACGGCCGGCCCGCGGTGCATTTCTTCCACGCCTCGAACGCCGACTCCGCGTCCGTCCAGGGCGGGAACGGTTGGCCGTCGGAGTCGCGGAAGTCCATCCGGCGCGCGTAGTCCAGGAAGATATCGAGGTCGGAGCGCGCCAAACCCGGTGGCTCCACGGCCTTTTCGGACAGGTGCACGGTGCGGTCGGCGTTGGTGAAGGTTCCGGTCTTCTCCGCCCACGCCGCGGCGGGCAGCACCACGTCGGCCAGCGCGGCGGTCTCTGTCATGAAGATGTCCTGGACGATGAGGAACAGCCGCTCCTGCGACAGGATGTCGCGGATCCGGCGCAACTCGGGCAGCGACACCGCCGGATTGGTGGCGGTCACCCACAGCATCCGCAGCGTTCCCTCCTCCGCGTAGCGGAAGATCTGCATGGCGTGCGTCGGCGGGCCGTAGTGCGGGATCTGCAGCAGGTCCAGGTTCCACAATCGCGCCAGCTCGGCGACGTGGGAGTCGTTGGACCAGTTGCGGAAGCCGGCCAGGTCCCCGTCGGCGCCGCACTCGCGGGTGTTCTCCGCGGTCGGCTGCCCGTTCATCTGCAGCACCCCGCAGCCCGGCTTGCCCAGCATGCCGCGCACCAGGTGAATGTTGTTGACCTGCACGGCCGCCGCGGTGGCCTGGTGGGACTGGTAGAAGCCCTGCAGCACGGTGGACATCAGCCGCTTGGCCGTGCCCAGCAGCCGCGCCGCGCGCCGGATGTCGTCGGCAGCCACACCGCAGATGTCGGCCACCCGCTCGGGTCCGAACTCCTCGACCCGGCCGCGCAGTTCGTCGAAACCGACTGTGTTGGAATCGATGTAGTCGCGGTCGATCCAGCCGTGACCGATGATCTCGTGCAGCAGGCCGTTCATCAACGCCACGTTGGTGCCCGGCAGCGGAGCCAGGTGAACGGTCGCGTGCCGCGCGACCGGCGTGAGCCGGGGGTCGACGCAGACGATGGCCGGCGGCGATTCACCGGCCAGCCGGTCCAGCATCCGCGCCCACAGCACCGTCTGCGTCTCGGCGACGTTGTGCCCGAACAACGCGATGACGTCGGCGTGGTCGACATCGGTGTAGGAACCCGGTTGCCCGTCGCAGCCGAACGACTCCTTGAGCGCCTCCGCCGCCGTCGCCGTGCACAGCCGGGTATTACCGTCGACGTGGTTGGTGCCGATCGCCCCGTGCGCGATCGCCCCCTGGGTGTAATACGCCTCGGCGAACAGCTGTCCCGACGTGTAGAAGCCGATTGAGCTGGGGCCATAGCTGTCGAGCAGGCCCTTGGTGCGGTCCACGATCCGCTGCATCGCGGTGTCCCAGTCGCAGGGCTTCAGCTTGCCGTGGACCCGGATCATCGGTGTGGTGAGCCGGTCCGCCGAGGCGTTGGCCTGCCAGCCGAAGAGGTCCTTCGGGTCGAGCCGCCCGTGGTTGACCCGGTCGACGGCGCGGCCGCGCACCCCCACGATCCGCCCGTCCTTGACGGCGATGTCCAGGCCGTCGCCGTTGGAGTGCAGCACCGCGGCCGATTGCACCCAGCGATCCACCGACTCGGGGCTGATCCCGTCGGCCAGGTAGGTGTCGACGCGCTCCGGCCACCGGGTGCCGGGTTCGTAGGGAGTCCGCGTGCCCCAGGGGTCCGCGATGCGATCTATGGCCATTCCGGTGACTTCCCCGGCAGCGGCCCGCGAAACCGGCTCGGGCGGACGCCCTCAGCGGCTCACACCCCGAATTCGGCTTCGATCCCGTCGATGCCGGCGCGGATGGCCGCCAGGCCGTCGGCCCGGGTCCGCAACTTGGTGGCGGCGTGCGCGCGCTGATGCAGGCCGGCGAATTCGCGAGCGGCCTCCAGGGCGCGGTCCACCACCACCTCCGGCAGCACGATCTCGTCGATAAAGCCTGCGGCGAGCGCGGTTTCACCGAAGAAGGTCTTTGCCAGCCCGCTGGCCTGCTGGTAGGCCGACGGGGTCAAACGCAGCTTCATGATCTCTAAGGCGGCATAGGGGATCACCATGCCGATCGCGACCTCGTTGGCCTGAATGTTGTAGGCGTGCGCGGCGACCCGATGATCGCCCGCCGACAACAGGAACGCGCCCATCGCGATGGCATGGCCGGTGCACGCCATCACCACCGGCTTGGGAAAGGACAGCAGGCGGTACGCCAGCTCGAACCCGCCACGCAGCATGTCGATCGCGGGCTGCACCTCGCCGGAGGTCAGGATCTTCAGGTCGAAGCCGCCACTGAACACCCGGTCGTTGCCGGTGATCACCAGCGCCCCGGCGTCGTCCGCCTCGGCCGTGTCGATCGCGTCGTTCAGGGCCTGCTGCATGGTGGGGCCCAGCGCGTTGACCTTGCCGTCGTCCATCTTGAGGACGGCGATGGAGTCCTTGATGCTGTAGTGGACCGGGGCGCTCATCGGTTGCTCCTTGCCGTCAGGCGGGCTGGCTGTGGTGTTTGCCCAGGTCGTCTTCGGCGTAACTCCAGCGCAGGCTCACGTCGGTGGGTTCGTCGAGTTGGCGGGTGCGCCACCTGTCTTGGGTTTCCCGGACCGCGGCGTTGATCCGTTCGATCTCGCTGCGGAACACCTCGGGCCGGGTTTCCTTGCTGGCGTAGTGGAAGTAGGTCAGCAGGCCGCGCAGCAGCTCCAGCTTCTCCTTCTCCCGCTTCGCCAGGTCGTGGGTGGTCATCAACTCGATGCGCTGGACGGGCGGCAGGGCGTCCCAGTCCAGCACGACGTCGGTGTGCAGCGGGGAGCGCTCCCGCTCCCAGAACCGCCGGCCGCGCGGACGATCGGGCCGGTCGTAGTAGGTCAGGGTGCCGGTGAAGCGGGATTCGATGCCGCTGCCGATCTCGGCGCGGTCGAGCGCGGAATCCCACACCATGCGCCATTCCTGGCCGGGCGCCAGCATCGGCAGCTCGCGGGGCAGCCGCAGTTCGATGACGTCGGCGTAGCCGTCGGTGGCGTTCTCGTATTCCGCCACCGTCGGGGGATTGACGAAGGAGAACCCGATGTCGTAGGCCGCGGTGCGGCCGAAGTTCCGGACGACGAGTTCGATCACGTGCCAGTCGGCGGAATGCGGCTCCATGAACATCGCGACCTGGGGGCGCGTCTGCTCGGCCGCCGCGCGGCGATTGCGGTTGATCTGAGCGTTGGTGAAGATCAGCGTGACGACGGCCAGGACGATTGCCGCCCATGCTGCCCACGCTATCCAGGTGCTGGACCCGACGTGCGTGACATCATGCCAGCTGTCCTGGATCCAACCCATGGAATCCACCCTCCGCTTATATCACAGGGGAGGTCGTCGGATGGTCGTACCGAGCGATCCCCGGGGAGCTCAGCCGCCCATCAGCATTCGCCATTGATCAAGGTCCGAGGCCCGGTACACGTAGTTGGAACGCTTGACCTCCGAGAGCGACGCGCTGGGCTCCGCGGAGTACCAGTGGCCCGGAAACACCGTCGGGTCACCGGGCAGGGTGGCGAGCCGCTGCAGGCTGCGGTACATCTCGTCGGAGTCGCCGCCGGGGAAGTCGGTGCGCCCGCAGCCCTCCAGGAACAGCGTGTCGCCGGCGACGAGGCGGCCGTCGAGCAGAAAGCACTGGCTGCCCGGCGTGTGGCCCGGGGTGTGCAGCAGCTCGATCTCGATGTCGCCGATGCTGACCTTGTCGTGGTTCTCATGGGAGGTCAGGTCGCCCAGGCCTATCCCGGTGACCCGCGAAACCCACAGTGCCTCATGGGTATTGACGTGTACCGGCACCGGCGCACGCTCCAGCAGTTCGGCCAGGCCGGCCAGCGCGAACCCCATCATCGACCCACCGACGTGGTCGGGGTGGTGGTGGGTCACCAGCACGCCGGACAGGTGCATGCCGTCGGCCTCGAGCGCGTCGAGCAGATCGCCTGCGGCGTAGGCCGGGTCGACGACCACGCAGTCACCGGTCTGCCGGTCGCCGATCAGGTAGGCGAAGTTGCGCATCTGCGTCGCGATCATGTCGCCGGCGGCGAAGTCGCGGCCGGAGAGCAGTTGACGAAAGTACAGCCGGTCCTCGGGCACGTGACCAGACTAGGACGCTGCGCGACACCGCCGTTCCGGGCCCGGTTCGGCCGGTATCAGGTGGGTACTGTTGGCGCATGAAGAAGAAGGTCGAAATCGAGGTCGACGTCGATCTGGTCGATGAGGCCATCCGCCGCTTCCATCTCCTCGACGCCCGCGAGGCCGTCAACCTCGCGTTGCGGACCCTGCTTCACGATGGCGATTCCGTCGAACAGGACGACGCGTACGACGAGTTCAGCGACCTCAGCGCCTGGCAGCCTCACCGCAACGGCGGCGGAGCCCCCTGATACCCGTGGTTTGGTTCCGCTGCGAGCCAGGCTGTACCCTCTTTTAGGCCCGCGCGGAGGAGAAGATCGCTGCGGGCGAACGGCCCCCTTAGCTCAGTCGGTAGAGCGTTTCCATGGTAAGGAAAAGGTCAACGGTTCGATTCCGTTAGGGGGCTCGGCGGACGCCGAGCAGGCGTGGCGGCCCCGAATGGGGTGGCCAGAGGCGATGTAGCTCAGTCGGTTAGAGCGAACGACTCATAATCGTTAGGTCGCCGGTTCGAGTCCGGCCATCGCTACAACACAACAACACAGTTTTTTTGAAGGAATCGAGAGAGAACCGTCATGGCGTCCAGTACCGACGTACGGCCGAAGATCACCTTGGCATGCGAGGTGTGCAAGCACCGCAACTACATCACCAAGAAAAACCGCCGGAACGACCCGGACCGACTGGAGCTGAAGAAGTTCTGCCCCAACTGCGGTAAACACCAGGCGCATCGGGAGACGCGCTAGCGGTCACCCGCGGGCGTTTACTCCGATTGACTAGGTAGTTTAAGAACCGTGCCGTTAAGCGAGAGCATCGTCGGGATGCACTACCGCTACCCCGATCATTACGAGGTGGAGCGGGAGAAGATCCGCGAACACGCGACGGCCGTGCAGAACGACGACGCCTGGTACTTCGAGGAGAAGGCGGCGGCCGAACTCGGCTACAAGGGACTGCTCGCCCCGCTGACGTTCGTCTGCGTGTTCGGCTACCAGGCGCAGACGGCCTTCTTCAAATACGCCAACATCTCCGTCCAGGACGCCCAGATCGTTCAGGTCGACCAGGTGCTGAAGTACTTCGCCCCGCTCGTCGCCGGGGACAAGCTCTACTGCGACGTTTATGTGGACTCGATGCGTGTGTCGCACGGTACCCAGATCATCGTCACCAAGAATGTCATCACCAACGAGGCCGGTGACGTCGTGCAAGAGACCTACACGACCCTGGCGGGCCGTGCCGGCGAGGATGGAGAAGAGGGATTTACTGATGCCACTGCGTGAGTTCAGCTCCGTGAAGGTGGGCGACCTGCTTCCGGAGAAGACCTACCCGCTGACCCGACAGGATCTGGTGAATTACGCGGGCGTCTCCGGCGACCTGAACCCGATCCACTGGGACGACGAAATGGCCAAGGTCGTCGGCCTGGACACCGCGATCGCGCACGGCATGCTGACCATGGGCATCGGCGGCGGCTACGTCACCGCGTGGATCGGTGACCCGGGTGCCGTGACCGAGTACAACGTGCGGTTCACCGCCGTGGTGCCGGTGCCCAACGACGGGAAGGGCGCCGAACTGGTCTTCAACGGCCGGGTCAAGTCCGCCGACCCCGAGACCAAAGCCGTGACCATCGCGCTCACGGCCACCACCGGCGGCAAGAAGATCTTCGGCAGGGCCATCGCGTCCGCAATACTCGCATAGCCCATGGCGCTCAAAACAGACATCAGGGGGATGATCTGGCGCTACCCGGACTACTTCGTTGTGGGGCGGGAGCAACTGCGCCAGTTCGCACTGTCCATCAAAAACCGGCACCCGGCCCACTTCGAGGAAGACGCGGCCGCCGAGCTCGGCCACGACGCGATCGTCGCGCCCCTGACCTTCGGGACGATCTTCGCCAAGCTGGTCCAGCTGGACTTCTTCCGGCACGTCGACATCGGCATGGAGACGCTGGTGATCGTCCAGGTCGACCAGCGGTTCGTGTTCTCCAAGCCGATCAAGGCCGGTGACAAGCTGTGGGCCCGGATGGACATCCAGTCGGTGGACGAGCGCTTCGGCGCCGACATCGTCGTCACCAAGAACATCTGCACCAACGAGCACGGTGAGGTGGTCCTGGAGGCCTACACGACACTGATGGGCCAGTACGCCGACAACTCGGCGAACCTGCGCTGGGACCCCGACTCCGGCCAGGTCGTCAGAACGGCGTAATTAGTATTCGGCTCTCACACCGATGTACACTCGGTCCTCGGGGTTTTCCCAGCATTAGCGCGCTTTCCGTGAGTCGAGCAATCGGAAGGCGCGCGTGTCATGTAGGCCCCGGTAGGTAAGCGCAGGTTGGCCTGCCAACCGCGAAGGGGCGTAGCTCAACTGGCAGAGCAGCGGTCTCCAAAACCGCAGGTTGCAGGTTCAAGTCCTGTCGCCCCTGCTAATGGCGAACGTGCTGGCATGGTGGACACTGGAAGGAAGTTCCACCACCGGCGGGACGGTTCGCGAGGTACGAGCAAACAAAGGAGCATGCGGTGAGCGACGAAGGCGACGTTGCCAACGACGCCGCAAGCGACGGCACTGACAAAGAGGACGGCCGCGCGAGCGGCGGTCGGACGGCGGTGGTGACGCGGCCACAGCGCCCCACGGGCAAACGGTCCCGGCAGCGGGCCGCCGAGGCCGGCGACGACGCCGAGTCGTCGGCCGACGTCGAGGCCGCCGCGCCGGAGAAGGCCAAGAAGGGCGCCTCCAAAACGGGCGGGGCCAAGAAGGCCGCGAAGAGCCGGGCCGGCGACCATCGGGTCAACCCCTTCGTGTTCGTCTACAACTACCTCAAGCAGGTCGTTGCGGAGATGCGGAAGGTCATCTGGCCCAACCGCAAGCAGATGCTCACTTACACCTCCGTTGTGCTGGCTTTCCTGGCCTTCATGGTGGCGCTGGTCGGCCTGGCGGACTTCGGCCTGACCAAGCTGGTGCTGTTGGTGTTCGGCTGAGCGAGTGACGCCACTTTTGAAAGTGACAGAGAGGACTCAAACCGTGACTACCTTCGACGGTGACCCGTCCGCGGGTGACGCGGTCGACCTGAAAGAGACCGACGAAGCCGCGCAGGCCACGGACACTTCTGCAGGCGCCGAGGTCACCGAGGCGACTGCGGACGAGGCTGCCGGCGAGACGGCCGAGGCCGCCGGGGCGTCCGAGGAGACGGCCGAAGAGGCCGACCCGGCCGCCGCGCTCAAGGCGGAGCTGCGCAGCAAGCCCGGCGACTGGTACGTCATCCACTCCTACGCGGGCTACGAGAACAAGGTCAAAGCCAACCTCGAAACCCGTGTGCAGAACCTCGACGTCGGCGACTACATCTTCCAGGTGGAGGTGCCCACCGAAGAGGTCACCGAGATCAAGAACGGTCAGCGCAAGCAGGTCAATCGCAAGGTGCTGCCCGGCTACATCCTGGTGCGCATGGACCTCACCGATGACTCGTGGGCCGCGGTGCGCAACACCCCGGGCGTCACCGGCTTCGTGGGGGCGACCTCGCGTCCGTCGGCGCTGACGCTCGACGACGTGGTGAAGTTCCTGCTGCCGCGCGGCGCGACGAAGAAGGCCGCCAAGGGTGCGGCCACCACCGCCGCCGCCGCCGAGGTCGGCGGGCTGGAGCGTCCGGCCATCGAGGTCGACTACGAGGTCGGCGAATCGGTGACGGTCATGGACGGCCCGTTCGCGACGCTGCCGGCCACCATCAGCGAGGTCAACGGCGAACAGCAGAAGCTCAAGGTGCTGGTGTCGATCTTCGGCCGCGAAACCCCGGTCGAATTGACCTTCAGCCAAGTCTCCAAGCTCTAAACCGGCGCACACGCCGGGCGTAACCCAGGAAGGAACAGCACAATCTCATGGCCCCGAAGAAGAAAGTCGTCGGGCTGATCAAGCTTCAGATCCAGGCGGGGCAGGCCAACCCGGCGCCGCCGGTCGGGCCCGCGCTCGGTCAGCACGGCGTCAACATCATGGAGTTCTGCAAGGCATACAACGCTGCCACGGAGAACCAGCGCGGCCAGGTCATCCCGGTGGAGATCACGGTCTACGAGGACCGCAGCTTCACCTTCGCGCTCAAGACCCCGCCCGCCGCCAAGCTGCTGCTCAAGGCCGCCGGCGTGGGCAAGGGGTCGGCCGAGCCGCACAAGACCAAGGTCGCCAAGGTCAGCTGGGACCAGGTCAAGGAGATCGCCGAGACCAAGAAGGCCGATCTGAACGCCAACGACATCGACGCGGCGGCCAAGATCATCGCCGGCACCGCCCGGTCGATGGGCATCACCGTCGAGTAATAACCTCCAAAGACCGTGGGAGGGCTGGCTTCGGCCCGAGTTAACCACGACCCAACACCGGATTGGATGAATCAATGAGCAAGAACAGCAAGGCATACCGCGCCGCCGCCGAAAAGGTGGACCGCGACAACCTCTACACCCCGCTGGAGGCGGCCAAGCTCGCCAAGGAGACGTCGTCGAGCAAGCAGGACTCCACCGTCGAGGTGGCGATCCGGCTCGGCGTCGACCCGCGCAAGGCCGACCAGATGGTCCGCGGCACGGTCAACCTGCCACACGGCACCGGCAAGACCGCCCGCGTGGCGGTGTTCGCGGTGGGCGACAAGGCCGAGCAGGCCCAGGCCGCGGGCGCCGACATCGTCGGCAGCGACGACCTGATCGAGAAGATCCAGGGCGGCTGGCTGGAATTCGACGCCGCGATCGCGACCCCGGACCAGATGGCCAAGGTCGGTCGGATCGCCCGCGTGCTCGGTCCCCGCGGCCTGATGCCGAACCCCAAGACCGGCACGGTGACCCCGACGTCGCCAAGGCCGTGTCCGACATCAAGGGCGGCAAGATCAACTTCCGGGTGGACAAGCAGGCCAACCTGCACTTCGTCATCGGCAAGGCCTCGTTCGACGAGAAGGCCCTGGCCGAGAACTACGGCGCCGCCCTGGACGAGGTGCTGCGGCTCAAGCCGTCCGCCTCCAAGGGCCGCTACCTGCGCAAGATCGTGGTCTCGACGACGACCGGACCGGGCATCCCGGTCGACCCGGCCGTCACCCGCAACTTCTCGGAGTCCTAGCCACCGCACTCGACGATGCGCCGCCGCAGAAACGCGCGGCCGGGGTCGGATCCGTTGGACTCCAACGCCTCTCGATACCAGGGCAGCGCATCGGCGGGTCTGCCCGCGCGCCGCAGCAGGTCGGCGCGCACGATCGCGACGAGATTGGACCGGGTCAGCCGCGGATCGGGTGCCACCTCGTCCAGGGCGGCCAGGCCCGCGGCGGGGCCGTCGCGGAATCCGATCGCCAGCGCGCGGTTGGCGGCCACCACCGGCGAGCCGGTCAATCCCAACAGCCGGTCGTAGGCGGCGCAGATGGTCACCCAGTCGGTCTGCTCCCAGGACGGCGCCGTGGCGTGCAGCGCGGCGATCACGGCCTGGGGCAGATAGGCGCCCGTCGAGCCCTCGGCGCGACGCAACCGCTCGAGACCGCGTGAAATGCGCTCCCGGTCCCATCGGCGCCGGTCCTGGTCCTCGAGCGGCACCAGCATTCCGCTGTCGTCCACCCGGGTCGCGCGGCGCGAATCGTGCAGCAGCATCAGGGCGGACAGGGCGTGCGCCTCGGGCTCACCGGGCAGCAGCGCGCACAACTCGGCGCCGAGCCGGATCCCTTCGTCGCACAGGTCGTCCCGGATGGCCGACGGACCCGCGGTCGACCAGTAGCCCTCGGTGAACACCGAATACACGCAACCGAACACGTGCGGCGTGCGCTCGGGCAGCAACTCGGCCGGCGGCACCCGCAGCGGGATGTTCGCGTGCCGAACCTTGTTCTTGGCGCGCGTGATTCGCTGACCGACGGCCGCCTCGGTCTGCAGCAGCGCCCGCGCGATCTCGCCGACGGTCAGGCCGGACACCAGCCGCAGCGTGAGGGCCAACTGCGATTGCCGGTCCAGCGCCGGGTGCGCACAGGTGAACATCATCCGCAATTCGTCGTCGCGTACCGGATGCGGCTCGGAGTGATCGGTACGCGCCCTGATGTCGTCCAACACAGCCGCCAATTCCTTTCCGGGACGCACGGATTCGCGGCGCAGCCGGTCCCGGGCGCGGTTACGGCCGACGGTCACCAGCCAGCCGCCCGGGTTCTCGGGCACCCCGTCGCGCGGCCAAGTGCGCAGCGCTTCGGCGCAGGCCTCCTGGACGGCGTCCTCGGCGACGGTGAGGTCACCCGACCACCGCGCGAGCGCGGCCACGGCCGGGCCCCATTCCCGGCGGAAGACGCCGTCCAGGTCGGGCATCCGCTACAGGCCGGACACGCCCGCCAGTTGGCGCAGCTGCACCGTCGAGGCGGGGATCATCGACGCGACCTTGATCGCCTCGTCGCGATCGCCGGCGCCCAACAGGTAGATGCCGGTCGCGATCTCGGCGCCCTCGACGTAGGGGCCGTCCGTGATGAGGACCTCGCCGTCACGCACCCGCACGGTGGTCGCCGTGGAGCGGTCGTG
Source organism: Mycobacterium colombiense CECT 3035 (assembly GCF_002105755.1). Taxonomy (NCBI): domain Bacteria; kingdom Bacillati; phylum Actinomycetota; class Actinomycetes; order Mycobacteriales; family Mycobacteriaceae; genus Mycobacterium; species Mycobacterium colombiense. Next base: position 4,892,709 of record NZ_CP020821.1, read on the forward strand.
CAACGCGGCGCCGCCGAGCACGCGATCGCCTGCGGCGGCGTGCAAATCCGCGTGCTTGGCCGCGACCGCCTCCCACTCCGGTGTGCCCGGCGTGTGCGCGGTGGCGGGCGGCTCCAGCAGGAGCGCCAGCCAGTCGTTGCCGGTCGGCTTGCGCGTCGGCTCGATCGAGTGCACCACCGGCCACAGCTCCACCGCCCCGAACGCGGCGATCGGGACGTCGCGCGCCAGCGCCAGCGCCTCGTCCAGGTTTTCCGCTTCGAAGACGTAGTAGCCGCACGCCACCTCGGCGGACTCCGCGAAGGGCCCGTCGGTGACCGTCGGCGCGTCCGGGCCGCCGGTGATCACCGCGGCGGACGCGGCGGGTGCCAGCGCGTCACCGGCCTTGATCGCCGATCCGGCCTTGGCGTGGAAGTTCTCCCAGGCGGCCATCGCGGTGGCGGCATCGTCGGGCGTACGGTCCTGCTCCTTGCTGATCAACAAGGCGAAGTACTGCATGTTCGTCACCTCCGGTAGTGAGCGAAGCCGTGTGCTCCACTCTCTACCTACTCGACGAACCGCGCAGCGCCAATCCGACAGGAGGCGCGGAAATCAGGCGGCCGCGCCCGGCTTGAGGTAGGTCACCAGGCTGACGTCGAGCATCTCGTCGCCGAAGTAGTGCTCGCAGCCGCGCAGGTACTTGATGTAGCGGTTGTACACCTCTTCGGAGGTGACCTCGATGGCCTTGTCCCGGTTCGACTCCAGCGTGTCGCCCCAGATGTGCAGCGTCTTGATGTAGTGCGGCCGCAGCGAAAGTGGCTCGGGCACAACAAATCCCGCCTTCTCGCCGTGATCGACCATCATCTGCGTGGACGGCAGCCGGCCGCCCGGGAAGATCTCGGTGACGATGAACTTGATGAACCGCGCCGTCTCGAAGCTCAGCTTCTTGCCGCGCGCCGCCAGGTCGTACGGGTGGTAGCTGACGCTGCTCTGCACGGTCATCCGGCCGTCGTCGGGCATGATGTCGAAGGTCCGCTTGAAGAAGTCGTCGTAGTTCTCGTGGCCGAAATGCTCGAAGGCCTCGATCGACACGATGCGGTCGACGGGCTCGTTGAAGTCCTCCCAGTTCTGCAGGCGGACCTGGCGCGAGCGGCCGGTGTCGACGGAATCGAGCAACGCCTGGGCGCGGGCGTGCTGGTTCTTGGACAGCGTCAGGCCGATGACGTTGACGTCGAACCGCTCGACGGCGCGCTTCATCGTGGTGCCCCACCCGCAGCCGATGTCCAACAGGGTCATGCCCGGCTTGAGGTCCAGCTTGTCCAGGTTGAGGTCGATCTTGGCGTACTGGGCCTCTTCCAGACTCATGTCGTCGCGCTCGAAATAGGCGCAGCTGTAGATCCGGGACGGATCCTGGAACAGGCCGAAGAAGTCGTCGGAGACGTCGTAATGCGCCTGGATGTCCTCCGAACGCGTCCGCGTCTTCGTTGGGCTAGTCGGTTGCTCAGCCATTTTCGTCCTGTTCTCCTCCGATGAGGTCCACTTCCTACCACCCGCGCACGCATCGGAGGGGTCGCATTTGACCAGCAACGATACCCAACGGCGAGGCGTAATTTCGAAAAGGGTGCGGGTGCGCGTCGCGGGCCCGGCCGCGGATACGGAGTCTACTTTTCCAGGGCGGACTGGTTCACGTCCACCCGACCGGCCCGCTACTTGGTGAGCGTGTACTGGGCGACGTTGGAGATGCCCTTGCGGAACAGTTCCGCGCAGCCGGTCAGGTAGCGCATGTAGCGGTCGTAGACCTCTTCGGACTGGATGGCGATGGCCCGTTCGCGATTGGCCTCGAGGTTGGCCGCCCAGGTGTCCAGCGTGCGCGCGTAATGCGGCTGCAGATATTGCGCCTGCTCGAGCGAGAATCCGCTGGCCCGGGCATTGTCGACGATATCGGGTTCGCCGCACATGCCCCCGCCGGGAAAAATTTCCTTGCCGAGGAAGCGCAAGAATCGCAGATCCGACATCGTGATCGTGATGCCGTGCTCGCGCCAGTAGGTCTGCGGATGCGTGAAAATGCTGTGCATCAACATTCGGCTGCCTTCGGGAAGGGTCTTAAAGGCCCAATCCCAGAACGCGGGCCAGCGTTCCTTTTTGAACGCGTCGAACGCTTCGAAGCTGATGATTCGATCGACCTGCTCGTCAAACTCTTCCCAGCCCTGCAGCCGGGCCTCGGCGCGCCGCGTGGTCGGGATCGCCTCCAGCCTCGCCTTGGTGCGCGCGTAGTGGTTGCGGCTCAGCGTGATGCCAATGACATTCACGTCGTACTTCTCGACGGCGCGGACCACCGCGCCGCCCCAGCCGCACCCGACGTCGAGGACCGTCATCCCCGGCTCGAGTTGCATCTTGTCCAGCGCCAGATCGATCTTGGCGAGCTGCGCCTCTTCCAGGGTCATGTCGTCGTTCTTGAAGTAGGCGCAGGTATACACCATGTTCGGGTCGAGGAACAGTGCAAAGAAGTCGTCCGAAATGTCGTAGGTCGCCTGCGACTCTTCGTAATACGGCTTCAGCTTGGCCATTTGGGACACCCACCCTTCTCTGCCAACGGTACAGCCCCGCGACATGGACGGAAAATCACGGGGATGCGTTTCTGCCGAGTGTTTTTGGCTAGCAGGCTCTGCTGAAGTTTTTCGTCAGCACGCCGATCACCTGTTCCCACAACTGCTGTGGAAGATCATGGCCCATTCCGTCGAATGTCACCAATTGTGCGCCGTCGATCGCCCGCGCCACGGCGCGACCTCCGAACGGCCGCATCAGCTTGTCGGCGCGGCCGTGGATCACCACGGTGGGCGCGGTGGTCCGGCGGTTGTAGCGGCGCAGGCTGCCGCTGCCCAGCACCGCGCCGAAATGCCGCGCGACGCCCTGCGGGTAGTAGTTGCGGTCGTAGCCCTCGGCGGCCTCGGCGCGGGCCTGTTCTTCGGGCACGCGATAGCGCGGGCTGCCGATGATGTTGCCGACGCGCACCGCGTTGTCGATGATCACCTCGCGCGGCGAGCTCGGTGGCGGGCCCTTCAGCAGCGCCAGCAACGCGCGCGGGGCCGGCGGCGGCAGCAGCGCCGAATTGTTGCTGGAGAAGATGACCGCCAGGGTGCTGGTCCGCGCGCGGAATCGCGCGGCGAAGATCTGCGCGATCATGCCGCCCATCGACGCGCCCACGATGTGGGCGCGCTCGATGCCCAGATGATCGAGCACGGCGGCGGCGTCGTCGGCCATGTCCTCGAGCTTGTACGCCGAGCGGCTGGGCAGACCCAGCCAGGACCGCAGCAGCTTGATCACCAGTGGCTGTCCCGAGCTGCGGTGCTGCGTCTTGCTGGACAGGCCGACGTCGCGGTTGTCGTACCGGATGACGCGCAGGCCGTGGCCGACCAGCTGCTCGCAGAACGCGACCCGCCACAGCAGCAGCTGGGCCCCGAGCCCCATGATCAGCAGGACGGGCGGGTCGTCGATGTCGCCCATGTCCTCGTAGTACAGCTTCAGATCGCCGGAAATGGCGTGTCCCGTGCGGACCTGCACCGCGGTGCTCCTATACCTCGACGTCGGAGGAGTGCTCGCGACTGACCTCGACCATGAAGTTCGCGAAATAGCCGGTCAGCTGCGGATCCGACATCATCTGCCACTTGGGCGCCAGCAGCTTCATGTACCGCTCGACGTAGAGGAATTGCTTGCCGATCAGCACCAGCTCGCGGGGAGCTTGACGTCGTAGGCATCGGCCAGCGCGGACAGCTGCCGGCCGATGTCGGCGTAGGACATGTCGCCCAGCGTCGACATGGTCAGCGGGGTGGCGAAGCGCTCCAGGTCCTTGGCGGCCTCGGCCTCCGGCTTCATGGTGCCGACCGCGCCCATCAGCACGACGATCTTGCCCGCCGCGGCGTGGTCCTTCTTCACCAGCAGCGCGTAGACCAGCTCACGCAGCAGCCAGCGGGTGCGGGGATCGATGCGGCCCATGATGCCGAAGTCGAAGAAGACGATGCGGCCCGCCTCGTCGACGTAGAGGTTGCCGGCGTGCAGGTCGCCGTGGAACAGGCCGTGCCGCAGTCCACCCTCGAACAGCGAGAACAGCAGCGCTTTGACCAGTTCGGTTCCGTCGAAGCCGGCCTTGCGGATGGCGGCGACGTCGTCGATGCGGATGCCGTGCACCCGCTCCATGGTCAGCACCCGGTCGCTGGTGAAGTCCCAGAACACCTGCGGCACCCGGATGTTGCGGCCCAGCGGCGAGGCGTGCAGGTGCGACACCCACGCCTCCATCGACTGCGCCTCCAGCCGGAAGTTCAGCTCCTCGGCCAGGTTGTCGGAGAAGTCGGCGACCACGTCCTGCGCTGAGAGCCGGCGCCCCAGCTTGGCCAGTTCGACGGCCTGGGCGAAACGCTTGAGGATCTGCAGGTCGGCCGCGACCCGGCGCCGGATGCCCGGGCGCTGGATCTTGACGACGACCTCCTCGCCGGTGTGCAGGGTGGCGTAGTGCACCTGCGCGATCGACGCCGACGCGAACGGCGTCTCGTCCCATTTGGCGAACAGTTCCGCCGGGTCACCGCCGAGGTCCTCGACGAACAGCTTGTGCACCTCGTCGGCGTCGGCGGGCGGCACCCGGTCCAGCAGGCCGCGGAATTCGCGGGACAGCGATTCCCCGAACGCGCCGGGACTGGACGCGATGATCTGACCGAACTTGACGTACGTCGGTCCCAGGTCGGCGAAGGTTTGGGGGAGCTGCTTGATCACCTTCTGCTGCCACGGGCCGCGGCCCGGCAGCTTGGTGACGATGCGGGCGGCGGTGCGGGTGACCTGCCAGCCGGTCACGGCAACCCGGGCCGCTTCGACCGGCAACGGCACCCGGTCGAGCTTGGCGCCCTCTCGATGTTTGGCAGAGCTCATCTGTGCAGTGTGCCAAATCGGCGCGGATGAGGCCCAATCCTCTAACTCGGGCGCCCGCCGCCGTCCCCGCTCTTCCAGGGCTGCACCCAGCCCTCGATCGCCCAGTCCTCCCGCGCGGCGATCAACTCGTACATGGTGGCGCCGTCGATCGACTCCCGGATGATGTCGGCATGCCCGGCATGGCGGGCCAGCTCGTTGATCACGTGCAGGATCACCCAGCGCACCGACCAGGCCTGCTGATTCTTGGGAAACCACGGGATGTCCCGCGGCACCGGCACCGCGGCGTCCAGGTCGGCGGTCTCCACCAGCCGCAGCGAGGTCGCGCTCTGCGCCTCGAACGCCTCCAGCAGCCCGGCCAGCGTCTCGTCCGGCCGCATCACGTGCTGGTCGGCGAACTCCGCGGCGATCTGCTCGAACGGGCGCGGGTCCTTCGGCGGCGCGTCGGGGGCCGCGGCGACGCGCGCCATCCAGCTGCGCTGCATCCCGGTCGCGTGCTTGACCAGCCCGCCGATCGACAACGCGCTGACCGAGGGCGTGCACCGGGCCTGCTCGTCGGTGAGGCCGTGGCTGACCGCGAAATACGCGCTCTGGTGAAACGCCAAGAATTCGCGCAGGGCGCTGCGTTCGTCGGCGACCGGCGGGGCGAGGGCGGGCACGGTCGGATGTTAGCTCGATCCTGGGTCTCGCGCGCCGTAAGGTGCGGGGATGCAGGTGGTTTCGGCATGCGAATAACCAAGGCCGAGTCGACCGAGCTCTTCGTCGGGCCCCCGGACGCGCCGCTGCAGCTGGTCCGCGTCACCGTCTCCGGGTGCGCCGAACCCGCGCCGATCCGTATCGACGGCGGCGGCGTGCGAGGGCGGGCGGTCGCCGAGCCCGGGCGCGAGGTCGTCGAGGTCGCGGTGCGCGTCGACGATGCCGTCGTCGGGCAGCGCCGGCCCGCCCTGGCGCACGCCGGCGGCCACCGGCTGCCGTTCGAGTTCACCGTCGCCGAACCCGGCTGGACCATGTACATGGTCAGCCACTTCCACTACGACCCGGTGTGGTGGAACACCCAGGGCGCCTACACCAGCGAGTGGACCGAGGACCCGCCGGGGCGGGCCCGCCAGACCAACGGCTTCGACCTGGTGCATGCGCATCTGGAGATGGCACGCCGCGACCCCGAGTACAAGTTCGTGCTGGCCGAGGTCGACTACCTCAAGCCGTACTGGGACACCCGCCCCGAAGACCGGGCCGATCTGCGCCGCTTCATCGGCCAGGGTCGCGTCGAGGTGATGGGCGGCACCTACAACGAACCCAACACCAACCTCACCAGCCCCGAAACGACGATTCGAAACCTGGTGCACGGCATGGGTTTTCAGCGCCACATCATGGGGGCAAACCCGGCCACCGCGTGGCAGCTGGACGTGTTCGGCCACGATCCGCAGTTTCCGGGGATGGCCGCCGACGCCGGCCTGACGTCGAGTTCGTGGGCCCGGGGACCGCACCACCAGTGGGGCCCGGCGCTGGGTGGCGGCTCCGATGGTGACGTCGAGCGCATGCAGTTCGCCAGCGAATTCGAGTGGATCTCGCCGTCGGGCCGCGGCCTGCTCACCCACTACATGCCGGCGCATTATTCGGCGGGCTGGTGGATGGACTCCGCGGCGTCGCTGGGCGAGGCCGAGGAGGCCACGTACCAGCTGTTCGATCAGCTCAAGAAGGTCGCGCTGACCCGCAACGTGCTGCTGCCCGTCGGCACCGACTACACCCCGCCCAACAAGTGGGTCACCGACATCCACCGCGACTGGGCCGCCCGCTACACCTGGCCGCGCTTCGTGTGTGCGCTGCCGTGCGAGTTCTTCGCGGCGGTGCGCGCCGAACTGGCGCATGGGCGCGGCGCGCCTCGAGAACCATCGCCGCAGACCCGGGACATGAACCCGATCTACACGGGCAAGGACGTGTCCTACATCGACACCAAGCAGGCCAATCGTGCCGCCGAGAACGCCGTCCTGGCCGCCGAGCGTTTCGCGGTGTTCGCGGGGTTGCTGACCGGCGCCCCCTACCCGCAGGCCGCGCTGGCCAAGGCGTGGGTGCAGCTGGCCTACGGCGCGCACCACGACGCCATCACCGGTTCGGAATCCGACCAGGTGTACCTCGATCTGCTGACCGGCTGGCGCGACGCCTGGGAGCTGGGCCGCGCGGCCCGCGACAACTCGCTGGCGATGCTGTCGGGCGGGGTCGGTTCCGGCCCGGGCGAGGTGATCGTGTGGAACCCGCTGACCTGCCGGCGCACCGACGTCGTCACCGCGCGCCTCGACCCGCCGCTGGGCGCCCGGGTGCGGGTGCTCGACGCCGACGGGGCCGAGCAGGCGGCGCACGTCGAACACGACGGCCGGTCGGTCAGCTGGCTGGCGCGCGACGTGCCGTCGCTGGGCTGGCGGGCGTACCGGCTGGTGCCCGCGCCCGAACGCGACGATCCGGCCGGCTGGGAACCGGTCGCGGGGTCGGTGATCGCCAACGAGCACTACCGCATCCGGGTGGACAAGGCCCGCGGCGGCGGGGTGGCCTCGCTGGTGCAGGACGGCCGCGAGCTGATCGCCGATGGCCGGGTGGGCAACGAGCTCGCCGTCTACGAGGAGTACCCGGCGCACCCCAGCCAGGGTGAGGGCCCCTGGCACCTGCTGCCCAAGGGGCCGGTGGTGTGCTCGTCGGCGACGCCCGCGCGGGTGCAGGCCTTCCACGGGCCGCTCGGTGAGCGGGTGGTGGTGCGCGGCCGGATCGGCACGCTGCTGCGCTACACCCAGACCCTGACCCTGTGGCGCGGCGTCGCGCGGGTGGACTGCCGCACCACCATCGACGAGTTCAGCGGCGCCGACCAGCTGGTGCGGCTGCGCTGGCCGTGCCCGGTGCCCGGCGCGATGCCGGTCAGCGAGGTGGGCGACGCCGTCGTCGGGCGCGGTTTCGCGCTGCTGCACGACGGCGCGGGCGGCTCCCGCTCGGTGGACACCGCCCGGCACCTGTGGACCTTGGACAACCCGGCGTACGGCTGGTTCGGCCTGTCCTCGGCGGCCCGGGTCCGGGTGCCGGGCGCCGGCGTGCGGGCGATCTCGGTCGCCGAGGTGGTGTCGCCGGCCGAGGCGGTGTCCGGGCCGCTGGCCCGGGAGCTGATGGTCGCGCTGGTGCGCGCCGGCGTCACGGCCACCTGCAGCGCCGCGGGCAAGCCGCGCTACGGCCACCTCGAGGTCGATTCGAACCTGCCCGACGTGCGCATCGCGCTGGGCGGGCCCGCCCGCAACGCGTTCGCGAAGGCCGTGCTGGCCAACGCTCCCGCCCACCGCGACGAGCTGGAGCGGCAGTTGGCGGCGACCGGCCGGGCCCTCGTCTGGGTGCCGGCCGAGGCGCCGCTGGACGCGGTGTGGGTGCCCGACGCCGACCTGCGTTCGCCGCGGGCGCTGCCGGTGCTGGTCATCGACGGCCGCGACGAGGACGAACTGCGGGCGGCGATCGCGGCGGTGGCCGGCGACCTCGGCGACGCCGAGATCGCCGTGACACAGCAATCACCGTCGGGGACGGGCGCTTTCGAGGACCGCACGGTCGCCCTGCTCAACCGCGGGGTGCCCAGCTTCGCCGTCGACACCGAGGGCACCCTGCACACCGCGCTGATGCGGTCCTGCACCGGCTGGCCGTCGGGCATCTGGATCGACGACCCGCGCCGCACCGCGCCCGACGGCTCCAACTTCCAGCTGCAGCACTGGACCCACGCCTTCGACTACGCGCTGGTGAGCGGGGCGGGTGACTGGCGCCAGGCCCGGATCCCCACCCCCAGCGCCGAGTTCTCCCAGCCGCTGCTCGCCGTCACGCCGGGCCGGCGCGCCGCAGCGCTGCCGCCGACCGGATCGCTGCTGCGGGTCGAGCCGGAATCGGTGCAGCTGGGCGCCCTCAAGGCCGCGGGCAACCCACTGACCGCGGGTAGCGCGGCGCCGCTGGACCCGAACACGGTCACCCTGCGGCTGGTGGAGACCACGGGCGCCCGCACCGCCGTCGTGATCGACTCCGACGTCGCGACGCTGAGCGACCTGCGGCGCGTCGATCTGCTGGAAACCCATCCCGAACCCGTGTCCTCGGTCGAGCTGCACGGCTACCAGGTGGTGACCGTGTTGGCCCGCGCCGACGCGCCCCCGGCCGCGGCCGGCGGCGCCGCCCTGGCCCCGCACGCCGAGGTCGCGCAGCCGCTGTACGCGCGGTATTGGCTGCACAATCGCGGCCCCGCGCCGCTCGGCGGGCTGCCGGCGGTCGCCCACCTGCACCCGCCGCGGGCGAACGCGGAGCCCGGCGGCGAGGTGACGCTGCGCCTCACCGTGGCCGGCGACTGCACCGACGCCACGCTGCGCGGGACCGTCAGCCTCCGCTGCCCGGACGGCTGGACGGCCAGGCCCGCCGAGCTGCCCGTCACCCTGCGCAGCGGCGACCACTGCCACCAGGACGTGGTGGTGTCGGTCCGGGAGCGCGCCGCACCCGGCCGCTACCCGATCCGCGCCGAACTCCGCATCACCGGCGACGAGGTCCCGGTGTGCTGGCACCAGCCCGTCGAGGACGTCTGCGTGGTGACCGTGGGCGGCGCGGACGACGAGCTGGTGTACCTCGCCGACGGGCCGGCCGACGTCGCGCTCGCACCCGGCGAGGCGGGCGCCCTGCAGGTCACGGTCGGCAGCCACGCCGGCGCCGACCTGGCGCTGGAGGCGCACCTGATCAGCCCGTGGGGCACCTGGGAGTGGATGGGTCCGGGCGCCCTCGGCGCGGTGCTACCCGCCCGCGGCACCGTCGACCTACGCTTCCAGCTGACGCCGCCGGCCTGGCTGGAAGCCGGTCGGTGGTGGGCGCTGGTGCGGATCGGCTGCGCCGGACGACTGGTCTACTCGCCGGCGGTGAAGGTGACGGTGACATGAGCATCCACCCGATAGCGACCGTGGCCGGCGTGCCCGTTTCGTCGGGCGTCGTGGACGACGCCGAGGCCAGGCTGCGCACCACACGGGGAGCGGGCGCCCTGCCCCGCAGCGGCACCAGCGAGGGCCGCCAGCTGCGGCGGTGGCTGACCCAGCTCGTCGTCACCGAGCGGGTGATCGCCGCCGAAGCCGAGGCCCGCGGGCTGAGCGCGCGCGGCGCGCCGTCCGAAGCCGAGCTGCTGCCCGACGTGACCGCCCGGCTGGAGATCGGCAGCGTCGCTGCCGCCGTGCTGACCGATCCTCGCGCCCGGGCGCTGTTCGCCGACGTCACCGCCGCGGTGCGGGTGGACGACACCGAGGTGGCCGCCTATCACGCCCGCAACCCGCTGCGCTTCGCCCCGCCGCAACGGGGCGAACATGGTTGGCGCACAACGGCATTGGCGGCCCCGCCACTGGACGAGGTGCGGTCGGCGATCGAGGAGCTCCTGCGCGGCGCCGCACGCCGGCGCGCCTTCCGGTTGTGGCTGGACGCGCGGCGAGCCGCGCTGGTGCGGCTGGCGCCCGGCTACGAGCATCCCGGCGACCCCCGCCAACCCGACAACACCCACCGGCACTGAGCGCCATGCTCACCCTCTGCCTGGACATCGGCGGCACCAAAATAGCTGCCGCGCTGGCGGATTCGGCGGGAAAACTGGTCTATACCGCCATCCGTCCGACCCCGGTCACGCCCGCCGCCGGCGATGTGTGGGCCGTCATCGAGGCGATGATCGCCGACGCGCTGCGGGCGGCGGACGCTGCGGTCGGCGCCGTCGGGATCGCCTCGGCCGGGCCCATCGATCTGCGCAGCGGCTCGGTCAGCCCGATCAACATCGACAGCTGGGACCGTTTTCCGTTGCGCGACAAGGTCGCCGCGGCGGTGCCGGGATTGCCGGTGGTGCTTGCCGGTGACGGCGTCTGCATGGCGTTGGGGGAGCACTGGATCGGCGCGGGGAAGAACGCGGCCCCGGACGCCCGGTTCCTGCTGGGCATGGTGGTCTCCACCGGGGTGGGCGGCGGGCTGGTGCTCGACGGCGTCCCCTACTCGGGGCGCACCGGCAACGCCGGTCACGTCGGGCACGTGGTGGTCGAGCTGGGCGGGCGGCCCTGCACCTGCGGCGGCCACGGCTGCGTGGAGACCGTCGCGTCCGGGCCGTGGATGGTGCGCCGGGCGCGGGAGAGCGGATGGTCCGCGCCGCCCGAGGCGGGAGCCCGCGACCTGGCCGCCGCGGCGGCCGCCGGAGACCCGTTGGCCCAGCGGGCATTCCATCGGGGCGGCGAGGCGCTCGCCGCGATGATCGCCTCGGTCGGTGCGGTGTGCGATCTGGATCTCGTGGTGATCGGGGGAGGCGTCGCCAAATCCGGGCCGGTGCTCTTCGACCCGTTGCGGGCGAAGCTCGCCGAATACGCCGGGCTGGACTTCCTGTCCGGGCTGCGGGTGGTGCCGGGTGAGCTCGGCGGCGAGGCCGGCCTGATCGGCGCAGCCCGGCTGGCGACCCTCGCGCCCGGTGCCATGCCAAGGTCGTTGCCATGAACAACAGCATCGACGCCCTCGCGGTCGTGGTCACCGGACTGATGGTTGGCGTGGAACTGGCGGTCGCGGTCTTCTTCAACCCGCTCATCGCCCGGCTGCCCGACGACGGGTTCCGGGCGGCCCGCGGCGGGGCCGCCCGGGCGCTGGGCACGACGATGCCGTTCTGGTATGCCGTCACCCTGCTGCTGGTGGCCTCGCTCGCCATCCAGGAGCGCGGCGAGCAGCGCGACTGGCTCTGCGGTATCGCGGCGGGGCTGATGGCCGTGGTGATAGTGCTGACGGTCGCGCTGCTGGTGCCGATCAACAACCGCATCGCGAAGTGGCCGAGCACCGGTGAGCTCTCGCGCGAGCTCGCCGCGCGCTGGGACCGGCGGCACCGGGTGCGGGTGATCCTGCTGCTGGCGGTGTTCGTCCTGCTGGTCCTGGCCGTCACCTGAGGCCGCCGTTTTGGCTGATCGCGCTGGCCACGCTATTGTGTTAGCCGATCCACCGAAGACCGTCGGTCACCGAGCAATCGGTTGAAGGTCCGGGAGCATCCCGGCGGCCCACGCAGGAGGACGAGGCATCACCGCCGGCTCGCGCCGGCGTATTTTCACGCCCCGGCCGCTTCTGCGCCGGGGCGTTCGTCGTTCTTCGGGGAATCGAGACGACACGTCGCATTGACTTTCACTTCAGGAGGTAGGCATGGCCAGGGCTGACAAGGCCACCGCCGTTGCAGACATCGCCGAGCAGTTCAAGGAATCGACCGCCACCCTGATCACGGAGTACCGCGGTCTGACCGTGGCCAACCTGGCCGAGCTGCGGCGCTCGCTCAACGGATCGGCCACCTACTCGGTGGCCAAGAACACGCTGGTGAAGCGGGCGGCATCGGAGGCCGGGGTGGAGGGGCTCGACGAGCTCTTCGCCGGCCCGACGGCCATCGCCTTCGTCACCGGGGAAGCGGTCGACGCCGCCAAGGCCATCAAGACCTTCGCCAAGGAACACAAGGCGCTGGTCATCAAGGGCGGCTACATGGACGGCCGTGCGCTCACGGTCGCCGAAGTCGAGCGCATCGCGGACCTCGAGTCGCGCGAGGTGCTGCTGGCCAAGCTGGCCGGTGCGATGAAGGGCAACCTCGCCAAGGCGGCGGGGCTGTTCAACGCTCCCGCTTCGCAGGTCGCCCGGCTCGCGGCGGCGCTGCAGGAGAAGAAGGCTGCGGAAGGTCCCGCGGCCGCCGCTGCGGAGCCCGCAGCCGCAGAACCCGCTGCGGAAGCACCCGCTGAGGCGGCGGAAACGCCGGCCGAAGCCGAATAACAACCAACCCCGAACCTGGAAAAACAAGGAAGGACCCACACCATGGCAAAGATGTCTACTGACGACCTGCTCGACGCATTCAAGGAAATGACCCTGCTGGAGCTCTCCGACTTCGTGAAGAAGTTCGAGGAGACCTTCGAGGTCACCGCGGCCGCCCCGGTCGCCGTCGCCGCCGCCGGTGGTGGCGCCGCCGGCGGTGCGCCCGCCGAGGCCGCCGAGGAGCAGTCGGAGTTCGACGTCATCCTCGAGGCCGCCGGTGACAAGAAGATCGGCGTCATCAAGGTGGTCCGCGAGATCGTCTCCGGCCTGGGCCTCAAGGAGGCCAAGGACCTGGTCGACGGCGCGCCCAAGCCGCTGCTGGAGAAGGTGGCCAAGGAGGCCGCCGACGAGGCCAAGACCAAGCTCGAGGCCGCCGGCGCCACCGTCACCGTCAAGTAAGTCGCAAGCGCGCAAACCCCCGGGATCGCCATCCCGGGGGTTTCGCGTGTTCAGCGCCTGGCCGACTGCAGCGACCGTGCCACCCGCTCGGGTGAATCGCCAAGCGCGACAAGCAAGTTCGTCGTCATCGCGCCAAGCACCGGTGCGACCGCCGAGTCGTCGTCGCCGTAATAGCCGGCCAGCTCCAGCATGACGAACCCGTGGATCAGCGCCCAGAACTGCGCCGCGGTGGCTACGACGGACGCATCGTCGTTCGCGACACCCACGGTGATCCGGCCGGCCAGCATGCACCGGTGCACCCCGCGCACCACGTGCGCGAAGCTCGGGTAGCTCCGCTCGATCTCGGCGACGCTCAGCGTCAGCACGTTGTGGGCGGGCGCGTTGATGCCGTGCGCGCTGGTGCTGCCGAACATCAGCCGATACATGTGCGGGCGCCCGATGGCGTAGCGGCGGTAGGCGGCGCCGGTGACGAACAAGTCGGCGACGGGGTCGGCGGTCGGCGGCACCGTCAGCGCGGCGTCGAACTGCCGCAGGCCCTCCTCGGCCACCGCCGCGATCAGCCCCCGCATCCCGCCGAAGTGCGTGTACACCGCCATCGTGGAGGTGCCCGCGGCGCCGGCCACCTTGCGCGTCTGCAGGGCGTCGGGCCCGTGCTCGTCGAGCAGGCCGACCGCGGCGTGCAGCATCTCGTCGCGAACGCTGCGCTGAACCTCTGAAGTCATCGTTGCCATCTTCTCATCGGCGGCGTACCGTGCCAATAACGCTGCAATAACGATGTTATAGGAGCTCAGCCATGGTGACCACGGAAACCGTCAAACCCGCCAACCCCTATCTCGAGGACTTCCTGGCGCCGGTGAACGCCGAAGTCACCGCACACGATCTGCGCGTCACCGGGCACATTCCCGAACACCTCGACGGCCGCTACCTGCGCAACGGCCCCAACCCGGTCGCCGAGGTGGACCCGGCCGTCTACCACTGGTTCAGCGGCGACGCCATGGTGCACGGGGTGGCGCTGCGCGACGGGCAGGCCCGCTGGTACCGCAATCGCTGGGTGCGCACCGCGCACGTGTGCAGAGCATTGGCCCAGCCGGCGCCGCGGGGGTTGGACCCGCGCGCCGGGATGCTGTCCGTCGGCCCGAACACCAACGTGCTCAGCCATGCCGGGCAGACGCTCGCGCTCGTCGAGGGGGGCGGGGCGAACTATCGGCTGACCGAGGAGCTGGACACCGAGGGGCCGTGTGATTTCGACGGCACCCTGTTCGGCGGCTATACCGCCCATCCGCACCGCGATCCGCGCACCGGCGAATTGCACGCCGTGTCCTACGCCTTCACCCGCGGGCGCACCGTGCAGTACTCGGTGATCGACACCGCCGGCCGCGCCCGTCGCACCGTCGACATCGAGGTCGGCGGGTCGCCGATGATGCACGACTTCTCCCTGACCGACAACTACGTGGTGATCTACGACCTGCCGGTGACGTTCGATCCCGTGCAGGTGATGCCGGCGGACGTGCCGCGGTGGCTGAGTTTGCCGGCCCGGCTGGTGATGCAATCGCTGATCGGGCGCGTCCGCGTCCCGGGACCGCTGACCGCGATGATCAACCGCAATCGCGAGCCGATCAACCGGATGCCCTACCGCTGGAACCCTGACTACCAGGCGCGCATCGGAGTCATGCCGCGCGAGGGCGGCAATAAAGACATCCGCTGGTTCGACATCGAGCCCTGCTACGTCTACCACCCGCTCAACGCCTACTCCGAGATGCGCGATGGCACCGAGGTTTTGGTGCTCGATGTGGTCCGCTACTCGCGGATGTTCGACCGCGACCTGCGCGGCCCCGGCGACAGCCGGCCGACCCTGGATCGCTGGACCCTCAACCTCGCGACCGGGGCGATCGCCAGCGAACGCCGCGACGATCGCCCGCAGGAGTTCCCGCGCATCAACGAGACCCTGCTGGGCGGGCGGCACCGATTCGGCTACACCATCGGCACCGACGGCGGCTACCTGGCCAACGGTGCGTCCGAGATGTCCACCGCGCTCTACAAGCACGACTTCGCGACCGGATCGAGTGCCGTCGCCGCCCTCGATGCCGGCCTTTTGCTCGGCGAGATGTCCTTTGTGCCCAACCCCGCCGCCCGCGCCGAGGACGACGGCATCCTGATGGGCTTCGGCTATCACCGCGACAGCGATGAGGGCCAATTGCTCATGCTGGACGCGCAGACGCTCGAGCGGGTGGCCACCGTGCACCTGCCGCAGCGGGTGCCGATGGGCTTCCACGGCAACTGGGCGCCCGCTGGCTAACACGTGCGTCAAATAAGTTGTGCCGTGCGGGCTTCCGGCTGATCTCAGGACCGTCAATTTTCTCCGCTGTCGCCCGCATCCCTGCTGCCGTGTGGCAGGCGTGCGCTACAGTGACTCATGCCACATAAAAGGGCAGGTGGCGGGCACGACTTTCGACGGAAGGATTCCCCATGGGCGTCGCTATCGAGGTGAATGGACTGACGAAGTCCTTCGGCTCCTCGAGGATTTGGGAAGACGTGACGCTGGAAATCCCCGCCGGGGAGGTCAGCGTCCTGCTGGGGCCGTCGGGTACCGGCAAATCGGTTTTTTTGAAGTCTCTGATCGGTCTGTTGCGGCCCGAGCGTGGCTCGGTGGTGATCGACGGCACCGACATCCTGCAATGTACGGCCAAGGAGCTCTACGAGATCCGCACGCTGTTCGGCGTGATGTTCCAGGACGGCGCGCTGTTCGGTTCGATGAACCTGTTCGACAACGCGGCGTTCCCGCTGCGCGAGCACACCAAGAAGAAGGAAGGCGAGATCCGTGACATCGTCATGGAGAAGCTGACCCTGGTCGGTCTCGGTGGCGACGAGAAGAAGTTCCCCGGCGAGATCTCCGGTGGTATGCGCAAGCGCGCCAGCCTGGCCCGCGCCCTGGTGATGGACCCGCAGATCATCCTCTGCGACGAGCCCGACTCCGGTCTGGACCCGGTCCGTACCGCGTACCTGAGCCAGTTGATCCTCGACATCAACGCCCAGATCGACGCCACGGTGCTGATCGTTACCCACAACATCAACATCGCCCGCACGGTGCCGGACAACATGGGCATGCTGTTCCGCCGCAAGCTGGTCATGTTCGGTCCGCGCGAGGTCCTGCTGACCAGCGACGAGCCGGTCGTGCGGCAGTTCCTCAACGGTCGCCGTATCGGGCCGATCGGCATGTCCGAGGAAAAGGACGAGGCCACCATGGCCGAGGAGCAGGCCGCGCTGGACGCCGGGCAGCACGCCGGCGGTGTCGAGGAGATCGAAGGGGTGCCCCCGCAGATCGTCGCGTCGCCGGGCATGCCGGAGCGCAAGGCGGTCGCCCGGCGTCAGGCGCGGGTGCGGGAGATCCTGCACACCCTGCCGCAGAAGGCACAGGCCGCGATCATCGACGACATGGAAGGCACCCACAAGTACCGGGCGCACGAGGTCGGCGACTAGGCCACCGGCCCGGCGTGTTTTGCGATAACTCCGCGTAAACACGACGGCCCGCCCTCTTGACGACGGGCCGCAAACGGGCCAGTCTGTTGGGCAGCATGTATCCAGCGGAAAGTCGAAACGCCAGCCAGCGCCGATGTCCCTGGACTGCTGATGCTGGGAAGTTGAGGAATGCGCCGTCCTGCGCTATTGTTGGACGTTGCGCTGGCTACCTCCTGCCCACCTCACCCGCCACCTGACACCGTGGTCTAAGCCTGAGCCCCCTCAAGCGGCTTAGTTCTAGTTGCGCGTGAGATCCGGACAGATCGTTCGCCGGCCGAACCGACACAATTCGCGGCGAGCTGGCCGGTGGTCCCGGTCTTCGTGAGTCGCACGAGGTGCTGGAAGGATGCATCTTGGCAGATTTCCGCCAGAGCAAGACGGATCGCCCACAAAGTTCCTCTAACGGAAGTTCTTCAAACGGCTCCGTGCCCGGAGCGCCCAACCGAGTTTCCTTCGCCAAGCTCCGCGAACCGCTCGAGGTTCCGGGGCTGCTCGACGTGCAGATCGACTCCTTCGAGTGGTTGATCGGCGCGCCGCGGTGGCGTGAGGCCGCGATGGCCCGCGGTGAGACCGCGGCAGGAGCGACTCCGGTGGGCGGCCTGGAAGAGGTGCTCTACGAGCTCTCGCCGATCGAGGACTTCTCCGGCTCGATGTCGCTGTCGTTCTCCGACCCCCGTTTCGACGAGGTCAAGGCGCCGGTCGACGAGTGCAAAGACAAGGACATGACGTACGCGGCCCCGCTGTTCGTCACGGCCGAGTTCATCAACAACAACACCGGCGAGATCAAGAGCCAGACGGTCTTCATGGGTGATTTCCCGATGATGACCGAAAAGGGCACCTTCATCATCAACGGGACCGAGCGTGTGGTGGTCAGCCAGCTGGTCCGCTCGCCGGGCGTGTACTTCGACGAGACCATCGACAAGTCGACCGAGAAGCTGCTGCACAGCGTCAAGGTGATCCCGAGCCGCGGCGCGTGGCTGGAGTTCGACGTCGACAAGCGCGACACCGTCGGCGTCCGCATCGACCGCAAGCGCCGCCAGCCGGTCACCGTGCTGCTCAAGGCGCTGGGCTGGACGAACGAGCAGATCACCGAGCGGTTCGGTTTCTCCGAGATCATGATGTCGACGCTGGAGAAGGACAACACCGCCGGCACTGACGAGGCGCTGCTGGACATCTACCGCAAGCTGCGTCCGGGCGAGCCGCCGACCAAGGAGTCGGCGCAGACCCTGCTGGAGAACCTGTTCTTCAAGGAGAAGCGCTACGACCTGGCCCGCGTCGGCCGCTACAAGGTCAACAAGAAGCTCGGCCTGAACGTCGGCGCGCCGATCACGTCGTCGACGCTGACCGAGGAAGACGTCGTCGCCACCATCGAGTACCTGGTCCGCCTGCACGAGGGCCAGGCCACGATGACGGTCCCCGGCGGCACCGAGGTGCCGGTGGAGACCGACGACATCGACCACTTCGGCAACCGCCGGCTGCGCACCGTGGGCGAGCTGATCCAGAACCAGATCCGGGTCGGCATGTCGCGGATGGAGCGCGTGGTCCGTGAGCGGATGACCACGCAGGACGTCGAGGCCATCACGCCGCAGACCCTGATCAACATCCGGCCGGTCGTCGCCGCGATCAAGGAGTTCTTCGGCACCAGCCAGCTGTCGCAGTTCATGGACCAGAACAACCCGCTGTCCGGGCTCACCCACAAGCGTCGCCTGTCGGCGCTGGGCCCCGGCGGTCTGTCCCGTGAGCGCGCCGGCCTGGAGGTCCGTGACGTGCACCCGTCGCACTACGGCCGCATGTGCCCGATCGAGACCCCGGAGGGTCCGAACATCGGTCTGATCGGCTCGCTGTCGGTGTACGCCCGGGTCAACCCGTTCGGCTTCATCGAGACGCCGTACCGCAAGGTCGTCGACGGTGTGGTCTCCGACGAGATCCACTACCTGACCGCCGACGAGGAGGACCGCCACGTCGTGGCGCAGGCCAACTCGCCGATCGACGACAAGGGCCGGTTCGAGGAGTCGCGTGTCCTGGTCCGCCGGAAGGCGGGCGAGGTCGAGTACGTGCCGTCGTCCGAGGTGGACTACATGGACGTGTCGCCGCGCCAGATGGTGTCGGTGGCCACGGCCATGATCCCGTTCCTCGAGCACGACGACGCCAACCGTGCCCTGATGGGTGCCAACATGCAGCGCCAGGCGGTTCCGCTGGTGCGCAGCGAGGCGCCGCTGGTGGGTACCGGCATGGAGCTGCGCGCGGCGATCGACGCCGGCGACGTGGTGGTGGCCGACAAGGCCGGCGTGATCGAGGAGGTCTCCGCCGACTACATCACCGTGATGGCCGACGACGGCACCCGGCACACCTACCGGATGCGCAAGTTCGAGCGGTCCAACCACGGCACCTGCGCCAACCAGTCGCCGATCGTCGACGCGGGGGAGCGGGTCGAGGCCGGCCAGGTCATCGCCGACGGTCCCTGCACCGAGAACGGTGAGATGGCGCTGGGCAAGAACCTGCTCGTGGCGATCATGCCGTGGGAAGGGCACAACTACGAGGACGCGATCATCCTCTCCAACCGGCTGGTTGAGGAGGACGTGCTCACCTCGATCCACATCGAGGAGCACGAGATCGACGCCCGCGACACCAAGCTGGGCGCCGAGGAGATCACCCGGGACATCCCGAACGTCTCCGACGAGGTGCTGGCCGACCTGGACGAGCGCGGCATCGTGCGCATCGGTGCCGAGGTCCGCGACGGCGACATCCTGGTCGGCAAGGTCACCCCGAAGGGTGAGACCGAGCTGACCCCGGAGGAGCGGCTGCTGCGCGCGATCTTCGGTGAGAAGGCCCGCGAGGTTCGCGACACCTCCCTGAAGGTGCCGCACGGCGAGTCCGGCAAGGTCATCGGCATCCGGGTGTTCTCCCGCGAGGACGACGACGAGCTGCCGGCCGGTGTCAACGAGCTGGTGCGCGTCTACGTGGCCCAGAAGCGCAAGATCTCCGACGGTGACAAGCTCGCCGGACGCCACGGCAACAAGGGCGTCATCGGCAAGATCCTGCCGCAGGAGGACATGCCGTTCCTGCCGGACGGCACCCCGGTGGACATCATCCTGAACACGCACGGTGTGCCGCGACGGATGAACATCGGCCAGATCCTGGAGACCCACCTCGGGTGGGTGGCCAAGTCCGGCTGGAACATCGAGGGTTCGCCCGAGTGGGCGGTCAACCTGCCCGAGCAGCTGCGGCACGCGCAGCCGGACCAGATCGTGTCGACGCCGGTGTTCGACGGCGCCAAGGAGGAGGAGCTGCAGGGCATGCTGTCCTGCACGCTGCCCAACCGCGACGGTGAGGTCATGGTCAACGGCGACGGCAAGGCGGTGCTGTTCGACGGCCGCAGTGGCGAGCCGTTCCCGTACCCGGTGACCGTGGGCTACATGTACATCATGAAGCTGCACCACCTGGTCGACGACAAGATCCACGCCCGCTCCACCGGTCCGTACTCGATGATCACGCAGCAGCCGCTGGGTGGTAAGGCGCAGTTCGGTGGTCAGCGCTTCGGTGAGATGGAGTGCTGGGCCATGCAGGCCTACGGCGCGGCGTACACGCTGCAGGAGCTGTTGACCATCAAGTCCGACGACACCGTCGGCCGGGTCAAGGTGTACGAGGCGATCGTCAAGGGCGAGAACATCCCGGAGCCGGGCATTCCCGAGTCCTTCAAGGTGTTGCTCAAGGAACTGCAGTCGCTGTGCCTCAACGTCGAGGTGCTCTCCTCGGACGGTGCGGCGATCGAGCTGCGCGAAGGCGAGGACGAGGACCTCGAGCGGGCGGCGGCGAACCTGGGAATCAACTTGTCCCGCAACGAATCTGCTTCAGTGGAGGACCTGGCGTAGCGATACGCCGGGCAACCTCTGATTGGTTACTAAACCCGCAAGGGGAAAGGGAGTTACGTGCTCGACGTCAACTTCTTCGATGAACTCCGTATCGGCCTGGCCACCGCGGAGGACATCAGGCAATGGTCTTACGGCGAGGTCAAGAAGCCGGAGACGATCAACTACCGCACGCTGAAGCCGGAGAAGGACGGCCTGTTCTGCGAGAAGATCTTCGGACCGACTCGCGACTGGGAGTGCTACTGCGGCAAGTACAAGCGCGTCCGGTTCAAGGGCATCATCTGTGAGCGCTGTGGCGTCGAGGTGACCCGCGCCAAGGTGCGTCGCGAGCGGATGGGCCACATCGAGCTGGCGGCGCCCGTCACGCACATCTGGTACTTCAAGGGCGTGCCGTCGCGGCTGGGCTACCTGCTCGACCTGGCGCCGAAGGATCTCGAGAAGATCATCTACTTCGCCGCCTACGTCATCACCTCGGTCGACGACGAGATGCGTCACAACGAGCTCTCGACGCTCGAGGCCGAAATGATGGTGGAGCGCAAGGCGATTGAGGACCAGCGCGACGCCGACCTGGAGGCCCGGGCCCAGAAGCTCGAGGCCGACCTGGCCGAGCTGGAGGCCGAAGGCGCCAAGGCCGACGCGCGCCGCAAGGTCCGCGACGGCGGCGAGCGCGAGATGCGTCAGCTGCGCGACCGGGCCCAGCGCGAGCTGGACCGGCTCGAGGAGATCTGGACGACCTTCACCAAGCTGGCTCCCAAGCAGCTGATCGTCGACGAGAACCTCTACCGCGAGCTGATCGACCGCTTCGGTGAGTACTTCACCGGCGCGATGGGCGCGGAGTCGATCCAGAAGCTGATCGAGAACTTCGACATCGACGCCGAAGCCGAGTCGTTGCGTGACGTCATCAAGAACGGCAAGGGGCAGAAGAAGCTTCGCGCCCTCAAGCGGCTCAAGGTGGTCGCCGCGTTCCAGCAGTCGGGTAACTCCCCGATGGGCATGGTGCTCGACGCCGTCCCGGTGATCCCGCCGGAACTGCGCCCGATGGTGCAGCTCGACGGTGGCCGGTTCGCCACCTCGGACCTCAACGACCTGTACCGCCGCGTGATCAACCGCAACAACCGACTCAAGAGGCTGATCGACCTCGGCGCGCCCGAGATCATCGTCAACAACGAGAAGCGGATGCTGCAGGAGTCGGTGGACGCGCTGTTCGACAACGGCCGTCGCGGCCGCCCGGTCACCGGACCGGGTAACCGCCCGCTGAAGTCGCTCTCCGACCTGCTCAAGGGTAAGCAGGGCCGGTTCCGCCAGAACCTGCTCGGTAAGCGTGTCGACTACTCGGGCCGTTCGGTCATCGTGGTCGGTCCGCAGCTCAAGCTGCACCAGTGCGGTCTGCCCAAGCTGATGGCGCTGGAGCTGTTCAAGCCGTTCGTGATGAAGCGGCTGGTGGACCTCAACCACGCGCAGAACATCAAGAGCGCCAAGCGCATGGTGGAGCGTCAGCGTCCCCAGGTGTGGGATGTCCTCGAAGAGGTCATCGCCGAGCACCCGGTGCTGCTGAACCGCGCGCCCACCCTGCACCGGCTGGGTATCCAGGCCTTCGAGCCAATGCTGGTGGAAGGCAAGGCGATCCAGCTGCACCCGCTGGTGTGTGAGGCGTTCAACGCCGACTTCGACGGTGACCAGATGGCGGTGCACCTGCCGCTGAGCGCCGAGGCGCAGGCCGAGGCCCGCATCCTGATGCTGTCCTCGAACAACATCCTGTCGCCCGCGTCGGGCCGCCCGCTGGCCATGCCGCGTCTGGACATGGTGACCGGTCTGTACTTCCTGACCACCGAGGTCGACGGCGACAAGGGCGAATTCAAGCCGGCCGCCAAGGACGAGCCCGAGGTCGGGGTGTACTCCTCGCCGGCCGAGGCGATCATGGCGTCGGATCGCGGCGTGCTGTCGGTGCGGGCCAAGATCAAGGTGCGGCTGACCCAGTTGCGTCCGCCGGCCGAGATCGAGGCCGAGCTGTTCGGCGCCAACGGTTGGCAGCCGGGCGATGCGTGGATGGCCGAGACCACTTTGGGCCGTGTGCTTTTCAACGAACTGCTGCCGGTCGGCTACCCGTTCGTGAACAAGCAGATGCACAAGAAGGTGCAGGCGGCGATCATCAACGACCTCGCCGAGCGCTACCCGATGATCGTGGTCGCGCAGACCGTGGACAAGCTCAAGGACGCCGGTTTCTACTGGGCGACCCGCAGCGGTGTCACGGTCTCGATGGCCGACGTGCTCGTCCCGCCGCGCAAGAAGGAGATCCTCGACCAGTACGAGGAGCGGGCCGAGAAGGTCGAAAAGCAGTTCCAGCGTGGTGCTTTGAACCACGACGAGCGCAACGAGGCGCTGGTGGAGATCTGGAAGGAAGCCACCGACGAGGTCGGTCAGGCGCTGCGTGAGCACTACCCGGCCGACAACCCGATCATCACGATCGTGGACTCGGGCGCCACGGGTAACTTCACCCAGACGCGAACGCTGGCCGGCATGAAGGGCCTGGTGACCAACCCGAAGGGTGAGTTCATCCCGCGTCCGGTCAAGTCCTCGTTCCGTGAGGGCCTGACCGTGCTGGAGTACTTCATCAACACGCACGGCGCTCGAAAGGGCTTGGCGGACACCGCGTTGCGTACCGCGGACTCGGGTTACCTGACCCGTCGTCTGGTGGACGTCAGCCAGGACGTCATCGTCCGCGAGCACGACTGCGAGACCGAGCGGGGCATCATCGTCGAGCTGGCCGAGCGCCAGGCCGACGGCACCGTGATCCGCGACCCGTACATCGAAACCTCGGCGTACGCGCGGACTCTGGGCGCCGACGCGGTCGACGAGGCCGGCAACGTGGTCGTTCCGCGCGGTGAGGACCTGGGTGACCCCGAGATCGAGGCTCTGCTGGCCGCGGGCATCACGTCGGTCAAGGTGCGCTCGGTGCTGACGTGCACCACCGGCACCGGTGTGTGTGCGACCTGTTACGGGCGTTCGATGGCGACCGGGAAGCTGGTCGACATCGGCGAGGCCGTCGGTATCGTCGCCGCGCAGTCCATCGGTGAGCCCGGTACCCAGCTGACCATGCGTACGTTCCACCAGGGTGGTGTCGGTGAGGACATCACCGGCGGTCTGCCCCGGGTTCAGGAGCTGTTCGAGGCCCGCATCCCGCGCGGTAAGGCGCCGATCGCCGACGTCACCGGGCGGGTTCGTCTCGAGGACGGTGAGCGGTTCTACAAGATCACCATCGTTCCCGACGACGGCAGCGAGGAGGTCGTGTACGACAAGCTCTCCAAGCGGCAGCGGCTGCGTGTGTTCAAGCACGAGGACGGTTCCGAGCGGGTGCTGTCCGACGGCGACCACGTCGAGGTGGGCCAGCAGCTGATGGAAGGCTCGGCCGACCCGCACGAGGTGCTGCGCGTGCAGGGCCCCCGCGAGGTGCAGATCCACCTGGTCCGCGAGGTCCAGGAGGTCTACCGCGCCCAGGGTGTGTCGATCCACGACAAGCACATCGAGGTGATCGTCCGCCAGATGCTGCGCCGCGTCACGATCATCGACTCGGGCTCGACGGAGTTCCTGCCCGGCTCGCTGATCGACCGGGCCGACTTCGAGGCGGAGAACCGCCGGGTGGTGGCTGAGGGCGGTGAGCCCGCCGCCGGACGTCCGGTCCTGATGGGTATCACGAAGGCGAGCCTCGCCACCGACTCGTGGCTGAGTGCGGCGTCGTTCCAGGAGACCACGCGAGTGCTGACCGATGCGGCGATCAACTGCCGCAGCGACAAGCTGCAGGGTCTGAAGGAGAACGTGATCATCGGAAAGCTGATCCCGGCCGGTACCGGTATCAACCGGTACCGCAACATCCAGGTGCAGCCGACCGAGGAGGCCCGGGCCGCCGCGTACACGATCCCGTCCTACGAGGATCAGTACTACAGCCCGGACTTCGGCCAGGCCACCGGTGCCGCGGTGCCGCTGGACGACTACGGCTACAGCGACTACCGCTAGTCGACAACGAAAAAGCCCCGGGTTCGCCCGGGGCTTTTTCGTTGCGCTGGTGTCGGGGCCCGTCACTAGACTGGCCGACGTGCTCATCGGTTCACACGTCCGCAATGACGACCCGCTGGCCGCCGCGCAAGCCGACGGCGCCGACGTGGTGCAGTTCTTCCTCGGCAACCCGCAGAGCTGGAAGAAACCGAAACCCCGCGACGATGCCGAGGCGCTCAAAGCCTCGGCGGTGCCGCTGTACATCCATGCCCCGTATCTCATCAACGTCGCCTCGGCGAACAACCGCATCCGGATCCCGTCGCGCAAGATCTTGCAGGACACCTGCGACGCGGCGGCGGAAATCAACGCGACGGCGGTCATCGTGCATGGCGGCCACGCCGACGACGACGACATGGAAGCCGGCTTCGAGCGCTGGGTCAAGGCGCTGGACTACCTGGAAACAGACGTGCCGGTGTATCTGGAAAACACCGCAGGCGGCGACCACGCAATGGCCCGCTATTTCGACACCATCGGCAAACTGTGGGATCACATCGGCGACAAGGGAATTGGCTTCTGCCTGGATACCTGTCACGCCTGGGCCGCCGGCGAGGCGCTGATCGATGCGGTCGACAGGATCAGGGCCCTGACCGGACGCATCGATCTGGTGCACTGCAACGACTCGCGGGACGCGGCGGGCTCCGGCGCCGACCGGCACGCCAACTTCGGCACCGGCCAGATCGACCCGGACCTGCTCGTCGCCGTGGTCGAGGCCGCCGACGCGCCGGTGATCTGCGAGACCGCGGACGAGGGCCGCAAGGACGACATCGCCTTCCTGCGGGAGCACACCACGGGCTGACCCCGCTGTTACACCTCTTGTGCAACTGTCGGGAAAATGTAACATTGGTGGCATGTCGGACACCCACGTCGTCACCAACCAGGTCCCACCCCTGGAAAACCACAACCCGGCCAGCTCCGCGGTGCTCATCGAGGCCCTGATCCGCGAGGGCGGGCAGTGGGGCCTGGACGAGGTCAACGAGGTGGGCGCGCTGTCGGCCACCCACCAGGCCCAGCGCTGGGGTGAGCTCGCCGACCGCAACCGCCCCATCTTGCACACCCACGACCGCAACGGGCACCGCATCGACGAGGTCGAATACGACCCCGCCTACCACGAACTCATGCGCGCGGCCGTCGCCCACGGCATGCACGCCGCGCCCTGGGCCGACGAGCGCCCGGGTGCCCACGTCGTCCGCGCCGCCAAGACCTCGGTGTGGACGGTCGAGCCGGGCCACATCTGCCCGATCTCGATGACGTACGCCGTCGTTCCGGCGCTGCGCTGCAACCCCGAACTGGCCAAGGTGTACGAGCCGCTGCTGACCAGCCGCGAGTACGACCCCGAGCTCAGGCTGGCCACCACCAAGCCCGGCATCACCGCGGGCATGTCGATGACCGAGAAGCAGGGCGGTTCCGACGTGCGCGCGGGCACCACCGAGGCCACCCCCAACGCCGACGGCAGCTACCGCCTCACCGGTCACAAGTGGTTCACCTCGGCGCCGATGTGCGACATCTTCCTGGTGCTGGCGCAGGCGCCGGGCGGACTGTCCTGCTTCATGCTGCCCCGGGTCCTGCCCGACGGCACCCGCAACCGAATGTTCCTGCAGCGCCTCAAGGACAAGCTCGGCAACCACGCCAACGCGTCCAGTGAGGTCGAATACGACGGCGCGATCGCGTGGCTGGTGGGGGAGGAGGGGCGCGGCGTGCCCACCA
Source organism: Mycobacterium colombiense CECT 3035 (assembly GCF_002105755.1). Classification (NCBI taxonomy): domain Bacteria; kingdom Bacillati; phylum Actinomycetota; class Actinomycetes; order Mycobacteriales; family Mycobacteriaceae; genus Mycobacterium; species Mycobacterium colombiense. The sequence continues at coordinate 4,918,961 of NZ_CP020821.1, forward strand.
TCATCGAGATGGTCAACCTCACCCGGCTGGACTGCACGCTGGGCAGCGCCACCAGCATGCGCACCGGCCTGACCCGGGCGATCTACCACGCCCAGCATCGAAAGGCCTTCGGCGCCTACCTGATCGACCAACCGCTGATGCGCAACGTGCTGGCCGACCTTGCCGTCGAGGCGGAGGCGGCCACCATGGTCGCGATGCGGATGGCCGGCGCCACCGACAAGGCCGTGCGCGGCGACCAGCGCGAAGCGCTGCTGCGCCGCATCGGGCTGGCGGCCAGCAAGTACTGGGTGTGCAAGCGTTCCACCCCGCACGCCGCCGAGGCCCTGGAATGCCTGGGCGGCAACGGCTACGTCGAGGACTCCGGCATGCCGCGGCTGTACCGGGAGGCGCCGCTGATGGGCATCTGGGAGGGCTCGGGCAACGTCAGCGCGCTGGACACGTTGCGCGCCATGGCAACTCGTCCCGAGTGCGTCGAGGTGCTGTTCGACGAGCTGGCCGACGGCGCTGGGCAGGACCGGCGGCTGGCCGACCACGTTGACGCGCTGAAGAAGCAACTCGGCGACCTGGAGACCATCGCCTACCGCGGCCGCAAGGTCGCCGAAGACATCTGCCTGGCGCTGCAGGGCTCGCTGCTGGTGCGCCACGGCCACCCGGCCGTAGCCGAGGCTTTCCTGACCACCCGGCTGGACCGACGGTGGGGCGGCGCCTTCGGCACCATGCCGGACGGGCTCGACCTCGCACCGATTCTGGAGCGGGCGCTGGTAAAGGGCTGAGCCGCAACATGACTCACGCGATCAGGCCAGTCGACTTCGACAACCTCAAGACGATGACCTACGAGGTCACCGATCGGGTTGCGCGCATCACGTTCAACCGGCCGGACAAGGGCAACGCGATCGTCGCGGACACCCCGCTGGAACTCTCGGCGTTGGTGGAGCGCGCCGACCTCGACCCGAACGTGCACGTCATCCTGGTGTCCGGTCGAGGCGAGGGCTTCTGCGCGGGCTTCGACCTGAGCGCCTACGCCGATCGCACCGGCTCGGCCGGCGGCACCGGTGCCTATCAGGGCACCGTGCTGGACGGAAAGACCCAGGCGGTCAACCATCTGGCCGATCAGCCGTGGGACCCGATGATCGACTACCAGATGATGAGTCGCTTCGTGCGCGGCTTCTCCAGCCTCATGCACGCCGACAAGCCGACGGTGGTCAAGATCCACGGCTACTGCGTGGCCGGCGGCACCGACATCGCGCTGCATGCCGACCAGGTGATCGCCGCCGCCGACGCCAAGATCGGCTACCCGCCGACCCGGGTGTGGGGCGTCCCGGCGGCCGGGCTGTGGGCGCACCGCCTGGGTGATCAGCGCGCGAAAAGGCTGTTGTTCACCGGTGATTGCATCACCGGAGCGCAGGCCGCCGAGTGGGGATGGGCGGTCGAGGCGCCGGACCCGGCGGACCTCGACGAGCGCACCGAGCGGCTGGTCGAGCGGATCGCCGCGGTGCCGGTCAACCAGCTGATCATGGTCAAGCTCGCGCTGAATTCCGCTCTGCTGCAACAGGGGGTGGCCACCAGCCGGATGGTCAGCACGGTGTTCGACGGGGTGGCCCGGCATACGCCCGAGGGGCACGCGTTCGTCGCCGACGCCGTCGAGCACGGGTTCCGCGAGGCGGTGCGGCACCGGGACGAACCGTTCGGCGACCACGGCCGCCGCGCGTCCGGGGTGTAGCCATGCCGGACATGACGGCGCGGTCGGTGGTGCTCAGCGTCCTGCTCGGCGCTCACCCCGCGCACGCCCGGGCCAGCGAATTAGTCAGGCTCACATCGGATTTCGGCATCAAGGAGTCGACCCTGCGGGTGGCGTTGACCCGCATGGTCGGTGCGGGCGACCTGATCCGCTCCGCCGACGGCTACCGGCTCTCCGATCGCCTGCTGGCCCGTCAGGAGCGCCAGGACGCCGCCATCGACCCGCGGGTGCACCCCTGGAACGGCGAGTGGGTCACGCTGATCGTGACCAGCGTCGGAAATGACGCGCGCACCCGCGCGGCGCTGCGAACCACCTTGCACGACAAGCGCTTCGGTGAGCTCCGCGAGGGGGTGTGGATGCGGCCCGACAACATCGAGGCCGAACCCGGCCCCGAAATCGCCGCCCAGGCGCGGGTGCTGCGGGCGCGCGACGACGACCCCGCCGGGCTGGCCGCGCAGCTGTGGGACCTGCCGGCCTGGGCCCAGAACGGTCATCGGCTGCTCGACGAGATGGCCAGCGCGCCAGATATTCCCGCCCGTTTCCTGGTGGCCGCAGCGACGGTGCGCCACCTGCTCACCGACCCGGTGCTGCCCGACGAGCTGCTGCCGGCCGACTGGCCGGGCGCCCGGTTGCGGGCGGCCTACCACGACTTCGCCGCCGAACTGCTGCGGCGGCGCGAACCACTATTTGCGGAGGCGACATGAGCGAACCGGTGCGGGTCGAGCGCAACGGCCCGGTGACCACGGTGATCATCAACCGGCCGGCGGCCCGCAACGCGGTCAACGGCCCGACGGCCGCCGCGTTGTATTCGGCGTTCGAGGAGTTCGACCGCGACGACACCGCGTCGGTGGCGGTGCTCTGGGGTGACAACGGAACCTTCTGCGCCGGAGCCGATTTGAAGGCCTTCAACACCCCCGACGCCAATGCGGTGCACCGCACCGGCCCGGGCCCGATGGGGCCGACACGGATGGTGCTGTCCAAGCCCGTCATCGCCGCGGTAAGCGGCCACGCCGTCGCCGGCGGCCTGGAACTGGCCGTCTGGTGCGACCTGCGGGTGGCCGAAGAGGACGCCGTGTTCGGCGTGTTCTGCCGGCGCTGGGGGGTTCCCCTGATCGACGGCGGCACGGTGCGGCTGCCCCGGCTGATCGGGCACAGCCGCGCGATGGACATGATCCTCACCGGCCGCGCGGTGGCCGCCGACGAAGCTCTGGCCATCGGGTTGGCCAATCGGGTGGTGCCCAAGGGTCAGTCGCGCCAGGCCGCCGAGGAATTGGCGGCGCAGCTGGCGGCGCTGCCGCAGCAATGCCTGCGCTCCGACCGGCTCTCGGCGCTACACCAATGGGGCGCAACCGAATCCGACGCGATCGACTTCGAATTCGCCAGCATCTCCCGGGTCGCCGCGGAGGCGAACGAAGGGGCCGGGCGCTTCGCGGCGGGCGCGGGACGGCACGGGGCCCGGCCGGCTAGCGCCGCACGGGCGCGGGGTTCAGCTGCCCTTGTTGATCGTGTTGCTCTGGCCGATCTTGTCGACCTTGGGGTCGCCGTCCTTATAGGTGATGGTGTTGTTCATCCCCAGCACGGTGATGCGGGTGTTCACCTTGTCGAAGGTGATCTTGTTGTTGGTGCCGCTGACCGTGGCCGTCTCGCAGGTGCCGGTGACGGTCAGGTTGTTGTCCGACCCGCCGACGTTCAGCGACTTGCCGCTGGCGCAGTCCAGGGTGGTGGTGGTGCCCATCGATCCGTAGTTGATCGTGTTGCCGATCTCGATGGACGCGGTGGTGCTCGCCCCGCTCGAGCCCGTCGTCGGCGCCGCGCCGGCACTGGTCGTCGCGCTGCTCTTGGTGGTGGTCGTCGAGGACCCCGCGGGCGGGTTGGCCGTCGAACTGCAGCCGGCCAGTACCAGGGCCGCCGCGGCCGGTGTCATGGCGAGCACGGCCAGGCGCAGCGAGCGGTCACGGATGTTGGCGGGCATGGTTCCTCGATTCTTGATCCGATGTTGTTGTGGTGTCACGGTTTAGCCCGGCACCTGCTGGAGCCGGTTGGTCATGCCCAGTTCGCGGCCGCGGTCCCACAGGGCGGGCTGACCGCTCTTGTAGAACACCGTCTGGTTGTAGCCGTACACGGTGATGTCGTGCGAGACGGAGTCGGCGATGACGGTGTTCGACGAGCCCATCACCGTCACGGCGTAGCAGTTGCCCAGCGCGGTGACGGTGATGCCGCTGCCGTTGACCATCAGCGTGGCGTCGTTGCAGTCGACGGTCTGCTCGATGTCCTCCCCGATCACGTGGGTGTCACCGTTTTTGGCCTGCGCAATCCCCGGCAGGGCGACGACGGCGATGACACAGGTGGCCAGTGACCCGGCGACAGTCGTCCACTTCACTGCGGGCCCCCTTTTGGACGGGTCGGCTGCTCGAAACGAGGCAAGCATGACATTACGTGCATTTGCATGCCCGGTGGCAGACTTTATTTTGCGTTGCTCTGCGCTCGTGTCGCCGCCGGGGAGCTTAAAGTCTGAACGGGCGTCAACTAGAGTCATTAGTTAACCGCAACCCGTATACGCAATCGAAGGGCGACCGCCATGGCAGCTCCACCGGATCCGCCACCGGCGGCCGGGCGCCAGCGCGCGGGTCGGCCCGCTTCCCGTCCGGCCAAGCTGAGCCGGGACGGTATCATCGACGGCGCCCTGACGTTCCTGGACCGCGAGGGCTGGGACGCGCTGACCATCAACGCGCTGGCGATGCAGTTGGGCACCAAGGGGCCGTCGCTGTACAACCACGTCGACAGCCTGGAAGACCTGCGGCGCGCGGTGCGGATCCGCGTCATCGACGACATCATCACCATGCTCAACCGCGTGGGCCAGGGCCGCGCCCGCGACGACGCGGTGCTGGTGATGGCCGGGGCCTACCGCAGCTACGCCCACCATCACCCGGGCCGCTACTCGGCCTTCACCCGGATGCCGTTCGGCGGCGACGATCCCGAGTACACCGCCGCCACCCGCGGCGCGGCCGCGCCGGTGATCGCGGTGCTGTCCTCCTACGGTCTGGACGGCGAGGCGGCGTTCCACGCGTCGCTGGAGTTCTGGTCCGCGCTGCACGGCTTTGTATTGCTGGAGATGACGGGCGTGATGGACGAGATCGACACCGACGCGCTGTTCTCCGACATGGTGCTGCGGCTGGCGGCCGGCCTGGAAAGGCGCACCGCCACCGATGGCGCGCGCTACTAGAGCAGATGGCGTCGCCGTCGCTTTGACCTGCGAGACCGGCGGCGGGTATTGTGGTCCCTCGTGCCTGGCGGCTTACGGCGCCTAACCGTAAGGGAGTGAATGCCGGGCGAATTCGCGTGTCCACGGAGCATCGGACCAAGTCCGGTGCGCAGCGCATGCGACACACCCGGACGCGGGGTGATGCGGCCGGACATAACTGCAGTACACAGACTTGAAAACGCTAGAAGTATGCCGAACACGAACACAGAAAGCCGGTAGATGCCAACCATTCAGCAGCTGGTCCGCAAGGGTCGCCGCGACAAGGTCGCGAAGGTCAAGACCGCGGCCCTGAAGGGCAGCCCGCAGCGCCGTGGCGTATGCACCCGCGTGTACACCACCACCCCGAAGAAGCCGAACTCGGCGCTTCGGAAGGTCGCTCGCGTGAAGCTGACGAGCCAGGTTGAGGTCACCGCCTACATTCCCGGCGAGGGCCACAACCTGCAGGAGCACTCGATGGTGCTGGTGCGCGGCGGTCGTGTGAAGGACCTGCCCGGTGTCCGGTACAAGATCATCCGCGGTTCGCTCGACACCCAGGGTGTCAAGAACCGCAAGCAGGCTCGCAGCCGTTACGGCGCCAAGAAGGAGAAGAGCTGATGCCGCGCAAGGGGCCCGCGCCGAAGCGCCCGTTGGTCAACGACCCGGTCTACGGGTCGCAGCTGGTGACGCAGCTGGTGAACAAGGTGCTGCTGGACGGGAAGAAATCGCTGGCCGAACGCATTGTTTATGGAGCGCTCGAGAACGCTCGGGAAAAGACGGGTACCGACCCGGTGATCACCCTCAAGCGCGCAATGGACAACGTCAAGCCCTCCCTCGAGGTGCGCAGCCGCCGCGTCGGTGGCGCTACGTACCAGGTCCCGGTCGAGGTGCGTCCGGATCGCTCCGTGACGCTGGCACTGCGTTGGTTGGTCAGCTTCTCCAAGCAACGCCGCGAGAAGACCATGGTCGAGCGGCTGGCCAACGAGATCCTGGATGCCAGCAATGGCCTCGGTGCCGCCGTCAAGCGGCGCGAGGACACCCACAAGATGGCCGAGGCCAACCGCGCCTTCGCGCACTATCGCTGGTAGGGGATCCAACCGCGTCAAGGCAGGGTGGCCGGGCGCAAAGCGACAGCGAATAACCAAGCAATCGAAAGAGTGGGAAGACTTCTGTGGCACAGAAGGACGTGCTGACCGACCTCACCAAGGTCCGCAACATCGGCATCATGGCGCACATCGACGCCGGCAAGACGACGACGACCGAGCGCATCCTCTACTACACCGGTATCAGCTACAAGATCGGTGAGGTGCACGACGGCGCCGCCACCATGGACTGGATGGAGCAGGAGCAGGAGCGGGGGATCACCATCACCTCCGCGGCTACCACCTGCTTCTGGAAAGACAACCAGATCAACATCATCGACACCCCGGGCCACGTCGACTTCACCGTCGAGGTGGAGCGCAGCCTGCGCGTGCTCGACGGTGCCGTGGCCGTGTTCGACGGCAAGGAGGGTGTCGAGCCGCAGTCCGAGCAGGTCTGGCGGCAGGCCGACAAGTACGACGTCCCGCGCATCTGCTTCGTCAACAAGATGGACAAGATCGGCGCCGACTTCTACTTCTCGGTGAAGACCATGGAGGAGCGCCTCGGCGCCAACGCCATCCCGATCCAGCTGCCCGTCGGCTCCGAGGGTGACTTCGAGGGCATCGTCGACCTGGTCGAGATGAACGCCAAGGTGTGGCGCGGCGAGACGAAGCTGGGCGAGACGTACGACACCATCGAGATCCCGGCCGAGCTGGCCGAGAAGGCCGACGAGTACCGCACCAAGCTGCTCGAGGCCGTCGCCGAGACCGACGAGGCGCTGCTGGAGAAGTACCTGGGTGGCGAGGAGCTCACGGTCGAGGAGATCAAGGGCGCCATCCGCAAGCTGACCATCAGCTCGGAGGCCTACCCGGTGCTGTGCGGCAGCGCGTTCAAGAACAAGGGCGTGCAGCCCATGCTGGACGCCGTCATCGACTACCTGCCCTCGCCGCTGGACGTGCCGCCGGCCGTCGGCCACGTGCCGGGCAAGGAGGACGAAGAGGTCACCCGCAACCCGTCGACCGACGAGCCGTTCTCCGCGCTGGCGTTCAAGGTCGCGACCCACCCGTTCTTCGGCAAGCTGACCTACGTCCGGGTGTACTCGGGCAAGGTCGACTCCGGCAGCCAGGTCATCAACGCCACCAAGGGCAAGAAGGAGCGGCTGGGCAAGCTGTTCCAGATGCACTCCAATAAGGAGAACCCGGTGGAGACCGCCTCGGCCGGTCACATCTATGCGGTGATCGGGCTCAAGGACACCACCACCGGTGACACGCTGAGCGACCCGAACCAGCAGGTCGTCCTCGAGTCGATGACCTTCCCCGACCCGGTCATCGAGGTGGCCATCGAGCCCAAGACGAAGAGCGACCAGGAGAAGCTGAGCCTGTCGATCCAGAAGCTCGCCGAGGAAGACCCGACCTTCAAGGTGCACCAGGACGCAGAGACCGGCCAGACCGTGATCGGCGGCATGGGCGAGCTGCACCTGGACATCCTGGTCGACCGCATGCGGCGTGAGTTCAAGGTCGAGGCGAACGTCGGCAAGCCGCAGGTGGCCTACAAGGAGACCATCCGGCGCGTGGCGGAGAAGGTCGAGTTCACCCACAAGAAGCAGACGGGTGGCTCGGGCCAGTTCGCGAAGGTGCTGATCAACCTCGAGCCGTTCCACGGCGAGGACGGTGCGACCTACGAGTTCGAGAACAAGGTCACCGGTGGCCGTATCCCGCGTGAGTACATCCCGTCGGTGGACGCCGGAGCCCAGGACGCGATGCAGTACGGCGTGCTGGCCGGCTACCCGCTGGTGAACTTGAAGGTCACCCTGCTCGACGGGGCTTTCCACGAGGTCGACTCGTCGGAGATGGCCTTCAAGATCGCCGGTTCCCAGGTGCTGAAAAAGGCTGCGCAGCAAGCCCAGCCGGTGATCCTGGAACCGATCATGGCCGTCGAGGTCACCACGCCCGAGGACTACATGGGCGACGTGATCGGCGACCTGAACTCTCGCCGTGGCCAGATCCAGGCCATGGAGGAGCGAAGCGGTGCGCGCGTCGTCAAGGCGCATGTGCCGCTGTCGGAGATGTTCGGCTACGTCGGCGACCTGCGGTCCAAGACCCAAGGCCGGGCGAACTACTCCATGGTTTTCGATTCGTACGCCGAAGTGCCGGCCAACGTGTCAAAGGAGATCATCGCGAAGGCGACGGGCCAGTAACGGCCAGCGGAGTAATCTTGCCGGGTCATTGGAATGCCTTGGGCGCGGCACAACTGAAAACACCAACACTGCTTTAACGAGCACCAACTAGTCCAGGAGGACACAGAAGTGGCGAAGGCGAAGTTCGAGCGGACGAAGCCGCACGTCAACATCGGGACCATTGGTCACGTTGACCACGGCAAGACCACGCTGACCGCGGCTATCACCAAGGTTCTGCACGACAAGTACCCGGCACTCAACGAGTCGCGTGCGTTCGACCAGATCGACAACGCGCCCGAAGAGCGTCAGCGCGGTATCACGATCAACATCTCCCACGTGGAGTATCAGACCGAGAAGCGTCACTACGCCCACGTCGACGCCCCGGGTCACGCCGACTACATCAAGAACATGATCACCGGTGCCGCCCAGATGGACGGCGCGATCCTGGTGGTCGCCGCGACCGACGGCCCGATGCCGCAGACCCGGGAGCACGTGCTGCTGGCCCGTCAGGTCGGTGTGCCCTACATCCTGGTCGCGCTGAACAAGGCCGACATGGTCGACGACGAGGAGCTGCTCGAGCTCGTCGAGATGGAGGTCCGCGAGCTGCTGGCCGCCCAGGAGTTCGACGAGGACGCCCCGGTCGTGCGGGTCTCGGCGCTCAAGGCGCTCGAGGGCGACGCCAAGTGGGTCGAGTCCGTCGAGCAGCTGATGGAGGCCGTCGACGAGTCGATCCCGGACCCGGTCCGCGAGACGGAGAAGCCGTTCCTGATGCCCGTCGAGGACGTCTTCACCATCACCGGTCGTGGCACGGTGGTCACCGGTCGTGTCGAGCGCGGCATCATCAACGTCAACGAAGAGGTCGAGATCGTCGGCATCAAGCCGACCAGCACCAAGACCACCGTCACCGGCGTGGAGATGTTCCGCAAGCTGCTGGACCAGGGTCAGGCCGGCGACAACGTCGGGCTGCTGCTGCGTGGTATCAAGCGTGAGGACGTCGAGCGCGGTCAGGTCGTGACCAAGCCCGGCACCACCACCCCGCACACCGAGTTCGAGGGCCAGGTCTACATCCTGTCCAAGGACGAGGGCGGCCGGCACACGCCGTTCTTCAACAACTACCGTCCTCAGTTCTACTTCCGCACCACCGACGTGACCGGTGTGGTGACGCTGCCGGAGGGTACCGAAATGGTGATGCCCGGTGACAACACCAACATCTCGGTGAAGCTGATCCAGCCCGTCGCCATGGACGACGGTCTGCGGTTCGCGATCCGTGAGGGTGGCCGCACCGTCGGCGCCGGCCGGGTCGTCAAGATCATCAAGTAGTTTCGAACCACCGCAAAGCCCGGATCGCCGACTCGGCGATCCGGGCTTTGTGCGTTGCGGCGGCGTCGGCCCGGAGCGGCGGGGGAGAAATCATGCGGCAACGGCGGCGCCTGGTTTAGGATTTGCTCATAATTCTCCTGACCGTAGCGTTGCGGGGAGGTTCCGATGTCGTTCGTTCAGGCGACGCCCGAATTCGTCGCGGCGGCCGCCGGGGATCTGGCCAGGATCGGCACGACGATCAGCTCTGCCAACACCGCCGCGTTCGGCCCGACATCGGGCGTGCTGGCGCCCGGCGCCGACGAGGTGTCGGCGAGTATCGCCGCGCTCTTCGACGCGCACTCCCAGGTCTATCAGGCGCTCAGCGCCCAGGCAGCCGCGTTCCACAGCCAGTTCGTCCAGCTGATGAATGGCGGTGCGGCGCAGTATGCCTTCGCCGAGGCGGCCAACACCTCGCCCTTGCAGTCGGCGGCGGGCCCGGCGTCGGTGGCGGCTCAGGTGCCGGCGGTGAGCGCCGGCGCCGTGGGTACGTCCGCGCCGACCGCGCCCGCGGGCCGCTGGCCGCGGCGATGGCGCCGGCCGCGGCCGCGGTGACGCCCGCACCGGCCGGCACGCCGGCCGCGGCGGCCCCGGCGGGGTCGGCGACGCTGGCCTCGGCCACCATGCCGGCCGGCGCGGCGCGGGTGGTGACGCCGGCCTACGCGCCGGCCGGGTCGCCCACCCCCGTGCAGCCGGCGGCCTCGATCGCGACGCCGGCCGGAACACCCGCCGCGCCGATGCAGACCGCGGTGCCGTCGCAGACCGCGCCGGCGTCCACGATGCCGGTATCGGCGCGCACCGCCGCGCCCGCCCCGGCGCAACCCGCACACCCGGCCCAGCCGGCGGGCCCACCGGTCAAGCGGGTGCCGATCGTGCCCACCGAGACGGTGTAGCCGGCCGGACGCGGTTTGCGCGTATAGCAGTCGTCGCGGCAGCCTTGGCGCTACTCTGACACCGATTCCCCAGTAAGCCGAGGAGGGGCATGTGTTAGCGCGCTACCTGAAGGCACAGTTGGTGGTTTTGCTGTGCGGCGGCCTGGTGGGACCGATCTTCCTGATCGTGTACTTCACTCTCGGGCTCGACAACCTGCTGCAGTGGATGTTCTACGTCGGCCTGGTGATCACCGTCGCCGACGTGCTGATCGCGCTGGCCCTGGCGAACTACGGGGCCAAGTCGTCGGCCAAGGTGGCCGCGCTCGAGCAGAACGGGGTGCTGGCGCTCGCCCAGATCACCGGGATCACCGAAACCGGGACGTGGGTGAACAACCAGCAGGTCGTCAAGGTGCACCTGCACATCGCCGGCCCGGGGCTGCTGCCGTTCGACAGCGAGGACCGGGTCATCGCCAGCGTCACCCGGCTCGGCAACCTCAACGCCCGCAAGGTGGTGGTCCTGGTCAACCCCACCACCAGCGAATACCGAATCGACTGGGAGCGAAGCGCTTTGGTCAACGGCCTGGTGCCCGCGCAGTTCACCGTGGCCGAGGACAACAAAACCTATGACCTGAGCGGGCAGGCCGGCCCGTTGATGGAGATCCTGCAGATCCTCAAGGCCAACAACGTCGCGCTCAACCAGATGGTCGACATCCGGTCGAACCCGGCCCTGCGCGCCCAGATCCAGGCGGTGGTGCGCCGCGCCGTCGACCAGCAGGCCCGGCCGCGCAGCCGGCGCCGGCCGCGGCGCCCGCGGCGGCGGCGGTCGTCACGCCGCCCGAACCGTCGATCGCCGCGCGGCTGCAGGAGCTGCAGGATCTGCACGCCAGCGGGGCGCTCACCGACGCCGAATACACCAGCCGGCGCGCGGCGATCATCGCCGAAATCTGACGGGCCGCCCGGCAACGCCGGGTGAATTAGAACACGTTTCAATTGCGCTGCTAGCCTGGCTTGGTCTATCGGCGGGCGAAGGGATTACAGGTGGCTGGACAGGCCGGATCACTGCAGGGGCGGGTCGCGTTCATCACCGGGGCCGCCCGCGGGCAGGGGCGCTCGCACGCGGTGCGGCTGGCCCGCGAGGGCGCCGACATCATCGCGCTGGACATCTGCGCGGCGGCATCCGCCAGCGTGACGTACACGCCGGCCACCCGCGAAGACCTCGACGAGACCGCCCGCCTGGTGGAGAACGAGGGCCGCAAGAGCCTGGCCCGCGAGGTCGACGTCCGCGACGACGCCGCGCTGCGCGACCTGGTGGCCGACGGGATCGAACAGTTCGGCCGGCTCGACATCGTGGTGGCCAACGCCGGAGTGCTGAGCTGGGGCCGCGTTTGGGAGCTCACCGACGAGCAGTGGGACACCGTCATCGGCGTCAACCTGACCGGCACCTGGCGGACGCTGCGCGCCACCGTGCCCGCCATGATCGAGGCGGGAAACGGCGGATCCATCGTCGTGGTCAGCTCGTCGGCGGGCATCAAGGCCACCCCGGGCAACGGCCACTACTCGGCCAGCAAACACGGACTGACGGCGCTGACCAACACGCTGGCCATCGAGCTCGGCGAATTCGGCATCCGGGTCAACTCCATCCACCCGTACTCGGTGGACACCCCGATGATCGAACCCGAGGCGATGATGGAGATTTTCGCCAAGCATCCCACCTTCGTGCACAGCTTTCCGCCAATGCCGGTGCAGCCCAACGGCTTCATGGCCGCCGACGAGGTGGCCGACGTGGTGGCCTGGCTCGCCGGCGACGGCTCGGGCACCCTCACCGGCACCCAGATCCCCGTGGATAAGGGTGCCCTAAAGTACTGAGGCGCCATCGTGCTAAGAACTCCACGTGAGTAGTGACGCAAGCGCGACCAACGGAATCGTGATCGTCGGCGGCGGATTGGCCGCCGCCCGCACCGCCGAGCAGCTGCGGAAATCGGAGTATTCCGGCCCCATCACGATCGTCAGCGACGAGGTGCACCTGCCCTACGACCGCCCGCCGCTGTCCAAAGAGGTGCTGCGCAAAGAGGTCGACGACACCGCGCTCAAACCCCGCGAGTGGTACGACGAGAACGACATCACCCTGCGACTGGGGTCGGCCGCGCGCAGCCTGGACACCGCGGCCCAGACGGTGACTCTGAACGACGGCACCACGCTGGCCTACGACGAACTCGTCATCGCCACGGGCCTGGTGCCCCGGCGCATCCCGGCGATCCCGGACCTCGAGGGCATCCGCGTGCTGCGGACCTTCGACGAAAGCATGGCGCTGCGCGAGCACGCGTCCGCCGCCCAGCGCGCCGTCGTCATCGGCGCCGGCTTCATCGGCTGCGAGGTGGCGGCCAGCCTGCGCAGCCTGGGCGTGGACGTGGTGCTGGTGGAGCCGCAGCCCACCCCGCTGGCCGCGGTGCTCGGCGTGCAGATCGGCGAGCTGGTGGCCCGGCTGCACCGCGCCGAAGGCGTCGACGTCCGCCTCGGGGTCGGGGTGACGGAGGTGCGCGGCGACTCGCGCGTGGAGGCGGTGGTGCTGAGCGACGGCACCGAACTGCAGGCCGACATCGTGGTCGTCGGCATCGGCTCGCGCCCGGCGACCGAATGGCTCGAGGGCAGCGGCGTCGAGGTGGACAACGGCGTCATCTGCGACGAGGCCGGACGCACCAGCGCGCCGAACGTGTGGGCGCTCGGCGACGTCGCCTCGTGGCGCGACGCGACGGGACATCAAGGGCGAGTTGAACATTGGAGCAATGTTGCCGATCAGGCCCGCGCCGTGGTACCCGCGATGCTGGGCCAGGATGTGGCACCGATCGTCGTGGTCCCGTACTTCTGGAGCGACCAGTACGACGTCAAGATCCAGTGCTTGGGCGAGCCGGAGGCCGACGACGTCGTCCACGTCGTCGAGGACGACGGCCGCAAGTTCCTGGCCTACTACGAACGCGACGGCGCCCTCGTCGGGGTGGTCGGCGGCGGGATGCCGGGCAAGGTCATGAAGGCCCGCGCCAAGATCGCCGCGGCCGTTCCCATCGCCGAAATGCTGGGCTGATCGGTATCTTTCGCGTTCGCGGCTAGCCGACGGCGGCCGCGTACCGGTCGCTGGGAACCTCCGTGCTGCGGATCACCGTGGCGAGCTGCTCGGCGATGCCCGGCGCGGTGACGATCGTCGACGCGGAGCTGTGGGTGTGCGGGTTGCCCTGCGCGTCGGTGAGCCGCGCTCCGGCCTCGCGGGCGATCAGGGTTCCCGCGGCGGTGTCCCACGGCTTGTTGGACATCATCACGCACGCGTCCAGCGCGCCCTCGGCGACGAACGCGAGGTCGAGGGTCGCGGCGCCGATCATCCGGATGCGCTCGACGCGGGGCACCAGCTCCGTGGTGAGCGCCAGCCGGTGCCGGTTGAGCCGGCCGGCGTCGTGGCCGACGGCGTAGTCGCCGAGGGACACGATGGCGCCGCTGAGGCTGTCGGTGGCGCTGGCGGTGATCCGTTGCCCGTTCACGAACGCGCCTTTGCCCTCGATCGCGTGGTAGGTCTTGCCCAGCAGGGGAGCGTGGGTGACGGCCACCACGGTGCGACCGGAGTGCAGCAGGGCCAGCGATACCGCGCACATCGGCAGGCCGTGGACGAAGTTCGACGTCCCGTCGATGGGGTCGAGGACCCAGAGCCACTCGGACGTCTCGATCTCCGGCTGCTGCTCGGACTCCTCGGCCAGTAGCGCGATGTCGGGTGTGGTCTGGGCCAGGTATGCGGCGATGTCGCGCTGGATTGCGAGGTCGACGTCGGTGACCGTGTCGCGGTCACCCTTGTGCTGCACCGAACTCGGCTGCGACTTCTTCAGCGTGGTGGCGCCGATTTGTGTTGCCTGCCAGGCGATTTCGAAAAGTTCTTGCATTGTCTTCATGGGACAGGTCTGCCTCGCTTCCGGTATTGGCGTGCGTTCGGCGTTCGTCGAGCATAAGGGATCGCCGAATTCGCGTCGCGTGCACCCCGCGTCAACACGGAAATCGAAAGCGCTTAGACCATCAAGGGTTTCGCTTGATTACCCCGGTCTGCCTGGAGGTTCGTCGCGAATTGCGCTTACGCCGCAGCCTAATTCGATGGTGATACACCTCACTTTGGTGCATTTGTCCCCCAGGCCCACCGGTTTCGACGTCGCGGCACTGTAGTCGGTGTCACATAATTGCCATCGTCGGCAACGCCAAACGCATTGTGCTGGAAACTCGTAACTCTGGTCGATGACGAATTTTGCTGCGCCGGCATGTGTCGTCGGGCTTCGTGCAGCGCTTGGCGAGCTTGGCTACTGTCTGCAAGCGAGCGATGTTGCGGGACCTTTTCACAACGCAGTGGGTTGGCTGAACGCCCGGCCTGCGGGCCGCCGCCGAATCATCGTTCCTTTCCCAGAAAACAACCAACTTGAGCAGGCAGGTGATTGGCAAGTGACAGTGATTGATGAGATATACAGCTCGGCCAGCGCGATTCCGACCGTCGCTCTCAACGACGAGGCGAAGATGCCCGTACTTGGCTTGGGGGTAGCCAAGTTGTCCGACGAGGAGACGGAAAGCTCGGTGCTCGCGGCGCTGGAGGCCGGCTGTCGCCTCATCGACACCGCCGCCTCGTACGGCAACGAGGAAGCCGTCGGGCGCGCGATCGCCGCCTCGGGCATTCCCCGTGAGGAGTTGTTCGTCGCCACCAAGCTCGGCACCTCGAAGCAGGGCTTCCACACCGCCCAGGAATCGTGCAAGGCGAGCCTGGACCGACTCGGGCTGGACTACCTCGACCTCTACCTGATCCACTGGCCGGCGCCGAAGCTGGGCAAATACGTGGAGAGCTTCGAGGGCATGCAGGTGGCGCGCGACGAGGGGCACGCCCGCTCGATCGGCGTCTGCAACTTCACCGAGGAGCTGCTGGCGACGGTCATCGAGGAGACCGACGAGGTGCCCGCCGTGAACCAGGTCGAGCTGCACCCGCGGCTGAACCAGGCCGACCTGCGCATGGCCCACGCCGAGCACGACGTGCAGACCCAGTCCTACAGCCCGCTGGGCGTCGGCAAGATGCTCGAGGACCCGACGGTGACGTCGATCGCCGCCGAGTACGGCCGCACCCCCGCACAGGTGCTGGTCCGGTGGAACCTGCAGTTGGACAACGTCGTGGTCTCGCGGTCGTCCAAACCCGAACGCGTCGCCCAGAACCTGGACGTGTTCGACTTCACGCTCGAGCCCGAACACATGGCGGCCATCGAGGGGCTGCACGACGGCACCCGCGTGCTGCACGACCCGATGACCTTCATGGGCACGTAGTAAGCCAGTCCACCGGTGGGCCGTGCGGATGGCATTCGCCCAGCGTCTGCGCGCCGCCGTCGGGCCAGACGCGGGCCCGCACCACGAACCTGATGGGTGCCCCCGGGCCCGAACGCGCGGGCTCCATCGTGAGGTGGGCGAACGGCGAGCCGGTGCCGGCCCGGGCGGCCACCGCGTCCACGTGCGCGCGCACCGCGGCGCGTTCGTCGACGGACAGGTACTGCCAGGTGATCGAATGCCACAAGACGGTCAGCGCACCGTCGGCCAGCGTCAGCCCGGCGACCGCGTCGCCGGCGGTCCTGCGCTCGAGGGCCGCCGGCACGCGGCGGGCGACCTCGATGGCGCCGCGCAGCCGCGCCAGCCGGGCGGCCTGGTCGGGCCAGACATAGCTCAGCACGGCCAGCTCCCCGTCGGCGCGGCCGACGTCGATGGGCGCGATGTCATACCCGTGCCGCGCGACGATGCGCACGTCGCCCGGCGGTGGCAGCGCACCGCGCCACGCGTCGTCGATGAGCACCGGAGAGTCGGCCGGGCCCCACCCGCCGCCGGCGAAGCCGTAGCGGTAGTGGTCGGCGCGCAGGTTCAGCCCGGCGCTCGAGCCGATCTCGAAAAGCCGTATGGGCAACCCGAATTCGCGATTGACGAGCAGCAGTCCGCCGATCAGGGCGGCCGATCGGCCCACCTCGTTGGTCTGCGGTGGCTGGCCGAGCGCCGCACGCAGCGCGTCGGCGTGGCCGGCGGCGGTGTCCAGGATTTCCGGCCAGGCGGACCGGGCGTCCCACCCGCCGCCGGTGCTGGGATAGAAGCGGCGCAACCGCGCCGCCCGGCCGTCGAGCACCAACCGGTGCAGCCCGCCGAGCAACCGCAGCGGCACAGCGTCGCGCGACGGGGCGTCTTCGCGCCCGGACAGGATGCTCGCGAAGACACCGCCGGCTTCGACGTCGCGGGCGACCAGTTCGAACAGCTCGCCGTACATCGGCGAGCCCGACGAGGCGCAGAACCTGCCCTGTGACCGCAGGGTGTGCACCAGGTGTTCGGCCGTCACCCGCCCAGCCCGTGCAGTCCGGCGCCGACGACGTCGAAGGCGTTGCCCAGGGCAACCGGCAGTGGGACGGATTCGTCGCCCAGCCAGTGCTCGTAGGCCGACAGGGCTACCCCGAGCATCGTCCAGGCGACCGTCTGGGGCAGCAGATCCGCGGTCTTGCAGTCCATGCGGCGCGCCACGAACCCGGCGATCACCTCACGCCAGCCGGCGTACATCGTCATCGAATACGCTTGCAGCTCAGCGGTTTGCAGGATCACCCGCATGCGCTGGCGGTGCCGGGCGGTCTCGGATTCGTCAAAGGTGTTGAACGCCAACAGCGCAGCCCGCAGCGCGTCACCCAGGCCCACGTCGGCATCGACGTTGTCGAGCAGATCGCGCAGGTGCGCAAGGTGATTGTCGAAGTCGCCCCACGGGATGGCGTTCTTGGACGCGTAATAGCGGAACAGGGTCCGGCGGGAGATGCCGGCGGCCTGGGCGACGTCGTCGACGCTCACGTCGGCGAAACCGCGGGCCGTGAACATGTCGATGGCGACGTCGGTGATGTGGTGCGGGGTGGTCGAGCGGCGCCTGCCCACCCGCGGCTGCGGCATCATCGGACCCCGCCCTTCCATTTCGGCACTCGATGCCATATTCTGGCGGCGAGTGTGACTCAGACCCCATCGTTGTCAAGACCGGACGAAAGGCAAGGCCCCGTGGACCACGAGACCGAAACTGACACCCAACTCGTCACCGAGACCCTGGTCGAAGAGGTGTCCATCGACGGCATGTGCGGGGTCTACTGACCGTGCCCGCGTCCGCGCAGGCTCGGGCGGCGGCGCCGTTCGACCCTGATCGCGGCTGGCGATTGCACCCGCAGGTGGCGGTTCGGCCCGAACCGTTCGGCGCGCTGCTCTACCACTTCGGTACCCGCAAGCTGTCGTTTCTGAAGAACCGCACCATCCTCACGGTGGTGCAGTCGCTGGCCGACCATCCCGACATCCGGTCCGCCTGCCGGGCGGCCGGAGTGGACGACGCCGCGCAGCCGCCGTACCTGCATGCGCTGGGTGTGCTCGTCGAGTCCAACATGCTGGTGCCCCGGAAGGACCCTCAATGACCACAGCGGCCCCCGTCCCCCGGCTGATCGAGCAGTTCGAGCACGGCCTCGACGCGCCCATCTGCCTCACCTGGGAACTGACGTACGCCTGCAACCTGGCCTGCGTGCACTGCCTGTCGTCGTCGGGCAAGCGCGACCCGCGCGAGCTGTCCACCCGTCAGTGCAAGGACATCATCGACGAGCTGGAACGCATGCAGGTGTTCTACGTCAACATCGGCGGCGGGGAACCCACTGTGCGCCCGGACTTCTGGGAACTGGTCGACTACGCGACCGAACACCACGTCGGCGTGAAGTTCTCCACCAACGGCGTCCGGATCACGCCCGAGGTCGCGGCGCGGCTGGCGGCCAGCGACTACGTGGACGTCCAGATCTCGCTGGACGGCGCGACCGCCGAGGTCAACGATGCCGTCCGCGGGCCCGGTTCGTTCGACATGGCGGTGCGGGCGCTGGAGAATCTGGCCGCGGCCGGATTCAAAGACGCCAAGATCTCGGTGGTGGTCACCCGGCACAACGTCGACCAGCTCGACGAATTCGCCGCGCTGGCAAGCCGTTACGGCGCCACGCTGCGGATCACCCGGCTCCGCCCGTCCGGGCGCGGCGCCGACGTCTGGGAGGAGCTGCACCCCACCGCCGACCAGCAGGTCCAGCTCTACGACTGGCTGGTGGCCAAGGGCGAGCGGGTGCTCACCGGCGACTCCTTCTTCCACCTGGCCCCGCTCGGCCAATCCGGCGCCCTGGCCGGTCTGAACATGTGCGGCGCGGGGCGCGTCGTGTGCCTGATCGATCCGGTCGGCGACGTCTACGCCTGCCCGTTCGCCATCCACGACCGCTTCCTGGCCGGAAACGTGGTGTCCGACGGCGGCTTTGACAACGTCTGGAAGAACGCCCCGCTGTTCCGCGAGCTTCGCGAGCCGCAGTCCGCGGGCGCCTGCGGCAGCTGCGGTCACTACGACAGCTGCCGGGGCGGGTGCATGGCCGCCAAATTCTTCACCGGCCTGCCGCTGGACGGGCCGGACCCCGAATGCGTGCAGGGCCACAGCGCGACGGCGCTGTCGCACGACCGCGAGACGCCGCGCCCCCGCGCCGATCACTCCCGCGGCAAGCGCATCCGCCAGCCGGTGCCGCTCACGCTGTCGCTGCGGCCCCCGGCCGTCACGCCGGCGACACCGCCGGCCCGCATGTGTAACGAAAGCCCTGTGTAACGATGGCCGACGCATGGTTTGAGACCGTCGCCATCGCGCAGCAACGCGCCAAGCGGCGGCTGCCGAAATCGGCCTACTCGTCGCTGATTTCGGCCAGCGAAAAGGGAGTCACGGTCTCCGACAACGTGGCAGCGTTCAGCGAACTCGGATTCGCCCCGCACGTCATCGGCGCGCAGGAAAAGCGCGACTTGTCGACGAACGTTATGGGACAAGAGATTTCGTTGCCGGTGCTGATCTCGCCGACGGGCGTGCAGGCGGTGCACCCCGACGGTGAGGTCGCCGTGGCGCGGGCCGCCGACGCCCGGGGCACCGCCATGGGGTTGTCCTCGTTCGCCAGCAAGCCGATCGAAGAGGTCATCGCGGCCAACCCCAAGCTGTTCTTCCAGGTGTACTGGCTGGGTGACCGCGACGCCATCGCGGCGCGGGTCGAGCGCGCCCGCGCGGCCGGGGCGGTCGGGCTGATCGTCACCACCGACTGGAGCTTCTCGCACGGCCGGGACTGGGGCAGCCCATCGATCCCGGAGAAGATGGACTTCAAGACCATCGTCAAGATGAGCCCGGAGGTCATCACCAAGCCGCGGTGGTTCCTGCAGTGGGCGAAGACCATGCGGCCGCCGGAGCTGCGGGTGCCCAACCAGGGCCGGCGCGGCGAGCCCGGGCCGCCCTTCTTCCAGGCGTACGGGGAGTGGATGGGCACTGCGCCGCCGACCTGGGAGGACATCGCCTGGCTGCGCGAACTGTGGGGCGGGCCGTTCATGCTCAAGGGCGTGATGCGCGTCGACGACGCCAAAAGGGCGGTGGATGCCGGGGTTTCGGCCATTTCGGTGTCGAACCACGGCGGCAACAACCTGGACGGCACGCCGGCCTCGATCCGCGCGCTGCCCGCGGTGGCCGCGGCCGTCGGCGATCAGATCGAGGTGCTCCTCGACGGGGGCGTGCGGCGCGGCAGCGACGTCGTCAAGGCCGTGGCGCTGGGGGCGCGCGCCGTGATGATCGGCCGGGCCTACCTGTGGGGGCTGGCCGCGGCCGGCCAACCGGGCGTGGAGAACGTGCTCGACATTCTGCGCGGCGGCATCGACTCGGCGCTGATGGGTCTCGGCCTCTCGTCGGTTCACGACCTCGGGCCCGACCACGTTCTGGTGCCGCCGGGATTCACCCGGGCGCTGGGTGTGCCACCGGGCGGCGCTCAGCAAAAGCCGGAGTAATCAGGGCGGATATCTCCGGATTAAGTGACGTTTGCGCAAATCGTGATACGGGCGGGGTAACCGTGACGAACGAGCCCACAATTCGAACGCCCAGTGAACGACCCCGAAAAAAAGTTTTTTTCAAGCTTCAACAATTGGTGCACGCCAGGTGAATTCGTCCTACCATCACCGAGTGTCCGTACTCGGCGAATTGGGAACCGCGACGTCGAGCCAGCTATCAAGCGCGTCGGCGTCGGTAATGGTTCCGGTGGGATCGACCGAACAACACGGTCCGCACCTGCCGCTGGACACCGACACCCGGATCGCGACGGCGGTCGCCGGCGCCGCCCGAGCCCGGCTGGGACGCGAGTGGCTGGTGGCGCCGGCCATCGCCTACGGCGCCAGCGGTGAGCACCAGAGTTTCGCCGGGACGATCTCGCTGGGCACCGAAGCGCTGACGCTGCTGCTGGTCGAGTACGGCAGGTCGGCGGCCGGCTGGGCCCGGCGCCTCGTCTTCGTCAACGGCCACGGCGGCAACGTCGAGGCGCTGAGCAGCGCGGTGGCCCTGTTGCGCGCCGAGGGCCGCGACGCCGGCTGGTGTCCGTGCCTGACCGCCGGGGGGGACGCCCACGCCGGCCATACCGAAACCTCGGTGTTGCTGCACATCTCGCCGGCCGTGGTCCGGACCGAGCAATCGGTGGCCGGCAACACCGCGCCCCTGCCCGAGCTGCTCGGGTCGATGCGTCGCGGGGGAGTCGCGGCGGTCAGCCCGGTCGGGGTGCTCGGTGACCCGACCACCGCCACCGCCGCCGAGGGCGAACGGATCTTCACCGAGATGGTCGACGGCTCCGTCCGCCGGGTGTCCCGCTGGCGGCCCGGGCCCGACGGGATGCTCACATGAGCGGGCCCCGGCTGCCGGACGGGTTCGCCGTCCAGGTCGACCGCCGGGTGCGGGTGCTCGGCGACGGCTCGGCGCTGCTGGGCGGTTCGCCGACCCGGCTGCTGAAGCTGGCACCCGCCGCGCAGGACATGCTCGCGGATGGCCGGCTGAAGGTGCGCGACGAGCTGTCCGCCCAGCTCGCCCGCACCCTGCTGGACGCCACGGTGGCCCATCCCCGGCCCGCGGGCGGCCCGTCGCACCATGACGTGACCGTGGTGATCCCGGTGCGGGACAACCTTTCTGGGGTGCGACGCTTGGTGAGCTCGCTGCGCGGGCTGCGTGTGGTCGTGGTGGACGACGGCTCGTTCCCCCCGATCCAGCCGGAAGACTTCGTCGGCGCGCACTGCGACATCGAGGTGCTGCGCCACCACCGCAGCAAGGGCCCGGCGGCGGCCCGCAACACCGGGTTGGGGGCCTGCCGGACGGACTTCGTCGCGTTCCTGGACTCCGACGTCGCACCGCGCCGGGGCTGGCTGGAGGCGCTGCTCGGTCACTTCTGCGACCCCACCGTCGGCCTGGTCGCGCCCCGCATCGTGGGCCTGTCGCACAGCGAGAACGTGGTGGCCCGCTACGAGGCGGTGCACTCCTCGCTCGACCTCGGCGAGCGGGAGGCGCCGGTGCTGCCGCACAGCACGGTGTCCTACGTGCCCAGTGCGGCCATCATCTGCCGGTGCTCGGCGATCCGGGAGGTCGGCGGGTTCGACGAGACCCTGCAGTCCGGCGAGGACGTCGACCTGTGCTGGCGGCTCATCGAGTCGGGTACCCGGCTACGCTACGAGCCGATCGCGCTGGTCGCCCACGATCACCGCACCGAACTGCGGGATTGGCTTGCGCGCAAAGCCTTTTACGGCGGTTCGGCGGCTCCGCTGTCGGTGCGCCACCCGGACAAGACGGCGCCGGTGGTGATCTCCGGCTGGGCGCTGATGACCTGGATCCTGATGGCGTTCGGCTCCACCCTGGCGCGGCTGGCGTCCATCGTCCTGGCCGTGCTGACCGGGCGCCGGATCGCGCGGGCGATGCGCAGCGCCGAGACGTCCATGACCGATGTCGCGATGATCGCGGGCCGCGGACTGTGGTCGGCGGCGCTGCAGCTGGCGTCGGCCCTGTGCCGGCACTACTGGCCGCTGGCGCTGGTGGCCGCCACCATGTCGCGCCATTTCCGGCGGGTGGTTCTGGTCGCGGCCGTGATGGACGGGGTGGTCGACTGGCTCCGCCGCCGCGACGCGATCAGCGACGACATCGAGCCGATCGGGCTGCCGACCTACCTGGTGCTCAAGCGCGTCGACGACCTGGCGTACGGGCTGGGATTGTGGTGGGGTGTGCTACGGGAACGCAACGTGCGCGCCCTGAAACCCCAGATCCGGAGCTAACCACCGCCTTGACCACAGCCGCCTCGCACAGCGACGTGCTGATCGTCGGCGCCGGCAGTGCAGGATCGGTTGTTGCGGAACGTCTTTCCACCGACCCGCGGTGCGCGGTGACAGTCCTGGAGGCGGGGCCCGCCCTCGACGACCCGGGACTGCTCGCCCAGACCGCCAACGGGTTGCAGTTGCCGATCGGCGTCGGCAGTCCGCTGGTGCGGCGCTACCAGACCCGCCTCACCGACGAACCCGCCCGCCAGCATCCCCTCGTGCGGGGGGCGACGGTGGGCGGATCGGGCGCGATCAACGGCGGCTACTTCTGCCGCGGGCTGCCGCGCGACTTCGACCGCATCGCCATCCCGGGCTGGGCATGGGCCGACGTGCTGGACAGCTTCCGCGCCATCGAGACCGACCTGGACTTCGACGGGCCCGCCCACGGCCACAGCGGCCCGATCCAGGTGCGCCGCACGCACGAGATGACCGGGACCACCGAGCGATTCATCGCCGCCGCCGAGCGCGCCGGGTTCGGCTGGATCGCCGACCTCAATGACATGGCACCAGAACAGGTTTCGGGAATAGGCGCCGTCCCGCTCAACATCGTCGACGGCGTGCGGCGCGGGTCGGGCGCGGGATACCTGATTCCGGCGCTGGGCCGGCCGAACCTGGACCTGCGCGCGCGGACCCGGGTGGCCCGGCTGCGTTTTGCCGGTGCCGTCGCGGTGGGTGTCGACGCGGTCGGCCCGCACGGAAGGATGACCCTGACCGCCGACCGAATCGTGTTGTGCGCCGGTGCGATTGAGACGGCCAGGCTGTTGATGGCCTCGGGCATCGGCGACGAGCCGATGTTGGCCGACGCGGGCGTGCCGGTGGTGGCGCCGCTGCCCGTCGGCATGTCGTTCAGCGATCATGCCGAGTGGGTGCTGCCCACCGATTGGACGGTGGCGCCCGGACGGCCGGTGCTCGAGGTGGTGCTCAGCACGGCCGATGACCTCGAGATCAGGCCGTACACGGGCGGATTCGTCGCGATGACCGGCGACGGCACCGCCGGGCACGCCGACTGGCCGCACCTCGGCGTGGCGCTGATGCAGCCGCGTGCACGGGGGCGCATCACGCTGGTCTCGGCCGACCCCGACGCGGCGCCGCGAATCGAGCACCGCTACGACAGCGAGCCCGACGATGTCGCGGCGCTGCGCCGGGGCAGCGAGCTGGCCCGCGAATTGGCCGGCGGCACAATCGATGCCACCGCCGCCGTCTGGTCGACCTCGCAGCATCTGTGCGGCACCGCGCCGATGGGCCTCGACGGCGATCCGCACGCCGTCGTCGACCCCAGGTGCCGGGTGCTCGGCATCGACAACCTGTGGGTGATCGACGGCTCGATCCTGCCCGCGATCACCAGCCGCGGCCCGCACGCGACGATCGTGATGATCGGGCACCGGGCCGCGGGGTTCGTTCAGTGATTCGACAGCATCCGGCGCACCGCGCGTAGCTGGCGGCCGTCGCGGCCGGGCGCCCACACCCCGATCGCCACGGCGGCGACGGCGACGATCGCGGCCATCGTGATGGTGGACGCGTGCAGGGCCGCCAGGAACGCGGACTTGCTGATGTCGGCCAGCTGCCGGCCCTGGGGCCCGAGCCGGTTGGCGATCTCGACGGCCTTGGCCAGCGAGTCGGTGGCCTGGCCGCGGACCGGTGGGGGAAATCCGGCCAGCCGGGGCGCAAGCTCGTGCGAGTAGCGTCCGGCCAGGATGGAACCGGCCACCGCGATGCCCAGCGCGCCGCCCATCTCGCGCGACGTGTCGTTCACGGCGGAGGCCACGCCCTGCTTCTCGTCGGGAACCGCACCCATGATCGCCGAAGTCGTTGGCGCAGTGCAGATTCCGATTCCGGTGGCCAGAATCAGGGTGGGCCAGGCGAATTCGAAGTACGTCGAGTGCAGGCCGAGCCCATACATGCACCCGAACCCGACGGCCATCAGCAGTGTGCCGACGAACAACACCAGCCGCAGCCCCAACTTGGGCACGTACCAGAACGACAGGGCCGAGAAGATGGCCAGCGGCACCATGAACGGCCCGAACGCGACCGCGGTCGTCAGCGCGGAATAACCCATGATCTGCTGCACGTACTGCATGCCGATGTAGAAGAACCCGAAGGTGGCGCCGAACAGGATGACGATCGCGGTCACCCCGGTGGCGAAGTTGGGGTCGGCGAACAGCCGGACGTCCAGCAGCGGTTGCCTGCCCCGCAGGGCCAGCCGCAACTCGAGGGCGCCGAACGCCGCGGCGATCACCGCGCCGACCGCCAGTCCGCCCCACACCACCGGGTCACTCCAGCCGCGCCCGGGTGCTTCCAGAATGGCGGCCACCGCGATGGCGACCGCCGCGCCGATCAGGACCGCGCCCAGCGCATCGACCCTGGGGGCGCCCGCATCGCGCGACGACGCGACGGTGCAGGCCAGCGCGAAGATCACCAGCCCGGCGATGCCCAACGACCAGAAGATCGCGTGCCAGTCCCACAAGCGCAGCAGCAGGCCGGAACCCAGCATGCCCAGGACGCCGCCGGAGCCGGCCGTCCCGGCCCAGATGCCAACGGCCTTGGTGCGGTCGTCTTTTGGATAGGCCACCGTCAGCAGCGACAGCGTGGCGGGCATGACGAAGGCGGCGCCGATGCCGGCCACCGCGCGCCCCGCGATGATCTGGGCCGGATGGTGCAGCAGCGCCGGGGCGGTCGAACCGAGCGCGAACACCAGCAGCCCGATCAGCAGCGCACCGCGCCGGCCGTAGCGGTCACCGATCGCGCCGGCCGGCAGCAGCAGGCAGGCCAGGGCCACGGTGTAGCCGTCGACGACCCAGTTCAGCTGCGACGCGGTGGCCGAGGTGGCCACCGCGAGGTCGCCGAGCGCGGTGTTCAGGGCCGTCATCGACGCCACCACCAGGGCCACGGCCATGCAGGCGACGGCCAGCGTCCAGTTTCGGGCCTGGAAGCTATCGCCGATGCCGATCCCGTCAGTACGCTGGTCAGACCGGACAAGGGTTTCGACCATGCGGTGCGCCTCCTCGGGAGCGTGGCGAAGTTTTGAGACCAATAGTCTTGTAGGTAGACCGATGGTCTCGTCCTCAAACAGGGAGGTGGGTCACAATCGACACCGAGACGTCCGACCCGCGCCCCGCGAGATCGCGGGCCAGGCTGCTGGAAGCCGCCGTCACGCTGTTGCGTGCCGGGGGCCCCAGCGCGGTGACGGTCGACGCGGTCACCCGCACCGCCAACGTGGCCCGGGCGACCCTGTATCGCCACTTCCCCAGCGGAAACGACCTACTGGCAGCGGCTTTCAACAGCCTGATCCCGCCGGCGCCCAGCCCGCCCGCCGCGGGTTCGCTGCGCGACCGGCTGGTCGCGGTGGTGCTGGCCCAGGCCGAATCCGTCGCCCAGGCGCCCACCATGATGACCGCCATGTCCTGGCTCGCGCTGGGGCGCGACCTGGAGGGGCTGCCCGAGCCGCGGCACAGCCACGACGCCGACAGCGCGGCGATCACCACCCTGCGCGAGCGCATCGCCCAGCAGTACGCCGAGCCCTTCGACGCCATCTTCGACAGCCCGGAGGCCGCCGAGCTGGGGGAGGTGGACCGGTCGCGGGCGATCGCTCTGCTCATCGGCCCGCTGGTGCTGGGCCGCCTGTCCACGCTGCCCGATTTCGACTACCACCAGTGCGCGCTGGCGGCCGTCGACGGCTTCTTACATGTGCAATGCGGCAGGGCCGCCGCGGCGAACATCGAATCGGCGGGCGCCTGACGCTTTGGCTCCCGCAATCGCAGGGTCGCTGACCTGCGCTTTTGCGCATTGGCGCTAGCGTGCTCGAGTCGGGTGCGAGGGATTCGGTGCGAGATCGCGGCCGAATTTTGTTCGGGCCAGGATCTGAGGCATACTGTTCAGGTTGCCTTGAGCCGGGTTTGCGCCTGGTCGGGCATACGACCAGCGTCCAAACGGGCGCGTCCGGTCCCATCCTTTGAGAGCGACGAATTTCGATCGCGGATGAGGCTGCGTGAGGGTGACACGCCCGACCGCGGGGGCCGGTGGACCACGACAGGTAAACAGCGGCGCAATATCCGGCGCAACGCTCGATCGGCCCAGAGTTGGCCGTCCCGATCGGCGCGCCGGTGGCACTGAGGACATTTGTGCCCGGGTACCGGGCCTAGGACCACTGAGCCCGGATACCGGGTCTCAACAGGAGTGAGGGTAGGAGAAGCGTGGCGGGACAGAAGATCCGCATCAGGCTTAAGGCCTACGACCATGAGGCTATTGACGCGTCGGCGCGCAAGATCGTCGAGACCGTCGTCCGCACGGGTGCCAGTGTCGTAGGTCCGGTGCCGCTGCCGACTGAGAAGAACGTGTATTGCGTCATCCGCTCACCGCACAAGTACAAGGACTCGCGGGAGCACTTCGAGATGCGCACGCACAAGCGCCTCATCGACATCCTCGACCCGACGCCGAAGACCGTCGACGCGCTGATGCGCATCGACCTTCCGGCCAGTGTCGACGTCAACATCCAGTAGGAGATCGGCGACTCATGGCAAGAAAAGGCATTCTGGGTACCAAGCTGGGCATGACGCAGGTGTTCGACGAGAACAACCGGGTCGTGCCGGTGACGGTCGTCAAGGCCGGCCCGAACGTGGTGACCCGGATCCGTACCCCCGAGCAGGACGGCTACAGCGCCGTGCAGCTGGCCTACGGCGAGATCAGTCCCCGCAAGGTCAACAAGCCGGTCACCGGTCAGTACGCCGCCGCGGGCGTGAACCCGCGCCGCTTTTTGGCCGAGCTGCGGCTGGAGAACCCCGAGGCTGCCGCCGAGTACGAGGTCGGCCAGGAGCTGACGGCGGAGATCTTCGCCGACGGCGCCTACGTCGACGTCACGGGCACCTCCAAGGGCAAGGGCTTCGCCGGCACCATGAAGCGCCACGGCTTCCGTGGCCAGGGCGCCAGCCACGGTGCCCAGGCGGTGCACCGCCGCCCGGGTTCCATCGGCGGTTGCGCCACCCCGGCCCGGGTGTTCAAGGGCACCCGGATGTCGGGCCGGATGGGTAGCGATCGCGTGACCGTCCAGAACCTGTTGGTGCACAAGGTCGATACCGAGAACGGCGTGCTGCTGATCAAGGGCGCCGTCCCCGGCCGCACCGGTGGACTCGTCGTGGTCCGCAGCGCGGTCAAACGAGGTGAGAAGTGATGGCAGAAGGCTCCAAGACGCTCAAGATTGACGTCAAGACGCCGGGCGGCAAGGTCGAGGGCTCCATCGAGCTGCCGGCCGAATTGTTCGACGCCCCGGCCAATATCGCGCTGATGCACCAGGTCGTCACCGCCCAGCGGGCGGCGGCGCGTCAGGGCACCCACTCGACCAAGACGCGTGGCGACGTCAGCGGCGGTGGCCGCAAGCCGTACCGGCAGAAGGGAACCGGCCGGGCCCGACAGGGTTCGACGCGTGCCCCGCAGTTCACCGGCGGCGGCGTCGTGCACGGCCCCAAGCCCCGCGACTACAGCCAGCGCACCCCGAAGAAGATGATCGCCGCGGCGTTGCGCGGCGCACTGTCCGACCGGGCGCGCAACGGCCGCATCCACGCGATCACCGAGATCGTCGCCGGCCAAACCCCGTCGACCAAGAGCGCCAAGGCTTTCCTGGGCACGCTGACCGACCGCAAGCAGGTGCTGGTCGTGATCGGCCGCAGCGACGAGGCCGGCGCCAAGAGCGTGCGCAACCTGCCCGGTGTGCACCTCCTGACCCCCGACCAGCTCAACACCTATGACGTGCTGCGCTCCGACGACGTGGTGTTCAGCGTCGAGGCGCTTAACGCCTACATCGCCGGGGCGACCGGCGGTGTCGCCGACAAGGATGTGGAGGTTTCGGCGTAGATGGCGACCATCACTGACCCCCGCGACATCATTCTCGGCCCGGTCATCTCGGAGAAGTCCTATTCGCTGCTCGACGACAACGTGTACACGTTTGTGGTGCACCCGGATTCGAACAAGACGCAGATCAAGATCGCTATCGAGAAGATCTTCTCCGTCAAGGTCGCATCGGTGAACACCGCGAACCGGCAAGGTAAGCGCAAGCGCACCAGGACCGGATTCGGCAAGCGCAAGAGCACCAAACGGGCCATCGTCACGCTGGCGCCGGGTAGCAAGCCGATCGATCTGTTCGGGGCACCGGCGTAGCCGCCGCGAGAGGAAACCTGATTAGACATGGCAATTCGTAAGTACAAGCCGACGAGCCCCGGCCGCCGCGGCTCGAGCGTCTCCGATTTCTCCGAGGTCACTCGGTCCACCCCGGAGAAGTCGCTGGTGCGTCCGCTGCACGGCCACGGTGGGCGAAACGCGCACGGCCGCATCACCACCCGCCACAAGGGTGGTGGCCACAAGCGTGCCTACCGGGTGATCGACTTCCGTCGCAACGACAAGGACGGCGTCAACGCCAAGGTCGCGCACATCGAGTACGACCCCAACCGCACCGCGAACATCGCGCTGCTGCACTTCCTGGACGGCGAAAAGCGCTACATCATTGCGCCGCAGGGACTCTCGCAGGGCGACGTGGTGGAGTGCGGGCCGAACGCGGACATCAAGCCGGGCAACAACCTGCCGCTGCGCAACATCCCGGCCGGTACCGTGATCCACGCCGTGGAGCTGCGTCCGGGCGGTGGCGCCAAGCTGGCGCGCTCGGCCGGGTCCAGCATCCAGCTGCTCGGTAAAGAGGGCACCTACGCGTCGCTGCGTATGCCCAGCGGTGAAATCCGCCGCGTCGACGTGCGCTGCCGCGCCACGGTCGGCGAGGTCGGCAACGCCGAGCAGGCGAACATCAACTGGGGTAAGGCCGGCCGGATGCGGTGGAAGGGCAAGCGCCCCTCGGTCCGTGGTGTCGTCATGAACCCGGTGGACCACCCGCACGGTGGTGGTGAGGGTAAGACCTCCGGTGGTCGTCACCCGGTGAGCCCGTGGGGCAAGCCCGAAGGCCGCACCCGCCACCCGAACAAGGCCAGTAACAAGCTCATTGTCCGACGCCGGCGCACCGGCAAGAAGCACGGTCGCTAGGAAGTCAGGAGTAGCACATGCCACGCAGCCTGAAGAAGGGCCCGTTCGTCGATGGCCACCTGCTCAAGAAGGTGGACACGCAGAACGAGAAGAACACCAAACAGGTGATCAAGACATGGTCGCGGCGTTCGACGATCATTCCTGACTTCATCGGCCACACCTTCGCCGTCCACGACGGACGCAAGCACGTCCCGGTGTTCGTCACCGAGGCGATGGTCGGCCACAAGCTTGGTGAATTCGCGCCCACCCGCACCTTCAAGGGACACATCAAGGACGACCGGAAGGCCAAACGGCGATGACCACAACGGAATTCCCCTCGGCGGTGGCCAAAGCGCGTTTCGTGCGGGTGTCGCCGAGAAAGGCGCGCCGGGTGATCGACCTGGTGCGCGGCCGCTCGGTGGCCGACGCGCTGGACATCCTGCGCTGGGCGCCGCAGGCCGCCAGCGAGCCGGTGGCGAAGGTGATCGCCAGTGCCGCGGCCAACGCGCAGAACAACAACGGTCTGGACCCGGCGACCCTGGTTGTCGCCACCGTCTACGCCGACGAGGGCCCCACCGCCAAGCGCATCCGACCGCGCGCCCAGGGCCGCGCGTTCCGGATCCGCAAGCGCACCAGCCACATCACGGTCGTGGTGGAAAGCCGGCCGGGCAAGGACCAGGGATCGGCGAAGTCGACCCGGGCCCGCCGCGCCGAGGCCAGCAAGGCCGCCGCGAAGGCGCCCGCCAAGAAAGCGCCGGCCAACAAGGCGCCCGCCAAGAAGGCCGGGGCCGGTTCGGGGACCAAGGCGCCCGCGAAGAAGGCCGCTGCCAAAGCCGAAGCCAAGACGTCTGAGACCTCTGACGCGAAGGGAGGCTCAGACTAGTGGGCCAGAAGATCAATCCGCACGGCTTCCGGCTGGGCATCACCACCGACTGGAAGTCACGCTGGTACGCCGACAAGCAGTACGCGGACTACGTCAAGGAAGACGTCGCGATCCGGCGGCTGCTCTCGACCGGCCTGGAGCGGGCCGGGATCGCCGACGTGGAGATCGAGCGCACCCGCGACCGGGTCCGGGTGGACATCCACACCGCGCGCCCCGGCATCGTCATCGGCCGTCGCGGCACCGAGGCCGACCGGATCCGTGCCGACCTGGAGAAGCTGACCGGTAAGCAGGTGCAGCTCAACATCCTCGAGGTCCGAAACCCGGAGTCGCAGGCACAATTGGTGGCCCAGGGCGTCGCCGAGCAGCTGAGCAACCGCGTGGCGTTCCGCCGCGCGATGCGTAAGGCCATCCAGTCGGCGATGCGCCAGCCCAACGTCAAGGGCATCCGGGTGCAGTGCTCCGGCCGCCTCGGCGGCGCCGAGATGAGCCGCTCGGAGTTCTACCGCGAGGGCCGGGTGCCGCTGCACACGCTGCGCGCCGACATCGACTACGGCCTGTACGAAGCCAAGACCACCTTCGGCCGGATCGGCGTGAAGGTGTGGATCTACAAGGGCGACGTCGTCGGTGGGAAGCGCGAATTGGCCGCGGCCGCTCCGGCGGGCGCCGAGCGTCCGCGCCGCGAGCGTCCGTCGGGCACCCGCCCCCGCCGCAGTGGCGCGTCGGGCACCACGGCCACCAGCACCGAGGCTGGCCGCGCGGCCGCGAGCGCCGAAGAGGGCGCAGCAGCCGCGACCCAGGCCGCACCCGCTGCAGAACCACAAAGCACGGAGAGCTGAATCATGTTGATTCCCCGCAGGGTTAAACACCGTAAGCAGCACCACCCCCGCCAGCGCGGCATCGCCAGTGGCGGCACGGCGGTGAACTTCGGTGACTACGGCATCCAGGCTCTGGAGCACGCCTACGTCACCAACCGCCAGATCGAGTCCGCTCGTATCGCCATCAACCGGCACATCAAGCGTGGCGGCAAGGTGTGGATCAACGTCTTCCCGGACCGCCCGCTGACCAAGAAGCCCGCCGAAACCCGGATGGGTTCGGGTAAGGGTTCGCCGGAGTGGTGGGTCGTCAACGTCAAGCCGGGCCGGGTGCTGTTCGAACTCAGCTACCCCAACGAGCAGACCGCCCGGGCGGCGCTGACCCGCGCAATCCACAAGCTGCCGATCAAGGCACGCATCGTGACTCGAGAGGATCAGTTCTGATGGCCGTGGGAATTTCGCCTGGCGAACTGCGCGAGCTCACCGAAGAGGAACTCGCCGAGCGGTTGCGCGAATCCAAGGAAGAGCTTTTCAATCTGCGTTTCCAGATGGCGACCGGACAGCTCACCAACAACCGCCGGCTCCGCACGGTGCGTCAGGAGATCGCGCGCGTCTACACCGTGCTGCGCGAACGAGAACTGGGCTTGGCTTCCGGGCCCGACGGTAAGGAATCGTGATGGCAGAAGCGAAGAAGGCTGCCCCCAAGAAGGCCGCCGCAACCGAGGCCGCGTCGAAGGACGGGAACGCCAAAGGCCCCAAGCACACTCCCGCCAACCCGAAGGTGCGCGGCCGCCGCAAGGTGCGCATCGGTTACGTGGTGAGTGACAAGATGCAGAAGACGATCGTGGTCGAGCTCGAAGACCGCGTGCGTCACCCGCTGTACGGCAAGATCATCCGGACCACCACGAAGGTCAAGGCGCACGACGAGAACAGCACCGCCGGGATCGGCGACCGCGTCTCGCTGATGGAGACCCGCCCGACGTCGGCGACCAAGCGTTGGCGGCTCGTGGAAATTCTGGAAAAGGCGAAGTAACCCGCCGGCGTATTCGCGTTCGCCGGGCGTAACCTCACTGCGAAAGAACGCCGGAATTTTCGCAGTGGCGTTACGCTCGGCGCATGTCTGACGACTTCAACGGGAAGATCGAGCTCGACATCCGGGATTCCGAACCGGATTGGGGGCCCTACGCCGCGCCGACGGCGCCGGAGAACTCGCCGAACATCCTGTATCTGGTGTGGGACGACACCGGCATCGCCACGTGGGACTGCTTTGGCGGCCTGGTCGAGATGCCCGCCATGACGCGAATCGCCGAGCGCGGTGTGCGGTTGTCGCAATTCCACACCACCGCGCTGTGCTCGCCGACCCGGGCGTCGCTGCTGACCGGACGCAACGCGACCACCGTCGGCATGGCGACCGTCGAGGAATTCACCGACGGTTTCCCCAACTGCAACGGACGGATCCCCGCTGACACGGCGCTGATCTCCGAGGTGCTCGCCGAGCGCGGTTACAACACGTATTGCATCGGCAAGTGGCACCTGACGCCGCTCGAAGAGTCCAATCTGGCGTCGACGAAACGACACTGGCCCACCTCGCGCGGCTTCGAGCGGTTCTACGGGTTCATGGGCGGCGAGACCGATCAGTGGTACCCCGACCTCGTCTACGACAACCACCCCGTCAGCCCCCCGGGGACACCGGAAGACGGCTACCACCTGTCCAAGGACATCGCCGACCGCACCATCGAATTCATCCGCGACGCCAAGGTGATCGCGCCGGACAAGCCGTGGTTCAGCTACGTGTGCCCCGGGGCCGGGCACGCGCCGCACCATGTCTTCAAGGAGTGGGCGGACCGCTACGCCGGCCGGTTCGACATGGGCTACGAGCGCTACCGCGAGATCGTCCTGGAAAAGCAGAAGTCGATGGGCATCGTGCCGCCGGACACCGAACTGTCCCCGGTCAACCCGTATTCGGACGTCAAGGGACCCAACGGCGAGCCGTGGCCGCTGCAGGACACGGTGCGGCCGTGGGACTCGCTGGGCGACGAGGAGCGCAAGCTGTTCTCCCGGATGGCCGAGGTGTTCGCCGGGTTCCTCAGCTACACCGACGCCCAGATCGGCCGCATCCTGGACTATCTCGAGGAGTCCGGCCAGCTCGACAACACCATCATCGTGGTGATCTCCGACAACGGCGCCAGCGGTGAGGGCGGGCCCAACGGGTCGGTGAACGAGGGGAAGTTCTTCAACGGCTACATCGACACGGTGGAGGAGAGCATGAAGCTCTTCGACCACCTGGGCGGGCCGGAGACCTATAACCATTACCCGATCGGCTGGGCGATGGCCTTCAACACGCCCTACAAGCTGTACAAGCGCTACGCCTCGCATGAGGGCGGCATCGCCGATACGGCAATCGTCTCGTGGCCCAACGGCATTGCCGCGCACGGCGAGGTCCGCGACACCTATGTCAACGTCTGCGACATCACCCCGACCGTCCTCGACCTGCTGGCCATCACGCCGCCGGAGACCGTCAAGGGCATCGCGCAGAAGCCGCTCGACGGCGTGAGTTTTAAGGCGGCCCTTGACGATCCGGGCGCCGACACCGGCAAGAAGACCCAGTTCTACACCATGCTGGGCACCCGCGGCATCTGGCATGACGGCTGGTTCGCCAACACCGTCCACGCCGCCACACCGGCCGGCTGGTCGCACTTCGAGGCCGACCGCTGGGAGCTTTTCCACATCGAGGCCGACCGCAGCCAGTGCCACGACCTGGCCGCCGAGCAGCCCGACAAGCTGGAAGAGCTGAAGGCGCTGTGGTTTTCGGAGGCCGCCAAGTACAACGGGCTGCCGCTGGCGGACCTGAACATGATGGAGACGCTGAGCCGCTTCCGGCCCTACCTGGTCGGCGAGCGGTCGAACTACACGTACTATCCCGACTGCGCGGACGTCGGCATGGGTGCCGCGGCCGAGCTGCGCGGCCGCTCGTTCGTCGTGGTGGCCGACGTGACCGTGGACACCACCGGCGCCGAGGGCGTCCTGTTCAAGCAGGGCGGCGCCCACGGCGGACACGTCCTGTTCATCCAGGACGGACGGCTGCACTACGTGTACAACTTCCTGGGTGAACGCCAGCAGCTGGTCTCGTCGTCGGACCCGGTGCCGTTGGGGCGGCACCTGTTCGGGGCCAGCTATTCGCGCACCGGCACGGTCGAGAACAGTCACACGCCGCTGGGCGACGTCACGTTGTTCATCGACGACAAGGTCGTCGGCACGCTGGCCGGGGTGACCACCCATCCCGGCACCTTCGGGCTGGCCGGTGCGGGCATCACGGTCGGGCGCAACGGCGGATCGGGGGTGTCCAGCCGCTACAAGGCGCCGTTCACGTTCACCGGCGGCACCATCGCCCAGGTCACCGTCGACGTGTCCGGCCGGCCCTACGTGGATGTGGAAACCGAAATCGCGCTTGCCTTTTCGCGGGACTGATGAGTACCCCAATGACACCCGGGACTCCGGCGCCGCCGCCACCGACCGGCGCGCGAGGGCGGCAGATCGCGATCGCGATCGGGGCCGTCGCCTCCCTCATCGTCATCTACGTGTTGTCGCTGATCGCCGTGCACCTGCTGGCCAAATCGGCGCCCCCGCTGCCCGCGGTGGACCTGAGCAAGGTCGAGGCCGAGGACAGCGTGGTGCAGGTGCGGCTGGAGAAGCTGGACCCCGTCGCGAACCGGTTGACGGTCAATGTGCTGGTGTACCCCAAGGACACCCTGTACGACAAGAACTTCGGCGTGCTGACGGCCGACGCGGCGGTGCGGCTGTACCCCGACAACGACCTGGGTGACCTGCAGTACCCGATCGGCAAGGCGCCCGCGCAGGTGACCACCACGATCGAGGCGCACGGTGACCCCGCGAACTGGCCGTTCGATTCGTACCGCACCGGGGTCATCTCCGCCGATGTGTTCACCGGCTCCGGCGCCAACAAGGAGAAGACCGCGGCCCGCGTCGAAGCCACCGGCGGGCTGGACGGGTGGGACGCCACCGTCACCCGCGTCCACGACGCCGAAGACAACAACCCAGATGTCAAGGACGACTTGGTGATTACCCTGCACCGGGCCAAGGGGCAGCTGATCTTCGACGTCGGCATCTGCCTGGTGTTGATCTCGCTGCCCGTCCTGGCGCTCTGGGTCGCCATTCCGGTGGCCCTGGGCAGGACGTCGTTCCTGCCGCCGCTCACCACCTGGTACGGCGCCATGCTTTTCGCCATCGTCCCGCTGCGTAACATCCTGCCGGGCAGCCCACCGTACGGTTCGTGGGTCGATCAGGCCATCGTGCTCTGGGTGTTGATCGGGCTGGTCGGCGCGCTGACGCTGTTCCTGGTCGGGTGGTGGCGGCAACGCGATCGAAAAACGCCTACCAAGACCTGAATTCGCTCACTCGGGCTTCGGTGCGTCCACCGAGCTGATCGCGTCCACCGCGCTGGAGACCCGCGCCTGGAAGTCGGCCGACAACGGGATGTAGCCGTTCCTGGCCAGTTCGATCTGGCCGGGACCGATGGCCGCCTGCAGAAAAGCCTTGACCGCCTTGGCCACATCGTAGGTCGGGTACTTCGAGCAGACGATCTCGTAGGTGGCCAACACGATCGGGTAGACGTCGGGTTGGGCCGGGTTGTAGAACGACGACAGGTCGAGCACCAGATCGTTTCCCGCGCCGGTGATCTTGGCGCCCTTGATGGTCTTGCCGACCGTGTCGGTGCCGATCCGGACCGGGCGCAATGACCTGCGGCTGGCCGGCGTCTTGATCTCGGCGGCGAACAGGCCCTGCTGCAGCGCGAACGAGAGTTCGTTGTAGCCGATCGCCCCCTCGGTGCTCTTCACGGCGGCCGCGATGCCGGTGTTGCCGACGGCGCCGGTGCCGACACCGCCGTTGAAGGTCTTGCCCGCCCCCTTGCCCCAGGCCCCGCCGGACGCGGACTGCAGGTAGGCCTGGAAATTGTCGGTGGTGCCCGAGCCGTCGCTGCGGTAGATGACGTGGATATCCTCGGCCGGCATCGAGGCGTTGAGGGACGCCAGGGCGGGGTCGTCCCAGCGCGTGATGGCGCCGTTGAAGATCTTGGCCAGCGTGGGCGCATCGAGCACCAGGGAGTCGACGGCGGCGAGGTTGTAGGTGATGGCCAACGGGCCGAACACCACCGGCAGGTTCCACGCGTCCGCGCCGCCGCACCGCCGCTTGCCGGCGGCGTATTGGTCTCCCGACAGCGGCGTGTCCGATCCCGCGAAATCGGTTTTGCCGGCGAGGAAGTCGTTGATGCCGTTGCCGGACCCGTTGGCGGTGTAGTTGAGGGTCTGCGACGAGCAGGCCTGACGATAGGCCTCGATGAATTTGGTCATCGCGTTGGCTTGCGCGGTCGAGCCGCTGGCCGTCAGGGTCTGCTTGCCGCCACAGTCGACCTTGGCCCCGGCGGTGTACGGCAGGCTCGCGGGGGAGTTGCTGCAGGCGGAGACCAGCATGGCGCCGGCCGCCAGGGCGCCGACGACCGAACGATTGCGCTTCACCCGTCGACAATTACCGCGACGGATTAACAGGCAAACAAAATCCGGATGAACTGCAGCGCCGACCGGCGGTCCGCGTCAGGTTTGCGCGGCCGGGCGGGCGATCTCGGCCGAGCCGGCGCAGTGGTTTCGCTGGATCGGCCGGCACCGTCCGATCTGCCGGCGAAAATTACCTCCGCATGACGAATTTTTAAACTCGGCCCCCCGCGGGCGGGAGTTCGCTAGCATCCGGCTTCGAGTGCTCCGAATCCCCCATGGAGGTGTTCACCGATGACCCATCAAGCGCCACCCTCACCACCGCCTCCCGCGCCGCCGGAGCAACCACCCGCGGCGCCCGCGCCGGCGGCCGCGTCCGGCCGGCGCAAACGGCGCAGGGTCATCGCCATTGCCGCCGTCGCGGGCTTCGTCGCCGTGTACGTCCTGTCGCTGTTCGGCGTGCATCTGTTGGCCCAGACCGCGGGTCCGCTCAAGCCGCCGGACCTCAACGCGACCAGCGACACCGTCGTGCTGGTGCGCCTCGAGAAGCTGGACACGGTCGCCAACCGCCTCACGGTCAAGGTGCTGGTGATCCCGGAGGAGTCGATGTTCGACAAGCGCCTCGACGTGCTCAAGACCGACACCGCGGTGCGGATGGACCCGCCGAACGACCTGGGGGACTTGCAGTACCCGGCCGGTAAGTCGCCGGCACAAGTCGCGACGACCATCGAGGCGCGCGGCAACCCGAACAACTGGCCGTTCGACTCCTACAGCACCGACACCCTCTCCGCCGACGTGCTCGTCGGCCAGGGCGATGCTCGTCGCTACATACCCGCGCGGGTGGAGGTGACCGGCGGGCTGGACGGCTGGGACGTCGGCGTCCAGCGGGTCGGCGAAGCCAGCCAGGACTCGGACCGCGCCGACAACGTCATCATCACCCTGCACCGGGCCAAGGGACCGCTGATCTTCGACCTCGGCATCTGCCTGGTGCTCTTCGCGCTGCCCGCCCTGGCTTTTGCCGTGGTGATTCAAGTCGCCCTGGGGCGAAGGAAATTCGTGCCGCCCTTCGTGACGTGGTTCGCCGCCCTGCTGTTCGCCGTCATCCCCATCCGCAACTTCCTTCCGGGCGCGCCACCGCCAGGCGCGTGGATCGACCAGGTCCTGGTGCTCTGGGTGCTGATCGCACTCGTCGCGGCGATGGCTCTGTACATGCTCACCTGGTACCGGCAATCGGACTAGCGGTCGTCATACCCTGAAGGGGTGCGCAGCGAGCTGGTCGACCTTCCGGGCGGGTCATTCCGCATGGGATCGACCAGCTTCTACCCCGAAGAGGCGCCGATCCACACCGTGACGGTGGGTCCGATCGCGGTGGAACGGCACCCGGTGACCAACGCGCAGTTCGCCGAATTCGTCGACGCCACCGGATATGTCACGGTGGCCGAGCAGCCGATCGACCCGGCGCTGTACCCGGGGGCGAACGCCGACGATTTGTGCCCGGGCGCAATGGTTTTCCGTCCGACCCCGGGGCCGGTCGACCTGCGTGACTGGCGGCAGTGGTGGCGCTGGGCGCCGGGGGCCAGCTGGCGTCATCCGTTCGGTCCCGACAGCGATGTCGCGGACCGCGGCGATCATCCGGTGGTGCAGGTGGCGTATCCGGACGCGGCCGCCTACGCGCGCTGGGCCGGGCGGCGGCTGCCGACCGAGGCCGAGTGGGAGTATGCGGCCAGGGCCGGATCCACCACGACCTACCCGTGGGGCGACGAGGCCACCAGTGGCGGGCGGTTGATGGCCAACACCTGGCAGGGCAGCTTCCCGTACCGCAATGACGGCGCGCTCGGCTGGGTGGGAACCTCACCCGTCGGCACGTTCGCGCCCAACGCTTTTGGGCTGCTCGACATGATCGGCAACGTGTGGGAGTGGACGGCCACCGAGTTCACCGCGCACCACCGGCTCGAGGCGCCGCCCAAATCCTGCTGCACGCCGTCCGGTCCGGCCGACCCGTCCGTCAACCAGACCTTGAAGGGCGGCAGCCACCTGTGCGCGCCGGAGTATTGCCACCGCTACCGTCCGCCGGCCCGGTCGCCGCAGTCGCAGGACTCCGCGACCACGCACATCGGGTTTCGCTGCGTGGCGGACTTGCCGCAGGGATAGCAAATCCTTCGCGCCGCGCCGCCCGGTGCCGGCACGTTCGCTTCGGCCGGTGAAGTTAACGGTGCGTGTCCGGTGGGTGTCGGGCGCCTGTTGTGTTTCTGGACAGGGTATTTCACCCGGCATCCGGTTCCGTCATTCGCTAACATCTGACGACGTGTCACCCCGCCGCAGCCCGATGCCGCCAGCGGTGCCGGCCCGGCGCCAGCAAGCCCTTCGGCATGCGCGGCCCACCATTGCTCGCGGCCGCGGCCGATGACCACCGAGGCTCCGAGCCCGGTCGCGCCGGCCCCGGCTCCGCCCGCGAGGAAGAAGCGCGAGGCGCCGCGGATCGCGATCGGCGTGTGCATTCTCGCGGCGGTCATCGTCGTCTACGTGCTGTCGCTCTTCGGTGTGCATTTCCTGCAGCGGTCGGAAGGGCCGCTGCCCCCGCTGGACCTGAGCCAGGGCGGCGGCGACGCCACGATCGTGCAGCTGCGCCTCGAAGAGCTGAAGCCGGTCGCCAACCGCCTGTCGGTCGAGGTGCTCGCCTATCCCGGGATTGCCCAGTACGACAACCGTTTTGACGTGCTGGCCAACGACGTCGCGGTACGCCTATATCCCACAAGCGATCTGGGCGATCTGCAATACCCGAAGGGCAAGGCACCCGCGCAGCTCAGCACCACCATCGAGGCGCACGGCGACCCCGGCAACTGGCCGTTCGACTCCTACCAGACCGAGCCGATCGCGGCCGACGCCTTCGTCGGGACCGGCGACAACCGCAAGAAGGTGCCCGCCCGCGTCGAAGTGACCGGCGCGCTGGACGGCTGGCAGATCAGCGTCAACCGGGTGCACGACCCGAGCGCGCTGCCCACCTCGCGCGCGAGCGACAACGGCAACGTGGTGATCACGCTGAAGCGGGCCAAGGGGCCGCTGATCTTCGACCTCGGGATCTGCCTGGTGCTGATCAGCCTGCCCACCCTGGCCCTGCTGGTCGCCATCCCGATGGCGCTGGGCAGAAGGAAGTTCCTGCCGCCGTTCGCCACCTGGTACGCCGCGAACCTGTTCGCGATCGTCCCGCTGCGCAACATCCTTCCGGGGGCGCCGCCGCCCGGTTCGTGGATCGACCAGGCGATCGTGCAGTGGGTGCTCATCGCGCTGGTCGCGGCCATGAGCCTGTACATCGTGGCCTGGATCCGGCAGGGCGACTGACGGCGCTGGCCGCACCCGGGCGGCATGGCCGAACGTGTGTTCGAGGATGTTGTTGCGAGGTTCGCTGAGCTGGTCCCGGCGAGCTCTGCCTCGCCCACCACCTGCGGCCCCGAACAGGAACCCACGAGCGATGAAGGAACAAGTTTGTGTCGGCGCATAGCGCCGTCCAGGTCCACACATCGCCCTACCCGTTCTCGCCGCGGTGCTGATCAGGCATGTTCTTCTGCTTGGCGTAGCAGAACGACCTCATCTCGTCGCACTAAATGTTCTTGCAGGGCAGTCAAATAGCGCGGCGTGCTGATATTCGGCGCAGGCACCGCCCAGCTCCACCAACAACTTGGTGATGGTGTTCTTCGCAGCCCCGGTTACCCGCACCGTGGCGCGGATCGACATGCCTTCAATAAGGCGGCCCACAATCGCTGCCCGCTGATCGGGTGCTCAACCGGTTGACCACACTGACCATTGTGCTTGAGCGGACCCAAAATCACGACTGGGGGTTTTTGTGTATGCGCGTCGGCCCCACAAAAGTTTGTGGGGGGATGGTATCGTGGCACACATGGAGTCCTCATTTGATGTTGGTCAGCTCAGCGAAGCCCTCGCCAGCCTCAATGAAACCGCTGCTGGTCTTGAGAAGCGCCTCGCCGAAATCCGGGATCTGCAGAAACAGATAGTGGCGATCGTCAAGCAGGCCGAGCGCCTGAGCCGTTACGACCTAGTGGTTGAGGGGGCCTCCACAACGGTTCCCTCGGAGCCCCACGAAGCGCTGCCAACAGTGGGCGAAGGGGCCACCTTCACCGACGCGGTAATCGCCGTATTTGAGCAGCGCCCCGCAGCCATCCTCGGCGTCGACGAGGTGCTGGAAATACTGCAAGGAAGCAGGCAGGACGCCACCAAAGAGAGGGTGCGGAACGCTCTCTATTACGCGGACAAACAAGGGAAGTTGCATCGAGGCCACCGCGCCAAATTTTCCCTCAAAGACACCTCAACCCCGGCGGCAACCGGGGTTGAGGTTAACGAGGAGCTGAACGGCAGCTCCTCCCGAGAGATAGGAGGTGGTCGAGATGAAGCCTCGACCCCGCCTGGCGATCAAGGTGGTGCTGCGTCTAACGCGCAATTCCATCTCGGTCGTCTTGGCGATCGAGCCCCCATAGGAGGCTGATCGCCGCCCGTGGCCTCGTCTAACGGCGAGGTTCACGGGCCTCTCAAACGGGCGGTGCACGGTGCCGGGTTGGCCTCTGGAAACCAACACCCGAGGGGTTCGAGTCCCCTACCGTCCACCATTTAGTTGTTGCCACTGCTCTAGTAGCAGCAACTTAATTATACATACCGACTGAGTCATTTGACTCAGTTCAGGGATGTAGACACGCGCTCCAGCCCAGGTCAGGGGGACTGCTTGCGGGCGATCTCTGATCGCTGGTCTGCCCCGAGCTTGTCGGCGCGTGCCCTTCCGCCCTTCAGGCCGCCCTTGCGGCCGAGCGCGACCGCTGTCGGGGCTTTGCCGCAAACCACATCTCGCACGAGTCGTTCGATACCGGCGAGTGCCTCGGATTTGTCGGGCTCAAGCCATGACAGCGATAGAAGCTCTTGGGCACAACCAAACCCACTTAACCAAACCCACTTATTGTCTTGAACTGACCACTCGACCCGGTAGGTGTAGTCATCTGGCGTTTAGTCGGTAGCATCGCTCACTATGTACGCGGCCAAAGAGTTAAGGTCACGTGGGCGTTTCCTTGAGCCGTCAAGCATAACCGCGTCATCCCACCAGGGCGCCCGAGCCCGGTAAATTGCTCGCTTCAAACTGACCCACGACCGCCTTCGCGCAGAATTTGGCTCTGAGCAGGTCGTCCCCTAGACTCTAGGGGTTGCCTTGGGCAGACCTCGGCCGGTGCGAATCGGCCCCGCGTGCCCTTCGGTGACAAAGACCGCGCACGTCAGGTTTTGGTGGGTCATGCCCGCCGAATGCCCACCCCGGTGGGCTCTCCTGCCGTGCACACGCAACCCAGGTCAGGAGATCGAGTGATTCAGCAGGAATCGCGACTGAAGGTCGCCGACAACACCGGCGCCAAGGAGATCTTGTGCATCCGTGTGCTCGGCGGTTCGTCGCGACGCTACGCCGGCATCGGTGATGTCATCGTCGCCACCGTCAAGGACGCCATCCCCGGCGGCAACGTGAAGCGCGGGGACGTCGTCAAGGCCGTCGTGGTGCGCACGGTCAAGGAGCGCCGCCGCCCCGACGGCAGCTACATCAAGTTCGATGAGAACGCCGCGGTGATCATCAAACCCGACAACGACCCGCGCGGGACGCGCATCTTCGGGCCGGTGGGCCGCGAACTGCGCGAGAAGCGGTTCATGAAGATCATCTCGCTGGCCCCGGAGGTTTTGTAAATGAAGGTCAAGAAGGACGACACCGTCCTGGTGATCGCCGGTAAGGACAAGGGCGCCAAAGGCAAGGTGCTGAAGGTCTACCCGGACCGCGAACGCGTGCTCGTCGAGGGCGTCAACGCGATCAAGAAGCACACCGCGGTTTCGACCAACCAGCGCGGCGCGCAGTCGGGCGGGATCGTCACCCAGGAAGCGCCGATCCACATCTCCAACGTGATGGTCGTCGACTCGGACGGCAAGCCCACCCGGGTCGGTTACCGGGTCGACGAGGAGACCGGCAAGCGCGTTCGTATCTCCAAGCGCAACGGCAAGGACATCTGATGAGCACTGCAGAAAAGGTTCAGCCGCGCCTGAAAGAGCGCTACCGCAGCGAGATTCGCGATTCGCTGCAGCAGCAGTTCGGCTACGCCAACGTCATGCAGATCCCGACGGTGACCAAGGTCGTCGTCAACATGGGTGTCGGCGACGCGGCGCGGGACGCGAAACTGATCAACGGCGCGGTCAGCGACCTGGCCCTGATCACCGGGCAGCGCCCCGAGATCCGTCGCGCGCGCAAGTCCATCGCGCAGTTCAAACTGCGTGAGGGCATGCCGATCGGTGCGCGGGTCACCCTGCGCGGCGACCGGATGTGGGAGTTCCTGGACCGCCTCACCTCGATCGCGCTGCCCCGTATCCGCGACTTCCGCGGGCTTTCGCCCAAGCAGTTCGACGGTGTCGGCAACTACACCTTCGGGCTCGCCGAGCAGTCGGTGTTCCACGAGATCGACGTGGACAAGATCGACCGGGTCCGCGGCATGGACATCAACGTCGTCACCTCGGCGACGAATGACGACGAAGGACGAGCGCTGTTGCGGGCCCTCGGCTTTCCGTTCAAGGAGAACTGAGTAGATGGCAAAGAAGGCACTGGTCAACAAGGCCGCACGCAAGCCGAAGTTCGCGGTGCGCGGCTACACCCGTTGCAACAGGTGCGGCCGCCCGCGCGCGGTCTTCCGCAAATTCGGCCTGTGCCGGATCTGCCTGCGCGAGATGGCGCACGCGGGCGAACTGCCCGGCGTGCAGAAGAGCAGCTGGTAACAGCCCAAACCCCCAAGACCAACCCAGAACAGGTGCGCGACAGGCCCAGAACGGGAACCACCGCGAGGAAGGTGACAGACACTGTCATGACTGCGACGACGACGATGCAGGGCGCAGCGATCAAGAGGAGTGGCGCTCGATGACAATGACGGACCCGATCGCAGACTTCTTGACGCGTCTGCGTAACGCCAATTCGGCGTATCACGACGAGGTGACGTTGCCGCACTCGAAGCTGAAGGCAAACATCGCCCAGATCCTCAAGAGCGAGGGCTACATCACCGACTACCGGACCGAAGACGCTCGGGTCGGCAAGTCGCTGATCGTCCAGCTCAAGTACGGGCCGAGCCGGGAGCGAAGCATCGCCGGCCTGCGCCGCGTGTCCAAGCCCGGTCTGCGGGTGTACGCGAAATCCACCAATCTGCCACGCGTGCTCGGCGGCCTGGGTGTGGCGATCATCTCCACGTCCTCGGGTCTGTTGACCGACCGCCAGGCAGCCCGACAGGGCGTGGG
Organism: Mycobacterium colombiense CECT 3035; assembly: GCF_002105755.1. Classification (NCBI taxonomy): domain Bacteria; kingdom Bacillati; phylum Actinomycetota; class Actinomycetes; order Mycobacteriales; family Mycobacteriaceae; genus Mycobacterium; species Mycobacterium colombiense. The sequence continues at coordinate 4,963,125 of NZ_CP020821.1, forward strand.
CGGCGAAGTCCTCGCGTACGTCTGGTAAGGGCCGGGAGGTAACGAAAGACTATGTCTCGCATTGGTAAGCAGCCGGTTCCGGTCCCGTCCGGAGTCGACGTGACGATCGATGGTCAGAAGGTGTCGGTGAAGGGGCCTAAGGGCGCCCTGGACCTGACGGTGGCCGAGCCGATCACCGTGTCGCGCAACGACGATGGCGCGATCGTGGTCGCGCGTCCGAACGACGAACGGCGCAACCGCTCGTTGCACGGACTCTCGCGCACCCTGGTGTCCAACCTGGTCACCGGCGTGACGCAGGGGTACACCACCAAGATGGAGATCTTCGGCGTCGGCTACCGGGTGCAGCTCAAGGGCTCCAACCTCGAGTTCGCGCTGGGCTACAGCCACCCCGTGGTGATCGAGGCTCCGGACGGCATCACGTTCGCCGTCCAGTCGCCGACGAAGTTTTCCATCACCGGGATCGACAAGCAGAAGGTCGGCCAGATCTCGGCGAACATCCGCCGTCTGCGCCGCCCCGACCCGTACAAGGGCAAGGGCGTGCGCTACGAGGGTGAGCAGATCCGCCGCAAGGTCGGAAAGACAGGTAAGTAATCATGGCGCAAACAAAAGCTGGCACCGCCACGCGAAAGCCGGTGGGGCAGAGCGTTTCCGCGACTCGGCGCGTCTCTCGGCTGCGCAGGCACGCGCGTCTGCGCAAGAAGATCGCCGGCACCCCGCAGCGTCCGCGGCTGGTGATCAACCGGTCCGCGCGACACATTCACGTGCAACTGGTCAACGACGAGAACGGCACCACGGTGGCCGCCGCGTCGTCGATCGAGGACGACGTGCGCAGCCTGCAGGGCGACAAGAAAGCCCGCAGCGTGCGGGTGGGCCAGCTGATCGCCGAGCGCGCCAAGGCCGCCGGCATCGACAGCGTGGTCTTCGACCGTGGCGGCTACACCTACGGCGGACGGATCGCGGCGCTGGCCGATGCCGCACGCGAGAACGGATTGCAATTCTGATGGACAAGAGCTTGAACACGACTGGAAGGACCGCATAATGGCGGAGCAGCCGACCGGCGGACAAGGCGCCGGCGACAGCCGTGACTCGCGCGGTGACCGCGACAGCCGCGGTCGTCGGGGCGACGGCGGTCGTGGTGGCCGCGACCGCGACGGCGACAAGAGCAACTACCTGGAGCGGGTTGTCGCGATCAACCGTGTCTCCAAGGTGGTCAAGGGTGGTCGGCGATTCAGCTTCACCGCGCTGGTGATCGTCGGCGACGGCAACGGCATGGTCGGTGTCGGCTACGGCAAGGCCAAGGAAGTTCCCGCGGCCATCGCCAAGGGCGTCGAGGAGGCCCGCAAGGGCTTCTTCCGGGTTCCGCTGATCCGCGGGACCATCACGCACCCGGTGCAGGGTGAGGCGGCCGCCGGCGTGGTGCTGCTGCGCCCGGCCAGCCCCGGTACCGGTGTGATCGCCGGTGGCGCCGCCCGTGCGGTGCTGGAATGCGCCGGCGTGCACGACATCCTGGCCAAGTCGCTGGGTAGCGACAACGCGATCAACGTGGTGCACGCGACCGTCGCCGCGCTCAAGCTGCTGCAGCGCCCCGAGGAGGTGGCCGCTCGCCGCGGCCTGCCCATCGAGGACGTTGCGCCGGCCGGAATGCTCAAGGCGCGCCGCGAAAGTGAAGCGATGGCCAGTGCGGCGGCCCGCGAGGCCCAGACCTCGGGGGCGCAGCCATGAGCAGTCAACTGAAGATCACCCAGGTGCGTAGCACCATCGGGGCCCGCTGGAAGCAGCGCGAGTCCCTGCGCACCCTGGGCCTGCGAAAGATTCGCCAGTCAGTGGTCCGCGAGGACAACGCGCAGACCCGTGGCCTGATCGCGGTGGTCAGCCACCTCGTCGAGGTGGAGCCGGCCGAGGCGACGGCCACGGGCACCGGAGGTAGCAAGAAATGACGATCAAGCTGCACGACCTCAAGCCGGCGCGCGGGTCGAAGACGGCTCGCACGCGGGTCGGCCGCGGTGAGGGCTCCAAGGGTAAGACCGCCGGTCGCGGCACCAAGGGCACCAAGGCCCGCAAGAACGTGCCGACCACCTTCGAGGGTGGCCAGATGCCGATCCACATGCGGCTGCCCAAGCTCAAGGGCTTCCGCAACCGGTTCCGCACCGAGTACGAGATCGTCAACGTCGGCGACCTCAATCGGCTTTTCCCGCAGGGCGGTTCGATCGGCGTGGACGAGCTGGTGGCCAAGGGCGCGGTTCGCCGCAACTCGCTGGTCAAGGTCCTCGGCGACGGCAAGCTGACGGTCAAGGTCGAGGTGACCGCGCACAAGTTCAGCGGCAGCGCGCGCGAGAAGATCACCGCCGCGGGCGGCTCGGCCACCGAGCTGTCCTAGCTCAGCTGCGGAATCACTTCCGCGGCAAGGCGTTCCATCTGCTCGTGGTTCTCTGCCGGGTCGACGCCGACGGGGTTCAGTAGCACCATCTGCGCCCCGGCGTCGATCACCTCGCGCAACCCGCGCACCACGTCGTCGGGTGTGCCCGACACCGGTACGTCCTGCACGCCGGGCATCTTCCCGTAGATGCGGTCCAGCCCGGCGAGCACCCGCTCCCGGGCCCTGGCGGGGTCGTCGTCGACCATCAGGTAGACCCGTTTGCCGATGGTGAAGTTCGCGGGGTCCTTCTGTTGCTCGTCGAGCTCGCGGCGCACCACGGTGACGGCCCCGGCGAACGCCTCGGTGGTCGACGAACCGGCGCCCAGAAACGAGTCGCCGTGCCGCACCGCGCGGGCCAGCGCCTTGGGCGCCAAGCCCCCGAACCAGATCGGCGGATGCGGCCGCTGCACCGGCTTGGGTTGGATCGGCAAGTCGTCGACGTCACGGAACCGGCCGTGAAACGTCACCCTCGGCTCGTCGGACCACGCCGCCTTCATCAGCTCCAGGCCCTCGGTGAAATACGAGATGAAGGTCTCCTTGTCCACACCGAACGCCGCGAACTGCCGCCTGCCGCCGCCCGGCGCGACGCCGATGTCCAGCCGGCCGTGGCTGAGCCGGTCGACGGCGGTGGCGGCCGAGGCCAACTGCAGGGGGTCGTGCAACGACGTCACCAGGACCGCGACACCCAGGCGCAGCCGCTCGGTGCACGCCGCGCAGTACGCCAGCAGCTCCAGCGGCGCCAGCAGCGGTGCGGGCCCGATGATCTGCTCGAGCAGCCAGCCGCCCTCGAACCCTAGGTCTTCTGCACGCGCGAGAAACGCGCGCAACCCGGCTCCGTCGAATCCGTCGTAATCGAACTGCGGGATCGCGATGGAAAACCTCACCCGACCACCGTACGGCCGTGCATCGGTAGTCTGCAGACATGTTCGCTTTCCTGCCCTCGATCCCCGGGGTCGGCGAGGTCCGAGCCCTCGCCGGCCGGGTCGACACCGCCCGCCATCACGGCGTGCCCAACGGGTGCGTGCTCGAATTGGACCTGCGCTCGATGCCGCCGGAGACGTCGGGCTTCGATCCGCTGGCGATCATCACCGGGGGCAGCCGGCCGGTCGCGCTGCGCGACATGGTCGCCGCCATCCACCGGGCGGCTGAGGACTCGCGGGTGGCCGGGCTGATCGCCCGGGTTCAACTCGGCGCGTCGCCGTCGGCCGCGGTGCAGGAGCTGCGCGAGGCCATCGTCGAGTTCACCGCCGCCAAGCCCTCACTGGCCTGGGCCGAGACCTACCCGGGCACGCTGTCGTACTACCTGGCATCGGCGTTCGGTGAGGTCTGGATGCAGCCGGCCGGAAGCCTCGGGCTGATCGGCTTCGCCAGCAATGCCACCTTCCTGCGAGACGCGTTCGACAAGGCCGGCATCGAAGCCCAATTCGTCGCGCGCGGCGAATACAAGTCGGCCGTAAACCGTTTCACCGAGCACGGCTTCACCGAGGCCCACCGCGAGGCCGTCACCCGGATGCTGGAAAGCTTGCAGGAGCAGGTGTGGGAAGCGGTGGCACGCTCGCGCAAGCTCGACACCGGCGTGCTCGACGCGCTGGCCGACCGCGCCCCGCTGTTGCGTGAGGAGGCCGTGTCGTCGGGACTGGTCGACCGGATCGGATTCCGGGATGAAGCCTATGACCGCATCGCGGAACTGGTTGGCGTGCAAGACGTTTCCGAGGAGAATGCGCCACCGCGGTTGTACCTGTCGCGTTATGCCGGCGCGGCCCGGTCCCGGCTGTCCCCGCCGGCGCCCCCGGTTCCCGGGCGCCGGCCCAAGCCAAAGGTGGCCGTCGTCAACATCGACGGCACCATCGTGGACGGGCGCGGGGGACCGCAGTTCCTGCCGTTCGGCGCCTCCACCGTCGGCAGCGACACCATCGCCCCGGCGTTGCGGGAGGCCGCCGCCGACGAATCGGTGTCCGCGATCGTGCTGCGGGTGAACAGCCCGGGGGGCTCGGTGACCGCATCGGAAACCCTTTGGCGCGAAGTGAAAAGGGCTCGAAAGCTCGGCAAGCCGGTGGTGGCGTCGATGGGCGCGGTCGCCGCCTCGGGCGGCTACTACATCGCGGTGGCGGCCGACGCGATCGTCGCCAGCCCGGCGACGATCACCGGTTCGATCGGCGTGATCACCGGCAAGCTGGTGATTCGCGATCTGCTGGAGCGCCTCGGCGTCGGGCTGGATAGCGTGCGCACCAACGCCAATGCCGATTCCTGGTCGATCGAGGCGCCGTTCACCCCGGAGCAGCGCGCCCACCGGGAGGCCGAGGCCGACCTGGTGTACGCCGACTTCCTGGAGCGGGTCGCCGACGGCCGCAACCTGACCACCGAGGCCGTCGATCGGGTCGCCCGGGGCCGGGTGTGGACCGGCGCCGACGCGCGCGAGCGGGGCCTGGTCGACGAACTGGGCGGCTTTCGCACCGCGCTGCGCCGCGCGAAAATCCTTGCGGGACTTGATGAAGACACCGACGTGCGCCTGGTGACCTACCCGGGTGGCTCGCTGCTGGACATGCTGCGGCCTCGGGCCTCCTCGCAACCGGCCGCCGCGTCGGTGCCCGACGCGCTGGCCGCACTGCTGGGCCGCACCATCGGCGGCGTCCTGGACAGCGTGGAACGGTCCTACACCGGGGCCAGCGCGTTGTGGCCGGGGCCCTGGCGCCTGTAGCCCCGATGGTGGCGACCCGCAGCGCCCGGCTACGCCGCGCTTGCGATCGCCACGAGTCCGATGGTGGCGACCCGCAGCGCCCGGCTACGCCGCGCTTGCGATCGCCACTAGCCCGAGCCGGTCAGCTTGGCGCTGATGAAGATGATCTCGCCGAGCGGGTCGTCGTTCTCGGGGGCGGGCGCCTCGATGCCGTTGCGCTCGAACAGTTCCGTTCGCGTGATGCCCTCGGCCCGCCAGCCGATGCTGGACAGGTAGTCGACGACGTGGTTGCGTTCGCCCGCGTAGACCAGCGACGCCATGTCGATGTCGACGCCGTGCTCCCGGAACGACCCGGACATCTCGCGCACCCGTTCGGCGTCGAAATCCACGATGCCGGGCACGAATTCGGTGGCGATGGTGCTGCCCGGCCCGCTGAGCGCGGTGATGTTGTCGAACAGCCGGTCCTGGGCGTCGGGCGGCAGGTAGATCAGCAGGCCCTCGGCCAGCCAAGCCGTGGCCGCCGTCGTGTCGAATCCCGCCGCCTTCAGGGCCGCGGGCCAGTCCGCGCGCAGATCGATCGGAATGGTGCGCCGTGACGCGGTCGGCTCCGCGCCGACGTCGGCCAGGGTGTTGCTCTTGAATTCGATCACCCGCGGCTGGTCGATCTCGTAGACCACCGTGCCGGCCGGCCAGGGCAGCCGGAAGGCGCGCGAGTCCAGCCCGGAGGCCAGGATCACCACCTGACGCACCCCGCCGCCGGTGGAGTCGATGAAGTAGTCGTCAAAGTACTTGGTGCGCACGGCCATTCCGTCGACCATCGACTGGATGCGCACCGGCGAGGCATTCTCGATCGCGTCCACGTCGAGGTCGCCGTCCATCATCTTGGTGAAGAAGTCCACCCCGACCGCGCGCACCAGCGGCTCGGCGAACGGATCGTTGATCAAACCGCGGGGATCCTTGGTCGCCATCGCACGACCGGCTGCGACCATGGTCGCGGTCGCGCCGACGCTGGACGCCAGGTCCCACTCATCGTCGTGAGTGCGTGACATAGTCGGCAACCCTACTTCAGCGTCGCGTCGACGTAACTCAGGTCGCCGAAGGCCGCGAGCACCTCTTCGGGGAATTCGAAGCCGTTATGCGCGTACAGTTCCCGGACGGAGTGGGCCGTCACATCCCAGCCGTGCTCGGCCAGGTAGTCGACGACGACGCTGCGCTCACCGCGATAGAACAGGTCGCCCGCATCGAGGTTGAACCCGGCGCGCCGCCACCGTTCGGTGATGCGTTGCAGGCGCTCGTCGGTGAACGAATTGGGGTCCGGCACGTGTTCGGTGGCCAGCCTGCTGCCCGGCGCGCTGAGCGAGGCGATGTTGTCGAACAAGCGGTCCTGGGCCTCCGGTGGCAGGTAGGGCAGCAGTCCTTCGGCGCTCCACGCGGTCGGCCGGGTGACGTCAAAGCCGCTCTCCCGCAACGCGGCGGGCCAGTCATCGCGCAGGTCGATGCCTACGGTTCGACGTTCGGCGGTCGGGGCGGCGCCGAGATCGGCCAGCGTGTTGGTCTTGAACGCGATGACCTGTGGCTGGTCGATCTCGTAGACCACGGTGCCCGCGGGCCACGGCAACCGGTAGGGCCTGGTGTCCAGGCCGGCGGCGAGGATCACCGCCTGGCGGACACCGTCTTTGGTGGCATTGATGAAGAAGTTGTCGAAGAACCTGGTCCGCACGGTCATCTGCTCGGCCCGGGTCTTGCGGTTCATCAGCGGGTCGTCGGCGAAATCGACATCGTCGTCGAGGATCCGGATGAAGGGGTCCAGCCCGACGGCGCGGACCAAAGGATCGGCCAGTCGATCGTCGAGCAGCGGGTTGGGTCCCTGCGAAGCCACGGCGCGGGAGGCGGCGACCATCGTGGCCGTCGCTCCCACGCTGGACGCCAGGTCCCAACTGTCGCCCTCGGTTCGTCCCGTGTCAGCGGTCATTGCAGATGGCTCCTACTTCTTCTCGAGTGTTCCGCTGGTGTACAGCATCTCGCCCATGCGCACGTCGTCGTCGGTGAGTGGGTCAAGCCCGTTGGCGGCGAACAGTTCTGCGATGCTGGCGCTGTTGAGGCGCCAGCCCCGGTCGGCCAGGTACTGCACCGCCTCGTTGCGGTCGCCGAAGTAGACCAGGCCTGCCATGTCCAGCTCGAAGCCGTGGGCGCGCCAGCGCTCGGAGATCGTCTGCATGCGCTCCTTCATCTTCTCCTCGGCGCCGGGCTCGGGCTTGGGTGCGCTCTCGGTGGCCAGCCGGCTGCCGGGCGCGCTGAGCTCGGTGATGGTGTCCAGCAGGCGATCCTGCGCCTCGGGCGGCAGGTAGCCGAGCAGACCCTCGGCGCTCCACGCGGTCGGCTGGGCCGGGTCGAACCCGGCGTTGCGCAGCGCGGCGGGCCAGTCGTCGCGCAGGTCGACGGCCACCACGCGCCGCTCGGCGGTGGGGGCGGCGCCCAGGTCGGCCAGCGAGCGGGTCTTGAATTCGATGACCTGCGGCTGGTCCACCTCGTAGACCACGGTGCCCGCGGGCCACGCCAGCCGGTACGGGCGGGCGTCCAGCCCGGACGCCAGGATCACCGCCTGCCTGATGCCCGCGTTCGTGGCGCCCAGGAAGAACTCGTCGAAGAACTTGGTGCGGACCGCCATGTTGTCGGCCATCCGCGACATCGCGCCGGCAGAGCCCGCGGCACCGTCGTGCACGTCGTTCAGCTCGGCGGGATCCAGCTCGCCGCTGGCGAGCCGGGAGAGCAGGTCCACGCCGACCAGCTTGACCAGCGGCTCGGCGAAGGGGTCGTTGATCAGCGGTTTGTCGGCCCTGCTGGCCATGGCGCGGGCCGCCGCGACCATGGTCGCGGTCACGCCGACGCTGGACGCCAGGTCCCAGGTGTCGCCTTCGTACCTGGTGGAGGTCATGTTGGGTGCCCCTATCGGAGGTAGTAAAGCTAATATTTAGCCGATATAACAAGCTTCTCCCACTGTACGCTTCCCGCGATTCGCGGCAACCTTTACTGATGGCGTACGCAACGCGGCCGGGAGCGTCCCGATGAGGGCGCTCGTCTACGGCGTTTCGCCCGAGCCCGTCGAGGTCCCCGACGACGCGAACACGTTGACCCGGAACCTGGCGCGCACCCCGACCGCGCTGCGCGACCTGCCGGATCCCGAACCGCCGCACGAGGACTGGGTGATCACCCGGCCGCGGCTGACCGGCATCTGCGGATCGGATTCCAAGCAGATCCTGATGGACTTCGGCGAGGGCGACACCGACAACGCCATGGCCGCGTTCTGTTCGTTCCCGCAAGTCATGGGCCACGAGGTGGTCGCCGACGTGGTGGCGCTGGGCCCCAAGGCCCGCGGGCTGAGCGTGGGGGAGCGGGTGGTGCTCAACCCGTGGCTGTCCTGCGGGCCGCGCGGCATCCGACCGCGCTGTCCCGCATGCGAAGCCGGCGACTACAGCCTGTGCTGGAGCTTCGCCGACGGTGACCTCAGACCGGGCATCCACACCGGGGTCTCGGCCGACGTGACGGGCGGCTACGCCGAACTGATGCCGGCGCACGACAGCATGCTGTTCGCCGTGCCCGACTCGATCCCCGACGAGATGGCCGTCTTCGCCGACCCGTTCTCGGTGTCACTGCACTCGATCACCCGCCACCCGCCGCCGCGCTCGGGGGCCGCGCTGGTGTACGGGGCGGGCTCGCTGGGATTGTGCGCGGTCGCGATCCTGCGGGCGCTGTATCCCGACGTGGCGGTCGCGGTGGTGGCGCGCTTCCCCGCGCAAGCCGAGCTGGCCCGACGGTTCGGCGCCGCGAAAGTCCTTGCGCACGAACCTCCGTCGCCACTCATCGAAGAGCTCGTCGGCTGGGGCGGTGGCCGGCTGCGCCAGCCGCTGCAGGGCCTGCCGATGGCCCACCCCGGCGCCGTCGACGTCGTCTACGACACCGTCGGCAAGCCCGAGACCTTCGAGGTCGGCATCCGGGTCCTGCGCTCGCGGGGAACGCTGGTGAAGGCCGGCGTTCACGCGCCGGGCCGGTGGGAGGACAGCCCGCTGTACTTCAAGGAGCTCTCGTTCGTCGGCTCGAACGCGTTCGGCGTCGAGGAGGTGGACGGGCGGCGCAAGCACGCCATCGCCCACTACCTCGACCTGGCCGCCGCGGGCCGAATCGACCTGCGCCCCATGCTCACCCACACGTTCGGGTTGGGGCAGTGGCGCGAGGCCTTCTGGGCGATCGCGAATCAGGGCGACAGCGGCGCGGTGAAGGTGGCGATCGACCAGCGTCAGGGGTTGGCGCGCAGGTAGCCGTAGACCGAGGCGAAGTTGCGGTTGACGTCCTCGGGGATCGGCACCGGACCGCCGAGAGCTCTTGCACCCCAGACGATTTGGGCGGTCCGTTCGACCAGCGCGGTGATGTGCAGCACCTTGTCGGGCCGCGGCCCCACCGCGACCAGGCCGTGGTTGGCGATCAGCGCGGCGCCGCGGCCCTCGAGCGCTTTGACCGCGTTGGCGCCGACATCGGGCGTGCCCGAGGCGGCGTAGTCGGTGCACCGGACGTCGCCGCCGCAGTACACCGCGAACTCGTCGATGCACGCCGGGATCGATTCGTGGGCGATGGCGAACATGGTCGCCCACACCGGATGGCTGTGGATGACGCTGCCGACGTCGTCGAAGGCCCGGTAGCAGGCCAGGTGCAGCTGCATCTCCGACGACGGTGAGCGGCCCTCGTCCGCCCGCAGCACCGAGCCGTCCGCATCGACGAGCACCAGGTCGTCGAGCCGCATGTCGCGATAGTCGACCGACGACGGGGTGATGACGACGTTGCCGTCGGCGCGGCGCGCTGAGATGTTGCCGGCCGTCCCCTCCACCAGGCCGCGGCGCAGCATGTCCTTGGCGGCATCCAGCACCGCCGTCTCCGGGTTGTCGACGAACTTCATGGCCCCAGCACCTCCGGGTTGACGATGTGAGCGGGCGCGTTGCCGGCCAGCAGCGCCTCCAGGTCGTCGGCCACCATCTGCGCCTGCCGCGCCTCGGTGTCGAAGGTGGCGCCGCCGATGTGCGGCGTCAGCACCACGTTGCCCATCGCCACCAGCGGGTGATCGGCCGGCAACCATTCGCCGGCGAAGTGGTCCAGGCCCGCGGCGCCCACCTTGCCCGCGACCAGGGCGTCGACCAGGGCGTCGGTGTCGTGCAGCTGGGCGCGGGCGGTGTTGAGGAAGACCACGCCGTCGCGCATTGCCGCAAACTCCCGCGCCCCGATCATGCCGGCCGTGTCGTCGGTGACCGGGGCGTGCAGCGAGACGACGTCGGCCTCGCCGAGCAACTTGTCGAGGCTGTGCCGTGCCTCGGGGTTGTAGGGGTCGCACGCGATCACCCTCATGCCCAGCCCGGACAACCGCCATTGCGTCGCCCGGCCGACGGCGCCAAGGCCCACCAGACCCGCGGTGAGTCCCGCGATCTCCGCGGCGCGGAACCGCTGATACGGGATGCTGCCGTCGCGAAAGATGTTGCCGCTGCGCACATCCGCGTCCGCGGCGAGCACGTGACGGGTGGCGGCGAGCAGCAGGGCGACCGTCATCTCGGCGACCGCGTCGGCGTTGCGGGCCGGGGTGTTCAGCACCGGGATGCCGGCCGCGGTGGCCCCGGCGATGTCGACGTTGTTGGGGTCGCCGCGGGTGGACGCGATCACCCGCACGCCCCGCTCGAACACCGGGCCGCGCACCGAATCGCTTTCCACCACCACGATTTCGGCGGCCTCGCCGGCGATCCGTTCGGCCAGCTGCTCGGGGCTGTAGATGCGCAGCGGGGTCTGCTCGATCCAGGGGTCGTACACCACGTCGGCCAGCTCTCGCAGTTTGGCGAAGCCCGGCCCCCGCATCGGGGCCGTCACCAACGCGCGTGGTTTAGACGTCACGAGTGCCAATGCTGGCGTACGGTGACGCCCGTGTCACGCAAAGACGTCACAATCGGCATCGACGTCGGCAGCACCGCGGTCAAGGCGATATCCGCCGACGCCGACGGCAACGTGACCGCCCGCGTGCGCATCCCCCATGAGCTGCGGGTACCGGCGCCCGACCGGCTGGAGCACGATGCCGAGGCGGCGTGGCGGCGGGGACCGTCGGCGGCCCTGAACGAACTGGTCCACCAACCCGGCATCGCCGCGGCGGCCGTCTCCGCGATGGTGCCGTCGATCACCGCCGTCGACGACACCGGCGCACCCATCACACCGGGACTGCTCTACGGCGACGCCCGCGGCCGCACGCCGGGCGGGGACGCGCAGCCGCTGCCGGCGCTCGGCGAGGCCGCCGAATTCCTGCGCTGGACGGCCGCCCACGCGCCGGGCGCGGCGGGTTACTGGCCCGCGCCGGCGGTGGCCAACCACGCGCTGTCGGGGCAGGCGGTGATCGACATCGCCACCGCCGCCACCGCATTCCCCTTGTTCGACGGCACCGGCTGGAACCCCGAGGCCTGCGCCGAGCGCGGCGCGGCCGTCGAACAGCTGCCGCGGGTGGAGAGCATGGGAGCCGTCGTCGGACAGCTGCGCGGCACCGACGCCGCCCTGGCCACCGGTGCCATCGACGCGCTGTGCGAACAGATCGTCGCCGGCGCCGACAACGACGGCGACGTGCTGGTGATGTGCGGGACCACGCTGATCGTGTGGACCACCATCGCCGAGGCCCGCCAGATGCCCGGCCTGTGGACCATCCCGCACACCGCTCCCGGCAAGAGCCAGATCGGTGGGGCCAGCAACGCCGGCGGGCTGTTCCTGGGCTGGGTGGATCGCGTTGTGGCAGCGGCGGACCCGACCGCCGTCGAGCCAGGGCGCGTCCCGGTGTGGGAGCCGTACCTGCGGGGCGAACGCACGCCGTTGCACGACCGGGACCGCCGGGGCGCGCTCGAGGGGCTGGATCTGACCCACGACGCCGCCGCGCTGCGCCGCGCCGCCTACGAGGCGTCCGGCTTCGTGGTCCGTCGGCTCATCGAACTGTCCGGCGCGCCGGTGTCGCGCATCGTGGCCACCGGCGGCGGCACCCGGGTGGCGGCGTGGCTGCAGGCCATCGCCGACGCCACCGGGCGGCCGGTCGAGGTGTCCGGTGTCGCGGAGGGGGCCGCGCTGGGGGCGGCGTTCCTGGCGCGGATGGCGGTCGGCCTGGAGACGACGATCGCCGACGCCGCCCGATGGGCGCGCACCGAGCGCGTCGTCGAGCCCGACCCCGCGTGGGCGAGCGCGGTCGAGGATCGCTACCAGCGCTTCGCAGGAGCTGGGAAACCGCAGATGTAGCGCGGTGGCCCGACCGGCGTTCTAGGCTGGTGCCATGACCGACCAGGACCGCAAAGCCGCCCGCCGCGAAATCGCCGACGCTCTGTTGAAAGCCCTCGAACGACGGCACGAAGTGCTCGACTTGATCGTGGAGGCCGGCAACAAATCGGAGGCGGTCAAGGCCATCGCCGGTCTGCTCGGCACCTCGAACACGGGCGCCGAAGCGGTCTTCGGCCTGTCCTTCGACCGGCTCACCAAGGATTCGCGCAAGACGATCCAGGCCGAACTCGAGGACCTGAACAAGCAGCTGAGCTTCACTCTGGGCGAGCGCCCGGCGAGCTCGGGGGACACCCTCGAGCTCCGGCCGTTCTCCGCGAGCGAGGACCGCGACATCTTCGGCGTCCGCACCGCGGACATGGGTGGCGCGTCGGGCGACGGGTCCGGCGGGCGGGCGGGCAACCTCGACGACGAGATCAGGGCCGCGCTGGGCCGGGTCGACGACGAAGAGGCCGCGTGGTTTGTGGCCATCGACAACGGCGAGAAGGTCGGCATGGTGTTCGGCGAGCTGGTCCGTGGCGAGGTCGACGTCCGGATCTGGATCCACCCCGATCACCGCAAGCGGGGTTACGGCACTGCCGCGCTGCGCAAGTCGCGCTCGGAGATGGCCTGGTGTTTCCCCGCGGTGCCGATGGTGGTGCGGGCCCCGGCCGCCAATCCCGGCTGACGTCAGCGCAGGACGGCGTCGACCGCGATGTGGTTCTGCAGCGACTGCAGGCTTTCGCCCGATGCGACGGGCAGCCCGGCCTCGGCGAACATGTCGGCGCGGGTGCGCGTCGACACCTGCCAGCCGTGGTCGGTCAGATACGCCGCGGCGGGGGTGCGCTCGCCGCGGTAGACCAGCTCCGACACGTCGACGTCGAAGCCGTATCGCCCCCACCGCCTGGCCATCGCCTTCGCGCGCTTCTCCAGCAGGTGCGGGGTGCCGCCGTCGTGGTATTCGGTCGCCAGCCGGCTGCCCGGGGCGCTCAGCGTGGTGATGGCGTCGAACAGCCTGTCCTGCGCCTCCGGCGGCAGATACATCAGCAGCCCCTCCGCGCTCCACGCGCTGGGCCGCGACTCGTCGAAACCCGTGTCGCGCAAGGCATTCAGCCAGTCATCGCGCAGGTCGACCGACACGGTGCGCCGCTCCGCCGTGGGCTGCGCCCCCAACTTGGCCAGGGTGGCGGACTTGAACTCGATGACCGCGGGCTGGTCGACCTCGTACACCACGGTGCCCGCCGGCCAGGCCAGCCGGTATGGTCGCGAATCCAGGCCGGAGGCCAGGATGACGACCTGGCGGATGCCCGAAGCGGTTGCGTCGGTAAAGAATTCGTCGAAGTAACGGGTGCGCACGGCCATCATGTTGACCATGCGTTGCAGGTTGAACTCGGCGTCGGGGTCGGCGTCGGCGTCGATACCGCCCGTCTCGTCGGTGATCTCACCGTCGAGCACCCGGATGAAGAACTCGGCGCCCACCGCGCGGACCAGCGGGTCGGCGAACGGATCGTCGATCAGCGCGCCGGGCTGCCGTCCGGCCAGCGCCCGGCACGCGGCGACCCAGGTCGCCGTGGCGCCGACGCTCGAGGCCAGGTCCCAGGTGTCTTGGTCGGTGCGTGTCACGAAGCCTCCTTCGTCAGTGTCGCGGTCACGTATCGGATGTCGCCGAACGCCGCCATCGACGGCTGCTCGGGAAATTCAAAACCGTTGGCCGCGTACAGTTCCGGGGTGCTATGCACCTCCGAGCGCCAGCCCCGCTCGGACAGGTAGGCCACCACGTCGTTGCGCTCGCCGGGGTAGACCAGATCGGCCCAGTTGAGGTCCAGCCCCATCCGCCGCCAGCGCTCGCTGATCTCTCGGCCACGCTTTTCGATGCGGCCCCGGATGTCGGGCGCGTAGCCGGCGCCGATCCGGCTGCCATCGGCCGACTGCGCGGTGATGTGGTCGAACAGGCGGTCCTGGGCGTCCGGCGGCAGATAACCGAGCAGCCCTTCAGCGCTCCACGCCGCGGGCGCGCTCGCGTCGAATCCACTGTCGGCCAACGCCGCCGGCCAGTCGTCGCGCAGGTCGACCCCCACCGCCCGCCGGTCGGCGCTCGGTGTCGCGCCCAGCCCCGCGAGGGTGCGGGTCTTGAACTCGATCACCCGGGGCTGGTCGATCTCGTAGACCACCATGCCGGGCGGCCAGGCCAGCCGGTAGGCGCGGGTGTCCAGCCCGGAGGCCAGGATGACCGCCTGGCGGATGCCGGCGCCGGCGGCGTCGAGGAAGAACGAATCGAAGAACCGGGTGCGGACCGCCATGCCCTCACCGAGGCGGCGCGGCGTGAACGCCGGATCGTCCTCGGGTGTCTCGATGTCTCCGTTCATCATTCGGATGAAGGCCTCGACCCCGACGGCGCGCACCAACGGCTCGGCGAAGGGATCGTCGATCAACGGGTCGGGACCCTTGGAGGCCAGGGCCCGCCGGGCGGCGACCGCGGTGGCGGTGGCGCCCACGCTGGACGCCAGATCCCAACTGTCGCCGTCTGATCGCTTGCTGTCGGTCTCCGGCATGGCTAACCCAGGGTGGCGGTGACGGCGACGATGTTGCGGAACTGCGCCATCGCCTCGTCGTCGTGGAACTGCAGGCCGTAGTCGCCGAACAGGTCGCGGCGCGGCCGCGCGGCCACCTCCCAGCCCTTGCCGGTGAGGTAGTCGACGACGTTGTTGCGCTCGCCGTCGAAGAACAGTCCCGACAGGTCGATGTCGCAGCCGACCTTGGCCCAGCGGTCGTTGAACTCCTGGGCGCGCTGCGACATCGTGGTGCCGGCGGTCTCGGGGTGATACTCGGTGGCCAGCCTGCTGCCGGGGGCGCTGAGCCCGGTGATGTTGTCGAAGAGCCGGTCCTGGGCGTCGGGCGGCAGGTACATCAGCAGGCCCTCGGCGCTCCACGACGTCGGCTGCGTCACGTCGAAGCCGCCGGCGCGCAACGCGGCGGGCCAGTCGTCGCGCAGATCGACGCTGACCGTGCGCCGCTCGGCGGCCGGGGCGACGCCCAGGCTGGACATGGTGGTGCTCTTGAACTCGATGACGGCCGGCTGATCGACCTCGTAGACCACGCTGCCGGCCGGCCAGCTCAGCCGGTAGGCGCGGGCGTCCAGGCCGGCGGCGAGGATCACCGCCTGGCGAACGCCGTCGCGGGCGGCATTGAGGAAGAAGTCGTCGAAGAAGCGGGTGCGCACGGCGATGGAGTCGGTCTCCAGTCCCAGATCCTTGCCGCTGCCCTCGTAGCCCTCGGAGTCGCCGACCTCACCATCGACCAGGCGGCGGAAGAAATCCAGGCCGACGGCGCGCACCAGGGGCGCGGCGAACGGGTCGTTGATGATGGGCTCGGTGGCCTCGCTGGCCAGCGCGCGGGCTGCGGCGACCATGGTGGCCGTGGCGCCGACGCTCGAGGCCAAGTCCCAGCTGTCTTGGTCAGTGCGTGTCATGCTGCTCCCAAGTTACTTAGCAAATGCAACGATTCAGGGGAACTCTACGCCTCGCGGCTTACGGCTTGCTGTGTTTTCCGGGGCGCGTTGCGGCGGCGGCGCAAACGCCCGGTGAACGGCGCCGCGAGGGCCCGCAGGAAAGGCCCTGACCGGACCTGCCCGGACCAGCTGTTAGTCTCGTACACGGTTTGACGCGCTATAGAGAAGTCGGCCGTACGTCCTGGCCTGCGGGTGTTGGGCGCGTGATGCAGGAAACCCCCGGCTGCGCAGGAGGAAGAGTTGCTTTCCGCTTTCATCTCATCGCTGCGGACAGTCGACCTGAGACGGAAGATCCTCTTCACGCTTGGCATCGTCGTCTTGTACCGGGTCGGCGCCGCGCTACCGTCGCCTGGCGTCAACTACCCGAACGTCCAGCAGTGCATCAAAGAGGCCAGCGGCGGCGCGGCCGGACAGATCTACTCGCTGATCAACCTGTTCTCGGGTGGTGCGCTGCTCAAGCTCACCGTGTTCGCGGTGGGGGTGATGCCGTACATCACCGCGAGCATCATCGTGCAGCTGCTCACGGTGGTCATCCCGCGGTTCGAGGAACTGCGTAAGGAAGGCCAGTCCGGCCAGGCCAAGATGACGCAGTACACGCGTTATCTGGCCATCGCCCTGGCCATCCTGCAGGCCACCAGCATCGTGGCCCTGGCGGCCAACGGCGGGCTGCTGCAGGGCTGCTCGCTGGACATCATCGCCGACCAGAGCATCTTCACGCTGGTCGTCATCGTGCTGGTGATGACCAGCGGCGCCGCGCTGGTGATGTGGATGGGTGAGCTGATCACCGAGCGCGGCATCGGCAACGGCATGTCCCTGCTGATCTTCGTCGGCATCGCGGCGCGCATCCCCGCCGAGGGCAAGACGATCCTGGACAGCCGCGGCGGGATGATCTTCGCCGCGGTCCTGATCGCCGCGCTGGTCATCATCGTCGGCGTGGTCTTCGTCGAGCAGGGCCAGCGCCGGATCCCGGTCCAGTACGCCAAGCGCATGGTCGGGCGCCGCATGTACGGCGGAACCTCGACGTACCTGCCGCTGAAGGTCAACCAGGCCGGCGTTATCCCGGTGATCTTCGCGTCCTCGCTGATCTACATCCCGCACCTGATCACCCAGCTGATCCGCAGCGGCGCCGGCGGGGTGGGCAACAGCTGGTGGGACAAGTTCGTCGGCACCTACCTGTCCGACCCGAGCGACCCCGTCTACATCGCCATCTACTTCGGCCTCATCATCTTCTTCACGTACTTCTACGTCTCGATCACGTTCAATCCCGACGAGCGTGCCGACGAGATGAAGAAGTTCGGCGGCTTCATTCCCGGCATCCGGCCGGGCAAGCCGACCGCGGACTACCTGCGTTTCGTGCTGAGCCGGATCACCCTGCCGGGTTCGATCTACCTCGGCGCAATCTCGGTGCTGCCCAACTTGTTCTTGCAGATCGGCAACAGCGGAGCGGTTCAGAATCTGCCGTTCGGCGGTACCGCGGTGTTGATCATGATCGGCGTGGGCTTGGATACGGTCAAGCAGATCGAGAGTCAGCTCATGCAGCGCAACTATGAAGGGTTCCTCAAGTGAGAGTCGTTTTGCTGGGACCGCCGGGGGCGGGCAAGGGAACGCAGGCCCAGAAGCTCTCGGAAAAGCTGGGGATCCCGCAAATCTCCACCGGTGAGCTGTTCCGTAGCAACATCGAGAACGGGACCAAGCTCGGCCTGGAGGCCAAGCGCTACCTGGACGCCGGCGACCTGGTGCCCTCGGAGCTGACCAACCAGCTCGTCGACGACCGGCTGAACGACCCCGACGCCGCCAACGGCTTCATCCTGGACGGCTACCCGCGCTCGATCGAGCAGGCCAAGGCGCTGCACGAGATGCTGGGACGCCGGGGCACCGACATCGACGCGGTGCTGGAATTCCGGGTCTCCGAGGACGAGTTGCTGCAGCGCCTCAAGGGCCGCGGCCGCGCCGACGACACCGAAGAGGTCATCCTGAACCGGATGAAGGTCTACCGCGACGAGACTGCGCCCCTGCTGGACTACTACAGCCACGAGCTCAAGACGGTTGACGCCATCGGCACCCTGGACGAAGTCTTCGCCCGCGCGCTGCGGGCGCTGGGCAAGTAGGGATGAACCCGCTGGCGCGGCTGCGGAGCCGCAAGGTGGTGCCGCAGCGCAGTGCCGGCGAACTCGACGCCATGGCCGCGGCGGGCGCGGTGGTCGCGGCCGCATTGCGGGCGGTCCGCGCGGCCGCGGTGTCGGGGGTGTCGACGCTGAGCCTGGACGAAATCGCCGAATCGGTGATCCGCGACGCCGGCGCGGTGCCGTCGTTCCTGGGCTACCACGGTTACCCGGCGTCGATCTGCGCGTCGGTCAACGAGCGGGTGGTGCACGGGATCCCGTCGGCCGCCGAGATTCTGGCGCCCGGTGACCTGGTGTCGATCGACTGCGGCGCGGTGCTGGACGGCTGGCACGGCGACGCCGCGGTCACGTTCGGGATCGGGACGCTGGACGCGGCCGACGAAGCGCTGTCGCAGGCGACCAGGGAATCGCTGGAGGCCGGGATCGCGGCGATGGTGCCGGGGAACCGGCTGACCGACGTCTCGCACGCCATCGAGATGGGCACGCGCGACGCCGCGGCCCGCTACTCGCGGGCCTTCGGGATCGTCGAGGGCTACGGCGGCCACGGCATCGGCCGGCAGATGCACATGGACCCGTTCCTGCCCAACGAGGGCTCGCCCGGGCGCGGGCCCCTGCTGGCCGCCGGGTCGGTGCTGGCCATCGAGCCCATGCTGACGCTGGGAACCGGCAAGACCGTCGTGCTCGACGACCAGTGGACGGTCACCACCACCGACGGGTCGCGCGCGGCGCACTGGGAGCACACCGTCGCGGTCACCGACGCCGGTCCGCGCATCCTGACTTTGCCCTCGTAGCAGGGCTAGCCTTGAACTAAACGCCCACTCGCCTCGTTTCAGTAGGCGGAGGTGATCGAGTGGCTCGGGTTGCTGGCACTGGAAGGGCGTCCGGCGCTGCGGAGGCCGCTCTGATGAAGGCGCTGTACGACGAACACGCCGCGGTGTTGTGGCGTTACGCGTTGCGGCTGACGGGGGACGCGAGCCAGTCCGAGGATGTGGTGCAGGAGACGTTGCTGCGGGCGTGGCAACACCCCGAGGTCGTCGGCGACACCGAGCGCTCGGCGCGGGCGTGGTTGTTCACCGTGGCCCGCAACATGATCATCGACGACCGGCGCAGCGCGCGGTTCCGCAACGTCGTCGGCTCGACCGACGTCACGGGGGCACCCGAGCAGTCCACGCCGGATGAGGTCAACGCGGCGCTGGACCGGTTGCTGATCGCGGATGCGATGGCCCAGTTGTCCGCCGAACACCGGGCGGTGATCGAACGGTCCTACTACCGCGGTTGGACCACCACACAGACTGCTGCAGACCTCGGCATCGCCGAGGGAACGGTGAAGTCGCGACTACACTATGCCGTGCGGGCGTTGCGACTCACTCTGCAGGAACTTGGGGTTACCCGATGAGGGCCTCCGATTGCTTGAGGGGTGAGAAGAATGGATGAAATGAGGACGCCGGTGGCCGATCTCGGCCCTCCCGAAGACCGCTACGCGATGTGGGATGCCGCATACGTGCTGGGCTCCTTGCCGGCCGCGCAACGCCGCGAATTCGAGACGCACATGGCGCACTGCCCGGCCTGCCGCTCGGCCGTCGCCGACCTCAGTGGCGTGCCGGCCCTGCTGTCCCAACTCGACGGTGACGAAGTGGCCGCGATCGACCAGTCCGGCCCGGCGCCGGAGATGTCTGAAAAGTTGCTGCCGTCCCTGCTGGCGACCGTTCGCTGGCGGCGGCGCCGCACCCGGGTGGTGACCTGGGTGGCGTCGACGGCAGCGGCCGCGGTGCTGGCGATCGGGGTGTTCGTCGGTCTCGAGGGGTGGTCGTCGACTCCGTCCCAGCAGGTGACTGCGTCGGAGCCGATGGCTCAGGTGGGCACCAGCCTGCTGACGTCGACGGTCGCCGTCAGCAGCCAGCACTGGGGGACGTCGATCAACCTGCGCTGCGTGTGCCTGGCCCCGTTGACCGCGCACCACGACACGCTCGCGATGGTCGTGGTGGGGCGTGACGGCAGCCAGACCCGGCTGGCGACGTGGGTGGCCGTGCCCGGCCACACCGCGACGCCCGCGGGCGCGATCTCGACGCCGATCGATCAGATCGCCGCCGTGCAGGTGGTGGCCGCCGATAGCGGCCAGGTGCTGCTGCAACGCTCGCTGTAGGGATCGGAGCCAGCGTGTCCGGCTACGCGCGTCCGCTTCGGGTGCTCGTCGTGGGCGCCGGCGTGGCCGGCATCTCCGTTGCCCGCGGATTGCTGCGCGACGGACACGACGTCACCGTGTTCGAGCGGCGTCCCGACGTGCGGGCGGCCGGCGGCGCGGTGACCATCTGGTCCAACGGCGAGACGGTCCTGAGCCAGCTGGGCGTGGACATGGACGGTGCCGGCAGGCCGCTGGCCAGCGTCCGCGCCGTGACGTCCACGGGCCGCAGGCTCGGCACCCTCGACGTGACCACGATGGCGCGGCGGCTGGGCGCGGCCGTCCGGATGGTTCCGCGCCGCGTCCTGCTGGACCGGCTGCTCGAAGGGTTCCCCGCCGACCGCATCAGGTGCGACTCCCGGGTGATTGCGTTGGCCCGCAACGGCAACGGTGTCCGGGTCGACTTCGGCGACGGCACCATCGCCGAGGGCGACGTGCTGATCGGCGCCGACGGGCTGCACTCGGTGGTGCGGGAATGTGTTGGCGCGCAAGGCGCGCGGCCCACCGGCTGGTGCAGCTGGCAGGGGCTGGCCACCGTTCCGGAGATCGCGGACTCCGATGCCGCGCTGATGATCATCGGTGCGCGGGGAAACCTCGGCCTGTGGCCGGCCGGCGGCACCGACGTGCAGTGGTGGTTCGACCTGCCGTGGTCGTACGAATTCGTCAGGCCGCAGCGTCCGATCGAGTTGATCCGCACCCACTTCTCGGGGTGGTCCGACTCGGCCGATCGGGTGCTCGCGGCGTTGACCGATGACGATCTGGCCCCCTCGCCGTTCCCGCATTTCCGGCATCCGATTCCGCCCGCCGGCGACGGCCCGGTCACGTTGCTCGGGGATGCCGCGCACACGATGCCGCCCACCCTGGCGCAGGGGACCAACCAGGCTCTGCTCGACACGATGGTGCTGTGCAAGGCGCTGGCGGAAATGCGTGGCGGGGGGAACGGCGCCGACGTTTCGCGCGCGCTGCGCTGGTACGAACGGACGCGGCGACGCAAGGTCCGGGCCGTGTCGTGGGTGGCGTCGCTGCCGGTGTCGCACGGCGAACGCGTGCTGAGGCCGGCCGCACTGATCTCGGACCGGGTGCAGGCCCGCGCGCTGACGACGTTTCTGCGCGTCACGAGCCACCGACGGATGTCGGACCAGATCAGCCGGGACCTGGGGCTAGTGGCGAAGATCCCGTCGAGCCCGTGAACGACCGGGCCGACTTCGTCACCGTACGAGGAGATTTCGACGCGCCCTCCCGCTGGCTCTGGCTGGTGAAGTGGTGCGTGCTGGCGCTGCCGCACTACCCGATCCTGATCGCGCTCTACCTGGCGTATCCGTTCTCGACCGTCGCCGCCGGCGTGGCCATCCTGTGCACCGGGCGGTATCCGAGGCCGCTCTTCGACTTCAACGTGGGGGTGCTGCGCTGGTCATGGCGGGTGATGAACTACCGGTTCCCGATGAACAGCACCGACAAATACCCGCCGTTCACCCTCGCGTCGCGGCCCGACTACCCCGGTGATCTGGCGGTCGAGTACCCGGAGCGGCTGAAAAACTGGGCGGTGCTGGTGAAGTGGTTGCTGGCGATCCCCCAGGTGCTGCTGTGCTGGTCGATGGAGGCGCTGCTGCAGGTGCTGTGTGTCATCGCCGCGCTCGCGTTGTTGTGCACCGGCACGATCCCGCGGGGCATCTTCGATCTGCTCATGGGCATGGTGCGCTGGCGGTACCGGGTGGCGGCCTACGTGTCGTTGATGCGCGACGAATACCCGCCGTTCCGAATGGATTTGGGCGGCCGATGATCATCCGGAACTTCGCGTTTCCCTACGTCTATCGATACGGGCAGCCGATTTTCGACCGGTTGTTCTACCACCGGTATCGACGGGCCGCGCTGAGCAACGCGACGGGCCGGCTGTTGATGCTCGGCCTCGGGCCCGGCACCGACCTGATGTTTCTGCCTGCCGCGGTGACGTCGGTCGCCGCCGTGGAACCCGACCCGTCCTTCCGGCGGATGGCCGCGCGGCGCGCCTTCCGCCACGGCATCGCGGTCGACATCGTCGAGGGCACGGGTGAGTCGATTCCCTTCCCGGACAACCGTTTCGACTCCGTGCACATCGGGCTGGTGTTGTGCTCGGTCGATGACGTGGCCGTCACCCTGGGCGAGATCCGGCGGGTGCTGACGCCCGGGGGCAGGCTCGTCGTCCTCGAGCACGTGCGGGGGGAAGGAGCGACGGGCCGGTGTCAGGACCTCGTCGCCAGGCCGTGGTCGTGGCTGGCCGGGGGATGCGAGCCGAACCGGCGGACCCTCGACGCGATCGCCGGGGCGGGATTCGATACCAGCGCGCTGCGCAGCATTCCCCGAACGCCGGTGCCCTTCCCGTGCAAGCCCCATCTGCAGGGCTTCGCCGTGCTCACTCGACGCTGACCGCCTCGACGATGTTGAGATGCGCCGCCCGCCGCGCCGGTGGCACCGAGCCGAGCAGGCTGATCGCCAGCGCGCCGAGCGTGAAGGCGAGCGCCAGCGGACTCAGCCGAAAGCCGACCTCGAAGTTCATCACGTCCCCGCTGATGCGGCTGAACAGCCACTGGTCCACCAGCCCCAGCGCGAGCCCCAAAACGCCACCGACGACACCGATTCCGGCCGCCTCGGCCAGGACCATCCGCAACGCGAAGCGCCGGCTGGCTCCCATTGCGCGCAGCACACCGATCTCGCGCCGGCGTTCGATCACCGACAGCGTCAGCGTGTTGAGCAGTGCGACGCCGGCTACCGCCACGACGATCACCCACACCGCGTTGGCGATGAACATGCTCTGGCGCAGCGGAGCTTCCAGCCCCGCCAGCGCCGCGGGACCGTCGTACACGTGGTTGGGCGCCGGCACCGCGTCGCGAACGGTGCTCAGCAGGCGCTGCCGGTTCACCCCGGGCGCCGCGGCGATCTGCAGTGTCGTCGCCGCGGGGCGGTCGAACCACGCCCGCAGGTCCTCGAGGTCGATCCCGACCGTGCCGATGACGGTCGAGAAGAACGGCACCAGGGCCAGCACCGTCGCGTCCCGCGGGCCGTGCGGCGTCTGCAGCCGCAGTCGGTCGCCGGCGCGGACGTGCAGAATCGCGCCCAGATTCTGCGTGAGCACCACGCCGCGGCCGGCGAGCGCCTCGGCGCGCACCCGCTCGTCGAGCGCCCGGAACAGCGCATCGTGGCTGCCGGCGGAAAACCCGTCGAGCAGGACGCGGGTACCCCCGACGACGGCGAACCCGAACGCGCCCTCGGTCACTCGTGCCACGCCGGGCAGGGCGCGGACCTTCTCGGAAAGGCCTTGTGGCAGAACGTCGGTCGGGTAACTGTCGGGAGCGTCCGCGCTCACCCAGACGTCGGCGTCGGCGACCGGCGACAGGATGTCGCGCGCCGATCGGATCATGTCGGCGTTCGTACCGGTGATCACGACGGTGGTGAGCACCCCGATGAGCACGGTCATCACCGTCGCCCACACCCGTCGCGGCGCACGCCGGATCGTGGCCGCCGCGAGCCCCCCGAACGATCCGAACACACGCGCCGTCGCCGCCGCGGCCTCGACGATGGGCACGGTGCACGCGAACCCCAGGGCGATCTCGGCGCCCAGCAGGGCGGCCATCGCGACCACCGCGTAGCTGCCGCGCTGCCCGGTCACGATCGACGCCGACGCCGCCAACACCGCGACCGCACCGACCCCGCAGGCGATGCGCAGCCAGCGGGGCACCGCGTCGGCCGCCGAGGCCCCCACCGGGGCCAGCGCCTCGACCGGTGACACCTTGTAGACCTGCCGTGCCGCCATCGCCGACGCCGCCACGCTGGTGAGCGCCGTCACCGCCAGCGCCAGCGGTACGGCGTAACCGGGCAGCCAATACTGCACGCGGGCTTCCAGCCCCTGCGTCACCGCCGGCGGCAACCGGCCAATCGCGATGTGCCCGGCCACAATTCCCACGCCGGACCCGATGGCCCCGCCGATCAGCCCGAGGATCGCGGCCTCGGCGAGCATGTCGCCGACGATGGTGACGCGCCGGCCACCGATCGCGCGCAGCATCGAGACGACCGGCCGCCGCTGGGTGATCGCCATCGTCATCGTGGTGTAGATCAAAAACGCGCCGACCACCAACGCGACCGCGGCGCCCAGCAGGGCCATGTAGTTCATCAGCCGCACACCGTCGCCGGCCCGGGCGGCGCGGAAGCTGGGGGCCGCGACGATCGCCCGGCCGTGCACCGCGCCGCTGACCGCCGCGCGCACCGCGCCGAGGTCGGCGCCGGGCTTCGTGGCGATCAGGATCGAGTCGAGTTGGCCCGCGCGACCGGTGGCGTTCTGCGCCAACGCAAGTGGCGCCAGCACGTAGTGCCCGCCGTTGAGGTCCGCGTACTGTTTACCCGCGAGCACGTCGGTGACCGTGACCGATGCCGAACCCAGTTGGAATGCCTGGCCTTTGGCGTAGCCGACGCGCGGTCCGACCTGAACTCCGGAGGGAACGGCCTGCCCGGGCTGGACGCCCCCCTGGTGCAGCGCCTCCTTGAGGGCACCGCCGAGCGCGGCGGTGCTAGCATCCGCGCCCAGCAGCAGCACCGGCCCCGACGGCGTGGACGCCGACGTCCGGATCATCGGCGCCGCGGTGGCGACGCCCGGGACCGCGGCCACCTCGGCCAGGATCGAGTCGGGAAATCCGGCGTCGGTGATGCCGGACACCTCGAGCGCGGCGACGCCAGCGATCCCGTCGGCCAGCCGGCTGACCGACCCGGTGATCGACCCGAAGATTCCGAACACCGCAACCAAATACGTTGCCGAGACGGCCATTACCGCGATCGACGCGAACGTGCGGCGGCGATGCGTGGCGAGCTCACGCAGGCTGAACACCCGCAGCCTGCTCGCCGTGGCGGTGATCGCCGGCCCGGGTTTCACCCGGCGACCGCCATGACGTCCGAACCGACCCGGCCGTCCTGCAGCGTGATCACCCGGTCGGTGGCCGCGGCCGCGTCGGAGTTGTGAGTCACCATCACCACCAGCCGGCCCCGACCGTCCTCGTGCGCTACCTCGGCAAGCAGCGCCAAAACGGATGCTCCGGTGGTGGAATCGAGGTTGCCGGTGGGCTCGTCGGCCAGGATCAGCGGCGGGTTCATCATCAGGGCGCGCGCCACCGCGACCCGCTGCATCTGGCCGCCGGACAGTTCCGCGGGCCGATGCTGGCTCCGGTTGCCGAGCCCGACCCGATCCAGCAGCGCGAGCGCGTCCGGTTTGGCCCTGCCCAGCCGGACACCGTCGAGCAATTTCGGGATCGCCACGTTCTCCCACGCCGACAGCGTCGGCAACAGATTGAAGAACTGAAAGATGAAACCCACCCGCTGATGACGGAACCGCGACAGTTCAGCGTCGCTCAGCCGGCCGATCTCTTCGCCGTCGAACGCTATCGACCCTGAATCGGGGGAATCCAGGGCGCCGAGCAGGTGCAGCAGCGTGCTCTTGCCCGCCCCGGAGGGCCCGACGACCGACACGAACTGCCCGTCACCCAGCCCCAGGCTGACCTCGTCGAGCGCCCGCACCGATTGACCGCCGACCGTGTACTCGCGCACCACGTCGCGCAGTTCGATGGTCATCTAGGCACCACGAGGACGAGCGGTGAACGGTTCACACCCGCGATGAACCGACCGGGCCGCTCCCTCGTTTCTTCAGGCATGCCCGGCAGGTACCGGGTGGTCGACCATATCGTCGGACACCTAGCGGCAATCGGAGTCGATCACGTCTTCGGAGTGGACGGCGCCAACATCGAGGACGTTTACGACGCCGCGCACTTTCACCCCGACATCAACGCGGTGCTGGCCAAGCACGAGTTCTCCGCGGCCACCATGGCCGACGGGTACAGCCGCAGCGGGGCCGGCCTGGGTGTGGTCGCCGCGACCTCGGGCGGTGGATCGCTGAACCTCGTCGCCGGTCTGGGCGAGTCGCTTGCGAGCCGGGTGCCGGTGCTGGCGCTGGTCGGCCAGCCCGCCAGCGCGATGGACGGCCAGGGCAGCTTCCAGGACACCAGCGGCGCGAACGGATCGCTGAACGCCGAGGCGCTGTTCTCGGCGGTATCGGTGTTCTGCGAGCGGCTGCGCAGGCCGGCGGACATCGTGTCGGTGCTGCCCCGGGCCGTCGCCGCGGCGCACACCGGCGGCCCGGCGGTGTTGTTGCTGCCCAAGGACATTCAGCAGGCGATTCTGGAATGCGGCCAGAACGGGAGGCCGGTCGAGGGCCTGCGTCCCATCGGCAACCCGGACGCGATCGCCGAAATGCTGCGCGACGCCAGCGGCCCGGTGACCATCATCGTCGGCGAGCAGGTCGCCCGCGACGACGCCCGCGTCGAGCTCGAAGCCCTGCGCGCGGTGTTGCGGGCGCGGGTGGCCACCGTGCCCGACGCCAAAGACGTCGCGGGCACTCCCGGCCTCGGATCGTCGTCCGCGCTCGGGGTGACCGGCGTCATGGGTCACCCGGGTGTGGCTGAAGCGGTGGCCGGCAGCGCCGTGTGCCTGGTCGTGGGCACGCGCCTGTCGGTCACCGCGCGCGCCGGGCTGGACGACGCGCTGGCGGCGGTGCCGACGATCTCGCTCGGGTCGGCGCCGCCGTATGTTCCATGCCCGCACGTGCACGCCGACGACCTGCGCGGCTCGCTGCGCCTGCTGACCCAGGCACTGTGCGGTCCGGCGCGGCCCACCAAGGTGCGGGTGCCGGGTACGCTGCCGCCCACCGAGATGACGCCGCCGCCCTGCGCAGGCCCGGGCCTGCGGTACCGCGACGCGATGGCGGTGCTGGACGGTGTCCTGCCCGACGGCGCCGACATCGTGGTGGACGCCGGCAACACCGGCGCCGCGGCGATCCACTATCTCCCGGCGCGCCGCGGCGGCAGGTTCGTCGTGGCGCTCGGTATGGGCGGCATGGGCTACAGCTTCGGCGCCGGGATCGGAATGTCGTTCGGGCGCGCCAACAGTGGCCGGCCCGGCGGCCGCACCGTGGTGATCGCCGGCGACGGCGCGTTCTTCATGCACGGCATGGAGGTGCACACCGCGCTGCAATACCGGCTACCGATGACGTTCGTACTGTTCAACAACAACGCGCACGCCATGTGTGTCACCCGCGAGCAGCTGTTCTACGACGACATCTACAGCTACAACCGTTTTCGTCCCAGCCGGCTCGGCGCCGGTTTGGCGGCGATGTTCCCGAGCCTGACGTCGGTGGACGTCAGCGACGCCGACGGGCTCGGCGCGGCGATGAACGCCGCCCTGGGCATCGACGGGCCGGCGGTGATCAGCGTCGAGTGCGCCGCCGACGAGATCCCGCCGTTCGCCCCCTTTCTCGCCGCATTGGCATCGAAAGGCGGCGCCGTGAACCAAGTTTCATTCGACAAGGAGATTCAGAACAATGTCGCTGCCAGCGCTTGAGGACATCGGAGACCTCATCGACGGGGTCACCCGCATCGAAACCAGCCCCAGGGAGAAGGCCACGCCGATCATCATGGACATGATGCGCTCGGTGTACCCGCACGATCAGGTCTTCGGACAGTACTGCACCGTCAACGATTACGTCGACTGTCCGCCCGACGACTTGTTCGAGTACATGGCCGACACCCGCAGCCTGGAGGAGTGGACCTACAGCCTGCGCGGCTTCACCCCCACGGATGAACCCGGGTTGTGGCTGGCCCACGACCGACTCGGCTCCGAAACCGAGATCTACACCCGCACCGTCGCCAACGCGCAGGCGCGGACGGTGGATTACCACTGCGCCTGGGATCAGGGCAAGCACCTGTGGATGATCTACCTGATGCGCGTCATCGACGCCCAGACCGTCCTCGACAGGCCGGGTTCGGTTGTGCTGTGGACGAATTGCCACCACCCGTTCTATGACCACAACCCGTATCCGGAGACCGCGCCCGCCCAGCGACCGGTATGGGTCGGCGACTTCTGGGACATGTTCGGCGCCGGCCACCTGCTGGAGATGCGCAACCTGAAGGCGATCGCCGAGTACCGGCACCGCAACGGGCTCCCGGTGACGCCGGCATGGATGAGGTGAGCGCGCCATGGATAACCCGCGCGTCAGCCTGATCGACGTCGCCACGTATCTGCCCGGTGAGCCGATCCCCGCCGACTACTACGCGCAATTCGCCGAGTCGGATGACCTGCGTGACAACGTGATGTTTCGCGCACCGAAGTTTCGCCATCACGTCGCGGCGGACGAGAGTTCCATCGACATGATCGAACGCGCGGCCCAGGGGCTGATCGAGCGGCACGGCCATGACGTGGTCGAGGGCGCCGACGTGCTGATCACCCACACTCAGGTGCCCGACATGGCGTTCTACGGCCAAGGTGGTGGCATCGCACATCGGCTGGGCATGCGGCCGTCCTGGGTGCTCGACCTGAACAACGGCGGTTGCGCCGCATTCGTGTTGGCGCTCAACGTGGCCCGTAAACTACTGGCGGCCGGTGAGGGACGCACCGCGATCATCGCCATCGCCCAGAATGCGGCCGGCCAGTTCTTCGATCAACCGACGATCCGCCGCAAGGCGCAGTCGGCGGTGCCCGGCGACGGGGCCGCGGTGGGCCTGGTGGCGGTGGGCGACCAGTCATCCATCCTCGATGTCGAGTGCCGCACCTACGGCGAGTACGCCGGGGAGATGACGCTTTCCTACGACCCGCCGCGCAAGTGGTGGCAGGCCGGTGCCGGCGAGGGCAGCATCGGGTTCACCGAAAGCAAGATCACCAAGGTGCTGGCCCGCGGCAACCGGCAGGTTCCCGAGGTGGCGCTGGCGGTGTGCGACCGAATCGGGCTGGCCGCCAAGGACATCGACCTGTTGGTCACCAACCAGCCGAACCGGGCCTTTCTGCGCAATTGGCGAGACGCGCTGGAGCTGCCGAAGTCGAGGCACCTCGACACTTTCGATGAGTGCGGCAACCTGTTCGGCGCCGGGATCCCGATCAACCTGGACCGCGCGATATCCGACGGCCGTCTCGGGGCCGGGCAGGTGGTCATGATGGCGGCCTTCGCGCACGCCGGTGACTTCGCGGGCGCCGCCGCGGTGCGCTGGGGTGGGCGGGGCTGATGCAACCCGCCCCGGGGCTGATGGCCGGCGATATCTGCGCCGCGTTGCCCGACGCGGTGGATCCATTCGCCTTGTCGCTCAACGAGAATCCCTTTCCTCCGCTGCCGGCGGTGCGTTCGGCGTTGGTCCGGTCGGTGTGCGCGGCGAATCGGTATCCGGAGTTCCTGCCGGAGCGGTTGCGCCATGTGATCGCGGCGCACATCGGCATGCCCGCCGAACGGGTGGTGCTGGGCGCCGGGGCGACCGGGGTGGTGCTGCAAGCGCTGCAGGCGCTGACCGCGCCGGGGGACACGATGGCGATGGCCTCGCCGACGTTCGACGGGTATCCGATCGTGGCGCAGATGGCGCGGCTGAATCCGTCGCTCGTTCCGCTGGACGAACGCGGCCACAACGACCTCGACGCGCTGGCCGATGCGGCCGCGCAGGCGCGCGTGGTGGTGCTGTGCCGGCCGCACAACCCGACCGGCACGCTGGAGCCCACCAGGGCCGTCGTCCGGTTTCTTCGCCGGGTGCCGCGCGACACCGTCGTGCTGCTCGACGAGGCCTATATCGAGTTCGCCGCAGCCGAGCACCGTTTCGACGTGGCGGCATTGGTCGCGCGATTTCCCAATGTGGTGGTGGTGCGGACCTTTTCCAAAGCCTATGGCCTGGCGGGGCTGCGGATCGGGTACGGGGTGGCCTCCCGCGAGCTGGCCGCGCTGCTGTGGTCCCAGCAGCTGCCGTTCGGCATCGCCATCACCAGTCTGCTTGCCGTCGCGGCGTCCTACTACGCGGAAGACGAACTGCTGCGCCGGATCCGGCTGATCACCGCCGAACGCCGCTATCTCCGGATGCGCCTGAGCGCGATGGGGATCTACACGACCGATGCCCACGCAAATTTCACGTATCTGCCTTCGCGGGGTGGGCAGTGCCGGCCGTGGCGTGAGGTTTTCGGCGACAGCGGGCCGCGGGTGCGGTACTACGCGGACGGCGGCGCGCGGATCACCGTGGGCGGCCGCGCGTCGACGACGGCCGTGCTGTCGGCGTTGGGAAAGGACCCGCTCGGGCGCCAGGTGCGGTAAGAAAGGGGCGTGGCGCAAGCACAACCGGAGAAGCGTGATCCGATCGCGGCGGCGCGCGCCAATTGGGAGCGCGCGGGGTGGGGTGACGTCGCACCGGGCATGGTGGCGGTGACCTCGGTGATGCGCGCGCACCAGATACTGCTGGCACGCGTCGAGACGGCGTTGCGCCCCTACGACCTGAGCTTCTCGCGATACGAATTGTTGCGCCTGCTGGCCTTCAGCCGGACCGGTGCGCTGCCGATCACCAAGGCCTCCGACCGATTGCAGGTCCACGTCACCAGCGTGACCCACGCGATCCGCCGGCTGGAGGCCGACGGGCTGGTGCAGCGGGTGCCGCATCCCACCGACGGGCGCACCACGCTGGTGCAGATCACCGAGCTGGGCCGCTCCACGGTCGAGGACGCCACCGTCACGCTCAACAAGCAGGTGTTCGCCGACATCGGCATGGACGCCGCCGAGTCCGCGGCGCTGGTGTCGTCCATCGAAACGTTGCGCCGCAACGCGGGCGACTTCTAATCGCGCACCGCGGCGGCGACGGAGGGCGCGGCCTCGGATTGGGGATAGTGACCGACACCGGGAAGCTCGGTCACCGTCGCGTGCGGCAGGACCTTGACGGCCTGTTCGAGGACATGGCGGCCCGACACCGGGTCGTCAAGCCCCCACACGAGGTGCAGAGGGCCGTCCCAGTGGGCGAGGGCCGCTTCCCACCGACGGTGATGGATGGCCCGCTCGGCGTTGTATTTGATCAGCAAGTGCGCGAGCTTGTGACCGTTGTCTCGCGACATGCCCAGCCACAAGTCCTCGAATTCGGTGTCGGTGAACCGCGATCCGCGAACGCCTTCGAGTCCGGATCGCGCCCTCGCGGCGTCGACACGGCCGGCCAGCAATTTTCCGACGACCGGTAGCAGCAATAATTTCTGCAGCCGTGTCGGGCGGTACGCGCTGTAGACGATTCCTGAGTTCAAGACGACGAGCCTGTCGATGGTGAAACCGAGCCGTCCCCGATTGGCCCGGTCGGCGAGTTCCTGGCCCACGATTCCGCCGTAGTCGTGGACCACCAAGCTGACCGGATCCACGCGCAGGTGCGCCGCGAGATCTTCCACGGTGTCGGCGGATTCGGCAACGGAGTACTCGTACGGGTTGGGCTTGTCCGACGCGCCGTAGCCCAGAAAATCCATCGTGATGACGTGGTGGTCCCGAGCGAGGTCGCCGGCCAGGGCGGCGTAGTCGTAGGACCAGGTGGGGAAACCGTGCAGCAGCAGCACCGTCGGGCCGGTTCCGCGCCGCCGAAACGCGATGCGGTGACCCCGCCGAATCGTCAGGGTTTCGTTCTCGTCGATCCACTGCGCGGCTGAATGCACAGGCAAATCTGGATACATTCATGTATCGTAATGCAGGTCTGTACGACCTGCAATCGGGAGGCGCTGGTGGCTCGCTTGACCCGGGCTGAGCAACGCGAACAAACCCGGCAGCGTCTCGTCGAGGCCGCAGGCAGGGTGTTCTGCCGGGTGGGGTTCGAAGCGGCGCCAATCGACGTCATCGCAGAGGAGGCCGGGTTCTCCCGGGGCGCCTTCTACTCGAACTTCGAGTCGAAGGACGACCTGTTCCTCGAGCTGATCCGCCATCACCTCGACGCGGAGGTCGACACGCTGGGCCGCGCGCTCGATCGCATCAAGTCCGCCGCCGACCTCGCGCCGGCGATCGAACGCCGCTACCGCGTCCTCGGCGAGGACAGCAGCTGGTGCCTCCTGACCACCGAGTTTCAGCTCTACACGATGCGCGGGGGTGCCAAGGCGAACGAATTCGGCGAGATCTACGAGTCTTACCGGCGCCGTCTGGGCGATCTCATCGGCGCCCACTTCGAGCGCCTCGGCATCGAATCGAGTTTGACCCCATATGAATTCGGCGTGGCCCAGATTGCGCTGTCACACGGACTGGCGCTACAACGGGCGGCCGACGGCTCGCTGAAGGCGAATCTCACCGCGCGCGCACTTGCCACATTCGTCCGCGGCGCGCTCGCCGAAAACCGCCGAGGGAAAGGCCGTTAGCTGCTGCGCAGCATCTCGATGACGGCGCTGAAGTCCTTGTCCGCATGCTCGGCGGCGAATGCCGCGTAGATCTCGGCGGCGTGTGTGCCCAGCGGCGCCGCGGCACCACTGGAGGACACCGCATCCATCGCCAGGCCGAGGTCCTTGTTCATCAGCGCGGTGGCAAACCCCGGTTTGAAGTCGTTGTTCGCCGGGGAGGTCGGGACCGGGCCCGGCACAGGGCAATTGGTGTGCACCGCCCAGCAGTTGCCGGTGGCGCCGGTGATGACGTCGAACAGGGACTGGGCGGACAATCCGAGCTTCTCGGCCAGGATGAACGCCTCGCCGATCGCGATCTGCTGCACCGCAAGCACCATGTTGTTGCACACCTTGGCGGCCTGCCCGGCCCCGGCCGCGCCGCAGTGAATGATCTTGCCCGCCATGGGTTCCAGCACCGGCCGCGCTCGCCGCACGGCGTCCTCGTCGCCACCCACCATGAACGCAAGCGTCCCGGCGACGGCGCCCTTCACCCCGCCCGAGACGGGGGCGTCCAGCTGCGCGACGCCGCTCGACTCGGCCAGCGCGTGCACCTCGCGGGCATCGTTGACCGAGATGGTGGAGCTGTCGATGAACAGGGCGCCGGGCCGCGCGGCGGGCAGGATCTCCGCGTAGCAGCGCTTGACCAGTTCCCCGTTGGGCAGCATGGTGATCACCACGTCCGACCCGGCCACCGCGGCGGTGGCGCTGTCGAATCCGGTGACGCCGGCCTCGGCCGCGGCGGACAGCGCCGCGGACACGGGATCGAATCCGCGCACCGCATGTTTGGCCGCAACAAGATTGGTCGCCATGGGCCCACCCATGTGGCCCAGGCCCAGGAAGGCCACCGTCAGGTGCTCGGTCATCTGGAGCCCTTTCTATGCGGTTGTTTACGCGGTTGTTTATGCGGTTGTGCGGACCCGCGCGGCTTCGGCCCGACCGATGACCACCCGCATGATTTCGTTGGTGCCTTCCAGGATCCGGTGCACCCGCAGGTCGCGGACGATCTTTTCCAGACCATACTCGCGCAGGTAGCCGTAGCCACCGTGCAGCTGCAGGGCTTTGTCGGCGACCTCGAAGCAGGTGTCGGTGACGTAGCGCTTGGCCATCGCACACAGCTCGACCTTGTCGGGATCGTCGGTGTCCAGCGCATTGGCCGCCCGCCACAACATCATTCGCGATGTTTCGAGGCCGGTGGCCATGTCGGCCAGGGTGAAGCGGATGGTCGGCTCGTCGAGCAGGGACGACCCGAACGCCTGCCGATCGCGAACGTAGGCCCCGGCCTTGTCCGAGGCGGCCTGGGCGCCGCCGAGCGAGCACGCGGCGATGTTGAGCCGACCGCCGTTGAGCCCGTTCATCGCGATGCCGAATCCGGCGCCCTCACCCTCGGCGCCGCCCAGCATCGCGTCGGCCGGCACCCGCACCCCTTCCAGGATCACCTGCGCGGTGGGTTGGGCGTGCCAGCCCATCTTCTCCTCGAGGGCACCGAAACTCAATCCGGGAGCGCCCTTTTCGACCACGAAGGCCGAGATGCCGCGCGGCCCCTCGTTACCGGTGCGGGCCATCACCACGTAGACGTCCGAGGCGCCCGCGCCGGAGATGAACTGCTTGACGCCGTCCAGCACATAGTCGCCGCCCTGCTTGACCGCGCGGGTGCTCAGCGCACTGGCGTCGGACCCCGCGCCCGGTTCGGTGAGGCAGTAACTGGCGATGACGTCCATCGACGCCAGCCGCGGGACCCAGTCCTTGCGCTGCTCGGCGGTGCCGAAGGTGTCGATCATCCACGCGCACATGTTGTGAATCGACAGGAACGCGGCGGTGGTGGGGTCGGCGATGGCCAGCTGCTCGAAGATGCGGACACCGTCGAGCCGGCGCAGTCCGCTCCCGCCGACGTCCTCGCGACAGTAGATCGCCGCCATGCCGAGCTCGGCGGATTCGCGCAGCACGTCGACCGGGAAATGTTTGGCCGCATCCCATTCCAGGGCGAAGGGGGCCAGACGCTTGGCGGCGAACGCGGCGGCCGTCTCGGTGATCACCCGTTCGTCGTCGTTGAGGGTAAATGAAGCCATGAAGCAGTCAGCCCTAATCCATTGTGGGAATGACGAATTCGGCGCCATCCTTGATGCCGGACGGCCAGCGGGACGTCACGGTCTTGGTCTTGGTGTAGAAGATGATCGACGAGGGGCCGTGCTGGTTGAGATCGCCGAACCCGGAACGCTTCCAGCCGCCGAAGGTGTGGTAGGCCACCGGCACCGGGATCGGCACGTTGACGCCGACCATGCCGACCTGCACGCGGGAGACGAAGTCGCGGGCCGCGTCGCCGTCGCGGGTGAAAATCGCCACGCCGTTACCGTATTCGTGCTCCGACGGCAGCCGCAGGGCCTCCTCATAATCATGCGCGCGCACGATGCACAACACGGGCCCGAAGATCTCGTCGGTGTAGATCGACATGTCCGGGGTGACGTGGTCGAACAGGGTGGGGCCGATGAAGAAGCCGCCCTCGAGGTTGGCGTCGCCGAAAGTCAGGTCGTCACTGGAACGTTCGCGGCCGTCGATGACCAACTCGGCTCCCGCGTCGACGCCCTGGGCGATGTAGTCGCGCACCCGCGCCACGGCGGCCTCGGTCACCAGCGGGCCGTAGTCGGCCTTGGGGTCCAGGCTGTGGCCGACGCGCAGGTTGTTGATCCGCTCGATGAGCCGGGCGCGCAGCCGGTCGGCCGTCTTGTCGCCGACCGGGACTGCCACGCTGATCGCCATGCAGCGCTCGCCGGCGCTGCCGTATCCGGCGCCGATCAGCGCGTCGACGGCCTGGTCCAGGTCGGCGTCGGGCATCACGATCATGTGGTTCTTGGCGCCGCCGAAGCACTGCGAGCGCTTGCCGGTGGCCGCGGCCCCGGCGTAGATGTACTGGGCGATGTCAGAGCTGCCGACGAACCCGACCGCCTGGATGTCGGGGTGGTTCAGGATCGTGTCGACGGCCTCCTTGTCGCCGTGCACGACCTGGAACACGCCGGGCGGCAGGCCCGCCTCTACGAACAGTTCGGCCAGCCGCACCGGGACCGACGGGTCACGCTCGCTGGGCTTGAGCACGAACGCGTTGCCGCAGGCCAGCGCCGGGCCGGCCTTCCACAGCGGGATCATCGCCGGGAAGTTGAACGGGGTGATGCCGGCGACCACACCCAGCGGCTGGCGCAGCGAATAGACGTCGATGCCCGGTCCGGCGCCCTCGCTGTACTCACCCTTGAGCAGGTGGGGGATGCCGATGCAGAACTCGATGACCTCGATGCCGCGCTGGATGTCGCCCTTGGCGTCGGGCAGCGTCTTGCCGTGCTCGCGGGACAGCAGCTCGGCGAGTTCGTCGATGTGCTTGTTGACCAGCTCGATGAAGCGCATCATCACCCGCGCGCGCCGTTGTGGATTTGTTGCGGCCCAACCCTTTTGGGCCTCGACGGCGGATGCCACCGCGGCATCGATGTCGGCCTGGCCGGCCATCGGCACCGTCGCCTGAACAGCCCCGGTGCTGGGGTCGAAGACGTCAGCGCTGCGGGCGGACTGGCCGGCGGTGCGCTGCCCATCGATGAAGTGGGGAATCTGTGTGGTCATGGGGCCCTCGAGTGTGGTTGACGGGCGTAAGCGGATACTTGCATATCCTAGTAACCCGGTTCGACCCTTGGCAAGGCGGGAGCGGGCTAGCCTGACAGCTGATGCACACCATCGAGGCCGACTACCTGGTGGTCGGGGCGGGCGCCATGGGCATGGCGTTCGTCGACACGCTGGTCTCCGAGACGGAGGCCCGCGTGGTCGTGGTGGATCGCTACCACGCGCCCGGCGGGCACTGGACCATGGCCTATCCGTTCGTGCGGCTGCATCAGCCCTCGGCGTTCTATGGTGTCAACTCGGCACGGCTGGGCGGCGACACCGTCGACCAAGTCGGTTGGAACCGTGGCCTTTACGAGCTGGCGACCGCCGGCGAGATCTGCGCGTACTACGACCACATCATGCACCGGGAGTGGTTGCCGACCGGCCGGGTCGATTACTTCCCCATGAGCGAATACCTCGGTGACGGCCGGTTTCGCACGCTGGCCGGCGTCGACCACTCCGTCCGCGTGACGCGGCGCGTCATCGACGCCACCTACATGCGGGTCACCGTCCCGGCCATGCGGCGCCCGCCGTACGCCATCGCCGCCGGCGTCGACTGCGTTCCGCCCAACGACCTGCCCCGGCGCACCGCACACCAGCGTTACGTGATCGCCGGGGCCGGCAAGACCGGCATCGACACCTGCCTGTGGCTGCTGAGTCACGGTGTCGAGCCGGACCGGCTGACCTGGATCATGCCCCGCGACTCCTGGCTGCTGGACCGCGAGACGATGCAGCCCGGGGCGTTGTTCGCCGACAAGCTCAAGGCGAGCTTCACCGCGCAGCTGCGTGCGATCAACGAAGCGGACTCGGTGCCGGATCTGTTCGCGCGTCTCGAGGAGGCCGGCGTGCTGTTGCGGATCGACCGCGCGGTCCGGCCCACCATGTACCGCTGCGCGACGGTCACCCGGCTCGAACTCGAGCAGTTGCGGCGCATCACCGACGTGCTGCGGATGGGCCACCTGCTGGCCATCGAGCCGGGCAGGATGGTCCTGGACGGCGGCACCGTCGCGCTCCGCGGTGGCGAGCTGTTCATCGACTGCACCGCGGACGGCGCCGAAAAGCGGCCAGCCACAGCAATTTTCGATCCCGGGCGGATCACCCTGCAGAGCGTGCGCGGGTGCCAGCAGATCTTCAGCGCCGCGCTGATCGCCCACGTCGAAGCTGCCTACCGGGACGACGCCGCCCGCAACGAGCTGTGCGTGCCCCTGCCGCATCCGGACACCGACGTCGACTGGATGCGGCTGGCGCTGGCCGACTACAGCAATCAGCTGCGCTGGTTCGACGACCCGGAGTTGATGTCCTGGCTGTCCGCGGCCCGCCTGGACCTGTTCGGCCATCTGATCGGCCACCTGCTCCCGTCCGCGTCGGCGAAGCCGCGGGTGCGGGAACGGATTCTGGGCATCGCCAAGTCCGTCTTCACCGCCACCGCCACCAAGCTCGACCGGCTGATGGCCGCCGAAGCCGCACTCGCGGTGCCCTGACCCGTGTAACCCGAGTCGATATTCATCGGGTGAAGGAGGCATGTGGCGGCAAACGAACCCGTCGGCCCGCGACCCCTGCGCGCGGTGCCCGACGACGACGGCGGCTACCCGAACTGGGAGGCCGTGTACTCCGACAACGTGACCTGGGTGTACCGCACGTTGTTCGCGCGCGTCGGCAACCAAACCGACGCCGAAGACCTCACGGCCGAGGTGTTCCTCGCCGCGCTGCGGCCGCTGCGGCTGACCGCGACCGTCGCCGAGGTCCGGGCCTACCTGCGGGCGACGGCCAGGACGGTGCTGGCCGCGCACTGGCGCGAGACGCTGGGCCGGGAGATAACCTCGATCGAGGACATCGAACAACCAGCCGAGAGCCAGGACGCGATCAGCACCGCGCCGCAGCGCGTTGCCCGGGTTCTGGACAACCTGCCGGACCGGTACCGCCAGATTCTGGAATCGCGCTTCCTGCAGGGCAATTCGATCAAGGAGTCAGCCGCGGAACTCGGGATCAGCGTGGCCAATGCCAAAGTGCTGCAGCACCGCGCCCTGCGGCTGGCCGCACAGGTCAACGATGGGGGCCGGCCATGAACGCGCGAGGGCTGCGACGTTACGTCGACGATCTGTTGCGGGGCCGGCGGCCCAGGCCGTTTGCGCCCAACGACTTCGAGGCCGCGCAACTGCGCACGGCGATCGAGCTGCGCGCCGCCCGCGAGGACGGTGACTCCCCGCGCCAGGAATTCGTCACCGACCTGCGCCGGCGTATCGCCGAGCAGATGTCCGGCGCGCCAACCCAACCGCCGCAGGTGCGCGGCAGCACGCGCCGCCAGGTCATCGTCGGCACGTCGGCGGCCGCCACCGCCGCGGTCGCCGCGGTGTCCGTCGATCGCGCGCTGATCGCGGGGCAAACGGGCGAGGGCCGCACCCCCGAGGTCGCCGCCGGGCAGCTCACCCCCAGCGAGGGGAGCTGGCAGCGCGTCGCGGCCGGCTCGGAGGTGCCCGACGGTGCCACGCGCGCCTTCGACCTCGGCTCGGTGACCGGATTCGTCCGCCGGGTCGGCGGCCAGGTCCAGGCGATCTCCGGGGTGTGCACCCATCAGGGCTGCAAGCTGTGGTTCGACGCGCCCGACGACACGCTGCGCTGCCCCTGCCACACCACGTCGTTCTCGCCCAGCGGGCAAGTGCTCACCCACCAGTTGCCGATCGCGCCGAAGCCTTTGCCCGCGTTGATGGTTCGTGAGGTCAACGGGGTCATCGAGGTATTCGCCCCGCCGCACACCGAGCGGCCGGCCTGAGCCGTGTAACCCACCGCCCTATCTCTGGGCATGGATATCCGCATGCATCGAAGGCGTTCGGCGGCCATGGCGGCCGCAGGCGTGCTGCTGTTGGCCGGTTGCTCCCAGTCCCGGCCGGTTGCGACCACCGCCGCGCCCAGCACCGGAACGTCGATCACCGCGCCGGCGGCTCCGGTGCGCGGCGACCAGGTCACCATCGACGGCTTCGCGTTCGCGCCGGTGACACTGACCGTGCCCGCGGGGACCACCGTCACGTGGACCAACCGCGACGAGGAACCCCATACGGTGGCCGCCAGCGACGGTTCGTTTCATTCACCGGGGATGGGAACCGGGGCCACCTTCACCCATACCTTCCCCACCGCAGGGACTTTCGACTACGTCTGCTCGATCCACCCGATGATGCGCGGCACCGTGGTGGTGACGGGGTGAGCGCCGACGACGATGCAGCGCGAAGCGATGAGGAGGAGCGGCGGATGGCCACCGCCCAGCAAAGCGGCATGACCCGCCGCCAGCTGATCCGGCACGGGGCCTGGTTCGGGGCGGCGGTCGGATTCGCCGTGACCGGTGGCGAGGTCATCTCGCACGTGGCGGGCCAGGCGAAGGCGCAGCACGCGGCGGGCCGGCCCGCCCTGCGGTTCGCCCAGATCAGCGACAGCCATATCGGTTTCACCGGGGCGCCCAACCCGGACGTCGCCGGTACGTTCGGCCACGCGATCGAGCAGGTCAACAACCTCGGATACACACCGGATTTCGTCATCCACACCGGTGACCTCACCCACCTGTCCAGCCCGGAGCAGTTCGACCAGGTGAAGCAGATGATGACGGGCCTCAAGACGCCGCACGTGTTCACCGTGCCGGGGGAGCACGACTCGGTCGACGATGCGGGCCAGAAGTACCGAAACGCGTTCGGCGCCAGCTCCGTTGGCGACGGGTGGTACAGCCTCGACATCGCCGGCGTGCACCTGATCGCGTTGGTCAACACGCTGAATCTGCGCAAGCTCGGGCATCTGGGTGCCGATCAGCTGGAGTTCGTCAAGAAGGACGTCGCGCGTCTTTCCAGCGATACCCCCATCATCGTCTTCAGCCACATCCCGCTGTTCGCGATGTACCCGCAATGGGGCTGGGGCACCGACGATGCCACCCAGGCGCTGAGCTACCTGCGGCGCTTCTCCTCGGTCACCTGCCTCAACGGCCATGTCCACCAACTGTTCTCCAAGACGGAGGGCAACGTCGCGTTCTACAGCGGCACCACCACCGCGTACCCGCTGCCGCGACCGGGTGATGGGCCCGCGCCCAAGCCGGTCACCCTGCCGGCCGGCAAGCTGCGCGACGCGCTGGGCATCCGCGAGGTCAGCTACACCAGGGGAGAGGTCGCGCTGGCCTTGAAGGAGACTGCACTGCAATGACTTTGACGAGTATCGTGATCCGCCTCGGCCTGGCCGCGTCGTTGATCGTCAGCGCCGCCGGCCACGCCTACCTCTATGTGCACGGCTACCAACATATTCCGGAGATCGGTACGGCGTTCATGGCCCAGGCCAGCCTTTCGTTCGCGATCGCGCTGCTGATCCTGGTGGGCGGCCCCGCCTGGCTGCGCTGGGCCGGTGCGGCGGTGGCGGCCGGCTCGCTGGTCGCGTTCGTCTTGTCGCGCACCGTCGGCCTGTTCGGCTTCTCCGAACGGGGCTGGGAGCCGGCACCGTACGCGGCCGTCACCGTCGCGGCCGAGCTGTTGACGGTGGTGCTGTGGGGGCTGGATGGAGGCCTTCGGCTTCGAGGGGCCCAGACCACCGTCGTTTGAGCCGGCGTTTGAGCGACGGGAGTGCTCGCGGCTAGGCGCCCGGGGCCTCCGGGGCGGGCTGGTCTGCGCGGGCGTCGGCCGTGCTGACGGGCCCGGGCTCGTCGGAGCTGGACGGGACGGGAGCCGACCACTTGATCCGCAGCCGGCGCTTGAGGGACATCGAGGGCTTCTCGATGAGGAACCAGCTCGCCGCGGCAAGCGGCAGGGTGGTCGCCACCGCGGCGACAAAGAACAGCACCGGGTGCAGGCGCGTCGCGAGCCCGCTGACCGCCAGCAATTGCTGCGCCGGGAAGGCGTAGATGTAGACGCCGTAGGACAGATCGGTGCGCAGCCTCAACCGTTCGCTCTTGAGCAGGGAGCCCGACACCACGACGGCGTAGGCCAGCGGGAGCGCCCCGACCACCCGGTAATCGGGCAGCAGCAACCCGGCCGCCACGACGATGACGATGCAGACCGCGACCAGCGACCATCGGGCCGGGATGGCGTCCCGCCACTGATACATGACGGCGCCGGCCGAAAACATGATGGCCGAGCGCACCGCGAGCTGCGGGATGGTCCATACCCC
Organism: Mycobacterium colombiense CECT 3035; assembly: GCF_002105755.1. Taxonomy (NCBI): domain Bacteria; kingdom Bacillati; phylum Actinomycetota; class Actinomycetes; order Mycobacteriales; family Mycobacteriaceae; genus Mycobacterium; species Mycobacterium colombiense. The sequence continues at coordinate 5,004,294 of NZ_CP020821.1, forward strand.
GGGGAACGTCAGGGGCGGCACCGCCAACGCCGCCAGTGTTGCCAGTACCAGGATCGCGGGGGATATCCAGCGCCGATTGCCGAGCCCGGCCACCCCGATGGCGGCAACGAAGAGGTAGCACAGCAGTTCCCACACCAGCGACCACATGGAACCGTTCCAGGCGGGTCCCCCCGGCACCCCGTGCAGCGTGCCGTCGATGCTGGGCTGCAGGTAGGCGATCGCACTGTTTTTCACGACGTACTCGAGCGGAGCGATGGAGCCGAGCAGCTTGGTGGCCGAACCGCCCTGGATCGCCAGACTGAGCGGGGCGAAGACGAACGCGGTCACGATCAGGCAGATGTAGAAACCGGGCAGGATGCGCAGTGCGCGGGCGGTGAGATAGTCACGCAGTCGCGGGTCGGTGAGCCAGCTCCGGGTGATGAGAAAGCCCGAGATCGCGAAGAATCCGTCGACACCGACCGAGAAGAAGAGCTGCAGGATCGGCTTGGGTGGCATGTGGCCGGTGATGGGCCACGAGTGGAAGAGCATCACCTCGGCCGCCAGCGCCAACCGAAGTGCGTTGAGCGCGTTTCTTCGCGGGTCGAATACCTGCCCTAGTTTCATCCAGCCTCCGCCCCCTGCGCACCACTCATCGTCGGCGCCATCGTACGGGCCAAAAGCCGACGGGCGCTGACGCGGGCAGTGGCCTCGATCAGGTCGCAGCCTCGCGATTCTTTGCCGGCAACGCCGCGTCTTGCGTCTTCACATCGTCGCGATCATGGGTAGGCGGCACCGGGGACTCCGGTGGCATCGCCATGGTCGCTTGCTCGCGAGAGCCGGCGGATCTCTGTTTCAGTCGCGCCTTGAGCGACCTCGCCGGCTTTTCGACCAGGAACCAGCTCGCCGCGGCCAGCGGCAGGGTGGCCAGCGCCACGGTCAGGCAGAACACGATCGGATTGAGGCTGAGCAGGCCGAGGACCGCCAGCAGCTGCTGGGTCGGATACGCGTAGATGTACATGCCGTAGGACAGGTCCGTGCGCAACCTCAATCGCTTGTTGTGCAACAGGGACCCGGAGACGATGACGGCGTAGGCCAACGGCACCGCGGCGACCACCCGGTAGTCCGGCAACTGGCCGGCCACCAGCACGATGACCACGCTCACCGCGACCAGCGACCAGCGGGCGGGAATCACGTCGCGCCACTGATACAGCAGCGCTCCGGCGGCGAACATGATCGCCGCCCGGCAGGCCAGGAAGACGATGACGATGCCGACGTTGCCGGTCGGTTTGTTGAACACCTCGGGGAACGTGACGGGAGGCATCATGGACGCCCCGATGGCGGCCGCCACCAATATCACCGGCGAGACCCACCTGCGGTTGGCCAGTCCGGCCACGCCGATGGCGGCGACGACCAGATAGCACATCACTTCCCAGAACAGTGACCACAGCGACGCGTTCCAGATGCCGGCGTTCGGGATGTCGAACGGGGTGCCGCCCACGTCGGGCTTGAGCCACAGGACCGCGATGTTCTTCAGGACGTACTCGAACGGGGCGAACGAGAACAGCAGCTTGGTCGGCGAACCGCCCTGGATCGCCACGCTGAGCGGGGCGAACACGAAGGCGGTCACGATCATGCAGACGTAGAAGCCGGGCAGGATGCGCAGGGCCCGGGCGGCGAGGTAGGCGCGCAGCTTCGGGTTGCTCAGCCAACTCGCGGTGATGAGGAATCCCGAGATGGCGAAGAACCCGTCCACCCCGACGGACAGCAGGAGTTGCAGAACGGCCCGCAGCGAGGGCAGGTGGCCGTGAACCGGGTAGGTGTGCCAGAAGATGACCTCCGCCGCGAGCGCTAACCGCCATGCGTTCAGTGCGTTGCTTCGCGGATCGAAAACCTGCCCTAGCTTCATCGGCGTCCCCCGCCACCCGCATCGGGCATCATCGGCATCATCATCGGCGCAATCTTAGCGCCCTCTAAGAGAGAAAAGGGCCGGTTCACGCTATCCGACGGATCGGGCGGCCGCAAACGCGACGCTAATCGACGCGTGTCCAACAAGGGTCGAACGGCGTTGCGCGAGATGGCACATCGCCGCGCCGTCAGCCGCGCAGACCGTCGATGAATGCCTTCGTCTCGTCCCAGGTGGGCAGCAGGCCGGAGGCGCGCACTTCCTCGAGGCTGGGTGCCGCCGCGTCGCGATCGGACAGGTTGGGCGGCGCCCCGTCCACCAGCGGCCAGTCGATGGCCAGCGCGGGATCGGTTGCGCGGATCGTGTGTTCGCGCTGCGGGTTGTATTCCGCCGAGCACAGATACATGACCGTCGAATTGTCTTGCAGCGCCAGGAAGCCATGCCCCAGGCCTTCGGACAAATAGATCGTCCGGTGATCGGTGTCGTCGAGCAGCACCGAATCCCATTGCCCGAACGTCGGCGAACCCACCCGAATGTCGACGACGACGTCGAACACCGAACCACGAACGCAGGTCACGTACTTCGCCTGGCTGGGCGGCACCTCGGCGAAATGCAGTCCGCGCAGCACACCGGCCGACGACACCGAGCAGTTGGCTTGCCGGACGTCGAGGCGATGACCGGCGAAGGAGCGGAACCCCTTGTCGGTGAGCCATTCGAAGAAGTGGCCGCGCGAATCGCCGTGCACGGCAGGGGTGATCTCCCAGGCGCCGGGAACTTTCAGTTCGCGAACATCCACGCTACTGCCCACGCTCTTCGTAGCGGGCTTCCGAGGCGTCTTTCAACGGCCGCCACCACGATTCGTTCGCGCGATACCAGTCAATGGTGGCACGCAGCCCTTCCTCGAAGTCGGTATGCTTTGGCGCCCAACATAATTCGTCGTACAGCGTGGACGGGTCGATGGCGTACCGCAGATCGTGGCCGACGCGATCGGTGACGTGGTCGAAATCGTCGGGCTCGCGGCCCATCATCTGCAGCAGCGTGCGCAGCACGGTCAGGTTGTCGCGCTCGCCCTCGGAGCTGATCAGGTAGGTGCGCCCGATCTCGCCCTTGTCCAGGATGCGCCGGACCGCGCTGTTGTGGTCGTCGACGTGAATCCAGTCGCGGACGTTGGCGCCGGTGCCGTACAGCTTGGGCCGCCGGCCGGTGAGCACGTTGGTGATCTGGCGCGGGATGAACTTCTCGACGTGCTGATACGGCCCGTAATTGTTGGAGCAGTTCGAGATCGTCGCGCGCACCCCGTACGAGCGCACCCAGGCGCGCACCAGCATGTCGGCGGCGGCCTTGGTCGCCGAATACGGGCTGGACGGGTTGTAGGGCGTCGCCTCGGTGAACCGCTGCGGGTCGTCGAGCTCCAGGTCGCCGTAGACCTCGTCGGTCGAGATGTGGTGCAGCCGCACGCCGTAACGGCGCACCGCCTCCAGGATGGTGAAGGTGCCGACGACGTTGGTGTGCAGGAACGGCTCGGGGCCCTCCAGCGCGTTGTCGACGTGGCTCTCCGCGGCGAAATGCACCACCGCGTCGGATTCGGCGACCAGCCGCGACACCAGCTCGGCGTCGGTGATGTCACCGATCACCAGCTCTATCGAGTCCTCGACGTCGGCCAGTGACTCGCGCCGACCCGCATAGGTCATGGCGTCGAGCACCGTCACCGAATCCTCGGGGTGTTCGCGGACCGTGCTGTGCACGAAGTTGGCGCCGATGAATCCAGCGCCGCCGGTGACCAGTAACCGCATGCCCAAACCCTAACGGAGCCGATCGGTCAGTTGGCGGCAGTTAGCCCCAGAGGTCCGGCCAATTCGCTTAGCGCAGGTAGCAGCGTTTCCTCGTCGTGCCCGCCCAGCACCTGGATCGCCACGTGGTCGGCTCCGGCCTCCAGATGTTCACCCAACCGCCGCGCGATGTCCTCCGGGGTGCCATAGGCGACCACCGAGTCGATCAGCCGGTCGCTGCCGGGCTTGTGCACGTCGGCTTCGGTGAACCCCAGCCGCAGCCAGTTGTTCACGTAGTTGCTCAGGCCCAGGTAGAACTCGACGGTCTGACGCCCGATCGCGCGCGCCCGCTCCGCGTCGGTGGTCAGCACCACCTTGTGCTCGGGCGCCAAATACACCGCACCGCCGAGTAACTCGCGCGCCTTGGCGGTGTGTTCGGGGGTGGTCAGGTAGGGGTGCGCGCCGGCGCTGCGCCGTGCCGCCAGACCCAGCACCCGCGGCCCGAGCGCCGCGAGCACCCGCCGGCTGGTCGGCACCAGCGCGGCGTCGAGTTCGTCGAGGTAGGAGACCAGGGCGTCGTATGGCTTCACGTATTCCTGGGTGTGCTCGGGGTGGCCCACCCCGATGCCCAGCAAAAACCTTCCCGGATGGCCGGATTCGATGCGGTGGAAGGATTCGGCGACGTCCGGGGCGGGCGCCGACCAGATGTTGACGATCCCCGTGGCAAGCTGCAGCGACGTCGTGCGCGCCAGGGCGGGTTCGGCCCAGGACAGATCGGCGTCCGGTGATCCGCCGATCCACGCGGCGCCGTAGCCCAGCGACTCGATGCCCGCGGCCAACTCGGGGGAGACGGATCGGGTGGGCAACCACACGCCGTACCGCCCCAGCTCGGGTTTGAGCGAAACTCCCTCGGTCATCTGCTCCCCCTCGCCGTGTCAGGACTGCTTCAACCCCAGCGGCCCGGCCAGCTCGGCCAGCGCCGAGACCAGGTTTTCATCCTTCGTCAGAACCTGCACGGGGACGTGATCGGCGCCCGCGTCGAGGTGTTCTTTGAGCCGCGCCGCGATCTGGTCCACGGTGCCATACGCCACCACCGCGTCCACCAGACGGTCGCTGCCGGGGCGGGTGATCTCGTCCTCGCTGAAACCCAGCCGCTTCCAGTTGTTTCGGTAGTTGGCGAGGTTGAAATAGATGTCGAGCGCCTTGCGGCCGACCGTCCGCGCCTTCTGGGCGTCGGTGGTCAGGATCGCCTTGTGCTCGGGCGCCAGGAACGCCGACGGGCCGATGATCTCGCGGGCCCGCGCGGTGTGTTCCGGGGTGGTCAGGTACGGGTGCGCCCCGGCCGAGCGCTCAGCGGACAGCTTGAGCACGCGCGGGCCCAGCGCAGCCACCACGCGGCGGTTGGCGGGCACGCCGTAGTCATCGAGCTGCTTGAGGTAGTCGGTGAGCGCGTCGTAGGGCTTGCGGTACTCGGTGTGCGCCTCGGGATGACCGACGCCGATGCCCAGCAGGAACCGGCCCGGGTACGCCTTGTCGATGCGGTGAAAGGATTCGGCCACCGGCTTGGCGGCGGCGGTCCAGATGTTGACGATGCCGGTGCCCACCTGCAACGTCGTGGTCGCCTCCAAGAGGGGCTCGACCCAGGCCAGCTCGGCGGGCGGCGAACCGCCGACCCAGACGGCGCCGTAGCCCAGCGCCTCGATGTCCCTGGCCTGTTCGGGTGTGACGCCGCGTCCGAACGATCCGAACCGGCCCAGATTGGGTTTGCTCGCTGCATCGGTCATGGTGTTCCCAACCTGCGTCCCGCGGCGGCTATTCCGGGTCGGCTACATCCTCGTCGGGATCGTCGAGAACGGCACCGGCGACGCCGGCGGCGGGCGGCTCCAGCGGCAGCAGCACGATGAACCGGGTGTCGCCGGGTCTCGACTCCACCCGCAGGTCCCCGCGGTGCTTCTTCACCACGATGTTGAACGCCAGGTCCAGGCCCAGCCCGGTGCCCTCACCGAAGGGCTTGGTGGTGAAGAACGGCTCGAAGATGTGCTCGCGGATGTCCTCGGGTATGCCCGGCCCGGTGTCGCAGATCTCGATGCGCGCCAGCGTCTCGCCCTCCCGGCAGGTGCGGATGGTCAGGGTGCCGCCGCTATCGCGCATCGCGGCGATCGCGTTGTCGATGATGTTGGTCCACACCTGATTGAGATCGCCTGGGTAGCAAGGGATTTCGGGCAGCGTCTGGTCGAACTCCTTGACCACCGTGATGGTGGGGTTCGTACCCGCGTCCCTGCTCGGGTCCTTGGTCAATCGATCGGCGAACATCACCAGCGTGCTGCGCAGCAGATCGTGCACGTTGGTCACCTGGAACGGGGCCCGATCCAGCTGCGAATACTGCTTGGCGTCGGCGACCAGCGCCGAAATCCGTTTGCTCGCTTCGAGAATCTGGTTCATCAGCAGCTCGCTCTCGATGGTGTAGTTGATCCATCGGATCGCCTGCTCCAGCGATGTCGACGCGAGCTCCTCGGTGACCGCGGAGATCCGCTCCAGCCAATCGGTGTCGATGCCGCCCTCGACGAACGTCGGCGCGATGTCCCACCCGCCGTCGATGCCGTGGTCTTCCAGCCAGTCGCCAACGGCGTCCTCGCGGTCGGAAGTCTCCAGCGCGCTCAAATGCTGCGACCCTCCGGGAGCGGCCGACTTGGCGACCTGCTCGGCGACCCGCTCCTGCAGCCGCACCAGGGCGCTCAACGCCTCGGGCGTGATGGTGCCGTCGGCGAGCATCGCGAGCTTGTGGCGCATGTTGGCCACGCGTTCGCGCAGGTCCGCCGCGGACCGCGAGATCGCCGCGGCGGGATTGTTCAGCTGGTGTGTCAGCCCCGCCGACAGCCGGCCCAGCGCCAGCAGCTTCTCCCGGTTGTCGATGATCCGGCGGGTGCGGTCGGTGCCCACGGCGATGCCGTCGAGCAGGTGCACCGCCATCGGGAACTGGTCGCGCATGAACTGCGCGAACACCGGGGCGTCCATCACGAAGAAGCGTGACGGCTTGGTCACGTGCACCGAGGCGTCGTAGTTCTTCTGCTTGCCTCCGGTGAACGCCCGCCAGGCCCCGCAGTACACGCCGCGCTGCGAGGTCCGGTTGGTCTCGATGTCCTGGCCGCCGGAGAGCTTGGTCATGGTCAGCTCCCCGTCGATCAGGACGTAGAAGCAGGTCGCCGGTTCGCCCTCGACACAGATCGGGCCCGGTTCGTAGTGCTGGATGTGCCCGTTGCTGCACAGCACCGCGAGCTGCTCGTCGGTGAGCGCCTCGAACAGGAACAGGCTGCGCAGCTCGTCGGGCTCACACGGCATGGGCCTCGCTTCGGCGGCGGTCATGCTCCTCCTAGTTCTCGGCCAGGTATCGGTGCACCAGCATCACCGCCATCGACCCTTCACCGACGGCGGCGGCGACCCGTTTGGCGGAGGTGGCGCGGACGTCGCCGGTGGCGAACACCCCGGGCACGCTGGTCTCCAGGTGATGCGGCGGGCGTTCCAGCGTCCAGCCGCACACGTTGCGCAGGTCCGGGCCGGTCAAGATGAAGCCGTGGTCGTCGCGGGCCAGCACCCCGTCCAGCCAGTCGGTGCGCGGGGCGGCGCCGATGAAGATGAACATCCGGCCGCAGGTGACGTCCTCGGTTTGGCCGGTGCGGTTGTTGACCAGCCGCAGCTGCTCGAGGTGCCCGTCGCCGGTAGCGCGCTGCACCTCGGTGCAGGTCAGCACGTTGATCTTGGGGTTCGCCTCGATCTGCTGGATCAGGTAGTAGGACATCGACGCCTCCAGCGACGGCGCCCGCACCACGATGTTGACCGACTTGGCCGTCCGGGACAGGTACATCGCGGCCTGGCCGGCCGAATTGGCCCCGCCGATCACGTAGACCTCTTCGTCCTCGCAATCCGAGGCGACCGAGATCGCCGCGCCGTAGTGGACGCCGCACCCGGTCAGCTCGCTGCAGCCCTCGGCCTGCAGCTGGCGGTAGGCGACCCCGGTGGCCAGGATGACCGCGTGCGCGTCGATCGACCCGCCGTCGGCGAACCGCACGGTCCGCTTGGAGCCGTTCACCTCGAGGGCGGTGGCCTTGCGGGCGGTGATCAGCTCGGCGCCGAACTTCTCCGCCTGCCGCCGCGCCCGGTCGGCCAGCTGCCCGCCCGACACCCCGTCGGGGAAGCCCAGGTAGTTCTCGATGCGCGAGCTTTGCCCGGCCTGGCCACCGGTGGCGGTGTGCTCGATGAGCACCGTGCGCAGCCCCTCGGAGGCGCCGTACACGGCCGCGGCCAGGCCCGCGGGCCCGCCGCCGACCACGATCAGGTCGTAGAACTCCTGCGACGGCGTGGTGGTCAGGCCCAGGGTCTCGGCCAGTTGCGCGTCGGTCGGTTCGACCAGGGTGTCGCCGCGCTGGGTGACCACCACCGGCAGCCGCCTGCCGTCCTCGCCGGCCGCGGTGAGCAACCGCTCGCCGGCGGGTTCGTCGGCCATGAACCAGGTGTAGTAAAGGCCGTTGCGGGCCAGGAAGTCGCGGACCTGCCAGGACCGCGCCGACCAGCGGTGGCCGATCACCTTGGTGTGCGGGATGGGGTGCTCGGGTGCGGCCCGCCAGGCGTCCAGCAGCCCGTCGATGACGGGGTAGAACTTCTCCTCCGGCGGATCCCACGGCTTGAGCAGGTAGTGGTCCAGGTCGACGACGTTGATCGCGTCGATGGCGGCGTGGGTGTCGGCGTAGGCGGTCAGCAACACGCGGCGCGCCGCCGGGTACAGGTCCATCGCCTGCTCGAGGAACTCGATGCCGCTCATCTGCGGCATCCGGTAGTCGGCGATCAGCAGCGCGACCGTCTCGCCGCGCAACTTGAGCTCCTTGAGCGTGCCCAGCGCGTCGGGCCCGGACTCCGCGCGCACGATCCGGTGCTCCTCGCCGTAGTGGCGGCGCAGGTCGCGGGCGACCGCCCGGGACACCGAGGGATCGTCGTCGACGGTCAGCATGACGGGCTTGCGCTGGCTTGAGGGGTTGGTCATCGGCGTTAAGTATGCGCTCGTCAGCAGCCGTGTGGGAGGCCGAGCGGGCGGGCCGCGTTCCGCCGGCAGCGATTTTGGTGGAGCGAGAATAACCAGGTATCGTGGAACAACGGTGCGGCATCCGCGCCGACTTTTTGTGTGCCAAGTCCCTAGGAATTTCCTGTCACCGGCTCACGTTCCAAGTCGGTGCAGTGTCGCGTCGGATCGGCGCAGACGAGAACGAAACTATACGACGAGGACTCTTAACTAGTTATGGCCAAGAAGGACGGCGCCATCGAGGTGGAAGGCCGGGTGGTCGAGCCTCTGCCCAATGCGATGTTCCGCATTGAGCTGGAGAACGGTCACAAGGTGCTTGCCCACATCAGCGGCAAGATGCGGCAGCACTACATCCGCATCCTGCCCGAGGACCGGGTGGTGGTGGAGTTGTCTCCCTACGACCTGTCCCGCGGCCGCATCGTTTACCGGTACAAGTAACGCGCCTGACCTACCAGCAATCTACGAACGAATACAGAACAGGATCGAACAGCCGTGAAGGTGAACCCGAGCGTCAAGCCAATCTGTGACAAGTGCAGGGTGATCCGTCGGCATGGGCGGGTCATGGTGATCTGCTCCGATCCGCGCCACAAGCAGCGCCAGGGCTGATCCGCCCCGACCGCGACACAACTGAATGCAGACCTCCCAGCACCACTGAGCGAATAGGTCGCTCATCACGCCCGGACGGAGGCCGGGCCCCGGTAAAACCCAGATGGGGCCGGGAACGGGCTGGGATCAGACCTCCGCCTAGAAAAAGAGGAAACGCCACCTATGGCTCGACTAGTAGGCGTCGATCTTCCGCGTGACAAGCGGATGGAGATCGCGCTGACCTACATCTTCGGCGTCGGCCGCACCCGGTCGAACGAGATCCTGGCCGCTACCGGCATCGACCGGAACCTGCGCACCCGGGACCTGACCGATGACCAGCTGACCCACTTGCGTGACTACATCGAAGCGAACCTGAAGGTGGAGGGTGACCTGCGCCGCGAGGTTCAGGCCGACATCCGGCGCAAGATCGAGATTGGTTGCTACCAGGGCCTGCGGCACCGCCGCGGCCTGCCGGTGCGCGGCCAGCGGACCAAGACCAACGCGCGCACCCGCAAGGGCCCCAAGCGCACCATCGCCGGCAAGAAGAAGGCCAGGTAATCACCCATGCCACCAGCCAAGAAGGCAGCCGCTGCCCCCAAGAAGGGGCAGAAGACCCGTCGCCGGGAAAAGAAGAACGTCCCGCACGGTGCCGCCCACATCAAGAGCACGTTCAACAACACGATCGTGACCATCACCGACCCGCAGGGCAACGTCATCGCCTGGGCGTCGTCGGGCCACGTCGGGTTCAAGGGCTCGCGGAAGTCGACGCCGTTCGCCGCGCAGCTGGCCGCCGAGAACGCGGCCCGCAAGGCGCAGGAGCACGGCGTCAAGAAGGTCGACGTGTTCGTGAAGGGCCCGGGCTCGGGCCGGGAGACGGCGATCCGGTCGCTGCAGGCCGCCGGTCTGGAGGTCGGCGCGATCTCCGACGTCACCCCCCAGCCGCACAACGGCGTTCGTCCCCCCAAGCGCAGAAGGGTCTAGGAGATAACCAATGGCTCGTTACACCGGACCCGTTACCCGCAAGTCGCGCCGGCTGCGCACCGACCTCGTCGGCGGCGACCAGGCGTTCGAGAAGCGCCCCTACCCGCCCGGCCAGCACGGCCGCGCGCGGATCAAGGAGAGCGAATACCTGCTGCAGCTGCAGGAGAAGCAGAAGGCCCGCTTCACCTACGGCGTGATGGAAAAGCAGTTCCGTCGCTACTACGAAGAGGCCGTGCGCCAGCCCGGTAAGACGGGTGAAGAGCTGCTGCGCATCCTGGAAAGCCGGCTGGACAACGTCGTGTACCGCGCCGGCCTGGCCCGCACCCGCCGGATGGCGCGGCAGCTGGTCAGCCACGGACACTTCAGCGTCAACGGCGTGCACGTCAACGTGCCCAGCTACCGGGTGTCGCAGTACGACATCATCGACGTGCGGGACGGCTCGCTGAACACCGTGCCGTTCCAGATCGCGCGGGAGACGGCGGGCGATCGCCCGATCCCGAGCTGGCTGCAGGTGGTGGGGGAGCGTCAGCGCATCCTCGTGCACCAGCTGCCCGAGCGGGCGCAGATCGACGTGCCGCTCGCCGAGCAGCTCATCGTCGAGTTCTACTCGAAGTAAAGACCCCCTGCGCGCAACCCGGCGCAGGTCTTACCGGCATCAAATAGCGGGTGCCGAGAAGGAGAAGAAGAAACACCATGCTGATCTCTCAGCGACCCACATTGTCGGAGGAAGTCCTCACCGACAGCCGCTCCCAGTTCGTCATCGAGCCGCTGGAGCCGGGATTCGGTTACACCCTGGGCAATTCGTTGCGCCGCACGCTGCTGTCCTCGATCCCGGGTGCGGCCGTCACCAGCATCCGCATCGACGGCGTGCTGCACGAGTTCACCACCGTGCCGGGCGTCAAGGAAGACGTCACCGCGATCATCTTGAACCTCAAGAGCCTGGTGGTGTCCTCCGAGGAGGACGAGCCGGTCACCATGTACCTGCGCAAGCAGGGCCCGGGTGAGGTCACCGCGGGAGACATCGTGCCGCCCGCCGGTGTCACCGTGCACAACCCCGACCTGCACATCGCGACGCTGAACGACAAGGGCAAGCTCGAGGTCGAGCTGGTCGTCGAGCGCGGCCGCGGCTACGTGCCTGCCGTGCAGAACCGCGCCTCGGGTGCCGAAATCGGCCGTATCCCGGTCGATTCCATCTACTCGCCGGTGCTCAAGGTCACCTACAAGGTGGACGCCACCCGTGTCGAGCAGCGCACCGACTTCGACAAGCTGATCCTGGACGTCGAGACCAAGAGCTCGATCAACCCGCGTGACGCGCTGGCGTCGGCGGGTAAGACCCTGGTCGAATTGTTCGGCCTGGCGCGCGAACTCAACGTCGAGGCCGAGGGCATCGAGATCGGGCCGTCGCCGGCCGAGGCCGACCACATCGCGTCGTTCGCCCTGCCGATCGACGACCTGGATCTGACCGTGCGGTCCTACAACTGCCTCAAGCGCGAGGGCGTTCACACCGTCGGCGAGCTGGTCAGCCGCACCGAGTCCGACCTGCTCGACATCCGCAACTTCGGTCAGAAGTCCATCGACGAGGTGAAGGTCAAGCTGCACCAGCTGGGCCTGTCGCTCAAGGACAGCCCGCCGAGCTTCGACCCCTCGCAGGTCGCGGGCTACGACGTCGCCACCGGCACCTGGTCCAGCGAGGCGTCCTACGACGACCAGGACTACGCCGAAACCGAACAGCTGTAACGACACAACCGACGAAAGTCCGTCCCGGCCCTACCTGATACGGGGGCCGGCCCCCAATGAGGAGATAGTCGCAATGCCCAAGCCCACCAAGGGACCTCGCCTCGGCGGGTCGTCTTCGCACCAGAAGGCGCTGCTCGCCAACCTGGCCACCTCCCTGTTCGAGCACGGCCGGATCAAGACGACCGAGCCCAAGGCGCGGGCGCTGCGGCCCTACGCGGAGAAGCTGATCACCCACGCGAAAAAGGGTGCGCTGCACAACCGTCGAGAGGTGCTGAAGAAGATCCGCGACAAGGACGTGGTGCACGCCCTGTTCGCGGAGATCGGCCCGTTCTACGCCGACCGCAACGGCGGCTACACCCGCATCATCAAGGTCGAGCCGCGCAAGGGCGACAACGCGCCCATGGCCGTGATCGAGCTGGTGCGGGAGAAGACGGTCACCTCCGAGGCCGACCGGGCGCGACGGGTGAAGGCTTCCAAGAAGTCCGACGCCCCCGTCGCGGCCGCGGCGGCACCTCAGGCGGCTGTCGAGCCTGCCGAGGCCGTCGGCCCGACGGCCGGGGAGGCCACCGCCGAGGTCGAGGAGACCCAGGCCTCTGAGACCGAGGCCTCGGTGACCGAGGCCGAGCCGACCAAGGCGCAGGCCGAGGCCGAGGACAAGGCCGACAAGGCCGTGGCCGCGCGGGCGGAAGCCGAAGCCGCCGAGGCGAACGACGAGGCTGACGAGAGTTAGCGAGGACGTCCGTCTGCGGCTTGATATCGCCTACGACGGAACAGGTTTCGCGGGCTGGGCCGCTCAGGCCGGCCAGCGGACCGTGGCGGGAGTTCTCGACGAGGCGCTGACGACGGTGTTTCGCACGCCGGTGCGGCTGCGCGCGGCGGGACGCACCGACGCCGGAGTGCACGCCACCGGGCAGGTGGCTCATGTCGACGTGCCGCCGGAGGCGCTGCCGAACGCGTACCCGCGCGCACCGCGCGTCGGTGAGCCCGAGTTTCTGCCGCTGCTGCGCCGGCTGGGCCGGTTTTTGCCGACCGACGTCCGGGTGGTCGGCATCGCCCGCGCGCCGGCGGGTTTCGACGCCCGGTTCTCGGCGCTGCGGCGCCACTACGTGTATCGGCTCTCGACGGCGCCGTGGGGCGTGCAGCCGCTGCAGGCCCGCTACGTCACCGCCTGGCCGCGCCCGCTGGACGTCGAGGCGATGGCGACCGCATCGCGAGACCTGCTGGGATTGCATGACTTCGCCGCGTTCTGCCGTCACCGCGAGAACGCCACCACCATCCGCGACCTGCAGCGGCTGGAGTGGACCCGCGACGGCGACCTTATCACCGCGCAGGTCAGCGCCGACGCGTTCTGCTGGTCGATGGTGCGCTCGCTGGTCGGCGCGCTGCTGGCCGTCGGCGAACACCGCCGCCCCGTCTCGTATTGCCGCGAATTGCTCAGCGCCACAGAGCGTTCCAGCGACTTCGCGGCCGCGCCCGCCCATGGGTTGTCGCTGGTCGGTGTCGACTATCCGCCCGATGACCAGCTGGCCGCGCGCAACCTGATCACCCGCGACATCCGCTCGCGCGACTGAGCGCTCAGAGCCGCGCGGCGACGAAACCCGCGGCCTGATCCACCAGCCCGGAATCGATGTACGAGGGCTGCAGGTGCGACGGCCAATTCAAACCGCCGGAACAGATCGGGTCACCCTTGGCGCACACGTCGATCGTCTTGCCGGCGAAGGCCGGGCTGAAATCGGGCACCGGCCCGAGGATTCCGCGGGTGCCGTTGCCGAACAGGGCCACCGCGGCGACCTGCTGATCCAGGGCCGGCGGCAGCGGGTTGGTGAACCCGAACGCCGGTTCGGTCACCGCGACCACGAGGTCGGCGGACGCGGCGCCCAGCGAATAGCCGCCCAGCACCTCGCGGGTGCTCGGGCAGCTTCGCGCCATCTGCTGGACGTGGGCGCTCATGTCGTTGGCGCCCTTGGCCGGACTCACGTCGGCGGGATAGTTGACCCCGTAGGCCCCGACCGGCAAACGGGTCTTTGCGCGCAGGGAATTGACGAACGCCGCGCCGACATAGCCGACACCGGGCGGTTCCTCGCGGCCGCGCGCGAACACCACTTCGGCGCCGGGACACCCCGCCGATGCCGCCGGCGCCCCGAACGTGGTGACCGCCAGGGCAAGCAGCGAGGACGCGGCGATGGAGGCGGCGCATGCCACGCCACACCGGCGGTGGCTCAACGCTAGACCCTGGCCGCCACGAAATTCGCTGCCCTGTTGGTCAATCCGGGGACGTAGCTCAGGTGCGAACTCCACTGCATGCCGCTCGAGCAGATCGGGTCGCCCGGGTTGCACAGGTCGATGGTCTTACCCTCGAAATTCGGGGACAGGGCGCTCATCAGTTGACCCGCCCGGCCGGACGGGTTGCCGAACAGCGCGACCGCGGCGACGTGATCGGCGGCCGCGGACGGCAACGGCTGACGGTAGCCGAGGCCGGACACCGGTGCGGCCGTGACGATGTCGACGACGGCCGCGCCCTGCGAGTATCCACCCAGCACCAGTTTGGTGTTGGGGCAGTTGGCGGCCATCTGCTGGATGTGGGTGCTGGCGTCGTTGGCGCCGTTGGCGGCGGCCAGGAAGTCCTTGCTGGCCGGGTAGTTCACCCCATATGCGCCAACGCTTTTGCGGGTCTGCTCGCGCAACGCGCTGACGAACGCACCGCCCACCTTGCCGACACCGGGCGGCTCGTCGGTGCCGCGTGCGAACACCACCTCAACGCCGGGGCACGACGCCGACGCATGCGGAACCAATTGGGGAGCAACCAATAACGCGCCAACCGCGCCAATTCCGATGCCCAGCCCTAACGGGATAAGCCTCACACAGCGATGTTAAGGGGGCGTTGATAACCCGACGGTAACGATTTAGACGAGAGGTGCTTGCGGTGAGTCGGTGGCCGGGGCCGGCGCGGCCGGAGTCGGCAGCGACGGCGCGGGCGACGGCCCGGTGCCGCCGTGGATCGAGGGGCCCGAATCCGGCGGGTTCTGCCCGTAGACCGGCGACTGCTGGCCGTAGCCCGGCTGCTGCGGGACGGGGCCCAGCGGCGGGCCGAACGCGGGCGACTGCTGGCCGAGGCCGGCGGCCGCCAGCTTCTGCGCGACGAACGACGCGGCCTGGGTGGTGTAGACGGGGACGTAGCCCTCGGTGTGCCCGCTCCACTCGTTGCCTTCGCCCGCGTGGCAGATCGGGTCGTTGGGGTTGCAGTAGTCGGCGGCCTTAGAGCCCAGCATCGAGCTCTTGGTGGGCAGCGACCCGCCGGCGCGGTCGGCCACGTCACCGAAGGTCACTACGGCGGCGATGTTGTTGGCGTACTGCGCGGGCAGGGTGTTGCCCCAGCTGATGCCGCCGATCGGGACGCCGGCCACGATGTCCATCACCGACGCGCCCTGCGAGTACCCGCCGAGCACGATCTTGGTGTTCGGGCAGGTTTCCACGCTCTTCTTGACGCGGTCGATGGTGTCGTTGGCGCCGTCGCCGCCGTGCAGCTGCAGCTTGCTGGCGGCGTAGTTCACCCCGTACGGCAGGATGTTCAAGCCGGTCTGCTGGCGCAGCGAGTCCACGAAGGCGTCGCCGACCCGGCCCAGGCCGTTGGGCTCGTTGGTGCCCCTGGCGAAGACCACCTCGACGTCCGGGCAGTCGAAGGCGGAGGCTTTGGGCGCTGCGGCGGGGGTGGCGAGCAGGCCAGCAGCGATAACCAGGGCAGAGGCACCCAGGCCGATGAAGCGAGTTGCCGACCGCGCGGTGCCCGCCCGACGGGTACGTACACGGTGAGTTTTCACCGGGCAATTTTACCCAAATCGTGATGTGTTGAAACCCCGGCGACCTGTGGATAACCGCGCTAACGGCGCGGATCGGCGGCCTACCTTCGGTGTCAACGGATTCACGGGATGGGGAGAGTCAGTGCCGCGTCAGCCGGCCACGTGGTTGCACGTCAGCGCGTACCGGTATTTGCTGCGGCGCACCGAACGGGCGTTGCTGCGCGAGGCGGCCGGGCTCCCCACCCACCCCCGTTCGGGGCCGGTGGCGCTCGGGTGCGTCGCCGCGGCGGTCGCCATGGCGGGTTGCGCGGTCCTCGGTTTGCTGCGACCTCATGTGGCGCTGGATCGCGCGCAGATCGTGGTGAGCCGGGAATCCGGTGCCCTGTTCGTCCGGGTGGGCGATGTCTGGCATCCGGTGCTCAACCTGGCCTCGGCCCGGCTCATCGCGGCCACGGCCGCCGACCCGCAGCCGGTCCCCGAATCCGCCCTGGGCGCCACCAAACGCGGCCCGCTGCTGGGCATTCCGGGCGCACCGCAATTTCTCGGCAGGCCGCTGTCCGTAGGGGATATGGGTTGGTCGATATGCGCTAGCACCGGCGCTAGCACCACGACGGTGATCGTGGGTCGCCGCTCCGAGGGCCCGGCGGTGCACCCCGTGCCCGAAGGGCACGCGATCCTGGCGGCCCCGCCTTCCGGTTCGCCGGCCTACCTGCTTTACGACGGCCACCGGGCGATGGTGGACCTCGACGACGCCGCCGTGGTCCGCGCACTGCGCATCGAGGGGCGTGCGCCGCTGCCGGTCGCGCAGGCATTGCTGAATGCGGTGCCGGAAGCGCCACCGATCGCGCCGCCTCGGCTCCGCGGTCGCGGCGGCGCGGCGCCCGGATTGCCCGGATTCGCGGTCGGCAGTGTGCTTCGCATCACACGGGCCGACGGCGACGAGTTTTACGCGGTGCTGGCGACCGGGGTGCAGCGCATCGGCCGGGTGGCCGCCGACCTGCTGCGCCTTCGCAACCCGCAGGGAACGGCCAACCCCGTCACCGTCGCCCCCGACGCGATCCGGGCCGCGCCGGTGGTCGCCGAGTTGCCGGTTGCCCTCTTTCCCGACCGGGCGCCCACGCTCGCCCCGCCCGCCGGCACGTTGTGCGCCGGCTGGGAGGAGGCGAGAACGGGCGTCACGCTCCTGGCCGAGAACGCACTGCCGATCCCGCCCGATCGCACGCCGGTCGCCCTGGCGCAGGCCGACGGCGACGGCCCCGCGCTGGACGCCGTGTACGTGCCGCCCGGCACCAGCGCCTACGTGCGCGCCGGCGATGAGGCCGGCACCCGCTACCTGATCGCCGACACCGGGGTCCGGTTCGCCGTTCATGACGACGCCGCCGCGCACGACCTCGGCCTCGGCGACGCGGGCCCGGCGCCGTGGCCGCTCCTCAGTCTGTTGCCGGCGGGGCCGGAGCTGAGCCGGCAGAACGCATCAATCGCTCGGGATGCGGTCGCGCGTTCGCCGTGAGCGACCTCGTATCGCCCCGGCTGCCAGAGCGACGGTCAGCGCAACCAGGCAGACCGCGGCGCCCCGGAGCGCGGTGTCGCGGGCGCGGGAGTCGCGCGGTGGGATCGGCGGCGACGGCGCGATCGGCACCGGTGCCGGTGGTGGGGCGGCGTGGTCGGCGGCCGGACCCATACCGGTGCTGACGGCGGCGACGGGATCGATCGTGCCGTTGCCGACGACGGGATCCCATCCGGCGGGTGGATGATGCGCGGTCGTCTCGATGCGCTGCATCACCTGGCGGGCGGTCAGCGCGGGGAAGCGGGCACGGATCAGCGCGGCCAGTCCGCTGACCATCGGGGCCGCAAAGCTCGTGCCGGATACCGGTTCCGGCGCGAGCGACGCCACCGCCTCACCGGGCGCGGCGACATCCACCCAGGGCCCGGCAAGGGTGAACGGCGATGGCGCGCCATGGGAATTCACCGACCCGACGGTCAGCACGTAGTCGTCGTACCACGCGGGACTGACGGCGACCGTGATGGTCTGCCAGGTGACGTCGGCCCGCTGCGATGGGCACTGACCGGCGCCACCGGTGTTGCCGGCTGCGGCCACGATGACGGAATTCTTGACGTCGACGGCGTAGGCCAGTGCCGCGCCCAGCGCGCGATCGTCGAGCGCGGTCGCCACCGGTGCGCACGCAACCGACGAGATGTTGATCACCGAGGCTCCCAGATCAGCGGCCGTTCGAACGGCCTTCGCCAGGGTGTCGACGTCACCGACCCCGACGCGGGACCGGTCGCCGGTGGGGGCGAACTTGGCGCTGGACTGGCGAATGCTGATCAACGTGGCCTCCGGGGCGACCCCGCTGAAGCCGTCGGCCTTCGAATCGGCTGTGGCCGCGATGATTCCGGCCACCAGCGTGCCGTGAGCGTCGCAATCCTGCGTGCCGTCGCCGGTCGACACGTAGTCGCCGCCGGGCACCACATCGGGCAGCCGACGGTGCCGTGAGATCCCGGTGTCGATCACCGCGACCCGCTGGCCGGCGCCGCGGGTGAGTGGCCAGACCGCCGACAGGTCGCCCAGGCCCGATTGCTGATTGCGGCCCGGCCCCGCGTCGGCCGTCATCGGCGCGCAAATCTCGCGCTGCACGGTTGGCCACGGGGACGCCGGCAAACCGGGCTTGGGCAACCACCTGTCGTCGACGTCCGGCGGCGAAAAAGCCTGCGCCGTCGGCGTTCCGAACGCGCTCTCGAGGGTCAGCGCCAAGGCCACCAGCAGCCGCCCTGCGCACGCACCCCTCATGTGAGGTTCCATCCCCGGGCCGCGGCGTAGAGACCGCATATCCAGCAGGTCAACGGAACCATCGCGGCCAGCGCCAGCCACTCCAGCAGCCCGGCGCCTGCGCGCAGGACCGGCGAGGCGGGACGCGCCGGGCCGGCCCAGCCGAAGTACATCGCCGCGGCGACGGCCAGAGTCGTCGCGGCCGCGATCCACGGTCCGGGCACCGTTGCGCGCGCGGCGGCAACACCCAAGGTCGTTGCGGAAACGGAAATTCCGCCGATGGCGAACACCAGCATTCGTCTCACGTCGCCGCATCGCGCACGCAGCAGCAGGAGCGCGCCGGTGAGCGTGCCGAAGGCGGTGCACGACAGGCGCGGTGCTCCGGCCAGCACGGTGGCTACCCCTCCTGCCGCGGCCGATATCGACAATCCGGCGAGCAGGCCGGTCAGCCACCTGTCGGCGTGGACCGCGCGGGAGCGTGTCCTCGCGTCGCGGGGCTCGGTCTCCGCCGTCTCCAGCCGGGGTGACAACCCGGCCAGCGCGATCGATGCGCGCGCCGCCACCGGAAGCAGGCAAACGGAGATCAGCGCAGCCGCCGACGCGACGACGCGCAGCGGCGCCGCACCGAGCACGCCGACCAGCCCGGCCACCGCGATCACCACCGCACAGACCGACATCGCCGTCAATGGCACCGTCCCACAACCCGATACGCGCATCGCGACAACCGTCGTGACGCCGGCCGCCGCCGCGGCCAGTAACACGTCGGAAGCGCCGAACGCCCCGGGAACCGCCACAAAGCCGGCGATCGCCATGGACGCCGTGGCGATGACGCTCAAAGCCAGCCCGGCGGTCTGATCTCGATAGCGGCGGTGCGCGATGGCCGCCAGCACGAGGGCCAGGCCGCCGGCCGCCGCCAACGCGATCACCGTCGCGGTGACATCTCGTTCGCCGTTGGCGTGCAGCGTGTTACGCACGATTGCCAGCCCTCCGGCTCCGCTGAACAGCATCGCCGCGACCACGCCGATGAGCCGGACCGCACGCGCACGTGCGGCGCCGCCGTTCGGTGTGGCCGTCGCGTCGAGTGCGGCCGAGACCACCTCGGCGACGTCGAAGTGGCGTGGCGCGGGCAACGGCGCGCCACTTAGGCTCAGCACCAGAAGGGCGCCGTCACCGATGTCCTGCTGCGCCAGCGTCATCGACGGGTCCAAGCGGGACGCGCCGGGCACCGATAAGCGGTACCGCGAGGCCTCGTGATCGGGGCGGTCAACCCCGAGGAGGTCGACGACCGACGGAATCAGCGCGGCGACAGGAACTTCCGCGGGCACGGTGATGTCGACGGCCGCGGTGCCCCAATGCACTGCCACGCGCCGCATCCCGGTATCGATTGCAGGCAACAGCGAACCCTTCGGTCGAATTACCAAGAAGATAGCCAGGTCTGCACGGCGGGGCATCCGGTTGTCCACAGGTGACTTGTCGCCAATTTCGCTGCTGCCTACCGTCGTCGGACCGGGAGGTGTGGGATGACGGATGCTGTGGTGCCTGCGACGCCGGGCGCGGACATCGTCGTCGACGCCCCGCCGGAGCTGCCGTCCACGGCGGCGCCGGGCATGCTGTTGCGGTTGCTGCCGATTGCGCTCTCACTGACGTGCATGGGCGCGATGGCGGCGGTGTTGACCACGGGCACCGGCGCGACCCGCAACCCCGCGTTCCTGGCGTTGCCGGCGACGATGCTGGTTTCGACCGTGGTGACGGGGCTGACCGGCCGCGCCGGCCGGCGAGGCGGTGGGCTCGATACCGACCGCGATCACTATCTCGGCTATCTCGGCGGCCTGAGTCGATCCGTGGCCGAAGTCGCTGCGGCGCAGGTGCGCTCATCGCTCAGCCGGCACCCCGATCCCGACACGCTGTGGACCCTGATCGGCGGCCCGCGAATGTGGGAACGGCGGCCAACCGACGCCGACTTCGGCTTCGCCCGCGTCGGCATGGGGAGCCGGCCACTCGCCCGGCGGCTGGTGGCCCCGCAACTTCCGCCGGACGAGCTGCGCGATCCGGTCACCGCGACGGCACTACGGCGCTTCCTGGACGCACACTCGACGGTCCACGCCACGGTCACGATCGGGCTGCGCGCGGGAACGCTCGCGACGGTCGACGGCGATCCGGACCGGGTGCGCGGGTTACTGCGCGCGATCGTCTGCCAACTCGCCGTGCTGCATGCGCCGGATCACATGCTGATCGCGGCCGTCGTCGACGACGAGAATCGCGGTCGCTGGGATTGGCTCAAATGGCTTCCGCACAACCAACATCCGTTGGATATCGACGAGGCGGGTCCGGTGCGGATGCTCTACTCGAGCGCCGCGCAGGCCCAGCGCGCGCTCGTCGCGGTGCGGGGCCCCGAACTCGTCGTGGTCACCGATCTCTGCGAGGGGTTCGATCCGATCGCCGGTGCAACCACCATCGGGACCGGGACCGGCGACGACGGCGCGCCGCCGCGATTTCGGACGCCCGCACTGATCGCGCCAAGATGGTGTCCCGACCAGATGAGCGCCATCGACGCGCTGGTATGCGCGCGCCGGCTGGCCGGGCACCGCGCACGTGGGGCCGGCCCGGGAGGCGCCGACCCCGATTGGCCAAAGCTGGCCGGGCTTTTCGCCCCGGAGCGCTTCGACCCGGCCGCCCTGTGGCGTCGCCAACGGCACCGCGATCGACTCCGCGCGCCGATCGGAACCACCGTTGAGGGTGTTTCGCTCGAGCTGGACATCAAAGAACTGGCCGAGGGCGGGGTGGGCCCACATGGCCTGTGCATCGGCGCCACCGGGTCGGGAAAGTCCGAGCTGCTGCGCACCATCGCGCTGGGCATGATGGCCCACAACTCGCCGGAAACGCTCAACCTGCTGCTCGTCGACTTCAAAGGCGGTGCAACCTTTCTCGACTATGCCCGCGCCCCACACGTAGCCGCGGTGATCACCAACCTGGCCGACGACGCGCCGCTGATGGCCCGGATGCGTGATGCGTTGGCCGGCGAGATGAACCGTCGCCAGCAGCTGCTGCGGACGGCGGGCTGCGTCAGCGCCGCGGCATACGAACGGGCGCGCCGGGATGGTGCGTTCCCCCCACTGCCCACTTTGTTCGTCATCGTCGACGAGTTCTCCGAACTGCTGAGTCAGCATCCCGACTTCGCCGACATGTTCGTCGCGATCGGGCGCCTCGGCCGGTCGCTGGGCATGCACCTGCTGCTGGCCAGTCAGCGACTCGATGAGGGACGCCTGCGCGGACTGGAAGCCCACCTGTCCTACCGGATCTGCCTGAAAACGCTGTCCGCCAACGAATCCCAATCCGTATTGGGTAGCCTCGACGCGTATCGACTGCCGAGCATCCCAGGCGCCGGCTTTTTGCGCATCGGCGGTGGCGAGCCCGTTCGCTTCCAGGCGGCGCTGGTGTCGGCGCCGCTGCCGGCGACCACCGCGGGCCGCGCGGCCACCGCGGCGGACGGTTCGGCCCGGGTGTTCGGCAGCCGAACGGTGGGGGCGGTCAGCCGTGCCGCCGAGCCGAGCGGGACCCCCGAACGGACCGTCGCGAGCGCCGTCCTGGACCGGCTGTCCGGCCAGGGTCCTCGCGCGCATCGGGTTTGGCTGCCACCGCTCGGGCCGGCGCCGGCGCTGCACACCGTGCTGGCCGACGCCGCGTGCACGTCGGGGGGCCTCGCGGTCCCGATCGGCACCGTCGACCGGCCCCTCGACCAGTGCCGGGCGCCGCTGATGGTCGATATGTCCGGGGCCGCAGGCAATCTGGCGGTCGTCGGCACCCCCCAATCGGGGAAATCGACGGCACTGCGCACCCTGATGACCGCCCTGGCCGCCACGCACGATCCTGGCCAGGTGCAGTTCTACTGCCTGGATTTCGGTGGCGGCGCACTGTCGGCGATGCGCCCGCTGCCGCACGTCGGTGCCGTCGCCGGGCGGGCGGAGCCGCGCCTCGTCGGTCGGATTGTCGCCCAATGCGAGTCGGTCGTTCGTCGGCGCGAAGCTTTGTTCCGAGAGCACGGCGTCGCGTCGATCGCCCAATACCGGCAGCGGCGCGGGGATCTCGACGCGGCCGGTGATCCGTTCGGTGACGTCTTCCTCGTCATCGACGGCTGGGCAAGCGTGCGCCAAGAATTCGGCGCGCTGGAAGAGTCGATCAGCATGCTTGCGGCTCAGGGACTTTCGTACGGTGTGCACGTGGCGTTGTCGGCGTCGCGGTGGGCCGAGATCCGGCCCGCGCTGAGGGACCAGATCGGCACGCGCATCGAGTTACGGCTGGGCGACCCCGCCGACTCCGAAATCGACCGGAAGGCCGCGCAGCATGTTCCGCGGAACCTTCCGGGCCGGGGCCTTTCCCCAGAGGGTCTGCACATGATGATCGCCCTGCCGATCGCCGAGGTGCCCGCCGGGGAATCGGCCGCCCCACCGATACCCCTGTTACCAGCGCGCGTCGATCGCGACACCGTGCTGCGGCGGTCGGGCGCCGAATCAGGCACGCGGATACTGCTGGGTCTGCGGGAGTGCGAACTACGGCCGATCGCCATCGATTTCGAGCGCGATCCGCAGTTGCTCGTCCTCGGCGACAACCACTGCGGGAAGACCGCGACGCTGCGGACCTTGTGCCGGGAGATCGTCCGCACCAAGACGCCCGCGCAGGCCCGGCTGGTCATCGTCGACTTCCGGCGCGCGCTGCTCGGTGTGGTCGAGTCAGAACATCTGGGCGGTTACGCCGTGTCACCCGCGGCCCTGGCCATGTTGCTGCCCGACCTGCTCGAGTCTCTGCAGGCGCGGATGCCGCCGCCCGACGCGAGCCAGGCCCAGTTGCGCAGTGGCTCCTGGTGGTCCGGACCGGACGTCTATGTTGTCGTCGACGACTACGACCTTGTCGCCGGCCCGGCGGGCAATGCGTTGGCACCGCTCACCGAATTCTTACCGTACGCGGCGGATCTGGGCCTACATCTGGTCATCGCGCGCCGCAGCGGCGGGCTCGAGCGCGCGATGTTCGAGCCACTGTTGGCCAGTCTGCGCGACCTCGGTTGTGCATCACTGAGGATGAGCGGAGTCCCGCCCGAGGGCGCATCGCCCGGTTCCACTGCCCCGCCGCGGTTGCCGCCGGGGCGCGGCATCCTCACCACCACTCGGGGCGGTGACGACGAACTCGTCCAGGTCGCCTGGAGCCCACCGTGAGTGAACACCCCGCCATCATCGAAGCCGGACCCGGCACCATCCGCCGGTTGTGTTGCGCCACAAGCGGCGTCGACGACGACGAGATGGCCGACATCGTTCGGGCGGCACTGGATGCGGTTGACGACCCGGTGGCGCTGGTGGGGGACCGGCCGCTCGCCGTCGATGCGCTGTGGGAAACCGCGTTGCGTTCGGCAAGCCGCGGCCACCGCGACGGAACGATCGTCGTGCACCCGTCGTGGTGGTCGGCGTCGCGCGTGGGCGTGGTGAGCGCGGCCGCGGCGGCCGTGGCCGGTCGCACGCACACGCGATCGTCGCTGCTGATGCGGGCGTCGAGCGCCGCGCCGGACGCGACGGTGGTGGTGGAAATTGCCGAGCGGCTGGTGGCGATCACCGGGGGCGGGGTCACGGCGATACCGCGCACGGCGGAGCCACCTTGCGTCGCCCGCGACGTAGCGGACGTCGTGGCGGCCACGGCGCCGGAAACGGTGCTGATCGATACGCCGAGCGGTGTCGGTGGTGCCTCGGAGCTGGGGCGGCTCATCACCGAAGCGGTGCGCGGAGCCGGGCAGCCCATCTCGGAAACCCTTCTAGTCAACGACATTCGGCTGGCACGCGTCGCGCGGTCGGCATACCCGGCGGCCCCCCAGCCGTCGGCGGCGGCCGCCATTGCGCCTTCCCGCGAGGGCCGGATGCGCGGCCGGATGCTCAGCGGGCTCGGGGCGGCCGCCATCGTGGTCGCCGCGGCGTCGCCAACCGCGGTGACGATGGGCCGATCCGGCCGGGTGGTGCCGAAGCCCGTGGAAACCGCGCCCACGACGTTTCTGGTGGAAGGCCGGGTGGCGCTGTCGGTGCCCGCGACGTGGTCGTCGCAGCGGGTGGTCGGGGGACCGGGCTCGGCCCGGGTGCAGGTCACCTCGCCGACGGATCCCGACCTGGCCCTGCACATCACCCAATCGCCGGTCGCCGGCGAGACCTTGAGCGGTACCGCCGAGCTGTTGAAGCGGGCGATCGATGCCGAAGCCCCCGGGGTGTTCGTCGACTTCAACCCGTCCGCAACCAGCGCGGGCCGGCCGGCCGTGACGTATCGCGAAGTCCGCCCGGGCCATCACGTGCGCTGGACGGTGCTGGTGGACGGCCCGGTTCGGATCAGCATCGGTTGCCAGAGCCGGGCCGGCGACGAAGGCGCCGTCACCGACGCGTGCGAGCAGGCGGTGCGGTCCGCCCACGCGATCGGATGAAAACTCGGTGGAACCGAAGGACCGCCCCGGCGGTCGTAGTTGGTATGGCTGCATCGAACCCACTGAGCACCGACTTCGACCTGATGCGGTCGGTGGCGGGCACCACCGACGCCCGCAACGAAGAGATCCGGGCGATGCTGCAGGCATTCGTCGGCCGCATGAACGGCGTACCGCGCTCGGCCTGGGGTGGGCTTGCCGCCGCGCGCTTCAAAGACGTGATGGACCGCTGGAACGTCGAGTCGCTGCGGCTGTACCACGCCCTCAACACCATCGCCGACACCATCCGGCACAACGCGGCCACCCTGCAGGAAGCCGGCCAGAACCACGCACACCACATCGCCGCCGCCGGCGCGAACCTGTAACGAGAGAGGATCCCCGTGGACCCGGTGCTGTCCTATAACTTCGGCGAGATCGAACACTCGGTGCGCCAGGAGATCCACGCCACCTCGGCCCGCTTCAACGCGGCGCTGGACGAGCTGAGCTCGCGGATCGCTCCGCTGCGGCAGCTCTGGACCAGCGAGTCGGCCGCCGCCTACCAGGCCGAGCAGCTGAAATGGCACCAATCGGCGACCGCGCTCAACGAGATACTGGCCGAGCTGGGAAATGCCGTGCGTGACGGCGCCGAAGAGGTGGCCGACGCCGACCGCCGGGCCGCCGGCGTCTGGGGGCGGTAGCGGCCGAACAGACCACCGCGCGGTCCTAGCCGCGCCGTGAGACTGTGTGGTCCTGGCGGGGGAGAGCCGCCGGGACCACACAGTCATTTTGACCTGCGGGGATGGCGGTCGGTAAGCTGCTCCGTTGGCGTGCGGTACGCCGGGGCCTCGGGTCAATGTCGGTCGCCGAGACCAAGCCCTCACCGCGGACGCCTGACCGGCCCCCGGGTCACACCGGGATCCACCCTCGAGAAGAAGAAGGTAAGCGCTGTGCCTACGTACACGCCAAAGGCGGGTGACACCACGAGGTCGTGGCACGTCATCGACGCCACGGACGTGGTGCTTGGCCGCCTTGCCGTCGCGGCAGCCACCCTGCTGCGCGGCAAGCACAAGCCGACGTTCACCCCCAATGTCGACGGCGGTGACTTCGTCATCGTCATCAACGCCGACAAGGTCGCCTTCAGCGGCCAGAAGCTGGACAAGAAGCTGGCTTACCGCCACTCGGGGTATCCCGGCGGTCTGAGCAGCCGAACCATCCGCGAGCTGATGGACAAGCACCCCGACCGCGTCGTGGAGGACGCGATCGTCGGCATGCTGCCCAAGAACAAGCTGGCCCGCCAGATCGCGCGCAAGCTGCACGTCTACGCCGGCCCGACGCACCCGCACGCCGCACAACAGCCCGTTCCGTACGAGATCAAGCAGGTGGCCCAGTGACCGAAACGACCGAGGCCGTGGAGAACCCCGAGAACCCGGACACTCCAGAAGTCGCAGAGACCGTCGAGGAGACTGTGGCCGCCGCCGAGGAGACCGAAGCCCCGGTCGAGGCCGCCGCGGCTCCCGCGCCCGCCGAGCCGTTCGTGTTCGACCGGCCCATCCAGACCGTCGGCCGCCGCAAGGAAGCCGTGGTCCGGGTGCGCCTGGTGCCCGGCACCGGCAAGTTCAACCTGAACGGCCGCACCCTGGAGGGCTACTTCCCCAACAAGGTGCACCAGCAGCTCATCAAGGCCCCGCTGGTCACCGTCGACCGGGTGGACAGCTTCGACATCTACGCGCTGCTGCACGGCGGCGGCCCGTCGGGGCAGGCCGGCGCGCTGCGTCTGGGCATCGCCCGGGCGCTGATCCTGGCCCAGCCCGAGGACCGGCCCCCGCTGAAGAAGGCCGGCTTCCTCACCCGTGACCCGCGTGCCACCGAGCGCAAGAAGTACGGCCTGAAGAAGGCCCGCAAGGCGCCTCAGTACAGCAAGCGCTGATCAGCGATCGCTAACCGGCCACAACTTGGCATCACGGTGCACAAGTTGTGGCCGGTTGCGGCGTGTCTGCGCCCGGACGCAGCCCGTTTCGTCCACAAAGGAACGGGCACGTTAGGTGCTAGCCCGACAACTGTGAGAGGTTTGGTCGCATGGGTCGACTATTCGGCACCGACGGTGTCCGTGGGGTCGCCAATCGCGAGCTGACAGCCGAGCTGGCGCTGGCGCTGGGCTCCGCGGCGGCGCGGCAGCTGGCGAGCGCCCCGGCCCCGGGCCGGCGGGTAGCCGTGATCGGCCGCGACCCCCGGGCCAGCGGCGAAATGCTGGAGGCCGCGGTGATCGCCGGGCTGACCAGCCACGGCGTCGACGCGCTGCGCGTCGGGGTGCTGCCCACCCCCGCGGTGGCCTACCTGACCGGCGCCTACGATGCCGACTTCGGCGTGATGATCTCGGCATCGCACAACCCGATGCCCGACAACGGCATCAAGATCTTCGGCCCCGGCGGCCGCAAGCTCGACGACGGCACCGAGGACCAGATCGAGGCGCTGCTCGACATCGATCCCGCGCCGCGTCCGGTCGGCGCCGGGATCGGCCGGGTCATCGACGCCGAGGACGCGGACGACCGCTACCTGCGCCACCTGAGCAAGGCCAGCACGCTGCGCCTCGACGGGCTGACCGTGGTGGTGGACTGCGCCCACGGTGCGGCCTCCGCGGTGGCCCCGCGCGCCTACCGTGCCGCCGGCGCCCGGGTGATCGCGATCAACGCCGACCCCAACGGGCTCAACATCAACGACAACTGCGGCTCCACCCACCTGGATTCGCTGCGCGCGGCCGTCGTCGCGCACCGCGCGGACCTGGGCCTGGCCCACGACGGGGACGCCGACCGCTGCCTGGCCATCGATGCCGACGGCAACCTGGTCGACGGTGACCACATCATGGTGGTGCTCGCCCTGGCGATGCACGAGGCCGACGAGCTGGCGTCCAAGACGCTGGTCACCACCGTGATGAGCAACCTGGGGCTGCACCTGGCCATGCGCTCGGCCGGAATCACGGTGCGCACCACCGGCGTTGGCGACCGCTATGTGGTGGAGGAGCTGCGGGCCGGCGACTACAGCCTGGGCGGCGAGCAGTCCGGCCACATCGTGATGCCCGCCCTGGGCTCGACCGGCGACGGCATCGTCACCGGCCTGCGGCTGATGAACCGGATGGTGCAGACCGGCTCGTCGCTGGCCGGGCTGGCCTCGGCGATGCAGACGCTGCCGCAGGTGCTGATCAACGTCACCGTCGCCGACAAGGACACCGCCGCGTCTGCGCCCGCGGTGCAGACCGCCGTCGGGCAGGCCGAGGCGGAACTGGGTGACACCGGACGAATCCTGTTGCGCCCCTCGGGAACCGAGCCGATGATCCGCGTCATGGTGGAGGCGCCCGAAAAGGAGATCGCTGCGCGGATCGCCACCCGGGTCGCCGAAGCGGTCAGCGACGCGCTGTAGATCTGCCCGGAACCCCACCGCGCCCGCGGGCGTCGGATAAGGCATGAAATCCGTTGGGGGAACACGCCCGGTAGCCACCGCCGGCACGCAGATCGACGTGCCTGCGGCGCAGCGGGTCGCCAACCAATTCTCGATGGCGGCCGAATTCCTCGACCGCGCGGTCGGCGACCACCTGTGCCGGCTGGCCTTCGGCGGGGCCGGCGCCGGGCGGGCGCACGCCGCGCGCGGCGAGGCGCTGCGTGCGGAGTTGGAGCGGCTGGTGGCGCAGGTATCGCAGTGGTCGCGCGCGTCGGGCGAGATCGCGGCCGCGCTGCGGTCCAGCGCCGAACGCTACGCCGACGCCGAACTGTATGCCGCGGCGCGGATCGCCTAACCCATGGCCGACCGACTGGATGTCGCCGCGCGCCTCGCCGAGGGCCGGGCGGCCGTCGAGCACACCCAGGCCTACGTGCAGGCCTGTCATGCGTTGGGCTACCAAAACCCCGATCTGACAACGTATCCCGCACAAGTTCGCGAACTGTATGCGGCGGAGAACGGCCTGGACCTGCGTGCGCTAGACCGCGACTGCGCGGAGCTGCGCGCGGCGGGTGTGGTGGCGGCCGAAGCGCTGCGGATGCAGCGGGCCCAGGTGGCCGAGCTGGCCGCGGTGTGGACGGGGCCGGGCGGGGACGCCGCGGTGCAGCTGTTGCAGCGGCACTGCGACACCGCGGACGCCGTCGCCACCGAACTGCGCGCGGCGGCCCAACGCTGCGAGTCCCTGCGCGACAACCTGTGGTATCTGGTCGATTCGGAGGTGGCGACCGCCATCGCCGTCGACGACCGTGTGCGCGCTCAGCGGGTGGCGTGGCTGCCCGCCGCCGCCGCGGTCACGGCGGGAGACCGCGACCGCGCCGCCGACGTGGTGCGCGAGCAGGTAATGCCCTACGTGGACAACGACATTCGCAATGACTGGCTGACGGCGATGCGTTCCACCTCCGACGGGGTGGAGACGTCCTACGCCATGGTCATCGACAAGATGACCGCCGTCCCGACGGCGTGTTTCGAGTTTCCCGGTGATCTCGGGGCCGGCGTCGTGCCGATGCAGCTCGCCCCGCCGGTGGCCGCCGCGCCAATCCCGGCGGCCGCACCCGCGCCCACGTCGACGGCCGCCGTGCCCGGTCCGGTTGCTGCCGCGCCGCCCGCGGACTGGGGATCGACGCTCGGCGACGCGCTGGGCATGCCCGCGGGGATTTGGGTGCTGGACTCGGCGGTCTCGGGGGAGGCGATCTGGGCGGCGGCCTCGGCGGCCTCGGCGGCGGCGGGCTCGGAGGCGGCCTCGGCGGCGGCGGGCTCGGCGGTGGCCTGCTCGGGCTGGCGGGCCGGATCGTCGATGCGGTGGGCGGGCTGATCGGCTCGGCGGGCGACGGGCTGGACGGCGCGGACACGCTGGACGGTGGCGGGGATGCCTTTGACGAAAAGCCGTTCCGCGCAGACCATTCCGAGGACGAGGTCGCCGAGAAGACTGTCGATGACCCCGGCGATGCCGCCGAAGCCGATCAGGCCCGGCCGGTCGACGAACCCCAGCCGGGGCCCGACGGCGTCATCCAACCGGTCGGGACGCCCGCGCCCGCCGACACTCCAGCACCGGACTCGCCGCCGGCACCGGAACCGCCGCCCGCGGCCCCGTCGCCCAACCGGCCCCCGCGGCCGACCCGGCGAAAACGCCGTGCGAGATCGCCGCCGACCAGCTTCCGCAGGCGGGACAGTGAGACCTCAGGCCTTGAGCTTCAGGGCTTCCTCGACGAAGCGGATGGATTCGGCGCGGTCGGTGGACAGCGGGTTCACCAACAGGGTGGTTACTCCGGACTCGGCGAAGGCGGCCATGCGTTCGGCGACGTATCCGGGCGGGCCGATCAGCGACATGCCGCGCACCAGCTCGTCGGGCACCGCGTCGATGGCCTCCTGCTTGCGGCCGGACAGGTACAGCTCCTGAATGCGGTCGGCGACCTCACCGAACCCGTAGCGCGTCGCCAGATTGTGGTAGAAATTGCGGCCTTTGGCGCCCATCCCGCCAATGTAGAGGCCCAGCTGCGGCTTGACCCACGCCAGCCGCTCGTCGAGGTTCTCCCCGATGGCCAGCGACGCGTGCACCATCACGTCCAGCGGCCCCAGCGCGGGATCACGCTTGGCGGCACCGGCCGCCAGCGCCTCGCCCCAGATTGAATCAGCCTTGTCGGGCAGGTAGAACACGGGCTGCCAGCCCTCGGCGATCTCGGCGGTGAGTTCCACGTTCTTGGGGCCCAACGCGGCGATGCTCACCGGAATACGTTCGCGCACAGGGTGATTGATGAGCTGCAGCGACTTGCCCAGGCCCGTTCCGCGGTCCGCGGGCAACGGCAGCTGGTAGTGCTTGCCGTCGTATTGCACGCGTTCGCGGCGCCACACCTTGCGGCAGATCTCGACGATCTCGCGGGTGCGGCCGATCGGGGCGTCGAATTGAACGCCGTGGAACCCCTCGATCACCTGCGGCCCGGAGGTGCCGATGCCCAAACGGAATCGCCCGTCGGACACGTAATCCAGCCCGGCGGCGGTCATCGCCAGCAGCGACGGGGTGCGGATGTAAATGGGCAGCACGCCGGACGCCAACTCGACGGTGTTGGTCTTGGCGGCCAGATAACCCAGCTGGCTGATGGCGTCGAAGGCATACGCCTCGGCCACCACCGCGACCTCGATGCCGGACTTCTCGAGTTCGACCACGCGGTCCACGGCGTCGTGAAAGCCACCCGAATAATTCAGAGCGATCCCGATTCGCATCCATGACACTTACCACGCCGCCGCGCGGGCCGGGACCCTCAGCCCACGCGAAGCATGCTCACTTCAGCAGGGCGACGATCTTGTCCTCCAAGGGAATCGCCTCGGCCTCGGGGTCGATCGCGTCCGTGCCCGGCAGATGCGCGTGCGGGTCGGCGAAGTCGCGGTACTTCTTGTCGCCGCCCAGGGTGTAGAGCAGGTAGCCGGTCAGCAGCGCCCGAACCGACCGCTGGGTGCGCCGGTGCGGACCGGGCAGCCCCAATACCTTGGTCAGCCGTCTGCCCTCGACCAGGCCACCGGGCTCGGCCTTGCTGACGATGCGCAGCGTCGCCGCATCCCACGCCTCGGCGAGCGCCGACGCGTGCGAGTTCAGCGTCGTCGGATCGCCCGGCGCGGCGAAGACCACCCCGGGAACCTGCAGCGACGCGGCCGGCTCCTGGGCCGGCGGGCTGGTGACGCTCGGGAAGATCGCGGCCACCGCCGCGGGCTTGGCCGGCATCCCGGCCGCGGCGAACACCGCGGCCGAGCCGCCGAAGCCGTGACCGGCCACGCCGAGCTTGGCCGGGTGCACGCTGATCTTGCCGGGGCCCAGGCGCACGCCCGACACGATGTCCAGGGCGGTGCCCAGGTCGAAGGCGAAGTTCAACACCGAGGGGGCCACGCCGCGCTGGGTGTCGGGAGCGCCGGCCACGATGCCCCACGACGCCAGGTGCTCGAGCAGGTTCGCATACCGGGCCGCGCCGGCGAGCCAGTCGTGGCCGAACGCCACGCCCGGCAGGTTCAGCCCCTCCTCGGGGGTGTACACCACGCCCGGCAGGCCGGCGAAGGCCAGCTCACCACGCAAAACCCGATGCGGACCACGGCGGCTGAGAGCTGCGACGAGCTTGCGGATGCGGGCCACGCGTTGACGTTAGCGCATCGCAATCGGGCGCCGGGGGACAAGGAACGCCGGCCGCGGCGCGGGCGCTATCTAGCCCCTGACCTCGATGACACCCATCCGCCACAGCGCCGCGTAGAGCTGGTGCAGCGGGATGGACAGCAGCTGGGCGGTCATGTCCATCAACGGGTTGCCGGAACCGGCCGGCGCCTGCGGCCGGGCCTGGGGCACCCGCCGGGGCGCCGGCGCCAGGGGGGCGGGCACCACATCGTCGTAGCGAACTGCGGTCATGATTGCCTCCTCATGGCGCCCGGCGGGCGGTCCAGAAAGTTACGCATCTCAATACGACCCGTTGCACAATTCCCGGTTAACAACCACTGACGATAAGAATTCTTGGTTCGGCTAAAAGCGTGGTCCCAGGTAGCCAGAATATCTGTCCTATGCCCAATAACCACCGGATTGCTCATCGTTGACCACGGCTTTGTAGCTGATACGCTGTGTGATCGTGATCGGGCGGGCTTCAAGCAGCCCGTCCCTGCGCTGAATCCGGCCTTTTCCCAGTCTCTGCTGATATTTCGAATGTAATGCGACATGTCCGTCGTCCCTTGTTGCGACACGAAAACGTCGCAAATACATCAGATGAAAAACATTTCCGTCGTTTATGACGATTGAGTGAATGACGGAGGGTTCAGGACGCCGGGCCGGGACGCGTGGGATGCGGAATTGGCGCGGTAGGGGAAGCTCACAGTGGGCCTTTGCGCAGGTGGGCGGCCTAACCCCGACCGCGGAGTGCCGGGGCGGTGGTCCA
Source organism: Mycobacterium colombiense CECT 3035 (assembly GCF_002105755.1). Taxonomy (NCBI): domain Bacteria; kingdom Bacillati; phylum Actinomycetota; class Actinomycetes; order Mycobacteriales; family Mycobacteriaceae; genus Mycobacterium; species Mycobacterium colombiense. Next base: position 5,037,193 of record NZ_CP020821.1, read on the forward strand.
CCTGCACTACCCTGTTCAGAATGTGCGGAATCGTCGGCTATGTCGGGCAGCAGCCTGCCTGTGAGGTCGTCATGGCCGCGCTGCGCCGGATGGAGTACCGGGGCTACGACTCGTCGGGCGTCGCCCTGGTCAACGGGGACGGCACCCTGACGGTCAGCCGCCGCGCCGGCCGGCTGGCCAACCTGGAAGAGGCGGTCGCCGAGATGCCGGCGTCGTCGCTGACCGGAACCACCGGCCTGGGACACACCCGGTGGGCCACCCACGGACGTCCCACCGACCGCAACGCCCACCCGCACCGCGACGCCGCCGGCACGATCGCCGTGGTCCACAACGGCATCATCGAGAACTACGCAGGGCTGCGCCACGAGCTGGAGGCCGACGGCGTGGAATTCGCCAGCGACACCGACACCGAGGTGGCGGTGCACCTGGTGTCGCAGGCATACCGGCACGGCCCCACCGCGGGCGATTTCGCCGCGTCGGTGCTCGCGGTGCTGCGCCGCCTGGACGGCCACTTCACGCTGGTGTTCGCCAACGCCGACGACCCCGGCACCATCGTCGCCGCCCGCCGCTCCACCCCGCTGGTGATCGGCATCGGCGACGGCGAGATGTTCGTCGGCTCCGATGTGGCGGCGTTCATCCCGCACACCCGCAATGCCATCGAGCTCGGCCAGGACCAGGCCGTGGTGATCACCGCCAACGGCTACCGGATCACCGACTTCGACGGCAACGAGGACCTGGGGCCCGGGGCATACCGCGAGTTCCACATCGACTGGGACCTGGCCGCCGCCGAAAAGGGTGGCTACGAGTACTTCATGCTCAAGGAGATCGCCGAGCAGCCGGCCGCCGTGGCCGACACCCTGCTGGGGCACTTCGTCGACGGCCGGATCGTCCTCGACGAACAGCGGTTGAGCGATCAGGAACTCCGCGAGATCGACAAGGTTTTCGTGGTGGCCTGCGGCACCGCGTATCACTCCGGCCTGCTGGCGAAGTACGCGATCGAGCACTGGACGCGGCTGCCGGTCGAGGTCGAGCTGGCCAGCGAATTCCGGTACCGCGACCCGGTTCTGGACCGCAGCACCCTGGTGGTCGCCATCTCGCAGTCCGGCGAGACCGCGGACACCCTCGAAGCGGTCCGGCACGCCAAGGAGCAGAAGGCCAAGGTGCTGGCGATCTGCAACACCAACGGCTCGCAGATCCCGCGCGAGTGCGACGCGGTGCTGTACACCCGCGCCGGCCCGGAGATCGGGGTGGCCTCCACCAAGACGTTCCTGGCGCAGATCACCGCCAACTATCTGGTCGGGCTGGCGCTCGCGCAGGCCCGCGGCACCAAGTACCCCGACGAGGTGTGGCGCGAATACCACGAGCTGGAAGCGATGCCCGACCTTGTCGCGCGGGTCATCGCGACGATCAAGCCGGTGGCCGCCCTGGCGTATCAATTCGCCCAGTCCCCGACGGTGCTGTTCCTGGGTCGCCACGTCGGATACCCGGTGGCGCTGGAAGGCGCGCTGAAGCTCAAGGAACTGGCGTACATGCACGCCGAGGGATTCGCCGCCGGCGAGCTCAAGCACGGCCCCATCGCGCTGATCGAAGACGATCTGCCGGTCATCGTCATCATGCCGTCGCCCAAGGGGTCGGCCGTGCTGCACGCCAAGTTGCTGTCCAACATCCGCGAGATCCAGGCCCGCGGCGCGATCACCATCGTCATCGCCGAGGAGGGCGACGACACCGTGCGGCCCTACGCCGACCACCTGATCGAAATTCCCTCTGTGTCAACACTTCTGCAGCCGCTACTGTCGACCATCCCGCTTCAGGTGTTCGCGGCGTCGGTGGCGCAGGCCCGCGGCTACGACGTCGACAAGCCGCGAAACCTGGCCAAGTCCGTCACCGTCGAATAGCCGGCGAACAGCCTGCGCCGCTTCGCCCGGATACCCGGCGGACGCGCGGCTGATCCATTACATTGCCCTGGGACAGCATTTGCGGCAGGTGGGTTGGGCTCAGTCGGTACGGGAGGAAGTATGCGATCGGCCGGCACGAAATTCGGTGTCGTGGGACTCGTTGTCCTCGTCCTCGCGGCGTACGTGGTAGCGGTCGGCTTGTACGCGCAAAGCGGTACCGGCCGGCGTCTGGACGCGAGCGCCCAGACCGCCGACGGCGACAAGCCGTCGGCGACGATCAACGTCGAAGACATCCAGTCCAACAACAGCGTGCTGGCGGTCAATCTGGCGTTCAATCCCGGATCGGCGTTGCTGGACCCGAAAACCCACCACCTCAAGGACGATCTCAGCCTGCGCGTCAGGTCCTCCGCGATGCCGTCCCGGCACACCTGGACCAAGGGCATGCTTCCCGGCCTGATGGCCGTCCCGCTGACCATCGCCGGCCAGATCGAGCGGTGGCCCTTCGACCAATACCGCTCGGGGCCGATCGAAGTCGAGATCTTCTACGGACCCGACACCGACCGGGCGCCCGACCACGTGCCGGTCACCTTCGTCGATCACCTTTCGGGGTGGCGGCTCTCCGCCACCAGAACCCAGGCGGACGGTCCCTACCGGCTGAACGTGCACCGCTCGCTGAGCACCGCGGCGTTCGCGATCGTCATCCTCGGTGTGCTCATCACGATCGCCAGTCTGGCTCTGGTGGTTGCGATCCAGACGGCGCGCGACCGGCGGCCGTTTCAGCCCCCGATGACCACGTGGTACGCGGCCATGCTGTTCGCGGTGGTGCCGCTGCGCAACGCGCTGCCCGGCTCGCCGCCGTTCGGCAGCTGGGTCGACATCACCGTCGTCATCTGGGTGCTGGTCGCGCTGGCGGTCTCGATGATTCTCTACATCGGATGCTGGTGGCGGCATTTGAATCCGGTGCCCGCCCCCGCACCGGCGCAACCCGTGCCGGCGCCGGAACCCGCCCCCGCATCGGAACCCGCGCCGTCGAAGTAGCCGATCGCCGGCGGCGTGTTTGCCACCGAAGTTGTCCGGCGCCCCGTCGCGCGTGCGAAGGTTGATGTCGTGGCGCATCCCTCAGTTCGCAGACGAGTGCGCAGCATGACGCTGGCGGTCTGGCATTTCGTCATCAGCGCGCCGCTGACGTACGGCTGGCTGTTGGTGCTGATGATCACGACGATCATCCAGACCCATCTGACCGGCCGCGAGCTGCACTCGGTACTGCTGCACCGCTCCACCAACATTCACGAGCTGGGCCGGGATCCGCTCGACGTCCTGTTCTCCAGCCTGCTGTGGATCGACGGCAAAAACTTCGAGCCCTACCTGCTGCTGTTCACCCTGTTTCTCGCGCCGGCCGAACACTGGCTCGGCCAGCTGCGCTGGCTCACTGTGGGATTGAGCTCGCACATCCTCGCCACCTACATCAGCGAAGGCATCCTCTACTTCGCGATCGAGGAACACGACGCCTCGCAGCGGCTGGTGCACGCCCGCGACATCGGGGTCAGCTATTTCCTCGTCGGCGTGATGGCCGTGCTGGCCTATCACATCGCCCCGCCGTGGCGCTGGGGCTATCTCGGGGTGCTGTTCATCATCTTCGGTTTCCCGCTGATCACGATGGGCAGCGAACTGAACTTCACCGCGATCGGGCACTTCACCTCGATCCTCATCGGCTTGTGCTTCTACCCGATGACGCGTACCCGCTCCAAAGGCAGCCGGCAGCTGAGTCCGGCGCGCCTGCGGGCGATGGTGCGACGCAATGTGCCGCCGGAGACGCCGACCTGATGCCGGCGCCGGCCGGCACCGAAAGACTCTGGGCGCCAAGGCGCTTTCTTGCGGTGCGCGCCGTGCGGCATGTCGTTGCGGCGAGCGCGGCTGTACACGGCGACGCTGACACGTAATCTGACTCTGATGCGGCATTACTACTCCGTAGACGCGATCCGCCAGGCCGAGGCGCCGCTGCTGGCCAGCCTGCCCGACGGCGCGCTGATGCGGCGCGCGGCCTACGGGCTGGCCGCCGAGATCATCGGCGAGTTGGCCGCCCGCACCGGCGGGGTAGCCGGGCGGCGTGTGTGCGCGGTCGTCGGCTCCGGAGACAACGGCGGTGACGCGCTGTGGGCGGCCACCTTCCTGCGCCGGCGCGGCGCGGCCGCCGACGCGATCCTGCTCAACCCGGAGCGCACGCACCGCAAGGGGCTGGCGGCGTTTCGCAAGGCGGGCGGTCGCGTCGTCGAAAGTGTCTCGCCGGCAACCGATCTCGTCATCGACGGCGTGGTGGGCATCTCCGGCTCCGGGGCGCTGCGACCCGCGGCGGCCGAGGTGTTCGCCGCGGTCGACCACGCGAGAATCCCGGTGATCGCCGTCGACATCCCCAGCGGCATCGACGCGGCGACCGGGGCGACGAGCGGTCCCGCGGTGCACGCCGTGCTCACCGTCACCTTCGGTGGGCTCAAGCCCGTGCACGCCCTGGGCGACTGCGGGCGGGTGAGGCTGATCGACATCGGGCTGGACCTGCCCGACACCGACGTGCTGGGGTTCGAGGCCGCCGACGTGGCCGCCCGCTGGCCGGTGCCCGGGCCGCACGACGACAAGTACACCCAGGGCGTCACCGGGGTGATGGCCGGCTCGTCGACGTATCCCGGGGCCGCGGTGCTGTGCACCGGGGCCGCCGTCGCGGCGACCTCCGGCATGGTCCGCTACGCCGGCAGCGCGCACCGCGAGGTGCTCGCGCACTGGCCCGAGGTGATCGCCTCGCCCACCCCCGCGTCGGCCGGGCGGGTGCAGTCCTGGGTCGTCGGGCCGGGATTGGGCACCGACGACGCCGGGGCCGCGGCGCTGTGGTTCGCGCTGGAAACCGACCTGCCGGTGATCGTGGACGCGGACGGGCTGACCATCCTGGCGGCACATCCCCAGCTGGTGGCCGACCGCGCCGCACCGACGGTGCTCACTCCGCACGCGGGTGAATTCGCCCGGCTGGCGGGTAACCCTCCCGGTGATGACCGGGTGGGTGCGTGCCGCAAGCTGGCGGACGCGTTTGGCGCCACGGTGCTGCTCAAGGGCAACGTCACGGTCATCGCCGACCCGGGCGGCCCCGTCTATCTCAATCCGGCCGGACAGTCGTGGGCGTCCACCGCCGGCTCCGGCGACGTGTTGTCCGGCATGATCGGCGCGCTGCTGGCGTCGGGCCTGCCACCGGCCGAGGCGGCAGCCGCCGCGGCCTTCGTGCATGCGCGCGCGGCGGCCGCCTCGGCCGCCGACCCTGGCCCGGGCGAGGCGCCGACCTCGGCATCGCGCATGGTGCCGCACATCCGGGCCGCCCTGGCCGCCCTGTAGCAGCAGTAGACCTTCAGAAAGGATCTCGTTGTGCCGCAACACCCTTCCATGCCCGCGCACTCCATCGCACCCGCCTACACCGGCCGCCTGTTCACCGCGCCGGTGCCCGCCCTGCGGATGCCCGACGAGTCGATGGATCCCGACGCCGCCTACCGCTTCATCCACGACGAGCTGATGCTCGACGGGAGTTCGCGACTGAACCTGGCCACCTTCGTCACCACCTGGATGGACCCCCAGGCCGGGCGGCTGATGGCCGAGACATTCGACAAGAACATGATCGACAAGGACGAATACCCGGCGACGGCCGCCATCGAGCAGCGCTGCGTGTGCATGGTGGCCGACCTGTTCCATGCCGACGGCCTGCGCGACGACGACCCGTCCAGCGCGTGCGGGGTGTCCACCATCGGGTCCAGCGAGGCGGTGATGCTGGGCGGCCTGGCGATGAAATGGCGCTGGCGCGAGAAGGTCGGCTCCGGAAAGGACGGCTGGAAGGCGCGCACCCCGAACCTGGTGATGGGCTCCAACGTCCAGGTGGTCTGGGAGAAGTTCTGCCGCTACTTCGACGTCGAACCGCGCTATTTGCCCATGGAGGAGGGGCGCTACGTCATCACCCCCGAGCAGGTCCTCGACGCCGTCGACGAGGACACCATCGGTGTGGTGGCGATCCTGGGCACCACCTACACCGGTGAGCTCGAGCCGATCGAACAGATCTGTGCGGCGCTGGACAAGCTGGCCGCCGGGGCGGGGTGGACGTCCCGGTGCACGTCGACGCCGCCAGCGGGGGCTTCGTGGTGCCGTTCCTGCACCCCGAGCTGAAGTGGGACTTCCGGCTGCCCCGGGTGGTCTCGATCAACGTCAGCGGCCACAAGTACGGGCTGACCTATCCCGGCGTCGGATTCGTGGTGTGGCGCAGCAAGGAGTACCTGCCCGAGGACCTGGTATTCCACGTGAACTACCTCGGCGGCGACATGCCGACCTTCACGCTGAACTTCTCCAGGCCCGGCAACCAGGTGGTCGGCCAGTACTACAACTTCCTGCGGCTCGGCCGCGAGGGCTATACGCAGGTGATGCAGACGCTGTCGTCGACCGCGCGGTGGCTGGGTGAACAGTTGCGGACCGGCGAGCATGCCGAGTTGATCTCTGACGGTTCGGGCATCCCGGTGGTCAGCTTCCGGCTCGCCAAGGACCGCGGCTACACCGAGTTCGACGTCTCCCATGAGCTGCGCGGCTACGGCTGGCAGGTGCCGGCGTACACCATGCCCGACAACGCCACCCACATCTCGGTGCTGCGCATCGTGGTGCGCGAGGGCCTGTCCGCGGACCTGGCCCGGGCCCTGCACGACGACGCCCGCAGCGCGCTGGCGTCGCTGGACAAGCTCAAGCCGGGCGGGCACTACCGGGCCGAACACTTCGCGCACTAGCCCGGATTTTGTCACGCCGGGGGCTTTGTCACGCCGGCAACACCGGCCACACTGGTCCCGCGCCGCGGAGGCATGTGCGTGATGCCCGCCTCATAGCGACAACGCGGTTCCCTGGAGGCGGACCTCGGGCCGAGGCGACGGTTTGTCGCTGAAAGGCGGGCAATTCTGCCTCCACCTGCGGCCCGGGCGCGTGTGGCGGCTGTGACCATTGCGGCAACGCCGCCCCGGGTGTGAGCGGTCCGCCCGCCGTCGGCGAACGGGGTATCCGGCCGGTTCTGGGACAATGGCTGCTGCGAACTGACAGACATACGAGTGGAGCGCAACTTCCTTGGCCGTTACGCCGATATCCCTGACACCGGGCGTCCTCGCCGAGGCCCTGGTCGACCTGGGCGCGATTGAGCACAACGTGCGGCTGCTGTGCGAGCAGGCCGGCGGCGCGCAGGTGATGGCCGTGGTCAAGGCGGACGGCTACGGCCACGGCGCCCCGAGGACGGCGCGCGCCGCGCTGGCGGCGGGCGCCACCGAGCTGGGCGTCGCCACCGTCGCCGAGGGTCTTGCGCTGCGCGCGGCCGGAATCACCGCTCCGGTGCTGGCCTGGCTACACCCGCCCGGCATCGACTTCGGGCCCGCGCTGCTGGCCGACCTCCAGATCGCCGTGTCGTCGGAACACCAGCTCGACGAGCTGCTGGACGCGGCCCGTCGCACCGGCCGGACCGCGACGGTGACCGTCAAGGTCGACACCGGGCTGAACCGCAACGGGGTACCGCCGGGGCAGTATCCCGCGATGCTGACTGCGCTGCGCAAGGCGGTCGCCGAGGAGGCCATCGTGCTGCGGGGTCTGATGTCGCACATGGTGTACGCCGACCAGCCCGCCAATCCCGTGAACAACCTTCAGGCCCAACGATTCAGCGACCTGCTGGCCCAGGCGCGCGAGCAGGGTGTGCGGTTCGACGTGGCGCACCTGTCGAACTCGTCGGCCACCATGTCGCGTCCCGACCTGGCCTTCGACATGGTGCGCCCCGGCGTCGCGATCTACGGGCTGAGCCCGGTCCCCGAGCGCGGCGACATGGGACTGATCCCCGCGATGACGGTGAAATGCACTGTGGCGCTGGTAAAGTCGATTCGCGCGGGGGAGAGCGTGTCCTACGGCCACACCTGGACCGCGCAGCACGACACCAACCTCGCGCTCATCCCGGTCGGCTATGCCGACGGCGTCTTCCGGTCGCTGGGCGGCCGGCTGGAGGTGTTGATCAACGGCAAGCGGCGACCGGGCGTCGGGCGGATCTGCATGGACCAGTTCGTCGTCGACCTCGGCCCGGGCCGCACCGACGTCGCCGAGGGCGACGAGGCGATCCTGTTCGGGCCGGGCGCCAGTGGCGAGCCCACCGCGCAGGACTGGGCCGATCTGCTCGGCACCATCCACTACGAAGTGGTGACCAGCCCCCGCGGGCGGATCACCAGGACTTACCGCGAGGCGCACACCGTTGACTCCTGAGGAATCCCGCAGGCGCCGCAGGGGCAGGGCCTGGCTTGCGGGAGGTGCGGGGGTGACCGCCGTCGCCACCATCATCGGAGCCTCGGCCCGCCGGTCGATGACCCAGCGCGCCACGGTCGAAGACCCTTATGCCGATGAGGATTTCAACCGGCTCGAGGACGACGCCAGCCTGGTGGTGACCACGCCCGACGGGATACCGCTGGCGGTCCGCGAGGCCGGCCCGGCCGATGCGCCGCTGACCCTGGTGTTCGTGCACGGATTCTGCCTGCAGATGGGCGCCTTTCATTTCCAGCGCACGCGACTGCCCGATCAGTTGGGCCCCGACGTGCGAATGGTCTTCTACGACCAGCGCGGGCACGGCAGGTCCGGCGAGGCCGACCCGGAGACCTACACGCTGACCCAGCTCGGCCGGGACCTGCAGACCGTGCTGAACGTGGTGGCTCCGCGCGGGATGGTGGTGCTGGTGGGCCATTCGATGGGCGGCATGACGGTGTTGTCCCATGCCCGCCAATTCCCCGAGCAGTACGGGCGCCGCATCGTGGGCGCCGCGCTGATTTCCTCGGCGGCCGAGGGCGTTTCGAGGTCGCCGCTGGGTGAAATCCTGAAAAACCCTGCGCTGGAAGCCATCCGGGTCGCCGCCCGGTCCGCGCCCAAGCTGATGCACCGCGGCCGCAACGTGTCCCGCTCGTTGATCGGCCCGGTGCTGCGGGCCGCCTCGTACAGCGACCTACAGGTCAGCCGCAGCCTGGACGCGTTCTCCCAGCGGATGATGAACAGCACCCCGATCCCCACCATGGTCGGCTTCCTCGACGCGCTGGAAAACCATGACGAAACCGCCGGGCTGTGGACGCTGCTGCGCGTCCCGACCCTGGTCGCCTGCGGGGACCACGACCTGCTCACCCCGGGCGAGTACTCACGAAAGATGGCCGCCAGCCTGCCGCAGTCCGAGCTGGTCATCGTCGCCGGGGCCAGCCACCTCGCGCTGCTGGACAAGCCCGACGCCATCAACGGCGGACTGGTCCGGTTGATCAGGCGGGCCACCCCGAGCAAGACGGCGCTGCGGATACGGCGGATGCGAGAAAGGTTGCGCCGCCGTGGTTGAGGTTGATGGCGGCACCGCGACGCTGGAGCGGGTCGAGGACACCATGGCGCTGGGGTCGCGGCTGGGCCGGCACCTGCGGGCGGGTGACGTGGTAGTGCTCTCCGGCCCGCTTGGTGCCGGAAAGACCGTGCTGGCCAAGGGAATTGCCGAGGCGATGGATGTCGACGGGCCGGTCACCTCGCCGTCCTACGTGTTGGCGCGGGTGCATCCGCCGCGGCGCCCAGGCGCCCCGACCATGATCCACGTCGACATGTACCGGCTGCTCGACCACACCGGCAACCAGGGCGCCGACCTGCTCGGCGAACTCGATTCACTGGACTTGGACAGCGATCTCGACGACGCTGTGGTCGTGGTGGAATGGGGCGAGGGCCTGGTCGAGCGGCTCGCCGAGCGTCACCTGGACATCCGGCTGGAGCGCGTCACCAACTCCGACGTGCGGATCGCGACCTGGCGGTGGGCCGACAACGCCGACAACGCCGACAGCGAGGGCCATTCGTGAGTATCGTCCTCGCCCTGGATACCTCCACCCCGGCGGTGACGGCCGGCCTGGTGCGCCGTGACGACCTGAGCGTGCTGGCCGAGCGCGTCACCGTCGACCCGCGCGCCCACGCCGAACGGCTCACCCCGAATGTCGTTGCCGCCCTTGCCGATGCGGGGTTGACAATGGCCGACCTGGACGCCATCGTGGTGGGCTGCGGCCCGGGCCCGTTCACCGGCCTGCGCGCGGGGATGGCCACCGCCGCCGCCTACGGGCACGCGCTGGGCATCCCGGTGCACGGCGTGTGCAGCCTGGACGCCATCGGCGTGCGAACCACCGGGGACGCGCTGGTGGTCACCGACGCCCGTCGCCGCGAGGTCTACTGGGCCCGGTATCGCGACGGCGTGCGCACCCACGGTCCCGCGGTCAGCGCCCCGGCCGATGTCGACCCGGGCACCGCATCGGCCGTCGCCGGCTCGCCCGAACACGCCGGCCTGTTCGGCCTGCCGGTGCGCGAGCCCGGCTGCCCGACGGCGGCCGGATTGGTTGCGGCGGTTGCCCATTGGTCCGCCGATCCCGAACCGCTGGTGGCCCTGTATCTGCGCCGGCCCGACGCCAAACCGTTGGCGGCACGCCAATGACCGCCCACAGCGAGGCCGTCACCGTGGGCGGCCTGACCCGGGCCGACGCGCGGCGCTGCGCCGAGCTGGAGGCGCAGCTCTTCGACGGCGACGACCCCTGGCCGGCGGCGGCGTTCCACCGCGAATTGGCCAGTGCGCACAATCATTACGTGGGCGCCCGGGTCGGCGATACGCTGGTCGGCTACGCCGGCATCTCGCGGCTGGGCCGCACCCCGCCGTTCGAGTACGAGGTGCACACCATCGGCGTGGATCCCGCATACCAGGGCCGCGGCATCGGCCGCCGGCTGCTCGACGAGCTGCTGACCTTCGCCGACGGCGGCGCGGTGTACCTGGAGGTCCGCACGGACAACGAGGCGGCCATCGGGCTGTACGAGAGCGTCGGGTTCGAGCGGATCGGCCTGCGCCGCCGCTATTATCGTGTCAGCGGCGCCGACGCCTACACGATGCGGCGGGAGCCCACATGACAACCATCCTCGCGATCGAAACCTCTTGCGACGAAACGGGAATCGGTATCGCACGGCTGGACGCCGACGGTACCGTGACGCTGCTGGCCGACGAGGTGGCGTCCAGCGTCGACGAACACGTGCGGTTTGGCGGCGTGGTACCCGAGATCGCCTCGCGTGCGCATCTGGAGGCGCTGGGCCCCGCCATCCGCCGCGCGCTGTCGACCGCCGGGCTGGACGGGCCCGACCAAAAGCCGGACATTGTGGCGGCCACCATCGGGCCCGGGCTGGCCGGCGCCCTGCTGGTGGGAATCGCTGCGGCCAAAGCGTATTCGGCCGCCTGGGGCGTGCCCTTCTACGCGGTGAACCACCTGGGCGGGCATCTGGCCGCCGACGTCTACGAGCACGGGCCGCTGCCCGAGTGTGTGGCGCTGCTGGTCTCCGGCGGCCACACCCACCTGCTGCACGTGCGCTCGCTCGGCGAGCCGATCGTCGAGCTGGGCAGCACCGTGGACGACGCCGCCGGCGAGGCCTACGACAAGGTGGCACGCCTGCTGGGGCTGGGCTACCCGGGCGGCAGGGTGCTCGACGAGCTGGCCCGGACGGGCGATCGCGACGCGATCGCCTTCCCGCGCGGCATGACCGGGCCGCGCGACGACCCGTACGCCTTCAGCTTCTCCGGGCTCAAGACGGCCGTCGCGCGCTATCTGGAAAGCCACCCCGACGCCGTCAACGCCGACATCGCGGCCGGGTTCCAGGAGGCCGTCGCCGACGTGCTGACCAGGAAGGCGGTGCGCGCCGCCACCGCGCTCGACGTGCAGACCCTGCTGATCGCGGGGGGAGTGGCCGCGAATTCTCGGTTGCGCGAGCTGGCGGAGGAGCGCTGCGCGGCGGCCGGGCTGACGCTGCGGATCCCGCGGCCGCGGCTGTGCACCGACAACGGGGCGATGATCGCCGCCTTCGCCGCGCACCTGGTGGCCGCCGGGGCGCCGCCCTCACCGCTGGACGCCCCCAGCGACCCGGGCCTGCCCGTGGTCAAAGCACAGGTGAGCTGACGTTCGCTGAGCGCGGACACGCCAACCGGGAAGAAGCAGCAGGGCGCCCTTGAGTGCTAGCACTCGCATGTATAGAGTGCTAGGTGGCAATCGGCCAAGCCCTGTGTCGGCACCCGCGACGACGGCGCTCGGGCACGGACGGATGCCGAACACCTGATAACCCGGACGGTTCGGGCTCAACCCGTACCGTCCGTCAACTCCGGTCCGGGGACGTCCCGGACCCGACCCAAACACTGGAGGGCTCCAATCGTGGCGAAGGTGAAGATCAAGCCACTCGAGGACAAGATTCTCGTGCAGGCCAACGAGGCCGAGACCACGACCGCGTCTGGTCTGGTCATTCCTGACACCGCCAAGGAGAAGCCGCAGGAAGGCACCGTCGTCGCAGTCGGCCCCGGCCGGTGGGACGAAGACGGCGCGAAGCGCATCCCGCTGGACGTCTCGGAGGGCGACACCGTCATCTACAGCAAGTACGGCGGCACCGAGATCAAGTACGGCGGCGAGGAGTACCTGATCCTGTCGGCACGCGACGTGCTGGCTGTCGTCTCCAAGTAAGAACCGTGTACCGCCCCGGCGATCCCCGCGTCCCGCGCGGGTGATTTCCGGGGCGGCATGCGTTTGGACTAGTGGCGATCGCAAGCGCGGCGAAGCCGGGCGAAGCGGGTCGCCACCATTCACGCAAGGAGCCTGATGAGCAAGATCATTGAGTACGACGAGACCGCGCGTCGCGCCATCGAGGCGGGCGTGAACACACTCGCCGACGCCGTGCGGGTGACGCTCGGTCCGCGCGGCCGGCATGTGGTGCTGGCCAAGGCATTCGGTGGCCCGGCGGTCACCAACGACGGTGTGACCGTCGCGCGCGAGATCGACCTGGAAGACCCGTTCGAGAACCTGGGCGCCCAGCTGGTGAAGTCGGTGGCGACCAAGACCAACGACGTCGCCGGCGACGGCACCACGACGGCGACCGTGCTGGCGCAGGCGCTGGTCAAGGGCGGCCTGCGACTGGTCGCGGCCGGCGCCAACCCCATCGAACTGGGGGCGGGCATCAGCAAGGCCGCCGACGCGGTGTCCGAGGCGCTGCTGGCGTCGGCCACCCCGGTCTCCGGCAAGGACGCGATCGCGCAGGTGGCGACCGTGTCGTCGCGCGATCAGCTGCTGGGTGAACTGGTCGGCGAGGCGATGACCAAGGTCGGCACCGACGGCGTGGTCAGCGTCGAAGAATCCTCGACGCTGAGCACCGAGCTCGAATTCACCGAGGGCGTCGGCTTCGACAAGGGCTTCCTGTCGGCGTATTTCGTCACCGACTTCGACGCCCAGCAGGCCGTGCTGGACGACCCGGTGATCCTGCTGCACCAGGACAAGATCAGCTCGCTGCCCGACCTGCTGCCCATGCTGGAGAAGGTCGCCGAATCGGGCAAGCCGCTGCTGATCATCGCCGAGGACATCGAGGGCGAGGCCCTGGCGACCCTGGTCGTCAACTCCATTCGCAAGACGCTCAAGGCCGTCGCGGTCAAGGCGCCGTTCTTCGGTGACCGCCGCAAGGCGTTCCTGGAGGACCTGGCGGTGGTGACCGGCGGCCAGGTGATCAACCCCGACGCGGGCCTGCTGCTGCGCGAGGTCGGCACCGACGTGCTGGGCTCGGCCCGCCGCGTGGTGGTCAGCAAGGACGACACCGTGATCGTCGACGGCGGCGGCTCCAAGGATGCGGTGGCCAACCGCATCAAGCAGCTGCGCGCCGAGATCGAGGCGAGCGACTCCGACTGGGACCGGGAGAAGCTGCAGGAGCGGCTGGCCAAGCTGGCCGGCGGCGTGGCCGTGATCCAGGTGGGCGCGGCGACCGAGACCGCGCTCAAGGAGCGCAAGGAAAGCGTCGAGGACGCCGTCGCGGCGGCCAAGGCCGCGGTCGAGGAGGGCATCGTCGCGGGCGGCGGCTCGGCATTGCTGCAGACCCGCAAGGCGCTGGAAAAGCTCCGCGCATCGCTGAGCGGCGACCAGGCGCTGGGCGTCGACGTCTTCTCCGAGGCGTTGGCGGCGCCGCTGTACTGGATCGCCACCAACGCCGGGCTCGACGGCGCGGTCGCGGTGCACAAGGTGACCGAGCTGCCCAACGGTCACGGCCTGAACGCCGACAAGCTGACCTACGGCGACCTGATCGCCGACGGCGTCATCGACCCGGTCAAGGTCACCCGCTCGGCGGTGCTCAACGCGGCCTCGGTGGCCCGGATGGTCCTCACCACCGAGACGGTGGTGGTCGACAAGCCGGCCGAGGAGGCCGATGACCACGGTCACGGTCATCACCACCATCACTGAGTGAGCAACGGCAAGCGCCCCCGGCCGCCTGGCCGGGGGCGCTTGTTTGTTTGCCGACCCCGCCAGACCGTCGACGCGCTGAGCGATCGGCCAATCAGCTTGACGGACAGGGGATTTCACGCGCTGAAGGGCAAGTCGGCGCAGGTACTGGTCTTCGGCATCGGCGAAGACGTCGCAGTCGATGTCGGTTAGGTAGTCTGCACTCGTATTCCGTACTCCACGAGGAGTGGCAGAACGTGACCCAAGTGATGGAAACCCAGGTCTGCGTCGCCGGCGGCGGGCCCGCCGGCATGGTTCACGCCCTGCTGCTGGCGCGGGCCGGAATCCGGGTGGTGGTCCTGGAGAAGCACAACGACTTCCTGCGCGACTTCCGCGGCGACACCGTGCACCCGAGCACCCTGCGCATCATGGACGAGCTGGGGTTCATCGACGAGTTCCTGCGACTGCCGCACACCAAGATCGACCGCGTCGCCTTCGACACCGACGGCTCGATTCGCACCTTCGGCAACTTCAAGGTGCTCAGGCGACTCGGTTTCAGACAGCCCTATATCGCCATGATGCCGCAGTGGGACTTTCTCGACTTCCTCGCCGAAAAGGCTTCCCGTTACCCCGAATTCACCCTGATCCGCAACGCGGAGGTCACCGGCCTGCTGTCCGACGGCGATCGGGTGACCGGGGCGTGCACGCCGAATCTTCAGGTGCGCGCCGAGCTGGTGATAGCCGCGGACGGACGCAAATCCGCGGTGCGCGCGGCCGCGGGGCTGCAGACCGCAGCAGCGCACTCCCCGATGGACGTGCTGTGGTTCCGGCTGAAATGGCGCCCCGGCGACCCCGAGGAACTGTTCGCGGTGCTGCGCAAGGGCCTGATGATGGCCATGATCTACCGGGGCGACTACTGGCAGATCGCCTATCTGATGCCGAAGGGATCGAACCCCCGGGACGGATCCCTGGAGGAGTTCAAGGAGCGGATCGTCACCGCGCAACCGCGGCTGCGCGAGCACGTCAACGACCTGAACTCGTGGGACGACACCAGCGAGCTCGACGTGCGGGTGGACCGGCTCGACACGTGGTGGCGGACCGGCCTGCTCTGCATCGGCGACGCCGCGCATGCCATGTCGCCGGCGGGCGGCGTCGGCATCAACCTCGCCGTCGCCGACGCGGTGGCCGCCGCCAACGCCTTGTGCGCCCCGCTGCGCGACGGACGGCTGACCGACAACGACCTCGCGAAGGTGCAGCGGCGGCGCGAGCTGCCCACCCGGATCGTCCAGGCATTCCAGGTGCTGATGCAAGACAACGCGATCGCGCCCAATCTGAGCGGTGACCTTTCCCCGATTCGCGTGCCCAAGATCGTGGGTTTTGGTCCGCTGCAAGCGATTCCGCCGATTTTCGTCGGGCGGGGTTTCCGGCCCGAGCATGTCCGCACGCCGGACGTACACGCGCGGTAGCGCGCCGTCAGAGCCCGACGATGACGATCACGACGCCGGCCACCATCGCCAGCGACAGCGATATCAGCAAAAAGTTGACGAGCCCCTCTTTGCCCGCCGACGCCTCGTGGTCGCCGGTCGCGATCGGCGCGAACCTGCGGCCGGCGCCCCATGCCGCCGCCAGCAGCGTCGCCAACCAGTTCGCGTAGCCGGCGTAGGCGACGAGTGCGACCGCCGCGACCCCCCACGCGTAGGGCAACCGAAGGTGTGGCCAGAGCAGGCCGAGGAGCACGAGGAACATGCCGTTGAGCACCGCCTCGAGGTGGCTCGACAGGGCCATCCGTGGGTTCTTCAGTGCGGGCACGGCCAGCCCGGTGAGCAGCCCGAGCAGGAACAACACCAACCCGAGCGCGAACAGCAGCGTCTGCATGTCAGCACCCTAGGGACGGCAGACCGGGCGCGCCCCGAAATGACCGTTTTCGGGTGGCGGCCGCCCTAGCCGCCGTCGGGCAGGCGGTGCGAAACACCCCCGTTCCTTTGCGGATCGGGGGTGCTCCCTTTCATGGTGGTCTGGCGCCTCAGCGGCCCGGTGGATAGTACGGCGGGGTCGTGACGGTCGTGGTCGGTGCCGACGTCACGGTCGGGGTGCTGGTGACCGTGACGGTGCTGGTGCTCGTGCTCGTCGACGCCGGAGGCACCACGGTGGTGGTGGTGCTCGTCGTGACGCTGGTGGTCGACGAGGTCGTGGTCGCCGACGACGCCGCAATCACACCGCACGCCAGCCGCTTGCCCGATTCACCCGTCGGAGCGGTGGTGCCCAGATTGTCCGCCGTCTGGTGGATGATCAGCGCGGTACCCGAGCTGTTCCTCAGGTCGGCGGAGGTGAACGCGTTACTGGTCGTGACGAGTTTCGCCGAGCCGTCGGAGCGCACCTGCAGCGCGGTCAGGTCTCCGCTGGCGGGGTAGCTCGTGTGGTCGGCCGCCTGATAGACGCTTCCGGCGGAGTCGAAGTCTCCGGTCGAGCCCCCGTTGGGCGCAGAGGAATTGGGCTCGCATTTGCCCACGGCGTGGATCTGCAGGCCGTGGAAGCCGGGGCTGAGCACCTGGTTGGGGCCGGCTTCCACGGTCACGGTGGCGTAGCCGTTGGCGAATTCGAAGGTCGCGTTGGCGACCGGACTGCCGTCGGCCGTCTTCAGTTGGGTCGTCAACCGCTCCGCCCCGGGCGTCGAGCTGGTCAGCGGCGAGGTGTTGGGCTGGCTGCCTTGCTGATTCGAGCATGCGGCGAGCGGTGCAACGGTCGCGGTAAGCGCCGCGACCGCAAAGCATGCGGCCTTGTTCATTTGCGGTGCCTACCCACATCGACTCACGCCGAAACGGCGGTGGGTATCCGCCTACGCCGTGCGGCCCAGGCCGGGCGTCCTCAGGCCGAGCGGCGGATGGTGCGGCCGCGGCCGATGTCGCCCTTGAGCAGCAGGTCGCGCTCGGACTCCGACAGGCCGCCCCAAACCCCGTAGGGCTCACCGACTTCGAGGGCGTGCGAGCGGCACTCCTGGATCACCGGGCACTGCCGGCACATTTCCTTCGCGCGCTGCTCGCGTTGCATGCGGGCCCGGCCACGTTCACCGTCGGGGTGGAAGAACATCGATGAGTCAACGCCGCGGCACACGCCCTGCAGTTGCCAATTCCAGATGTCGGCGTTGGGTCCAGGTAGCTGTTCCGGCTGTGGCATTGGTTCGTTCCCTCTCTGCACCGCTCGCTCGAGGTCAGGATCGTGAAAGCGGTTGGGTGCAACTTAAATTAAGTGGAGTGGGGTCACCGATGACTACCCGTCATGCGTAGACGTTAGGGGGGACGATGAATTTCCGTCAATAGCCACTTAGCCCGACAAAGTATGTGCCCGTTGGAGCAGAATTAACTTTACGTTCACCTCGACGGAAATGGCGAAACCCATGCCGTGCTACCAGGCAGTTGGCCGAAACGAGATTTCCCAGCTCAGCGCCTAGGAGGGGGATAAGGCGAATTTATCCATGGGCTATAGTGATTAACGATTCGGTAACATGAAGACCACAAAGTGTTTACTACATCATTGTGATTGAAACTCGTCACACTTCCGTGATTGGACGCCAGCTCGCCGACGCCGCCTTCGGGGATCGGCCCGGCAGCTGGCCGCTGCCGTCGGCGACGACGCCGGCCCAACTGTGGCTGCGCGCCGTCGCGGCCGGCGGGCAGGGCCGCTACGGCGCCGCCTTCCGCGACCTCGCGGTGCTGCGGCGCAGCGCGCCGGCCGGCCGGCTCGCCTCGTTGGGCATGAGCACGCACGGGTCGTTCCTGCGCCAACTCGGTTGGCACGCCGTGGCCCGTGGCTGGGACGGGCGCGCCCTCGCGCTGTCCGGCGGCGACCCCGAGGCGGCCGCCGACGCCCTCATCGGGCTGGCCGCGGACGCGTTGGGCGTCGGGCGCTTCGCGGCCGCCGGGGCGCTGCTGGCGCGGGCCGACCCGCTGCTGGCGTCGTCGAAATCCGTGGTGCCCGACCGGCTGCCGGTGCGCCGGCGGTGGGTGGCCGCGGAGCTCGCGATGGCCCGCGGCGACGGCGACGCCGCCGTCCGGCACGCCGGCGAAGGCGTCGAGCTGGCGGCGGCCATGGCCGTCGCGTCGCCGCGGCACCGGGTCAAAAGCGACGTGGTGCTGGCCGCCGCGCTGTGCTGCGCGGGCAACCTCGAGCGCGCCCGCGCGGTCGCCGACGCCGCGCTGGCGACCACCGGCCAATTAGGGCTACTACCACTTCGTTGGGCGCTGGCCTGCTTGCTGATTGATATCGAAAGTGTCACGTTCCCAGCACATCAGCTGCACGAAATACGAGATGTCTGCGCAGGCCACGTGCGGCGCGCCGGTGGAACGTGGCGTTCCGCTTGAAACGGCCCTCCGCCCGTTATTGTCATTTCGTTAGTTAGCCCAGTTGGCCCGCGATGTGTCCGCTTCGTAACGTTGGAGATATCACCGTCGATGACAATTCCAGCAGGGGAACGTCTCGACGCTGTGGTCGCCCAGGCCGTCACCGGAGACCACAACGCATTGAGGGAGGTGCTGGAGACCATCCGTCCGATCGTCGTGCGATATTGCCGGGCGCGTGTCGGCACCGTCGATCGGGGTGGCCTGTCAGCGGATGACGTGGCACAGGAGGTGTGCTTGGCGACTATCACGGCGCTGCCGCGCTATCGCGATCGCGGGCGTCCATTCCTGGCCTTCCTGTACGGCATCGCGGCCCACAAGGTCGCTGACGCCCACCGGGCCGCGGGGCGCGACCTCGCGTATCCCACCGAAACGATCCCCGACCGTTGGTCGAACGACGCGGGGCCCGAACAGCTTGCGATCGAAGCGGATTCGGTGAGCCGGATGAGCGAACTGCTCGAGATTCTGCCCGCCAAGCAGCGCGAGATCCTGATTTTGCGCGTCGTCGTCGGGCTGTCCGCCGAGGAGACCGCCGCCGCGGTCGGCAGCACCACCGGGGCGGTCCGAGTCGCCCAGCACCGCGCGCTGTCGCGGCTGAAGTCCGAGATGATCGCGGCAGGTGACTGTGCCTGACTCACTGGATGAATTCGCCCGCACCGACCTGCTGCTCGATGCGCTCGCCCAGCGCCGGCCGGTGGACGTCGAAGACCCCGACGTCGACGTGCTGACCAACCTGCTGGAGGACTGGCGCGACAACCTGAGGTGGCCGCCGGCCAGCGCGCTGGTGACGCCCGAAGAGGCCGTGCACGCGCTGCGCACCGGATTGGCCGAGCGCCGCCGCGGCAGCCATCGTGGCCTGGCCGTGGTCGGCTCGGTCGCCGCGGCGCTGATGCTGCTCAGTGGATTCGGCGCCATGGTGGTCGAGGCCCGGCCCGGCGGCACCCTGTACGGGCTGCACGCGATGTTCTTCGACCAGCCGCAGGTCCACGAAAAGCAGGAGATGCTGGCCGCGAAGGCCGATCTGGCCAAGGTGCAGGAATCAATCGACCGCGGTCAGTGGGACCAGGCCCGCAGTCAGCTGACCGAGGTGAGCAGCCTGGTGCAGTCCATCGACGACCCGGCCAGCAAACAAGAGCTGATGAATCAGCTGAAGCTGTTGAACGCCAAGGTCGATGCGCGTGACCCGAACGCCACGTTGCCGGTCGCTTCGCCGCCGGCGGCGACACCCGGCCCGGCCACCGCGATTCCGGCGGCCCCGCCCGCCGCCTCGGTCGCGCCGTCGAAGGATGCGACGCCGGCACCGCTGAGCCCGCCGAGTCCGTCAGTGGGCAAGCATCACCATCACGGCCAGACGCCACCCCCGGTGGCGCCGTTGACTCCGAATCAGTGAATCAGTGCCGGCGGTGGAAACCGTCGGCGTCCGACGTCGCCTCGTTGAGTGAGGCGTCGGCGTAGCCCCGGCAGTAATCCCACGTGACGTAGGCATCCGGCTCGGGGTCATAGGCGGGCTCGTGCGGACGCACGGTGCCGTCGATCAGCAGCTGCAGCAGGTTGGCGCGCAGCATGTCCCAGTCGTGGTAGTGATCCTGCTGACATTCGTCGCAGCACACCACGAGTCCGCGAATACCCTTGTGCGCCAGCAGAGCTTCGTACACGGCCAGATCGGCAAGGTCGGCCTCGACGGCCATCCGCTCTTGCTGATCCAGGGGTTGGCCCGGCTCGACGGCTTCCAGTGCCGCCGACGGATCACAGGGGTCGTCGGCGAAAGGGTCGGGCGGCAAACCCGGTGGGAGGTGGTCGCGCACGCCCTCTAGCCTACGCAGCCCGCCCGGGATAACGCCAGCAGGGAGCCGCGCGCCGTTTGGTGTGCGCGGCGCGCCCGAGCAAGCGAACGACTGCGGGAGGCGAGCCGATAGGATGGGTTTCTCACGCCGCATCGTATGGAGGGCGCAGGAGATGACCCGTGGCACGTCCCACCTGGAGGACAGCTCTGACCTCGTCGGCAGCGCGTATGTACGGGTGGGTGGCCTGATCGACGACCCGGTGCCCACCGGAGGCGACAACCCGCACAAGATCGCCATGCTCGGGCTGACGTTCGACGACGTCCTGTTGCTGCCCGCGGCCTCCGACGTCGTCCCGGCAACCGCGGACACCTCCAGCCAGCTCACCAAGAAGATCAGGCTCAAAGTGCCGCTGGTGAGTTCGGCGATGGACACCGTCACCGAGTCGCGGATGGCCATCGCGATGGCCCGGGCCGGCGGAATGGGCGTGCTGCACCGCAACCTGCCGGTCGCCGAACAGGCCGGGCAGGTCGAGATGGTCAAGCGCTCGGAGGCCGGCATGGTCACCGACCCCGTCACCTGCCGTCCGGACAACACCCTGGCCCAGGTCGACGCGATGTGCGCGCGGTTCCGGATCTCCGGCCTGCCGGTGGTGGACGAGTCGGGCGCGCTGGTCGGCATCATCACCAACCGCGACATGCGGTTCGAGGTCGATCAGACCAAGAAGGTCGCCGAGGTGATGACCAAGGCCCCGCTGATCACCGCGCAGGAGGGCGTGTCCGCCGACGCGGCGCTGGGCCTGTTGCGGCGCCACAAGATCGAGAAGCTGCCCATCGTCGACGGCCACGGCCGGCTGACCGGCCTGATCACCGTCAAGGATTTCGTCAAGACCGAACAACACCCGCTGGCCACGAAGGACAGCGACGGCAGGCTGCTGGTCGGCGCCGCCGTCGGCGTCGGGGGTGACGCCTGGGTGCGCGCCATGATGCTGGTGGACGCAGGCGTGGACGTGCTGATCGTGGACACCGCGCACGCGCACAACCGGCTGGTGCTCGACATGGTCGGCAAGCTCAAGGCCGAGGTAGGCGAGAAGGTCGAGGTGATCGGCGGCAACGTGGCCACCCGGTCGGCGGCCGCGGCCCTGGTCGCCGCCGGCGCCGACGCGGTGAAGGTGGGCGTGGGGCCCGGCTCGATCTGCACCACCCGGGTGGTGGCCGGCGTCGGCGCACCTCAGATCACCGCGATCCTGGAGGCGGTGGCGGCGTGCGGCCCGGCGGGTGTGCCGGTGATCGCCGACGGCGGGCTGCAGTACTCCGGCGACATCGCCAAGGCGCTGGCCGCCGGCGCGTCGACCGCCATGCTGGGCTCGCTGCTGGCGGGCACCGCCGAGGCCCCCGGCGAGCTGATCTTCGTCAACGGCAAGCAGTTCAAGAGCTACCGCGGGATGGGGTCGCTGGGCGCCATGGCCGGCCGCGGTTCGGGCGGCGGCAAGTCGTACTCCAAGGACCGCTACTTCGCCGACGACGCGCTCTCGGAAGACAAGTTGGTGCCGGAGGGCATCGAGGGCCGGGTGCCCTTCCGCGGCCCGCTGTCCTCGGTGATCCACCAGCTGACCGGCGGCCTGCGCGCGGCGATGGGCTACACCGGCTCGCCGAGCATCGAGGCGCTGCAACAGGCGCAGTTCGTCCGGATCACCGCGGCCGGCTTGCGGGAAAGCCACCCGCACGACGTCGCCATGACGGTCGAAGCCCCCAACTACTACGCACGCTGAGGCCCACATGGTCGAGATCGGGATGGGCCGCGTCGCCCGTCGCAGCTATGAACTGAGCGAAGTCAGCATCGTGGCCTCGCGGCGCACCCGCTCGTCGCAGGACGTGTCGACCGCCTGGCAGCTGGACGCCTACCGGTTCGAGATCCCGGTGCTGGCGCATCCGACCGATGCGCTGGTGTCGCCGGAGTTCGCGATCGAGCTGGGCAAGCTCGGCGGCCTGGGGGTGCTCAACGGCGAGGGGCTGATCGGGCGGCACGCCGACGTCGAGTCCAAGATCGCGCAGCTGGTCGAGGCCGCCAGCAAGGAGCCCGAGCCGTCGGCGGCGATCCGGCTGCTGCAGGAGTTCCACGCCGCCCCGCTCAACCCGGACCTGCTGGGCTCCGCGGTCGCGCGGATCCGGGAGGCCGGGGTGACCACGGCGGTGCGGGTCAGCCCGCAGAACGCCCAGGCGCTGACGCCGGTGCTGGTGCAGGCCGGCATCGACCTGCTGGTCATCCAGGGCACCATCGTCTCGGCCGAGCGGGTGGCCAGCGACGGCGAGCCGCTGAACCTCAAGACCTTCATCTCCGAGCTCGACGTGCCGGTGGTCGCCGGCGGCGTGCAAGACCACCGCACCGCCCTGCACCTGATGCGCACCGGCGCCGCCGGCGTCATCGTCGGCTACGGCGCGACCAGGGGGGTGACCACCAGCGACGAGGTGCTGGGCATCAGCGTGCCGATGGCCACCGCGATCGCCGACGCCGCGGCCGCGCGCCGCGAGTACCTGGACGAGACGGGCGGCCGCTACGTGCACGTGCTGGCCGACGGCGACATCCACACCTCGGGCGAGCTGGCCAAGGCGATCGCCTGCGGTGCCGACGCGGTGGTGCTCGGTACGCCGCTCGCCGAGGCCGCCGAGGCGCTGGGCGAGGGCTGGTTCTGGCCGGCCGCCGCGGCGCACCCGTCGCTGCCGCGCGGGGCGCTGCTGCAGATCGCCGTCGGCGAGCGCCCGCCGCTGCACCAGGTACTCAACGGCCCGTCCGACGATCCGTTCGGCAGCCTCAACCTGGTCGGTGGGCTGCGCCGGTCGATGGCCAAGGCGGGCTACTGCGACCTCAAGGAGTTCCAGAAGGTCGGCCTGACCGTCGGGAGCTGACTCCGGGCCGCTGGCTTGTTACCAGCGGGTAAGGCCATACTGGTGCGATGAAGCCGGATTTCGACGTACTGATCATCGGTTCGGGTTTCGGGGGAAGCGTCAGCGCGCTGCGGCTGACCGAAAAGGGCTACCGCGTGGGCGTATTGGAGGCCGGGCGACGGTACTCCGACGAGGATTTCGCCGAAACCTCCTGGGATCTGCGTAAGTTTTTGTGGGCGCCGAGGCTGGGCTGCTACGGGATTCAGCGCATCCACCCGCTGAAGAACGTGTTGATCCTGGCCGGCGCCGGGGTGGGCGGCGGCTCGCTGAACTACGCCAACACCCTGTACGTGCCGCCCGACCCGTTCTTCAACGACCCGCAGTGGAAGCACATCACCGACTGGCGCGACGAGCTGATGCCGCACTACGACCAGGCGCGACGGATGCTGGGCGTGGTCGAGAACCCGACGTTCACCGACGCCGACCGGATCGTCAAACAGGTCGCCGACGAGATGGGCTGCGGGGACACGTTCGTGCCGACCCCGGTCGGGGTGTTCTTCGGCCCGGACGGCACCAAGGCCCCGGGCAAGACGGTGGCCGACCCGTACTTCGGTGGCGTCGGACCGGAGCGCACCGGCTGCCTGGAGTGCGGGTGCTGCATGACGGGCTGTCGCTACGGCGCCAAGAACACCCTGCTGAAGAACTACCTCGGCCTCGCGGAATCGGCTGGCGCACAGGTGATTCCGATGACCACCGTGAAGCGCTTCGAGCAGCGTCCCGACGGCGTGTGGGAGGTCCGCACGGTGCGCACCGGAAGCTGGTTGCGCCGCGACCGGCGCACCTACACCGCCAAGCACCTGGTCCTGGCCGCGGGAACCTGGGGAACCCAGCACCTGCTGTTCAACATGCGCGATCAGGGTCTGCTGCCCCGGCTGTCCAAGCGCCTCGGCGTGCTCACCCGCACCAACTCCGAGTCCATCGTCGGCGCGGGCAAGCTCGAGGTCGACCCGAACCTCGACCTGACCCATGGCGTGGCGATCACGTCGTCGATCCACCCGACGCCGGACACGCACATCGAGCCGGTCCGCTACGGCAAGGGTTCCAACGCGATGGGGTTGCTGCAGACGCTGATGACCGACGGGGCCGGTCCCGAGGGCACCGACGTGCCGCGCTGGAAGCAGCTGTTGGACCAGGCGCGCGACGACCCGCGCCGCATGATGCGGTTGCTCAACGTCCACCAGTGGAGCGAACGCACGCTGATCGCCCTGGTGATGCAGCACCTGGACAACTCGATCACCACCTACACCAAGCGCGGCAAACTGGGCATCCGCTGGTACACCAGCAAGCAGGGGCACGGCGAGCCCAACCCGACGTGGATCCCGGTCGGCAACCAGGTCACCCGGCGCATCGCGGACAAAATCGACGCCGTGGCCGGCGGCACCTGGGGCGAGCTGTTCAACATCCCGCTGACCGCGCACTTCCTCGGCGGCGCGGTGATCGGCGACAACGCCGACCACGGCGTGATCGACCCGTACCACCGGGTCTACGGCTACCCGACGCTGTTCGTGGTGGACGGCGCGGCCATCTCGGCGAACCTGGGCGTCAACCCCTCGCTGTCGATTACCGCCCAGGCCGAGCGGGCCGCGTCGCTGTGGCCGAACAACGGCGAGAACGATCAGCGCCCGATGCAGGGCGAGCCGTATCGCCGGCTGGAACCGATCGCGCCCAAGGCGCCCGTGGTGCCGGCCGAGGCGCCCGGCGCGCTGCGCTGGCTGCCGATCAATCCGGTCCGCACCGCGGACGCGGGCTAGCTGTACTGACCACGGACGTTGGTGACGGCGTGGCGTGGTGACATGACGAAGACCTCCGAGTGAAGTGCGAGCTGTCGAGGAACGCACTGCTCACTTCGGAGGTCTTCGTGTCCCACCGTAATGCTCCATTGTCAGAAACCGGCCGTCTGCGGCTGGCTCGTTGTGTTGTCGAGGATGGATGGCCGCTGCGGCGTGCCGCGGAACGGTTCCAGGTGTCAGCAACGACGGCGTGGCGGTGGGCCGACCGGTACCGCACGTTGGGGGCTGCGGGCATGGTCGACCGCAGTTCGCGCCCGCACCGCAGCCCACAGCGGACTCCGACTCGTACCGAGCGTCGCATCATCAAAGTCCGCGTCCTGCGGCGCTGGGGGCCCGCACGGATCGGGTATCTGCTGGGCATTCATCCCTCCACGGTGCATCGGGTACTGACCCGCTACGGGATGGCCAAATTACGGTGGTTGGACCGCTGTACGGGCCGCGTTGTCCGTCGGATGGAGCCCGCCAGCTGCGGTGACATGGTGCATGTTGACGTCAAAAAGCTTGGCAAAATCCCGGCTGGCGGCGGCTGGCGGATGTTGGGCCGCATCGCCGGTAACCACAACACCAGAGCCGACAAGAGTTCAGGCCAGCGCAGCAAGCATGGTGATCCGCTCCACGGCCACCACTTTCTGCATACCGCGATCGATGGCTACTCACGGTTGGCCTACAGCGAACTGCTCAGCGATGAGCGCCAGCACACCGCCGCCGCGTTTTGGGCGCGGGCCAACGCCTGGTTTACCGAGTGCGGCATCACCGTCCGCAAGGTGTTGACTGACAATGGTTCCTGCTACCGCTCCCACACCTTTCGAGAGGCCCTGGCAGGCATCGAACACCGACGCACCCGGCCCTACCGGCCCCAGACCAACGGCAAAGTCGAGCGATTCCACCGCACCCTGGCCGATGAATGGGCCTACGCACGGCTCTACCGCAGCGATACCGAACGCTGCGAAGAATTTCCCCGGTGGCTACACACCTACAATCACCATCGCGGCCACACCGCACTCGGCGGCCAACCACCCGCCAGCCGCGTACTTAACCTCTCAGGTCAGTACAGCTAGCTCGCGTGACGATCGCGAGCGCGGCGAAGCCGGGCGCTGCGGGTCGTCACCATCAGCTGGCGAGTGCCTGCAGCGGTGCGCCGCTGACCACCCGGCTGCGCTCGCCGCGCACGTTGACCGGTACATCGCCCATCAGGGTGATGCGGTGCATCAGGCGGGGCTCGTCGTCGTAGTCGTCGACCGCCCGGTGCTGGGTGGCGCGGTTGTCCCACATCGCGACGTCTCCGTGCGCCCAGCTCCAGCGAATAGTGTTCTCCGGCAATGTGATTCGGCGCTGCAGTAGTTCCAGCAGGGCGCTGGACTCGTGACTGTCCAGGCCGACGAAGCCGCGCACGAAGTCACCCGCGAGCAGGGTGCGCTCACCGGTCTCCGGGTGCACCCGCACCACCGGGTGCTCGGTGCGAAAGTCCGGCTTTTCGAACGCCTTTCGGAACGACCGCTGCGCGTCGCTCATCGCCGAGGCCGCTTCGGGGTCCACGTAGTCGTAGCGGTTGGTGTGCAGGGCCCAGAGATTTTCCACCAGGCATTTGAGTGGTTCGGGCAGGTGCTCATAGGCCGCGACGGTCGAGGCCCACAGCGTCGAACCGCCATAGGTCGGGAGCTTGACCGCGCGCAGGATCGACGCCGCCGGATAGTTGGCGGCGAACGTAACGTCGGTGTGCCAGCGGTTCGCCTTGCCGTATTCGGAGTCGATCGGGGTGATCACCGGGACGTTCCTGGCGGCCAGGGCGCCGGCGGCCGGGTGGCCGATGGGCGTGCCCAGCAGCTCGGCGAACGCGAGCTGCTGGGAGTCGTCGAGGTGGTGCTGGTGACGGAAGAAGATCACCTTGTGGGCCAACAGCGCCCGGCGGATCTCCTCGACCGCGTCCTCGTCGAGGTCGCCGCCGAGGCGAACCCCGTCCACGCGGGCGCCGATCCGGCTGCCCAGCCTGGTGACGGTTATCTGACCTGTCATTGTCGTTTCCTTGGCTCAAAACGGGTGTAGTCAACTGACTACATTTGGTAGTGTAGTCAGATGACTACAACTTCCGCAACGGGCCGCGGGAAAATGCCCACCGGGCGCGCGGAAGTGGCCGCGGCGATCCTCGAGGCCGCCACCGACCTGTTCGCCGAGCGCGGTCCGGCCGCGACGTCCATCCGTGACATCGCCGCGCGCTCCAACGTCAACCACGGACTGGTGTTCCGCCACTTCGGCACCAAGGAGCAGCTGGTCGGCGCCGTGCTCGACCACCTGGGTGCCAACCTGAGCGCCCTGCTGGGCACCGACGCGCCCGCGGCCGTGCTGCAGAGTTCCCTGGACCGGCAGATGCGGGTGATGGCCCGCACCGTCCTCGACGGCTATCCGGCCGGTCAGCTACAGAAGCGCTTTCCCAACATCGCGACGCTGCTGGACGGGGTGCGGCCGCTGTACGACGACGAGGTCAAGGCACGGCTCGCGGTCGCCAATGCCCTTGCCCTGCAATTCGGTTGGCGGCTGTTCGCGCCAATCCTGCGCTCTGCCACCGGGATCGAAGACCTGACGGACGACGAGATACGGGAGGCGGCCGGCGCCGAGGTGCAGCGGATTCTCGGGCCCGGCGAACCTCAGTGATCCCCGGCCACGGTGGCCCGGGACAGCGCCCGTCGGTGCATGGGCTCGCGGCCCGCCGGCTGCTGCGGCGGCGGCAGCAGCGGCTTGCGGGGCCGCACCGCGACCGTGGTGGTGGATTCGGTGCTGAGCTCCAGCTCCTCGCCGGAGTGCCGAATCGTCAGCTCGCCGCCGGGCCCGTCGCGCAGCGTGTAGGTGACGTCGGCGTGGTTGACGTCGACGGTGACCCGGAAGTCGCGCCACCGCAGCCGGAACCGTAGCCGCGAAATGCCATCGGGCAGTTGGGGATCCAGCGACAGGATGCCCTCGTCGTCGCGCAGGCCGCCGAACCCGGACACCAGCGCCGTCCAGGCGCCGGCGAGCGAGGCCATGTGCAGGCCGTCGCGGGTGTTGTGGTGCAGGTCGCGCAGGTCGATCAGCGCGGCCTCATAGGCGTAGTCGTGGGCCAGCTCCAAATGCCCGACCTCGGCGCACATCACCGCCTGCGTGCAGGCCGACAGCGAGGAGTCGCGCACCATGCGCGGCTCGTAATAGTCGACGTTGCGGGCCTTCTGCTCGGGCGTGAACGCGTGACTCTGCCAGTGCATCGCCAGCACCAGGTCGGCCTGCTTGATCACCTGCGCGGGGTACAGGCGCACATAGGCCTCGTGCAACAGCAGCGGGTAGGTGGTGTTGCGTTCGAAGTCCCATTCGGCGTAGGTGGTGAACCCCTCGCACTGCTGATGGACCTCGAGGCCCGAGTCGTACGGAATGTTGGCCGCGTCGGCCGCATCGCGCCAGGCCGCCGCCTCCTCGGTGGTGACCCCCAGCGCCTTGGCCACCTCGGGGTGGCGGTTGCACGCGTCGGCGGCGACGTGCAGGTTGTGCGCGGCCATCAGGTTGGTGAAGGCGTTGTCGCGCACCACCGCCGTGTACTCGTCGGGCCCGGTGACACCGTCGAGATGCCAGACGCCGTGCCGGTCGTGATGGCCGAGGGACATCCAGAGCCGGGCGGTCTCGACCAGCACCTGCAGGCCGCAGTCGGCTTCCAGGTCGTCGTCGCCGGTGACGATGCGGTAGCGCTCGAAGGCCATCGCGATGTCGGCGTTGATGTGCCACGCCGCGGTCCCGGCCGGCCAGTACGCCGAACACTCCTGCCCGCGGATGGTCCGCCACGGGAAGGCGGCGCCCTCCAGGCCCAGCTCGGCCGCCCGCTCCTTGGCCAGGTCCAGGGTGGACGCCCGCCAGCGCAGCGCGTCGGCCACGGTGTGTGGAGCGGTGTAGGTGAGCACCGGCAGCACGTAACCCTCGGTGTCCCAGAAGGCGTGGCCGTCGTAGCCGGTTCCGGTGAGCCCCTTGGCGGCGATCGCGCGGCGCTCGGCGCGGGCGCTGGCCTGCAGCAGGTGGAAGAGCCCGAATCGCACCGCCTGCTGGGATTCGGGGTCGCCCTCGACCTCGACGTCGGCGCAATCCCAGAAATTGTCCAGGTACTTGCGTTGCGAATCCAGCAGCCCCTGCCAGCCGCTGTAGCGGGCGCTGTGCAGCGCGGCGGCCACCTGATCGCGCAGCGCCGGGCGCGACCGCATGCTCGACCAGCCATACGCCAGGTACTTGACGATGCGCAGCCGCTGCCCCGCGCGCAGCCCGCAGATCACGGTGGTGCGCGCCAGGTCGGCGCGGGCATCGGTGCCGACCTCGACGCGCCCCTCGACGTCGACCTCGTGGTCCATGCCGGCGGCCATCATCAGCGCGCTGCTGCGCGTGCGATGCATGAGAACCGCTCCGGTATCGGTCTTTTCGTGATCCACCTCTTCGAGCGGATTCTCCAGGATGGCCGACACCCGCGGGTCGCCGGAGGTCTCGGGCTGGTCCTCGTTGGTGACCAGCTCGGACTGCACCGTCACCCGGGCGAACTCGCCGACCGCCTCGACGCAGTATTCGATGGCGGCGACGCCGCGCTGCGCCAGCGACACCAGCCGGGTGGAGGTCACCTTGACCTCCTTGCCCGCGGGTGAGCGCCAGTGCGCCGTGCGGGTCAGCGTCCCGGCGCGCAAATCCAGATCCCGCTCGTGGGAGATCAATTCGCCGTAGCGGACGTCGAACGGCTCGTCCTCGACCAGCAGCCGGATGATCTTGCCGTTGGTGACGTCGACGAGCGTCTGGCCGGCTTCGGGGTAGCCGTAACCGGCCTCTGCATAGGGCAGCGGACGGATCTCGTAGAAGGAGTTCAGGTAGGTGCCCGGCAGGCCGTACGGCTCGCCCTCATCGAGGTTGCCGCGCAGCCCGATGTGCCCGTTGGACAGGGTGAACAGGGATTCGGACTGGGCCAGCAGGTTGAGGTCGAGCTGGGTCTCGCGCACGTGCCAGGGATCGACGGGAAACGATTCGTCGGTGATCATGACTGCAGCAGCTCGGCGAGGTCGGTGACCACCACGTCGGCGCCGTTGCGGCGTAAGTCCTCGGCTTGGCCCACTCGGTCGACGCCTACCACGAACCCGAAGTTACCGGCTCGGCCCGCGGCCACGCCCGACAGGGCGTCCTCGAACACCGCCGCGCCGTCGGGGGGGACGTCGAGCAGCTGGGCCCCGCGCAGGTAGGAGTCGGGGGCGGGCTTGCCGGCGATGTGTTCGTCACGCAGGGTGATGCCGTCCACTCGTTTGTGCACGAACCGGTCCAGGCCGGTGATCTCGAGGACGTCGCGGGTGTTGGCGCTCGACGACACCACGGCGACGCCCAGCCCCGCGGCCGAGACCGCCTCGAGGTAGCGCCGCGATCCGTCGAACACCTTGACGCCGTCCTCCTTCAAGACCTTCTGGAACATGTCGTTCTTGCGGTTGCCCAGGCCGTAGATCGTTTCGGCGTCGTCCGCGTCGTCGGGGCTGCCGTCGGGCAGGTGGATGTCGCGGCTCTCCAAGAACGAGCGGACGCCGTCCTCGCGCTTCTTGCCGTCGACGTATTTGCGGTAGTCGGCGGCCTCGTCGAAGGGAACGAATTTGTCGCCCGTGCGTTTGGCGCGGTCCGACAGAAAGGTGTCGAACATGGCCTTCCAGGCCTTGGTGTGCACACTGGCGGTGTCGGTGAGCACGCCGTCGAGGTCGAACAGGCAGGCACGCACTTTCTCTGGTAGACCCAGCACGGGCACTCGCTCTCTGGTGTCGGGGGCTGCTTAACCGATACCCACTCCACCATGCCCGGCATGCGTGTCGCCAGATTTACGCCCCGATTGCCACCGCGATCGCCTGGATCGCGCGCAGTCGCCCGTCGGCCAGCGCCCGGGTGAGGTTTTCGGCCTTGCGCGCAAAGTCGGTGACGAACGCGTGCAGGCCCAGTGGTTGGGGCGGCTGGGCGAGCAACACCTGCATGAGCGAGCTCGCGGTCTCGGTGAGGTCGTTCCAGTGCCGCACCGTGAACCCGGCGGACTCGACGGCACCGCGGAGTTCGTCGGGGGTGACCAGATGGCTGCGGTCGGGGTGATCTGCCCATGGCAGGGGATAGTCGAGTTGGTCGTGATTCCCAATCGTGATGTCCCACAGGGCAAGCCGACCGCCGTCTTTCAGCACCCGGCGAGTTTCGGAGTACAACCGCGCCTTATCGGCCACGTTCATCTGGACGTGCTGGCTGATCGCGACGTCGAAAGCGCGGTCGGCGAAGGGGAGTTCGGTGACGTCCGCCTGGCGAACCGCGATGAGGCCGTCGAGGTCGACGAGCCGGTTGAGCCAGTCGTTCGTCGCGCAGTACTCGTCGGTGAGGTCCACGGCGGTGACCCGGCAGCCGTAGCGGTCGGAGACGTAGCGGGCCGTGCCGCCGACCCCGCTTCCGGCGTCGAGCACCGCGCTCGCGTCGGTGATTCCGGCCAGCTCCACCAGCTGCGCGGTGGCGATGCGGCCCATGGTGTGGAAGTCCTCCAGCAGGGCCAGGTCGGCGGGCGCAAGGTGGTCGAGGTCTTTCCCGGCGGCGATCAGCGCCCGTTCGATGTTTCGTCGCGAAAGCCCGGTGGCGTACTGGTTTTCGACGGTCTCGCTCATTTGTGCACCTGCGCCCATGCGGTGATGAGAGGGGGCATCGCGATCAGCGCGTTGACCGCCCGCGCCTCCTGACGGAATCGGGGCACGAACTCGTCGATGTCGGCGAGCTCGTCGATGGCGAAGCCCCCCTGTTCGGCGACGGGGGAGACCAGCCGCCAGACCTCGGCGAGGTAGGCCAGGATGTCGGTGTCGGCGGCCGTGCCGATCGGCGTGCCGAGGGTCAGCCGCGGCGCGCCCAGGCCGGCGTCGGCGAAGACGGTGTGCAGCGTGGTGCCGAACCGCGGGCTGAGCCCCATGGCCTCGAAGGCGCGAACGATCCCCCCGGTCACCCGCCGGAACAGCGGCGTGTCCGGAACGCCGTGCGCACCGGTGATGTCGTTCTCGGAGAACGCCACCACCCCGCCCGGACGCACGAAGGAGACGAGGTGCCGCAGCGTGGCGGCCGCGTCGTGCAAGTGCATGAGGATCAGCCGGCCGATGACGGCGTCCACCGGTTCGTCCAGCGTGATCGCGTCGATCGCGGACCGCATGAAACGCACTGTGGACAAGCCCTTTTCGCCGGCGCGGGCGCGCGCGAGCTCGACCATCGCGGGTTCGGCGTCGACGCCGAGAACGGTCCCGGTGGGGCCGACCAACCCGGCGGCGACGAACGAGACGTCACCGGGCCCGGATCCGATGTCGAGCACCCGCATGCCCGGCCGCAGCCCGGCGAGCCGCAACGCGTGCTCGGTGTAGTCGTCGTAGAGACGTCCCTGCAGGAGGAGCCGCTGCACCTCCGCGTCGGCGTGGCCCAGGACGTAGGTGCTGCCCTGTGGTGTGGTGCTCATCGCAGTGTCCTTTCTTGTTGAAGCTCTTGTTGAAGCGCCGGTTCCCTGGCCGGGAGGAGCCAGCCGACGACGATCGCCGCGCCCAGCGCGATGCCGGCGCACACCAGCGAGCTGACCCGCAGCCCGTCCAGGAACGCACGGTCGACCGCGGCGCGCACATGCCCGGCTTGCTGCGCGGGCAGCTGCCCAATGACTGTGTGCGCCACGGCCATCGAACGGCGCATCGCGTCGGCGGGCAATCCCGTCAACGCCGCTGCACCGAGATGGCCCGAGTAGACCGAGGCGAAGATGCTGCCGGCGATGGCCACGCCGAGGGTGCCCCCCAGTTCGCGCGTGGTGTCGTTGACGGCCGAGCCCACCCCGGCCTTGTCGACGGACAGCGATCCCATGATCGCCTCCGTGGCCGGCGAAAAGGTGAGGCCGAGGCCGCCGCCGAGCAGCAGCATCTGGGTGGCGATCTGGATGTAGGGCGTCGCCGCGTCGACGGTGGACGCCCACGCCAGGCCGGCGGCGAACACCGCCAGGCCGGTGGCGACGACGGCGGTGGTGCCGATCCGTTCGACCAGACGGGGGCCCGCAACGCTGGCCAGCGCGATCGACGCGGCGACCGGCAGCAGTCGCACACCGGCCTGAAACGCCGTGTAGTCCTTGATGAATTGGAAGTACTGCGTGATGACGAAGATGAAGCCGAACAGCGTCAAAAACCCCGCCGTCACCGCCAGGCTGCCGCCGGAGAACCGGCGGTTGGTAAAGACCGAGACGTCGAGCATCGGATGGGTGCTGAGCCGTTCGCAGCGTGCAAATGCGGCTAGAACGATTGCGGCGCAGAAGAATCCGGCTATGGTCCGGCCTTCGGTCCATCCCCAGGTGGGCGCCTCGATGACCGTGTAGACCAGCGTCGTGATCCCGGTCGCGGACAGGAGTAGCCCGGGCACATCGACGCGGGGGGCGGCGGGGTCGCGCGAGCTCGGAACGAACAACGTGGCCCCGATGATGGCCAGCGCCGCGACCGGAATGTTCACCATGAAAATCGAGCCCCACCAGAAGTGTTCGAGGAGCCATCCGCCGCTGATCGGTCCCACCGCCACCCCGACGCCGACCATGGCCGCCCACAGCCCGATCGCCTTGGCCCGCGGCACCGGGTCGGTGAAGATGTTGGTGATCAGGCCCAGGGTGGTCGGGAAGATCACCGCCGCGCCGACCCCCATGGCCGCGCGCGCCGCGATCAGCTGATCGGCGGAATTCGCCTGTGCCGCAATCGCAGACGTCAACGCGAACAGCGCGAGTCCGGCATTCAGCCAGCCTCGCCTGCCATAGCGGTCGGACAGGCTGCCCGCCGAGAGCAGCAGGCCGGACATCACCAGCGTGTAGGCATCGACGATCCATTGCAGCTGCGCGGTGTCGGCGCCGAGTTCACGCGACAGCGTGGGCAGCGCAACGTTGACGATGGTGGCGTCGACGCTGATGACGAAGACGCCCAGGCAGATGACGGCGAGCGCGGCGATCGGATGACTCCGGGAGAACACGGGTGCGGTCTTCATGTGACAAGACAGTAAAGCTACTAGACAAATAAATCAAGTAATAAGTTGAAAAAGATATCCGCCGCGGGTTAAGCTGGCCGGGTGCCGGTCCGGAACTACAACCAGAACTGCCCGATCGCGCGCAGCCTCGACGTGCTGGGCGAACGGTGGACGTTGCTGATCCTGCGCGAGCTGGTCGGCGGGGCCCGTCGCTATGGCGACCTGCGTGCCGAGTTACCAGGCATCGCAACCAATCTGCTCGCGCAGCGGCTCAAAGAGCTGCAGGATGAGGGACTCGTCGAGCGGGCCGACCTGCCGGCGCCGATCGGTCGCACCGTCTACACGCTCAGCGACCTGGGTTGGCAGCGGGTGCTGCCCATCCTGCAGAGCTTCGCGTGGTTCGGCCTGGACCGGCTGGACCCGATCGGCGACGCGCCGGTGTCGCCGCTCAACGGGTTCCTGGCCGGGATTCTGCTCGGCTTCAACCCCGGTTGCGCGGCGGGCCTGGAGGCGACATGCCGTGTCGAGATCGACGGTCGCCGTTTCGAATTCGCCGTCACGCAGGGCCGCCTGGGCGCGGGGCGCGGCGAACCCACGGTGACGATCACGGCCTCGGCGGCGGATCTCGTCACCGCCCGGCTCGGGGCCGACGAGGGCGAGCGCGACGCCGCCCTGCGGCGAATCGAGTTTCACGGCGACGCGGCCGCCGTGACCGCGGTGCGCACCGCGTTTGCGCTGTAACCCTGCGGGGCGGAGGCGGCGCGGGCAGCCACTAGACTCGCGTGCGTGGCGGACCCCACCGAAACCCTTGAAACCGATGCGTCCGGATCGCCGGCCCGGCCGGTGCTCGTCGTGGACTTCGGCGCGCAGTATGCGCAGCTGATCGCCCGTCGCGTCCGCGAGGCGCGAGTGTTCTCCGAGGTGATCCCGCACACCACCACGGTCGAGGAGATCAAGGCCCGCGACCCGCTGGCGCTGGTGCTCTCCGGCGGCCCGTCCAGCGTGTACGCCGACGGCGCGCCCCAGATCGATCCGGCCCTGTTCGATCTCGGGGTTCCGGTGTTCGGCATCTGCTACGGGTTTCAGGCCATGGCGCAGGCGCTCGGCGGGACCGTCGCGCACACCGGCACCAGTGAATACGGCCGCACCGAACTGAAAGTGATTGGCGGCGAACTGCATTCGGGACTGCCGAGTTCGCAGCCGGTATGGATGAGCCACGGCGACGCGGTCACGGCCGCACCGGACGGGTTCGAGGTGGTGGCCAGCAGCCCGGGCGCGGCGGTGGCCGGCTTCGAGAACCGGCAGCGCCGGCTGGCCGGTGTGCAGTACCACCCGGAGGTGATGCACACGCCGCACGGCCAGCAGGTGCTCAGCCGATTCCTGCACGACTTCGCCGGGCTGGGCGCGGACTGGACGGCCGCCAACATCGCCGAGGTGCTGATCGAGCAGGTGCGCACCCAGATCGGTGACGGCCGGGCGATCTGCGGTCTGTCGGGCGGGGTGGATTCCGCGGTGGCGGCCGCGCTGGTCCAGCGCGCCATCGGTGACCGGTTGACTTGCGTGTTCGTCGACCACGGCCTGCTGCGCGCCGGCGAGCGCGCGCAGGTGCAGCGCGACTTCGTCGCCGCCACCGGGGCCAATCTGGTCACCGTCGACGCGGCCGACACCTTCCTGGACGCACTCGCAGGCGTGACCAATCCGGAAGGCAAGCGCAAGATCATCGGCCGCCACTTCATCCGGGCCTTCGAGGGCGCGGTGCGAGACATCGTGGGAGACGGGGATTCTCACGTCGATTTCCTGGTGCAGGGCACGCTGTATCCGGACGTGGTGGAGTCCGGCGGCGGCAGCGGGACCGCGAACATCAAGAGCCACCATAACGTCGGCGGCCTGCCCGACGACCTGAAGTTCACACTCGTCGAGCCGCTGCGGCTGCTGTTCAAGGACGAGGTGCGCGCGGTCGGCCGCGAGCTGGGTCTGCCGGAGGAAATCGTTGCGCGCCAACCCTTTCCGGGCCCCGGCCTGGGGATCCGGATCGTCGGCGAGGTCACCGCGCCGCGGCTGGAGACCCTGCGTCGTGCGGACTCGATCGCCCGCGAGGAACTCACCGCGGCCGGCTTGGACAGCCTGATCTGGCAGTGCCCGGTGGTGCTGCTGGGCGACGTCCGCTCGGTCGGGGTGCAGGGCGACGGTCGCACCTACGGACACCCGATCGTGCTGCGCCCGGTGTCCAGCGAGGACGCCATGACCGCCGACTGGACCCGGGTGCCCTACGAGGTGCTGGAGCGCATCTCGACCCGCATCACCAACGAGGTGGCCGAGGTCAACCGCGTGGTGCTGGACATCACCAGCAAACCGCCCGGCACCATCGAATGGGAGTAGCCGGCCCCGCCTAGTTGCCGGGGAAATTCGGCCACATCGCGCCCATCAGCCACACCAGCACCGATCGCATAACACTGTCCCTCACGTCGCTTGACGGTTGTCAGAGGGCGGGTGTTTACTTCGAAATGTATCGAACATACATTCGAATACACCACCCGGTAGGCCCCGGAAAGCTGGTGATAGGAGGCTGTCATGACCGCGGCTTTTGCCTCCAGTCCCCACCAGGAAACCCGTGCTGAGCAGCTGGAATCGCTTCGTCGCCAGATGGCGAGCATCTCCGGGAGGAAAGTCGGGCCGTCCGCCGCCGCGCCCGCCGGGGACCTGCTGCCGGACTCGGAGGCCCAGCTGGCCCTCCCGCCGTGGCTGGCCGACCTGCTGCCCGCCCCGGTGCCGCGGGGAACGGTCGCGGTGCTCTCGGGTGCCCGGTCGCTGCTGCTGAGCATGGTGGCCGCCGTCACGGCGGCCGGTGGCAACGCGGCCATCGTCGGCCAGCCGGACATCGGGCTGCTGGCCGCCGCCGAGATGGGGGCGGACCTGAGCCGGCTCGCGGTGATACCGGATCCCGGCACCGATCCGGTGGAGGTGGCCGCCGTGCTCGTCGACGGCATGGACCTGGTGGTCCTGGGGCTGGGCGGGCGCCGGGTGCCGCCCAGCCGGGCGCGGGCGGTGGTGGCCCGCGCCCGGCTGGGCGGGCGCCGGGTGCCGCCCAGCCGGGCGCGGGCGGTGGTGGCCCGCGCCCGGAACAAGGGCTGCACCCTGCTGGTCACCGGCGGCGATTGGCAGGGGGCGCCGACGCGCCTCGCCGCCCGGGTCTGTGGCTATGACATCACCGCGGACAGCCGCCCCGGATTCGGCCGGATCGGCGGGGTGCGGCTGCAGGTCAGCGGGACGTGCGCGGGACGACGGGTGCTGCCCCAGGCGCGGGCCGGGTGAAATTTCGGTGGTAACACCTTCTCGCTCACGGGTTTTGGCGATCTGGTGCATGGATTGGCCCGCGGTCGCTGCGGCGACGGCCGCGGGCCTGTCCGCGACCGCCCCGATCGCGGTCACGCTGGCCAACCGGGTGATCGCCTGCTCGTCGGCGGCCCGGGCGGCGGGCGTGCGGCGGGGCTGCGGCGCCGGGAGGCGGCGGCCCGGTGCCCGCAACTGCACGTCACCACCGCCGACGCGGACCGCGACGCCCGCTTCTTCGAGGCGGTGATCGCGGCGGTGGACGACCTGGTGCCCCGCGCCGAGGTGCTGCGGCCCGGTCTCCTGGTGCTGCCGGTGCGCGGGGCGGCCCGTTACTTCGGGTCCGAGGCCACCGCCGCAGAACGGCTGATCGATGCGGTCGCCGTGGCCGGCGCCGAGTGTCAGGCCGGGGTCGCCGACCAGCTGTCCACCGCGGTCTTCGCGGCGCGGGCGGGCCGCATCATCGAGCCGGGGGGTGACGCGAAGTTCTTGTCGGTGCTGTCCATCCGGCAACTTGCCACCGAGCCGAGCCTGTCCGGCACCGGCCGCGAAGAGCTGACGGACCTGTTGTGGCGGATGGGGATTCGCACCATCGGGCAGTTCGCCGCGCTGTCGCGCAGCGACGTGGCTTCCCGGTTCGGCGCCGACGGGGTGACCGCGCACCGGTTGGCCCGCGGCGAACCCGAGCGGCCGCCGTCCGGCCGGGAGCCGCCGGCCGAACTCGAGGCCGTGCTGGATTGCGATCCGCCGATCGACCGGGTCGATGCCGCGGCGTTCGCCGGGCGCTCACTGGCCGGCAGGCTGCATCAGACGCTGATGGCCGCCGGCGTGGGATGCACCCGGCTGGCCATCCACGCCGTCACCGGCAACGGCGAAGAACTGCACCGGGTGTGGCGGTGCGCCGAGCCGCTGACCGAGGACGCCACCGCCGACCGGGTGCGCTGGCAGCTGGACGGATGGCTGAGCAGCCGCACCGTGCACAATCCGCGTCCCACCGCCGCGGTGACGCTGTTGCGGCTGGGCGCGGTGGAGGTGGTCTCCGCCGAGGCGCTGCAGCTGCCGCTCTGGGGCGGACTGGGCGAGGAGGACAGGCTGCGGGCCCGCCGGGCGCTGGTGCGGGTGCAGGGCCTGCTCGGCCCGGAGGCGGTTCGCGTGCCGGTGCTGTCCGGTGGGCGCGGGCCGGCCGAGCGCATCACGCTGATCCCGCTCGGCGACGAGCCGGTGCCGCGGGCCGATCCCGATCCGCCGTGGCCCGGCCGGCTGCCCGAACCGTCACCGGCGGTGCTGCTGGACGACCCGGTGGAACTGCTTGACGCCCAAGGAAACCCGATACGGGTGACCATCAGGGGGCTGTTCTCCGCCGACCCCGCACGCATGATCGGCGGGGGTTGCGACGAGCGGCTGTGCTGGTGGTCCGGGCCCTGGCCGGTCGACGAGCGATGGTGGGATCCGGAATTGAGTAAGGGCCGCACCGCCCGCGCCCAGGTGTTGCTGGAGAGCGAGCGCGCGCTGCTGCTGTGCTATCGCCAGCGGCGCTGGTATGTGGAGGGGAGTTACGAATAGTCCCGCGGTACAGCGTATTCGACGCGCCGCAACGCGTCGGGCGTCAGGTCCTTGAGCGACGGATAGCCGTCGACGGCCATGATCAGGTCCGCTTCGGCCAGCAGCGAGCGCAGCACGTGCACGATGCCGTCGACGCCACCGAGGGCCAGCCCGTAGGCGTAGGGGCGGCCGATCCCCACGGCGGTCGCGCCCAGCGCCAGCGCCTTGATGATGTCGGCACCACCGCGCACGCCCGAGTCGAACAGCACCGGCAGCCCGTCGGCGGCCTCGATGACCGCGGGCAGACAATCCAGGCAGGGCAGCCCGCCGTTGGCCTGCCGGCCACCGTGGTTGGAGCAGTAAATGCCGTCCACGCCAATCTCTTTGGCGCGGCGAACGTCGTCGGGGTGGCAGACGCCCTTCACCATCAGCGGCAGGTCGGTCTCCGCCCGCAGCCATTCCAGGTCCTCCCACCGGAACGGCCCACCGAAGATCGGCAGCTTGCGCACCGCCGCCTCGGTGGCGTCTTCGCCCCGGCTCAGGTTGGCGCGAAAAACCGGATCGCTGGTGTAGTTGGCCAGGCAGCCGCTGGGCACCTGCGGATAGTTCCCGCCCAACAGGTCGCGGGGCCGCCAGCCGGTGACCCACGTGTCCAGGGTGACGGCGATGCCCTTGAAGCCGGCCGCCTCGGCGCGGTGCACCAGGCTGGCGGCCATCTTGCGGTTCGGCGGCGTGTAGAGCTGGAAGAACGCCGGGTTATCGCCGAGCTCGGCGGCGATATCTTCCATCGGGTCCGAGGTGAGCGTGCCCACGAAGAACGGGACGCCGGTGCGGACGGAGGCGCGGGCGCAGAGCATGTCCCCGTGGCCGTCCGGGTCACACACCCCGATGACGCCGATGGGTGCCATGAAGATCGGCGACGGGAACCTGATGCCGAACAGCTCGACCGACATGTCGCGCTCCTCGGGGGCGACGCCCATCCGCGGGTACAGGCCCCAGCGCTTGAACGCCTCGCAGTTGGCGCGCTGGGTGTGTTCGTCGCCGGCGCCGCCCGCGACGTACTGGAGCACCTTCGGTGTCATCGCCGCCGACGCCTTGGCCTCCAGCTCCTCGAACCTGATCGGGTATTGCGGCTGATTGCCGTGCAGCGACTGGTCGTACAGCTCGTTTTGATAATCGGCGAAAGCCATAGTCGCTGACTTCCCCGTGCCTGGAACACCAAACGAGCGCCGGGGAATGCGGCACCCGGTCGACGCCGCCGTCAGTAGCGCCCGAAGGCGATGGCCACGTTGTGTCCGCCGAAGCCGAATGAGTTGTTGATGGCGTATTCGTAGTTGCCCGGGCGTGGCTTGCCGGCCACCACGTCGAGGTCGATGTCGGGGTCGAGGTTTTCCAGGTTGAGGGTGGGCGGTATGACCTGGTCGCGCAGGGCGAGCACGGTCAGGATGGATTCCACGGCGCCCACGGCGCCCACCGAGTGGCCGAGTGCGGCTTTGGGGGCGTAGACGGCGGCGTTTCCGCCGTGCGGGCCCAGGGCGTTGTTGATGGCCTTGGCCTCGGCGACGTCGCCGACCGAGGTGCCGGTGGCGTGGGCGTTGACGTGGTGGATGTCGGACGGGCTGAGCCCGGCGAGCTGGATGGCCCGGCTCATGGCGTGTCCGGCGCGTAGGCCGTTGGGGTCGGGGGCGACCATGTGGTAGCCGTCGGAGGTGATGCTGGCGCCCATGATGCGGGCCAGGATGTTGGCGCCGCGGGCTTTGGCGTGTTCCTCGGTTTCGATGACCAGCAGGGCGCCGGCCTCGCCGAACACGAAGCCGGTGCGGTCGCGGTCGAACGGGCGGCAGGCGCCGGCCGGGTCGTCGTTCTTGGTCGACATCACGATGCGCATCTGGGCGAACGCCGCGATCGCGACCGCCTCGATTCTGACCTCGACGCCACCGCAGATCGCCACGTCGGCCTCACCGAAGACGATGTTGCGCCAGGCCTGGGCCACCCCCTCGGAACCCGACGCGCACGCCGACACCGGGGTGATGACCCCGGCCTTGGCGCGCCGCTCCAGGGCCACCGCGACGGCAGCGCCGTCGGGCATGTACTTCGACACGGCCAGCGGCGAGACGCCGGCGATGCCCCGGGCGCGCAGATCGTCATAGCTGAACACGATCTGCTCGGCGGACCCCAGCCCGGTGCCGATGGACACCATCAGGCGGTTGGGGTCGACCTCGGGGGAGCCGGCGTTCTCCCAGACCCGCCGGCTCAACACGGCCGACATCCGCTGCAGGTAGCCCATCCGGTGGCGTTCGGCGCGGGTCAGCCCGCCGTCGAAGTCCTCCAGCAGGTGCCCGCCGATGCGCACCGGCAGGTCAAACTCCTCGACGAACGAATCTTCCAGCTTGCGGATACCACTTTGCTTGTCCAACAACAGCTTCCAGGTGGTTTCGGCATCAGTTGCCACCGCGGTCGTCATGGCGACGCCAGTGACGACCACGTTCGGCAACGTTTTCCCGGTAACCAACTCCGTCATGACTCGCGAAACCTTTCATCTGACCCTTTTGCGGATACCGTACGCTCGCCGGGCGTTATCCGGCACGCACCTCCGCCGCCCGCGCCATCAGCCCGCGGCCACCGGGCAGGGCGCCCACCACGGTGC
Source organism: Mycobacterium colombiense CECT 3035 (assembly GCF_002105755.1). NCBI lineage: Bacteria > Bacillati > Actinomycetota > Actinomycetes > Mycobacteriales > Mycobacteriaceae > Mycobacterium > Mycobacterium colombiense. The sequence goes on from NZ_CP020821.1 coordinate 5,078,807, forward strand.
GGGCCAGCCGGTCGCGGCCGCGCAGACCGTCCGTCCTGGCCTTTCCGGCGCGCAGGTGGCGCCAGCCCAACCCGGCCCAGGACGCCGCGACGACGGCGTCGGTCAGCCCACCGCGAGCGCGCCGCCGGTCGACCACGGCCAGACCGAGCGCGGTCGCCGAGTGCACGGTGTCGACCCAGACCCCGGCCGCGAGCACCTCCGGGCCCGGGTTGACCCCCGACAGCAGCGCCTGGGTCAGGTGGCGCGCGCCCAGAATCCGGGTGACCACCAGCGCCTTCCGATCGACCTGCACCCCGTGGATGTGGTCGAGCACCTCGTTGGGGGCGATCAGCAGCACCGCACCCCAACCCGCCCGGATCAGCTCGATCGCACGAATCTTCATCCGTCACCCCCTATTTGGCGAGCAAAAGGCCCCACTCGTTCGATGAACCGGTCGAAGAAGGCCGCCGCATCGACGTCAATCCCGATGAGCGCGTTGGGTTCCCGACGGTCCGACCAGTCGGTCACCGTCATGGCGCGGGTCAGGGTTCCGGTCAGCTCGATGCCCACCGTCGCCGGACGCGTCGTGACCAGTTCGGGATCCAGGGCGACGGCGGCGGCCAGCGGATCGTGCAGGTGCGCCTGGTACCCATGGCCGAGTTCGTGGTAGGCCTCCAGGTAGAACCGCATCGCGTCCTCGATCACCCGGATCAGCGGGTTGGACGCCGTCGACCGGGTTCCGGCGGGGTCGTGTTCGCTCAGCCGTGTGGTCGTCGACTGCGCCGCCGCGGCCAGCCGCGCCAGATGATCGGGGGTCATTGCCACCTTGCGGGTCAGATCCAGGCCGCACAGAATCGGGAGACGTTGGCGCCCAACGTTTTCCGGGCACCACGCGGCCAGCACCTCGGCCGCAGCCTCCGGATCCACGCTGATGTTCCACTCCGCCACCGCGGTGGTGTTGCCCCGGTGGTCGTAGGAGCCGCCCATGATGACCAGCCGTTTGAGCAGCGCCGGCAGTTCTGGCTCGGCGCGCAGCGCCAGCGCCAGGTTGGTGAGCGGGCCGGTCGCCACGCCGATCAGCTCGCCGGGGCGGGCGCGCGCGGCGCGCACCCACGCGTCGGCCGAGTCGTAATCGGTGAGCCGGCCCGAGCCCGGCGGCAGGTCGGCGTAGCCCAATCCCCTGGGGCCGTGGACTTTTGACGGCAGCCGCATCGGCCCGGTCAGGGTTTCCCCGGAACCCTTGGAGACCGGTACGTCGGTGCGCTCACACAGCGCCAGCAAACCCAGGTTGTTCTCGCAAACCTGGTCCACCCCAACGTTTCCCCCGGTCGATGCGATGCCGATCACTTCGGCGTCCGGGCTGGCGAACAGGTACATCAGCGCCAGCGCGTCATCCACGCCGGTATCGACGTCGACGAAGACGGGGGAGTTCATCGGTTCCAAGATACTCAATTCGGCGACTAGGCTGACATGATGCCAACCACGTCGGAGCCCCCCGAGGGGACTGATTTAACGCCGCACTTCGACGATGTGCAGGCCCACTACGACCTGTCGGACGAATTCTTCCGGCTATTCCTCGACCCGACCCAGACCTACAGCTGCGCCTACTTCGAGCGCGAGGATATGACGCTGGAAGAGGCGCAGATCGCCAAGATCGACCTCGCCCTCGGCAAACTCGGGCTGCAGCCGGGCATGACGTTGCTCGACGTCGGCTGCGGCTGGGGCGCCACCATGATGCGGGCGGTGCAAAAGTACGACGTCAACGTCGTCGGCCTGACCCTGAGCCGCAACCAGGCCGAGCACGTCGAGCAGCTGATCGCGAACTCCGGGAGCCCCCGCTCGGCGCGGGTCCTGCTGGAGGGCTGGGAGAAGTTCGACGAGCCGGTCGACCGCATCGTCAGCATCGGGGCCTTCGAGCATTTTGGCCACGAGCGCTACGACGCGTTCTTCACCATGGCCCACGACCTGCTGCCCGACGACGGGGTCATGCTGCTGCATACCATCACCGGGCTGCATCCCAACGAGATGGTCGAGCGCGGGATGCCGATCTCGTTCACGTTCGCCCGATTCATCAAATTCATTGTCACCGAGATCTTTCCGGGTGGGCGGCTGCCGTCGATACCGATGGTGGAAGAGCGTGCCACCGCGAACGGTTTCACGGTGAGCCGGGTGCAGTCGCTGCAGCCGCACTACGCGAAGACCCTCGACATCTGGGCCGCGTCGCTGCAGGCCCATAAGGACGAGGCCATCGCGGTGCAGTCCGAGGAAGTCTACGAGCGGTACATGAAATACCTGACCGGTTGCGCCGACGCGTTCCGGGTCGGATACATCGACGTCAACCAGTTCACGCTGCAGAAATGACTACCAGTGCACCCCGGGCACCAGGCGGACCAGCCGCTTGACCGGACGCGGTGTCCGGAGGCCCCGGGTGACGGCGCGCACCGGCCGGCTGGGCTTGCGGCGGGCGGTCCGCGGGCCGCGGCGGGCTCGGTGGTTTGCCCGCGCGCCGCGGCCGAATCCGGATAGCCGAGGTAGAGCTGGTGCAGCACGCGCCGCGAGGTCCGCGGGGCGAAGTAATTGCCGGCCTCGGCGAGCGTGCCCAGCGGCGTGTCGATGCGGGCCGGCTTGTCCACCAGCCCGCGCACCACCATCGCCGCCGCGCGCTCGGGGCTGATCGCCGGCACCGGGTTGAGCCGGTGCGACGGCACGATCATCGGGGTGCGCACCAGCGGCATGTGGATGTTGGTGAACGTGATGTGGTCGGACAGCACCTCCGAGCCCACCACGTCGGAGAACGCGTCCAGCGCGGCCTTGCTCGGCAGGTAGGAGCTGTACTTGGGATTGCGGGCCTGCACGCCTGCGCTCGACACGTTGACGACGTGACCGAACCGGCGCTCGCGCCAGTGCGGTAGCAGCGCCAGCACCATCCGCACCGCGCCGAAGTAGTTGACCGCCATAACCCGTTCGTAATCGTGCAGCCGGTCGGTGGAGTTGACCACCGAGCGGCGGATCGAGCGGCCGGCGTTGTTCACCAGGTAGTCGACGTGGTCGAAGCGGCCCAGGATGTCCTTGACCGTATGTTCCACCGACGCGGAATCGGTGACATCGCAGGTAAAGGCATGGGCCACACCGCCATTGGCGCGGATCTCGTCGACCAGCGCATCGAGCGCCGCGCCGTTGCGGGCCAGCGCGAACACGGTGGCGCCCCGCTCGGCGATCGCGATGGCCGCGGCCCGGCCGATGCCGCTGGACGCGCCGGTGATGATGACGTGGCGGCCCTGCAACGGTCCCTGCGGATCGTCGCGGCGCGCGCGATCGGGATCGAGGTGCTCCGCCCAGTACCGCCACAGCTTGGGCGCGTAGTCGGCGAACTCCGGAACGCTGATCCCGGTGCCCTGCAAGGCGTTTCGTGTCTTCTCGCTGACAAAGGTGGGCGCCAGGTCGACGACGTCGAGCACCTCGGCGGGGATGCCGAGCTGGGTGGCCGCCATGTTGCGCACCACCCTGGCGCGACCGCGCACCTTGAGCACCGGGGCGGCCACCGCGCGGGGCAGCGACCCGCGCAGCGGCGGCAGCCCGGCCGCCTTGGCCACGCCGCGGTAGATGCCGCGCAGGCCGATCGTCTTCTCCGCGGTCAGGTGGAACGTCTGCCCGTCCCGACCCTCGGCATGCATCAGCGCGACCAGGGCGTCCACCACGTAGTCGACCGGCACGATGTTGGTGCGGCCGGTGTCGGGCAGCAGCATCGGGGTCAGCCGGGGTAGCACCGCCAGCTTGGCCAGCACGCCGAAGAAGTAATACGGGCCGTCCACCTTGTCCATCTCGCCGGTGCGTGAATCGCCCACCACCACGGCCGGGCGGTAGATGCGGTGCCGCAGCCCGGGCGCCGAGCGCACCAGCAGCTCGGCCTCGAACTTGGTCTGGTGATAGGGCGTCGGCAGCTGCTGGCCGACGTCGAAGTCGTCCTCGGTGTATTCGCCGGCGAAATCGCCGGCCACGGCGATCGACGAGACGTGGTGCAACGTCGCGTCCAGCCGCTGCGCCAGGCCGATCACCGCGCGGGTGCCCTCGACGTTGCTGGCCCGCTGCTCGGGCTCACCGGCGGTGATGTCGTAGATCGCCGCGCAGTGCACCACGTGATCGATGTCGCCCAGCTCGGCGAGGACCTCGTCGCTCAGGTCCAGCTCCGGAAGGCCGCCGACCAGGGGTTTCACCCGGTCGCCCCAGCGTTCCGCGAGCCGCTCGAAGCGGCCCAACGACTGCCGTCGCACCAGCACCCACACCTGCGCGTCGGGGCGGGATTCCACGAGACGTGACACGACTCGGCGGCCAATAAACCCGGTACCGCCGGTAACGACATACCGCATGAAGACATGGTGGCGGTGGCAGCCGCGCACGTCAACTGCCGATCTTGCGCGGGGCGTTGCGCGCGGGAGGTCAGTTGCGGAAGTCGCGGATCCCGTCCCAGTCGACCAGCGTCCAGCCGGTCATCGGGTTACCGCTGATCACCACGCGGCCCGTGTTGGGAATCGGGTGGCTGTCCATCAGGCTGTCCTTGGCGTTCTGCGCGTTCATCAGCGTCCACACCATGATCGAGTTCCGGTGTGAGAACACCACCGGGTTGCGGTGGCCGCTGTTGTAGATCTTGTTGATGGCCGCAGTGAACTGGTCGTTGAACTCCTTGCCGCTGACCGAGCCGGGGATGCTGTCGGACACGTCGCCGTTGATCCAGTTGACCGGCGCCAGCATGTACGTCGACTTCGCCATGGACTCGGGCTTGCCGTTGAACCAGCCCGCGTTGATCTCCTGGATGCCGGGCAGGACCTCGACCTGCTTGCCCAGCTCGGCGGCCAGCGGTGCGGCGGTTTGCTGGGTCCGGGTCATGGTGGAGGCGTAGACGCTGTCGTAGTCCTTGCGGCCGAGTTGGTGCGCGAGCTGCTCGGCCTGCCCCTTGCCCTCCGGCGTCAGGCCCGGGCCCGGCACCTCGGTGTCGATGGTGCCGCTGGCGTTGGCCTCGGACTGGGCGTGGCGGATGAACGTCACCGTGATGGACCGCGCCTGCGGTGAGCCGCCGCAGCCGGCGACGACCATCGTTGCGGTGAGCGCGGCGAGCGCCATCGTGGCTTTCCGGATCATGCTGCGCTGGGGCATGTCGATTAGCCTGCCTTGCCGACGGCTCCGGTGGGAAGGGTTTGCGACGGTTTGTTACCGCGCGGCCCCGGGGAGATCGCCGTTTCGCCGGATGCCAGAGTGGACTTCAGGATCACTACTCAACGATCGGGAGACTTCCATGGCGATTGATCCGAGTGCCGTCGGCGCGGTGACCGAACCCATGCAGTTCGAATGGACCGACAGGGACACGCTGCTCTACGCGCTCGGTGTCGGCGCCGGGATCGACGACCTGCCGTTCACCACCGAGAACAGCCATGACATCGACCAGCAGGTGCTGCCCACATATGCGGTGATCTGCTGCCCGGCGTTCGGCGCGGCCGGCCTGGTCGGAAAGTTCAACTGGGCCATGCTGTTACACGGATCGCAGAGCATCCGGCTGCACGCGCCGCTGCCGCCCGCGGGCAAGCTCTCGGTGGTGTCCGAGGTCGCCGACATCCAGGACAAGGGCGAGGGCAAGAACGCGATCCTGGTGTTGCGCGGCCGGGGCACCGAGCCGGATTCCGGCCAGCTGATCGCCGAGACGCTGACCACCCTGGTCATCCGCGGCGAGGGCGGCTTCGGGGGCATGCCGGGCCAGCGGCCCGTCGCGCCGGAATTCCCGGACCGCGAGCCCGACGCCCGGATTCCGCTGCCCACCCGCGAGGACCAGGCGCTGATCTACCGGCTCTCCGGTGATCGCAACCCGCTGCACAGCGACCCGTGGTTCGCCCGGGAGCTGGCCGGCTTCCCCAAGCCGATCCTGCACGGCCTGTGCACCTACGGGGTGTCGGGCCGCGCGCTGGTGTCCGAGCTCGGCGGGGGCGTCGCGGCCAACGTCACCTCGATCGCCTCGCGGTTCACCTCGCCGGTGTTCCCCGGCGAGACGCTGACCACGCTGATCTGGCGCACCGAGCCGGGCAAGGCGGTGTTCCGCACCGAGGCGTCCGGCGCGGAGGGGTCCGGCCCCCGGGTGGTGCTCGACGACGGCGCGGTGGAATACGCGACAGGCTAAGGGCGGCGCGCCGCTAGCCCGAAGTTACGAGAGCTGATCCGCCAGCCGGCCGGTGAATTCGGCTGCCCGCGTGGGACTGTCGAGCGCGAAGAGCGCGGCGGTGGCGCGGTCGCCGTCGTCGCCGTGCCGCACCAGGATCGGCACGCCCCGGACGGTCCCCGCGCGCACCGCGTCGAACGCGTCCTCGTCGGTGATGTCGTCGCCGAGGTAGACCGGCGTCAGCGGACCCGACCCCGCCTCGTGCAGGTGATCGATCACCCAGCGCAGCGTCTTGCCCTTGTCCCAGTCGAGGTCCGGGCGCAGCTCGATGACCTCGCGGCCGGTCGTGACCCGGAGTTCGTCGCGGCGGCCCGCGGCGCGCACCGCCGCCAGCACCTCGCCCACCCGGTCACGTTCGGCGTTGCGGTAGTGCACGGCCACCCCGAACCGCTTGTGCTCCACCACAACACCGGGAATTCCGGCGAGCCGGTCGCGCAGCTGTCCGGCCGCCTGCTCGAGCACCGGGATGGCGGCGGCCGCGTCGTCGTTCTGGTGGTGGGTCCCGTCGGGCGCGGTCAGCTCGAAGCCGTGGCTGCCGGCATACCAGATTCCTTTCACCCCAACGCGTTTCGTGACATCAGCGAGGTCACGGCCGGACAGCACCGCCACCGGGCACCGTGCGGCCAGCCGGTCCAGCGCCTCGGTGGCCCCGTCGACGGGCCGCGCCGTGTCCGGATCGTCCACGATGTCCGAGAGCGTGCCGTCGAAGTCGAAGAACACGGCCGGTTGCCGGTCGGCGAGCCCATCGGCCAAGGCCTGCAACGCATCGGGCAGCTGCGACATGCGGAGGTCGCCGGTCCGCACGGTGACGTCGCGCAGGGCGTCGACCACCACGTCGGCGCCCGCCTCGCACAACGTCTCGCCGTGCCCGGCCGGGTCGACGGCGATCACCAGCGCGAACCCGGCGGCGCGTGCGGCCTCGATGCCGGCGGCGTCCCCGGCGACCACGACGCAGCGTCCGGGGCGCACCTGCAGCCGGTCGGCCGCCTGCGCCGGGTCGTGCGCCGCGATGACGGCGGTGCCCAGGCCGGTTTCGCGCAGCCGGACGGCCAGGGTGGATCCCAGCGCGGCCTCGTCGTCGAACAGCACCGCGTCATGGCGGCGCGGATCGATGACGGCCGGCCCCGACTTGCCCATGACCAACCTTCTCACGGTGGTCGGTCGGCGGGAGAGCGGGTCAGCGACGGGCGTGGCCCGGCGCCGACGGGTGGGTCGGCGGGACCGGGCGCACCACCGGGCGGGTGGGACGCCTGCGGCTGAACAGCAGCACGGAATCCTCGCCGAGGGCGACCAGTCGCGCCATGCCCAACTCGATGCCCGCGGCCAGTTGCTTGACGTCGAACGCGTCGCCGTGTTCGGCGGTGATGCCGAAGACCAGTTCGTCGCCGTAGCTCAGCACCGCGACGCCGGTGTGCAGCGACGCGGCCGTCGGGGGGATCGGCAGCAGCCGCTCCAGGGTCTGTCCCATCACCCGTAGCCGCCGGCGCGGCCCGGGCACGTTGGTGGCCAGCGTGACGATGGCGCGCTGCGGAAGGCGGGAGAGCAACTGTAAGACGTTGCTGCGCAACACCGTCGGCAGAAAACCGATCGCCGACTCCACGATGCCGGGTGGCTGGGCGGTCAGCTTGGCCTTCCACCTGGTGTGCACCGTCAGTAACCGGCGCACCGGGTCGTCGTGTTCGACGGGCAGGTGCGAGAGCATCGCCGAACGGACCGGCATCGGCACCAGGGTGCGCAGCGAGTCGGCCCGCGGTTCCTCGCCGCGGCCGAGCAGTGCCGTGCGGAATCCCTCGGTGATGGCGGCGAGCGCGACGTCGTTGGCGCTGACGCCGAACTTGCGGCAGACGCTGTCGACGTCGGCGATCGGGACCCGCACCGTGCTGTAGCGCCGCGAGGCGGTGGCCGCGTCGGTGCGCACGGTCGGCCACATGGCGCCGACCAGGGCGCCGGCGGCCGACGAAGTCCGCCACAGCGCGTCGAGCCAGCCCGGTTTGCCCGCGGCGGTCGGCGAAACCGGTTTGGCCGCAGCGCCGTTGGCGAAGGTGTCCGCGTCGGCGTCGTCGCAGAGCCGGCTGATCAGGCGCGCGGCCGAGTTGCCGTCGAGCAGGCCGTGATGGGTCTTCATCAGGATCGCCCACCGGTTGCCCTTCAGGCCCTCGATGACCCAGCACTCCCACGGGGGGCGGTCCAGGTCGAGGGGCCGCTCCAGGGCATGGGCGATGGCCCGCGACAGTTCGGCCTCGTCGCCGGGGCGTGGGATGGCCACCCGGCGCACGTGACGGGTCAGGTCGAAGTCCGGGCAGTCGATCCACTCCTGGCTCAGCGGGTGCGCCCGTAGCAGCTGCGTGCATCGGGTGATCGGCTGGATACGTTCGGCCAGAAGGCTTTTGAGGCATTCATAGTCGGGTGCGGTGCCGTCGACGATGGCGACCGCGCCGATCGCCAGGCTCGCGTGCTGATCCGGATCGTGGGCTTGAAGGAACGCCGTGTCCAGTGTCTGTGCCATGCCGGCCCCCGATGTAGTCCGCTTTTTGAACTTGTACCAGTATCTGTGGAGCTCACGATCCGCGGTAGTGCCGCAGCGTTAAGACCTTGTTTAGGAGTTGAAGATCGGTTTAACAACGGTTGTACTGGGCCGCGGTTAAATCGAACACCAGTTCGATATACTGGCGTCCGTGGGCTGGTCTAATGGGCCGCCGAGCTGGGCGGAAATGGAGCGGGTGCTCGACAGCAAGCCGCGCCATGCCGGGGAGTCGGCGGGCCCGGAATCCGACGGCCCCCTGTCGCGCAGGCGCGCGACGTACCAGCCGCCGGATGGCGGCCGGGCGTCCCGCTCGTCCGTCGCTTACGCCGAGCTGCATGCGCATTCGGCATTCAGCTTCCTGGACGGGGCGAGCACGCCCGAGGAGCTGGTCGAGGAGGCGGCCCGGCTGGACCTGCGCGCCCTGGCGCTCACCGACCACGACGGTCTGTACGGGGCGGTGCGGTTCGCCGAGGCGGCGGCCGAGCTCGACATGCGCACCGTGTTCGGCGCCGAGCTGTCTTTGGGGCCTCAGAGCCGCGAAGGCGGCGACATCGGGGCCAGTGCGCGCACCGAGGCGCCGGATCCGCCCGGCCCGCACCTGCTGGTGCTGGCCCGCGGGGCCGAGGGGTACCGGCGGCTGTCGCGGCAACTGGCCGCGGCGCATCTGGCCGGCGGCGAGAAGGGCAAGCCCCGGTACGACTTCGACGCGCTGACCGAGGCCGCCGGCGGGCACTGGCACATCCTGACCGGCTGCCGCAAAGGCCATGTCCGCCAAGCGCTTTCCGACAGCGGTCCGGCGGCTGCGGAGCGTGCGCTGGCCGATCTGGTGGACCGGTTCGGAGCGCAGCGGGTCAGCATCGAGCTGACCCATCATGGTCAGCCGCTCGACGACGAACGCAACGCGGCCCTGGCCGCGCTGGCCCCCGCTTCGGGGTCGGCGTCGTCGCCACCACCGGCGCGCATTTCGCGGGGCCGTCGCGGCGCCGGCTGGCCATGGCGATGGGCGCCATCCGGGCGCGACAGTCGCTGGATGCGGCCGCCGGGTGGCTGGCCCCGCTGGGCGGTTCGCACCTGCGCTCGGGGGAGGAGATGGCCCGGCTGTTCGGGCCTGTGCACCTGGGGGCCGCGACGTGGTGACCGCGGCCGCCGAGCTGGGCGAGCAGTGCGCGTTCGGGCTGGCGCTCATCGCGCCGCAGCTGCCGCCGTTCGACGTGCCCGCCGGGCACACCGAGGACAGCTGGCTGCGGCAGTTGACCATGGCCGGGGCGCGCGACCGCTACGGGTCGGCCGAGCACGCGCCGCGCGCGTACGCCCAGATCGAGCACGAGCTGAAAGTCATTGCCCACCTGACGTTTCCGGGCTACTTCCTGGTGGTGCACGACATCGCCCGGTTCTGCCGGGACAACAACATCCTGTGCCAGGGCCGGGGATCGGCGGCCAACTCCGCGGTCTGCTACGCCCTGGGCGTCACCGCGGTGGACCCGGTGGCCAACGAGCTGCTGTTCGAGCGTTTCCTGTCGCCGGCCCGCGACGGGCCGCCCGACATCGACATGGACATCGAGTCCGACCAGCGCGAAAAGGTCATCCAGTACGTCTACGACAAGTACGGCCGCGACTACGCCGCCCAGGTCGCCAACGTCATCACCTACCGGGGAAAGATCGCGGTGCGCGACATGGCCCGCGCCCTGGGTTTCTCGCAGGGCCAGCAGGACGCGTGGAGCAAGCAGATCAGCCACTGGAACGGGTTGGCCGACTCACCCGACGTCGAGGGCATTCCCGAACCGGTGGTGGACCTGGCGAACCAGATCCGGAACCTGCCGCGGCACATGGGTATTCATTCCGGTGGCATGGTCATCTGCGACCGTCCGATCGCCGACGTGTGCCCGGTGGAGTGGGCACGGATGGAGAACCGCAGCGTGCTGCAGTGGGACAAAGACGACTGCGCGGCAATCGGATTGGTGAAGTTCGACCTGCTCGGGCTGGGCATGCTCTCCGCGCTGCACTACGCCATCGACCTGGTGGCCGAGCACAAGGGGATCGAGGTGGACCTGGCCCGCCTCGACCTCTCCGAACCGGCGGTGTACGAGATGCTGGCCCGCGCCGATTCGGTCGGCGTGTTCCAGGTGGAGTCGCGCGCGCAGATGGCCACCCTGCCGCGGCTGAAGCCGCGGGTGTTCTACGACCTGGTGGTGGAGGTCGCGCTGATCCGCCCCGGGCCCATCCAGGGCGGGTCGGTGCATCCCTACATCCGCCGGCGCAACGGGCTGGACCCGGTGGTCTACGACCACCCGTCGATGGAACCGGCGCTGCGAAAGACGCTGGGAGTGCCGCTCTTTCAGGAGCAGCTGATGCAGCTCGCGGTCGACTGCGCCGGATTCAGCGCCGCCGAGGCCGACCAGCTGCGCCGCGCCATGGGATCCAAGCGCTCGACCGAGCGCATGCGCCGGCTGCGCGGCCGGTTCTACGACGGCATGCGCGCGCTGCACGGCGCCGACGACGAGGTGATCGACCGCACCTACGAAAAGCTGGAAGCCTTCGCCAATTTCGGCTTCCCGGAAAGCCATGCGCTGAGCTTCGCGTCGCTGGTGTTCTACTCGTCGTGGTTCAAGCTGCACCACCCGGCGGCGTTCTGCGCGGCGCTGCTGCGTGCCCAGCCGATGGGGTTCTACTCGCCACAGTCGCTGGTGGCCGATGCGCGCCGGCACGGCGTGACGGTGCACGGCCCGGACGTCAACGCCAGCCTGGCGCACGCCACCCTCGAGAACGCCGGCACCGAGGTCCGCCTCGGCCTGGGCGCGGTCCGCCACATCGGCGACGACCTGGCCGAACAACTGGTGGACGAGCGAAAAGCCAACGGCCCGTTCGCTTCTCTGCTGGATTTGACGACCCGGCTGCAACTGAGCGTGCCGCAGACCGAGGCGCTGGCGACGGCCGGGGCGCTGGGCTGCTTCGGCATGCCGCGGCGTGAGGCGCTGTGGGCGGCCGGGGCCGCGGCCACCCAGCGTCCGGGCCGGCTGCCCGGCGTGGGCTCGTCGTCGCACGTGCCGGCGCTGCCCGGGATGAGTGAGCTGGAACTGGCCGCCGCCGACGTGTGGGCCACCGGCGTCTCCCCGGACAGCTACCCGACGCAGTTCCTGCGGGCCGACCTGGACGCGATGGGGGTGGTGCCCGCCGCGGGGCTGGGCTCGGTGCCCGACGGTGACCGGGTGCTGATCGCGGGCGCGGTGACCCACCGGCAGCGGCCCGGCACGGCGCAGGGGGTGACGTTCATCAACCTCGAGGACGAAACCGGGATGGTCAACGTGCTCTGCGCGCCGGGGGTGTGGGCGCGGCATCGCAAGCTGGCGAATTCGGCCCCGGCGCTGCTGGTGCGCGGGCAGGTGCAAAACGCCAGCGGCGCGATCACCGTCGTCGCCGAGCGGCTGGGCCGCATCACCCTGGCGGTCGGCTCGAAGTCCCGCGACTTCCGCTGAGATCTTCGCGCCGAGTGCGCATTTCACGACGCGACACGCCGCAAACGCGTCGTGAAACGCACGTTCGCCAGCCGGCGCGTCAGCCGGTGGGCGTCGTCCACTCTTTGGTCGGGGTGATGACCAGCCGGGTGCTGTAGGAGCCCATCGCCTCGGTCAGGCCGAACTGGGCGGCGACCTCGCTGTACTTGGCCCAGTACGGCTCGTCCTCGCGGCAGTCGACGCCGGTGGCCTCCACCGTCGCGGTGCCGCCGACGACGATGATGCCGCCGCCGTTGCCGTTGGAATCCAGGTTCAGGCTCACCCGCGGGTGCGCCTTGACGTGGGCGACCTTGGCCGACTGCGGCATCGAGTACACCGTGAGCTTGGCGCCGTCGAAGTAGAACCAGATCAGCCGCGGAACCGGTTGCCCGGACTTGGCGACGGTGGTCAGCCACCCGTAATGGTCGGATGTAAGCCTGCCGGCGACCTCTTGCGTGAATTCGATGCTCATGGCGCCACGCTAGTCTCCACACATGCCCCTGAACTTGTCCGTCGATGAACTGCTCACCACCACCCGCTCGGTCCGCAAGCGTCTCGACTTCGACAAGCCGGTGGGCCGCGACGTGTTGATGGAATGCCTCGAACTGGCGCTGCAGGCGCCCACCGGCTCCAATGCGCAAGGCTGGCAATGGATTTTCGTCGAGGACGCCGAGAAGAAGAAGGCGATCGCCGACATCTACCTGGCCAACGCCCGCGGCTATCTGAGCCTGCCGTCGGCCGAGTACCCCGAGGGCGACACCCGCGGCGAGCGGATGCCCAAGGTCAAGGACTCCGCGATCTACCTCGCCGAGCACATGCACGAGGCGCCGGTGCTGATGATTCCCTGCCTGGAGGGGCGGGTGGAGAAGGCGCCGTTGGGGCTCAGCGCGTCGTTCTGGGCGTCGCTGTTCCCGGCGGTGTGGAGCTTCTGCCTGGCGCTGCGCTCGCGCGGGCTGGGCACCTGCTGGACCACGCTGCACCTGATCAACGACGGCGACAAGCAGGCCGCCGAGGTGCTCGGCATCCCGCATGACCGGTACAGCCAGGGCGGGCTGTTCCCGATCGCCTACACCAAGGGCACCGACTTCCGCCCGGCCAAGCGGCTGCCCGCCGAGCAGCTCACCCACTGGGACACCTGGTAGATCACCTCGCCCCGGCGTAGCCGTGCTGGCGCCAGGCCTCGTAGACCGCGATCGCCGCGGCGTTGGACAGGTTCAGCGAGCGCCGGCCCGCCAGCATCGGGATGCGCACCTGGGCGGTGATGTGCGGGTCGGCCAGCGTGGCGGCGTCCAGCCCGGTGGGTTCGGGGCCGAACATCAGCACGTCGCCGGCCCGGTAGTCCACATCGGCGAACGAGGTGGGCGCGTGCGAGGTGAACGCGAACACCCGCCGCGGTGCGAGCGCGGCCCAGGCGGCCGCCAGCGAGGCGTGCACGGTGACCGAAGCGAGGTCGTGGTAGTCCAGCCCGGCCCGGCGGAGCTTCGGTTCGGACAGGTCGAACCCCATCGGTTCGACCAGATGCAATTCGCAGCCCGTCGCGGCCACCGTCCGGATGGCGTTGCCGGTGTTGGGCGGGATCCGAGGGGACACGAACATCAGCTTGAACACAACGCCGATAATGGTCGCATGGTCGAGCAGAGCTACTGGATGCAGAAGGTCGCTGCCGATCCGGGGCATTCGCAGTGGTACATCGAGCGTTTCCGCGCCATGGCCCGCGCCGGTGACGACCTGGCCGGCGAGGCCCGGTTCGTGGACGCCATGGCGCCGCGCGGCGCACGGATCCTCGACGCCGGCTGCGGGCCGGGCCGGCTGGGCGGCTACCTGGCCACGGCGGGCCACCGGGTGGTCGGCGTGGACGTCGACCCGGCGCTGATCGAGGCGGCCGAGCAGGACTACCCCGGCCCGCGCTGGCTGGTCGGCGACCTGGCCGAGCTGGACCTGCCGGCGCGCGGCATCGCCGAACCGTTCGACGTCATCGTGTCCGCGGGCAACGTCATGGCGTTTCTGGCCCCGAGCACCCGGATCCAGGTGCTGAGCCGGCTGCGGGCGCATGTCGCCGACGACGGCCGGGCGGCGATCGGCTTCGGCGCCGGCCGCGATTACGAGTTCGACGAATTCCTCAACGACGCCGCCGACGCGGGCTTCGCGCCCGACCTGTTGCTGTCCACCTGGGACGTGCGGCCGTTCACCGACGACTCCGATTTCCTGGTCGCGCTCCTTCGGCCCGCCTAGGGGTTTCGCACCCGGCGGTGTTTGCCAGGGGTGACGGCGCGGGCCCGGCGCCACCTTGGAGGGACCTGTCTGCTCAGTAACGATTCTGGTGGCCTGCGCCGCGGGCTGTCATACTCGTCGGATTGCCACACCCACACGCACACGCCTGTCTGGCGCGGGGCGGGCGAAATAAAGCAGGAAGTTTCATGAGCCACTCGTTTCACTCAGCGCTCAGGGTCAGCGCGGCGGCCGGTCGTCCGGCCGCGATGACGTGACCATGTTCACCCGCCCGACCAACCCGGTCGAGGCGGATGTCGTCGAGACCGCGCCGAAGCCCGGCGCCGGGGCCGCGCCGACCAAACGCCCGCCGACCTGGTCGCTGAGCAACTGGCCGGTGCGCTGGAAGGTGCTGGCGATCGTGCTGGTTCCGCTGGTTCTGGCGACGGTGTTCGGGGTGCTGCGCATCCACGGCGCCATGGCCAACGCGGCCGGGCTGCGGCTCGCCGCCACCCGGGCCGACGTGGTGCCGGTGATCACCAAGTACATGTCGGCGCTGGACGTCGCGCTGCTGGCCAGCTCCACCGGGCGAGACGTCGACGGGGCCAAGAAGAACTACGAGGCGCGCAAGGGCGAACTGCAGGCCAGGCTGGACGACACCGACGTCAGCGACGACGTCCGCTCCGGGGTGAACAACCTGCTCGACGGTGGCCAGATGCTGGTGAGCAAGGCCGCCGACCCGGCCCTGGGTTTGCGGGAGCGGGTGACGCTCTACGCGCCCATCCTGCTCACGGCCGAAGACGTCATCAACGCCTCGGTGCGAGTCGACGACGAGAAGATCCGGGCGCAGGCGCAGGGCCTGAGCCGGGCCGTGGGCGCCCGCGGGCAGATGACGATGCAGAAGATCCTGGTCACCCGCGGGGCCGACCTTCCCGAGCCCCAGCTGCGCACCTCGATGGCCACGCTGGCGGGCACCGAGCCGTCGACGCTGTTCGGCATGAGCGAGGTGCTGGGCGCCGGATCGCCGGAGGCCAAGACGCTGCAGCAGCAGATGGTCAGCCGGATGGCGATCATGTCCGACCCCGCCAGCGTGCTCGTCGACAACCCCGACCTGCTGCGTTCGATCCAGACCACCGACGACATCGCCGACCAGGTCATCAAGAACACCACCGGTTCGGTGACCAGGACGGTGCACGCCCGGGCCGCCGAGCGGCGCTCGGCCGCGATCCTGGACATGGTCCTGGTGCTCGGCGCAATCGTGATCGCGCTCGCGGTGGTGCTGCTGGTGGCGCGCGCCCTGGTGCGGCCGCTGCGCATCCTGCGTGACGGCGCCCTCAAGGTCGCCCACACCGATCTCGAGGAGGAGGTCGCGCTGGTGAAAGCCGGTGGGGCCGAACCGATTCCGACCCCGCTTCCGGTGTACACCACCGAGGAGATCGGCCAGGTCGCCCACGCGGTCGACGAGCTGCATACCCAGGCCCTGCTGCTGGCCGGCGACGAGGCGCGGTTGCGGCTGCTGGTCAACGACATGTTCGAGACCATGTCGCGGCGCAGCCGGACGCTGGTGGACCAGCAGCTGGCGCTCATCGACCGGCTGGAGCGCAACGAGGACGACCCCGAACGCCTGGACAGCCTGTTCCGCCTCGACCACCTGGCGGCGCGGCTGCGCCGCAACAGCGCCAACCTGCTGGTGCTGGCGGGCGCGCAGCTCGCCCGCGACCAGCGCGACCCGGTGCCGCTGGCCACCGTGATCAACGCCGCGGTGTCCGAGGTCGAGGACTACCGCCGCGTCGAGCTCGCCGGGCTGCCCGAGTGCGAGCTGATCGGCTCCGCCGCGGGCGGGGCGATCCATCTGTTCGCCGAGCTGATCGACAACGCCCTGCGCTACTCGCCGCCGACGACCTCCGCCCGGATCTCGGCGTCGCGCGGCGGCGACGGGGGAGTCGTGGTGCGGATCGCCGACGCCGGTCTGGGGATGAACGACACCGACCGGCGGATGGCCAACATGCGGCTGCAGGCCGGCGGCGACGTCACCCCCGACAACGCCCGGCACATGGGTCTTTTCGTCGTCGGCCGGATCGCGTCCCTGCACGGCATCCGGGTGGGGCTGCGCGGCCCCGCGGCCAACGAGTCGGGCTCGGGCACCACCGCCGAGATCTACCTGCCGCCGACGGTGCTCGCCGGCCGGGCGGTCGCCGACTCGCCGGCGCCCCGACACATCCGCGCGGTCTCCTCGCCGAGCGCCAAGCTCGCCAGCGCGACCGCCGCCCCGCCGAGGACGCCGGGCGCGACGACGGCACGCTCGAGCCCGCGGACGCCACCGGCCCGTCGGTGACGTTGCTGCCGCGCCGCAACCCCGGTTCCAGCGGCATCACCGAAGTTCCCGCGGTGCCCGCCCCGGCCGCCGAAGAACAGCCCCGCCGCCAGCGCCGCGAGCTGGCCACGCCCTGGTGGGAGAACGCCGCCGCGCCGGCGCGCGCCCCCGAGCCGAAGCCCGCCCCGAGCCCGAGCCGGCGCCCGCCCAGCCGGCCCGGGCGGCGTCGGACACGTCGGCCTTCTTCTCCGCGCGCGCCCGGGAGGCCGACAGCCGCACGCAGTCCCGGCAGGACCGGCCGGCCCCGGTGGCGTCGATCCCGCCGGCCCCGAAGGCCCCGGCGGGCCCGGCCGACGACGACGTCATCTACCGGCGGATGCTGTCGGAGATGCTCGGCGACCCGCACGACCTGGTCAACAGCCCCGACCTGGACTGGCAGTCGGTCTGGGACCGCGGCTGGACGCTGGCGGCCGCGGCGGAAGACAAGCCCGTCGAGGAGCACACCACCGACCACGGCCTGCCGGTGCGCACGCCGGGCGCGCGGCTGGTGCCCGGCGGCGCCAACGGCGGCGAGCGGGACGAGCCGGCCGAGCCGGACCAGGGCCTGAACGGACGATCGCCGTCGCACCGGGAGCCGCAGCACGCGGCCGCCGGACCCCTGGCCCGGGACCCCGAGGCGGTTCGCGCCTCGTTCAGTAACCATTTCGGTGGCGTGCGCACCGGACGCTCCCACGCCCGTGAAACCGATCAAGGATCCGACGAATAATGACCTCCCCCGACAACTCCCTGGACTGGCTGGTGACCAGGTTCGCCCGCGAGGTCCCCGGCGTCGCGCACGCGCTGCTGGTGTCCGTCGACGGGTTGCCCATCGCGGCCAGCGAGCATCTTCCGCGCGAGCGCGCCGACCAGCTGGCCGCGGTGGCCTCCGGGCTGGCCAGCCTGGCGACCGGGGCCGCGCAGCTGTTCGAGGGCGGCCAGGTGCTGCAGTCGGTGGTCGAGATGCAGAACGGCTACCTGTTGTTGATGCGGGTCGGGGACGGCTCGCACCTGGCGACGCTGGCCGGCGCGTCGTGCGACATCGGTCAGATCGGCTATGAGATGGCCGTCCTCGTCGAACGGGTTGGCGGCGTGGTGCAGTCGACCCGCCGGTCGGCCGTGCAGCAGCACTCGTGAGCCGCGATGGACACCCCGCAGAACTGGCCGGCACACCGTAAGGGGAACCTGGTCCGTCCGTACACCCTGACGTCCGGGCGCACCGACACCAAGGTGGACCTTCCCCTGGAGGCGCCGATCCAGACCCTGCAGGCCGGCCTGACGCACCGGTGGCCGCCCAACGACGCGCGGGGCAGAATCATCCAACTGTGCGTCGAGCACCCGTCGGTCGCCGAAATCTCGGCCCGGCTGGACCTTCCGCTCGGCGTCGCGCGCGTCCTGGTCGGGGATCTGGTGCTGTCCGGCTACCTTCGAGTGCATAAGACGTTGTCCGAGCGTTCCACCAGAGATGAGCGCCACGAACTCATAGGAAGGACCCTGCGTGGCTTACGCGCCCTCTGACGTGCAGGCCGATTCCGCCGCCCACGCGTCGACCAAGATCGTGATCGCCGGCGGATTCGGGGCCGGCAAGACCACCTTCGTGGGGGCGGTGTCGGAGATCATGCCGCTGCGCACCGAGGCGATGCTGACCGACGCTTCGACCGGCGTCGACGCGCTGGAGGCCACCCCGGACAAGCGGACCACCACCGTCGCAATGGATTTCGGCCGGATCACCCTGGCCGAGGACCTGGTGCTCTACCTGTTCGGCACGCCGGGGCAGCGCCGCTTCTGGTTCATGTGGGACGACCTGGTGCGCGGCGCGATCGGAGCGGTGGTGCTGGTCGACTGCCGGCGGCTGCAGGACAGCTTCGCCGCGGTCGACTTCTTCGAGCACCGCAACCTGCCGTTCCTCATCGCGGTCAACGAGTTCGACGGCGCCCCCCGCTACCCGGTGGCCGAGGTCCGCGAGGCGCTGACCCTGCCGCCGCACATCCCGGTGATCAGCATCGACGCCAGGGATCGCCGGTCGGCGACCGACGCCCTGATCGCGGTCAGCGAATACGCCCTGGCCAGCCTGTCGGCCAATTGACCACGCGGTGGGTCGACCAGGAATTCGAGGGCCACGACTTCACCGACGACGACCTCAGCCGGCTGCAGACCGAGCGGGTCGTGTTCACCGAATGCAACTTCGGCGGCGCCAACCTCGCCGAGTCGCAGCACCGCGGTTCGGCCTTCCGTAACTGCACCTTCCGGCGGACGTCGTTGTGGCACAGCACCTTTGCACAGTGCAGCATGCTCGGCTCGGTGTTCGTGCAGTGCCGGCTGCGGCCGATCACGTTCGACGAGGTCGACTTCACGCTCGCCGTGCTCGGCGGCATCGACCTGCGCGGCGTGGACCTGAGCGGCTGCCGGCTGCGGGAAACCAGCCTGGTGGAGGCCGACCTGCGCAAGGCCGTGCTGCGCGGTGCGGACCTGCGCGGCGCGCGGACCACCGGCACCCGCCTGGACGACGCGGACCTGCGCGGCAGCACCGTGGACCCGACGCTGTGGACGACGGCCTCGCTGGCCGGCGCCCGCGTCGACGTCGACCAGGCCGTCGCGTTCGCGCTCGCCCACGGGCTGCGCCTGGACGGGGGCCCGGCCGGCTGAGCCGTCACCGGCCGATCGTTCAGCGGGTGAGCCGGATGCGCCACCGCACCAGCGCCGGGTAGGCGACGGTCAGCAGCGCGAGCATGCCCATGTCGAAAAGCCAGGCCGCAGGCGTGTGCTGGAAGTGGCTGTCCCGCGGGCTCTGCGGGCCGGGCGACACCGCCCACAGGTCGACCGTCGACCCCTGCGCCGCGTACCCCCACCGGGAGGGCACCAGCCAGGACAGCTGGTCGAGGAAGATCCGGTGGGTGACCGGCACCATGCCGCCGGAGAGCACCATCTGCATCATCAGCGACACCACCAGCAGCGGCATGATCTGCTCGTTCGAGCGCGCCAGCGCCGAGAGCAACAGGCCCAGCATCGCCGCGGCCACACACGTCGCGGCGACCCCGGCGAACAGCTCCAGGGTGGCGTTCCCGAGCAGCACCGCAGGACGCGTCGGCGGCCCCTTGCCCACCACCACGATGGCCGTGGCGATGGCCGCCTGAATGACGGCGAACGTGCTGAACACCGCGACCTTGGCCAGCAGGTAGGCCGTGCTCGACAGGCCGACCGCCTGTTCGCGCCGGAAGATGGGCCGCTCACCGATCAGGTCGCGGATGGTCAGTGCGGTACCCATGAACGCGGCCGCCATGGTGAGCAGGGTCAGGATCATCCCGGCCTCACCGGCCGATTCACTCACCGGGTCGGCGTAGCCGAAACCGACGCTGCCGGGCACGGTCAGTGACAGCGCGCCCATCACGAACGGCAGCACCGCCAGGAACAGGAAGTAGGCACGGTCGGAGACCACCAGCCGGACCTGGCGGCGGGCGATCGTGGAGAACTGGCGGCGCTTGCTGGTGCGCGCCGGGACGCCCAGCTCCGCCGGCGCCTCGGTGCGGGTGGGCGGCGGCGGTCTGTTCTGGGCCAGGAAGCGGCGGTTGGCCTCGTCGGGGTTGGCGCCCACCTTGGCGAAGATGTGCGCCCAGTTGGTGGTGCCCATGGCCGCGCCGATCTGGCCGGGCGGGCCGAGGTACGCCGTCTTGCCGCCGGGCGCCATCAGCAGCACTTGGTCGCAGACGTCGAGGTAGGTCAGCGAGTGCGTCACCACCAGCACCACGCGGCCGGCGTCGGCGAGTTGCCGCAGCATGGTCATGACCTGCAGATCCAGCGCCGGGTCCAGGCCGGAGGTCGGCTCGTCGAGGATCAGCAGCGACGGTCCGGTCAGCAGTTCCAGGGCCACCGACGCCCGCTTGCGCTGGCCGCCGGACAGGTTGTCGACCCGGGTGTTCGCGTGCTCGGTCAGGCCCAGCTCGTCGAGGACCTGGGCGACCACCTGCTCGCGGTCGGACTTACTGGTGTCGGGCGGCAGGCGCAGCTCGGCGGCGTAGCCCAGCGCCTGGCTGACCGTCAGCTGCCGGTGCACGACGTCGTCCTGCGGGACCATCCCGATCCTGGTGCGCAGCGAGGCGTACTCGGTGTGGATGTTGTGGCCCTCGAAGGTGACCGAGCCCGACGACGGGCTGGCGTACCCGGCGATCAGCCGGGACAGCGTCGTCTTGCCCGCGCCCGACCCGCCGATCAGCGCGGTCAGCGTGCCGGGCCGCGCGACGAACGAGATCCGCTCCAGCAGGTTCTTGCCGTCGACGCCGAAGTTGACCTCGCGCACCTCCAGGCCGCCGGCCCGGGTCGCCGCCTCCTGGCGGCGAACCAGCACGCCGTTGTGGAACACCAGGTCGACGTTGCCGATCGTCACCACGTCGCCGTCGGACAGCGCCGCGGACCCCACCCTGACGCCGTTGACGAAGGTGCCGTTGCTGCTGTTCGCGTCGCGGATCTCGGCGCCCGTCGCGGTCGGGTTCAGGAAGGCGTGATGGCGCGAGGCCAGCACGTCGGGCACGACGATGTCGTTGTTGAGCGCGCGCCCGATCCACGCGGTGCGGCCGGGCTGCGGCCGGAGCTCGGAGTCGGATCCCGGGACGCCGGCCCAGGTGGTCGGGAATTCACCGGCTCGGCCGGCCTGGGTGGGCGGGTTCAGCGCGGCGGAGTGTGGCCCGGACTGCGGTGCGGCGCGGGTCGCGGGGTCGGGCGGGACGTTCGGGGCGGCGGACCGGCGCTGGGCGTCGCGCCGGGGAAAGGGGCGCGGCGGCGCGGGCGGCCGAGGGGGCGGCGCGACCGGGCGGGACGCCGCCGTCGCCGGGTGCGGACCGGTGGCCGGCGGCGGTGCGGCGGGCCGCGCGGTGATGACGGGGAACGACTTGGTGGTCGGCGGAAGCAGGCCGACGCTGCCCGTGTGCTGGCCGACCTTGAAGGTGATCCGGGGGCCGTCGGGTTTGCCGATGTTGATCGTCTGGCCGTCGTGGATGTCGACGACCGGCACCCGCTGGCCGTCCAGGTACACGCCATTGAGCGAGTTGTTGTCGACGGCCCGCCACCGCCCCTGATCGAAGCGCAGCAGCACGTGCGCGCGGGCGATCAGCGGGTGCGCCACGCGCAGGTCGGCGCGCAGGTCGCTGCCCACGACCACGTCGCGGCCGGCGGCGAAACTACCTTCGGAGCGGTCAGATCGAGCCGTCAGCACGGGCTGCTCAGGTCGAGTCATCACATCCAGGTTGGGGGTCGAGGTTGGGGCGTCGGCCTAGCGTTTCAGCCGGATATGCCAGCGGACGAAGCCGGTGTAGCCGATCGACAGCGCGGCGAGCATGAACATGTCGAACACGAAGATGTGCTTGGAGTGCTGCCAGATCGGGTCGTTGGTCGGGATCTGCTTGACCTTCACCAGCGACGGGAAGTCGATCGAGGACGCGCCCGCCGCGTAGCCCCACCGGGCCGGCGTCAGCCACGCCATCTGTTCGAGGCCGATGCGCTGATACACCGGGATCATGCCGCTGGAGAACACCAGCTGGGACATGATCGACACCACCAGCAGCGGCATGATCTGCTCGTTGGACTGCGCCAGGGCCGACAGCAGCAGGCCCAGCATGGCCGACGCCACGCAGGTGCCCGCGACGGTGACGAACAGCGAGAAGGTGGAGTTGCCGAAGAATTGGGGATGGGCCGTCGGCGCGCCCTTACCCAGCCGCACGATGATCGTCGCGATCGCCGCCTGGCCGGTGGCGAAGACGCAGAACACCGCGATCTTGGCCAGCAGGTAGGCGGTGGTGGACAGGCCGACCGCCTGTTCTCGGCGGAAGATGGCGCGCTCGCCGATCAGGTCGCGGATGGTCAGCGCGGTGCCCATGAAGACGGCGCCGATATTCAGCAGCACCATGATGTACTGCGGCTGCGTCGGCGCCGGGCCCATCGGGTCGGCCGGGCCGAGGCCCGGGTGCGGGCCCTTCACCGTCAGCGACAACGCGCCGATGAGGAACGGCAGGATCGCCAGGAAGATCGTGTAACCGCGGTCGGACACGACGAGGCGGACCTGGCGCCGCGCGATCGTGGACAGCTGCCGGAACAGGTCGGTCTGCGGTGGTTCGCCCAGATCCGCCGGGCTCTCCGGGGTGGGTGGCCGCGACGACTGCTGGTTGCGCTCCTTGAAGCGGCGGTTGGCCTCGTCCGGATCGGCACCGACCTTGGCGAAGATGTCGGCCCAGTTGCGCGTCCCCAAGGCGGGCTCCACCTGGTCGGGCGGCCCGCAGAACGCGGTCTTGCCCCCGGGTGCGACCAGCAGGATCTGATCGCACACGTCCAGGTACGACACCGAGTGGGTCACCACCAGCACCACGCGGCCCGCGTCGGCCAGCTGACGCAGCATCAGCATGACCTGACGGTCCAGTGCCGGGTCCAGACCCGACGTCGGCTCGTCCAGCAGCAGCAGTGACGGCTGGGTGAGCAGCTCGAGGGCGACCGAGGCGCGCTTGCGCTGACCGCCGGAGAGCTTGTCGACCCGGGTGTCGGCGTGCTGGGTCATGTCGAGTTCCTCGAGCACCTGCGCGACGACGCGGGCCCGTTCCTCTTTGCTGGTGTCCGGCGGCAGGCGCAGCTCGGCGGCGTAGTTGAGGGCCTGGTTGACGGTCAGCTGGCGGTGCACCACGTCGTCCTGCGGGACCATCCCGATCCTGCTGCGCATGGACGCGTACTCGGTGTGGATGTTGTGGCCCTCGAAGGTCACTGTGCCCGAGGTCGGGCTGGTGTAGCCGACGATGAGCCGCGACAGGGTGGTCTTGCCGGCGCCCGACCCACCGATGATGGCGGTCAGGGTGCCGGGCCGGGCGGTCAGCGAGATGTGATCGAGCAGCTGCTTGCCGTGGTCGACGGTGTAGCAGACGGAGTTGACCTCCAGCCCGCCGGTGCGCGTCGCCGCCTCGGTGCGCCGGACCAGGCCGTCGCCGGTGAAGACCAGGTCGACGTTGCCGATGGTGACCACGTCGCCCTCGGTCAGCACCGCCGAGCCGACCCGCACGCCGTTGACGAACGTCCCGTTCACGCTGTGCGCGTCGCGGATCTCGGTACCCAGCGGCGTCTGGATCAAGAAGGCGTGGTGGCGGGAGGCCAGGACGTCCTGGATGACGATGTCGTTGTCGGTGGCCCGGCCGATGGTCTGCGATCCGGCCGGCTTCTGGATAGCGCCGGACCGCGACGGGCGCAGCGCGTGGAACATCTTGGTCGCCAGGTTTGCCACCTCGGGCGGCTTGGCGGAGACCGGGGGGCCATCTGGGTGTGCGGGCTCCCCGAGACGGCCGGCATGTGCGCGACGGGCGGGGCGTTGTGCGGCGGTGGTGGCGCGGCGGGCGGGTACGCGGGCGGGCGTCCACCGCCGCCCCCGTACATGGTTTGGCCTGGCGAGGCTTGCCGCTGCACCGGCGCGGGCTGCGGTCGCCGCGGCGGCGCCGCCCAGCTGGGGGTGCGCCCGGGCGGCGGAGGCGGTGGGGCGACGGGTGGGGCCGGCTGCGCCGACCACGCCGCGGCCTGCGGCGGAGCCGCCACCGGGATGTTCATCGATTCGGTCCGGGGCGGGCGCCCGGCCATGCCCTGGTGGCGCCCGACGTCGAAGGTCAAAAGCGGCCCGTCGGGGTTTCCGATGTTCAGGGTCTGCCCGTCGTGGATCTCGACCACCGGCACGCGCCGGCCGTTGACGAAAGTCCCGTTGAGCGAACCGTTGTCGATGGCCAGCCACTTGCCCTGGTCGAAACGCAGCAGTAGGTGGGCACGCGAAATCAACGGGTGGGTGATACGCATGTCCGCTCGCAGATCGCGCCCGACTACTACATCGTGGCCCGCTGCGAAGGTGCGTTCCGATCCTTCGTGATGGACGGTTAGCGCTGGCGGGGCTGGTGCTGACATCGCCACAACTGTAGCTTGCAGCCCTGTGGTTTAGCTCTGAGCGCCCACAGCGTCAGGCGCGCCGGTCACCACGCAGTGCGTTCGGGTGTAGATCGTCGGCATGCACTGATTGCAGTGCGTGCACGCCGAATGCACCTGGTGGCGGGCGCCGTCGGCGGCGATCCGGTTGATCAGATCCGGCTCGGCCAGCAGCGCCCGGGCCATCGCGACGAACTCGAATCCCTCGGCCATCGCCAGGTCCATCGTCTCCCGGGTGGTGATGCCGCCGAGCAGGATCAGCGGCATCTTCAATTCGTTGCGGAACAGCTTGGCGTCGCGCAACAGATAGGCCTCGCGGTAGGGGTATTCGCGCAGGAATTTCTTGCCCGTCATGCGCATGCCCCAGCTCAGCG
Source organism: Mycobacterium colombiense CECT 3035 (assembly GCF_002105755.1). Lineage (NCBI taxonomy): Bacteria > Bacillati > Actinomycetota > Actinomycetes > Mycobacteriales > Mycobacteriaceae > Mycobacterium > Mycobacterium colombiense. The sequence goes on from NZ_CP020821.1 coordinate 5,103,864, forward strand.
GCGGCTTGAACGCCCCGGCGAACTCCTTGAGCGGCGCGTCGCCGCGGAACAGGTACATCGGGTTGACCAGCGAGCTGCCCGCGGTGAGTTCGATCGCGTCCAGGCCGCCGTCCTCCTCGAGCCACTTGGCGGTGGTCAGCGATTCCTCCGTGCTGATGCCGCCGCGGACCCCGTCCGCCATGTTCAGCTTGGCGGTCACCGCGATGGGTGTGCCCTCCTTCTCCACCGCACGCCGGACGGCCATCACCATGCCGCGGGCGACCTTGGCGCGGTTCTGCAGCGATCCGCCGAACTCGTCGTCGCGGCGGTTGATCAGCGGGGACAGGAACGAACTCGCCAAGTAGTTGTGACCCAGGTGGATCTCGACGGCGTCGAACCCGGCCTCGATCGCCAGCCGGGCCGCGTTGGCGTGCCCGGCGATCACCTCGTCGATGTCCTCGCGGGTCGCTTTCTTGGCGAACCGCATCCCGATCGGGTTGAAGAACCGGACCGGCGCCAGCGCCTTCGCCTTATTGGACTTGGCGTTGGCCACCGGGCCGGCGTGGCCGATCTGCGCGCTGACCGCGGCGCCCTCGGCGTGGATCGCGTCGGTGAGCCGGCGGAACCCGGGCACCGCCTCGGGTCGCATCCAGATTCCGTTGCCCTCGGTGCGGCCGCCGGGGGAGACGGCGCAGTAGGCGACGGTGGTCATGCCGACCCCGCCCGCGGCCGGCAGCCGGTGGTATTCGATGAGGTCGTCGGTCACCAGCGCCTCGGGCGTGCGCGCCTCGAAGGTGGCGGACTTGATGGTGCGGTTACGCAGCGTTATCGGACCGAGCTTCGCGGGGCTGAACACGTCCGGAGGGGTAGGCATACCGGGAGCGTGCCAGACTGTCAGCGTGGGAGCAATCACGCTGGACGGCAAGGCCACCCGCGACGAGATCTTCGTCGACCTCAAACAGCGGGTGACCGCGCTGACCGCCGCGGGCCGCACCCCTGGACTGGGCACCATCCTGGTGGGCGACGACCCCGGCTCGCAGGCCTACGTGCGCGGTAAGCACGCCGACTGCGCGAAGGTCGGCATCACCTCGATCCGCCGCGACCTGCCCGCCGACATCAGCACCGCCACCCTGAACGAGACCATCGACGAGCTCAACGCCAATCCCGACTGCACCGGTTACATCGTGCAGTTGCCGCTGCCCAAGCAGCTGGACGAGAACGCGGCGCTGGAGCGGGTGGACCCGGACAAGGACGCTGACGGGCTGCACCCGACCAACCTGGGCCGGCTGGTGCTCAACAACCCGGCCCCGCTGCCGTGCACCCCGCGCGGCATCGTGCATCTGTTGCGCCGCTACGACGTTGAGATCGCCGGCGCGCACGTGGTCGTCATCGGCCGCGGCGTCACGGTCGGCCGTCCGCTGGGGCTGCTGCTGACCCGGCGCTCCGAGAACGCCACGGTGACGTTGTGCCACACGGGAACTCGCGACCTGCCGGCGCTGACCAGGCAGGCCGACATCATCGTCGCCGGCGTGGGGGTGCCGCACATGGTGACCGCCGACATGGTGCGTCCAGGCGCCGCGGTGCTCGACGTCGGCGTCAGCCGGGTGGACGGCAAGCTCACCGGCGATGTGCACCCCGACGTGTGGGAGGTGGCCGGCCACGTGTCGCCGAACCCCGGCGGCGTGGGCCCGCTGACCCGCGCGTTCCTGCTGACCAACGTCGTCGAGCTGGCCGAGCGGCAATGACCCCACGCGCCGTGCTGCGGGCCCAATGGCCAATTGTATTGGTGGGCTTGATCTTTGCGGCGGCACTGGCGTTGGTCGGGGCCAACTTCTGGCGTCGCGGTTCGCTGTTGATCGGGATCGGCGTCGGCGTGGCGGCACTGCTGCGGCTGGTGTTGTCCGAGGACCGGGCCGGCCTTCTGGTGGTGCGCGGCAAGGGAATCGACTTCATGACCACCGCGACGGTCGGGGCGGCGATGTTCTACATCGCGTGGACCATCGACCCGCTGGGCACCCGTTAGAAGCGTCAGACCCCCGGCAGGGCCGGAACCTGCCCGGCCATTCCCGTCATCCCCGGCACCTGACCCGTCATCGCGGGGAGCTGCCCGGCCATGCCGGGGATCTGTCCCGCCATGCCCGGGATCTGTCCCCCCATGCCCGGGATCTGTCCGGCCATGCCTGGCATCTGTCCGGGCATGCCCGGCACCTGCGGCATGGCGCCGGACAGGTTGCCGTTGGCGATGTTCGCCATCTCCTCGGGGCAGTAGGTCTGGATCGCGATCGTGGTGAACATGCGCGCCATCGTGGGTGACATGCCCCGGCCGGCGACGCTGGACGCGACGGCGGCGAAGTTGCCACCCGGCTGCGACAGCATCGGGCACACCGACTCGCCGACGGACATCGCGTTGCCGGGCTCGCCGAAATCGACGCCGGCGTGGTTGAGCGCGTCGATGAAGTCGTCGCCGTTCCCGTTCGCTCCGGCCGGTGCCGCGAACGCCGAGGCGACCGTAAGCAGGCCGGCGGCGGCGGCCAGCAGGCGAATGGTGAAGGGCTGATGACGCAAAACCCAGATCCATTGATGAGTTCGTGCAAATGCCTTCACGCCAGCCTCCCCGTCCGCCATGGAGTGCGCGTCTGAGGCACTCGAATCACGCCTACGAACTCTGAGCCATGACTGTCACGTTTACGACACGGTGGGGTAAAGGTTCGCACAATATGCGTTTCGCGAGGTCACGGTCTCCGCGACGTCGGTTATTACGCAGCCCCGTTGCGCAAGGCCGGGCGGCGGATCGACGCCACACTGTGATGTGACACGGGCGGCGACACCGGAATTCTGGGCGCGACATGAACCAGAATCTGCGCGCATGACGACTAATCGCAGCCGTCCGCCCAGCCATGGGATCTCTCGTCAGGCGTTTCTGCGTGGCGCCGTCACGCTGGCGACGGGAGCGGTGTTCGGCACCGGACCGGCGGCGGCGGACCCCGCCACCGGGTGGTCCGGATTGGCTTCGTCGATCGGTGGCAGCGTGTTGTTGCCGGCCAACGGATCCCAATTCTCCACCGGCAAGCAGGTTTTCAACTCGTTCTACAACAACTCCAATCCCGCTGCGGTGGTGCGGGTTTCGTCGCAGGCCGACGTGCAGAAGGCGGTCGCCTTCGCGAAGGCCAACAACCTCAAGATCGCGCCGCGCGGTGGTGGGCACTCATATGTCGGCGCTTCCGGCGCCAACGGCACCATGGTGCTCGACCTGCGCGGCCTGCCCGGCGGCGCGAACTTCGACGGCAACAACGTCACGGTGACCCCGGCGACGAATGTGTATGCGGTGCACCAGTCCCTGGCCGGCGCGGGCCGCGCCGTTCCCACCGGAACCTGCCCGACTGTCGGCATGGCGGGGCTGGCGCTGGGTGGCGGGGTGGGCGCCGACGCCCGTCGCGCCGGGCTCACCTGCGACGCGTTGCAGTCCGCGACGGTGGTGCTGCCCAGCGGCGACGTGGTCACCGCGTCGGCCAATGACAACCCGGATCTGTTCTGGGCGTTGCGCGGTGGCGGCGGCGGCAACTTCGGGGTGACGACCTCGATGACGTTCGCGACGTTCGCCACTGCCGACAGCGACCTGGTGCGGCTGGACTTTCCGCCGTCATCGGCGGTGCAGGTGCTCACCGGTTGGCAGTCCTGGCTGGCGGGCGCGGACCGGAACGCCTGGGGGATGGTCGACCTGTCGGTCGGTTCGGCGCAGGCGAATTGCCATGTGCTGGCGACGGCTCCGGCCGGCACCGGCTCCGCGGTGGTGGACGCCCTCAAGTCCGCGGTGGGGCTGGCGCCCAGCGCGGTGACCAACAAGACGCTCAGCCACATGGACCTGGTCACCTATCTGGCCGGAGGCAGCGGGACCAGCCCGGCGCGCGGCTTCGTCGCCGGGTCCGACGTGATCGGGCCGATGACTTCGGCTGCGGCCCATGCCATTGCGACCGCGGCCGGGCAGTGGCCGGCCTCGGGGGCCGGACAGGCCTCGGTCCTGATCGACCCGCTCGGTGGCGCGGTGGCCGATGTCGCCGCGGGCGACACCGCCTTTCCGTGGCGCAATCAGTCCGCGGTGGTGCAGTGGTATGTCGAGCCCGCCGCCAACCAGGTCGGCGCCGCGACCACCTGGGTGGGCAGCGCGCACCAGGCGGTGCAACAGTTCTCCGTCGGCGGCTACGTCAACTACCTGGAGCCCAACCCGACGCCGTCCCGCTATTACGGGTCGAATCTGCCGCGACTGACCACCGTGCGGCAGAAGTACGACCCCAACCGGATGATGTTCTCGGGGCTGGATTTCTAGCCGCGCCCGGCTACTGCGTGGTCCAGAACGGCCCCCGCCGGGGGGCACCAGCCCGGGGTCGCCAACGCAGTAAGCCTTGTCCGCGGCCGCCCCTGCCTGCCCTACCTTGGCGATCACCGCGGCAACGGCGGCCTCACGGGTGGCGCCCCAGGCGCCGAGCAGGCTGGGGCCGTCATCGGAGAGGGCCACGCAGCCGCCCTCGCCTTCGGCGAGGATGCGGCAATCGGTTGCGCCGTGCTTCTGCGCGCATTGGTTTATCGCAAACGCCTCGATGCGAGTCTGGGTGGCGAGACCCCCGCCCACTGTGGTTTCGAAGGCATGGGCCGAATCCGATCCCGCCATCACGATGTAGCCGCCGCTGGCGTTCGCCGGCGCAGCCAGCCCGACAGCGCACGCGGCCGACACCACCGCGGACGCGAAAAGCTTGACCATAACGCCACCTCTACTGCCGCAAGTGTAATCGCGGCGATGGCACCGCGCAGCTTTTGCAACCGCCCGGCGAGGGGTGGTTCCTGATCGCCGAAATCGCCATCGCGCCGGTCGATGTCACCGCGGACGGCATCGCTGCGAAATCATTTGCGCGAGTGTGTATCTATGGCGGTCGGGGCGCCGGTATTTGTCGGTGGGTGCGGCTAGCTTCGGGGTGTGGGTGATCAGCAGGATGTCGACGAGGTGTTCGACGCGCTCGATGCGGCCTGGGGTCGCTTGTGCGCGCTGTCGTTGGACGCGTTGAACCCGCGCCAGCAGTTGGCGGTGTTGCAGCGCTGCGAACAGCAGCGTCGGCGCCTGCCGGCCGTCGAGCATCCGCTGATCAATTCCCTGGCCGGCCAGTCCCCCTCCGAGGAGCTCGGCGGCACAGTGGTCCATGCGATCACCGAGGCCACGCTGATCAGCCGCGCCGAGGCCTCCCGGCGCATCAACGAAGCCCGCGACCTAGGCCCCCGCCACGGCCTGACCGGCGAACCCCTCCCGCCGCTGCTGGCGGCCACCGCGGCCGCCCAACGCGCCGGCGCGCTCGGCTCCGGCCAGGTGGCGGTGATTCGCAAATTCTTTCACCAGTTGCCCGGCTGGATCGACATGCCGACCCGCGAGCAGGCCGAGGCTCGGTTGGCCAAGGAGGGCAGCCGGTTTGGTCCCGAACAGCTCACCGAACTGGCCCGCGCGATGACCAACGCGCTCAACCCCGATGGCACCTTCACCGACGAGGATCGCGCCCGGGCCCGCGGCCTGACCCTGGGCAACCAGCAAGCCGACGGCATGTCGGCGCTGCGCGGGCTGATCACCCCGGAACTGCGCGCCACCCTGGAAGCGGTGCTGGCCAAACTGGCCGCGCCGGGCATGTGCAACCCGTTCGACGAGACGCCGTGTGTGGACGGCGCTCCCACCGAAGAGGCCATCGAGCGCGATCCGCGTTCGGCGGCCCAGCGCAACCACGACGGACTCAACGCCGCCCTGCGCGCGCTCTTGGCGTCGGGAGAGTTGGGTCAGCACAACGGGTTACCGGCCAGCATCGTCGTCACGACAACGCTCCAAGAGCTGGAATCTGCCGCCGGGCGCGGGTTGACCGGTGGCGGCACCATCCTGCCGATGAGCGACGTGATCCGGCTGGCCCGCCATGCCCGTCACTATTTGGCCATCTTCGACAAGGGCAAGGCGCTGGCGCTGTATCACACCAAACGACTCGCCTCACCCGGACAGCGAATCGTGTTGTACGCCAAGGACCGCGGCTGCTCAAACCCGGGCTGCACGGTGCCCGGGTATTACAGTGAAGTCCACCACGTCACCGACTGGGCTACCTGCCACACCACCGACGTCAACGACCTCACCTTCGCCTGCGGACCCCACCACCGCCTGCTGCGACCCGGCGGCTGGACCACCCGCAAAAACACGCGCGGCGACACCGAATGGAAACCACCCCCACACCTCGACCGAGGCCAACCGCGCACCAACACCTTCCACCACCCCGAAAAACTGCTGCGCGAGGACGACGATGACGAGTGGTAGCGGGAGTGGGCCTCAGCCGGCCAGCGTCGCCCGCGTACACATGGTGACGTAGGGCAGCGCCAGGCCGGTCGAATTCGCCAGCGCCGGGTGGGTGGCGAGCAGCTGGCGCACCTGGTCGAGCGTCTGGGTGCGGACCTCGGTCGGCGAGGTGATGCAGTAGCTGCGCGACGCGACCAGGTCGATCAACGCCTGCGGCGTAAGGTAACTCGTCCACTCGACCTGATGATGCGCCAGGTCCGTGAACGGCTCGGGCAACGTCACCCGGGTGCGGCCGTCGCCGTCGCTGCCGATGATCCGGCCCAGTTCGCGCACCCAGCCGAGCCGCTCGTCACGGGTGTTCCACACCAGGCCCAGTCGGCCGCCGGGCCGCAGCACCCGGGCCACCTCGGGAATCGCGCGCTCCGGATCCACCCAATGCCACGCCTGCGCCACCAGCACCACGTCAACGCTGTTGTCCTCCAACGGAATCTCCTCCGCGGTGCCCAGCAGCGCCCGGGTCTCCGGCAGCGAGGTGCGCAACACCTCCAGCATGTCCTGAATCGGGTCGACGGCCACCACGTCCAGGCCGCGTTCCACCAGCCTGGTGGTCAGCTTGCCGGTGCCGGCGCCGAGATCGAGCACCCGACGCGCCCCGACCGGCAACAGCCAGTCGATCGCTTCCGGGGGATAGGAGGGGCGCCCACGCTCATACGCCGCGGCCGCCGAGCCGAACGAGAGGGAGCGGTCGTGCCGCGAGCGGGTCATGCGTTACGAGGCGCCTTCCCTGTCGTCCGCCAATACCAGTGTCTTGCGGATCATTTCGCCGACGGCGTCGGCTTCCACCAGGAAGCCGTCGTGGCCGCACAGGGAATCCACGACCTGCAGGTCGGTGCAGCCGGGCAGCTGCTCGGCCAGCTCCTGCTGCAGGCGCAGCGGGTAGAGCCGGTCGGAGGTGATGCCGCCGACCACCACCGGAACCGGGCAGTTGCGCAACGCTTTACGCACCCCGCCGCGGCCCCGGCCGACGTCGTGACTGTTCAGTGCCTCGGTCAGGGCCACGTAGCTACCCGCGTCGAAACGCTCCACCAACTTGTTGCCCTGGTACTCGAGATAGCTCTGCACCGCGTAGCGGCCGTGGTTGGTCGGGTCCTCGTCGTCCTGCCCGAAGTTGCCGAACCGGGTGTCCAACTCGGCTTCGCCGCGGTAGGTCAAATGCGCGAAGCGGCGGGCGATCGCCAGCCCGGCATCGGGCGCGAGCCCGGTGTCGTGGTAGTCGCCGCCCTGCCAGTTCGGGTCGGCCTTGATCGCCGCGATCTGGGTGGACTGGGTGCCGATCTGATCGGCGGTGGCACGGGCACCGACCGCCAGCAGCAGCCCGGCCCGGACCCGGTCGGGGTAACCGACGATCCACTCCAAAGCCCTTGCGCCACCCATGGATCCGCCGGCCACCGCGGCGACCCGTTCGATGCCGAGCGCGGCGAGCGCGGCGATATCGGCCTCGACCTGGTCGCGGATCGTGATTCGGGGAAACCGTGAGCCCCAAGGCTTTCCGTCTCGGGTCCGCGAGCTGGGGCCCGTGGAGCCGCGGCAGCCGCCCAGCACGTTGGTGGCCAGCGCGCACCAGCGGTTGGTGTCGATCGGGGCGCCTGGCCCGACGATGCCCTCCCACCAGCCGCCGGTGGGATGTCCGGGGCCGGCCGGCCCGGTGACGTGCGAGTCGCCGGTGAGCGCGTGCAGCACCACCACCACGTTGTCGCGCGTCGGCGACAACTCGCCCCAGCGCTGGATGGCGATGTGAACGTCGTCGATGACCGCGCCGCCCTCGGTGGTCAGGGAGCCGATGTGGGCGAAGCCGATCTCACCTTCTTCGGGCAGCGTCTGGGTCGGCACGTCGGGGATGGTCATGGGCGGTTCCTAGAACGCCGCCACGGCTTGCGGGTCGGTCCCGGACGCACCCGCGGTCGCACCGAATTTGCTTGCCGCGGCGAAGCCGAGCTCCAGGTCGGCCAGGATGTCGTCGATGCCCTCGATGCCGACGGCCAGCCGCACCAGGCCGGGGCTGACCCCGGTGCTCAGCTGCTCCTTCGCGGACAGCTGTGCGTGCGTCGTCGACGCCGGGTGGATCACCAGCGAGCGCACGTCGCCGATGTTGGCGACGTGGCTGTGCAGCTTCAGCGCGTTCACGAACGCCTTGCCGGTCTCGACGCCGCCGGCCAACTCGAAGGCCAGCACCGCGCCGGTTCCCTTGGGCGCCAACTTCTTTGCCCGCTCGTGCCAGGGCGAGCCGGGCAGGCCCGCATAGTTGACCGACAGCACCCCGTCGTGGCCGGCCAGATACTCGGCCACGCGCTGCGCGTTGGCGACGTGGCGCTCCATGCGCAGGCTCAGCGTCTCGATCCCCTGCGCGACCAGGAACGCGTTGAACGGCGACGCGGCCGAACCGAGGTCGCGCAGCAGCTGCACGCGCGCCTTGAGCGCGTAGGCCGGCGGACCGAGCTCGGCGAACACCACGCCGTGGTAGCTCGGGTCGGGCGTGGTGAAGCCCGGGAACCGCCCCTGCGTCCAGTCGAACGTGCCGCCGTCGACGATGACGCCCGCGATCGCCGAACCGTGCCCGCCGAGGTACTTGGTGGCCGAGTGCACGACGATGTCGGCGCCGTGCTTGAACGGCTGGATCAGATAGGGCGTGGCGATCGTGTTGTCGACGATCAGCGGGATGCCGTTGGCGTGCGCGACGCCGGCGACCCCGGGGATGTCCAGCACATCGATCTGCGGGTTGGAGATCGTCTCGCCGAAGAAGGCCTTGGTGTTCGGCCGCACCGCCGACTGCCAGGAATCCAGGTCGTCGGGGTCCTCCACGAAGGTGACCTCGATGCCGAGCTTGGCCAGCGAGTAGTGGAACAGGTTGTAGGTCCCGCCGTAGAGCCGCGGGCTGGAGACGATGTGATCTCCGGCACAAGCCAGGTTCAATATGGCGAACGTCTCAGCGGCCTGTCCGGAGCTCAGAAACAGCGCCGCCACCCCGCCCTCCAGCGCGGCGACACGCTGCTCGACGACGTCGGTGGTCGGGTTGCCGATCCGGGTGTAGATGTTGCCCGGCACCTCCAGCCCGAACAGGGCGGCGGCGTGCGTGGTGTCGTCGAAGGTGTACGACGTGGTCTGGTAGATCGGCAGGGCGCGGGCGTTGGTGGCCGCGTCGGGGTGCTGGCCGGCGTGCACCTGCTTGGTGTCGAACGACCAGTTCGCGGTCGGATCGGCTTCGAGATCGGAGTTGTCGGAGGTCACGAGGGTGCTTTCTGCTGGTAGGGAATCTGCTGGCGGACGGGCGGGACGCCGGAAGGCGGCGTCAACCGGCGCCGCGGATTAGCAGCGACACACGATGAGGAGTGAATGAGCGAAGCGAGCGCACATCACGTTTCCCTGTCTACTCAGGGGCCCGTCACGGCGGACCCGCGCTTGCCGGATAGCCGGTTGTCTGGCTACTCAACCTGGTCATCACCCGGGGCACCCCACCGCGGTTGGAGGGTTGCCGGCCAGCAAGCCGGGGCTTGATGCTGGCGCTCATGACCAATACGAAGACTATCTTACTGTGCCGAGCCGGTGCCAACCCTCGCGGTACATGTGCAGGTCGACACCTGTCCAAACACCCTTGCTAACGTGGCAGTCAGACCGCTGAGCCCCAAGTTTTTCCACCCATCATTGACGCCGGGAGAGGGACCGTGAGCGCCGAACAGCCGACCGTCATCTACACACTGACCGACGAAGCGCCGCTGCTGGCGACTTACGCGTTCCTGCCCATCGTGCGTGCCTTCGCCGAGCCGGCGGGCATCGAGATCAAGACCAGCGACATCTCCGTGGCCGCCCGCATCCTCGCCGAGTTCCCCGAGCACCTGACCGAAGAGCAGCGGGTGCCCGACAACCTTGCGGAGCTGGGCCGGCTGACGAAGCTGGCCGACACCAACATCATCAAGCTGCCGAACGTCAGCGCCTCGGTGCCCCAGCTGATCGCCGCGATCAAGGAACTGCAGGGCAAGGGATTCAAGATCCCGGACTTCCCGCACAACCCGAAAACCGACGAGGACCGCGAGATCCGGGACCGCTACGCCAAGTGCCTGGGCAGCGCGGTCAACCCGGTGCTGCGGCAAGGCAACTCGGACCGGCGCGCGCCCAAGGCCGTCAAGGAGTACGCCCGCAAGCACCCGCACAGCATGGGCAAGTGGTCGCAGGCGTCGCGCACCCACGTCGCGACCATGCGGCACGGCGACTTCTACCACGGTGAGAAGTCGATGACGCTGGACCGGGCGTGCAACGTGAAGATGGAGCTGGAGACCAAGAGCGGCAAGACAATTGTGCTCAAGCCCATGGTGTCGCTGCGCAAGGGCGACATCATCGATTCGATGTTCATGAGCAAGAAGGCCCTCATCGAGTTCTACGAGGAGCAGATGCAGGACGCCTACGAGACCGGCGTGATGTTCTCGTTGCACGTCAAGGCGACGATGATGAAGGTGTCGCACCCCATCGTCTTCGGCCACGCCGTGAAGATCTTCTACAAGGACGCGTTCGCCAAGCACGGCGCCCTCTTCGACGAACTCGGCGTCGACGTCAACAACGGATTGTCCGACCTGTACGACAAGATCGAGTCGCTGCCCGCGTCGCAGCACGACGAGATCATCCGCGACCTGCACGCGTGCCACGAGCACCGGCCCGAGCTGGCCATGGTCGATTCGGCCAAGGGCATCACCAACTTTCACTCGCCCAGCGACGTGATCGTGGACGCGTCCATGCCGGCGATGATCCGCGCGGGCGGCAAGATGTGGGGCGCCGACGGGCGGCAGAAGGACACCAAGGCCGTCAACCCCGAGTCCACCTTCTCCCGGATCTACCAGGAGATCATCAACTTCTGCAAAACCCACGGCCAGTTCGATCCGACCACGATGGGCACCGTGCCCAACGTCGGGCTGATGGCGCAGCAGGCCGAGGAGTACGGCTCGCACGACAAGACGTTCGAGATCCCCGAGGACGGCGTCGCCAACATCGTCGACCTCGACACCGGGGAAGTGCTGCTGACCCAGAACGTGGAGGAAGGCGACATCTGGCGGATGCCGATCGTGCGCGACGAGCCGATCCGCGACTGGGTGAAGCTGGCCGTCAACCGGGCGCGGAATTCGGGCATGCCGGTGGTGTTCTGGCTGGACCAGGAGCGCCCGCACGAGAACGAGCTGCGCAAGAAGGTCAACACCTACCTGGCCGAGCATGACACCGATGGCCTCGACATTCAGACCATGTCGCAGGAGCGGGCGATGCGGCACACGATCGAGCGCGCCATGCGCGGGCAGGACACCATCGCCGCGACCGGAAACATCCTGCGCGACTACCTCACCGACCTGTTCCCGATCCTGGAGCTGGGCACCAGCGCCAAGATGCTGTCCATCGTGCCGTTGATGTCCGGCGGCGGGATGTACGAGACCGGGGCGGGCGGTTCGGCCCCCAAGCACGTTCACCAGCTGCTCGAGGAGAACCACCTGCGCTGGGATTCCCTGGGTGAATTCCTCGCTCTCGGAGCGTGTTTCGAAGACATCGGCATCAAGACCGACAACGAGCGCGCCAAGGTCCTGGGCAAGACGCTGGATGCCGCGATCGGCACGCTGCTGGAGAACAACAAGAGCCCGTCACGCAAGACCGGCGAGCTCGACAACCGGGGCAGCCAGTTTTACCTGGCGCTGTACTGGGCGCAGGAACTCGCGAAGTCCGACGACGACGAGTTGCGCAAGCACTTCGCCGCGCTGGCCGACTCGCTGGCCGAACACGAAGAAACCATCGTGTCCGAACTCGCGGCGGCGCAGGGCGAGGCGGTCGACATCGGCGGCTACTACCAGCCGGACACCGAGAAGACCACGGCGATCATGCGGCCCAGCAAGACATTCAACGAGGCGCTGGCGGCTTCGACAGGCTAGGGCCGCAAACAGGAAGCCGGACTCGACATGGCAGGCGAAGGCAAGATCAAGGTCAAAGGCCGCGTCGTAGAGCTCGACGGTGACGAAATGACCCGCGTCATCTGGAAGTTCATCAAGGACATGCTGATCCTGCCGCACCTCGACATCGACCTGGACTACTACGACCTGGGCATCGAGCACCGCGACCGCACCGACGACCAGGTGACCATCGACGCCGCCTACGCCATCAAGAAGCACGGCGTGGGCGTCAAGTGCGCGACCATCACCCCCGACGAGGCCCGCGTCCAGGAGTTCAACCTCAAGAAGATGTGGCTCTCGCCGAACGGCACCATCCGGAACATCTTGGGCGGCACCATCTTCCGTGAGCCCATCGTCATCTCGAACGTGCCGCGACTGGTGCCGGGCTGGACCAAGCCGATCGTCATCGGCCGCCACGCGTTCGGCGACCAGTACCGCTCGACCAACTTCAAGGTCGACAAACCCGGAACGGTCGCAATCACTTTCACCCCGGCCGACGGCAGCGAGCCGATGGTGCACGAGGTGGTGTCCATCCCCGAGGACGGCGGCGTGGTGATGGGGATGTACAACTTCAAGGACTCCATCCGGGACTTCGCCCGCGCCTCGCTGAAGTACGGGCTGAACGCCAAGTGGCCGGTGTACCTGTCCACCAAGAACACCATCCTCAAGGCCTACGACGGCATGTTCAAAGACGAGTTCCAGCGGGTCTACGACGAGGAGTTCAAGGACCAGTTCGAGGCGGAGGGGCTGACCTACGAGCACCGGTTGATCGACGACATGGTCGCGGCCTGCCTGAAGTGGGAGGGCGGCTACGTGTGGGCCTGCAAGAACTACGACGGCGACGTCCAGTCGGACCTCGTCGCGCAGGGCTACGGCTCACTGGGGCTGATGACGTCGGTGCTGATGACCGCCGACGGCAAGACGGTCGAGGCCGAGGCCGCGCACGGCACCGTCACCCGGCACTTCCGCCAGTATCAGGCCGGCAAGCCGACCTCGACCAACCCGATCGCCTCGATCTTCGCCTGGACGCGCGGGCTGGCCCACCGCGGCAAGCTGGACGACACCCCCGAGGTGATCGAGTTCGCGCAGACCCTGGAGAACGTCGTGGTCTCCACCGTCGAAAGCGGCAAGATGACCAAGGACCTGGCCATCCTGATCGGCCCCGACCAGCAGTGGCAACAGACCGAGGAATTCCTCAACTCGATCGCCGAGAACCTGGAAAAACAGCTGGCTAGCTAGCCGGCGGCTGGTGCCGGTCTGGAAGCCGGTCGGCCCCGCCGGTGCACTCGTCGATGAAGCCGGCGATGGCCGCGCTGACCCGCTCGGGCGCCTCGAACATCGGCACGTGCCCGACGCCGTCGAGCTTGGTGATCCTCGTTCCCGGCGGCAGGTAGTGGGTGAAGTGCCGGTTGAACCTGCTCGCGGGCACCACCCGGTCCTTCTCGCACAGCACCAGCTGGACGGGCACCGCGGTGTCGGCCAACTGCAGCAGGCCCGGATCCAGCAGCGACTTGACCAGCAGCTGGAAGTAGGCGGGGCAGTGCGCGGCGTCGTCGACGACAGCGCACAGCTGCTCGTCGGTGATCCCGTCCGGCGTCGCGGTCAGCGGCAGCGTGGCCAGCCGCCGGCTCAGCGGCAGCCGCAGGGTGCGCTGGCCGAGGAGCCGGGCCAGCGCCAGGAACGGCATGCCGGCGATGAACTTGCTGATGACCTCGAATTTCACCGGGCTCCAGCGGGTCCAGCCACCCGCGGCGCCGATGCCGGTGACGCTGCGCGCGCGCCCGCGCCGCTCCAGCTCGAAGGCGACCCAGCCGCCCAGCGAGTTGCCCACCAGGTGGGCGCTGTCCCAGCCAAGCTGGTCGAGCTGGCGTTCGACGTGATCGGCCAGCACGGACGAGCTCAGCAGCCAGGTGCCCGCGTAGGGCCCGCCGTTGTGCCCGGCCATGGTGGGGGCGAAGACCTCGAAGCGGCCGGTATCGGCCAGCCGCGGGGCCACCGGCTCCCACACCGTCTGCGACATGAGGAATCCGTGCAGCATCAGGACCGGCTCCCCAGAACCATCCCTGGGACCGAGGTGGATCGGCGAACGGGCCGCAGCCGACGCCGAGTGAGCGGGGCTCACGAGGAAGGAGCCGAGCAGACGAGCTTGCGCATAACCCGACATTAAATGCGGTACCGCCGGTACCGCAACCGCCGGGGTGGCGGCGGGCGCCGGTCCGTGCGGCTGCGGCGGCCGCCCGTGAAAAGATCGGTGCATCATGAGCACCGCTACCGGATCCAGCCGGATTTTCTCCGGCGTGCAGCCCACCTCCGACTCGCTTCACCTGGGTAACGCGCTGGGCGCGGTCACGCAGTGGGTCGCGCTGCAGGACGATCATGACGCGTTTTTCTGCGTGGTCGACCTGCACGCCATCACCATCCCGCAGGATCCCGAGGCGCTGCGCCGGCGCACCCTGATCACGGCCGCCCAGTACCTGGCGCTGGGCATCGATCCGGCCCGCAGCACCGTGTTCGTGCAGAGTCACGTGCCCGCGCACACCCAGCTGGCCTGGGTGCTGGGCTGCTTCACCGGCTTTGGGCAGGCCTCGCGGATGACGCAGTTCAAGGACAAGTCGCTGCGGCAGGGCGCCGATTCCACCAACGTGGGGTTGTTCACCTATCCGGTGCTGCAGGCGGCCGACGTGCTGGCCTACGACACCGATCTGGTGCCGGTGGGCGAGGACCAGCGTCAGCATCTCGAGCTGGCGCGCGACATCGCCGAGCGATTCAACAGCCGCTTCCCGGAGACGTTCGTGGTGCCGGACATGCTCATCCCGAAGGCCACCGCGAAGATCTACGACCTGCAGGACCCGACGTCGAAGATGAGCAAGTCGGCGGCCACCGATGCGGGGCTGATCAACCTGCTCGACGCACCGGCGGTGTCGGCCAAAAAGATTCGCTCCGCGGTCACCGACAGCGAACGCGAGATCCGGTTCGACACCGAGGCCAAGCCGGGTGTGTCCAACCTGCTGAGCATTCAGTCCGCGGTCACCGGCGTGGGGATCGAGGAGCTCGTGGGAGGCTATGCCGGAAGGGGTTACGGCGATTTGAAGAAGGACACCGCCGAGGCGGTCGTCGAATTCGTCGCCCCGATCAAGGCCCGGGTCGACGAACTGACGGCCGATTTCACCGAATTGGAGGCCGTGCTCGCGGCCGGCGCGGAAAAGGCCAACGATGTGGCCGGGAAAACGGTCCAGCGGGTTTACGATCGGCTTGGGTTTCTTCCACAACGGAGCTAGAACCGCTACTCATTTGGAGTCGTGCGATGAGTGAGCCGGCCAAGCCGGGCTTTTTCGATCGGCTGCGCGCGCGGTACGGGTGGATCGATCACGTCATCCGCGCCTACCAGCGTTTCGACGAGCGCAACGGCGGGTTCTTTGCGGCCGGCCTCACCTACTACACGATCTTCGCGTTGTTTCCTTTGTTGATGGTCGGTTTCGCGGTCTTCGGGTTCGTGCTGGCCCGTCGGCCAGAGTTGTTGAGCACGATCGACGACCACATCCGTTCCCAGGTGACCGGCACGCTGGGTAATCAGCTGCAGGAGTTGATGAACTCGGCCATCGACGCCCGGACCTCGGTCGGCGTGATCGGTCTGGCCACCGCGGTGTGGGCGGGTCTGGGCTGGATATCTCACCTGCGCCAGGCGCTGACGGAGATGTGGTGGGACGAGCAGATCGAGTCACCGGGCTTCGTGCGCAACAAGTTTTCCGACCTGCTGGCGATGGTGGGGACGTTCGCGGTGATCGTGGCCACTGTCGCGCTGACCACCGTCGGCCATGCCGTGCCCATGCGCGCGCTGCTGAAATGGCTTGGCATACCGCAGTTCGTGGTGTTCGACTGGCTCTTCTGGCTGTTCTCGATCCTGATCGGGACGCTGGTGTCGTGGCTGCTGTTCACCTGGATGATCGCCCGCCTGCCCCGTGAGAAGGTCAGCCTTGTCGATTCGATGCGGGCCGGGCTGATCGCGGCGATCGGCTTCGAGGTGTTCAAACAGGTCGCCTCCATCTATCTGAAGACGGTGCTGCGCAGCCCGGCCGGCGCGGCCTTCGGCCCGGTGCTGGGATTGATGGTGTTCGCCTACATCACCGCGTATCTCGTGCTGTTCTGCACCGCCTGGGCGGCGACGGCGTCCAACGACCCGCGCAGTCAGCCCGTCGCGCCTCCGGCCCCGGCGATCATCGCGCCGCACATACAGATGGATGAAGGCCTCAATACCCGCCAGACCCTGACCGCGATGGGATTGGGGGCCGTTGTGGCGCTGGCGTTTTCCCGTCTCGCCCGGTGGCTGCGCTAGCCGGTCAGCTTCAGGCCCGCGACGCAGGCCACGATCCCGCCGATCAGCACCAGCTTGATCAACGACGCCGGCTCGTCGCCGATCAGCATCGCGTATGCGACGGTGAGCACCGCCCCGATGCCGACCCAGACCGCATAACTGGTTCCGACCGGCAGGGTGCGCATGGCCACCGCCAATCCGGTCATCGAAAGCGCCACGGCGACAAGGAATACCAGCGACGGACCGAGGCGGGAGAAGCCATCGGATTTGTTCAGGGCCGTCGCCCACACCGCCTCGAGGACTCCCGACACAATCAGGACGAACCAGGCCATCACGCACCTCCACGGCGCCCGTCTTGTCGCCGGCCGGGTACGGGCCTGGTGTCAGGTGCCGACGGGATCGATGCTAACAAACATCCGACGGCGGACTGCGCCAGGCGCCGCGCACCATGACGTCCGAGACGCCTAAATGCTCATCCAGCACAACAAGATTGGCATCATAGCCGGCGGCCAGCACGCCCACCCCCGGCAGGCCGAGGGCGCGCGCCGGCGTCGCGGCGGTCGTCTGCACCGCGGCGGCAAGGCCGGCGCCGGCGTGCACGGTGCGGAATAGCCGGTCCATGGTTGCGGTGCTGCCCGCGATCGTCGACGTCCCGTGCACCCGTGCGACACCGGCGGCGACGTCGACGCGCACCGACCCGAGCCGGAACGCGCCGTCGGGCCGGCCGGCCGCGGCGATCGCGTCGGTGATCATCGCGACCCGATCGGGTCCGGCGGCCGCGATCACCGCCGCCACCACGTCGGGGTGCAGGTGCACGCCGTCGGCGATCACCTCGACGGTGACGCCCGGGTCGCGCAGCAGGGCCAGCGCCGGGCCGGGCTCGCGATGGTGCAGCGGTGGCATCGCGTTGAACAGGTGGGTGCCGACCGTGGCACCCAGCGTGATGGCGTGCCGGGTCTGCTCGTAGGTGGCGCCGGTATGCCCCACCGCCACAACGACTCCCGCGTCCACGAAGCGCCGGATCGCCGCGTCGGCCCCGGGTAGCTCGGGTGCCAGCGTCACCATCCGGATGGTGCCGGCGCCCGCGTCCAGCACCGTGTCGATCTCGGCGGGGTCCGGCTCGCGCATCTTCGCGCGATCGTGGGCTCCGCAGTGCGCGCGGCTCAGCCACGGCCCCTCCAGGTGGACGCCCGCGACCGTGCCCCGGCGGGTGGCGTCGGCGAGCGCGCGCACCCCGGCGAGCAGTTCGGCCGGGGACGCGGTCACCAGGCTGGCCAGCGTGGTGGTGGTGCCGTGCCGCAGGTGGAATCCGGCGGCGCCGGCGATGCCGTCGGCTTCGGTGTAGGACGCGCCGCCGCCGCCGTGCACGTGCATGTCGATAAAGCCCGGCACCACAGTGCCATCGGGGAAGTCCCGGTCGGCCGCCCCGGGCGGCGGGCCGGGCGCGCAGGCGGCGATCCGTCCGCCGGAGGTCTGCAGCCAGCCGGGCCGGCAGACCTGACCGTCGAGCACCATGGTGCCCGCGGCGATCACGACCATCGGCCGCCGTTTTCCCAGAAGTGGCGGATGTCCTCGAGCTGGCGGCCCTTGGTTTCCGGCGCGTAGCGGTACACGAAGACGAACGCGACCGCCGCGAGCGCCGCGAACAGCGCGAAAGTCCCTGCGCCGCCCAGTGAATGGAGCAGGCTCAGGAAGACGGCGGCGATGATGGCGTTAGCCACCAGGTTGGAGGTCAACATGGTGCTCGACCCGATCGAGCGTAGCCGGGACGGGAAGCTTTCGCTGGCGTACACCCAGCCCAGCGAGCCGAAGCCCATCGTGTAACCGATGATGAACAGCAGGATGCCGGCGAAACCCGCGATCGCGCCGCCGAAGCCCTGACCGAACACTGCCATCAGGACGACGTCGGCGACGATCATCATGGCGGTGCCCCACAACAGGATTGGTCGCCGGCCCACCCGGTCGACCAGCAGCAGCGCCGCGCCGACGGCCGCCAGCCCGGCGACCTGCAGCAGGGCCGGCAGCCCGAGCAGCGCGAAATTGCCGGTGAAGCCCATGGCCTCGAAGATCCGGGGGCTGTAGTAGATGATCGCGTTGATCCCGGTGATCTGGATCAGGAACCCGAGCACCACCACGAAGGCGGTCGCCCGCAGGTACGGGGGTCGCAGCATCTCGGTGAACCCGCCCCGCGCACCGGGCGCGGCCTCGCTCAACGCGCGGCCGATCTCGGCGAGCTCGTCGTCGACCTGCGCGGTGGGCTCTACCCGCAGCAGCGCGCTCCGGGCGTCGTCCAGCCGGCCCTTCAATACGTACCAGCGGGCCGTGTCGGGCATCCGAATCATCAACGGCAGCAACAACATTGCCGGTACGCAGGCCAGCCCCAGCATCCACCGCCAGCTGTGGGTGCCGGCCAGCAGGTAGCCGGTCAGATAGCCGACGATCAGGCCGCTGACGATCGCCAGCTGATAGGCCGTCAGCAGCGAACCGCGCACCGCCGTCGGCGCCGATTCCGCCACGTAGACCGGGACCACCACCACGGTCACGCCGATGGTCAGCCCCAGCAGCAGCCGCGCCGCCAGCAGCATCGGCAGCGAGACCGAGAACGCGGCCAGCAGCGCGAAGATCGTGTAGGCGAACAGGATCAGGACGACCGACCGTTTCCGCCCGATCACGTTGGCCAGCACGCCGGCGCCCAGCGCCCCGGCGATCTGGCCGAGCACCACCATCGTGGTCAGCAATTCCTGCTGGCGCGTGGACAATCCGAAGTCCTCGGTGACGAACAACTGCGCCCCGGCGATGATGGACAGGTCGTAGCCGTAGATGACGCCCACGCTGGCCGCGGTCAGCCCGACCAGCAGTCCGCGCCGCGATCCGCATGCCACGGCGTTCAGCGGTGAAGTGGTCGGCGGTTCATCGAGCGGGCCATCATGATCAGCGCGAACACGACGATGGTCCCGATCACCGCCACGCCCACCCGGATCGGCAGGGCGTCCGCCGACGGGATGATCCCGCCGGCCGCGGCGTTGGTCGCCAGCGGGTCGGCGGCGTCGTGCTTGGCCGGCGCCAGGGACGGGTCGGGCGCGATCAGCGAGCCGACCTGCGTGCCCTGTGGCGTGGAGAAGCCGTAGTCCAGCAGGTGCGCGGCCTGTTCCCACGGCGCGATCGGCACCCGCGTCCCGTGCAGCAGCACCGCCACCAGCCGTCGACCGTCGTGGTTGGCCGCACCCACGAACGTCTGGCCCGCGTCGTCGGTGTAACCGGTCTTGCCGCCCAGCGCGCCGGGATACTTGTAGAGCAGCTGGTTGTCGTTCTCCAGCTCATAGCCCGGGTGATCGCCGTGGCCGGGAAAGTCGAAGGTCCGCGTCGCGACGATGTCGGCGAACGTCGGGTTCTGCCACGCGTAGCGGTAGAACAGCCCGATGTCGTAGGCCGAGGTGCTCATTCCCGGCGCGTCCAGCCCCGACGGCGACGCCACCCGGGTGTCGGAGCCACCCAGCTTGGCGGCCAGCACGTTGATCTTCTCCAGCGCCGGCTCCATGCCGCCCAGCTGCATGGACAGCGCATGGGCGGCGTCGTTGCCGGAGTGCATCAGCAGCCCGTGCAGCAGCTGGTTGACGGTGAAGACGCCGCCCTCCTCGACGCCGACCTTGGTGCCCTCCGCGGCGGCGTCGTCGGCGGTTCCGGGGACCGACTTGTTCAGGTTGAGCGCGTTGATGGAGGCCATCGCGACCAGCACCTTGATGATGCTGGCCGGGCGGTGCCGCCCGTGCGGGTCCTTGGCCGCGATGACCGCGCCGCTGTCCAGGTCCGCCACCAGCCAGGCCTCGGCGGACACGTCGCCCGGCAGTGGCGGCGTATTCGGCGCGGCGACGACGCCGCAGCTGCCCAGCGCGTCACCGCCGACCGGCTTGGCGGGCACCGCCAGCGGGATCGGCGGGTCGCCGGCGGTGGGCGCCTCCGACGAGTCCACGGCCTTCGGGGTGTTCACCCGGTACGGGCAGTCCGGGGGCGCGGCGTTGGGTTCGGCGCCGGGTTCGGCATTCGCGAGCGGCGTGCCGAGCGGCAATGTCGCCGGTGCTGCCAACGTGACCGGGGCGGCCATCAGGAAAAGGGCCGCTGCCAGGCATGATGCGGAACGTAACAGGGTCATCGTCTGTGCACAGTAAGCGATCGGCGGCCCGAATCCGGGGAGCCGCGCTGTGACTGGTGATGCGGATGTTACAAATTCGTCGACGCGCGGGGGAGGTGTCCAGCCCCTACACTGACGGCTATTCCAAAAGACGGGTTGTGGTTCAGGCGGCGGGGCCCCCGCGACGGTGCCGGGGCGCCCGGTCCCCGGCCGCTGCAGGATCTGCTCAAGCTTGTCGAGAAGGCGACGCAGGTGCGGCGTTCCGGGCTGGACCAGGCGCTGGCCGAGCTGAAGCTGCACCGTGACGCCGCCACCGACGCCGAGTTGCGGTCGGCGCTGGCCTGGCTGTGCAACGCCGTGACGCGGTTCGGCCGCAACCCGAGCGCCACGCACGCCCGCGAGGTGGTGATGGCCGCCGACGCGGTGCGGCGGGCACCCGCCGGCTAGCGAGGCTTACAGCGTGGTGGCGGCCAGGTCCACGTGGGCCAGCGCCGGGTAGTTGATCGTGCCCATCCAGAGCCGGCCGGCCGCCTCGACCAGGCCGGTGACGGAGCCGAAGTCCGGATGCTCGGTGCGCAGGCCGGCCACCGCCGCGCCGCTGTCCGGGTCGAACGCGACCGCCCAGATCTCCGGCTTGATCCGCGGTTGCAGCCGCTCGGGCAGCCGCCACACCACCTTGCGGATGATCGGGGCGCGCGGGAACAGCGATTCCAGCGCCGGGTTCGCCTCGGCGACCAGCGCGGTCCAGATGCGGCCGTCGGCCCCGGTGGACAGGTTGTCGGGCATGCCCGGCAGATGCACCGCCAACGGCGTCACCGATCCGGCCCGCGGCCCGGTCAGCCAGTACTTCGACAGCCGGCGCGCCAGCGTCTCGGCGAACACCAGCGCCGACCCGTCGGCCGTGGCCGTCACCCCGTTGGCGAAGTACAGCCCGTCGGCCACGGTGGTGACGGCGCCGTCCGGGTCGAGCCGGTACAGGCCGCCGGTTGCGCGTGCCTCCACGATGGGCGCGGTGAAGTGCTCGAAATGGTAGTCGCTGGTCGACTCGGTGAAATAGATTGTGCCGTCTGCAGTTTCGGTGACGTTGGAGCAGAACTTGAGCCGCCTGCCGCCGACCGATTCCACCAGAACGTCCAGTGTGCCGCCGTCGGGGTGCAGCGCGAGCAGGCCGCGATGGCTGTCGCAGATCAGCAGCCGGCCGTCGCGGGCGACGTGCAGGCCGAGCGGCCGGCCGCCGGTGTCGGCGATGACTTCGGGGGCGGTGGCCCGGCCGTCGTCGGCGGGGATCCGCACGATGCGGCCGTCCTCCAGGCCGGTCCACAGGCGGCCGGCCGCGTCGACGACCACGTCCTCGGGGCCGTTGCCGGGCAGCGGGACGACGGTGACGCCGGGCGCCGGCACGCCGGGCAGCGTGTCGACCGGCGGCGGCTGCCAGCGCACCGGGCGGATGCGGGGTTTGCGCGCCATGCCCAGGACTTTAGAGCCGCGCGTGGGTCCGCGTCAGCACCTCGCGCAGGATGGCCTCGATGGTGTCGAATTCGGCCTGGCCGCTGATCAGCGGCGGCGCCAGCTGGATGACGGAATCGCCGCGATCGTCGGTGCGGCAGTACAACCCGGCCTCGAACAGCGCCGCACCGACCCGGGCGAGCAGCGGCCGGCGCTCGTCGTCGGTGAAGGTCTGCTTGGTCGCCTTGTCCTTGACCAGTTCCACGCCGTAGAAGAAGCCCTCGCCGCGCACGTCGCCGACGATGGGCAGGTCTAAGAGCTTGTCCAGGGTGGCGCGGAACGCGGGGGCGTGGGTCCGGACGTGGTCGTTGAGGCTCTCACGCTCGAAGATGTCGAGGTTGGCCAGCCCGACCGCCGCCGAAACCGGGTGGCCGCCAAAGGTATACCCGTGCGGGAACATGGTGGAGCCGTCGTTGAACGGCTCGAACAACTTCTCGCTGGCGATCATGGCGCCGATCGGTGAGTAGCCCGACGTCATTCCCTTGGCGCAGGTGATCATGTCGGGCACGTAGCCGAAGTCGTCACAGGCGAACATCGACCCGATCCGGCCGAACGCGCAGATCACCTCGTCGGAGACCAGCAGCACGTCGTAGTTGTCGCAGATCTGGCGCACCCGTTCGAAATAGCCTGGGGGAGGCGGGATGCTGCCGCCCGCGTTCTGCACCGGCTCCAGGAAAACCGCGGCCACGGTGTCGGGGCCTTCGAACTCGATGGCCTCGGCGATCCGGTCGGCGGCCCACTGCCCGAAGGCCTTCGGGTCGGATCCGAACGGTTCGGGCGCGCGGTAGAAGTTGGTGTTGGGCACCCGGAAGCCGCCGGGCGTCACCGGCTCGAAGGGCGCCTTGTACTTCGGCAGCCCGGTGATCGCCAGCGCACCCTGGGTGGTGCCGTGGTAGGCGATCGCGCGCGAAATCACCTTGTGCTTACCGGGTTTGCCGGTGAGCTTGAAGTACTGCTTGGCCAGTTTCCATGCGGTTTCGACGGCCTCGGTGCCGCCGGTGGTGAAGAAGACCCGGTTCAGGTCGCCGGGGGCGTAGCCGGCGAGGCGTTCGGCGAGCGCGATAGCGGGGGGAGTCGCGTAGCCCCACAGCGGGAAGAACGCCAGCGTGCCGGCCTGCCGCGCGGCGACCTCGGCGAGTTCGGTGCGGCCGTGCCCGACCTGCACGGTGAACAGCCCGGACAGGCCGTCCAGGTAGCTCTTGCCGCGGTCGTCGAAGATGGTGACGCCCTCGCCGCGGGTGATGATCGGCGCCGTGATGTCCGGGCCGTGCCGGGCGAAATGCAGCCACAGGTTGTCAGTCATCTTGCCGCTGAGCGTAGCCTCGCGATATGACCGCGGCGCAGCAGGTCAGCGAGTTCGAGTCGCTACGGCCCCATCTCATGTCGGTCGCCTACCGGCTGACCGGCACGGTCGCCGACGCCGAGGACATCGTGCAGGACGCCTGGCTGCGCTGGCACCGGCAGGACCCCGGAAAGGGATCGGAGATCACCGACCTGCGGGCCTGGCTGACCACGGTGGTGAGCCGGCTGGGCCTGGACAGGTTGCGGTCGGCCGCGCATCGTCGCGAGACCTACACGGGCAACTGGCTGCCCGAGCCGGTGGTCACCGGGTTCGGAGATTCTGCAGCCGACGATCCGCTGTCCGCGGTGGTGGCCGGCGAGGACGCGCGGTTCGCGGCGATGGTGGTGCTGGAGCGGCTGTCACCCGATCAGCGCGTCGCGTTCGTGCTGCACGACGGGTTCGCCGTGCCGTTCGCGGAGGTGGCCCAGGTGCTGGGGACCAACGAGGCTGCCGCCCGCCAGCTGGCGTCGCGGGCCCGCAAGGCCGTCTCGGCCGAGGCGCCACCCGAGCCCGATCCGGCGCACGCCGAGGTGGTCGGGAAGTTGCTGGCCGCCATGGCATCCGGCGATCTGGAGGCCGTGGTGGCGCTGCTGCATCCGGACGTGATCCTGACCGGCGATGCGAATGGCAAGGCGCCCACCGCAATCAACGTCATCCACGGCGCGGACAAGGTGGCCCGGTTCTTCTTCGGCCTGGCCCAGCGTTACGGCCCGGCGATGTTCACCTCGTATCAGCTGGGGCTGGTCAACGGGGAGCTGGGCGGCTACACCGCGGGCGTGCCCGCCAGCGACGGCTATCGCGAGTTGATGCCGCGGATCATGGCCGCGACGGTGCGCGACGGAAAGGTCTGCGCCCTTTGGGATGTCGCCAACCCCGACAAGTTCAGCGGCTCCCCGCTGCGGGCTCGTTGAGCTCGGCGGTCTCGGTGGCCCAGGGAATGCGGCAGGCGTCACCGGAATTGAAGCCCTGCTCGGTGATGCCCAGCGCGGTGTTCATCCGGGCCCGCATGTTCTCCACCCCGATCTGGTAGGTCAGTTCGATGACCCCGGCGTCGCCGAAGCGGGCCCGCAGATCGGCGACCTGCTCGTCGGTGACGGTGTGCGGATCGGTGGTCACCGCGTCGGCGTAGGCGATGGCCGCGCGCTCGTCGTCGCTGAACGCCGGTGAGCTGGCGTAGTTGTCGATGTCCTTGAGGCGCTGCATGTCCAGGCCGTCCAGCCGCTGCAGCATGGACCCGAAGTCGACGCACCACGAGCAGCCGACCGTGCGTGCGGTCCAGAACACCGCGAGCTCGCGCACGCTGCCCGGCAGCGTCTTCGACGCCCGGTCCAGCATGGTCTCGTGCACGGCGCCGGCGATCATCAGCCCGCGATGGTGCGCGGTGACCGCGAAGGGTTCGGGAACTTGGCCGTAGCGGCGCTTGGCGATCCGGTACATGGCCCGGATCAGCAATCCGGCGCGCTTGGGGGGCAGGGGCTCGATGCGGGTTTTCTGTGTCATACCCGTCAGACGAGACAGGGCCGCGATGTGTGACGGGCGCGGGCGCCGGCTAGCGGGAGAACATGATCGCGCGCTTGACCTCTTGGATCGCCTTGGTGATCTCGATGCCGCGGGGGCAGGCCTCGGTGCAGTTGAACGTGGTGCGGCAGCGCCACACCCCGTCGACCTCGTTGAGGATGTCCAGGCGCTCGGCGGCGGCCTCGTCGCGGCTGTCGAAGATGAAGCGGTGCGCGTTGACGATCGCCGCCGGGCCGTAGTAACTGCCCTCGTGCCAGAAGATCGGGCAACTGGTGGTGCACGCCGCGCACAGGATGCACTTGGTGGTGTCGTCGTAGCGGGCGCGGTCGGTGGGGCTCTGAATGCGTTCGCGGGTGGGCGGGTTGCCGGTGGTGACCAGGTACGGCTTCA
Source organism: Mycobacterium colombiense CECT 3035 (assembly GCF_002105755.1). Lineage (NCBI taxonomy): Bacteria > Bacillati > Actinomycetota > Actinomycetes > Mycobacteriales > Mycobacteriaceae > Mycobacterium > Mycobacterium colombiense. The sequence continues at coordinate 5,129,319 of NZ_CP020821.1, forward strand.
CCGCGCGGTAGGCGTCGAAGAACGGCTCCATGTCGACCACCAGGTCCTTCTCCACCGGCAGCCCGCGGATCGGTTCGACGGTGATCGTCAGCGCCTTACCCGGCTTTTTCGGCAGCAGGTCACGCATCAGCACCTTGCACGCCAGCCGGTTGACACCGTTGATGCGCATGGCGTCCGATCCGCACACCCCGTGTGCGCAGGAGCGCCGGAAGGTCAGCGTCCCGTCCAGGTAGCTCTTGATGTAGATCAGCAGGTTGAGCATCCGGTCGCTGGGCAGGCAGGGCACCCGAAAGCTTTGCCAGCCACCGGTTTCCGCGAAGGCGTCGGGCTGGTCGGGATTGAACCGGGCGATCTTGACCGTCACCATCACCGCGCCGTCGGGAATCGCCGGCAGCGGCGGGTCCAGGCTGGTCTCGACCTCGGCTGCCTCTTCGGTTCCGGCGCTCTCGGCCATCAGTACTTCCGTTCTTTGGGTTCGTAGCGCGTCTGCACCACCGGCTTGAAGTCCAGCGCGATGTCGCTCAGCAGGTCGCTGCCCTGCTTGTAGGCCATCGTGTGGCGCATGAAGTTGACGTCGTCGCGGTTCGGGTAGTCCTCGCGGGCGTGGCCGCCGCGCGACTCCTTGCGATTGAGCGCACCGACCACGGTGACCTCGGCGAGCTCCAGCAAAAAGCCCAGCTCGATGGCCTCCAGTAGGTCGCTGTTGAATCGTTTTCCCTTGTCGTGCACGCTGATTCGGGCGTAGCGCTCCTTGAGGGCGTGGATGTCGGTGAGCGCCTGCTTGAGCGTCTCCTCGGTGCGGAACACCGCGGCGTTGTTGTCCATCGACTGCTGCAGGGCGATGCGGATGTCGGCCACGCGCTCGTTGCCGTGCTCGCTCAAGATGTCGCCGACCCAGCCGACGACCATCGCCTCGGGCTGCGGCGGCATGTCCACGAAGTCATGCCCCCGCGCGTAATTGGCCGCGGCGATGCCGGCCCGCCGGCCGAACACGTTGATGTCCAGCAGCGAATTGGTGCCCAGCCGGTTGGCCCCGTGCACCGACACGCACGCGCACTCGCCGGCCGCGTACAGCCCCGGCACCGTGGAAGTGTTGTCCCGCAACACCTGTCCGGTGACCGTCGTCGGGATGCCGCCCATCACGTAGTGGCAGGTCGGGTAGACGGGGACCAGCTCGTGCACCGGGTCAACGCCCAGGTAGGTGCGGGCGAACTCGGTGATGTCGGGCAGCTTGGCCTCCAGCACGTCCTCGCCGAGGTGGCGGACGTCGATGTAGACGTAGTCCTTGTGCGGGCCCGCGCCGCGGCCTTCCAGGACCTCCAAAACCATGGAGCGGGCCACGATGTCGCGCGGGGCCAGGTCGACGATCGTGGGGGCGTAGCGCTCCATGAAGCGCTCACCCTCGCCGTTGAGCAGCCGGCCGCCCTCGCCGCGCACCGCCTCGGAGATCAGGATGCCCAGGCCCGCCAGGCCGGTCGGATGGAATTGGTGAAACTCCATGTCCTCCAAAGGAAGTCCCTTGCGGAAGACGATGCCGATGCCGTCACCGGTCAGGGTGTGCGCGTTGGAGGTGGTCTTGTACATCCGGCCCGAGCCGCCGGTGGCGAGCACGACCGCCTTGGCGTGGAAGACGTGGATGTCGCCGGTGGCAAGCTCGTAGGCGACCACGCCGGTGGCCACCGGCCCGCTGGGCGTCTGCGTCAAAACCAGGTCCAGCGCATAGAACTCGTTGAAGAACTGCACGTCGTGCTTGACGCAGTTCTGGTACAGCGTCTGCAGGATCATGTGGCCGGTGCGGTCGGCGGCATAACAGGCGCGGCGCACCGGGGCCTTGCCGTGGTCGCGGGTGTGCCCGCCGAACCGGCGCTGATCGATGCGGCCCTCGGGGGTGCGGTTGAACGGCATCCCCATCTTCTCCAGGTCCAGCACCGCGTCGATGGCTTCCTTGCACATGATCTCCACGGCGTCCTGGTCGGCGAGGTAGTCGCCGCCCTTGACCGTGTCGAACGTGTGCCATTCCCAGTTGTCCTCTTCGACGTTGGCCAGCGCCGCGCACATGCCGCCCTGGGCGGCGCCGGTGTGGCTGCGGGTCGGGTAGAGCTTGGTCAGCACCGCGGTGCGCACCCGCGGACCCGCCTCCACCGCGGCCCGCATGCCGGCACCACCCGCGCCGACGATCACCACGTCGTATCGGTGTTGCTGGATCACGGCTTAGCCTCCGATATTGGGGTCGAATGTCAGCAGCACATAGGTGCCCAGCACCAACGTGAAGCCCATGGACAACAGCAGCAGGCTGTTGAGCCAGAACCGGGTGCTGTCCTTGCGGCTGTAGTCGTCGATGATGGTGCGCAGCCCGTTGCCGCCGTGCAGCTGCGCCAGCCACAGCAGCGCCAGGTCCCAGAACTGCCAGAACGGCGACGCCCAGCGCTGCGCCACGTAGTTGAAGTCGATGCGGTAAACGCCGTTATCCCACATCAGCATGATGAACAGGTGGCCGATCGCCAGCACGAACAGCGCGATCCCGGAGAACCGCATGAACAGCCAGGCGAACTTCTCGAAATTGGGGATGCCGGCCCGCCGCCGCGGTGAGCGGGGGTTGTCCAGGCTGGCGGGACGGTCGTAGAGGCGCTGTTTGACCGGGGCGACCTCGCCCCGGCCCAGCTGCAGGTCCGGACTGCTCATCGGAAGTGCTCCATCATGTGGATGACGGTCACCACGCCGGCGGGGACCATCAGCAGCAGGAACACGATGCCGACGATCCAGAACATCAGCTTCTGGTGGCGCGGCCCCTCGGACCAGAAGTCGATCAGGATCACCCGGATCCCGTTCAGGCCGTGGAAGAGCACCGCCGCGACCAGGCCGTATTCCATCACGCCGACGATGGGCATCTGGTAGTCGTGGATCACCGCGTTGTACGTCTGCGGGCTCACCCGCAGCATCGCGGCGTCCAGCACGTGGACGAACAGGAAAAAGAAGATCGTCGCGCCGCTGATCCGGTGCAGCACCCACGACCACATGCCGGGGTCGCCGCGGTACAGCGTCCGTGGTGGCCTGCGCTTGCGCGAGGGAGCCGATCCCTGTGCCGCCGGATCCGCGGTCGTCGGTTGCGTAGTCACCCCAGTCCTCACCGCCTTCTTCCGACTTCAACGTCAGCCACTCCGGGCACTTGAGCTTAGCTCGGACACGGTGTGACTTGCGCCAATGTCCGCCAAGCGAAATGCCGTTTTGCGACTAGGGTTGCTCTCGGAATCGACGATGGGTGAACGGGGTTTCGTTATGCCTGAGATCGACTGGAATATGTTGCGGGACAAGGCAATCGACGTCTCTACGGGTGCCTACGCACCCTACTCGCGGTTCCGGGTCGGGGCGGCCGCACTGGTCGACGACGGCCGCGTGGTCACCGGCTGCAATGTGGAGAACATCTCATATGGCCTTGGTCTCTGTGCCGAGTGTGCGGTGGTGTGCGCCCTGCATTCCACCGGCGGTGGCCGCCTGGTGGCGCTGGCATGCGTGGACGGACGGGGATCGGTGCTGATGCCGTGCGGGCGGTGCCGTCAGGTGCTGCTCGAACACGGCGGCGCCGAGCTGCTGATCGACCACCCGGGCGGGCCGCGCCGGCTCGGCGACCTGCTGCCGGACGCCTTCGGCCCCGACGACCTGACCGCGGGGCGCGGCTGAACGCCTTCGCCCAACCGGCGCGGCCGTGGCTTGCTGAGCGTTGCCGGTCGGCTTACCGTCATGCGTGTGCAACGGGGGAGCGCGCCGCCGGCGGGATCGCTGCCCAGACGTGTTGTCGCCGGGCTGATCGCTGCGGCTATGGGAGCCGCGGGATGCGCGTCGCACCCGCCCACCGCAAAACCGCCGTCTCCGATCCCGTCGTCGGCATCGGCGTCGTCCTGGGTGGAGGACGCCGTCTCCTTCTCGGTGGCGGATATGACGGTGTACGGCACGTTGCGTCATCCGGCGGGGCACGGCAGGGCCGTGCCTGGAGCGCTGCTGATCGCCGGAAGCGGGCCGACGGATCGCAACGGTGACTCGGCCGCCATGCCGGGTCAGGTCGATACGCTGCGGAACCTGGCGCGGGCGCTGTCCGACGACGGAGTCGCCAGCTTGCGCTACGACAAGCTCGGCACCGGTCAGACCGGGCTGGGCCCGTACGCGACCGACCCGACGAAGGTCGATATCGGCGTGTTCCAGGACGAGGCGACCGCCGCGTTGAACTTCCTGGCCGGCCAATCGGGCATCGACCGGACCCACCTGATGGCGCTCGGCCACAGCGAGGGCGCCCTCTACGCGATGATGCTGGCCACCGCCGCGCCCGGGACCGCCCCCGCGATACAGACCCTGGGCCTGGTGGAGCCGGCCAGCCGCCGCATCCTCGACCATGTGTCCGAGCAGGCCCACGCCCAGGCCGACGCGGCCGTCAGGTCCGGGCGGGTCACCGCCGCGCGGGCCGCCGAGAACACGGCGGCGATCGATGACGCGATACGGGAGTTCCGCGCAACCGGCCAGGTCCCGCCCGACGAACCGCCGGGGCTGAGGCCGGTGATCAACGCCACCAATGCGCATGCTCTGTTGCAGGAAGACGCGATCGATCCGGCGGCGTTGGCCGCCAAGCTGCCGCGCGACATGCCGGTGCTGGTCACCTGCAGCGACGCCGACCTGCAAATCACCTGCCAGGACGTCGATTCGCTGGTATCCGGCCTGACCAGCGCGGGCACCAAGACCGACTACGTCCACCTGACCGGGGTGGACCATGTCCTGAAGGAAGACGCCAGCCGAACGCCGGCCAATTACGCGAAGCCCTTGCCGTTCTCCACCCAGCTCGTCGGCGCGCTGGCCTCGTTCCTCAAGGAGAACGGGATGACACCCTGAGCCTTGGGGACCTACGTGACTGAGTCCGCGTTCGACGCGCCCACGGTGATCAGGACCAAGCGCGACGGCGGCCGGTTGTCCGACGCCGCCATCGACTGGGTGATCGGCGCCTACACCGACGGCCGGGTGGCCGAGGAGCAGATGGCGGCGCTGCTGATGGCGATCCTGCTGCGCGGTATGGACCCCGGCGAGACCGCGCGGTGGACGGCGGCGATGCTGGCCTCGGGCGACACGCTCGACTTCGGCGACCTGGGCCTGACCACGGTCGACAAGCATTCCACCGGCGGCGTTGGCGACAAGATCACCCTGCCGCTGGTGCCCGTCGTCGCCGCCTGCGGAGCCGCGGTCCCGCAGGCGTCGGGACGCGGGCTCGGTCACACCGGCGGCACCCTGGACAAGCTGGAGTCCATCGCCGGGTTCAGCGCCGAGCTGTCCAGCCGGCGGGTGCGCGAGCAGCTGCGCGACGTGGGCGCGGCCATCTTCGCCGCCGGCGACCTGGCGCCGGCAGACGCCAAGCTCTACGCGCTGCGCGACATCACCGCCACGGTGGAATCGCTGCCGCTGATCGCCAGCTCGATCATGAGCAAGAAGCTGGCCGAGGGGGCCGGCGCGCTGGTGCTCGACGTGAAGGTCGGCTCCGGGGCGCTGCTGGCCTCGGAGGCGCAGAGCCGCGAACTGGCGCACACGATGGTCGAGCTCGGCGCGGCGCACGGGGTGCCCACCCGCGCGCTGCTGACCGACATGAACCGGCCGCTGGGGGCGACCGTCGGCAATGCCCTGGAGGTCGCCGAGTCGCTCGAGGTGCTGGCCGGGGGCGGCCCGCCCGACGTCGTCGAGCTGACGCTGCGGCTGGCCACCGAGATGCTCGAGCTGGCCGGGATCGACGACCGCGATCCCGCCGACACCCTGCGCGACGGCACCGCGATGGACCGGTTCCGCCGGCTCATCGCGGCCCAGGGCGGCGATTTGACGGTGCCGCTGCCCGTCGCCGGGCATGCCGAGACCGTGATCGCCCCCGCGGGCGGCACAATGGGCGATATCGACGCGATGGCAGTGGGGCTGGGGGCATGGCGGCTCGGTGCGGGCAGGTCCCGCCCGGGTGAGCGCGTGCAGTTGGGCGCGGGTATCCGCATCCACCGCCGCCCCGGCGAGCCGGTCACCGCCGGTGAGCCGTTGTTCACCCTCTACACCGACACCCCGGAGCGCTTCGCCGCCGCGCTCGCCGAGCTGGACGGCGGGTGGAGCGTCGAGCGCACACCTCCGGCCTCCCGACCCCTGATCATCGATCGGATCGTCACATGACCACACCGCTGGGACTCGAGCAGATCAGAAAGGCCCCCAAGGCCCTGCTGCACGATCACCTCGACGGCGGGCTGCGCCCGTCGACCGTGCTGGACATCGCCGCGCAGGTCGGCTACGACGGGCTGCCCGCCACCGACGTCGACGAGCTGGCGACGTGGTTTCGCACCCGTTCGCACAGCGGCTCTTTGGAGCGCTACCTGGAGCCCTTTTCGCACACCGTGGCCGTGATGCAGACGCCCGAGGCGCTGCATCGGGTGGCCTTTGAGTGCGTGGAGGATCTGGCCGAGGACTCGGTGGTCTACGCCGAGGTCCGGTTCGCGCCCGAGCTGCACATCGATCGCGGGCTGTCCTTCGACGAGATCGTCGAGGCCGTGCTGGCCGGGTTCGCCGACGGCGAGAAGGCGTGTGCGGCCGAGAATCGGCCGATCGTGGTGCGCCTGCTGGTCACCGCGATGCGGCACGCGGCGGTCTCCCGCGAGATCGCCGAGCTGGCGATCCGGTTCCGGGACAAGGGCGTCGTCGGCTTCGACATCGCCGGCGCCGAGGCCGGCAACCCGCCGACGCGGCACCTGGAAGCGTTCGATTACATGCGAGACCACAACGCGCGCTTCACCATTCACGCCGGTGAGGCGTTCGGCCTGCCGTCCATTCACGAGGCGATCGCCTTCTGCGGCGCGGACCGGCTGGGCCACGGGGTGCGCATCGTCGACGACATCGAGGTGTCCGACGACGGGCGCGTCCGGCTGGGTCAACAGGCATCCATCTTGCGGGACAAGCGAATTCCGCTGGAACTGTGCCCCAGCTCCAACGTGCAGACCGGTGCGGTCAAGAGCATCGCCGAGCATCCGTTCGATCTGCTGGCCCGCGCCCGCTTCCGGGTAACCGTCAACACCGACAACCGGCTGATGAGCGACACCTTCATGAGTCGCGAAATGCACCGGCTCGTCGAGGCTTTCGGCTACGGGTGGAGCGACCTCGAGCGCTTCACCATCAACGCGATGAAGTCCGCGTTCATCCCGTTCGACGAGCGGCTGGCGATCATCGACGAGGTGATCAAGCCGCGCTATGCCGTGCTGATCGGCTAGGCCCGTCTGAGCCGGGTTCCCCGGAGCTATCGATCAGTCTGCGGCACGAGCGCCAAATCCAGTGGCCCAGAACGGGTCCGGTTGGGCCGAGAGGCCCATGGCCCGCACCGTGCTGGCCAGGTGGGTCTGCACCGCCCGCAGTGCGCGCGGTAAGTCGCCGTCGCGCAAGGCTTCCGCGATGTCCCCGTGCTCAGCCATGATCGTGGCGACCCGATCGGGTTCGCGCAGCGCCGATTCCCCGATCATCCGCATCTGGCGGTCGCGCAATGTCGAGTAGAAGGCCGACAGGATGGCGTTGCCGGACTCTTCCAGGGTGATGGCGTGGAAGGCCCGGTCGGACTCCAGGAACTCCCGCCAGTCGGCCGCCGCCACCGCGTCGCGCTGCCGGCGCAGCTCGCCCGACTGCCGTTCGAAGACCACGGCGCAGACGGCCGGACCGCGACCGATCACCTTGCCGGCCGCGAACTGCTCGAGCACCAGCCGGGCCTCCATGACCGCCCGCACCTCGTCGGGCGAGACCGGGACCACCAGGGCGCCGCGCTGTGGATAGAGCCGCAACAGCCCCTCGGCCTCCAGTCGCAGGAACGCCTCGCGCACCGGGGTGCGCGACATCCCGAGCGCGGTGGCGACGTCGCCCTCGCTGATCAGCTCGCCGCCGGGGAACTCGCCGGTGAGGACCTGCGTCTTGACGTAGTCCAGCGCGCGGTCCTTGGCCGTGCCCGCCCGGGGATCCTTTGCTGCCACGACGCCCTTCTCTGGTAGCTAAGTCGTATCTCACGCGTGGTCATGACGGTACACCCGGGCGATCTACCTGCGGGGATTGGCGGCGGTTGACACTGAGATACAAGATAAATACTATTCAGATACGAGATGTACTCTTACCGAAGGAGGCCGCAGATGCCCCAGCAGTTGGTGGTGCCGAACCTGGACCCGACGATCCCGGCGCCGATGATCAACGTGGCCGAGTACGGCTTCGAGGGCCGTTTCGAGGAGTGGGCGCAGCAGGCCGAATACTTCGAGTACTCCAAGGCGGCCAACCCGATCGGATCCGGCCACGTCCCGCCCGTTCCGCTGCGGCGCTTCGATCCCGAGATCTACCTCGGCGCGCCGACCGGGGTGATCCCGTTGGACCTGTCGCAGGAACTGGGCATCGACACCGGCGCGGCGACCAGCCCCGCGCTGCTGGCCAACTTCGTCAGCATCCGCGCCACCGAGCAGGTCGACACCAGCCCCAACGCCACCTCGCAGCTGTACTACGTGCTCTACGGCCGCGGCTTCGCGGCGGTCAACGGCCGGCTGGTCGAGTGGGAGAAGGGCGACTTCCTCACGCTGCCCGCCGGCAGCCAGTCGGTGTTCTACGCCGCCACCGACACCGCCATGTACTGGGTGCACGACGAACCGCTGATGAGCTACCTGGGCGCCGACGCCACCCGGCCGCGGTTTGAGGCGACCAAGTTCCGCCGCGCCGACGCCGTGGCCAAGCTCGAGGAGATCGCGTCGCGTCCCGGCGCCAACGACAAGAGCCGGGTGAGCGTGCTGCTGGCCAACGCCAACCAGGAGCAGACGCTGACCATCACCCACGTGCTGTGGGCCATGTTCGGCGTGCTGCCGCCCAACCAGGTGCAGCGCCCGCACCGGCACCAGTCGGTCGCGCTGGATCTCATCCTCGACGCCCCGGAGTCCGGCTGCTACACGCTGCTGGGCACCCGCCTCGACGCCCGCGGCGACATCGTCGACCCCGTCCGGGTGGACTGGAGAGCCGGCTGCGCCTTCACCACCCCGCCGGGCATGTGGCACGCCCACTACAACGAGACCGACGAGCCGGCCCACCTGATCCCGGTCCAGGACGCCGGGCTGCAGACCCACCTGCGCAGCCTGGACATCAAGTTCACCCAGCGCCGCGATCTCGTCGCCGGGTAGTCCCCGGCGGCGGTCCATGCACCGCCGGAGTTCGACGCATAGTGTGGCTGGACATGAAGGTGCCCCTGCTGGGACCGGTGTCGCTCACGGGCTTCCAGAACGCCTGGTTCTTCCTGGTCCTGCTGATCGTGCTGCTGGTGATCGGCCTCTACGTCGTGCAGCAGTTCGCCCGTCGTCGCCGGGTGCTGCGCTTCGCCAACATGGAGGTGCTGGAGCGGGTGGCGCCGCCGCGGCCCAGCAAGTGGCGGCACGTGCCGACCATCCTGCTGGCGATCTCGCTGGTGTTGCTGACCACCGCGATGGCCGGGCCGACGTCGGACGTCCGGATTCCGCTCAACCGTGCGGTCGTGATGCTGGTGATCGACGTGTCGGAGTCGATGGCCTCCACCGATGTGCCGCCCAACCGCCTGGACGCGGCCAAGGAGGCCGGCAAGCAGTTCGCCGACCAGCTGACCCCGGCGATCAACCTGGGGCTGGTGGAGTTCGCGGCCAACGCCACGCTGCTGGTGCCGCCGACGACCAACCGCAGCGCGGTGAAGGCGGGCATCGACAGCCTCAAGCCGATGCCCAAAACCGCGACGGGAGAGGGCATCTTCACCGCTCTGCAGGCGATCGCGACGGTGGGTTCGGTGATGGGCGGCGGCGACGGGCCGCCGCCGGCGCGGATCGTGCTGGAATCCGACGGCGCCGAGAACGTGCCGCTGGACCCCAACGCCCCGCAGGGCGCGTTCACCGCGGCCCGGGCCGCCAAGGCCGAGGGCGTGCAGATCTCGACGATCTCGTTCGGAACCCCGTACGGCACCGTTGACTACGAGGGCGCCACCATCCCGGTTCCGGTGGACGACCAGACCCTGCAGAAGATCTGCGAGATCACCGATGGCCAGTCGTTCCACGCCGACAGCCTGGACTCGCTGAAGAGCGTGTACTCGACGCTGCAGCGCCAGATCGGCTATGAGACCGTGAAGGGCGACGCGAGCCTGGCCTGGATGCTGCTCGGCGCCTTCGTCATGGCCGGCGCCATCTTGGCCGGCCTGCTGCTGAACCGCAGGCTGCCCGCCTGACTGCGCTCAGCTGGGCAGGCGCCGGTTGATCAGCAGCGCCAGCGCCGTCGCGATCAGGGCGGTCAGCACGCCCAGGCGCAGCCAGCCGGCGCTGCCCGGCCCCGGCACGGTGCGGTAGCCGATCTCGTTCTCGATGGCGTTGTAGCTCTTTTCCAGCTCGCCGAGGGTGGTGGCGGTGTAGGACTGCCCGCCGGACAGCTTGGCGACCGTCTTCATCTGGTCGGTCGAGACCGGGACGGCGACGCGCTGCCCGTCCATCTCGATCTCGCCGCCCTTGGTCCCGAACGAGATGGTCGAGATGGGCACGCCCTCGTCCTTGGCCAGCCGCGCCGCGGTGTAGACGCCGTCGTGCGGATCGCTGGGATTGGAGGGCTTGTTCTCGCCGCCGTCGGAGAGCAGCACGATGCGGGCGGGTGGCGGTTTGTCGCCGCCGGCGACCGCGGTGGCGCTGATCGCGTGCAGGGCGGTGAAGATCGCCTCGCCGGTGGCGGTGCTGTCGGCGAAGTCCAGCTTCTTCAGCGCGTCGATGGTGGCCTGGTGCTGCGGGGTCGGCGGCACCAGCAGATAGGGCGTGCCGGCGAACCCGACCAGCCCGAGGTTGATGCCGGGCGTGAGCTGGCCCGCGAACTGCGTGGCGGCCTGTTCGGCGGCCTTGAGCCGGTTGGGTTCGACGTCGGTCGCCCGCATGGACTGCGACATGTCGATCACCAGCATGATGACGGCGCGGTTGCGCGGGATGCGCATGTCGTGGGTGGGGGTGGCCAGCGCGATGGTCAACAGCGCCAGGCACAGCAGCGACACCGCGATGGGCAGGTGCCGCCACGGCGACTGCGCGACGGGGGTGTCGGTGTAGCGGTGCAGCCGGCGGCGGCGCCGCGCCTGGACCAGGACGTAGACGGCCAGCAGTGCCAGGGGCACCAGGCCGAACAGCAGCAGGACCGGACGCTGGAACCCGTAGAGAGGTAGCGGGCCGATACCGGGAAGCGACACGTCACCCAACCTAGCCCGTCAACCGACGGCGTTACTCGCGGCGCAGTCGTCCGTCGACGAACTGCTCGAGTTTCTCCCACTCCCGCACCGCCGCGGCGTACGGCGGCGACGGCTTGGTGACCGAGTCGGGCTCGAGCACGGCGGCCACCAGCTTGCCCAGCGGCTTGCCCGTGTCGAGCGCCTTGTCGACGGCGGGATCCTCGGAGTAGTCGCCGATGTCGCGGAGCACCTCGACGGCGAGTTCCAGCTGCTCGCGATCCACGGCGTCGGGTCCGTCGGCCAGGTCGTCGGCCAGCCCGCTGAGCACGTAGATGTTGTCGTCGGTGATCTCGATCGCCAGCGAGCCGTCGGTCGCGGCGGTGCGGATGTCGTCGTAGGTGCTCAGATCGGACAGGTCGTGGTCGTGCTCGTCGGCGAGGTAGCGGGCCAGCGCGCGCTCGGAGGTGAAGACGCTGATGCGGCCGTTGCGGCCCAGGAAGATCGGCTGGTCGTCCAGGTAGCAGCGGAGCGTGTAAAAGGTGCCAGAACTCGTCATGATCCGGATCGGATCGATGCCCACCTGCAGCCAGAAGTCCTTGTCGCTGCCGAGCACGACGGTGTCGCCGGTCGCGCGGGCGGGCTCGTCGCCGGTGTCCTGGTCTTCGGCGGCGTCCTCGTCCTCGGTTTCCTCGGGGGCCTCTTCCGCGACGGCGTCCTCGGTGCCGGTGTCCTCCTCCGGCTCGTCGTCCTCGCGCTCCTCGGCCAGCTCGTCGGCGGCCTTGTCGGACAGCTTGGCGTCGACCTCGGGGGTGCTGACGATGCCGTCGATCGCGGCGAGCACGTCGTCCCAGCTGCGCCCGATCACCTCGGCGATCGCATTCCAGCGCTTGGCGCCCGCCTTGCCGGTGAAGTGCTCGATTCCGCCGGACACGGTGCCCAGGCTGGGGTTGCCGTTGAAGAACTTCGACACGGCCGCCAGCTCGCACACCGATCCGATGGACGACACGATCGACAGCGTGCCCGCCAGCGCCGCCACCGACTCCTCGGTGGGCTTCTCCGCCACCAGCTCCTCGACGGCGACCAGGTCGAACTGCTTGTCGTCGGCGGGGAGGAACGCGTGCGCGTGCGCCGCGCGCAGTTCCTTCCACGCCGGGTGGTCGGTCAGGTCGTTGTCGTCGTCGGAACGCACGAACGCGACCAGGTCGGCGACGCTGGCGAACCCGAACAGGTCCTCGTCCTTGCCCAGGAACGCCTCCCACTCGTCGCCGGAGTCGCGCCAGCGGGGTGCCCACACGGTGTAGCGGTCACCTTCGGACAGGCTCAGGCGGATGGGGACGAGGTCAGCAACCATGCGGCACAGAATAGCGACGACCCGCGAAGGTGCTTATGGTGCCATCGGGGCTAGCCCCAGATATCGGTGATGGGCGCGGCGTTGGCGGCGTAGCCAGTCTTGGGCAAGCCGTACATCTGCTCGACGGTGGAAAGCACGTTGTAGTGGTTGATCTGTTCGCTGTAGTTGCCGGGACGGATGTGGGCGCCGTAGAACACCGTGGGGATCTGGTTGCGGCTGCTGTTGTCGTCCTCGTCGAACGTCACGATCAGCAGGCTGTTGTTGGCCACCGCCCAGTTCGCGTACCCGGACAGCTCACGGTTCAGCCAGGCGTCAGCCTGCGCGATCGAGCCGTCGTGCATGTTGTCGCCGTTGTCGGGGATGACGAACGAGACGGTCGGCAGGCTGGAGTAGTTGCCCCTCGGGAACGCGGAGAACGGCAGCGAGTTCGCCGCCGGCACATTGGTGAAGTTGGCCCAGGGCACATGCTTGCGCGCGTACTTTCCCGCGCTGCAGACCGGTGACCCGGCCGCGGGCAGGCCCTCGGCGAAACCGACGAATGTGTAGCCCGCGGCCAGCAATTCGGAGCCGAGGTTCGGCGCGGCGCCGCCGTTGACCGGGCACAGGTCCTTGGTCACGCCGAAGGTGTTGCCGGCGAACAGCGCCAGGTAATTCGGCTCGCTGGGGTGGGTTTCGGCGAACGACTGGGTCATGTTGGCGCCGTTCGCGGCCAGCGTGGTGATGAAGGGCGACGACTTGTTGCCGATGATGCCGTTCTCGGAACGGTTCTCCTCGACCACGATCACGACGTGCGCCGGTTGCGGAATGGCCGCTGCCGCAAGGCCTATGCGCGGGGTCAGCGGGCTGACCGCCAGCGCCACCAGCGCCCAGGCGCCCAGGATGCGCAGGCTCCGGTATGCCCCGCCGATCAGCGTTCTCGGACTTCGTTTTTCGCGCAACACGCCCGGAGTATAGGAACGGGCGCAGGCGACTTCCGGCTCGGACGCGAGCGTGTCAGAAGGGCTTTGCCCGATCGTTATATACCCTCGACCCCATGGAAATGTGCGTCATCGACCACCCGTTGGCCGCCGCCCGGCTGACGGTGCTGCGTGACGAACGCACCGACACCGCCGCATTTCGCGCCGCGCTGCACGAGCTGACGCTGATGCTGGTCTACGAAGCCAGCCGGGACGCGCCGCGAAAATCGGTGCGGATCCGCACCCCGGTGGCCCCGGCGGTCGGGACGCGCTTGGTCAAGCCGCCGCTGCTGGTGCCGGTGTTGCGGGCCGGGCTGGGCATGGTCGACGCGGCGCATGCGGCGATACCGGACGCCGAGGTGGGCTTCGTCGGAGTCGCGCGCAACGAGGAAACCCACCTACCGGTGCCCTATCTGGAGGCGCTGCCGGCCAAGCTCGCGGGCAGGCCGGTGATCATCCTGGATCCCATGCTGGCCACCGGCGGGTCGATGGTGCATGCGATCGACCTGTTGGCGCGCCGCGGCGCCACGGACATCACCGTGCTCTGCGTGGTGGCGGCCCCGGAAGGCATTGCGGCGGTGCAGAATGCGGCGCCGGACGCGCGGGTGTTCACCGCTGCGGTCGACAAGGGGCTGAACAAGGCGGCCTATATCGTGCCCGGCCTCGGCGACGCCGGCGACCGGCAATTCGGGCCCAACCTGTTCACCAGCTCTGCACCGCAGCGACCAGCTGCTCGCGCAGGGCACCGGCGCGCCGCCGCGAAGAGCCCAAATCGTCGTGAACCGCGCAGCGAATCTCCAAGTAGCACTTCAATTTCGGCTCGGTCCCGGAGGGCCGCACCACCAGCCTGATCGACGTGTCGTCGTCGCCGCCGGTGAAGATCAGCGCGTCGGTGATGTCGGTGAGGCCCGCGGCGTACCCCGCCAGCGTCTGCGGCGGCGCCGCCCGCCACCGCCGCATGAGTTCGACCGCCTCGCCCGCGTCGGCGACCCGGCGCGACACCGCGGCGACGTCGTGCACCCCGTACCGCCGCGCCAGCTCGTCGAGTGCGCCGGGCACGGTGCGGTCACCCGCCTTCAGCGCGGCCACCAGGTCGCACACCAGCACGGCGGCGCTGATGCCGTCCTTATCGCGGACGGCCGCGGGGTCGACGCAGTGCCCGATCGCCTCCTCGTAGGCGTAGATCAGCGTGCCGCCGGGCACTTTCGCGTCGGCGCGGGCCAGCCATTTGAAGCCGGTGAGGGTCTCGACGTGGACGGCGCCGTGGCGCGCGGCGATGGCCGACAGCATCCGCGACGACACCACGGTGCTGGCCACCACCGGTCTGCCCGGGTGGGTGGTCGACAGCAGGTAATCGCCCAGCAGCCAACCGGTTTCGTCGCCCGACAGCATCCGCCACCGCCCCGCGTCGGGAATGCCGACCGCGCACCGGTCGGCGTCGGGGTCCAGCGCGATCGCCACGTCGGCGCGGACGTCGGCGGCCAGGGCCAGCAGCGCGTCGGTGGCGCCGGGCTCCTCGGGGTTGGGGAACGCGACCGTCGGGAAGTTCGCGTCCGGCGCGAATTGGCTTGCGACGGAGTGCACTTCGGCGATTCCCGCCCGGTGCAGGGTCTCGACGGCGACCGCGCCGCCCACCCCGTGCAGCGCGGTCAATACCACCCGCACCGAACCGGTGCCGCGCCGCAATCCCGATGCCCGCTCGATGTAGCGCTCGATCAGCCCGGTGCCCGCGGGTTCGACCGGCTCCCTGCCGATCCGGTCGGCAGGCGGGGCGGCGGCCATCGCGGCTTCGATCTCGCGGTCGGTGGGGGACACGATTTGGATGCCGCCGTCCAGGTACACCTTATAGCCGTTGTCGGCGGGCGGGTTGTGCGATGCGGTGATCTGGATCCCGGCCGCTGCGCCGGTGTGCCGCACCGCGAACGCCACCACCGGCGTGGGCACCGGCCCGGGCAACAGCGACACGGAAAACCCTTGGCCGGCAAGCACTTCGGCGGCCACCGTGGCGAATACCGCCGAACCGTGCCGGGCGTCGCGTCCCACGATCACCGACGAGCCGTGCAGGCCGCGCCCGATGAGCACCTGCGCCACGGCCCAGCTGGCCCTCGACACCACCGCGACGTTCATGGCGTCCGGCCCGCCGCGCACCGGGCCGCGCAGCCCCGCCGTGCCGAACCTCAGCGGGCGGGCGAATCGCGCGGCGAGCTCGTCCGGGTCGCACGCCGCGAGCTCGGCGGCCGTCGCCGGGTCGGGATCGTGGGCGATCCACTCCTCGGGCGTCACGACTCTAGAACGAGCTGCTCGAGAATCATGGCCAGCAGCGCCCCCATCCGGGTGGCCGCCGCGGCGCCGGCGGCCAGCACCTCGGCGTGGCTCAGCGGCTCGCCGCTGAGCCCGGCGGCCAGGTTGGTCACCAGCGACACCCCGAGCACCTCGGCGCCTGCGGCCCGGGCCGCGATGGTCTCGTGCACCGTCGACATGCCGACTAGGTCGGCACCCAGCGTGCGCAGCATCCGGATCTCGGCGGGCGTCTCGTAGTGGGGGCCGGGCAGTCCGGCGTAGATGCCCTCGGTCAGCGTCGGGTCGGCGTGGCGGGCCAGTGCCCGCAGCCGCGGGGAGTAGGCGTCGGTCAGGTCCACGAATTGCGGGCCGACCAGCGGCGAACGGGCGGTCAGGTTCAGGTGATCGCTGATCAGCACGGGTTCGCCGACGGCCATGTCGGAACGCAGGCCGCCCGCCGCGTTGGTCAGCACGACCGCGCGCACGCCGGCCGCGCAGGCCGTCCGCACCGAATGCACGACGTGGCACAGGTCGTGGCCCTCGTAGGCGTGGATGCGCCCGACCAGCACCAGCACCCGGTGTGCACCGATGCGCATCGACAACAGCTCGCCGGTGTGCCCGACCGCGGTGGGTGGCCTGAACCCGGGTAGCTCGGCCTGCGGCAGCACGGCGGTGGGGGTGCCGAGCGCGGCGACGGCCGGCCGCCAGCCCGATCCGAGCACGATGGCGGCGTCGTGCTCGGCGATTCCGGTGCGCTCGGCGATGACCTCGGCCGCCCGGCGCGCGAGGCCGCCTGGGTCGGACGGGGTTTCGGTCACAGTGGGGGAGCCTAGCCGCGCGACGGCGAGCGCCGATAGCGGCGCGAGTGAGGAGCGCGGCGATCGAGCCTAGCCGCGCGACGGCGAGCGCCGATAGCGGCGCGAGTGAGGAGCGCGGCGATCGAGCCTAGCCGCGCGACGGCGGTGGACCCTAGCCCTAGCGCGGCGGTCGAGCCTGGCCGCGCGACGGTGTCCCCGGTATATGTCAGGATCTGCCGTATGAATCTTCGTAGGTGGCCGGTGGTTGGCCCGGTCATGGGAATAGCCGTCGCCGTTGTGCTGTCGGTGGTTTCGATCACATTCGCTCCGGCGCCGTCGGCGAAAGCGGACTGTCCCGACGTGCAACTCATCTTCGTTCGCGGCACCGCCGAGCCGCCCGGCCTGGGCGCGGTGGGCGACGCGCTGTTCGCCGTGCTGCAGCCGGCGCTGGGCTCGCGCAACGTCGACTCCTACGCGGTGAACTACCCGGCTAGCTACAACTTCCTGACCACCGCCGACGGCGCCAACGACGCGCGCGACCACATCGCGCAGATGGTCGACCAGTGCCCGTCGACGCGGCTGGTGCTGGGCGGCTTCTCGCAGGGCGCCGCCGCGGTCTCGATGCTCGCGGGGGTGCCGCCGGTGGGCCAGCGCATCGGCAACTTCGGCTCGGCTCCGCCGCTGGATCCCGCGCTGGCCAACAAAATCAGGGCGGTCGCGGTGTTCGGCAACCCCGGCAACCGGTTCAACACGCCGCTGTCGTCGACGGGCGCCTTCGCCGGCCGCGCCATCGACCTGTGCAGCGAGGGCGATCCCGTCTGCGTCGTCGGTGGTCGTGACCGCGACGCGCACCACGACTACTCCGAACCGCCGTACCCCGGCCAGGCGGCCGGATTCATCGCCGGGCTGGTGTAGCCCGGCGGGGTTGGGCGCGGAAAACATACTGCGACATACTGCGAGAGTGCCCATAACCCCGTTAGACAGCGTTGAAGATGTCATACGGCGGCGTGGTGCCGACCTTGTCGAGTTGTCTCATGACATCCACGGCGAGCCTGAGCTGGCCTTCGCCGAGCATCGCAGCTGCGCCAAGGCGCAGGCACTGGTCGCCGAGCGCGGCTTCGAGATCACCGCGGCCGCCGGCGGGCTGGACACCGCGTTTCGCGCCGACTTCGGCAGCGGGCCGCTGACCATCGGGATCTGCGCCGAATACGACGCGCTGCCCGAGATCGGCCACGCCTGCGGCCACAACATCATCGCGGCGTCGGCGGTGGGCACCGCGCTGGCGCTGGCCGAGGTCGCCGACGACCTGGGGCTGCGGGTGTCGCTGCTGGGCACGCCGGCCGAGGAGGCCGGCGGCGGCAAGGCGCTGCTGCTGAAGGCCGGGGTGTTCGACGACATCGCCGCAGCGGTCATGCTCCACCCGGGGCCCGCCGACATCGCCGCGGCGCGCTCGCTGGCCCTGTCCGAGGCGACGGTGAACTACCGGGGCAAGGAATCCCATGCGGCCGTCGCGCCGCATCAGGGCATCAACGCCGTCGACGCCGTCACCGTCGCTCAGGTGGCCATCGGGCTGCTGCGCCAGCAACTGGCGCCCGGGCAGCTGGTGCACGGGATCGTCACCAACGGCGGGCAGGCGGTCAACGTGATCCCCGGGCACGCGACGCTGGAGTACGCGATGCGCGCGGTCGAGGCGGAATCCCTGCGCGAGCTGGAGGGCCGCATGTACGCCTGCTTCGCGGCGGGTGCGCTGGCCACCGGCTGTGAATACGAGATCGACAATCCCGCACCGCCGTACGACGAGCTGCAGCCCGACCAGTGGCTGGCCGACGCCTTTCGCGACGAGATGTGCCGGCTGGGCCGCGAGCCGGTGGCCCGCGAGTACGAGGCCGCGCTGCCGATGGGCAGCACCGACATGGGCAACGTGACGCAGGTGCTGCCGGGGATCCACCCGGTGGTCGGGGTCGACGCCGGCGGCGCCATGGTGCACCAGCGCGCCTTCGCCGACGCCGCCGCCGGCCCCAGCGCCGACCGCGCGGTGGTCGAGGGCGCGATCATGTTGGCGCGCACGGTGGTTCAGCTGGCCCAGACGCCCGCACAGCGCGACCGGGTGCTGGACGCGCTGGAGCGCAGGCGCGGCGGGGCGCGATCATGAGCCTGGTCGACGCCGCCGATGCCTGGCTGGCCGCCCACCACGACGAGTTGGTCGAATGGCGCCGCCACATCCACCGCTATCCGGAGCTGGGCCGGCAGGAGTACGCCACCACCCAGTTCGTCGCCGAGCGGCTGGCCGGGGCCGGGCTCAACCCGAAGGTGCTGCCCGGCGGCACCGGACTGGTCTGCGACCTCGGCCCCGAGCACGAGCCCCGGATCGCGCTGCGCGCCGACATGGACGCCCTGCCGATGGCCGAGCTCACCGGCGCCCCGTACGCCTCCACCATGCCGAACGTGGCGCATGCCTGCGGTCACGACGCGCACACCGCGATCCTGCTGGGCACCGCGCTGGTCCTGGCGTCGGTGCCCGAGCTGCCGGTCGGGGTGCGGCTGATCTTTCAGGCCGCCGAGGAGCTGATGCCCGGCGGGGCGATCGACGCCATCGCGGCCGGCGCCATCACCGGGGTATCGCGGATCTTCGCCCTGCACTGCGACCCCCGGCTGGAGGTCGGCAAGGTCGCCGTCCGGCACGGCCCCATCACCTCGGCCGCCGACCAGATCGAGATCACGCTGTATTCACCCGGCGGGCACACGTCGCGCCCGCACCTGACCGCCGACCTGGTGTACGGCCTGGGCACGCTGATCACCGGGCTGCCCGGGGTGCTGTCGCGGCGCATCGACCCGCGCAACGGCACCGTGCTGGTGTGGGGCGCGGTCAACGCCGGCGTGGCCGCCAACGCCATCCCGCAGAGCGGCGTGCTCGCCGGCACCGTGCGCACCGCGAGCCGGCAGACCTGGGTGGGCATGGAGGAGATCATCCGCGAGACGGTGTCCGGGCTGCTGGCGCCGCTGGCCATCGAGCACACGCTGGCCTACCGGCGCGGCGTGCCGCCGGTGGTCAACGAGGACGTCTCGACGCGCATCCTCACCCACGCGATCGAGTCGATCGGTCCCGACGCGCTGGCCGACACCCGCCAGTCCGGCGGCGGCGAGGACTTCTCCTGGTATTTGGAGGAGGTTCCCGGCGCGATGGCCCGGCTGGGGGTGTGGCCGGGGGTCGGGCCGCAGCTGGACCTGCACCAGCCGACGTTCAACCTCGACGAGCGGGCCCTGCCGATCGGGGTGCGCGTGATGACGAACATCGTCGAGCAGTCGGCCGCGTTCGAGCGCTCCTAGCCGCCGGTGGCGCGGACGACGTGTTCGGCGATGCGGGCGTAGGTGCGCCGCGTGACGTCGCCGGCGTCGCTCATGATGTTGTAGCCGTGGTCGACGCCGGCCACCTCGTGGTACTCCGCTAACGCCCCGACGTCGGCGAGTTTGCTTGCGTACCTTCGGGCTTCGTCGCGCAGCCGGTCGTGCTCGGCCGTCACGACCAGCGCGGGCGCGATGCCTGCGATGTCGTCGGCGTTGTCACCCCAGGCGGGCGAGGCCAGGCGGTCGCGCCGCCGCGCCCGGTCGGGGATGTAGGCGGTGTCGAAGACCTCGCTCATCCACGGCTTCATGATCGCGCGACGGCCCAGGGTGGATGGCTTGTCGCCGCTGGGCGTGACCAGATCCAGCGGCGCGTAGTGCAGCACCTGCAGCGCGATGGCGGGGCCACCGTTCTGTAGCGCGAGCCGCGCCGCCGCGGCGCTGAGGTTCCCGCCCGCGCTCTGACCGCCGACGCACAGCCGGGTGCCGTCCCAGTCGCGGCCGGGGTCGGCCGCCCAGCACACCACGTCGTAGATCTGCTGCACCGCGGCGGGAAAGCGGTGCCGGGGTGCCAGGACATAGTCGGAGTTGACCACGATTACGCCGGCGTTGGCGGCCAGGTAGCGACACCACGGGTCGTCCTGCTCGCGGTGCCCCACCACGAAGCCACCGCCGTGCACGTTGACGTAGACGGGCGGGTTCGTCGCCGCGGGCGGGTGGTAGACGGTCGCCGACACCGGGCCGTGGCGGGTGTCGACGGTCACCTCAGAGTTGTGGCCGGCGATCTCCGGGAAGCGCACGGCGGCTTTGGGGGCGGGGTTGATGGCCGCGGAGAAGGCGCGCGCCACCGCGTCGGCGACCAGCGGCATGGACAAAATGGACAGCCGTTTTTCCTTTCTGGGCGGCGCGGCTCAGAATGGCGGCGCGCATCGTCGGTCTGTCTTTCTACCCGCCCGATCGCCGAAGGGCGAACGATTTTCGGGCGGCGGCGTCGGGCCGCCCGGTCAGGCGCCGGTTCCCGGACCGATGTTGCGCGCCGGGCGGGTCCGCAACCAATGCACGTATTCGCTTGGCGCCCCGGCGATCTCGGCGGCGTCGGCCATCACGCCCAGGTAGCGGGCCGACGGCATCCCGCCTTCCCAGGCGTCCAGGACGTACAGCCACGCCAGCACCGGGTCGGTGTCGGTGTCCGAGGAGATGCGCTCCACCCGGCACCGGATCTTCTTGTGCACGCCGAACTCCGAGCCCTCCCAGCGGTCCAGGTTGTTCTCGTCCGCCGGTGTCATGTCGTAGAGGACGACGAACACCTTCGAATCCGGGTCCTCGACGACGCTGGCCAGCGCGCCCTCCCAGCCGATGTCCTCGCCGCCGAAGGTCAACCGCCACCCGTGCAGCCAGCCGGTTCCGGCCATCGGCGAATGGGGCGCGCGTTTCTGCATCTGCTCGGGATCCATGTTCGACCCGTACGCGGCGTAGAGCGGCACGGGGAAAGCTTAGACGTCCGATGCTGGTGGGTCTTCCCCCGAGCGTTCGCGGGGTCCTCGCCGCTTCGTTAGGTTAGGGGCTGTGGTGACCCGCATCGTGATCCTCGGCGGAGGCCCGGCCGGATACGAAGCCGCGCTGGTGGCCGCGACCTCGCACCCCGACACGACCCGCGTCACGGTGATCGACTCGGAGGGCATCGGCGGGGCGGCCGTGCTGGACGACTGCGTGCCGTCCAAGACGTTCATCGCGTCGACCTGGCTGCGCACCGAACTGCGCCGGGCGCCGCGGCTGGGTTTCGACATCGACATCGACGACGCCAAGATCTCGCTGCCGCAGATCCACGCCCGGGTCAAGCAGCTCGCCACCGAGCAGTCCGCCGACATCACCGACCAGCTGCTGAGCATGGGCGTGCACGTGGTGGCCGGCCGCGGCGAGCTGATCGACCCCGCGCCGGGCCTGGCCTGCCACCGCATCAGAGCGACCCATTGCGATCCGGGGCCCGACGGCCCGGTGACCAGCGAGTACGAGGCCGACGTCGTGCTGATCGCCACCGGCGCCAGCCCGCGCGTGCTGCCGTCGGCGCCGCCCGACGGCGAGCGGATCCTCACCTGGCGCCAGCTGTACAACCTGGAGGCGCTGCCCGAGCACCTGATCGTGGTCGGGTCCGGGGTCACCGGCGCCGAATTCGTGCACGCCTACACCGAATTGGGCGTGCCGGTCACCGTGGTCGCCAGCCGCGACCGGGTGCTGCCCTACGAGGACGCCGACGCCGCCCTGGTGCTGGAGGAGGCGTTCTCCGAGCGCGGCGTCGAACTGGTCAAGAACGCCCGCGCGCAGTCGGTGACCCGCACCGAGAGCGGCGTGCTGGTCACCCTGGCCGACGGGCGCACGGTCGAGGGCAGCCATGCGCTGATGACCATCGGCTCGGTCCCCAACACCAGCGGTCTGGGCCTGGACCGGGTCGGCATCGAGCTGGGCCGCGGCGGCTACCTGACCGTGGACCGGGTGTCGCGGACCTCGGTCGCCGGCATCTACGCCGCCGGCGACTGCACCGGGCTGCTGCCGCTGGCCTCGGTGGCTGCCATGCAGGGCCGGATCGCGATGTATCACGCCCTGGGCGAGGGGGTCAGCCCCATCCGGCTGCGCACCGTGGCGGCGACGGTGTTCACCAGGCCCGAGATCGCGGCCGTCGGGGTCCCGCAGACGATGATCGACGACGGTTCGGTGCCGGCCCGCACGGTCATGCTGCCGCTGCGGACCAACGCGCGGGCCAAGATGTCCGGGCTGCGCCAGGGCTTCGTGAAGCTGTTCTGCCGCCAGGCCACCGGCGTGGTGATCGGCGGCGTGGTGGTGGCCCCGATCGCCTCCGAGCTGATCCTGCCGATCGCCGTGGCGGTGACGAACCGGATCACCGTCAACGAGCTGGCGCAGACGCTGGCGGTGTACCCGTCGCTGTCCGGCTCGATCACCGAGGCCGCCCGCCGGCTGATGGCGCACGACGATCTGGACTAGCGGTTAGCCTTGGTGCAGCACGTCCTACTGACGAGTAACCCAGTGAGGAGTCCTGGTCGTGACTGATCCCATCCACGCGCCCACCCAGCGCAGCTCGCCGGTTTCCGTGCTGGGACCGCGGCAGCGCGAGGCCGCCTGGGAACGACTGGGCACCGAGCAGTTCGACGTAGTGGTGATCGGCGGCGGCGTGGTGGGCTCCGGCTGTGCGCTGGACGCCGCGACCCGGGGGCTCAAGGTGGCGCTGGTGGAAGCGCGCGACTTCGCCTCGGGCACCTCGAGCCGTTCGTCGAAGATGTTCCACGGCGGCCTGCGTTACCTCGAACAGCTGGAGTTCGGGCTGGTGCGCGAGGCGCTGTACGAGCGTGAGCTGTCGCTGACCACGCTGGCGCCGCATCTGGTCAAGCCGATGCCGTTCCTGTTCCCGCTGACCAATCGCATGTGGGAGCGTCCCTACATCGCCGCCGGGATCTTTCTCTACGACCGGCTGGGCGGCGCGAAATCGGTTCCGGCGCAAAAACATTTGACGCGCGCGGGCGCGTTGCGGCTGTGCCCGGGCCTCAAGCGCAGCTCGCTGATCGGTGGAATCCGGTACTACGACACGGTTGTCGACGACGCCCGGCACACCATGACCGTCGCCCGCACCGCCGCGCATTACGGCGTGGTGGTGCGCACCTCCACCCAGGTGGTCGCCATGCTGCGCGAGGGCGATCGGGTGACCGGTGTGCGCGTCCGCGACTCCGAGGACGGCGCGATCACCGAGGTCCGCGGCCACGTGGTGGTGAACGCGACCGGGGTGTGGACCGACGAGATCCAGGCACTGTCCAAGCAGCGCGGGCGATTTCAGGTCCGCGCGTCCAAGGGCGTGCACGTGGTGGTGCCGCGCGACCGCATCGTCAGCGACGTCGCGATCATCCTGCGCACCGAGAAGTCGGTGATGTTCGTCATCCCGTGGGGGAGCCACTGGATCATCGGCACCACCGACACCGACTGGAATCTCGACCTGGCCCACCCCGCGGCCACCAAGGCCGACATCGACTACATCCTTCAAACCGTGAACACGGTGCTGGCCATCCCGCTGACCCACGCCGACATCGACGGCGTGTACGCCGGGCTGCGGCCGCTGCTGGCCGGGGAGAGCGAGGAGACCTCGAAGCTGTCCCGCGAGCACGCGGTGGCGGTGCCCGCGCCGGGCCTGGTGGCCATCGCCGGCGGCAAGTACACCACCTACCGGGTGATGGCCGCCGACGCGATTGACGCTGCGGCCCAATTCATTCCGGCCCGGGTGGCGCCGTCGATCACCGAGAAGGTCAGCCTGCTGGGCGCCGACGGCTACTTCGCGCTGATCAACCAGGCCGAGCATGTGGCCGAGCTGCAGGGCCTGCATCCCT
Source organism: Mycobacterium colombiense CECT 3035 (assembly GCF_002105755.1). Taxonomy (NCBI): domain Bacteria; kingdom Bacillati; phylum Actinomycetota; class Actinomycetes; order Mycobacteriales; family Mycobacteriaceae; genus Mycobacterium; species Mycobacterium colombiense. Next base: position 5,153,642 of record NZ_CP020821.1, read on the forward strand.
ATCGGGTGCGCCACCTGCTGGACCGGTACGGCTCGCTGATCGGCGACGTGCTGGCGCTGGCGGCGCAAAGCCCCGACCTGCTCAACCCGATCAAGGAAGCGCCGGGTTACCTGCGGGTGGAGGCGCTGTACGCCGTAACCGCCGAGGGCGCTTTGCATTTGGAGGACATCCTGGCCCGCCGGATGCGCATCTCCATCGAATACTCGCATCGCGGTGTCGACTGCGCGCGCGAGGTCGCCGACGTGGTCGCGCCGGTGCTCGGCTGGTCGGACGAGGATGTCGAGCGTGAGGTGGCGAACTACACCGCCCGGGTGGAGGCCGAGATCCTGTCCCAGGCGCAGCCCGACGATGTGTCCGCCGACGAGTTGCGGGCCAGCGCGCCCGAGGCGCGCGCCGAGATCCTCGAGCCGGTGCCGCTCAGTTGAGTCTGTGATGAGGTCCGCGTGAGGCCCGCGCCACTTCCGGTGCGGGACGGACTCGGCCCGGCGCGGCTGCGGCTGCGCGGCGGGCCGGTGCTGGCCGAACTCACCGCCCGGTTCGGCGCGGCCGCGCGCGCCAAGGTGCTGGCCGGTGAGGTCGTGGGCGCCGACGGCGCGGTAATCGACGCCGGCACAGTGCTTCCGGCCGGCGCGAGTGTCTACCTGTATCGCGAGCTGCCAGATGAGGTGCCCGTCCCGTTCGACATCCCGGTGCTGCATCGCGACGCCGACATCGTGATCGTCGACAAGCCGCACTTCCTGGCCACCATGCCGCGCGGGCGTCACGTCGCGCAGACCGCGCTGGTGCGGCTGCGGCGGGAGCTGGGGTTGCCCGAGCTGAGTCCGGCGCACCGGCTCGACCGGCTGACCGCCGGGGTGCTGCTGTTCACCGCCCGGCGCGAGGTGCGCGGCGCGTACCAGACGCTGTTCGCCCGCGGGTTGGTCGCCAAGACGTACCTGGCCCGGGCCGGCGTCGACCCGGAGCTGGAGCTGCCGCGGGTGGTGCGCAGCCGAATCATCAAGCGCCGCGGTCACTTACAGGCGGTTTGCGAGCCGGGTGCGCCCAATGCGGAGACGCGCGTGGAGCTGATATCAGCGGACGGGCTCTACCGGCTCACGCCGCGCACCGGACGCACCCACCAGCTGCGCCTGCACATGGCCTCGCTGGGGGTACCGATCGACGGTGACCCGTTGTATCCCAACATCATTGACGTCGCGCCCGACGACTTCAGCGCCCCGTTGCGGCTGCTGGCGCAGCGCATCGCGTTCACCGATCCGCTGACGGGCGCGCGGCGTGAGTTCGTCAGCCGCCGGGTTGGCCCCTGAGCCCCTTGCGCTACTAGGACTCCTCCGCTCCACGAGAGGCGATCGGGGGCAACCGTTCGAGTTCCCGAAGGTGATCGATGATGGCCGCCAGGCTCTTGAGGGCCCGCGGGGTCAGCCCGGATGCACGCGCTGCGAGGTCGCGCACGCCGTTGTCGCGCAACGCCTGTAGCAGGTCGAGTTGGGCGTCTACCGCAGGGTCCGGGTCGCGATCGATCAGGTACGACGCCGGCACACCGAAAAACTCTGCGATCGCCCGCAAATGCGCGACCGTCGGGTTTCTCTTGATGCCGCTTCTGAGCTGCCACAGATAGGCCGGACTGATTGATACACCGGTCTTCTTGGTGATAGCCGCCGCCGCGGCGGCGTTGGACAGCGGGGCCGTGCCGGCCTTCCGCATCACCTCGAAAAGCTTTGTTAAACGCGCCGCCAACTCGCCGTTATCCGGCCCTGCGGCCTCGGCATCGTCGACTCCCAATGGTCTCCCGTTTCATGCGCACGCCGGCAAGATTTGCCCATGTTACAACCCGGCCGTTTCCGGACCGCCTCGCGAATCGTCGCCCGAACCGAAACTCGTTCGCGCAGAGGGAAGTACGTAGTAGACGCGGTGTGTAGCGGCCCGGCGCTGTCTCGCCAAGACCGACCGGACGCTGAGTTGAGCGCCGGAGCTCGACGACATATCGAACCCAGCGCCCACGATCCGCCGCCCTTCCAGCGGCATGGACGACGCGGGACCGGGTAGCCCGCGGCAATGGACATCACCGTCACGTTCGTCGGCAACGCCACCACGCTGATCTCCGCGGGCGGCCTGACGCTGCTGACCGACCCCAACTTCCTGCACCGCGGCCAACGGGCCTACCTCGGCCACGGTCTGGTGTCCAAGCGGCTCGAGGAGCCGGCGCTGCGCCTCGGCGAGCTGCCGCCGGTGGACGCGATCGTGCTGTCACACATGCACGGCGATCACTGGGACCGGGTGTCGCAGCGGGGCCTGGACCACGGACTGCCCGTCGTCACCACCCCGCACGCCGCCAAACGGCTGCACCGGCGAGGCTTCGCGCGGGCCCGCGGCCTGCGGACGTGGCAGCAGCACACGATCGCGAAGGGCGGCACCACGCTGACCCTCACGTCGCTGCCGGGCCGCCACGCGCCGGGATGGAGCCGGCGCCTGCTCCCGCCGGTGATGGGCACCATGGTGGAGGTCGCCGCCGACGACGGCTCGCCCCGGCGCCGGCTCTACATCGCCGGTGACACCCTGCTGATCGAGGAGCTCAAGGAGATTCCCGCGCGGTTCGACCCGATCGACGCGGGCATGCTGCACCTCGGTGGCACCCGGCTGCCGGCCGGAAACCGGCTGCCGTTCGGTCTGACCGTCACGATGGACGGCCGCCAGGGCGCCGAACTGGTCGCGATGCTGGCCCTTCCGAAGGCGATCCCGGTGCACTTCGACGACTACGCGGTCTTCGCGTCGCCGCTGGCCGACTTCACCCGCGAGATGCAACGGCGCGGCCTGGGGGACCGGATCGTCACGGTGGACCGCGGCGCCTCGGTGACCGTTTGATGGACGGCGGGTGTCGCGGGGGTGGCCCTGGCCAGCAAATGTCAAATCGCTCTCAGCCAAAGGTATAGGGTGTCCTAACACGTGGCGGTCGAACTGGGAGGTACCGACCGCAGGTGACAGGCTTCGATGTACAGAGTTTCAGGGTTCTTCGTTGCCTGGTTAACACAAATTTGCTGAGGACGTTCTCAGCGTGGGCATTGTGAGATGTGATGGATCTTTTTGCACCCCCCGAGGTCACCTCGACGCTCATCCACACCGGGCCGGGAGCGGGCTCGCTGATCGAGGCCGCCGGAGCCTGGCAGCGGCTGGCTGTCGAGCTGGAGAATTCGGTCTCCACCTATGCCTCGACACTGTCGTCGCTCATCGAGTCCTGGGACGGTCCGTCGGCGATGGCGATGCTGCAGTCCGTCCAGCCGTACTTGCTGTGGCTGCGTGAGACCGCACAGCAGGCCGCCCAGATGGCCACCTCGGCCGAGGCCGCCGCGACGGCGTTCAGCACCACACGGGCCACGGTGGTCCATCCCTCGGTCGTCACGGCCAACCGGACGCGACTGGCGCAGCTGCTGGCCACCAACCGGTTCGGGACCAACACGGCGGCCATCGCCGAGACCCAAAGCGAATACCAGACCATGTGGGCGAACAACTCGGCGGCGATGACCCGCTATCAGGCGGCGGCCTCGCAAGCCACCACCCAGCTGTCTCAGTTCAACTCCCCGCTGTCCATCGTCAACCCGGCCGGGACGGCCAACCAGCAGGCCTCGGTGATGCAGGCCAACGCGTTGGGCACCGGCAATGCGGGATCGTCGGTGGGGTCCGCGCTGAACTCCCTGAACATGCCGGGAGGGTTCGATCCGAACGCCGGCTGGTTCAACTACTTCAGCACCTGGGGCAACCAGTTCATCTCGTCCGGCTTCCCGATCAACCTGCTCGGCGTGTGGGCGCAGCTGGCGACCGCCCAGGGGGTGCAGTCCGTGGGCGGCGACATCGGCAGCGGCCTGTCCGAAGGGCTTGGCGCGGCCACGGCGAGCCTGTCCAACGCGGTCAAAGGCCTCGGCGCGGGCATGGCCCCGACGGGCGCGATGGGCGTCGGGGTGACGGTGGGCAAGCTCACCGCCCCTCCCGCCGTGGTGGGGCTGCTGCCCGGAACCCAGACCGGAGTGCAGCTCGCCTCCGCGGCCTCGCCCCTTCCCGCGGCGGAACCGGGCCTTCCGCTGATGCCGATGATGGTGCCGCCGACGACGGCGTCGGCCGGCACCGGTTGGCGCAAACGCAAACAGCAAAAGTACGAGGACGTCGACTACGGCCAGCAGGTCAAGGGCAAAGTGATGCCCCGGAACCCATCCGCTGGATGACCTCGATGGTGCCCCACGACTGCGGACGCCGAACCCCGCGTTCCACGGCGACCATCAGCGGGACACTCGCCACCACCAACTCGCGAATCGCCGGACGGGCCGACGCGCTGCGTTCGCCCCTGCCACGTTCTTCCCCAAGGTAAAGGTTCATGGATTTCGGGATACTGCCGCCGGAGGTCATCTCGGCGCTGATCCACGCTGGACCCGGCGCCTGGTCATGGATCGAAGCCGCCGGCATGTGGCAGACGCTGAGTGCCGAGCTCGAGCTGTCCGCCAACAGCTACACCGCGGAGTTGTCGGAGCTGGCCACCACGTGGCATGGGCCCTCCTCGATGGCGATGGCCCAAGCCTTCGAGCCCTACCTGGACTGGCTGCGCGTCACCGCGCAGCAGTGCCAGCAGGTCGCGACGTCGGTGGAAGTCATGGCCACGGCGTTCGAATCGACGCACTGGACCGTGGTGCATCCCTCACTGGTGGCCGCTAACCGCGCGCGCCTGGCGATGCTGGTGGCCACCAACTTCTTCGGGATCAACTTCCCGGCCATCGCCGAAACCGAAACCGAGTACCACGCCATGTGGGTGACCGACTCGGCGGCGATGTACCGCTACGCCGCGACGGCGGCCGCCTCGGTCAGGCCGCCGCAGTTCTCGTCGCCGCCGCAGGTGGCCAACCCCTCGGGCGTCAGCACCCAGGCCGCAATGATGCCGGCCACGACCACGACCAATTCCGGCGTGCAGGCCGCCGTCACCGGCACCACCCAGAGCACCGGCGCCGCCGGCAACCTCCAAGCCGCCTCCCTCGCCTTCTTCGACCCCGACTCGGGCTGGTTCAAATACTGGAGCACCTGGGGGTGGCAGGGTATAGCGGCGGCCGGGTTCCCGATCAACCTTCTCGGCGTGTTGGCGCAAGTCGGGACCGCAAACGCGTTTCAGTCGCTGGGCGCCGACGTGGGCCCCGGTTTGGCGGATGGCGCCGCCGCGCTGTCGTCGGCGGAGACGCAGCTGATCAGCGCGGTCAACGCCGCCGGATCCTGGGCGCCCCGCGCGGCGCTGGGCATCGGTGTTTCGCTCGGCAACCTGACCATGCCGCCCGCGGCGGTGGGAATGCTGGGCTCGTCGGCGCCGGTGCAACTGGTGTCGGCGGCCTCCGCGCTGCCGGCGGGGCCGGCCAGACCCCCATGCTCCCGATGGTCCCGATGCGCCCGGGGAGCGGCTCGGCGAACGGTCGCCGGCGTAAGGGTGGACGCGACTACGACGATATTGAATACGGCGCCGAGTTGCCCGGCACCGTGATGCACAGGCCGCCGTCGGCGGGATAGCGCTGGTTGGGCGACTCCATCATGCGGTTGCGCACGATGTGCTCGACGAGGATGGGGACGAAGGTCTGCACCGGTGCGTCGATGAATCGTTGCGCCGTCTCCTCGCACCAGCGCCTGATCTGGGCGGTACGCCGTTCGTCGTCGAGGCCCTCGTGACGGGCCAGCTTGTCGGCGACGTCGGCCACCGATCGCCCGACGGTGACCCGGACGGCCGGGGCAGCGCGGCGTGGGCGGGTGTCCGCACCGCGTCGAGCGCCCGGCGGGCGGCGTCGGGGTCGGTGTCCGGCCTGATGACATGAAGGGTGATGTGGCGGCCGTTCTCGCCCATCACGATGACGCTGGCCTCCTCGTCATTGATGAAGCCCAGCAATTCGATTGGGTGCCCGTCGATTTCGACCAGCGGCGGTGTCTCGTGCCAGGCATTGCGGCGGTAGCCCACCATGACGATCTGCTCCAGCCGGTCGGACAACGACGCCACCAGGCCCGGCAACTCCGCGGCAAGGTCCGTCGACCGCGGCCACCAGGCGCCGTCGACGTGCTCGGACACGGTCCGATATGTCTTGAGCTGCAACCGGTTTGATTGCTCCATGTCACCCACCTGCTCGCCGAATCTCCCGGGTCGGCCCGACGGCCCCCCGCACGTTCAAGACCATCACGGATAGTCGGCGGCCACGGCGCGAGCGAGTGGCTGGTGGGTTTACCGATCGTGAACAACGATTGAGAAGATGTCGTGATGCAGATCGCTTCGAGTATCCAGGGCCGGGTGTGGCGCGGCGGCACGGCGCACGAAGAGTTCGAGTTTGACAAGATCTCCGACTACCTCACCGAACCCGACACCCTGGTGTGGGTCGACCTCTGCGAACCGGACCACGACACGATGTGCGGCCTGGCCGACGAACTCGGCCTGAACCGCTGGGCGGTCGAGGACGCCGTGGCCGCCGCCGAGCGGGTCAAGGCCACCGCCTATGAGAGCCACACCTTCTTCACCGTCTACGCCGTGGCCGTCGCCACCGATGCCGCCGGGCCGGGCGAGCGGATGCTGTCGATGCAACGCATTTCGGGATTCGTGCTGCCGCAGGGGCTGATCACCGTGCGCCTGACGCCCGACTTCGACATGGCGCAGGTGACCCGGCGGTGGCAGGAGATCGGCGGCCAGAGCTACGGCGTCGGCGCCCTGGTGCACGGCCTGCTCGACGTGGTGGTGGACAGCCATTTCACCGCCGTGGAGGCCCTCGATGACTGCATCGAAGCCATCGAGGACGAGCTGTTCGACGGCAGGCCCCGCAAGGGAGAGTTTCAGCGCCGCACCTTCCGGCTGCGCCGCGACCTGGTGAACCTGCGCCGGGTCGCCCTGCCCATGCGCGAGGTCGTCAATGCGATTGCGCATCATCGTGTTTCGGATGGCTCCGATCGCCGGCTGGACCCGCTGTACGCCGACCTGTACGACCACGTGCTGCGGGTGTCCGAATGGACGGAATCGTTGCGCGACATGATCACAACGATTTTCGAGACCAACCTGTCGCTGCAGGACGCGCGGTTGAACATGGTCATGAAGAAGCTGACGGGATGGGCGGCCATCATCGCCGTGCCGACGGCGATCACGGGCTTCTACGGGCAGAACGTGCCCTACCCGGGCTTCGGTACCCACGCCGGGTTCGCGGCCAGCACCGGCGTGATACTCGTTTTGATGGTGGTGCTCTACGTGATGTTCAGGCGTCGCGACTGGCTGTAGCGGGCGCCGGGTTACCCCGCGGCGGGTGCTGCCGAAATGCCTTGGTGGATACCCTGATTGATCTTGTCGCGCAGGGCGGGGCTGCCCGCGGGATCCGAGTCCTTACAGGCGCAGCTGAGATGACTGTAGGGGTTGGGGTCGGTGCTGGCGGATGCCGTCGCCGCGCCGGAAACGCCGAGCGCGATCGCCATACCCGCAACACCGACCAAAAGTTTCGGAATCATTTTCCGCCTTGCACATCTTCGTATCGGATACCTGAAATTTTATCCGCGATTGCATAACGAGCCTGTCAATCGCCGGTAAATTTCAGGATCCGGACGATGCCGCCGCGTCCGCGTATTTCGGGCAGTACGCCTTGATGCTGACCCCGACGAAGTAGCCGGCGTGATAGCTGTCCAGCGTGCTGCTGGACAACACGCTGTTGGCGACCTGCTCCGGCGTCTGGCCCATATCGAGTTCGTGACACACCGTGTGCCCGGAGTTGACCGCGGCGTCGGCCGACTCGTAGTTGATCCCTTTGGCCTTCAGCGCGGCCAGGAACGCGTCATCGGGGTTGGTGGCGTGCGCGGTGGCGGCCGCGGCCAGCGCGAGAAGCCCGGCCACCGGCGCCACGCCGATCGCCAGCAGCGAGCGCCGCCGGATGGGCTTGCGCATCTGGGTGGTCGTCATTTCTGATACTCCCGTGGAACAGAAGTGCCGTTGCTTGCTGAAGGCGGGGCTAGTTCGAATGTTTGCATGTCGGGGCGGCACCCGGCGCCGGATCGCCGATAATGCGGTGTGTGCCACACAAGGGTTTGCTCCGCCGTCGGACGCGCGTTACCGGCGAGCCCTCGTCGACGCGCCGTCGGTGATCTGACGACATGGCATACGCGCGGTGGCTGTGGCTCGCTGTGGTCACGATAAGCGTGGTCGGTTGCGGTGTGCGGCACGTTTCGGCGGCCAGCGCTCGAGACATTTCCGGCGCCTTTCGATCCGGCGGCATGGACCGAACCTACATGTTGCACGTGCCGGCGGGCGACCCCGTCGGCCTGGTGCTCAGTTTGCACGGGGGCGGCGGCACCGGGATCTCGCAGCGCGGCCTGACGGCCTTCGACACCGTTGCTGACGCGCACAACCTTTTGGTGGCCTACCCCGACGGCTACGACAAGAGCTGGGCGGACGGGCGCGGCGCCTCGCCCGCCGACCGCCGCCACATCGACGACGTGGCCTTTCTGGTCGGGCTGGTGAACAAGCTGCAGAACGACTACGGCATCGCGCCCGGGCACGTGTTCGTCACCGGGATGTCCAACGGCGGCTTCATGACCAACCGGCTGGCGTGCGACCGCGCCGACGTCTTCGCCGCCGTCGCCCCGGTGGCCGGCACGCTGGGCGTGGGGGTGGCCTGCAATCCGTCGCAGCCGGTGTCGGTGTGGGAAGCCCACGGGACCGCCGACCCGCTGGTGCCTTTCAAGGGTGGGGTGGTGCGCGGGCGCGGCGGTGTCAGCCACTCGGTCTCGGCGGACAACATGGTCGCCAAGTGGCGCTCGGCCGACGGTTGCCAGGGCGAGCCGGCCATGGAGGCGCTGCCCGACGTCCGCGACGGCACCGTCGTGCACCGCTACGAGTCGACGGGCTGCGCGGCGAACACCGACGTGGTGTTCTACAAGATCGACAGCGGCGGGCACACCTGGCCGGGTGGCAAGCAATATCTGCCCGCGGCCGTCATCGGCCCCACCACCCGCGCGCTCGACGGGTCTGAGGCCATCGCCCAGTTCTTCCTCGCCCACACCCGCGACTAGCGCGGCGCCTCAGCGCTGGCAGGACGGGCACCAGTACGTGACCCGCTCCCCGGAGTCGTCGAAGTTGATCCGGGTGCCGCAGCGGCGGCAGGCCTGCCCCGATCGACCGTAGACCCACAGCTGCCGGCCGTTCCGGGTGTCGCCGGTGGTGCATCGGTTCCAGCGGAAGCGATTGAGCCACAACATGTCCCGCGCGCGCGAGACCAGTCGGTGGGGGTCGGCGATGTCGCGCACCGGGGCGGTGGGCAGATGCCCGGACAGGAAACACAATTCGTTGCTGTAGACGTTGCCGACCCCGGCCAGCACCCGCTGGTCCAGCAGCGCCTCGGCGATCGGCCGGTCCGGGTCGGCCGCCAGGTTGGCGGCGGCCAGCGCGGGATCCCAATCCTCGCCCAGCAGATCGGGGCCCAGATGCGCGACGGCGTCACCGTCACGCTCGCGCTCCAGGACCTCCAGCACGCCGAGATCGACGCCGACGGCCCGGACGCTGTCGGTTTCCAGGATGATGCGCGCGCGGTGGTCGACCCGTACCGGGCGGTTGTTGCCGACCCGCCAGCTGCCGTCCATCTTCAAATGCGAGTGGATGCTGGCGGCCCCCACCCGGACGAACAGGTGCTTGCCGCGGCTGAGCACCTCGTCGACGACCTGGCCGGTGAGATCGACCGTGGCGAACCGCGGCACCCTGATGTCGCAGCGGGTCAGGGTGGCGCCGACCAGGTGCTCGCGCAGCACGGCGGCGGTGTGCCAGACGGTGTCGCCCTCGGGCATCTCAGCGCAGCCGCATTCCGCGCGGGGTGCGGGCGAAGCCGGCGTCGGAGAGCGCGCCGGCCACGCCGGGCCCGTCCGCGCGGGGCTGCAGGGCCGGCACCCCGTCGATGCGTTCGACCAGGATCGACGCGACCCGCCGGGACGCGACCAGATCCGCCAGCGCCGTCGCCGCGGCGTGATTCGCGGCGGGGTCGTCGGTGAAGGTGAGCAGCGACCGCCCACCCCGCTCGAGGAACCAGGCCAGCTCGCCGTCCACCAGCACCACCAGCGCGCCGGCCTTGCGGCCCGGGCGTGCCCCCGGCCCCCCGGAGCCCGAGCCCTCGCCACGGGGGGCGGGCCAGGGCAGCGCGGCGCCGTACGGGTTGGCCGGATCCGCGGCGGCCAGGGCGATCGCCCGGTACTCGGGCCGTTCCGGGTCGACCCCGTCGGAGTAGGCGCGCAGCCGGTCGACCGTCGACGCCACCGCGAACTGTGCGCCGCCCAGCGACTCGATGAAGTAACCGCGCTGGCACCGGCCGGCGTCCTCGAAGGTGCTCAGCACCTTGTACAGGGTGGCGAACCCGCCGGGCACGCCCTCGGCGGTCACCGCGCCGCGGGTCAGCACGCCGTGCCGGCCCAGCAGAAGCTCGGCCTGGTAGTGGGCGCGCAGCGTGGAGTCCGGTTCGGGGGCCGGCAGGATCGACCACCGGCCGGCCACGGTCGGGTCGGCGGGCCGCGACTGCGGGTGCGCGACGCTGTATCGGCTCAGCCGCGGCGGGCGATGCGACCGGTGCGCGGGCGCGGAGCGCCTGCGGGCGCCGGAGCCGGCGATCAGGGCGCGCACCGGGGCGAACGTGTCGCCGGTGATCCAGCCGGCCCAGATCAGTTTCCACAGCGCGGCTTTGAGCTCGGACTCGGGCAACCCGCCCTGCGTGAGCTGGCGGAAGAAGTAGGCGCCCCCGGGAGCCAGGATGTCCAGCACGGCGCGGTGGGCGTCGCCCAGGTCGATGTCGGCGGGCCCGGGCAGGGTCAACGGCGCGGATTCGCTGGGGTGCAACGCGATCCAGCCGTCGCCGCTGGAGATCGACCCGGCGCCCGACCAGGTGACCTCGCCGGTGGCGAGCAGCTCGTCGAGCAGCGCGGGGGAGTAGTCGCGGATCCGCGGGGCCAGCACCAGCGGCTCGATCGCCGAAGCCGGCATCTTCACCCCGGCCAGCTGGTCGATCACCGTCATCAGGCCGTCCAGCCCGGAATAGCTTGGCGAGCGCGACGATTCGGCCGCCCCCACCCGGTGCCAGGCCGGCAGGAACCGGCCGTAGGCCGCCGTGCTCACCGGCTCGACTTGGGCCCGCAGCGCCGCCAGCGACCGGCGTCGCAGGATCCGCAGCACCTCGGCGTCACACCACTGCTCACCCCCGGCCACCGGCGCCCCGGGCGCCTCGGCCGCGGCGACGAAGTCGCCGCGCACCAGCCGGCCGTCGCCGGCCAGCCGGCCCAGAATGTCGGCGGTCACCCGCAGCCCCAGCCCGAACCGGGCGGCGGCCTCGCCCGTGGTGAACGGGGTGTGGGTGCGCGCGTAGCGGCCCAGCAGTTCGCCCAGCGGGTCGGCCACCTCCTCGGTGAAGGCGGCCGGAACGCCCAGCGGCACCGCGATGCCGATGCCGTCGCGCAGCCGGCCGATGTCCTCGATGGCCACCCACCAGCTGCGGCCGGCGAACGACACCGTGAGCGCGCGCCGGGCCGCGCGCAGCCCTTCCAGCCAGCCGGCAACGTTTTTGCCGTCGGCGACGTCGGTGCGGGCGGCCACCTCCTCCTCGGTCAGCGGGCCCAGCAGCCGCAGCAGGTCCGCGACGCCCTCCGCGTCGCGGGCGGCCCGGTCCGGCGCGAGATGCTGAAGCTGGCGGCCGGTGGCGGCGATGATCTCGGGATCGAGCAGGTCGCGCAGCTCCACCCGCCCCAGCAGCTCGGCCAGCAGGGTGCTGTCCAGCGACAGCGCGGCGGCCCGGCGCTCGGCCAGCGGGCTGTCGCCTTCGTACATGAACGCGCCGACGTAGCCGAACAGCAGCGACGCCGCGAACGGCGACGGACGCTGGGTCTCGACCTCGAGCACCCGCACCCGCCGCTGCGCGATGCCGGTCATCAGCTGCGTCAGGGCCGGGACGTCGTAGACGTCCTGCAGGCATTCGCGGATGGTCTCCAGCACCACCGGGAAGTCGGGGTATTTGCGGGCCACCTCCAGCAGCTGGGCGGCGCGCTGGCGCTGCTGCCACAGCGGCGAGCGGCGGCCGGGGTGCCGGCGCGGCAGCAGCAGGGCGCGGGCCGCGCACTCGCGGAACCGCGACGCGAACAGCGCCGAGCCGCCCACCTCGGCGGTGACGATCGGGTCGATCTCCTCGGCGTCGAACACGAAAAGGTCGGCGCCCGGCGGACTGTCGCCGGTATCCGACAGCGTGTCCGGCAGCCGCACCACCACGCCGTCGTCGGAGGCGGTGGGCTTCTCGTCGATGCCGTAGCGCTCGCGCAGCCGGCGGGCCACCGCCAGCGCCAGCGGTCCGTTCACCGCAAGCCCGTACGGGGAGTGCAGGATCACCCGCCAGTCGCCCAGTTCGTCGCGGAACCGCTCGACCAGCAGGGTGGTGTCGGTGGGGACCACCCCGGCGGCGCCGCGCTGCTCCTCGAGCAGGCGCAGCAGGTTGTCGGTGGCGTAGGCATCGAAACCCAGCCCGGCGCAACGTTTTTCGAATGCCTCCCGGCTCAGGCCGGCCAGCTCACCGGTGAACGCGCCGAGCGCGGCGCCCAGCTCGGCGGGGCGGCCCAGGCCGTCGCCGCGCCAGAACGGCAACCGGGCCGGCTGGCCGGGCGCGGGGATGACGAGCACCCGGTCGTGGGTGATCTCGGTGATCCGCCAGCTGGTGGCACCCAGCGAGATGACGTCGCCGGGGCGCGACTCGTAGACCATTTCCTCTTCGAGTTCGCCTACCCGCGAAGGCTTTTCGGCTTCGGAAGCGAGGTACACGGTGAACAGCCCGCGATCGGGGATGGCGCCACCGGAGGTCACCGCCAGCCGCTGCGCGCCGGGCCGCGCGGTCAGCGTGCCGGTGTCGCGGTCGTACACCAGTCGCGGTCGCAGCTCGGCGAATTCGGTGGACGGGTACTTGCCACTCAACAGGTCCAGAGTGGCCTCGTACACGCTGCGCGGCAGCGTCGCGAACGGGGCGGCCCGCCGGACGGTGTCGAACCACCGGTCGGCGTCCAGCGGTTCCAGTGCGGCGGCCGCCACCGTCTGCTGCGCCAGGATGTCGAGCGGATTGGCGGGCACCCGCATGGTTTCGATCTGGCCGGTCAGCATGCGCTGCACGCTGACCGCGCAGCCGATCAGGTCGGTGCGGTGCTTGGGGAACAGCACCCCCTGCGAGACCTCGCCCACCTGATGGCCGGCCCGGCCGATGCGCTGCAGGCCGCTGGCCACCGACGGCGGCGCCTCCACCTGGATCACCAGGTCGACGGCGCCCATGTCGATGCCCAGCTCCAGGCTCGAGGTGGCCACCACCGCCTTGAGCAGTCCGCGTTTGAGGTCCTCTTCGACCAGGGCGCGCTGCTCCTTGCTGACCGACCCGTGGTGGGCGCGGGCCAGTATCGGGGCGGCGCCGTAGGTCTGGCCGCTGCCCATGATGTGCGCCGGGGCGCCGCCGGCCACCTTCGGATTGGCGTCCGCGGACAGTTCGACGCCGCTGCGTTCGGCGTGAATCTCGTTGAGGCGGGCGGTAAGTCGCTCCGCCAGCCGGCGCGAGTTGGCGAAGACGATGGTCGAACTGTGCGATTCGATGAGGTCCACCAGGCGGTTCTCGACGTCGGGCCAGATGGTGTTGTTCGCCAGGTTGGCCATGTCGGGCACCGGCACAGCCACGGTGAGCTCGACCGTCTTGGCCGACGGCGGGGCCACGATCGTCGTCGGCGCCTGACCGGACAGGAACCGGGCGAGTTCCTCCGGCGGGCGCACCGTCGCCGACAGCCCGATGCGCTGGGCGGGCTTGTCCTCGCGCAGAGCATCGAGCCGCTCCAGCGACAGGGCCAGGTGCGCGCCGCGCTTCCCGGCGGCGATGGCGTGGATCTCGTCCACGATCACCGTCTGCACGCCGGCCAGCGTCTCGCGCGCGGCCGAGGTGAGCATCAGGAACAGCGACTCGGGCGTGGTGATCAGCACGTCGGGCGGGCGGCTGATCAGCTGGCGACGGGCGGCGGGCGGGGTGTCGCCGGAGCGGACCCCGACGCTGATGTCCGGGGCCGGCAGGCCCCGGCGCTCGGCGATGCGGGTGAGGCCGGCCAGGGGAGTGCGCAGGTTGCGTTCGACGTCGACGGCCAGCGCCTTGAGCGGGGAGACGTAGAGCACGCGGGTGCCGGAGGGTCGCTCCGCGGACCCGGCCAGGCTGTCCAGCGCCCACAGGAACGCCGCCAGCGTCTTGCCCGAGCCGGTCGGCGCGATCACCAGGGTGTTGTGGCCGTCGGCGATCGCGTTCCAGGCCTCGGCCTGGGCGGTGGTGGGGGCGTCGAAGGTGCTGGTGAACCACTCGCGGGTGATCGCGCTGAACCGGCCCAACGGGTCGGTGCGGCCGGAGGGCCCGGGATCAGCGCGAGTGCTCACCTATTCATGGTGCCAACGGGCACCGACACCCCGGCGGCTAGCGCGGCTCGATACGCGCGGTCGACATCGCGTGGGACAGTTCCTCGGGGATCTCGGGGACCCGGGCGATGGCGTCGAACAGCGAGTGGGCGCACGCATCGGCGAGGCGATCGGCGTTGGTGGTGGGGTCGATGATCCGCTGCCGGCACAGCTCGAAGGTGAACGCCAGCCAGCCGTGACAGATCACCCGGAGATCCCGTTCGACGTCGGGCTCCAGCTTCCGTGCGGGGGTCTTGGCCACCAGGTCGGAGATGCGACTCATGATGTGCTCGAGCTGACGGTTCTTGGCTTCGTCGTCGACGCCCAGCAGGACCGGGTCGGAACGGCCCAGCCCGACGTACGCGGCCCACGCGGCCTCGGGGTTCTGCTCGTGGTAGGCCATGTAGGCCATCACACCGGTCCGGACCTCTTCGTACATGGTCAGGCCGGTGGCGTCGTCCATGTTGGTGTTCTCGTACAGGCGGTCGGCCTCGTCCTTGACCACCGCCGCGAAGAATGCCCGCTTGTCCGGGAAGTAGTGGTACATCAGGGCCCGCGACACCCCGGCGCGTTCCGCGATCTCGTCGATGCGGACCTCGTCGTAGGGTCGCTTCCCGAAGACCTCTGCCCCTAAAGCGAGCAGCTCAGCGCGTCGATCCTCGGGGGATAAGCGCCTGCGGGCTGTCGGCATGTGTCAGATAGTACTCATACGACATGAGACGCCGGCCACATTGGATTCATCCGAACTGCACGCCCTGGGCCAGCGGCAACTCGCCGGAATAATTGACGGTATTGGTACTTTGGCGCATGTAGGCCTTCCACGAGTCGGTGCCGGACTCGCGTCCGCCGCCGGTTTCCTTCTCGCCGCCGAACGCGCCGCCGATCTCCGCGCCGGACGTGCCGATGTTGACATTGGCGATTCCGCAGTCGGATTCGGCCAGGAACCGCTCGGCCTCCCGCAGGTCGGTGGTGAAGATGGCCGATGAAAGGCCCTGCGGCACGGCATTATTGAGGGCGATCGCGTCATCCAGTTCGTCGTAGGTCAGCACGTAGAGGATGGGTGCGAACGTCTCGGTCGCCACGATGGCCGTCTGCGCGGGCATTCGCACCAGGGCCGGCGCGGCGTAGTAGGAACCCGGGTGGTCGGCGACATCGGTGCGCTCGCCGCCGATGACCTCTCCGCCGTCGGCGCGCGCCTGTTCCAGCGCCCCGACCATGTCGCGGTAGGCGGTCTCGTGGATCAGCGGTCCGACCAGCGTGCCCGGTGCGGAGGGGTCGCCGATCCGGAGCTGGCCGAAGGCGGATGCGACGCGCGTGACGAGATCGTCGGCCACCGAGCGGTGCGCGATCAGCCGGCGCAGGCTGGTGCAGCGTTGACCGGCCGTGCCGGCCGCGGCGAACACCACCGCCCGCACCGCGAGGTCCAGGTCGGCCGACGGCGTCACGATGGCGGCGTTGTTGCCGCCCAGTTCCAGCAGCACCCGCCCGAACCGGGCGGCGACGCGGGGGCCGACGGCCCGGCCCATCCGCACCGAACCCGTCGCGGACACCAGCGCGATGCGGGGGTCGTCCACCAGCAGCTCGCCGAGGTCGCGGTCGCCCAGCAGCAGTGAGCTCACGGCGGGCGGGGCGCCGACGTCGGCGGCGGCCCGGGCGATCAGCGCCTGGGTGGCCAGCGCCGTCAGCGGCGTCAGCTCCGAGGGCTTCCACACCACCGGGTCGCCGCACACCAGGGCCAGCGCGGCGTTCCAGGCCCAGACCGCGACCGGGAAATTGAACGCGGTGATCACGCCGACCACACCGAGCGGGTGCCAGGTCTCCAGCAGCCGATGGCCGGGCCGCTCCGAGGCGATGGTGCGGCCGTAGAGCTGACGCGACAGGCCGACGGCGAACTGGCAGATGTCGATCATCTCCTGCACCTCGCCGGCGGCCTCGGAGGTGATCTTGCCGACCTCGAGCGTCACCAGGGTGGCCAGCTCGTCCTTGTGCGCGGTCAACAGCTCGCCCAGGCGCGCCACCAGGGCGCCGCGAACCGGTGCCGGGGTGGCGCGCCACACCGAAAACGCCTGCGCTGCCTCGGATATCGTCCGCTCGGCCCGCTCGGGTGTGGTGGGCGCGACGGTGAACAGCACCTCGCCGGTGATCGGTGTGCTCATCGGCATCCCGTGGGCGTCGGGTTCGCCGAGCGCGATGTCGGCTCCGATCGCCCGCAGGGCGTCGCGCGCGCGGGCGCGCAAGTCGTCGGCGGTGGGCATGGTCATCGGGGTGCCTCCTGGGCGAGCGCTTCGTAAAGCGGGTAGGGGTCGTAGATCTCGCGGCCGATGGACCCGGCCAGCCACTGCGCGTCGTAGCCGGAATCGTCGACGGCGCAGCCATTGCCGAAGCCGGCGGGCGGGTCCAGGTTCGACCGGAAAATGCCCGCCGCGGACGCGGGCAGGAAGTCCTCGTAGACGATCGGCGCCGACGGGTCGCCGCCGCGGTAATAGGCCAGTCCCGCGGCGGCCATTTCCGCGTCGGTGCGCGGGAAGTACTCCGCCCACACCGCGGCCGGGTCGGCGGCGGCCATCGCGGCGTCGTAACGCTGCCGGCCCTTCGGCGTCAGCGCGACGCCGCGCGCCTCCACCTCGCCGAAGCGCACCCGCACCGTTGCCTCGGTGATGTGGCCGTCGTCGCCGCGGAAGCGGCGGGGTTCGGCCAGCGCACGAAAAGAGGTCTGGCGCAACAACACCGGAGGACCCCCGGTGGCGGGTGGCCCCTGAATGGCGTCGATCATGGTGATGCCGCGCGCGGTCATCCGCCGGTACAGGTCGTCGATGTCGAGCACCCGGGGTGTCAGGTGGTTGATGTGGGTCCAGGCGACGCCCGCGATGTCGGCGGCCACCGCGGAGACTCGCGCCAATTCGTCGTACCAGGATCGCTCGATCGGCTCGCGGGACAATGCGAAGGCCGCCACCGCCGCGGCGACGAACGCCCCCGCGTCGTCGGCTCTGCAGCCGCCCTCGGCGGCGACGACGCGCGCCCGGCTCAGCAGCGCGGGGTCGAACAGCCGGCGCCGCGCCAGGAAGGCGTCGACGCGGCGGCGCAGGTCGCGGTCGAAGTAGCGCGGGTCGCGGGTGGCCAGCATCGAGGTGAACACCCGGAACGGGTTGCGCGACAATTCGGTTGCGTCGATGGGCCGGAAGGCGGTCGAGACGACCGGGACGGGGGACGCCGCGCGACGCAGGTCGTAGAAGCCCACCGGCAGCATGCCGAATGCGGCGAAAAGGTCGGCTGCGGCGGCCAATTCGGCCGGGCTGCCCACCCGGACGGCGCCGTGCCGCTCGGCGGTGACCCGCCGCAGCGAGCCGAACCGTTCGGCATTCCCGTGCCGCGCCGCGTAATCGGCGTTCACCCGCTCGCTGACCTCGACCAAGGTGCGGTAGGCGGGCACCTCTGCCGCATACATGGCCGACAGGCCCGCGGCGAACTGTGCCCGAAGCTGCCAGGTTTCCAGCCATTTCGTGCGGGTCACGGCGGGCCGTTCCTGCGATAGTCTCCGGCCATGAGTGAGACGCTCGACGAGGTCGACCGGATTCTGGTGCGCGCGCTGGTCGCCGACGGCCGCGCGACGCTGGCGGAGCTGGCCGCCAGCGCCCGGCTGTCGGTCTCGGCGGTGCAGTCGCGGGTGCGCAGGCTCGAGGCGCGCGGCGTCATCTCGGGATACGCGGCGCGCGTCGACCCGGAGGCGGTCGGACACCTGCTGTCGGCGTTCGTGGCCATCACTCCCTTGGATCCCTCTCAACCCGATGATGCGCCCGCCCGCCTCGAGCACATCGAGGAGATCGAATCGTGCCACTCGGTGGCCGGCGAGGAAAGCTACGTCCTGCTGGTGCGCGTTCCGTCCGCCCGGGCGCTGGAGGACTTGCTGCAGCGGATCCGGACCACGGCGAACGTCAGGACGCGGAGCACCATCATATTGAATACTTTTTACGCTGATAGGCAACGAATACCATAAAATATACGGCATATGCCTCATGATTCCGTAAAAAATCGACTACTATGGGGCGCATGACCGCCACCCTGGAACGCTTCACCCGCACCGAGCCCGACCGGGTCCACGAGGTGCTGGCGCGCAGCATTCTGGTCGACGGGTTCGACTTCGTGCTCGACCTGGCCCGCTCCGCCGGCTCCTACCTGTACGACGCCCGAGACGGCCGGCGCTACCTGGACATGTTCACCTTCTTCGCGTCGTCGGCGCTGGGCATGAATCACCCCGCGCTGGCCGATGACCAGGAGTTTCGCGCCGAGCTGGCGCAGGCCGCGCTGAACAAGCCCAGCAACTCCGACGTCTACTCGGTGGCGATGGCCCGCTTCGTCCAGACCTTCGCCCGGGTGCTCGGCGACCCGGCGCTGCCGCACCTGTTCTTCGTCGATGGCGGCGCGCTCGCGGTCGAGAACGCCCTCAAGGTGGCGTTCGACTGGAAGAGCCGGTTCAACGAGGCCCGCGGCATCGACCCCGCCCTGGGCACCCGGGTGCTGCACCTGCGCGGCGCGTTCCACGGCCGCAGCGGATACACGCTGTCGCTGACCAACACCAAGCCGGCCACCGTCGCCCGCTTCCCTAAGTTCGACTGGCCGCGCATCGACGCGCCCTACATCCGGCCCGGCGCCGATATGGCTGCGGCCGAAGCCGAGTCGCTGCGGCAGGCCCGCGCGGCCTTCCAATCCCACCCGCACGACATCGCCTGCTTCATCGCCGAACCCGTCCAGGGCGAGGGCGGCGACCGTCACTTCCGGCCCGAGTTCTTCGCGGCCATGCGCGAGCTGTGCGACGAACACGACGCCCTGCTGATCTTCGACGAGGTGCAGACCGGCTGCGGCCTGACCGGAACGCCTTGGGCCTACCAGCAATTGGGCGTGCGACCCGACGTGGTGGCGTTCGGCAAGAAGACCCAGGTGTGCGGCATCATGGCCGGCCGCCGGGTCGACGAGATCGCCGACAACGTGTTCGCGGTGTCCTCCCGGGTGAATTCCACGTGGGGCGGCAACCTGGCCGACATGGTGCGCGCCCGCCGCATCCTGGAGGTGATCGAGGCCGACGGACTGTTCGACCGCGCCGCCGAACACGGGGCCTACCTGCATGCCCGCCTCGACGAACTCGCCGGCGAATTTCCCGGGATGGTGCTCGACCCCCGCGGCCGCGGCCTGATGTGTGCGTTCAGCCTGCCGACCGCCGCTGACCGCGACGAGTTGATCCGCCTGCTGTGGCGCCGCGCGGTGATCGTGCTGCCCTCCGGGCGCGACGGCGTCCGGTTCCGTCCGGCGCTGACCGTCTCGCGCGCGGAGATCGACGCCGCCGTGTGCGCGATCCGCGCCGCTCTGCGGGCCCTGCGGTAGGCCTTGACCTCACATCGATCCCGTTTACCCCGGTTTACCGCCGGGTATCTGTTCCCGTGCGCCTTCCGCTGCTACCAGCGCGGTGATGATGCCCGGTAACTAATGCGACGTAGCGAGCGATGAACAAAGCGCGGGCCCCAAAGAGGGAGGTGACCAACGATGCAGAAGGCGGACGCCCGATCAGGTGGAGACCGCTTGGGCCAGGAAGACGGCGAGGTGCACGCCGCCATCCGATTTGCCGTGCTGTCCACCCTGGCCGCCGTCGGGTTCCTCTTGATCGCCGCGGTGTGGGTGAGCACCTGCCCCGGAGTCAGCGTGGACACGGTGGCCTGCGGCGCGCCGCAGCGCACCCTGCTGGCGTTCGGCGGCCCGTTGATCGCGCTCGTCGCCGGAATCTGGGCGTTTGTGCGCACTTACCTGGTGTGGAAGGCCCGGGGCACCTGGTGGGCATGGCACGGCGCGGGCTGGTTCCTGCTGACCGCGATGGCGCTGATGATCGCCATGGGCGTCGCCCCGATCGCCGGTCCGGTACTGGCTCTTTAGGTTTGTCCTCCCGCGATCTAACGTTGATGGTGCGGTGAGGAGCAGTTATGGGAGACACCTACCACGACCCCGTCGACCATCTGAGGACAACGCGGCCGCTCGCCGGCGAGTCGCTGATCGATGTCCTGCACTGGCCCGGGTATCTCTTAGTCGTCGCGGGCGTGATCGGGGCCTGCGGCAGCCTTGCGGCCTTCGGCAGCGGACATCACCACGAGGGCATGACGGCGGGGATCGTCGCGGTGATCGCCGCGGTGCTCGGGCTCGCCTGGCTGGCGGTGGAGCACCGCAGGATTCGCAAGATCGCCGATCGCTGGTACGCCGAACATCCGGAGGTGCACCGGCAGTGGCCGGCCAGCTGAGAGCCACCCACTAGCCGCCGCGCGAGCCGAGACCGCGAAGTTTCCCCCGGTGACCTGCCCCGACACCGGGCGCTGTGAAATGCCGTAGGAAAGCAGATTCCGCGGTTACGAGCGCTGACTTGTGGGTATCAGGTCTGCACCATGATGAGTGCCGGAACGGTTGCGTTAGCGTGGTCACCCCATCGTGGGAACACCGATCACGAGCACACCGCTATACATGCCTACTGCAACGACTATCGAAATGACCAGCGTGACTCCGGCGATCACCGCGACGCGCCCCTACCGGCGCGTCCCAACGGTGTCGGTCGTATCGGACCCGCCCGCGGCGGGCCGAACTCCCGGCGGCGATCATGACTAACCGGCTCGAACGCGAGGTCCACGGCGGACTGCGAAGCAGTAGTAGTGTCAGTCAAACATTGCCGGGAGACCATATGAACGATGCTGGATTGCACGCTAACAAGCGTCCGCGCGGCCATCGCGCCGTCGAACTTCACGTTGCTGCGCGACTGGAGAACCTCGCGATGCTGCGCACCCTGGTCGGTGCCATCGGCACCTTCGAGGACCTGGATTTCGATGCGGTGGCGGACCTGCGGCTCGCGGTCGACGAAGTGTGCACCCGGTTGATTCGTTCGGCCACTCCCGACGCGACCCTCATCGTCGTGGTCGATCCCCAGGACGACCAATTGGTGGTGGAAGCTTCCGCGGCCTGCGACACCCACGATGTCGTGGCGCCCGGAAGCTTCAGTTGGCACGTGCTGACGTCGCTCGCCGACGACGTCCAGACTTTCCATGACGGTCGCGAACCCAATGAAACCGGCAGTGTCTTCGGCATCACACTGACGGCGCGACGGGCGGCCTCCAGCAGGTGACAGCGCGAGCTGCCGGCGGTTCGGTGTCGCGTCCGAACGAATACGCCGATGTTCCGGACATGTTCCGTGAGTTGGCCACTGCAACGCCCGACTCGATGGAATTTCAACGTCAACGGGACAAGATCGTCGAGCGGTGCCTGCCGCTGGCCGACCACATCGCGCGCCGCTTCGAGGGCCGCGGCGAACCGCGTGACGACCTGGTTCAGGTGGCGCGCGTCGGGTTGGTGAACGCGGTGGTGCGCTTCGACGTCGACGCCGGTTCGGACTTCGTCTCCTTCGCGGTGCCCACGATCATGGGCGAGGTCCGCCGCCACTTCCGCGACAACAGCTGGTCGGTCAAGGTTCCGCGGCGGCTGAAGGAACTGCACCTGCGGCTGGGCACCGCGACCGCGGACCTGTCGCAGCGGCTGGGCCGGGCACCCACCGCCACCGAACTCGCCGCGGAACTCGACATGGACCGCGACGAGGTCGTCGAGGGCCTGGTCGCGGGCAGCTCGTACAATACCCTGTCGATCGACAGCGGTGGGGGCGGCGAGGAGGAGGAAGCCCGCGCGATCGCGGACACCCTCGGTGACGTCGACACCGGCCTCGACCGGATCGAGGATCAGGAATCGCTGCGCCCGCTGCTCGAGGCGCTGCCCGAGCGCGAGCGAACCGTGTTGGTGCTGCGCTTCTTCGAGTCGATGACGCAGACGCAGATCGCCGAGCGGGTCGGCATCTCCCAGATGCACGTGTCGCGGTTGCTGGCGAAG
This sequence comes from Mycobacterium colombiense CECT 3035, assembly GCF_002105755.1. Classification (NCBI taxonomy): domain Bacteria; kingdom Bacillati; phylum Actinomycetota; class Actinomycetes; order Mycobacteriales; family Mycobacteriaceae; genus Mycobacterium; species Mycobacterium colombiense. Next base: position 5,175,987 of record NZ_CP020821.1, read on the forward strand.
TCGCTAACGCGGCTCCGTGACCAGCTGCAGTAGTGGCCCGGGCCCTTCCTCAACCCACAGCGGCTCCAGCAGCGGCTCGGCCTGCTGCGTCGTCACCGGCAGGGTGCCGTCCGGGTCGCAGACCCGCAGCAACCTGGCTACCGCCGGGCTCGGCGCCATGGCCCAGGACACCTGGGCGCCCGAGCATTTCACATTGATCCGGTGCAGCGCCGAAAAGCCGGCGGTACCAATGAACTTCAGCCCTCGTAGGTCGAGGATCACCCGCCGGGAGCGGCTGGTGCTCTGCTGCACGTACGCGACCAGCTGATCGGCGTTGGCCGCGTCCAGCTCGCCGTCCACCGTGATCAGGGTGCCCGTCGGCCCCCAGCGGGCGGTGAATTGTGCTGTGCGGCTTTGTTGCCAAGATTGCGCCACAGACATCGCTGACTCCATCCATTCAGGAGGATTCCTGCTGTGGATACGTCAGCCACGTGCAAAGAGTTCGGAGAAGGAGGGAATTCCGCCTACCCCCACGTCATCGACGTATCCCGGGCGGCTGTGAACTCAACCTTGACCGAAACCCTACTCGCGTCGGCCGGGGCCGACAACGATGTCTGGGAAAACTCTCAGGTGAGCTACTTGATCTCGGCGAGCACCGTGCCCTGGGTGATGGCCGCGCCGGGCTCGACCGCGAGTCCGGTGATGACACCGTCCTTGTGCGCGGTGACCGGGTTCTCCATCTTCATCGCCTCGAGCACCACCACCAGGTCGCCCGCGGCAACCTCCTGGCCCTCCTCGACCGCGACCTTGACGACGGTGCCCTGCATCGGGGCCGTCACCGCGTCGCCCGAGGCGGCCGCGCCCGCGTGCGCCCCGCGCTTGCGCGCCTTCGGCTTCTTGCGGATGACACCGGCCGGGTCGGCCGCGCCGCCGCCGGACAGCGCCAGGTCGCCGGGCAGTGACACCTCGAGCCGGCGCCCGCCGACCTCCACGACCACCTTCTGGCGGGGCCGGGTATCCCCTTCATCGTCCAGCGGCTCCCCGCCGGTGAACGGTTCGATGGTGTTGTCCCACTCGGTCTCGATCCAGCGGGTGTGCACCGAGAAGCTGTCGCCGTCACCGATGAACGCCGGGTCGGACACCACGGCGCGGTGGAACGGGATGACGGTGGCCAGGCCTTCGACGTGGAACTCGTCCAGGGCCCGGCGGGAGCGGGCGAGCGCCTCCTCGCGGGTGGCGCCGTACACGATCAGCTTGGACAGCATCGAATCGAACTGGCCGCCGATCACCGAGCCGGCCTCGACGCCCGAGTCCAGCCGGACGCCGGGCCCGGTCGGGATGTCGTAGCGGGTCACCGGCCCGGGCGCGGGCAGGAAGCCGCGTCCGGCGTCCTCGCCGTTGATCCGGAACTCGATGGCGTGCCCGCGCGGCGTGGGGTCCTCGGTGAGGTCCAGCTTCTCGCCGTTGGCGATCTTGAACTGCTGCAGCACCAGGTCGATGCCGGCGGTCTCCTCGGTGACCGGGTGCTCGACCTGCAGCCGGGTGTTGACCTCCAGGAACGAGATCAGGCCGTCCTGGCCCACCAGGTACTCGACGGTGCCCGCGCCGTAGTAGTGCGCCTCCTTGCAGATCCGCTTGGCCGACTCGTGGATCTCCTTGCGCTGCGCGTCGGTCAGGAACGGCGCCGGAGCCTCTTCCACCAGCTTCTGGAACCGGCGCTGCAGCGAGCAGTCGCGGGTGCCGGCGACGATGACGTTGCCGTGCTGGTCGGCGATCACCTGCGCCTCGACGTGGCGCGGCTTGTCCAGGTAGCGCTCCACGAAGCACTCGCCGCGGCCGAACGCCGCGACGGCCTCACGGGTGGCCGACTCGAACAGCTCGGGGATCTCCTCGAGGGTGCGGGCCACCTTCATGCCGCGGCCGCCGCCGCCGAACGCCGCCTTGATGGCGATCGGCACGCCGTACTCCTTGGCGAAGGCCACCACCTCGTCGGCGTCCTTCACCGGGTCCGGGGTGCCGGGCACCAGCGGGGCCTGCGCGCGGGCGGCGATGTGGCGGGCGGTGACCTTGTCACCGAGGTCGCGGATGGACTGCGGGCTGGGCCCGATCCAGATCAGGTTCGCGTCCAGGACCGCCTGCGCGAAATCGGCGTTCTCGGACAGGAAGCCGTAGCCGGGGTGAATGGCGTTGGCGCCCGACTTGGCCGCCGCGTCAAGGATTTTGCCGAAGTCCAGGTAGGACTCCGCCGACGTCTGACCGCCCAGAGCGAACGCCTCGTCGGCCAGACGCACGTGCGGCGCGTCGGCGTCGGGCTCGGCGTACACCGCCACGCTGGACAGGCCCGCGTCGCGGGCCGCGCGGATCACTCGGACAGCGATCTCGCCGCGGTTGGCGACGAGCACCTTGGAGATCCTCGAGCTGGCGTGACTAGCCACTGCGCCTCCTGTTTGGCATATCCGCAGACGTATTTCTGCGGGCTTCTCTAAGAGAATTTCTTACAACGAGTTCTGGGGAAGTCTAAGCGCCGCGCCGTTCGGCCCGACGAGGCGGTCCGGATTTTTAGGGTTTCTCAGGCACTCTCGCGCACCCTGCGCTTGATGCGGGCGAGCATCGCCGACAGGCCGCGCAGCCGCAGCGGGCTGATCAGCGCGGCCAGCCCGAGGTCGGCGTAGAAATCCTCGGGCACCGCCAGAATGTCGGCGGCGGGCTGTTCGTCGAGGCCGGCGGCCAGAATCGACGCGAACCCCCGCGTGGTGGGGGATTCGGCCGGCGCGCTGAAGTGCAGCCGCACCCGCTCGGGGTCGCTGGCGTCGACATGCAAAAACAGCGGGGTCTGGCATTCGGGCACCGGCTCCATCGCCGCCTGCTCGAGGTCGGGCGGCAGCGCGGGCAGTTCGTTGGCGAACTCCAGCAGCAGCGCCAGCTTGTCCTGGCCCTCGACCTCGGCGAAGTCGGACACCACCTCGGCCAGCGGCGCGGGCATGCTCATCGCGGCGCCATCAGACTTCGACGGTGCCGGGCTCTTCACCCGCCACGATCGGCGTGCGCACGGTGTTGCCCCACTCCGTCCACGACCCGTCGTAGTTGCGCACCCCGGGCTTGCCGAGCAGATGCGTCAGCACGAACCAGGTGTGGCTGGACCGCTCGCCGATGCGGCAGTACACGACGGTCTTGTCGTCAGGCTGCAGGAAGCCGTACAGCTCCTCGAGCTCCTCGCGGCTGCGGAAACGGCCGTTCTCGTCGGCCGCCTTGGCCCACGGGATCGACCGGGCGGTGGGGATGTGGCCCCCGCGCAGCACGCCTTCCTCGGGGTAGTCGGGCATGTGGGTGCGCTTGCCGGTGTACTCGTCCGGCGAGCGCACATCGATCAGCGGCTGGCTGCCGAGGATGCCCAGCACGTCGTCCTTGAAGGCGCGGATGGGCTCGTCGTTGCGGGTGACGACGGGATAGCCGCTGGACGTCTTGGTGGGCACGTCCAGCGTGGTCTCCCGGCGTTCGGCCAGCCACAGATCACGGCCGCCGTTGAGCAGCCGCACGTCGGGGTGCCCGAACAGCGTGAACACCCACAGCGCGTAGGCCGCCCACCAGTTGCTCTTGTCGCCGTAGATCACCACGGTGTCGTCGCGGGCGATGCCCTTGCGGTCCATCAGCGCGGCGAACTGTTCGCCGTTGATGTAATCGCGGACCCGGGGATCGTTCAGGTCGGTGTGCCAGTCGACCTTCACCGCGCCGGGGATATGGCCGACGTCGTAGAGCAGGACGTCCTCGTCGGATTCGACGATCGCCAGGCCGGGGGCGCCTTGGTGGGCGGACAGCCAGTCGGCGGTGACCAGGCGCTCGGGGTGTGCGTAGGCCTGCAATGTCGGGCTTGGATCGGGGGGTAATGCCACAACGTCGAGCCTACCGCCAGGCTCAGTTGCGGTCCCACAGCGCGGACACCGACAGCCCGACCCGGCCCAGCAGCGAGCGCAGCAGCGGCAGGCTGACGCCGATCACGTTGGACGGGTCGCCGTCGATGCGGTCGACGAACCAGCCGCCCAGGCCGTCCAGGGTGAAGCCGCCGGCCACGTGCCACGGCTCCCCGTGCTCGACGTATGCCCGCAGGTCCGCCTCCGACGGCCTCGCGAAATGCACTGTGGTGCCTAGTGATTCGACCTCACGGTGGGTGATGGCGCCGTCGGCGAGCCGCAGCAGGCAGTGCCCGGTGTGCAGCTCGCCGGAGCGGCCCCCCATCAGGCGCCACTGGCTCGCGGCGGCATCGGCCGATCCGGGCTTCCCGCACAGCCGGCCGTCGATGGAAAGCATCGAATCACAGCCCACGACAACGCAATCGGCCGCTGTGTCGCCGTCCAGCTCGCCGGCCACCCGCTCGGCCTTGGCGCGCGCCAGGGCGCACACCACGTCGCCCGGGGACGCGTCGGGACCCAGCGCGGCGGCGACGGCGTCCTCATCGACGCCGGAGACCAGCACCAGCGGATCGACGCCGGCCTGGCGCAGGACCTTGAGCCGGCCGGTAGAGGCCGACGCCAGTACCAGTCGGGTCAATGCCTCATGTGGGTCATCTGCTGGAACGTGAGCCGCTGATAGTTGGTCATCGCGAAGCGCAGCCGGTCCACCGGCAGCCCCCAGCGGGTGCGCTCGGGCTGTTCGGGCTCCGGCGCACCGCCGGCGCAGCCCAGCACCGCGACCAGCGCGGCCACCTCCTCGGCGGTCGGTTCACCCTTGAGGATCTGGATGTGCGGCTCGTGCGGCGCCGCCGGGGCGGCGTCGTCGGCGACGGCGTCGGTCTGCTCGCTCATAGCGGAATGTTCCCGTGCTTCTTGGGGGGCAGGTGGGAGATCTTGCGTTCCAGCAGGCGCAGCGCCGTGCCGATGTAACCGCGGGTGTGCGACGGCGGGATCACCGCGTCGACGTAGCCGCGCTCGGCCGCGACGTACGGGTTGACCAGCGTGTCCTCGTACTCCTGCTGCAGCTGCAGCCGCAGCGCGTCGACGTCCTCGCCGTTCTTCGCGGCCTCGCTCAGCTGCTTGCGGTAGACGAACCCGACGGCGCCCGAGGCGCCCATCACGGCGATCTGCGCCGACGGCCACGCCAGGTTGACGTCGCAGCCCATGTCCTTGGACCCCATGACGCAGTAGGCGCCGCCGTAGGCCTTGCGGGTGATCACGGTGATCTTCGGTACCGTGGCCTCGCCGTAGGCGAACAGCAGCTTGGCGCCGCGGCGGATGATGCCGTTGTACTCCTGGCCGGTGCCCGGCAGGAAGCCCGGGACGTCGACCAGCATGATGATCGGGATGTTGAAGCAGTCGCAGGTCCGGACGAACCGCGCCGCCTTCTCCGAGGCGTTGATGTCCAGGCAGCCGGCGAACTGGGTCGGCTGGTTGGCCACGATCCCGACCGGCCTGCCCTCGACGCGGCCGAAGCCGACGACGATGTTCTGCGCGTAGCCGCCCTGAACCTCCAGGAACTCGTCGTCGTCGAGGATGCGGGTGATCACCTCGTGCATGTCGTAGGGCTGGTTGGGCGAGTCCGGGATCAGCGTGTCGAGCTCGAGGTCCTCCTCGGTGAGGTTGTCCTCGATAGCGCCCGGGGGATGCGGCTCGGCGTAGCGCGGCGCGTCCGTGGCGTTGTTGGGGGGCAGGTAGCTGAGCAGGTCGCGAACCCAGTCGAAGGCGTCCTGCTCGCCGGAGGCGACGTAGTGCAGCGTGCCCGACTTGGCCATGTGGGTGTGGGCGCCGCCCAGCTCCTCCATGGTGACGTCCTCGCCGGTGACGGTCTTGATGACGTCGGGCCCGGTGATGAACATCTGGCTGGTCTGGTCGACCATCACCACGAAGTCGGTCAGCGCGGGGGAGTACACGTGCCCGCCGGCGGCGGCGCCCATGATCAGCGAGATCTGCGGGATGACGCCGGACGCCAGGATGTTGTTGCGGAAGATCTTGCTGTACAGGCCCAGCGAGACGACGCCCTCCTGGATCCGCGCGCCGGCGCCGTCGTTGATGCCGATCAGCGGGCGCCCGGTCTTGATCGCCAGCTCCTGGACCTTGACGATCTTCTCGCCGTACACCTCGCCGAGGCTGCCGCCGAACACCGTGGCGTCCTGGCTGAAGATGCACACGTCGCGGCCGTCGATGGTGCCGTAGCCGGTGATCACGCCGTCGCCCAGCGGGCGGTTGTTCTCCAGGCCGAAGTTCTTGCTGCGGTGCCGGGCCAGCGCGTCGAGCTCCACGAACGAGTCCTCGTCGAGCAGGGCGAGAATGCGCTCGCGGGCGGTCAGCTTGCCCTTGGCGTGCACCTTCTCGACGGCCTCTTCGCCCACCGGGTGCAGCGACTCTTCGCGACGCTTGTGCAGCTCGGCCAGCTTGCCCGCGGTGGTGTGGATGTCGATGGAGTGCTCGGCGGCCGGTTCCGCAGTGTGGTCGGTAACGCTCGTCATGGGAGTCGAGCTTAGCGGCGCGGTACTCTCCGCTGATGGACGCCCGCCCGTTGGGAACCGCGGACTGGGCGGACGAATGCGACGTGCTGGTGGCGGGGTCCGGTGGCGGCGGCGTGACCGGCGCGTACACCGCGGCGCGCGAGGGTCTCGACGTCGTGCTGGTCGAGGCCACGTCGAAATTCGGTGGCACCACCGCGTATTCCGGTGGGGGCGGCGTCTGGTTCCCGTGCAACCCGGTCCTGATGCGCGCCGGCAGCTGGGGCGGTATCGAAGACACCATCGAGGACGCGCTCACCTACTACCGCGCCGTCGTCGGCGACCGCACCCCGCGCGAACTGCAGGAGACCTTCGTCCGGGGCGGCGCGCCGCTGATCGAGTACCTGGAGGCCGACGCCAACCTGAAGTTCGTGCCGTTGCCCTGGCCCGACTACTACGGGACGGCCCCCAAGGCGCGCCTGGACGGTCAGCGCCACATCGCGGCCAAGCCGCTGGCGGTGGCCGCCGCCCCCGAGTTCCGCGAGGCGATCCGCGGGCCGCTGGACACCGACCGGCTCGGCGCCGAACCGCCGTCCGACTACTACCTGGGGGGTCGTGCCCTGATCGCCCGATTCCTCAAGGCGATCGGGCGGTACCCGTCGGCGTCGCTGCGGCTCGGCACCGCCCTGGTCGAGCTGGTGGTGGAGGAGGGCCGGGTGACGGGCGCGATCGTCGAGACCGCCGGCGAGCGTGCCGCGATCCGCGCCCGCCGCGGCGTGCTGCTGGCCGCCGGGGGCTTCGAGGCCAACGAGGAGTTGCGCCGGCGCTACGGCGTGCCCGGAACGTCGCGAGACACCATGGGCGGCCCGGGAAGTCGCGGCCTGGCGCTGCAGGCCGGCATCGCCGCGGGCGCCGACACCGACCTGCTGGACCAGGCCTGGTGGTCGCCGGGCATGATCCATCCCGACGGCCGGTCGGCGTTCGCGTTGTGGTTCACCGGCGGCATCTTCGTCAACCAGTCCGGCAATCGGTTCGTCAACGAGTCCCGGGCCTACGACCGCGCCGGCCGCGAGATCATCGCGCAGCTGCAGGACGGCTCGATGACGTTGCCCTACTGGATGATCTACGACGACAAGGAGGGTGAGGTGCCGCCGGTGAAGGCGGCCAATGTCGCCATCGTCGACACCGAGAAGTACGTCGCGGCCGGCCTGTGGCACACCGCGGACACCCTGGAGGAACTGGCCGCCAAGATCGGCGTGCCGGGCGAGCGGTTGGCGGCCACGGTCGCACGGTTCAACGGCTTCGCCGCCGCGGGCGTCGACGAGGACTTCGGCCGCGGCGACGAAGCCTTCGACCGCGCCTTCTCGGGGGCGCGTCGCCGCTGGTGCCGATCGACCGTCCGCCGTATCACGCCGCCGCGTTCGGCATCTCCGATCTGGGCACCAAGGGCGGGCTGCGCACCGACGCCGCGGCGCGGGTGCTCGACGCGGCCGGCAACCCCATCGCCGGCCTGTACGCGGCGGGCAACACGATGGCCGCGCCCAGCGGCACGGCCTATCCCGGCGGCGGCAACCCGATCGGAACCAGCATGCTGTTCAGCCATTTGGCCGTGCTGGACATGCGCGACCGCCGGCCCTGAGTTCTAGGCTGGGTGCGGTGATGCAACGAGATCAGCTCCGAACACCCTTGGACGAGAGCGCATTGCGCGCCGAGTTGATCGGCACCGGGCTGGGCTGGCGCAAGCTCGACGTCGTCGAGGAGACCGGCTCCACCAACGCCGACCTGCTGGCGCGCGCGGCGTCGGGCGACGACGTCGCCGGTGCCGTGCTGATCGCCGAGCACCAGACCGCCGGCCGGGGCCGGCACGGTCGCGGCTGGTCGGCCACGCCGCGGGCCCAGGTCACCATGTCGGTCGGGGTCAGCGTCGTCGACGTCCCGACCACCGGATGGGGCTGGCTGCCGCTGGCCACCGGGGTGGCGGTGGTCGACACCGTGACGCCGCTGCTGGCGGGGACGGGCGCACAGGCGGGCCTCAAGTGGCCCAACGACGTGCTGGCCGGCCCGCCCGAATCGCCGGGCAAACTGGCCGGCATCCTCGCCGAGGTGGCCAAGCCCGTCGTGGTTATCGGCCTGGGGCTCAACGTGACTCAGTCCGCCGACGAGATCGACGGTCCCGGCGCGACGTCGCTGCTCGACCTGGGCGTGGCCGCGCCCGACCGCACCCGACTGGTGTCGGCGTTGCTGCGGGAGCTGGGCCGGCGGATCGTGGCGTGGCGCGCCGCGCGGGGGCCGACTGGGCGCTGGCCGCCGACTACCGGGCGCGCAGCCTGACCCTGGGCACCCGGGTGCGGGCGCACCTGCCCGGCGGCAAGCAGGTCGACGGGACCGCGACCGCCATCGACGACCAGGGCCGGCTCTGCCTGGAGAGCGGGGGTCAGACGGTCGTCGTCGCGGCCGGCGACGTGGTGCATCTGCGCTAGCGATCGCCGCTGGTTGCCCGCGGAATGTGGCGCTGCACCGCTAAGGTCGGCGGGCATGGGCTACCCGGATAACGTTCTGGCCGCCGGCGAACACGTGATCGTGCATCGACACCCGCACTGGAAGCGGCTGATCTGGCCGGTGCTGGTCTTCATCCTGGTGACGGGGCTGGCCGCGTTCGGCTCCGGATACCTCAACTCGACGCACTTCGAGCAGCTCGCCAAGAACATCATCCACGGCGTCATCTGGGGCATCTGGCTGGTGATCGTGGGCTGGCTGACGCTGTGGCCGTTTCTGAGTTGGCTGACCACCCATTTCGTGGTGACCAACCGGCGGGTGATGTTCCGGCACGGGGTGGCCACACGCACCGGCATCGATATCCCGCTGGCCCGGATCAACAGCGTGGAATTCCGCGACCGCATCACCGAGCGGATGTTCCGCACCGGGACGCTGATCATCGAGTCGGCGTCACAAGATCCGTTGGAGTTCTACGACATTCCGCGGCTGCGCGAGGTGCACGCGCTGCTGTATCACGAAGTCTTCGACACCCTGGGTTCGGAGGAATCGCCGAGCTGAGTGAGCCGGCTGGCCCGGTTGCGCCAGGCGCGCAGCAGGGTGACGTTGTCGTTCTCGATCTCGTCTTCGAAGATCTCGGCGATGCCGCCGGCGGTGAGCGCGGATTCCAGCGCCTTCTCGGGGTCGCGCGCGAACTGGTCGGGGAACACCCAGCGCCGGAACGCCCAGAACCGGAACGCCATCTGCAGCAGGTTGCCGATGATGTAGGCCGAGATGAAGTCGGCGACGTTCTCCACCGCCAGTGACACCGTCGGCTCGCGCAGCTGCAGCACGTAGCTGGAGAACCACAGCGGCGCCATGGAGAGCAGCACCCCGACGCCGCTGAACGCGAAGAACAGCAGCGCCTCGTGGTGGCGCTCGCGCCCGCCGCGATTGCGGAAGCTCCATTCCCGGTTCAGCACGTAGGACGCGATGACGGCCACAATGCCGGCGATGACCTTGGCGGTCACCGGTTTGGGTTCGAGAATTGTCAGCTTCAGCGTGTAGAAAATCGCCGAGTCGATGACGAATGTGGTTCCGCCGACGATGGCGAATTTGATCAGTTCGTGGTGGCGTAGCAAATAGGGCTGCATAACCCGAGGCAGACGCGCGATCGTGGCTTCGGCGAAGGACACAACACGTCAGTCTACGGATGGACACAAATTCGACGCAAAATCGTACATAACAATTCGGTGTCGGCCCCGGTCAACACGCCTTTCGCGCCGGATTGTTTCGTCGTGACACCATGATGGCCGTGCCGAGTACACGCCCGCCAGGCGCAGCCCCAGCCGCAGCCCCCGAGCCGCCCCCCGCGCCGTCCCCGTCGTCGCAATGGTCGGGGGCGGCCAGCTCGCCCGGATGACCCACCAGGCGGCGATCGCGCTGGGGCAGTCGCTGCGCGTGCTGGCCACCGCCGCCGACGAGCCGGCCGCGCTGGTCGCGCCCGACACCGTCATCGGGTCGCACACCGATCTCGACGCCCTGCGCCGGGTGGCCGCCGGCGCCGACGTGTTGACCTTCGACCACGAACACGTGCCGAGCGAACTGCTGGAGAAGCTGGTCGCCGAGGGCGTCAACGTGGCGCCGCCGCCGCAGGCCCTGGTGCACGCGCAGGACAAGCTCGTGATGCGCCGCCGGCTGGAGGCCCTCGGCGTCCCGGTGCCGCGCTACGCCGAGATCCGCAGCGTCGACGAACTCGACGCCTTCGCGCGGCGCATCGCCGGGCCCGTGGTGGTCAAGGCGGTCCGCGGCGGCTACGACGGGCGCGGGGTGCGGATGGCGCGCGACCCGTCGCACGCCCGCGAGATCGCGACCGCCTTCCTGGCGGACGGCGTGCCGGTGATGGCCGAGGAGCAGGTGGACCTGCGCCGCGAACTGTCGGCGCTGGTGGCCCGGTCGCCGTTCGGGCAGGGCGCGGCGTGGCCGGTGGTCGAGACCGTGCAACGAGACGGGATCTGCGTGCAGGTGATCGCGCCCGCGCCGGAGCTGGCCGGCGAACTGGCCGCCGCCGCGCAGCAGCTGGCGTTGCGGCTGGCCGCCGAACTCGGTGTGGTCGGGGTGCTCGCGGTCGAGCTGTTCGAGACGGCCGCCGGCGAGCTGCTGGTCAACGAGCTGGCGATGCGGCCGCACAACTCGGGGCACTGGACCATGGACGGGTCGCGCACCAGCCAGTTCGAGCAGCACGTGCGCGCGGTGCTGGACTACCCGCTCGGCGACACCGACGCCATCGCGCCGGTGACGGTGATGGCCAACGTGCTGGGCGCTCCCGAGGTCCCGAAGATGAGCGTCGACGAGCGGATGCACCACCTCTTCGCGCGGATGCCCGACGCGCGCGTCCATCTCTACGGCAAGGAAGAACGTCCCGGCCGCAAGGTGGGACACATCAACTTCGCCGGCTACGGGCCGGCGAATCGGGAAAGCGTGGCGAAGCTGCGGGAACGCGCCGAGCTGGCGGCACACTGGTTGTCACACGGGCAGTGGACGGACGGATGGGATCCGCACGCCGGCGACGAGGCAGAGCGTAGCGATGAGGAGAAGCGGCATAAATGACCATGAGTAGCGATCAGCAGGCCAGGGTCGGGGTGATCATGGGCAGCGACAGCGACTGGTCGGTGATGCAGGATGCCGCCGCGGCGCTGGCCGAGTTCGACGTGCCGGCCGAGGTCCGGGTCGTCTCCGCGCACCGCACCCCGCAGGTGATGTTCGACTACGCGCGCGACGCGGCCGGGCGCGGCGTCGAGGTGATCATCGCCGGGGCCGGGGAGCCGCGCACCTGCCCGGGATGGTCGCGTCCGCGACGCCGCTGCCGGTGATCGGCGTGCCGGTGCCGCTGGCGCGCCTGGACGGACTGGACTCGCTGCTGTCGATCGTGCAGATGCCGGCCGGCGTCCCGGTGGCCACGGTCTCCATCGGGGGAGCCCGCAACGCCGGGCTGCTCGCGGTGCGCATCCTGGGGTCATCGGACCCGGAGCTGCGCGCCCGGATCGTCGACTTCCAGGACGAGCTGGCGCGCAGCGTGCGGGCCAAGGATGAGGCCCTGCAGCAGCGTCAGGGTAAAGTTACCGGCTAGTAGCCCGGCGACGAGGCGGGCCGCGCCCGCAGACAAGCCGGGCATGTCGGCAGAGTGCAAGAGGAGGCCGAGATGGCTGGATGGGCCGGAAACCCCGACTTCGATCTGTTCCAACTGCCCGAGGAACACCAGGAGTTGCGCGCCGCGATCCGCGCGCTGGCGGAGAAGGAGATCGCTCCGCACGCCGCCGACGTGGACGAGAACTCCCGCTTCCCCGAGGAGGCGCTGCAGGCGCTGAACTCGTCGGGGTTCAACGCCGTGCACGTGCCCGAGGAGTACGGCGGGCAGGGCGCGGACTCGGTGGCGGCGTGCATCGTGATCGAGGAGGTCGCGCGCGTCGACACCTCGGCGTCGCTGATCCCGGCGGTGAACAAGCTGGGCACCATGGGGCTGATCCTGCGCGGCTCCGACGAGCTGAAGAAGCAGGTGCTGCCGTCGATCGCGGACGGCACGGCGATGGCGTCCTACGCGCTTTCCGAGCGCGAGGCCGGCAGCGACGCGGCGTCCATGCGGACCCGGGCGAAGGCCGACGGGGACGACTGGATTCTCAACGGCGCCAAGTGCTGGATCACCAACGGCGGCAAGTCGAGCTGGTACACGGTGATGGCGGTGACCGATCCGGACAAGGGCGCCAGCGGCATCTCGTCGTTCATGGTGCACAAGGACGACGAGGGCTTCACCGTGGGGCCCAAGGAACGCAAGCTCGGCATCAAGGGCTCACCGACCACCGAGCTGTACTTCGAGAACTGCCGCATCCCGGGGGATCGGATCATCGGCGAGCCGGGCACCGGCTTCAAGACCGCGCTGGCGACCCTGGACCACACCCGGCCCACCATCGGGGCGCAGGCCGTCGGCATCGCGCAGGGCGCGTTGGACGCGGCCATCGCATACACCAAGGACCGCAAGCAGTTCGGCCGGCCGGTCAGCGACAACCAGGGTGTGCAGTTCATGCTGGCCGACATGGCCATGAAGGTCGAGTCCGCCCGGCTGATGGTGTACCACGCCGCGGCCCGCGCCGAGCGCGGCGAATCCCACCTGGGCTTCATCTCCGCGGCGTCCAAGTGCCTGGCCTCCGACGTCGCGATGGAAGTCACCACCGACGCGGTGCAGCTGTTCGGTGGGGCCGGCTACACCATCGACTTCCCCGTCGAGCGGATGATGCGCGACGCCAAGATCACTCAGATCTACGAGGGCACCAATCAGATTCAGCGCGTGGTGATGTCGCGGGCGCTGCTGCGCTGATCGTTTTCCGGCGGTTCGTTTAGAAATGCTAAGCGGCAACGAATACGATGTCCCACGGCAACCATTCGGGGCGGTAACGCCACACGTAGAGTCGGCGTCGGCGCGCCGGAGCTAACCAGGTCGGAGCGCCGTCACGCCACAGGTCTCACCGACGGCCAGGGGGTCATAGTGCACAACGCGATGTCCCCTGCGCGGCGCCGGTCGACCGGGATCTGATGCCCGTGCAAGGACCAGTCACCCCGACGGCGAGTTGGCAGTCGATGTCGTTGCTGTTGGTCGAGGACGACCGTGCCGACGCGGTGCTGGTGGAAGACCTGATCACCGATGCGGTCACCGACATCCGGGTGGTGTGGGCGAAGTCGATGGCGCACGCCGAACGCGAACTGGAGTCCGCCCGGCCCGACTGCGTGCTGCTGGACCTCCACCTGCCCGACGCCAGCGGGATCGACGCATTGAACCGCATCGCCAACCTCGATGCGACCGTGCCGATCGTGGTGCTGACCGGACTGAACGACGAATACTTCGGGGCCTCGGCGGTGGCCGCCGGCGCCCAGGACTATCTGGTCAAGGGCCGGGTCGAGCCGGAGATGCTGCGCCGCGCGCTGCTGTACGCCATCGAACGCAAGCGCGCCGAACTCATCGCCGCCGACCTGCACGCCACCCGGCTGCGCGCCCGGGAGAACGCGCTGCTGGAACGCGGCCTGCTGCCCTCGCCGCTGCTGCTGGACAACCCGGGCGTCGACATCGTCGCCCGGTACCGGCCGAGCCGCGAAGACGCGCTGTTGTGCGGTGACTTCTACGACGTCGTCCAGACACCCGATCGGGTCGTGCACGTGCTGATCGGCGACGTCGCCGGGCACGGCCCGCACGAGGCCGCGCTGGGTGCGGCGTTGCGGATCGCGTTCCGCGCGCTGACCTTTGCCGGCGTGCACGGCGTCGAACTGATGCGCCAGCTCGAACGGGTCCTGCATTCGGAACGTACCGACACCGGTGTCTTCGCGACCGTGCTCAGCCTGGAGATCTCGCCCGACAGCCCGCGCGTCAGCGTCATCCGCGCCGGCCACCCGCCGATGTTGGTGCAGGCCGGCGGGACCGTGGAGTGGCTCGAGCCGGCGGGCGGCCCGGCGCTGGGCCTGCGCGCCGGCGACTGGCCGTCCGAAGAGCTACAGCTGCCCGCCGGGCATGCCCTGCTGTTGCTGACCGACGGACTCTTCGAGGGCTATTCGGGCGAGGGCGCCCAACGGCTGGGCGAGGACGGCCTGCTCGCCCTGGCCCGCGCGCACGCGGAGCGGCCCGGCCCCGCGTTCGTCGACGCGCTGATCAACGGTGCCCAGGAACTCGCCCAGCCCCGCGGCGGTTTGACCGACGACATCGCCGTCCTGCGTATCGAGAGGACGACCGCGTGATCCCATCGCGTCCGCTTCGGCTCACGGAGCTCACCGTGCGGGGATGGCTGGCGTTGCTGCTGTGGGTCATGGGCGCCACCGTGCTCGTCGGGGCGTTGGTCGGCGCCGTGTTGCTGCACCGCACCGACGAGGTGTCGCGCCAGATGGCCCAGAACATCCAGCCGGCGCGCGTCGCCGCGGCGCGCCTGCAGGCGGCGCTGCGCGATCAGGAGACGGGCATGCGTGGCTACCTGATCTCCGCCGACCGGCAGTTCCTCGCGCCGTATTACGACGGGCAGCGCGCCGAACAGGCTGCGGCCGAAGAGATCCGGCGTCTGGTGGGCGGGCGCCCCGAGCTGATCGCCGATCTGGACGCGGTGGAGGCGGCCGCCGCGGACTGGCGGACGAACTATGCCGAGCCGCTGATTTCCAACGTGTCTCCCAAGACGCCGAGCTACATCAGCACCAGCACGGCCGACACCGGCAAGAGCAAATTCGACCGCCTCCGTGAGCTTTTCGACACGCAGAACGCGCACCTCACGGTGGCCAGCGCCGCCGCCACCGACGAACTCGACGAGATCAACGGCTGGCGTGACTGGGTGCTGGGCGCCACGGTGTTCATCGTGATCGGTACCGCCGTGCTGCTGGGGCTGCTCAGCCGCGCCGCGATCACCCGGCCGATCGCGGCCCTGGCGGCGTCCTGCCGCAGCATCACCCAGGGCAACTTCGAGGAGACGATCTCACCTCCGCGGCGGCCCAAAGACATTCGCAAGATGGCGATCGACGTGGAGAACATGCGCAAGCGCATCGTCGACGAGCTCGAGGTGTCGCGGTCGGCGCAGACGCAGCTGGACGAACAGGCCGCCGAATTGCGGCGGTCCAACACCGAACTCGAGCAGTTCGCCTACGTCGCATCGCACGATCTGCAGGAACCGCTGCGCAAGGTCGCGTCCTTCTGCCAGCTACTGGAAAAGCGCTACGGCGACCAGCTCGACGAGCGCGGCATCGAATACATCGGCTTCGCGGTCGACGGCGCCAAGCGGATGCAGGCGCTGATCAACGACTTGCTCACCTTCTCAAGGGTCGGCCGGCTGGGTACCACGGAGACCGAGGTGCAGCTCGACGCGACGCTCGACGCGGGCCTGGCGAACCTGGCCACCGCGATCGAGGAAACCGAGGCGCAGATCGTGCGCCCGGAGCAGCCGCTACCGCAGATCATCGGGGACCCGATGCTGCTGACGATGCTGTGGCAAAACCTGATCGGCAACGCGATCAAGTTCCGGCACAAGGATCGTCGGCCCCGGGTGGTCATCGAATGCGCGCCCGGCGCCGATGACGGCGAATGGCTGCTGAGCGTGGCCGACAACGGCATCGGCATCCCGGAGGAATTCTCCGACAAGGTCTTCGTGATCTTCCAGCGGCTGCACGGCCGCGACGTGTACGCCGGAACCGGAGTCGGCCTGGCGCTGGTCAAGAAGATCATCGAGCATCACGGCGGCACCGTCTGGATCGACACGTCCTACACCGATGGGACCCGATTCGAATTCACCCTGCCCGGTCCCAGACCCGTCGACGAAGCAGACTCGGTCGCTTTGGAAGGAGCGCATCAATGACCACACCGGAAGGCAGGGCGATCGATATCCTGCTCGTCGAGGACGACCCGGGTGACGAGCTGATCACCCGAGAAGCGTTCGAGCACAACAAGCTCAAGAACAGGCTGCACGTCGCGCACGACGGGGAGGAGGGCCTCGACTACCTCTACCGGCGCGGGAAGTTCGCCGACGCGCCGCGGCCCGACCTGATCCTGCTCGACCTGAACCTGCCCAAATACGACGGTCGCCAGCTGCTGGAGAAGATCAAGTCCGACCCCGACCTGGCTCGCATCCCGGTCGTGGTGCTCACCACCTCCTCGGCCGAGGAAGACATCCTCAAGAGCTACAAGCTGCACGCGAATGCCTACGTCACCAAACCCGTTGACCTGGACCAGTTCATGAAGGCCGTTCGGCAGATCGACGAGTTCTTCGTTCAGGTGGTGCGGCTGCCGGGTGCCGGGGCCTAGCGGCGCGAGGTGCGCGCGGACAGCCAGGTGATCAGCCGTCCGAGCAGGATCAGCAGCAGCAGGAACACGATGAGCAAGAAGGCGGCGTCGTAGGACAGGTTCTGGGCCGTCTTCGACGGCAGGTTGTAGAACGTCCAGATCGGATAGGTCAGGTAACCGACCTGCGAGTGGGTGAGTTGGCCCGTCGGAAGGGAATTCGACCATCCCGCCGTGTACAGCATCGGCGCCGTCTCGCCCACCACCAACGCGATCGCCAGCAGGATGCCGGTGACGATGCCCGGAATGGCCGACTTCAGAACGATCTTGCGCAGGGTCCACGTCACCGGCAGCCCGAGCGCCTCCGCCCCCTCCCGATAGGCCGTGGGCACCTGCGCAAGCGCCGATTCGGTGGCCTTGGCGATGTACGGGATGCTCAGGACCGACAGGGTCAACACCCCGGCGGCCAGTGAAAATCCCCAGTCGAAAACCACCACCAGCGCGAGGTAGCCGACGTAGCCGAGGACGATGGACGGGATGCCGGCCAGCACCTCGTAGGCGCCACGCAGGATGGAACGCCTTCTGCCCGTTGCGAATTCGGAAAGGTAGATCCCGGTCAACACGCTGATGGTGCCGCCCACCAGCATGACTCCGACGCACAGGACGACGGTTCCGGCGATCGCGTTGCGCAGGCCGCCGCCGTTGCCCTGGGTGTCCTGCACCAGCACGCTGAAATGAAACACCGGCAACGCGCGGGCCAGGATTCCGATCAGCATCCACAACGTCGGGCCGACCACCGCCGCCAAGCAGCAGAAGCAGGTCGCCCAGAAGAGCCCGTTGACGGTTCTGCGCCGGACGCGTACCGACCGGGTCATGTCAGACCCCCGTCCCACCGGCAGCGCTCTGCCGGACTCCCGGCGCACCAGCAGGCGCGCGGCGATGTTCGTCAGCAACGTGATCAGCATCAGCACCAGGGAAACCTCCGCCAGCGTTTTCACCGCGAAGTTGGTGGAGTCGGTCATCGCCGAATCCAGTTGGGAGACAACGGTGGCGGCGATGGTGGTCATGGTCGAGTAGATGTTGGCCGGCATCGCGCCCAACTCCGCGCCGGACACCATGGCGACGGCCATCGTCTCTCCCAGCGCGCGTCCCAGTCCCAGCACCACCGCGCCGACGATGCCGCTCGACACCCACGGCAGCGTGATCCGGCGCGCGCACTCCCAATCGGACATTCCCAGCGCGGTCGCGCCCTCGCGGGGCAGCGCCGGAACCGCGCGGAACAGGTCGCGAGAGGTGCTGGCGATGATGGGGATGATCATCACCGCCAGCACCAGGCCGGACACCAGCATGCCTTCGCCGTTGCCGGTGTTGCCGCGAAAGTAGTTCAGCACCGGCACGTCTGGCGCGTTGCGGGCGATCACCGGTGCGATGTGGTGCGCGACGAACGGTCCGAAGGTCATTGCGCCCCAAAGCCCGACGACGACGCTGGGAATGCCGGCCAGTAGCTCGAGGACCATGCCGACGGCCCAGGCGAGACGCTTCGGCAGTTTCTCCACGATCGCGAACGCCGCTCCGACGGATACCGGCACCGCGATGACCAACGCGATCAAAGAGCTCGCCAGGGTGCCGACGATCAGCGGCAACGCCCCGTAGGAGACGCCGACGGGATGCGAGACACCTTGGGTGACAACGGTTTCGCCATACAGGTTGCCGGGGTTCCATTCCGTGCCGGTCAAGAAGTGCAGCCCGTTGACCTTGATCGCGCCCACCGCCTCGATCACGAGCGTGGCCAGCACGAACGCCAGCGCGAGCAGCGGGATCACCGCGCTTATCCCGCCGGCCCACCGCATGATGAGTCCGGCGCGGCTGGCGCTGCGGATGCGGTCCCGCACGCGCACCAAGGCGGCCTTGCGGCCGGACGGCCGGGCGTGCACGGAGGTCGTCACCGTGCCCACTTAGCCGTTGATTTGGGCGATCTGGGCGTCGGACAGCTTCACCAGCGACGGCGGCAGCGGCTGGAAGTGCACCGCGTTCAGGAACGAGGGGTTGCTCCCGTCGGTCACCGCCCAGTGCAGGAACGCCTGTAGCGTCTGTGCCGTCGCGGCGTCCTTCTGGCTGTTGTAGACCACGGCGTACTCGTAGTAGACGATCGGGTAGCCGTCCGCGGCGGGGCCGTTGACCAGTGAGATCGCCTGGTTCGCCGGGGTTTGCGGGGCGAAGCCGGTGGCCTCGGCCGCAACGCTTTGGGCGTCGGGCAGCAGATACTTCCCGGAGGCATTGCCCAATTGGGCTACGCCCAGTCCCTTTTGGGTAGCCTCGTCGAGGTAGCTGCTGCCGATGTAGGCGACGCAGCCGGGGGTGTCGGCGCAGCCGGTCACCATGCCGCCCGCGCCGTTCTCACCCAGGGCGCCGGGTACCGCGGGGAAGTCGACGGTGGTGCCGAAGCCGGGCGACTTGCCCCATCCGTCGGGGTCCTGCTTGGACAGGTACTGGGTGAACACGAAGGTGTCGCCGGCGCCGTCGGAACGATGCAGGGGGACCACCGGAGTTGCCGGCAGGTTCACCCCGGGGTTGAGGGCGGCGATCTGCGGGTCGTTCCACGTTTTGATCTGACCCCGGTACATGGCGCCCAGCACTTTGCCGTTCAGCTGCAGGTGCTCGGTGACTCCCGGCAGGTTGTAGTTGACCTGCTCGGCGGAGATGGCCAGGGCGATGTTCATCAGCCCCTTGTGCTTGGCCATGTCGCCGTTGGACAGGTAGGCGCCCGAGGCGCCGATGTCGACGGCCCGCGCGGCGGCCTGGGAGATTCCCGCGCCCGACCCGGTGGCACCCGTGGTGATGGTCACGTTCGGGTATTTCGAGTGATATGCCGAAACCCACTGATTCATCAGCGGATACAGCTCGGTGGCGCCGGTCTCCGTCAGCGCGATGTTGGTCGTCGCGGGCGCAGTCGCGGGGGTGCTGGAGGCGCCGGAGTTCGATTGCCCGCCCGGCTTGTTCGAACCGCAGCCGGCCGCGACCAGCACCAGCGGAACGGTGGCACAAAGAGCCAGCAGGATTTGCAGACGATTTTTCATGGTCTTGCCCTTCTCCTGTTTTCGCTGTCCGCCCTAGGGGGCGCTGTCGGCCCCGACGACGACGCCGAGGAGCCTGCGGTCGCCGAACAGTCCGGAGACGTATCGGACGGTTTCCGCATGCTTCGGTGACAGGAATAGCTGTTCGGTGGGGCCCTCCTCGACCAGCCTGCCGTCGAAGAACAGAGCGGTCCGATCACCGATCCGCGCGGCCTGGGCGAGGTCATGGGTCACGATGACCACGGTCAACCGGCCGGCCAGTGACCGGATGAGGTCCTCGATCTTCTCGGTCGTCGACGGGTCCAGGGAGGAGGTGGGCTCGTCGAGCAGCAGCACTTCCGGGTTCACCGCGAGCGTGCGGGCCAGGCACAACAACTGCTGCTGACCGCCCGAGAGCCGGAACGGTGAATCGCCGAGCCGGTCCTTGACCGCGTCCCACAGGCCCACCTCGGTGAGCCGGGCCTCGGCAACGTCGCCGAATTCCTTGCGCGGCACCAACTTATGGGCGCGCACACCCGAAAGCACATTGTCGCTGATGGACATGGGGAACGGGTTGGGACGCTGGAACAGCATGCCGACCCTGCGCCGAAACTCCATCAGGTCGCGTTCTTTGAAGATGCTGCGCCCGCCCAGCAGGACGTCGCCGCTGTGGCGGTAGCCGGAGACCTTGTCGTTCATCCGGTTCATGGAGCGCAGGAACGTCGTCTTTCCGGAGCCCGTCGGGCCCAGCAAAGAAGTGACCGCGCGCGGCGGAAAGCTCAGGGATACCTCTTCGAGCACGGTTTTGGCCCCGAAACCCAGCGTGAGGTGCACCGCTTCCATCGCCGGAGCAGCGACATCGACGTCCACCGCGCCGGGTTCGGCGTCCAGCTGTGCACGGTTCATCTGCAGCCGATGCTACTGGCGCCACACATCCGCGGGCGGGCGCCGTTCAGACTCTGTCCATCTTCCAAGGCGTTGCTCAGACAGCGCTCAGCTCTACAAATTTTCTACATCTACCTTTGTATATTCAGGTGGTGTTCACCTTTTGGCGCCCGAGCGCGGGTCCGAGACCGCGGTCTGGTGGCAAAGTGAATATTGGTACGGAGAATCTTCAGAGGAGTTCCGTGAGATTCAACCGATCAGGAGCGGCGTTGAGCCTGCTGAGCGCGGGCGCGCTGGTGTTGTCGGGGTGCGGCGGCGGTTCCGGCGCCTCGCAGTCGGCGGTGCAGTGCGGCGGCAAGAAGTTGCTGCACGCCAGCGGCGCGACCGCGCAAGAGAACGCGATGGCGCAGTTCGTCTACGCCTACGTCCGGTCCTGCCCGGGTTACACGCTGGACTACAACGCGAACGGCTCCGGCAAGGGCGTGGAGGACTTCGTCAGCAACGTGACGGACCTGGCGGGCTCCGGCGTGGCGCTGGACCCGTCGAAAGGCGAGCCGGAACGGGCCACGGCCCGGTGCGGCTCACCGGCCTGGGACCTGCCTGCGGTGTTCGAGCCGATCGCGGTCACCTACAACCTCAGCGGCGTCAGTCCGCTCAAACTCGACGCACCGACTTTGGCAAAGATTTTCAACGGCGGCATCACCAAGTGGGACGACCCGGCCATCAAGGCGCTCAATGGCGCCACCAACCTGCCGTCGGTGCCCATTCACGTCATCTACCGCAGCGACAAGTCCGCGAACTCCGCCAACTTCCAGCAGTATCTGGATGCCGCATCCAACGGCGCCTGGGGCAAGGGCGATGGCGAGAAGTTCAACGGCGGCGTCGGCGACGGAGCCGCCGGAGACGAGGGCTCGTCCGGAGCGGTGCAGAGCACTGACGGTTCGATCACCTACAACGAGTGGTCGTTCGCGGTGGGCAAACAGTTGAGCATGGCCCAGATCATCACCTCGGCGGGCCCGGATCCGGTGTCGATCACCACCGACTCGGTCGGCAAGACGATTGCGGGGGCCACCTTCAAGGGGCAGGGCAACGACTTGGTGTTGGACACCTCGTCGTTCTACAAGCCGACGCAGTCGGGCGCGTACCCGATCGTGGAGCCGACGTACGAGATCGTCTGCTCGAAGTACCCGGATTCCGCGACCGGCCAGGCGGTAAAGGCCTTCATGCAGGCCGCCATCGGGCCGGGCCAGGACGGCCTGGACCAGTACGGTTCCATCCCGCTGCCCGCCTCGTTCAAGGCGAAGCTGTCGACGGCGGTCAACGCGATTTCCTGACGAGATGCGATGTCGTGACGAGATGAAAGGGGCTCGACGGTGACCGATAACGGGCCGGCCCCGCGGGTCGGGTCCTGGTTCGGGCCGTACCGGTTGGTGCGGCTGCTGCGCCAGGGCGGCATGGGTGAGGTGTATGAGGCCGAGGACTCCCGCAAGCGCCGCATGGTGGCCCTGAAGTTGATCTCGCCGGAGTTCTCGGCCAATGCGGAGTTCCGCGCCCGGCTACAGCGCGAGGCCGATATCGCCGGGCGGCTGACCGAGCCGCACGTGGTGCCGATCCACGATTACGGCGAGATCGACGGGCGGTTCTACGTCGACATGCGCCTCGTCGACGGCGTCGACCTGGCGACGCTGTTGCGCCGCGACGGGCCGCTGGCCCCGCCGCGCGCGATCGCCATCATCAGCCAGGTGGCCGCGGCGCTGGACGCGGCGCACGCCGCCGGGGTGACGCACCGCGACGTCACACCGGGCAATATTCTGGTCACCCCCAGCGACTTCGCCTACCTGGCCGATTTCGGCATCGCGCGGGGCGCGAGCGATCCGGGGCTGACCCAGGTCGGGACCGCGATAGGCACGTACTACTACATGGCCCCGGAACGCTTCACCGAAGACGAGGTCACCCACAGCGTCGACATCTATTCGCTGGCATGCGTTTTGACCGAGTGCCTGACCGGTTCGCCGCCCTACCGGGCCGAGACCATCGAGCGGCTGATCGCCGCGCACCTGACGAAGACCGCCGCGCCGCCCAGCCAGTTGCGGCCCGGCGCGTTTCCTCCCGCCCTGGACCAGGTGATCGCCAAGGGCATGGCCAAGAACCCCGCCGAGCGCTACCGCACGGCGGGCGAATTCGCCGCGGCGGCCCACCAGGCGCTGACCACGTCCGAGCAGCGCAAGGCCGCCACGATTCTGCGCGAGGGGGAAAGCGCGGCCGTGGGCTCGGGTGCCATCGATCCACGCCTGACGCGCGATTCGCCGGCCCTGTCCCCGAGCGCCGAGACCATGGCGGGACCGCTGCCCGCAGCGGCGAACAGCGCGAACAGAAGCGACCGGTCCGGCCCTGGGCCGTCGCTGATCCGCGCCGCACCAACGACTTCCGGCCGCGTTTACGGGCCCGGCCCGGACTTCGGGCGGCCCGCGGTGCCGGCCGACAACAAACGAAGGCAGTGGATCCTCGTCGGCGCCATCGCTGCGGTGGCCCTCGTCGCTTTCGTCATGGCGGTCATCGGTTACATGTCGACGGGCTCGTCGCCGTCGAAGGAGGCGAGCGGTCAAAGTGTGCTGCCGTTCAACGGCATTGACTTCCGTCTGTCGCCGGGCGGGGTGGCGCTGAACAAGGCGGGCGACGTGTTCGTCACCAACCAGGGCATGTACGGGCGGGTGGTGGAGTTACCGGCCGGGGCGAGCACGCCGACGGTGCTGCCGTTCACCGGTCTTTATCAGCCCCAGGGCCTGGCGGTGGACAGCGCCGGCGCGGTGTACGTCGCGGATTTCAACAACCGGGTGGTGAAGTTGGCGGCGGGGTCGAACAACCAGGCCGTGCTCCCGTTCACCGGCCTCAGTTACCCGGAGGGTGTCGCGGTGGATCCTCAGGGCGGCGTCTACGTCGCCGACCGGGGCAACAGCCGGGTGGTGAAGTTGGCGCCGGGGTCCAGCGCTCAGACGGTGCTGCCGTTCGCCGATCTGAAAAACCCCGACGGTGTGGCGGTGGATACCGCCGGCAATGTCTACGTCGCCGACACCGACAACAACCGGGTGCTGGAGTTGCCCGCCGGGGCGACCGCCCAGACGGTGCTGCCGTTCACCGGGATCTCCGTTCCGTGGGGTATCGCGGTGGACAGCTCGGGCAGCGTATACGTCACCGAACACGACACCAGCCGGGTGCTCAAACTGCCCGCCGGGTCCAACACCCCGACCGAGCTGAAGTTCGACGGGCTGAACACCCCGTTGGCGGTGACGGTCGACAAGGACCAGAACGTCTACGTCGCCGACCGCGGCAACGACCGGGTGGTCAAGCTGACGCCGTGAGGCCTACGACGCGGGCTGCGGCGCGCCCAGATACTCCTCGGTGTGCTGGCCCAGGGCGGGCGGGGGCTCGGCGGCCGCGGCGTCAAAGCTGGAATACCTTGCCGGAGTGCGGATCACGGTGACCTCATCGGCGCCCTCGCCGACCGGCAGGGCCAGCTCGTTCTCGGCGAACAGCGCGGTGCCGACCACCTGCTTCCAGGTGTAGGCGTGGCAGGCCATCAGGCCGCCCTCCTGCAGCAACCGCACCCATTCGCCGGCGGTCTTGGCGGCCAAAGCCTTCTCGAGCTCCTCGGTCAGCTCCGGGTAGTTCAGCGCCCGCGCGCGCTGGTCGATGAACCGCTCGTCGTCGCGCATGTCGGGGCGGCCGATGATCTCGCACAGCTTGTCCCAGTGCTTGGGTACATACGCGCTGATCACCAGGTAGCCGTCGGCGGCCTTGAAGGCGTCCGACGGTTGGGTGGCGAACCCAACACCCTTGCGCTTCTTGGCTTTTGGTGCCGCGTCCGGCTTCGGCGCCTCGCTCGGTTTGTTCAGGTGGATGGTCAGCTGGCTGGCCTGCAGGCTGACCGCGACGTCGTACATGGCGACCCGCACGACATCGGCCACCCCGTGGCGCTCGCGGTTGAGCAGCGCGGCCAGCACGGCCTGGGCCAGCACGTGACCGCTGGCGGCGTCGACGAGCTGGAACGGGATGATCTGGGGTTTGCCGGTGGGCGTGGGCATTCCGGTGGTCATGCCCGACTCGGCGGCGACCATCAGGTCGACGCCCGGCCGGCTGCCCTCCGGCCCGTTGCCGCCGTAGGCGGACAGCCGCGCGTAGATGAGTTTGGGGTTGCGGGCCTGCAGCTCGTCGGGGCCCAGGCCCATGCGTTCCATCACCCCGGGCCGAAACCCTTCCAGCACAACGTCGGCCGTATCGACCAGCCGCAGGATCTGCTGCTTGGCCTCGTCGCTGCGCAGGTCGGCCATCACCGACTTCTTACCCCGGTTGTGGGGGAGGAACAGGGTGGCCAGCGGCGGGCGCCCGGGCAGCACCGCGGTGATGTGCCGGGCCGCCTCGCCGACGGGCGCCTCGATTTTGATCACCTCGGCACCCAGGTCGGCCAGCACCTGACCGGCCATCGGCCCGGCGATGTTCTGGGTGAAGTCCAGCACCCGGAAACCGTCAAGTGGCTTGGCGGGCTTGCTGTTTGGCTTGCTGTCGGGCACGGTGTTCGCCTTCCTAAGAGCCTGACCGGTGCAGCACCGCGGTGCAGTAGTAATTCTGCGCGAAGGGCGCGCCGGGATCGGTCGACTGCAGCGGCAGGCCGTTGTTGGCCAGCATCTGGTTCAGCGGGGTGCGGACCGGCTGCCAGCCCCGCTGCTGCAGGTAGGTCGCCACGTCGTTGCGCTCGCCGGGGAAGCCGAGCTCGCCCAGGGCGATGTCGAGGCCGCCCTGCCGCCACTTCTCGCTCGCGGCATTCAGGGCGTCGCCGCTGACCCCGGTGTTCGCGAAGACCTCGACCACCAGCTGACTGCCGTCGGCGGACAGCGCGGTGACGTTGTCCAACAACCGATCCTGGGCCTCGGGCGGCAGGAAGCCGACCAGGCCCTCGGCCGCCCAGGCGGCGGGCCGCCCGGTGTCCAAGCCGGCCTGCCGCAGCGCCGACGGCCAATCGTGGCGCAGGTCGATCGGAACGTCGCGCACCTCGGCGGTGGGCTGGGCGCCGAGCTGCGCCAAGGTGGCGGCCTTGAACTGCAGAACCTGCGGCTGGTCGATCTCGAACACCGTGGTGCCCGGCGCCCACGGCAGCCGGTAGGCGCGCGCGTCCAGGCCGGAAGCCAGGATGACCACCTGGTCGATGCCCGCCGCGCCCGCCTCGGCGAAGAACGCGTCGATGTAGCGGGTGCGGGCGGCCAGCATGTCGGTCATGCGCTGCATGCCCCACGGGGCGCCCGGCTCGTCGACGTCGGCGGAGGCGAGCTCGCCGGCGGCCCACCGGGTCATGAAGTCGACGCCGACCGCGCGCACCAGCGGTTCGGCGAACCGATCGTCGATCAGCCCGTCCAGGGTGGCCCGGGCTCGCCCGGCGGCCACCATGGTGGCGGTCGCTCCCACGCTGGTCGCCAGGTCCCAGGTGTCGTCGTCGGTGCGCGCCATGGCGGAAATCCCTTCGGGTCTACTGGTTAGCCACAATAACTACCCGCGCCGGGCGCCCCGGCGCGAGGTGCGACACAGATCGGTCACGGCCGGGCGTTGCGGCGGCGGGCCCCGCCGCGGCGCCGCTAGCCTCGCGCCATGACCACTTCGGTTGCCATCACGCAGGAGTGCCGGGGCAGCGCCGCGCACGACGCCGACTGGCGGCGCGGCGCCGGGTGGGCGCGGCGGCTGGCCTGGGTGAGCCTGGCCGTGGTGCTCGTCGAGGGCGTCGTCGGGCTGTGGCAGGGATTCGCGGTCGGCTCGGTCGCCCTGACCGGGTGGGCCCTGGGCGGCGCGTCGGAGGCGCTGGCCAGCGCCATGGTGGTGTGGCGGTTCAGCGGGGCGCGCGCCTTCTCCGCCACCGCCGAGCGGCGCGCGCAACGCGGCGTCGCGGTGTCGTTCTGGCTGACCGCGCCGTACATCGCCGCCGAATCCGTGCACGACCTGATAGGTGGACGCCACGCCGAGACATCGGTGATCGGCATCGGGCTGACCGCCCTCGCGCTGGTGCTCATGCCGGTACTGGGCCGGGCCAACCACCGGTTGGGCACCCGGTTGGGGTCGGAGGCCACCGAGGCCGAGGGGATCCAGAACTACCTGTGCGCCGCCCAGGCCGCCGGGGTGTTGGCCGGACTCGCGATGACGACGCTGTGGTCCGGCGCGTGGTGGATCGACCCGGCCGTCGGGCTGGCCATCGCCGGCGTCGCGGTCTGGCAGGGCGTGCGCGCCTGGCGCGGCGAGGATTGCGGCTGTTGACTTTTCAGCCGGCGCGCTCGCCGTTCGCCGCCCCGCGCGGCGCGTCCAGCCGGTAGCGGATCAGCCGCGAGCTGTTGGCCACCACCGCCACCGAGGACGCGTTATGCAGGATCGCGGCCAGCACGGGGGACAGCGCCCCGCCCGCGCCGATGATCAGCCCGGCGGCGTTGACGGCGATGGACATGCCGTAGTTCTCCTGGATGACGTCGACCGCGCGGGCACCCAGGTCGCGCACGTCGAGCAGCCGGTGCAGGTCGTCGTTGGCCAGCGCCACGTCGGCGGTCTCGACGGCGACGTCGGTTCCGGCCAGCCCCATCGCGATCCCGATGTCGGCGGCGGCCAGCGCGGGCGCGTCGTTGATGCCGTCGCCGACCATGCCGACGGTGTAGCCCTCGTCCTGCAGATCGCGCACCGCCGCGAGCTTGTCCTCCGGCATCACCTCGGCGCGCCATTCGTCGATCCCGAGCTCGCCCGCGACCACCTCGGCGATGTCCGGGTGGTCGCCGGTGAGCATGACGATGCGACGAATGCCGTTGGCGCGCAGCTTGTTCAGCACCTCGGCGGCCTCGGGGCGCACCTCGTCGCGCAGGCTGATCAAGCCCACCAGCTTCCCGTCGACGGCGAGCAGCAACGGGGTCTCGGCCTGGCGGCGCAGCCGGTCCACCCACTCCGACGCCTTCTTGGACACCCGCACGTTTTCGGCGCGCAGCAGCCCGGGGCTGCCCAGCAGCAGGGTCCGGCCGTCGGCCCAGGTCCGCATGCCCAGGCCCACCAAGACCTCGCACTCCTCGTGCGGCGGGATGGTGATGTGGCGTTCCTCGGTGGACCGGATCACCGCCTCGGCCAGCGGGTGGCGGGAATGGATCTCCGAGCTGGCCGCATACGCCAGCACCTGCTCGGGTTGCCAGTCCTTGTGCAGCGCAATGATATTGGTGACCACCGGGCGCCCGACGGTCAGCGTGCCGGTCTTGTCGAACACGATCGCGTCCACCCGGCCGGCCTGCTCGAGATGCGAGCCGCCCTTGATCAGGATGCCGCGGCGCGCGCCGTTGCCGATCGCCGCGCTGATCGCGGTCGGGGTGGCCAGGCCCACCGCGCACGGGCAGGCGATCAGCAGCATGGTCATCGCGCGGCGGACGTCACCGGTGACCGCCAGCGTGATGGCCGAGACGATGAACGACGTGGGAACGAAACGGCGGGAGAAGTTTTCGCCGACGGTCTGGATGGGCGCCCGGTCGTGCTGGGCCTCCTCGACCCGGGTGATGATGCGGCCGATGGTGGTCTGGTTGCCGACGGCGCGGGCGCGCACCACCAGGCGTCCGCGCACCACCACCGAGCCGGCGTGCACGTGCGCGCCGACCACCACGCTGACGGGCAGGTTCTCCCCGGTGATCGCGGACTGGTTGACGATCGCCTCGCCGTCGACCACCTCGCCGTCGACCGGGATGGCGACGTGGTCGTGGACCACCACCTCGTCGCCGATCTGCACGGTGTCGATCGGCACCTGAACCTCGGTGCCTGCCTCAGGACCGTCGGTGAGCCGGATCCAGGCCGTGTCCTGGCTGCCGCGCAGCAGTTCGGAGATGGCGCGGCGGGTCCGCCGCAACGTCAGATCCTGAAGGTACTCACCGATATTGAGCAACCACAGCACGGTGAGCGCGACGACGTTCTCGCGCAGCACCAGGCTCGCCACCGTGGCCGCCGACACCAGCGCGTCGGTGCCGGCCCTGCCGGAACGCAACGAGCGCAGCGCGCCGCGCAGGAAGGGGTAGCCGGTGAAGACGGTGACGCCGGTGGCGAACAGCCGGCCGCTGGGTCCCAGCAGCGGCGGGCGGGCGAACACGTAGCGGCGCACCCCGAGCAGGGCCAGCGCGGCGCCGCCGATGACCATGCGCAGCACGTCGGCGTTGCGGATCTCCGAGGAGTGCGGCGCGCGGGCCGGGATCAGTTCGGCGGCGACGTGCAAGGCGTCGCCGATGGCGGCCAGCACCGCGGAGAGGTCGCAGCGCCGCGGCGAGTACCAGACGACGACCGATCCGGTGCGCGGGTAGGCGTGCACCACGCGCACGCCCTCGCACTTGGCGACGGCCTCTTCGACCGCCACGGCGCGCCGGGAGTTGGCGCGCACCCAGTCGACGGCGACCCGCATGCGTCCGGCCGCATCCGAAATGACTTGCAGCGCGGGGTCTTCGGTGCGCGCCTCGTCTGCGATGTCGGGGACTAGGGCGAGGTCCATATCGCTTCGATCAGTGGTCGTGGTCGTGGGTGTCGGCGATCGACGGCGTGGGCGCCTCCTCGCCGATGCGCTCGCGGGCCTCGGCCATGACGTCGGCGAGCCGCAGCCGCGCCGACTCGGCGGCCTCTTCGGCCTTGCGGGTGCCGCGCAGCCCGAGCTCGGCGCCCTTGACCGCGGTCTCGTGCAGCGGCGCCTTGGCCACGGCCTTGCGCACCACCTCGTAGGCCGTCACTCCGACCAACCCGGTGACCACCGTGCCTGCCGCCTTCGCCAGGAGCCCGTACACCGCCATTGCCGCAACCTTCCTATCGTCTGAAGCGTTCAGCCCATGCTTGCACGACGTTAACATCGAAATATAGCGATATCAATATGTATCGGGGGGGCGACGTGGCGTCCGCCAGGCCCGCGGGGCCCCTACAGCACCCGGGTGACTTTTTCGGTCGCGATGCGGCGCTCTTGTGCGGCCGGATCGGCGTTGGCCACCTGAACCAGCGAGCCGCCGACGACCAGGATCGCCAGCAGGCCGTCCACCAATTCGGCGGGCCCCGACCACGACGCGCCGGACAGCACCCGGTCGCTCGACGTCAAACCCCTTGCGGCGGCTGAACTTTGACAATCGGCCAACACCTCGTCGGCCGATCGCCCGCCCAGCGCCGGTCCCGGGCTCGGTTCGGGCAAGATCTGATCGCCGTGCACCCGCACCGCGGTGGCGTAGTCGGTCACGCCGATCGGCAGGTCGGATGCCGGGCGGCCGAACGGATCCAGGGACAGCACCGCCACCTCGCCCCCCGATGCCGCCTCGTCGGCCTCGTCCAGGCGCGCGGCCGTGCACAGCGCGAGGTCGGCGGGGCCCGCCAGCACCGCCTCGGCGCCGATCCACCACACCCCGAACAGCACCGCCGCCGTCTGCCAGTGCGCGGGCAGCAGGATGCCCACCCGGCTGCCCGGTCCGGCGCCCAGCTCGTCGCGCAGCAGGTTGCCCGTCTTGGCGGCCCAGTTGGCCAGCGTCACGCCGGACAGTTCGATGCGTTCGCCGGTCGCGTCGTCGTAGTAGGTGATGCGCGGGCCGACCGGATCGGCCCGCAGCATCGGATCGAGGATGGCCCCGCTCAGCGTGCTCAGTTGATGCACTCCGGCTTGTCGGAGCCCGCGGTCAGAATCGGCGAGGGGGCCGGGACCCTGGGGTCGGCGGTCACCGCTCCGGCGGTGGACACCTTGGCGGGCATGATCTCGGCGCTGCCGGACAGGCCCGAGCCCGGACCGCTGTAGTCGTTGGCCAGCACCACCCGCACCGCACCCGGCGCCAGCGAGGCGTCGGCGACCACCGGCAACCCACCCAACTCCTTGGAAACCTCCTTGGCCCCCAGGTCGTCGCTCTTGGCGGCGCGCACCTGGCTGGCCTTGACGTGCCCGCTCTCGTTGTTGCCCACCGTACCCGTGGCAAAGCCCTTGGCGCTCAACACGTCTGACACGGCCGAGGCCAGGCCGTTGATGTCGGTGTCGTTGACCACGCTGGCCGTGGTCTTCGCGGGGGTGTAGGCGATCTCCTCGGTCTTGCCCTGCTCCTGGTCGTGCAGCAGGCCGGCCACCCAGTCGGCGACCTGATGCGGGTCCAGCCGCACCACGCTCTGCATGCCGTCGTCGCTCCAGCCGGCGCCGTCGAGCACCGGGATGGTGGCGAAGGCGACGTTGCCGCCGGCCAGCTTCTGCATCTGCTGCACGAAATCCATCACGTCCCAACCGGCGGAGATCACCACCGAGCGCTGGACGGCGGCCTCCAGCCGCTTGACCGTGGTGGGACTGGACAGCGTCTGGCCGGAGATCACCCGGTGGGCCAGCGAGGCCATCACCACCTGCTGGCGCACCACGCGGTCCAGGTCGCCGCGCGGCAGCTCGTGGCGTTGCCGCACGAAGCTGAGCGCCTCGGGCCCGTTGAGCCGCTGCGGGCCGGCCGGGAAGTCGGCACCCGACAGCGGTTCGAACACCGGCTCCTTGAGGCACACGTCGACACCGCCGAGGGCGTCGGTGATCAGCGAGAAGCCGAGCAGGCCGATCTCGGCGTAGTGGTCGACGGTGACGCCGGTGAGGTCGGCGACGGTCTTGATCAGCGCCTCGCGGCCGGCCTCGGTGCCCTGGGCCGCGGCCTCGGTGGCGGAGGCGCCGGCCTTGACCAGGGCGGTGCGCTTGGCCTCCCGGGTCTGGCCGTAGACGCCGTTGATCTTGGTCTTGCCCAACCCCGGGGCGGCGACGTAGGAGTCGCGCGGGATGGAGATCGCGGTGGCCGACTTCCCGTTGTTGGGGATGCGGATCAGGATGATCGTGTCGGTGTTGGTGGCTTCCTCGTCGCCGGCCCTCAGCGTGTCCAGCTCCTCCTGCGACAGCGGGTTGCCGTGCGCATCGGTGCGGCTGTCCAGCCCCACCAGCAGGATGTCGATGGCGCCGTCGTCGCCGCCTTTGCCCAGCGAGGGCGCGGACATGTGGAAGATGCCGTCTTCGAACGATCGGACATTGCTCCACGCGATCCCGGTGCCGAGGACGACCGCGAGCGTCAGCGCGGTGGCAATCACACGAACCACATGTTGCACAGGCATCCCACTACATTACTTGCGACACAGTGGCTTCACGGGTAGCGAAGCCCCGCGTGCCCCGGGCTTGGCCCGTCGTTTTCGGGCCATGCCAAACTCGAACCATGTCAGGCAGGATCGTGATCGCCGGTGCCGGCGGGCAGCTGGGCGGCTATTTGACCTCGCTCGCAGCAAGTCAGGGCCGTGACGCGGTGGCGTTCACGTCGTCGCAGTGGGACATCACCGACCCCGCGGCCGCCGAGCGGATCGTGCGGCCCGGCGACGTCGTGATCAACTGCGGGGCCTACACCGACGTC
Organism: Mycobacterium colombiense CECT 3035; assembly: GCF_002105755.1. Classification (NCBI taxonomy): domain Bacteria; kingdom Bacillati; phylum Actinomycetota; class Actinomycetes; order Mycobacteriales; family Mycobacteriaceae; genus Mycobacterium; species Mycobacterium colombiense. The sequence continues at coordinate 5,207,991 of NZ_CP020821.1, forward strand.
GACGGCGCCGAGACCGACGAGGCCGGCGCGTTCGCCGTCAACGAGACCGGGCCCGGGCACATCGCCCGCGCCTGCGCGCAGGCCGGCGCCCAGCTGATCCACGTCTCCACCGACTACGTATTCAACGGCGACTTCGGCGGCGCGCCGCCCCGCCCGTACGAGCCCAGCGACCAGACCGCGCCGCAGGGCGTGTACGCGCGCAGCAAGGTCGCGGGGGAGCGGGCTGTGCTCGCCGCGTTGCCGGAGGCGGTCGTGGTCCGCACCGCCTGGGTCTACACCGGCGGCACCGGCAAGGACTTCGTCGCCGTCATGCGCCGGCTGGCCGCCGGGGACGGCCCGGTAAATGTGGTGGACGACCAGATCGGCTCCCCGACCTACGTCGGCGACCTGGCCGCCGCGCTGCTGCAGATCGTCGACGACGGCGTTCCCGGCCCGATCCTGCACGCCGCCAACGAGGGCGCGTGCTCGCGGTTCGAACAGGCCCGCGCCGTCTTCGAGGAGTGCGGCGCCGATCCGGAGCGGGTGCGCCCGGTCACCACCGACCACTTTCCGCGCCCGGCGCCCCGGCCCGCCTACTCCGCGCTGTCCAGCGGCCAGTCCGTGGCCGCGGGAATGCGGCCGCTGCGGCCTTGGCGCCCTGCGCTTGTCGCGGCGCTGGCCGCCTCTCACAACGCAGCTGGCGCTGTCGCGGCCGATCGACCGTTACCCTCTACGCGTGACTGACGTCCTGCCGGTCGTGACGGTGACCTACTCACCGGGCCCGCACCTGGAGCGCTTCCTGGCCTCGCTGTCGCTGGCCACCGAGCGAGAGGTGTGCGTGCTGCTGGCCGACAACGGCTCCACCGACGGCACCCCGGAGGCCGCCGTCGAGCGCTATCCCAACGTGCGGCTGTTCCACACCGGCGCCAACCTCGGCTACGGGACCGCGGTGAATCGCGCCGTCGCGCAACTGGATCGCGACGACGACTGGGTGATCGTCGCCAACCCCGACGTGCAGTGGGGCCCGGGCAGCATCGACGAACTCCTGGACGCCGCGTCACGCTGGCCGCGCGCCGGCGCGCTGGGCCCGCTGGTCCGCGATCCCGACGGATCGGTCTATCCGTCGGCGCGCCACCTGCCCAGCCTGATCCGCGGCGGCATGCACGCCGTCGTCGGGCCGTTCTGGAAGAGCAACCCGTGGTCGGCCGCGTACCGGCAGGAACGGCTGGAGCCCAGCGAGCGGCCGGTGGGCTGGCTGTCGGGCTCGTGCCTGCTGCTGCGCCGCTCGGCGTTCGGCCAGATCGGCGGCTTCGACGAGCGCTACTTCATGTACATGGAAGACGTCGACCTCGGCGACCGGCTCGGCAAGGCCGGCTGGCTGTCCGTCTACGTCCCATCGGCGGAGGTGCTGCACCACAAGGGCCACTCCACCGGAGGGGACCCGGCCAACCACCTGGCCGCCCACCACAAGAGCACGTATATGTTCCTGGCCGACCGGCACTCCGGTTGGCTGCGCGCTCCGCTGCGCTGGACCCTGCGGGCATCGCTGGCGGTGCGGTCCCGCCTGATGGTGCGCAGCGCGCTGCGCGCCACCGGACGGCGGAAACTGGTAGAAGGGCGACACTGAGGTGGCAGATCTTTCGCGGGGTCCGCAAGTCGATGTGGTGATCCTGGTCGGCGGCAAGGGCACCCGGCTGCGGCCGCTGACCCTGTCGGCGCCCAAGCCGATGCTGCCCACCGCGGGGCTGCCGTTCCTCACGCACCTGCTGTCGCGGGTCGCCGCGGCCGGCATCGAGCACGTCATCCTCAGCACGTCGTATCGGGCCGCGGTGTTCGAGGCGGAGTTCGGCGACGGCTCCAAGCTGGGCCTGCAGATCGAATACGTCACCGAGGAGCACCCGCTGGGCACCGGCGGCGGTATCGCCAACGTCGCCGGGCACCTGCGGCACGACACCGTGATGGTGTTCAACGGCGACGTGCTCTCCGGCGCCGACCTGGGCCAGATGCTCGACTTCCACTCCGCCCAGCAATCCGACGTCACCCTGCACCTGGTCCGGGTGGGCGATCCCCGGGCGTTCGGCTGCGTCACCACCGACGACACCGGCCGGGTCACCGCCTTCGTGGAGAAGACGCAGGACCCGCCGACCGACCAGATCAACGCCGGCACCTACGTCTTCTCCCGCCAGGTGCTCGACCGGATTCCGCGCGGCCGCGAGGTCTCGGTGGAGCGCGAGGTGTTCCCCGCGCTGCTCGCCGACCCCGGCGTGAAGGTGTGCGGCTACGTCGACGCCAGCTACTGGCGCGACATGGGCACACCCGAGGACTTCGTCCGCGGCTCGGCGGACCTGGTGCGCGGCATCGCGCCGTCGCCGGCGCTGCGCGGCCACCGCGGCGAGCAGCTGGTGCACGACGGCGCCGCGGTATCGCCGGGCGCGGTGCTGATCGGCGGCACGGTCGTCGGGCGGGGCGCCGAGATCGGCCCCGGCGTCCGGCTGGACGGCGCGGTGATCTTCGACGGCGTCAAGGTCGAGGCCGGCAGCGTGATCGAGCGCTCGATCATCGGCTTCGGGGCGCGCATCGGCCCGCGGGCGCTGATCCGCGACGGCGTGATCGGCGACGGCGCCGACATCGGGGCGCGCTGCGAGCTGCTGCGTGGCGCCCGGGTGTGGCCCGGCGTGTCGATTCCCGACGGCGGCATCCGGTATTCGAGCGACGTCTAGGCAGGCGATCTTTTCGCCCCGTTCGCCGAATGTGAAGCTAGCCGCACACCCGGCGTCGAACGTGAAGCCAGCCGCACACTCGGCGAGTGATTAGGGCTGAGTGGCCCGCGAGACCAGATGGGCCAGCGCGTGATCGGTCCCGTCCGGCAGCGCGTCGGCGGGCCACCACCGCAGGTCGTCGGACTCGTCGCTGATCGCGATCCGCGCGCCGGCCGGCGCGTGCGCCACGAACTGCAGATCCAGGTGGCGGGTCGGCACGCCCAGCGAGCAGGTCACGGGATGCACGTGCACCGCGGCCAGCCGCGGCTCGATGCGCAGGCCGTCGATCCCGGACTCCTCGGTGGCCTCGCGCAGCGCCGCGGCGAGGACGTCGGCGTCGTCCTCGTCGCAGTGGCCGCCCAGCTGCACCCAGCGACCCACGCGGGGATGCAGGGTCAGCAGCACCTGGCCGCCGGTGTGGTCGAGCACCAGCGCCGAGGCGGTGACGTGGCCGGGCACGCACTCGCGCAGGCACGCGTCGGCGCGGGCGTGCGCGAACGCCAGGACGGCGTGCCGCAACGAATCCTGGGCCGGGTCGGGGGCTCCCAGTCGGAGAGCACGGCGATCGCCGATTCCCGAACGCTCATCGTGATCTCCGCCGTTTCCGCCGATCTCGCAGCGACACCCACGCCGCGCGGCAGTCCGCCACCGCCTCGGCGGGCATGCCCAGGCCGTCGATCAGCACGCGGCGGTCGACCACGTCGAGCGCCTTCTCGATCTCGTTGGCCTTCAGCAACAAATCCACATCGCAGGCGAGCTCGGCATCGGCGTGCGCCGGCGGGGGAATGGGCAGCTGCTCGGCCTCGCGGGGCTCGAGCTCCAGGACGCCGCCGCCGTAGCTGCGGCCCATGATCTCGGTGAAGGCGAACGTCACGCTGTTGTGGAACGCCGCGGCCAGCGCGGCCGGCTCGACCCGGGCGGTCAGGCGCACCCGGTGCACGGTGTCGGTGCTCGTGGCCGCCGCGGCGTTCACGGTCAGCCGCGGCGCCCGGTGGATCTGGCGCAGCAGGAACAGGTCGGGCACCCAGAGCGACGGCGTGGTCCACCACGGCGTGCGGATCGAGCACTTGTAGCCGCGATGCACGCCGGCCGCCTCGCCGGCGCGGATGTGCGCTCTCAACTCCGGATCGGCCGGCTCACGCGGCGCGTTGAGCAGCCAGCCCCGCTGCCCGGCGGCGAGATCGGTTGCCCGGCAATCGGTGTCGTAGACCAACCCGGACAGCTGGGCGCTGCGCGCGACGAGCGGGACGCAGTGCGGCCGCAGCCCCAGCTCGCCGGCCTGGGCATCGGTGAAGGTGAAGAAGGCGTTGCGGCCGGTCACGATGCCGACGTCGACCTCGGCGACGGACCCGAGCCGGGTCAGCGCGCCCGAGCTCCTGAGCGCCCGCAGCAGCCGGATCGCGGCGGGGTCCAGGAAGTACTTGGTCCACTTCTCGTTCTCGTGCAGCAGCGCCGGCCCGAACGCAGTGTGCTCGACGCCCAGATCCGTCTGTGTGAGGGCGTCGGCGTCGGCGAGGTGGACCGTGCGGATGCGCGCCGGGCCGGCGCCGACGACACCACAGAACAACACGACCTCCTGCAGGATGCCGTCGAACACCAGCCGTTCGAAGGTCAGCAGGGTGATCTCGCGGAACCGGCTCAGCAGGAAGTCGCGCAGCTGGGCGGCGTAGCCGACCTGCAGCAGCTCGGCCGGCAGCACCAGCCCCACCCGGCCGCCGTCACGCGCGAGCACCGTGCTCGCCACGACGAACGGGACCCAGGCGTTGGTCAGCCGGGTGGGACGCAGACCCTCGCGCCGCATCAGGTCCAGCGCCGGATCGCGCTGCCGCGACGACCAGTTGCCGAACCGGATGTAGGGCGGGTTGCCGGCGACGCCGTCCCAGCCGCCGGCCTCGGCGGTGGCGAGCCAGGCGAACAGGCTCTCGGCGTCGACGGGCGCGAACCGGCGGGACTTCGCCGCCTCGTCGGCGATCAGCTCGACGCCCCGGGCCTGGTCGCTGAGGCTTGCCAGCTCGCGCAGGATGGCGCCGTCGCCGCAGGAGGGTTCGACGATCCTGGGTCCGGCCGCGCGGACCCAGGCGGCCAGGAAGCGGGCCACCGGCGCCGGCGTGTAGTAGCCGCCGCGGACCTTGTCGGCCGAGGCCGCCGCCTTGCCGGCGAACTTCATGGGCTCAGTATCTGGCACAAACTGCGGCTCACTTGCGGATCAGCAGATCACCGGGGTCTGCCGGATCACGGGGCCCGGCCGGTTCGGCGGCGTAGCCGATGGCGATGGCGCCCAGCGGCTCCCAGTCGGCGGGCAGTTCGAGCTCGGCGCGCACCAGGTCGGCGGCGAAGATCGTCGAGCCGATCCAGCAGCTGCCCAGCCCGCGCACCGCCAGCGCGACCAGCAGGGCCTGCACGGCCGCGCCGACCGCGACGGTGAACATGGTGTGCTCGGCGTCGGTGCGGGCGGCGTCGGGATAGGCGTGGGCGCCGTCGGGCACCAGGATCGGGATGACGACTTCGGGCGCGTCGTAGAGGATCTGGCCGCGCGCCACCCGGCGGTCGATGGAGTCGGCGGGCCGGCCGTCACCGGCGAGGTCGGCGCGCCACTGGTCCTTCATCCGGTCCAGCAGCCGGATCCGGGTGGCCGGGGTGCGCAGCCAGACGAACCGCACCGGGCGGGTGTGGTGCGGGGCCGGCGCGGTCAGCGCCTCGGCGACGGCGGCCTCCAGCAGCTCGGCCGGCACCGGCTCGGCGCTGAACCGGCGCACCGATCGGCGCAGCAGCTGCGCCTCGCGGCGGCCCAGCTCCAGGGCCTCGGCGGTGCCGAGCCAGAACAGGTCCTCGGTGCCCGGCCGCAGTAACCGCCGCGCCGTCGAGCCGTCGTCGGTCACCAGCCGTGCCGGCAGGCCGCGCACCACCGCCACCGGCATCGCGGTCAGTTTGCCCTTGACCAGGTCGGCGGCCGCGGCGATCTCGTCGGCGACCGCGACCTCGGTGACCAGCAGCTCGTTGCCATGCTGATCGACCGCCCCCGAATAGCCGTGCAGCACAGCCAGACCCGCCGCGCCCACGGCCGCGTCGGTCTGGCCGTTGCGCCAGGCGCGGCCCATCGTGTCGGTGATGACCACGGCGACCTCGACGCCGAGCCGCTCGCGCAGCCCGGCGCGCAGCGCCGCGGCGCTGCCGTCCGGGTCGACCGGCAGCAGCGCCAGCTCGTCGCGGCCGACGTTGGATCCGTCCACGCCCGCGGCGGCCTGCACCAGGCCGATCCGGTTCTCGGTGATCAGGGTCCGGCCCTTGCGGGCGAGCACCCGGACGGCTTCGTCGTCGACCAGCTTGCGCCGCAGTTCGTCGCGCTCCTCGGGATCCCGCGGCGCCGGCACCAGCCGGCCCTCGCACTTGGACACCGCCTTGCTGGTGACGACGACGACGTCACCGTCCCGCAGCCACGGCGCGGCCGCGGCGACGGCGGCACCCAGGTCGTCGCCGGGCCGGAATTCGGGCAGCCCGGCGACGGGCAGGATCTCGATGGCGGCGGCGCTGCCGTGCTCGCCGGGGGCAGAGGTCATCGGCGCCGCTCCTTCGCATCGCTTCGCTCTGCACCGTCGCCGGCGCGCGTCACGGCTTCACCCCCGCCAGGTCCAGCCCGGCCCGGACCATCTCGGCGGTCGCCGCCGGGTCGGTCATCACCAGCGGCACCGAGCGCACGCTGACGCCGTCGATGTCGGCGCTGTCGTCCTCGCTCACCAGCCAGCCGTCCAGGATGCCGGTGTCGCGGCGCGCGCCGTAGTGGCGGCCGACCGCCTCGGCGGTCGACTCGACCCCGATCACGGACAGGCAGGCATCGGCCATGCCGCGCAAGGGCTTTCCACCGATGATCGGCGAGTAGCCGACGATCGGTGCCCGCGCCGCGCGCAACGCGCCGCGAATGCCGGGCACGGCCAGGATGGCGCCGACGCTCACCACCGGGTTCGACGGCGCCAGCAGGATCACGTCGGCGTCCGCGATGGCCGCGGTGGCATCAGTTGTGGCGGCCGCCTTTTCGGCGCCGACGAAGGCGAAGCTGTGGGTGGGCACCTGGGCCCGGTAGCGGACCCACCACTCCTGGAAGTGGATGGCGCGCCGGCTGCCGTCGTCGGGATCGGTTATCACCACGTGGGTCTCGCACCGGTCGTCGCTGGCGGGCAGCAGCCGCGCGCCGGGCTGCCAGCGGTCGCACAGCGCGGTGGTGATCTGTGACAGGGGGTAGCCGGCGTTGAGCATCTGGGTGCGCACCAGGTGGGTGCCGATATCGCGGTCGCCGAGTCCGAACCAGTCCGGCTGCACGCCGTAGCGCGCCAATTCCTCTTTGGCGTGCCAGGTTTCGTCGCGGTGCCCCCACCCTCGCTCCGGATCTACACCTCCACCTAAGGTGTACATGCAGGTGTCCAAATCGGGGCAGACTCGCAGTCCGTGGATCCAGGCGTCATCGCCAATGTTGACGATCGCCGTGAGCTCGTGACTGCCGGCGTCGCTGTCCGGGCGCCGTTGCGATTGAAATTGACCGAGCCCGAACAGCTGTTGAACCCCCAGCAGGAAGCGGGCGCCGCCAACCCCACCGACCAGAACGGTGACCTTCACTTGAGCCTCACAACGCACGACAGTACTGCCCGGCCGCGGTGCTGTGACGGGCCCGTTGGGGGTGCCTCAAAGTTGCGGTTCCCCAGCGGTTGTGGGCAACGTGTGGGAAAGTTGAGGGCTGTGTGATCGACACGCCGAAGGCCCAAAACAACAGAAACGCCGAAATTCGATCACGAGATGGTATGGAAATGCGCCGAAGTGCTTGACCCGGCAGATCAACCCGTGTCTAATCACAACAGTGTCATTTCCCGGTTGGCCGGCCGACTCCGGTGTCGCAGACCGAGATTCGATCACTTGTTCGAATTGTCTGTACATCAGAACAGTGGGAAACCAATCACACTCTCTCAATCAAGCTGAGGAGGCGGACGACCGTATGTCTTACGAAACTTTTCGAGGCGCCATGGCGAGCACGCCGCACACCGACATCGACCCGGCTCTGGACCGCCCCGCTCGGCCCCATTTGACCGTGGTTCCTGATGCGCCAACCGCTTTCGAGCCCGAGCCCTTGCCCGAGCCGGCCGCCGACCAGTGGCAGGACCGGGCGCTGTGCGCCCAGACCGACCCCGAGGCCTTCTTCCCGGAAAAGGGTGGTTCCACCCGCGAGGCGAAGAAGATCTGCCTGGGTTGCGAGGTGCGTCATGAGTGCCTCGAGTACGCCCTCGAGCACGACGAGCGCTTCGGTATCTGGGGCGGTTTGTCCGAACGGGAGCGCCGCCGCCTCAAGCGCGGCATAATCTGACGCACGCTGATCGCAACGCGCGCTGAGCGTTAAGCCTCCAGCTCTCAGCCCGCAGCGAGAAGCTAGTCGTCGTCGATCGTCGGATCGATGACCGACGGCTCAACGTCCAGATAGATCGCGACCTGGGCCACCAGGATTTCGTGCAGCAGGTCGCCGAGCTCGACGGTGTCTTTCGCCCGTCGCTCAATTGGCTTGCGGAACAACACAATTCGTGCCCGCGTGGCGTTGCCGCGGATGTCGACGCCGGCCGGGATCAACCGCGCCAGCGGGATCGGCCCGTCGGCGATCACCTCGGGCGGCCACTGCACACTCTCGGGATCCTTGGCCGAGATGCGCGGAATCTCGTCGACCGCCACGTCCAGTTCGGCCAGCCGGTCCTGCCAGCTCCGCTCGATGGGTTCGTAGGCCTCCAGCACCGCCATGTCGAAGCGCTCGGCGCGGCTGCGCCAGCCCGGGACGGTCGGGGGCAACAGCGGGCCGCGCATATCGCGGCCCCGGCGGAAGGGTCGATGGCCGGCGGTTTGCCGCGGGGCCGAACCGTCGGAAAACCGATCTCTCCGCGGGGAGCTGCGCGAATCACCCACGCGCCGATGGTAACGGTTGCACATCGAGGGCCCGGGAGTTGCGCGTGTCCGGCGCTTCGGCGGCGTTTGCGCACGATAGCCTTTCGATCGTGAACGTTCCCCGTCGCTGTTGCCGGCCCGGGTGCCCGCACTACGCCGTGGCGACCCTGACGTTCGTCTATTCGGACTCGACGGCAGTCGTCGGTCCGTTGGCGACCGCGCGGGAACCGCATTCCTGGGATTTGTGCGTCAACCACGCCGGCCGGATCACCGCGCCCCGCGGATGGGAGCTGGTGCGCCACGCCGGGCCCCTCCTTTCCGAGCCCGCCCACCCCGACGAGGACGACCTGGTCGCCCTGGCCGACGCGGTGCGCGAGGGCGACGACCGCGCCGCGCCGTACGCGGCCACGCCGGTGAACGGCTTCGCCGACGCGCACATCCACCACGGCGGGTCCCAGGCCACCGCGCCCAGCAGCAGCCTGCTGGCACCGCCCGAGCATCGCTCCGGACGGCGCCGCGGCCACCTGCGCGTGTTGCCCGATCCCAGCGACTAGCCCCGATGGCGACGACCCGCCATGGACCGCGGTCCTGACCGGCGGGACGCGAAATCCGCACGCACCGCCGGGGCTCCAGCGCTTCGTGGCCCGATAGGCTGACGGCCAAGAGTTCACGTCGTCAGGAGTCCCGCATGTCTCGGCCCGCCGCGACTGTCCACCGTGTCGTCAAGGCGTACGACGTGCGTGGGCTAGTCGGCGAAGAGCTCGACCAGCCGCTGGTCACCGATCTCGGCGCAGCCTTCGCCAAACTGATGCGCGGCGAGGGTGCCCGTCAGGTCGTGATCGGCCACGACATGCGGGACAGTTCGCCCACGCTGGCCGCCGCGTTCGCGGCGGGGGTGACCGGTCAGGGACTGGACGTGGTGCGCATCGGCCTGGCGTCCACCGATCAGCTCTACTTCGCCTCCGGGCTGCTGGACTGCCCCGGCGCCATGTTCACCGCGAGCCACAACCCGGCGGCCTACAACGGCATCAAGCTGTGCCGGGCGGGGGCCAAACCGGTGGGCGCCGAGACCGGCCTTCGCGTCGTCGCCGATGAGGTGATCGCCGGCGTCGAGGGTTACCACGGCGAATCGGGCACCGTGAGCGACCGCGACGTGCTGGCCGACTACGGGCAGTTCCTGCGGTCGCTGGTGAACACCTCCGGGCTGCGCCCGTTGCGGGTGGCCGTCGACGCCGGCAACGGCATGGCCGGCCTGACCACGCCCGCCGTGCTCGGCCCGATCGGCTCGATCACGTTGGAGCCGTTGTACTTCGAGCTGGACGGGTCGTTTCCCAATCACGAGGCCAACCCGCTCGACCCCGCCAACCTGGTGGACCTGCAGGCCTTCGTGCGCGAGACCGGCGCCGACATCGGGCTGGCCTTCGACGGCGACGCCGACCGCTGCTTCGTGGTCGACGAGCGCGGCAACCCCGTGTCGCCGTCGACGGTGACCAGCCTGGTGGCCGCCCGCGAGCTGGGCCGCGAGATCGGCGCGACGATCATCCACAACGTGATCACCTCGCGCGCGGTGCCCGAGCTGGTCGCCGAGCGCGGCGGCACGCCGCTGCGGTCGCGGGTGGGGCATTCCTATATCAAAGCGCTGATGGCAGACACCGGCGCGATCTTCGGCGGCGAGCATTCGGCGCACTATTACTTCCGCGACTTCTGGGGCGCCGACTCCGGCATGCTGGCGGCGCTCTACGTGCTGGCCGCCCTCGGCGAGCAGGACCGCCCGCTGTCGGAGCTGACCGCGGACTACCAGCGCTACGAATCGTCCGGCGAGATCAACTTCACGGTGTCCGACGCCGCCCAATGCGCCGAGGCGGTGCTGAAGTCGTTCGGCACCCGGATCCACTCCCTCGACCACGTCGACGGGGTGACGGCCGACCTGGGCGACGGCAGCTGGTTCAACCTGCGCAGCTCCAACACCGAGCCGTTGCTGCGGCTGAACGTGGAGGCCCGCACGGCCGAGGACGTGGCCGCGGTGGTGGCCCAGATCAGTGCCGAAATCGCCGCGACGACCCCGGCCGTGAAGGCCGCGCCGTGAACGCCACCCGGGCGATCGATCTCGAGGACACCGAGGGCCTGCTGGCCGCCGATCGCGACGGCCTGCTGCGGGCCGCGTCCTCGGCCGGCGCCCAGGTTCGTGCGGTCGCCGCCGCGGTCGACGAGGGCGCACTGGACCTGCTGCGCGCCGACGACCGTCCGCGCAGCGTCATCTGGGTCGCCGGCCGCGGCACCGCCGAGACCGCCGGGACGATCCTGGCCGCCACGCTGGGCGGGACGGCCTCGCAGCCTTTCACTCTCGCCAACGAGGCGCCGCCGTGGGCGGGCCCGCTCGATGTGCTGATCGTCGCGGGGGGCGAACCGGGTGATCCCGCGCTGGTCGCCGCGGCCGCGACCGGGTTGCGCCGGGGCGCCCGGGTGGTGGTGGCGGCGCCGTATGAGGGCCCGCTGCGAGACGCCACCGCCGGGCGCGCCGCGGTGCTGGCGCCCCGGCTGTCGGTTTCCGACGAGTTCGGCCTGTGCCGGTACCTGGCCGCCGGGCTGGCCGTGCTGCACGCCGTCGACCCCCGACCGAAGGTCGACCTGGCGGTGCTCGCCGACGAGCTGGATGCCGAGGCGCTGCGCAACAGCGCCACCCGCGAACTGTTCACCAACCCGGCCAAGCTGCTGGCCGCGCGTATCGCCGAGCGCCAGGTGGCGCTGGCCGGCGACGGCGCCGCGACGCTCGCGTTGGCCCGGCACGGCAGCTCGGTGCTGTTGCGCGTCGCCAACCAGGTGACCCCGGCCGCCGGGCTGGCGGACGCATTGGTCGCCCTGCGCGCCGCGGCGTCGGACGGCTATCAGGATCCCGACGCCGCCCTCTTTCACGACGAAGAGATCGACGGACCGCTGCCGGAGCGGTTGCGGGTGCTGACCGTGGTCCTGGCGGCCGAGCAGGCGGGTGTCGCCGCCCGGACCGCCGGGCTGGACAACGTGTACCTGCTCGCTGCCGAGGACGTGCCCGACGGGCCCGGCGGCTCGGCCGGCTACGGCGTTTCGCCGGCGCTGGGGGGTCCCGGTAGCCCCGAGCAGCAACTGGCAGTATTGGCCGTCCGGCTGGAAATGGCCGCGGTTTATATGCGACTGGTGCGGGGATAGATACAACAGTGGAACTGCTTCGCGGGGCCTTGAGAACGTACGCCTGGGGTTCGCGTACCGCCATCGCCGAGTTCACCGAGCGACCGGTGCCGGCGGCGCATCCGGAGGCCGAGCTCTGGTTCGGGGCGCACCCCGGCGACCCGGCGTGGCTGGAGACGGGCAACGGCGAAATCACCTTGCTCGAGGCTCTGGGCGACGACCCGGAGGGACAACTCGGGCAGGCGTCGCGGGCTCGCTTCGGTGACGTGCTGCCGTTCCTGGTGAAGGTGCTGGCCGCCGACGAGCCGCTGTCCCTGCAGGCGCACCCGAGCGCCGCGCAGGCGGCCGAGGGGTACCTGCGCGAGGAGCGGGTGGGCATCCCGCTGAACTCGCCGGTGCGCAACTACCGCGACATGTCGCACAAGCCCGAGCTGCTGGTCGCGCTGCACCCGTTCGAGGCGCTGGCCGGGTTTCGTCAGGCGTCGCGCACCGTCGAGCTCTTGCGCGCCCTGGCCGTCTCCGACCTGGACCCCTACATCGACCTGCTGAACGACCAGTCCGACGCCGACGGTCTGCGCGCCCTGTTCACCACCTGGATCACCGCGCCGCAGCCCGACATCGACGTGCTGGTGACCGCCGTGCTGGACGGCGCCATCGCCTACGTCAGTTCGGGTGCAACCGAATTCGCCGCCGAGGCCAAGACGGTGCTTGAGCTCGGCGAGCGCTATCCCGGCGACGCGGGCGTGCTGGCGGCCCTGCTGCTGAACCGCGTCAGCCTGGCGCCCGGCGAGGCCATCTTCGTCTCCGCCGGCAACCTGCACACCTACCTGCGGGGTTTCGCGGTGGAGGTGATGGCCAACTCCGACAACGTGTTACGCGGCGGCCTCACCCCCAAGCACGTCGACGTGCCCGAACTGCTGCGGGTGCTGGACTTCGCGCCCACCACCGAGGAGCAGCTGCGCCCGCCGATCCGCCGCGAGGGCTTCGGGCTGATCTATGAGACGCCGACCGACGAGTTCGCCGTCGCGCTGCTGGAGCTCGACGACGAGTACGTCGGCCACGAGGTGGACGCGACGTGCAGCCACGACGGGCCGCAGATCCTGTTGTGCAGCCAGGGTTGCACGACGGTGCACGGCAAGTCCGGCTCGCTGACGCTGAAGCGGGGGATGGCCGCCTGGGTGGCGGCCGACGACGCCCCGATCCGGCTGGAGGCGCACGAGCCCACGAAGCTGTTCAGGGCAACGGTTGGGTTGTGAGCTGGCGCCGCTTGCCGGCTTCGCGCCGCTCGCTCACCCATAGCCGCAGGTTGTGCGCCATGGCACGGCCGATGATCCGCGGCGGCGGAATCATATAGAGGCTGTCGAGTAGCGAGAAGCGACGCAGGAACCATTCCGCCAGAACGGGTTCGGTCTCCGCGGCGCCCAGGAATTGATCGAACAGCGCGCCCGACGGCCGCCACCACCAGGGGATCGGCCCCTTGGTGCCGGCGTGGTGGAACGTGACATCGCCGATCGCGTTCATCATCCAGACCGGGAAGGTGCTCTTGGCGGTGGCCCGGTTCAGCTCCGCGGCGACCCGATCGTCGGGCAACCGCAGCGCGCGGCGCAGATGCCCGGCCTGCAGCGAGGTCATCGTCATGCCCTGCCCGAAGGTGGGATTGAAGCTGGCCACCGCGTCGCCGAAGGCGATGATGCCGGCCGGCAGGCGCTCCAGCTTGTCGTAGCGCCGCCACTTGCTGGCCGGGAAGGCGTGGAACGCCGGGTCGCCCAGCGGCTCGGCCCGCGTCAGCGCGCCGTGGAAGTGGGCCGGCAGCAGCTGGCGGGCCAGCTCCAGCATCTCCGGGAAGGTTCCCGGCGGTTTGGCGTTTGCCACGCCGAACGTGGTCAGCACCCAGGTGCCGTCCTCGTAGCAGAGCATGCCCAGCCCCAGCGACTGGTCGTGCGAGGCGCCGGCGACCACCACCTTCTCCGCGATCAGCCCGTCGGGGATGGCGAACTGCTGGGTGGCGTAATGGATGCCGATGTCCACCACCTGTTCGACCGGGCGCTCGAACCCCCACTCCGTCAGCCACGCCGGTAGCCGGGTGCCCCGGCCGGCGGCGTCGACGACGAGGTCCGCGGCGATGAACTCCGGGTCGCCGCCGTCGGGGGGATCCAGCAGCACGCCGGTCACCCGTTGCCGCGCGCGGTCGAACCGCGGCTCGGCCACCGAGCGGCGCGCCACGGTGACGTTGTCGAGGTCGCGAACCCGTTTGCGCAGCTGCCATTCCAGATGCGGGCGGCTGGGCACGTAGGCGGTGAACTCGTCCCGCAGGGTCTGCCCGGTGCCCAGCACGTGGCCGGCGGCTCCCAGGTGGATGCAGTCGGGCCGATTCTGGAGTTTGATCACGCCGGCGGCCACCATGTCGTCCAGCAGGCCGGGGAAGAGGTCCTCGAATTCGATGGCCCCGCGGGCCATCAGCATGTGCAGGTGCCGGTCCTGGGGGACCGTCGCCCGGTTCGCCGGCTCGGCCGGCAACTCGTCGCGCTCGTACACCGTCACCCGCGAATACGAATCCGAAAGCACCCGCGCCGCGCAAAGGCCGGCGATGCTCCCCCCGATGACCACGGCATGGTCCCTGGCCGTTGCTGTGCTGTCCGGCATTTGCGGAGAGTACCCAGTACTGTGACGGACCAATGGCGCGTTGGAAAGGGCGAATGCATGGCCAATCGATGGCGGACCAAGTCGATCGAGCAATCAATCGCCGATACCGACGAGCCGGACACCAAGCTGCGCAAGGACCTGACCTGGCGGGACCTGGTCGTGTTCGGCGTCGCGGTGGTGATCGGCGCCGGTATCTTCACGGTCACCGCGTCGACGACCGGCGACATCACCGGCCCGGCGATCTGGGTGTCGTTCGTGATCGCGGCGGGCACCTGCGCGCTGGCCGCGCTGTGCTACGCCGAGTTCGCCTCGATGCTGCCGGTGGCCGGTAGCGCGTACACGTTCTCCTACGCCACCTTCGGCGAGTTCCTGGCCTGGATCATCGGCTGGAACCTGCTGCTGGAACTGGCGATCGGCGCGGCCGTGGTGGCCAAGGGCTGGTCGAGTTATCTGGGCACGGTGTTCGGATTCGCCGGCGGCACCGCCAAATTCGGCTCGGCCCAGGTGGACTGGGGGGCGCTGGTGATCGTCGGCGGGGTCGCGACCCTGATCGCGCTGGGTACCAAGCTGTCGTCCAGGTTCTCCGCGGTGGTCACCGCGATCAAGGTGTCGGTCGTGCTCTTCGTGGTGGTGGTCGGCGTCTTCTACATCAAGCGCGCCAATTACTCGCCGTTCATCCCCAAGGCCGAGGCCGGTCGCGAGGCCAAGGGCATCGACCAGTCCGTCCTGTCCTTGCTGACCGGGGCGCACAGCAGCCACTACGGCTGGTACGGCGTGCTGGCGGGGGCGTCCATCGTGTTCTTCGCGTTCATCGGGTTCGACATCGTGGCCACCATGGCCGAGGAGACCAAGAATCCGCAGCGCGACGTGCCGCGGGGAATCCTGGCGTCGCTGGGCATCGTCACCCTGCTCTACGTCGCCGTCGCGATCGTGCTGTCCGGCATGGTGTCCTACACCCAGCTCAAGACGGTCCCCGGGCGCGGGCAGGCGAACCTGGCCACCGCCTTCACCGCGAACGGCATCCATTGGGCGAGCAAGATCATCTCCATCGGCGCGCTGGCGGGACTGACCACGGTGGTGATGGTGCTGATGCTCGGCCAGTGCCGGGTCCTGTTCGCGATGGCGCGCGACGGACTGTTGCCGCGGTCGCTGGCCAAGACGGGCTCGCATGGGACCCCGGTGCGGATCACGGTGCTGGTCGCCCTTGTGGTGGCCGTGACGGCATCGGTGTTCCCCATCACCAAGCTCGAGGAGATGGTGAACGTCGGAACCCTGTTCGCGTTCGTCCTGGTCTCGGCCGGCGTGATCGTGCTGCGCCGGACGCGGCCGGATCTGGAGCGGGGCTTCAAGGCGCCCTGGGTGCCGCTGCTGCCGATCGCCTCGATCGCCGCGTGTCTGTGGCTGATGCTCAACCTGACCGCGCTCACCTGGGTCCGGTTCGGGGTGTGGCTGGTGGTCGGCACCGCGATCTACGCGGGCTACGGCTACTGGCACTCGGTGCAGGGCCAGCGGGGGGAGGGGGAGACCGAGCGCGACGACGCCCTCCAGGCCGACCCGCACAGCCCGGTGCCCTAGAGGAGAACTTTACAAACAAACTTCTTTTGTCTAGACAGGAGACGCAAACCTCGGTATTGTCCAACCTCAACGTGGCGTGACTCACAAGGAGGTTTGGCATATGACCACATTCGAACAGCAACTGGGCTCGGAATCCGAGCCGCTCGCCTGGCGGGACAAGAAGCGCCGCCTGTGGCTGATGGGGCTGATCGCCCCGACGGCGTTGTTCGCGGTGGTGCCGCTGATCTGGGGCCTGAACCGGCTGGGCTGGCACGCCGCCGCGCAGGTGCCGCTGTGGATCGGGCCGATCCTGCTCTGGGTCCTGCTGCCGATCCTCGACCTGCGTTTCGGGCCCGACGAGCAGAACCCGCCCGACGAGGTGATGGAGCGGCTGGAGAACGACAAGTACTACCGCTACTGCACCTACGTCTACGTGCCGTTCCAATACCTCAGCGTCGTCTTCGGCGCCTACCTGTTCACCGCCTCGAACCTGGGCTGGCTGGGCTTTCCCAGCGGTCCAGGCGGCCCGCTCGGCTGGGCGGGCAAGCTGGGGCTGGCGCTGTCGGTCGGCGTGCTGGGCGGCGTCGGCATCAACACCGCCCACGAGATGGGCCACAAGAAGGACTCGCTGGAGCGCTGGCTGTCCAAGATCACGCTGGCGCAGACCTGCTACGGCCACTTCTACATCGAGCACAACCGCGGCCACCACGTGCGGGTCGCCACCCCGGAGGACCCGGCGTCGGCGCGCTTCGGCGAGACCTTCTGGGAGTTCTTGCCGCGCAGCGTGTTGGGCAGCCTGCGCTCGTCGCTGCGGCTGGAAGCGCAACGCATTCGCCGGCAGGGCGCCAGCCCGTGGCACCCCAAGACCTACGCGACCAACGACGTGCTGAACGCCTGGCTGATGTCGGTGGTGCTGTGGGGGGCGCTGATCGCGATCTTCGGCCCCGGACTGATTCCGTTCGTGATCATCCAGGCGGTCTTCGGCTTCAGCCTGCTGGAATCGGTCAACTACCTGGAGCACTACGGCCTGCTGCGGCAGAAGAATTCCAACGGCCGCTACGAGCGCTGCAGCCCGGTGCACAGCTGGAACTCCGACCACGTGGTGACCAACCTGTTCCTCTACCACCTGCAGCGGCACAGCGACCACCACGCCAACCCGACCCGTCGCTACCAGACGCTGCGCAGCATGGACGGCGCGCCCAACCTGCCCAGCGGCTACGCGTCGATGATCTCGCTCACCTACTTCCCGCCGCTGTGGCGCAAGGTGATGGATCACCGGGTGCTGGCGCACTACGACGGCGACATCACCCGGGTCAACGTGCAACCCAGGCTGCGCGAGAAGTTGCTGGCGCGCCACGGGGCCCCGCAGGCCGGTGCGGCATGAGCGCGTATCGCTGCCCTGGCTGCGACTACACCTACGACGAAACGAAAGGCGCACCGCGGGAAGGGTTTCCCGCGGGCACGCCGTTCGCCGACATCCCCGAGGACTGGTGCTGCCCCGATTGCGCGGTGCTCGAGAAGGCCGATTTCACCCAGATCCGAGAAGGAGTGAACCGATGAGCGACGACTACAGGGTCTTCATCTGCGTGCAGTGCGGATTCGAGTACGACGAGGCCAAGGGCTGGCCGGAAGACGGCATCGCCCCCGGCACCCGGTGGGACGACATCCCCGAGGACTGGAGCTGCCCGGACTGCGGCGCGGCCAAGACCGACTTCGAGATGGTCGAGGTGGCAAGGCCCTGAGCGCGGCGAAAACCGATATTGTCGCGCCTGTGAAGCGGATGCCCTACGCCGAGGCGTCGCGTGCCCTGCTGCGTGACTCGGTGCTGGATGCGATGCGGGATCTGCTGCTGACCCGCGACTGGTCGGCGATCACCCTGTCCGACGTCGCCCGCTCGGCCGGCATCAGCCGGCAGACGATCTACAACGAGTTCGGCTCCCGGCAGGGCCTGGCGCAGGGGTATGGCCTGCGCCTGGCCGACCGGCTGGTCGACGCCGTCAACGCCGCGCTGGAAGCCAACGTCGGCAACATCTTCGAGGCGTTCCTGCGGGGCTTCCGCGACCTGTTCACCGAGCTGTCGGCCGACCCGCTGGTGATCTCGCTGCTCACCGGCGTGGCCAAGCCGGACCTGCTGCAGCTCATCACCACCGACAGCGCCCCCATCATCAACCGCGCCTCCGAGCGGCTGACCGCGGCGCTGACCCACAGCTGGGTGGCCACCAGCGACGAGGACGCCGGGGTGCTGGCGCGGGCCATCGTGCGGCTGGCGCTGAGCTACGTCTCGATGCCGCCGGAAGCGGACCACGATGTGGCGGCCGATCTGGCCCGCCTGATGACGCCGTTCGCGGAGCATCACGGCGTCATCAACATTCCCTGAGCCGCGAGGCGCGGCCACCCGCGACTACAGTGGCGCAAGAACATACCTAAGCTAATTACCGCTTGGATCCGAGCGAGCCGAAAAAGGAAGAACACACCTATGACGACGACCGAAAACGCACTGACCCCCGACGTCCGAAACGGCATCGATTTCAAGGTCGCCGATCTGTCGTTGGCGGACTACGGTCGCCGGGACATCGAGCTCTCGGAGCAGGAGATGCCGGGTCTGATGTCGCTGCGCCGCGAGTACCACGACGTGCAGCCGCTCAAGGGCGCGCGCATCTCGGGTTCGCTGCACATGACCGTGCAGACCGCGGTGCTGATCGAGACCCTCGTCGCGCTGGGCGCCGAGGTCCGCTGGGCGTCCTGCAACATCTTCTCCACCCAGGACCACGCCGCCGCCGCGGTCGTCGTCGGCCCGCACGGCACCCCGGAGGAGCCCAAGGGCGTGCCGGTGTACGCGTGGAAGGGCGAGACGCTCGAGGAGTACTGGTGGGCGGCCGAGCAGGTGCTGACGTGGCCCGGCGAGCCGGCCAACATGATCCTGGACGACGGCGGCGACGCCACCATGCTGGTGCTGCGCGGCGCGCAGTACGAGAAGGCCGGCGTGGTGCCGCCGGACGAGGAAGACGACTCGACCGAGCACCGGGTGTTCCTCAACCTGCTTCGCAAGCGGTTCGAGACCGACAAGGACAAGTGGACCAAGATCGCCGCGTCGATCAAGGGCGTCTCCGAGGAGACCACCACCGGCGTGCTGCGGCTCTACCAGTTCGCCGCCGCCGGCGACCTGGCCTTCCCGGCGATCAACGTCAATGACTCGGTCACCAAGAGCAAGTTCGACAACAAGTACGGCTGCCGGCACTCGCTGATCGACGGCATCAACCGCGGCACCGACGTGCTGATCGGCGGCAAGAAGGTGCTGATCTGCGGCTACGGCGACGTCGGTAAGGGTTCGGCCGAGTCGGTGGCCGGGCAGGGCGCGCGGGTGACCGTCACCGAGATCGACCCGATCAACGCCCTGCAGGCGCTGATGGAGGGCTTCGACGTCAAGCGGGTGGAGGACGTGATCGGCGAGGCCGACATCGTCATCACCACCACCGGCAACAAGGACATCATCACCCTCGAGCACATGAAGGCGATGAAGGACAAGGCGATCCTGGGCAACATCGGCCACTTCGACAACGAGATCCAGGTGGCCCGGCTGGAGCGCTCCGGCGCCACCAAGGTCAACATCCGCCCGCAGGTCGACCTGTGGACCTTCCCGGACACCGGCAAATCGATCATCCTGCTGTCCGAGGGCCGGCTGCTGAACCTGGGTAACGCCACCGGCCACCCGTCGTTCGTGATGAGCAACAGCTTCTCCAACCAGGTCATCGCGCAGATCGAGCTGTGGACCAAGAACGACGAGTACGACAACGAGGTCTACCGGCTGCCCAAGCACCTGGACGAGAAGGTGGCGCGCATTCACGTGGAGGCGCTGGGCGGCGTGCTGACCAAGCTCACCAAGGAGCAGGCCGAGTACATCGGCGTGGACGTCGACGGCCCCTACAAGGCCGACCACTACCGCTACTGAGCCGACCGGCCGCCGAGTGTCGCGCCGGAGCGGCGCTCGGCGGCGATAGGCTCGCGCCGTGCTGATCGCGATCGAGGGCATCGACGGCGCCGGCAAGCGGACGCTGACCGACAAGCTCCGCAACCTTTTTCAGGCGGACGGCAGGTCGGTGGCCATGCTGGCCTTCCCGCGGTACGGGCGGTCGGTGACCGCCGACATCGCGGCCGAGGCCCTGCACGGCGAGCACGGCGACCTCGCGTCGTCGGTCTACGCGATGGCGACGCTGTTCGCGCTGGACCGCGCCGGGGCGGTCGGCGAGATCGAGGCGCTACGCCGTGAGCACGACGTGGTGATCATGGATCGCTACGTCGCCTCCAACGCGGCCTACACCGCCGCGCGTCTGCACCAGGACGCGTCCGGGCCGGCCGTGGAATGGATCCACGCGCTGGAGTACCGGCGGCTCGGGCTGCCCGCGCCCGACTGGCAGGTGCTGCTCGCGGTGCCGGCCGAGCTGGCCGGGCGGCGCGCCCGCAGCCGGGCCGAGGCCGATCCGGGCCGCGCGCGCGACAGCTACGAACGCGACGACGGGCTGCAGCAACGCACCGCCGCGGTCTACGCCGAACTGGCCGCCGCGGGCTGGGGCGGCCCCTGGCTGAGCGTCGACGCGGACGTCGATCCGGGGCGGCTGGCCGCCGCGTTGACCGGCGCCGGGGGCGCCGCGGCGGCGCGCGAGTGACGCGCCCGGGCCGGCCGAATCGGCGAAATTAACGGAATTTGCATCCAAAATTGGCCATCGGGCCAAGAAACGCCCGTGTGGCGCCCCAATTTTGTCCCGATCTGGTGACACCATGGACTCCATGAGGCAAAGGATTCTCGTCGTCGATGACGACGCTTCGCTCGCCGAGATGTTGACCATCGTGTTGCGGGGTGAGGGTTTCGACACTGCGGTCATCGGTGACGGTACCCAGGCCCTGACTGCGGTGCGCGAACTGCGCCCCGATCTGGTGCTGCTGGACCTGATGCTGCCCGGCATGAACGGCATCGACGTGTGCCGGGTGTTGCGCGCCGACTCCGGCGTGCCGATCGTGATGCTGACCGCCAAGACCGACACCGTCGACGTGGTCCTGGGCCTCGAGTCGGGTGCCGACGACTACATCATGAAGCCGTTCAAGCCGAAGGAGCTGGTGGCCCGCGTGCGGGCGCGGCTGCGGCGCAACGACGACGAGCCCGCCGAGATGCTGTCGATCGCCGACGTCGAGATCGACGTGCCGGCGCACAAGGTCACGCGCAACGGCGAGCAGATCTCCCTGACACCGCTGGAGTTCGACCTGCTGGTGGCGTTGGCGCGTAAACCGCGGCAGGTGTTTACTCGTGATGTGCTGCTCGAACAGGTGTGGGGCTATCGTCACCCGGCGGATACCCGCCTGGTGAACGTGCACGTCCAGCGTCTGCGCGCCAAGGTTGAGAAAGACCCTGAAAACCCGACCGTAGTGTTGACCGTTCGAGGAGTGGGTTACAAGGCCGGACCTCCGTGACCGGCGGCGACGTTGTAGAGCGTCGCGTTAGGGAGGAGCGCCGGCAGTGATCTGGGGCTCCCGGCGACGCACTCGAAGCCGCTGGGGACGTTCCGGCCCCATGACTCGTGGCATGGGCGCGTTGAGTCGCGCCGTGGCCATTGCCTGGCGGCGCTCGCTGCAGCTGCGGGTGGTGGCGCTGACCCTGGGACTTTCCCTGGCGGTCATCCTGGCGCTCGGCTTCGTGCTGACCAGTCAGGTCACCAATCGCGTGCTCGACGTCAAGGTCAAGGCCGCCATCGAACAGATCGAGCGGGCACGCACCACCGTGGGCGGGATCGTCAACGGCGAAGAGGCGCGCTCGTTGGACAGCAGCCTGCAGCTGGCCCGCAACACGCTGACCTCCAAGACCGACCCGGCCTCGGGCGCGGGGATGGCCGGCGCCTTCGACGCGGTGCTGATGGTGCCGGGCGACGGCCCGCGCGCCGCGACCACCGCCGGGCCCGTCGACCAGGTGCCCAGTTCGCTGCGCGGCTTCGTCAAAGCGGGGCAGGCGTCCTACCAGTACGCCACCGTGCACACCGACGGGTTCTCCGGACCGGCGCTGATCGTCGGGTCGCCGGCGTCGTCTCAGGTGGCCAACCTGGAGCTGTACCTGATCTTCCCGCTGAAGAACGAGCAGGCCACCATCCAGCTGGTGCGCGGCACCATGATCACCGGCGGCGCGGTGCTGCTGGTGTTGCTGGCCGGGATCGCGCTGCTGGTGTCGCGGCAGGTGGTGGTGCCGGTGCGATCGGCGTCGCGCATCGCAGAACGGTTCGCCGAGGGGCATCTGTCCGAACGCATGCCGGTGCGCGGCGAGGACGACATGGCGCGGCTGGCCATGTCGTTCAACGACATGGCCGAGAGCCTGTCGCGCCAGATCACCCAGCTGGAAGAGTTCGGTAATCTGCAGCGCCGCTTCACTTCTGACGTGAGCCACGAACTGCGCACCCCGCTGACCACGGTGCGGATGGCCGCCGACCTGATCTATGACCACAGCGCGGACCTGGACCCGACGCTGGCGCGCTCCACCGAGCTGATGGTCAACGAGCTGGACCGGTTCGAGTCGTTGCTCAACGACCTGCTCGAAATCTCCCGCCACGACGCCGGTGTCGCCGA
Organism: Mycobacterium colombiense CECT 3035; assembly: GCF_002105755.1. Taxonomy (NCBI): domain Bacteria; kingdom Bacillati; phylum Actinomycetota; class Actinomycetes; order Mycobacteriales; family Mycobacteriaceae; genus Mycobacterium; species Mycobacterium colombiense. Next base: position 5,230,601 of record NZ_CP020821.1, read on the forward strand.
GCTGTCCGTCGAAGCGGTCGACCTGCGCACCACCGTGCAGAGCGCGCTGGGCAACGTGGGGCACCTGGCCGAAGACGCCGGCATCGAGCTGAAGGTGGACCTGCCGAGCGAAGAGGTGATCGCCGAGGTCGACACCCGCCGGGTGGAGCGCATCCTGCGCAACCTGATCGCCAACGCCATCGACCACGCCGAGCACAAGCCGGTGAAGATCCGGATGGCCGCCGACGAGGACACGGTCGCCGTCACCGTCCGCGACTACGGCGTCGGGCTGCGACCGGGCGAGGAGAAGCTGGTGTTCAGCCGGTTCTGGCGGGCCGACCCGTCGCGGGTTCGCCGCTCCGGCGGCACCGGGCTGGGCCTGGCCATCAGCATCGAGGACGCGCGCCTGCACCAGGGCCGGCTGGAGGCGTGGGGCGAACCGGGCGACGGCTCGTGCTTCCGGCTGACCCTGCCGCTGGTGCGCGGGCACAAGGTGACCACCAGCCCGCTGCCCATGAAGCCGATCCCGCAACCCGCCCCCGGCGGCCCGCAGCACGCGAAAGACCGTCCGCGGCAACGAGAGCACGCCGAGAGAAGCCTGTGATGCGCCGACTCGTGGGACTGCTGATGCTGGCTGCGCTGCTCGCGGGCTGCGCGGGCGTGCCCAGCTCGTCGGCGCCGCAGGCCATCGGCACCGTCGAGCGGCCGGCGCCCTCGAACCTGCCCAAGCCCACCCCGGGCATGGACCCCGACGTGCTGCTGCGCGAATTCCTCAAGGCCACAGCCGATCCCGCGAACCGGCACCTGGCCGCCCGCCAGTTCCTCACCCAGTCGGCGTCCAACGCCTGGGACGACGCCGGTAGCGCGCTGCTGATCGACCACGTGGTGTTCGTCGAAACCCGCGCGGCCGAACGTGTTTCGGCGACGATGCGGGCCGACATCCTGGGTTCGCTGTCCGACATGGGCGTGTTCGAGACCGCCGAGGGTGTGCTGCCCGACCCCGGGCCGATCGAATTGGTCAAGACATCCGGCGGCTGGCGCATCGACCGGCTGCCCAACGGCGTCTTCCTGGACTGGCAGCAGTTCCAGTCCACCTACAAGCGCAACACGCTCTACTTCGCCGACCCGACCGGCAAGACGGTGGTTCCCGATCCCCGCTACGTCGCGGTGCCCGACCACGATCAGCTGGCCACCGAGCTGATCTCCAAGCTGATCGGCGGGCCGCGGCCCGAGATGGCACACACGGTCCGCAATCTGCTCGCCCCGCCGCTGCGGCTGCGCGGGCCGGTGACCCGGGCCGACGGCGGCAAGAGCGGCATCGGGCGCGGCTACGGCGGGGCGCGCGTCGACCTGGAGAAGCTGTCCACCACCGATCCGCACAGCCGGCAATTGCTTGCGGCGCAAATTATTTGGACCCTGGCCCGGGCGGACATCCGGGGCCCCTACGTGATCAGCGCCGACGGCGCGCCGCTGGACGACCGGTTCCGCGACGGGTGGACCACCTCCGACGTCGCGGCCACCGATCCCGGCGCGGCCGACGGCGCGGGCGCGGGGCTGCACGCCCTGGTGAACGGCTCGCTGGTGTCGCTGGACGGCCAGCACACCGTCACGGTGCCCGGCGCGTTCGGGCGGGTGGGCGACCAGACCGGCGCCGCGCTGTCGCGCACCGGCCGGCAGGTGGCGTCGGTGGTGACGCTGCACCGCGGCGCCCCGGACATGGCGGCGTCCCTATGGATCGGTGACCTCGGCCAGGAAGCCGTGCAGGCCGCCGACGGGCACAACCTGTCGCGGCCCACCTGGTCGCTGGACGACGTGGTCTGGGTGGTGGTCGACGGCAACAACGTGTTGCGGGCCATCCAGGAGCCGGCCTCGGGGCAACCCGCGCGCCTTCCGGTGGATTCGGTGGCGGTGGCCACCCGGTTCCCGGGGCCGATCACCGACCTGCAGCTGTCCCGCGACAGCACCCGCGCCGCGATGGTGATCGGCGGCCAGGTGATTCTGGCCAGCGTGGAGCAGACCCAGGCCGGCCAGTACGCGTTGACCTTCCCGCGCCGGCTGGGTTTCGGGTTGGGCAATTCGGTGGTGTCGCTGTCGTGGCGCACCGGTGATGACCTCGTGGTGACCCGCACCGACGCCAGCCATCCGGTGTCCTACGTGAACATCGACGGGGTGAACTCCGACGCGCCGCCGCACGGCCTGCAGATGCCGGTGACGACGGTGGTCGCCAACCCGTCGACGGCCTACGTCGCGGGTCCGCAAGGGGTGCTGCAGTATTCGCCGTCGGCCGACGGTCAGCAGGGCTGGTCCGAGGTGCCGGGGCTGACGGTGCCCGGGGCGGCCCCGGTGCTGCCGGGCTAGTGGCGATCGCCAGCGTGGCGTGGCCACGATGATGCGCGCAACGGCTAGGCCATTCCCGTTGAACTGCATAGCTTTACCCTCGTGCGAACATGCCGCCTTTGTGAAAGGCGCGACGTCTACCAGGCATTGGGCGCAACCGGCCTCTTTGCCAGGACCGACCCAGCGGTGGTATCCGACTTTTCCACCCAGCTCGAGCCGCAACGATTCCCGCAGGGGCACCGGATTGACGCGCAATCCGACTTTGACGGCCATGTCTACGTCATCGTCTCCGGAAAGGCTGAACTTACGTTTCGGTGTCCCGACGGCCGCGAGATCGGGCTCACGGTCCTCGGCCCGTCCCAAATATTCGGTGTTAAAACACTTTTCGATCCTGATTCGCGCGGCTTCAGCCTGACAACACTGACCGATGTGGTGGTCGCGCCGATCGCACGCGATCAACTCCTAGCCTGGATGTCCAAACGACCGGAGATCGGCGAGCAACTACTGCGGCTGTTCGCCCGGTGGGCCAAGGAGGCGGCGAATTCGCTGGTCGACTTCGCGTTAGCCGATGCCCGAAGCCGCACAGCGAGCCGGCTGTTGATGTTGAGCCAGCGGTTTGGTTGGCGAGACGGCGACGCGGTGCGTGTGGTTCACGACATGGCATTGACGGATTTCGCCATGCTGGTGGGAGCTGCTCCGCACGTTGTCGACGCGACGTTGCGCGATTTCGCGGAAAGCGGCGCGATTCGGCTGGAACGCGGCAGCGTGGTGATCACCGACGCCCAGGCGCTCGAGTCGGTGCGGCTCGGCGGCCGCGGTGATCGCGGACCCGCTGAGCGGACGCACTGCGACGCACTGTCCGACCGAGAACGCGATTGATTCTGCTGCTGGCGGCCGATTCCGGTGGTGCGGCATTTTCAGCGCTCGGCGCCGTCTCGCGAGGGTATCGAACTCGATTGCGCGCGGCCGCAACTCGAGCTGTCCCTTGTCGACAGGATCGGCTTTGTGACCTCGCCTGTCAACGGAACCTAGCTATCTCCGAGGCGAACGGTGAGGTTCGTCGGATCGGGTTTGGTGGCCTTGAGGCCATACATGACGGGAAACGTCGGCTCGCTCGGCGGCAGTGTCCACCACCCGTCATCGGTGCGCACCATCCGCGGCCAGCGGGGCCAAGGCAGAAGGTCTGTCTCGGTGACGCTTTCGATGACCAGACCGGCCCGTGCGATGGCGGTGACAACTTCCCCCAGGCCATGTGGCCACTCGTAGTGTCGGGTGGGACCCCGCAGCGGCGGGCCGTCGGTGTAGCTGTGGGCGCTGTCGCGCTCGACAGGACCGCGCCCGCCTAGATAGTCGTGCCGAATCGTCAAATCGTCTGGCAGACCTGGCTTCTGGGTGGGGCCTAGCGCGTTCAGCAACGGATGAAACTCCACCACATAGAGGAACCCCCCGGGCCTGAGCAGTCTCGTCACCGTGTCGGCCCAGGCCGGCAAGTCCGGCAGGTAGCAGAGTGCCCCCTTGCCCGTATAGGCGATGTCGAACCGCTGCGCCCCAAGCGCGTCGACGGCGTCATAGACGTCGGCGCACACATAGTCGATCGACAAGCCGAATTGGCACGCAATCTGCCGGGCTTCCCGCACGGAAGCGCTCGAGAAATCCAGCCCGGTGGTCATCGCGCCCTTGCGGGCGAAGGCCATAGTCTCCGTGCCCAAATGGCATTGCAGATGCACGATCTCGCGATCCACGAGTGGGCCCAGGTCGCGCCATTCGAACGGGGCAAACCAGCTCACCGGGTCGCGACTGCCGATGCCGTAGAAGCGGCTCTGCGCGTGGATCGGTGCCCGCGCGTCCCAATTGCGCATGTTGGCATCGAGCTTGGCTCGCACGCCGTCGTCGAACGCAGCCATCACGCGAAATGCTGTGCGCTCGTGATCGATAAAGTCGGCACGCCTTCATCTTTGCGAACTTTGGTGGCGACCACAACGGCATGCCGATGGCGTCCCTCGTTAATCGCATGCCACCCGATGAAGGCGTTCCGGCCGCCGGCAAGGTGGTTGACATCGTCAGAGGCCGATGGACGCACGATCCTGGCCATTTCGCGCAAATGCGCAGGGACGGCAGGCCCACGTTGCCCGTGTCGGCGGATCGGTGCAATATCGTTGGCATTACCGTTGGTGTAGCGCGGGTGGGAGAGATGTTGGCGGGTCCAGACGAGCGACACAGTGCGCAAGGGGCAGAGGATGTTTCGGCGACGTCTGACTGGGGCTCGCTGAGGAGTTTCGACGAGTTCGCCCTCGCTTGCTGTGGTCGCCCGCACTTGAAGCTGAAGACCGACCCCGAATCGTTTTCCCTAGTTCAGCGGCTGGGTCAGATGGGTCCGGTGACGGTTTCCGAATTCGTCGTAGGTTCGGATACGTGGATGGATAACGGCGCCGAATGCGGCGCGTATCGCGTGCTGGTCCTTCAGACCGGACGCACGGAACGGGTCCGCAGCGGATTGACGTTCAGCGCCGGTCCCGGCACCGCGACCGTGTACGCGCCGCGCGGCCTGGGCGCGGCGCGGTGGGCGGCGGGAACCAAGATGACCTGTTTTCGGATCGACGCCTGTACCGCTCACGACGCTCTCAGCGATGCGCTCGGTCACTCGGTGACGGCACACATCGACCTCAACCCCGTGCTACCGATGCGCGCGGAACCCACTCGAAGCTGGATCGACATGCTCTTGCTATTCAAGGAGCAGTTCTTCCGTCCGGACAGCTTGCTCAATCACCCCATGGTCGGGCTGCCGTTTGCCGAGAGTTTGGTGCGCGGCTTCTGGATGGCCGTCGAGCACGGCCACCGTGATGCCCTCGCCGGTACAGCGCGCCTGGTTGCGCCACGCGCCATCCGCACCGCGATCGAAATCATCCAAGAGGAGGCGCACGCGCCACTAACCCTGACGGCAATCTCCGCCCGCTGTAACGTGAGCGTCCGGTCGCTGCAGCAGGGTTTTCAGCGGTACCTCGGCACCTCCCCGATGTCCTACCTCCGCGAAGTCCGGCTACGCCGGGCGCACCAGGCGCTTTTGCATTCCGACCCCTCGACGACAACGGTGGCCTCGGTGGCCTACCACTGGGGCTTCAGCAATCTCGGCCGGTTCGCCGCCGCGCACGCCGCTCGCTACGGTGAGCCACCCGCGCAGACCTTGCGGCGCTCCGCGTAACTGCGTCTTCCGGCCGCCGATGCGCGCGTTGTGGCTAGGCGAGTTCCGTTGGCACGCTTAGTGTTAACCCGCATGGGGGACATCTGGCACACACCTGACATAGATCTCACGGACGGCCACTTCTACGCCAGCGGGCGCGCCCGCGAAGCGTATCGCTGGATGCGGGCGAATCAGCCGATCTACCGCGACCGCAACGGCTTAGCCGCGGCCGCTACGTACCGGGCCGTCATCGATGTCGAGCGCAACCCGCAGCTGTTTTCCAACGCCGGCGGCATCCGGCCCGCATATCCGGCGATGCCCTACATGATCGACATGGACGATCCGGAACACCTGTTGCGGCGCAGGCTGGTCAGCGCGGCGTTCACCGGCAGGCGGATAAAGGACAAGGCGTCGTCCATCTCGAGGTTGTGCGACGAGTTGATCGACGATGTGTGCGAGGCCGGAGCTTGCGACTTCGTCCGCGACATCGCCGCACCGCTGCCGATGGCGGTGATCGGCGACATGCTCGGGGTGCTGCCCGAGGATCGCGCGACGCTGCTGAAATGGTCCGAAGAGCTGGTGGGCGGACCGAGATCACCGGACCAGGCTTCGCTGCAGGCGGTTATGGAGGCGTTCGGCGCGTACACCTCGTTCGCCGAGGAAACCATCGCGCAGCGCCGGCGGGAACCGACCGACGACCTGTTCAGTGTGCTGGCAAACGCCGAAGTCGCCGGCCGGAGGTTGTCGGACGACGAACTGATTTTCGAGTCACTGCTGATCCTCATCGGCGGGGACGAAACCACCCGGCACACCCTCTCCGGCGGGATCGAGCAATTGCTGCGGCATCGCGACCAATGGGAGCGGCTACGACGAGACCCGAGCCTGCTGCCCCGGGCGGTCGAGGAGATGCTGCGGTGGACCTCGCCGATCAAGAACATGTGCCGCACGCTCACTGCGGAAACCGAGTTCTACGGGGTCCGGCTCCATCGCGGCGAAAAGATCCTGCTCTTGTTCGAGGCGGCCAACTTCGACGAAGACGTTTTCGGCGACCCGGACCGTTTCCGTATCGACCGGGACCCGAACAATCACCTGGCGTTCGGTTTCGGCACGCATTTCTGCCTGGGAAACCAGTTGGCGCGGTTGGAACTTTCGCTGATGCTCGCACGGGTGCTCGACCGGCTGCCCGACCTACGGCTCGCGGGCTGCGCGGAGGTTCCGTTGCGGCCGGCCAACTTCGTCAGCGGGCCGGAGTCGATGCCGGTGATCTTTACGCCATCGGATCCCATCGGCCCGCGGTGATGAAAGCCCTCCGGTGGCGACCTAGCGCCCTAGCCCGCTTGTCACACCCACCCGCCACACTGGCGCGATGCTCGACCTGTTCCTGCCGGCCGAATGCGGCGGCTGCGGTGCGCCCTCGACCCGCTGGTGCGACGCGTGCGCCGGCGAGCTGTCGGTGGCCGCGGACCAGCCGCATGTGGTGAACCCGCGCATCGACCCGGGCGTCCCGGTGTTCGCGCTCGGGCGTTATGCCAACGCCCGCCGGCACGCGATCCTGGCGCTCAAGGAGCGGGGCCGCGCCGATCTCGTCGACCCGCTGGCGCGCGCGCTGGCCGTCGGGGTGCACCGGCTGCTGTCGTGGGGGATCATCGACACCCCGTTGACCGTCGTGCCCGCCCCGACCCGGCGCTCGGCCGCGCGCCGGCGCGGCGGTGACCCCGTCGCCCGGCTGGCGCGCGCCGCGGTGGCGCGGCATCCGGACATCACCGTCGCGCCGGCCCTGCGGCTCAAGGCGCTGACGCGCGACTCGGTGGGCCTGGGCACCGCCGCGCGCGAGCGCAACGTCGCCGGCCAGGTGGTGCTGCGCGGCTCACCGCCGCGCACCGAAGTCATGGTCGTCGACGACATCGTCACCACTGGGGCGACAGCCCGCGAATCGGTGCGGGTCCTGCAGGCCGCCGGGGTCCGCGTCGCCGCGGTGCTGGCGATCGCCGCGGTCTGAATCGGCCGCGGCCGCGCCCGACCCATGAGCCGGCCAAGAGGTTGTGAAGAACTCGCAACAGCTCGACCAAATTAGTGGCATCGGCAGGCGAACACGAGCTAACGTCGAGAACAACGAAGAACGACTCATCGGTCTGACTCACTGGTCGCGAAATTTCCAGGTGAGACCCATCCGCGGGAAGGGGTGAGTAATCGACACCTTGCTCCGGCGGGCAGCCTGCGGCGGTAGCCAGTCTCGAACCGCTCCCACCTCGTCGGCGCATCAAGCAGCCGGGCACGCAGGGCGCGTGTGACGTGAAGAGAGAAACGAGTTGTCACGTATGTCAAGGCTATCCGTGGATTCCGGTCAGATTCTGGACCAACCGCCCGTCACCGACGGGCAAGCCCCACCGACAACCACCGCCGACGTTGTGTTCAAGGGCCGCAACGTAGAGATCCCCGATCATTACCGTCTGTACGTCTCGCAAAAACTCGCCCGCCTCGAGCGGTTCGATCGCTCCATCTACCTCTTCGACGTCGAGCTCAAGCACGCGCCCAACCGGCGTCAGCGCAAATCCTGTCAGCGCGTGGAGATCACCGCCCGCGGCCGCGGCCCGGTGACACGCGCGGAGGCATGCGCCAACAGTTTTTATGCCGCGTTCGAATCCGCGGTCGACAAGCTGGAGAACCGGCTGCGCCGCGTCAAGGACCGCCGCAAGGTTCACTACGGGGACAAGACGCCCGTGTCACTGGCCGCCGCCACCGCGGTGCCGCCGCCCGCGCCGTCGGGCACCGCGGCGCAGGCGCCGTCGGCCGAGCACGACGGCACCGAGTCCGACCACGAGCCCGGACGGATCGTGCGGACCAAGGAGCACCCGGCCACGCCGATGACGGTCGACGACGCGCTCTACGAGATGGAGCTCGTCGGGCACGACTTCTTCTTGTTCCACGACAAGCAGACCGAACGGCCCTGCGTGGTCTACCGACGGCACGCCTACGACTACGGCTTGATCCGACTGGGCTGATCAGGCTCTCCTGGGTTTTAAGGCGGCGACCCGCCGCGCCCGGCAGCGCCGCGCTTGCGATCGCCGCAGGTTCGGCGGCCGTTGGGGCGTCGTCGCCTACCATGGGAGTCGCTCATTCGAAGACTCCTACCAACAGGGGACATAGCTGTGCTGTCGAAGTTGCTGCGCCTTGGCGAAGGTCGCATGCTCAAGCGTCTCAAGCGGGTGGCTGACTACGTCAACACCTTGTCCGACGAGATCGAGAAGCTCACCGACGCCGAGTTGCGGGCCAAAACCGACGAGTTCAAGAAGCGGCACGCCGACGGCGAAAGCCTCGACGACCTGCTGCCGGAGGCCTTCGCGGTGGCCCGGGAGGCGGCCTGGCGGGTGCTCGACCAGCGCCCGTTCGACGTGCAGCTGATGGGCGGCGCGGCGCTGCACTTCGGCAACGTCGCCGAGATGAAGACCGGTGAGGGCAAGACCCTGACCTCGGTGCTGCCGGCCTACCTCAACGGCATCGGCGGCAAGGGCGTGCACATCGTCACCGTCAACGACTACCTGGCCAAACGTGACAGCGAGTGGATGGGCCGCGTGCACCGCTTCCTGGGCCTGGACGTGGGCGTGATCCTCGCGCAGATGACGCCCGACGAGCGCCGGGTGGCCTACAACGCCGACATCACCTACGGCACCAACAACGAGTTCGGGTTCGACTACCTGCGCGACAACATGGCGCACTCGCTCGACGACCTGGTCCAGCGCGGGCACAACTTCGCCATCGTCGACGAGGTCGACTCCATCCTGATCGACGAGGCCCGCACCCCGCTGATCATCTCCGGCCCCGCCGACGGCGCGTCGAACTGGTACCTCGAGTTCGCCCGGTTGGCGCCGCTGATGCAAAAGGACACCCACTACGAGGTGGACCTGCGCAAGCGCACGGTCGGCGTGCACGAGCTGGGCGTGGAGTTCGTCGAGGACCAGCTCGGCATCGACAACCTCTACGAGGCCGCCAACTCGCCGCTGGTCAGCTACCTCAACAACGCGCTGAAGGCCAAGGAGCTGTTCAACCGCGACAAGGACTACATCGTGCGCGACGGCGAGGTCCTGATCGTCGACGAGTTCACCGGCCGCGTCCTCTACGGGCGCCGCTACAACGAGGGCATGCACCAGGCCATCGAGGCCAAGGAGCACGTGGAGATCAAGGCCGAGAACCAGACGCTGGCCACCATCACGCTGCAGAACTACTTCCGGCTCTACGACAAGCTCGCCGGCATGACCGGTACCGCCCAGACCGAGGCGGCCGAGCTGCACGAGATCTACAAGCTGGGCGTGGTGCCGATCCCGACCAACAAGCCGATGATCCGCGCCGACCAGTCCGACCTGATCTACAAGACCGAGGAAGCCAAGTACATCGCCGTGGTCGACGACGTCGTCGAGCGTTACGAGAAGGGCCAGCCGGTGCTGATCGGTACCACCAGCGTGGAGCGCTCGGAGTACCTGTCGCGGCAGTTCCAGAAGCGCCGCGTCCCGCACAACGTGCTGAACGCGAAGTTCCACGAGCAGGAGGCGACCATCGTCGCCGTCGCCGGCCGCCGCGGCGGCATCACCGTGGCCACCAACATGGCCGGCCGCGGTACCGACATCGTGTTGGGCGGCAACGCCGACTTCCTCACCGACCAGCGGCTGCGCGAGCGCGGCCTCGACCCGGTCGAGACGCCCGACGAATACGACGCGGCGTGGCACGAGGAACTGCCCAAGGTCAAGGAGGAGGTGAGCGCGGAGGCCGCCGAGGTGATCGAGGCCGGCGGGCTGTACGTGCTGGGCACCGAACGCCACGAGTCCCGCCGCATCGACAACCAGTTGCGCGGCCGCTCCGGCCGCCAGGGCGACCCGGGCGAGTCGCGGTTCTACCTGTCGCTGGGCGACGAGCTGATGCGCCGGTTCAACGGCGCCGCGCTCGAGGCGATGCTCAACCGGCTGAACCTGCCCGACGACGTGCCCATCGAGGCCAAGATGGTCACCCGCGCGATCAAGAGCGCCCAGACCCAGGTGGAGCAGCAGAACTTCGAGGTCCGCAAGAACGTTCTGAAGTACGACGAGGTGATGAACCAGCAGCGCAAGGTGATCTATGCCGAGCGCCGCCGCATCCTGGAGGGCGAGAACCTCAAGGAGCAGGCGCTGGACATGGTCCGCGACGTGGTCACCGCGTACGTCAACGGCGCGACCGCCGACGGCTACGCCGAGGACTGGGACCTCGAGGCGCTGTGGACGGCGCTGAAGACGCTGTACCCGGTGGGCATCGACCACGCGACGCTGACCCACCACGATGCGGACTCCGACCGCGACGACCTCACCCGTGAGGAACTGCTCGAGGAGCTGCTCAAAGACGCCGAAAACGCCTATGCCACAAGGGAAGCCGAGCTCGAGGAGATCGCCGGCGAGGGCGCGATGCGTCAACTGGAGCGCAATGTGCTGCTCAACGTCATCGACCGCAAGTGGCGCGAGCACCTCTACGAGATGGACTACCTCAAGGAGGGCATCGGGCTGCGCGCGATGGCGCAGCGCGATCCGCTGGTGGAGTACCAGCGCGAGGGCTACGACATGTTCATGGCGATGCTCGACGGCATGAAGGAGGAGTCGGTCGGGTTCCTGTTCAATGTCACCGTCGAGGCGGTGCCCAGCCCGCAGGTCGCGCCGGTCGAGGCGCCGGAGGGGCTGGCGGAATTCGCCACCGCCGCGGCCGGCCAGCAGGGCGGCGCCGCGACGGCCGTGCGCGAAGAGGCCCCAACCCAGTTGCGCGCCAAGGGAATCGACAACCAGGCGCCGGCCATGACATACTCCGGACCGTCCGAGGACGGCACGGCCGCGGTGCAGCGCAACGGCGGCGACGGCAAAACGCCGGCCGGGGTGCCCGGGGCGCCAGCCGGCGCGAGCGGCGCGCCGCGGCGCGCCAGCAGGGCCGCGGCGCCAAGCCGCCCAAGTCGGTCAAGCGGCGCTAAGCGGGCCCGCCTCCACTCGAGTGTGCGGCAGGCCGCACGCTCGGCACCCAAGGTGCGGCTGGCCGCACACTCGGCGGGCGCGGCACGCGATTTGAGGCATCCGCCGGCTCGGGCCATTTCGAGGCGTTCGACGCGCGGCGGCACCAGGCGGTGCGGCGCACTGTCCCGATCGGGTGACCTACGCCGATTAGCTGGGCACAATGAACCTCATGTCGGAGACCGAATTACCGACCCGCGCGGAGTTGCTGGCTGCGCTGTCGGTGGCGATCGACCTCGGTCTGGGCCAGCCCGCCGAGCACATGCTCCGGGCGGCGCTGATCGCGACCAGGCTGGCCGACCGGCTCGGTCTGGACGCCGACGAGCGCGACTGCGTCTACTACACGACCCTGATCATGTGGATCGGCTGCCACGCGGACTCCCACGAATACGCGCGGTGGTTCGGCGACGACATCGCGGTGCGTCATGACTCGTATCTGGTCGACTGGTCCGGGATTCCCTACCTGCGCTTCCTGGCGAGCAACGTGGGGCGCGGCCAGCCGCTGGCGCACCGGATCAGCCTGATGGCGACGCTGTTCGCCGACGCGCGGGGCAACATCTCCCGGCTGATTCATTCGCACTGCGCGTCCGCGGCCCTGCTGGCCGACCGAATGGGCTTGGGCCCCAACGTGCAGGCCGCGCTCGCGTTCGCGTTCGAGCGCTACGACGGCGGCGGTCTGCCCGCCGGCGCCCGGGGCGACGCCATCCCGATCCAGATGCGCATCGCCCAGCTCGCCGACATGGTCGAGGTGCACCACCGCACCTACGGCGTCGCCGGGGCCGTCGCCATGGTCGGCGCCCGGCGCGGCGGGCAGTTCGACCCCCTGATAGCCGATGCCTTCGTCCGCGACGCCGACGCGATCCTGGCCGGCCCGCCGGCCGGCGATGCGTGGGCGGCCGCGCTGCGCGAGGCGCCCGATCGCCGGCAGCGCCTCGACGATCGGTCCCTGGACGCATTGCTCGTCGCGTTGGGCGACTTCGTCGACCTGAAATGTCCTTTCACGCTTGGGCATTCGCGCGCGGTGGCCCGACTCGCCGGAGAGGCCGCGCTGGCCGCGGGCCTCGGGCCCGACGCGGTCGCGCTGACCCGGCGCGCCGGCCATGTCCACGATCTGGGCCGCATCGGGGTGTCGAATCGGATCTGGTCGCGGCAAGGGCCGCTGAGCGCGTCGGAGTTCGAGCGGGTGCGCCTGCATCCGTATCTGACCGTGCGCATCCTCAACCAGGTGCCGGGCCTGGCGCGGCTGGCCGAGGTCGCCGGCAATCACCACGAATGCGTCGACGGGTCGGGATATCCGCGCGGCCTGGCCGGGGCGGCGCTGGGCCTGCCGGATCGCATCCTGGCCGCCGCCGTCTGCTACCAATCCGCCTGCGAGCCCAGGCCGTATCGCGAACGCATGACGCAAGCGGCGGCCGCGCGCCGGCTGCGCGGGCGGGCGCAGGCGGGTGAGCTCGAATCGGTCGCCGTCGAGGCGGTGCTGCACGCGGCGGGACGGTCCGCGCAGCGGCCGGTCCCGCGACCGGACGGGCTCACCCCCCGCGAGATCGAGGTGCTGTGCCTGGTCGCGCGCGGCGCGTCCAACAGGGAGATCGCCGCGGCGCTGGTGATCAGCGAGAAAACGGCCCGCAACCACGTCGAGCGCACCTACGCCAAGATCGGCGTCTCGAACCGCATCGGCGCCAGCATGTACGCCCTGCAACACGGGCTGGTGCTCACGGGAACGGCGGAACAATAACGCCGGAACAATGAGGCAATCGCCCCATGTTCTTCGGGGTCGATCAGGCGCACAATCAGCTAATGAAGCGTTACCTGACGGTTGGCTACGGCGCGGCCGCTTATCTGCTCTTTCTTGCCGTATTTCTGTACCTTGTCGCCTTCCTCGGCAACTTCTGGGTGCCACGAACGGTCGATCACGGGCTGTCGGCGCCCATCGGCGAGGCGGTGTTGGTCAACATGGTGCTGCTGGGCCTGTTCGGCCTGCAGCACAGCGTCATGGCGCGCCCCGGGTTCAAGGCGTGGTGGACGCGGGCGGTGCCGCCGTCGATCGAGCGCAGCACCTACGTGATGCTGTCCAACGCCGTGCTGGTGCTGCTGTATTGGCAATGGCGAACGATGCCGGCGGTCATCTGGCAGGTTGAACTACCCGCCGGGCGCCTGGTGTTGTGGACGCTGTTCTGGCTCGGCTGGGCGATCGCCCTGGCGTCGACGTTCATGATCAACCACTTCGACCTGTTCGGGCTCCGGCAGGTGTATCTGGCGTGGCGCGGAAAACCCTACACGCACATAGCTTTTCACATTCGGATGTTCTACCGGCTGGTGCGCCACCCGCTGATGCTCGGTTTCGTCATCGCCTTCTGGGCGGCCCCCACCATGACGGCCGGGCATCTGCTGTTCTCCGTCGCCATGACGGGCTACATCCTGGTCGCCACCCGGATCGAGGAGCACGACCTGGTGGAGGCCCTGGGCGACGACTATGTCAACTACCGGCGCGAGGTGCCGAGGTTGCTGCCGCTGGGACGCCGGCCGCGCGGCGGCCCCAGCCGACCGGCGGGCGCCCCGGGCTGACGGATTTTGCCGCCATCCGCTTACGGCGGCCCCCGTCGACCTGTCAGGATTGACGGTATGGATGTCAAGGAGGTGTTGCTCCCCGGGGTCGGCCTTCGCTACGAATTCACCGATCACAAGGGCGACCGCATCGGCATCATTGCGCGGCGCAGCGGCGATTTCGACGTCGTCGTGTATGCCCGCGAAGATCCGGACGAGGCGCGGCCGCTGCTGCATCTCAGCGACCAGGAGGCTGAGGCCGTGGCCCAGATCCTGGGGGCGCCGCGGATCGCCGAGCGGTTCACCGAGTTGGCCCGCGAGATACCCGGGCTGGAGACGGGCCAGGTGCACATCCTGGCCGGCAGCCCCTTCGTGGATCACCCGCTGGGCGACACCCGGGCGCGCACCCGCACCGGCGCGTCCATCGTGGCGATCGTGCGCAACGAGCAAGTGCTCGCCTCGCCCGGGCCCGCCGAGATGCTGCACGTCGAAGACGTTCTGATCGTGATCGGCACCGAAGACGGCATCGCGGGCGTCGAGAAGATTATCGACAAAGGCTGAACCGGTGCAGATTTCGGGGACGCTGCTTTTGCAACTCGGCGCCCTCCTGGCCACTCTTGCCGTATTGGGCGCCGCCGCAAGGCGATTCGCGTTGTCGCCCATCCCCGTGTACCTGTTGGCGGGCCTGGCCCTGGGCAACGGCGGCATCCTGCCGGTGGCCGCCGGCGGCCAGTTCATCACCACCAGCGCACCCATCGGCGTCGTGCTGCTGTTGCTGACCCTGGGCTGCGAGTTCTCGGTGGCCGAATTCTCTTCCAGCATGCGCCACCACCTGCCGTCGGCGGCCGTCGACATCGTCCTCAACGCGGCGCCCGGGGCGATCGCCGGCCTGCTACTGGGACTGGACGGCGTGGCCGTCCTGTGCCTGGCCGGCGTCACCTACATCTCCTCCTCGGGCGTCATCGCGCGGCTGCTGGAGGACCTGCAGCGGCTCGGTAACCGGGAGACGCCGGCGGTGCTGTCGGTGCTGGTGCTCGAAGATTTTGCGATGGCGGCCTACCTGCCGCTGTTCGCGGTCCTGGCATCGGGCGGCGGCTGGCTGCACGCCATCGGGGGCATGGCCGTGGCGGTCGGCGCTCTGGTCGCGGCGTTCGCCGCGTCCTACCGGTGGGGTCACCACGTCGAGCGGCTGGTGCAACACCCCGACTCCGAACAGCTGATGCTGCGGGTAATGGGCATCACCCTGATCGTGGCGGCGATGGCCGAGTCCCTGCACGCATCGGCCGCGGTCGGCGCCTTCCTGGTGGGCCTGACCCTGACCGGCGAGACGGCCGAGCGGGCCCGTCAGGTGCTGAGCCCGTTGCGAGACCTGTTCGCCGCCATCTTCTTCCTGGCGATCGGCTATTCGGTGGACCCGCACGAGCTGGTGCCGATGCTTCCGGCGGCGCTGATCCTGGCCGCGGTCACCGCGGCCACCAAGGTGGCCACCGGGATCTTCGCCGCGCGCCATGACGGGGTGGCGCGGCGCGGGCAGCTGCGCGCGGGCACCGCGCTGATCGCCCGCGGCGAGTTCTCGTTGATCATCATCGGGCTCGCCGGCAAGTCGCTGCCCGCGGTCGCGGCGCTGGCGACGTCCTACGTGTTCATCATGGCGATCGCGGGGCCCATCCTCACCCGCTACACCGGAGGCCCGCGACCGGCCGGCGCCGCGCCGGCGGCCTGACCGGCCGCGGTCACCCGATGTGCAGGGCCACCACCATCCAGCGGGTTGCGCCCGCGGCGTCGACCTGCTCGACCCGGCAGGCGATGGCGTGGATCCGGTTCCCGCGGCTGTAGGAACCGAACACCTCGGCCGCCGAGTCCGGGTCGCGGTGACCGGCCGCCTGTAGCCGCATGCGGCGCAACACGGCGGCGCCGCGGTGGCCGCCCGCGGCCGAACGGCCAACCGCGGCCACCGAATCCACCAGGCTGGGCGCCAGCAGCGGAGTCAACTGGGCGGCGGGCCGGCGGCGGTCGATGACCTCCAGCACCCGGCGCAGCGCGGCGTCGGCGAAGACGGCGGCCTGACGCAGCCGCGGGGACATGACCGCGCCGGGACCCGGTTCCGGAGTCCTGCTGGGCTGCCCGGTGTAGGACCGCGGCGGCGCGTGGCCGCCGCGGCGGCGCAACGTCGGTCGCGCGGATTGCCGGCACTGCGCGGCGGGGTGCGGCACGTCGTGCGTTGGCGGCTCGTAGTCGACGACCGGTACGACGGTGAAAGCGTCAGGTGGATTCGCAACAGGGCTAGGGTTCAACGCGCACTCTCCAACTCTCGGCCGGACCTTCAAGCCTGCTGGAGAGGGGCAGACGGTGGTTAGTCAGTGGTCATCATGGCACAACTCGGCCGCGCGCGTACCCACGCTGACTGGTGCACGGCGGCACGGTTACCGTGGGCGGGACATGGGTCCCCGGGGGCCCGAGGGCACGGGCAGGAACTGACCAGGAGGACTGCGCCGCATGGTGAGTCGCTTGTCCCCGCCGGACGCCTCGTTCTACCGGATGGAGAACACCGCGACCCCCATGTACGTCGGATCGCTGTCGATCCTGCGTCGCCCCCGGGCCGGCCTGAGCTACGAGACCCTGCTGGCCACCGTCGAGCAGCGGCTGCCGCAGATACCGCGCTACCGGCAGAAGGTGCGGGAGGTGCGGGTCGGCACGGCCCGGCCGGTGTGGCTCGACGACAACGACTTCGACATCACCTATCACGTGCGGCGCTCGGCGTTGCCGTCGCCGGGCAGCGACGAGCAGCTGCACGAGCTGATCGCGCGGCTGGCCGCGCGGCCGCTGGACAAGTCCCGCCCGCTGTGGGAGATGTATCTGGTCGAAGGCCTGTCCAAGAACCGGGTGGCGCTCTACACCAAGTCGCATCAGGCGTTGATCAACGGCATGTCGGCGCTGGAGATCAACCACGTCATCGCCGACCGGACGAAACGGCCGCCACCGTTCCCCGAGGACATCTGGATCCCGGAGCGCGACCCCGGCAACACCCGGCTGATGTTGGGCGCCGTCAGCGAATGGGTGACCGGGCCGGGCGCGCAGCTGCGGGCCGTCGGTTCGATGGTGGGTGGCCTGTTGACCAACCACGGCGACTGGCTCGACGCCGGCCGCCGGGCGGTCGACCTGGTGCGCACCGTGACCCGGGGCACCGCCCCCAGCAGCCCGCTCAATGCCACCGTGTCGCGGCACCGGCGCTTCACGGTCGCGCGCGGCAGCCTCGACGATTACCGCGCCGTGCGCGCGCGCTATGACTGCGACGTCAACGACGTGGTGCTGGCGGTCATCGCCGGCGCGCTGGGGAACTGGCTGATGTCACGCGGGGTGGCGGTCTCGGCCACCGCGACGGTACGGGCGATGGCGCCGCTGTCGGTGTACGACGACGGCGACCTCGACACGAGCGGGCCGGGCCAGGCGATCAGCCAGGTGATGCCGTTCCTCGTCGACCTGCCGGTGGGGGAGCCGAACGCGGTGGTGCGGCTGTCGCAGATCGCCCACGCCACCGAATCGAATCCGACGGCCGCCCAGCTGGTGGACGCCAGAACCATCGTCACACTGTCGGGTTTCGCCCCGCCGACGCTGCACGCGATGGGCATCCGGGTGGCGACCAGCTTCCCGAGCTTCTCCAAGCGCACCTTCAACCTGCTCATCACCAACGCCCCGGGTGCCCAGTCGCAGATGTACATCGCCGGCACCAAATTGCTGGAGACCTACGCGGTGCCGCCGCTGCTGCACAATCAGGCGCTGGCCATCGGCGTGACGTCGTACAACGGCGAGCTGTACTACGGAATCAACGCCGACCGCGAAGCCATGAGCGATGTCGAGCTGCTGCCCGGACTGCTGAACCAGGCGCTCGAAGAACTGCTGGAGGCGTCCCGGTCCTAGTCGGCGGTGAAAAGGCCTGCGTGGGGCTATTATTCGTTGCTGTGAGCACCGCGAAAACCGACCGCGCACCGGCGAAGGCGACCAAGAAGAAGTCGGCGGGCTCGGCCGGGCCCAGGATCTCCGACGAGGTCTACGAAGCCGAATTGTTCCGGCTGCAAACGGAATTGGTGAAGCTGCAGGAGTGGGTGCGGCAGTCCGGGACGCGGCTGGTGGTGCTGTTCGAGGGCCGCGACGCCGCCGGCAAGGGCGGTGCCATCAAACGGATTACCGAGTACCTCAGCCCGCGGATCGCCCACATCGCCGCGCTGCCGGTGCCCTCGGATCGGGAACGCGGCCAGTGGTATTACCAGCGCTACATCGCCCACCTGCCCACCAAGGGCGAGATCGTGCTCTTCGACCGGTCCTGGTACAACCGGGCGGGCATCGAGAAGGTGATGGGATTCTGCACGCCGCAGGAGTATGCGCGGTTCATGCGGCAGACGCCGATCTTCGAGCAGATGCTGATCGACGACGGGATCCTGCTGCGCAAGTACTGGTTCTCGGTCTCCGAGGCCGAACAGCTGCGCCGGTTCAAGGCGCGGCGCAACGATCCGGTCCGGCGCTGGAAGCTGTCCCCGATCGACCTGGAGTCGGTATACCGGTGGGAGGATTATTCACGCGCCAAGGACGAGATGATGGTGCATACCGACACCCCGGAAAGTCCGTGGTATGTCGTGGAATCCGATATCAAGAAGCACGCACGACTGAACATGATGGCCCATTTGTTGTCCTCCGTCCCGTACCACGACGTCGAGACGCCCAAGGTCAAGCTGCCGGCGCATCCCGTCGTCAGTGGCAACTACCGGCGCCCGCCGCGGGAGCTGTCGACGTACGTCGACGACTACGCGGCCACGCTGATCTAGCCCCCATGACGGTCGTCTATATCCCCGCCACGCTGCCCATGTTGGCGCAGCTCGTCGCCGACGGATCGTTGTGGCCGGTCAGCGGCACCGCGTTCGCGCTGACGCCGAGGCTGCGCGAGGCCTACGCCGAGGGCGACGACGACGAGCTCGCCGACGTGGCGCTGCGTGAGGCGGCGCTGGCGTCGCTGCGGCTGCTGGCGGCCCACGACGCCGAAGCGGCGGAGGGCGAGCCCCCGCCGCCCCGCCGTGCGGTGCTGGCCGCCGAGGTCGAGGACGTCACGTACCGTCCCGACCTCGACGACGCCGTGGTCAGGCTTTCGGGGCCGGTGCCGATCGCCGATGTGATCGCCGCCTACGTCGACAACGCCGGGGCCGAGCCGGCGGTGGCGAGGGCGATCGAGGCGATCGACGCCGCCGACCTGGGCGATGAGGACGCCGACCTGATCGTCGGCGATGCGCAGGACCACGATCTGGCCTGGTACGCCAACCAGGAGCTGCCGTTCCTGCTGGAGCTGATGTGACGCAGGATGTGAGGCAAATCGGGCCACAACGCTAGCTACGCAACCGTAGGTTACGGTACCGTAGGTTTCGTGAGGCCCCCAGAATCGATCACAATGGTGAGCGCAACCAAGACGCCGCGTAGTGAGCAGGAGCTTCCCCTGGGCAGACGTAACCCCTCGATCACGGGCAACGTCGTCGACACCAAGCGCCCCGTGGTCGCCGGCGCCGACCGGCACCCCGGCTGGCACGCGCTGCGCAAGCTCGCCGCCCGCATCACGACACCGCTGTTGCCCGACGACTATCTGCACCTGGCCAACCCGCTCTGGTCGGCGCGCGAACTGCGAGGCCGGATCCTGCAGGTGCGCCGCGAGACGGAGGATTCGGCGACGCTGGTCATCAAGCCCGGCTGGGGCTTCAACTTCGACTACCAGCCGGGCCAGTACATCGGCATCGGACTGCTGATGGACGGACGCTGGCGTTGGCGGTCGTACTCGCTCACCTCCGCCCCGGCCGGCGGGGGCGCGCGCTCCGGCCCGGCGCGCACCGTGACCATCACCGTGAAGGCGATGCCGGAGGGCTTCCTGTCGTCGCACCTGGTGGCCGGTGTCGAGCCGGGCACCATCGTCCGGCTGGCCGCTCCGCAGGGCAACTTCGTGCTGCCCGATCCGGCGCCCCGTCGATCCTGTTCCTCACCGCCGGCTCCGGGATCACGCCGGTGATGTCGATGCTGCGAACCCTGGTGCGCCGCAACCAAATCGGAGACATCGTCCACCTGCACTCGGCACCCACCGAGTCCGGCGTGATGTTTCGCGGCGAGCTGTCCGCGCTGGCCGCCGAACACCCCGGCTACCGGATGCGGCTGCGCGAGACGCGCAGCCAGGGCCGGCTGGACCTGTCGGTGCTGGACGACCAGGTACCGGACTGGCGCGAACGCCAGACCTGGGCCTGCGGTCCGGAGGGCATGCTCGCCGAGGCCGAGCGGGTATGGTCGGCCGCGGGTATCGGTGAGCGCTTGCACCTCGAGCGGTTCGCGGTGTCCAAGGCCGCGCCCACCGGCGCCGGCGGCACCGTCACCTTCGCCCGAAGCGGACGCACCGTCGACGCCGACGCTGCGACGTCGCTGATGGACGCGGGCGAGGGCGCCGGGGTGCAGATGCCCTTCGGCTGCCGCATGGGGATCTGCCAGTCGTGCGTGGTCGGGCTGGTGGAGGGCCACGTGCGCGATCTGCGCACCGGCCAGGAGCACGACCCGGGCACCAGGGTGCAGACCTGCATTTCCGCGGCGTCCGGCGATTGCGTGCTCGACATTTAAAGGCTACTCATAGGTAACCTACGGCTTCGTAGGTTACGATAGCGTAGGTCTGGAACACGTTAAGGACCGAAAAACTACCGCAGGGAGATCACGACGATGGCGATCACAGACGTCGACGTATTCGCCCATCTGACGGACGCCGACATCGAAAACCTGGCCGTTGAGCTCGATGCCATCCGCCAGGACGTGGAAGACTCGCGCGGCGAGCGGGATGCCCGCTACATCCGCCGCACCATCGCGGCCCAGCGCGCGCTGGAGGTGAGCGGCCGGCTGCTGCTGGCCGCCAGCTCGCGGCGCTCGGCCTGGTGGGCGGGCACGGTGACCCTGGGCGTGGCCAAGATCGTCGAGAACATGGAGATCGGCCACAACGTCATGCACGGCCAGTGGGACTGGATGAACGACCCCGAGATTCACTCCTCGACGTGGGAGTGGGACATGAGCGGGTCGTCCAAGCACTGGCGCTACACGCACAACTTCGTGCACCACAAGTACACGAACATCCTCGGAATGGACGACGACGTGGGCTACGGCCTGCTGCGCGTCACCCGCGACCAGCGCTGGAAGCGCTTCAACATCTTCAACCTGGTGTACAACACCCTGCTCGCGCTGCTCTTCGAGTGGGGCGTCGGCCTGCAGCACGTGGAGCTCGGCAAGATCGCCAAGCGCCGGATGGACAACGACGAAGCCCGGCAACGCGTCGATGAGTTCCTGGCCAAGGCCGGACGGCAGGTGCTCAAGGACTATGTCGCGTTCCCCGCGTTGACCTCGTTGTCACCCGGCGCCAGCTACACCTCGACGTTGAAGGCCAACGCGCTCGCCAACGTGATCCGCAACGTGTGGGCCAACGCGGTGATCTTCTGCGGCCATTTCCCTGACGGCGCAGAGAAATTCACCAAGACCGACATGATCGGCGAGACCAAGGGGCAGTGGTACCTGCGCCAGATGCTGGGCAGCGCCAACTTCGAGGCCGGCCCAGCACTGCGCTTCATGAGCGGGAACCTGTCCCACCAGATCGAGCACCACCTGTTCCCGGATCTGCCGAGCAATCGGTACGCCGAGATCGCGGTGCGGGTGCGCCAGGTGTGCGACAAGTACGACTTGCCTTACACCACAGGGTCTTTCCTGCTCCAGTACGCCAAGACGTGGCGCACGCTGGCCAAGCTGTCGCTGCCGAACAAGTACCTGCGCGACGACGCCGACAACGCGCCGGAGACCCGCAGCGAGCGGATGTTCGCCGAGCTCGAGCCGGGTTTCCTGGGTACCGATCCGGTCACCGGCCGCCGCCGCGGCCTGAAGTCCGCAATCGCCGCGGTGCGTGGTTGGCGCCGCGGGAAGCGGACAGCGGCGGCCCGTGCCGCCGGCGAAGGCCTGGCAGCCTAACCGGCCGTTGGCTTTTCGGGCCCGGCCGTCATCTGCTGGGGTGGTCGATCTGGATCAGCCGGTGGGCCAGCTCGGCCAGCGGCGTGTTCGAGGTCTGCGACAACCTCACCAGCAGTTCGAAGGCCGCCGCCGCATCGATGTCGAAGCGTTCCATCAGCACGCCCTTGGCCTGGCCGATGATGTCGCGGGTTTCCAGAGCGCGCTGAAGTTGCTGAATCTCTTGGGTCATCGCTGATGTGCCGTCCGGCCCCGCGCGGGGCTGGGCGGCCAGGGCCGCCAGCACATGGAGTTGTTCGGCGCCGTCGAACGCCCGACCGCCCGCGCTGGTGAGCGACAACGCCGCCAGCGCCTGGTCGAGTGATGTGACCTCGGCGACCTGGTGCAGCACGCCGATGGCTTCGTCGCCGTCGTGCACCGCAACATTGCGGGCCGTCCACAGTTTCGGCAGGAAGATGTCGGGATCCCGCGGGTCGGTGATGTCGTAGCGCATGATCGGCATGACGTCGGTCCCGTTGCGGCCCAGCGCGGAGTCCACGGACGCCGCCAGCAGCTCCAGGCCGCTGGCCTGCGGGTCATCGGGATTCTCCGGGAACACCTCGGCGACGTAGCCGCCGAGCAACTCGTTGCGCCCGCGCAGGGAGATCCTTTCGTACGCCGCGTTCAGGCCGCGAATGCGCAGGTCCGGGTCCAAGAACATCAGGGCGGTTTTGGCCGATCCGGGCGCCAAAACCGCTGACAGCGCATGGAAACGGTGTTCGTCCAGCACTCGAGAGATTCGTCGGTTCGGCTGCATTAATAGCGCGTACCCAGTCTGTTACGAGCTATTGGTCATCCGGCGGCTGAAGTCCGCTGCCACATTCATAGAAGTCCGTAGCAAGTGTGGAGCCGACGCCGAGTTCGCCGGCGACCGCGTCGATCGCCCGCTGCGCGAGGCGCACGTCCACCCGATAGGCGGGGGTGAAGTACGGGCCGACATAGCGCTCGTAATGCCGTTTCGCCTCATCGGCGGTGAGCCGGTCGAGGAACCAGTTGACGTAGTCGGCGGCGCGGCCGGGTTGTTCGGCGAGCAGCCGCAGCGCCCGCCGATGGGCCCGCAGCATGGCCTGCAGCGGCGGGCTGTCCGGGGGGAGGTGAACGGGGTCGACCGCGACGCCCACCGTGGGGATCTGGAAATGATCGCCGACCCAGGCCAGCAGGTGAAAGCCCTCTTCGGTGGCGACCTGCTCGGGGGACAGGGTGCTGCCGACATAGGCCGCATCGATCGAGCCGTCGCGCATCCGGCGCAGGTCCATCTGGTAGTCGCCCGGATGCCGCACCACGCAGTGCACGTCGCGGTCGGGGTCCAGGCCGTGCTGACGCAGAACGATCCGGGCGAACGTGCCCGGCGGGCTGTGGGCGGCGTGCACGGCCAGGCGCCGGCCGCGCAGATCCGCCATGGACCTCACCTGTGCGTTACCGAGAAACCAGAACAATGGGCGATCGGTGTTGACGCCCAACGCTTTCCAGCCGATCCCGTCGTGCAGCCGCGACAGCAGGGCCCGACCCAGCCCGATCACCGCGGCATGGCGCAGCCGCTGTGCGCTCCAGCCGACGCCATCGCGGATGGCGACGTGGATGCCTTCGTCGCGGTAGTAGTCCTCCTGATCGGCGACGTGGGCGACCAACTCCTCGTGAATGCCCCGCCCGACGTAAGCGAGATCGATCGTCTGCACGCCGAATCCCCTTTCCCGGTCGCAGAATCCGCTGCTAATCCATGGCGAGGCCGCCGTTGACCTCCAGGCAGTGGCCGGTGATGAAGCCGGAATCCTCGCCGGCCAGAAACGCCACCGTCTTTGCCACTTCCTCGGGGCTGACGAGCCGCCCCATGGGATTCGCCGCGCCGAGCTGGCGTATCTCATCGGCCGTCAACAGGGCGCTCGCCGTGGGATCGGCGACGGTGGCCGGCGAGACGAGGTTGGCGGTGATCTGGTGCGGGGCCAGCTCGAGTGCGACGTAGCGGACAAACTGGTCCATTGCCGCCTTGGCGGTTCCCACCGTGATCATGCCCTGCCTGGGCCGGCGGGACAATATCGTGGTGAGATAGATCAGCCGGCCATACCTGCGCGAAACCATGTCGGGGACAACGGCTTTGGTCACCAGGAAGGCGGCGTGCAGTTCGCGGTCCAGTTTGCCGCCGAGCTGCTCCCAGCTCAGGTCGGCGAACGAGGTGACGTCGTAGGGGATCAGCGCGTTGTGCACGAGCACCTCGACGCCGCCCCACCTCGCGTCGATCTCGCCAACCATTCCGGCGACCTGGTCGGGTTCGGTGACGTCGGCCCGGATCGCGACGGCCTCACCGCCGGCCGCGGTCGCGGCCCCGACCACCTCGTCGGCCTCCGCGGAGCTGGACCGGTAGTTGACGACCACCCGAAAGCCCTGCTCCGCCAGAGTCAATGCGGTCGCCGCGCCGATGCCCCGGCTGGCTCCCGTGATCACCGCAACACGACCCATCGGCGCTACCTCCGACCGTGCTCAGCGCCTGGCTGGCACGCGCGAACGATACTCCCGAGGTGCACCCGGGTAAAGGGGATGCGATTGGCTCCGCGGTCCGGAGGGGCGTACTCGCCGTCAGGGATGGGTGACCAGGTAGGTCTCGTTGTCCAGGTCGGCGGTGAGTTCCTCGACGTCGAAGGGGCGGTCCAGCCGCGCGTGGAACGCCTCGCAATCGATGAGCAGGCTTATCTCCGCGGTTTGACGGGCGAGCAGTCGCCCGATGAGGGGATAGATTCGGCGCATGATCGCCCGCTCCGCGGCGGTGCAGCGCGACGCGCAATAGCCGACGTGGCCTATCTCGTCGGTGAGGATCTCGCTGTAGAGCAGTTCGATTCGTTCGGCGACGTGCGGTTCGTCGGCGAAAAGCCTTCTGCCGGCACGGCGTAATTCATCGAACAGGATGCAGCCCGCCATCTCCCCGGCCCCGACGAACAGGAAACCGAGCCGTTCGGGCAGGAAGACGTTCGCTTTGACGAACTGGCGGACGACGAAGGGTGGGGCCACGACCTGGAAGGTCAGGTCGAACGCCTCGAGCGCGTAGGCCAGCAGCCGGGTGTGGTAGTGCTCTTCCAGTTCGACGTAGACGCGCTCGGGCGGCACGCTCTCGTCGCTGTTGCGCCCGTAGGTTTCACCCAGTCCCACGCCGAATCGCTCCGCCTGATTGAGCTTTGCGGTTGCCAGCAGGAAGAGCATCCTGTCATCCAGGCCGGGTTCGGGTCGCCGGCGGCGCAGGTTGCGCAGGAAAACGGCGCGGTCGGCGGGATGGACCGACCGGACGGGATTGGATTCCAGGTCGCTGAAGAACTGCTCGCGATTGGCCAGGCGCCTGTTGAGCAGATCGGCCTCGCCGTCACGCTTGGCCAGGAAGTCCCGATAGCCCTCGATTCCGGTGCGATTCATCGCTTCTCCATCCCTTTGACAACCGTTGTCACGTAACGGCTTAACAGCGCGGCATCGTGGGCCCCCGTGGCCAGCAGCGCGAAGAGGCCGGTGAGGAAAAACGAGGCGAGTTCGGTCGCGTCGACCTCGGGGTCGACCTGGCCATCGTCCTGGGCCCGACCGATGACGTCCACCACGAATTGTCCGAGCGGGTGCCGGGCGAACTCGTCCTCGATCGGACGGGTCGAGGAGAAATGCAATCCGAGCATGTCCCGGAAAACCGCTTCGCCCAAACGTTTTTCGGCGCTGAGCACGTGCCGTACGAGCTGGGACAGCACCGACATCAGATCGCCCTTGGCGACGCCGAGTTCGCTGATGATCCGGGTCTCCTCGACGCGTTCCACCTCGACGAGGACGTGCTCCTTCGTCGGGAAGTGGAAATAGAACGTCCCCGGGCGACGCCCGCGTCGGCGACGATCGCGCTGACATCGGCGGCGGCCAGTCCGCGCCGCGAAATCTCGGCCAGCGCCGCGTCGAACAGGCGCGCCCGGGTTTCCAGCCGTCGGGTTTCGCGGACGCTCCCGCCCGGCGACCCGGTCGCGGATGGCGCGCGCGGTGACCCCATGGAGGCACCGTACGCCCACTGACTGACGGTCGTCAATGACGGGTGTCAGTCAGTGCCGATCGCGGGAGCCGGGGCACCCGCTTGCTAGACATGTATCGTCAAGCTTCCGGCAAGCGCGCACGTGCACGTGCGTGTGCGAATAACTGAGGACGCCCGACGATGAGCGGTCAATGCAGCGACGACATCGAACGCATCGCCAACCGCCTGGGGTTCAGCTGCGAGCACGCCTCGCCCTGGGTGACGTTGAGAAACCCGTTCGGACTGGCGAATTGGACGCTGCCCGTGGTCGAACTGCTCATCGTCGCGGGCGCCGTGCTGGCACTCTGGTGGGCGATCCGCCGACTGCGCCGCGACGGGGACCCGGCGAACATCGTGATCTGGTTCGCCACGGTCGTCTATCTGCTGATCGTCGAGCCGCCCCTGTACTTTCCGACCGTCTTCGGCATTGACGACTCCATCGGTGCGGTCTTCGCGCACAACGTCTTCACGGTCCAGTTCATGTACGACCGGCTGCCGATCTACATCGTCGCGCTGTACCCCGCGATGATGACGTTGGCCTACGAAGTGGTCCGCAGCCTTGGCGTGTTCCGCGACTGGGGCGCGGTCGTCGGCGCGGTGTGTGTGGGATTTGTGCACAACTGCTTCTACGAGATCTTCGACCAGTTGGGTCCGCAGCTGCGCTGGTGGGCGTGGAACACCGACAACGCGATCAACCGTCCGATGCTGGCCGCGGTGCCGATGAGCAGCGTCCTGCTGTTCGCCACCGTGGGTCCGGCCTGCGTCGCACTGTTCACCCAGCTATTGGTCACCCGTCCCATCGAGCGCGGGCGATATCTGAGCCGAATGTCATTGACCGGCCGGACATTCTGCGTGGCCGCGCTGGTGCCCGTCGGCCTGGTCGTTGCCAATATCCCGATCCTGCTGGCCGGTGGGGACCATCCCGACGGCGGACCGCGGCGGGCGCTGTACTTCGTGATCCTCGGCGCGTTCGCCGTGGTGGCGATCCCGATCCTGTTGCGGCAGTGGCGCAATACCGCGTTCACGCCCGGCGCGCGAAACCCCGTCGTCGCGGTCTTCGGGTCCGCATTCTTACTCGTGCTCGGGGGTTTGTGGTTGTCGGCGCTGCCCGCCTACGAAAAGGCCTCGCACGGCATCACGCCCGACGGGGCGCCCGCCGGCAGCCTGGCCTACGCGACGACGTGTTTCCTGCTCGCCGCCGCACTGACGCTGTCCGTGACCGTGCGCGCCGGCAGACCGTCGGCGCTCATCCGACGAAAACAGCTGACCCGCGCGCGCTAACGCGAGTCAGGCAGGCACCGACGCACCGGTCGTCAACAGCCTGGCACCCCGCGCTCACCGGTCGAGCCGGCCGACCACCGTCCGCGCAGCGCTCAGCCGGCCACCTTCTCGGCCAGCGCGGCCAGCTTCGCGTCGAGTTGCTCCGCGGCGCTGAGTAACTCCGGGTTGGGCTGCACGACCATCAGCGACGACGGCTTGACGTAGGTCAGGCTGCTGCCATCGTCCTCCTCGAGCAACAACAGCTCGACCGGGGCGTACAGGCCCGCCGTCACGTCGTGGCGCAGCATGGTGATGGCGATCAGCGGGTTGCCGAGGATGACGCGCAACGCCTTGCGGTCGATGCCGGCCTTGGTGATCCAGGCGCCGTGGTCGACCACGCCGAACAACATGAATCCGCTTGGGCCGACGTGGGATTCGACGCGCTGCCGGTAGGACTCCCAGTCGCCGGAACCCACCGCGATGTCGTTGATCGGCACCGGTTGCTCGCCGATGTCGGCGAGCAACGCGGCACGCAGTTCGTCGTAGCTCTTGGTGCTGTCGTAGCGCACCCGAACGCCGTCGAATTTCGTTTCCTGCATGATCTCAGCCCAATCGCTCGATGATGGTGGCGTTGGCCATGCCGCCGCCCTCGCACATCGTCTGCAGCCCATAGCGGCCGCCGCGCTGTTCCAGCGCGTTGACGAGCGTGGTCATCAGCCGAGCGCCGCTGGCGCCCAACGGGTGACCGATCGCGATCGCACCGCCGTTGACGTTGGTCTTGGCCAGATCGGCGCCGGTGTCCTGCGCCCAGGCCAGCACGACGGGCGCGAACGCCTCGTTCACCTCGAACAGGTCGATGTCGGCCAGCGTCAGCCCCGCCTTCGACAGCACCTTCTCGGTGGCCGGTATGACGCCGGTGAGCATGTAGAGCGGGTCGGAGCCCACCACGGTGGTGGTGTGGATCCGCGCCAGCGGGCGCAGCCCCAGCTTTCTGGCGGCCTCGCTGCTGGCGATCAACACCGCGGCGCTGCCGTCGGACAGCGGCGAGGAGTTGCCGGGTGTGATCTCCCAATTGATCTGCGGGAAGCGCGCTTTGGCGGCGTCACTGTAGAACGCCGGCTGCAGTCCGGCCAGCGTCTTGACCGTGGTGCCGGGGCGGATGATCTCGTCGGTGGCCAGCCCGGCGATCGGAACGAGCTCGTTGTCGAACAGCCCCTCCTTGGTGGCACGCGCGGCCTTCTCGTGGCTGCCGGCCGAGAACTCGTCGAGCTGGGCGCGCGAGAAGCCCCACTTCGCGGCGATCAGCTCGGCGCTGATGCCCTGCGGCACCAGGCCGTCGGGGTAGCGCCGGGTCATGTCCTCGCCCATCGGGTTGCTGCCCGGCGGCACCTGCGAGCCCATCGGCACGCGGCTCATCGACTCCACGCCGCCGGCGATCACCAGGTCGTAGGCGCCGGCGATCACGCCCTGGGCGGCGAAGCTGATGGCCTGCTGGCTGCTGCCGCACTGGCGGTCGATCGTGACACCGGGAACCGATTCGGGAAAGCCCGCGCCCAGCAGCGCATTACGGGCGATGTTGGCCGCCTGGTCGCCGACCTGGGTGACGGCGCCGGCGATGACGTCGTCGACTTGGGCCGGATCCACGCCGGT
This sequence comes from Mycobacterium colombiense CECT 3035, assembly GCF_002105755.1. NCBI lineage: Bacteria > Bacillati > Actinomycetota > Actinomycetes > Mycobacteriales > Mycobacteriaceae > Mycobacterium > Mycobacterium colombiense. Next base: position 5,259,630 of record NZ_CP020821.1, read on the forward strand.
GCGCGCCACCAACTCGCGCAGGCTGTGGGCCAGCAGATCGGCGGGCAGAACGTCGTGCAGCGCGCCACTGGCCTTGCCCTTGCCGATCGGGGTGCGGACGGCTCCGACGATGACGGCATCGCGATTCATGACTCCTCCTCGAGTCTAGGTATATAACGCTGTACTCAGGTAAACACCTCGGTATGCTTAAAGCAACCCAGCCGCGGAGGTGATTTGGATGACACTGCTGCAAGGACCGCTGGCCGACCGCGATGCCTGGTCGGCGGTGGGCGAGTGCGCGATCGAGAAGGCGATGGCGGTCGTCGGGACCAAATCCGCGATGCTGATCATGCGCGAGGCCTACTACGGCACCACCCGGTTCGACGACTTCGCCCGCCGGGTCGGCATCACCAAGGCCGCCACCTCGGCGCGGCTGAGCGAGCTGGTCGAGCTGGGGCTGCTACGGCGCCGGCCCTATCGGGAGCCCGGGCAGCGCAGCCGCGACGAGTACGTGCTCACCGACGCCGGTCTCGATTTCATGCCGGTGGTGTGGGCGTTGTTCGAGTGGGGCAGACATCACCTGCCGGGCCGCAACCGGCTGCGGCTGACGCATCTGGGCTGCGGCGCCGAGGTGAGCGTCGAAATACGTTGCAGGGAAGGCCATCTGGTGCCGCCCGACGAGCTAGGGATGCGGCTGGCTAAGAAGTCTGGTTGAGCGCGGCCAGCAGCCGGCGGGCCGCGGCGACGCGCCGCGCCGCGGGCCCGGTCAGGGTGTCCAGCGCGCACTCGGGGTCGGCGGGTGGCCCCATGTGCCCGCAGCCGCGCGGGCAGTCCGCGATGGCGTCGGCCAGGTCGGAAAACGCCATCATGACGTCGTCGGGCCGGATGTGGGCGAGCCCGAAGGAACGGATGCCCGGCGTGTCGATCACCCAGCCGGTGGTGCCCAGCGGCTGGGTCAGTGGCAGCGCCACCGACTGCGTCGACGTGTGCCGCCCCCTGCCGATGTCGGTCACGTCGCCGACGGCGCGGTCCGCGTCGGGCACCAGGCGGTTCACCAACGTGGACTTGCCGACGCCGGAATGCCCGAGCAGCACGGTGATCTTGCCCGCGAGCAGGTCCGCCACGGCCAGCAGGGGATCGTCGCGGCCCGCGGTCACCACCGTCAGGTCCAGGTCGACGAACTGCTCCGCGAACGGCTCCGGCGGGGCGAGGTCGGTCTTGGTCAGGCACAGGATCGGCGTGAGTCCGCCGGCGTAGGCGGCGATCAGCGTCCGGTCCACCAGGCCGGTCCGGGGCGGCGGGTCGGCCAGCGCCACCACGATCAGCAGCTGGTCGGCGTTCGCGACCACCACCCGCTCGGTCGGATCGGTGTCATCGGCGGTGCGGCGCAACACCGTTCGCCGCTCCCCGCGACGCACGATGCGGGCCAGCGTGTCCGGCCGCCCGGACAGGTCACCGACCACGTCGACGTCGTCGCCCACCACGATCGGGGTGCGGCCCAGTTCGCGGGCCCGCATGGCGGTGACCCGGCGGTCGACGTCGCCGCCGAGCACGCATCCCCAGCGGCCGCGGTCGACGCTGACCACCATCGCGGCCTCGGCGTCGGCGTGCTCGGGACGCGTCTTGGTCCGCGGGCGCGAGCCCCGGCCGGAGCGGATCTTGACGTCCGACTCGTCGTAGTCGCCGGGCCTCACATGCCGCGCTCTTCCCCGGGCTCCAGCATGCGGGCCCACAGCTGCGGAAAGTCCGGCAGCGTCTTGCTGGTGGCGCCGATGTCGTCGACCTCGACGCCGGCCACCCGCAGCCCGACGATCGCGCCGGCCATCGCCATCCGGTGGTCGGCATAGGAGTGCCAGACCCCGGACCGCAGCGGCGTCGCGGTGATCTTCAGGCCGTCGGGCGTTTCGGTGCAGTCGCCGCCCAGGCGATTGATCTCGGCGCTCAGCGCCGCCAGCCGGTCGGTCTCGTGCCCGCGCAGGTGCGCGATGCCGGACAGCCGCGACACCGACCCCGGCGTCGCCAGCGCCGCCAGCGCGGCCACCGACGGCGTCAGCTCGCCGACCGCGCGCAGGTCGACGTCAAACCCGCCGTAGTCCCCGGACCCCCGCGCCTCCAGGAGCGAACCATTATGCGTCACAACGGCATTGAGCTTGCCCAACACGTTCAGGATGTGCTCGGCGGGCTGCACGCTGCTGGCCGGCCAGCCGGTGATGCGCACCGCGCCGCCGCTGACCACCGCCGCGGCCAGGAAGGGAACGGCGTTGGTCAGGTCCGGCTCCACCTCCCAGTGCCGCGCCGCGACGGGCCCGGGCCGCACCGTCCATTGGTTGGCGACGGAATCGTCGACGTCGACCCCGGCCTGGCGCAGCATCACCACCGTCATCGCGATGTGCGGCGCCGACGGCAGCGATGCACCGGTGTGCCGCACGGTCAGGCCCTCGGCGAACGAGGCCGCGCACAGCAGCAGTCCGGAGACGAACTGCGACGAGGCCGAGGCGTCGATGTCCACGGTGCCGCCGGCGACCGAACCGTTGCCCAGCACCCGGAACGGCAGACCGGAGCCGTCGATCCGGACGCCGAGCCCGCGCAGCGCGTCCAGCAGCGGCGCGATGGGTCGCGCCCGGGCCTGCTCGTCGCCGTCGAACTCCACCGCCGATTCGGCCAGCGCCGCCAGCGGCGGCACGAACCGCAGCACCGTGCCGGCCAGGCCACAATCGACTTGTGCCGGCGGTGTGGGCGCGACGTGGCCGCTCACCGTCAGCTCGGAACCCGACCCGTCGACCCGCAAGCCCAGCGTGCGCAGCGCCCCGATCATCAGGTCGGTGTCGCGGCTGCGCAGCGCCCCGCTGATGGTCGGGCTGCCCTGGTCCTGCGCCGCCGCCAGCGCCGCGAGCACCAGGGCCCGGTTGGTCTGCGATTTCGAACCCGGCACGGTCACGGTCGCGTGCACCGGCCGCGATGCCAGGGGGGCCGTCCATGTCGTCACCGGTCCATCATCGCCTGTCGCCGGTTTCTGCCACCATTGACGTTATGTGTGGACGGTTCGCGGTGACCACCGATCCGGCCCTGCTGGCCGAGAAGATCAAGGCGATCGACGAGGCCACCGGCGCCGAGGGGGCCTCGAACGCCCCGAACTACAACGTGGCCCCGACCTCGACCATCGCGACCGTCGTGAGCAGGCATTCCGAGCCCGAGGACCAGCCGACGCGGCGGGTGCGGCTGATGCGGTGGGGCCTGGTGCCGCCGTGGGCCAAGGCCGGCGCCGACGGTGCGCCCGACGCCAAGGGGCCGATGCTGATTAACGCCCGCGCGGACAAGGTCACCACCTCGCCCGCCTTCCGGGCCAGCGCCAAGTCCAAGCGGTGCCTGATTCCGATGGACGGCTACTACGAGTGGCGGGTCAACTCCGACGACGCCGCCGGCAAGAAGACCCGCAAGACGCCGTTCTTCATGTACTCCGAAGACGGGGAGCCGCTGTTCATGGCGGGCCTGTGGTCGGTGTGGAAACCGGCCAAGGACGCGTCGCCGCTGCTGAGCTGCACGATCATCACCACCGACGCGCCGGGGGAGCTGGCGCAGATTCACGATCGGATGCCGTTGGTGCTGCCCGAGCGCGACTGGGACCGGTGGCTCGACCCGGACGCCGCGATCGACGAGGGCCTGCTGGCCCGCACGCCCGATGTGCGCGCCATCCGGATGCGCGAGGTATCGACGTTGGTCAACAACGTCCGCAACAACGGCCCGCAGTTGCTCGAGCCGGCCGAGCCGCAACCCGAGCAGATGAAAATCCTGTAGCGCTGCTTCAGCCACTACGCCGCCTCGTCGTCGTCTCCGTCGCGCAGCAGTTTCTCGGGGTGGTGGAAGGTATTGGTGCGCGGTTGTCCTCTGTCGAGGTGTGGGGGTGGTTTCCATTCGGTGTCGCCGCGCGTGTTTTTGCGGGTGGTCCAGCCGCCGGGTCGCAGCAGGCGGTGGTGGGGTCCGCAGGCGAAGGTGAGGTCGTTGACGTCGGTGGTGTGGCAGGTAGCCCAGTCGGTGACGTGGTGGACTTCACTGTAGTAGCCGGGCACCGTGCAGCCCGGGTTTGAGCAGCCGCGGTCCTTGGCGTACAACACGATTCGCTGTCCGGGTGAGGCGAGTCGTTTGGTGTGATACAGCGCCAGCGCCTTGCCCTTGTCGAAGATGGCTAAATAGTGACGGGCATGGCGGGCCAGGCGGATCACGTCGCTCATCGGCAGGAGGGTGCCGCCACCGGTCAACCCGCGCCCTGCGGCAGATTCCAGCTCTTGGAGCGTTGTCGTGACGACGATGCTGGCCGGTAACCCGTTGTGCTGACCCAACTCTCCCGACGCCAAGAGCGCGCGCAGGGCGGCGTTGAGCGCGTCGTGGTTGCGCTGGGCCGCCGAACGCGGATCGCGCTCGATGGCCTCTTCGGTGGGAGCGCCGTCCACACACGGCGTCTCGTCGAACGGGTTGCACATGCCCGGCGCGGCCAGTTTGGCCAGCACCGCTTCCAGGGTGGCGCGCGCCTCGGGAGTGAGCCAGCCGCGCAGCGCCGACATGCCGTCGGCTTGCTGATTGCCCAGCGTCAGCCCGCGGCCCCGCGCCCGGTCCTCGTCGGTGAACGTGCCGTCGGGGTTCAGGCAATCGGCCACAGTGCTGGCCAGCGCGGCCAGTTGCTCGGGGCGAAACCGGCTGCCCTCCTTGGCCAACCGAGCCTCGACCTGCTCGCGGGTCGGCATGTCGATCCAGCCGGGCAACTGGTGAAAGAATTTGCGGATCACTGAGACCTGGCCGGAGCCGAGCGTGCCGGCGCGTTGGGCGGCCGCGGTGGCCGCCAGCAGCGGCGGGAGGGGTTCGCCGGTCAGGCCGTGGCGCGGGCCCAGGTCGCGGGCTTCTTTGATGCGCCGCGAGGCCTCGGCGCGGCTGATCAGCGTGGCCTCGGTGATCGCATGGACCACTGTGCCGCCGAGTTCCTCGGAGGGGGATTGGCGGGCCAGGGAATTGATCAGCGGATGCTCGACGGCCGGCAGGCGCCGGCGCTGCTGTTCGCAGCGCTGCAACACCGCCAACTGCTGGCGCGGGTTCAACGCGTCGAGCTTCAGCGCGCACAAGCGATCCCAGGCCGCATCGAGCGCGTCGAACACCTCGTCGACATCCTGCTGATCACTCACACCGCCAAACTAGCCGCACCCACCGACAAAAAAGGCCAACCTGATACCACTGAAACTAAAGTGGCACAGGAGATTTCGCTATGCGTTTTCGATATCCGAATTCAGGCGCTCAAGGCACACCGGACCGTCGTGGGTGACGGCTCACCACACCAAGCCCAAATCAGTTGCTGAGGACCAACTTCCAGTTGCCGTTGACGTTGCGGTCCGGAACGCACCAGAAGTTGTTCCAGCTTCCCGGCGTCGTGGCCTTCACGCCGGGGCCGGCGTTCTGGCATGCCTCCCGCGTCGGGTAGTTGCCCTCGGTCTGGATCGTGTCGGCGCCGCTGACGCCCACACCGATCGTCAACAGCCCGGCCATTGCCAGCATGCCCGCGGCGGCCAATCGCTTCATGTCCATCGCCCAACGGTATGCGGAATCGACGGGCCTCGGAGTGCTTTTCGCCGGACACTTAACTTCGCTGGGCCGCGACCGCCACCGCGGTGGCCACCGCTTCCAGCAACCGGCCGAGTTGCTCGGCGTCCCCGACGTCGCGGTCGCCGGCGGCAAGGCGGGTGAAGACACCGGCGATGAACGTGGTGACGGCGGTGGTCTGCGCGGCCAGCAGCGCCGGGTCGCGGGTGTCGGGCCGCAGGTGCGCGATGGCGTCGCGGGCCAGGCCGTTGATCCGGGCGACGAACACCTGCGACGTCTCGGCCAGGCCGGGATCGCGGGCGGCGCCGAGTAGCAGCTCATGCCGCGCCCTGTTGAGCATCAGGCCGGACCCGTCGGCCTGGATCATGGTCAGCCGCGCCAGATGTGCGAAGGGCGACAGCGGATCGACCGGCTCGTCGATCACCGATTGCAGGTTGGCCACGTCGATCTCCGCGACGCGCTTGCCGACGCCGCGCAGCAGGGCGGCGCGGGTGCGGTAGTAGTACGACGTGGTGCCCTCGGGGACGCCGGCGACGCGGTCGACCCGCCCGTGCGTCAGCCCGCGCGAGCCGTGCTCGGCCAGCACCCGGATCGCCGCGTCGCACAGGTCGCGGCGGCGTTCGTCGCCGTTGCGTCTGCGCGATCTGTCGGTGGCCATGCCCGTCCTCAGCGCAGCACCGTGCCGCCGTCGACGTTGACGACCTGACCGTTGATCCATTCGCCCTCGGCCGAGAGCAGGAAGGCGACCAGCGCTGCGACGTCGGCGGGCTCGCCGACGCGGGGCCCCCGGATGCGCTTGAGCGCCGCGGCCTCCAGGTCCGGCCATTGCGGCACCGAACGGATGGTCTCGGTGGCGGTGAAGCCGGGCGCGACCGCGTTGCAGCGGATGTTGTCCTTGCCCCACCGCGACGCGACGTGGCGGGTGAGCGCGCCGATGCCGGCCTTCGCGGTGGCATAGGCGGGGCGCGCGGGCTCACCCTGGAACGCCGCCGCCGAAGACATGTTGACGATCGCCCCGCCGCCGCGCTTCTGCATTTCCGGGATGGCGTATTTCATCGCCGCCACATACCCGCGCAGGCTCACCGTCATCACCCGGTCCCAGACGTCGAAGTCGATGTCGACCACGTCGGTGTCGGCGCGGATGGTGCTCATGTCGGCGCCCACGTTGAACAGCAGGTCCACTCCGCCGTACGTGGTTGCGGCGCAATCGATCAGGCCGGCGACCGACGCCGGGACGGACAGGTCGAACGCCACCTGGGTCGCGGTGCCGCCGGCCGCGGCGATCCGCGCCGCCGCCTGTCGCGCGGCGTCGACGGCCACGTCGCCGATGACCACCCGGCAGCCCTCCTCGGCCAGCCGGGCGGCGGTCGCCGCACCGAGGCCGGTGGCACCGCCGGCGACGATCGCCACCTTGTCGGACAGGCCGCGCAGTCCCATGAGTGCCCCTTCCCGCGTCGAAGATATTGACTTTACCTCTAGAACTGTAGAGGATCGCCAGTCATGGCAGGGATTCATCGGGAGCGCCCCGGGGCCGGCGACCTCTCGGCGGCGACGGACGCCCCCGCGCGACCCCTGGGCGACGGCGTCTGGATGTCGCCGGGCGTCTCCAACTCCTATGCGGTGGCAACCGACGACGGTCGGGTGATCGTCAACGGCGGGCTGGTCTTCGAAGGCCCGTTGCACCGCAAGGCTTTTGCCGACGTCCCCGGGCCGACGCGGGCCATCGTCGTCACCCAGGGCCACGCCGACCACTGGGGCGGGGTGAACTCGTTGCGCGACTCGGAATCCCACGTGGTCATGCACCGCAACTACCGGTACTGGCGCGACGACAACGCCCTGCTGATGGGCTACCGGGTGCCCAAGACGTCGTTCGCCTTCCAGAAGTTCTCCGACGCCGTGCTGCAACACTTCAAGACCATCGACCCCGCGACCATCGACTTCTCGTTCCCCGAACCGACCACGACCTTCGACCAGCGCCACACCCTCACCGTCGGCGGGCGCGCGTTCGAGCTGGCGTGGACGCCCGGCGGCGAGACCACCGACGCGCTGGTGGTGTGGCTGCCCGAGGACCGAATCCTGTTCACCGGCAACCTGTTCGGGCCGCTGTTCGGCCATGTGCCGAATTTGATGACCATCCGCGGCGACCGGTACCGCGATCCGGTCCTTTACATCGAGTCGTTGAACACGGTGCTGGACTACGGACCTCGGCGGCTGATCACCGGCCACTTCGACCCCATCGAGGGCGCCGATCGCATCGCCGAGGAGGTCACCGCGATGCGCGACGGGATGCAGGCCGTGCACGACCGCACGGCCGAACTGATGAATTCCGGTGCCGACATCCACACCGCGATGCGCGAGGTCGAGATGCCCGAGCACCTCGACATCGGCGAGGGCTACGGCAAGACCTCGTGGAACGTGCGGGCTATCTGGGAGATGTACACCGGATGGTTCCGGCATCGCTCCACCACCGAACTCTATGGCGTGGCGCCGGATTCGGTTGCCGTCGACGTGGTCAGCGCCGCGGGCGCCGACGTGCTGGTGGACGCCGCCCGGGCCCACCTGGCCGTCGGCCGCGCGGTGCAGGCCATCCACCTCACCGACCTGATCCTGGCCGCCCAGCCGATGCATGCCGCCGCGCGGGAGGTGGCCGCCGACGCACACGAGGCGCTGCTTGCCGGCACCGAAAACTTCTGGGAAAAAGCCTGGCTCAACAAATGCATCAATGAATTGAGGGTGGCCGAATGAACTCCGTCAACTTCGATTTCACCGGGGCCCACGTGCTGGTGACCGGCGGTACCAGCGGCATCGGCAACGCGATCGCCGCCGCGTTCGCCGGCGCCGGGGCGGCGGTCACGGTGACCGGCACCCGCGCCTCGGCCGCCGACTATCCCGACACGGACCTGGACGCGTTCACCTACCGCCAGTGCCAGATCCAGGATCCCGGATCCGTTGACACCCTTGCGGATTCGCTGAGCGACCTGGACATCCTGATCAACAACGCGGGCGGCCCCTATCCAGCCGGCGACGAATACGATCCGGACGGCTACGTCGCGTCGGTGACGCAGAACATGCTGGGCCCGATGCGGCTGACCATGCGCTGCCACGAGCGCCTCAAGTCCAGCCGGGCCGCCGGCGGCGCCAGCGTGGTCAGCGTCGTCTCGATGTCCGCGTTCCGCTCGGCGGTCTTCGTCCCGGGTTACGCCTCGTCCAAGATGGGCCTGATAGCCCTGACGATGAATTTGTCCCGCCGGTGGGCCGACGACGGGATCCGGGTCAACGCCATCGCGCCCGGGCTCATCAACACCCGAATGACGCACCCGGCCATGGGGATTCCCGAGGTGATGGACGTCGAGATCGGCTTCCACACGCCGCTGGGCAGGCCCGGCACACCCCAGGACTGCGCCGGGGCGGCGCTGTTCTTGTGCACCGACGCCGCTTCGTACATCACCGGCAGCACCATCGCCGTCGACGGCGGATACCTGACGGTCTAGGGCCATGGGCGACTTCGACCGAGCGGTAACCGCTGACGACGTCTTCGAGCTGGCCGCGCGACGCTCTGGCCGCAGCGAGATCGACTCCGACTCATGGCGAGACGGGCTGCAGCTCATCGTCGACGAGCTCAACACCTCGCCGGCCTTCACCCCGTTCGGCCGGGAACGCGTCCTGAACGACGCCACCGACGCGCTGGCGCGCCGCATCCGGGTGGACGGCTACATCCAGGCGCACCCCGGCGTGCTGGACGCGCCCGTCGAGCGGCCGCTGATCGTGCTCGGCATGCCCCGCACCGGCACCACCGTCATCAGCTACCTGCTCGACCAGGACCCGGCCCGGCGGTCGCTACTGCACTGGCAGTGCGTGGACCCGATCCCGCCCGCCGGCACCGACACGCTGCGCACCGACCCGCGGTGCCTGGCCCTGCTGGAGGAGCAGCGCAAGATCCTGGAGCTGGTCGCGCAGGCGAAAATGCCGCTGCCGCACTGGGAGGACGCCGACGGCCCGACCGAGGACATGTTCATCCACAACCAGGATTTCAAGGGCCTGTCCTGGGACTCGTTCCTGCCGACGGATCGCTACGCCCGGTGGCTGTTCGACGAGGCCGACATGAGCAGCACCTACGAATACCAGAAGCGCTACCTGCAGGTGCTGCAGTCCACCGCGCCGGGCAACTGGAGCCTGAAGATGCCGTCGCACTCGGTGCACATCGAGGCGCTGCTGAAGGTGTTCCCGGACGCGCGCCTGATCTGGGCGCACCGCGACCCGTACAAGGCGACGGGTTCGCTGTGCAACCTGTGGCGGCTGCCGCAGAGCCTGGTGATGAACACCGAGCTGCTGGATCAGACGGACATGGGCCGGCTTGCCATGTGGCAGATGGGCTATCACGTCGACCGGCCGCTGCGCGCCCGCGACCGCATCGGCGACGAACGCTTCTTCCACATGTACTACCACGAGATGATGCGCGACCCGATGGACGTGATGCGGCGCATCTACGAGTGGGCGGACGAACCGTTGACCGCGGAAACCGAAGCGCGGATGCGTAATTGGCTCGCCGAGCATCCCCAGGACCGGTTCGCGCTCAACGCCTACCGGCTCGACGAGTACGGCCTGAGCGTCGAACAGCTCGCGCCGACGTTCGCCGAGTACCTCGATACCTTCGACATCGAGCTGGAGGGCACACCGTGAAAGCATCCGTGGTCACCGGGCCGGGCAGGGCGGAGGTCCTCGACACCGAACGCCCCGACGTCGGCCCGCGCGACGTGCTGGTCCGGATGCGCGCCTGCGGCATCTGCGGGTCCGACGCGTTCTACATCACCATCGGCGGCCTGCCCCCGCGGCAGGGACACACGCCGCTGGGACACGAGCCCGCCGGCGAGGTCGCCGAGGTCGGCGCGCAGGTGAGTGGCGTCGCCGTCGGCGACCACGTCGTCATCAACCCGATGGCCGCCCCCAGCGGCATCATCGGCAACGGCGGCCCCAGCGGCGCGCTCGCCGACTACCTGCTCATCGAAAACGCCGTCCGCGGAACGAGTCTCGAGGTCATCCCCGACCACATCCCCTGGGAGGTGGCCGCGCTCAACGAGCCGATGGCCGTCGCGCGCCACGGGGCCAATCGCTGCCGGCCCAAACCGACCGACAAGGTGCTTGTGTTCGGGGCCGGACCGATCGGGCTGGGCGCCGTGCTGGCCTTCAAATCCCTCGGCGTCAGCCACGTCGCCGTCGCGGACCTGATTCCCGGGCGCCTGGACAAGGCACTGCAGATCGGCGCCGACGCCGTCATCAACTCCGCCGACGAGGACGTCGTCGCGCGCCTGATCGAACTGCATGGGCAAGGCGAAGCCGGAATTCCCGGGTTACCCGGACGCGCCGGCACCGACATCTACCTCGACGCCGCCGGCGTGCCCGCGGTCGTCAACACCGCGCTGGCCGCGGCCAAAAAGGGCGCCACCCTGGGAATCGTTGGCGTGCACAAGGAACCGGTACCCGTCGAGTTCGTCAATGTGATGAGCAACGAGATCACCATCCTGGGGTCGATGGGGTATCCCGACGAGATCTTCGAGGTGACCCGGGATCTCGTCGCGAACTGGGAGAAGTACGCGCTGATCGTCAGCCACACCATCCCGTTCGAGAACGTCGGCGAGGCGCTCGAACTGGCGCACACACCGGGGGCCGCCGACAAGGTCGTCGTCACGTTCGGCTGATGGCGGCGGTGATCGCGCCGGTGACGCGGATCAGATCCTGCGGCGCCACGGCGACCTCCCAGCCGCGGCGGCCGGCGCTGCAGAACACCCGCTCCCACGCCAGCGCACCGGAATCGACGACCGTCGGAAGCTTTTTGCGCTGACCGAACGGCGACACCGCGCCGAGGACGTAACCCGTGGCCCGTTCGGCGACCGCGGCGTCGGCCATGGACGCCCTGGCGACCCCGAGCGCCGCGGCGGCCGCCTTCAGTGCGAGCCGCGCGGTGACCGGCACGATCGCCACCGCCAATCCGCCGGGCACCGCGATGATCAGCGTCTTGTAGATCTGCCCGGGTTCGATGCCGGCGGCCGCGGTGAGCGCCTCGACCGCCTCGGCGCCGAACGAATGCTCCCGCCGATCGTGCTCGAACGTCAGGACTTCATGCGGCACACCGGCTTTCACCAACGCCGCAATGCCCGGTGTGGCGGCCACCCTGATGCCTTGGGTCGGTTAGGGACCCGTGTAACCCGGCGGGTTGACGCCGTCCACCCAGAAGTCGACGCCCAGCTTGGAGCCGGGGATGCAGTCGTAGGTCGAAAGGTCCGTGACACCGGAATCCACCAGCACGTCCTCGCACAGCAGCATGTTGCCGGTGAACTCCTTGGACGGCTTGTTGAGGATGACGTAGGCGGCGTCGGAGTAGATCTCCGGCTTGCGGGCGCGCCCCATCGCCTCGTCGCCGCCGAGCAGGTTCTGCACCGCGGCGGTGGCCACCAGGGTGCGCGGCCACAGCGTGTTGGACGCGATGCCGTCGGCGCGCATCTCCTGGGCAATGCCCAACGCGCACAACGTCATACCGAACTTGGCCATCATGTACGCCGTCGGCTTCAGCCACTCCTGGCCGAGCAGCACCGGCGGAGACAGCGTCAGGATGTGCGGGTTCTCCCGGCCCTTCATGTGGGGCAGGCACGCCCGCGAAACCGCGTACGTGCCGCGCACCTGGATGCCGTTCATCAGATCGAACCGCTTCATCGGCACCTCGGTGATGGAGCCCAGGTTGATCGCCGACGCGTTGTTGACGCAGATGTCGATGCCGCCGAACTGCTCGACGGTCTTGGCCACGGCCGCCTCCACCGAATCCGGGTCGCGGACGTCCCCGACGATCGGCAGCGCCTGTCCGCCGGCTTCCTCGAGCTCTTTGGCCGCCGTGAACACCGTGCCCGGCAGCTTGGGGTGCGGTTCGGCGGTCTTGGCGATCAGCGCGATGTTGGCGCCGTCCTGCGCGGCGCGCTTGGCGATCGCCAGGCCGATACCGCGGCTGGCGCCGGAGATGAACATGGTCTTGCCGTTCAGAGACATGGCGTCACACTAACGCCAGGCGCGGATCGGGCGGATCGGGGTCCGGCCGCCGCCGCCGGCGCCGGCATCGGGCCCGATCGCGCTGCGGAAATAGCGCGGTCACCCGCGGCGTTGATCCAATCGGTCTCACATGCGGTGAAGCGGACCCGGACGGAAGGTGTCGGGGTCAGCCTTTAGATTGGGAGGAGCAGCGTGGTGTCAACGGCGACGAGCCTGTTAGGCGAGGAGCGGTTGGCTGGCTTCCTTGCGACTCCGGTGGCGCTTTCGGTGCTCTCCGGTAACACCGCCGCAGAAGGGACCGGGTTGATCGACATGGCCGACTTCGAAGATGGCCGCGATGGCGCGACAGGGCCCGGCATTCCCGAGCCCGCACCGCGCGAAGAGACGGACGCGGAATTAACGGCGCGATTCGAACGCGACGCGATTCCCCTGCTGGACCAGCTTTACGGCGGCGCGCTGCGCATGACGCGCAATCCCGCCGACGCCGAGGACCTGCTGCAAGAAACCATGGTGAAGGCCTACGCGGGATTCCGCTCGTTTCGGGCCGGCACCAACCTGAAGGCGTGGCTGTACCGGATCCTGACCAACACCTACATCAACAGCTACCGCAAGAAGCAGCGCCAGCCCGCGGAGTATCCGACCGAGGAGATCACCGACTGGCAGCTGGCCGCCAACGCCGAGCACTCGTCCACCGGGCTGCGATCGGCCGAGGTGGAGGCGTTGGAGGCGCTGCCGGACTCGGAGATCAAAGAGGCGCTGGCGGAGCTGCCGGAGGAATTCCGGATGGCCGTCTACTACGCCGACGTCGAGGGCTTTCCGTATAAGGAAATCGCCGAGATCATGGATACGCCGATCGGAACGGTAATGTCACGGCTGCACCGCGGCCGACGGCAGCTGCGCGGCCTGTTGGCCGACGTTGCCAAGGAGCGCGGCTTCAACCGCGGTCAGCAGACGCACGAGGAGGTGTCGTCATGAGCGAGCTCTCCGGCCCGGGCGCTGCCTCGCCCGATGCCTGCCCCAACGACGAGTCCCACGGCAGCGTCGGCTGTGCGGAGGTCATCCGCCAGGTCTGGCTGCTGCTCGACGGTGAATGCGGCCCGGACACCCGCGAGCAGCTGCGCCAGCACCTCGAGGCCTGCCCCGGCTGCTTCAAGCACTACGGGCTCGAAGAGCGGATCAAGGCGCTGATCGCCACCAAATGCAGGGGCGAGAAGGCCCCCGAGGGGTTGCGCGAGCGGCTACGGCTCGAGATCCGGCGCACCACGATCATCCGGGGTGCGCAGTAGCGCCCGTCAGGCGTTGGGGCGCTTGCCGTGGTTGGCCTTGCTGTGCTTGCGGTCGCGCTTCTTCCGGCCTCGTTTGGCCATGATGTAAACCTCCGTGATTGCTTGTCGAACGAGGCGCCCGGCGCCCGTCGGCTTGACCGCCATTCTCTCACGAGACGTCCTATGCAGTGTCTTCGCCCTGGTGTGCACGGCTCGGGGCACGTGCGCCGCCGCCCCGAGTGGCGCTGTGGTTCGATGTATGAGCCTGATAGAACCGTGATGACCAGCAGCCAGCCTGCGCGAAGGCCGAGACGAGTGGGGTGAAGATGGCGGAGGATGTGCGTGCCGAGATCGTGGCCAGCGTGCTCGAAGTCGTTGTGAACGAGGGTGACCAGATCGGCAAAGGCGACATCGTGGTGCTGCTGGAGTCGATGAAGATGGAGATCCCCGTCCTCGCCGAAGTCGGCGGCACCGTCAGCAAGGTCAGCGTGTCGGTGGGCGACGTCATCCAGGCGGGCGACCTCATCGCGGTGATCAGCTAGCCGTCGGGCCGTCTCGACCAGCCGCCGGGGAACGACCCGGGGAGTAAGCGATGTCAACTCTCGGTGATCTGCTCGCCGAACACACCATGCTGCCGGGCAACGCGGTGGACCACCTGCACGCGGTGGTCGGGGAGTGGCAGCTGCTGGCGGACCTGTCGTTCGCCGACTACCTGATGTGGGTGCGCCGCGACGACGGCGTGCTGGTCTGCGTGGCGCAGTGCCGGCCCAACACCGCGCCGACGGCGCTGCAGACCGACGCGGTGGGCACCGCCGTCGGATCCGACCGGTTGCAGCTCGTGGCCGAGACGTTCGAGTCGGGCACCGCCAAGCGGAACGATGTTGCGGGACCTGAAGATTCGTGGTTGCCCGGCACCCACGTCGAGGCGTCCCCGGTGCGCTACGGCGGCACGGTGGTGGCCGTGCTCACCCATCATCAGACCGCGTTGGCCGCCGACCGTGCGTCCGGTCAGCTGGAGATCGCCTACCGGGAGTGCGCCACCGATCTGGTCCAGATGCTCGCCGAGGGCACCTTTCCCGACGTGGGCGACGTGGTCATGTCGCGCTCGACCCCCCGGGCCGGCGACGGCTTCATCCGCCTCGACGTGCACGGCGTCGTCGCCTACGCCAGTCCGAACGCGCTGTCGGCCTACCACCGGATGGGCCTGACCACCGAGCTGGAGGGGCACAACCTCATCGACGTCACCCGCCCGCTGATCTCCGACCCGTTCGAGGCACAGGAAGTGGCCGAGCACGTGCGGGACCTGGTGGCAGGCGGGCGCAGCATGCGCATGGAGGTCGACGCCGGGGGAGCCACGGTTTTGCTGCGCACGCTGCCGCTGATGGTCGACGGCGTCAGCGCCGGCGCGGCGGTGCTGATCCGCGACGTCACCGAGGTCAAGCGCCGCGACCGGGCCCTGATCTCCAAGGACGCCACCATCAGGGAGATCCACCACCGGGTGAAGAACAACCTGCAGACCGTGGCCGCGCTGTTGCGCCTGCAGGCCCGCCGGACCGCCAACGCGGAGGGGCGGGAGGCCCTGATCGAGTCCGTGCGCCGGGTGTCGTCGATCGCGCTGGTGCACGACGCGCTGTCGATGTCGGTGGACGAGCAGGTCAACCTCGACGAGGTGATCGACCGGATCCTGCCGATCATGAACGACGTGGCGTCGGTGGACCGCCCGATCCGCATCAACCGGGTCGGTGACCTGGGTGTGCTGGACTCCGACCGGGCCACCGCGCTGATCATGGTGATTACCGAACTGGTGCAGAACGCGATCGAACACGCCTTTGATCCGGCGGCCGCGGAAGGGTCGGTGACGATCCGCGCCGAACGCTCGGCCCGCTGGCTCGACGTGGTGGTCCACGACGACGGTCGCGGGTTGCCGGCGGGATTCAGCCTGGAGACCTCGGACAGCCTCGGTCTGCAGATCGTGCGGACCCTGGTGTCGGCCGAGCTGGACGGCACCCTGGGCATGCGTCAGGCGCCGGTCACCGGCACCGATGTGGTGCTGCGGGTGCCGATCGGCCGGCGGACCCGTTTGCTGCTGTAGGCGGGCGTCGCGGTCGAACCCACACGCAAAGGTGCGGCCCCGACTTTCGTCGAGGCCGCACTGTTTGCGTTATGTGGGTTATACCCCGCTGCGGGCCTTCGTCCGGGCGTTGCGACGCTTCAGTGCGCGCCGCTCGTCTTCGCTCATGCCGCCCCAGACGCCCGAGTCCTGGCCCGTGTTCAGGGCCCAACCAAGGCACTCTGTGGTCACCGGGCACCGATTACAGACCAGTTTCGCGTCAGCGATCTGCGCGAGAGCCGGGCCGCTGTTCCCTACCGGGAAGAACAGCTCCGGGTCTTCGTCACGACAGACCGCCTTGTGGCGCCAATCCATACGTCTTTACTCCTCACTGAGTGCGCAGCAAGGCGCACGGCCATTTTCTTCGGCTGTTTAACGCGTGCAGAAGAAAAGGAGTCCGGACTCCTACGTAAAACTCTGCATGCAACCTTTTGATCGTTTCACAGGCTCAACAGATGTCAATAGCGTGAGTTCGCTCGTGGGCTATCTCACTTTGATGATCTCGTAGCCGAGCCCTTACTCCGTTGTACTACACTCCACGGGCCGCCCCCCGAAAGATTTTCCCGGCACGCGTCCGCGGCGCATCATTGTTGCAGGTCAACGCCATTTCTGCTGAGGGGGAGCGACCACCGCGAGCGCATCCGGGACCGCCCGGAACGTCATGGTTTCGCGCACGCCGAGGTAATCGCCGTCGAACTGGCACGCGACGGGGCCCCCGGTCGAGGTAACTCGCAGGCATGGCAGGTCGTCCTCGGTGACGAGGTGCTTGAAGTTGAACGTGGGCCGCTTGGCGAACATCTGCCGGACGATTCGCAGCGTGGGGATCGGCTTCATGGTGGTGGGCGCGAACACCCCGAGGCCCGCCTCGAAGCTGCAGCCGGGGTTGGTCCACACCGGGCGTTCGTTGGCGAAGGTCCACGGGCTGGAGTTCGACACGAACGCGAAGCTGACGCCGGTGATCGGTTCGCGGCCGGGGAGTTCGAGCGTCAGCATCGGCTCGCGGCGGGTGTAGGCCCAGACAGCGGGCACCGCCGCGCGGATGTAGCGCCACGCCGAAACCTTGCCGCCCTTGCCGCGTTCGGCCTCGACGGCCGCCACCACCTCGGCGTCGACGCCCATGCCGGTGTTGAACACGGCCCAGCGCTCGCCGCAGTCGATCAGCCCGATCCGCCGCCAGGTGCGGCGCCGCTGGTAGTCGTCGAGCAGCTGGATCAGCTGGTTGGTGGCCGCGACTGGGTCCGCGGAGATGCCCAGGGACCGCGCCAGCACGTTCGCCGAACCGCCGGGCACCACGGCCACCGCCGGCACCGGGCCGTTCGGCAGCGGCCCCGGCCGGCCGAGCAGGCCGTTGACCACACCGCTCACCGTGCCGTCGCCGCCGTGCACCACCACCAGGTCGACACCGTCGGCGACGGCCTTCTCCGCGAGCTCGGTGCCATGACCGCGGTGGTTGGTGTGTTCGACGGCGAGCTGCAGGCGGCTTTTGAGCGCGTGGGCCAGCAGGTCGCGACCGGCAGGCGTGGTGGAAGTTGCTGTGGGGTTGACGATCAGCACGGCCCGCATGAGGCACGAGCTTATGCGGGCCGCCTAAGGCCACGCTGTGGGGGAACCGCCGGGGACGCGCGGGCGCCGTGACTACGCTGACGCTGTGACGCCGCCCGCCGCCCCCACCCCCGTTCGCCGCGCCGGCCAGATCGTGGTGCTGCAGGGGATTGCGGCGCTGATCGTGGCGGTGGTGTTGGTGGTGCGCGGCATCGCCGGAGCCAACCAGCAGGTGGTCAACGGCCTGGCGACGGCCGGCTGGTTCGTCCTGGTCGGTGCCGGGGTGATCGCCGCGGGGCGCGCGCTGATCCTCGGCAAGCGTTGGGGCCGCGGGCTGGCCGTGATCACCCAGCTGCTGTTGCTGCCGGTGGCCTGGTACCTCGCGGTCGGATCACACCAGCCGGGCTTCGGAATTCCGGTGGGCGCGCTGGCGCTGATCGTGCTCGGGTTGCTGTTCAGCCCCGCCGCGGTGCGCTGGGCCGCCGGCGATCAGGGCGATTCCGCGAGGCCGGCCAACGGCGCGCCGGACAGCCGGTAGGTCGTCCATTCGTTCTGCGGCTCACCGCCGATGCCGTCGTACAGGGTGATGGCGTCGGCGTTCCAATTCAGCACCGCCCAGGACAGCCGGGTGTAGCCCCGCCGCAGGCACTCGGCGGCCAGCGCGGACAGCAGCGCGCGGGCCAGCCCGCGCCGGCGGAACTGCGGACGCACGAACAGGTCTTCCAGATAGATGCCCGCCACGCCGTCCCAGGTGGAGAAGTTGACGAACCACAGTGCCATCGCGGCGATTTCGCCGTCCACCTCGGCGACGTGCCCGTACACCGTCGGCACGTCACCGAAAAGCGCCGCAGAGATTTGCGCTTCGGTCACCGTGCACTCGTCGACGGCGTGCTCGAATTCGGCCAGCGCATAGATCATTTCGGTGATCGCCGCGGCGTCGGGCGGCGCGGCGCGCCGGATGTGCCGGTTCATTGCTCCACTCCCAGCGCGTTGAGGATGGTGCCGAATTTCGTTGTCGTTTCGGCGACTTCCTCGTCGGGGTCGGATTCGGCGACGATGCCGCCACCGGCTCGCGCCAGCGCGCTGCGCCGGTCGGCCGACAGCTGCGCGCAGCGCAGTGACACCACCCAGCGGCCGTCGCCGCGGGCGTCGCACCAGCCCGCCGCACCGGCATAGAAGCCGCGGTCGCCCTCCAGTTCGCCGATCAGCCCGATCGCGGCCTTCGTCGGGACCCCGCCGACCGCCGGGGTGGGATGCAGCGCCAGCGCCAAATCGATTGCGGTGCTTGATGTGTCACGAAGCCGGCCGGTGATCGGGGTGCACAGATGCCACACCGTCGCGGTGCTGCTCAGCCGCGGTTCGGCGGCGATGGACAGGTCGTCGCACAAGGGTTCCAGGGCGGCCCGGATGGTCTCGATGACCAGCCGGTGCTCGTGCCGGTTCTTGGCCGAGGCGGCCAGCGCGGCGCCGTTGGCGGCGTCGGTCTGCGGGTCGGCGGCGCGCGGGGCCGAGCCGGCGAACGGCCTGCACTCCACGCGGTCGCCGTTGCGGGCAACCAGCAGCTCCGGGCTCGCCCCCACCAGCGCCGTCCCCGCGTACTCGCCGCCGGCGGCGGTCAGGTCCACGAGGTAGCCGTAGGCCGCCGGGTCCGCGGCGACGAGCCGGCGCAGGATCACGCGCGCATCCAGCGGGGCGTCGGCGACCAGCCGCAGCGCGCGGGCCAACACCACCTTGTCCAGCGGGTTGTCGGCCGCGGCGAGCTGCTCGCACGCCCGGCGGATGCGGTCCCGGTAGTCCGCAGGCGCCGGCAGTGCTTCGGCCACCCGCACCGGCGGCAGCCGGTCGCCCGGCCAGTCCGGCGGCCCATCCGTGACGTTCACCGTCTCAGGCGTCAGCAGCGCGGCCGGGCGCGTGACGTCAAAAGGCAACGCGCCCACCACGATCGGCGCATCCCCCGCGCGCAGCGCCGCCTGCGCGGCACCCACGTCGTCGTAGCGACGCCGGACCCCGCCCGCGACCAGGGTTCGGGTCGGGCCGCACAGCGCGAACGGCGGTTCGGTGTTCAGATGCTCGACTCCCTCTCGCGCCGCTGCCCGGGCCGCATCGCCGTCTTCGCTGCTCACTGACCGGTCAATCCGAGCGCGCGCAACTGCCGCACCCCGTGCTCGAACCCGCAGACCGCGATCGACGCGGTGATCATCGCGAACCGGCTGCCCTCGACCAGCGGCAGCTCGACCCAGCGCGTGATGACGGCGCGGGAGAAGTGGCCGTGGCTGACGAAGACCACGTCGCGCGACTCCATGTGCTGCAGCGCCGTCGCGACGGCCGCGTCGGCCCGCTCGCTGACCTGGGCGACGGTTTCACCGCCCGGGCAGCCGTGCGTCCACACCAGCCAATCGGGCACCGTCTCCTGGATCTGCGCCGTGGTCAGGCCCTCGTAAGAGCCGTAGTCCCACTCCGCCAGCAGCTCGGACACCTCGTCGACGGGCAGCCCGGCCAGCTGCGCGGTGGTCAGGGAACGCTGCCTCGGGCTGCTGATCACCAGCGGGTCAACGAGTTTGAGTTCACCGAGCGCGCCGCCCGCCAGCTTGGCCTGCGTCCGGCCGGCCTCGGTCAGCTCGACCTCGGTGCGGCCGGTGTGCTGGCCGGATTTCGACCACTCGGTCTCGCCGTGGCGCAGCAGCACCAGACGGTGATTGTGCAAGCCCATATCGACTGATTCTGCCGGACGACATGCCGGGCCCGTCGGCCGCAGCGTACGGCGAACGGACGAACGTGCCAGGATGGGCGTTGTTGAGCGCATGGCGACGACGCAGAGGGGAGAGGCGCGCCTATGGCTGCTAAGACGCGGGTATTGGCGGTGGCCAACCAGAAGGGCGGTGTCGCCAAGACGACCACGGTCGCGTCGCTGGGGGCGGCGCTGGTCGAGGAGAACAAACGCGTGCTGCTGGTCGACCTCGACCCGCAGGGCTGCCTGACCTTCTCGCTGGGCCAAGACCCCGACAAGCTGCCGGTGTCCGTGCACGAGGTGCTGCTCGGCGAGGTCGAGCCGAACGCCGCGCTGGTCGAGACGGCGGAGGGAATGACGCTGCTGCCGGCCAACATTGACCTGGCCGGCGCCGAAGCGATGCTGCTGATGCGGGCCGGCCGCGAATACGCGCTCAAGCGGGCCCTGGCCAAACTCGGCGACCAGTTCGACGTGGTGATCATCGACTGCCCGCCGTCGCTGGGCGTGCTCACCCTAAACGGGCTGACGGCGGCCGACGAGGTCATCGTGCCGCTTCAGTGCGAGACGCTCGCGCATCGCGGGGTCGGCCAATTCCTGCGCACGGTCTCCGACGTCCAGCAGATCACCAACCCGGAGCTGCGCCTGCTCGGCGCCCTGCCGACCCTGTACGACTCGCGCACCACCCACACCCGCGACGTCCTGCTCGACGTCGCCGACCGGTACAACCTGCCGGTGCTGGCCCCGCCGATCCCGCGCACCGTGCGGTTCGCCGAGGCCAGCGCCTCGGGCTCGTCGGTGATGGCCGGCCGCAAGAACAAGGGCGCGGCGGCCTACGGCGACCTGGCGGCGGCGCTGCTCAAGCACTGGAAGAGCGGCAAGCCGCTTCCGACGTTCGCCGTCGAGGTCTAGTGGCGATCGGCAGCGCGGCGTAGCCGGGCGCAGCGATCTTGAGTGTGAGCTGACGGCTTCGAGTGTGCAGTGGCGGCGCGCCCGATCGGCGTGTCGCCGCCGCAGATGCACACCGAAAGCCAACGATTCACACTCGAAAAGGCGGCGCCCGTCGCGGCTTCCTTAGCGCTCAGCCCAGGGCGACCAGAGTGTCGCCGCGCTGCTCGAGCACCCGCGACCCGATCACGGCGGGGAATACGGGTTTGCCGGCCGGCGGGGCGCTCGTCGAGCGGTCCACCGGAATGTAGCGTTCGTTGGCGCCGCTGAGCGGGTCGTAGACCCCGATCGCGCCGGTGACCGGCACCAGCAGCCGGCCCGCCATCATCACCCCGGGCCCCAACGGCGCCGTCCTGTCGCCCGCGGCGATGGTGTAGCGCAGCGCCAGCGTGTTCGCGTCGAAGACCATCAGCGAATCGCCCGTCCACCAGGTGACCTGGCTGCCGGGGTGGGAGACCACCGCCGAGCGCGACGGCGGCTTGGGCAGCGGGGTGCTCGACACGGTCGCCCCGGTTTGGTCGATGACGTCGACCCTCGGCTGCGGCGCGGGCAGGTAGACCGCGGTGGTGTTCTCCGCCACGGTCAGCACCCGGGCGCCCGAATCCGGCGTGATGCCCGGTTCGGCCACGATGTGTTGCTGGGGTTCGTCGTCGTCCTTGCCCGGGCGCAGCAGCACCAGCCGCAGGTCGGCCTGGTTCGCGCAGCTCTCCAGCACCGACACCGCCTGCGAGCTGGCCGCGGCCGAGATCAGCTTGCATCCGGAGTGCAGGCCCCGCGTCGACGGCTTCACCCGCGCGTCGGTCTCGCCGTAGGCCACCATCCGGACCATGTCGGAACGCCACAGCTCCAGCCGTGTGTCGCCGACCGACAACACCGTCATGCCGTCGGAGGAAAGCCGCACCTTCGGATCGGCGTAGCCGCTGCGCGCGGGGCCCCGGCGACCGGTGGAACCGTCCAGGGTGCTCACCTGCCCGCAGCCGCGGTCGTCGCGGTAGACGCCCACGGCGTAGCGGTACAGCCAGGTGACCCCGCACAGGTCGATGTCGCGGGCGTAGCTCCAGCGGGACTGGCCGGTGCCCGGATCGCGCCCGTCGATTTGGCGGCCCGCGGCGGTGACGACCTCCCCGCCGGCGACCACCGGGGCGGTGGTGGCGGGACTGGCGGCGCTCCACAGCTGCTTGAGCCCGGCCGGCACCTGCTTGGCCGGCGCCGGGTTGGGTGCGGGCACGGCGGCGGGCCGGCTGCTGGTGGCCCGGGCGTCACTGCTCCACCAGATCAGCGCCGCGACCGCGGCGACGACGACCGCGATGGCCGCGGCGGCGAGCATGTCGCCCTTGGTGCGGCGCTCGGGTCTGACCATGCGGCGGCGCGAGCCGTCAGTTGCTCTGCGTGGTGGTGGCGGCGGCCTGCCCATCGGCGGGCTTGCGACGCCGCCGGCGGCGGCGGGTGGAGCCGGCGTTGCCCGGGGGCGAGGCGGCCGGGGCTTCCGCGGTGGCCTCGCCGTTGGCGCTCGCGGTCCCGTTGCCCGACGGGTGCGCGCTGACGGGCTGGCCGCCACGGGTACGCCGCCGGGTGCCGGAGCGGCGCGCGGGCCTCTCCGACTTCTGCTCCGGCTTCTTGCCGCTCCGGTCGCTGCTGCTGCTGCGGCGCTGGCCTTGCGGCTTGCGGGCCGCGCCCACCGTGCCGCCGGCCTCGGCCGGGATGCCCAGCTCGGCGTGGAGGTGCGGCGAATTGGAATACGTCTCGGCGGGCTCGGGGCAGTCCAGACCCAGCGCTTTGTCGATCAGCGACCAGCGGGGCAGCTCGTCCCAGTCCACCAGGGTGACCGCGATACCGGTCTTACCGGCGCGGCCCGTACGGCCGATGCGGTGCACGTAGGCCTGCTCGTCCTCGGGGATCTGGTAGTTGATGACGTGGGTGATGTCATCGATGTCGATGCCGCGGGCGGCGACGTCGGTGGCGACCAGCACGTCGATGTCGCCGGTCCGGAAGGCCTTCAGCGCCTTCTCGCGGGCCGCCTGGCCCAGGTCGCCGTGCACCGCACCGACCGCGAAGCCGCGCTCGGCCAGCTCGTCGGCCACCTTCTGCGCGGTGCGCTTGGTGCGGGTGAAGATCATCGTCGCGCCGCGGCCCTCGGCCTGCAGCACCCGGCTGACCAGCTCCACCTTGTCCAGGGCGTGGGCCCGGTAGACGTACTGCACGGTGGTGTCGTGGGTGGCCGCCGAGTGCGGCGCCTCCGCCCGGATGTGGGTGGGCTGGTTCATGAACGTGCGGGCCAGCGTGATGATCGGGTCCGGCATGGTCGCCGAGAACAGCATGGATTGCCGGTCGGTGGGGATCTGGCGCAGGATGCGCTCGATGTCGGGCAGGAAGCCCAGGTCGAGCATCTCGTCGGCCTCGTCGAGCACCAGCACCGACAGCCCGCCCAGCTGCAGGTGGTTCTGCTGGCTCAGGTCGAGCAGCCGGCCCGGCGTGCCCACCACGACGTCAGCGCCGGCGCGCAGCGCCTCGATCTGCGGCTCGTAGGGGCGCCCGCCGTAGATGGGGACGACCGACAGCGCCCTGTCACGGCCGGCATCGTCCTTGTCGGCGGACAGGTACTTGGCCGCCAGCGTCAGGTCATCGGTGACCTGCAGGCACAGCTCGCGGGTGGGGACCACGATCAGGGCCCGCGGCGTGCCGTTGAGGGGCGTGCGGCGGTGCCGGAGGTGATGCGCTGCAGCAACGGCACGCCGAAGGCGAAGGTCTTGCCCATGCCGGTGCGGGCCTGGCCGATCAGATCGTCGCCGGCGAGCGCCATCGGCAGGGTCAGTTCTTGGATGGCGAAAGGGCTTTCGATGCCCTTTTCGGCGAGCGCGCGCACGATCTCGTCGCGGACGCCGAGTTGCGCGAATGTTGGGGTCAGTTCAGTTGTGCTGGTGAGTGTGGTCATGCGTGGGTAAGTAGCCTCTCGGTGACGTTCGGTTGATGTCGGTATTTCTCTGTCGCGGTCACGCGCGCACGAGTTCCGACTCCGAATACGTCGCCGAGTCGCCGGCCCTGGCTCAGTCTGGGAGGGCCCCAGTCAGGGCGGGCCAGCTGTGCACGCACATTTCGCCGATAGCGGCTTGAAAAAACAATTACGGCATGAGTACAGCCGCCATCTACCTACATGATAGCTGGTCGATAGCTGGCCCCCATTTCGCGCTAAGTCAGCCGACTACAGTGTTGCCATGACCCGGCCCTCCTGCCAGCCCCCCGAAGCCGATCTGGCCGCCGACCAAACCGATGATTCGCCCGCGCCGCGGCTGTCGGCCGATCACCCGGGCGTCAACGAGCTGTTCGCGGTGCTGGCCTACGGCGAGATCGCCGCGTTCTACCGGCTCACCGACGAGGCGCGGATGGCCCCCGACCTGCGCGGACGAATCTCGATGGCCAGCATGGCCGCCGCCGAGATGCAGCACTACGAGCAGCTGCGCGACGCGCTGGAAAGCCGCGGCGTCGACGTGGTGTCGGCGATGTCGAAGTACGTCTCGGCGCTGGAGAATTACCACCGGCTGACCATGCCCAGCACGTGGCTGGAGGCCTTGGTCAAGACGTACGTGGGCGACGCCCTGGCGGCCGACCTGTACCTGGAGATCGCCGACGGCCTGCCCGACGAGGTCGCCGACGTGGTGCGCGCGGCGCTGTCGGAAACCGGGCACTCGCAATTCGTCGTCGCCGAGGTGCGCGCCGCGGTGACGTCCAGCGGCAAGCAGCGCAGCCGGCTGGCGCTGTGGTCACGGCGCCTGTTCGGCGAAGCGATCACGCAGGCCCAGTACCTGCTGGCCGACCACGACGAGCTGGTCGACCTGGTGATGTCGGGCGCGGGCGGGCTGGGTCAGCTCAACGCGTTCTTCGACCGGATGCAGCAGACGCACGATCGGCGCATGCACGAACTCGGCCTGAGCTAAGCGCGGCGCGGCCGTCGGATCAGCGCGCGCAGGTCGCCATGTTCGAGACGTTGGTCGACGCGATGACCCGCTGACCGGCGGCGTTGAAGATCGAGCAGCTGAGCTGACCGTAGAAGCTGGTCGCGACCACCGATTCGGTCTGCACGCCCGGGTTCAGCACCACGACCTTCGACCACGGCAGCGACACGTTGAACTCGGTCTGCGGCACGCCCCGCGCGTCGGTGTAGACGACGTTCACCAGGTCCAGCAGCTGCTTGGTCCCGTTGACGCTGTAGAGCACGGTGCGCGGGTTCAGCGCGGCCGTCGGCGGCGCCGCGGCGAGCGGCGGCGCGACGGTGGGCGCGGCCACCGCGGGGGCGCGACGGGCGCGGCGCTGGGGGTGGTGACCGTCGTGAACGTCTCGGCCGGCAGCTGGGACGGGCCGGTGGAGGCCTTGGGCGGCGCGGAGGCCTTGGTCGTCGCGGGTGCCGAGGTCACCGGTTGGGGAGCGGGGGCACCCAGCGTGGCCTTGGTCGACGCGCTGTCGCCGCTGTTGATGATGACGGCGGTGGCGATGGCGCCCAACGCCACGACCGCGCCAACCACCAGCGTGGCGGGACGCCAGCGCGAGTCGGCGGGCCAGCCCGTCCAGTTGTAGTCGGCGTTCAGGTAGGGATCGGTATCGCAGGCGTCGTCGACGTCATCGTCAACGGCGTCGTCGGGGTAGTCCCGGATCCTGTCGTCAAGGTGCGCCCACGTGGTACCCATGGTGCCGAAGTTAGCCATGTGAAAACACGGATCGGGTATCGCGCGGGGGTGTGAGACAACCTGCAAGCGAATCGTTACCGGGCCGCGACCACGGTTTCGCTGACCGCGAAGTGGGGGGACGCGGGGAGGTGGGGGTCAGCCGCGTCAACTAGCCTGCTGCTGACAGGGCCGGGACTGCAACACCTGCGCAAGACTGCAAGACCCATGGAAGGGGTGACCGTGGAGGTCAAGATCGGTATCACGGATAGTCCGCGCGAGCTGGTCCTTGCCAGCACCCAGACGCCCGCGGAGGTCGAAGAACTGGTCAGCGCCGCGCTGAGCGACGGGTCGGGCCTGCTGCGCCTGAGCGACGAGCGGGGCCGCCGCTTCCTGATTCACACCGCCAGGATCGCCTACGTCGAGATCGGCGTCGCCGACGCGCGCCGCGTGGGCTTCGGAATCAGCGCCGAGTCCGGCAAACACGCCGGCAAGGGGCGCTAAGAGCGGGTCAGCGGCACGTGTGACAGACCGCCCCAGGCGAACTGGACGGTGCCGTCGACGGCGTCCGCCTTGGAGATCGGGCGATCCGAGTCCAGCCAATACCTGGCGCAGTCGACGCTGATGCCGACCAGTCCGACCGCGATCATCCGGGCCCGGTGCGGATCCAGCCCAGAATCCTCGCTGATCAACGCGAAGACCGCGTCGATGCAGGATTCGGTGGCCACGCGCACCTGGGCGGCCACCTCGGGTTCGGTGACGTAGTCGTTCTCGAAGATCAGCCGGTAACCCTGGCTGTCGTGCTCGATGAAGTCGAAGAAGGCCTGCACCGCGGAGTGCAACCGGCGCCGGTTGTCGGTGGTGGTGCTCAGCGCATTCTGAACGCCCGAGACCAGGTTCTCCACGTGCCGCGCCAGCACCGCCAGGTACAGCTCGAGCTTGCTCGAAAAGTGTTGATACAACACGGGTTTGCTGACCCCGGCGCGGTCGGCGATTTCGTCCATGCCGGCCGCGTGGTAGCCGCGGTCGACGAACACGTCGCTGGCCACGACGAGCAATTGACCGCGCCGCTCGTCGCGGGGCAACCGGTTGCCCCGCCGGTTGGAAACCGCGGATCCGTCCGCCGGCCGACCGCGGTCAGCCGATCTGACGGCGCGGCGCGCCGGCACCTTCGCGAGTTCGCTCATCGATTCCTCATCTGATTATCGGCGGCCGGCCGTCGGTAAACCGGGGTCAGCCGCTCGCAGCCCGTGGAAAAGACCTTACTACCCGCCGCCTCGATGCGACCGTCATCGCGGTCGTCGCCGCAGGCAGAAGCGGTGTCGGAGGGCGGATTCGGGCGCGCCACGGATGGTGCCCGCGCCCGGCTGTGTAATCCTGGGGAAATGACGTCGCCCCGGCCCCCGCGCAGCACAGATCGTGTGCCGGTGCTGCACGACGAGTGGCGCGAGCCCCTGCGGGCGCTGCGCGACCCCCTCGCGCGGGAAGCCGGACGCGTCCGCGCCGACCGTGAGCGGCCGCGTCAATGGCGCAAACAGACCTGGCTGGGGCGCTTCGTCTCCACCTACGGGTGGCGCGCGTACGCCCTGCCCGTGCTGGTGGTGCTCACCGCGGTGGTGATGTACCAGACGGTGACCGGCACCGGCGCGCCGAAGCCGACGGCCAGCCAGCCCATCCAGAGCCCACCCGCGATCGGCGCGGTGGGCACCACGATCATCGATGCCCCGCCGCGTGGGCTCGCCGCGTTCGACGCCAACCTGCCGGCCGGGACCCTGCCCGACGGTGGACCTTTCACCGAAGCGGGCGACAAGACCTGGCACGTCGTGCCGGGCGCCACACCGCAGATCGGCCAGGGCACCGCAAAGGTGTTCAGGTACACCGTCGAGGTGGAGAACGGCATCGACCCGACCATGTTCGGCGGCGACGATGCCTTCGCCCAGATGGTCGACCAGACGCTGGGCAATCCGAAGGGCTGGACGCACAACCCGCAATTCGCGTTCGTCCGGATCGACAACGGCAAACCCGACTTTCGGATCTCGCTGGTGTCGCCGGTGACGGTGCGCGAAGGGTGCGGCTACGAATTCCGGCTCGAGACCTCTTGCTACAACCCGGTATTCGGTGCCAACCGCGAGGCGCGGGTCTTCATCAACGAGGCGCGCTGGATTCGGGGAGCCGTGCCGTTCGAGGGCGACATCGGCTCCTACCGGCAGTACGTGATCAACCACGAGGTCGGCCACGCCATCGGCTACCTGCACCACGAGCCGTGCGAGCAGCAGGGCGCCCTGGCGCCGGTGATGATGCAGCAGACGTTCTCCACGTCGAACAACGACGCCGCGCAGTTCGACCCCGACGTCGTCAAAGCCGACGGAAAGACCTGCCGGTTCAACCCCTGGCCGTACCCGATCGCCTAGCTCGCCGACGATGTGCGCCGGTGCGCGTTGCCGCGCCCTCGACGGGCTGCTGTGATGGTGGTAGACGCTTTCCGCTAGGCCGACCAAGGAGATGTTTCGCAGTGTCGACGCCGCTGCCGCCTCTGGTGGCACCCGCAGACCAGCTCAGTGGCGACGAGGTGGCCCGCTACAGCCGGCACCTGATCATTCCCGGCCTGGGCCCCGACGGGCAGAAGCGGCTCAAGAACGCCCGGGTGCTGGTGATCGGCGCGGGCGGGCTGGGCGCGCCGACGCTGCTCTACCTGGCCGCGGCCGGGGTCGGCGCCATCGGCATCGTCGATTACGACGTGGTCGACGAGTCGAACCTGCAGCGCCAGATCATTCACGGGGTGGCCGACGTCGGGCGGTCCAAGGCCCAGTCGGCCCGCGACTCTATCGCCGCGATCAACCCGCTGGTCGACGTGCGGCTGCACGAGTTCCGCCTGGATTCCACCAACGCCGTCGAGTTGTTCGGCCACTACGACCTGATCGTCGACGGCACCGACAACTTCGCGACCCGGTATTTGGTCAACGACGCGGCGGTGCTGGCGAAGAAGCCCTACGTGTGGGGGTCGATCTACCGCTTCGAGGGACAGGTCTCGGTGTGCTGGGAGGACGCCCCGGACGGACGCGGACTCAACTACCGCGACCTCTACCCGGAGCCGCCGCCGCCCGGCTCCGTCCCGTCCTGCGCCGAGGGCGGCGTGCTGGGCATCGTGTGCGCGTCCATCGCCTCGGTGATGAGCACCGAGGTGATCAAACTCATCACCGGCATCGGCGACTCGCTGCTGGGCCGGCTGATGATCTACGACGCCCTGGAGATGACGTATCGCACCATCGCGATCCGCCGCGATCCGTCGGACGCCTCGAGGCCGAAGATCACCGAGCTCGTCGACTACGAGCAGTTGTGCGGCGCGGCGCCCGGGGCCGCCGCCCACGACGACACGTCGGCCATCACCCCGCGGGAGTTGCGCGAGTGGCTGGATTCGGGCAAGAAGCTGGCCCTGATCGACGTGCGTGAGCCGGTGGAGTTCGACATCGTGCACATCGACGGCGCCCAGCTGATCCCGCAGTCGTCGATCAATTCCGGTGAGGGTCTGGCGCAGCTGCCGCAGGACCGCCTGCCGGTGCTGTACTGCAAAACCGGGGTGCGCTCGGCCCAGGCGCTGGCGGTGCTGCGCCAGGCCGGATTCGCCGACGCGGTGCATTTGCAGGGCGGGATCGTGGCGTGGGCGCAGCAGATGCAACCCGACATGGTCATGTACTGACCGTCGAACGCGTGCTGGACTGCGGTGCCCCGCCGCTGTGCAGCTGGCGGCGCGCTTGCGATCGCCGCCTGTTGGACTCGTTTAGAGTACCGGTGTGACAGTCGAGCCACCGCCGGATCATGTGCTGTCGGCGTTTGGTTTGGCCGGCGTTAAACCCGTCTATCTCGGCGCCAGCTGGGAGGGCGGCTGGCGGTGCGGCGAAGTCGTCCTGTCGCTGGTGGCCGACAACGCCCGCGCGGCCTGGTCCGCGCGGGTCCGCGAAACCCTGTTCGTCGACGGCGTCCGGCTGGCCCGGCCGGTCCGTTCCACCGACGGGCGCTACGTCGTCTCCGGTTGGCGGGCCGACACCTTCGTGGCCGGGACACCGGAGCCCCGTCATGACGAGGTCGTCTCCGCGGCGGTGCGCCTGCACGAGGCGACGGGCAAACTGGACCGGCCCCGCTTCCTGACCCAGGGGCCCACGGCGCCGTGGGGTGATGTCGACATCTTCATTGCCGCCGATCGTGCCGCGTGGGAGGAACGGCCCCTGGCGTCGGTGCCGCCGGGCGCGCGGGTGGCCCGCCGACCGCGGACGCCGAGCGGTCGGTGGAGCTGCTCCACCAGCTCGCCACCCTGCGCAAGCCGACCAAGAGCCCCAACCAGCTGGTCCACGGAGACCTTTACGGCACAGTGCTTTTCGTCGGTACGGCGGCGCCGGGAATCACCGACATCACCCCGTACTGGCGGCCCGCGTCGTGGGCGGCCGGCGTGGTCGTCATCGACGCGCTGTCCTGGGGCGAGGCCGACGACGGCCTGATCGAGCGCTGGAACGCCCTGCCGGAGTGGTCGCAGATGTTGTTGCGCGCGTTGATGTTTCGCCTCGCGGTGCACGCGCTGCACCCGAGGTCCACGGCCGAGGCGTTCCCCGGGCTGGCCCGCACCGCGGCGCTGGTCCGGTTGGTGCTCTAACCCCCGTCGGTTGGTGCTCTAACCCCCGTCGGGAAACTCGTGGCGAACCTCGCGCAGCGCGATCCTGCCGTCGGTCGCCAGCACGCCCTCGGCGCGCAACAACTCCAGCTGCCGGGTGGTCAGGTGCCGCGCCGGGCGCCCGGACGCGGTGATCACCCGGTGCCAGGGCAGGTCCGAGGAGTCGGTCCGCATGATCCAGCCGACGATGCGCGGGCTGGAAAGCCCTGCGACGCTTGCGATGTCGCCGTAGGTGGCCACCCGGCCGGACGGGATCGCGGCGACCAGGGCGCGCACCCGCTCGACCTGCTCGTCGGTGACCGGCGCCATCCTCAGCGCGCTCCCAGCAGTTCACGGGTCAGCGCGGCCACCTCGTCGGGCCTGGCGTAGGGCACCATGTGGTTGCAGTCGAGGTCGACCAGCCGGAAGTCTGATCCCAACCGCCGCGCCAAGCCGTCGATGAGCTGGTCGGTGACATAGGGCGGCGTGGTCCGCTTGGCCCGCACCAGGACGGTCGGTGTCTTCGCCGGCGGCAGCACGGTGTCGCGGGCCAACTCGCTCCAGTACGCCGTCATGGCCGGCAGGCTGACCCGCCAGCCGTAGCGCCCGCCCGGCAGCGCGATCAGGTGCTCGTCGACCTCGGCGTCCAGCAGGGCGGGCTCGACATCGGACCACGAGCCGTGCACCTTCTCCAGGCGCGCCTCCTCGGCGTCCGGATAGTCGGGCGAGGACAGCATCGCTTCGGCGATCTCCCGCATCCAGTCGCCGTCCAGCCCGACCGCCGGGTCGAGCAGCAGCAGCCCCGCCACCCGGTCGGGCCGGGCGGCGGCCAGCTGCATCGCCAGGCCGCCGCCGAACGAGTGGCCCACGATCACCACCGGGGTGCCGGGCTGCTCGTCGAGCAACGCGGCCAGGGCCGCGACATTGGCGTCGATGGTCCACGGCGCGGCCCACGAGGAGCGGCCGTGGCCGATGAGATCCGGTGCCGCGATGCCGATTCCGGGCAAAAGGCCGGACAGGTGCTCCCAACGCCGGCCGTGGCCGGTCAACCCGTGCAACGCCAGGATCTGCACCGGACCGGGCGGGCCGTAGCGGTGCACATGCAACTTCGCGGTCACCCGTCGATGGTGCCAGCCGCCACGATCACGACGCGCGGGCGGTCCTCACCGGTCGTCATCGCGATCGTCCTCGGTGGGGACGATGTAGGCCTGCTCGATGACGTCGGCCTCGTTGGCTTCCCGGTCGCCGGCGGTCAAGTAGTCGGTGTCCAGGCCGGTCTCGTCGTCGGAATCCGCGGACCGCAGTTGTTCCACCGCGTCGCCTTCGGGCGCTTCGTCGATGGGATTGCCGCGTTCGTCGTCCTGCATGGTCTTCAACCCCTCCTTCTGGGCGTGGGTCGCTCCGGCCTCCAGGGTAGGTGCCGCCAGGTACGCTGAACCGCTCGATCATGTCGACGACCCAACGGGAGCGGTCATGGGCAGAATCAGGCGCGGTTGGGCGCTTTCGCAGCAGAGCTGGAAGGTCCTGAAACGGGACCGATCGCTCGTCTTCTTCCCGATCCTGTCCACCCTGTTCGCCGCCCTGGCCACGATCGCGATCTGGGTGCCGACGCTGCTGGTGCGCGGGGTGTTCGGCGGCCATCAGATGGACAACCAGGACCCCGTCTACTACATCGCGGGCGCGGCGACGGCCTACGCGTGCACGTTCATCGCGATCTTCTTCAACGTGGCGCTGGCCGCGTGCGCGGTGCGCTCGATGCGGGGCGAGGACACCAGGGTCGCCGAGGGCATCGGCGCGGCGGCGCGCCGGATCGGTCCGATTCTGGGGTGGACGGTGGTGGCGACCACGGTCGGCCTGATTCTCAAGGCGGTCGAGGAGCGCTTGCCCAACGCGGGCAAGCTGGTCGCGGACCTCGTCGGCGCGGCGTGGGCCGTCGCAACGTTTTTCGTCATACCGGTGATCGCGCTCGAAGGCGCCGGGCCGTTTCGGTCGCTGCGCCGCTCGGTGGACACCATCAAGGCGCGCTGGGGTGAGAGCGCGGCGGGGGCGGCCACCATCGGGGTGGTCACGTTTCTGGTCACCCTGGTGGTCGTGGTGGGCGGCGCGGCGGGCGGCATCGCGCTGATCGTGGCGCGCCTCGCGCCGCTGGGCCTCGCGGTGCTGGCCGCGACGTTCGCGTTCGCCGTTGTCATCTCGTTCATCTCGACCGCGCTCAGCCAGATCTTCCGTGTCGCGGTGTACCAGTACGCGGTCACCGGCGAGACGGTCGGCGGGTTCGACCACCAGCTGCTGCAGGCCGCGTTCGTCGCGCGCTAGCGAATCTGTCGGACCCTCGTGATGTCATGCCGTCATGGCCTACACGTGGGATGCCGAAGCGCACACCGTCTTAGACCCGGGTGCGCGCGGTCGGCTGCGCATTCTCGGTGGGCCCGGCACCGGCAAGAGCAGCCTGCTGATCGACGCCGCCATTGCGCAGATCGACGCCGGGGTCGGCCCGGAATCGGTTCTGCTGCTTACCGGTTCCGGCCGGATCGGGATGGCCGAGCGCAGCGCGCTGACGACGGCGTTGCTGCGCTCGCGACCCACCGGCGGAGGCCGGGCCGCGGTGAGCGAACCGCTGGTGCGGACCGTGCACGGGTACGCCTACGCGGTCCTGCGGCGCGCGGCCGAGCGCGCCGGCGAGGCGCCCCCGCGCCTGGTCACCAGCGCCGAACAGGACGCCATCATTCGGGAGCTGCTGGCCGGAGACCTCGAGGACGGGCCGCGCGCCGCGACGGCCTGGCCGGCCCAGCTGCGGCCCGCGCTGAGCACCGCCGGTTTCGCCACCGAACTGCGAAACCTGTTGGCCCGCTGTGCCGAACGTGGGGTCGATCCCCAGGACCTGGAGCGCCTGGGCCGCCGGTGCCGCCGGCCGGAGTGGACCGCCGCCGGCCGATTCGCGCGTCAGTACGAGCAGGTGATGCTGCTGCGCGCCGCGGTGGGCACGGCCGCGCCGGAAGCCACCACGCCCGCGCTGGGCGCCGCCGAATTGGTCGGCGCCGCACTGGAAGCGTTCGCCGTCGACCCCGAATTGCTGGCCACCGAACGCGGCCGGATCCGCATCCTGCTGGTCGACGACGCCCAACAACTCGATCCGCAGGCCGCCCGCCTGGTTCGGGTGCTCGCGGCGGGCGCCGAGCTGGCGCTGATCGCCGGGGATCCCAACCAGGCGGTATTCGGCTTCCGGGGAGGCGAACCCGCCGGATTGCTCGGCGGCGACGGGCCTTCGGTGACGCTGACGACGTCGTACCGGTGCGCCCCGCCGTCGCGCGCGCGGTCAGCGGCATCGCCGGGCGCTTACCGGGCGGGAGCGCCGGCCGGCGGATCGACGGCGCCGGGCCGGGGGAAGGGTCGGTCACGGTGCGTCTGGCCGCGTCGGCGCACGCCGAGGCGGCGGCCATCGCCGACGCACTGCGGCGCGCGCACCTGGTCGACGGCGTGCCCTGGTCGCAGATGGCGGTCATCGTGCGGTCGGTGCCGCGGGCCGGCGCGCGTCTGCCGCGCGCGTTGGCCGCCGCCGGGGTGCCGGTGGCCGCGCCGGCGGTCCCCGGGCCGTTGTCCGAGGAACCGGCCGCGCGGGCCCTGCTCACCGTGCTGCTGGCCACCGCCGACGGGCTCGACGGGCAGCAGGCGCTCGCGCTGCTGACCGGCCCCATCGGCCGGGTCGATCCGGTGTCGCTGCGCCAGCTGCGCCGAACACTGCAGCGCGCCAACCCCGATCGCACGCCGGCCGATTTCGCCGAGCTCTTGGTCGAGGCGCTGTCCGGTGCCGCGACGCCGCCGGGTCCGCAGTTCGCCGCGCTGCGCAAGGTCCGCGCGGTGCTGGACGCGGCCGCCCGCTCGCACCGCGCCGGTGACGACCCGCGCTACACCCTGTGGGCCGCCTGGCACCGGTCCGGGTTGCAGCGCCGCTGGCTGACGGTGAGCGAGCGCGGCGGCCCGGCTGCGGCGCAGGCCACCCGGGACCTCGAGTCGGTGACCGCGCTGTTCGACGTCACCGACGACTACGTGTCGCGCACCTCGGGGGCGTCGTTGCGCGGCCTGGTCGAGCACATCGCCGCGCTGGCGCTGCCCGCCGCCGCCCCCGAGCCGGTCGCCCCGGCCGAACAGGTCAGGGTGCTCAGCGCGCACGCCGCGCTGGGGCACGAATGGGATTTCGTGGTCATCGCCGGATTGCAGGATGGCTTGTGGCCCAACACCGTTCCGCGCGGCGGCGTGCTGGCCACCCAGCGCCTGCTGGACGTGCTGGACGGGGTCGGCGCCGACGCCTCGGTGCGCGCGCCGCTGCTCGCCGAGGAGCGCAGGCTGCTGGTGGCGGCGATGGGCCGGGCCCGGCGCAGGCTGCTGGTGACGGCGGTCGACAGCGACACCGGTGGGGCCGGCCTGGAGGCGGCGCTGCCGTCGGTGTTCTTCGCCGAAATCGCGCGGTGGGCCGACGACGACGCCGATGACACCGGCGCGCAACCGGTCTCGGCGCCGCGGCTGTTGTCCGCGGCCGCGCTGGTGGGCCGGCTGCGCGGCGTGGTGTGCGCGCCCGAGGGCGCGGTGGACGAGCTCGCGCGCGATTGCGCGGCAACGCAATTGGCCCGGCTGGCCAAGGCCGGCGTGCCGGGGGCCGACCCGGCCGGGTGGCACGGCCTGACCCCGGTCAGCACCAGCGAACCGCTGCGCGGCAGCGGCGACGTGGTCACCCTGACGCCGTCGACCCTGCAGACCCTCAACGACTGCCCGCTGCGCTGGCTCGCCGAGCGGCACGGCGGAGCCGCTCCGCGCGACGTGCGCTCGGCGATCGGGTCGGTCGTGCACGCCCTGATCGCCGAACCGCAGCGGAGCCAAGCGGAGCTGCTGGCCGAGCTGGACCGCGCCTGGAAGCACCTGCCCTTTGCGGCGCAATGGCATTCGGACAACGAGCTGGCCCGGCACCGCGCCATGCTGGAGGCGTTCATCGAGTGGCGTGTGCAAACCAGGGGCGCCCTCACCGAGGTCGGCGTCGAGGCCGAGATCGAGGGAACCGTGGCCACCGGCGACGGTGGCGAGGTGCGGCTGCGCGGCCGGGTCGACCGGCTGGAGCGCGACGCCGCCGGCCGACTGGTGATCGTCGACATCAAAACCGGCAAGACGCCGGTCAGCAAGGACGATGCGCAACAGCACGCCCAGCTCGCCATGTATCAGCTGGCGGTGGCAGAAGGATTGGTGGACAACGGGTCCGGCAACGCCGAGCCGGGCGGAGCACGACTGGTCTACGTCGGCAAGGCCGGGGCCGCCGGGGTGGCCGAACGCGAGCAGGATCCGCTGACCGCCGCCGCCCGTGACGAATGGCGCGAGGTCATCGGCCGCGCGGCGGGCGCGACGTCCGGCCCGCAGTTCATCGCGCGGCGCAACGACGGCTGCACCCATTGCCCCATCCGGCCGAACTGCCCGGCCCACGCCGACGGGGGGCGGTGATGACGCCGCCGCAGCCGCGCTACAGCCCCGCCGAATTGGCCGGCGCGCTGGGGCTTTTCCCGCCGACCGACGAACAGGCCGCCGTCATCGCCGCGCCGCCGGGACCGCTGGTGGTGATCGCCGGGGCCGGCGCCGGCAAGACCGAAACCATGGCGGCGCGGGTGGTGTGGCTGATCGCCAACGGCTACGCCGATCCCGGGCAGGTGCTGGGCCTGACGTTCACCCGCAAGGCCGCCGGCCAGCTGCTGCGCCGGGTCCGGTCCCGACTGGCCCGGCTGGCCGGCGTCGGCCTGGGCGCGGCCGTCGACACCGAGGGCGCGCCGACGGTCAGCACCTACCACGCCTTCGCCGGGTCACTGCTGCGCGACTACGGGCTGCTGCTACCGGTCGAGCCCGACACCCGGCTGCTGGGCGAAACGGAGCTGTGGCAGCTGGCTTTCGACGTTGTGAATGGATACCCGGGGGAGCTGCGGACCGACAAGACCCCGGCGGCGGTGACTTCGATGGTGCTGCGGCTGTGGGGGCAGCTGGCCGAACACCTGGTGGACACCGGCCAGCTGCGCGACACCCACGTGGAGCTGGAGCGGCTGATCCACTGCCTGCCCGCGGGCCGCTACCAGCGGGACCGCGGCCCCAGCCAATGGCTGCTGCGGCTGCTGGCCACCCAGACCGAACGCACCGAACTCGTGCCCCTGCTCGACGCGCTCAACGACCGCATGCGTGTTGCGAAGGTGATGGACTTCGGGATGCAGATGGCCTCGGCGGCCCGGCTGGCGGCGACGTTCCCTCAAGTCGGCGAGGACCTGCGCGGCCGCTACCGGGTGGTGCTGCTCGACGAGTACCAGGACACCGGCCACGCCCAACGCATCGCGCTCTCAGCACTATTCGGCGGCGGGGTGGACGACGGGCTGGCGCTCACGGCCGTCGGCGACCCCATTCAGTCGATCTACGGCTGGCGCGGCGCTTCGGCGACCAACCTGCCGCGGTTCACCACCGACTTCCCCCGATCCGACGGCACCCCCGCCCCGATGTGCGAGTTGCGGACCAGCTGGCGCAATCCGCCCCGGACCCTGCGGGTGGCCAACGCGGTGTCGGCCGAGGCGCGGCGGCG
This sequence comes from Mycobacterium colombiense CECT 3035, assembly GCF_002105755.1. Classification (NCBI taxonomy): domain Bacteria; kingdom Bacillati; phylum Actinomycetota; class Actinomycetes; order Mycobacteriales; family Mycobacteriaceae; genus Mycobacterium; species Mycobacterium colombiense. The sequence continues at coordinate 5,296,709 of NZ_CP020821.1, forward strand.
CTCGGTGGCCGTGCACGCGCTGCGCCCGCGCCCGGACGCCCCGCCCGGCACCGTCCGCTGCGCATTGCTGCCCGACGTGGCGGCCGAGCGCGAGTGGATCGCCGACCACCTCGACGCGCGGTACCGGCAGGCCCGCGACGAGGGCGTCGGTCCGCCGACGGCCGCGGTGTTGGTGCGCCGCAACGCCGATGCTGCGCCCATCGCCGACGCGCTGCGCGCCCGCGGCATCCCGGTGGAGGTCGTCGGGCTGGCCGGGTTGCTGGCCATCCCGGAGGTCGCCGAGGTGGTGGCCATGCTGCGGCTGGTGGCCGATCCGACGGCGGGCGCGGCGGCGATGCGGGTGCTCACCGGTTCACGCTGGCGCCTGGGCGCCCGTGACCTCGCCGCGCTGTGGCAGCGCGCGCGTGCGCTCGGCGGGCTGGCCCAGCCCGCCGAACCGTCCTCGCCCGAGTCGATCGCGAGCGCGGCCGGCCCCGACGCCGACACCGCGTGCCTGGCCGACGCGATCGCCGATCCCGGTGCGGCCGGGGCGTATTCGGCCGCCGGATACCAGCGCATCACCGCGCTGGGCGCCGAACTGAACGCCCTGCGCGCCCACCTCGGGCATCCGCTCCCGGACTTGGTCGCCGAGGTGCGCCGGGTGCTGGGCATCGACTGCGAAGTCCGCGCCGCGGCGGGGGTCGGGGCCGGCTGGGCCGGCACCGAGCACCTGGATGCGTTCGCCGACGTCGTCGCCGGGTACGCCGAACGCACCGGCGCCGCGACGGGGCCGGCGGACGGATCGGCGGCCACCTCGGTGACCGGCCTGCTGGCATACCTGGACGTCGCCGAGTCGGTCGAGAACGGTTTGGCGCCCGCACCATTGGCGGTCGCCCGCGACCGCGTCCAGGTGCTCACCGTGCACTCCGCGAAGGGGCTGGAATGGCAGGTCGTGGCGGTGGCCCACCTGTCCGGCGGCACCTTCCCGTCGACGGCGTCGAAGAGCACCTGGCTCACCGACGCAGCCGAGCTGCCCCCGCTCTTGCGCGGCGACCGCGCCGCCGCGGGCGCGCTGGGCATCCCGATGATGGACACCTCGGACGTCACCAATCGAAAGCAGCTGTCGGACAAGATCTCCGAGCATCGCCGCCAGCTCGAGCAGCGCCGCGTCGACGAGGAGCGCCGGCTGCTGTATGTCGCGATCACCCGGGCCGAGGACACGCTGCTGGTATCCGGGCACCACTGGGCGGCCACCGGCATCAAGCCGCGCGGCCCGTCGGACTTCCTGTGCGAAATCAAGGCCGTCATCGACGATTCCACCGCGGCCGGTGACCCCTGCGGAACGGTCGAACACTGGGCGCCGCCGCCGGCGGATGGCGAGCGAAACCCGCTGCGCGACAACGTCGTCGAAGCCGTATGGCCGCCCGATCCGCTGGCGGCGCGACGTGGCGACGTCGAGCATGGCGCCGCGCTGGTGGCCCAGGCGCTGCGGGCGGACGCGACCGAGGCGTGCGTCGATGTGGACGGCTGGGCCGCCGACGTCGACGCGCTGCTGGCCGAGCGTGCCCGGCTGGCGCAGCCGCCGGCCACCGTCCTGCCGGGCCAGCTGTCGGTCAGCTCGCTGGTCGGCCTGGCGCGCGATCCGGCGGGCACCGCGCAGCGGTTGCGGCACCGGCTGCCGTCGCGGCCGGAGCCGCATGCGTTGCTGGGCAACGCCTTCCACGCGTGGGTCCAGAAATTCTACGGCGCCGAGTGCCTGTTCGAGCTCGGTGATCTGCCGGGCGCGGCGGACTCCGACGTCGGCGACACCGCGGAACTGGCCGCGCTGCAGCATGCCTTCACCGAATCACCGTGGGCGGCAAGGATTCCCGTGGCGGTCGAGGTGCCGTTCGAGATGCCGATCGGCGACACGCTGGTGCGCGGACGCATCGACGCGGTGTTCGCCGATCCCGACGGCGGCGCCACCGTGGTCGACTGGAAGACCGGCGAACCGCCGCACGGGCCGGAAGCGATGCGGCAGGCCGCCGTCCAACTCGCCGTGTACCGGGCGGCCTGGGCGGCGCTGGCCGGCATCCCGGAATCGTCGGTGCGCACGGCCTTCCACTACGTGCGCGCCGGCACCACCGTGACCCCCGAGCAACTTCCGAGCGCCGCCGAGGTCGCCGGGCTGCTGACGGATCCGGCCGGCGACCGTCGCGCCCGGGTGTGACCTGCGCCGCCCGAGTATTGGGGACGCTGTGGCCGTGGTTACATAAGACGGTGCGTGTCTCGTGCGCAGCAGCCAATCCGATGACGGGCCGCCGTGGGCAACGGTAGGTCCCGCAAGCTGAGCGGTCTGGACGAAACCCTGACGGCTCAGCGCGGTCACCAGCTGATCGGCGTGGTGCGCATCCCCGAGGAGCACGCGAGCCCCATCCGCGTCATCACCCGGCGCCTGGCCATCGCGCTGGTGGTGCTGTTCGCCGCGGCCGTCATCGTCTATCTGGACCGCAACGGCTACCGCGACGTGCGCAACCAGCCGCTGACCTTCTTGGATTGCCTGTATTTCTCCGCGGTGTCCCTGTCGACCACCGGCTACGGCGACATCACGCCGTACACCGAAACCGCGCGTCTGGTGCACACCCTGATCTTCACCGCGCTGCGGATCGCGTTCCTGGCCGTGTTGGTCGGCACCACGCTCGAAGTGCTCTCCGAGCGGTCCCGGCAGGGGTGGAAGATTCAGCGTTGGAGGAGCAGAGTGCGCAATCACACCATCGTGATCGGCTACGGCACCAAGGGGAAGACCGCGGTCGCGGCCATCCTCGGTGACGAGACCGTGCGGACCGAGGTCGTCGTCGTCGACACCGACCGCATTACGCTCGAGCACGCCGAAAGTGCCGGCCTGGTCACCCTGCACGGCGATGCCACCAAGGCCGATGTGCTGCGGCTGGCCGGCGCCCAGCATGCGGCGTCCATCATCGTCGCCGCCAGCCGCGACGACACCGCGGTGCTGGTGACGCTGACGGCGCGCGAAATCGCGCCCAACGCCAAGATCGTCGCCTCCATCCGGGAGACCGAGAACCAGCACCTGCTGCAGCAGTCGGGCGCGGACTCGGTGGTGGTGTCCTCGGCCACCGCCGGCCGGCTGCTCGGGCTGGCCACCACCACGCCCAGCGTCGTGGAGATGATCGAGGATCTGCTGACGCCCGACGTCGGGCTCGCCATTGCCGAACGCGAAGTCGAGCAGGCCGAGGTCGGCGGATCGCCGCGGCACCTGCGCGACATCGTGCTCGGTGTGGTGCGCGACGGCCACCTGCTGCGCATCGGCGCCCCGGAGGTGGACGCCATCGAGGCCAACGACCGGCTGCTCTACATCCGAAACGCCGACCACTGATGGCGATAGCGGACTTTCAGCTGCGCAGTGTGCCGCTGCTGTCGCGGGTGGGCGCCGACCGCGCCGACCAGCTGCGCACCGACGTCGAGGCGGCCACCGCCGGCTGGGCGGACGCGGCGCTGCTGCGGGTGGATTCACGCAACCAGGTGCTGGCCGCCAACGGCCGGGTGGTGCTCGGCGCCGCCGCCGAAGTGGGCGACAAGCCGCCGTCGGAGGCGGTGTTTCTGGGGCGCCTCGAGGACGGCCGCCACGTCTGGGGCATCCGCGGCGCGCTGCAGGCCCCGGACGACCCCGCCGCGCATGCCGAGGTGGTGAACCTGCGCAGCCTCGGCCCGATCTTCGACGACACCAGCAGCCAGCTGGTGTCCGCGGCCGTCGCGCTGCTGAATTGGCATGAGAAGGCGCGGTTCAGCTCGGTGGACGGTTCGCCGACGAGGCCGGCCCGGGCGGGCTGGTCGCGCGTCAACCCGGTAACCGGTCACGAGGAGTTCCCGCGTATCGATCCGGCGGTGATCTGCCTGGTCCACGACGGCGCCGACCGCGCGGTGCTGGCCCGCCAGGCGGTCTGGCCGGAGCGGATGTTCTCGCTGCTGGCCGGATTCGTCGAGGCCGGTGAGTCGTTCGAGGTGTGCGTCGCGCGGGAGATCCGCGAGGAGATCGGCGTGAGCGTCCGCGACGTGCGATACCTGGGCAGCCAGCCGTGGCCGTTCCCGCGGTCGCTGATGGTCGGCTTCCACGCCGTCGCCGACCCGGCCGAAGAATTCTCGTTCAACGACGGCGAGATCGCCGAGGCGGCATGGTTCACCCGCGACGAGGTGCGCGCCGCACTGGCGGCCGGGGACTGGTCCAGCTCGACGGACTCGAATCTTCTTCTGCCCGGGTCGATCTCGATCGCCCGCGTGATCATCGAATCCTGGGCCGCGATCGACTGAGCGGCGCCTAGTTGCCGACCTCGGCCAGTTTTGCCTTCACCTCGGCGGCGCTGGGGTTGGTCAGCGTCGACCCGTCGGCGAATTTCACCGTCGGCACCGTCCTGTTGCCGCCGTTGACCGAGCTGACGAAATCAGCGGCCGCCGCGTCGTGCTCGATGTCGACCGCCTCGTAGGGAATGCCGTTGGACTTCAGCACCGTCATCAGCCGATGGCAGTAGCCGCACCAGGAGGTCGTGTAAACGGTGAGCGGGGCAGAGGTCATAGCTCGTTAACGTAGCCCGGCGACGACGTGTTCCGCGCAGCGGGATGCGGAGGAGTGGGCGATCGGGTGTAGCCCGGCGACGACGTGTTCCGCGCCGGGGGTTGCCGCCGGATCCGCCGACTCGCCGGGGCGACACGCCAGGTCCGAAGGTTATGGCGTGGCGATGCGGCGGCTTTGTCAGTATGGGAGGCCAAGATGGACGCCATGCCGACGGTCGCCGACCCTGTGACAGCCGGGCTGGACGACGAGCAGCGCGAGGCCGTGCTCGCTCCCCGCGGCCCGGTCTGTGTGCTCGCCGGCGCCGGGACGGGAAAGACCCGCACCATCACGCAGCGGATCGCCCAGCTGGTCGCCGGCGGTCACGTCGCGGCCGGTCAGGTGCTGGCCGTCACCTTCACCCAGCGGGCGGCGGGGGAGATGCGCTCGAGGTTGCGGATGATCGATGCCGCCGCGGGCGCGGGCACCACCGTCGGCGCGGTCTCGGCGCTGACGTTCCACGCGGCCGCCCACCGGCAGTTGCGGTACTTCTGGCCGCGCGTGGTCGGCGACACGGGGTGGCAGCTGCTGGACAGCAAGTTCGCCGTCGTCGCCCGGGCCGCCAGCCGCGCCCGGATCAACGCCGGTACCGACGACGTGCGCGACCTGGCCGGCGAGATCGAGTGGGCCAAAGCGTCGCTGATCGGGCCCGAGGAATACCCGGCCGCGGTGGCCGCAGCCGCGCGCGACATCCCGTTGGACGCCGCCCGGGTGGCCACCGTCTACGCCGCCTACGAGGCGCTCAAGGCCCGCGGCGACAACGTCACCCTGCTCGACTTCGACGACCTGCTGCTGCACACCGCGGCCGCGATCGAGAACGACCCCGCGGTCGCCGAGGAGTTCCGCGACCGCTACCGCTGCTTCGTCGTCGACGAATACCAGGACGTCACGCCGTTGCAGCAGCGGGTGCTCTCGGCCTGGCTCGGCGATCGCGACGACCTGACGGTGGTCGGGGACGCCAACCAGACCATCTATTCGTTCACCGGGGCCTCGCCGCGCTTCCTGCTCGACTTCTCCCGCCGGTTCCCCGACGCCACCGTGGTGCGCCTGGAGCGCGACTACCGCTCCACCCCGCAGGTGGTGTCGCTGGCCAACCAGGTGATCGCATCGGCTCGCGGCCGGGTCGCGGGCAGCAAGCTGCACCTGGTGGGTCAGCGGGCGCCCGGCCCCGCGCCGTCCTTCCACGAGCACCCCGACGAACCGGCCGAGGCCGCCGCCGTCGCGGCGTCGATCAAGCGGCTCATCGAGTCCGGCGTCCCGCCGTCGGAGATCGCGGTGCTCTACCGGGTCAACGCGCAGTCGGAGATCTACGAGGAGGCGTTGACCGAGGCGGGCATCGCCTATCAGGTTCGCGGCGGCGAGGGCTTCTTCAACCGCCAGGAGATCAAGCAGGCCCTGCTGGCGCTGCATCGGGCCGCAGAGCGCGGCTCTGAGCATGGCCCCGAAGGACCGTTACCCGCCGTGGTCCGCACGATCCTGGAACCGCTGGGGCTGACGGCCGAAGAACCCGTCGGCGCCCGCGCCCGGGAGCGCTGGGAGGCGCTGACCGCGCTGGCGGAGCTGGTCGACGACGAGGTGGCGCAGCGCCCGCAGCTGGAACTGCCGGGACTGGTGGCCGAGCTGCGGACGCGGGCCGACTCGCGACACCCGCCGGTGGTGCAGGGCGTGGCGCTGGCGTCGCTGCACGCCGCCAAGGGACTGGAGTGGGACGCGGTTTTCCTGGTCGGCCTGGCCGACGGCACGCTGCCCATCTCGCACGCGTTGGCGCACGGCGCCGAGAGCGAGGCGGTCGAAGAGGAGCGGCGGCTGCTCTACGTCGGAATCACCAGGGCCCGAATACATTTGGGGCTCAGTTGGGCGCTGTCCCGCAGCCCCGGTGGGCGCCAGAGCCGCAAGCCGTCGCGCTTCCTCAACGGCATCGCGCCCCAGGCGCGGGCCGACGCGACGCCGAACAAGTCCCGGCGCAACCGGGGCACCGCGACCCGCTGCCGGATCTGCAACAACAACCTGACCACCCCGGCGGCCGTCATGCTGCGGCGTTGTGAGACCTGCGCCGCCGACATCGACGAGGACCTGTTGCTGCGGCTCAAGGCGTGGCGGCTGGACGTCGCCAAGGAGCAGAAGGTGCCGGCCTACGTCGTCTTCACGGACAACACGTTGATCGCCATCGCCGAGCTGCGACCCGGCGACGAGGACGCCCTGATCGCGATTCCGGGCATCGGCGCCCGCAAGCTGGAGCAGTACGGCCCCGACGTGCTGGAGTTGGTCCGCGGGGGCTGAGTGGTAAACCCGCTGGTCAGAAAATCGGTTGTGGTCACCGGCGCCGACCGTTTACCCTCGAAACCGCAACTCGGCACTACGGAGTCGGCACTACGGAGAAGGAGGGTGGCCACGATGCTCAACGACGCGTTCGGTGTAGCACGTGCGACCCGCCCTGTCCTGGCCGCGGGTACCGCGCACGCCGCACACGCCGCCTCGGCGGCCGCGCGTAAGCATCGCGCCGCCGCCGCGACCGACGCGTCCGCAGATGTCGGGGGCCCACCGAAGGCAAGGTAAGCACCAGCCCGGTTTTCTCCCAGATGGCCACGGACCCGAAGTCGCAAGGATCCGTGGCCATAGTTGTAGGGTCGGCACCTCTTCGACCTGGTCCGGATCACTGCCAAGGACAGCAACCCGACCAGGAAGTAGGTGGTAGGACATGTCGGCACCGACAGTCCCCAGACAAGCCCTGCCGTGCCACGTCGGCGATCCCGACCTGTGGTTCGCCGACACCCCGGCCGATCTCGAGCGGGCCAAGACGCTCTGCGCCGGCTGCCCGGTCCGGCGCCAATGCCTGGCGGCCGCGCTGGAACGGGCCGAACCCTGGGGTGTCTGGGGCGGCGAAATCATCGACCGCGGTTCGGTGCTGAGCTTCAAACGGCCCCGCGGCCGTCCCCGCAAGGGCCGGCAACAAGACGGCGCCGCCGCGTAGGGCGAAGGGGCTAGATGACGGCGCTGTCGGGTTCGGCGAAGCCGGGCACCAGCTCTTCGGACAGCGCCTTGATCGGCACGTGGGCGTCCAGCTGGCACAGGATCGCGGCCACCGACATGATCACCCGCATCGGGATCACCAGTTTGGGCGGCAGGTCCATCTGCCGGGCCGTCCGGATCTGCGATACCGACCGATCGATCTCGATGGCCGACATTTTCTGCAGCCACTTACGGGTGTAGTGGAAGACCTCGACCTCGACCGGTTCGACGTACTGGCGCAGCATGTCATCGATGTCGCGCACCGACACCTGCTGGCCCTTCTGGATGAAGCCGGCCTTCTCCATCGTCGGCAACAACATGTCGTAGTTCTTGTCGCGGGCCAGCCGGATGCTCATGCCGAGCTCGATCGGCAGGCCGTCGGGCAGCGCGGCCACGGCGCCGAAGTCGATCACACCCATCCGGCCGTCGGGAAGCAGCATGAAGTTGCCCGGGTGGGCGTCGCCGTGCAGCATGCCCAGCCGGCGCGGCGCGTCGAAGGTGAGCTCGAGCAGCCGGGTGCCCATCAAGTCGCGCTGCTCGACGGTGCCGTGCCGGATGATCTCGGCCATCGGGGTGCCCTGCATCCACTCCTGGATCACCACCTTCGGCGCGCTGGCCACGATGCGCGGCACCGCGAAGTGCGGATGGTCGTGGTACGCCTTGGCGAAGGCGCGCTGGTTCTCGGCCTCCAGCCGGTAGTCCAGCTCCATCTCGGTGCGCTCGATCAGCTCGTCGACCACGCCCTGGACGTCGGCGCCCGGCGCGAGCTGCTTGAACACGCCGACCAGCCGCTGCATGGTCTTGAGGTCGGCCCGCAGCGCCTCGTCGGCGCCGGGGTACTGGATCTTGACCGCGACCTCGCGACCGTCGGACCAGACGCCCTTGTGGACCTGGCCGATGCTGGCCGAGGCCACCGGGGTGTCGTCGAAGGAGCTGAACCGGTCGCGCCACTTGGTGCCCAGCTGCGCGTCGAGCACCCGGTGCACCTTGGCGGCGGGCAGCGGCGGGGCGTCCTTTTGCAGCTTGGTCAGCGCTTCGCGGTACGGCTCGCCGAATTCCTCCGGGATGGCGGCTTCGAGCACCGACAGGGCCTGGCCCACCTTCATTGCGCCGCCCTTGAGCTCACCCAAGACGGTGAACAGTTGGTGGGCGGCCTTTTCCAGAAGCTCGGCCTGGACCTCGTCCCTGGACTTTCCGGTGAGCCGTTTACCGAATCCGATCGCCGCCCGGCCGGCGAAACCGACCGGAATGCTGGCCAGCTTCGCGTTTCGCGCCGCACGGCCCCGTTTGATGTCAGCCACGTACCCATCATCCATGATGGCCAGCGCGATGGGGAGAGACGTCGACAACGCACGTTGTCAAACTAATTAACGGCCTGGTCAACGGAACTGGGGCGGCCGATGTGGCCTTCGCAACACCCCGCCGGAACGCTCAGCAGGAGCACAGCGGGTGTTTGGCCCAGCGCCGCGTGACGATGGCGCCGGCGTGCAGGTCGAATTCCAGCGTCGCGTTCAGCGTTTGGGGCGGCGCCGGTTCGGTCGCCGCCCCGGGCCCGTGCACGGCCGCGATCACCCGGTTCACCTGGCTGAGCGCCAGCGCCGCCGTGGCCAGCACGGTGGGCCGATCGGCGACGCCGACGGTCTCGCGCAGCTGCGCGCAGATGGCCGGCCACGCCTCATCGCGGTCCCGGCGGTGTAGGTCGGCGCAGCCCAGGCAGCTGGTCACGCCGGGAATCACCAGGGGGCCCACCAGCCCGATGCCGTCGCGCACCCGCACCAACAGATGCGCGACGCCCTGCTGGTGCAGGTCGCGCACCATGCGCGGGTCGGCGACCAGGAAATCCGACAACACCACCAGATCGACGTCGTCGGCCGACACCGCGGCGTGCGGTTGGCTGCTGTGTGCGATCCGGGCGCCCGAGCAGCGCAGCGTCTCCACCAGGAGTTCGGACAGCGGTCCGCGGCCGTGGATGCGCACCGAGGCCGCCCGGGCGCGCGGCCGACCGCATTCGCTGGCCACGCCCGCGTCGACCAACTGCGCGACCAGGTTTCGCAGGCCGTCGGCGTCGGTCAGGCCGCGATCGAGCGCGCGGCGCTGCAGTTCGGGCAGCGGCGTCGGCGACCCCATGGTCCGCAGCAGGGTGGCCAGCTCGGCCGCGGCCAGGCCGGCCGGCGGGTGGACCAGCACCGCGCGGCGGGGATCCCAGCCCACCTGGACCGCGCCGTCGGGACGCAGCAGCACCGGCAGCGCGGGATCCAGCGCATAGGTGGAAGGGGGTGCCGCGCACCGCTGAGTCACCGCGCAACTGTGGCACGGCGGCCGCGCTGGCTTCGGTCAGTTATCCACAGAACCGGGGCCCGGGTCCCCGGGGTCCTGGCCTTCGCGCTCGAGTTTGGCGATGGCCTCGTCGATTCCGCTGGTGTCGCCGCCGATCACGCGGTCGATGAAGCCCGCGGGTTCGTCGAGGTCGTCGGCGTCGGGCAGCAGGTCGGGGTGTTGCCAGATGCCGTCGCGGGCGTCGACCCCGGCGGCCTCCGTCAGGCGCTCCCAGAACGCGGCGGCCTCACGCATCTTGCGGGGCCGCAGCTCCAGCCCGACCAGCGTCGCGAAGGTCTGCTCGGCGGGGCCGCTGCTGGCCCGGCGGCGGCGCATGGTCTCGCCCAGCGCGGCCGCGCCGGGGATCCGGTCGCCCAGCGCGCCGGCCACCACCACCTGCACCCAGCCCTCGATCAGGGCGAGCAGCGTTTCCAGGCGCTCCAGCGCCTGCATCTGCGCGGGTGTCGCCTTGGGCTCGAAAACGCCCTGCCCGAGCAGGTTTTCGATCGCCGCCGGGTCCGACAGCGAAGCCGGATTGAAGTCGCGCGCCAGCTCCTCGATCCCGGACATGTCGATCTGCATGCCCATCGCGTAGGCCTCGACGGCGCCCAGCAGCTGACTCGACAGCCACGGCACGTGACTGAACAGCCGGTGGTGGGCGGCCTCGCGCGCGGCGAGGAAGGTCAGCACCTCGCTGCGCGGCCGCTCCAGCCCGGAGGCGAACGATTCCACGGCCTCGGGCATCACCGCCGCAATTCCCTTGGGCCCCAAGGGTAAACCGATGTCAGTCGAGGTCAGCACCTCGCGCGACAGTCGGCCCAGCGCCTGCCCGAGCTGCGAGCCGAACGCCATGCCGCCCATCTGCGACATCATCTGCAGCAGCGGACCGGCCATGCTCTTGGCCTCTTCGGGCAGCGACGCCGCCCACACCGTCGAAATCTGTTGTGCCATCGGGTCGCACAGCCGCTTCCACGTCTCAAGCGTGTTGTCGACCCAGTCGCCGGGTGTCCAACCCACCGCCTTGGCGGTGCCCGCGGGCAGGGCCGTTGCGCCGTCCAGCCAGGTCTCGGCCAGGCGCACCGCGTCGGCGATCGCCGAGTTGGTGGTGTCCGGAACCGGGGCCACGAAGCCGATCGAATTCGTCGCGACCCGCCGTGCCAATTCGTAATTGACCGGTCCCGAGGAGCTTCCGCCGGGCCCGACGGTGCCCGCGCTGGAAAACATCTGACCCAGCTGCGTGAAGATCTGCCCCAAATCGCCCATGCCGAATTCACCGCTCATGCCGAACGCGGCGAACGGGTCGGACGGGTTCGAGCCCGAGTCGGGATCTTTCTTCCCGTGCTTGTCGGGGTCGTCTCCAGAAGAGAAGCCGAAAGGCAGGTCAGCCATACCCTCAACGGTACTCACCACTTGCTCAGACGGCGCGACCTCGGGTCAGCTTGTAGCTGAACCATCCTGACCGAGCGTTGTGGCTGAACACCGCACCGCGGCCGCCGTCTAGTGTGATCGGCGTGAACAGGCGCATCCTGACCCTGATGGTCGCGCTGGTGCCGATCGTCGCGTTCGGCGTGTTGCTGGCGGTGGTGACGGTGCCGTTCGTGTCGCTGGGGCCCGGCCCGACGTTCGACACGCTCGGCGAGGTCGACGGCAAGCAGGTGGTGGCGATCGAGGGCACCCAGACGCACCCGACGACCGGCCACCTCAACATGACGACGGTGTCCCAGCGCGACGACTTGACGCTGGGCGAGGCGCTGACGCTGTGGCTTTCGGACCAGGAGCAGCTGGTGCCGCGCGACCTCATCTATCCGCCCGGCAAGTCGCGGGAGGACGTGGACAAGGCCAACAACGCGGACTTCAAGCAATCCGAGGACAGCGCGGCCTACGCGGCCCTGGGCTACCTCAAATACCCGGCGGCGGTGACGGTCGCCAAGGTCCCCGAGCCGGGTCCGTCGGTGGGCAAGCTGAAGGTCGGCGACGCGATCGACGCGGTCAACGGCGTCCCGGTGGCCACCGTCGACGAGTTCACCGGATTGCTGAAGAACACCAAGCCGGGCCAGGTGGTGACGATCGACTATCGCCGCAAGAACGAGCCGGCCGGTGTGGCGCAGGTCACGCTCGGCGCCAACAAAGACCGCGACTACGGCTTCCTGGGCGTCGCGGTGCTCGACGCGCCGTGGGCGCCGTTCACCGTCGACTTCAACCTGGCCAACGTGGGCGGGCCCTCGGCCGGATTGATGTTCAGCCTGGCGGTGGTCGACAAGTTGACTACCGGCGACCTGGCCAAGTCGAACTTCATCGCCGGCACCGGAACCATCTCCTCCGACGGCAAGGTCGGCCAGATCGGCGGCATCACCCACAAGATGGTGGCCGCGCACGCGGCCGGCGCCACGGTCTTTCTGGTGCCGGCCAAGAACTGCTACGAGGCCAGCTCGGACAATCCGTCCGGCCTGCGGTTGGTCAAGGTCGAGACGCTCGGCCAGGCAGTCGACGCGCTGCACACGATCGGCGCGGGCGGGCAGCCGCCAAGCTGCTAGCGAACCTCGACGATCACGGGTAGCGCCATGCGTAGAGTTATCACCGTCTAGCAATCGATCAGGGAGCGTAGCCAGTGGGGATGCGGCCCACCGCACGGATGCCGAAGTTGACTCGGCGTAGCCGGATTCTGATCCTGATCGCACTGGGTGTGATCGTCCTGCTGCTCGCGGGTCCGCGGCTGATCGACGCCTACGTCGACTGGCTGTGGTTCGGCGAGGTCGGTTACCGCTCGGTGTTTTCCACCGTGCTGGTGACCCGGTTCGTCGTCTTCCTGGTCGCCGGGCTGCTGGTCGGCGGCATCGTGTTCGCCGGCCTCGCGGTGGCCTACCGCACCCGTCCGGTGTTCGTGCCGAGCAACGACAACGATCCGGTGGCGCGCTACCGCGCGCTGGTGCTGTCCCGGTTGCGGTTGGTGAGCGCGGGGATTCCGGTGGCGATCGGCCTGCTGGCCGGCATCATCGCCCAAAGCTATTGGGTCCGCATCCAACTGTTCCTGCACGGCGGCGACTTCGGCATCAAGGATCCGCAGTTCGGCAAGGACCTCGGCTTCTATGCCTTCGAGCTGCCGTTCTACCGGTTGCTGCTCAGCTACCTGTTCGTCGCGGTCTTCCTCGCGTTCCTGGCCAACGTGTTGGCCCACTACATCTTTGGCGGGATCCGGCTGTCCGGTCGCACTGGCGCGCTGAGCCGGTCGGCGCGGATCCAGCTGGTCACCCTGGTCGGGGTGCTGGTCGTGCTCAAGGCGATCGCGTACTGGCTGGACCGCTACGAGTTGTTGTCGCACACCCGCGGCGGCAAGCCCTTCACCGGGGCCGGCTACACCGACATCAACGCGGTGCTGCCGGCGAAGCTGATCCTGATGGCGATCGCGCTCATCTGCGCGGCCGCGGTGTTCTCCGCGGTCGTGCTGCGGGACTTGAGGATTCCGGCGATCGGTCTGGTCCTGTTGCTGCTGTCGTCGCTGATCGTGGGTGCCGGGTGGCCGTTGATCGTCGAGCAGATCAGCGTCAAACCCAATGCCGCGCAAAAGGAAAGCGAATACATCAGCCGCAGCATCACCGCGACCCGACAGGCCTACGGCCTGACCTCGGACCAGGTCACCTATCGCAACTACACCGGCGACGCGCAGGCCACCGCCCAGCAGGTCGCCGACGATCGCGCGACCACGTCGAACATCCGGCTGCTCGACCCGACGATCGTCAGCCCCGCGTTCACCCAGTTCCAGCAGGGCAAGAACTTCTACTACTTCCCGGATCAGCTGTCCATCGACCGGTACCAGGACCGCAACGGGGCCTTGCGTGACTACGTCGTGGCGGCGCGTGAACTCAACCCCGACCGGCTGATCGACAACCAGCGCGACTGGATCAACCGGCACACCGTCTACACCCACGGCAACGGTTTCATCGCCTCGCCGGCCAACACGGTGCGCGGAATCGCCAACGATCCCAACCAAAACGGCGGATACCCCGAGTTCCTGGTCAACGTGGTCGGCGCCAACGGCGGCGTGGTGTCCGACGGTCCGGCGCCGCTCGACCAGCCGCGGGTCTACTTCGGGCCGGTCATCTCCAACACGTCGGCCGACTACGCGATCGTCGGTCGCAACGGCACCGACCGCGAATACGACTACGAGACCAGCAACGAGACCAAGAACTACACCTACACCGGCCTGGGCGGCGTCCCGCTCGGCGACTGGCTGTCCCGCAGCGTGTTCGCCGCGAAGTTCGCCGAGCGAAACTTCTTGTTCTCCAACGTGATCGGCTCGAACAGCAAGATCCTGTTCAACCGCGACCCGGCGCGGCGGGTGGAGGCGGTGGCGCCGTGGCTGACCACCGACAGCTCGGTGTATCCCGCGATCGTCAACAAGCGACTGGTGTGGATCATCGACGGCTACACCACGCTGGACAACTACCCGTATTCCGAACTCACGTCGCTGGAATCGGCGACCGCGGACTCCAACGAGGTGGCGTTCAACAAGCTGGCGCCCGACAAGCGGGTCTCCTACATCCGCAACTCGGTGAAGGCGACCGTGGACGCCTACGACGGCACCGTCACGCTGTACCAGCAGGATGAGCAGGATCCGGTGCTCAAGGCCTGGATGCAGGTCTTCCCGGGCACCGTGAAGCCCAAGAGCGACATCAGCCCGGAGCTGGCCGAGCACCTGCGCTATCCCGAGGACCTGTTCAAGGTGCAGCGGATGCTGCTGGCCAAATACCACGTCAACGACCCGGTGACGTTCTTCTCCACCTCGGATTTCTGGGACGTGCCGCTGGATCCCAACCCGACGGCCAGCAGCTACCAGCCGCCGTACTACATCGTCGCGAAAAACATTGCGAAGAACGACAATACGGCGTCGTATCAGCTGACCAGCGCGATGAACCGGTTCAAGCGTGACTACCTGGCCGCCTACATCAGCGCCAGCTCCGACCCGGCGACGTACGGCAGGATCACCGTGCTGACCATCCCGGGTCAGGTCAACGGGCCGAAGCTGGCCAACAACGCGATCACCACCGATCCGGCGGTGTCGCAGGACCTCGGCGTGATCGGGCGGGACAACCAGAACCGGATCCGGTGGGGCAACCTGCTCACCCTGCCGGTGGGGCAGGGCGGGCTGCTCTACGTCGAACCCGTGTATGCCTCCCCGGGGGCCAGCGATGCGGCATCGTCCTACCCGAGGCTGATCCGGGTGGCGATGATGTACAACGACAAGATCGGGTACGGCCCCACCGTGCGTGACGCGCTGACCGGGCTGTTCGGTCCGGGTGCGGGCGCGGCCGCGACGGGCATCCAGCCCACCGAATCCGGGACACCCGCGGCGAGCCCGCCGGCCAGTGCGCCGGCGCCCGCCGTGACGCCAGGGTCGGCGCCGCCGGTGGCCGCCCCGCCGGTGTCCGACGGGTCCGTGACGCTGTCACCCGCTAAATCCGCTGCCCTGCAAGAGATTCAGGCCGCGCTCGGCGCGGCGAAAGACGCGCAGAAGAAGGGCGATTTCGCCGGCTACGGTGCCGCCCTGCAACGCCTGGACGACGCGATCACCAAGTACAACAACACCAAGTAGCCGTCACGCGTAGGCCGTTCGGAACCTGTCCCGATAGGCCTTCGGGCTGATGCCCAGGTGGTTGACGAATACCCGTCGCAGGGTTTCGATGCTGCCGAAGCCGGCCATGCCGGCGGTCTCGGTGACCGACCGGCCGGATTCCAGTGCGTTGCGCGCGAAATCGATCCGAACCAGTTCGACGTAGCGCGCCGGCGTCATCCCGAGCTCGGATTGAAACAGCCGGGTCAGCTGACGGGTGCTCAACGCCGCAAGGGCCGCAAGCTTTTTCACGCTGTAGTCGGCGCCTGGGTCGGCCGCGATCGCGTCGGTGACCGGGCGCAGCGGTGACTGCGGCGGGGGATCGGCCTCGACCAACACCGAGAATTGTGATTGGCCGCCCGCGCGTTTGAGGTAGACGACCAGCCACCGGGCCACGTCACGGACCAGCTCTGTCCCGTAATCCATTTCGACCAGCGCCAGCGCCAGGTCGATGCCCGACGAGATGCCGGCGGAGGTGAAGATGTCGCCGTCGCGGACGAAGATCGCGTCCGGTTCGACGGTGACATCGGGGAACGCCCGGCCCAGCAACCGGGTGTCGTGCCAGTGCGTGGTGGCGCGCCGGCCGCTGAGCACGCCGGCCTGCGCCAGGATGAACGACCCCGTGCAGATGGACGCCAGCCTGCGGGTGCGTGTGGACAGCGACCGGACGGCGTCGACCAGGGCGGGGTCGATGGGTCGCCCGGGCAGGTCGTCGCTGCCGGCGACCAGGACGGTATCGGCGGACTCGATCGCCGAGATGCTGTCGGTCACGCCCAGCCTGGCGCCGATCGAGCTGGTCACGTCGCCGCCGTCCAGCGACGCGATCTTGAGCCGGTAGTCAGCGCCGAATCGGTTGGCCTCGGCGAACACCTCGCCCGCCCCCGCGACGTCCAACAACGTCACCCCGTCGAAAACGACGATCACCACCACCCGCGAACGCGCTCCGGCTGCAGCCACGCAAGCCATTCTGTCGCTTTCTGAGGACTTGACGGCCCGAACGGCCACGGTCGATTCGTCCGCGCCGCCGCACACTCATACCAACAGCCACCCGCAAGGAGACGAGAACATGACCACCAGCTCAATCGACACCGTCGCCGGCATCCACGTACCCGACACCGCGCTGGCGCGTGAGGCCACCGAGTTCATCCGCGACACCGCGGACGAGTTGCTCTTCAACCACTCCCGGCGGGTGTTCTTCTTCGGCGCGCTGCAGGGTGTGCGGCGCGGCCTGAAGCCGGACGCGGAGCTGCTCTACGTCGCTGCGATGTTCCACGACCTCGGCCTCACCGAGCGCTACCGCGGCTCCGGCATCCGCTTCGAGGTCGACGGCGCGGACGCGGCACGCGATTTCCTGACGGCCCGTGGTGTCGACAAGGCCGAGGCCGACACGGTGTGGCTCGGCATCGCTTTGCACACCACCCCCGGCGTGCCCGAGTTCATGGCCCCCGAGGTCGCCCTGGTGCAGGCCGGCGTGGAGGTCGACGTGGTCGGCGTCGGGCGCGAGCAGGTGGCGCCCGAGGCGCTGGCCGCGGTGACCGCCGCCCACCCGCGCCCACAGTTCAAGCAGCGCATCCTGGCGGCGTTCAACGACGGCATGAAGCACCGGCCGCGGACCACCGACGGGACCATGAACGCCGACGTGCTGGCGCACTTCGATCCCACCTTCGAGCGCGTCGACTTCGTCGACCTCATCCTGCACAACAGCTGGCCCGAGTAACCGGAAGAAGCAGAACAGCGGCCAATCGCGGCTGGGTGATCAGCCCTTGCGGCGCAAGGGATTTGCGAGGAAGGTATCCCACATGAGCGGTCCAGACCCGATCGGCGTCACCGTGGTGCAGCCGGGGGAGGGCGACGTGGTCACCCTCCCCGGCTTCGGGGCGGTGTTCAAACTGTCCGGCAAGACCAACGGCGGCGAGGTGTCCATCGTCGAGCACCCCTTCGCCGTCGGCCTGCTCACCGCGGCGCACCGGCACACCCGCGAGGACGAGCATTCGATCGTGCTGGCCGGCGAGATCGGCTTCCGCTCCGACGACAGCGAGGTGGTCCTGGGTCCCGGCGGTTACATCACCAAGCCGCGCGGGCAGATGCATGCGATGTGGAACGCGGGCAGCGAGCCGGGGCGCATCATCGAGGTCATCACCCCGGGCGGATTCGAGAACTACTTCCGCGAATTGGGCGAGCTGCTCGTCGAGCACGACCGGGACCCGGCGGGCACGCCGCTGCATGAGTTGCCCGAGTTCGGCGAGCTCGCCGACAAGTACGGGCTGACGTACGGGTCGCCGGAGTGGATGGACGACATCGCGCGCCGGTACGGGCTGAACCCGCCCTCGCACTGAGCCGGATTTGAGCCTCCGATCGCCGCTGACAGGGCGATTTGGTCGCCGTGACACGCGTTCGGTAACCTGGCATTCACCAACGCGGGGTGGAGCAGCTCGGTAGCTCGCTGGGCTCATAACCCAGAGGTCGCAGGTTCGAATCCTGTCCCCGCTACCAGGTAAAGCGGCCCCCGGAGAATCTCCGGGGGCCGCTTTCATGCTTAGCGGGGCAGCACGGCCTCGATGGCGCTGATGACCTCGGGGGCGTCCGGCTCGGTGCGGGGCCGGAACCGCCGCACGACTTCACCGCCGGGGGCCAGGAGGAACTTCTCGAAGTTCCACTGGATGTCTCCGGCCTGGCCGTCGGCGTCGGCGGTTTTGGTCAGCTCGGTGTACAGCGGGTGGCGGTCGTCGCCGTTCACGTCGGTCTTCGCCAACAGCGGGAACGTCACCCCGTAGGTGGTCGAGCAGAACTCCCGGATCTCGTCGGCCGTGCCCGGCTCCTGGCCCATGAACTGGTTGCAGGGGACGCCGACGACCGTCAGCCCGCGGTCACGGTAATCCTTGGCCAGCTTCTCCAGCGCCGTGTATTGGGGAGTGAGCCCGCACTTGGAGGCGACGTTGACGACCAGCGTTGCGCCGCCGGACAATTCGGCCAGCGTGGTGGGCCGGCCGTCGAGGGTGGTCAGAGCGATGTCGTTGAGGGTCACCCGACGACGCTAACCCACCGGGGCGGCAACCATCGAGACCCGTGTGCGCTCGCGCCGTTCGATGGCGTCATCGACGCCGGTTTCGCGTCGATGACGACCGGTTATCTAGCCATGGAAGGCACACCGGCAGCACCCCGAGGAACGCCATGTATGACGGCAAGCGCAGCTCGACATTCGACGAAGTTCGCACGACGCTGGCGCGAGCCGAAGCCGCCAGACAAGCCGCGAAGACCGCCCGGGACAGAGCCGCCGGCGTCATCAAGCGTGCCGTCGAACTCCAGCGCCGCGGCACCGGGCGATCCGTAGGCGCGCAGGTCAGCGCATCGCATTAGCCGTTACGTAACGGCTATGCTGCAGCTATGTTGGTTTGCGCTGTCTGCAGCGCCGGTTTCTACGGCCGCTCCGATGCCGTGTACTGCTCGGCGGCGTGCCGGCAGAAGGCCCACCGGGCGCGCACCGCCGAGGGCCTCGCCGCGTTGGCGTCGCGCCGCCGGCTCGGCACCCATCCCCAGCGCTCGGTGAGCCGGGCGGACCTGCACGCCACGCGCCGGCGGGCGCACGCCGCCGTGGACCGGGCCCGCGAATTGTGCGGCGTGAGCGCCGAGCAACTACGCCGCGCGCAGGGCGCGCAACAACAACGCGCACACGCCGGCGCCACCGCAGTCGCACCTACCGGGCACGGGCGATGACGGCGGAACCAAAGCTTCCGACAACTCTTTCTACCGAAAACAACGCCGACGGCGAAACTCCGCGCCGCGCAGGGACATTCAGCTTCTTCTTCGATGACCAGCGTTGGGAATGGTCCGACCCGGTGCAACGGATGCACGGTTACGTACCGGGATCGGTGACACCGACCACCGAACTCGTGCTCTCCCACAAGCACCCCGACGACCGCGACCGGGTGGCCGCCGTCGTCAACGACATCCTCACGTCCCATCAGCCGTTCAGCACGCGTCACCGCATCGTCGACACGGCGGGCGCGGTGCACCACGTCATCGTGGTCGGCGACCAACTTCGCGACGGCACCGGTGCCGTGATCGGCACGCACGGCTTCTACATCGACGTCACGCCTCCGTCATCCTCCGCGCCTCAAGAGGCCATCACCGCGGAGGTGGCCGAAATCGCCGAGCGCCGCGCCGCCATCGAGCAGACGAAGGGCATGCTCATGGTGATCTACGACATCGACGAGAACGCCGCATTCAACCTGCTCAAGTGGCTGTCTCAGGAAAGCAACACCAAGCTGCGGGTGGTGGCTCAGCGGCTCGGTGACCGGTTGCGCGCCACCGCCCACAGCGCTTTCACGCCGCGGTCCATCTGCGACCAGATTCTGATCGACTCACGCGAACAGCCGGACGCCACGAAGCAGGCGGACCGGTGATGGCTGACGCTTCCGAAGGCGACGGACCGAGGTCGGCAAGACGCACGGCCAGGATCAAGCAGCGGGTGCAGGAACTTCGGCGACGGCGAGGTGAGTTGGCCGCAGGCAACCGGGCCTCACCCGAATCGGTCGACTTGGCGCGTCAGCACGCGGAGGAGTCGCTGCGGAATGCCAAGGACGCTCACCATGCCGCCGCCCGACGTCACCAGGAGTTAGCTCGGACGCACGAGCGGACGGCGAACAACTACCAACAAGCCGCGATGCGATTTGCCCAGCGGGGAGTGGACGATCCGGATCAGCTCCAGAGCCAGGCCGACCAACACTGGCAGGCCGCACACGACAACCGGCTAGAGAGCATCGAAGACGAAGCCAAGGCCGATCATCCCGAACAGTCCTCGTCGGGCTGAGCCATGTCGCCCGGGCCGAAAACCTACAGCCAGCCGGTGCGGGCGGCGGCGACCGGCTCGGCGGGCGCTGGGGCCAATTCGCCGTTGCGCACGCCCTCGAGCAACCGTTGCACCGCGGCGACAATCTCCGGGGCCGCCGCCGCGAGCCCGGCCGTGTCGGCCTCGCTGACCTCATCGGCGTCGACGCCGGCGCGGGTCAGGATGGCGGCCGGGTCGGCCAACTGCTCGGTCAGCCAGGCCAGCGGGTCGGCGGACAGCTCGGCGACGAAGTGCCGGCGACTGGGTTCCCAGCCGTTGAACCGCGGGTGGTGGTGGGCCCGGTCCAGCGTCCCGGGTGGGCTCTCCGTGGACCCGAAAAGGTCCACCCGCCACACCGGGCGGGTGAAGGCGATCGGGACGCCGGCGTAGATCGATCCCTGGGGCGCCGCCCGGTCGACGAGGCGCAGCTCCAGCCTGACGCCCCGCTCCGGGGTTTCCTGCCCCTCGAGCGGGGACGGGTCGATGAAGTACATGTCGCCCACGACCACACCCAGGGATTCGAATCCGAACGCTGCCAGCATCGCGCACCTTTCCTCGTTGCGTCCGAGCGTAGACCGGTGCCGCGAATGAGGGCATCGACGATGCCCGCCCGGGGCCCGCGATCTTGTGAACCGCGGTTCGCGCGGGCGCGGTCGTCACGGTAGATTTCACTGGTCTTCCAAATGCATGAGTGTGAAGCCCCTGACAAACGCAGGGGGTGATTCGCCGCGGTTCCCGGGACGCCGCGGCGCGGACGTGAGGGGCAGCTGCGGTCTTGTCGACACATTCGGGTCCCGGCTCACCTGTTCAGATCAACTCGCAACGAACCCCGCCATTCAAGTTGATTGCGGTCGCCGTGTTCATTGTGTGCACGCTGATTTTGGCGTTGGTGTACGGGCAATTCCGCGGCGCCTTCACCGACAAGACGCAGCTGACCATGATCGCCGCCCGCGCCGGGTTGGTGATGGATCCGGGTTCGAAGGTGACCTACAACGGGGTGGAGATCGGCCGGGTGGGGTCGATTGCGGAGACGGTGCGCGACGGGAAGCCGGCGGCGAAGTTCACGTTGGAGGTGTACCCGCGGTACCTCAAGCTGATCCCGTCGAATGTGAATGCCGATATCAAGGCGACGACGGTGTTCGGTGGCAAGTACGTGTCGTTGACGTCGCCGGCCAACCCGTCGCCGCAGCGGATTTCGTCGCACACGGTGATCGATGCGCGGTCGGTGACCACCGAGATCAACACGCTGTTCCAGACGATCACCTCGATCGCGGAGAAGGTGGATCCGGTCAAGCTGAATCTGACGTTGAGCGCGGCGGCGCAGTCGTTGGCGGGGCTGGGGGAGAAGTTCGGCCAGTCGGTGACCAACGCCAACGTGCTGCTCGATGATGTGAATCCGCAGCTGCCGCAGGCGCGCAAGGACATTCAGCAGTTGGCGGCGCTGGGCGACACGTACGCCAACGCCGCGCCGGACCTGTTGGATTTTTTGAACAACGCGGTGATCACCTCGCGCACCATCAACGCCCAGCAAAAGGATCTGGACCAGGCGCTGCTGTCGGCGGCCGGGTTCGGTAACACCGGCGCGGAGCTGTTCACCAAGGGTGGGCCGTATCTGGCGCGCGGCGCCGCCGATCTGGTGCCCTCCGCGCAGCTGCTGGACACCTACAGCCCGGAAATCTATTGCACGCTGCACAATTACCACGACATCGTGCCCATCACGGGTGCCTCCGAGGGCGGGTTCAACGGCTACTCGCTGAACATGGACACCGAGGTCACGTCGGGCCTCGGTCTGATCGCGAACCCGCTGTCGCTCGCCGCCGTCGCCGCGCTCACGCTGGGCCTGGGCGCCACGGCCGGCCTGGTCGGCGGTGCCCCCAACCCGTACGTCTACCCCGAGAACCTGCCGCGGGTGAACGCGCGCGGCGGCCCGGGCGGTGCGCCGGGGTGCTGGCAGCCGATCACCCGCGACCTGTGGCCCGCGCCGGAGCTGGTGATGGACTCCGGCAACAGCCTCGCGCCGTACAACCACCTGGACACCGGATCGCCGTACGCGATCGAGTACGTCTGGGGCCGCCAGGTCGGCGACAACACGATCAACCCGTAAATCCCGCTTGGCGCGCGAAAGGTCTGCCGGCCAACATCATTCGCTCTCCGGCATCGGCGGTCACCCGCCGCCGGCGGGAACGATGATTCGCAAAATGATGTTGTGCGACCGCCGATTCCGCTGTTGCTTTGTTTGTGCCACGGCGTCGCGGTACATTTCACTGATCTTATTGCATGCGTGTACAGGCTGGGTGGCGGCGGCACCGGGATGAGGGGCAGGGTTGGCGACCGTGGGTTATCTGGACAACCACCCGCATAGGTGGCTGCCCCTGATGACCGTCGGGAGCGCGGCGTAGCGCCATGGAGGGTTCACCCGTTCAGATCAACGACTCGCGCGAGCCGCCCTACAAGGTGATCACCTTCATCGTGGTCGTGGTGCTCGCGGTGATCTTCACCCTGGTCTACATCCAGTTCCGTGGAGGTTTCACGTCCAAGACCGAGCTGACGATGTTGGCCTCGCGGGCCGGGTTGGTGATGGATCCGGGTTCGAAGGTGACCTACAACGGGGTGGAGATCGGCCGGGTGGGGTCGATCTCGGAGACGGTGCGCGACGGGAACCCGGCCGCCAAGTTCACCCTCGAGGTGTACCCGCGGTATTTGGCGTTGATTCCGTCGAACGTCAACGCCGATATCAAGGCGACGACGGTGTTCGGCGGCAAGTACGTGTCGTTGACGACGCCGGCCAACCCGTCGCCGCAGAAGATTTCGACACACACGGTGATCGATGCGCGGTCGGTGACCACCGAGATCAACACGCTGTTCCAGACGATCACCTCGATCGCGGAGAAGGTGGATCCGGTCAAGCTGAATCTGACGTTGAGCGCGGCGGCGCAGTCGTTGGCCGGGCTGGGGGAGAAGTTCGGCCAGTCGGTGACCAACGCCAACGTGTTGCTCGATGACGTGAATCCACAGCTGCCACAGGCGCGCAAGGACATTCAGCAGTTGGCGGCCCTGGGCGACACGTACGCCAACGCCGCGCCGGACCTGTTGGATTTCTTGAACAACGCGGTGATCACCTCGCGCACCATCAACGCCCAGCAAAAGGATCTGGACCAGGCGCTGCTGTCGGCGGCCGGATTCGGCAACACCGGCGCGGAGCTGTTCACCAAGGGTGGGCCGTATCTGGCGCGCGGCGCCGAAGATCTGATCCCGACGGCGCAGCTGCTGGACACCTACAGCCCGGAAATCTATTGCCTGATGCGCAGCGAACACGATGCGCTGCCGGCCACCGGCGCGGCCGAGGGCGGGTTCAACGGCTACTCGCTGAACATGGACACCGAGGTGCTCTCCGGGTTGGGGCTGATCGCGAACCCGGTCTCCGCGGTGCCCGTCATCGCGTCGCTGGTGGGCGGCATCGCCGGGGTGGTCGGCGGCGCCCCCAACCCCTACATCTACCCGGAGAACCTGCCGCGGGTGAACGCGCGCGGCGGCCCGGGCGGCGCGCCGGGGTGCTGGCAGAAGGTCACCCGCGACCTGTGGCCGGCGCCCGAGCTCATCATGGACACCGGCAACAGCATCGCGCCCTATAACCACCTGGACACCGGATCGCCGTACGCGATCGAGTACGTCTGGGGCCGCCAGGTCGGCGACAACACGATCAACCCGTAGCGGCGTGCACCGCGCGCGGCCGGGTGGTGAAAAGGCTTATCGGGCAAGGTAATGCGCCGACCGCTCAGGCTTGGGAGGCCGCCTTCGGTCTGGCGGTGGCCTTCACGTCCCGCCCCGCCCCGGCCGACATGGAGGCTGCCTCGCCGCGAGCCAGGCCGATCGTCGCAACGATCACCACGACCAGCGTCACCGCGAGGACGAACCACTCCCAGCCGCCGGCTGCCAGCGTCTCGGCGAGCACGGTGATGCCGAGGATCCCGCCCACCACGGGCTTCGCCACGATGATGGTCGGCAGGGAGGCGGTGAGCGCGCCGGCTCGATACGCCGATTGGTGATAGACCATGCCGGCGCCCCCGCAGAACACCAGCGCATACAGCTCGAAGGATTGCCAGATGTCGCCGGGGTGGTGTTCCAGGACGTCGACGACGCCCTTCATCAGGACGGCGAACACCGCCAGCAGCGTGCCGGCCACCGCCGCCAGCAGCAGCGCCGCCAGCGGGCGATCCGACCAGATGCGCGCGCCCAGCAAACCGAGCAGCAGCAGGGGGCCGATCACCGCCGCCACCACGAGCCACGTGTGCAGCGGCGCCCGCTGCTGGCCGCCGGTCGGGTCTCCGACCGCGATGAGCACCGCCAGCGCCACCGCCAACACCAGCGCCCAGCTCCACTCGCGGCGGGTGATGCGGTTACCGGTCATCCGCGAGTAGATCGGCAGCGCGAACAGGAGCGCCGTCACCTGCAACGACATCACCAGCAACACCGAGCCGTCGTCCAGGGCGGCGGCCAGCAGCACGTAGCTGCCGATGTCGCCCAAACCGCCCAGCCACCAACGCTTGTCGCGCAGCAGCATGCCGAACAACGTCAGGTGCCCGACCCGTTTGTCGGTGACCTCCTGCGCGGAACGTTGCCGGACCACGTTGCCGATCGCGGACGCCAGCGCAGCGCACAGGGCGAGAATGGCCGCCAGATGCACGTCCGACATGGCGTTACCTCCTCGCTGGGTGCGGTTGCGCTACCCATCCAATCTAGCCGCGCCCCGCGCGGTGGGCGCGGCACAGGGTTGCCCGGCCCGAGGACCGGGGCCGCGTGGGCACCTCAGAGCGGGAATTTCGTCCCGGTGAGTCGCTCCGACAGTTCCCAGAGGGCGGCGGCGGTGCCGGCGCGCTTTGCCGGCCAGTTGCGCCACGTCGGCTGGGTGCGCCCGTACAAGCCGAACCTCGGGCCGACGAACGTGTCGCCCGGCAAATCCTGGGAGACCGCGTACAAGGTCTGGCGGGCGCCGAAATCGGCATCGGTGGACACGATCCGGTCGACCGCCAGGACCGCCGCGTCGCCCAGCTTGCGGCCGGAGTTTCCCTGCAGGTTGGTGTGCGACCACCCGGGGTGGGCGGCCAGCGCGCGCAACGAGGTGGGGACGCCGTCCAAGCGCCGTTGCAGCTCCTTGGTGAACAGCAGGTTGGCCAGCTTCGACTGGCTGTAGGCCAGCCAGGCCGAATACGGCCGGGACTCGAAATTGAGGTCTTTGAGGCTGACGTAGCCGAAGTGGTGCATCAGCGAGGACACCGTCACCACGCGGTCGGTCAGCTTGGGCAACAGCAGGTTGGTCAACGCGAAGTGGCCGAGGTGGTTGGTGCCGATCTGGCCCTCGAAGCCGTCGACGGTGACGGCGTGTTTGGTGGCCATGATGCCGGCGTTGTTGACCAAGACGTCGACCGCGTCGATGCCCTCGGCAAAGCGCCGCACCGAGGACAGGTCTTGCAGATCGAGCTGGCGCACCTCGGCCGTCCCGGTTGCCGTCCCGGTTGCCGAACCGGTCATGCGCGTCGCCGCGGCCCGGCCTTTGTCGGTGTTGCGGACGGCCAGGATGACGTGGCCGCCGACCCGGACCAACTCGCGGGCGGTGATCTCGCCCAGTCCGGCGTTGGCGCCGGTGATGACGACGGTTCGTCCGGCGAACGAGGGTAGCTCGGCTGCGGTCCAATCGGGCATGGCAAACACCCTAACTTCGCAACTGCGACGGGGGCCGGTCGGCCGGGGCGCCCTGCGCCGGCGGGCGGCGGCGTTGGTGGCCCACGGATACGCCCAGGTATCGTGCCTGGGATGGCCAGCGAAAGCCCACCTGCATCGGGGATCGCCGGATGTATCTAGGCGTCATCGTCAATCCGAAAGCGCGGAGGAATCGCGCCGCTTCCGCCGACCGCATCGCCGAACTGCGTCGCATCGTCGGCTCCCGCGGCGAGGTGCACGAGACCAACTCGATCGAGGAGCTTCGCGACGCCATCCGGCAGCTCGCGCCGCGGGTCACCCATCTGGTGGGCGACGGCGGTGACGGCGCACTGCACTGGTTGATCAACGAGATCGAGCGCTGCGTCAGCGATCCGCAGCGCTGGCCCGCGTTCGTCCCGACCAACGGCGGCAGCGTCAACGCCGTCGCGCGCAAGGCCCGGGTGCGCGGGCGGCCCGAAGCGATCATCCGTGCGCTGGCCGCCGCCGCGGAGGCGGACCGACCACCGTCCGACGTCAGCCTGGACACGTTGGCGCTCGACGGCGAAACCGCCGACGGCGCGGCGTTTCACCGGCTTTGCTTCGGGCTGGCGGCCGGAGGCGTCGGAAACCGTTTCTACGACCGGTATTACGACTCACCCGATCACAACCGGCTGGCCGTCGCCCGGGTGATCGCCCGCAGCTTCGGCGACTACATCACCTCCAAAATCGCCCCCGGCCACGTGAAGACGCCGAACTACGCCTCCATCCTGTTCACCCCGACGCGGGCGCGCGTGGTCATCGACGGCGACGAGGTCCCGTCGCGCACGCACAGCCTGCTGCACGCCGGCGCGATCGACCTCCGCATCGGCGGCCCGCTTCGGTTGTTCCCCAAGGCTTCCGAACCCGGCGCGCTGCATTTCCAGGCCGGAAACCTACGGCCGTCCAGGATCGTGGCGCAGCTCCCGACGGCCCTGACCAACGGGATGCTCCGCGGCGAGGGGCTCCGCGATGTCATCGGGCACGAGATGATCATCGAAGCCGAGGACGAGCCGCTGTCGCCCATCATTGACGGCGAGCGTTTCCTCGGCATCGTGAAGCTGGTGGCCCGCGCGGGCCCGCACATCCGCATCGCGCGGCCCGCCTAGCCGGCTCTCGAACGCCGGGCTTGCACGGCCCACGAGGCCGGTTAGAAATGGCGTTTTTGGCTTTGCGATTTCGTCAATAGGTGTGACGAAGATAAAAGTCTCATTTCACGCTCACCGCGCGCCTGGCCGGCAATACTGAATACGTGAATTCGTAGATACGTAGGTCAGTATTTCCTGTATAGGAGCAGCGGTAATGCCAGGTAAAATGCCACTGAGATACTGAAGTACGGATGCGCGTAGATCAGCATCCGCGCAATTGATTTTCGCCTCTAAGTTTATCCTGTGAATGTAGTGTGCGACCGCCATTAATGCTGGTCGACGTTTTGCTCGCGGTAGGTGTACGGCGCTACATTGGTTTTATATTCACGGACGGAAGTCTTTCTCGGGCCACGCCAACCTGGAAGGGGGATCACTCCTACGATGGAGACACTGATCGACTACCTGCAGATGTGGGAAGCGCAGAGGCCGGACCAGACCCTCTTCCGGTTCGTCGACGCCGACGGCCGCGAACTCGAGCACTACACCTACCAGGCCTTCGCCGAACGCACCCGCGAACTGGCCGCCTACCTGTCCCGGGAGGCCGGCCTCAAGTCGGGTGATCGCGCGCTGCTGGTTTACCCGCCCGGCCTGGAGATGATCGCGGCGCTGTACGCATGCGCGCGCATCGGGGTGATCGCCGTTCCGGTCAGCCCGCCCCTGCCGATGTCCTTCGATTCCGGGCTCGCCAAGCTCAGCTTCATCGCTCGCGACTGCCAGGCCGTGGCCGTGCTGTCGACGAAGCAGTTCGAGTACGACTTCCGCCAGTTGCTCGGCCAACGCGACGGCGAGCAGGTGTGGGCGGGCGCCGGTGCCGGCCTGCCGGACCTGCCCTGGTACGCGACCGATGGCGCGCAGGACTTCGGCGGCGCCCCCGTCGCGGACACTCCCGGTGAGGTGTTCTTCCTGCAGTACACCTCGGGCTCCACGAGCGACCCCAAAGGCGTGATCGTCACCCACTCCAACGTCATCGCCAACGGCTCCGCCTTCACCGGCGACGTGGTGCTGGCGTCGTGGCTGCCGCAGCACCACGACATGGGGTTGATCTCGGCCTACATGTTCATCGTGCTGCTGGGCGGGTCGACGCACGCGATGTCGCCCCTGGACTTCCTCGCCCGGCCGTCGTCGTGGCTTCGGCTGATCAGCGATGTGCGCGCCACCCACACGCCGGGCCCCAACTTCGCGCTCGAATACTGCCTGCGCGAGGACAAGCTGCCCGACTCCGAATTGGCCGGTGTCGACCTGAGCAGCCTCGAGTGCATCGTGGTGGGCGCAGAACCATTGCGCGCCAACACCTTCGCCCGATTCCGGGAGCGGTTCGCCGAGTACGGTCTGCGGCCCGAGGCGCTCACCGGCGCCTACGGGATGGCCGAATCCACCTTGATCGTCTCGATCCGTGGGCGCCAGACCATCGCGGTGAACAAGCGTGGGCTGGAACGCAACGTCGCTCGCGTCGAAAAGGCGCTGCCGGAGAACAGCAATCAGGTCCCGTTGGTCAGCTGCGGCAAGCCCATCGACAGCAGCATGGTTCGCATCGTCGATCCCGAATCGCGCCAGGCGCTGCCCGACGGGCGGGTCGGCGAGGTCTGGTTGGCCGGGCCCTCCAAGGGCGCCGGTTACTGGAACCGCCCGGAACTCACGGCGGAGATGTTCGGCGCCCGCGTCGCCGGCGACGACGAGCACACCTACCTGCGGACCGGCGATCTGGGCTTCCTCTACGAGGGCGAGCTGTTCGTCTGCGGCCGCAGCAAGGACCTGATCATCGTCCGCGGCGTCAACTGCTATCCCTCCGACGTCGAAGCCGTCGTCGAGCGCAGCGCCCCACACATCCGCAGCGGCTGCGTCGCCGCCTTCTCGGTCGAGCACGACGAGTCCGAGGCGCTGATCGTGGTCGCCGAGGTGCGCGACGCGCACAACCTTCCGGACGCCAAGGCCATCGCCCGCGCGATCCGGCGGCACTGCCACATCGACCCGCACGCGATCGTCTTCGCGCCGCCGCGCAGCATCCCCAAGACCACGTCGGGGAAGATCCGGCGCGCGTCGACCCGCCAACTGTGGCTGGACGACCAGCTTCCCGCCTTCGCGAGCTGGATCAACCAGTCGGCCAACAGGATTCACGATGGCCTGGCCGCGGGCCCGCTGGAGCGTTTCCGCAACCTCATCGAGAGCTACGACCTCACCGGCGACGAGGACTGCTCGTTCGCCGATCTCGGCATCGACTCGCTGGCACTGGCCGAGCTTCGCACCGACCTGCAGGCGCTGCTGGAGGAGAATGGCGCGGGCGAGCTGGCCGAAGAGGTCAACACCCGCCTGCTGCAGCGGCTGACGGTGTCCGAATTCTTCGCGCTGATAAGCCGATTCGGCGACGGATCCGGGCAGGCGCTCGACGCCCTGCGCCGGGCGCTGGATCAGATCTCCGCCGAGTACGAGGCCCACGAGGCCGCCCAGATGCGCGCCGACGCGGCGCTGCCGCTGCCCGAACTGGCGCCCGAGCGCCCGGGTGAGCCCACCGACCTCCTGCTCACCGGCGCGACCGGATTCCTGGGGCCGTTCCTGG
The DNA here is from genome assembly GCF_002105755.1 of Mycobacterium colombiense CECT 3035. NCBI lineage: Bacteria > Bacillati > Actinomycetota > Actinomycetes > Mycobacteriales > Mycobacteriaceae > Mycobacterium > Mycobacterium colombiense. Next base: position 5,326,487 of record NZ_CP020821.1, read on the forward strand.
TGAGCAGCCTGCTGACGCGGACTTCCTACACGGTGCACGCGCTGGTGCGCGCCACGGACGCCGCGCACGGCCTGGACCGCATCGTCGCCTCGCTGCGCCGCGCCCAGCTGTGGACGCCGGCGCTGGAAGCCGACGTGCGCGCCCGGGTCCGCATTGTCTGCGGCGATCTCGCCGAGCCCGCGCTGGGCATCGGCGAGGCGGCCTTCCAGCAGCTGGCGGCCGACGTCGATGCCGTCGTGCACAACGGCGCGCTGGTCAACTACGTCCGCACCTACGACGCCCTGCGCCCCGCCAACGTGGAGGGCACCCGCGAGCTGCTCCGGCTGGCAATGACCGACCACCGCAAGGTTTTCCACCTCGTCTCCAGCACGTTCATCTACGGCTGGAGCACCGAGCCGGTGGTCGGGGAGTGGGATGCCAACGAAAAGATGGCCGGCCTGGACTTCGGCTACTCGCAGACCAAGTGGGTCGGCGAGCAGCTGGCCCTGGCCGCGCAGCGCAAGGGACTCGACGTCCGCATCTACCGGCCCTCGCTGATCTCGCCGACCCGCGCGGGCTTCGGCAGCCAGGACGACATCCTGGTGCGGCTGACGGCGTTCATGATCGAGCACGGCGTCGCCGTCAACGCGCTCAACCAGATCAGCCTGCTGCCGGCGGACCTGATCGCGGAGCACATCGTCGGACTGATGGGCCTGCCCAAAGATGACAGCGTGGGCAGTGTTTTCAATATGACCGCCGACGACTACTACAACCTCACCGACATCACCCGGATCCTGTCCGAGCGGTACGGGTATCGCTTTGAGTACCACGACATCCCGTCGTTCACCGAGCAGCTGAACCGCCGCTGCACGCCGAACGACCAGATGTACCCGCTGGTCGATTTCCTCACCCGGTCGGCGGACAAGATCGCGGCGATGCGGGACAAGCGCTACGACAACACGCAGTACCGGCACCGGCGGGGGTTGGCGAACGTCCACCTGCGCGAGCCGGCCCTGACCGAGACGGTCGATCATCTGGTCCGGTTCCTGCGCAGCGAGCGGTTGATCACCGAGGTGGAGGACGAGGCGCAGCGCAGCGCCTAGCCTGAAACTTGGACGCCGCGGGTCGCCGCAAGACGGAAAGGGGTGGCGACGATGTTCACCGTCGATGACAAGGCAACGGGCCCGCACGACGCGTCGCTCGACCACGAGCGGATCGTCCTGCAGGCGCGTGACGTCGACTTCGACTGGTCGACGCTGCCGTTCTACTACGTGCCCAACGAGCCCTTCACCACGCACTTCTGCAACGTGCTGCACCTGTTGCTGCCCGCGGGCGAGGAGTTCATCGTGGACGCCTTCAAGGACACCTTGCCGCTGATCAAAGACGATCAACTGCGGCGCGACGTGCAGGGATTCATCAGCCAGGAGGCCATGCACTCGCAGGCGCACGCCGGCGTGCTCGGGCATTTCGCGGCGAACGACATCGACGTGACGCCGTTCACCGACCAAATGCGTTGGCTGTTCACCCAACTCATCGGCGACCGGCCGCGGTGGAGCCCGCGGCGGCGCCAAAGCTGGCTGCTCGAGCGGGTATCGATGGTGGCCGCGCTCGAGCACTACACGGCCATCCTCGGTGAATGGATCCTCGACACCCCGCAGCACGACGCCATGGGCACCGACCCCGTGATGCTCGACCTGTTGCGCTGGCACGGCGCCGAGGAAGTCGAGCACAAGGCGGTCGCCTTCGACACCATGAAGCACCTGCGCGCCGGCTACTGGCGGCAGGTGCGCACCCAGCTGCTGATCACACCGGCGCTGCTGTGGTTGTTCGTCCGCGGCGTGCGTTTCATGTACTCCGTCGACCCGTACTTGCCGCCCGGCACCAAGCCGCGCTGGCGCGACTACTTCCGCGCTGCGCGCCGGGGCCTGGTGCCCGGGCCATTCCAGTTCCTGCGGGTCATCGGCGCCTACTACACCCCGAGTTTCCATCCCTCCCAGCTGGGCGGGGTGGGGCGCGCGGTCGACTACCTGGCCCGCTCGCCCGCCGCCCGCGCGGCGCACTGACGATGACGACCGAAGTGGCTTCAACCACGGTCGCCGCCTCCGACGGCGTGCGACTGGCGGTGCACACCTACACCGACCTCGACCCCGGCCGGCCGACCATCCTGGCCATCCACGGCTACCCGGACAATCACCACGTCTGGGATCCGGTGGCAACGACATTGAGCCGCCGATTCAACGTCGTGGCGTACGACGTGCGTGGGGCCGGCCAATCCTCAACGCCGGCAGACCGTTCGGGGTATCGACTGCCGCAGCTGGTCGCCGACGTCGGCGCGGTGATCGAGCGCCTCGGCGTGGACAGCGTGCACCTGCTGGCCCACGACTGGGGGTCGATCCAGGCCTGGGCCGCGGTCACCGACGACGCGGTGATGGGCAAGATCGCCTCCTTCACCTCGGTCTCCGGGCCGCACCTGAACTACGCGGGCAAGTTCCTGCGGTCAGCGCGCACGCCGCGGGCGCTTTTCGACGTGGCCAAACAGATCCTGGCCTCGTCCTACATCTGGTTCTTCCTGTGCCCGGGCGTACCGGAGCTGGCGATCCGATCCCGGGCGACGGTGAAAGTCTTTGAGGCGGTTGAGCGCATCGGTGGATCGGACACCCGCGGCGGTCGCGGTGCGACGTACCGCTCGGCCGACGATTACCTCAACGGGCTCAACCTGTACCGCGCGAACATGCCCGCACCGATCCTGTCACCCCCTGCGCAACTGCCGCAGACCACCGTTGCGGTACAGGTGCTGGTCGCACGCCAAGACTATTTCGTATCGCCTGCCCTGCAACGGTTTACCGGGTCCATCCCGGAGGGCGGCAGGGTCGTCCCGATCGAGGGCGGCCACTGGGTGGTGACCGCGTACCCCGAGGTCATCGCCCGGCTCACCGGCGAGTGGGTAGACCTGATCGCCCAGTCCACCGACCGTCGTGGCCTCGGCTAGATGTGAGGATGATTGTGGCACAGACTATTTGGGACGGCATCCCGGCCGACCTGTACGGCCGCCGCAAACGGGACCGGATGTACACCGCGTTGTACGGGGTGGGTGCCCTGTTCGGCGGCCTCGCGACGGCGTCGCGGTGGACGTCCGCGCGGGTGCAGCCGGTGCGGCGAACCACCACCGCGGTCGTCACCAACCGCGAACTGCTGGCGCCCGATGTGGTCGCGTTGACGCTGGCCGACCCGTCCGGAGGATTGTTGCCGTCCTGGACACCGGGTGCGCACATCGACGTTCGGCTGCCATCGGGCCGGCGCCGGCAGTACTCGCTGTGTGGTTCGCCCGGGCGGCGCACCGACTATCGCATCGCGGTGCGGCGCATCGCCGACGGCGGCGGTGGCTCGATCGAAATGCACGAGGCCTTCCACGTGGGCGACAAATTCGAGTTCGAAGGGCCCCGCAATGCTTTCTATCTCGTCACCGACGAGCGCGAGGTCTTGTTCGTGATCGGCGGCATCGGGGTGACGCCGATCCTGCCCATGATCCAGACGGCCCAGCAGCGTGGAATCAATTGGCGCGCCGTGTATGCCGGCCGCGGCCGGGAGTACATGCCGTTGCTGGACGAGGTGCTGGCGGTGGACCCGGACCGGGTCACCGTGTGGGCCGACGACGAACGCGGCCGATTCCCCACCGCGACCGACCTGCTTGCCGGCGCCGGGCCGGCGACGGCCGTCTACGTGTGTGGCCCCACCGCCATGCTGGAAGCGGTGCGCACCGCGCGCAACGAACACGCGAACGCGCCGCTGCACTACGAGCGTTTCGGCCCTCCGCCGGTGGTCGACGGGGTTCCCTTCGAGCTGGAGCTGGCCCGGTCGCAGCGGGTGCTCAGCGTGCCGGGGAACCGGTCGGCGCTGGACGTCATGCTCGATCGCGACTCGACCACCGCCTACTCGTGCCAGCAGGGGTTCTGCGGCACCTGCAAGGTGAAAGTGCTTGGCGGGCAGGTCGATCGCCGCGGGCGCACCGCGGAGGGCCAGGACGAGATGCTGGTCTGCGTTTCCCGTGCGAAATCCGGGCGCGTGGTGATCGACGCCTGATCGACGCCTGAGCGCTCAGATGCGCCACGTTTGACCCCGCACCGTGCAAAATGGCCACGTGCAGGGTTTCGGCTTTAACACCTTGGCGTTGCTGACCGCCGTCGGTTTCGCCGGCCCGGCGCTGGCCTCGCTGCCCCGCCTGCGGATACCGGTGATCGTCGGCGAACTCGTCGCGGGTCTGGTCATCGGCAAGACCGGTTTCGGCGTCATCGATGCCACCGACCCGACCTTTGAATTGTTCGCCAACATCGGCTTCGCGCTGGTGATGTTCGTGGTGGGCAGCCACGTTCCGGTGCGCGACCCCGCGTTGCGCTCGGCCGTGCCCAAGGCGCTGGCGCGGGCGGTCCTGGCCGGCGCCGCCGCGGCGGGCCTGGGGTTCGGGCTGGCCACGCAGTTCGGCACCGGACATGCGGCGCTCTACGCGGTGCTGATGGCCTCGTCGTCGGCGGCCGTGACGCTGCCGATGATCGATTCGCTGCGATTGCGCGGCCCGCAGGTGCTGTCGGTGACCGCGCAGATCGCCATGGCGAATGCGGCCTGTATCGTGTTGCTGCCGTTGGTGATCGATTTCCGCCACGCGGTGACGGCGGCGCTGGGCGGGTTGGCGATCACGGGTTGCGCGGCGTTGCTTTTCGTGGTGCTGCGCTGGGTCGACCGCCGGGGCTGGCGTCAGCGCATGCACGACTATTCGCACAGGAATCGGTTGGCGCTGGAATTGCGGATCAACCTGCTGGTGCTGTTCGGGCTGGCGTTGCTGGCCGTGGCCACCGACGTGTCGATCATGTTGGCGGGCTTCGCGCTTGGATTGGTGATCGCCATGATCGGCGAGCCGCGGCGGCTGGCGCGCCAGTTGTTCGGCATCACCGAAGGCTTCTTCAGCCCGCTGTTCTTCGTCTGGCTCGGTGCCTCGCTGCAGGTGCGCGAGCTGGGGGCGCAGCCCAGATACATTCTGCTCGGCGTCGGCCTCGGACTGGGCGGTGTGCTGGCGCATTGCGTGGGGAGGCTGCTCGGCCAGCCGCTCACGTATGCGGTGATGTCGTGCACCCAGCTCGGCGTGGCGGTGGCCGCCGCCACCATCGGCACCCAACAGCACCTGCTTGCCGCGGGCGAAGCGTCGGCGTTGATGTTCGGTTCCCTGCTGACCATCGCGTGCACGTCGATCGCCGGCGCGCTCGCGGCACGCGGCCAGGGCGCCGGCGCACCGAAGGAACCCGCCACGACCCCGGGCTAACCGGCGCGAACACGGCCAATTATGTTCGGGCGCAGTCGGTCTCGACGACCTACATCGGCCCGGGAAGCTCTCCCAAACTGGACAGCTCCGCGTGCACGGGTCCGATGGCGGCCCGGTATTGCTCCTCGCTGAGGGTTTTTGCGTAGTAGCGGTTCATCCGGAGCTGGTACTGCTGCTCCCGGAGTTGCCGGATGCGGTCGAGCCGCGCGGTATCGGCCGCCGACAGGGTCAGGTCCTCGATGCTGATGTGGCCGGCCATGACATGTTCGACCGGTGAGAGCCGATAGCCGCAATGGGCGAGCAGCTCCAGATAGGCTTTGCAGTAAGGCCTTTCGCCGACACGCCAGGTGCCGCGCTGGGTTCCCCACTCGAAAGCGGCCAGCACCATCGCCAGGATCACGATGTCGGAGCGCACGTCGACATTGGCCCGCGCCGCCAACTGCTCTCCGCCGGATTCGTTCATCCCCAGCATCTCTGCCGCCAAAGTCATGCTGGCGGGGCAGTGCAGCTCGGTCAGGTAGTGGAAGTTGCGGGCGATGAAGATCTCGATCCACGGCGGCGGCGCCATCAGCAGATTGGCCCGGACCCAGTCGCGGCGCGCATCGGCGACGGCGGAGGCGCGTCGGTCCAGTTCGCGCATCATCACCCAGTCGCGTTTGGCGTCGGCGGCCGCCTCGGACTCCAGCTTCGCAGGCCGACAGCCGGTGAAGGTGGCGCCGCCCGTCACCTCGTCCAGTGCCAATGGGCGGGCTCGGTCAAAGGTCAGGTACGAGGCGTACACGTCGAGCTCCGGCAATCCGGACCGTCGGGCCAACTCGCCCAGCGTGGTACTGCCCGGCGACAACCTGCAGATCTGATCCTGCTGTCCGAGGTCATCGCGGGTGTAGATGAGGCCGATTTCCTGTTGCTCGTCGCGACGGGTCCCGAGGTACACGCGCCACCCGGCCGGTCCGGCGATTCCTGGCAGAAAGTGCGAAGAGAATTCGACCAGCAGGTCGTCGACCGTGGCCGACGCGGGGTAAACCCAGAACTCGCGGTGCGAGTCGACATCGTCACCCATGGCGACCGAGCTGCGGTCGACGGACACCCGCACCGTGTCAGACATATTCGAGCCCTCACTGCCGTTGGACCTACAAAACTAGCGAAACCGGTGCCGCGTTGCGGGACCGATTGCGTGCCGCTACGTCATGCTTAGGCAATGCCGAAGAAAATGCTGCGGGCGAGTCCGCGGCCGGGGTCTGGCTCGAAGAAGTCTCCGCTGGGCACCTGGCAGGCCGCCGGCCTGAGCATGGCCGTGATCGTGTCCGCGGCAGTGCACGGGTTGGGCGCCGTGGTCGGGGCCGCCGTCATGGTTCCGGTCATCTACGCGTTGGCACGGCTGCATGCGCACGCGCCCACCGCGCGCAATACCGCCGAGTTGGTCGGCGCGACCCTGGGCCGGCGGGCGGGCACGGCCGCGGGCATCGTTCAGCTGTGCGCCTACCTGGTGCTGGCCGCCAAGTTCGCCGCCACCCTGGGACTGGAACTGCTGCAGCTGTTTTCACCGAGCAAAGATCCGGCCAGCATCGTGTCGTGGTTGCCGGTGGTCGCAGTCGGTGCCGTGGTCGTCGTCGGTGCCGCCGCCTGTGGGCTTCCGACTCGGGGTGTCGCTGCGGTGGTGGCGCCGCTGGTGTTCACGGGCCTGCTTATCTACGTCTATCTCGCCGTGGCGGTCACCGCCCGCGTCGCCGCGGGCAGTGACGCGGTCGTCATCGGCACGGCCGCAACGCAGGCTCAGCTGTCCGGCCAGCTCGTCGGGTTCGGCCTCGGGATGGTTGGCGTTGAACTCATCACGGTCCGCAACGCGCGCGTAACCAGGCCGGGCAGATCCATGTCGCTGGCCGTTGTGCTGGTGGCCGTGGCGGCGGTGGTGCTCTGGGTCGGTGATCACCAGGGGGTGGTGGGACCGTGGCGGTGGAGCGCGAAACACCTGGCCGAAGCGGTGCCACAGTTCTACGCCGACCCGGGCCAGAGATGGATGGCCATCGCGGGCATCAGCCTGGCCGTGGCCGCCGCGTTGGCCTCGGGGTGGGCCGCGGTGCGCGCGGCCGCGGGCCTGGCGGTCATGCGTGAGGCGACACCGAACGCCGGCCTGCGGGTGGCGGTGCTGGGCCTGGTCGCGGTGGTTGCCGCCGCAGTCTCGGCGCACGGTGCGCGCTGGATCGGGCTGGTGATCCTCGGCGCGGCGCCGCTGCTGCTGATGGCGCTGTATGTGTTTGCCACAGAAGCGAATTCGCGCATTCCAGGCGACAGTGTGGTGGCCTGGTGGGTCAGGCTGGTGATGCCCGCGGTGGCCGTGGCGGCGGTGGTCAAACCGCTGGTGGACTCCGGCTTCGCCGCGGTCCAGGTGGCGGCGGTGGTTGCCGCGGCGGTCGTCGTGTGCGCCGCGGGGCCGCGGCGGCGCTGCCGGCGCGGCCCCGCGATAGCGCCGCCGAATCTGAGTAGTCTTACGGATTTCGTCAACGGTCCGCTGCCGCAGGCTTATTGGCATGACCGTTCCCAACAGCATGTCGAAAACCACCGTCGCCTTCTTCGTCCAGGCCGCCGTCGCGTTCGCGATCAGCTTCGTGGCCGCACTCGCCGGGATCTACTTCCTCCCGCTTGACCCGTGGCCACGATTGTTCCTCGGCGTCACCTTCCTGTTCCTGGTGTCGAGCGCGTTCACCCTGGCCAAGGTGATCCGTGACCAGCAGGAGGCCGCCACCGTGCGGGTCCGGCTCGACGAGGCCCGCATCGAAAGGTTGCTCGCCGACTACGACCCGCTCAACGGCCCGAACTGAGTAGTTCTACTCAGCCCCAACGCGTAGAAGCGCGCAGGCGCGCGCCCACGCCGTCGGCGATGCTTCTCTCATCGCACCACTCCCGCTCCACCACAACGCATTCGCACCAGCAGAAGGGCTATTTCGCTCCCATGACAACTCTTGTGAAGTTCCCAGGCGTCGCCGAGGTGGCCGCGAGCACCCCGGCCGACCGCGACCGCGTCCTGGACGTCATCCGCATCACCTCCCTGGTCGGCGTGGTGCTCGGCCATACCGTGATGGCGGCCAGCATTATTCGCAACCACGTGTTGATCTGGGACAACCTGCTCACCACCTCGGTGTTGTTCCAGGCGATGACGTGGCTGCTGCAGATCATGCCGCTGTTCTTCTTCGCCGGGGCCGCGGCCTGCGTGTGCTCCTGGGCGCCCGGCGCCAACTGGGGAGACTGGCTGATGAGGCGCTGCACCAGGCTGTTCCGGCCGGTGTTCTATTACCTGGCATTCTGGGCAGTCACCCTGACGGTGCTGTATCACGCGCTGCCGCAACACATCTACGAACCGATCGCCGGCGTCAGCACGCAGCTGCTCTGGTTCCTGGGGGCCTACGTCCTGGTGCTGGCCGCCATGCCCGTGCTGTACCGCATCACCACCGCCGGGCGCCTGGCCGCCGGCGTGGCGACGGTCTACGGGGCCATCGCGCTGATCGACGCGATTCGGTTGCACTGGCCGGCGATGATGCCGCTGGGCTACCTCAACCTGGCCGTCTGGCTCATTCCCGCCATGTTCGGGGTGGCCTACCGCCGGGGCTGCTCGGCGGACGCGCCGCGCTGGCCGTCGCCGCCGCCTTCTTCGCCGTGGATGTCGCCCTCGTGCGGTGGGGCCCGTATCAGATCAGCATGGTCGGCACCGGTGACCACCACCTGTCCAACACCAGCCCGCCGAGCCTGTTGCTGGCCGGACACGCAATCATCCTGAGCGCGTTGGCGATCGCGGCCGCACCGGCGATCGCGCGCTGGGCGCAGCGACCGCGGGTGTGGTGGTGGACCGCCATCGGCAACTCAGGCGCGATGACCCTGTACCTGTGGCACATGCCGGTGCTGCTGGGCGTGCACCTGGCCTTCGATTACCTTGGCCACCCGCGCTTTCCGGGCGCGCCGGATTTCCTCGCCGTCAGCCTCGCGCAGGTGCTCGTCGTGGTCGTCGCGGTGGCCGCGCTGTTCGTCGCGCTGCGGCCGCTGGAGAACAACCCGCTGTCCGGCTGGGACGGCGCGCCGGCGGTGACGTCGCGCGGGCGGGGCGCGGTCATCGGTGCCCTGTTGTGCGCGGCCGGTGTGGCGCTGCTCGCCGCGATCCGATGGGGGCTCAAGGACGACGGGTTGGTGTGCATGGCCGTGGTGGTCACCGCACTGGTGACCGCGCGGATCGTGGCCCAGCGCAACGCCGAAGTGGCGGCGCGGTAGCCGCAGGATCCGTCGACCCGCGGGGCGCGAGTTGTCCGCGCGCCCTGCGGGTCATGGTTCTTCGTCCAGGCCATGCTCGATGGCGTAGCGGGCCAATTCCACCCGGTTGGCGACCTGGAGCTTGCGAAACGTCGCCTGCACGTGGTTTTCCACCGTGCGGTGGCTCAGCGAGAGCCTTTCGGCGATCTGCTTGGCGGACAGCCCTTTTGCGACATAACGCAACACCTCGGTCTCGCGGTCGGTGAGGCTGGGGCGGGCGGGGCCGTCGTCCTTGCTCTGGGCGATGCGCCGGTATTCACCGAGCACCAGCCCGGCCAGGCTCGGGGTGAACACGGCCCGTCCGGCCGCGGTGTCCGTCACCGCCTGCGCCAGTTCGGCTTTCGAGGCGCTCTTGACCAGATACCCCGTCGCGCCGGCCTTCACCGCCTCCAGGACGTCCTCGCGTTCGTCGGACGCGGACAGCACCAGCACCCGCGACGAGGGCGAGACCGCCAGCACCGCGGCGGTCGCCTGCGCGCCGTCGCCGTCGGTGAGCTGCATGTCCATCACCACCACGTCGGGCCGGACCACGCCCGCCCGCCGCTGGGCGGCGGCCACACCGTCGGCAGTGGCCACCACGGTGAATCCGCCCTCGGCCAGGTCGCGGGCGACCGCGTCTCGCCAGATCGGATGGTCGTCGACCACCATCACCGTCGTCGGCGTCGCGTCATCGGGCATGGCGTCCCTCCCCGCGCGGCACGCACAACTCCCACTCGGTGCCTTCTCCGGGCTCACTGCGCATTTCGGCGCTGCCGCCCAATGACGTCAGCCGCCCCACGATGGACTGGGCGATGCCGAGGCGCCCCTGGCGCGCCGCCTCCTCGAGGCGGCCGGCGGCGATCCCCACGCCGTCGTCGCGGACGCTGACCAGGATGGAGTCGCCAAGGTCCTCCACGAGCACGAACGCGTGCGCGTCCGGGCCGGCGTGGGCGACCACGTTGTCCAGCGCATTACCCACCGCGGCGTCGAGTTCGGTTGCCGCCCAACGTCCCAACGGCACCGGGGTGGCGGGCAGGCTGATCGACACCTGATCGGACTCCCGGCAGCGCAGCAACGCGCGCACGTCGACGGTGGCGCCGTCGGCGTCGGGATCGATGTCCGCGCACGCCAGCCAGCGCCGCAGCGCGCGCTCCTGCTCGCTGGCCAGGTCGGCGAGTTCGGCTGTGGCTCCGCCAATTTCGTGCCCCTTCTTGGCGACCAGCGCCAGCACCTGGATGGCTCCGTCGTGGACCTGGCGGGACAGCCGGTCGCGTTCTTGCACCGCGGCGGTCAATCGGGCCGCGCGTTGCAGCTCGTCGTGGGCGCGCCGCGCGGTCTGCGCGGCCATCCCGATGGCCATGCCGATCGCCAGTTCGATGATGACGGTGGCGTTGTGCCCGAGGTTGAGCGCGAAATAGTTCTTGACGCCGAAATTGGTGGCCATCACCGCCAGCCCCGTCAGCATTCCCCCCACGGGGCCGAACTGGATGGCGGCCGAAATCGTGGGATTGCTGGCCCACAACGTCGTCGGCCAGGTCTGGTTGTCGGCCGCCCAGTGCGGACTCGCTACGAGGTTGTTCGAGCACATCAGCAAGACGACGACCACGAGCTCGGCGAGCACCCACGCCGGTGTGCGGCCGAACCCCCGCAGATAGGCGAATGCACAGGCCGCGCTCCAGCCGATCAGTCCGGCGAAAAGCACCCAACCCAGCACGGGCCGAACCAGATCCGGGTTGATCGCGATTTGAAAGCCGGTGGCGTAGACGCAGCTCAACAGGCGGAACACTTGCGCCGCGCGCCACAGCGGCGTGGTGGGATCGGGGCCGTGATTCGCCATCGTGGTCAGCATAGAGGCGCAGGGCCCCGCGGCGGACCGGCCGCGGATATTGGCCAAAAGTCCCTTGAGCGAGTGCCGTCGTGCTCTCGCGGCGCCGCCGAGAACGCGTGATCGTGGATATCGGTAGGCCCTAGGAGAGAGGGGGACGGGGTATGGACACCCGCTTTCCGGACGCCGGAACGATCCGGACGGCCCTGACTTTGGCATCGCGCGCCCCGTCGGTGCACAACACCCAACCCTGGCGGTGGCGTGTCGACGCGGCGAGCCTGCAGCTGTACGCCGACCCGGGCCGGCAACTGCCCAACACCGACCCCGAGGGCCGCGACCTGATCCGCAGTTGCGGCACGGCGCTGCATCACTGCGTCGCCGCGTTCGCCGCGGTGGGCTGGCGATCCCGGGTGAGCCGCCTGCCGAACGCCGACGACCCCGCCCACCTCGCCACGATCGAGCTTTCCCCGCAGCCCGCCGATTTCGTCGACATCGCACTCGCCGCCGCCATCCCCCGGCGGCGAACCGACCGGCGCCACTACAGCTCGTGGCCGGTGCCGACGGGCGACATCGCGCTCATGGCGGCGCGCGCCGCACGCGCCGGCGTCACGCTGTGCCAGGTGGAGGACATCGACACGCTGCACGACATCGTCGCCGAGTCCGTCCGCGATCACCTGACCCAGGACTATCTCGCCGAACTCACGGCGTGGAGCGGGCGCTACTTCTCGGTCGCGGGCGTTCCCGCCCACAACGCGCCGGTCTCGGATCCGGACGCGAAGATCCCGAGTCGGCTGTTCGCCGGTGCGGCGCTGCCGATGGCCCCGGATTCGTCCGCGGCCGACGACAACGCCGTGGTCCTCGCGCTGGGCACCCGCCACGACGACCGGCTGGCGCAGCTGCGCGCCGGCGAAGCCACCAGCGTCGTCTTACTGACCGCGACGTCGACGGGCCTGGCCAGTTGCCCGGTGACCGAACCGCTGGAGACGACCGAAACCCGCGAGGCCGTGCGCTCCGACATCTTCGGCGACAGCAACTATCCGCAGATGCTGCTGCGGGTGGGCTGGGCGCCGATCAACGCCGATCCGCTGCCGGCGACGCCGCGGCGCGACCTCGGCGACTTCGTCGAGTGGGCGATCTGATCGCGCGAGCTACACGTCCCCCGGCGCCGACCCGAACTGGAACCGGCGGCCCGTGACGCTTTCCGGGACGATGCGCACATAGTGCGTCTTCTCCGGCCTGGTCCACGGCAGCACCTGCGCGCGTTCGGCCTCCTCGAGTTCCTCGGGCGTGCGTAGCGAACGCGCCCGGCCCCGGACGATCACGCTCCATGCCTCGGCGACGTTGTGGTCGTCGGCCTCGAACAGCACCCGGTCGTTGATCGCGGAGCTGACCAGCTTGGTGCCCGCCGCGGTGCGGAACAGCACGGTCCGGCGCTGGACGACGTAGTTGACCGGGAAGATGTCGGGCTGGCCGTCGGCGTAGGTCACCAGCCGGCCCAGCGCCAGGCTGCCGAGCAACTCCCAGCATTCGTGCACCGGCAGGATGGCGACTCCGTCGTCGGTCATCGAGATCCCCTTCCCGCGTGCGCGCAATAAACCACTGCCGCAACGCTATTGACGCGCCATCGCTGACAGCGGCGGCCGAAGGTCCTCACCCGTGGGGACCAAAGTCGTTGAAGCCGTTGCTTCTCGATGGCTCCCGTCGAGAATATGGGATATTGGGTTGGTCTGCCGCAAATCTTTCCAGTTGCGAGACCGGCAGGAAAGGGCCCGCCATGGTCAAGGTATTCCTGGTCGACGACCACGAGGTCGTCCGCCGCGGTCTGGCCGATCTGCTCGCCTCCGATCCCGATCTTCAGATCGTCGGCGAGGCGGGCACGGTGGCGGAGGCAAAAGCGCGGATACCGGCGTTGCAGCCCGATGTCGCCGTGCTCGACGTTCGCCTGCCCGACGGCAACGGCATCGAATTGTGCCGCGACCTGGTGTCGGATCACCCCGACTTGCGCTGCCTGATGTTGACGTCCTTCACGTCCGACGAGGCGATGCTCGAGGCGATCCTGGCCGGCGCCAGCGGGTTCGTCGTCAAGGACATCAAGGGCATGGAGCTGGCCCACGCGATCAAAGAGGTGGGCGCGGGCAAGTCGCTGCTGGACAACCGGGCGGCCGCCGCGCTGATGGCGAAGCTGCGCGGCGCCACCGCGCATGACGACCCGCTGTCCGGGCTGACCGAGCAGGAACGCACGCTGCTGGGACTGCTCAGCGAGGGATTGACCAACCGGCAGATCGCGGCGCGGATGTTCCTCGCGGAGAAGACGGTGAAGAACTACGTGTCGCGATTGTTGGCCAAACTCGGCATGGAGCGCCGCACCCAGGCGGCGGTGTTCGCGTCGAAACTCACTCAGCGGTCCGGCCCACCGTCGATGCCGCCGGACTGGTCTGGGTGACCGGCGGCGAGAAGGGCTCGGCGTTCGCCGGACTCGGACAGCGCGGGCTGGTCGGCAAGATGCATGCCCAGCTCGACGAGCTGTTGGCCGCGCGCGACCAGATGGAGCAATTGCTGCGGGTGATCGTGGAGATCGGCGCGGGCCTCGACCTCGACGCCACGTTGCACCGGATCATCAGCGCGGCAAGGGAATTGACCTCGGCCCCGTACGGCGCGCTGGCCATTAGAGATCGCGACGGCGACTTGGTGTCGTTTGTCCACGGGGGCATGGACGACGAGACGGTCCGGCGCATCGGGCACCTGCCGGTCGGCAAGGGGCTGCTGAGTCTGTCGCTGCTGGACACGCCCGCGCTGCGGATGGACGATCTGACCACCCACCACGCCGCGGTCGGTTTTCCCGAACACCATCCGCCGATGCGCGCCTTCCTCGCGGTCCCGATCACCATCCGCGGCACCGTGTTTGGCAACCTGTATCTCACCCACGTCGATCGGGCGCGGGTGTTCTCCGAGTCCGACGAGGTCGCCGCGCGCGCGTTGGCGTTCGCGGCCGCCGTCGCCATCGACAACGCGCAGGTCTTCGAACGCGAGCGGATGTCGGTGAAGTGGGTCGAGGCCAGCCGCGAGATCACCACCGCGCTGCTGTCGCGCCCCGAACCGCATCGGCGGCCCCTGCAACTGATCGCCGAACGCGCGCGCGTGCTCACCGACGCCGAACAGGCCATCGTGCTGGTGCCGGCCGACTCCGACGCGCTCGACGACGACGTCGATACGCTGGTAGTTTCCGCGGCGGTGGGATTGCACGCCTCCGATGTGCTCGGTCAGCGGGTTCCGGTCGACGGTTCCACCACCGGCGCGGTGTTCAAGTCCGGCGAACCGCTGATCACCGAGGAGTTGCGGTACCCGATCCAGGCCTTCACCGACGTCGGGCAGCGCCCGGCGGTCCTGATGCCGCTGCGCGCCCGCGACGAGGTGGTCGGCGTGATCGCCATCGCCCGCGGCGTCGACGAGCCCCCGTTCGACCAGAGCTACCTGGACCTGGTCAGCGATTTCGCCACGCACGCCGCGATAGCGCTGGCGCTCGCGTCGGCGCGCGACGACGCTCGGCAGCTGACCATTCTGGCGGAGCGCGAGCGCATCGCGCACGACCTGCACGACCACGTCATACAGCGACTCTTCGCGGCCGGCATGAACCTGCAGGGCACCCTGGCCAGGGCGCAGTCGCCGGAGGTGGCCGACCGGCTCAATCGCACGCTCGACGACCTGCAAACCATCATCGAGGAGATCCGCACGACGATCTTTGCGCTCAAATCCCCGTTGGCCGCCAGCGGCGATTTCCGGCAGCGCATCCAGCGGGTGGTCGCCGACCTGACCGAAAACCGCGGCCTCGTCACGACCGTGCGCCTGGACGGGCCGATGACCGCCGTGGGACCCGAGCTCGCCGATCACGCCGAAGCGGTCACCACCGAGGCCGTGAGCAACGCGTTGCGCCATTCGGGGGCGTCGCGACTGACCGTCGAGATCAGCGTCGCGGACATGTTCATCCTCAACGTGATCGACGACGGATGCGGCATCCCGGCCGGCAACACGCGGCACAGCGGCCTGGCCAACATGGAGCGGCGCGCCGAGCAGCTCGGCGGCACCTGTGAGATCACCGGCCCGCCCGAGGGCGGCACCCGGGTGCATTGGGTCGCCCCGCTGATCGATCACTGAGGGCGAAAGATGCCGCCCCGCAAGGGCGTTTACTGGTTGGAGCGGATGCGCTGGTGCGCGGTCAGCATCAGGTGGTCGAATTCGGACTGGGTGTTCAGTGGCAGGCCGGCGCGGCGGAAGTCCTCGGCGATCTGCTCGGCCAGCGGCCGCAGCTTGACATTCGCCTCCTGGGACAGCCACTTGAGCAACTCGAAGGCCGCGCGTTCGCCGATGCCGTAGATCAGCATCAGCATGCCCTTGGCCTGTTCGATGGCGGCCCGGTTCTCGCTGATCTCAGCGACTTTCGCGCTCATCTCGTCTTCGCGCGCCTGTTCGTAGGGCGCCGAGACCTCGATGTAGAAACCGTGCGTTCCGATCACGTCGCCGTCGTCATCGAAGATCCGGTCACCGACCACGATGACGTGGTGCACCGACCCGCGCGTGTCGATGATCCGATGGCGCATGCTGAAAGGCTGGCGCGTCTGGACGATTTGGCCGATGGTGGCCGCCACCTGTCCGCGATCGTCGGGATGCTTGTGTGACAACACCAGCTCGGTGGTCGGGGTGACGGTGCCGGGCTCATACCCGTGCATGCGTTGCACCTGATCCGACCATTCCCAGCGCTGGTCGGTGAAGTAGAACCGAAACCAGCCCGCCGGTTGTGCGGCGCCACCGGCCAAAGCCTGTTCGACGTTGGCGGCCTGGCCGTTCAGTTCCCATTTCATGGTGCATCCGATCTCCGTCGCCCCGGTGGTCTGGGGCCGGCGGCGGGCGGCGGTTGGGGGAGTCGGCACTCGGTGCGTGCCGGGGGACCGCCGCCCGGCCGCCGGTCGGTCAGGCGTTGATGACCTCGCGCTGTCCCCCGCCGTCCCGGACGGCCCGGGGCGTGTCACCGCGGCCGACCGTGATCTTGCGCGGCTTGGCCTTCTCGGCCACCGGAACATGCAGGCGCAGAACGCCTTCGGCGTACGAGGCCTCGATCTTGTCGGTATCGAGGTTCTCGCCGAGCACCAGCTGGCGGCTGAACACGCCGCGCGGCCGCTCGGTGGCCAGCATCTCGCGGTTGGGATCGACGGCCGGTCGTTCGGCTCGCACGGTCACCACGTTGCGCTCGATGTCGATGTCCAGCGAGTCGGCATCGATGCCGGGCAGGTCGAACTCGACGACGAACTTCTCGCCTTCGCGCCAGGCGTCCATGGGCATCACCGCCGGGCGGGCGGCGGTACCGAGGACCTGGTGGGCGAAGCGATCGAGGTCACGGAACGGATCTGAACGCATCAGCATGGTGGTCACCTCTCACTCCAATCTAGGCGGTGGGTCGGCAATTTCCTATGTCTAATGACATAGATTTGATATATCACTATCGACAGAATGCCGCAAGTGTGCTAAATAGATTTTTTGAGCCGGTAGCTAAAAGGAGATGGGTGATGGTCGACTACCGCGGCGACGCGGGTGCCCCTCCGTCCGACCATGGTGTGTACGGCATTTCGGTGGCCGCCGAATTGTCCGGGATCGCCGTGCAGTCGCTGCGGCTCTACGAGCGCTATGGCTTGATCACACCGGCCCGCAGCCGGGGCGGAACTCGCCGATACAGCGCCGACGACCTGTTGCGGCTCCGGCGCATCAGTGAACTCGTCGAATCCGGGGTCAACCTGGCCGGCGTCGCCCGCATCCTCGACCTGGAGGACCACAACGCCACGTTGTCGGCGGCCAACACCGACCTGCGGTCCACCAATCGCAGCTTGCGGGAGGCCGCGAAGGCGGCCAAGCCCGCCGACCCGGGCACCCCGTAGCGCCCGTCGCGGATTGCCCCGGCCGGCGCCGGGTACTCGTCCCGCTATGCCTGTGAGGAGAAGCGATGGGTGAGTTGACGGAAACCGGTGCCCAGGTCGCCGGGAGCGCACGGCAGGAAGCGGATGCCTACCGCGGCGACAACGACCGGCCGCTGGGCGGCTACCTGGCGGTGATGGCGGTCTACGGCGTCGTAGTGACCCTCGCGGTGCTGGCCGCGCTGGTCATCGGGCGCAGACTGCCGCCCCGGTGGCGGTTCCAGGACCTGCTCCTGCTCACCCTCGGCACCCACAAGCTGTCGCGCACCCTGACCAAGGACGCGGTAACCAGCCCGCTGCGCGCGCCCTTTACGCACTACAAAGGCACGGGCGGACCCGCGGAAGTCCAGGAAGAGGTCCGCGAGCAGAGCCAGCTCCGGCACAGCCTGGGGGAGCTGCTGACCTGCCCGTTCTGCCTGGACATGTGGGTCGCGACGGGGCTGGCCATCGGCCTGGTGTTCGCGCCCCGATTCACCCGGCTGATCGCCGGCGTGTTCAGCGCGCTGGCCGGCGCGGACTTCCTGCAACTCGCCTACGCCATGGCGCAGCGGTCGGCCGAACGCTGAGATTCGACCGAATAAGGCTGCGTCAGCTCGTCTTCGGCATCGGGATGCCTTCGCTGGCGGTGAACTGCGCGGCATCCTCGGAGGACAGCCCGATCGAGACGACGGAGCGGGTGAACAGTGTGTCGGTCAGGTAGGCCAGCGACACCGCCCACCGGTTCACGCCCCGCGGAATCGCGTACAGGTGATACGACCGGGTGACCGCCTTGGCGGGCAACCCGGACAAATGGATGTTGAGCGGGTTGGCCACCGCGTAGCGCGGTCCGAGGTCGACCACCAGGCCCAGGTTGCGGTGCTTGTAGTCCTTGCTGCTGCCGTAGCCCAGGCTGGCCGCTACGTTGCGGGCCAGCGCCTTGCCCTGCCGGGTCGCGTGTTGCGCGGTCGGCGGGGTGATTTTTCCCGGCTGGGTCAGATCGGGGACCGCGGCCGCGTCACCGGCCGCGAACACCTCGGGGTGATCGGGCACCTGTAAGTCGGCCTGTACCGTGAGCCGGCCCCTCTCGGTCGGTAGTCCCAGGTTCTGGATCAACGGGGCGCCCGTCACCCCCGTCACCCAGGCGATCGTGCGGGTCTCGATGCGCGAATCATCGCTGAGCACAACGTGATCGGCGTGCGCCTCCTTGAGGGTGATGCCGAGCCGGACGTCGATGCCGCGCTTGCGCAGCACCTTGAGTGCGGCGTCGCCCAGCTTCTTCCCCACCTCGGGCATCACCTGGTCGGCCAGGTCCAGCAGCAGGAATCGGACCTCGGCGGGGTTGAAGCCCATCTGTTTGGCCGCGGCGTCGGCCAGCGCCCGCAGCTGGGCCACCAGCTCGGTGCCCGAATAGGACGCGCCGACCACCACGACGGTGCGCCGCGCCGCGGCCACCCGCGCATCGTCCTCGATGCTGGCCAGCTCCAGCTGTTCGACGAAATGGTCCCGCAGGTAGAGGGCCTCGGCGGTGGACTTCAATCCGCGCGCGTGCCTGGCGAGCCCCGGGACATCGAACAACCGGGTCACCGAGCCCGGCGTCAGCACCAGCCGATCCCAGGACAGGGAATGACTGCGCTCTTCGGGGTCGCAATAGGTCAGCGTGCGTTCATCGAAGTCCACACCGTCCACCCGACCGCGCACGGCTCGGACGCCCTTGAGCGAATTGGCCAGTGGGACAGCGACAAAGCGGGCATCGACAACGCCGCCGGCGACGTCGGGCAGCAGCGGCGTGTACAGCATGTAGTCGACCGGCGAGATGATCGTGATGTCGACGGGCGCACGCCGCCGGCGCAGAATCCGGGCCAGCCGACGGGCGCAGGTGAATCCGGTGAAGCCGCTTCCCACGATCACAATGGAGGTCACTGCCCCGAGTGTAGGCGGCCTGCGGGGCCGGGCCGGCACCCGCATCCCGGATCAGCGCGGTCGTTGTCACGAAATACACTCGCTATCAACAAGTTTGAGGTCGATGGGGGGGTCGGTCCTTGGCTCCCTTTCTCCGGGTGCTGGGCCCGGCCGGGGGACTCGACTTATTCGTTATCTGGCCTTGCGCTTCGCTGAATGGCTCATAGACTTCTGGTTGGACGTTGGCGGCCTCTGGAGGTGATCTCATGCGAGACGGCAGTGCCACCATCGCCAGTGAGCTCGTCGAGCTGGTGACGAATCTGGAGCGTGGAAACGGCGGCACCGCTGCGGGGCTGCACGAGCTCATCGAAAATGGGGTGCACCACGTCACCGGCGCCCAATATGCGGGGATCACGCTGGCCGAGAGAAGCAGGTCGGTCAGCAGTGTCGTTGCCACGCACCGCTACCCGATGGTTCTGGACGCGATTCAGAACAGGTTCGCCGAGGGGCCGTGCCTCGCCGCGGCCTGGGAGCACCACGTCATGCACATCGCCGAGCTGAGCGCCGAACAGCGTTGGCCGCGCTACCGGCGGTACGCGCTTGAGCAGACCCCGATCCGGTCCATCCTGTCGTTCGAGTTGTTCGTCGACGGCACCAGCATGGCCGCACTCAACTTCTATGCCGACACCCCGCACGCATTCAACGCGGAGTCCGTGGAGCTGGGCACGGTTTATGCCACTCACATCGCCTTGGCGTGGTCGATGATGCGCCGCCAAGACCAATTCCGCAGCGCCCTGGCCTCGCGCGACATCATCGGCCAGGCCAAGGGTGTGATCATGGAGCGCTTCAACCTCGACGCCGTGGAGGCGTTCGAACTGCTGAGGCGGCTCTCGCAACAGTCCAACACCCGGCTGGTGGACATCGCGGCCGCCCTCATCGACAGCGAACATCCGCTGAAACACCGGCGCACTGAATAGGACCGCCGGCAGGCGCGCGGCCCGGGCCCAACCGGTGGAAGTGACGGTGCCGTTTCGACGGGTGCGAGGCGGGTATCGCCCTTCCCATGAAAGCTGTCACGTGGCACGGCAAACGCGATGTACGGGTGGAATCGGTGCCCGATCCCAAGATCGAGGAACCCACCGATGCCATCGTCGAGATCACCTCGACCAACATCTGCGGGTCCGACCTGCACCTGTACGAGATTCTCGGGGCGTTCATGAACCCCGGGGACATCCTCGGCCACGAGCCCATGGGCATCGTGCGGGAGGTCGGCGCCGAGGCGGGCGACCTCAGGGTGGGCGACCGGGTCGTCATTCCGTTCCAAATCTCCTGCGGCAGTTGCCACATGTGCCACGAAAAGCTCTACACCCAGTGCGAGACCACCCAGGTGCGCGAGCAGGGCATGGGGGCGCCGCTGTTCGGCTATTCGGAGCTCTACGGCTCCATCCCGGGCGGGCAAGCCGAGCTGCTTCGCGTCCCGCAGGCGCAGTTCACTCACATCAAAGTCCCTGTGGGACCGCCGGATTCGCGGTTCGTGTATCTCTCCGACGTGCTGCCGACGGCGTGGCAGGCGGTCGACTACGCGAACATCCCGGACGGCGGCTCGGTCACCGTGCTCGGGCTGGGTCCGATCGGGGACATGGCCGCGCGGATCGCCGATCACCTGGGCTACCGCGTCATCGCCGTCGACCTGGTGCCCGAGCGGCTGGGCCGGGCGGCCAAGCGCGGCATCCACACCATCGATTTGGGGCGGCTCGACTCCTCCCTCGGGGACGCGATCCGTGACCTGACCGACGGCCGGGGAACCGACTCGGTCATCGAGGCGGTCGGCATGGAGGCGCACGGCTCGCCGGCGGCCAAACTGGCGCAACAGGTCGCCGGGTTGCTGCCCGATGCGCTCGGCAAACGCGTCATGCAGACCGCAGGTGTGGACCGGCTGTCCGCCCTGTACTCCGCCATCGACATCGTGCGGCGCGGCGGAACGATCTCACTGATCGGTGTGTACGGCGGCATGGCCGACCCGCTGCCGATGCTCACCCTGTTCGACAAGCAGGTGACCCTGCGGATGGGACAGGCCAACGTCAAGCGCTGGGTCGACGACATCATGCCGCTGCTGACCGACGAGGACCCGCTGGGCGTCGAGGGCTTCGCCACCCATGTGCTGCCACTGGATCAGGCCCCGCACGCCTACGACATCTTCCAGAAGAAGCAGGACGGTGCGGTGAAGGTCATACTCAAGCCGTGATCGGTTATGCCCCAGAGCTTTCCGGTCAGCCCAGGCGACGGGGGGCGCGGCGCGCCGTTTGACGGCTGGATAGGCAGGGTATTGAAAGCGCCATGACCACCGCAGACGCCCTCGCCCCCACGCCCACCGGAGAGGTGTGGCCGGGTAGGGCCTACCCACTGGGTGCGACCTACGACGGCGCGGGCACCAATTTCGCCGTGTTCAGCGAGGTGGCCGAGCGGGTGGAGTTGTGCCTGTTCGACGCCGAGGGCGCCGAGAGCCGCGTCCCGCTGCCGGAGGTCGACGGCTTCATCTGGCACGCCTACATCCCCAACATCGAACCGGGCCAGCGCTACGGCTACCGCGTGCACGGCCCGTACGACCCCGCCGCCGGGCAGCGCTGCAACCCGAACAAGCTGCTGGTCGACCCGTATTCGAAAGCCATCGACGGGTCGTTCGAGTGGAACCAGTCGCTGTTCAGCTACAACTTCGGCGACCCGGACAGCCGCAACGACGACGACTCGGCCGCCAGCATGCCCAAATCGGTGGTGATCAACCCCTACTTCGACTGGGGCAACGACCGGCCGCCGGACCGTCATTACGCCGACACGGTCGTGTACGAGGCGCACGTCAAGGGCCTGACCCAGACCCATCCCGGCATCCCCGAGCAGCTGCGCGGCACCTACTCCGCGGTGGCGCACCCGGTGATCATCGAGCACCTGCAGAGCCTCGGGGTCACGGCCATCGAACTGATGCCGGTGCACCACTTCGCCAACGATTCCACACTGGTCGACAAGGGGCTGTCGAACTACTGGGGCTACAACACGATTGGCTTCTTCGCGCCCGACTTCAAGTACTCCAGCGCCACCACGCCGGGCGGTCAGGTGCAGGAGTTCAAGGCCATGGTGCGCTCGCTGCACGAAGCGGGCATCGAGGTCATCCTCGACGTGGTCTACAACCACACGGCCGAGGGCAACCACCTGGGTCCGACCCTGTCGATGCGCGGCATTGACAACGCCGCCTACTACCGGCTGGTCGAAGACGACAAGCAGTACTACATGGACTACACCGGCACCGGTAACAGCCTCAACGTCGGTCACCCGCACGCTCTGCAGCTGATCATGGACTCGCTGCGCTACTGGGTGACCGAGATGCACGTCGACGGCTTCCGCTTCGACCTGGCCGCCACGCTCGCCCGCGAGTTCTACGACGTCGACCGCCTGGCGACGTTTTTCGAACTCGTGCAACAGGATCCGACCGTGAGCCAGGTGAAGCTCATCGCCGAGCCCTGGGACGTCGGCCCGGGTGGATATCAGGTGGGCAACTTCCCTCCGCAATGGACGGAGTGGAACGGCAAGTACCGCGACACCGTCCGCGACTTCTGGCGCGGCGAGCCCGCCACCCTCGACGAGTTCGCCTACCGGCTCACCGGATCGGCGGATCTCTACGAGCACACCGCGCGGCGGCCGGTGGCGTCGATCAACTTTGTGATCGCCCACGACGGGTTCACGCTGCGCGACCTGGTGTCCTACAACGAGAAGCACAACGAGGCCAACGGCGAGGACAACAACGACGGCGAAAGCCACAACCGCTCCTGGAACTGCGGTGCGGAGGGGCCGACCGACGACGAGCAGGTCAACCAGCTGCGCGCCCGCCAGCAGCGCAACTTCCTGACCACCCTGCTGTTGTCCCAGGGCGTGCCGATGATCTGCCACGGCGACGAGCTCGGTCGCACCCAGAACGGCAACAACAACGGCTACTGCCAGGACAACGAGCTCACCTGGATCGACTGGTCGGTCGCCGACACGGGCCTGCTGGAATTCACCCGGACGGTGTCGGCGCTGCGGGCCGATCACCCGGTGTTCCGCAGGCGCCGGTTCTTCTCCGGCAAGCCGCTGGGCCGCCGCGGCCAGGACGGGCTGCCCGACATCGCCTGGTTCACCCCCGAGGGCGCGGAGATGACCGACGAGGACTGGGGCGCGGGGTTCGCCAAATCGGTCACCGTTTTCCTGAACGGTCACGGCATCCCCGACCGTGATCCGCGGGGGCAGCGGATGCTCGACGACTCCTTCCTGCTGTGCTTCAACGCCCACTACGAGCCGATCGAATTCACCTTGCCGCCAAAGGAATTCGGCGCGTCCTGGCGGGTCGTGCTCTTCACCGGACCCGAAGAGGACACCCCGGCCGACGAGGTGCCCGGGGGCGGCACCTTCACCGTGGACGCCCACACCGCGGTGGTGCTGCAGGCCCCCGACGGCGGCTGAAGACCGTGACACAAATCCGCCCGAACGTTACGTAGCGCCCCGCCTGCCGATACGCTGTGCCTGCAGCGAGCTCGTTACAGGAGAGGGCAAATATGTCAAGGACAGTGGTGGTCGGCGCCTCGAGTGGGCTGGGGCGTTGCATAGGCGTCGGTCTTGCGCAGCGCGGCGATCAGGTCGCACTGCTGGCGCGACGCCGGGAGCGCCTCGAGACCGCTGCGAAGGAGGCTGGGTCGGGCGCGATCGCCGTCGAGTGCGACATCTGCGACCAGGCATCGTGCCGATCGGCCATCGATCATGTCGCCGACGCGTTCGGCGGCATTGACAACATCGTCTACACCCCCGCCATCAGCCCGCTGGTCCGCATGGTGGACACCGACGCCGACACGTGGCGGCGCATCTTCGACACCAACGTCGTCGGGGCGTCGCTGGTGACCGCGGCGGCCATGCCCCACCTGACCGAGTCGGCGGGCAAGGTGGTCTACCTGTCCTCCGACGCAGGCCCCTACGGGCCGCCGTGGCCGGGCCTGGGCGCCTACGGCGTCAGCAAGGCGGCCCTGGAACGACTCGTCGAGGCCTGGCGGTCCGAACACCCCGACGTCGGCTTCACCAACCTGATCGTGGGGGAGTGCGCGGGCGGCGAGGGTGAGTCGGCGACGGGGATGAACGCCGGCTGGGATATGGATCTCACCATGCAGGCTTATCCGCTCTGGGTCTCGCGCGGCTGCATGCCCGGCAAGCTGATGCCGGTCGAGGACCTCATCGACGTGGTGCACACCATCCTGCGCACCAACGCCTCGACGTCGATGCCGCTGGTGGTTGCCCGCGGCGCGCCGGCCAGCCCCGCCGCGTTCGCCGAGGCCAATCAGTCTTAGCCGCGGCCGAGCCTCTCCTTGGCCAGGTCGGTGAGGAAGCGCGCCGCCGACGTCGGCCGGAAGGCCAGCGCCGCCTCGGTGAGCGCGTCACGCGACGCGGTGGGCAGCTCGATATCGGCGGCGGCGACGTTGAACTCGAGCTGTTCGACGCTGGACGCGCCGGGAATGGCGACCACGCCCGGGTAGCTGATCAGCCAGGCCAGCGCCACCTGTGCGGGTTTCGCGTCGACGTCCTTCGCGACGTCGCGCAACAGCTGCAACAGCGGCTCGACGCGGCGCAGGTTTTCGGTGCCGAACAGCGAGTTCACCGCCCGGACGCCGCCGGGACGGTTGTCGACGCCGTACTTGCCGCCCAGCAGCCCCTGCTCCAGCGGGCTGTAGGCGATCACGATGCGGTTCTCCCGTTCGGCGAACGGCACCAGGTTCTTCAGCGCCTTGGGGTAGGCGAGCGAGAAGTGCACCTGGTTGCTGATCACCGGCCGGCCCAGCGCGGCGTCGGCTTTCTGCCAGCGTTGCAGCGAGTAGTTCGAGACGCCGGCCGCGCCGATCTTGCCGCTGTCGAGGAGGTCGCGCATGCCCGGCATGATCACCGAATCGGGGAACACCGGGTTGGGCTGGTGAATCTGGTACAGCGGGATGCGGTCCAGGCCCAGCCGCTGCGCGCTGGCCCGGGCGCGCTGCTTGACCACCGCGGGGAAGGGGGCGACCGGCATGATCTTGCTGGCCACCGCGACGTCGGCGCGCTCGTCGCCCAGGGCCTCGCCCAGGATCCGCTCGCTCTTGCCCAGGCCGTAGACCTCGGCGGTGTCGAACAGCGTCACCCCCAGGGCGCGGGCGCGGCGCACGATGTCGCCCGCGGCGCCGGCGGCGTAGCTGTCCCCGTAACCCCACTCGCGTGAACCGAACTGCCAGGTGCCCAGGCCGATTCGGCTGACCCGGCCGACTCCGTCAACGTCGACAAATTTCATGGCCTGAGCCTAGTGGCGATCGCAAGCGCGGCGGAGCCGGGCGCGGCGGGTCGCCACCATTGGGTCAGTGGTGATCGCAAGCGCGGCGGAGCCGGGCGCGGCGGGTCGCCACCATTGGGTCAGTGGCCGTCGATGCACCTGCGCCGCTCAGCCGGGGATCTTGCCGAGGATGTAGTTGGCGATGCTGACCGCGGCGGCCCGGGGCGCCGCGCTGTCCGTGGTGCCGCTGGCGGAGACATTCAGGTCGATGACGACGTTGGCCTTGGCCGCGATCGCGCGCGCCGAACGCACCTGGATGCCCTTGGGCGTCAGGTCCAGGGTGGTGATGCCGTTGCCGGCGTCGGCGGGCGCGCTCACCGACATCGGAATCGGCTGCCCTTCGGGCGCGCTCACGGTGACGGTCGAGCCGCCGCACGCGCGCCATCCCGACAGCAGGGAACCCAGCTGCGCCTGGGCCGCACCCGGATCGCGGAACGCCGCGACGCCCTGGATGACCTGCATGGACTTCATCATGCTGCGGGTGTCGGTGAACTCACCGGCGTGGTATCCGGCCAGCGTCCCAGGGGTGTAAGCATCCGGGCTGCCGGCGGCGATGCTTTCCCAGCACTCCGGGCGGTCGATGCTGCCGTCATCCGGGGTGCGTCCGGGGCTGTTCCAGGTCGGGCCGACGTCGAGGTTCGCGTCGCCGGTGATGTTGCGCAGCGCGTCGAGCCCGGGCAGCAGGGTGGCGATCGTCTCGGGCGGGACCGTCGGCGGCGGCGGCCCGGCGGCCGTGCTGGAGCCGGGGGAGTTCCGGTGCGACGAGGTGGAGCCGCCCAGGGTGGCCCAGCCGGCCAAGGCGACGACCGCCAACATGATGAAGATGTACGACAGCGTCACGCCCACCAGCGCACGGTCCCGGCCGAGCTCGCCGGTGCGGCGGATCTGCGCCAGCCCCACGTGTCCCAGAACCGCTCCCACGGGCGCGAACAGGAACGCGAAAACCAGCGACAGCGTCGCCATGGTGTTGATCGGCGGGCGGTAGGGCGCGGACGCGGGTGGCGGCGTGAACGGCGGCGGCGACATGGCGGGCGGCTGCGCGGGTGGTTCCAGGTCGGGCGGCGGGACGCGGCCGAGCGGGTCGTAGCTCAGCGGGTTTTGCCAATACGGGTCCTGCGGGTTGGTCACCCCAGCGCCTCCTTACCGGCCGAACCTGCCCGAAATGTAGCCGACGAGGGCCCTCGCCTAAACCGGGACCGTCACAGCCGCGGCTTGGCGATGCTGACCACGTAGGGCGCGCGCGCGAACGTCAGGTAGACCCGATGCGGTCCGACCGCCATGCCCGACAGTTCGGCCGCCCGGGCATCGGGCGGCAGCCCCGACCGGTAGTCGATGGTGCGCAGCACGTGAATCCGCCCGTCCGGAAAGCCGGTGAAGCTGGCCGCCTCCAGCGTCACCAGCTCGTGGTCGGTGGCGGCGTAGATCCTGGTGTCGTCGGTGCCGAGTTCGCGGATCGGCGACGGCAGCCGCGCGCTGGCCAGTTCCTCCAATCCCTTTCCGCCGCGGCGGGAGTCGATCGCATGCAGAGTGGCGTCATCGTGGCCGGCGACGTAGCTGCGGGTCACCGCGGTGCCGTCACCGGCGGAGACCGCGACGTCGAAATCCAGTGAACCGCGTTGCGGCGCCGGCGACGACGTCCCCTGGAAGTGGCGGATGCCCGACGCGCCGAACAGGTGGTAGTCGAGCTCGCGGCCGCGGTTCGCGCCGTCGATGGTGTCGGCGCGCGCGCCGCTGACCGCGGTGGGGAGCTTGTGGTAGCCGTATTGGTCCACCGGTGTCACCGCCGTCCCATCCGCCGACAGCGCCAGCAGCATCCGCAATCCCGAGTCCTCCGACAGGTACGCCGGGGCCGGTCCGGCGTCGAAATCGTCGACCTGGCGCAGACTTTGCAGGTCGACCACGGCGACCCTGCCGCGGTCGGGCTGCGGCACGAACACGTCACCCTCGTCTTTACGGCTGATCTGCAGGTTGCGTCCGGTCGCGATGGGTGCGGAGGACTTCGTCTTGGCGTCGCCGCCGCGGTCGCCGGCGGTGACCTCGGCCAGCCGGTGATCGTCGGTGAGCGCGACCAGCGCATGCGTGCGGTAGGACCACACCGGCTCGTGCAACGTGACACCGGCGCGCCAGAGTTCGACGTCGGGCGCGGATTCCAACGACGCCCCGGGATGCGAACATCCCGTGGTGATGGCGGCCGCCGCGATCGCTCCGATGACTCCGTAGCGCAGCAGCGCGTGTGTGCGCTGGCCCGCGCGGGGACCCGTTCCGGCGCCCATTGACCGCGTGCTCCTTTCGCCGTTTGTCCAGGACATACCCCTTGCGGCCGGGGCCACACCCCGTTTGACGGTCGGATTCGTCGGGTAGCCGTTTCAGCGAGCGCGCACAGCCCCGCGCGCCCAACCAAAGATGGGAGGGGACACTGTGGCACCGACCGCCATCAAGTCGCCCACCGATGTGGTCGACTTCCTCGTCAGTCAGCACGAGCAGATCAAGGCGATGTTCGCCGAGACCCTGGCGGCGTCCGGAAAGGCCCGCGAGCAGGCCTTCGTCGAGCTTCGGCGGCTGCTCGCCGTGCACGAGACCGCGGAGGAAGAGATCGTTCACCCCCGCGCCAAGCGCAAGATCTCCAACGGCAGCGCCGTGGTGGACGAGCGGTTGAACGAAGAGCACGAAGCCAAGACCGTTCTGCAGAAGCTGGAAAAGCTCGACGTCGACAGCGAGGAATTCACTCGCGGATTGACGAAGCTGCGCGACGCCGTCATCGAACACGCCGAGCACGAGGAGCACGACGAATTCGCCAAGCTGGGTGAGGAATTGAGCGGCCAAGAGCTGGAACGCATGGGCCGCGCCGCCAAGCTCGCCGAGGCGATCGCCCCCACCCGCCCGCACGCCGGGGTGGAATCCCAGGTGGCCAACCTGGCCGCCGGGCCGTTCGCGGCGATGCTCGACCGGGCCCGCGACGCCATCATCGGCAAGGGCTGACACAGCCGCCCGCAGGCGTGGTCCCCCCGCTCGGTGGGGGAGCGGGGGTACCCACGCCGTCCGTCTCGTCATGGCCGCGACATCGAACGCCCCCGGCGCCGCCCGCTACCTCCCCGACGGGCGCGGACTCGACGCGCTGCGCGATGCCGCCCAAACCTGTCGTGGCTGTTCGCTTTTCGAGGACGCCACCCAAACGGTGTTCGGCAACGGGAACCCCGGGGCGCCGCTCATGCTGGTGGGCGAGCAGCCCGGTGACCAGGAGGACCGCGCCGGCGAGCCGTTCGTGGGCCCGGCCGGACGCCTGCTCGCCCGCGCGCTCGAGGACGCCGGCGTCGACCCGGCGATGGTCTACGAGACGAACGCCGTCAAGCATTTCAAGTTCACCCGCAAAGGCGGCAAGCGACGCATCCACCAAAAGCCCGGCCGCACCGAAGTGGTCGCCTGCCGACCCTGGCTGATCGCCGAGATCGAGGCGGTGCGACCGCGGGTCATCGTGTGCCTGGGCGCCACGGCCGCACAGTCGTTGCTGGGCAACGCCTTTCGGGTATCCACCCAGCGCGGCCAGCAACTGCGCCTGCCGGCCGGCGCCGAAGTGCAACTCACACCCGAGCCCATAGTCGTGGCGACGGTGCATCCTTCGTCGG
This sequence comes from Mycobacterium colombiense CECT 3035, assembly GCF_002105755.1. Taxonomy (NCBI): domain Bacteria; kingdom Bacillati; phylum Actinomycetota; class Actinomycetes; order Mycobacteriales; family Mycobacteriaceae; genus Mycobacterium; species Mycobacterium colombiense. The sequence goes on from NZ_CP020821.1 coordinate 5,355,705, forward strand.
TGCTGCGTGACCGCAGCGACCGCCACGACGAGGTGTACAAGTCGTTCGTCGACGACCTGCGTAGCGCGGGTTCAGGACTCACCAAAAGCCCGTGAGTCCTGAACCCGCCGGAGTCAACTCTTCTTGTGCGGCAAGAACTCCTGGGCCTTGGTCTTCAGGCCGACCTTGACGAAGCCCACCCGATCCTCGTCGCCGGAGAGCACCGCCGTGGTCGCCGACTTGAACTGCTCCCAGGTCGCGTGCGGCGGGATAGGCGGCATGTCCGGGTCGGTGTAGACGTCGAGCACCGTGGGACGATCCGCGGACAGCGCCTGGCGCCAAGCGTCGGACAATTCCTCCGGATCCTTGATGGCCATGGCGTTCAGGCCCAGGCTGGCCGCGAACGCGGCGAAGTCGATGTCCGGAAGGTTCTGGGACTCCGCGAATTTCGGCGCACCGGCCATGGCCCGCATTTCCCAGGTCACCTGGTTGAGGTCGTTGTTGTGCAGGACAGCGACGATCAGCCGGGGGTCTTTCCATTCGTTCCAGTACCGCTTGATCGTGATCAGTTCGGCCATACCGTTCATCTGCATGGCGCCGTCACCGCTGAACACGATGACGGGCCGGTCCGGGTGACCGAACTTGGCGCCGATGCCGTACGGAACCCCGGGACCCATGGTGGCCAGCGTGCCGGACAGTGAGCCGCGCATGTTGCCACGGAAGCGCAGGTTGCGCGCATACCAGTTGGCCGACGAGCCGGAATCGGCTGCGACGATGGCGTTGTCGGGCAACTGCGGCGACAGCTCGGAGAACAGCCGCAGCGGATTGACCGGGTGGGCGCTGACCATCGCTTCCTTGTCCATGGTCTCCCACCAGCGGGCCACGGTCTTCTCGATGCCCTCGCGCCACGAGCGGTCCTCCTTGCGGCGCAGGTGCGGGATCAGCGCCCGCAGTGCGGTTTTCGCGTCGGCGACCAGGTTGACCTCGTAGGGGTAGCGCATGCCGATCATCCGGCCGTCGACGTCGATCTGCACCGCACGGGCCTGACCGAACTCCGGCAGGAACTGCGTGTACGGGAAGCTCGACCCGACGGTCAGCAGCGTGTCGCAGTCGCGCATCATCTCGTAGCTCGGCCGGGTCCCCAGCAGACCGATCGAGCCGGTGACCCAAGGCAATTCGTCGGACAGCACGTCCTTGCCCAACAGCGCTTTCGCCGCGCCCGCACCGAGCAGGTCGGCCACTTCGGCGAGCTCTTGGTGGGCGCCACGGGCGCCGGTGCCCGCCAGGATGGCGACCTTCTTGCCGGCGTTGAGCACGTCGGCCGCGCGGGCGATGGCGGTGTCGTCCGGGGCGATGTCCGGGTACTCGATGCCGAGGCTGGAGGGCACCATCTTGAACGCGTGCTCGGGCGGCGAGTACGGCAGCTCTTGGACGTCGCTGGGGATGATCAGCGCCGTCGGGGCCCGCTGCGTCATGGCTATCCGGATCGCGCGGTCCAGCACGTTGGGCAACTGTTCGGGAACGGTGACCATTTGGACGTAGTCGCTGGCGACGTCCTTGAACAGGTTCAGCAGGTCGACCTCCTGCTGGTAGTTCCCGCCCATGGCGCTGCGGTTGGTCTGACCGACGATCGCCACCACCGGGACGTGGTCGAGTTTGGCGTCATAGAGGCCGTTGAGCAGGTGGATCGCGCCGGGGCCGGAGGTGGCGGCGCAAACGCCGACCCGGCCGGTGAATTTCGCGTAGCCGACCGCCTCGAAGGCGCTCATCTCCTCGTGGCGCGACTGGATGAACTTGGGCTTGTTGTCCGCGCGACCCCACGCCGCGAGCAGCCCGTTGATGCCGTCGCCGGGGTACCCGAATACATGTTCAACGCCCCACGCCCGCAAGCGCTCTAGCAGATAGTCGGAAACCTCTTTTTTGGACATGCTTTCCCTCCTCGGCAGACGGTTCTCAGTGCTGGCGGATGGGCGTGTGTGGCTATTGTTTGAACCACCCGCACGGCGGCGCCTTCGAGTCGCGGACCGGCCGATGACGGCCGCCGGTGACAGGCGTGACCGGTGCAGGCTGCCGCCGCGAGGGCGGCTTGGGCACTTCCCACACGAGCCCGGTTACCCGCATTCGCCGTTGTTATTCGCCGAAACGCGGCGGGTCAGGCGACTCTCAGCCAGCTTTCAGCTGGCGGTTGTGCAATGACCGATCGGGCAGGGCTCTGAGCCGGCTGCCCGGCCGCCGGGCGCGGGCGTGGTTCACGCGGTCTTAGGTAAGTCAGAGGATCCGGAAGCGCTGTGGCCCTTGGCCACTCGCCGGATCAGCATCCGGGTCGCCTTGTCCAGGATTTCCTGGGCCACATCGGGCTTACGAGCGCGTTCGGCGCGCCGCGCCGCCGCGGCGATGGTCAGCCCCTGCTCGTAGCCGGTGACTACGCGCGGGTCCACATAGGAACCACGCGCGACGGCCGGGGTGTTGCCCAGCTCCTCGGCCACCTCTTTCATCACCGCGGATTCGACGCGCTTGGCGACGCGGCGCGACACCGCCTCGTCGGCATCGGCAAACGCGGCGGCCGCCAGCACCGTCCCGTGCCACGTCCGCAAATCCTTCACGGTGTATTCGTCGCCGACGAGCTCCTTGAATCGCTCGTTGAGGTCGGCGGCACGCACATCGAGCCAGCCGGTTGAGGTGCGGCACACCAGCAGTCGCTCGGTGCGGTCGGGCCGGCGCATCAGCGCACGCACCGCCCGGACCACTTCGGGATCCTCGATCTCCACGGTGCGACGCACTCCGCTCTTGGCCGGAAAATCGAATTCCACGGCGGCACTGCGGACCACGACGTGCTCACACAACAGCGTGGACAGGCCGTAGGACTCGTGTTCCTCGGCGTATTGCTCGCCGCCGGCGCGAAAGTAGCCCCGATCGAGCAGCCGCAGCGCGAGCGCCAACACCCGCTTGCGGGTCAAGCCCTTGCGCGTCAGGTCTTTGGCGATCTCGGCCCGCCACGCCGGCAGCCGGGTGGACAGTTCCAGCACGCGATCGAACTTCTCCTCGGCGCGTTCCTGCTGCCAGGCGGGGTGGTACAGATACTGGCGGCGGCCCGCCGCGTCGACGCCCACGGCCTGAATGTGGCCGTTGCCGTACGGAGAAATCCACACTCTCTTCCAGGCCGGTGGAATCACCAGATCCTTGATGCGCTGCAGGGTTTCCGGGTCGGACACCCTCTTGCCATCCGGCCGGTAATAGGCGAAGCCTTTACCGCGACGCTTGCGCGCTATACCCGGCTTGCTCAATACGCTCCGGCGCAGCCGCATTGTTCGCCCTCCAGTTCTGGTAGCTGACTGCACAATTACCCGCCGGAGAAGTTGTTCACACCGTGAGAAAAGGCGCCGCGACGCGGAAACGACCCGCCACGGCGTCGTGGCGGGTCGTCTCGGACCGCGATCAGCCGGCCATGAACTCCTGGTACGCCGACTCCAGGTACGGCGGCAGGGCGGAAACGTTGCACTGCCGTTCGGTGTCGCCGATCGGTGCCAGGATGCCGCGCAGATCGTTGTACTCCTGCGGGTGGCCGGTGAAGTAGCCGCGCAGGCTCGATTCGGCCTGCGGACGCGGCTGCCCGTAGGCGGCCGTCACCACCTGGTTGGCGCCCGGATGCGCGGCCAGGTACTGCTGGGCGGAGCCCTGCACCGAGGAGACGGTGTTGTTCACACCGGCCGGGCTGCAGTCGGGTGCTGCGGCCGCCGATGGCGCACCGACGACGCCCATGGCCATTCCCCCGAGCACGCAGCCGGCACTGATCCCGGCAACTTTTCGGCGCGCGACAATGCTGCTGATTTTCATGATGTTTGTTGTCCTTCGAAACGAAAATGACTTCACTCGCAAGAGGCTCCCGATCCTCGAAATCCAAAGTAGCGGAAGCCGGCAGTGGCGTAGTTCGCTGACGACGAACGCCGGCGGCCGCCAGGGCGCCACACCGGGTCTTTTGCTAAGCGAACGATCAAGGGATCGAATCGTTTTTAAGAAAGCGGGCCGGTTCCTAAGGAATAGTCCTCGGGATCGTGACGAAATCGTTATCCGGGACCGGGATTGCAGCCGTTCCCGTCGGGACCGTGGTGGCCGTTGGTGCTGGGCGGAGCCATGGTCTGCAGCCACGTGTCGACGTCGGGGCCGACGACCACCGCGCGCCCGGACGCCAGCAACGCTCCGGCGCCGAGCGCGACGACCGCGGGCTCCACGGTTCGCACCTGTCGGCTATCACCTTGCTGGGCAAGGAGTTTCGAGGTCAGATCGGGCAACCGAATGGGGTCCGGACCGGTGATGGTGCGCGGCGAGTGCGTCTGCCCCAGGGCCGACTCGACCAACACGTCGGCGACGGTGTCGGCGGCGATGGGCTGGATCAGCCAGTCCTCGACGATCACCTCGTCGGCGCTACAGGTCACCGCGTCGTGGTTGGTTGCGAATTCGTACCACTGCGTCGACTTGACGATCGTCGCCGGCACCGGACCGTCCAGCAGGATTTCCTTGGCTTCGCGTTTGGCTTCGTAATAGGGGAAGCCGTCGAACACCGGGTCTTCGATGCCCGCCATCGTCGACACCACCAGGCGCTGCACTTCCTGGCGGGCGCACGCGGCCATGATGTTGCGCGAGGCGGTGGCGAGCGTCTGGGTGATGTCGGACCGCCCGTCGGGTGGCACGGGATTGGATACGTCGATGGCGACGTCGACGCCCTCGAGCGCCCGTGAAAGGTCCCGCCCGTTGAACAGGTCGACGCCGTGCTCACGCGAGATTTCGACGACTGCGACGTCGCGCGTTTTCAGCCTGGCGGTGACGCGGGAGCCGGCCGTTCCCGTCGCTCCGATGACGGCGATGGTGGTCACTTGCTCTTCCCCCCTTCCATGCCGCGGCCTACATGTACCCGGTTAATCCTCGTTCAAACTGATTGATTGGCCGGTTGATACGTGAGCCGCGGCGGGAACCGCCGCGGCCGTGATCACGCGCACATCGGCCGCCGCCGTCCGGGCGTAACGCGAACCGCGGGCGTTTGGCGGGCCCTGCGGTGGGAACGCCCTTGGTGCCATCGAGCGCAAGCTCAGTAACCACCGAGAGCGAGGTCGAACCCATGGGGGATGACAAGAGCGGGCCGGAAGAAGCGGTCAAGGGCGCCGTCGAAGGCGTGAAGGGCAAGGCCAAAGAGGTCGGCGGGGCCGTGCTCGGCCGCGACGATCTGTCCAGAGAGGGCCAGGCCCAGCAGGACAAAGCGGACGCGCAACGCGACGCGGGCAAAAAGGAAGCCGAAGCGGAGTCGGCGCGCGCCGGCGCGGACGCCGCCGAGGAGCGCCAGAAGAAGAACCAGTAGGCCACCCGCAACGGGGCCCGGTCCGATTGTCGGGCCGGGCCCCTTTCGCGCGTAAGGTATTCCGTCGGCGTAGGCCGATCGATGTTTCAAGCCGTTCCACCGGGCAATCCCCGGCTTGAGCCGCCTTTCGGCACGCGGAGCGCGGTGAAAGAGCGAGGTGGAAGATGGGCCTGCGAAGTCGGTTGTTCAGCGTGGTCGCCTTTTTGCGCGCGGGCTACCCCAGGCCGGCGCCTGAGGTGGGATACGCACCGCTGCTGGCGTTGTTGCCGCGGCGAGTGTCCGACGACGAAATCCTCGCCATCGCCAAGCGACTCCTCACGCCCCGCCGGCACGCCATCGACGCCGTCGAGGTCGGCGTGGAAATCATCGGCGTGACCGACGAAATGCCTTCCGCCGCCGACGTCGAGCGGGTTCTGGTCGCCGTGCAAGCGGGCCGCCACGACGGCTGAACCGTCACACCCGCTGGAGGTCCACCACCAACGGACGGTGGTCGGAAATGGTCATGGGATCCGACTCCACGGCCCCGCCGCGCAGCCGGTGATCGTCGGTCAGGATGTGGTCGAGCTGGCGGCTGGGCAGGTCCGCGGGAAAGGTCGGGGCGGCCGCCAGCGCCCGCATCCCCGACCAGCGGCGCACCGTTTTCGGGGTCATGTTCAGGTCACCGGTCAACAGCCGGGGTCCCGGAAAACCGCGCAGGTCGTGAATCAGCCGGCGCAGCTGGCGCCGATTCCAGCCCGGGACGAAGGACAGGTGCGTATTGGCCACCGTGAGCCCGCCCAACGGGGTACGCAATTGCGCGATGACCGCCGCACGTGGTTCCTCGTCGACGACCATGACCCGGTTCGGGCCCGGCAGGTACATCGGAAAGCGCATCGGGATGCGGGGTAGCCGCAGCACCTGCCAGCTGTCCACCGGGTATCGGGACAGCAGCGCGATTCCGTACGCGGCGGTGCCGGGCTGCTCGCGGCCGGTCGCGGCCATCCACGTTGCCCCGGGCGTGCCCGAAATGGCCGCCACGAACCGGTGTTCCACCGCACCCATGGCTTCGGCCGCCGCGGCGGTCAGGTCGGCGCGCTCGGAGCGGGGTTGATCGCAGTCGACCTCTTGCAAGCTGAGCACGTCCGGGTCGAGGCGGCGCACGCAGTCACGCAGCCGCTGGACGACGACACCGTCGCCGACGGTGCGGCCATGCAGGATGTTGAACGTCGCGACACGCATAGGTTTTCGCCTACCCACTTTCCCCCTCGTGCAGTCGCGTGCGTTACCGCCGCGGGCTGAGTGCGCTGCGGCGAGCCGGGTGCGCCCGGTCTCGGAGCGGGCTAGCGGAATACGACCTCGCCCACCGCGAGCAACCGGGGCAGCACGAAGCCCGGCAACCTGGGGGCGGCTCCTGCGGCACCGCGCTCGAACTGGCTTCGATAGCACTGCGCGGCACGGCGTTTGCGCTCCATCGCCCAACTGGAAGTGGGCACCGCGTAGGCGCGGTCCCAGGGGACGGCGTCATCGGCCGGAAATGCCCAGTGCCACATCCACACCGGATACTCCAACAACGTCGACCCGGTGAGTGCGCAGGCGGCCGAGGCCGCACGCCCCACGGCCTCGTGATCGGGATGACCGTCGCCCCGCCACGTCGCGGCACACCAGGTTGCCGGGCCCGGGCCGGCGTCGTCGAGGACGGCGGTCAGCATCTCGGTGATTGTGTCCTCGTGCCGTGTCAGCTCAGCGTCGGGCAGGCCCAGGGCCTCCGGCGGAGGAATGTTCAAAAGGTTTGTTGCTCTGCGTAATTCGTAACGACGGATGGTTTCCATCCGAAGCCGCTCCGACGCCGACGTACCGGGCCGGGCGGCGCCACCGTCGGTGGCGCAGACCACTCGAACGGGAACTCCGGCGGCGGCCAACTGGGTGATCATCGCACCCACGCCTAGGGTTTCGTCATCGGGATGCGCGGCCAGCACGATCAGCTGCTCGCACTCCGTCAGGTCCAGTGCCGGCAGCGGCCGCTCCTCGAAACTGGCCAGCCACAACGGCGCCGGCGTGCCGCCGTGGGTCAGCGGCTTGGCCGCAAACCGGGTGCAGTTGCCCGCCGACACCGTTTTCATGGCGCCCGCATCCCCTGCTGGCCCGCCAGCCGGCCGAGCTCGGCAAGATCCCGCTCGGCGTGGCTCTGCCGGATGTAGATGCTCAGGTCGGCGACCCGCTGCGCGTGCCGGCCGTCCTGGCACAGCGGCCCGGGGCCCAACGCGCGTCCGGTGCGGGTGATGGCTTCGTCGACGGCGTGTTCCACCACCGTGCGCACTCGACGGGCCAGGAGCTGCGCGGTGCCGGCCCGGTCGAACGGATCATCATCGATCTGACTCGCGGCCGCCGCCAGGATCGCATCGCTCGCGGCGAGCGCGGCGTCCACCGCGCCGAGGTGCGCCAGCGAGTATGCGTCCGCCGACTGGCTTGCGGCGCACCGGTATAGCGGGTCGGCGACCCTGCGCGCACCGCCCAGCCAACACGCGGCCACACCGATGGCGCCGTGCCAGAACCCGGGCCGATCCAGGTAGGCGTCGGGGTCGCCCACCGCGACGGCTTGAGTGTTGGTGAACTGGACGGGCCGAGTATCGCTGCCCGCCATCCCGGCGTTCCACCAGGTGCTGGGCAGCGCCTTGACGGTTGGATCGGTCGCGGCGACCGCGAACAGCCCGCGCGTTCCGTCGTCGAGCGTCGCGGTCACCAGCGCATGGGTGCAGAATCCGGCGCCCGCACACCACACTTTGGTGCCGTTCAGGGTGACCGCGCCATCGCTTTCGGTGGCCGTCAACGTGGCGTCGGGCGCTTCGGCGGCCCACACGCCCCACAGCTGACCCGGTTCCGGTGGCTTGCCACCCAATTCGTTGAGTATCGCGACCGCATCGACATGGGATTCGGCGATCCGGGCCGCCACGATGTTCTCCTCGGCCAGCCGCGCCAGACGCTGCCAGCGTTCGGCCGTGCGCCCCGATGCCGGGAAGGGCAACTCGAGCCGCCCGGATTCCAGCCAGTGCTCAACCAGACCCGCCGTCACGCGCAATCACCCGCCGCCGTTCTCCCCAATTGCGTGAGGTAGTCGGCGAATCCGTAAGGGTCCCGAGCCTGGATCCGCTTCGATGTGATCACCGACAAGTCGGTGTCTCGATGTATGTGGTAGCCGGCGGCCTCGAACCGCTCGACCAGGTCGGCCTTTTCGCCGGTCGCCCCGATGTGAAAACCTCCGACGTGCCAGTACGCGCGCGCGGCGAACCCCATGTCGCCGTCGACGACCTCGTGCTGGGTCTGCCGGGCGTGGGTGCCGGCTTCGTAGCACCGCATGACGCCGACGACCATGTCCGCGCCGGACCGCAGCTGATCAAGCAGCCACCGCGGGTCCACCCGGCTGCCGGCGTCGGCGGTGGCGAACCAGGTCCTGGTGTCGTCGCCCAACAGCGATCGGGCGTAACCGAAGCCGACCGCGCGGGCGGTGCCGGCGTTGCGGACGTCGACGCTGATGAAATGCACATCGGGGCCGTACTCGCCGGCGAACTCGTCGCTGCCGTCCTCGCAGCCGTCCAAAACCACCACGACCGTGACGGGGATCGGCGCGCACAGGGCGGCGGTCAGCACCGCGCGCAGACAGGCCGGCAGCTGCGCACGCTCGTTGTGGGCGGGGATCACTACGGCGGCAGCGTCGTATGCGCGTGGCACGGCGGTTGACATAACCCGAGATTTCCCAACTAGCAGGAAGTTAAACGGCCCTGGCGCCCGCCCGGGTTCCCCCCGCGGCAGGCCGGGTATCACCTATCCACCATGGCAGCCAGCGACGCCCTCCCCGACGCCACAGCGTGCACCGCCCAGCTACGGGACGCGCTGCGCCGCGCTGCGTCGGCGCTCAAGGAGAACGGGCCGCGGTTCGCCTTGGCCGGCAGCTACGCGTTATGGGCCTACGGCGCACCGGAACCCAGTCACGACGTGGACCTCGTGGTGGCCGAGGCCGATGTGGAGGCCGCCGTGGCGACCCTGGCGGACGCCGGATTCGCCATCGAGCGGCCGCCGGAGGATTGGCTGTTCAAGGCGCGTGCCGGCGGCATGCTGGTGGACGTCCTGCATCGCATCAACGGCGTGCCGGTCGATACCGAGACGCTGGACCGTGCCGAACAGTACGACGTGTTGGCCATCGCCATGCCGGTGTTGCCGCCCACTATGGTGCTCATCCAGCAACTGCGCGCGCTGGGTGAGCATCACTGCGACTTCGCCAGGTTGCTGCCCGCGGTGCGCGCGGTGCGTGAACGGCTGGATTGGGATGACATCAAGCAGGCGACCGCCGACAACGATTACGCGGCCGCCTTCCTGGTGCTGGCCGACCGGCTCGGCCTGACCGCCTAGTGGTTACGCAGTTTGGCCACCAGCTTGTCTTTGGTCAGGCTCGAATAGCCCGACATGCCAAGCTCTTTGGCGCGCTTCCTCAGTTCGGGAACTGTCCAGTCCTGATACGACCCGGACTTGCCGCCCCTGCGGGAGACCTTTGACTTCCCCTGTCCTGCGGCCGCATTCGAGATGCGCGCGGCCTTTTCCTTGGAGTCGCCCTTCTTGCGCAAATCCTGGTACAACTTTTCGTTCTTGATCGACGAACGCGGCATGATTCATCCTCCTGTCCACGATGAGACGCCCTAACTGTCCGAGTGCCCACCCGGGTCGCATAAAAAACACACGTCCTAGGCGGGAACCGGGTCTGTGCGCCGCTCCCAGCACCGGTGTCGCGCGAGGGCGGCGGCGAATTCCTCGGCGAAACGGTCCGGCAACTCGTCGGCCGCGGCCTTGGTGGTGATGACGGACTGATCGTTGAGCACGTCGGTGTCCTCGGCCAGGCGGTTGGTGACTCCGGCGGTGCGCAGCAGGTCGACGCCCGCACCGTAGGCGCCGATCGGCTTCAGGTGCTTGTAGGCCTCGGTCACGAAGTGCACGGCGTAGCCGTCGTTGGACAACGTCGATATCGACCGCGGCCCGCACGCCACCACGACGGCGTCGTAGAGCACCGAGGCCATCGACGTGAACGACCGGTCGACGGGCAGTTCGCCGCCGGACCCGCCCTCCAACGTGCCGCCGGCGACCGGGGCAAGCACCTCGACCACCGCGCCGCGTTCGCCCATCTGCTCGATGAAGCGTTGGGTGCCCACCACGTCGACCCCGTCGGCGGCCAGGACGGCGATCTTGCGCGAGGCGATGGTGTCGCTGACACCGATCTGCGAGAGCGCCGGGGACGCGGTCACCCCGTCGTCGACCGGTTCCTCGGGCGGCTCGGGCAGCCCCAGCTTCGCGGCCACCTGCGCGGCCAGCCCTGCGTCGACCCGCGCGAGTTGTTCCACGACGGCCGAACGGATCTCGGGCATTTCGACCTTGCCGAGTTCGAAGGCGAACGCGGCGACGATGTGTTCGGCCTCCACCGCCGACATGCTCTGCCAGAACATGCGCGCCTGGCTGTAATGATTTTCGAACGACTTGGCGCGCTTGCGCATTGCCTGCCCGTCCAGCCGCTCGGTGTAGTGGCGAAACACGTTCTCGTCGGCCAGCGCGGGACAGCCGCCGCCGATGCTGTTCTTGAAGTAACTGGTGCGGCCCTGCGGGATCGCGTGCTGCCCGTACCCGTCGTGCTGGTTGGTGCGGACCTCGGCCACCGGCCGGTTGATCGGCAGCTGGGCGAAGTTCGGGCCGCCCAGGCGGATCAGCTGGGTGTCCAGGTAGGAGAAGTTGCGGAACTGCAGCAACGGATCGTTGGTGAAGTCGATGCCGGGCACCACGTTGGCCGTGTGGAACGCCACCTGCTCGGTCTCGGCGAAGAAGTTGTCCGGGTTGCGGTTCAATACCATCTTGCCCACCGGGCGGACCGGAACCTGTTCCTCGGGAATGATTTTCGTCGCGTCGAGCAGGTCGAAGTCGAACTTGAACTCGTCCGCCTCGGCGACCAGCTGCACCCCGAGCTCCCATTCCGGATACTGGCCCGATTCGATGGCCTCCCACAGGTCGCGGCGGTTGTAATCGGGGTCCTTGCCCGCGATCTTCTGGCATTCGTCCCAGATCAGCGAGTGCACGCCCAGCCGGGGCTTCCAGTGGAACTTCACGAAAGTCCCTTCGCCGCTGCTGTTTACCAGCCGGAAGGTGTGCACGCCGAAGCCCTGCATCATGCGGTAGCTGCGCGGCAAGGCCCGGTCCGACATCAGCCACATGATGGTGTGCAGGGTCTCGGGCTGCAGCGACACGAAGTCCCACAGTGTGTCGTGCGCCGACTGCGCCTGCGGAATCTCGTTGTGCGGCTCGGGCTTTACCGCGTGCACGAAGTCGGGAAACTTGATGCCGTCCTGGATGAAGAAAACCGGGAAGTTGTTGCCAACCAGGTCGTAGTTGCCTTGTTCGGTATAGAACTTGGTGGCGAAGCCGCGCACGTCGCGGACCGTGTCGGCGGATCCGCGCGACCCGGCCACCGTGGAGAAGCGGACGAACACGGGGGTCTGAACCCCCGGACTGGTCAGGAATTTCGCCGCGGTGTAGTCGGCCAGCCAATCGTCGTAGGGCTCGAAGTAGCCGTAGGCGCCGGCTCCCCGCGCGTGCACCACGCGCTCCGGAATGCGCTCGTGGTCGAAGTGGGTGATCTTCTCTCGGGCGTGGAAGTCCTCCAGCAGGGTCGGGCCCCGCTCTCCGACGGTCAGCGAGTCGTCGGTGTGGTCGACGCGAACGCCCTGCTGTGTGGTCAGGTATCCGGTGTCGCGGCGGAACCGCGCGGGCTCGAGATCGCGTTGCTTCGGATTCTGATCGGTGGCCATGTCGTGCCTCCTTTCAACGGAGGGGAGTACCACCGCGCAACCGGGGCAAACGGCGCGAATGCGGCCCTATTCATCGCGTGAGCGGTTGCCTACCATCTATAGGGGTAGTCGAAAGTGGTGATTCAGACGGCTGAAGTCGGCGCCCTGCAAGGTGTGGTAGCGATCGGTGCCTCGGCCGGTGGCGTCGAAGCTTTGTCCAAGTTCGCCGCGGGGCTGTCGCCGGACGTTCCCTACGCCTATCTGATGGTGTTGCACGTGCCCGCCGGCGCGCCGAGCATCCTGGCCCGCATCGTCGACCGCAGCGGACCGCTGCCCGCGACCGCCGCCGAGAACGGTGGGGCGCTTGAGCCCGGCCAGATCTACGTCGCCGTCCCGGACCGCCACCTGCTGGTCGCCGACCATCACGTGTTGCTCTCGCAGGGCCCCACCGAGAACGGGCACCGGCCCGCGATCAACGCGTTGTTCCGTTCGGTGGCTCTGACATTCGGGCCCCGGGCGGTGGGTGTGCTGCTCTCCGGCGTGCTCGACGACGGCGTGCTGGGAATGGGCGCCATCCGCTCGCGCGGCGGCGTCACCATCGGCCAGTCGCCCGAGGACGCGCTGTTCCCGGCGATGCCGACCAACGCCCTGGACGCGGGTGTGGTGGACCGGCAGGCCGCGGCGGCCGACATCGGCGCGGTCCTCAAAGAGCTGTCGCACCGAGAGATAGGGGATCCTGACATGGAGCGCGACGCCGCGATGGAATTGGAGAATCGCATCGCGATGATGTCGCGGTTCGCGACCGATTTCGACACCGAAAAACTGGGGCCCCCGTCCGGCTACACCTGCCCGGACTGCAACGGCTCGCTGGTTTCGATCAGCGAGGGCAATTTCCGCTGCCAGGTCGGCCACGCGTGGACGGCCGAGGCGCTCCTCGGAGCGAGGGACACCGAACTCGAGGGGGCGATGTGGATCGCGGTGCGCAGCCTGCAAGAGAAGGCCAGGCTGGCCCGCGACATGGCCGGCAAGGCGGGAACCGGTCTGCTCTTTCGGCGTTACACGGCGATGGCGGAGGAGACCGAACGCGCGCTGATCCTGCTCAGCGACCGGCTGTCGGACACCGCTCAGCACGAGGGTGAAGCCGGATGACCGAGGAGCTGAATCCCGCCGTGCGGATCCATCCGGAATCGCATCAGGACGCGGCCACCCTGACGGTGGAGGGCGTGCTCGACAGCTCGACCTATCGGACCGTCCGCGACGCCGTCATCAAGGCGGCCATCGACGAACCGCGCGCGGTGATCGTCGACATCAACCGTCTGCATGCGCCGTCGGCCTCGGCCTGGACGGTGTTCACCAGCGCGCGCTGGCACGTCAGCGTATGGCCCGATGTTCCGATCCTGCTGGCGTGCGCCGACCCGCGGGTGCAGCGGGAGTTGGCCAAGGCCGGCGTCACCCGCTATGTGCCGATCTACGCCACCCTCGAGCTGGCGCTGGACGCGGTGCGGCGCCGGGCCCTGTCGGTGCGGCGGCGGGCGCGCACCGAGCTGGCGCGCAACATCAGCAGCCTCGATACGGCTCGTAGCGTGATCGCCGACTGGCTCACCCGATGGGGTGTCCCGGACGCGATCCCGACCGCGGCGACGGTGGCGACCGTCTTCGTCGAGAACGTCCTCGATCACACGGAGAGCGCCCCGGCGCTGATCGTCGAGAGTTACCAGGACAGCGTCGCCGTCGCGGTGGAGGACGGCAACTCGCATCTGCCGGGCCGGCATGAGGACGCCGACCGCGGCGCCGACCTCGTCTCCGGGCTGGCCATCGTGGCCGCGCTGTGCCGGGCGTGGGGCGCGACGCCCACGTCGTCTGGGAAAACGGTGTGGGGATCGGTCGGACGAGAAACCCAGCTCTGACGCGCGAGTAGTGTTCAAGTCCTTCGGTGAACCCCTGATCCGGACGGGACTTGCATGGAATCCACGACTGACGAGGCGTTCGAAGCCCTGTTGCGCTACATGCGCGATTCCCGCGGCTTCGACTTCACCGGTTACAAGCGCACGTCACTGATGCGCCGCGTCCGGCACCGGATGGACCAGGCGGGCTACGCGGCGTTCGACGAGTACCTGGATTTCCTGCAGGCCAGCTCGGACGAATTCACCGCGCTCTTCAACACCATCCTGATCAACGTCACGTCGTTCTTCCGCGACCCGGACGCCTGGGAGTTCGTCAGTAACGAGGTCATTCCGCGGCTGCTGGCCGAGCGGGGCCCCGACGACCCGATCCGGGTGTGGAGCGCCGGCTGCGCCTCGGGGCAGGAGGCCTACACCCTGGCCATGCTGCTGGCCGAGGCGCTGGGACCCGACGGGTTCCGGCAGCGGGTCAAGATCTATGCCACCGACGTGGACGAAGACGCGCTCACCGAGGCGCGCATCGCCTCCTACGATGCCAAGGCGGTGGAATCGGTGCCGCCGGATCTGCTGGGCCGCTACTTCGAACAGGTCAACGGCCGCTACGTCTTTCACAAGGACCTGCGCCGCGCGGTGATCTTCGGCCGTAACGACCTGGTCAAGGACGCTCCCATCTCGCGCGTCGACCTGCTGGTGTGCCGCAACAGCCTGATGTACCTCAACGCTGAGACTCAGCGAAACGTCTTGGGGCGCTTGCATTTTGCGCTTGCGCCGCAGGGCACGCTGTTCCTCGGGCACGCCGAGATGCTGCTCAGCCACGGTGACCGCTTCGCCCCGCTGAACCTCAAGCACCGCATCTTCCGGAAGGCGGCGGGAACGCACGGCGGCGTGGACCGCTACGACCCGAACGCCGCGTTCTACGAACGCAACGCCGACCTGTCGGGGTTGACGACGGTGCGCGATCTGGCGTTCCGCGCCAGCCCGGTGGCCCAGATCGTGGTCACCGGCGAGGACACCGTCGCGATGATCAACCAGCAGGCCGAGACCATCTTCGGGCTCTCGGCCCGCGACATCGGCCGGCTGCTGCGTGACCTCGAGGTGTCCTACCGTCCCGTCGAGTTGCGTGCCTACCTGGAGCAGGCCAAGGTGGAGCGCCGCTCGGCGCGTATCCAGGACGTCAAGTGGCAGCGGCCGGGCGCCGAGACGGTGTGGTTCGAGATCCACGTCAATCCGCTCGTCGACGCCGAGAACGGCTTGCTCGGTGTGTCGATCGTCTTCTTCGACGTCACCGCGACCCGCGCGCTGCTGGACAAGGTCGTCCAAACCAACCGGCAGCTGGAGGCGGCCTACGAAGAGCTGCAGTCCACCAACGAGGAACTCGAGACGACGAACGAGGAATTGCAGTCCACCGTCGAGGAACTCGAGACGACGAACGAGGAATTGCAGTCCACCAACGAAGAACTCGAGACGATGAACGAGGAGCTGCAGTCCACCAACGACGAGCTGCACACCATCAACGACATGCTGCGCGAGCGCAGCCTGGAACTGGACGAAGCGAAGCTCTTCCAGGATTCACTGATCGATTCGGTCCGGATGGGCATGGTGGTCGTCGACCGCGAGATGAAGGTCATCCTGTGGAACCGCGGCTGCGAGGAGCTCTGGGGGTTGCGCGCGGACGAGACGACGGGAACGGGGCTGACCAATCTGGACATCGGTCTGCCGCTCGACGCGGTGCGGCCGTTGATCGGCAACGCTTTCGTCGACCCGGAGAGCTCGGGCGAAGTGGTGGTGGAGGCGGTCAACCGGCGCGGGCGCCCGGCCACGGTGCGCATCACCTGCACGTCGTTCCGGTCGACCGAGGGGACCGTCGGAGGCGCGCTGCTCTTGATGGAGGTGGTGGGTTAGTCACCGCGACGGCGCGGTTTGACGTTACGGATGGACGCATCCTCGGCGGCCTGATGGGCCAGTTGCGCCCGGCAACGCGACTCTTCGGCCCTGCGCCGTGCCACGGCCACCGTCTCCCGCGTGGCGCCGAACCCGACCATCAGCTCCGTGCGGCGGCGTTCCAGCTCGGCCGCGCGCAGGCGCGCCAGCTCGCCGCGCGCCGCCGCGCTGTTCGTCCCGAACTTCGGTCCCAACCGGTCGAGGACGTCGTATGTGGTGGGGATGGCACAGGATTGACCCGCCGGGGCTTGCGCCGGTGGTTCCCGCCGCGGGGGCAGTGCCGCCCCCCCGATGATGCCGGTCAGGACGCCGCCGATTTCGCCGACGTCCAGCACCAGGTCGGCGCCGGCCTGCGCGGCCGCGATCGGCATCGACGGGTACTGCGCGCTCTCCGGGCTTTGGGCGATGACGATGGCGCCGGCCCGCTTCATCGCGACGGTGCCCGCCGCGCCGTCGTGTCCGGAGCCCGACAGCACCACCGCGACACTTCTCGGGCCGTACGAACCCGCGAGCGACGCCAGCAGCACGTCGAACACCAGTGCCTGATGATTCTGCGCGTCCCGCAGGCGGCAGCGGCCCTCGGAGGTCAGTTCCAGCAGCACGCTCGGTGGACAGACGACCACCTGTGCGGGGCGCAGCAGCATCCCGTCCTGAGCCCAACCGATCGCGCGTCCCGTTTGCCTGCGCAGGATCGTGGTCAGCAGGCTGTCGTGGCCGCCCAGGTGTTGTTGCACGACGACGGCGGCGGGAAAGTCCGAAGGCAGATCCCGTAACACGGTCGACAGGGCTTCCAAACCACCCGCCGACGCCAGCAAGACCACCAGCTGAACGCCTCGGACTTGCCCGTCAGTCGTCACCTCTCAAGTCTCCACCTTGTCGACCTACCCCACATAGTCCTGCGGTAGGCGATGCCGCGTGAGTGCGTCCAAGCAGCTCACGGCGGTCCCGCAGACGAATCCTCGGCCGGCATGCGAAGAGGCCGCTCGGTCCGTTTCGCAGGAATCGGGCAGGGTATGCCATCGGGTACTGGTGGATTGACGATGGCGCGCGGAGGGAATTGCAGTTGAGGATTGCAATTGTCAGCGGCGATGACGTCGTCGGGGAGGACCCCGAGCAACTGTGTGCCGCGCTGACGGCCCAGGGACACGATGCGACGGTGTGTCTCCGGCGAGCCGGTCGACGATCGGTACAGGCAGCGGCGGACGGCCACTACCGCTGCCTCTCGGTTCCCGTCGGACCACGCGACGTCGCATCACCGGTTGACGTGCTGCCCTACGTGGGGGACTGGGCCGTCAGGCTGGAGCGGGCCTGGTCGAAGGAGCGGCCCGACGTCGTGCACGCCTACGGCTGGCTCGGCGGGTTGGCCGCTCAGCTGGCCGCTCGTCGCGGGCGCATTCCCGTCGTGCAGACATTTCTGGGCCTGGCCGCCACGTCACGCGGTCAGGGCGACGGCGGCCCCAACAGCGAGCGCGAGCGCATCGAACCGCTCCTGGCGCGCAGCGCGAGCTGGGTGACGGGCGAGAGCAGTGCCGACGTCGACGCGCTGACCCGGCTGCGCCGCCGCCGGACCCGAGTGTCCGCCTTGACCTGCGGCGTAGACGCCGAGCGCTATGCCCCGACCGGCCCGACGGCCCCGCGAAACGCCCTGCAGCGAATCCTGTACGTGACGCCGAATGCCCTGTGGTACAACGGCATCGACATCGCGATCCGCGCGTTGCCCAAGGTGCTCGGCGCCGAGCTGGTGATCGCGGAGCATGACACCACCAACGCCGACCACGATGAGGCCCGGGCCCGGCTGCAACATCTCGCAGGGGACTTGGGCGTGGCCGACCGCGTCAGCTTTGCCGGCATCATCACCGATGACGACATGCCGAAGATGATCCGGTCCGCCGATGTTGTGGTGTGCACTCCCCGGCAACCACCGCGCGCCACCACCGTCTTACAGGCCATGGCCAGTGCGGTGGTGGTGGCCGTGGCCAGCGTGGGCGTGCTGGCCGATGTCGTGCTCGACGACATCACCGGACTCCTGCTCTCGCCGGAGGATCCCGTCGGACTGGCCGCCGCATTGAGAAAGCTTCTGAGCCAGAGCTTTCAGTGCGAGAGCATGGGCGCGGCGGGACGCAGCCGTGCCATGTCGCGCTTCGCGTGGGAGCGGATGGCGCTCGACGCGCTGAACATTTACTACAGCGTCGGTTCGCCGGACCGGGCTTCGGCAGTTACGGCGGCGCAGTGATGCGGGTGCCGGCGGTGCTTCCCCGGGTCCGGCCATGACCACCACCGCGACCAGGGCGATCGACGGCAAGATTCCCGGGCTGGTCATCGATTCCGACGGTGCGGGCGCTCGCCCCGACTTCTGCGCCGCCCGCCCCGTGCTGGCAGCGGATGGCGAGCATGGATTTCGCTCGGTCGCCGTGCAATACAAGCAGTTTCGCACCGCCGACGCGCAGGCGGCGCGGCGATTCTTTGCCGGGGCCTACCAGCCGGGTTGGCGAATCTCCGGGCTCGGTAACCACGCCGCGGTGTCCCACCGGCGCAGTGACGCGGGCTCGATGACCGTCGACGAGGTAATGATCCAGGGGCGTGTGGCGCTCGAGATTCCGGCCGCCGACACCATGGTCGTGATCCAGCCGCGGGCCGGATCGCTGAGCGTCGCGGGCGGTCCCGTGGCCACCGCGGAATTCCCGATCCTCGTCGCGCACGAGATGTCTTGCGTATTGCACTGCAACGGTGCACGTTTCGACGTGGTGACCGTGGAGCCCGACGCGCTGCACAAGGTCGCCGCGGACTGGCACACGGCGGTGGCTCAACAGACCCAATTCGTGAACTGGCGGCCACGTTCCCGTGCCGCCGTGCGGGCGTGGCACCGCGCGCTGGATTATGTGACCACCAGCCTTGCCTCCGCCGACACCGCCCACCAGCCGCTGATCGCCGCGGGCATGGCCAACCTGATCGCCGGTGCGCTGCTTGAGTGTTACCCGTCCAACCTCACCGAACAGGACCCCGCCAGCGATCTCGCACTGCCCGAAACACTCAAGGAGGCAGTGTCTTTCATCCACCGCCACACCGCCGAGGACATCGGCATCAACGACGTCGCCGAGGCGGTGCATCTGACACCCCGGGCGGTTCAGTACCTCTTTCGCCGGCAGCTCGACACGACGCCGACGGAGTACATGCGTCGCATCCGGCTGGGCCACGCCCATCAAGAGCTGGTGGCGGCGACCGCCGCCACCTCCACCGTCACCGAAATCGCCCAGCGGTGGGGCTTCGCGCATACCGGCCGATTCGCGGTGCTCTACCGGCAGACCTACGGCCAGAGCCCGCACACCACGCTGAGGCAGCAGGCCTCGTCATCCTGAGCCTGCAACGGGTCACCCATTCAACTTGTGCAGCAGTTGATTCGCGGCGTAGCGACCGCTGACCAAGGCACCCGTCGCGGTGGATGGATTGTCGACGCCCACCGCCTCGCCCGCCAGATAAACCCGGTCACCGACCGGTTGCTGCAGCCGCCGCCGGTCGTCCAGGCCGGCGCCGGGCGGGTGAAACGAATACGCGCCCAGCGCGTACGGGTCGAGGGTCCAGTCCGACGTCCGCACATCCGTCAGCGCCACGTTGTCGCCGAAGAGCCGGCGGGCCACCGGAAGCGCGCCGGCCAGCAGATCCTTCGGCGCGCAGGATTCCACGTGTCGTCCCCGCTCGCCGCCGTGAAAGGCCACCGCGATGGGGCCGGCGGCGCTCGGCAAGGTGAACCACTGCGACCACAGCCCGCCTTCGGATCCGATGTATTGATAGAAAGCGTTGTCTGCGTTCCACGTTCGTCGATCGAAGCGAAAGAAGCTCTTGGACAACGCTCCGAAGCCCAGTGCCTGCACGGCGCGGGCGTGGCCATCGGGCAGCGGCGGATCGAAGGCGATCGCACCGGATTTCAGCACGCCGAGGGGAACCGTCACGATCGCCGCCGGCCCCTGGAACGACCTGTCCTTGGTCCGCACGATGACGGCGCCGTCGCGCTGCACGATCGCGGTGACCGGCGAGTTGAGCTCGATGTCGAGTCCGTCGGCGAGCGATTTCGGCAGGGAGTCAAAGCCGTTCGTGATGACGTCCTGGTCGCCGCCGGCGTAGTCACCCTTGTCGAATGTGGCGGCGGAGAGCTGGTTCGCGTCCGCGGCGTATTCGTCCTCGATCTCGGTGGTGAGGTAGAACGCCAGCTGGGTGCGGTCGGCCGCGGACAGCCGCGCGCCGTCGGCGGCCGCTTGCACGGCGGCGCCCAGACTTCCCGCGGCGGCCTGAGTGCGCGCCCGCTCGACAAACGATCGCCAGGTTGCGCTGCGGTAATCGAGCGGTGCCACGGCGGGATCGACCACGAGCTTGGCCCATCCGTAGTAGTCGGTGCTGATCAGCTGCGCCCCTGTGCGCCGGGCCAGCTCGGTCAGCGGGTTGTCCGCCGTGCCGTGAATCCACGACGCACCCAGCTCCAGGGGCGTGCCCCAGCCGCGGTCGGTGCACACCCTGCCGCCGATGCGGCCGCGGGCTTCGATGACGCGCACCGGATGGCCGGCGTCGGCGATGCTGCGGGCCGCGGACAGACCCGCCATCCCGGCGCCGACGACCAGGACCGACGTGGTGTCCGGCGATGGTTGATCGGGCGGGCGCCCGCCCGCGCGCGTCGGCGGGTGCGACGCGCAGCCGCCCGTCAGCCCACCGGCGGCCGCACCGGTCGCGGCCGCGAAGAACGCCCGACGCGACAACCCAGACACGGGTCTAAGCGTCTCATAAGAAGCGTTTGCCGGATTTCGGTAAAAGCGAACCCGACTTAGGGATAAAATCGTCTCATCCTTAGCTGCGGCAATGGGGCCGCGTTCGGAGGGGGGAGCGGTGATGAGTGCTCGACGATCGGCTCGCCCGGTGTATCCGTTCCCCGACCAGCTGCCGCCGAGTGAGACGGTGTCGGTCCGGGCGGCCGACGGCACCCGGCTGCATGCTGAGGTGTTCGGGCCGCCCGGTGGCTATCCGATCGTCTTGGCGCACGGCATCACCTGCGCGATCAGGGCGTGGGCCTACCAGATCGCCGACCTGTCCAGCGACTATCGGGTGATCGCGTTCGATCATCGCGGCCACGGCCGAAGCGGAGTGCCGCGCCCGAAGGACTACAGCCTCAAACACCTTGCCTCCGACCTGGATTCGGTACTAGATGCGACCCTGGCACCCCACGAGCGGGCCGTGATCGCCGGTCACTCGATGGGCGGCATCACCATCGCCGCGTGGTCGGAGCGCTATCGACACAAGGTTCCCCGGCGCGCCGATGCCGTCGCGCTGATCAACACCACCACCGGAGATCTGATCCGGCAGGTGCAACTGCTGCCGGTGCCTTACGGGTTGTCGCCGGCCCGAGTTCTCGCCGGGCGCGCCCTGATCAACGCGTTCGGTGGCTTCCCGGTCCCGGGTGCCGCCCGCATCCCGAGCCGCTACATGGTGGCGATGCTGGCCACCGGACGGGACGCCGACCCGAGCATCGCCGGCCTCGTCTACGAGCTCTTCGAGAAGACACCGCCGGCGGGGCGTGCCGGCTGCGCGAGGGCGCTGGTCACGTCGCTGGGGTCGAGGTATCTCAGCCTGGACGGCCTGACCGTGCCGACGCTGGTCATCGGCAGCGAACGCGACCGGCTGACCCCCATCAGCCAGTCGCGCAGGATCGCACGCACCGCCCCCAATCTGCTCGAGCTGGTCGTGCTCCCCGGTGGGCACTGCTCGATGCTGGAACACCCGCGCGAGGTCAATCGCCAGTTGCGCGCACTCGCGGAGATGGCGGTGCACAGCGCGGCCACCCGGCGGATCAGCTCATAGCAGGGCGGTGATCTCGGCGGCCGCGCGCTGCCCGGAGCGGATCGCCCCGTCGAGGAACCCGGTCCACTCGTCGGCGGTTTCGGTGCCGGCCCAGTGAATCGGCCCGACCGGTTCACGCAACCACGGCCCGAATCGGGTCCACGACCCGGGGGGCACCGCGGCGGTGGGGCCGCCGGGTGCGAATTCCTCTACCCCCCAACGATGATCGACATAGTCCAGCGGTTTGAGCGCGTCATCGCCGAAAAGCGTTGCAAAGCAGCGCAACGCGTCGCGACGACGCTGATCGCTGGGCAGCGAGTCGAACGCGCGGGCGTCGACAAACCCCATCAGGATGCCGGGGCCGTCCGGGTGCGGGCTGACGTCGAAGGTGATGAAAACCGGGCCCTCGTCGGACAGCGCCTGCCCGGAAAAACCGTTGGTCCGCCAGAACGGCGTGGAATAGGCCGCGTACGCCTTGCTGAGCCGGCCCTGTGGCCAATGCCGGGCGAGCTGCTCGTACTCGGTGGGCAGCGGGGGAGTGAACTCGATCGCGGCGCGATGCGCCGGCGGGATGGCGACGATGACGAACCCGGCCTCGGTCTCGCCGACGTCGGTGGTGACGGTGACGCCCGCGCCGTGGCGCTCGATTCGGCGCACCGGCGCGCCCAGCACCACCCGGGTGCCCAGCTCGGCGGCCGCGGCCTCGGCGATCTGTTGGGTGCCGCCGGGGAAGCGGTCCTGTTGGGCCCCGTCCTCGACGTCGAGCAGCCGGTCCAGGCCGCCGGCCGCGTGCGCGTAGCGGGCGGCGTGCAGCATCGACACGTCGTCGGGTTCACATCCCCAGGTCACCCGCGCCACGATCGCCAGCAGGGCGTGCGAGGAAGCGGTCGCCCGCACCGAGCGCAACCAGCCGCCGAGCGACAGGCCGTCGAGTTCGTGCGCCCGACGGGCATCCCACGGTGCCGCCAGCGGGATGCTGCGCGCGATCCTGTCGAATTGCCATCGCAGCCGGCCGATGTCCAGCAGTCCGGTCAGCGAAAGCTTGGGGATGGTGCCGTGATACGCGTGCGTCCACCCGCGCCAATGGATGAGGTTCTTGCCGTCGTGGTGCGTCGGCGTGGTCGGGACGTCGAGTTCGGCGGCCATCGCCAAGACGGCGTCCTGGGTCGGCCCGACGAACGTGCCGCCCAGATCGGCCGGCAGTCCGGCGACGCTGCCGGTCAGCGACCGCCCACCGACCCGGTCACGACCCTCGAAAACCACCACGTCATGGCCTTGCTGATACAGCTCGCGCGCCGCGGCGAGTCCGGCAAAGCCCGCACCGACCACGACAACGTCGACGATCCGCGGGGGTTTTGACACGCGGTCCAGTGAACCGCATTTCTGCGGTTTTCACGACAATTTCTGCAAGCTGACACCCGAGCCGATGGACGTTTCGCATCACGGCGATGGCAAACATATGCCGACCTGGCTATGTTAATTACGCTGCGACCACGTGATTTCCGCAATTCCTGCCACCGGTTCGGCCGGTCCGGCCGGTGCGGCGCCGGCCGCCGGCGCCAAGCCCGACCTGCGAACCGTGGCCCTGGGCAGCATGATCGGCACCACCATCGAGTGGTACGACTTCTACCTCTACGCGACCGCATCCGCGCTGGTCTTCAAACCGCTGTTCTTCCCGAACATCTCACCGACGGCGGGAACGTTGGCGTCGTTCGCCACCTACGCCGCCGGATTCGGCGCCCGGCCCCTGGGCGCGGTGCTGTCCGGGCACTTCGGCGACCGGTTGGGCCGCAAAGCTGTTCTGGTGGGGGCGTTGGTGGTGATGGGTCTGGTCACCACCGCGATCGGCGTGCTGCCGACCTTTGCCAATGCAGGTCTGCTGGCGCCGGCGCTGCTGGCGTCGCTGCGGGTGCTGCAGGGGCTGGCCGTGGGCGCCGAATGGGGTGGCGCCGCGGTGCTCTCGGTGGAGCATGCACCGCCCGATCGTCGCGGATTGTTCGGCAGCTTTACGCAACTGGGCTCGCCGGCCGGCATGCTGCTGGCGACCTCGGTGTTCTTTCTCGCCCGCAAGGCCACCGGGCCCACCGCGTTCCTGGCGTACGGATGGCGAATCCCGTTCCTGCTCAGCATTTTTCTCGTCGGAATCGGCCTGTTCGTGCGCCTGCGGCTGACCGACGCCGAGATCTTCGAGCGGGCCAAGGCGCGTGACGAGCTGGCCCGTCTGCCGATAGTCGAGGTGCTGCGCACCGATTCGCGCAACGTTGCCATCACCACGGGTTTACGACTGTCGCAGATCGGGCTTTTCGTGTTGCTGACCACGTATTCGCTGACTTACCTGCAGGATTCGTTCGGCAAGGGCAGCTCCGTGGGGTTGATCGCGGTGCTGGTCTCGTCGGCCCTGGGGTTTTTGAGCACGCCGGGCTGGGCGCTGTTGTCGGATCGGGTGGGGCGACGGCCGCCGTATCTGTTCGGCGCGGTGGCCGGTGTCGTGGCCCTGGTGTTGTTCTTCGTGGCCGCCGGCAGCGGGTCGGCGCTGTGGGTGGTGCTGTCAATCGTGTTCGGCATCAACGTCGTTCATGACGCCATGTATGGGCCCCAGGCGGCCTGGTTCGCCGAACTCTTCGACACCCGGGTGCGCTACAGCGGCGCCTCGCTGGGTTATCAGATCGGCGCGGTGCTCTCGGGCGGCTTCGCGCCCTTGATCGCCGCGTCGTTGCTGGTGGTCGGCGGCGGCCGGCCGTGGCTGATCGTGGGCTACTTCGCGGTGCTGGCTGCGATCACGGCCGCCGCCGCGTACGCGGCGGGCGAGACGCGCGAGGATCACCTCGGATGAGCGCACCGCGCAGGATCTTTCTCAACGCCTTCGACATGGCCTGCGTCGGCCATCAGTCCGCGGGGCTGTGGCGCCACCCCGACGACCAGGGACATCGCTACCGGGAGCTGGGCTACTGGACTGAGTTGGCCCGCATCTTGGAGGCCGGCGGGTTCGACGCTGTGTTCCTCGCCGACGTGCTGGGGGTCTACGACGTGTACGGGGCGTCGCGCGACGCGGCGGTGCGCGACGCCGCCCAGTTCCCGGTCAACGACCCCACGGCCGCGGTCTCGGCGATGGCGGCCGTGACCGAGGGCCTCGGCTTCGGGATCACGCTGTCGCTCACCTACGAGCAGCCATACGCGCTGGCGCGCAGGCTCTCGACGCTGGACCACCTGACCGGCGGCCGGGTGGCGTGGAACATCGTCACGTCCTATTTAGACAGTGCTGCAAGGAATTTGGGGTTGGATGCCCAGATTCCGCACGACCAGCGTTACGAGATCGCCGACGAGTACCTCGAGGTCTGCTACAAGCTGTGGGAGGGTTCGTGGGAGGCCGACGCGGTGGTGCGCGACGCCGAGCGGGCGGTGTTCACCGACCCGGCCAAGGTGCACGACATCGAGCACAAGGGCCGCTATTTTTCGGTGCCAGGCCCGTTCCTGTGCGAACCGTCGCCGCAGCGCACCCCGGTGCTGTTCCAGGCCGGGGCCTCGCCGCGGGGCGTCCGGTTCGCGGCGGCGCACGCCGAGGCGGTCTTCGTCTCGGGGCCGACGCCGCAGATCGTTGCCGGCCCGGTGCGGGCGCTGCGCGCGGCCGCCGCCGAGTTGGGACGCGACCCCCGGTCCATCAAGGTGTTCACCATGGTGACCCCGGTGGTCGCCGAGACGCACGACGAGGCCGTTGCCAAGCTGGCTGAGTACCGGCGGTTCGTCAGCCCCGCCGGTGCGCTCGCCCTGTTCGGCGGCTGGACCGGGGTCGACCTCGCCGAACTCGACCCCGACGCACCGCTGACCTACGTCGAGACCGACGCCAATCGCTCGGCGCTGGCGTCGTTCACCACCGCCGCGCCGGAGCGGGCTTGGACCGTGCGCGAGGTGGCCGACGAGATCGGCATCGGCGGCCGCGGCCCGGTGCTGGTGGGTTCGCCGGCCGAGGTGGCCGACGAACTCGAGCGGTGGGTCGACGAGGCCGACGTCGACGGGTTCAACCTGGCCTACGTGACGACCCCGGGCACCTTCGTCGACTTCGCGAAATTCGTTGTCCCCGAGCTGCGTCGGCGGGGGCGAGTGCCCGGGGAGCCGCCGCGCTCCACCCTGCGCCAACGGCTGGGCGGGCGCGAGTCGCTGCTGCCCGACGATCACCCGGGCGCGAAGTACCGGCGCTGAGCTACGGCGCGACCGTCAGCCAGTCGGCGAACCCGGACGGGTCGTGCCGGCCCAGCGCGCCGTGCTCGTAGAGGCCCCAGCCCTCGACCGGCTCGCCGTCACCGTCACGGCAGACCGCGCGCCCGACATGGTCGATCACGCCGAATCCCGCCCGGCCGATGATCGCCGGGTCGGTCATGTCGTAGGTCAGGCGCTCGGCGAACTTCTCGCCCTTCCACATGCCGTGGATCCAGTCGGAGTCGCCGCCGTAGCCGCCGCCGACGTGAATGGGCACCGGCAGCTTGGACTCGACGTCGAAGTGCACCGGGGTGCCGTCGGGGGTGGTCGCGTCGATCGTCGCCCCGGTCGGGATGCGGGTGCCGGAGCGGTAGTGGATCTTGACCCGAGGCCAGCCCAGCTGCTCGACGCGGCCGTCGCGCCAGATCCGGGTGCAGTCGTTGAGCGAACGGAATCCGCTGGGCTCCTCCTGGATGATCAGCACGATCGCGAATTCGTCGAAGGCCATGGGCACGTACAGCCACCACATGCCCTCGAAGGGTGGGTCGGCGGGGCGTCCCGGGGGCTCGGCCTCGCCGATCGGGCGGATGCCCCAGGACCGGTCGCGGCTGCCCAGCCAGGTGTTGGGGTCGACGGTGATCTCCTCGCCGTCGATGACGAGGTGTCCGCTCCAGCTGCCCAGCTGCGCAAAACGCTGCGCGTCCAGCGTCACCCGGTTGCCCGACCGCAGGACGTGCGGCTGTTCCTGGACGACGTCGAACAGCCCCTTCCAGGTGAGATCGGCTGCGATGCCTTCGGTTTCGTCGAGGACGATCCGTAGCTTGTGCAGCGGTTCGATGACCTCGACGCGGTAGCCGTTGACGTGCTGGTTGAGCCGGTCCTGGTCGATGGCGTCCGACACGTGCACGGCGGTCTGGGTGTCCCCGCGCCGGACGAGCAGGAACGCGTCCTTGACCCCGAGGTTGGGGTAGTACCCGATGCCGCTGATCACGAAGATGTTCCCGGTGCGGTCGTGGGCGTTGAAGTAGGAGCGGTCGTAGAAATTGCGGTCCGAGGAGCCCGGCCACGCGATGGGCTGGGGAATCTGGTGTACCGGGAACTCGTCGAGCGGTCCGAGCATTACAGGTCCTCTCCGATAGCGCTCTCTCCGATTAAGCGGCGCATCAATCCGGCGTGGTAGAACAGCGATTCGACATCGTCGGGCTTCTCGGTCTCGCCGAAGTGCACCCGGCGGGCGCCGGTGCGCATGAAGACACAGGCCCACATCACGCCCGAGTACACGTAGAACCAGTGCAGGTCGCCGACTTCGACCCCGGCCAGCCGCTTGTAGGTGGCCCGCACGTCCTCCTCGCGCATCACCCCGGGCAGCCCCGGCAGGGTCGCCAGGCCCGCGAGTTCTTGAAAGACCATGTGCGCGAAGATCATCCACGCCACGTCGAGCTCTCGTGGCCCCAACGTGACCATCTCCCAGTCCAGCACCGCAACCGGGCGGAAGTCGTTGTACAACACGTTGCCCACCCGGGCGTCACCCCAGAGCAGCACCGGCTCGGCGGCGGCCGCCTCGGCCGGCCAATTGGCCTCCAGCCAGTCGAAGGTCCGCTCCAGCAGCGGTGATCGCCCGATGTCGGGTACCGCGAAGTCATACCAGGACCGCACCCAGTTGAAGTGCTTGCGCAGCGCCGTGTCCCCGGGCTGACCCTCGGCGAGGAATCCGAACGTGCTCTGCGCGTTGGGAATCGAGTGCAGCGTGGCCAGCACGCCGACGGTGGCGTCCTGCAGTTCGCGCTGCCGCTCGGCGGGTGCGTCGGCGAACCAGTTGCCGCCGAAGGTGTACGGCATGACGTCGGGCGGTACCTCGCCGGCGACGTAGTCCATCACGAAGAACGGCGTGCCGAGGACGTCGCCGGTGTTCTCCAGCCAGCGCACCCGGGGCACCGGGACGTCGGTCAGCTCGCCGACTTTGCGGATGACGTCGAATTGGTGGTCGAGCCGGTAGGTCGGGAAGACCTGCACGTCCTCGGCGGCGGGCGCGACCCGGGTCACGAGCTTCTGCTCGATCGGCCGCCCGTCCTGCTGCCAGCGGGCGGTCAGGATGATGGTCTCCGACGACATGCCCGTCGAGTCCACGCCGCTTTCCACGGTCACCTCGGGATTTGCGCCGTCCGGCAGTACGGTGGAGAGCCAGCGTGACATCACCGTCGGCAACGTCGTGACGTCACGGCTGGAGCGCTGGAGCCGGTCGACGTTGTCGACCGCGGGTTCTGTTGCCATAAGGTGCCTCCTTCGTTGAGGCAATTACGATACGGTAGGTAGCGTTATGAAAGCAGACCCGTCCGGCCTTGACAAGGCCTCCGGCGCCGGCCGCCCGCGCGATCCGCGTATCGATTCGGCGATCCTATCGGCGACCGCGGAACTGCTTGTCCAAACGGGCTATTCCAACATCAGTCTGGCCGCCGTCGCCGAGCGTGCCGGCACCACGAAATCCG
Source organism: Mycobacterium colombiense CECT 3035 (assembly GCF_002105755.1). NCBI lineage: Bacteria > Bacillati > Actinomycetota > Actinomycetes > Mycobacteriales > Mycobacteriaceae > Mycobacterium > Mycobacterium colombiense. The sequence continues at coordinate 5,384,170 of NZ_CP020821.1, forward strand.
CGTTGTACCGGCGGTGGTCGAGCAAGGCCGAACTGGTGCACGAGGCGGCCTTCCCCACCGCACCGACCGCGCTGGAGTCGCCGGCCGGGGATATCGCCGCAGACATGCGGATGATGATCGAGGCCACCCGCGACGTGTTCACCACCCCGGTGGTGCGCGCCGCGCTGCCCGGCCTGGTCGCCGACATGACGGCCGACCCCGCGCTCAATGCCCGGGTGATGGCGCGGTTCGTCGACCTGTTCACCGCGGTGCGGGTGCGGCTGCGCGAGGCGGTTGACCGCGGCGAAGCCCATCCTGATGTGGATCCGGACCGATTGATCGAGTTGATTGGGGGAGCGACGATGCTGCGGATGCTGCTGCGTCCGGAAGAAGAGCTCGACGACGCGTGGGTAGAGCAGACGACGGCCATCGTGGTGCACGGGGTGCGGCGGTGACCGGGCGGCTTGCGGGGCGGGCCGCCATCGTCACCGGCGCCAGCCGCGGCCTGGGCCGCGCGATCGCGCTGGCGTTGGCGGCCGAGGGTGCCGCGGTGGCGGTTGCCGGGCGGACCGAGGAAGTGTGGGACGAGCGGTTGCCGGGAACCATCGGCGAGACGGTCGCCGACATCGAGGCGGCGGGCGGGCGCGCGGTTGCGGTCCGCGCCGATCTGACCGACCGCGATCAGATCGCCCGACTGGTGGAGTCGGCGCGAGAGACGTTGGGCCCCATCGGGATTTTGGTCAACAATGCGGCCTTCACCGCGCCGGGGCGACCGCCGGTGCCCGGTGCGCAACCGGGCGCCAAGCCCGCGGGTGCCGGTGCGCAAGCGGGCGCCAAACCCGCCGCGGGTGCTGGTGGCAAACGCGCCGCGGGTGCTGGCGCCAAACCCGGCTGGCCGGGTTTCGTCAGCACGCCCCTGCATGCGTATCGCCGGCATTTCGACATCGCGGTGTTCGCGGCCTACGAACTGATGCAGATGGTGTGCCGCGACATGATCTCGGCCGGTGGCGGCTCGATCATCAACATCACCTCGGTCGCGTCGCGACTGCCCGGCGACGGCCCGTACGCCGATCGCAGCGGCGGGGTGCTGCCCGGCTACGGCGGATCCAAGGCGGCGCTCGAGCACCTCACCCAGTGCGTGGCCTACGACCTCACCGACCACAACATCGCGGTCAATGCGTTGGCGCCGTCCAAGGCGATTCTCACGCCCGGGCTGTCCTACTATGCCCGTAACTTCGACGACACCGCCTCCGAGGACGAATTCGCCCGCGCCGCAGTCGAATTAACCCTCGTTGACCCCGCCAAGGTCACCGGGCGCACCATCGGTCACCTTCAGGTGCTCGACGGCAGCTTCCGGCCCTTCACGGTGGGCTAGACCGGCGCTCTCGCGGTCACCTCATTCGCCCCGTGGCGGGTCGGGGTCGCCGCGCAGGAGCTCGTCGGGATGGTGGGCATGATTGACCTCGGGCGGGCCCTTGTCAGAAGCCGAGCCGTCGGTCCAGCCCAGTCGCCCGTTGCCGACGACCGACGTGCGCCATTCGCCCCTGCCCACCGCGCCGTGGTCGGAGCCGCAGGCGAAGAACAGGTTGTCCGCGTCGGTCCGGCCGCCGTCTGCCCATTCGTGTGCATGGTGGACTTCGCAGTGATAGCCGGGTTCGAGGCAATTGGGGTGAGTACACCCGCGGTCCCGGGCGTAGCAGATGAGCCGCTGGTCAGCGGTGGCGATGCGCTTTTGGCGCCCGAGATACAAAGGCCTGCCGGTGTGCTCGTCGAACACGGCGAGGTAGTGAATTGCCTTGGCGGCCATGCGAATCAGATCCGCCATGGGTAGTCGTGAGCCACCGCCAGTTTGTGCCGGCGCGGGCACCGGAATCGACGAGTCGATCGCGGCGTGCGCGGCCCGGTCGAGTTCGGCCAGCGTGGTGGTGGCGATCACCGTGACGGGGTGGCCGCGGTGCGTCCCGAGCCCTCCCGACGCCAGGGCCGTTTCGAGGCCGAGCTTGAGGGCGTCGTGGCAGCGCTGGGCCGCCGTGCGGTCGTCGCGCGCCTCGGGATCGCCGGCTGCGTCGTCAGGCTGATGGCGCCCGGGCCGTACCGCCGCTTCGAGGGCCTCGAAGTACGCTCGGGCCTCGGGATCCAGTAGACCGGTGAGCCGCGACATCCCGTCGGGGCCTTGCGTGCTCAGGTGCAGACCCCGCCGGCGGGCCCGATCGACATCGGTGAAACGGCCGTCGGGATTGAGATGGTCGGCGATCCGGTGGCCCAGCCGGGCGACCAAGGCGGCGTCGAGCTTCATCGCGTGCCGCACCAGCGTGCGCTCCGCGTCGGCCGCGTCGGTGGGGGAGACGCGGGACGGCAACGTGTCGACCGCGGTGCACACGGCGCGGATGTGGTCCTCGCCGATCCCGCCGGCGGCCACCGCCGCGGCCACCGCCGGGAGCTCTGGTTCCAGCGGTGCGCCGGTCAGCGAGCGGCGCGGCCGGATGCGGACCGCAAGTCGCAACCGCCGCGCGACTTCTCTGGGCGTGATGCGAAGCCGCGCGCACAACATGCCGCGCACCGCGGGGACGCACCCGGCTTCGTCGGGCGGATCGTCGATCTCGCCGAAGACCCTGTACATCAGGCCCCGGTTGGTGCGCTCCTGGTGCTCCAGTCGTTCGGCAACCCCGACCCGGAAGGCGTTGCCGACCACGTCCGACGAGGTCTGCCGCAGCACGTCATGGGCCGCGTCGACCGCATCGAGCGCGGCGCGCATCCGTTCCCGGGCCTGCCACGCCTGCATCACAAGACCCACGCTATAGAACATATGTTCGAGCGCAAGCGGGCAGCCGAGATTCTGTGGATGAACTGCCGACTGTGCATAACCGAGCTCCCCGGTCCTGGCCCCAGGGCCGCCTGACGTGCAAGTATGAGGAAAGCCAGTGCCGCAACAACCAATCGAGCGGTGTGCCAATGCCTGGTATGGACAAGCCGACAGGGCGAGTCGTTGCCCTGATCGTTCTGCTGCTCGTGGTCGCTGCCGCCCTGCGCGGTTACCTCCCCGCTCGCCACGATGCGATGCGCAGCGAGTCGGGCGGCCGGGCGGCGCTGACGTTCGTGGTAGCGATTCTCGCGGTGACACTCGCACTGATCGCTGTCGCCGTCGTCGCGCGGTTGCGAGACCCCCGCGCTCCCGCGCCGTCCGCCGGTGGTCTCTCCGACATGCTGGGCACCGGTAAGGGGCGGCCGAGCTGGCGCGTGTTGTTGATCGGGGCCGCCGTGATCGCGGCCTGGCTGCTGATCGTGATGCTCCTGGCCCGGTTTTTGGCCCACGGTATCGCCCCCGTCCTGCAACCGCCCGACAGCGGCGCGGCGCCGTCGACGCACCCGCCCGCGCAGCCGGCGCCGCAGCAGCATCCGCACCGTCCTCGCGACGGCTCGCAGAACCTGCTGGGGATCCTGCTTGCCTGCACCGTCGCCATGTTGGTGATGTTCGTCGCCGGGACGGTCGCCTCGGCGCGGCGGCGCTGGCGTCCGTCGGCTCCCGCCATCGCCGACGAGCCGGCGGAACCCGCGGCGCCCGCGCCGCGTTCGGAGTCACTGGCGCGAGCCGCCGAACGCGGACTGGCCGAGATGGCCGACCTGAGCCGCGAACCCCGGGAGGCGATCATCGCGTGCTACGCGGCGATGGAACGCGAACTCGCCCAGGTGCCCGGCGCCGTACCCCAGGAGTTCGACACCCCGACCGAGGTGCTGGCCCGCGCCGTCGAACACCACGCCCTGCACGCCGACAATGCCGTCCGATTGGTGAACCTGTTCGCCGAGGCCCGGTTCAGCCCCCACGTGATGAACGAGACCCACCGCGACATCGCGGTGGGCGTGCTTCGCCTGGTCCTCGATGAGCTGGGCGCGCGGAGTGCCGCATGAACAAGACTATTTCCCTGGGCGTTTGCCTGATCGTCGGCATCGAACTGCTGGCACTGTCGCAGCACGATCGACGATGGGTGCTGGCGGCGGCCGGTATCGGGCTGGCCGTGGTGTTGCTCGGTCTTCGTCGGGCCCTGGCACGCGGTTTCGACGCGGGCGCCGAGGCGGGCGCCGACGAGCTCGGCGATTCGTTGCGCCGCTGGCTTTCCACCACCGAGACGACGATCCGGTGGTCGGAGGCCACCCGGGCCGACTGGGACCGCCACCTGCGTCCGATGCTCGCGCGTCGTTACGAGATAACAACGGGCCAAAGGCAATCCAAAGACCCCGCGGCCTTCCACGCGACCGGGCGCATGCTCTTCGGCGCGGAACTGTGGGAGTGGGTCAATCCGAACAACGTCAGGCGCAGCGGTGACCGCGAACCCGGCCCGGGTCGTGCTGCGCTGGAAGAGATTCTGCTGAGGCTGGAGCAGGTATGACAGGAGGCGCGATCCCGACATGACGCTGCCGGCCGCAACCACGACCGCACACTGCGAAGCGATTCTCGACGAGATAGAACGCGTGGTGGTGGGAAAGCGCTCCGCACTGCGGCTCATCCTGACCACGGTCCTCGCGCGCGGCCACATCCTCATCGAGGACCTGCCCGGCCTGGGCAAGACGCTGATCGCGAGATCCTTCGCCGCCGCGCTGGGGCTGCAATTCACCCGGGTGCAGTTCACGCCCGACCTGTTGCCGGCGGATCTGCTCGGCTCCACGATCTACGACATGCAGTCCGGCCGTTTCGCGTTCCGCCCTGGCCCGATCTTCACCAATTTGCTGCTGGCCGACGAGATCAATCGCACGCCGCCGAAAACCCAGGCGGCGCTGCTGGAGGCGATGGCAGAAGGCCAGGTCAGCATCGACGGCGAAACACACCAGCTGCCAAAGCCTTTCATCGTCCTGGCCACCGACAACCCGATCGAGTACGAGGGCACTTACCCGCTGCCGGAGGCGCAGCTCGATCGGTTCGCGATCCGGCTGGAACTGCGGTATCTCAGCGAGCAGGACGAGACGTCGATGCTGCGCCGCCGGCTCGAACGCGGCTCGGCCGAGCCGACGGTCAACCAGGTGGTGGACGCGCACGACCTGCTGGCCATGCGGGAATCGGTCGAGCAGGTGACCGTCCACGAAGACGTCCTGCACTATGTGGTGTCGCTGGCCAATGCGACGCGACACCATCCCCAGGTTGCGGTGGGCGCCAGCCCGCGCGCCGAACTGGACCTGGTGCAGCTCGCCCGCGCCCGCGCGTTGCTGCTCGGCCGCGACTACGTCATCCCCGAGGATGTGAAAGCGCTCGCCATCGCGGCGGTCTCGCACCGAATCACGTTGCGCCCCGAAATGTGGGTGCGAAAGATCCAGGGCGCCGACGTGATCGCAGAGTTGTTGCACCGCCTGCCGGTGCCGCGAACCGGCGCCAGCGCGGGAGGCACGGGGTGACGTCGAGCGTTGTGGCCGAGTTCCGCTGGCGTGCATCGGAATTGACGCGTACGATCGCGACGTGTGCGGGGTTCGCGATGGCCGCCGCCGTGATCGGCGCCCGGTGGCAGCTGATCGCCTTCGCCGCGCCACTGCTGGGCGTGCTGTGCTCGATCAGCTGGCAGCGGCCGGTCCCGACGATTCACGTGCACGGCGAGCCCGACGCCCAGCGTTGCTTCGAAAGCGAGCAGGCGCACGTCAGGGTGTGGGTGACACAAGAAGGCACATCGGCCGTCCAGGTCACGATCCCGGACATCGTCGGCATGCAGCTCGAGATCCCCGAATCCGATGTGGGCCAGGAGAAGACCATCACTGCCACCGCGCAGCGCTGGGGCCGGTATTCCATCGGCGCTCGCGTCGACGCCGTCGCCCGTGGTGGCTTGCTCACCGGGACGGCCACCGTCGGGGCGGCCGAGGTCATCGTGTTTCCCTTGACACCGCCACAGCCGACGCCCATCCCGCAGACCGAACTGCTCGACCGGCTGGGCGCCCACCTGACCCGCCATATCGGGCCCGGAGTGGAATACGCCGACATCCGCCCCTACGTGCCCGGCGACCAACTGCGCGCGGTGAATTGGCCGGTGAGCGCACGCCGCGGCCAACTGCATGTGACGCAGCGACTGACCGACCGCGCCGCCGACGTCGTCGTGCTGATCGACGGGTATCGGCAGCCCGCGGGTCCGGCGACCGAGGCCACCGAGCGCGTCGTGCGCGGAGCGGCGCAAGTGGTGCAGACCGCGTTACGCCACGGCGACCGGGCCGGCATCGTCGCTCTCGGCGGGAACCACCCGCGCTGGCTGGGCGCCGACATCGGCCAGCGCCAGTTCTACCGGGTGCTCGACACCGTCCTGAACGCCGGCGACCGATTCGAACACACCACGGGCACGCTGGCGCCGCGCGCCGCGGTTCCCACCGGAGCGATCGTCATCGCGTTCTCCACCCTGCTCGACACCGAATTCGCCCTGGCGCTGATCGATCTGCGCAAGCGCGGCCATGTCGTGCTGGCCGTCGACATCCTGGACAGTTCGCCGTTCGAAGACGAGCAAGATCCCCTGGTGGACCGGATGTGGGCGCTGCAACGTTCCGCGATGTACCGCGACATGGCCACCATCGGCGTGGACATCGTGTCGTGGCCGGGCGACAGCGGCCTGGAGCAGTCGATGGGCGTGTTGCCGGATCGCCGCCGACGGTTGCGGGGGAGGCTTCGTGGATAACGCCGGTTCCGGGGGGCTCGCGCGGGTGGGCGCGCCCGCGTTCGCGACGGGTTTCGGCCTGCTGATGGTGGGGCTGGCGGCCGACGGTTGGCAGGCCCCCGCGGTGGCCGCCTGGGTGGCGGCGCTGATCGCGGTGGCGGTGGGCACCGTATTCCGGCGCGCCGCAACGGTTGCCGTGCTGCTAACGGTGATCACCGTGATGCTGACCGACCCGCCGCTGATCTTCGTCGCGCTGTCCGGATTGTCCGCCGCCGCCTACCTGGTCTGCCGCCACGGGGGCGGCGCGGCCGCCGCGGTGGTTCTGGACAGCTGGCCGAGCGCCGTTGGCGCCGTTGGGTTTACGTTCGCCGGACTGGTTGCGACGGCGTTTCCCCTGCAGCTGCCGTGGCTGCCGCTGGTGGCCCCGCTGGGCGCATTGGTGATCTACCTGCTGGCCATCCGCCCGTTCATGAGCTGACCACCGGCGCCGGACGCAACGGAGGGGCAGTCGAGCACTAAAAGCTGAACCTCAGGATGCGCGCAGACCGTGCGGTCGACTTGCTCCACCCCGCCATCCGTGTCGAGATTCGCAACCACGTCGGAAACAGATCCACCTCGGGCACACTCGTCAGGCTGGTCTCCTCGACGAGCTTGAGTTTGGGGTTCCAGCGTTCCGGTGTGTGGGGGTCGTTGTAACCCTCGAACGCACGGAGCTGGTTTACCTTCTTGAACATCTGCTGCGGGAACAACTTTGAGATCCACAGGCCAATCACCATGCGTCCGTAGTCGTTGAACGCCAGTTGTCCGGCGGGGAAGTGGTCGGTGATCCCGCGCATCACCGCGATGATCTGCTCCTTGTTGAGGAAGGGGAACAATCCGTCGGCGACGACGATGGCGGGGCGGTTCGCCGGAATCGCCGATATCCACTCGGGGTCGGTCACGGAGATTCCGATGGTGTGTTCGTGAGGTCCCGGTGGCATCACTTTGTCGCGCAGGGCAGCCAGCCCGGGCAGCTCGACGCTGTACCAGTCGATGGTGTCCGGCGGATCGATACGGGCGTACCCGTCGTCCAGCCCCGCGCCCAGATCGACCACCACGGCATCGGCGTATTGGGCGGTGAACGCACGTACTCGGTCGTCGAGAAGTTTTGCGCGCAGTGATGTCTGACAAACCACGGGTGTCACGAGCCCCAGGCCGTCGAAGTCGTAGTCGATCTTTGTCACGGCATCGGCGGCACCTGGGTCCGGCAGGATGGGGCGTGCCCATCCGTTGTTGATCGCACGAGCCTTCAAAGTCAAAAATGCGGTCTCTTCCTCCGCGGTGATGGCGCTGGTGTCAATGCCCATATGCGTGCCTCCTTGAACCTCGGTTGCCCTCGACTATACATCTGTGTAGTTTATCGTCCAGTCGTGTAATCTGTGGCGATGACCACGACGGATCCCGCCGATCTCACTGCCCGCGCCCGTATTAGGCATGCAGCGCTGCGCGAGTTCGGCGAAAAGGGATACGAAAGGGCGACGATCCGCAGCATTGCGGCGGCGGCAGGGGTGTCGTCCGGGCTGCTGCGGCACCACTTCGGTTCCAAGCAGGAGCTTCGTCAAGCGTGCGACGACTACCTCGTCAAAACCATGCGCGACCTGAACGCCCAGGTGCGCGACAACGCCAAACGCGGTGACGTGCACTACGTTTCAGCCCGTATTCCTCTTGGGCAATACCAGGACTACATCACCCGCGCCCTGGTCGAGGGCGGCGCCGGTGAGCTGTTCGACGCACTGGTGTCGATGACCGAGGAATGGCTTGCCTCGGCCGATGAACATCGTGCCGAGCCCGCCGATGTCGACGCCAAGTCGCGTGCCACGCTCATCACCGCAATGGCTCTTGCGGTGCCGTTGCTCCGCGATCACATATCGCGGGGCTTGGGCGTGGACGTCAACACCGCGGAGGGCGATCTGCGGGTCGCGGCCACCTTGGTCGACATCTATTCAAATCCGCTGTTGACGCCCGAACAGGCCAAGTCTGCGCGCGACGACCTCGCGCGCAGAACTGGGTAGCAGGCGAGCACTTGCAGCCGCCGCGTCAGTGCAGCAGCTGGGCGGCCTGGTCGGCGAGGTCGAGCAGCGGCTGCGGGAAGATGCCGAGCACGACGGTGACCGCGGCGCACAGCGCGATGGCGGCCTTGCTCAAAATGCCCGGCGCCACCACGTGCGGGGTGTCCTCGGTCGCTTCGGTGAAGAACATCGACACGATCACCCGCACGTAGAAGTACGCGGCGACCCCGCTGGCGACCACACCGACGATCACCAGCGGCGCGGCCCCGCCCTGGGCGGCGGCCTTGAAGACGGCGAGCTTGCTGACGAAGCCACTGGTCAGGGGGATGCCGGCGAACGCCAACAAGAACATCGAAAACATCACGCCCACAATGGGTGAGCGCTGACCCAGGCCCGCCCAGTGCGCCAGCGTGGCGTCCTCGACCCCGTCGGCGTCGCGGATCAGGCCGACGATGGCGAACGCGCCGACGGTGCTGAAGCTGTAGGCGAGCAGATAGAACAGCGTGGCGGACAGACCGGTGTGGTTGTCCGCGATGACGCCGGTGAGGATGAACCCGACGTGGGCGACCGACGAGTAGGCCAGCATGCGTTTGACGTCGGTCTGGTTCACCGCGGTGATGGTGCCGACCGCCATGGTCAGGATGGAGATGGTCCACAGCACCGGGCGCCACTGATCGTGCAGCGGCGGCAGCGCCACGTAGACAACCCGAAGCAGCGCACCGAAAGCCGCGACCTTGGTGGCCGCGGCCATGAACCCGGTGATGGGGGTGGGGGCGCCCTGGTACACGTCGGGAATCCAGGAGTGGAACGGAACGGCGCCGACCTTGAACAGTAGGCCGACCGACAGCAGCGCGACGCCGACCAGCGCCATCGAGGTGTCACCGTGTGCGGCAAGCGCATCGCGGATGCCGGTCAGCAGCAGCGTGCCGGTCGCACCGTAGAGCAGCGCGACACCGTAGAGGAAGAACGCCGACGAAAACGCGCCCAGCAGAAAGTACTTCATCGCCGCTTCCTGCGAGAGCAGGCGGCGGTGCCGGGCAAGGCCGCACATCAGGTACAGCGGTAGCGACAACACTTCCAGCGCAACGAACATGGTCAAGAGGTCGTTGGACGCGGGGAAGACCATCATGCCGCCGACCGACAGCAGCGCCAGCGGGAACAGCTCCGTCTGGGCGGCCCCGGCCCGCTCGGCCTCGCGTTCGGCGTCGCTGTCGGGCACCGCCGATGCCTGCGGGGTGAAGGAGTCCAGGCCGCCCTTGCCGGCCGCGCCGACTCCCACGGACACCCTGCTGTCCGCCCCGGCCTGCGTGCGTTCTGCGATGAAGATGACCGCCATCACCGCGACCAGCAGCACGGTGCCCTGCAGATACAGCGTCGGGCGGTCGATGGCCATGGCGCCCAGCACCGCGACCCGGCCCGAGCTTTGGATCGAGCGGCTCACGGCGATGACCGCGACGAACGCCGCGATCAGACCGGCGAGTGAGAGCGTCACCTGCCCGGCGTAACGAATTCGCCTGGGCAGGAACGCTTCTGCGAGGACACCCAGCACGGCGACGCCGAACACGATGAGCGTCGGGCACAGCAGGAAGTACTGAATGCTCGGGGTAGGCAGGGTCATCGCGGTCCTTCGGCGGTCCGGTGCAGGTCGGCCGGTCTGGGTGTTCCCATCGGGACGGCCGGCTTGGGGTCGTGCTGGCCGATGGTGGTCATGGTGTTCTCGACGGCGGGATTGATGATGTCGAGCACGGGCCTGGGATAGATGCCGAGCACCAGCAGCAGCGCGATCAGCGGTGCGACGACGACCAATTCGCGTGCGCGCAGATCGCCGATCCTCTCGTTGCCCTTGAGCACCGGCCCGGTCATCACACGCTGGTACAGCCACAACATGTAGACCGCGGAGAGCACCAATGCGGTGACCCCGAATGCGGCGGCCAGCCAGTACCGGTTGAAAGTGCCCAGCAGCACCAGGAATTCGCTGATGAACGGCGCCAGGCCGGGCAGCGACAGGGTGGCCATCGCCGAGACCAGGAAGGTGCCGGCCAGTATCGGCGCCACCTTCTGCACGCCGCCGTAGTCGGCGATCGCCCGGCTGCCGTGCCGCGATATCAGGAATCCCGCGATCAGGAAGACCGCGGCCGTGGACAGGCCGTGGTTGAGCATGTACAGCGTCGACCCGCTCTGCCCCTGGCTGGTCATCACGAAGATGCCCAGGATGATGAACCCGAAGTGCGAGATCGAGGTGTAGGCGATCAGCCGCATGATGTCGGTCTGGCCGATGGCCACGATCGCGCCGTAGATCACCCCGATGACCGCCAGCACGACGATCAGCGGACGGAAATACGTTGAGGCGCCGGGGAACAGCTGCAGGCAATAGCGCAACATCCCGAAGGTGCCGACCTTGTCCATCACCGCCATCATCAGCACCGCGGTCGCCGGGGTGGCCTCGACGGCGGCGTCGGGCAGCCAGCGGTGAAACGGCCAGAGCGGGGCCTTGATCGCGAACGCGAACATGAAGCCCAGGAACAGGGCCTTGAACACCGCCGAGTCCGCGCCGTACCGACCCGAGGCGACGCCCGCCACGATCTCGCGGAAGTCGAAGGTGCCCGAACCGTGCTCGGAGGTCACCACGTACAGCCCGATCACCGCGGCCAGCATGATCAGACCGCCGAACAGGTTGTACAGCAAGAACTTCACCGCCGCGCGCGACCTGCCCGTTCCGCCGCCGAAGCCGCCGATCAGGAAGTACATCGGGACGAGCATGGCCTCGAAGAACACGTAGAACAGCAATACGTCCAGGGCGATCACCGAGATCAGCACCATGGATTCGATGGCCAGCGTCAGCGCGATATAGGCCTGCACTCCGCGGCTGCGCTCACCGCCGTCGTTCCAGCCGGCCACCTGCAGCACCGGAATCAGCACCGCGGTCAGCAGCACCAGCACCACCGCGATGCCGTCGACGCCCAGGGTGTAGCCGGCGCCGAACGCCGGGATCCACTGATGGCTTTCGACGAATTGGTATGGCGCGCCGCCGGTCTTGAACCCGAGGGTGACCACGACGGCGATCGCCAGGGTCAGCGCGCCGAAGACCAGGCCGGTCCACTTGGCGAGCTGCCGCAGCCCGGGCGGCATCAGGATGATCAGCACGGAACCGGCCAGCGGCACCAGCCACAGCACGCTCAACCATGGAACGCTATTCACCAGCGCCCGCTCCTTTTCGTTTCGCCGCCGGAGGTCATGCGCCGCTCCTCCTCGTCGCTTCGCTCTGCATCGTCGCCGCCGCGAGTCACCACAGTCGCACCGCCAGGATCAGCGCGACCACCAGCACCGCGCCCGTCAGCATCGACAGTGCGTAGTTGCGGGCGAAGCCGGTTTGCAGCCCCCGCAGCCGATTTGACGTCGAACTCACCAGCGCGGCCAGGGCGTTGACCGAGCCGTCGACACCCGCGTTGTCGACGTCGACCAGCGCGCGGGTCAGTTGCGCGCCGGGGCGCATGAAGACCTCTTCGTTGAAGGCGTCGCCGTAGAAGTCCTTGCGCACGGCCGTCGTCAGCGCCGAGACGGACAGCGGCGCCACCCGCGGGATGGGTCTGGTCGCATACAACCGGTAGGCCACCGCGATGCCGATGACCACGACGCCCAGCGCCAGCGCGGAGCTGACCCAGACCGGGAACGCGTGCGTGACCTCTTCGTGCTTGCCGACGACGGGCTCGAGCCAGCGCTGCAGGGTGCCGCCCACCGCCAGCAGGCCACCGGAGAACACCGAGCCGACGGCGAGCAGGATCATCGGCCACGTCATCAGCCCGGGCGCCTCATGCGGGTGGGCGCCAGGGGCCCAGCGCTTCTTGCCGAAGAAGGTCATCAGCATCACGCGCGTCATGTAGAACGCGGTGACGCCGGCGCCCAGCAGCGCGGCGCCACCCAGCAGGTACCCCTGCAGGCCGCCCGAGGCCAGCGCCGCCTCGATGATGGCGTCCTTGGAGAAGTAGCCCGCGAAGGGCGGCACGCCGATGATGGCGAGGTAACCCAGGCCGAAGGTGACGAACGTAATGGGCAGCGCCGCACGCAAACCGCCGTAGCGGCGCATGTCCTGCTCTTCGTGCATCGCGTGAATCACCGCGCCGGAGCCGAGGAACAGCCCGGCCTTGAAGAAACCGTGGGTGAGCAGGTGCATGATCGCGAAGGCGTAGCCGGCCGGGCCGAGGCCCGCCGCCAGCACCATGTAGCCGATCTGGCTCATCGTCGACGCCGCGAGCGCCCGCTTGATGTCGTCCTTGGCGCAGCCGATGAACGCCCCGAGCAGCAGCGTGACCGCACCCACGATGACCACGGCCAGCCGTGCCTCGGGGGACAGGTTGTACAGCGGATTCGACCGCACGATCAGGTACACACCGGCCGTCACCATGGTGGCGGCGTGGATCAGCGCGGACACCGGGGTGGGGCCCTCCATCGCGTCACCCAGCCAGGCCTGCAGCGGGACTTGGGCGGACTTGGCGCAGGCGCCCAGCAGCAACAGCAATCCCATGGCGGTCAGCGCACCGTGGCCGGCGGCGGGCGCGCCGGCGAACACCCCGGCGTACGACAGGGTGCCGAAAGTGCTGAACATCAAGAACATTCCCAGCGCCAGCCCGGCGTCGCCGACCCGGTTCATCACGAAGGCCTTCTTGGCCGCGGTGGCCGCGGTCGGCTTGTGGTACCAGAAACCGATCAGCAGGTAGGACGCCAGGCCGACGCCCTCCCAGCCGACGTAGAGCACCACGTAGTTGTCGGCGATCACCAGCAGCAGCATCGACGCCAGGAACAGGTTGAGGTAGCCGAAAAACCTTCGGCGGTCGACGTCTTCGGCCATGTAGGCGACCGAATAGATGTGGATCAGCGACCCGACCCCGGTGATCAGCAGTACGAAACACACCGACAGTTGGTCTATTTGCAGCCCGAGGTCGACCTGGAGCTGGCCGACCGGGATCCAGCTGAACACCTTCTGGTGAATGAAGCGGTCGTCGCCCGCGCGGCCGAGCAGCTCCGAGAGCAGGCTCAGGCCCACCCCGAACGCCGCGAGGGCGGTGGCGCAGCCCAGCCAGTGCCCCCACCGGTCGGTGCGTCGCCCGCCGAACAGCAGGATTGCGGCGCCCGCCAATGGCAGCGCGACCAGCAGCCAGGTGTTTTGAGTCATCGTGGCGTCTTCAGCCTTTGAGTAGGTTCGCGTCGTCGACGGACGCCGATTTGCGGGTACGGAAGATGGTCATGATGATGGCCAGTCCGATGACCACCTCGCAGGCGGCGACCACCATCGTGAAGAACGCGATCATCTGCCCGTCCAGGTGGCCGTGCATCCGCGCGAACGTGACGAACGCGAGATTGACCGCGTTGAGCATCAGCTCGACGCACATGAACATCACGATGGCGTTGCGGCGCAACAACACACCGGAGGCCCCGATGGTGAACAGCAGCGCCGAGAGGTACAGGTAATTGGCCGGATTCACGACGTACCGCCTTGGGAGAGAGTCGGGCTCGGCTCGGGGGACGGGGACGGGGTCTTCTTGCCGTCGGCGCCGCGGCTTTGCAGCATCGGCGAGACCGACAGCTTCGAGTACGAGCCGTCCGGCAGCAACGCGGCCACGTCGACGGCGTTGTGGCGTGCGTACACACCGGGGCTGGGCATGGGGGTGGGGTGTCCGCCCGAGCGGAACCGTTCCTGCGAGAGCTCGCGCTGCGTCTTGCGGCGCTCGAAGCGCTCGCGGTGCGCCAGCACCATCGCGCCGACGGCGGCGGTGATCAGCAGCGCGCTGGTGAGCTCGAACGCCCACAGGTACCGCGAAAAGATCAGTGCCGCCAGCCCTTCCACGTTGCCGTTGGCGTTGGCGGTGGTCAGGCCCGCGAAGCCGCCGGTGGTCAGGTTGCCGATGGCGGCGATCAGCAGGATGCCGAACCCGACACCGGCGGCGACTCCGGCGATACGCTGACCGCGCAGCGTCTCCTTGAGCGATTCGGCGGAGTCCACACCGATGAGCATCAGCACGAACAAGAACAGCATCATCACCGCGCCGGTGTAGACCACAACTTGAACCACACCCAGAAACAGCGCGTCCTGGATCATGTAGAAGATCGCCAGGATGATCATGGTCATCGCCAGGAACATCGCCGAGTAGACGGCGTTGACGGCGGTGACCACGCCGATCGCGCCGATCACCGCCAGGACGCCCAGCACCCAGAAGGCGACCGCTTCGCCGGTGGAGGTGCGGACGATGGTGTCCTGCGCAAAACTTGACGCCACGACGACGGCGTGGCCGGTCAATCCGGTCACCGGGAGTCTCCGGCTTGCTGGGTCTGCCGCAACCCGTGTGCGGTCACATTGCCTTGGTAGTAGTCCTTATCGGTGGCGCCTTCGGCCCTGGGGTGCGGCGGCGCGAGCATGTCCTGCAGCAGCGGCGCCAGCAGCCGGTCCTTCTCGTAGATCAGGTCCGCGCGGTTGTCGTCGGCCATCTCGTAGTCATTGGTCATCGTCAGCGCCCGGGTGGGGCACGCCTCGATGCACAGCCCGCAACCGATGCACCGCAGATAGTTGATCTGGTACACGCGGCCGTAGCGTTCCCCCGGCGAATACCTGAGTTCCTCGGTGTTGTCCGCGCCCTCGACGTAGATCGCGTCGGCCGGGCATGCCCAGGCGCACAATTCGCAGCCGATGCACTTCTCCAGACCGTCCGGGTAGCGGTTCAGCTGGTGGCGGCCGTGGTAGCGCGGCATGACGGGGCCCGGCTTTTCCGGATACTCCTCGGTGACATTGCGTTTGAACATCGACCCGAAGGTCACGCCGAACCCGGCTATGGCGTCCAAGAATTTAGCCACGGGCTTTCTCCTTGCTCGCCGCCGCCAGGGATTTCTGGGCCGTCGATGGCAGCGGCGGTGTCGGGAATACGGGTGTGGAGTCGAGTGCGGTCGGTAGCTTCTTCGCCTCGCGGCGCAGCTGTTTCTCCAGCGCGCGAATACCCGGCGCGCTGAACGGTTTTCGCAGCAACAGCACGAGCGCGGTGGCGAACACGGCGCTGCTGACCACCAGGATCGGGGTCCAGTGCGCGTAGCCCTGGTTCTGCAGCGTGCGGATGACGGCGGCGATCAGCACCCAGACCAGCGAGGCGGGGATCAGCAGCTTCCAGCCCAGCCCCATGAACTGGTCGTAGCGCAGCCGGGGCAGCGAGGCCCGCAACCAGAAGTAGACGAACAGGAAGGTCCACATCTTCGCGGTGAACCAGAGCACCGGCCACCAGCCGGTGTTGGCGCCCGCCCACATGTTCAGCGGCCACGGCGCGTGCCAGCCGCCGAAGAACAGGACGGTGGCCAGCGACGAGACCGTCATCATGTTGACGTACTCGGCCAGCATGAACATCGCGAACTTCAGCGACGAGTACTCGGTGTGGAACCCGGCGACCAGCTCACCCTCGGCCTCGGGCAAATCGAAAGGCGCCCGGTTGGTTTCACCGACCATCGAGATGAGGTAGATGACGAACGACGGCAGCAGCAGGAACGCGTACCAGACCCGGTCCTGCGCGGCGACGATCTGCGACGTCGACATCGTTCCGGCGTAGAGGAAGACCGCCGCGAACGACAGCCCCATCGCCACCTCGTAGGAGATGACCTGGGCCGTCGAGCGCACCCCGCCCAGCAGCGGGTAGGTGGACCCGGAAGCCCAACCGCCCAGCACGATTCCGTAGACGCCGATCGCCGACAACCCGAGGATGAACAGCACCGCGACCGGCAGATCGGTCAACTGCAGCGGCGTGCGGTGGCCGAACACCGACACCACCGGACCGAACGGGATGAACGCGAAGGCGGTGAACGCCGGAATCGTGGAGATGACCGGCGCCGCGAAGTAGACGAACTTGTCCACCCCACCGGGAGTGATGGTTTCCTTGAGCGCCAACTTGATTCCGTCGGCCAGGCTCTGCAGGACGCCCCACGGTCCGGCTCGGTTGGGCCCGGGCCGCCGCTGCATCCAGCCGAGGATCTTGCGTTCGAGCAGAATCGCCACGAGCACGTTGAGCATGAGAAAGACGAAGATCGCCAGCGCCTTGCCGAGCACCAGCCACCAGGTGTCGTGTCCGAAAACGGTCAAGCCGGTCATGAACCAACTCCGATCTTGACTGTGCTGCCGACCGATACGCCGAGCTGGCGATGCACCGCCGAGGCGGGCGAGTTCACCGGAAGCCAGACCACCCGGTCGGGCATGTCGGTGATCATCAGCGGCAGGCTGATGGATCCGTGTGACGTGCTGACCGTGATCGCGTCGCCGTCGGCGGCGCCGATCTCGGCGGCCGTGTCGGCGGATAGCCGGGCGACGGGTTTGCGGGCGGTGCCCGCCAGATGCGGCTCGCCGTCCTGCATCCGGCCGTTGTCCAGCAACATCTGCCAGCCGGCCAGCACCGCCTCGCCCGAGGCGGGTTGGGCCGGCTCCGGGGCCGCGACGTCCGGGTTCGCGGCGCGCTTGCCGTCCCAGTGTCGCAGCGCGTTCAGTTCTTCGCGGGCCGCGGCGACGGTGGACATGCCCAGGTACACGCCCATCTCATCGGCCAACGTGTCGAGCACCTGATGGTCGGATTGGCCGGCGTCCTGGGTGTTGCGCAGCGCCGGGTCGAACGGCCGGAAACGGCCCTCCCAGTTGACGAATGCACCGGCCTTCTGCGTCGTCGACGCGACCGGGAAGACGACGTCGGCGCGTTCGGTGACGGCGCTGTGCCGCAACTCCAGGCTGACCACGAAGCCGACGGCGTCCAGCGCCGCCAGCACCGCTTGCGGGTCGGTGAAGTCGTTCGGATCGACACCACCCACCAGCAGCGCGCCCAGCGTGCCGTCGGCGGCGGCGGCCAGCATCGCGTCGGCGTCACGTCCACTGCCGGAAGGCAATTCGGACACGTTCCACGCCTGGGCGACCTGCGCCCGGGCGGTCTCGTCGTCGACCGGACGGCCGCCGGGCAGCAGGCCCGGCAGCGCACCGGCCTCCAGCGCGCCGCGCTCGCCGGCGCGACGCGGCACCCAGGCCAGGCGGGCACCGGTGGTGTCGGCGAGCCGTGCCGCCGCGGACAATCCGCCCGGCACCGTGGCCAGGCGCTCGCCGACCATGATGACCGCACCCGGCGTGGAGAGCAGGTCGCCCACCTCGCCGGTGGCCAACCCGTCGAGCGCCGAAGCTTCGGCGCCGGGAACGGTTTTGATCAGCCGCCCGGCCATCTTGGTCAGCGCGCGGGTGGCGAACGGCGCGATGGCGTAGACCGGCAACCCGTGCTTGCGGGCCGCCTTGCGCAGCCGCAGGAACACGATGGGCGACTCGTCCTCGGGCTCGAAGCCGACCAGCACGACGACCGGGGCGGATTCCAGGTCTGCGTAGCTGACCGTGATCGGCTTGCCGGCGATGCGGGCGGCCAGGAAGTCGGCCTCCTCGGCCGAGTTCGGCCGGGCGCGGAAGTCGATGTCGTTGCTGTCCAGCACGATTCGCGCGAATTTCGAGTAGGCGTAGGCGTCTTCCAGGGTCGCCCGGCCGCCGACCAGCACGCCCGCGCGGCCGCGCGCCGCTTCGAGGCCCTTGGTCGCGACGGCGATCGCGTGCGACCACGACGCCGGTTGCAGCGAGCCGTCGGCGTCGCGGATCAGGGGAGTGGTGAGCACGTCGGGCTGGGTCGCGTAGGTGAACGCCCACCGGCCCTTGTCGCAGTTCCACTCCTCGTTGACCTCGGGGTCGTCGCCGGCCAGCCGGCGCAGTACCTTGCCGCGGCGGTGGTCGGTGCGCTGCGCGCAGCCGGACGCGCAGTGTTCGCAGACGCTGGGGCTGGAGACCAGGTCGAACGGGCGGGCCCGGAACCGGTACGACGTCCCGGTCAGCGCGCCCACCGGGCAGATCTGCACGGTGTTGCCCGAGAAGTAGGAGTCGAACGGTTCGTCGGCGTAGATGCCGACCTGTTGCAGGGCGCCCCGCTCCTGCATGTCGATGAAGATGTCGCCGGCGATCTGCTCGGAGAACCGGGTGCAGCGCGCGCACAGGATGCAGCGCTCGCGGTCCAGCAGCACCTGCGAGGAGATGTTGATCGGCTTGGCGAACGTGCGCTTGACGTCGGTGAAGCGAGAATCGGCGCGGCCGTTGGACATTGCCTGGTTCTGCAGCGGGCATTCGCCGCCCTTGTCGCACATCGGGCAGTCCAGCGGGTGGTTGATGAGCAGCAGTTCCATCACGCCGTGCTGGGCCTTGTCGGCGGCCTCCGACGTGAGCTGGGTGCGCACCACCATGTCGTCGGTGGCGACCGTCGTGCACGACGCCATCGGCTTGCGCTGACCCTCGACCTCGACCAGGCACTGCCGGCACGCGCCGACCGGCTCCAGCAGCGGGTGATCGCAGAACCGGGGAATCTGGATGCCCATCAACTCGGCGGCCCGGATCACCAGAGTTCCCTTGGGAACGCTGATCTCGTTGCCGTCGATGGTCAGCGTCACCATCTCCGGCTGGTCTACCTTCTTTTCCGTGTCGGCGGCCTGCGTCACGCCTTACCTCCGTCCGCCGTCAGCATGGAGTCTCGGGGATCGAAGGGGCATCCGCCGCCCTCGACGTGTGCGACGTATTCGTCGCGGAAGTACTTGATCGACGACATCACCGGGCTGGCGGCGCCATCGCCCAACGCGCAGAACGATTTTCCGAGAATGGTGTCGGAGATGTCCAGCAGCTTGCCGATGTCCTCGCTGGTGCCCCTGCCGGTTTCCAGCCGCTCGTAGATCTGGTCGAGCCAGAAGGTGCCCTCGCGGCACGGCGTGCACTTTCCGCACGACTCGTGCTTGTAGAAGTAGGTCCAGCGCCGCACGGCGCGCACCACGCAGGTGGTCTCGTCGAAGATCTCCAGCGCCTTGGTGCCCAGCATCGAGCCGACGCCGCCGACGCCCTCGTAATCCAGCGGCACGTCGAGGTGCTCGTCGGTCAGCAGCGGGGTCGACGAGCCGCCGGGCGTCCAGAACTTGAGCCGATGCCCGGCGCGCACACCGCCTGCGTAGGCGAGCAACTCCCGCAAGGTGATTCCCAGCGGCGCCTCGTACTGGCCGGGCCGGGCCACGTGGCCCGACAGCGAATACAGCGTGAAGCCAGGGGATTTCTCGCTGCCCATCGAGCGGAACCAGTCCACGCCGTTGCCGATGATCGACGGCACGCTCGCGATGGTCTCGACATTGTTGATCACCGTGGGGCAGCCGTACAGCCCGGCGACGGCGGGGAACGGCGGGCGCAGCCGCGGCTGGCCGCGCCGGCCCTCCAGCGAGTCCAGCAGCGCGGTTTCCTCACCGCAGATGTAAGCACCGGCACCGGCGTGCACCACCAGCTCGAGGTCGAAGCCGGATCCGTTGATGTCGCGGCCCAGGTAGCCGGCGGCGTAGGCCTCGGCCACCGCGTTCTGCAGGCGGCGCAGGACCGGCAGCACCTCCCCGCGCACGTAGATGAAGGCGTGGCTGGCGCGGATCGCGTACGCGGCGATGATGACGCCCTCGAGCAGGACGTGCGGGGTCGCCAGCATCAGCGGAATGTCTTTGCACGTACCGGGTTCCGACTCGTCGGCGTTGACCACCAGGTAATGCGGCTTGGCGGCCGCCCCGGTGTCGCCCTGCGGGATGAACGACCACTTCGTGCCGGTCGAGAATCCCGCGCCGCCGCGCCCGCGCAGTCCGGAGTCTTTCACCAGCCCGATCACCGCGTCGGGCTCCATCGCCAGTGCCTTCTTCATCGCCTCGTAGCCGCCGTGCCGGTGGTAGGTGTCGAGGGTCCACGACTCGGGGTCGTCCCAGAAGCGGCTGATGACCGGGGTCAGCGGTGTCGCCTGCGAAGTGTCAGAAGTCGTTGTCATCACTGGCTTTCCGGCGCGCTGGGCGCCTGCATGCCGTGTTCCTTGGCTACCTTCAGGCCGGCCAGGGTGGCCGCCCCGGCGCCGCCCTGGCCCTGGTCGGGACGCTCGTCCGGCAGGCCGGCCAGGATGCGCGACGTCTCGCGGAAGACGCACAGCGGGGCGCCGCGGGTGGGCGGCTGCGGCTCACCGGAACGCAGCGAGTCGACGAGTTCGCGCGCGGACTCCGGCGTTTGGTTGTCGTAGAACTCCCAGTTCACCATCACCACCGGTGCGTAATCGCAGGCGGCGTTGCATTCGATGTGTTGCAGAGTGACCGAGCCGTCCGCGGTGGTCTCGTCGTTGCCGACGCCCAGGTGTTCTTTCAGGGAGTCGAAGATGGCGTCGCCACCCATGATGGCGCACAACGTGTTTGTGCAGACACCCACCAGGTAGTCGCCGGTCGGGCCGCGCCGGTACATGGTGTAGAAGCTCGCCACCGCGGACACCTCGGCCCCGGTGAGTCCGAGCTGCTCGCCACAGAACTCCAGGCCCGCCGGTGTCAGGTAGGAATCCTGCGATTGCACCAGGTGCAGCAACGGCAACAGCGCCGAACGCTTGTTGGGGTAGCGGCCGATGATCTCCTTGGCGTCGACCTCCAGCCGGGCCCGCACCTCGGGCGGGTACGTCTTGGGCGCGCCTTCGACGACGAACGCGTTGGGTTCGTCGGGTGGCGGACCGAGGCGGAGGAAGACCGGCTGCCCCTGCGGCCCGGTCACCGGTCCACCCCGCCCATGACCGGGTCGATGCTGGCGACCGCGGTGATCAGGTCGGCGACCATCCCGCCTTCGCACATCGCCGCCACCGACTGCAGATTCGTGAACGAGGGGTCTCGGTAGTGCACCCGGTAGGGCCGGGTGCCGCCGTCGCTGACCATGTGCACCCCAAGCTCCCCGCGCGGCGATTCGACCGCGGTGTAGACCTGGCCGGCGGGCACCCTGATGCCCTCGGTGACCAGTTTGAAGTGGTGGATCAATGCCTCCATCGAGCCGCCCATGATTTTGGCGATGTGTTCCTGTGAGTTGCCCATGCCGTCGGGGCCCACCTTCAGGTCGGCCGGCCAGGCGATCTTGCGGTCCTCGACCATGGTCGGGCCCGGCTTCAGCTTGTCCAGACACTGCTCGACGATCTTGATCGACTCCCACATCTCGTTGACGCGAATCATGTAGCGCCCGTAAGCATCACACGTGTCTTCGGTGATTACGTCGAATTCGTAGTTTTCGTATCCGCAGTACGGTTCGCTCTTGCGCAGATCGTGAGGTAACCCGGTGGCGCGCAGGATCGGGCCGGTGATGCCCAGCGCCATGCAGCCGGTCAGATCCAGGTATCCGACGTCCTGGGTGCGGGCCTTCCAGATGGCGTTCTCGTTGAGCAGGCCGCTCATTTCGCGCAGCACCTGCTTGAGTCCCTTGAGGCCCTCGACGATTTCGGCCTCCGCATTAGGCGGCAGGTCCTGCGCCACACCGCCGGGGCGGACGTAGGCGCTGTTCATTCGCAGGCCGGTGATCGATTCGAAGAGGGTCAGCACGATCTCGCGTCCGCGGAATCCGACGAACATCGGGGTCATGGCGCCCAGTTCCATGCCACCGGTCGCCAGCGCCACCAGGTGCGACGAGATCCGGTTGAGCTCCATCATCATCACCCGGATGACGTTGACCCGCTCCGGAATCTGATCGGTGATGCCGAGCAGCTTCTCCACACCCAGGCAGTACGCCGTCTCGTTGAAAAACGGTGAGAGATAATCCATCCGGGTCACGAACGTGACACCCTGGGTCCAGTAGCGGTACTCGAGGTTCTTCTCGATGCCGGTGTGCAAATACCCGATGCCGCACCGGACGTCGGTGACCGTCTCGCCCTCGATCTCCAGGATCAGCCGCAACACCCCGTGCGTGGACGGATGCTGCGGCCCCATGTTGACGACGATGCGTTCGCCGGGATCGACCCCGCGGGCCGCCTCGACGACCTTGTCCCAGTCCTGGCCGCCGGCGACCACGAAGGTCTCGCCGGCGCCGTCGTGCGTCGATTCAGTGGTGGTGCTCATCAGTTGTACGCTCTCCGCTCGTCGGGCGGGGGTATCTGTGCGCCTTTGTATTCGACCGGGATCCCGCCGAGGGGGTAGTCCTTGCGCTGGGGATGCCCGTGCCAGTCGTCGGGCATCTCGATCCGGGTCAGCGACGGGTGCCCGTCGAAGATGATCCCGAAGAAGTCGTAGGTCTCCCGCTCGTGCCAGTCGGTGGTCGGATAGATCCGGAACAGCGAGGGGATGTGCGGATCACCTTCGGGCGCAGACACTTCCAGGCGGACGCGGCGATTGTGCGTGATCGACTGCAACGGATACACCGCGTGCAGTTCGCGTCCCGTCTCGTGCGGGTAGTGCACCCCGCTGACACCCAGGCACATTTCGAAGCGCAGCCGCGGGTCGTCACGCAACCGGTGGGCGACCTGCTCCAGCGCGTCGCGCCGCACGTGCAGCGTCAGCTCGTCGCGGTACACGACGACTTTTTCGATGGCGTCGGTGAATTCGACGTCGGCCTCGCTCAGCGCCGCGGCCAGCGCATCGACCACCTCGTCGAAGTAGCCGCCGTAGGGCCGCGGGCT
Organism: Mycobacterium colombiense CECT 3035; assembly: GCF_002105755.1. Taxonomy (NCBI): domain Bacteria; kingdom Bacillati; phylum Actinomycetota; class Actinomycetes; order Mycobacteriales; family Mycobacteriaceae; genus Mycobacterium; species Mycobacterium colombiense. The sequence continues at coordinate 5,407,306 of NZ_CP020821.1, forward strand.
GCTGCCGGGGAGCAGGACCTCGCGCACCAGCCGGCCGTAACCGGACGTGTCACCCGAGCCCTTGGCGCCGAACATGCCGCGGCGCACGTCGATGACTTCTTCGTCGGCGCGGCTGATCGCTTCTTTGGGATCTTGGTCCGGTGAGCTCATCGCAGCAGTCCGCGCATCTCGATCGTGGGCCGGGCCGACAGCGCCGCCTGCTCGGCTTCGGCGATGGCTGTTTCCCGGTTGACGCCCAGCGGCATCTCCTGAATCTTCTCGTGCAGCTTCAGGATTGCGTACAACAGCATCTCCGGTCGCGGAGGGCAGCCGGGCAGGTAGATGTCCACCGGGACCACGTGATCGACGCCCTGCACGACCGCGTAGTTGTTGAACATCCCACCGGATGACGCGCACACCCCCATGGCCAGCACCCATTTCGGTTCGGCCATCTGGTCGTAGATCTGTCGCAGCACCGGAGCCATCTTCTGGCTGACGCGCCCGGCGACGATCATCAGATCGGCCTGCCGGGGGGTGGCCGAGAATCGCTCCATCCCGAACCGCGCGATGTCGAATCTTGGCCCGGCCGTTGCCATCATCTCGATGGCGCAGCAGGCCAGCCCGAACGTCGCCGGCCACAGCGAGTTCTTGCGGACGTAGCCCGCGACCTTCTCGACCGTCGACAGCAAGATCCCGCCGGGCAGCTGTTCCTCAAGACCCACGTCTTACCTCAATCCCACGTCAGGCCGCCGCGGCGCCACACATAGGCGTAGGCCACGAAAACCGTCAGCATGAAAATCACCATTTCGACCAGTGCGAACGTGCCCAGCGCGTCGTAGCTGACCGCCCACGGATACAGGAACACGATTTCGATGTCGAAAACGATGAACAGCATCGCGGTGAGGTAGTACTTCACCGGAAAGCGCTGCCCGGCTGTCGCATGCGGGCCGCTCACCGATGTCTCGGTGGGTTCGATTCCGCACTCGTAGGCCGACATCTTCGACTTGTTGAAACGTGACGGGCCGGCCAGGCTCGCGATAGCCACCGAGCCCACTGCAAAGGCGGTGGCGATGGCGCCTAGCACCAGGATGGGTATGTAGACGTTCAACTCGCTCCATGATCCGTCGTACGAGCCGCCTGCAGCGGCCAGGCGGTAACCGGGCTGCTGTGACGAACCGGGCCGCAAGCCCGCCACAGTGATTTACAACATAGCGTCGCGGCGCGCGGCGCGCTTGCCCGGGGTGGCCGTTTTGCAGTATCCGCGGCGCGATGTCGCGCTGTGCTGCGCAAACTCGAAAGCCGGTACAACCAACGCGCATCGCCGCGCGGAATCAGCCGGACCAGTCGCTAGATGAGCACCAGCAAAGGCGCGGCCGCGCCGATCGCCGCGCCGCTCAAGATCAGGGGCGTCGCCAGGGCGGATGGCCCGTCGTCAGCAACGTCGCGGCCGACATCGGTCGGGGTGCCGGCGGGGGCCGAAGTGGTCATGACTGCCGCAATCGGCGGCAGCGAATCAACGGCCGGGAATCAACGGCCGCGGCAAATACGCGGCTGTCAATGAAGTGGGATGAATCAGCGAAGTGGGATGAATCAGCGAACGGGGGCTCGCAGCAGGCTGAGCACCGTGCGGCCCAGCAGGATGGGATCGATGGGGTGCGGCACCGCGCCCTCGGCGCGCGACCAGGAGGCCAACCACGCATCGTCGGGCCGTCCGGTCAGCACGACCAGGGGTGGGCAGTTCTCGAGTTCGTCTTTGAGCTGCTTTGCGATTCCCATGCCGCCGGTCGGGGTGGCCTCGCCGTCCAGGATGGCCAAGTCGATGCCGCCCTTGTCCATCGTCGCCACCACCATGGGGCCGGTCGCCACCTCGACGTAGCTCAACTCGGGCAGATCGGGATGCAGCTGCTTGCCCAGGGCCCGCATCACCCGTTCGCGGGTTTGGACGTTGCTGCTGTAGACGAGGATCCGCAGGGCGACGCTGGACTGGGGGGTGGAGTCGGACACGGTGCAGATGCTACTGGTGCCCCACCGGGTTCACCCGCGGTGCCCGCAGAAATCCTTATCGCGATACCCGCACGAAGATGGCGTCGGCCGCGACCGTCGCCGTCGAGCTCACCATGCCGAGCCGGTTCCAACCCAGGTCGAACCGGTCCCGATCGAGCTTGGTTTCAGCCGTGATTCGGACCGACCCGTCGTCGAGCTCGCAGATCGTGACGGGCAGCTGCACCTCCGCGGCGACGCCCTTGATGGTGAACGTGGTGCGCAGATCGGCCGCCTTGCCTTTGGTCGGCTGCACGCCCGTCACGACGACGCTGATCTCCGGGAAGCGGTCGGCGTCGAAGAAGTCGGCCGACCGCAGGTGTGTGTCGCGACGGCCGATGCCGGTGTCCAGCGAGGCGGTCCGGATGTCCACTCGGCCGAAAACCGCTCCCTTGCCGGTCAGTTGGCCGTCGCCGGTGAAGTCGGTGAAGCGGCCCTTGACGTTCACCAGGCCCCACATGTTCCTGATCTTGAAAGTGATGGTCGAGCGATCCGGGGCCAGGTTCCACACGCCGGCCATGTCGGGATCGTGAAGCAGCGTCTCCAAGGTCGTCATCGTCACCCCCCAATGTGTCGTGATCCCATGTGTCGTGGCGAATCTAGCGCTAGTTCATCAGCGGCGCGATCCCGGCGGGGTCGAAGTATTCGTCGATCCGCTCGATCAGGCCGTCGGCGCCCACCCGGATGACGATGCAGACCCGCAGTGAGATCGACTGTCCGGCATGCCCGGTGGCGTGCAAGATGTGCTGCTGGACGAAGCCCCGGGCGGATCCGTCGTCGAACAGCTGCCGGTCCAGGATTTCGTAGCGACGCTGCGTCGTCGCGCCGATGAACCAATCGATGACGCGCATCGCGCGGGCCTTATCGTCATCGCGCCGCGAGCCGACGCGCCACACCGCGATCTCGTTGCTCCACATCGCGTCAACCGCGGCGACGTCGCTTCGCTCGATCGCCGTGAACAGGCGGTTGGCCACATCGATGACCGTCTCGGTGCTGGAAGCGGGCATGGGTGGCTCCTTTTCGGTTCGCGAGGCTATTCGCTGTCGTATCCGGGATGCGCGACGGCCAATCGGCGTCGCACCAGGGTGCGCAGGCAGGCGGTGACCTGTTCGGCTTGCCCGTCCAGCTCGCCGGCCCGGATCGCCGCGGCCAGTTGTTCCTCGTCGGCGAAGCCCAGGCCGGCCAGCGCTATGCGGGATTCCGCCTCGCTCTCGTCGAGCAGTTCGCGCTCGACGATGCGCAGCGCGTTGGCGGCGACCCTGGCGTGGAAGTTGACCTGCCCCTCGGTCGCGGCGCGCACATCGCTTTCCAGGAATTCGGCGACCGCGGCCACGAGTTCGGCGGCCAGCGGTCGGCCGTATGCGCCGATCACGCGCTCAGCCCCGAAGCGGGCGCCTCGAGCAGGTTGAGCAGGTCCCACTCCGTCTCGCAGACGCGACGTCCGATCGTGGCCAACTCGACCGAGCGGTTCTGTCCGCTCAGGTGCCGCTCGGCCTGGAAGCGGCAGATGACACCCCACCGCAGGGTGGCCAGCACCAGCCACCAGTGAAACGCCACCCGGTCGACGGTAGTCCCGCTGGCCTGCTCGTAGGCGCGCAGGAAGCTTTCGATGCTGCCCAGGCCGCCCGCGCCGAGGCTGGCCGGGGCGCCGAACCGCCAGGCCCGGATGCAGAACCACGCCAGGTCCTCGTAGGCCTGCCCGACGTGCACCAGCTCCCAGTCCAGCACCGCGGCGAGGTTGGACCCGTCGACGATGAGGTTGCCCATCCGAAAGTCGCCGTGCACCAACACCGCCGGCGACGGCTGGGGCCGGTGGGCGGCCAGCCAGCGGAACCCCCACTCGAATGTCGCGGTGGTGTCGCCCATGTCGTCGAGGCGCTGGCGCCATTCGGCGAGTTGGTCCTCGTCGGTCAGCTCCGGGATGCCGGTGTCGGCCCGGTGAATGGCGGCCATCGCCTGCGCGCACTGCTGCAGCAATCGCGTGCGGGAGGCGTGCCCGCCGGCCCCGTCGAGCTGACGCTGGATGCGCCGCACGATGGTCTCGCCCTTGATCTCGTCACAGATCAAAAACGGATTGCCCAGTGCGGCAGCAGAATTGTCGGCGATCAGCACGTGGGGGACCGGCGCGCCGGCTGCGGCAGCGGCGGCCTGGGCCTTGGCCTCCAATTCCATCCCGGCATGGACATCGTCGGGTGGCCCGGTGCGCAGGATCAGCGCGCGACGCTGCGCGTTGATGACGGCGTCGAACGCCCAGGTGGTTCTGCTGGCGCCACCGGTCAGCGCGCGCAGGTTCTCGACCGTGGTGTCGGTGCCGACGGCCGCCGTGAGCACCCCGGCCAGCTTGGCGCCCAGTTCCGCTGCCTCGTCGACGTCCATCACTTCGTGCCGAATTTGAACAGCCGCTGCGCCACCCGGCGGATCTGGATCTCTTCTGCGCCCTCGGTGATCCGATAGCGACGGTGGTGGCGGTAGATGTGTTCGAACTGCTCGTGCCGGCTGTAGCCGAGGCCGCCGTAGACCTGCATGGCGCGGTCGGCGGCGTCGCAGACCAGCCGGTTGGCGCGGTAGTTCGCCATCGACACCTTGTCGGAGACCTCCATGTGGTGGTCGCGGTCCAGATGCCAGGCGGCGTACTGCACGAGCAGCCGCACCATCTGCGCCTCGGTTGCCAACTCGGCCAGCGGCCACTGCACGGCCTGGTTCACCGACAGCGGTTTGCCGAAGACCTTCCGGCGGGCCGCGTATTCGGCGGCACGGTCGATACAGTACTGCGCCGCGCCCAAACTGCTCGCCGCCTGCCGAATCCGGTTCTCGTGCAAGAAGGTTTGGGCGACTTCCAGGCCGCGGTCCACCTCGCCGAGCACCGCGTCGGCGGGAATTCGAACATCGGTCAACTCGACTTCGCCGTGGTCGGTGGGCATGTTGAACGTCCACCAGTAGTACGGGACGTTGAATCCGGGCGAATCGGTGGGCACCAGGAACGCGGTGATGCCCACCGCGGCCCCCGGCTCACCGGAGGTGCGGGCGAAGACCAGGTCGTGGGTCGCGCGGTGCACGCCGGTGTTGAACCGCTTGGAGCCGTTGATCACCCAGTCGTCGCCGTCGCGTTCGGCCCGCGTCTCCAGCCAGGTGGCATCCGATCCGTGCTGCGGCTCGGTCAGGCCGAACGCCATGGACCGCTCCCCGGTGATCAGCGCCTCCGACCACTGTCTGCGTTGCTCGTCGGTGCCGAACCGCTCCATCATGATCACCTGCGGGAAGTTCCCGACGATCGAGGATTCGTTCTGTAGGTCGTTGTGCAGGCCAAGGCCCTTGTGCGCCAGGTGTTCCCGAATGACCGCCATGTCGACGTTGCTGCCGTCGCGCCCGCCCAGCGCGGCCGGCAGCCCGTAGCGCAGCCAGCCTGCCTTGTCGGCCCGCCGGCGCATCTCGGAGAGCAGATCCTCCCATTCGCGGGTGGGGATGCCGTCGTTGTCCCAGTCGGTGCGCGCGTGCTCGCGACGCTGGTCGAAGTACTGCATGTTCTCGCGTTCCAGCGGCTTGATCTCGGCCTCGATGAACTCGTCCATCTCGGCGAGCAGGCCCGGGAGGTGCTCTGGCAGGGTGAAATCCACGTCTTCTCCTACGATTTCGTGAGGCCGCCGTACAGCGTTTTCTTCCAGATCGTCGACAGGGTCGCGATGGCGTCCTCGTCGCCGATGTCCACGCCCAACCCCACCGGTCCGGACGGTCCGACGAACACGGTGGTGAAATTCTCGAACAGCAACGCGATGGCCGCCGCGGTGTGCTGGGGGTGCAGCTCGGCGCCGTAGCCCTGATCCTGGGCCCGGCGCACCGATGCCGCCACGAGATCCATTCCGAACCGCCGGAATTCGTTCTGCACGGCCGCGAAGCGCTGCTGGGTGGCGGCCAGCTGGGCCACGGCGATCATGATGCCGATGTTCTGCTTGAACATGTTCCAGTAGCCGGTGACCACCGAGGTGAAGAAGGCGTCGTCGTCGGGAGATTCCGGCAGGTGCACACTCAGGCCCGACGGCGTCACCACCTCGTGCAGGAACGATTCGGCGAGGGCGGCCAGCAGGTCTTCCTTGTCGGTGAAGTAGCGGTAGAACACCGCGGGCGATTTTCCCGCCGCCGAGGTGATGTCGGCCAGGGTGGTGCCGTGAAAACCCCGTTCGGCGAACAGCTTCCGGGCGGCCTGCTCGATCGCCTGCCTGGTCTGGCGGCCTTTGGCGGTCAGCTCGCGGTTCGCCTCCGGGGCGGACATCAGTTGCGCATCCGGTCGCCGGCGCGCAACAGGGCGCTCGGCAGGTCGTGTCCCACCAACGACTTCGCCACGCCGGCCGCGGCGATGGCGGCGTGCAGGTCGACGTCCACGTCGATGCCGCTGTCACCGAGCAGGTATACGAGATCCTCGGTAGCGATGTTGCCGGTGGCGCCCGGCGCGAAGGGGCAGCCACCCAGGCCGCCGACGGAGGCATCCAGCCGCGTCACCCCGGAGCTGACCGCGGCGTAGGCGCTGGCCAGACCGGAGCCGCGGGTGTTGTGGAAATGCCCGCCCAGCGGCAGGTCGCCGATCACCGGATGCAGTTGTGCGATCAGCGAACTCACCCGGCCCGGGGTGGTGGTGCCGATGGTGTCGGCGATCGACAGGCGGTCGGCGCCGCGGTCGCGGGCGGCCGCGGCGATCTCCAGCACCCGCTGTGGCGGGGTGGGGCCTTCGAACGGTGAGTCCCATGCGGTGGCGATGACGACTTCGACGGTGACGTCACTGTCGTGCGCGATCGCGACGATCTCGTCGATCGCCTTGGTGGCCTCGGCGCTGGTGCGCCCGACGTTGGCCTTGCTGAAGGTGTCGTCGGCGGCCACCACATATTCGATGGAGCGCAGTCCCGCGGCGACGGCCCGCTTGGCGCCGTTGGGGCTGGCCACCAGGGCCGAGAATTCGATATCGGGGTAGTCGTGCAGATGGGCGGCCAGCTCGGCGGCGTCGGCCATCGACGGCACCTTGGTGGGGGAGACGAACGCGGTGACCTCTACCTCGCGAACACCGGTGGCCGCCACCGCGGCCAGCAGCTCCAGCTTGGCCGACAACGGAATCGGTGCTTCGATCTGCAGACCGTCGCGCAGGGCGACCTCACGGATGTCGACGTGGGCGGTCATAGCACCTCCTCGGCGCGCAGCTCCTCGAGCTCCTCGGCCGTCTTGCCCAGCAGCCCGATGTAGACGTCGTCGTTGTGCTGGCCAGGGCGCGCCGGCCCGGCGTTGCGGACCTGCCCCGGCGATTCCGAGAGAATCGGTACGATCCCCGGCCCCAACACGTTGCGCTGCACGCGCTCGTCGTAGTGCTCCACGAGCATGCCGCGCGCCCGCAGCTGCGGGTCGTTGACCACCTCGGCGACGGTGTTGATCGGCCCCGCGATCACGCCTGTGGCGCAGAGGGTTTCGATGATCTCGCCGGGATGCCGCTCCGCGGCCCACGCCCCGATGATGTTGTCGAGTTCGTCCTGATTACGCCCGCGCGCGACGTGCGTGGCGAACCGGTCGTCCGTGGCCAGCTCCGGACGGCCCATCGCCTTGCACAGCCGGGCGAAGACGGTGTCCTGGTTGGCGGCGATCACCACCCATGAGCCGTCGGCGCTGCGGTAGATGTTGGACGGGGCGATGCCGTCGAGCCGGGTGCCCGACGGTCCGCGCACCACGCCGCCGACGTCGTAGTCGGGGATGGTGGATTCCTGTACGGCCAAGCATGATTCGGTCAGCGCGACGTCGACCACCTGGCCGCGGCCGGTGACGCTGCGCCGGTACAGCGCGGCCAGCGCACCCTGGGCGCCGAACATGCCGGCGAGGCTGTCGCCGAGCGAGAGCGCCAGCCGGGGCGGCGGGCCACCCGGAAACCCGTTGAGGTGACGCAGCCCGCTGGCCGCTTCGGCGACCGAGGCGTAGCCGGCCTTGGTGGCGTCGGGTCCGGTCTGCCCGTAGCCGGACACCCGGACCAGGATGATGCCCGGATTGCGTTCGCTGAGCACGTCGTAACCCAGGTTCCACTTTTCCAGGGTGCCCGGACGGAAGTTCTCCACCACGATGTCGGACTTCTCGACGAGCTCGCAGAACAGTTCGCGCCCGCGGGGGCGGCGCAGGTCGAGGGTGATCGCCTTCTTGTTGCGTGCGTGCACCGTCCAGAAGACGTGCTGCCCGTCGAGCTCGGCCTGACCCCAGGTGCGCAACGGGTCCGGGGTCTTGGGCAGTTCCACCTTGATGACGTCGGCACCCATGTCGCCGAGCAGCCGCCCGGCGAAGGGCCCGGCGATCAGGGTGCCCAGTTCGAGCACCCGAACGCCGTCCAGCGGGCCGGTGGGAGTCATCCTTTGTCCGCGAAATCGTGCCGGATCAGCCAGTCCGTGACGATGTTGACGGCGTCACGCAACGGCCCCCGCTGATCGGGTCCCGCGTAATAGTGTGTGGCGCCGGGGATTTCGTGCATCTCCTTGTCCTCGTGTCCGATCGCCTGGAACAGCCGCCGGGTGTGGCTGGGGGTGCAGGCGTCATCCGCCAGGTTACCGATCACCAGCGCGGGGATCGCGATGTCGGGTCCGCAGGCCACCGCGTCGCCGCGGGCGTCGTCGTAGCTCCACTGCGACAGCCAGCCGCGCAGGGTGCTGAACCGGGCCAGCCCGACGGGGCTCATGTTCACCACCTGAGGATCCCCCAGGTAGCAGGTGCCGGGAACGCGTTCGTTGGGATCGACGGCCGGGTCCAGCCAGCGCGGGTCGGCCATGGTGCCGTGCACGACGAAGCCGAACTCGTCGTCGGGCCGGCCGGCGGTTTTCAACTCGGCCAGCTTGCCCCTGACCCATGCGGTGATGCGGCGGTTGCGGTCGATCTGCGCCTGCCGGTAGCGGTCCAGGAATTCCTGGCTGTAGGGCGGCTGATTGGGGTTGTCGGGGTTGTACAGATCCAGCTCGGGATCGCGCTTGGTGGGGTCGGACTCGTCGAGGATCGACGCGTCCAGCCATTCGGTCAGCGTGCCGTGCCTGCTGATGTGCGCGGCCAGCAGCATGATGCCGTCGGCGGCGGGCAGGTCGAGCTTGGTCAGGTCGGGGCCGTCACCGGTCGGGCTGCACGTGATGGTCGGATTCTGCGCCTGCTGCTGGTAGAACACCGACAGCGAACCGCCGCCGCTCCACCCGGCCAGCACGACCTTCTGATAGCCCAGCCGCTTCTTGGCGTCCTTGATGCACTCGCCGAGATCCTCGACCACCTTCTCCATCAGCAGCGCCGAGTCGGTGCCGCGGAAGCGGCTGTTGCAGTAGATGACGTGATGGCCGGCCCGCGCCAGTGCGTTGATCATCGGCAGGTAGGCGCCCCCGCCGATGGGATGCATGAACACCAGCACGGTGTCCGACGGCCTGTCCTTCGGCTTGAGCAGGTAGCTCTCCAGGACGGTGATCTCGGCCAGGCCGCCGTAGACGTCCCGGACCCCGGAATTGTTCTGGAAGGCAACGAGATAGGGGATTCGCTCGTATTCGTGCTTAACCGCGTGCGTCATCAATGTTGTCCTAGGTCGTGGGCCAGTACCTCTGCCGACGGGGTGAGCCGCCGGCGCGTGTCGATGGCGATTACCTGCCAGTCGACGCGGGAGTAGTCGTCGAACTTGCGGCGCGCCCGTTCGCGTGCCTTCTCCGGTGCACCGTGGTGAACCCCTTGCGGCGCATGGGAAATCAAACCAGGCGGCATCGGGATGCCGTACAGCGAGCCGCCGTGGAAGAAGGCGATCTCGTCGTAGTCGACGTTGCGGTGATACCACGGCGTGCGTTCGGTACCCGGGATACCCTCGGCGGGCTTGGGCAGGAAGTTCATCACGTAAACGCCGGTGGCCTGCATGAACAGGTGCACCGTCGGCGGCAGGTGGACGCTGTCGGAGGTCACCACGTTGTAGTCGGCGATGTTGAATGTGAACGCGAAGTTGTCGCCACGCCAGCCCTCGACGTCGAGCGGATTGTGTTGGTAGAACAGCGTTGTCGGGCCGCCCTGGTGGATGAGCCGAACCTCGAATTCGCCATCTGCCTCGTCCGCCTCGTCGGCCGGCGCCGGCTCGGGGATCACGACCTGCGACGGGTCGAAGGGGAAGTGGCGGCCCAGCGCGCCGGGCGGCGGCACCCGGAACTCGTCGGTGGCCTCGATCATCAGCATCGTGGTCGCTCCGTCGGCTGAGGGGTCGGGCAGCTGGCGCCAGGTGCATGCCTTCGGGATGTACAGCCAGTCACCCTCCCGATAGCGCAGCGGTCCGAATTCGGTTTCGGCCAGGCCGCTGCCCTGGTGCACGAAGCAGAGCAGGTCGCCGTCGACGTGGCGGACGAAGAACGGCATCGGTTCGTGGCGACGGCTCAACAGGATTCGGCAGTCGTCGTTGCTGAACATCAGCAGCGGACCACCGTCCGCTTCGGTGGCGTCGCTGGGCTTGAGCTCGCTGGACAGCACGTCGATGGGCCGCAGCGGACCGACCGAGCGGTACGCGGTGGGGTCGTGGCGCCGGTACATGTTGGCGGTGCGGCCGGTGAATCCGCCCCGGCCCAACTCGTCGTCCTTGAGATCTTCGAGGTCGGCGTGCAGGCGACGCGGCGTACGGCCTTTTCGCAGGTGCACAAAGGATTCCATGGACGGCTCCTCCGAGGGGGACCAGCTGGATGGGCGATCAGGGTTGCAAAACTGAAAGTGACATTACTTTTTCTTTTCGAGCCGCACAAGGGCCGCGGGGCTCAACGACACGAGGGCCGCGGCCGGTCGCCACACAGGGCCGCCGCCGGGCTCAACGACACGAGGGCCGCGGCCGGTCGCCACACAGGGCCGCCGCCGGGCAGGACTGGCTTTGTGCCCACCTCACAGCGACAACATCGATGCGCAGCTTAGGGGGCGATTGTCGCTACGAGGCGGGCAATCAGGCAGGGGCCGAGCGCAGCGCCTAACCGCGGACGCGCAGCACGACCTTCCCCTTGGCGCTGCGGTTCTCCAGCGACGCGACGGCGGTCCCGGCTTCCTCCAGCGGGTAGGTCACCGGTTCGGGCGGGGCCAGCTCCCCGGAGGTCAGCAATCGCTCGAGTCCGGCCCACTGCTCGTCCAGCGCGCCCGGATGCGTTCCCGCCCAGGCACCCCAGCCCACACCGACCACGTCAACGTTGTTGAGCAGCAACCGGTTTACCTTGACGGTGGGAATCTCGCCGCCGGTGAACCCGACGACCAGCAGCCGCCCACCGGGAGTGAGCGAGCGCAGGGAGTCGGTGAATCGGTCGCCGCCGACGGGGTCGACGACGATGTCGACGCCGCGGCCATGGGTCAACTCCTTCACCGCGTCCTTGAAACCGTCGGCCAGCACCACGTCCGTCGCGCCGGCGGCCGTCGCGATGTCGGCCTTGTCCTGCGTGCTGACCACGGCGATGGTGCGGGAGGCGCCCAGCGCCGGCGCCAGCCGCAGCGCCGAGGTCCCGATGCCGCCGGCCGCGCCGTGCACCAGAACCGTCTCGCCGCGCTGTAGCCGACCCCGGACGGTCAGGGCGAAGTACACCGTCAGGTCGTTGAACAGCAGGCCGGCGCCGGCCTCGAAGCTCACGTTGTCGGGCAGCTTGAACACCCGGTCCGGGGCCAGCACCGCGACCTCGGCCATGCCGCCGGACAGCATCGTGAGGCCGACGACCCGGTCACCGGGGCGCACGTGCGCGCCCTCGGGTGCCGATCGGACCACGCCGGCGATCTCGGCGCCGAGCACGAACGGCAACTCCGGACGGTATTGGTAGAGGCCCCGGGTGAGCAGGGCGTCCGGGAAGGCGACCCCGGCGGCGTGCACGTCGACGACCACCCCGTCGCCCGACGGTTCGTCGATGTCGGTCAACTCGACCGCGTCCGGACCATCGAGCCGAGTCACTTGTACCGCGCGCATGGCACCAGAGCCTACTGGCCGCTCAAAATCCGCCCTCGACCCGCACGACGGCCCGGCGACGTCCTTCACGTCGACGTCGCTTTCGACGCTAACCTCACCGTATGGATCCCTTTCCACTCGGTGGGTTTTCGGTCAACCGCCTCGGCTTCGGGGCCATGCAGCTGCCCGGGCCCAACGCGTTCGGTCCACCGGGCGACCGCGACGAGGCGCTGGCCGTGCTGCGCCGGGCGGTCGAGCTCGGCGTCGACCACATCGACACCTCGCAGTTTTACGGTCCCGACGTCGCCAACGAACTGATTCGCGCCGCGCTGCACCCCTATCCGCAGAACCTGGCGCTGGTCAGCAAGGTCGGCGGGCGCCGCGACGACACGGGTGCCTGGCTGCCGGCCGGCTCGCCGGCCGAATTGCGTCGCGACATCGAAACGAACCTGCGCAGCCTCGGCGTGGAGCGACTGGCCGTGGTCAACCTGCGCCTGTTCGACAGCGACGGGCCGGACCAAGGGTTCGACGACCAGTTGTCGGCCATGATCGAGGCCCGCGACCGGGGATTGATCGGCGGAATCGGGCTGAGCAACGTCAACCGCGAGCACCTGTTGCATGCTGTGGGGCGCACCGAGATCGCTTGTGTGCAAAACGCTTTCAATCTGGTGCACCGGGAGTCGGCCCCGGTGCTCGAGGAATGCGCGGCGCGGGGGATCGCCTTCGTCCCGTTCTTCCCGCTCGGTGCGGCCTTCGTACAACCCAACCCGGTGCTGGGCCACCCGGTGGTCCAGGAGATCGCGCAGCGGCTGGCGCGCACACCGGCTCAGGTCGCGCTGGCGTGGACGCTGGGCGTCGCGCCCAACGTGCTGCTGATCCCCGGCACCTCGTCGCGCAGCCACCTGGAAGAGAACATGGACGTCGCGTCTATCGAACTGGACGACGACGACCGCGGGCGGCTGAACGCAATCGCTACTTGAGCTCGGCGGAGGACAGACCCAGCAGTCGGCGGGCGACCACCAACTGCTGAATCTGTTGCGTGCCTTCGAAGATGTCCAGGATCTTCGAGTCGCGCGCCCACTTCTCCAGCAGCAACTGCTCGGAATAGCCTGCGGTGCCTGCCAATTCGACGGTCTTGAGCGTGACGTCGGTGACCATCCGGCCGGCCTTGGCCTTGCTCATCGATGCTTCTTTGGAGTTGGGGATCTTGTTGTCGGCCTGCCACGCCGCGCGCAGCGACAGCAGATAGGCGGCCTCCCAGTCGGCCTCCATCCGCAAGAACTCCGAAGCCGCCGCGCTCTGGACGTGCGAGGGCTTGTCGTAGGAGATCTCCACGCCGGCCTCGGTGAGGATCTTGCGAATCTCCTCCAGCGCGGCGCGGCCGACACCGACCGCCATGGCCGCGACGATGGGACGGGTGTTGTCGAAGGTCTCCATCACTCCGGAAAAGCCCTTGCCCACCTCGATTTCGGGGTTGCCGAGCAGGTTTTCCTTCGGGATGCGGGCGTTGTCGAACCGGATGACCGCGGTGTCGGAACCCTTGATGCCGAGCTTGTGCTCCAGCCGTTCGACCGTCACACCGGGGTGCTCGCGCGGGACGACGAACGACTTGATCGCCGCGCGGCCCTGTGACTTGTCGAGCGTCGCCCACACCACGATGTGGGTGGCGCGCGATCCGGCGGTGACGAAGATCTTCTCGCCGTTGATCACGTACTCGTCGCCGTCCAGGGTGGCGGTGGTCGACACGGCCGCCGAGTCCGATCCGAAGCCCGGCTCGGTGATAGCCATCGCCGCCCACACCTTGCCCAGGCGTTGCAGCTGCTCTTCGTTGGCGACCGCGGAGATGGCGGCGTTACCCAGCCCCTGATAAGGCACGGACAGCATCATCGCCAGGTCGCCCCAGCTGGCTTCCAGCGTCTGCAGCAGCGCGGCCATGTTGGCGCCGTTGTGGTTCTTGTCCCGTTCTTCGTCCTCGCCGCCCAGCGCGTTGGCTCCCGCGAATTCGATTGACTCCGAGGCGCCTTCGAAGAGACTGAACAGCGTGTCCAGCTCGACCGGGTATGCGTGCTCCTTGAGGTCGTACTTGCGGGCGATCGGTCGCATCAACTCGGCGGCGCCCTGATGCGTCTTCGTCGTCACCGCTTGCATCTTGCGGGGAAGTTCCAGATTGATTGCCATGATTGAACTTTCAGTTCGAGTTGGATAACGACCTAGATGACGACGACGCCCTCGGCGACGCCGATGGCCCGCAGGTCGCGGTACCAGCGTTCGACCGGGTGCTCTTTCGTGTAGCCGTGGCCGCCGAGCAGCTGGACGCCGTCCAGGCCGATCTGCATGCCCTTGTCGGCGCCGAGCCGCTTGGCCAGCGCCGCCTCGCGAACGAACGGCAGGCCCTGCTCGGCCCGCGCCGCGCCGCGCCAGGTGATCAGCCGCAGCCCGTCCAGTTCGATGGCGATGTTGGCGCACATGAAGGCCACCGCCTGCCGGTGAGCGATCGGCTCGCCGAACGCCTCACGCTCCTTCACGTACGGAACGACGTAGTCGAGCACCGCGTGTGAGGTGCCGACGGTCAGCGCCGCCCAGCCCAGCCGGGCCAGCGCGATCGCTTCGGAATAGTCCTCGTCGGTCGCCTCGTCCTCACCGAGCCGGGCGCTGTGCGGCACCGTCACGCCGGACAGTTCCACGTGGCCCAGGGCCGCCGCGCGAATCCCCATGCTCGGATCCGCCTTCACGGTAAGGCCTTTCGTCGAAGACTCGACGATGAACAGGGCCGGCTTGCCGTCCAGCTGCGCGCCGACGATGAACAGCTCCGCGTCGGCGGCGGCCGGGACCAACGACTTCACCCCGTCGAGGCGGTACCCGCTGGGGGTGCGCATCGCGGTGGTCTTCAGCCGGGTGGGGTCGAAGAGCGGCTGCGGCTCGGCGATGGCCACGCACGCCTGGGGCACATTCTCGCCGGCGAACTCCGGCAGATAGGTGGCCTGTTGGTCGGCGCTGCCCCAATGGGTCAGCGCGGAGGCCACGCCCCCGGCGCCAGCAGTGGCAACGCGAGGCCCATGTCGCCGTAGGCCAGCGCCTCGGCCACCAGCACGTTGGTCACGCTGGACCGGTGCGCGGCGATGCCGTCGAAGTCCTCGGGGATGTTGATCGCGGTGATGCCCAGCTCGGCGGCCTTGCTGATCAGCTCGTGCGGGTAGGTCGCCGCCTCGTCGGCGTCGTGCGCGGCGGGGCGCAGCACCTCCGCGGCGAACTCGTCGAGAGTCTCGACGATCATCTTCTGCTCGTCGTCGGGCGTCAGGTCGAAGTAGTCCTTGCCACTGGACTTGAGCCGGGTCGGCCCGCCGCGCAGGTTCTGGATCCGCTTGAACTCCCGAGACGACGTGGCGGCCGTGGAGAAGACGGTCTTCGTGCCGTAGCGCAGGGCGCGGTTGAGCGGGTCACGCAGCCGGTATTTGTCCAGGAACTCCTGCCCGACGAGGGGGGTGATCAGCGCGATCGCGATGTCGACGCCGGTGCGCTTGTGTGGTTGCAGCCCGACCGCGGACTTATGGTCGCGCCGTTTGACGCGGGAGCGGGCGGATTTTGAAGTCTCTTTGGAACCGGAACCGGTCATTTTCAGCAGCCTCAGGTCGATGGGCAATGCGGATATCGCCGATCTTACTCCGGAGTAAGATCGCAGAGAACACTTGTTAACTAATTCACACCCGCGGGCCCGAGAGGCTGGCGAGGACCTGCTGTTGCAGCAGGCCGTTGGTGGCCACGGCGCTGCCGTGGTGCGGTCCTGCGGTGCCGTCCAGCGCGGTCAGCGCCCCACCGGCTTCGCGCACCAGGATGTCGAGCGCGGCGAGGTCCCACACCGACACTTCCGGTTCGGCGGCGATGTCGACCGCGCCTTCGGCAAGCAGGCAGTAGGACAGAAAGTCGCCGAAGGCGCGCACCCGCCACACCGCGTCGGTCAGCGCGATGAATCGGTCCCGCACGCCGAGCTGCGCCCACCCGGACAGGCTGGAGAACGACAGGCTGGCCGAATCCAGTTGTGCCACTGACGAAACGGAGAGCCGGCGCGCGGGCGCGCCGTCGACCGTGACGAACGCGCCCTGGGTGTGCGCGGCCCACCACCGGCGCTGCAACGCCGGGGCGCTGACGACGCCGACGACGGGGACGCCGTCGTCCAGCAGCGCGATCAGGGTGGCCCACACCGGCACCCCGCGCACGAAGTTCTTGGTGCCGTCGATCGGGTCGATGATCCATTGCCGCCCGGTGAAGGTGGTCTCGCCGCCGAACTCCTCGCCGACGATGCTGTCGTCGGGCCGTTCCCGCCCGAGCGCGTCGCGCAGTTCGGTTTCCACCGCACGGTCGGCGTCGGTGACCGGCGTCAGGTCGGGTTTCGTGTCGACGCGCAGGTCCAGCGCGCCGAAGCGGGCGGACGTCAACCTGTCCGCGCGGTCGGCCAGCGCCAGCGCCAGCGCCAGGTCGCCGGTGCGATTCATGACGCAGTCTTATCACGGACCTACCATGGCCTCGTGTGGGAATTCGGACTGCTGCTCCTGCTGGTGGCGATATTGGGCGTATTCCTCGTCCAGCGGTTCGTCCCGCGCGGCCCCCGCGGTGAACTGCTGAGCGGCACGCTGCTGGTGACGGGGATAAGCCCCCGACCCGACGCCACGGGCGAGCAGTTCGTGACCATCGCCGGCGTGATGAATGGGCCCACCGTCAACGAGCACGCGGTGTATCAGCGCATGGCCGTCGACGTGGATCACTGGCCGACCATCGGCCAGCTGTTCCCGGTGGTCTATTCGCCGAAGAACCCGGACAACTGGAGGTTCGCGCCGGCGGTACCACCGCCCGGGCCGCCCGCGCCACCCGAGGCGCCGCAGCCGCCCGCGGGCTGAGTTTCCGTCAGCCCGCCGCGAAGGGGCGCGCCATCACCGTGATCCGTCTGCCGTAGCGGGGGACCACGAGCGCCGCCCGCCGGACCGTGCCGCCCGGGAGCGCGGGGATGCCGGGCGTCGCGGAGGTTCCGGCCCGGGCGACCGCTTCGGTCGCCGTCAGGTCGGACAAGCCGCCGCCCGGCAGTGCCGCGACTTGGTTGCCGGTCGCGCTGGTCCATCCCGCGGGCACCGACATCGGGCCGATCCGTGCGGCGCGCGCGAGCACCGCGTCGACGTTGCCCATGCCCGACGTCGCGCCGCTGAGCGCGGGGGCCTTGGGCAGCGCGGCCGGAAGCGCGCCGAGGTTCGGCAGAATCCCTAAGGTCTTGTCGGCCTGGATGATTCCGGCGGGAGTACCCTCCGCGGTGAAAATGGATCTGAACGTGAACTGGGCGGCCTGGATGGTGTCAAGGATCCGGAAATCGAGCGGGATTTCCGACGTCCCGGGTGGCGAGGAATTCGCAACTACCTGCGATCCCGATTGCACCCCCGAGCTCGAGGTGTTCGCGGCAGCTTGCACGACGGCGTCCTGCTGCGTCGCCACCCCATTGGTGGTCGTGGTCTGGCGCGGGGAAGCGAACGGCGAGAACTGAACGGCCGCAGTCGAACTGGCGGAATAGCCGTACATCGCGGCGGCATCTTGGGCCCAGTATTCGGCGTACTCGGCTTCGGTGGCCGCGATGGCCGCGGTGTTCTGGCCGAAGAAATTCGTTGCCACCAGCGTGGCCAGCTGCGTGCGGTTGGCCGCGACCACGGGCGGGGCACGGTCATGGCATGGGCGAGTTCGTAGGCCGCGGCGGCCGCCCGCGCCTGCATGGCCGTCTGCTGTGCAAGCTCGGCGGTCGAATACAGCCACGCCACGTACGGCGCCGCACTCGCCGCCATCGCCCGGGCTGCGGGCCCATGCCAGTGCAAACCGGTCAGCCCGGACAGCACCGATTCGTACACCGCGGCCGTGACACCCAGCTCGGCAGACAGCGAATCCCAGCTTCCCGCGGCGGCCAGCAGCGAACCCGACCCGGGGCCCGCGTACATCCGCGCAGAGTTCACCTCTGGTGGCAGAAAACCGAATTCCATTGTCTTACAGCCCTAAAGGCCGCGTGAAACGAAACTGCATGCGGTGAAAGGTTCGTCCTATGACCGACTGCAGTTGGAAAAGTGGTGGCACGTCACCCGGCGGCCGGCGGGCGTGGCATCACGGTGAGCCGCACGCCGTAGCGTGGCGGGACCCCCGCGCCGGCCGATCGCGCCGCACCACCGCCCGGCAGGCCGGGGTACCCGGGATACCCGGAGGCAACCGGCTCCTCGGTCCCGGGAATCGTGGTGAAGCCGGCGGGTTCCAGCGGCGAGATATGGGTGCTCGTGGGTGCGGCCCAGCTTGCGGGGACCGACATCGGCCCGATGGTGCCTGCGTGCGAGAGGGTGGCGGTGACGTTGCCCAGGCCACCGCCGAGGCCCGCCGTGGCGCCGCGGAGTGCCGGCGCCGCGATCGCGGGAGCGAGGTTGGCCGCCGCCGCGCCGGGCTTGGCCAGGATGCCGAGATTGTTCTCCGCCCCGATGATGCCGGACACGAACTGCTCCATGTTGTAGGGAGCGGTGAAGCCGAGGCTCGTTCCCTGAATCGCATCGAGGACCCGAAAGGCGTTGGTGCCCGAGCTCGTCGTCGATGCGTCCAGGTAGTAGATGTCGCCAGGGGTGCTCCCCGGTCCGGTTGGACTGGTATCCAACGGTGAAAACGTCTGCGCGGCAACCTTGGTCGCGCCGGCGTTGGTGTTGGCCGTGGCCACGGCGGCGTTCTGGGCGCTCACGCCGGATTCGGTGGTGGATTTGTTCGCGGTGGCGAATCGGGGCAGCTGCGCCGTCGCCACGGTCGACGACGCGGAGTAGCCGGCCATGGCGGCGGCGTCCTGCGCCCAGAAGTCGGAATACTGTGCCTCTGTGTCGGCGATGGCCGCGGTGTTCTGCCCCACGATGTTCGTCGCCACCAGGGATGCCAGCAGCGTGCGGTTGGCGGCGATCACCGGCGGCGGCACGGTCATCGAGTACGCCTGCTCGTAGGCCGCCGCGGCCGTCCGCGCCTGCATGGCCGTCTGCTTCGTCTGCTCGGCGGTCGCTTCCAGCCAGCCCATGTAGCGGGCGGCCGAATACGCCATCGACTCGGCGGCGGGGCCACGCCATTGCAGGCCCAGGCCCACGAGCACCGATTCGTAGGACTCGGCGGTGGAGGCCAGCTCGGCCGAGAGCGCGTCCCAGCTTCCGGCGGCGGCTAACAGCGAGGCCAATCCGGGCCCGGTGTACATCCGGGCCGAATTGATTTCGGGTGGAACAAAAGCCCAATCCATCTGTGATACATCCCCTCAATGTGCGGTTTTCGGGCAAACGCCAGTGGCGCCGGCGCTCGCCGCATCGGCGTGTTCGAAAGAAAGGGCCGCTCCCGGATTCGCTTTGCGATTCGGCAAAGCCCACCCCGCGTCAGGTGAGAGGGCAGCCCGGCGCGATCGCGCTACCGCCGACTGGCGGTCAGCGTGGCGCGTGTTATCGGGCTGGCGGAGCGTGCGCGCAGGGCATTACAAAAGACCTTCGGTTTTCGGGCCCTTCAAACGTCGCAGGTGCGGCTGACGCGTGCGGGGTTTTGCCTATTTCCCGATGCCGACCAGGCAGAATTCAGCCTGTGTTCATCTTACGTTTACCTTTCGTTAACCACCGTCCACGCTAGCTTGACGCTTGTTGAACAACGAAAGTATCTGACGTGCTTGATAATTGGTGATCCGCGCGGTGGTCACCCGCGATGGTTGAGGCTGTCGACCACACCCTGCAGCGCCTCGGGATGCCGCAGGAACGGCGTGATGATGTCGACCGGCAGCGGGAAGACGACGGTCGAGTTCTGGTCCGCCCCCAGCTCCAGCAGCGTCTGCAGATAGCGCAGCTGCAGTGATGCCGGACTCTTCGAGAGGGTCTCCGCGGCTTCGCGCAGTTCCTCCGACGCCTGCAGCTCGCCGCGGGCGTTGATGACCTTCGCGCGGCGTTCGCGCTCGGCTTCGGCCTCGCGGGCCATCGCCCGCTGCATCGACTCGGGAATCTCGACGTCCTTGATCTCCACCACGCGCACCTGTACACCCCAGGGCTCGGTCTGCTTCTCGATGATCGTGCGCAGGTCGCTGTTGAGGTCCTCGCGATGTGCGAGCAGCGTGTCCAGGTCCGCCCGGCCCAGCAGCGAACGCAGTGTGGTCTGGGCGATCTGCGACGTCGCCACCGCGTAGTTTTCCACCGCCAGAATCGCTTTCAGCGGTTCCACCACCTGAAACATCACCACGGCGTTGACCCGCGCCGGCACATTGTCGCGGGTGATCACCTCCTGCGGTGGAATGGTCAACGTCACCAGGCGCTGGTCGACGCGAATCATCTTGTCCAGCAGCGGGATCAGAAATCGCAATCCGGGACCGTACAGCGGGCGCGCGTGGCCCATCCGGAACACGACCCCGCGTTCGTACTCGCGCAGCACGGCAAGCGACCACGTCGCGAGCACGGCTAGCAGGACCAGCCCGGCGCCGATCAGGCCAACCACAAGGGCAGTCATGTCGTGTTGTCCTCCTTGCTTTTCCACCCACCCCAGCGCGTGGAGTACCGGTCGATTGCGGCGGCCACCTGGTCCTCGATCGCGGTGCGGTGCGGCAGGTGGTCGGGCGCGTTGGACGGAGTGTTCCACAGGTGACGGACCAGCGGCAGCCCCAACAGCGCGACGATCAACACGGTCGCCGTCAGGACCAGCGCGTCGGCGGCGGAGTGGTTGGCGACCAAGGTCGCCAGCGGCAGCACGATCCCCAGCGCGGCCACGCAGCAGGCGATCCCACGGTGGAATCGTCCGGCGTCCGAATGCGGCCACGGGTCGACCTCGCGGCTGATCTCCCGGCCGTGTTCGGAGGTCGTGCAGTCGGATTTGACGGGACAGCTGTTACACACCACCGGCAGTGCGCGATATCGCATGACCCGGTGCTTCGGATCGAACGAGGTCGGCCACAGCCAATGGTCCTGCGGACAGACCCACGCGTCATGGTCGGGCCGGTAGGTGAATTGTCCTGTGCGCCAACGTGCCGCGTGCGCCGAAGCCCGCCGGGCCATCACGTCGAAGGACCAGCCGACGGCCAGCAGCGCCAGGGAGTATCCGGCGATCATCCACACCGAGGCGGTCGGCGCGGTCACCGCTCAATCCTTCGCCGGCACCGCGGCGCCGGGCTCCGGCTCCGTCGGTGCCTGGGTGTACAGGGGATTTTCCGGCAATTCGTCGACGGTGGTCCCCGAGCGGAAGTTGAGCAGCGCGGTCAAGGCGATCCAGACAAACGGCACCACACCACCGACTATCAGGATGACGTCGCCCGGGAGCCGGAGCCACTCCAGGACGGCGTTGCCCGGTTTGGTGATGTAACCCAGCGACCGGGCCTCGAAGTAGCCGTCGTTGACCGAGTGGTAGAGCTGCAGCACGCCCAGCGGCAGCAGGGTGGCGAACACCATCCACGCCAGCCCGATGTTCATGCACCAGAACGAGATTCGCGCCAGCTTCTCAGGCCATTTGTCGGGCGGGATCACGTAGCGGAAGGCGAACATGGCCAGGCCGACGGCCAGCATGCCGTACACGCCCATCATCGCCGCGTGCGCGTGGTTGGCCGTCAGCGCCGTGCCGATCTGGTAGTACGACACCACCGGGAGGTTGATCAGGAACCCGAAGATGCCGGCCCCCAAGAAGTTCCAGAATCCCACCGCGACCAGGAACATGACCGCCCAGCGGTGCGGGAAGGGGTTGGCGTCGCCGGATTGCTGGCGCGCACCCAGTTGCAGGAAGGCCCACGCCTCGACGGTCAGGAACGTCAGCGGGATGACCTCGGCCGCCGAGAAGAACGCGCCCAGCGCCATGTGCTCCACCGGGGTGCCGGAGAAATACAGGTGGTGCATGGTGCCGATGACACCACCGGCGGAGTACAGGATGACGTCCAGGAAGATCACGCCCAGCGCGATCTTCTCGCGCACCACCCCGAGCAACACGAACATGTACGCCACCATCACGGTGGTGAACAGCTCGAGGAAATCCTCGACCCACAGGTGCACGACCCAGAACCGCCAGAAGTCCGCGACGGTGTAGTGGGCGTCGCTGCCCGCCAACAGACCCACGGCGTAGAAGCCGGGGATGGCCAGCCCAGAGAAGAAGAACAGCCAGGGCATGTTCATCTTCGACTCGCCCCTGAGCCGGCCGCGGATGCCGCGCCAGATGATGGCGATCCAGACGAACATGCCGATGATCAGCAGGATCTGCCACAGGCGCGGCAGGTCGAGGTACTCCCACTGCTGGGAGAACAGCCCGCCCGCCGGAATCACGCCGTAGATGGACAACGCCTCGCAGATCAACGAGCCGAACACCACCACGGCGACCGCACCCAGCAGCACGTACGCCAGCAGCGCCTGGCGTTTGGGCTCCCGTCGGGCAATGAACGGCACCAGGAAGATGCCGCCGGCCAGGAAGGCCGCCGCGGTCCAGAACAGCGACAGCTGCAGATGCCAGGTGCGGGCCAGGTTGTAGGGCAGCACGCGGGCCAGATCCAGCCCGAAGAAGTTGGACAGGTCGGCCCGGTAGTGCTCGGCCGCGGCCCCCAGCAGCGTCTGGGCCAGGAACAGCACCGACACGACTGCGAAGAACCAGATGCAGGCGCGCTGCGCCGGGGTCAGGCTCACCTCGCCGGGCTGGCGGAAGGACAGGGTCGAGGACTCGGCGCTGTGCCAGCCGACCTTCTGGCTCCAGCGGCCGTAGACCGCGAACATGATCCCGATGCCGCCCAGCAACGCGATCAGCGACAGCGCCGACCAGACGATCACCGCCGCGGTGGGCCCGTTGTCGACGCGCGGCTCGGCCGGCCAGTTGTTGGTGTAGGTGTACTTGTGGCCGGGACGTTCGGCCGCCGCGGCCCAGGCCGTCCAGGCGAAGAACGCCGTGAGGTCACGGATCTGCGCCTTATCGGTGATCATGTGGGGCAGCAGCCCGTATTTCGTTGAGTTCTCACCGAAGTAGGCGGCGTACTGGCTCTGAATGTGGTCGAATGCCACTGCCTGGCGGTCGGTGAACACCAGCGTCTTGCTGGCGGGGTTGTAGCGATTGGTGCGGAATTCGGTGACGACGCGTTCGCGCGGATCGGTGACGCCCTGCGCGCGAAGTTGGCCGGCGACGTCCTCCGTGGCGGTCCGCAGGTATTCGGCGGTGTAGTCGGGTCCGAGGTAGGCCCCGTGGCCGAGCACCGAGCCGTATTCCATCAGGCCGCGGGCCTGGTAGAGCTCCTGGCCCCGGGTGATGTCCTGACCGGTGAACAGGAGCTGGCCCGATTCGCTGACGACCTTGTCCGGCATCGGCATCGACGCCGAATACGTGCGGTAGGCCAGAATGCCCATCACCAGGAAGCCGAAGATCATGACCAGGGCGACGCCCTGGGCCCAGCCCTTTCCGACCAGGGGCTGTGACGATGACTGTTGAGCGGATGTCTCTTGAGCGGTCATGCGCGAGGTCTCCCGTCCAGGCGATGGGTGGTAATGCCCCTGTCTCGCTTTTCGAACACACTGGGTTCGTCCGCACCTAATACTCGATCTCCGGCGACACGATGGCAACAGTCAATTCGGTTATGTGAGCGCGACGTAGGGTCCAATGGCACCTATTTCGGGACCAATGCCTCTGGGGGAGCGGGGTTTACGAACCATAAAGTTCTAGCTGAACGGTGCAATGAACACCTTTCGACCGCGCAATGAAGGAAGTCGCGATGAGCAACGTGTATCCAGCTCCCGCAGTTTTGGTAGGTGTCGACGGATCCAGGGCGGCGATACATGCGGCCGTGTGGGCGATCGACGAGGCGGTCAGCCGCGACATTCCGCTGCGATTGGTGTACGTCATCGATTCGCACGACGCGTCGGGTGTGCGCGCCGGTGACACCCGCCTTGCCGTCGCCCGTGCCGCGTTGGCCGACGCCCACCGGGCAGTCGACGCGGCGGGCGAACCGGTCAAGATCGAAACCGAAATCCTCTGGGGCAGGACGGTTTCCAAGCTGCTCGAAGCGTCCAGGTCGGCCGTCATGGTCTGCATCGGGCAGATCGGGCTCAACCACGCCTGCCACGGCGGACCCGCCGTCGCGGCTTCCTTGGTCCGCTCCGCGCTGTGTCCTGTCGCCGTCATCCAACAGTCGGCGGGCCGTCCGACGGCGCCTCGCATCAGCGGCGTGGTCACCGAGGTGGACAACGGCACGGTGTTGCGGCACGCGTTCGACGAAGCGAGGCTGCGCCGAGCGACCCTGCGGGCGGTGTCGGTATCGAAAGTCGCGAACGTTCGCGACGAGACTCCTGGAAAGGCTTCGGCGCAAGGGCAATTGGATCGCAGGCTGGCGCGATGGATGCGGCTGTATCCCGACGTGCAGGCCGAGCCGGTGATCGTGACCGGTGGCGTGGACCGGTATCTGCGTGCCCACCACGATGCCGGCCAGCTGTTGGTCACCGACTCCTATCGGGCCGAGGCGCTGTGTCACGACGGCCATTCCGTCCTTGCGATACGTTGCGGCAACCTGTAGCTCGGGCGGCGCCGGACTGTGGTCTGAAACACACTGCTCTGCAACAGGTTTCAGCGAAGCCAAGGCGGCATGTACCGGGGATTTCCTCCCGCCGGGCGCCGGTTTCGCCGCGGTGTCAAGGGACCAAGGGCCCTGTTGCGGGCACGCGCCTCCGGAGCAAGATGGTGTTACTCTGAGTTGCAGATATATCGGGAGGGTTGCCGACCATGAGCCAGCTGACGACGGCCGAGGCGGGTGTCGACCTGGTCGACCGCGCCGACGTGGAGGCGTTGCTGCGCCGCTTCTACGGACGGGCCTTGGACGACGAGGTTCTGGCCGAGCCGTTCGCCGGGTTGCGGGCCACCGGCCTGGAGGCCCACGTTCCGACGATGTGTGACTTCTGGGAGACCGTGCTGTTCCGCGCGGGGCTCTATCGCGGCAGTGCGCTGCAGGCACACCGCGAAATCCACCGGCGTGCCCCACTGTCGGATCGTCACTTCCGGCGCTGGCTCACCTTGTGGCACAACACGGTTGACGAAATGTATCGCGGACCGGCGGCCGATCGGGCGAAAGTTCAGGCCGGACGGATCGCCTGGGCCATGCACCGGCGACTGACCGGGGCCGATGCGCCCGAGTTGCTCGTCACGCAACCGGCTCGTGCCGGTCAGGCTCCGGACCGAACCGGAAGTGACGGCCGGTGACTTCGGCCGGCGTGATGCGCACATAGTGCGGTTTGAGCGTCGCCGTCCACGGCAACAACCGCGCGCGTTCGGCCTGTTGAATGTCCGTGTCCGCCTTCAGCAGTCGCGCGCGACCGCGCACGATCACGCTCCATCCCTCGACGAGGTTGTGGTCGTCGACCTCGAAAACCACCGCGTGATTGGCCACGGCCGAGAACAGTTTGGTGCCCTCGGCGGTGCGGAACAGCACGGTGCGATCCTGCACGACGAAGTTGACGGGGAAGATCTCGGGCTCACCGGCGAAGTTGGTGACGAGGCGGCCCAGCGAGACACTGCCCAACAGATTCCAGTTCTCGTCTTCGGAAAGCACGGTCACCGGTTGGTCGCTACCCACGGCCCCAACGCTACGGAGAATTGTGGGCGTTGAGTAGAGCCATTCGTACTCTCGGGGCGAACTCAGCCGTGGCTGACCCGAAGCAATTTCGCCAGGCTCGGCAGCTTGACGCGGGGTCGTCCGTGCGGTTCGCCCGCCGCGCGCTCGTGGGCGTCGATGAGGTCCCAATGCGCCGAGGTGACCAGCTTGGGCTGGCGCGACGCCAGCCAATCGGCCAACTTTTCGGCGTGGTCGCCGGGGAAATCGCCCAGACCTTCGGCGGCGGACAGATCGGCGAGCAGCGTGTCCACGGTGTCCTGGGAGTCCTTCTTATTGGTGCCGATGACACCCGTCGGCCCACGCTTGATCCAACCGACCACGTATTCGTTGCGGCTGCCCTCGACCCGGCCGCCGCTGTTGGGGATCGTCGCGGTCTTCTCGTCGAACGGCAGCCCGGGGGTGGGCACGCCGCGGTAACCGACCGAGCGCACCACCAGCTGGACAGGTAGCTCTTCGCGCTCGCCGGTGTCGCGGGCGGATACGCGCCCGTTGTCGTCGGTGACCAGCTCGTTGCGGCCGAGCACGATCGCTTCGACCCGCTCGTCGCCCTTGATCTCGATCGGCGAGGTCATGAAGCGCAGCACGATGCGCCGGTGTCCGGGGCGCGGGTCGCGCTTCGCGTAGTCGCGCAGCACGTTGATGTTCTGCTTGGCCGTCTTGCCGGCCGCGGCGGCGTCCTCATCGGTCACGCCCTCCAGCTGGGCGGGGTCGACGATCACGTCGACGTTGTCCAGGTCTCCCAGCTCGCGGAGCTCCAGGGTGGTGAACGCGGTCTGCAGCGGCCCCCGCCGGCCGATGACCACCACCTCGTCGACGCCGCACGGGCGCAGCGACTCCAGCGCGTGGTCGGCGATGTCGGTCAGTCCCAGCACCTCGGGATCGGTCACCAGAATGCGCGCGACGTCGAGCGCGACGTTTCCGTTGCCGACGACGACGGCCCGGGATCCCGAGAGATCGGGCGTGGCCTCCTCGAAGTTCGGGTGTGCGTTGTACCAGCCCACGAAGTCGACGGCGGCGATGCTCCCCGGCAGGTCCTCGCCGGGGATGTTCAGCGCGCGGTCGGATTGCGCCCCGACCGCGTAGACGACGGCGTCGTAGCGCTCGGCGAGTTCGTCGGCCTGCACGTGTTCGCCGACCGAGATGTTGCCGAAGAAGCGGAAGCGCGGGTCCTGGGACGTCTTCTCGAACTGCTTGCTGATCGACTTGATCTTGGGGTGGTCGGGCGCGACGCCGGAGCGCACCAGCCCCCACGGGGTGGGCAGCATCTCCAGCATGTCGACGGCGATATCGATGTCGTCGGACCCGTCGGCCGCCTTCAACAAGGAGGACGCGGCGAAGAAGCCTGACGGTCCGGAACCAACGATTGCAACGTGATAAGGGCGCATTCTCGACCTTCTATTCGTGCCCGAATGCGCGCGAGGGGCTGGAGCGCGCAAAGCGGGGCGCACATGATCGTGACTCGATGCTAAACGCATGACCGCTGGTCGCGACCTGGACACTCGCTGCGAGCGGAAGCTGCCCGGAGGGCCCCGGTAACGTTGTCGGCTGTGGAACCCGACCGTCAAGCCGATATCGCCGCCCTGGACGCCACCCTGACCACGGTGGAGCGAGTGCTCGATGTGGACGGTCTGCGCGCGCGCATCGAGAAGCTCGAACACGAGGCATCCGACCCCCAGCTGTGGGACGACCAGGCGCGCGCCCAGCGGGTCACCAGCGAGTTGTCGCACGCTCAGGGCGAGCTGCGCCGGGTCGAGGAGCTGCGGGGGCGCCTGGACGACCTGCCGGTGCTCTACGAGCTGGCGGCCGAGGAGGGTGAGGGCGCCGCGGACGCGCTGGCCGAGGCGGACGCCGAGTTGAAGGCGCTGCGTGCGGACATCGAAGCCACCGAGGTGCGCACCCTGCTGTCGGGCGACTATGACGAACGCGAGGCGCTGGTCACCATTCGTTCCGGTGCGGGTGGAGTGGACGCCGCGGACTGGGCCGAGATGCTGATGCGGATGTACATCCGGTGGGCCGAGCAACACAAGTATCCCGTCGAGGTGTTCGACACGTCCTACGCCGAAGAGGCGGGCATCAAGAGCGCGACGTTCGCCGTGCACGCCCCGTTCGCTTACGGCACCCTCTCGGTGGAGCAGGGCACCCACCGGCTGGTGCGAATCAGCCCGTTCGACAACCAGAGCCGCCGTCAGACATCGTTCGCTGAAGTCGAGGTGCTTCCGGTGGTGGAGACCACCGACCACATCGACATTCCGGAAGGCGATGTGCGCGTTGACGTTTACCGCTCGAGCGGCCCGGGAGGCCAATCGGTGAACACCACCGACTCTGCGGTACGTTTAACCCATATCCCAACGGGTATCGTCGTGACTTGTCAGAACGAAAAATCGCAGTTGCAGAACAAGATCTCGGCGATGCGAGTTCTTCAGGCAAAGTTGTTGGAGCGCAAGCGTTCCGAAGAGCGCGCTGAGTTAGACGCATTAAAAGGCGAAGGTGGCAGTTCGTGGGGCAACCAGATGCGCTCCTACGTTCTGCAGCCGTATCAGATGGTCAAGGATCTGCGGACCGAGTACGAGGTCGGCAATCCTGCGGCCGTCCTGGATGGAGACATCGACGGATTCCTGGAAGCGGGAATCCGTTGGCGCAACCGAAAAGATGACGAATAACACAAGTTTTCTCGCCGCGTCCATGACGCACCGCTGGCACGACTTCTGGCGGGGCGAACTCGGCGAGTGGATCATCACCCGGGGTCTACGGATCGTCATGATCCTGATCGCCGCGGTGCTGGCGGCCCGGTTCGTCAACTGGGTGGCCCAGCAGGTGACGCATCAGCTCAATTTGGGCTTCGCCGAAAGCGACGCGCTGGTGCGCTCGGAAGCGTCCAAGCACCGGCAGGCCCTGGCGTCGGTGATCTCCTGGGTGTCGGTCGTCATCATCGGCATCTGGGTCATCATGCAGATCTCGTCGGTGCTGCAGTTCTCGGTGGGCGGACTGGTCGCGCCGGCCACCGTGGTCGGCGCCGCCCTGGGTTTCGGCGCGCAACAATTGGTGCGAGATCTGTTGGCCGGCTTCTTCATTCTGGTGGAGCGTCAGTACGGTTTCGGAGACCTGGTCACCATCACGGTGGTTTCGGCCACCGAGGCCAGCGGCACGGTCGAGAACGTGACGTTGCGGGTGACCCGGCTGCGGTCGGCGGATGGCGAAGTGTTGACCATTCCGAACGGGCAGATCGTCAAGGTGGTCAACCTGTCGAAGGACTGGGCGCGTGCGGTGGTGGACATCCCGGTGTCGACCAGCGCCGACCTGAACCGGGTCAACGAGGTCCTGCATCAAGAATGCGACCGCGCGATGGACAACCCCGTGCTCGGGGAGCTGCTGCTGGATGCGCCCACGGTTATGGGTGTGGAAAGCATCGCGGTGGACACGGTAACGCTGCGTCTGGTCGCGCGGACGCTGCCCGGCAAGCAGTTCGAGGTCGGCCGGCAGCTACGCGTGCTGGTCATCCGGGCGCTGGCCCGCGTCGGGATCGTGACGGCGGCGGATGCGAGGGTGGGCCTGGTGGAAGACCCCTCGGTTCCGGTCGCGCAGGCCGCCGAACAGCAAAACGACGATGAAGTCCAAGGTGCGGTGCAGAAGCGTTGAAGTTCACCCTGAACATCCTCGAGAAGCGCGGCGACGACTCGGATGCGGAGCATCGCTGGCCGAAGCACATGTTCGGCGGGCGGATGCGCACGTCGACGTTCGTCTTGGTCGTCGCTTTCTTGGTGGTGTGGTGGGTCTACGACACCTACCGTCCGGAACCGGCGCCCAAGCCCCCGGCCCAGCAGCTGGTGCCACCCGGCTTCGTACCCGACCCCAACTACACCTGGGTGCCGCGCAGCCGGGTGCAGGCGCCGCCGGCCGTCACCTACACGCCGACGCCGACCAGCACTCCGCCGCCGCCACCACCGCCACCGCCGCCGCCACCACCGGTGACGACGACCACGACCACCACCACGCCGCCGTTTCAGCTGCCGCAGCTGCCGTGCATCCTGCCGGCGCCGTTCTGCCCGCCCAGCTCAAGCCCCGCCACACCGCCGCCGCAGCAACCCCAGCCGGGGCCCGGCCCGGTGCCGACTTCCCCGCCACCGGCCAGTTGACTTCGCCTGCCAGCGAAATTCACCGCTACACTGGCGTGCCGTGATGATCACCCTGGACCATGTCAGTAAGAAGTACAAAGCGTCGGCCCGCCCGGCGCTGGAAGACGTCAACGTCAAGATCGACAAGGGTGAATTCGTCTTCCTGATCGGCCCGTCGGGGTCGGGCAAGTCCACCTTCATGCGGCTGCTGCTCGGCGCGGAGAACCCGACCAGCGGCGACGTCCGGGTGTCGAAGTTCCACGTCAACAAGCTGCGCGGGCGGCACGTGCCGAAGCTGCGCCAGGTCATCGGCTGCGTTTTCCAGGACTTCCGCCTGCTGCAGCAAAAGACGGTCTACGAGAACGTCGCGTTCGCGCTGGAAGTGATCGGCAAACGAACCGACGCCATCAACCGGGTGGTGCCGGAGGTGCTGGAAACCGTCGGCCTGTCCGGCAAGGCCAACCGGTTGCCCCACGAGCTGTCCGGTGGTGAGCAGCAGCGGGTGGCGATCGCGCGCGCGTTCGTCAACCGGCCGCTGGTCCTGCTGGCGGACGAGCCGACGGGCAACCTCGACCCAGATACCAGTAAGGACATCATGGATTTGTTGGAGCGGATCAACCGCACGGGGACGACGGTGTTGATGGCGACGCACGACCACCACATCGTCGACTCGATGCGCCAGCGCGTCGTGGAGTTGTCGCTGGGCAGGCTGGTTCGCGACGAGCAGCGCGGCATCTATGGGATGGACCGCTAAGTGCGCTTCGGTTTCCTACTCAACGAGGTCCTGACCGGGTTTCGTCGCAACGTCACGATGACGGCCGCGATGATCCTGACGACCGCGATCTCCATCGGCCTGTTCGGTGGCGGTCTGCTGGTGGTCCGGCTGGCCGACAACTCGCGCGAGATCTACCTCGACCGCGTCGAGACCCAGGTGTTCCTGACCGACGACATATCGGCCAACGACACCACGTGTGCGTCCGCGCCCTGCAAGGGGCTGCGCGAGAAGATCGACGCGCGCCAAGACGTGAAATCGGTGCGCTTCGTCAATCGTCAGGACGCCTACAACGACGCCATCAAGAAGTTCCCGGAGTTCAAGGACGTGGCGGGTAAGGACTCGTTTCCGGCGTCGTTCATCGTCAAACTGAACAACCCCGAACAGCACGCGGAGTTCGACGCCGCGATGCAGGGCCAGCCGGGGGTGCGCAGCATCCTCAACGAGAAGGACCTCATCGACCGGCTGTTTGCGGTGCTCGACGGCCTGCGCGACGCCGCGTTCGCCGTTGCTCTGGTGCAGGCCGTCGGGGCAATCCTGTTGATTGCCAACATGGTGCAGGTCGCCGCGTACACCCGGCGCACCGAGATCGGGATCATGCGGCTGGTGGGTGCCAGCCGGTGGTACACCCAGCTGCCCTTCCTGGTAGAGGCCATGCTGGCGGCGGCCATCGGTGTGGCGATCGCGGTCCTCGGACTCATGCTGGTGCGCGCATTGTTCCTGGACAATGCGCTCAGCCAGTTCTACCAAGCGCATCTGATCGCCAAGGTCGACTACGCCGACATCCTCTATATCTCGCCGTGGCTGTTCCTGCTCGGCGTGTCGATGGCGGCGGTGACGGGGTACGCGACCTTACGCCTCTATATACGGCGGTAGCTGTGGCCAAGGGTTCCGGCCGGGCCAAGGCGGCGGGCGGCAAAGGTGGCAGCAAACAAGTCATCGCCACCAATCGCAAAGCGCGGCACAACTATTCGATCATCGAGTTGTTCGAGGCCGGCGTGTCTCTGCAGGGCACCGAGGTGAAAAGCCTTCGCCAGGGCCAAGCATCGCTAGCCGACGCGTTCGCAACAATCGACGACGGCGAAGTTTGGTTGCGTAACTTGTACATTCCGGAGTATCGGCACGGTAGCTGGACCAATCATGAGCCGCGCCGCAACCGAAAGTTGTTGTTACATAGGCAACAAATTGACAGGCTGGTCGGCAAGATACGAGATGGTAACCTCGCCTTGATGCCGTTGTCTCTGTATTTCTCCGAGGGCAAGGTCAAGGTCGAGCTTGCCCTTGCGCGCGGTAAAAGGGCTTACGACAAGCGCCAGGACATGGCGCAGCGCGATGCACAGCGCGAGGTGGTTCGTGAGATGGGACGTCGAGCAAAGGGCATGACCTGATCGGGGCGGCGTACGCCCAGCTGTCTGCCGTCACGTACGGAGTCAGCGATTTCGTGGGCGGTGTCGCAGCTCGGCGGGTGGCCGCGCTGCGCGTGATGCTCGTCGCCTACCCGATCGAGACGCTGTTGCTGGGCGTGATGGCCGTTTTCGTCGGCGGACCCATCCATGTCGGCGCCGTTCTGTGGGGATGCCTCTACGGCATCGGAATGGCGTTCGGTATGTGGGCGTTCTTCGCCGCGCTGGGTTCCGGGCCGATTTCGGTGGTCTCACCCTTGGCGGCCGTGCTCAACGCGGCGGTGCCCGTCGCGGTGGGCATGGCGCTGGGGGAGCGGCCCGGCCAGGCCGCCCTGGTGGGCGTCGTCCTGGCGCTGGGCGCGGTGATGCTCGTCAGCCGTGAGGCCCCCGTCGAGGGCACCCCGTATCGATTCACGCCAAAAGTGGCCTGGCTCACAGTAGTTGCGGGCTCGGCGATGGGGTTGAACCTGGTATTTCTGCACCAGGCGCCACACGTGTGCAAGCTTTGGCCCCTGGTCTTCGCCCGGGTGGCGGCAAGCCTGGTGGTGTTCGCCATGGCCAAAACCAGCGACAACCTGGTGATGCCGCGCGGACGGCCGCTCAAATTGGCCGTCGCCGTCGCCGTGCTGGACATCTTCGCCAACATCACCATGCTGGCGGCGCTGCACACCTGGCTGCTGTCGTTGGCCAGCATCCTGATCTCGCTGTATCCGGCCGCGACGGTCGTGCTGGCGATGGTGGTGCTGCGCGAGCGGGTGACCCGCCTGCAGGGGATCGGCATGGTGCTCGCCATGGGCTCGGTGGCGATGATCGCGTCCGCCTGACGGCCTACGATCGGTGACCATGGCCGATCGCCCCGTCACCAAGCTCGACAAGTCCGCCGTCCTCTCGGCACTCTTCGCGGTGTGGGACGACATCGACGGGTTGCTGGCCGGGCTGTCCGAAGCGCAGTGGCGGGCGGCCAGTCCGCTACCGGGCTGGGACGTCAAAGCCGTGGTGGCGCACATGATCGGCACCGAGTCGTTCCTTGCCGGCATCGCCGCACCCCAGCCCGACATCGACGTGTCGACGCTGAAGCATGTGCGCAACGACGTGGGCGTGATGAACGAGTGTTGGGTTCGCCACCTGAGCGCGCACGCCGACGCCGACGTGCTGGAAAGCTTCCGGGCGATCACCACCGATCGGCGCGAGGCGCTGACGGCCATGTCGGGCGACGAGTGGGACGCGGTGACGATGACGCCCACGGGCCCGGATTCGTATGGCCGGTTCATGCGGATCCGCGTGTTCGACTGCTGGATGCACGAACAAGACATTCGCGTGGCGTTGGAACGGCCGCCGACCGACGACGAACTGGCCGGCCCCGCCGCGCCGCTGGCCCTCGACGAGATCGCCGCGACCATGGGCTACGTCGTGGGCAAGCTGGCCAGGGCGCCCGAGGGTTCGCGCGTCCAGTTCGACCTCACCGGACCGCTGGCCCGCACCATCCGGGTCAGCGTCGACGGGCGCGCCGCGGTGGTCGACGACTTCGCCGGCCGAGACCCGACCGCGACCGTCCGCCTGGACGGGCTGCAGTTCACCAGGCTCGCCGGCGGCCGCCCGATGTGTCCGGCCCGACCCCAGGACATCGAGCTGGGCGGCGACCAAGACGTGGCCACCCAGGTTGTGGAGCACCTCAACTTCGTGATCTGATCGCCGCCCGGCCGGGAAGACAATCCCGTTGCTGCTGGTTGTTAGGCAGGTACCATTGATATTCCTGCCGAAAGTCGGCGGGGTGCGAGGGGCTGAAAGGTTTCGACTTCGCGCATCGAATCAAGGGAAGCGTGCCGGTGCAGGCAACTGACCACCGTAAGCGTCGTTGCAAACAGATAAGCGCCGATTCACATCAGCGCGACTACGCTCTCGCTGCCTAAGCGACAGCTAGTCCGTCAGACCGGGAAAGCCCTCGACCCGGACCCTGGCGTCAGCTAGAGGGATCCACCGATGAGTCCGGTCGCGGGACTTATCGGGACACCAACAGCGACTGGGATCGTCATCCTGGCTTGTTCGCGTGACCAGGAGATCCGAGTAGAGGCATAGCGAACTGCGCACGGAGAAGTCTTGAGGGAATGCCGTAGGACCCGGGTTCGATTCCCGGCAGCTCCACTACAGAATGTGCGGTCATCAGTGCTTGGCAACGGCCTGGTGACCCACTACAGCGAGCAGGCGCAGCTTGTCTGCTGACGATGTGCCGGCGGGCGGTGTCAGTATTACCAGTGACTGACCGTCGGTGGTCGCCAGTACTTCGCAGTCCAGCGTGATCGGGCCGACGCGGGTGAGGAATGTCTTGCGCTGCATGCGCCGTACCGCAACCTCGTGCCGGGCCCACAACTTGCGGAACTCGTCGCTGTGCTTTAGCAGGCCGTCGACGAGTTCACACATGTCGGCGTCGCGGCGCCGCCGGCCCCACGCCGCGCGTAAGTCCGCGACCCGGCTTCGGCTGTGTTGGTCACATTCTTCTGGCGGTATCGCCTCGCGGGCACCTGGATCGGTGAACCACCGCCAGCACATGCTCGCCTGCAGCCCTGGCTCTTCACTGACCAAGTCGCCCATCAGGAGCTTGGCCATGTCGTTTTGCGCGAGCACGATCTCGGTGTCCGAGCAGACGAAGGCCGCCGCGTCGGTCATCTGATCGAGCAGGTACATCAGTGCGGGCCGCACATGAAGTGAACACCCGGTTCGATCCGGCACCGCGTGTCCAGCGAGTCGGTAGAGGTGCTCAGTCTCGTCAGTGGTGAGGCGAAGTGTGCGTGCGAGCGCGCGCACGATCTGTAGCGACGGCTGAGTGCTTCGAGCCTGCTCAAGCCGGCTGTAGTAGTCAACCGACATCCCGGTCAAGTGGGCTATCTCCTCGCGGCGCAGGCCGGCCGCGCGGCGCCGTGCACCCGGCGGGAGTCCTACGTCGGCGGGGCTGATCGATGCTCGGCGGGTCCGCAGGAACTCAGCCAGCGCGTCAGATTCCATCTCCCCATTGTCATCGATGGTTAGCGTTTAACCAGGGACTCTCAGACCCCGGTTAAGTGCGGCCTGGTCGCACCGTCTGATTCGGCGCAAGAGTGGCCGTACAGACGGAAACGGACATATGGGAGAACACCGCCATGCAATATCGAACGCTGGGTCGAACCGGAATCAACGTCAGCCCATATTCCTTGGGGGCCATGATGTTTGGCGGGATGAACACCGATCATGACGACTGCATCCGCATCATCCATCGAGCGCTGGACGCCGGGATCAACGTCATCGACACCGCGCCCGCGTACTCGGGCGGCGAGTCCGAAGAGATTGTCGGTAAGGCGCTCAAGGGCCGGCGCGACGACGTAATCGTGGCGACCAAAGTGCACCTTGTCAGGGGCGAAGAGACCATTCAGCGCGGCAACTCCAGGTCATGGATCACGGCCTCCGTCGAAAAATCGTTGCGGCGCTTACAGTCTGACTACATCGACGTATACCAGCTGCACCGACCCGACCCGCAGACTGACATCGAGGAGACGCTGTCGGTGTTGACGGACTTGGTCCGCTGCGGCAAGGTGCGAGCCATCGGATCCTCGACGATGCCTGCGTCTGACATGGTGGAGGCTCAGTGGGTCGCTGAACGGCGCGGCTTGGAACGGTTCCGTTGCGAGCAACCCCCGTACTCCATCCTCGATCGCGGCGTCGAGGCCGAGGTATTGCCCGTTGTCCAGCGTTATGGCATGGGAGCCCTGGTGTGGAGTCCGCTGGCGCAGGGAATGCTCACCGGTCGCGTCCGGAAGGGGCAGCAGACGGATCTGCGCCGCGCGGCGCTTTTCAAGCACATCAGTGACGAACGCCGACTCGACGCCGTCGAAGAGTTGACCGCTTTGGCCGCCGACGTCGGACTGCCACTGCGCCGCCTGGCGATGGCGTTCGTCGTCGCCCACCCGGGGGTCAGCAGCGCCATCATCGGGCCGCGCACTATGGAGCATCTCGAGGACCTGCTCGCCGGACTCGACGTCGACCTTACTGAGGACATCCTCGATCGAATCGACGGCATCGTGGCCCCTGGAACCGATGTCGGCACCCTCGACATGGCCTACCGGCCTCCAGCCCTGCTTGAGCCCGGGCTGCGCCGCCGGCCTCGAAGCCCGCAGGCAGGCGCAGGGGGTCGGTATAGCCAGGGGTGCAGCCGTTGATCGCGGGCGCGGTAGGCGTCGATGTTTTTGCGGTGGCGCAGATTGTCATCGATGTCGTCCAGTCCCTCGAGAAGCAGTTGGCGGGGCCGTTCGTCGATGGGGAAGGAGCGCCAGGGCCCTCCAGTGGCGCGCACGCGGCTGTGTTCGAGGTCGATCTCTGCTTGTGGTGGTTCGCCGGCGTCGATGTGTAGTTCGGCGACCAGACGGGCGTGTTCGTCTGGTGGGAGGGCCAGCGGCAAGATGGTGTTGTGGTAGCAGTTGGCGGCGAAGATTGACCCGAAGCTGGGGGCGATGATGGCTTTGATGCCGAATCCGTGTAGCGCCCACACGGCGGATTCTCGGGAGCTGCCGCAGCCGAAGTTTGCGCCGGTGAGAAGTATGGTCGCGGTCCGGTAAGCTGCCTGGTTCAGGATGAAATCCGGACTTTCGCAACCATTTTCGTCGTAGCGCCAATTGCCGAACAGGATCGATTCGTATCCGGTTTTGCCTAGGCCGGTCACCTGAAGGCGGGAAGGTGCGATGACGTCGGTGTCGATGTTGTCGCGCAGCAGAGGCGCGACCACGCCGGCGAGGTGTCTTAGTGATCGGTCGATCATGGCAGGGTCCTGGGATCGGTGATGTGTCCGGTGAGTGCGGAGGCGGCGACGGTGGCGGGGCTGGCCAGGTGTGTGCGCACGCCGGGGCCTTGGCGACCTTCGAAGTTTCTGTTGGTGGAGCTGATCACGCGCGCGCCGATCGGGAAGCCTTCGCCGCCGCCGAAGAAGCAGAAACCGCAGCCTGATTCGCGCCACTGAAAGCCGGCGTCGACGAAGATGCGGTCGATGCCCTCGGCTTCGGCAGCGCGCTTGACCGCGCTCGACCCGGGGATGCAGATGGCGGTGACTCCGTCGGCGACGTGGCGTCCGGCCAGCAGTGATGCCGCGGCTTGCAGATCGGAAAGCCGTGCGTTGGTGCAGGATCCGATGAAGGCGGCGTCGATCGGTATACCGGTCATCGGTGTACCGGGGGTCAGGCCGATGTAGGCGAGCGCTTTTGCGGCTCCGGCGGGATCGGCCAGTGTGTCGGGATGCGGTACCGATGCGCCGACGCCGACGCAGTGCTGGGGACTGGTGCCCCAGGTGATCCGCGGTGTCAAGGCGGTGACGTCGATGTCAACGGTGCGGTCGAAGCGTGCCCCGGCGTCGGTGCCCAACGCCAACCATTGCCGGGCGGCGCGCTGCCAGTCACGACCGGTAAGTGCTCCTGGCCTGGTCTTGAGGTAGTCCAGGGTGATGGCGTCGGGGGAGACGATGCCGGTGAACCCACCGGCTTCGACGGCCATGTTGCACAGCGTCATTCGGCCTTCGATGGGCATCGATTCGATAATCGGCCCGGTGTACTCGATGGCGTAGCCGGTGGCGCCTGCGGCGCCGATGGTCGCGATGAGCGCCAGAATCAGGTCTTTGGCGTAGACGCCATCGCCGAGCGATCCGGTGAAGCGGGCCTGCAGGGTCTTCGGCCGTTTGACGGCCAGCGTCTGGGAGGCCAGGGCGGTCTCGCAGGTGCTCACGCCGACGCCCCAGGCCAGTGCGCCGAGACCTCCGTTGGTGCCGGTGTGGCTGTCGGCGCACACCATCGTCATGCCGGGCAGGACTAGCCCCTGCTCGGGGAAGGTGACGTGACAAATTCCTTGGCGGTCGTCGTCGAGGTCGAAGATCGGTATTCCCGCTTCTGCGGCGGTGGCTCGGAATCCTTCAATGAATTTCTGACTGTCGGGGGCGGGACTGGTGTCGGTGCGTCCGGGTCGGGTGTCCACCGAATGGTCGATGGTGCCGAATACGGTGTGCGGGTCAAAGACCTGTCGGTGAGCGTCGTGCAGGCTGGTGAGCGCGAACGCGCCGCTCTTCTCGTGCAGGAAGATCCGGTCGATATAGAGCAGCGCCGTGTCGGCGTCGAGTTGGGATACCGCGTGGGCATCCCAGATCTTGTCGACGACTGTGCGCGGTTGCGGTGCCATCACTGCCTCCCCCCGTTGGGCACGAGACCGGCGAGGTAGCGCTGCTCGAGCTCGGCGACCAGCGGCGTACCTGCCAGGCCATGGACGTCGGCGAAGCTGGCCGTGCGCGGACCCAGATTCCAGGTCCCGTCATCTTCACGAATCTGCTTGAGTGCGTCGGTAATCCCGGTGATCGCGGCGGCAAACAGGACGCCGGGCAGACTGACCCGGGCCACGCCGAGTGTCTGCAGCTCGGTGAACGTCAGGCGGGTCGGCGACTTGCCGCCCTCGACGATGTTGATCCCCACCGGCCCGTCGATACCTGCAACGGCGGCGACGATCTCCTCCCGCGCGTGCAACCCCTCCACGAACACCAGCGTCGCGCCGGCATCGAGGTAGGCGTTGCCGCGCTCGATCACCCCATCAATGCCCTCCACCGCCAGTGCGTCGGTACGGGCGGTGATGACAAAGTCCGGGTTGTACCTGGCATCGGCGGCGGCACGAATCTTGGCCACCGCCTCGTCCAGGTCGATGACGTGTTTGCCGTCGAGGTGACCACACCGTTTGGGCATGACCTGGTCTTCTAAGTTGACCCCCGCGAGGCCGTGGCGTTCGAAGGTTTGCACCGTGAAGAACGTGTTGACCGCGTTGCCGAATCCGGTATCGGCGTCACCCACCACGGGAATGTCGACCGATCGGGCGATCACGCCGCACGCGCCGGCCATCTCGGCCAGAGAGGCGATGGAGTAGTCCGGGACTCCGTAGTGCACCGCGGCGATCCCCAGGCCGCTGCACTGCAGCGCACTAAACCCGGCTTGCTGGGCCAGTTTGGCGCTGATCGGATCGTATACGCCGGGCATCACGACCAGATCGGGTCCCAGGAACAGTTCTTTGAGTCGGGACGGCTTGTCATCTATGGGCGTCATCTCCACCACCTCCTATCTAACTTATATAGCTATAAATCATAGCTGTCAACACATTGCCGAGATGCAGCGTTGATTAACCGAAGGTGGGATTAGGGTTATTCGAGATGGAACACGAGGAGGCGTCGCGGCTGCGGCGCCAGCTGATGACACTGCAGCGCCGGATTCGCCGGGAGATGAAAACCGGTCCGGTGGCGCTGTCAGATGCGTTGGTACTGGGCGCAATTGAGCGCCACGGGGGAACGGTGTCTCCGGGGCAACTCGCCGAAGACCTGGTCATGACGACATCCAACGTCGCCGCGGCGCTGCGATCGCTCGAGGCGGCGGGGCTGATCAGCCGTAAACGTGACTCCACCGATGCCCGGCGGGTGCATATCGAGCTCACTGAAGACGGCCGCCGCCTGGTCGTCGACGATCGACGCCGGCGCGACGATTGGCTGCGTGACACCATCAACACCACCCTGAGCCCGCGTGAACAGCAAATCCTGCAGCAGGCCGGAGAGTTGATGAGCCGCCTGGCCTACGAGGGCCTCGACAATCGCGACGAGCTCGATCGCGGGGACACGGCTGCAGGCTGAGCCACGCGCTAGGCGCTGCGGCTCGCATTGCCGCGCGGGGCGAAATTCCCAGGCCTAGGGAAGAACTGAGGGCAGGTAAGCCACTATGGCTTCGGCGACAGCGTGGGGTTGTTCGGGGAATAGCGCATGGCTGGCACCCTCGATGATCGTCGTGCTAACGCGGTCACCGTAGCTCTCCCGCAAGTCACCCCATTCAGCAGCGATGTGGAACGGATCGAGCGCTGCAATGATCTCGAGAATCGGCGCAGCACCGGCACCCCAGTAGCGGCCGACTTCGGTGCGTTGGACACAGTCGACCTGCATCGCCAGGGTCGCGGGGTACCAGCCCGTCAACCACGGCGAGGCGTCATGCTCTGGGGC
Organism: Mycobacterium colombiense CECT 3035; assembly: GCF_002105755.1. Classification (NCBI taxonomy): domain Bacteria; kingdom Bacillati; phylum Actinomycetota; class Actinomycetes; order Mycobacteriales; family Mycobacteriaceae; genus Mycobacterium; species Mycobacterium colombiense. The sequence goes on from NZ_CP020821.1 coordinate 5,447,160, forward strand.
GAAGAACGCCAGGCGCAGCGCATCCATCCGGACGGCATCCGGCAAGGAAAGGTCACCGGCACGCATCGGAGCCGAAGCCACTTCGGGTGCAACGGTTTTCCCGGACGCGGCCGCCAAGATGACGGCGGCTACCTTGTCGGGATGGTGCACCGCCGTTGCGCGGGCGACGAAGTTGCCGAATGCGTGACCCAGTATCACCGCCGGCCCGTCGGCGAGTTCGTCGATCACGCAAGCGATATCACCCGCCATGTCTTCAAAGGTGACCGCGCTCATTGGGCCGGCCGAGCGGGCGACCCCGCGCGGTTGGGGCCGCAGCACTTGGTAACCGGCGTCGACGAGCACGTCGGTCAGTGCCTCGAAGTCAGTGCCGCCGTCGCGTCCGTAGGACGGGACGATCACTAGCGCTGGGCCGCGCCCGTCGACGTAAGTCTCGATAGAAGCCGTAGCCGAGTCGATGATTGCGCTGTGCCGGATCATGATTGGTCGCGATGCAGTTCGACGCGCAGCAGCGCCGCGTTTCGAACGATGCCCTTCGGAGGGGCGGTCGTGCCGCCGTCGGTGGTGACGTACAAAACTCGGCCATGTTCTGCCGGCAGACGTCCCCATGACGCGCTCGACGGTCCGATGAGCGCTTCGTCGAACGGGTCGCCGATGAGGTGACGGACTTCGCTGCCGTGACGAGGATGTAGTGGCACCCGGTCGATGGTGTTGGCGCGGTGGCGGGTGACGTAGGCAAACCCGGTCTCGTCGTCGAGGCAGAAGTCATCGGCATTGTCGATCGCGGCGACGAACTCTGGCGGCCCGTCCGCCTCCAGCGTGGAGGGGTTGACCGGGACGCGCATGAACACTTTCTGCGCTGTGGAGGTGTAGTACAGGTAGCCGGTGCGGCGGCTGTAGCGCACACCGTTGACGCCGGGTTGCGGCGGCGGTGGCACGCCGCTGTCCGGGTCGAAAGCCATGGTGTCGTGAGCCAGCCACACTCGCGCGTTGGCTGTACGGGCCTCGTCGGCAAGGTCGACCCGCCAAATCAGGCCGGCGAAGCAGTCGGCGATCGCCAACACTCCCTGCCCGAGAACGCAGGTGCCATTGAGTCCGCGAGCGCGGTCGTCGAACCGGTAGATGGTCTTCGCGGTGACCGGTTGGCCAGGCCTCCAGTCGGTGAGATCGACTTGCACGAGCGAGGATTCGTGGGTGGTGTAGGCCTCGGTGAGGCTCACGACGAACACATCCGGGGCAATCTCGACGATCCCGGTCACGGGGTGGTCGAAGCGATGCACCAGAACAGGGCCAACTGTCGAGCCGAGGTGTGCGGGCGGGACATACCAGAGTTCTTTCTGCAGCACCGCGGTGATCAAAGTGGAGCCGTCAGTGCGCACCGCGAGGTTCTCCAGAAAATAGTTCTTCGGGAAGTAGGCCACGGGTGTCAGCGTGACCGACGGCAGAGGTGCGATCGGCATGTTCTAATCTCCTCTCGGCGTGGGCCCGTGCGACGCCGTCACGGGGCGGGAATTGCAAACGCGGCCAGGATCGCGCAGACCGTGTGATAGATACCGGTCAGCACGGTAATGTCGAAAACTCCTGCAGCGCCGAAGATCTGCTCGGCGTGGTCGTACACTGCTTGATCGACGCGGTGGCCGGTGGACAGTTGGCGGGCCAAGCGGTGAGCCGCGGTCTGCGCGTCGGACAGTTCTTCGGGCTCACTACCGCGTGTCAGTTCGGCGATCACGGCCTCCGACAGACCGGCGTGCCGCGCGACCGCGCTGTGCGCATAAAGCTCGTACGGCGCCTGCCACACTGCGCCGACGGTCAAGATGACCACCTGGCGGACCCGCTCGTCGAGAGAGGTGTGCTGTTGCTCGGCCTCCTGCAGTTGCAGGAATGCCATGGCCAGGGCGGGGCTGAGCAAGCTGGGGTTGAAGGGGCCGATGAGCCGACCGTCCGGGGTGGTCGCGGCGAAGCCGCTGCGTTGGGCCCAGCGTACGGCGGTGTTTGAGATGTGGTCGAAGAGGCCGCGTTGTGCCACGCTCAACTCATCGCGTTCGGCCAGCGCCAGTCGTCCGCCCAACCCGTAATCCTTCGCGCTCACTGATCCAAACCCGTTGCGTTAGCGGGCACGTCGAACGCCGCGAGCGTCATGCTGACCATGGTGAACCAGCCAAGCAGCACTGCGACGTCGACGATGCCGGCGTCGCCCAGTAGCTCCTTGGCGCGCCGGTACAGCCCCGTCGGGATCACCCGCTGGCCAACCAGCGCCGAGGCGAGCTCGTAGACCACCTGCTGGCGCGGGTCGTCGAAGGATGTGGGCAACCCGGAGATCAAGGCTTCGACGGAACGTGCCTCGAGGTGGCCGTCCCGCTCGCCGATGATCTCGTGTTCATAGCTCGCGTACGCGCTGCGCCACCGCGCGCATACCAGGTTGGTCGCGATCTCGATCTCTGCTTTGGTCAGTGTCGATTCGCGTTGGTAGTAGGCCCCGGTCGGCACGATTGTCTTGGACAGTTTGGGATTGGCCAGCCAGATCCTGTGCGGGCCCGGCACCAGACCCCGTAGCGCTTGAGTGAAGTCGTAGGCCTCTTTCATGTCGACCGACATCGCGTCCACCGGTGTCTCCACAAACCGGCCGAAGGTGCCGAAGTCGGCGTTGTCACTCATCGATTTATCTCCTTCTCGACGTCACCCGCCAGGATGGCGGTAGATGCTAAAGAGAACGGACGCTCATGTTTTTATGATGACCTGTAGCCGGCCTTGCTGTCAAACGCGAACGTTCATGTTCTTTGAGATATAGTGTGGACATGCCGAAGGTGTCAGCGGAGTACCGTGCCGAGCGGCGAGCGCACATCCTCGCCGCGGCACGCAGATGCTTCGTCCGTGACGGCTTCCACGGCACCTCGATGCAGGATCTTGTCGATGAGGCTGGTGTCTCTTCGGGCGCGGTGTATCGCTACTTTTCGAGTAAGGGCGCCGTGATCGAGGCGATCGCCGCAGAGAACCTCGATCAGGTTGTCGGCGTCATGCAGAAGTCGGTCGAGGATGGCTTGACCGCCGACGCGGCTATCGCTGCCGTCCTCAAATTCGTCACAGCCCGTCACTCCGAGGATGGATTCGCGGCGATCGCGCTACTCGTCTGGTCGGAAGCGATGCGCAACGCCACGCTGGCTCAGCGACTACGCGATGCGATCGGGGCCGCAACGCGGCTACTGGGCACGTCGAATGGCCCGGGCAACGACGAGGGGGTACTGACCGACTCGCTGTTGTGCGTTCTGCCTGGCTACTTGATGCAGCTGGCCCTGGGCGGACCGCCAGCTGCCAAGCACATACCCCGGACGGTCGAAAGCGTTTTCGGCCGCCATTTCGTCGCAAACCAAGAGGCATCAAAGTCATGATCATCGGCGCCTTACAAAGTGCCGTGGCACCGCTGGCCTGCACAGCAGCCGAAGGCCGCCGGTGTCGCTGTCAAGACCCGAAACGAACCCGCAAGTAGCGCACTGACTGAACGCGAACGAGAAGTCCGAACCGACAGTTCGCAGGGCAAACGGCCAGGTAGGGGCGGAGGGGTTCCATTCCCGGCAACTCCAGTGCAGACTGTGCTGCTCAAAGCCAGATCTGTGGTTGGCTTATCCCTGGGGTGACCGGCTTTAATCGTCATACGACGGCCATGTCGCGTTGTGCACGCCCGAGACCGCATCGCAAGGAGCTCTGATGACCTATCGCCGTTTTGCTTGGGCGCTCGGTGCGGTGGCGGTGGTGGCGGCGGCCATCATTCCCATCGAGGCCCATGGCGAGCCGCCGACGAAGTGTCTGACCAACACCCCCAAGGGCAAGCAGGTGTACGTGCCCTGCGATCTGCTCAACGCCGGAGCTAATTTCCCGCCGGGGCAACGTTGTCCCCCTCCCCTCGAGCAGTATCCGAAAGACGTGGCGGACTGGTGCGGCGAAGGCCCGGGCCTTGCGAGTACGACGCCCACGACTCCGACGAGCCCGACCACTCCGACGAGCCCGACCACTCCGACGAGGCCTACGAGTCCGACTAGTCGCGCGACCACAACCAGTCCCGCGACCACAACCAGTCCCGCGACCACAACAAGTTCTGCAACCCCCACGAGTCCCACGAGCCCGGCGGCTCCGGGCAATGCGCCGAGCGGCAACGAATCGTAGTGAATCGGCAGTTCGGAAGCCAAAAGCTCTGGTACTGGGTCGGTTTCGATTTTCGGCAGCCGGACTATTGAACATGCGGCACCCGCACAACGTCAGACGAGAACCAGCGCGCCTTGTACCGCGAGCTCCGCGTTGAGCACCGCAGCGTAGCGGTCAGCCGCGTGCGAGAACTCGGCTTGTTGTAATTCGCCTGCATACGTCTTCGCGGACGGCTCTCGGGCGCGACTTAATTCTCGCCGCCGCAGTAAGCGTTCACGCGATCGACAAAAAGGCGAAAAACACTTGCAACCGGGTAGTTTGGCGACGCGAGACGGAGACGGCGCACGAGATGTTTTATGTGGGCCGCTGCTGTTGCTGCATCGGTCTGGCGGCCACCCCGGGAATCAACCCGGCGACGATGGCGTTCGCCTAGCCGTGGCGCACGCGAAAAGATGGCTTAATATCAGCTCGTCGAGCATTCCTAATCTGGGGGCACGGTGTTGACGCTTCTCAAGCGGGCGTGGGTTCCGCTGGTTGTGGCCGTGGCGCTGATCGTCGGCGGTGTCGCAGTGGTGCGACTCAATGGCGTTTTCCCGGGACCGGGCCTGCCCAAGCCCGATCCCCGGGATGCGACCCCTCCGTACGCGGCCAAGACAGCCATCTACGAAATCCTGGGACCGCCCGGCACAACCGGCGTCGTCAACTGGATGGATGCGGAGTCGCTACCGCAGAAGGCGAGCTTCACCACCCTGCCGTGGTCGAAGACGATCGTCGCCCAGATGCCCGGCATCTTCGCCTACGTCGTCGCCCAGGGTGACAGTCCGTCCATCGGTTGCCGCATCACCGTGGACGGCAAGTTGGTCGATCAACAGCAGGTCAACACCCGGGACGCGCAGGTTTCCTGCTTGGACAAGTCCGCGTGAGCGACGACACGAGCGACACCGACAGAATCCCCGTCGCGCAACCCACCACCGTTGAGCACAAACCGCGGATCGCCCGCACCATGCGCGTGCTGGCGCTGCCGATCATCGTGATCTGGCTGCTGATCGCGGTGGGCGTCAACGTCTTCGTCCCGCAGTTGGAGAAGGTTGCCGAGGAGGTCTCGGTGCCGCTCTCGCCGTCCGACGCACCGTCGGTGACCGGGATGAAGCACATCGGGCAGAAATTCAAGGAGTACGACTCCGACAACCTCGTGCTGGTGACGCTGGTCGGTGACAAACCGCTCGGCGAGGACGCGCACCGGTTCTACGACGATCTGGTCAACAAGCTGCAGCAGGACCACGAACACGTCGAGCATGCGCTGAATTTCTGGGGGCAGCGATTCACGGCCTCCGGTGTCGAGAGCTACGACCACAAGGCCGCCTATGTCCAGGTCAACCTGCGCGGTGACCAGGGCGGTGCCGTCGGCGACAAATCCGTTGCCGCCGTTCGTAAAATAGTCGCGGACTCGAAGCCCCCGGCCGGGGTGAAGGCCTATGTCGCCGGCCAGGGAGCCCTGACCGCCGACACGATTGTTGTCGGCGACGCGAGCCTGGCCAAGATGACGATCATCACCATCATCATCATCGCGATCATGCTGATGTTCGTCTATCGATCCATCGGCACGGTGCTGCTGACGATGGTCATCCTGTTCGTCGGACTGGCCACCGGCCGCGGCGTGGTAGCGCTGCTGGGCGAGACCGGCATCATGGGGCTGTCGACCTTCGCCGTCAACTTGCTGACGGCACTGGCCATCGCGGCGGGTACCGACTACGCGATATTCATGGTCGGCCGCTACCAGGAAGGCCGCGAACGAGGCCTGGACCGCGAAGCGGCCTACTACGACACGTTCGCCGGAGTCACCAAGGTGGTGCTGGGCTCGGGTCTGACGATCGTCGGGGCGCTGGCCTGTCTGAAATTCACCCGGCTGCCGTACTTCAGTTCGCTGGCGTTTCCGTGCGCAGTGGGCCTGCTCGTGGTGGTGGCCGCCGGGGTCACGCTGACGCCGGCGCTGATCGCGTTCGCAAGCGGCTTCGGCCTGTTCGACCCGAAGCGCGAGTTCAACTACACCCGGTGGCGCCGTTTGGCGACGGCCATCGTGCGGTGGCCCGCGCCCATCCTCGCTACCTCCGTCATCCTGGCGATCGTCGGCGCAATTGGCTTGATGGGCTTCACTCCGCGCTACAACGACCTGTACTACCTGCCGGAGAGCGCATCGTCAGTGAAGGCGTACACCGCGGCCGATCAACACTTCACCCAGGCGCGTTTGAACCCGGACCTGCTGATGATCGAATCGGACCACGATCTGCGCAATCCCAGAGACATGCTGGTCCTGGACAAGATCGCCGGCGCCATCTTCCGGGTCCCCGGCATCGAACGGGTGCAGAGCATCACCAGACCTCTGGGCCCACCGATTCAAGATGGATCAGTTCCATTCCAGCTCAGCGTGCAAAGCGCGCCGATCCGCAGCAACCTGAACTACCTGAAGGACCGTGTCGGCGACATCAAGAAGATCACCGGTTTCCTCGACACTCAGATCGCGCTGTTGGAGCGCCAGTACGCGGTGACCCAGAAGCTCGCAAACGCCGCGGACGACAGCTCGAAAACCACGGCGGAGACGGCGGCCATCACGGACGAAATCCGGGACCACATCGCGGATTTCGACGACTTCTGGCGACCGATTCGCAGCTACTTCTATTGGGAGAAGCACTGCTACGACATCCCGATCTGCTGGTCATTACGAAGCCTGTTCGACGCGCTGGACGGGTTCGACAAGCTCGCCGAAAAATTCCACGCCCTCACCGGCGACCTCACCGACACGGCCAAGGCCACGCGCGAATTGCTGGCGATCATTCCCGAGAACATCGCGGTCTCCAAGTCGATCCGGGATACGACGCTGACCATCTACAGCACGTTCGACAGTCTGATCGATCAGTTCGACCGGCTGACCGACACGAACGCCGTGATGGGCAAGTCGTTCAACGACTCTCAGGTGGAGAGCCTGTTCTACCTGCCACCTGAGATCTTCCAGAACCCCGACTTCCTGCTGGGGTTGAGCCTGATGGTGTCGCCCGACGGCAAGGCCGCCCGTTTCATCATCACTCACGCGGTGGATCCGGCGACGACAAAGGGGATCGCATCTGTCGATCAGGAACGCCAAGCGGCCAAGGAGGCGCTGAAGCTCACCTCGCTGGAGAACGCCGACATCTACCTCGGCGGTACGGCCGCAACGTTTTACGACATCGCCAACGGCGCCAAGTTCGACCTGATGATCGCCGGCGTGGCCTCCATCGTGCTCATCTTCATCATCATGGTGATCGTCACCCGCGCTTTGGTCGCAGCGGGTGTCATCGTCGGCACCATCGTGCTGTCGTTGGGGGCCGCCTTCGGGTTTTCGACCCTGATCTGGCAGCACCTTGGGAACTTCCAGCTGCACTGGGTGGCAACCGAATTCGCGTTGATCGTGCTCTTGGCCGTGGGTTCCGACTACAACCTGATGTTGGTGTCCCGAATCGAGGAGGAGATCGGAGCCGGCCTGAAAACGGGACTCATCCGCGGCATGGGCGTGACCGGGCCGGTGGTGACTGCCGCCGGTGTGGTCTTCGCCGTCACCATGGCCACGATGATCACCAGCGACCTGCGGGCGATCGGCCAATTCGGCACGACGATCGGCATCGGTCTGCTGTTCGACACCTTCGTCGTCCGATCGCTCATCACACCATCGATCATGACGGTGATGGGGCGCTGGTTCTGGTGGCCGAAGCGGGTACGCGTCCGCCCGGCCAGTCAGATGCTTCGGTCGGTGGGGCCGCGCCCGTTGGTTCGTGCCCTGTTGTACCACCCGCGGCACGGGGCCCCGCCGGATCCGCAGACGTAGCGGGCGTCGCCGAGTGCGGATTGTCTCGGCTACCGCGCCGCCTTGGCGGCCTCGCGCCGAGCCTTTTCCTTCGCGTGGGCCGAGCAGCAATGCCCCATATCGCAATGGAACCGGTCACTACAATCATGCGAACAATAGACTGATGCGGCCGGAAGCCATTCCGGATCGGACAGGTCACGCGGCCGGTCATCCGGATCGAACGTATGGCCGCAATGTATGCAGACCTTGGTCCTGGCCATACCGCTCAGGGTACGCGCTATAGCCCTGATTCGGAGCTGGTTTCAGACCGAGGGCAAACAAACTAGTTTCGCAATGCAATGGCGCGCCATTGAAGATAACCGCCATTTACGCGGACGAAATTAACAATCTTCACCGCCCTGTTCATTCACGCTTCGCTTGACGGCGGCGTCCTCACTTCACCCGGGTGAACGGGTGGTCGGGGTGATGACAGCTCACCCCGGCTGGCCGCAGTCTCAGTGCGAGCGCGGCCGGGCGGGATTGTCACTCCGGGTCGATCGGCCCCTTTGCGGCCGGGGAGCGCCGGTCAGTTGCCTGCCTCGATGGACGCCACTCTTGCGGCCGCATCGGGACCACAGAAGCGCTGCAGGTCCACTCCGCCCGCGCCGAGGAGATCGTCAATGCGGCGCTTGAGGTCGCCCGAGGAGATGTGGGCGTACAGGTTTGCACCGGGGCAGGAGGTTTGGGCCAGGTCCCGATGGCCCGCCAGAGTGTCGGTCGAGACGTGAAAATTCTGAGCCGCCCACGCGAACGCGCGAGCTGCTCCCTCGAGCTGGGCCTCCGGTACGGCCTCCTGATCGAAGTCTCCCTCGCAGAGGACCAGGAAATGGCCCGTCGTGTCGTAGTCGGTCGCGGTGTCACCCGCGATCTCGGTGCTGCGCAGTTCGTAGATATTGCCATTGCGGTCGACGCCGACGTGATAGGCGATGTCGATCCATCCGTGGTGGTCCTGGTGGTAGCGCTGATCCTGTCGGAGATGGCTTGGAGCATTGCGGTTTTCGCCAAGAAGGACGGCCTCATGGTGCAGAGTCATCCGGGTGATGGTCTGGCGCTTGCCTCCGGAGCGCGCCGGTCGCGCGCCCCAGGCGTCCCGGCACAGCAGCAGTGCCGAAGTCGCGGCGGTCAGGCGTGCACCGATGGTCGCGGGGGGAACCGTCACCGAGCGGGTCTGCGACGCCGGGGCGGAGTCCGTTCGCGTCGCGCAGCCGCCGACCAGGGACGCCACGCCGGCGCCGCCGGCCACCTTCAGCAGCTGACGGCGGCTGACGTGACTCGGCCCGCCGCGCGCTGGCTCACACACGGTCCTCACGATACGGGTGTGACGCCGGACCGCGGAATGTTTCGTTCATGTCCCGCCCAGGGCGTCGCGCACCCGGCCGCGGGCCCGGTTGAGCCGGGCGGCGGCCTCGGTCGCGTCGACGCCCGCGAGCAGGGCGACGATCGCGGTCTTGGCGTGACCGCCCGCGGCGGCGAGCGCGGCGGTCGCGGTCTCCTCGTCGACACCGGCCGCGTCGCGGACGATCCGCACCGCCCGGCGGCGCACCTTCGCGTTGGTCGCGCGCACGTCGACCATCCGCGGTCCATACGCCTTACCGAGCGCGATCATCACGCTCGTCGAGAGCGCGTTGAGCACCACCTTCTGTGCCGTGCCCGCGGTCAGCCGAGTGGAACCGGCGAGCACTTCGGGCCCGGTCAGCAGTTCGATCACCACCTCGGCGGACGCCTCGCTGCCCGGGTTGTTGACGATCGCGACGGTCAGCGCGCCCGCCGCCCGCGCGTGTTCAAGCGCCCCGAGCACGTACGGCGTGCGGCCCGACGCCGTGATGCCGACGAGCGCGTCGGCGGCGGTCAGGTCCGCGAGATCGGTTGGGTCAAAGGCATCTTCGGCGCCCTCGATCGCCTCGGTGAGCGCCGCCGGCCCGCCGGCGATCACGCCGCGCACCAGGTCGGTGCCGAACGTCGGCGCGCACTCGGCCGCGTCGAGCACGCCGAGCCGGCCGGGCGTCCCGGCACCGGCGTAGACCAGGCGGCCGCCGCGCTCGAGCCGCGCGGCGATCGCCTGCGCCGCGGCCGCGATCCGTGGGACGGCCGCCGCCACCGCGCCGTGCGCTTCGGCCTCGGCGGCAACGAGCAGCGCGACGACCTCCGGGATGGGGCGCGCGTCGAGATCGTCAAGGTCTGGCCGTACCGCCTCGGTGGCGAGCGCATCGAGACCTTGTGGGACAACGGCTTTCGGACCCGCCTGCAGGCGAATCACGTGTGGCTCGTGGATCGCCCGGAGTTGCAGCGCGCCGTCGAGCGCGTCGCCGGCGGCCGGGATGACGTCGAGCTGGGCGCGCAGCGCCTGGACTCCCGCCAGTCCGCCGACCATCGCGACGGGGCCGTCCCCGACCGCGCGGGCGGTCGCGGCCAGCGCCTCCGCCGCGGCGCTGCTGATCGCCAGCGCTGCGGCGTCGTCCCGCGCCGCCAATACATACGGCGCGAACGAGGCGACCTCGGCGGCCCCGCCGAGCCGCGCGGGCCAGGTCTCGGGAGCGCCGAAGCGGGCCCGGGCGGCGTCGAGCAGCGTGGTCGACGGTCCACGTCCGTCGTGAGCGCGCAACGCCGCGCGCAGCCCGGCGGCGCCGATCCACGCGCCGCCGCCCTCGTCGCCGAGCCAGGGACCCCACCCGTCGGCGGTGCGCAGCGCGCCGTTCGCGTCGATCGCGAGCGCCACGACGCCGGTGCCGGCGATCAGCACGGCGCCCGGCTTTCCGCCCAGGGCGCCCGCATGCGCGATCACCGCGTCACTGGTGATTCCGGCTCGTTGCGCCCCAAGCGATTTCAGCAACGCATCGCCCAGCGCGCGCGCCGCGTCCGGCGCCGCCAGCGCCCCGGCGGCGCCCACGATCACCTCGTCGACCGGGCCGAAATTTCGCGCGACCGCCAGGATCGCCGCCTCCGCGGCCCGCACACCGCCGGGCGCCGCGAGGCCGGGCGCGCCGACGACCTCGGCCCTGCGGCCGCCCGCCGCGGCCCGGCAGGACGTCTTGCCGAGGTCGACGGCGAGGATCACGTCAGCTTCTGCGCGAACTCGATGATGTTGCCGTCCGGATCGGCGATGTGCAGCGTCCGTTCGCGCCATGGCCGATCCACCGGTCCGGTGAGGATCTCGACGCCGAGCCCGCGCAACCGCTCCGCCTCGGCGTCGACGTCGTCGATGAGAAAGCCGATCTCACCGCAGGGCGGTTCGCCGCCGTCGCGACCGATGAGCTCCGGCAGCTTCGAGCGTTCGAAGAGCGAGAACTTCGTGTTTTCCATGTCGAACTCGACGTAGCCGTCGCCCTCGATTCGCACCCGAAGACCGATCACGTCGCGGTAAAACGCCACCGACCGGCGCAGCGACTCGACGTAGTGAATGACGTAGTCCACACGACGCATGCAATGCACCGTATCGGCTCAGTCCGCCTTGGGCGTAGCACACGCGGCGTAAGGTTCGAGCCGACCATCTGTTCTTCACCGGTGACGTCGTCGACCTGGTCGCCGGGTCGGGCCTGCGCCGTGCCGCGCTAGGTTTCGGTCAGCCGAGGTATCCGCGAATCCCAAATCCGTTGTGTCTCAACACCGACGGAGGGGTTGTGGATCTTCTGGAAGTTCCGTCCACCCCGATTGAAGGTGGCGACGACGGCGGCAGGCGCGTCCTGTTCCAGGATTGGGATGGACAGCCACTCGCAGGGTCGTATGTGCACCAAATCCACCGCCTTCGCGGTTTTCCCGGCGTCGTAGCCATAAGGCCCGCAGATGCGGCCCAGCCAGAACCAGCCGTGCGTGTCGCGGGTCCACACGAAGGAGCCTTCGTCGAGCTCGGCGAATCGGGCGACCCGACGGGCCAGCCGGTCCTGTTCGGCTGAACTGGTCACAAGTCGGCCAAACCCGCACACGCCGAGCTGGCGAGCGCGATCGATGGTGGCTTGTGGCTCGACGGCATCGTTGCGGGATCGCATCGGCGCGCGGTAGACGGCGACCATGAGAGACATGGTGCCCCGACGATGCAGCCGCCCCGATGCGGCCCTCTTCGCGCATCGATTGCGGCTGGGCGCAGAATTGATACGGTCAACCCGCGGACGCCGATGTGGCCGCCGTCCATCTCGCCAGCCCACAACCGCACTGGAGGAGCTCATGCGCAGGAGCGCGCCATGACCGATGCGGCGTGGGCCCTCTACACCGAGCAGATGAACAACGTCGACGGCTGGTTCTTCGAGGCCGACGTCGAGCTCTTCAGCCAGCTGCTCGCGTGCCAGACGGCCGAGGGGATCAAGGGCGACATGCTGGAGATCGGCGCCTACCAGGGCAAGTCCGCGATCTTGATGGGTTACGGACTGCGTGACGATGAAGAACTGGTGATCTGCGAGCTGTTCGGCGCCGTGATGGATCACGCCGACATCGCCCAGGCTCCCCGCCAGGAGTACTCGGGCCTGGATCAGCAGCAGTTCCTCGCCAACTGGGATCGATTCCACAGCCGCCGCCCCACGCTGCAGGTCTGCGAATCGTCGGCGCTCGATCTGGGCGAGCGGGCGCTGCGTTTCGTCCACATCGACGGTTGTCACGCGTACCGGTGCGTCGCCAACGACATCAGCCTCGCCGTGACCCACGCGGCCGAACGGGGCGTGATCGCGATGGACGATTATCGCGGGGTCGAAACGCCCGGCGTGGCGGCGGCCGTCTGGCAGGCCGTCGGCAATGGCTTCCTGTTCCCCTTCGCGGCGACATACATGAAGCTCTACGCCTGCACGTCGGCCGCTGATCAGAGTTACTGGTTGGAGCGGATCCGGGATCGCGGCGACATCTGCGCCTTCCCCGACTTCGACTTCCCGTCATACCGCAGCGTTTCGGACATGCACCTGGGCCGCTCCGCCGGCGAGCCCTGAGGGCGGTCAGGCCTGGCCTTGGCCGACCATCGTTTCCAGCAGATCGGCGGCAGTGGCAGCGCTTTCGGCGGGCGTGGCCATCTGGGCGGCCACCTCGAGGGTCCGAGCGATGCAGTGCGGAGTGAGGATGGCACGCAGATCGGCCAGCAGCGAATCCGGTGTGGTTGCGGAAAAGTGCCGTCCGATGCCGACCCCCAGCTGGCCGACCGCGGCGGCCCACATCGGCTGGTCCACCGAAACCGCAAGCGCCAACGTGGGTTTGCCGGCGCGTATGCCCGCGAACGTGGTGCCCGGACCCCCGTGGTGAACGACCGCGCGGCAAGCGGGAAAGACGGCCGAGTGGTTCACCGCGCCCACCACCTTCACATGGTCGAATTGCGGGACGCCGGCCAAATCGCTTACGCCGCTGCAGATCAGCGCGCGCTCGTCTAGTTGCGCGCAGGCCCCGCAAATCATCTCGAGCAGCCCGGCGGGAAATGCGACTCGGGCGCTGCTGCCGAAGCCGAAGTAGATCGGCGGCGTTCCCGCGGCGATCCAGGACGACACGTCGTCGTCCACAGCGGTCGGCAACTCCAGTGTCAGCCCCCCGACGAAAGGCCGGCGGACATCCCATTTCGCCCACTCGGCTGCCAACCCCGGGAAGAAGAGTTCGTCGTAGGCCTGGAGCTCCAGCGGTTGCCGCGCCGAGGGCGGCGATGCCTGCGGCAGGCCCAACGTCTGGCGCTGGGCATCCTCGGCCTCTTTCGTTACCTGCGAACCCACCTCGCGCCCGAGCGGGTAGATGTGCAGCGCCGCCTGCGGAATGTCATAGCATTCCGCAACGTTGGCGGCCAGCCCCTGCTGGCTCGCGTCCGTCAACAACAGGTCGGCCCCGTCGGCCAGTGACGTCAGCGCCGCGCCCAGCTGGGGCCAGAGTCGTTTGAGATCCTCCGAAATCACCCACGCCATGAAGACGGGATTCGGTGTGTCCCCGTACTTGCGCGCGATGTCCGCGTTCTGCTGTACCTGGTCGGGGCCGTGGGGGATCGCGGCAAGCCCCGCCGACTCGACGAAGCCGACGTAGTTGGGCGGGACGGCCATGCGTACGTCGTGACCCCGGCGCTGCAGTTCCCGGCCGATGGTGGCGCAGGGCTCGACGTCTCCCCGAGTTCCCAAGGTAGCCAGCGCAATCCTCACCGCTGGACGCTCCCGCGGGAGCCGGGCCCGACGATGCCCCGGAAAAATTCGATCGTCCGTTCGACGCCTTCTTCGAAGGAGACTCGTGGCGTCCAGCCGAGGCCGGACTCGGCGAGCGTGATGTCCGGCCTGCGCTGCTTCGGGTCGTCCGGCGGCAGGGGCTCGAACACCGTGGCCGATGGCGATCCGGTCCTTTCCTTGATCAGGCTCGCGGTTTCGAGGACGGTGCGCTCGGCCGGGCTGCCGAGGTTGACGGGTCCGGTGAAAGACGCTTCGCTGGCCGCCATCTTCACGAGCCCTTCGACGAGATCGTCGACATAGCAAAAGGATCGGGTCTGGCTACCGTCCCCGAACACGGTGATCGGTTCTCCGCGCAACGCCTGGACGATGAACGAGGAGATGATTCGGCCGTCCTCTTGGTCCATCCTCGGGCCGTAGGTGTTGAAGATGCGGACAACCTTGATCCGGACATGGTAGCGACGCGCGTACTCGAGCATCAGTGTCTCCGCTACCCGCTTGCCCTCCTCGTAGCACGCCCGCACCCCGAAGCAGTTGGCGTTGCCCCAGTAGGTCTCGACCTGAGGATGGATCGTCGGGTCCCCGTACACCTCGCTGGTGGAGGCCTGCAGAATCGTCGCCCCGCGCTCGCGCGCCAGTTCCAGCAGGTTTCTGGTCCCGGCGTAGTTGGTCTCCAGGGTGAACAGGGGATCCCGCTGGTAGGCGCGCGGCGATGCGGGGCAGGCCAGGTTGAAGATGACGTCCAGCGGACCCGACACGACCACGCCGACCGGTCGGGTGATGTCATGCTCGACGAAACTGAAGCCCGGGTCCCCGTCCAGCTGCACGATGTTTTCGCGGCTGCCGGTGCAGAGGTTGTCGAGCCCGATGACTTCGATGCCGTCGCGGCGGAGACGATCGCACAGGTGGGACCCGAGGAACCCGGCGGCGCCCGCGACGAGGGCTCTCACTGCTTGTTCTCCTTAGCTCCGGCCGTCGAACACGTAGCTTCGCATGACCGACGTGACGTCCCGCAGGACGCCCGCTGGAACCGATTGCACTCACACCGGCGGTTCCTGGCGTGTTCAGCTGAAGTTCACGGTTTGGGAGCCAGGACCACGACGGGAATGGGTCTGGACGTCTTCTTCTGGTATTCGTTGTACCGGTTTTGATTGTTCTTGTTGACGATCTGCCAGAGCCGTGGGTAATCGGGATCGTCGGGCAGCACCGGTCGCGCGGTGACGGCGAAACGTCGTGGGCCGACGTTGATCTCGACGTCGGGATGCGCCTTCAGATTGTGGTACCAGCCGGGGGCCTCGGGCGCGCCGCCCTTGGAGGCGACCACCAGGTAGTCGTCACCGTCGCGGGCGTAGGTCAGCGACGTCGCGCGTTGCTTACCGGTCTTCGCGCCGACGGTATGCAGCAGCAGGCTTGGTATCCACAGGGCGCGGTGACCGATCCAGCCGTTCGTCTTCTTATACACCGTGTCGTGCACCCGCAGCACCTGCGGGAGCAGCTTCTGCTCGAGGAAACTCATGGCTATCAGTCTCGCTCGCTGGCGGCGAACTTCGCCAGTGCCTTCCGCGAGGCGCGGCGGGCTAGTGGTGATGCGGCGGTCGCTCGTCGCGCAGCCGGCGCTCGTCCCACGCATCGCGCACCTGCTCCTCGTCGCCGAACCGCTCGACGTCCTCGGGCGTGACGTGTACGCGCTTGGGTTTCGGCGCGGGCCGTGGTGGGTCTCGCGGTTCACTGGGCATGAGGCGATTATCTCTCGGCTTCGGACGAACTCTAGGTCTGCGCCCTGGCGATGTTCTCGACGATGATCTGGCAGGCCGTGTCGTAGAAGGCGCTGATCAGGGTGGAGAAGGACAGCTCGAAGGGATAGATCATGTGCACGGCCAGTGGTTCGACCGTCCAGTCGGGCAGGATCGGCACGATGGTGCCCTCGCGCAGTTCCTCGGCGCAGATGATCTGCGTGGGCATGGCGCCGATACCGAGCCCCTGCAGGATGTACTCCTTGCACACCTGAAAGTTGTTGGCCCGTGCGCGTACTCGCGGGGACAACTCGTGGCGCCTGTCGAGTTTGGTCACCGCCAGCTTCAGCTTCTGCGGCCCGCAGAAGCCGAAGTCGATGAACGGCAGGGTGTTCACTTGGGCGGGTTCGGTGATCGGATCCTTCAGTTGCCCGACGAAATCTGTTGAGGCGCAGAGGAAAAGGCTCAGGTCGAAGACCTTCCGCGCGATCAGCGTCGAATCCTGCAGCGGTCCGGGCCCGAATACGACGTCGTAACCGTCCTTGATCGGGTCGACGATGTTGTCGACCAACCGTATGTCCAGGCGCGAGTTCGGATACCGCTGCAAGAACAGGGCGCCGACGCGCGACGCGTAGTCGATGCCCAGGCTGACCGGTATCGCCACCCGCAGCTCGCCTTGGGGTTCCTGCCTACTGCCCTCCACGAGGGCCCGCACACCGTTGGCCTCGGTCAGGATGTTCATCGCGTGGTCGTAGATCTGCTCGCCGATGTCGGTGACCGTCAGCTGATGGGTGTTCTTCCGCAGCAGCTTGATGCCGAGGTCGGATTCCAGCTTGGTCAGCTTCCGGCTCACCGTGGACTTGGGCATGCCCAGCGCCGTCGCCGCCTTCGAGATGCCGCGACAGTCCACCACCTTGCCGAACACCAGCAGGGCATCGAGGTCGAAGGGCAGATTCTGTTCCATCGGTGTTCCAAGTATGCAACAGGGTGTTGCGTCCGTACACCTTATTGGGGGTCCCCGCAGCTGCTAGCGTCGGCCGCACCACGTAGGAGGTACGCGGGGATGAATCAGCCCATCGCCGTCGCCAAGCCCCCGAACGGGCACTGGACCGACGGATATCCCGAACTCGGCCGCGGCCCGGTGTCGCTCGAAGATTGTGTGTCCGAAGAGTTCTACGACAAGGAACGGGAGCACGTCTTCAAGAAGACCTGGCTCTACGTCGGGCGAGTGGAGCGCGTCCCGCGCTCGGGCAGCTATTTCACCCGCGAGCTGCGGTTCCTGAACACCTCGATCATCGTCGTGCGCGGCAAAGACCAGGTGATCCGTGCCTTCCACAACATCTGCCCGCACCGCGGCAACAAGATGCTGTGGGAGGACGACCCCTTCCAGGAGGTGTCCGGCCGCGCCCCGCTGCTGTACTGCCGCTTCCACGGATGGCGCTACAAGCTGGACGGATCGCTACACTCGGCCACCCGCAAGGACCTGCTGCTGGACTTCGATGCGGACAGCTGCCGGGTGCCGGCGGTGCAGTGCGAGGTGTGGGAAGGCTTCATCTTCATCAATCTCGACCCGGACAACACCGAGCCGCTGAGGTCCTTCCTCGGTGAGTTGGCCCATGGCATCGAGGGCTACCCATTCGACGGCCCGCACCAGGTGTACAAGTTCTCGGCCGAATTGCAGTGCAACTGGAAGATTTTCGTCGACAGCTTCGCCGAGAGTTACCACGGCCCGTACCTGCACGCATCGTCGTTCGGGGCCCTCACCGCGGAGGCCAGAGACGCGTTCGATCAGCCCAACCCGTTCACCGACGCACTGGCCTACCAGCTGTCCGGCCCGCACCGGATGTTCTCGTTCTCCGGTGAACCCTCGCAAAAGACGCCATACTCCAAGCCCATCGAATGCGTGATGGAAGCCAGCGCTGCGGGTCCCTGGAACAAGAAGATCGATCGAGGGCCGATGCCCCCGGGGATCAATCCCACGCGGTCGGAGAAGTACGGTTTCGACTCGTTCCAGTTCTTCCCGAACTTCGTCATCATCTTCGGCGCATCCGGGTTCAGCACCCACGCACACTGGCCCACCGGCCCGCACTCGCACGTGTTCGAAGCCGAGATGTTCTATCAGCCGCCGAAGACGCACAAGGAGAGGCTCGGTCAGGAGCTCACCGTGACCTTCCTCAACGACATCATCCTCGAGGACGCCAGCCCGTCGGAGGGTCTGCAGGCGATGCTCAACAGCGGTGTGCTGACGCATTTCACGATGAATGACGAGGAGATCCTGCTGCGCCACCTGCACAAGGTGGTCGGCGATTACGTGGCGGCCGGGGAAGCGGCGAAGGCGGGTCGATGATGAGTGTGGTTCTGCCGGAAGAGTTCTCGCAACTCGAGCACCTGGTGCCCGAGTGGGCGATCGAGGACGGCCACCAGCGCTACGTCAAGCGCGTCAACAGTTCGATGGAGCAAATCCGGGCCTTTTACGACGAGGTGTTCCCGCACGCCGAGGAAGCCGTCGCCTACATCGACAAGTTCGACTACGCCGAGCCGCTGCCCGACGACGTCGCCAATCTGCGTAACCTGCTCTACTCGCTGATCACCGTCTCGCTGGCGGTCGAGCTATGGAAACAGCCGCGGGTGAAGCATTCGGCCAACACCATTCTCACGAGAGTCAGCTGAAACATGGGACTCACTTCCGCGCAGCTGGAGATCGTCGACCTCACCCCGAGGATCGGCAGCGAAATCCGGACCGATCTCGACACGCTACTGAGCGGACGGGAGGCGCCGACGATCCGCGACGTTCTCGAGCGGCGCGGTGTGGTGTTCTTCCGCGGGCTGGACATCGGTGACGAGGAGCAGGTGACCATCGCCAAGACCCTCGGCACGCTCGTCGCCAACGAGGGCCAGGGCGGCATCAACAAGATCTCCCTGGATGAGAAGGTCAATCAGCGCGCCAAATACCTGCAGGGCTCGATGTTCTGGCATTTCGACGGATCGCTGCAGCCGCTGCCCAACCTGGCCACGCTGCTGCGCGCGGTGCGGCTGTCGGAGACCGGGGGGCAAACGGAATTCTGCAACACCTACGCGGCCTACGACGACCTTCCGGATGCCGACAAAGAGGCGATCGCCGAGCTGCGCGTGGTGCACAGCGCGGAGCGCTCGCAGTATTACGTCACCCCGGAGATGAGTTACGACGAGGTGGCGTTCTGGCAGAAGTCGCCGACGAAGGCGTGCCCGATCGTGTGGACGCATCAATCCGGCCGCAAGTCCCTGCTGTTGGGTGCGACGTCGGATTACGTGATCGGCCTGCCGGTAGAGGAGGGCCGCGCTCTGCTTGCGCGGCTTCGTGATTGGGCAACCCAGCCGCAGTACGTCTACCAGCATCAGTGGCAGCCGGGCGACCTGCTGATCTGGGACAACACCGGGACCATGCACCGGGTGCTGCCGTATTCGGTGGACAGCGGTCGCCTCATGCACCGAACGATTCTCGCGGGCGAAGAGCCCCTGCAGTGAAGCTGGGCATCGCCACCCCGGTCGTCACGAATGTCGCTGGAGCGCCCCTTCAGTGGGAGAAGGACGCCGGCATCGAGGACATCGGCCGGGTCGCGGAGGCCGCGGATCGGCTCGGCTATCACCACATGACCTGTAGCGAGCACATCGGCATCCCCTCGACGGAATCGGGCCGGCGCGGAGCTCGTTACTGGGATCCGCTGGCGACCTTCGGTTACGTTTCGGGGCGCACCAAGCGAATTCGCTTCGCCACGATGACGTTGGTGCTCGGATACCACCATCCGCTGGCGATCGTCAAGCGTTACGGCACTCTCGACCACGTCAGCGACGGGCGGGTGATCCTCGGTGTGGGCGTCGGCTCGCTCAAGGAGGAGTTCGACCTTCTCGGTGCGCCTTTCGGCGATCGAGGCGCCCGCGGCGACGACGCCCTGCGGGCGCTGCGGGCGGCGCTGCCGAGCAATGAGCCGGCGTATCACGGTGAGTTCTATTCGTTCGGCGGGCTGACCGTGGATCCCTGTGCCGTACAGCCGCACCTGCCGATCTGGGTCGGCGGGCGCACCCGACGTTCGCTGCGCCGAGCGGCCACCCTCGCCGACGGTTGGTGCCCTTACTACGTGTCGATCCACACCGCCGCGGACTGGTTGCGGCAATTCGAGCTACCGCCGGGTTTCGAGGTGGTGATGCCCGCCGAGCAGCCCCTGGATCCGGCGGGGAAACCCGAAGCGACGCAAGATGTCCTGCGCGAGTTGGCCGACGGCGGCACCACCACCCTTTCGGCTCGCTTCGTCCACCACTCGTTGCAGCACTATCTCGAGCAGTTGCACGCCTTGACCGAACTGCACCGCGAAACCTTCGGCGCGGACGCGCAGACGCAATAGACGGGAATCCCATGACCACCAGGACCGCCGACGACCTGTACTACGACCCGTGGGACGTCGACCTGAACGCCGATCCCTATCCGATGTTCCGGCGCATCCGCGAAGACGCGCCGCTGTATTACAACGCCGAACACGACTTCTACGCGCTGAGCCGGTTCGACGACGTCAACCGGGCGCTGGTCGACCACCAGACTTTCAGTTCAGCCCGCGGCGTCGTGCTGGAGATCATCAAGGCGGGCATCGAGATTCCGCCCGGACTACTCATTTTCGAAGATCCGCCGGTGCACGACATCCACCGCAGCCTGCTCTCCCGCGCATTCACGCCCCGCAAGATCAACGCCCTCGAGCCGATGATCCGCGAGTTCACGCAGCGTTGCCTGGACCCGCTGGTCGGCGGTGACCGCCTGGACTTCGTCAAGGACCTCGGCGCCATCATGCCGCTGCGCGTGGTGGGCATGCTGTTCGGCATCCCCGAGGACTACCAGCGCCGAGTCCAGGAGGACGGCGAGAAGTTCGTCCGGACCACGCGTGGCGGACGCATGACGGACAACACCGATGCCAAGCTGGCCGACGGGGAGGTGTTCGCCGACTTCATCGACTGGCGCACAACCCATCCCGCCGACGACCTGACGACCGAACTGCTCAACGCCGAGTTCGAGGACGAAAACGGCGTCACCAGAAAGCTGCACCGCGACGAGCTGCTGATGTTCATGAAAGTCGTTGCGGTCGCCGGCTCGGAGACGACCACGCGGTTGATCGGCTGGTCGGGCAAGTTGCTGTCCGAGCATCCCGATCAGCGCCGGCGGCTGGTCGACGACCGGTCACTGCTGCCCGGCGCCATCGAGGAGCTCCTGCGTTTCGAGCCGCCCGCGCTGCAAGCGGCACGGTACGTCACCCGCGACATCGCATTCCACGGGCAGACGGTGCCCGAGGGGAGTGCGATCCTGACCCTGATCGGCGCCGCCAACCGCGACGAGCGGCGGTTCGGCGAGACTGCCGAATCCTTCGACGTGATGCGGGCGCCGCGTCAGCATCTGACGTTCGGGGTCGGTGCCCACTACTGCCTCGGCAACGCGCTGGCACGGATCGAGGGACGAATTGCCCTGGACGAGATCATGAATCGCTTTCCCGATTGGGAGGTGGACCTGGACGCCGCGGTATTCTCGTCGTCTTCGGCCGTGCGCGGCTGGGACAGCATGCCGGCCCGCGTCTAGGCGGCACGCGTGGGCGTCCAACGACGGCCAGCACGCCTCAGCTGTTTTCGCCGATCCACGTGGTGGTGAAGCGCAGCATCTCGGGGATGCCCTTGGCCAGATCGGCTCCGATGGTCTTCTCGAGCTTGCCGCCCACCAACGGGATCTTGACCTCCACCCGCAGGGCGGAGTGCAGCTGTGAACCCCCGTCATCCGTCGGCGCCAGCCGGGTTTCCGCACGGCCCGACCCCAACCCGCCGGACGCCGAGACGCTGACGTGCCCGCGAACCTGGCGGTCGCCGTCCGGTCGCCAGGTCTCGGTCTGGACGATTTTCACGTCGCCGGTGACGAATTTGGCGACCAGCCCGGGGAGGAGCTGACGGCCCAGGTGCTGGATCGTGCGCACCGTCACCGTGCCATCGGCGTCGGTCACCAGCGTATCCAAGGTGGCGTCGGCGGCACCGGCGGCGATGCGGGCCAGCCAATAGTCCTCGCGACCGAACGCGGCATGAATTTGCTCGACCGTGGCGGACGACTCGGTCGAGACGTCGAATGAGCGCGACATATCCACTCATTCTTACAGGGACCCGCATCACGGCCGCTCAAAGTGCTGGTAGTCGACGGGCGACGTCCAGTGACCGCCCCACAGCCAACCCCGGTCCGTAAACACCCGCACCGCCGGGTCGCCGTCGTGCACGAGCCCCGGATCGCCGCGGCCGCGATCCACGTATTCGGCTGCGTTGTGCGGTTCGAACCTGCCGGTGGCGTAGACGCACGGGTTCAGACGTGGGTTCAGATCGATTGCCCGACCGTAGGCGTGCTGGGACCAGTGCTCGCTTCCCGGGATGCCGCGGCAGTTGAACGCCGACGTGTTGTCGTCCTCCATGGAGAGCTCGTCCTCGGCGGCCGGGTAGCGGTCCACCGCGCGGATCCTCTCGATCGGAAATCTCAGCCGGTAGAGCTGCGCGAAGATTGCGATGACCTCCGGCACCAGATCCTGGTGGACGATCAGCTCGCCGCGGTGGGTCCGGCCGTCGAAACCGACGTGGTCGACCTCGACCCGTCGTAGCTGGGCGGGGTCCACCGGGCAGCCCGGCCGCCAGCTCGCACCGAGCTCCGCGGCGGTGACCGGGTGAACGTTGCCAGCGACCGGCGCCGACGACGCGGTGGACGGTGGACTGGCCGCGGGGGGTGGTGGTGGCGCGGCGCCGCAGTGCGTCAACGTGGCCCCGGCCGTCACCGTGCCCGCCAGCACGGCAACCCATCGCCTGCCGGGGGTCACCGGGGATGGGTCCTCACCGCGTGCTCCATCGCGACAAGACCGTCGCGACCGGGCGTCGCGAGACAGGTCCAGCGTCAACGCTACTGCAAGTCGTTGCTAATCCGCTGCGCAACAGCCCCTTTGCGTCGACGCGCAAGGCACGGTAGCTGCCGCCGGGCCCGTCGACTTACCCTTGCCGTATGCCGGTAGTCAGTGGCAGGTGGAAGTTCCGGCCACCCTCGCTACGCAAGACGGTCGTGGTCGCAAGTGTGTTGCTGGCCCTCATCGCGGTTTCTCCGTGGACCTTTATGGCGCGGACACCGGTAGCCGACCGTCCCCCGGAGCCCGCACAGCGGCCGCAGCCCGCCCCGGTGACCGCCGCGGCTCCCGCATTCGACTTCACGGCCGTCTCCAAGCTGATGAACGACGCGATCGCGGCGGACGGGCTGCCGGGCGGCGTGGTGGTGGTCGGCCACGGCGGCAACGTCGTCTTCCACCAGGCCTACGGGTTGCGCAAGCTCGCGGGTGAGCCGGGGCTGGATGGATCGCCCGCACCCGCGGAGCCGATGACCGAGGACACGATCTTCGACATGGCGTCCTTGACGAAGTGCCTCGCAACCGCGGTCGCCATCATGCAGCTCTACGAGCAGGGCAAGGTCGCGTTCGACGATCCGGTGCAGAAGTACCTGCCCGACTTCAACACGACGAACGATCCGCGACGGGCACAGGTCACGGTGCGCATGCTGCTGACCAATACGTCCGGCGAGGGGATCGACGTAAGACTGGCAGACCCGTGGGGGTTGAGCGGACCCGACAAAGCCGAAGGCATTCGTCGCGCGCTCGCCACCCCGCTGCAGTCGGGGCCGGGTGAGTTGTTCCGATACTCCGACATCAACTACATCCTGCTGGGCGCGCTGCTCGAAAAGGCCACGGGCGAAGCCGAAGACACGTACGTCCAGCGCAACGTGTTTGCACCGCTTGGCCTGCAAGACACCCGCTACCTTCCGGTGGCCAAAGCCTGCGGCCCACACGTGGTGCGCGGGGCGGCGGTTGCCTGGGCCCCCGGGACGACGGGGGGTGCGTGTCCCGCGGGGGCATGGGACACCGGCCTGCTGCCCCGCATCGCGCCGACTGCGCGCGACGAGGAGAGCAGAGACGACCCGAGCAAGAATCCGGATTTCTTTGCCCTGCTTCGGGGTACGGTGCATGACCCGACCGCGCGCCGGATGGGGGGAGTGGCCGGCAATGCCGGCATGTTCTCGACGGCACACGATGTCGGCGTCTTCGCGCAGGCGTTACTGGATCGGCTCGCCGATCGTCCGAGTGAGTTTCCTTTGCGGCCAGAAACTCTCGCGATGATGACGGCTCCCCAGCAGCCCGGGCATACCGCCGAACAAGTCCCAGCGGCAAACCGTGCCGCTGGACGGTCTCAGACTCCGACCTATCCGGCGATCGAAGGGCAAAGCCTGTTCGGTTTCGGCTGGGACATCGACACGGCCTTTTCCAGGCCGCGCGGGACGGTCTTTCCGGTCGGTAGTTTCGGCAACACCGGATTTACCGGAACCACGCTGTGGATGGACCCGGGGTCGAATACCTATGTCATCCTGCTCTCGAACTCCATCCACCTACGGGGCAGCCCACCGATCTCGCATCTCCGGGGTGCGGTGGCCACGGCCGCGGCGAAGGCCTTGCACCTCTACGGGAAAAAACCCTAGCGCCTTGTCATTTCACGCAGGGGATGCCATCGGCGGTCATCCGTGAGAGGTTGGTAACGGCGGGTTGCTGCGTACCGGTGCCGGTGGCGGGCACCGTGGTGACCGGCGCCGCGGCGGTCGTCGTGCTCGATTCCGGTGTGAAACCGTGGGTCTGGTCGAACCGGGAGTAATCGGTCCCGACCGTCAGCCGCACCGTGTTGCGGTCGACGCTGTCGGATGCGGTCGCCGTGATGTCGTACTGGTCGGCGAGCTCGGTGGCCGCCACCTTCGCGCCGGCCCCGTAGACGATGGTGCTCGTCTCGGTGGTGGAGTCGGCCGTGCTGACCTTGCCTTCGCTGAATTTCCCAGTCGCCAAGAGCATTTGGATATTCGCCGCCTCGCCCTGGCGGCCCGAGGCGTTGACGACATCGAGCGCGACGACACCGGTGGTGCTCTGCGCGCCGCCGTCCGGTTGTGCTGCCGGGGTGGGGCCGCTGGTCGACGGTGTTGCCGACGAATCGGCGCCCACCAGGTTGTGCACGATGGAGCGGATGGTGGGTATGTCGATGAAGTTCACATAGGCGCCGTTTGAGAGTTGACCGAAGCCGGTGACCGGCAGCGTGTACAGCGTGACCGGTCTGTTGGGGAATGCCAACGCATTACGAATGAATTCGTCAAAGTCGAAACCGGCATCGACGGCGACGTTCTGCTTAGCGACGCCCAACAGCGCATGCAATTTGGTGGGGTCCGACAATGTCCCGCCGCGGCGCATCGCGCTGACCACCGAGACGATGAACGCCTGCTGGCGCCGGCTTCGATCGAGATCGGTGAACGCCGCGTCGTCGGGGTCCCGGCGTTGCCGGACGAAGGCCAGCGCCTGCGTTGCGCTGATCTGTTGGACGCCTTTGTGAAAGTCCGCGCCGGAGTAGTACCGGTCCGAGGTGTCCGCGCTGAGGCACACCGTGATCGGTTCGACCACCCGGGCGAGTTGGAAGAACCCGGCCAGGGTGACTTCGACGAAATGATCGATCGGGATTTGCAGAAGGCTCTTGACCGTGCTTATTTCGGCTTTGCGGCCCGCCTCCCGTGCCGCCTGTTCCTTGGCCGCCGAATCTTGCCCTTGGAGCGGCGTCGGATTCGGCTGCGAGCCGGCCGAACCATGGCCGGCCATCACCCGCTGGTAGGCGTAGCTGTAAGCCTCCTTGATCTTGCCGCGGCAATCCGAGGTCGGGCATCCGGCCAGATCGACATAATCGTCGCGGGGGATCGAGATCGCCGTGGCCGGACCGCCGCCGGCAGGCAGGTGCACCACGATGAGCGCGTCGGAATCGCCGTCCGCGGAATCCTCGTTGCCTGCGTGCAGCGCGTCATAAATGTCGGGCGGCAGCGGCTGTCCGTGCTGGTCACGGCGGCTATCCAGGCCCATGATCAGGATGTTCTGGTCGCTTCCGGTCGACGCTGGTTCACCGGCCAATGCCTCGGATTTGGTGATGCCCGCCGACGCGCTCCGGTAGGTATGCCAGGCGATGCCGATGACGGCGACCACCACCAGCGATATCAACGCGGCCAGCACCTTGGCACCGGCCACCATCCTGTGGTTGCGGTGCAAGCGATTCCGGGGCCCGGCCGTCGGTGAATCCGCTTCTTCGCCGGGCGGGCCCGCTCGACGCGTCATGACAGAACTGAGAATAGCCGGGTAAGGGCGCTTCAAACCAGGGTGCGCGGCTCAACTTCCAACAGCCGCAACGGATGCAGGCCGTCGACGTTGCCGACGAACGGCGGGTGGATGCTGTAGCCGAGCATCCGGCGCATGTCATCGGAGACCGCCCGCGCGATGTCGCGCGATATCGACAGGGTGTAGGCCTCCATCGGCCGCAACCACGGTTGGCAGTACTGGGCGGTGACGGCGAGGCGCTCGCGGTCGGTGTTGTTGGCACCCCCGCCGTGCCAGAGGGTGCCGACGAAGAAGACGCACGAGCCGGCGGGCATCACGACCGGCAGGGCCTGATCGGCCGGGCCCGGCCGGCGCTTGCCCCAGCGGTGGCTGCCCGGGTAGACGACGGTGGCGCCGTTGTCGGCGGTGAAATCGTCGATCGCCCAGATCGTCGCGGCCGCCAGCGGCTCCCGGGGACGCGGAATCGGGTAGAAGCCGTCATCGTGGTGCGCCAGCTGCGCGGCCTCGCCGGGCTGAATGTTGATGGCCTGCAACGCCGAAAGCAAGTAGTTGGGCATCAGCAGCCGATCGAGCGCCGCGAGCACCCGCGGGTCATCGACCAGCGGGTCGCACACCCGGGTCCTGCTCAACACGCTGTAGATGCGCTGGGTGCGCAGCCCCTCGAAGGAGTTGCGTCCGGTGTGACCCAGCCAAGGGCGCACGACCTCACGGATCTGCGAGCACTGCTCGGCGCTGAGCAGGTTCTCCCAGATGACGTAGCCGTCGCGATCGAGTGCCGCCATGTCGGCCTCGGCGATCGCGCTGTCCACCGCGCTTCCACCGGTCGGCGTCCGCTTGTACCGCTGCGCCAGGTCGCCCCGCAAATCCTCGAGCGTGGTGGCGGAGTCGTCGTCGATGCTCATCGGTGCTCGTCCTTAGTCCAGTGGCGCTGCTGCCCAGACTAGGCCGAGTCCGGGTCGAGCCACACCCAAATCGCGGACCGGTCAGCCCCGCAGGCCGGTGATGAACCGTTGCACGCTGCGGGTCAGCGACCGCGGGACGTGGTCGGGATCCATCAGGTCGTTCTCCGCCAGCGGGCCGGCCTCGTTGGCGACGGTCCGCTCGGTGAAGGGCCGCAACGTCTTGCCGTCTCCGCGAAGCGCCTCGATGGCCTTGAGCACCGACCGGTGTTCGCGGATCGCGTCATCGAACTCGCCCACCGAAACCCCCAGGTGCTCGGCGATCAATTCGCTTCGCACCGAGGTGATTTCACGGCGGAGCTCGTCGTGCTCGGAATTGGCCGGCTGCGCCTCGATCGCGACGTCGCACTCGCTGTCGAACCCCATCGAGCGGTTGTTGAAGTTCGACGAGCCGATGCGCAGCAGCCGATCGTCGACCACCAGCACCTTGGAATGCACGTAGATCGGCGTCCCGCCGTCGGTCGCCGGCCAGTAGACGCCCAGCCGGCCGTGAGCGTCGGCTTCCCACAGCAGCCGGATGAGGCGGTGGCGGGCGCTGTCCATGGTCCCGCGCTCGAGCGGATTGTTGCCTCTGCGGGCCAGCACGATGACGATCTCCGGGCCGGCGTCCTCGCGGAGCCGCGCGGCCAGCGCCTGGGCGATGGTTCGCGACGCCAGGTATTGGTTCTCCACGTAGATGGTGTTGCGGGCCGCCGCGATGGCGGCCAGGTTGAGCGCCTCCACCTCCCGCACCTCGGTGCGGTCGTCGAGCTCCGGCACGGTGCGTGCGATTCCGACATCGACGTTGCGCAGGTTCGGTTCCAGCTTGCTGGGCCAGGTGCTGTGCTTGGCCTGTACCGGCGACAACGCGCGTTTCGTCGCGGTCTGCCATCGGATCAGGGCCTGCTCACCCAGCGCCCGGGCGGCCGCACCGTCGACGGCCAGGCCGACGTCGTGCCGCGGCCCGTAACTGCGCCCGGACGTGCGGCGGTGATGGTTGTCATGCGTGTGCGCCCGGGTGTCCCATCGTTCGAGCGTCAGATCGATGCCGCCGCAGAACGCCACCGCATCGTCGACGACCGCGATCTTCTGATGATGCACGGAGCCGATCGGGTGGGCGCCGTCGATCGCGAAATGCATTCGCCTGCTGCTGATCTGGTTCAGCAGCGACACGGGGGTGAGGCCAAACCAGATGCCGTCGAACGCCGGCAGCAGACGCAGATTGGACTTCAGCAGGTAGATGTCCAGGCCCTGTCGTTTCCACAGCATCCAATAAAGGAACGCCCCCAGCTGATTCGGTCCGGGAAGCGTCTTGTGGCCCCGCTCGAACGCCACCCTCGAATCGAAGTCCCAGCCGATCAGCATGATTCGATGGCGGGCGCGCAGCATCGCCGCCTTGACGTGCTTGAAGTAGTCGGCCGCGTCGATGATGGCGGCGAATTGGCCGGCCCGTGCCGTGCGCCAGCAGGTCTGGCCGGGAGTCAGAAGTCGATCGTCGTGCACGCCGGGCCTCTCAACGAAGTTGCTGGGACAGCGCGGACATAGCCACTGTGTACCACATCGGCCTCGGGTGTCAGGATTCGTGCGAGATCGGCGCTCGGCGGCCCCACGTGGGCGTTTGCCGCCGTTATGCACAGCCTGAGGGGCTCGGCAGGACAAGGGCGCCGATCTGTATGACGATGAAGCGATGCGAATGCTGGTAGTGCTTGCGGGTTGCGCCGCCCTCGCCGGTGCGGCCGCGCCCGCGTACGCCGACCCGGTCGGCACTTCGGGAGCCGACGCGAGCTTCATCGCCGCGCTCAACCAGGCGGGCATCACCTATCAGGACCCGGCCGCGGCCGTCGGGGTCGGCAAGAGGGCATGCCAACTGATGGACGAGGGCAGTCCCCAGGTTGAGGTCATCAAGAGCGTGTCGTCGAGCAATCCCGGATTCACGGAGGACGGCGCCGCCCAGTTCACCATGATCGCGGCGAGCGCCTACTGTCCCCAGCACCTGGGGCAGCCCGTCAACCAGGCACCGCAACCCGCCGCGACGCAGCAGCCAGCACCGGGCACGAACCCTCCGCCGCTCACGCCGGGCGCCGCCTAGCCGCCCGTGCGGGTCATGCCGCGGCCTCGAGGCTGAGCAGGACGCGTTTGGCCTCCACGCCCCCGAGGTAGCCGCCCAGCGCGCCGTCGCTGCGCACCACGCGGTGGCAGGGCACCACGACCGGTAGCGGATTGGTGGCGCAGGCACTGCCGACGGCGCGAACCGCGTTGGGGTTGCCCGCCAGCTTGGCCACCGCGGCATAGCTCGCGGTGTGGCCGTAGCCGATCTCGGGCAGGTGACGCAGCACCGTGTTGCGGAATCCGGCGGAGAGCCGCCAATCCAGCGGCACGCTGAAGTCCCGGCGCTTCGCGGCGAAGTACTCGTCGAGTTGCCGAGCGGCCGTGTCGAGGCGGCCGGGTGCGAGCAGGATGCGTGGGCTGATCCTGTCGGCGAGGTTTTGCAGGACAGTGTCGTGCCCTTCGCTGGCATAGGCGACGCGGACGAGCCCGAGTTCGGTGGCCGCGATGAGCAAGGCGCCGACCGGGCTGTCGACGAGGCGGTAGGCGATGTCCAGCAGCCCCTGGGCTTGCGCGGCGGTGGCGAGCCGGGCGTGCAGTGTGTTCAGCTCGCCTGGGGTGGCGTCGGTGATCCGCGCCAGGTCGCGGGTCAACTCGTGTTCGTCGATCATCGGTGTTCTCCTGTCCCGGCCGGGCCGGCGGTGACGCCGGGGTACGTCCGTCTGAGGGTGGCGATGCCGTCGGCGGCGGCGCGCCTTGCGGCGTCGGCACTGCCGCCGAGGATGGCGGCGATGTCGGAATAGGGCAGGCCGGCCAGGTAGTGGTAGGCCACGGCCTGCTTCTGCTTGGCGGGCAGCCGGGCCAGCGCGTCGGCCAGGTCATCGTCCCCGTCAGGATCAGCTTGGGCGGCCGTTTCGGGAACGTTGTCGGTCGGCACCGCGCGCCGCGCCCGGGCCCGGGTGACGTCGATGGCCTTGCGGTGCGCGATCGTGACCAGCCAGGCCTCGACGTTGGCGTCGGCGGGCAGGTCCGGGTAACCGCGCAATGCGGACAAGAAGGTCTCCGACCACGCGTCGTCCGCGTCGACCGGCCCGACGATGGCGCGGCATACCCGCAGCACGGCGGGACCGTGGTCGACGACCACCGCCTCGAACGGTCGTTTGGCTGTCACGCCATGTAGACGTTTCGCCGGGGGAGTTCGTGAGATGTCCCCAGTGTCGAACACCGGCCGGGCGGCGACTACACGGACTGGAAGCTGCGCTCCACCTCGGAGCGGCTGCGAATCTGATCGCTGCCGAGCACGTAGGTCGGCAGGGTGTGCGGGACCGTGGTGCCCCCCTTGACCCTGGCCTGGGCCTGCCGGAATTCCGGCGCCGGGCCCGACGCGGCGTGGATCCCGTTGATGATCGACCACACCGCGGTGCGACGGGCGGTGCGCTCGATGATGTTGCAGTCGCGGTGCTGCAGCATCTGCTTGGCCCACTTCGGCATGGTGTCGCGGATGGCCCAGTCGACGGCCGCCTGCGGCATGGCGACATTGGGGCCGGTGCCCATCGCTTTGCCATGCGTGACGGCCAGTTTCGGCAAGTAGGCCTCCAGGCACTCGAGCGTCTCGGCCTTGGTGGTCGGCAGGTCGGTGCCGCCCAGCGCGTGCCCGACCCGGACGAATTCACCGTAGTAGCGGTCGAGGCTCTTGCCGCGCAACGGCATTGGGTGATAAAGCTCGTGCGCGGTGGCCAGGCCCCAGACCACCGTCGCGTAGTTCCAGCGCAGCCACTCGGGTTCGTCGGCGTCGTAGCGGGCGCCGTCGGGGCGAGTGCCCTTGATGGTGTGGTGCATCGCGCGCACGGATTTCGCAAGGCGCTCAGCGGTTTCCGTCGACCCGTATGCCGTACCGATGAAGAACGCGACGGAATGGCCGAGGCGCGTCGCGGCGCCTGCGGGATCGATCTGGGGCACTTGCGATATCGGGTTGCCGTTGCTGTCCCGCTTGATCAGTCGGGAGTGGTGCATGCCCATCCAGTAGATCGACGGGTCCAGGGTCTCCATGAAGGCGGCGCACTGCAGGCCGAAGATCAGCGCGGGCAGGTGTGAGTGCACGCGCCAGACGGCGCTGTCGGGGCCGAACCACCCCGGATCGCCGACCGGCGCGGCGAACTCCATGCCGCGGAAGAAGTATCGCCGCATGTTGTCGTCCAACCGTTTGTTGATCAGCTGCCCGACGATCTGGTGTGGCAGGAACACGGCGCACTCCCTCGACATTTCTGGTCACGACTGTAACCAGAATAAGTTTTGGCTACGGGTGTGACAAGACCCGGGCCATCCCGACTTACGCTGTAGGGGTGTCGAGTCCCACCCGGTGGGCCGGTATACCGCTCAAGGACCGCCGCGCCGAGCGTCGTGCGCTGCTGGTCGAGGCCGCCTATCGACTGTTCGGCAGTGGCGGTGAGGCGGCCGTCTCGGTGCGTTCGGTGTGCCGGGAATGCGGGCTGAACACGCGGTACTTCTACGAAAGTTTCGGCGACACCGACGATCTGCTCGGCGCCGTCTACGACCGGGTGAGTGGTCAGCTCAGCGAAGTGATCGAGGCCGCCATCGAGCAGGCGGGGGATTCGCTGGGCGCCCGGACCCGGGCCGGCATCGCGGCGGTGCTGGGCTTCTCGTCGGCCGATCCGCGGCGCGGCCGGGTGCTATTCACCGACGCGCGCACCAACCCTGTGCTGGCGGCCCGGCGTCGCGCGACGCAGGACATGCTGCGCGCGGGCGTGCTGACCGAGGGCTGGCGCCTCAACCCCGATTCCGACCCGGTGGCCGCGGAGGTCGCCGCCGCCCTGTACACCGGCGCCATGGCCGAGCTCGCGCAGCAGTGGCTCGCCGGGCATCTGGGCACCGATCTCGATGTCGTCGTCGATTACGCGCTGAAACTGGTGCTGCGGTAGGGAGTGCGATCATGGGCGGAATCGAGCACGCGATGGACCCGGTCCGGCGCATCCTCGGGCACAAGGTCAGCGTCGGCGGGCTGATCGAGCTGGCGCTGTGGTCGCTGATCCCCTACCTGTGTATCGGGTTCGCGTGGACAGCTTTTCATCCCGAGCAGACCCAGCGGATTCAGGCGCGGATAGAAGCCGTGGCGCCCACCGCCGCCGACGCGATGGCCTTCGGGGTGGCGACCGTGCTGTGGCCGGCGTCGCTGCAGATCGCCGACTCCTGCCCGGCGCCGTGAGCGACTCTCGGGTGGAATGCGTGCACGATCGGACGGTTTGCTCCTAGGCTCTTTAGACCATGTCCATCGACCGGTTCGGCCTTCTTGCAGGCACCATCCGACTTGCCTCTGGCGTTTCCTTCCTCGTCGACCCGCTGCGGGCGAACAAGTTGTGGGGGGACCCGGACGAGCCGACACCGACCGCGCAGCTGTTGTTGCGGTCGATGGGTTATCGCGACGCGCTGATCGGTGTCCTGCTCGCGTCGGCGGCGCTGCGCGGTAAGAACACCCGCGGCTGGTTTTTGGCCTCCGCGGGTGCCGACGTTTCCGACCTGGTCGGCGGGTTGAGCGTGCACGGCGAGTTGAAGCCTTCGCAGCAGATGATCGGCCTGGGCGGCGCCGCGGTCGGTGTCGCCGCCGGACTGTGGGGCGCGGTACGTCCGGCCGGGCGACGGCCAACCCGCGCGGTGCCGGCCGACGGAACAAGCTCGCGCTGACAGGCGAGCCACGATGCTGTTGACTGAGCGTCATGGGTTTCGGAGTGCTGACATTTGTTACCGACGACGGCATTGGTCCCGCGGAGCTGGGGGCGGCGCTCGAGCAGCGCGGTTTTGAGTCGCTCTTTCTCGCCGAGCACTCACACATCCCGGTAGACGCGAAGACCCCCTATCCGAGCGGCGGCCCGATTCCGCCGAAGTACTACCGGACGCTGGATCCGTTCGTGGCGTTGACCGCCGCCGCGGTCGCCACCGAGCGGCTCGTCCTGGGCACCGGGATCGCCCTGGTGCCCCAGCGCGATCCGATCCACACGGCCAAGGAGGTGGCGTCGCTGGATCTGGTGTCGCAGGGGCGTTTTCGATTCGGCGTGGGCGTCGGCTGGCTGCGTGAGGAGATCGCCAACCACGGCGTGGATCCGTCGGTCCGCGGGCGCGTCGTCGACGAGCGGCTCGACGCGATGATCGAGATCTGGACGCACGAAAAAGCCGGGTATCACGGCGAATTCGTGAACTTCGACCCGATCTACAGCTGGCCCAAACCGGTCCAGAAGCCCTATCCGCCGCTGTACCTCGGCGGGGGACCGGCGGGTTTCAAGCGCATCGCCCGGCTGAACGCGGGATGGTTGTCGATGACGGGGTCGGCGCAGGAATTGTCTGCTCCGCTCGAGCAATTGCGTGAGGTGGCCGGCAAGGACGTGCCGGTGATCCACTTCCACGGCGGCAAGCCGACGGCGCACGAACTCGAGGCTTATCGTGACCTCGGAGTGCAGCACCTCTTGGTGGACCTGCCGACCGAGCCTCGCGATGAGACGCTACAACGCCTCGACGGGTTGCAGGCCGAGCTCGCCAAGGTGTCGTAAGGTCAAGTGCCGCAGAAGGTTTGATACTTGCCGAAGTCCTCGGGCGCGGGCGCGGCGTAGCGCTCGAGGCCGGGCCGTTCCGTATAGGGGTCCGTCACCGCGGCGAGCAGTCGCTCCAGCGGATCGAGCTCGCCGGCCGTCGCGGCGCCCAGGGCCTCCTCGACCAGATGGTTGCGCGGAATGTAGACCGGGTTGCTGCGATCCATCGTGTCGGCGTCGGGACCCAGTGCCCGCCAACGCGTCAGCCACGCGTCGAAGCCGGCCAGGTCGGCGAACAATCCGCGCACGGGTTCGGCATCGGATTTGGCATCCCCACGCGCCGCCCCGCTGAGCCCGCGGAAGAACGAGGTGTAGTCGACGTGGTTCTGCTTGAGCAGCGCAAGCAGTTCCTCGACGAGCACCGTGGCGACGTCGACGTCGACACCGCCGGGTAGGCCGAGTTTGGCGCGCATCCCGGAGCTCCACTCGGCGTCGTAGCGGGTCTGGAAAACACCGAACGACTGCTCCGCGAGCGCGATGGCCTCCTCGGTGTTGTCCGAGAACAATGGAAGAAGCGTCTCGGCGAAGCGGGCCAGGTTCCATCCCGCCACCGCCGGCTGGTTGCCGTAGGCGTAACGCCCCCAGAAGTCGATCGAACTGAAGACGGTGTCGGGGTCGTAGGCCTCCATGAAGGCGCACGGCCCGTAGTCGATCGTCTCGCCCGAGATGGTGGTGTTGTCGGTGTTCATCACGCCGTGGACGAAGCCGATCAGCATCCACCGGGCGATCAGCGACGCCTGGACGGCGACCACCGCTTCGAACAAGGCGAGGTAGGGATTCTTCGCCTCGGCGGCATCGGGGTGATGGCGGGCGATCGCGTGGTCGGCGAGGCGGCGCAGCAGGTCCTCGTCGCCGGTGGACGCGGCGAACTGGAAGCTGCCCACCCGCAGATGGCTGCTGGCCACCCGGGCGAGCACGGCACCCGGCAGGGTTTCCTCGCGATGGACCGGACGGCCGGTGCCCACCACGGCCAACGACCGCGTCGTCGGCACGCCCAGCGCGTGCATGGCCTCGCTGACGATGTATTCGCGCAGCATCGGCCCCACCGCGGCCAGGCCGTCACCGCCGCGGGCGAACGGCGTGGCACCGGAACCCTTGAGGTGGATGTCGCGCAGCCGCCCGTCGGCGTCGACGAGTTCGCCGAGCAGCAGCGCGCGACCGTCGCCCAACCGCGGAACGAACCCGCCGAACTGGTGACCGGCATAGGCCTGGGCCACCGGGGTGGCCCCGTCGGGCACCGAGCTGCCGACCAGGAAGCGCAACCCGTCGGGGCCGCGCAGCCAGGCGGCGTCGAGGCCCAGCGACTCGGCGAGCGGCTCGTTGAGCACCAGCAGCTGCAACTCGGGGAACGTCTCCGCTTGCCAGCGGACCGCCATCTCCGGCAACTCGCGGAAGAACCGGTCGTGGAGGGCAACGGTGGTATCCGGGGCAACGCTCATCTCGTCGAGCCTACGGAAACCCGAAGGGGCTATCCGAGGGCTTTGCCGATGAGGTCGCGGGCGCGGTCGAGCATCGATGCGAACGGCCCGAGCGCGAAGTTCAACTTCGCCGATTCCACGCCGGGGTGGGGGCGCGTCGGAGCGATGGCTTCGGCGGCGCGTACCGCCGCGCCCATTCGCTCGAGGTCGTCGGTGTCGACCTTGCGCTTCAGGACGGGGAACTCCTCGTCCTCCTCCTGCCGGGCGTGCTCGAGCACGGCGTCGCGCAGCTTGGTGAGCTCCGCGATGAACTTGTCCGAGGTGATGTCGAGCTTCTCGATCGCCGACAGCAACTCCTTGGCTTCATGCTCCTCGTGCAGGCGGGCGTCGACGATGGCGTCGCCGGCATCCCCGTCCTCGCGCCGCACCCGCGGGTGCACCACCATTTCCTCGGCCGTCTCGTGGACGGCCAACAGCTGACGCAACGTCGCGAACGGCTCTTCACGCGCCTTCGGATCCGTGGCGTGCAGCACTTGGTCGAACATGTCCTCGATGAGGTTGTGCTGCGCTTTCAGGAATGCGACAACTTCGTCGGGCGACTCGACAATGAGGTCTGCCATCGCCGATACCTCCAATGAACTTGGGATTGGGACTTCGCACTGTGGGCTGAGTGCGGCTTGACCAGGAGATACCCGGCGTACGCGCTGCTAAACGCCGCAGCCCGGCCGCGGCGGGCCCGAAACCCTGTATTGCTGTGCGGCACAGCTGATTTCGGTGGATTCGGTGGTTGATCCGGGCGTCGCCGCGCGGGGCCGGGGCCAGGTCGTCTTCGCTTCCCTGGGGCATCTGGGACCGCCGGTTCTAGATACTCGCTACGGTTAAGGGCAACAAGCCCGACACCGACGCACAGAGACGACAGATCAGCTCACATGTACGAACAGGTCAACAGCACCGCCGCCGAGCCCGAAGACATCGGCTCTCGCATCGACCCGGTCCTCGCCCGGAGTTGGCTCCTGGTCAACGGCACGCATGCCGATCGGTTCCAATCGGCGGTGGACTCGCGCGCCGACATCGTCGTGTTCGACATCGAGGACGCGGTGGCGCCCAAGGACAAGAGCGCCGCCCGCGACAACGTGGTGGGCTGGCTGGGCGCCGGCAACGTCGACTGGGTCCGCATCAACGGTTTCGGCACGCCCTGGTGGGCCGACGACCTGGCCGCGCTGGCCACCACCCCGGTCGGCGGGGTGATGCTGGCGATGGTCGAATCGGTCGACCACGTGACCGAGACCGCGAAGCGGCTGCCCGATGTGCCGATCGTGGCCCTGGTGGAAACGGCTCGGGGCCTGGAACGCATCACCGAGATCGCCGCGACCAAGGGCACCTTCCGGCTCGCCTTCGGCATCGGCGACTTCCGCCGCGACACCGGCTTCGGGGACGACCCGGCCACCCTGGCCTACACGCGATCACGCTTCACCATCGCTTCGAAGGCCGCCGACCTGCCCAGCGCGATCGACGGGCCGACCATCGGCTCCAATCCGCTGAAACTGATCGAGGCGACCGCCGTGTCCACCCAGTTCGGGATGACCGGCAAGATCTGCCTGACGCCCGATCAATGTGCCGTCGTCAATGAGGGGCTCTCGCCGTCGCAGGACGAGATCTCCTGGGCGAAAGAGTTTTTCGTTGAGTTCGAACGTGACGGGGGAGAGATCCGCAACGGCTCCGATCTGCCCCGCATCGCCCGGGCCACCAAGATCCTGGAGCTGGCCCGCGCGTACGGCATCGAGGCGTTGGACATCGACGAGGAAGAGCGCGATCACTCGCCCGCGCCGTCGGACACCTACCACTACTGAGCGTTATGCCGCGTGTCGCGCGAGCGAGACCCCGATCCGGAGCTCCACCTCGCTCACCGTGATTCTGAGTACGGGCGGCGGAGCCGTCGACCGATAGCTCTTGCCCGTTGGCGTCGTGAATAGTGCTGTGTGGGTGTGGTTTTCATCGACCGCGGTGCTTACCCGCCAGCCCGCGTTTTCCTTGACGTAGTTGCAGGCCTCGCACAACCCGAGGCCGTTGTCCGCGGTGGTCCGGCCGCCGCGCGCCCACGGTTTCGCGTGGTCGCGGTGCCGGACCGGTGCGTCGCAGTACGGAGTGCGACAAGACTGATCGCGTAGTCCGATGAATTCGGCCAGGCCGCGCGGAAAGATGCGTGCCCGCGATTCCATGGCGACCAGCGCCCCGGCCCGGGGATGCGCGTAAAGCCGGCGCAGGGTCGCCCGCGACCGTCGATCGGTGACGGCGCCGGCCACCATCGCACGCGCGACCGGCGCGGGGACGGGGCCGTAGCCGGAGATAGTGGCCGGCGCGTCGTCACCGCCGAGCAGCGTCTCGTCGGAGAGCACCAGGTTGACCGCCGTGGGGACGGGGACCGAGGCGCTGCGGCCGGTGATCCTTTCGACCAACGTGTCTGCCATCACCTGTCCGCGCGGGCGCCCGTCGCCGCGGGTGTCCGCCTCGCGGCGCAGCGCCGCGTACACCGAAACCCCCTGAGCCACCGGCAGTAACGCGGTCAGGTACGTCATCGTGTCGGGCGCGGGCCGGATGGTGACGGTGCGTTCGTTCTCGGCCTTGGCCGCCCGCTCGACGACGGCGTGCGGATCCAGCCGATAGGCGATCGCCTTGGCGGCCGCGGCCACCCGAGCGTCGCCCAGGCCGCTCAGGCTCGCGAGATCGGCGCACAGTTCCGCGTCCAACGCGCGCCGGTCCTCGACGTCCAGGCACGCGCTCTCGCGCACGATCAGCGTCGCGCGCCACTCCGACAGCGCCCCGCATTCCAGTGCCGCCAGAGTGTGCGGCATCTCGTGGACGAGCGCTGTGGCAAAGCCAAGGTGTCGGCCTCCCCGGGAGGGTGCGTCGCGCCGAGCCAGCGCAACCTCGCCGGCCACCCCGCGCCCGCGCCGCGTGGCCGGCACCCCGGCGGCCGCCTCGGTGGCTCGACGCAGCGCGTCCAGCTCGGCCGCCGCCCGAGCCTGACCCGCGGCGGCGGCGCTTTTGGCCGTCTCCAGCTCGGCGATCCGTTCGATCAGCGCCGATTCGTCGGCCGCAGGGTCGACGGTAGCCAATTCTTCGAACATGGGTTCGATAGTAAGCGGCACCACCGACACGCGCCGATCGCTACCCTGAACAGGGTGAGCGCCAAGGGCCGGATCCGGGTGGCGCGGGTCTACGACGACGTCGGCCCCGACGAGGGCCAGCGTGTGCTGGTCGACCGCGTCTGGCCACGAGGGGTGCGTAAAGACGATCCGCGGGTGGGCATCTGGTGCAAGAACGTCGCCCCGTCGAAGGATCTGCGCGAGTGGTATCAGCACGATCCGGAGCGGTTCGACGAATTCGCGTCACGCTACAAGAGCGAACTGCGCGACAGCGGTGCCTTGGACGAGCTGCGCAAGCTCGCCAAGCGCGGCCCCGTCACGCTGGTGACGGCGACCCGGGACCTGGACATCAGCCAGGCGGCCGTCCTGGCGACGCTGCTCAAATCCCGCTGAGCCGCGTTCGAACCGGCAACGTCGTAGGCTCGTCGGCGTTGATATGACCAGCCCCGACCCGATCCTTCCGCGGGAACTGACCGGCCTTCCCGAGGCGATCCGCGGCGTCCCGCCGCCGCCCATCCCGGAGTTGCCCGCGCCGTACGGTCTGCGCGTCGCCGACCCGGACGCCGACGCCGAGATGATCGCGGAGTGGATGAACCGGCCGCATCTGGTGCAGGCGTGGGAGTCCGACTGGCCGGCCGCGCGCTGGCATCGCTATCTGAGGGCGCAACTGGCGGGCGAGTTCTCTCGCCCGCTCGTCGCCACGCTGGACGGTGTCGACCGCGCGTACATCGAGTTATACAGGGCGGCAAAAGATTCCATCGCGAGGCGGTATGAGCATGACCCCCACGATCTGGGTCTGCACGTCGCGGTCGCCGACCTGGACCACATCGAACGCGGACACGTCAGTTACCTGCTGCCGCATCTGGTGGTCAGCATTTTCACTCTCGACCCGTCGTGCCGCCGCATCATGTTCGATCCCGATCACCGCAATGCGTTGGCGCGCAAGTTCTGTGAGCGCAGCGGGTGCGCGTTTCTCGGCGAGCACGACATGTCGAATCGGCGGATGGCGCTGTACGTGCTGCCCCGCACCCCCGAAGACGTCCCCCGCCGACTCGACGCCTGAACTCCCATCAAAGCCGCTGTGCCAGTTGCTGTCCGATGAACGCGGCCGCCTCGCCGAGTAAGACGCTCATGACGATGTTGGCCAGCGCCGCGCGAAGCCGGCGTTCCTCGCCGAGCCGCTGCGTTTCCAGCATCCAGGTGGAGAACGTGGTGTAGGCGCCGACGAAGGCGGTGCCGGCCAGCAGGGCCACGTCCTTGTTCAGCGCCAGTCCACCGAGGAAGCCCAAAAGCGCTGCGCCACTGATGTTCACGGCGAGCGTGCCGAACGGAAACGGCCGCGAGAGCCGGCGCGCCACCGTGCGGTCGACGACGAAACGCAGCACCGACCCGACGCCGCCGATGAGCACCACGCCGACCCAGACCAGAGCCGTCGTCACCATGGCGGCGGTCATCGGCGCACCCGGACCCGGCGCACCAACTTGGTGGCAAGGTGCACCGCAAGCAGGCCGAGCGCGATGCTGGTCACGGTGTAGCCGACGGCCAGCCCCCAGTGGCCGTGTTCGAGCATCCGCAGCGTCTCGACCTGCATCGTCGAGAAAGTGGTTAAACCGCCGCACAATCCGGTGCCGAGCAGGGGTCGCCGATAGCTCGAGGTGGGCAACCGCTCGAGCAGCCGGGTGGTGAAATAGCCCACCAGGAACGCCCCGACGATGTTGACCGTGAACGTCGGCCACGGCCAGCTCGCCGGGTCGGCGCCGGCCAGGGTGCTCAGCGCCGCGCGCGCCAGTGAGCCCAGCGCCCCACCGGCAAACACCGCGGCCAACTCGCGATAGTCCCGTTGCGCCACTGCGCCGATTCCCTTCGTTTGCCGGTGCGCTACGCAGCGTATGGCCGAAGTCCAGACCGGCGCAGCCCGGGGGCACGCGGGCACGGGCAGAATTGGTAACCATGGTCGCCAACCCCCGCGCCGGTCAGCCGGCCCAGCCCGAAGACCTCGTCGATCTGCCGCATTTGGTGACGGCGTATTACTCGACTCAGCCCGACCCCGGTGACGTCGCTCAACAGGTCGCCTTCGGCACGTCGGGTCACCGTGGATCGGCGCTCGACGGGGCGTTCAACGAGGCTCATATCCTGGCGATCACCCAGGCCATCGTCGAGTACCGCGCCGCGCACGGCACCACGGGTCCGTTGTTCATCGGCCGGGACACGCACGGGCTGTCCGAGCCGGCCTGGGTGTCGGCCCTGGAGGTGCTGGCCGCCAACGACGTCGTCGCCATGATCGACTCGCGCGACCGGTACACCCCGACACCCGCGGTCAGCCACGCCATCCTGACCTACAACCGCGGCCGCACCCAGGCGCTGGCCGACGGAATCGTCGTGACGCCGTCGCACAACCCGCCGCCTGACGGCGGCTTCAAATACAACCCGCCCAACGGCGGGCCTGCCGACACCGATGCCACGAACGCGATCGCCAACCGCGCCAACGAGATCCTGCGCGAGGGATCGGGCGTCAAGCGCATTCCGCTGGCCCGGGCGCTGCAGACCGCCCAACGGCACGATTACCTGGGCAACTACGTCGACGACCTGCCCAATGTGGTCGACATCGACGCGATCCGCTCGGCCGGGGTGCGCATCGGCGCCGATCCGCTGGGCGGGGCCAGCGTGGACTATTGGGCCGAGATCGCCCAGCGCCACCGCCTGGACCTGACCGTGGTCAACCCGCTGGTCGACGCGACATGGCGATTCATGACGCTCGACCACGACGGCAAGATCCGGATGGATTGCAGCTCGCCGGACGCGATGGCGGGGCTGATCCGAACGATGTCCGGCAACCCCGACCGTTATCAGATCGCCACCGGCAACGACGCCGACTCCGACCGGCACGGGATCGTCACGCCCGACGGGGGCCTGCTCAACCCGAACCACTACCTCGCGGTGGCTATCGAATACCTCTACACCCAGCGGCCGTCGTGGCCGGGCGGCATCGCCGTCGGCAAGACCGCGGTCAGCTCGTCGATGATCGACCGGGTGGTGGCCGGGATCGGCCGCAAACTGATCGAGGTGCCGGTCGGGTTCAAGTGGTTCGTCGACGGCCTGATCGGGGGCACCATCGGCTTCGGCGGCGAGGAGTCGGCCGGGGCGTCGTTCCTGCGCCGCGACGGCTCGGTGTGGACCACCGACAAGGACGGCATCATCCTGGCGCTGCTGGCCTCGGAGATTGTCGCGGTCACCGGGTCGAGCCCGTCGCAGCGCTATCAGCGGCTGACCGCCGAGTACGGCACGCCGTTCTACGCGCGGGTCGACGCGCCCGCCGACCGTGACCAGAAGGCCCGGCTGTCCAAGCTCTCCGCCGACCAGGTGACCGCGACGGAATTGGCGGGGGAGCCCATCACCGCGAAGCTGACCGCGGCGCCGGGCAATGGCGCGCCATTGGGCGGATTGAAGGTGACGACGGCCAATGCATGGTTTGCCGCGCGCCCATCGGGAACGGAGGACGTGTACAAGATTTACGCGGAATCCTTCAACGGGCCCGAGCATTTATCGGAGGTGCAGGAAACTGCGCGCGAGGTAGTTAATAAAGTCATTGGGTGACACTTTCCCCTCGCCTTAACCGTCCCGGCGAGCGTGGGCTGCGTTCTAGCCGTCTGCCGCGCGAAGTCTGGATTCTCAGCTGGGCGAATATCATGGTCGCGCTGGGCTACGGGGTGATTTCGCCGGCGCTGCCGTCCTTCGCCCGCAGTTTCGGGGTCAGCATCAAGGCGGTGACATTTCTGGTCACCGTCTTTTCGTTGAGCCGACTGTGTTTCGCGCCGATAAGCGGCCAGCTGGTGCAGCGGCTGGGGGAGCGCCGGATTTACATCGGCGGCATGCTGATCGTTGCGGTGGCCACCGCCGCGTGCGCATTTTCGCAGGCTTACTGGCAATTGCTGGTTTACCGCGTCATCAGCGGCGTCGGGTCGACGATGTTCTACGTCTCGGCGCTGGGGCTGATGATCCACATCAGCCCGCCCGACGCGCGCGGGCGGGTGGCGGGCCTGTTCACCACGTCGTTCATGGTGGGCGCGGTGGGTGGGCCTGCCGTCGGCGCGCTGGCGGCCGGCTGGGGGCTGACCGCTCCGTTCATCGTGTACGGCGTCGCACTGCTGGGCGTGGCGGTGGTGCTGTTCTTCAGCCTGCGGAATTCGGCCCTGGCCGCCCCGGGGCCGCCGACGCGATCGACGGTGACGATGCGAGAGGCGCTGCGGTTCCGCGCGTACTGGTCGTCGCTAGGGGCCAACTTTGCGACCGGCTGGTCGGCCTTCGGGCTTCGCGTCGCGCTGATCCCGCTGTTCATCACCGACGTCATGGGGCGCGGCGTCGGAATCATCGGGATTGCGCTGGCGGCCTTCGCCGGAGGCAATGCGATCGCCATGATCCCCAGCGGCTACCTGTCCGATCGGATGGGACGGCGCACGTTGATGATCGTGGGGCTGGCGTTGTCCGGTGTGGCGACCGTCTTCCTGGGTGCCGCGTCGTCGTTGCCGGTGTTTCTGGCCGCGGCGGTGGTGGTCGGTGCGGTGACTGGCATCTACATGTCGCCGATGCAGGCCGCGGTCGCCGACATCCTGGGCAGCG
The DNA here is from genome assembly GCF_002105755.1 of Mycobacterium colombiense CECT 3035. Classification (NCBI taxonomy): domain Bacteria; kingdom Bacillati; phylum Actinomycetota; class Actinomycetes; order Mycobacteriales; family Mycobacteriaceae; genus Mycobacterium; species Mycobacterium colombiense. The sequence goes on from NZ_CP020821.1 coordinate 5,489,967, forward strand.
AGGCGCGTGCGGGCAGTCCCGTGGCCGCGGTGCAGATGATGTCCGATCTGGGCGCCATCGTCGGCTCGATGACGCTCGGGTGGGTGGCCGAGCAGTTCAGCTACGGCTGGGGCTTCACCATCAGCGGGATCGTGCTGCTGCTTGCCGCCGTCGGCTGGGTGGCGGCGCCGGAAACGCGGACGGTGCCCGTCCCGGAGCCCGACCCGTTGCCGTCTCCGCACACGTTGAACTTGCCTGAGCAGCAACTTTGAACGGCGGTTGCCGGTGGTGTAACTTCGATGGGCACCACTTCTCGGGGCTATGGCGCAGCTGGTAGCGCACCACACTGGCAGTGTGGGGGTCAGGGGTTCGAGTCCCCTTAGCTCCACCGTTTGACCTGCAATTTATGTACAATCTGGCCGTATGACAAACGGTTTGACAAACAGGTCGGTCTCCCCCCAGGACTACTGGGCGTCAATCCGCAAACGCGAACGGGCCAATGGGCAGCCGTCCTACGCCGTTCTGTACCGGCTCGACGGCGGTCAACGAACCCTGACACTGCACGACGAGTGCCAAGCCGAAGCCTTCAAAGCGGCCATCAAAGCGCACGGCATCCATCGCGCGCTGGCGATGAACGGATACGAGGTCCGCACGGACAATCCGGCACCGACAACGACGGTGGCGCAGTGGATCCGCCAGCACATCGACAACCTCACCGGCGTCGAGCGGTACACGATCGACAGCTACGAGCGTTATCTGCGCCAAGACATCGAACCCCACCTCGGAGACATCCCATTGGACAAACTGACCGAGGAAGACATCGCTACGTGGGTTAAGCAGCTCGAGTCCACGCCGCGCGCCAAGACCGGACGCGTACCCACGCCCAAGACGATCAAGAACCTGCACGGCTTCCTGTCCGGCGCGCTGGGCGCCGCCGTCCCGAAGTACATTCCGGCCAACCCCGCCGCTGGCCGGCGACTGCCGCGAGCCACGGGAGAGGTCCCTGACCGTGACGTCGACGGTGACGACATTCGAATGCTCACCCACAAAGAATTCGCCGCGCTGCTTGATGCCACGATCGACCACTACCAGCCAATGCTGAGATTCATGGTCGCTAGCGGTTTCCGGTGGGGCGAGGTGTCCGCGCTCAAGCCCGCCGACGTTGATCGCGAAGCGGGGACTGTCAAGGTTCGGCGGGCATGGAAGTACGCGTCGAATGGCTACCACATCGGGCCGCCCAAGACGAAGCGAAGCCGGCGCACCGTCAACATCCCCGCCGACGTGTTGGATGCGTTGGATTACGGCCACGAGTGGCTGTTCACCAACGCCCTCGGCGGTCCGGTGCGCTACCCGGCCTTCCGGGCTATGTGGGACCGTTCCGCCACAAAGGCGAAGCTGGCCGACAAACCGACGCCGCACTGCCTGCGTCACACGTGCGGGTCGTGGCTGCTGGCCGCCGGCGAGCCGCTGGTCAACGTCAGCCGGCACCTAGGCCACGAGAACGTCGCCATCACCGCCGACGTGTACGCGCACGTCGACAGGCGCGGCCATCAGGCGATCGCCGAAACCATGGCGAAACTGCTGACACCACCACGCCAGTCCTAAACGGCCTCAAGTAGGGCCTACGTGGCTGGTTCATCCTCGGCAAGTGGTTCATCCTCGTCGGCACCGAACAAAGTCCGATCAACGGCGTCTAACAGTCCTGTGGGAAGGACTGGTGGAATCATTACGGCCGGCAAGCCAACCGATCGAGTCATGTCGGCCAAGACGCCGCGTTGCATGCCAAGCAGATAGGGGATTCCCTGTTCGCGGACGAAGTCCGCAGCCTGGTCAGGGGCGAGGTCCTCACCGGCGCCGAACGAGAACTCGGCTCCGCCGTCAAGTTCAGCAGAGACTTTTGGTTGTTCTAAGTACAGCACCAAGCGAACGCGGATGGACGGAGCAGTAGCTTCATCGTCGTCCGGTTCGACAATTTGGGCGCCAAACTTAACGTGGATGCCAGTGTCTTCGGGAGGGTCCTTCTCCCACGCTTCAACTTCGGAATCGAAGCGACGCGTGACAGACCGGGTGTACCAGCGCAAAGTCACACCAGTGGCGACCAGCCGATCGGACGTCAACGAGGAGCACTTATCTGTTTCAAATGAAACTCGGGTGAGACCACCTCGGCCGACGAGGGGGCCTCGTCACGGCTCTCCCACGCTTCAACAGATCGCTTCACCATGCGCGTCTGCTCATCTTGCCAATGTCGTACCTGGACCCGAAAAACCGCACCGACGGCCTTGGCGTAGCGACGCAAAGTGGCCATAGTCGGGTTGGTCGCCCCGCTTTCAAGACGCGATACCTGAGCTGGATCGACCTTCATCGCTTCCGCGACCTCGGAGATCGACAGACCGCACTCTTGGCGGACTCTACGCATCCCGAAGATCATCCCTAACTGCTCGTCCGCGAGTTCGATTCCAAGCCGGTCGCGAGATGTCGGCTTGGTGATGCCGGGGAACAGATCGATGCCCATCGTTCCTACCTCCGCTCTCCGTGCTGACGGTCAGCATGACATCACGGATTCCCGATAACCTGACTTATAACGCAAAAGGTATCAGGCTGTGTTCCATTTTCGCCAAACGAATCTCGTATTGATACAAAAGTCGATCGCTGAGTTCATCGCGTTCCAGATGCTGTCAGTCTGCTGGTCAGGGGTCCAATCCGTGTTTTCTGCTACCGGCTTGGTTCCGACGCCACAGCCGACGATGTCGGTCGTTGGCGGAGCCCACGATGACCTCCGCTCTGCGAAGTACAGCCGAAATAAGGTCTGGCCGTCCTCGGACTCGGCGTACAGCTCACCTGTCCATGGCATGGGCCGCTTGTTGGTAAACCCGTGATTTTCTCTGGCTAGAACTTGGTCGCCCACCGGGCACCGATGGGACACTTGTCTGCGATCGTCGCGGTTGCTGTTTTCAAGAGGGGGAACGCCGTCTCGGTACGCGCGTCGAGCTTGCGCGATCAGTATCTCGACGGCCTCCTCGTCGACCTGGCGAAACTTCGCGAAGTCTTCGTGGCATTCGTTCGTCCAATTCCAGGGGCAGCCCGGCTGATGGATTCTGGAGGCGAGTACTGCGGGTGTATGGCCTTCGGTCACTCGCTGGGGTCCTCGTCCCCGTCGGCTTCTAGGCCGATACCCGCGTTCATAACCGGGCACTGTACTGACCCGTAAGGAGACTGTTCAGCTTTTCGAGACGCATACCACTGCCTCTGTCGGTTGGGGTGGCTTGCGCGCTCGGGGGTCAAGGTGCGAACTTTGCGACCTCTCATTCAGCCCGCCGCAACGGTCTCCGTTTGCGGGCTGAACACCAAAGGGCTGCAAGTCTCGAAGTAGAGAAGCGGCAATCGGGCAGAAAATAGATCTTGTGACAGCTCCCGATTCAAATGCCGAAGACACCCATTCAGCCCCGGACTGGGCTACATGGCCGGCACCTTGGGACGGGGTAAGCGCCAAACTGGAGCACGCACGGCGCCACTTCGATCTACTCAAGACCCACGCCTCCCGCTACATGGCGCAGAACCCAGTCAGAACAGAGGTCGCCGCCGCTCCGGAACGCGGCCCGAACTGGCTCAAATGCGAACTGCACGTGCAGCATCCCGGAAGACTCCTATCGCTGATACTCGGGGACTTTGTGAACAACCTCCGATGCACCCTCGACCACAGCTTGACCGCAATCAGTCCGCGAACAGGGCGCAACCTCAACTTCCCTGTGGCGATCGCCAAGGGCGACTGGGAGAGCTGGGCAGAGAAGTGGCTCAAGGCCGGCGTCGGGGAAGGCGCGCTGGCGGCGATCGGCGCGGACCAGCCGTATCACGTTGCCGTTGGCCAAAACCCTGAGGATCACCGTCTACGGATACTCTCTCGGCTCAACAATGCCGACAAACACCGGCTACTGCAGGTGACACGAATGGGACATCCGACGAGCAGCCTCCCGATCTGAGGATCGACTCGACTGCTCCAGTGCGGTCATATGAGTACGTCCTGTGCCACGGAAGCGTGTTGCAGGAACGGCAAACAGCATTGTTTGTCAAACTCGAAATCCCCATACCGGAAGCAGGTTTCGAGCTCAAAGGCAGCATCCCGACAGCGATCGCGGTAGATAACTACTTTGACATCATCGAGTTGGGTGACGGCCTCCATAGCGGCGTCGTCGAAACCTGCCGACGTGTGCGTGACAGATCTCTCGACAACTGGGGGTCCGATATGCCAGCGGGTCAGCACCGGTTATGAGGTCGTCCAATGATCCCAGCATTACTGGATCCTCCTGAGACGGTTACGGCTTCGGCTCGACAAGCCATCGTCGAACGAAACCGTTGGGGCTGCAGCAGGTTCGGGATTCTCCCGCTGGTTGCAGTAAAGCTCCAACATGAATTGGATGTCACTGGCGGTCATTCGCCATTGGCGGCCGATCCTGCGGCCTTGTAACTCGCCTGAGCACAAGCGCCGGCGCAGCCATCTCTCGCCGTCCCAAGCGGCTGGCAGATGCGCTGACGCGACCTCCAGCAGGGAATAACTGCGCTCCATGCCAGACCCTTCCCGCAAAAGACTCCCGGCGGCGGGCCGAGTGACCGGAGGACTCTCGTGGGTGAGTCATTTATACCAACTGACATGCTTTGCTGTAAAGCCATCTGCGGCGACATAACTGAGTAAAGGATCCATCAGCACGCTGTAATAACAACGCGTTTGGGTCGACACGCCGACTGAGATCCCCACATCGCCGGTTAGCCAGTGCCATGATTCCCGGTACCGGGCAACCTGCCGGGACACCACGAGATTGGAGACCACGCCTAGCCCGACCGGGTTAGGCGGACCTTCGATGCTCGAAAGGACGTTCCGAGGGTGACTCAAACATTCCAGGTGTGGATCGATAGCCGCGAAGCCGCGGAGATGCTCGGCCAAACCAGCTACACAACGAGGGAATGGCTGAAAGCTGGCCAACTCCGTGGGGTCAAAATGCCCGGCGGCCGCTGGCGCATCAAACGCTCCGATGTTGAGGCGCTACTGGACGGCGAAGCCCAGAAATGACGACGCCGCCCCGTGTCGGGGGCGGCTATCGCGGTGAATGTGAACCTGACCCAGCCCAACGCCGCGAGCGTACCTCGCCTCACCGACAGACCGGAAGCCGCGAAATCGATTGGTGTGCGGTTGCCGTTTTCGCCGCCCCGCTGATTTACCGTTACAAGTCGCTGCCGTTGCCAGGAACGCCGGCATGGTGTTCGTTGCCCGCGGCAGATCCCCGCAAGATGGCTGCCTTGATACTGGCGGGGCAGTATTGGGCGTTCGACTCCGCCCTCAGGCAGGAGCGCCAGCGGGAAGCTTCGGACGCTATCTCGGGGTGCGCTGACTGGGCTGGATTCAGCCGAACGCTACAGCAGCACAGAGCGTTTCACATCAGGCGGTCGCCATGAATGCCACGGTCCGCCCGAGCAATACCGGCGAACGCACATGGTTGTCAGTGGATCTCGAGCCGGTTCTATCCGGCACCTGGAGGCCGGCGCAGCCCACTGTCGGCCGTAGAAACGACGGTATTGGCTTGTTCTATCCGCGCAAAATTAACACCGTCGCCGCCGAGTCCGAGGCAGGCAAAACATGGTTGATGCTCGCCGTGGCGTTCGATGAGCTGCGTGCCGGTAATTCGGTGCTGTACATCGATTTTGAAGACGACGAGGGCAGCGTTGTGGGGCGCCTACTCGCGTTGCAAGCTTCGCCTAATTGGGTGCGCGAGCGATTCTGCTACCTGCGCCCCACCGAAGCACTAGGGGTCAACGACAACCTAAATGATCTGTGCAAGCTCGTGATGGCGTACCGGCCGACCCTCGCCGTTGTCGACGGTGTCACCGAAAGTATGACCCTGCATGGATTGGACCCGTTGTCGAATCGCGATGTCGCCGCGTTCTGCCGCATCCTTCCACGACGGCTCGCGGCGGCCGGTTGCGCGACGGTATGCCTTGACCACGTCGTAAAATCGACTGAAGCCCGAGGGCGGTACGCGCTCGGCGGTGTCCACAAACTCAATGCGGTTGATGGTTGCGCCTTAATCCTGGAAAGCCGTGAGCCGTTCGGCATCGGACTCACCGGCCGTAGCGCGATTCTGATCGCCAAGGACCGGCCCGGAATGCTCCGCAAATACGGGCAACGACGCAAGGACGGTCTCGACCACTTCGCCGACCTCGAAGTGACTTCGCATGACAGGAGTTACAACGAATTCGAGATCCGCCCGGCCCGTGACACCGACCGCGAGTTCCGGCCCACACACCTCATGCGCAGGATCTCGGAGGTCCTGCAAGAGCGCGGTGCAATGTCGCAACGGCAGATCATCGCGACAGTGGGAGGCCGCCGCCAGTACGCGATCGACGCGCTGGCGTTGTTACAGCGCGACGGACACGTATCCGACAAGTCACCGCACCGACTGTTGAGGCCGTTCACCGACAGCGATGACGGGAAAGAATCCTGAGCGTTCCCCGTTCCCTGACCGTTCCCACAGCGTTCCCAGGGAACGCGCCGAAACCCCCGTTCCCGCGTTCCCCTCCCCCTAAAGGGGGAACGCGGAATGGGAACGGTTCAACCACACGACTCGCGCGCACCTGAAGGCGTCTGCCGTTCCCCTCATCTAGACAAGGCCCACCCCGAGCTTCTCGAATGCCCTGTCGGGTGGGTCATCCGCGTCACCTCTTCCCGCTACACGCCCCGGCCGACAATCCTGAAAGGCCGAGCCCGTCCAAGGTAAAGCGCCAAGTCGACCAACACCGCTGATTCGTCGTTTACGACCCGGACGCGTGACTATAACCGCCCGCCGCTCGCGTCGCCGCCATCGCTGGCAACGCTGGCTGCCCCGCCCTCACCAGAAACCCCACCTTGCCCACCACGCCATCAACGGCGCCCCAGCATCCGATACGTCGCAACGTGACGGCGTCGCAACGGCGCGTGTCAAAACCAGCGTCCCGGCGTAGCGATGAGAAAATTATGATTGTGGATCGCCGCGAATCGGACGTCTTGCGCCTTGCTGCGCTGCGGCAGACGCTGGCCCTCTGCCGCAAGTTGGCAGCCGACGATCCTCAGCTATCCGGTCTGATTGCGCACGCACTGGATCAACAGCAATTGTTCGCGGCCGCTCGGCTCAGCATTGCCGTTGGGGAGGTCCGGAATTAACTTTTTCGCCGAGTAGCCGTGGCGTGGCGGCCCAGCTCTAATCGCTAATCGGCGAAATAATGCTGTACATGACGGCGGGTCGCAGTGCTGAGGAAACTAGGGCACATCAGTTACAGCAACTCAGCGAGCTCGAGCACACCTTGGCTACATGCGCGAAGCTAGCCGCAAGTGAGCCGGCATTCCGCGACTTAATCGATCGCGTGGATCGGCAGTTCGCCGCGCTGAGCCGATCAGCCCAGCGGTCCGCCGCGCGCGCCAACGCGTCGCGTGATGCGGAGCTGGCTCGCGTTTACGCACATCACGCGGCCACTACCGTGTCGCAGGCCGCGCGTGAGTTGCGCGCTTCGGCGGGGATGGTGCCGACCACGACCACGACTGTCAGCAGCGGTCTGCGCCGCGTAGCCACCGCTGGAACCGCGGGAGCATTGCCGTTAGGCGGACATGTCGCGGAGAGGGTGTGCTCAGACTGCGGCGAAGGCTTTGACAGTTCGATGGGGGCGCGCCGCTGCTCGCTCTGCGCTGAGCGGCGCGAAAAGCGCCGCCAAGATGATTTGGAACGCGCCCGAAACCGCCTTCCGCCGACCATGCTCAGCGACGGATGGGCACAAATATCGGAGGAAGAAGCCGAAACGATGCGGCGCATTCTCCGGCGAGGTGATCGCTAGGGCGCGCAGTCTGGATAGGCTGGCGCTGTGTTCATAACCGTTGCGGGTGCGGCGATCAACGCCCGTGGCCATCGTCGCCGCTGCGACACCGTCTTGTGTGTGCTTTACCAACTGTGAGTGACAAGCTGGAGCACGACGAAAAGGGACGCTATCCTCCGGTCAAATCGGTACAGTTAGCTACCTGCGTCACACCGTAGTCGTAAATAGCTTTCTTCCGGAGACTCGATGACTTCGATACCAGCGCCGCCTCTCAAGCCTGATCCCGCCAAGTCGTATTACGTGATCATCGGCTGCGGATTTTCGGGGATTTTGAATCACGTCCTGCTACGACGTGCCAGCACTCGATTGGGTGGTCGAGACGTCCTTCACATCGGGATGACGGACCCCTGGCGGGACTATCATTCGATGGCTATGGGCCAATGGCCCAGTTTGCTGACTCTGCCGGGTTTCACTAAACCGCCTTCCGCGCTTAGCCCCTTTGATAATCTTGGATCCAGCGAATTTGCCGACAACAATGAATTCGAATGGAATCGGCTCCTTGCGACTAATCCCTTTTACCATGCGGTTAGCCGAGTCGTTGCGATCAAAGCGTCTAAGATCGGGCCCCCTTATAAAGTTGAACTCGATGACGGAAGCATTTTTCAAGCGGAATACATCGACGTCTGCGGCGGGCCTGGCCCTGCGAGAACGCCATCTATGAACGTCGACTCAACCCTGCTCAGCGAATTCAGCGGCAGCGCCCCCGGCCCATTCGGCTGGCCGAGGCTCGTTTCCGGAGAAGATTTCCTGACCAGCACGACGCCGGCCGTGCCTGCCGGGCGCCGCATCTGCGTGTATGGCGGAGGACCTACGGGAGCGTGGTGTGTCGAGCGCGCCCAACAGCTCGGGCATCAGGTCTACTGGGTAGCGAAAGAGGAACTCAATACCGCTTTTGTCGCCAGTCGCCGCAACGACGGCCTGCTGCAGGGTACGGTGGTCCGCAAGATTATTAGAGGCAATCACGTTGTCACGGGCCGTCTTCGACCAGCAAGTTCATCCACGTTTTTTGGTGAGAATCTGGCTGCCACGACGATCGCGGAAACCGCGTCGGGTGAAGTGGTAACGGTTTTTGCCCCGGCAACGCCTGCAGCTCGGTTCACCGACAACAGCGGGCCAATGCCGGTCCCATCGGCGCTAGAGGCTGATCAAGTGGTGCTTTCGATCGGTCAGGAGACCCGCTACAAAGATCCTCACTCTTGGGCCTCCCTCCTACGCCCGGTCCTCAGACCCGCCATTCGTACGCGCACGCACCTGATTACCGACAATCAGGGGCGGGTCGTGGGCCTGCATTCGCACGACGACCGCATCCGCGTGCTCGGGGCTGCAGCCTTGTCGCACCCCAAAGTCGCTGTCGAGTGGCGAAGGTCAGGATCAAAGTCGAATCTTTTCTTCCGCTCGCTCATCGAACAGGCCCGCGTGCCAATTGGCATTACCGTGTCCGCCATCTCGGTTGCGGAAGCAAATGATTTCTGGTCAGGCGCGCGAAACGACAACCTGAATACCTGTGGACTCGAAGACCTTAGACATCTGATCGCAAGCTGGCCCGCAGAGCTGCACGGCGCCGAGACCTGGTTTGAAATGCGCGGGCACCGGATACCACCTTTCGACCGTTTTGAATTCGCGGATTTTGCGAAAGGAGGCTTCAGCTACTGACAGCAAACCGGTCAGGCTGCACATACTGACCGCCGCGAACAGTCTTTGTTAGCCAAGGAATGTCCGCTATATCGGCAAAACGCTCATTCTCGCGCCGTTCGATGACAATCCCTTGGTCGTAAAAAAGCTCTGTGGTCGGGTCAAATGGATTACCTTCCAGGTTGACAAATTGCAGATTTCTGAGTCTACCGTTTAGCAGCATCAATACCCCTTCCACATCAATATTGTTGTCCTCGAGAGACAACCATCGCAGCCGCTCAAAACGGGCTCCGTTGAGGATTCCCACACTCTCATCATCTAGCCCTTGACCATCGAGCCCCAACGAAACGAGCTTCTGGAGATGCCCGTATTCGGCAAGGGAGTCGAGTAACGACTTCAGGTCCTGGGAACCTTCGAGATCTACGATGTCGATGTGCTCGATCGGCGCGTCCGCAAATAGCCGATCCTGGTACTCGCGTAAGGTTCCTGCAGGCACTGCAAGCAACTCGACAAACCCTCGATGGAACTCTATTTCTCCCAAGGGAAGGTCGCGGAACAAACCTGGAATCCACTGGTCCCCGTAACGCAATTCCAAAGCGTAGGCCCTGGTGGCTAGGCGCATATATTCTGCATCGCTAGGACTTAATCCACTGAGCGCGAGCTGAATGTGAATGAATTCGGCTCGAGCGCGATTTAAGCTCTCCTCAGGTTCGTCTCGCTCAAGTTCACGCGCAAACGCATATCGCAGATCGTCATCCCACGGATGGGCAACGATCTGTGCGCCTGTCGCAGCCCAGAGTTCGCGCGCGTCGGTCATGGACGTAAGTATGCGCTTCTACGGGGACGGTGCGTACGTCTACGGGACAGAACAGGCATCCGGCGCCAACGATCGACCCGTATCAGCGGCCGGCGGATCGGTACTGCTCGCGGCTCTTATGTGGCTAGGCATTCACTAGCCGTCGAAGCTGCCTTGCGTGGTGGATGACCCGTGTCCTGGGGGTGGCTAGCATTGCTAGAACATCAAATGCGGGATCGCCGTCGGGCCGATGGAGAGTCCCTAGTGTGCTGCTGTGTCGGGGCCCTTCTCAAGCTGCGTCAGAGCAATTTCTTGGCATTGTTAAGCGGTGGTTGACTCGACCTCAGAGCCGCCGAAGTCGGCAACAACGGGCGGTGGCTCCCAGTTCACCGTTTTGAGGTAGCGCTTCAGGAGCGCGTTCCTTGAGTCTCTATCGAGCACAGCCACAATAGTCCCGCGGTCCGCCTGGGCGCGCAGTAATCCAAGCGCGAAAATTCTCAACAGAAGCGGGTCGGATGTCGTGTCAGATCTAGCCCGCATGACATCCCGAGCCAACGTAGGGTTGATCGCGCTCATTCGCTCTACGGCGATTGCGACTTGCTGGAGATTGGAACTTGACTCAAGCCAACGAACGAGCACGTCGGTGATCCGGTTTGAAATATTGTCATCGAACGCCAAGGCAAATTGTGAAGTAACCCATGGCTGGCGCCCCCAAGCCGACTCCACGTATTGGTGAAACCAGTTGACGTTGTTCGTGACTTCTGGATCGAAAGACGATGCATCCATTGCTCCGCGCAGATACCGTCCAAGCGCGTCGGCGAGGTGTGGTATTCGATAGGCAATTGAACGCCAATCGCTCGACCTATCGAACAAGTGAAATTTTCGGAGTGAACCGAGCACTGCTCGTATTGTAGGTCGACCGAAACCATCCGGAGAGACGAGGATCTCAGCTTCGAGACTCCGCAGAACATCAGCATTGATTGGCACCGCGGTTTCTACGTCGGAGTACTCCGATAGTTTCATTCTACGAAATTCGACTTCAATTTCGTTAAGCGTTTCGGACCGCAAGCCCCTCGCCGTTGTACTGGCGGCGGAGAGCTGAGTTTTCGATGAATTGAGTTCGAGCCCTATCTGACGTGCGCGATCCTGTAATGCTAGAAGCAGCGCGTAGAGGGCATCTTCTGGGCCCTCGGCACTGATATCGTCCATCCAGCGCCGAACTGCAACGATGTTTTGGTCCCGACTCCCATATGCCGCACCCAGGACATCATCGATTGGCTGCAGGAAGCTATTGGCAAGAATCGCTGAGGCAAAGCTTCGTTGCGGTAGCCCACTGCGGCCAAGCATTTTAGAGTGCGTCGCGATTACGGTTTCGATTACTTGTCGCGGAATCGTGTTGCCAGCCGAGGACGCCACAAGCTCGCACACTCGGCTTGGCTGAATAGACGCAAAGAATGACGTGATGTCGGTAACGAGTCCGAACCCCGCATCATCTGTAGTTGGCAGGCTGTCTACGTAAGCGTCCCATTCGGGGTCATTCTTTGCGACTTGGTCACCCCTCAAGCGCCAGCCATACACCCAAGGCTGCAATCCGCTGTGGAGGTCGTGCGCGCCATTAAGCACTGCGGCGTTGTACACCAGCCGACTTAGTGGGTCTTGGACAACAGCGGGCCTGACGCCTAAATATGTTTTGGGTAAATCTATCGGATAGAAGTGCGGTTTAAGACTCGAAGCGACGTTAGCCTTATCGATTCCAAGGTCCTGCTCGGGATCTAGTTTGGCAACAAACTCCTTCGAGAGGATCTCTGGCCATCCCCATGGATCGCGGTACCAGTCGCCGTAGAGTTCTTTCGCCGCGAGTTCGCGACCGCTATTCAGATCCAAGCCGAATTTGGCCATCACTCACCTAACCACAGCCAGCGTGGAGCTATACGAACACGGAAGCGGATGCATGCTGGCTTCCCGTCAAAGCACCGGACCGACCCGGACGTTCGCAGCCAGCGTGCACGCAACGCGCGCCGAGTGGCCGGCCTTGCGAGTCCTGACGCCTTCGAAATCGCCCCAGGATCGAACTTACGTCCCATAACATCTGCGAGCGTGGGGGTATTCACCGATCTGTTCAATCAACTTGATGCCGATGACCGCGTTAAGGGCAAGCAGTTCGAGCACATCTGCAAGTGGTTCCTGACTAATGACCCTGTCTACAAGCACGAACTTCGCCGTGTCTGGCTGTGGGGCGAATGGCCCGGCCGATGGGGAGGTGACGCCGGCATCGACTTGGTCGCTGAGGACCGCCAAGGCCACCTGTGGGCAATCCAGGCGAAGGCGTACAGCCCTGCCTACCGTGTCACGAAACGGGACGTGAACAAGTTCCTCGCCGAGTCGGGGCGGCCCGAGTTCACCTACCGCATGTTGATTGCGACCACTAATCTGATCGACCGCATCGGCGAGCGCACGATCCAGGATCAAGACAAGCGGGTCACGTTCTTCCGGCTCAGCGACCTCGAGGCCGCGAATGTCGCCTGGCCACGTTCCCCAAAAGACCTCAGGCCAGCCCCGCAGCGTAAACCGGCTCGCCCTCGCAAATATCAGCGGGAAGCAATCAGCAAGGTGCTCAAAGGATTCGCTTTGGCGGAACGCGGACAGCTCATCATGGCCTGCGGAACCGGCAAGACCCTCACCGCCTTGTTCGTCAACGAAGAGCTTGGCGCCGCCCGGACTCTCGTACTCGCGCCGTCATTGTCGCTTTTGAAGCAGACATTGAATGCTTGGCGCGCTAACTCCACCAATGAGTTTGCGTCGTTGCCCGTCTGCTCAGATGACACAGTCGCCAACACTGATGACGACGTAGCTCTCGCACACACCAGCGACATCGGGGTGCCTGCCGAAGCCGACCCCGAGCGGATCGCGGCGTTTCTGCGGCAACGGTCCTGTCCGCGAGTCATTTTCGCCACGTATCAGTCATCACCGCAGATCGCAAAAGCGTTCGCGCTGGGTAAGGTTCCCGCCTTCGATCTGGTTATCGCCGACGAGGCCCACAGGTGCGCCGGGAAGGCTTCGTCGGACTTCGCCACCGTTCTCGACGCCGACAAGATCAAAGCTAAGCGGCGGCTGTTCATGACCGCCACCCCGCGCTACTTCACAGGGCGTGTGCTGAAGGCAGCCAAGGACGCCGAATTTGAGTACGCCTCAATGGATGACGAAGCCAAATTCGGCAAAGTGTTTCACCGCCTGAGCTTTGGAGAAGCCATCAAACGTGATCTCCTGACGGACTATCAAGTCGCCATCGTCGGTGTGGACAACGCCACCTATCTGGACTGGGCGAACAACCGCATGCTCGTCACCCGCGACGGTGTGGAGGTATCCGACGCAGCCGAGTTGGCGGGACAGATCGGGTTGGTGAAAGCCATACGGAAGTACGACCTACACCGGATCATCTCGTTTCATTCACGAGTCAAGCGGGCGCGAGAGTTCGCCGCCTCAATGCCAGATGTGTTGACCTGGATGCCCGCCCGGCAGCGCCCCAAAGGCAAATTGTGGTCGAAATACGCCTCGGGTGAGATGCCCGCCGGTGACCGCTACGTCCTACTCCAGCACCTCGGACACCTCGACGACGGCGACCGAGGACTCCTCGCCAACGCCCGCTGTCTGGCGGAGGGCGTCGACGTCCCCACCCTGGACGGGGTGGCGTTCATCGACCCGCGTCGGTCAGAGGTAGACATCGTGCAGGCGGTCGGACGTGCCATTCGCAAGTCCGAGGACAAGACGGTCGGCACCATTGTGATACCGGTGTTCATAGACACAGACGCAGATGCCGAAACTGCCTTGGACAGTTCAGCATTCAAGCCGGTGTGGGACGTCATAAAAGCGCTCCGCGCGCACGATGAGGAACTTGGTGAACAGCTCGATGAACTGCGTCGAGCGTTCAGCAAAAAGCGCGGCCGGCTCCGACTTCCAGACAAGATTCACGTCGACATCCCAATCAGGGTGAACGCCGAATTCGCTCGCGCATTCGACGTGCGCCTCGTGCAGCAGACCACCGCGTCGTGGGAGGAATGGTTTGCGCAGATGGAACTGTTCACCAACGAACATGGCCACGGTCGCGTCCCGTTCTCCTACGTCGTTGGCGATTACCAACTTGGTCGCTGGGTCAACGCACAACGCAACAACCACTTCAGGGGCACTCTTGATGCCGAGCGTGAGCGGCGTCTTGAACAGCTTCCGGGCTGGACATGGACTGCCCGTGCCGATAAGTGGGAGGACGGGCTTGACCTGCTCCAAATGTACGTCGAAGAACACGGCGACGCTCTTGTCCCGTATACGTACGAAGTCGACAAGTACAAGCTAGGCATCTGGATAGCAACGCAGCGCAGTCGTTACACCAGGGGCATCCTTGATGCTGATCGCAGACACCGACTGGAGGCTCTGCCCGGCTGGACGTGGGACGTTGACAAAGCCCAGTGGGAGGAGGGCTTTAGCCGATTAGTGTGCTACGTCGAACGCCACGGCGACACACTTGTCCCTCATTCGTATACCGATGACGGCTACAGCCTGGGCAATTGGGTTGCAGTACAACGGCGCGACCACACCCGAGGTGTCCTTGACGACGACCGTGACCAACGGCTTCAGAAGATCCCCGAGTGGACATGGACACCCAACACCGACCGTTGGGAAAAGGGTTTCACTCAACTACGACAGTACGTCGACCGCCACGGTGACGCCTGCGTTCCCTCAGACAAAAAAGTTAAGGGTTTCAACCTGGGGCGCTGGGTGGTTACTCAACGACGGTTTTATTCGAACGGCCGCCTTGACGCTGATCGTCAACGGCGATTGGAGGAACTACCCGGGTGGTCGTGGACTCGGCAGGCCGACCAGTGGGAAAAAGGCTTGGCTCAACTGCTGCTTTATGTCGAACAACACTGTGATGCAAGCGTGCCGCAGTCCTGCAAGCTCAATGGCTTTGGACTCGGTTCTTGGGTGAATGCTCAGCGAGCCAAATACGCAAAAGGCGCACTCGATGCTGATCGGGTTCGCCGCCTAGCGAATCTTCCTGGCTGGACTTGGAATCCACTCACAGCGCAGTGGGAGGAGGGATTCAACCGCCTGCTGGCTTACGTCGAGCAACACGGTGACGCACGCGTGCCGCAGTCCTACACAATCGACGGTTACAAGCTCGGTCAGTGGGTGATAAACCGGCGCTCCGACTACCGCAAAGGCACCCTTAATGACCGACGGCAGCAGGAACTTGACGCAGTGCCCGGATGGGCGTGGGATCCCAAGGCCGATAAGTGGGAGAACGGCTTTACCCGATTGCTTGCATACGTCGAACGTGAAGGTGACGCGCGCGTGCCGGCGTCCTATCGAGACGATGACGGCTACAAGCTCGGCGGCTGGGTCCTCACGCAGCGGATCAGCCGAATCGACGGCACCATCGACTCTGACCGGGAACGCCGACTCGACGAGGTGCCCGGTTGGTCATGGGCTCCCAAGCTAGATCGGTGGGAGGAAGGTTTCGCCCGGTTGCTGGATTACGTTGCGAGGCACGGAGATGCGCGCGTACCCGACGAGTATCTATTGAATGGCTTCAGGCTTGGTCAGTGGGTTGGGGTGCAACGCGGTGCCCATCGAAAGGGAACCCTTGGAGCCGACAGGGAACGCCGACTAGACGAGCTACCCGGGTGGACATGGGTCCTATTTGCCGACCAGTGGGAGGATGGTTTCAAGCGTCTCCGCGAATACGTTGAGCACCATGGTGACGCCCGCGTGCCACAGTCCTACAAGGTCGATGGCTACGGATTGGGGGTGTGGGTTGGCCGTCAACGCCGCGAGTACAAGAAAGGAACTCTTGACGTCGATCGCCAGCGCCGACTCGAAAGGGTGCGCGGTTGGACGTGGGATCCGCATGCCGATAGGTGGGAGCAATCCTTCGTTAGGCTTGAGGAATATGTCAAGGATCATGGTGACGCCCGCGTCCCGGACGCCTACAAGGTCGACGGGTACGCGCTTGGCGCGTGGGTGGGCATTCAACGTGCTTCCCACCGGAAGGGCGCCCTTGACACTGTCCGTCGACGACGGCTAGAGGAACTACCCGGCTGGACATGGAGCGCACTACGCACGGACGGCTAAGCTCACGCCGGCCCGCTGCTTGCGTCGCTGATCTTCCGACTGGTAAGCCATGCAGCCCTTCCGGGCCAGGCTGAAATTCCACCACGTCGTTAGCTTCGCAAAATCGAAGGCGCGAACTGCGTACGATTTACACGGTCACCCGCCAATTCCGGTTGAAGGCCGTTGGCTAGCTCTTCTTTCGCAGCAGGGCCGAGCATTACCCCCTGCTGGCCGGCTCGAACTGCGGTTCGCTTTGGGTCGTGCGGGTTCACTCTTCCGGTCGGTAGTGGACGTGGTCGTCGCCGTCGTACTCTGGGCGGTTCCCCATGATGGTGTTGGGATCAATCAAGGGGCGCGGTGACGCTGGCCCGGTGATGGAAGTCCATTCCGGGTCTGTGTACAGGTTGATTCGGCGGTCCCGGATCCAGCGGCAATACCAGTAGAAGAAGATGGTGAACAGAGCCATCAAGGCCACCATCGCGACCAGTCCGAGAATTGCGGTCATCATGCTGGACACGCGGCCTGCAGTGCCTGGCCGGCTTGCCGGCTTTGCGCGGCGTAGTCGGTGTAGGCGCGCTGGAAGTTCTGACTTGCTGCTGAGCTGTCGTCCGATCCGTTCTGTGACTGTCCCGGAATCGTCTGGCGCCACACGGCGAGCATCTTGTCATCGAGATTGACTAAAGCGTAGGCCTTTTCACGCAGAGCGGGGTCGTGGATCTGGTCGGCGTACTGTCGCAGGCGGGTTTCGCGAGTTTGGTACGCATCCACGAGTTTCTGCGGGTCGTCGATGCTGGTTGGGATGAGGTCGCGCATTCGCGCGCTCTCGGATTTCGAGTACTTGAGCATGTCGTTGACGACCGCGCAATCCGAGTTCGGACTTGGCCTCAGATACAGCCACACCGACACCCCGGCTATGGCCAAGACCAGCACGGCAGCGGCCGCCGCGGTGATGACGGTGCGCTTAGTTGCCACGGGTCATCACTGGTGGGCTGGGGATGCCGGTCGATGGTAGGCCGCCGGCCCACCAGCCGTTTTGGATGTCGATGCTGCCGCCGTTGAGGTCGGGTAGGTGGATGGTCGCTTCTGGATAGACCGTAGAAGTTTGCATGAGTTGTCCCAGGGTGACTGGCTTCCATGTGTGCGCTTGGCTCATATCTGGAAGTGTCAAATCGCCGAACGGTCCTCCAACACCTTGCCAGACTGGAATGGTGTTGAGTTGGTACTGGTATTCCTGCCATTGCGCCTGATACCAGCGGCCGTTGATCTGAACCGCCTTAGTGATGCCGTTGAATTCAGTACCACTAATCCGCACCTTGGATGTGCCCTGGAGATCTAGTCCCCAGGCCTTCGCCTTCTGCGGATTGTCAGATCCGCCACCGATTGAAGTCACGCCGGTCGATGGGCCGGTCAGCAGATCGGGCCGCACGCAGGGCGGGTCCGATTGATACAGCGAGGGGTCTGGCAACCCGTTAGGGCTGTCGGATGGATGGTCTGGATCCACTGTCCAGTAGCCGGTGCCGGGGTGCCAGCCGGGCGGCGGCGGTCCGTCCCATCTGCCGGCCGGCGGATCGTGCCGCGGCAGTTGCGGAATGCCACCGTTCGAGTTGTCGTCGCCGTGGGTGTTGTCCACGAGCTGGATACCGCTGTTTTTTCCGTTATGTGCAAAGGTGGCGTTCCCCAGACCGGTCGTGGCGGTGGTGAGTTGATCCGCGACCTTGACTTCGGTTCCGTCGAGTTGTTTGGCGCGCGACCAGATTTGACTAGCCATCTGTTCGGCTTGCGCTTGGCGCGCGGCCTGCTGGGATGCTGTGCCGCCATGGTCGGTGTAAGAGACTGACAGGTCTTCTCCGACATCGAATCCCGCATTCTCGGCGTCCGCGACGGCGTTCAGCACGCTTCGTTGGGCTGCGCTGATGTCGCTGGCTCCGCTGCGCGCTATTCCGGCTGCCTGGCGGAGCTGGTCGGCTTTGCTGCTGACGGTGGATAGGTCGGCTGCGGTGCGTTGCCGCAACGCATCACCCCCGGCGCCTTTCCATGCGATGGAGTGGGACTGGTTGCGCATCGTCAGGAATGTGTCTTCCCACTGGTCGGCGGTCTTGCTCCAATAGCTGGCCGCATCGGTCAAGTGCGCGGTGCTCCATGCACGGATTTGTGAGAGGGTTGCGGCGGCCATCAGACCATCGTCACTTTTGGCACGTTAGCCATTTCCCCTGCAGATTTAGCCTCCTGGCTGCCGTAGCCGGCGGCGGCGTTAGTCACCTGTCCGGCAGTCTCCTGGGTACGAGATGCGAACGCTGCTGCATCAGTGCTGACCATCGAGTTGATACTGCTGACCGCTGCGGTCGTGGGTTGAAATGGTTGTCCTGGCGACGGTGGCGTGGTCGCCGTGAGTTGGGCGCTCAGTCCCTGCCATTGCCCCGCCGTCGTGGCTAGCTGGTCCAGAACGACCTGCAGTCCGTTCGATCCCATCTGGCGATCTTAAAGCCGATCGCATGCACGACACTATTCACTGCATTCTCAACTTCACCGATTCATGCGGAAACTTCCTCACGGACGACCCATCGGCGATACATTTGCGCCTCAGGCGTCGGGCCTTCGCCCTTGGGAAATTTCCACACGAAACAACGGAGTTGAGTCATATCGCGTGTCACCAAAATCGTCGTGGCCCTGATGATCGCCTGCAGCGCCCCGACGACCTCAGGGTGCACCTCTTGCACTACAGATGCTCTGGGTTACAACGCTTGTTGGTGAGTAACAGCGACGCGCACTTGACGCAACGAGACGCGCACTTGACGCAACGAATGGTGCCGAGCCGCTGCTCACTCTCGCTCGGCGGCCAGCACCGGCGCCAACCGCCCAATCGGCACGAACCGAATTAGCCGCAGATGCGGAAGGTGCCGGACTACATGCAGCAGTCGCGCTGCCCGCGCCAACCTCAACAGCCCGCCATCGAGCCCGAACATCGGCAGGCAACTCGCGGCGATCACCGCAGCATCGAACGCGTTGAGAGGCTTGCGCAGGAAACGCCAGCCATGCATCCGCAGATGAACGCCAAGCTCGACGACGAAGAAGCTCAGGATGACGTCGTGGGCAAGCTCGAATAGTTCCTCGTGCCCGTCGATCAACTGCCCCGCGATGAGCACGCCGACATTGGCGATGATGGCGCCGGTCACCGTCTGGTCAAACCATCGCGCGGTCACAGTGCCGCCACCTGCACGCCGTCCGCGTGCTGTCGTTTCCACAGCTCGAGCGAGCCACCGCGGCCAACAAATGAACGCCACACCTCTAGCTCAGAGAGTGCATCCACGAGCAGCCCGAAATAGCCGGTCAGACACCACGTCTCGGCGGTTACCGCGTAAAGCTGATATGCGGTCCGGCCAGACGCATCAACACGAACAACCGCCATCGTGAGGCCACCCAGTTCCGCGATATGGACCGCCTCATGGGAGCGGGCAACAGGCGCCACCGCGGGAAGATCGAACTCGTACAGCTCCGTCAGCCCTTCCGGGAAATCAGGCACCACCAAATCCGACGGGTCAAACATGATCGGGGCTCCCGTCCAGCGCACGGCGCAATGCAGCCGCGAAGGTGGAGCACCGACCGCGCGACACGACACGACCAGCCTCAAAGGCGAACACCTCGAACACACTCGCGCGCTCGAACTCGACAACCGTGACCACCGCACCGAACAACGTGCGTCGCCACACCGGAACACCCGCGGCCATCATGACGCCGCCGGCCGAACGATCGCTGCGCGCCAACCGAAGTGCCCGCAACGCCAATCGGCGCCAGCGCAACCACATTCGATGAAATCAAGCTGAGCTTGCCATTCTTCGACAGCACATTCCGCCCCGTCGAGATGCCCCAACCAACCGTCCCACCATCGACGGTCATCCGCGCCGACGTCATCTACATCCGCGTCAGTTACCAGCAACGCGACCACCTCGCCGCGCTCTTTGCTCACCTCGCCCAATGACCGTGCACGCATAGCAATTGACTCCAATCCCGCGGTGAATGAATCCGACCGGGCGACAAGCCCTTCGGAGATGAATCGACCGGAGAAACAAGCCCGATCGCACGTCCGATATTACCGCAGAGATGTTTGCTGTTCAAGCGATGGAAGCATCAAAAAGAGGCCTGAACTGCAAAGTCTCCGACGTTGAGGGAAGCTGGAGCGGTAGCTCGCGGTTCCCAGCCCTGGATACGCGAAACTGTTTCGTCGGCATCGCGCTTCAGCAAACTCGCGGTGTCTGAGCTGCGGTTATGCTGGTGGAATACGTTGGACTGCGGGGAATACACCGATACTGCGTGTTTGCTAGGAGGAGTAAAGTCAATGCCGGCAAGGGATTTCGAGAGGCCATCGAATGTGCGGCGCCGATTGGACGGTCACGAGATGATGGAGCGTGACGCGGAGATTGCCCGGTTGCGCGAGCAGTGTGTGTCGTTTCGAGGCATCGCGGAGCGGTTGGGCTGTTCGCTGGGCAGCGTTCAGAAGGCGGTGGGACGGATCAACAGGCGGAGCGCATCGGCCCCATCTGCCCCAGTTGTGTCCGTCAGTAGCCCGGCTGATCCGATCCTGCGACTGCTGAGCCCGGATGACCTGTGCCGGTTGGGCATGACGGCTCAGGAAGTGGAGCGGGGGCTAGATTCGCTCACCCGTTACCGGTTCCTCGGGTTGCCGGAGGGGTCACTAGCAGGTGATCGCGCCCGCGCCCTGTTCGATCATGGTCGAAACGCTGAGGAGTTCACAGTGTGGATGGAGGGCGGCACGACGGGGCGAGCCGTGAGCACTGCAGCGTCGCGCCCCTAGTTAATTGCCGTACCGGCCGCGGAGGTCATTGCGTGCTGCGTCTATCACCTTGTCGCAGAGCGCGATAACTTCATCAACGTCGAGGTTTGAGTCGTTCCCGATCTTGTCCAATGTCTGTGTCTCAGAAGTGCTTAGCACCTGCCACCGATGAAAGGTGTCAAGCGCGGAGCTCGTCGAAGGCGCAGCGGCGGTCTCATTTCGTGGTTCCGGCAGTTGCTCGTACAACTGCGAGAGTTGCTTCGCAATGTTCTGCAGAATCATGAGCGACATAAGGTGCCTACGCCGCTGTTCATTGACTTCCGCTAGTAACCGGTCAACCGCTTCACGGACAGGATCGGCGGCGTACGCGAGTAGCTCAGCTATACCGTCTTCGTTTCCGAGCTTGGCGCGGAACTCGTGCAGCGCCCGTATAGTGACGGCGCGCCTATGTGATTCGTCGGTGTTGGGCGCTCCGGTCAACTGGGCCCGCCATTTGACGTACTGAGTGGCGGCGATAAGAGTTTTCAGCGCGTTGACCTTGTCCTGCCCGAACCGTCGCTCTACCTCTAGCGCAATTTCGTGCTGGCGGTCTTCACGCTTGCTGCGCGCGTCGATGCGCTTGCTCCACACCGCGACGGTCGCAGTTGCGATCACTGACACGGATGGCACCGCGATATTGGAAACCAGGCTCATCCAGTTCACAGGACGACACTAGTCCGCACCCCTGTCACGTTAACTCCACCTCGCCGCGAGCGGCGCCCGGCACAATAGGTTGGTGGCGAAAATCTTCGATTGGCTTGTCGACCCGAGTTTGCCCGGGGAATACGCGGACGGCGTACTTCATCGGTACACCTTCCGGTACATCACTTTGGACGGCCTTCTCGCCACAATCAACAGCAAAAAGCTACGGATGAACGCGTGGTCCAAGATGAATGACCCACGGGAAGCGATGGTGTGGCGACCGACGGGGATCGCTGCGGCCGGCAGTTACACCGAGGCTGAAATGAATAAGCGGATCGACGACGTACTGCGACGAAGCGCCTGTCTGCTGGCAATGACTGCCGATCGGGAGCCAAGCCCTCGCGCAAAACCGGGCTCTCTGTTCCACCGCGGATGGGGACGAGCGCCGATGTGGGCCCACTACGCAGATAATCACCGCGGAGCGTGCATGTTGCTGGATGCTGGGGCGGTCCACCAAGCCCTTGACGAACATGTTCCGATGAAGGATGGTCGATACCATTTTCGGGGCCGAATCAAGTATGTAGACGGGCCGATCCAGATTGGCGGCGTGGCAGGGGGACCTTTCACTGACCAAGCCTCTCTGGACGAAGCGATCATGGAATCCCTCGACGGCACCGGATGGATCACTGGCCTTCATATGACTAAGAACACCGACTGGGCTTACGAGACCGAAGATCGGATCGCCGTCATCAACTTCTACTTGGACGAGCACGAGCTCGACACCCCCGTGGATGTTCCTCTGGGAGATTGCCTCAAGGCCGTGATCTTTGGCCAAGACCATCCAGCGCCGAGGGTTATTGCCGCCGGGATTCAAGGCACGCTTGGCAGCGACTCACCGCAGTTCTTTCAGTGCCGCTGGGAGGACGGGGCTCCGACACTGACGCTGCTCTGATTCCGTACCCGTGCACCGCGGCGTACGGCGCTGTCGGTAGCGAAGCCGTGCTGACGCGTGTCGTTGCACTGTCTTACATGTTCCCGTCGGCACGCTGCCGGAGAATCGTGTTCATGAACTTCGAACCACCCGGCGCACTTGGACGCTGCAAGCCCGCACCTTGGCGGGCGGCGGGAACCGCCGTACTCGTCCAAGGCCCGCGACGACGACTCGCGTTGGAATCTCGTGAACGAGCGCCCCATTTGCAGGATGTGCAAACGTCTGAGAGAGACGCGCTCCTCGCGCCGGGGTGACGGTGAACGTCGCCGATGGCACGGCTTGTACATTCGACCCGGACGACTGGATCCTGATCGGGCCGACGATCGCCAATGGATGAGGCCTTCAACGACGAGGCATCGGTGGGGTATGTATTCGATTTCCGCAATTCGGACGTCGTCGTCGTCGACGTAATGGGCGCGAAGATAGGTCCCACCGTCGTACCCGTGCTTTACCGCCATGACGGCACGCGGACGTCCATCGAGGGAAGTGCATTCTGTATTGCTTCGTCACCCGACTCACCTCAGGCGCTGTACGTAACCGCCAGACACGTAGTTGAACAACTGGTGCCGCCTCGATTGGGTGTCGAGCCCTTCGTACTGATCCCGGGTAACGAACTGCATGTCGACGGAGCTACCCCCAGATACCTGCACGCTGTGCCCATCAAGCACGTGACTATGGCCGAAACCTATTGTGACGTCGCTGTGCTGATTGTCGATAGAAGCGACAGTCCAACAGAAGGGATCGTGCCGAAAACGTTGCGCTTGTCCAGCTCTGAGCCGGCCGTGGGAGAGCACTGTATGGCGCTCGGCTACCCACAGAACGTGGACGAGCTTCTATATATCCTTCAAGCCTCGCGTGGTCGGATCGAGGAAGTGCATCCCCGACAACGCGACTCCTCGTTGGTCGACTTTCCGAGCTTTCGTACAACAGGCACGTACTTACCGAGCATGAGTGGCGGGCCAATCGTCGCCGATGACATGGATGTCATTGGCGTGGTCTCAACGGGCACCGACACTGCTGACGGGCAGCCCTTGGGGTACGGAGCATGTGTCGCTTCAATCCTTGAGCTGACCGTCAACATGTTGGACGGCAACGGCGTTCGTCGCGATTTTCGTATTCCTGATCTACTACGTGAGGGTTACATTAAGCGGGGGGACGGCGACTTAGAGATGACCCGAACACCGGGTGGTGTTGAGCTTCGTTGGTTATAGCCGCGAACACGACGGCCCGTTGTTGTCCACGTTGACTCGCGTCAAATCGCCGTTGCGCTAGTCGTGTGCTAGGGGAGTGGGTAATGGTATGTCTGGGCAGGTCAGATGTTTTGCGCGACAATGGGATTGAAGCAGGTTCGGTGCGTGTGCAGTGGCGTGTCCATTGAAGGGCAGGGACGAGATGCAATATTTCGCTGACTTCAACATCGGTAGCGACGAATGCCATGGCCTAGTGCGAGTGCACTGCGACGACGATGCCGATCATAAGACCTTCATGGGTGCCAAGGCCGAGCGGTGGTCGCCGCGCGCTGGCTGGTTCGACCTTCCGCATTTTCAGCTCGACTTCGTTTATGGCGGCGAAGACATTACCCGCGACTACGCGCCGCTCGCCGCCGACCGCGTGGAAGCGGCCATGGAGTCGTATCGCAAGTATTGCGGCAGGTTCGACTCGTTGCCGTAGTTGCCACGGTCTTCGGAGACTGAGCTGCTGGCGCATCACCTAGAACGGCCCGACTAAGAACACGGTCTCCGAGGTCGCCGCCTGGTTTACTTTCATTTGCAATGGAAGCGAAGAATGATTCAGGTCAGGCATTCGCGCAGTGGTTATCCAGCCTGACGGTGATGACTGGTACGCAGCACGCGGCCAAGGCCTGGCGGGAGCACCGCTACCGGTTCGCCCACCGCTTGGGGGACGCGCTTGCCGGCGCGACCCATACTGCTGAGGCCGTCTCCGGACCGGTCATCTACGGCATCTGGCTCGAGTGGGGGTGTCTTTATGTCGGACAGACGACTGATGCATCGCGGCGGCTGCGGGACTTGCCGGTCGGGGAAAGCCATCACGTCGCCACAACTTTTCCTCCTGAAACCTGGGATCGCATCATCGTGGTCACGTGGCCCGCGCTACCGGAAGCGAATAACCTTCGAGCCGACTTGGACCAAAAGACGATTGGGCTAGCACTTGAATACAAATTGCAGGTTCGGCTTAATCCGTTGGTGAATTCGTGGCAGCGAACGCGCGATGGTGGTTGGCGCGCGGTCGAGTGGCAAAGGAGCATGTCGTTGGGCGCTCGGTCGGCAGCAGCAATCGGTAGCTTGGCAGACCAAGTCGATGCGCTTTTCGACCTTGCAGTGAATCATGAGGTGGGATGTACAGCGCTTCCTGACAGTGTGCGTTGCGTCAGGCCAAAGCAATTCCTGACCGATAAATCTGCGCTCAACTCGACGCCGGGCGGCCGGTACTGATACCGAGAATCGGGATTATGAAAATCCGCACCTGGGCAGTCGGTGCCCTGCTGGCGGTCACTTCGGTAGCCGCTGGCTTGGGCATCCCTACCGCATCTGCTGATGACCAGGCTGCGACGGTGAACAGTTGTTGGTCCGGCCCAGAAACCAAGCCGTCAGAAATGACGATTATCTGCGACAACACCCTGCGCGTTGACAAAATAACCTGGAGCAACTGGAGCGCTGTTCGCGCATCAGGCCGTGGTACTCAGTTTCTGGTGGTCTGCGAACCGGACTGCGCTACTGGCACGCCGATCTACACCCCGGTGGCGATCACCCTGGAGGGTGCCAACGCGCCAGATTTTCGGTTCACTAGCGCAACGATCACCAGCCTGACCACTGGTGAGGTCCACTCCTACCCGCTGGGTGGCTAGCTGGTGGCGCAACATCAAGAATGTATTTCAGAGGAACAACGTGACCAATCCCGAACCGCGCGTCGTCTACGGGTACAACCTGCTCGTAGACCAGAACGGCGAAAAGACCACCTACAAGGACATGTACGTTGACATGGCCTCGGCGCTTGCGTGGCCCGCATGGAAGCCGGGCCATGCGTGGTTCAAGCTGCTGCCGCTCGCGGAGATCGGCACGCTTTGTGGGCTACGGAACGAGCCGTGCCTGTCCGCGCTCGTGCGTGAACAGGACCGCATCCGCATCGGCAAGGGCTACCAGACGGCGCACTTCAACTGCCACGGCGTGAGCCTGGTGGGCCACACTGTTGGCGACGACTTCGATTGCCCGCGCTGTGTGGAGGGCGGCCCGCATTGGGAAATCATTCAGAAAGCCGCGAAGGCCGAGACCCGACTGGTCCGAGCGCACACGTACGGGCACTGGTGAACGGCGCGCAGCCACGTAGCAATCCGACCTCCCACTGCCGCGAATGGAGAACAGGACCGTCGTCGCGTCCAACAGCAGCTACTCCCAGGGTGGGGTTTTGTCGGTGACGGTCCACTGCCAGGAGTTGAACTCCCCGGCCCCGTTTTCGACAAGGCCTTCCTTCTTTAATTCAGTGAGGGTGGCGCTCACGCTGTTTGTGTTAGAGCTCCCGAGCATCTCAGGAATGGCCTTGGCCTGGATGCCCGGGTTGAGCCGCACGTATGAATAGATTTGTTGACGGAGAGGCTGGTGGCGCAGCGAAGGTTGCGGCGCCGGCAGGGAAATGTCTGCTTCGGCGGTGGGCACTTGGGTGCGGAAGTCTGCGAGGACGGTCCCGTCAGATGTGGTGACTTTGAGTTCAATGATCAGGTTGTTCATGAGGGAACCTTACCAAAATCGCCATTTATACACAAGAAAATGCCAAAAATTACCTCAGTTCACCAAATAATACTGGTAAGCGACAGGTGGAGGGGTGTTTGACCTCAGCGGTCGGACCATCGGCGCGGGCTGCCGCGGGACTGGCCAGCAGCAGTGCGGCGAATAGGGCTGCGATGAAGCGGCCGGTCATTCCGATACCTCCGCTTGTCCTGTTTGTCATTGACAAAGGCGGGGGAGGTTTTCCCAGGTCGGCTCGTGCCATTTCGTGTCGCGAAGACGATTTACATAATCACGTTTGCCCAGCTAGAGAGGGGTTTCTTGCCCGTTTGCTAGTGGTTCGAGTCCCCTTAGCTCCACCAAGAAAACCTCAGGGCTTGCGCGAAAGCGCGAATTCCCGTCAAACCGCATCGCTCGCGATGGCGACTGTGCTCGAAAAAAGGACGGTTGCGTGTTCTGCGCGCCTTGCTGTGCGCCGCGGTCAAGTAAGCGATGCGTGAACCGCGTGCCGCAGGGGTAACCGTGCGCTGAGCCCCGCGGCCGAAGGCATGCAGCGTGCTGCCACGATCGCTTGGCTAAAACGATTGGAGTGGCGAAGTGATAACGCTCGGCGTAATTCTCATCATCATCGGCATTTTCCTCTTCCACCCGTTGCTGGTGCTCGGCGCTATCCTCGCCATCATCGGGGTCATCTTGTGGATTCTTGGCGCGACTGGCCGCACTATTGCCGGTCGGCGTCATTGGTTCTGATGGCCGACGCGGACGACGAGGCTAAAGCCGCGACAAAACCGCAGTGACGAGCGGCATTAGCAAAGCGGGACGGAACCTCGAGTCGGATGTCGGCACATGACGTGGCGCAACACCGCTACCGGGGCGGCTAGCAGAGGACGGCGGCCGAGAACCACCCACCGGCGACCAGCGCGATCAGGAGCGCGGCGGTGGTTTGTCCCATCGCCGCGGCCGCGATGGCGCCCACGATCGCGCAGATGAGCATGGTGACGGTGAGAAACGCGACGAGCAGACGGTGTGAATTGACCGCCGCGCCGGCACGGGGCGCAATGACGGACTTTCGAGAGCGATCCACGCCAACCATGAAATCTCCTTAGGTGTGACGCCCGCAACATAGCTGAGCCATGTGTGGCCTACGTCACATTGTAAGCTGTCTCGATGCTGAATCGGGGGACATGGTCCCCATGCCGACCGAATTCAGCCACGCAAGGCCAAGTTCCCTGCCCGATTCGGCAAACGTTCCATAACGCTCACTTGCACTATCGGCGATGCGATGGGCACGGCGACTGACCCATCGTGGTTTGTCAAGCACTCCGCTGGGGCCCTCCCCGTGGCCGAATCCGACGGCCGAAATCGCTTCGAGCCGCGCAAGATTCACTGGGGTGCCCGCAGGCCGCGCCATCGTCGAGACGCGGTGCGGGACAAGCGGGTCGAGCTTCGCGGCGGGCAATGTGACGCGATCCTGAATTGCCCACGGTTCGCCGTTATCCGGCTGAGACCGCCGATTAGGTTTTCGCCTCGATGCGGATTACTCTTGCCCGCGGTTCGTCCGCGACTCAGGAAAGCAGCCATGTCTGTTCAGCCCACTCTGCTGCGCCGTCAATCGTTGCGCAGCGCCCGCCGTCAGCGGGTCGCTCCCCGCGTGAAGTGTCCGATGGTCGGCCAGTGCTTCGACATCGAAATCACTCGCGACGCGGACGGATGGATGATCCGGATCCCCGAGATCGGCAGGGCCACCCGCGCCGTCAGCCGGGCCACCGTGGAACTGGCGGCTCGCGAATGCGTCGCGACCTGGACCGGCATCCCGATCGGGTACGTCGCCGTGTACGTCGCCAGCGAGACCAGCTAGTTACCTAGCCCGCCGCGATCGCGATCGACTTGGTCTCGAGGTAGCCGTCGAGCCCTTCGGGCCCGAGCTCTCGGCCGTAGCCGCTCCCCTTGACGCCGCCGAAGGGCGCAAACGGATCCATCGTGTAGCCCTGGTTGATGCCGAGCGTGCCGGTGTGGATCCGCGTGGCCAGCGCGAGGGCCCGGTCGGCGTCGTTGCCCCAGACCGATCCGGCCAGTCCGTAGTCGGAATCGTTCGCGATCTCGACCGCCTGCTCCTCGTCGCGGTAGGGGATGACCGTGATGACGGGTCCGAAGATCTCTTCGCGGGCGATGCGCATCGCGTTGTCGGCACCCGCGAACAGGGTGGGTTTGACGTACCAGCCGCGGTCGAGCCCGTCGGGCATGTCGGCGCTGCCGACGACCAATCGCGCCCCCTCGTCCTGGCCGATCCGGATGTAGTCGCGAACCCGCTGCTGCTGGCGCCGCGACACCAGGGGGCCGAGCTGGGTCTGGGGGTCGCCGGGGTCGCCGACGCGAAGGCCGCTCATCTCGGCGGCGAGCGCATCGACGTACTCGTCGTGACGGGCCTGGGGGACAAGCACCCGCGTCAGCGCATTGCAGATCTGCCCGCTGTTGGACAGGCTGGCCGACCGCACCCCGGCGGCGACCTTGTCCGGCGCCGCGTCGTCGAGAACCAGCGCCGCCGACTTGCCGCCGAGTTCGAGGCTGACCTTGGTGAGGTTGGCGGCGCAGGCCGAGGCGACGGCCCGGCCGGCCGTGGTGGAGCCGGTGAAGGACACCTTGTCGACCCCGCGGTGGGCAACCAGGTACGCGCCGAGAGCGGCACCGCCCGGGAGGATGCTGACCACGCCGGGTGGCAGGCCGGCCTCGCCGAGCATCTCACCCAAAAGCAGGGCGTCCAACGGGCTTTCGGGCGCCGGCTTGAGCACGACGGTGCAGCCGGCCAGCAGCGCGGGCACCAGTTTGGTGACGATCAGGAACTGGGGCATGTTCCAGGGCACGATCGCCGCGACGACGCCGACCGGCTCCTTGTGGACCAGGATGTCGCTGCCGAAGAAGCCGGGCCTGGCCTCCTGCCACTGGTGTCGCTCGGCCAGGTCGCAGAACGCGCGAATCATGAATGCGGGCAGGCCGACTTGTGCACGCTGGGCGAAGCTGGTCGGGGCGCCGATCTCGGCGGTGATGGTGTCGGCCATCTCGGGGCGGCGTCGATCGTAGATGTCGGCCAGGCGCCGGATGGCGGCGATCCGTTCCGCCGGCTCGCTGTGGGCCCACGGCGCCGCGGTGAGGGCCGCGCGCGCGGCGGCGATTGCGGAGTCGGCATCCTCGGGTCCGGCCGCGTCCACCTCGGCGACGGGTTCCTCGGTATGTGGTGAGATGACTTGCACGACCTTGGGGTCCATCCGCGCCTCCCGGGGGCCAATATCAACTACTTGCTATTGCTGGGTCGAGGATATACCGTCGGCCGTAACGGAGCTCTCAGGGATCGGTGAAACCGGTGCGCAGGTCGGTTGTTTCGCGTCGGCAGTGCAGAAGTGAGCGGCTGGGCACGCAGGGTTTCGCCACGTTGGACTGTGTGAGGAGCGATGATGGCTCGATTCCCCAAACCGCCGGAGGGCAGCTGGACCGAGCACTACCCCGAATTGGGTACCGGCCCGGTGTCGTACCAGGACTCCGTCAACCCCGAGACCTATGAACTGGAACGCGAGGCCATCTTCAAGCGGGCCTGGCTCAATGTCGGTCGCGTCGAACAACTTCCGCGCAAGGGCAGTTACCTCACCCGCGAGCTGAAGGTCGTCAACACCTCGATCATCTTGGTGCGCACGACATCCGGTGACATCAAGGCCTACCACAACGTGTGCCGCCACCGCGGCAACAAGCTGGTGTGGAACGACATGCCGCAGGAGGAGACGCGCGGCGTGTGCCGGCAGTTCACCTGCAAATACCACGCCTGGCGCTACGACCTGGATGGCAACCTCACCTTTGTGCAGCAGGAGGAGGAGTTCTTCGACCTCGACAAGAGCCGCTACGGACTGGTGCCCGTGCACTGCGATGTGTGGGAGGGCTTCATCTTCGTCAACTTCGCCAAGAAGCCCGAACAGTCGCTGCGAGAGTTCCTGGGGCCCATGATCACCGAACTGGAGGGCTACCCGTTCGACAAGATGACATCCCGGTGGTACTACCGCTCGGAGGTCAAGGCGAACTGGAAGCTCTACATGGACGCCTTCCAGGAGTTCTATCACGCGCCCGTGCTGCACGCGAACCAGTCGCCGACCGCGTACTCAAAGGCGGCCGCCGAGGCGGGATTTGAAGCCCCGCACTACCGGCTGGACGGGCCGCACCGGCTGGTCAGCACCTCCGGGGTGCGGGCCTGGGAAATGGCCGACGAGATGCGAAAGCCGATCGAGGACATCTGCCAGAGCGGGCTGTTCGGCCCCTGGGACAAGCCGGATCTGGGGCCGATGCCCGCCGGCCTCAATCCCGCGAAATGCGATCCGTGGGGCCTGGATTCGTTCCAGCTGTTCCCCAACTTCGTCATCCTGTTCTGGGGCCAGGGTTGGTACCTGACCTACCACTACTGGCCGACCTCGCATAACAGCCACCTTTTCGAAGGCACGCTGTACTTCCCGGCGCCGCGCACCCCGCGCGAGCGGGTGGCCCAGGAGCTCGCGGCGGTGTCGTTCAAGGAGTACGGGTTGCAGGACGCCAACACCCTGGAGGCGACGCAGACGATGCTCGAATCCCAGGTGATCGACGAGTTCTTGCTCTGCGACCAGGAGGTCCTGATCCGTCACCTGCACAAGGAGACCGCGGCCTGGATCGATGACTATCGCCGGACTTCCACGGCAGGAGTGTGAACGCGATGCCGAAGCTGCCCGCCGAGTTCGCCGACCTCGAACGGTTCGCCGAGTGGTGCCTGCCCAGCGAGCCGGAACGCTACGCCAAGAGGCTGGCCAGCTCCATGACGCAGATGAAGGCCTTCTACGACGCGATCACCCCGCGTGCCGAAGAGGCGCTGGCGTTCTGCGACAAGTTCTCTCTCGACGACTTGCCCGACGACGTCCAGAATCTGATGCACCTGCTGTATTCCATGATCATGGTGTCGTTCCCGGTGGAGTGCTGGAAGCAGCCCCGCGTCCCCGATTCCGGGGCGTCGACGCTGGACTGCGTGTCCGAGCCCGTTCCATGACCACCGTGTTGCGGGCGGCCCGATGGGCCGACGTCGCGACCGGCCAGATCCACACCCCGGCTGAAGTGGTGATCGACGGCGAACGCATCACCGCGATCAATTCCCAAGAGCCGCTACCGGATTCGTCGACCATCATCGAGCTCGGCGACGTCACGCTGCTCCCGGGCCTGATGGACATGGAACTCAACCTGCTCATCGGCGGCCCCGGCGGCCCGAGGGCCTGCCGGCGCCCATGCACGGCGTGCAGGACGACCCGCCTACCGCACGCTGCGGGGAGCGGTCAACGCGCGCACCACGCTCGAGGCGGGTTTCACCACGGTGCGCAATCTCGGGCTGATGGTCAAGACCGGGGGATACCTGCTCGACGTCGCGCTGCAGCGCGCCATCGACCAGGGCTGGCACGTCGGGCCACGCGTCTATCCCGCCGGTCACGCCGTCACTCCCTACGGCGGGCATCTGGACCCCACGGTGTTCCAGCGATTGGCCCCCGGGATCATGCCGCTGTCGGTGGCCGAGGGCATCGCCAACGGCGTGCCCGACGTGATCGCCTGCGTGCGTTACCAGATCCGGCACGGCGCCAAGCTGATCAAGGTCTCCGCCTCGGGCGGGGTGATGTCGCACAGCACCGCGCCCGGTGCGCAGCAGTACTCCGACGCCGAGTTCGCCGCGATCGCCGACGAGGCCCACCGGGCCGGGGTGCGGGTGGCCGCACACGCCGTGGGGGACAGCGCCATCCAGGCGTGCATTCGCGCGGGCATCGACTGCATCGAGCACGGCTTCCTGGCCAGCGACGAGACGATCCAGATGATGGTCGACCACGGCACGTTCCTGGTCTCGACCACGTATCTGACCGACGCCATGGCCATCGACCGCATCGCACCGGAGCTGCGCAAGAAAGCGCTCGAGGTGTTTCCCCGGGCAAAGTCGATGCTGCCCAAGGCGATTGACGCCGGCGTGCGCATCGCGTGCGGCACCGACGCGCCGGCGATCCCGCACGGACAAAACGCCAAGGAGCTCGGCGCGCTGGTGGAACGGGGCATGACACCGGCGCAAGCGATCCGTGCGGCCACCGTGGTGGCCGCCGAGTTGATCGAGGCGGACGACGAGTTGGGCAGGCTGGCGCCCGGCTATCTGGCCGACATCATCGCCGTTCCCGGAGACCCTTTCGACGACATCGCCGCCACCCTCGACGTCCGCTTCGTCATGAAGAACGGACAGATCTACAAAACCCCCGCGGCGTAATGGAGGCGGGCATGGAACTCACCGACAACATCCTGTGGCTGCTCAAGCAGGCCTTCTACTACTCGCTGACCACCATCAACGAGGCGATGCGCGAACACGGTGTGAGCACCGCGCAGATCGGGGTGCTGCGCCAATTGGCCAACGAACCCGGTTTGTCCGGCGCCGAATTGGCGCGGCGCCTGCTGATCAGCCCGCAGGGCGTCCAGCTCGCGCTCACCGCACTGCAACGGCGCGGCCTGGTGGAAAGGAAGCAGGATCCCCAGCACGCCCGCATCCTGCGGGCCTACCTGACCGGGGAGGGCCGCAAGGTCGCCGAGACGGTGGTCAACGACGCGATCGCCGCACACCAGGAGGTGTTCGGCGTACTGAACGAGCAAGAGCAACGGACCCTGCGGGAATTGCTGGGCCGTGTGGTCGAAAAGGGCACTGGCCATGAGCTGTTCGACGACCACGTCGACGGCTGACACCGCCCGGGGCGGGGCGACCTCGGGCATCGGCGTGCGGCACCTGTATCTAGTACTTGAGACTAATCACAAGTAGTTGATACTCTGGCCGGGATGGGTGAAAACCACGTGACTTCCGACGTCGGATCGGCGACGGTGGCCGAGGCGGCTTCGGGCGGACTCGACGTCGCCGCCCTGCCGGATGGCTTTGTGCCACTGCGGATCAAACGCGTGATCCCGGAGACCCGCGACGCCGTGTCCATCGTTCTCGATGTCCCGCCGGCCAGCGTGGAACAGTTCGGCTACCAAGCCGGGCAGTTTCTGACGCTGCTGGTCAGCGTCGACGGCAACGAGTACCGGCGGTGCTACTCGATGTCGTCGTCACCCGCTCTGGGCGAGGACCTGCGGATCACCGTCAAGCGCGACCGCGACGGCCTGGTGTCGAACTGGCTCAACGACAGGGCCGCGCCCGGCGACCAGTTGCCCGCCCTGCCACCGCAGGGCCGCTTCGTGCTGCACGACAGCGATCGAGAGCTGATCGCCTTCGCCGGCGGAAGCGGCATCACCCCGGTCTTTTCGCTGCTGCGCACCGCGCTGGCCGCCGGCAAGCGCACCGCGCGACTGTTCTACGCCAACCGAAGCCGTGCCGCGGTGATCTTCGACGAGGAGCTGGCCTCGCTCACCGCGCGGCACGCCGATCGGTTCGTCGTGCACCACCATCTCGACGACAACAGCGGCTTCGTCACCCCGGCGGACATCGAGGCGTTCGCCCGCGAGGCCGGTGACGCCGACGTTTACCTCTGCGGGCCCAACGAATTCATGGAGACCGTGCGAACCGCCCTGTCCGCGTTGGGCGTGCCGGCCGATCGCCTGCACGTGGAGCACTTCGACGTGAACGACATCGCCGCCGCGGCGCCGCCGGACACCGACGTGGCCACCGATGAGGTCACCATCGTGCTGGACGGGGTCACGACGACGGCGTCTTACGATCCGGGCAACACGTTGCTGCAGACGGCCCGGATGGCCGGCCTGCGGGCCCCGTCGTCGTGTGAGATCGGTTCGTGCGGAACGTGTATGGCGCGCCTGACGCAGGGCAGCGCCCGGATGATCAACAACGACGCGCTCGAACCGGACGAGGTGGAGGAGGGTTGGGTGCTGACGTGTCAGGCCCTGCCCACCAGTCCCACGGTGCGGGTGGTCTACGAATGAGCGAGAAGGCGGAGCGGAGTCGATGAGCAGGGTGGCGGTGGTGACCGGCGGCGCATCGGGGATGGGCGAGGCGACGTGCCATGAATTGGGCCGGCGCGGACTCCAGGTCGCGGTGCTCGATGTCAATGAGCGTGCGGCACAACGTGTCACCGACGACCTGCGCGCGGGCGGCGTGACCGCGCTCGGGGTGGGCGCCGACGTCACCGACCGGTCGGCCGTGGAGCAGGCGTTCGCGAAGGTGCGCAGCGAGCTGGGCCCCGTGACGGTCCTGGTGACCAGCGCCGGCATGTTCGACTTCTCGCCTTTCCTGGAGATCAGCGCCGAAACCTGGTCGCGGATCATCGACGTCAACCTCACCGGCACCTTTCACTGCTGCCAGGTCGCGCTGCCGGACATGGTGGAGGCGAATTGGGGGAGGATCGTGATGATCTCGTCGTCGAGCGCGCAGCGCGGCTCGCCGTTCGCCGCCCACTACGCGGCGTCCAAGGGTGGGGTCATCACCCTGACCAAGTCGCTGGCCCGCGAATACGCGCCGCACGGGATCACGGTGAACAACATTCCGCCCTCGGGCATCGAGACCCCGATGCAGCACCAGGGCCAGGCCGCCGGGTACCTGCCGTCCAACGAGCAGATCGCGAGCAACATCCCGTTGGGCTACCTCGGCACCGGGGCCGACATCGCCGCGGCCGTCGGGTTTTTGTGTTCGGAGGAAGCTAGGTACATCACCGGCCAGGTGTTGGGCGTCAACGGCGGAGCGGTGATGTGATTGTGAGGATTCGATGACCAGAGCAGGCAGGCCGCCGGAGGGCTCCTGGACCGAGCACTATCCCGAATTGGGCACCGGGCCCGTGTCTTTCAAAGACTCGACGTCGCGGGAGTTCTACGAACTCGAGCGCGAGGCGATTTTCAAACGCGCGTGGCTCAACGTCGCTCGCGTCGAGGAATTGCCGCGCGTCGGCAGCTACCTGACCAAGGAGATCGAGGTCGCCGGCGTCTCGGTGATCCTGGTCAAGGGCAGGGACGAGCAGATCCGCGCGTTCTACAACGTCTGCCGTCACCGCGGAAACAAGCTGGTGTGGAACGACTTTCCCGGCGAGGAGACCCGCGGGACGTGTCGGCAGTTCACCTGCAAGTACCACGGCTGGCGCTACGACCTGCAGGGTGCGCTGAAATTCGTCCAACAGGAGTCGGAGTTCTTCGACCTCGACCTCTCGAAGTACGGGCTGCGTCCGGTGCGCTGCGACGTGTGGAACGGCTTCGTCTTCATCAACCTCGACACCGAACCGCGCCAGAGCCTGCGTGAGTTCCTCGGTCCGATGATCACCGGCCTCGACGACTATCCGTTCGGCAAGCTGACCGAACGCTACGAGTGGGTGGCCCACAACAACAGCAACTGGAAGATCTTCGCCGACGCCTTCCAGGAGTACTACCACGTGCCCTCGCTGCACTCACAGCAGGTGCCCGCCGAGGTTCGCGACCCCAACGCCGGATTCACCTGCGGGCACTTCCAACTCGACGGCCCGCACCGGTTGGTGTCCACGGCCGGGCGGCGCCGCTGGCTGCTGCCGCCGGAATACATGTACCCGATCGAGCGGGCCACCCGCAGCGGGCTGGTGGGACCGTGGCGCACCCCCGATATCGGGGAACTGCCGGCCGGCCTCAACCCGGGCGGCATCGAGCCCTGGGGCATCAGCAATTTCCAGATCTTCCCCAACACCGAGATCCTGATCTACGGCGGCTGGTATCTGCTGTATCGGTACTGGCCCACCTCGCACAACACCCACCGGTTCGAGGCCTACACTTACTTCCATCCCGCGCGCACCGTGCGCGAGCGCGTCGAGCACGAAGTCGCCTCGGTGGTGCTCAAAGAGTTCGCGCTGCAAGACGCCGGGATGCTCGGCGGGACGCAGGCGGCGCTGGAATACGGCATCGTCGACGAGTTCCCCCTCAACGACCAGGAGATCCTGGTGCGCCACCTGCACAAGGTCGCCGTGGACTGGGTCGACGCCTATCGCCGCGAGCGGGATTCGGTGGGGGTGTGACGATGCCTCCGATGCTGCCCAGCGCGTTCGCCGAGCTGGAGGAATACGCCGAAACCTGGTGTCTGGCAACGGAAACCGAGCGCTGGAACGCGCGGGTGAAAGCGTCGATGCCGGAGCTGCGCGACTTCTATGACGCGTTCTTCCCCCGCCTCGAGGAGGCGATCGACTACTGCGACAAGTTCCCCCTCGACAACGTGCCCGACGACGCACTGAACCTGCTGCACCTGATTTATTCGCTGATCATGGTCGCCATGGCGGTGGAGATCATGCACCAACCAGCCCCGGTGGACGCCGCCGACGCGGTCATGATCCGCACCGGCGGACCAGTGCCCTGAGGAAAGGAGCGACCATGAGTCTGCTCACCATCACCAAGCTCACCGACTCCGTCGGTGCCGAAGTAGCGGGCCTTGAGCCGGCCGCGCTGGCAACCGACGACTCGGTCGGCGAAGCGGTGCTGGATGCGTTGGAAGACAACGGGGTCCTGGTCTTTCGCGGCCTGCGGCTCGACCCGGCGGCCCAGGTCGGCTTCTGCCGTCGCCTCGGCGAGATCGACCACTCCTCCGATGGTCACCACCCGGTGCCCGGCATCTACCCGATCACGCTGGACAAGTCGAAGAACGCCTCGGCCGCCTATCTCAAGGCCACCTTCGACTGGCACATCGACGGCTGCACACCGTTGGGCGACGAATGCCCGCAGAAGGCCACCGTGTTGTCGGCGGTACAGGTCGCCGAATGGGGCGGCGAAACCGAATTCGCCAGCTCGTACGCGGCCTATGACGCCCTGAGCGACGAGGAGAAACAGCGGTTCGGCACCCTGCGGGTGGTGCACTCGCTGGAGGCGTCCCAGCGCCGCGTCTACCCCGACCCGTCGCCAGAACTGGTGCAGCGCTGGCGATCTCGCCGCACCCACGAGCACCCCCTGGTGTGGACGCACCGCAGCGGCCGAAAGTCGCTGGTGCTGGGCGCCTCCGCGGACTACGTCGTCGGCATGGATCTCGATGAGGGACGCGCCCTGCTCGACAGCCTGCTCGACCGAGCGACGGTGCCCGACAAGGTCTACAGCCACAACTGGTCGATCGGCGACACCGTCATCTGGGACAACCGTGGGGTGCTGCACCGCGCCGCCCCGTACGATCCGGATTCGCAGCGCGAAATGCTGCGCACCACCGTGCTCGGCGACGAACCGATCCAGTGATGACCGCAGCCGACCAGCATCCGCTGCGCCTGCCACCGTTGCCCGCCGGCGAGTGGGACGAGCGCACCCGGGCGGCCCTGGCGTCGCTGATCCCGGCCGAGCGAGCGAATCCCGTTGGCGCGGGCAATGTTTTGTCGACGATGGTCCGCCATCCCGACCTGACCGCGGCCTACCTACCGTTCAACGCCTACCTGCTCACCCGATCGACTTTGACGCCCCGGGTGCGCGAAGTCGCGTTGCTGCGCGTGGTGCACCGCGCAAATTGCGGATACCTGTGGTCCCACCACATTCCGATCGCTCTGCGCGCCGGCCTGACCGAATCCGAGGTCGACGACATCCGCTCGGGGCGCTGCGCCGATGAGACCGATCAGGCCGTGGTGCGGGCCGTCGACGATCTCATCGCTGACAGCACGATCGGCCAGGCGACCTGGGACCTGCTGGGCGAGTTGTTCACGGAGCAGCAATGCATGGATCTGACGTTCACCATCGGCGGCTACCTCTTGCTGGCGCTGGCCGTCAATACGTTCGGCATCGAGGAAGAGCAGGGGTAGACGCGCTGCTCGCGGTGCGGGCTAGTCCTCGCGGGACAAGGCGGCGCGCGGGCACTCGGCGATGGCCCGCTCGACCAGCGCCTCCTGTTCGGCGGGGACCGGATCGGCGATGACCACCGCGTAGTCGTCATCGTCGAGCCGGAAAACATCCGGCGCGATGTTCACGCAGTAGGCGTTGCCTTCACACCGATCGAGGTTCACTACCGGCCGCATGAAGATCCTCCTTCGCCGACGCCTCTGTCCGTCACTCGGAGTTTTTACAGTACTACTTGTGTAAACGCTAGCCTAGCGCGGCCGGGCGGGAAACGACGCGTGGCGACTTCTCAGTGACCTCTCAGTGGCGCGGTCCTACGCTGGGAGTCTGGGCCCGGGAGGTCGATGATGAAGATCGCATCCGTCATCGCGCGCCAGCTGCTGGACTGCAAAGCACGGCCCCTGCTCGAGGTCGAAATCACCACGGACACCGGCGTTGTCGGCCGCGGAGCCTCGCCGACCGGCAGCTCGGTGGGTTCGCATGAGGCGTTCGTGCTGCGCGACGGCGACCGCACCCACTACAACGGGCTCGGCGTGCACCGCGCCATCGCCGCGGTGGCCGACGAAATCGCCCCGGCCCTCATCGGCGCCGAACTCGACGATCCGCGCTCCCTGGACCGGGTCATGATCGACCTCGACGGCACCCCGGACAAGCGCCGGCTCGGCGGCAACGCGATCTACTCCACCTCGATCGCGCTGCTGCGGGCGGCCGCCGCCGCGGCCGGCACGCCCACCTACACCTACCTCGGCGCGCTGCTCGGGCTCGAGCCACCGGCGACCGTCCCGGTGCCCAGCTTCAACATGATCAACGGTGGCCACTACGGCGATGTCTACCAGACGTTCAGCGAGTTCCTCGTCGTGCCCTATCGCGCGGACTCGATCGAAGCCGCGGTCGAAAAAGGGGTGAGCCTGTTCGAGACGCTCGGCGAGGTGCTCACCGAACGGCTCGGCCGCGCGCCGATGCTGGCGTCCTCGTATGGATACGTCGCGCCGTCCGGCGACCCGCGCGTGGTCCTGGAGGTGCTGGCCGAGGCCGTCGAGCGCGCCGGCTGCGCCGACATCATGGCGTTCGCGCTGGACTGCGCGTCCAGCGAGGTCTACGACACCGACTCCGCGACATACGCGTTCAACGGCGAACGGGTGACGGCGGAGGCGTTGATCGACTACGCCCGGGCGCTCTCGCAGGAGTTCCCGATGCTGTTCATCGAAGACCTGCTGGACGGGGACGACTGGGCCGGGTTCGCCAAAGCGGTGCAGGCGGTGCACCGTTCCATCATTCTCGGCGACGACCTGATCGTCACCAACCGCGCCCGCTTGCAGCGGGCCGTCGAGACGTCCGCCGTGGACGGTTTCATCCTGAAGCCCAACCAGGTCGGAACCATCGCCGAAGCCCTGGACTGCTTCGAATACGCCACGCAGAACGATGTTTTGGCGATCCCGTCCGGCCGCTCCGGCGGGGTCATCGACGACGTGGTGATGGACCTGGCGGTGGGGCTGGGGGCACCGTTTCAGAAGAACGGCGCACCGCGTTCGGGCGAGCGCATCGCGAAGCTCAACTTTCTGCTGCGCGCGGCCGAAGGCATCCCGGACTGTGCGCTGGCCGACGTCGCGGCGCTGGCGCGGTTCTGAGCGCTCGGGTCATCTGGCGGCGAACAACGTGAGCTCGGCCGCCACGGCCGTCCCGCACACCGCCAGCACGATCGAAAGTGCCAGCCAGTCAGCAGGTTTCGGCCGCGACGGGGCCGCGGAGATCTGGCCGGTGCCACCGCGGGCGGTGATGGCATCGCCCATCTCGTCGGCGCGGCGCAGCGTCACCGTGATGACCGCGACGACCACGTCGATCACGTCCGCCGCCGGTCGGCGCAGCCGCGCCCAGCGACTCTGCGGCGCCCGCTTGGGCCGCAGCCGGCGCGCGGCGAACAGCACCCGGAATTCGTCGATGAGCATCGGGAAGGTGCGCAGCGCCAGCGCCAACGCGACCGACCAGTCGTCGACGGGGATCCGCAGCGGCCGCAGGAAGCGGCCCAACGTGGCGACCGCCGGGGCGATCTGGGCGACGTTGGTGGTCCACGACACCAGCGCGCCCAAGGCGAGCAACACCACCGACAGCGCGGTAAGGCGCAAAAAGTCCAGCAGGCCTCCGAAGCCCAGTGACACCGTGCCCAGCTGGACCCTCGGGCTCCCGCCGGCGAAGGCCGCGTTGACGCCGACGATGACCAGCACGACCCACAGCCAGCGCGGCACCGACGGCAGCACCCCCCGGGGGATGCGCGCGAGCCGGATTCCCGTCACCGCCAGCGCGCCGGTGAGCCCAATCGCGACCCAGCCCGGGAAAAACGTCAACAGCAACGAGATACCAAACGCCACAAGCAGTTTGGTGCCGGCCCACAGCTCGTGGATGGGCGAGCTGCCCGGCACCGGCCGCAACAGCACGACGGGGCGCCGGCGGCCGGACGACCGCTTGGCCGCAGCGGCGATGGCCACCGTATTGTCCTGGGCCTCAGCCGGTACCGGCCGCAGAGAACCGTCGTGCAGGTGCAGGGTGCGCGGACAGAGCTCCTCAAGCCCGGCGAAGTCATGCGAAATGACCACCACGGTCAGGCCGGTATCGCGGCGCCGCTCGGTGAGCAACTGGACGAGGCCGCGCTGACTGGCGGCATCCAGCCCCGCCAGCGGCTCGTCGAGGATCAACACCCGCGGCGATCGCGCCAGCAGCCCGGCGAGCACGACGCGACGCATCTGGCCGCCGCTGAGCTGGTCGATGCGGCGCCGCGCCAGCCCGGCATCCAGGCCCACGGCGGCAAGCGCCGCGGTCACCCGGTCGTGATCGGCGGGTGAAAACCCGGCCGCCGAGGCCACTTCCAGATCGACCCGGCTGCG
This sequence comes from Mycobacterium colombiense CECT 3035, assembly GCF_002105755.1. Lineage (NCBI taxonomy): Bacteria > Bacillati > Actinomycetota > Actinomycetes > Mycobacteriales > Mycobacteriaceae > Mycobacterium > Mycobacterium colombiense. The sequence continues at coordinate 5,531,215 of NZ_CP020821.1, forward strand.
CATCAACTGCAACCGTGCCGCCTGGAACTGCAGCGCGACGACGCCCACTTGATCGGCGGTCGGGCGCCCGTCGAGCAGGCAGGCACCGCTGGCCGGCGCGGTCAATCCGGCCATGATCCACGCCAGCGTCGATTTGCCGGAACCGTTTCCGCCGTGGATCAGCAGCCCGTCGCCCTGGTGCACGGTGAAGCTGACATCGCGCAGCGCGGTCTGGGCCCACGGCGTGCCGCCGGCGTATTCGTGTCCGACGTGGACGAGTTCGAGCACCGGGGCGCCGGCGTCCAGACCGGTGGTCACCGTCGGCGCCGGGGCGGTCGCGCTTCGCACCAGGTCGATGTCGAGCGACGCGTCGCCGAGTTTGATTGCGCGGTCGGCGTATTCGGCCTCGTCGTTGTAATGGGTGATGTGCACCAGCGCTGTGTCGTGGCGTTCGGTCAGGCCGGACAGCACGGCCAGCAGTTTCTCCCGGCCCTGCCGATCGACCATGCTGGTGACCTCGTCGGCGATCAGCAACGCCGGCTCGCGCGCCAGCGCCGCGGCCACGGCCAGGCGCTGCAGCTCTCCGCCGGACAGGCTGCCGGTATCGCGGTCGGCGAGTGCGGCAAGGCCGACCTCGCCGAGTAGCCGCTCGATGTCGGTGCTCTTGCCGGGCGGCAGTCCCCAGACCACGTCGTCGGCGACCCGGGTGCCCAGCACCTGGCTCTCCGGGTGCTGCATGATGACCGCGGTGCCCCCGGGCTCGCCGAGCCCGACCGCCCCGGGACGGTCGACGGTGCCCGACGTCGGTTCGCGGCCCGCCAGGATCAACATCAGCGTCGTCTTCCCGGAGCCGTTGGCGCCGGTGACCGCGATGTGCTCACCCGTTCGCACGTCCAGGTCGACCGCGTGCAGCGCGTCGTGCTCGGCGTGCGGGTAGCGCAGGCGCACCTGGTCCAGTCGCACCGGGACGGGCCGGATCGGTCCATCACCGGCGGGCGTGTCCAGCTTGTGCACGTCGGGAATTCCGCGGAGTCGCTCCAGCACCCGGGACAGCGCCCACCAGCCGACCAGCGAGGCCCCGACGGTGGCGAACACGGCGTATCCGAGGACCAGCCATTGCCAGTACTGCAGGGCCTCGGCGAAGAACGCCTTGAACTGTTGCGCGGGCGGACGCAGTTGCGGCACCCGCGACACCACCGTCGAGGCGCCGTTGACGGCGGCGCTGGCGGCGTGGAAGGCGAGCTGCCGGAACCGGGTCAGGACGGTCAGCGCGACGACCATCCCGGCGCCGACGACGACGCCCGCGCCGGAGGACACCACGACGACGGTGGGCGTGCCGCGGTGGTGGCGCTTGACGGTGCCGGCCAGGCCCCCGACGTAGGCGCAGAGCCCGATCGCACCCAAGCCGCTCAGGCCGACGACCAGGAAGCCGATCACACCGGCGGCGACCGTCGCGGTGATCAGGACGCGGATCCGGTAGCGATAGGCCAACAGCCCGGTGGGCACGCTGCCGAGCAGGCCCAGCCCCCCGCCGTGCGGAAGGACGACCGCGATGATGGCGATCGCCGCGCACAGGGCGCCCATCACCGACGCTTGCGCCAGTTCGCCGGGTCGCAGCGATCCGGCACGCGTTTTCGGCGTTGCAACGCCGGGTGCCTTCACGACACGATTATGCCCGCGCTCGCCGGTGCGCCCGGCCACGCTCTCATCAGATCTTCAGGTAGCCCTTGTCGGCGGGAATTTGCGCGGCCGTCACGAGTGAGGACGCGTCGCCGGCGAGCCAGACAACGATGTCGGACACCAGGTTCGGGTCGGCGAGCGAGTCGGTGGGCAAGGCGCCGGGGGAGAAGCTGTGAATGTAGGTCTGGTTGTCGGCGAACAACTGCCACATCGAGGGGTCGTTGCCCATCGGCGTGTCGGTGCCGTACGGGTGCACCGAGTTCACCCGGATGCCGTAGCCGCCGAGTTCGACCGCCAGTGAGTTCGTCAGGCCGACCACACCGAACTTGCTGGCGCAGTAGTGACCGCAGCCCGGCACGGCCTTCACGCCCGCGGCCGAGCTGATGGTGATGATCGAGCCGCCGTTGCCCGCCCGGATCATCGCGGGCACAGTGGCTTTGATGGTGTTCCAGACGCCGGTCAGATTGGTGTCGAGGACGTCCTGCCATTGCTGAGTCGAAATCTCCCACAGGCGGCCCCAATTCAGCACGCCGGCGTTGGCGACGACGATGTCGAGGCGGCCGAACTGGGCGATCGCCTCGTCGACGATCCGCTGTTGCCCCGCCGCGTCGCGGACATCGACCTGTGCGGCCAGCATCTTGCGGCCTTCGCTTTCCACCAGGCTCGTCGTTTCGGCCAGGTCCTCCGGCGTCGATGCCGGGTATCCGTTGTTCGCCGCGACCGGGCCGCAGGCGTCGATGGCGACGACGTCGGCCCCGGCCCGGGCCAGCCGCACGCAATGCGAACGGCCCTGCCCGCGTGCGGCGCCGGTGACGAACGCGACCCGGCCGGCCAGGGGTTTGTCGTTGTCGCTCATGCGGTCTGGGCCTTTCGTCAACGCTGCGGGAGCGGGCGGGTACGCACCAGCGTGGGCCACCAGAACCACGGCCCGAGGATTCGCAGTATGCACGGCACGACGAACGAACGCACGATCATCGTGTCGAGCAGCAGGCCGATGCACACCGTCGATCCCACCTGACCGACGGTGCGCAGATCGCTGGTCAGCATCGCCAGCATGGTGAACGCGAACACCAAACCCGCGGACGTCACCACGCCGCCGGTGCTGCCGAGCGCGCGGATCAGGCCGGTGTGGATTCCGGCGTGCAGCTCCTCTTTGACACGAAGGATCAACAGTAGGTTGTAGTCCGACCCCACCGCCACCAGGATGATGAACGTTAGCGGCAATACCAACCAGTGCAGAGGCAGGCCGATCAGGTGCTGCCAGACGAGTATGGAGAGCCCGAACGCCCCGGCGTAGGAAAAGGCGACGGTGCCGGGGATGACGACGGCGGCCATCAGACTTCTGGTGAGGAACAACATGATCAAGAAGATCAGCACGAAGGCGGCGATCGCCACGATGAGCAGATCGGACGCCGCGTATTGCTTGATGTCCTTATTGGTTGATCCCGAACCACCGATGTAAACCTTCGAGCCGGCCAGCGATGTCTCTTTGAGCGCCACCGTGATCGCGGTGGGGAACTGCTCGACGTGCTGCACGCCTTCCGGGCCGTTGGCGTCCCCCTCATGGGTGATGATGAGCCGGGCGGCCTTGCCGTCCGGCGACATCAGCAGCTGCATACCGGTTTTGACATCCTCGTTGTCGAACCCCTCGTGTGGGATGTAAAAGAAGTCGTCGCTGCGGGATTGGTCGAAGTCCAGGCCCACATTGATCTGGTCGTCGAAGGTCTGGTCGGTCTGGGTGGACTGCAGAGAGGACTGGCCATAGGTGCTGACCAGAAGAGAGGCCAAAGCGTCCGAGTCGTCGGCCGTGAGTTTGAGCTGCGTGATGATCTGCGGCAGGGTCTTGTCGATGACCTCGAGAGACGTTACGGCGTCCTTGATGTCGTCGGCCATCTTGTCCAGGCCGTCGATCGACTCGAACAGCGACCTGAATGCGTAGCAGATGGGAATGTCGAAACAGTGCTTCTCCCAATAGAAATAGCTGCGCATCGGCCGGAAGAAGTCTTCGAGGTTGGCAAGGTTTGACCTCAACTCGTCGGTGACCTTTTGCATGTCCTCCATGGTGAGGACCGTCTTGTGCATCTCGTCCGACATCGTTTGGAAGAAGCCGATCTCTTTGCGCAAGACCGCGACCGTGTGCTGCGTAATCTGTGCCTGCTCGTTCGTATTTGCGTTCTGCTGCTTGGTGAACGGGAGCTGTTGACCGCTCCCGCTGCCTTGGGTGGTGAACAGGTAGGGGATGGTCGCGTGCTCCAAAGCTCGGCCCATCGGCCTGGTGATGCTCTGCACCATCGCGACGCCGGGAAGGCGTGCGAGAGCCTTGGCCGCTCGGTCCAATGAGATGAAGTCCGCCGAGTTTCGCAAGTCGTGATCCGACTCGATCATCAGCATCTCGGAGAACAGCTTGCTCTTCGGGAAGTGCCGATCGGCCGCCTGGAAACCCAGATTGGCGGGGGAATCGTGCGGTTGGTATTGGCGGTCGTCGTAGTTCTGCCGGTACGTCGGCACGAAGATCGCCCCGAGCAGAACGGCAGCGGCGCTGGCGAAGAGGATCGGCACCGGCCACCGCACCACGCTCGTTCCAAACCGCCGATACAGGTGGGCCTTGGCCTTGCTTCTCGGGTCGAAGAGCCCGAAGAGGCTGCCGACGGTCAAGAAGGCCGGGCCCAGTGTCAGCGCCGCCGTGATGGTGAACAGCATGCTGATCGCAACGGCCGGCCCCATGGTGTGGAAGTAGTTAAGTCGTGCGAAAGTCAAGCAGTAGCACGCCCCCGCGATCGTCAGCCCCGAGCCGAGAATGACGGGAGTGACGCTCTTGTAGGCGGTGTAAAACGCCTGCTCGCGGCTTTCGCCATCGTGTCGCGCCTCGTGATAGCGGCCCATCAAGAAGATGCCGTAGTCCGTCCCCGCGCCCAGCGTGAGCGCGACGACGATGTTCACGGCGAATGACGAGAGCTCGATGTACCCGAGATGCCCCAGGGTGGCGATAACCCCCTTCGCGACCAGCATCTCGAACAGAACTCCGGCCAACGGCACGAACAGACTGACGATGGAGCGGTAGACCAGCAGCAACATCGCGATGATCAGGAAGATCGTCACGATGGTGATGTTGTTCAGGCTCGAATTCGCAATGGCGACAGTGTCTTTGGCGAGCGGGGCCGCGCCGCTGACATAGACCTTGAGCCCGGGCGGCGGAGCGACCTTGGCGACGATATCCCGAACGGCGGAAACGGACTCGTTCGCTTGCATCTGGCCGATGTCGCCCGCGAGGCGCAGCAGCACGTATGCGCACTTGCCGTCGAGGCTCTGGGCCCCTGCGGCGGTGATCGGCTTCCCCCAGAGATCCATCGCATACTGCACATGCTTGGGGTCTTGCCTGAACCGGCGTATCAGATCGTCGTAGTACCGATGATCCGTGTCGCCCAGCGGCCGGTCGGCTTCGAGCACGATCATGGCCAAGCTGGTCGAATTGGACTCGTGGAACTTCGCGCCGATCGACAGCAACGCCCGCTGCGACGGCGCGTAGTGCGGGACCAGCGGCCCCGCGAGCTCTTCAGCGACCCGCTCGACCTGCGGCATGAAGGTGTTTGTCGAGACGGCGAGCAGGCCCCAAAAAGCGATGATCGGTATCGCGAAGATGCGGACCATTCTGGGGACGAAGGGTCGTTTCACCCGAGGCTCCGCCTGGTGCTCGCTCATGCCGATTTCACCAGGCAAAAGACGTGAGCGTCCTGATGGGCATCGGACTGTTCAGCGCGGACAATGCCATTCACCCGCAGCCGGCAGCCGACCTGACCACCATGAACCTGTGCCGAGATGCTGCCGGACACCACGGTCAGTGTGGTCGCCTCCGTGTGCGACCACGGCAACGTCGTGAGGTCGACCTGATGTGGATGCCCGTTGATGTCCACCCAGACGAGCATCCCGCCCTCGCCGAGGTTGCCGAACAATTCGTACGTGAGCCGTTTGATACTGAACTCCGGAGGTGCTGCCGGCTCATTGACCGTGATGACCGGCGGGGGGTTGGAGAACTCGTGGACCTTCACCATGGCCACCGCGCCCACGCTGACCACAACGACGGCGACCAAAGGCATCCAGACTCGCGCCAAGACGGTCCGGCCGACCGAACGAGGGCTCACTCGATCACCGGTCCCATCGTCGTCACGCCTCGCTCCTGCCGTCAGGTCAAATGCAAATAGTAGACGGTCGTGTGCTCAAGGGACAGTGATGGGGCCAAACACGCCTCGGGTTGCCGTCAAGACATTTTCTGCAATCGCCGCTTCAACCTGGCGCTTCGCAGGATCTGAGTGGTGAGGTTGACCGACGCCAGCATGGGAAACAGCCCCAGAAATGTCCGCTCCGACGGCGTCGCACCGTGCAAGTGGTACAGACTGCCGAACACATAGAAGCAGCCCAGCGAGAACAGGGCAGCCGGGATGCACAACGCCAGCAACGAGCTACGGTTCGCGAGGAGTTGCTTCGCATAATCCAACTCGTCCTGCGACATCGGTTGGCGTTTGCGCACTTTCGTCACAACCGCTTTGGCGCTTCCCACTTCTTCACCCGCGGGGGTGGTCGGCCGATCACCCAAACGTTTGATGAATACCGCGGCGACGGAAGCGAACACCAGCGCCAGCGCGAGGGCCAGCACGGTCAGCAGGCCATATAGACTTGAAATCATTCTCCAGTCCTTGCTTCGCCGTGGGACAGCCGAAGGCTCGCGAAGAACGCTACCCCAACGATCCGGGCGCAGCGCTTTCTTCAGTCCCGGTCCTTGACCACATCCCGCACGATCAACACCACCAGGACGATCAGGGCGAGCGGCACCAGCAGTTTGAAGACGATCGACGCGTGGCTGTACAGCAGGCCGTAGGCGACCGCTCCGATCACCACCATGACAAGCAGGATGGCGCGGTTGATCTTGTCCGTACTCATGGAAGGAACCTAACTTTCCGAGCTACCCGACGTTGTGTCAAAACCCGAAGTCGCCACCGCCGGAATCGGACCCGCCGCCGAAGTCCGAACCGCCGCCGAAATCGGAGCCGCTGGAATCCCAGCCACCGGAGTCCCATCCGCCGCCAAAACCCACGTCGGCGCCGCCGGAGTCCTGGTACCCGCCGGTGAATCCCACGTCGGCCGGTGGGCTGTCGTAGCCCGCGGCCTGTCCGCCGTCATAGCTGTAGCTGTTGGCATCCGCGAAGGCGGAGTCGCGGCCGGCCTCGAAGCCGCGCTCGTAGCCGCCGCCCCAATGGTCGTCGAGCAGCGCATCCATCAGCAGCACGTCGGTGAGCGCCCACGTCCAGCCCGGGCCCCAGAACGCATACGGGTAATAGCCGGGGTAGAAGAACATCCCGTTGTGGTAGCCACCGCCGTAGTAGTACGGGTAGCCCGGCTGCGCCGTGGTGCTGTAGTTGTTGTTGTTGATCGTCACCGATTCGCCGGTGTCGGGGTTCTTGGTCCGCACGGTGGCCTGCTTGCGCTCGTCGGCCGGCACCGAGGTCACGGCGGCAACGTCGGGCCTGGGTTGCCGGGGGTCGAGCTTCCGGTTGGCCTTGGCGACCGTGGACTCCACCACCCGAAGATGCGCCCGCGCGGCGCCGTAATCGCCTTTGTCGTAAGCCTTTCGGGCGTCGTACAGGCTGGAGTTGGCTTTCAATGACTCGGCGCTGACATCGGTGCCGCTCTCGCTCAGCACCGCGTTGTCGAGGTCGCTGACACTCGACGTGGCCGCAATCAATTCCTGCTTGATCTCCTCACGCGCCTCGGAGTTCTTGCGGTGCTTGCGGTTTCGGCCCACGGCGAACCAGAGCAGGCCGGCCATGGCCATCCCGATGCCGGCGATGACCAGCGTCACCTTCAGCCAGGCCCAGTCGTCGTGCTTTTCGTGCGCGACGGGAGACGTGGTAACCGGAGCGCGCGGGGGCGCGCTGACACTCGCCAGCTTGCCGACGAAGGCGCTGGTCGCGGCGTACGGGTCGTTGCGATGATCTTTCGCCGACTGATTCATGAGTTGATCGACGTTGTCCGCGATGACCCTGGGCACGTTGTAGGCGCGCACGTGATAGCCGCGCGAGTCGATCACCAGAATGACCCCGCTGAATCCGGCGTTGCGGGCCAGCATCGCGTCGTGGACGGCGTCGGGCGTGGTCACGCCGCTCTGCGCGGGCGACACCGCCGCGACCCAGACCGGCGGACCCGAACTCCACGTCCACGAGCTGGTGAGGATCTGTTCGTTCAGCTTGTCGGGGTTCTGCAGCGGCGGTCTGGCACCCGGGTCGACCACCACGTGCCTCTGGGCGTCGAACCTGTTCACCAGCTGATCCGTGTAGCTGTCGGCCGACGCGGACGGAGCGAGCAGTAGCGCCAGCACCATGGTCAACGCAGCCAGCGTGAGGCTGCGGAAGCGTAAGGTCACATCTCTCCTGCGGTCGTTGCGTGAGCGCCCACCCTAGTCCGTTTCGGGCGGCTCTGCCGCGCAGCCGGCTCGCGCTGGTTACCGGGGCGGCCGGCCAACCGCGTGCCGGATCTGCCCGGTCATCGCTAGATCTTGACCGTCAGCGGCCAGACGTTCCAGATCTCGTCGCAGTACTCGGTGATCGCGCGATCCGACGAGAACTTGCCGCTGCGCGCGGTGTTGAGGATCGACATCTTGGTCCACGATTCCCGGTCCTGCCACGCCGCGCCGACCCGCTCCTGGCAGTCCAGGTAGGACGCGTAGTCGGCGCACACCAGGAAGGGGTCGTCGTAGCGCAGGTTGTCCACCAGGGGCCGGAACACCTCGGTGTCACCGCGCGAAAACGTGCCGGCGGCAATGAGATCCAGCACCGCACGCAGCTCGCCATCTCCAGCTTGGGGGCCGTCGATGTAATCGGCCGGGCGATAGCCGTCGGCCTTGACCGCCTCGACCTGCTCCTCCGTCAGGCCGAACAGGAAGAAGTTCTCCGGCCCGACCTCGTCGCGCATCTCGACGTTCGCCCCGTCCAGGGTGCCGATGGTCAGCGCCCCGTTGATCATGAACTTCATGTTCCCGGTGCCGGAGGCTTCCTTGCCGGCGGTGGAGATCTGCTCGGACAGATCGGCGGCCGGATAGATCATATGGGCGTTCTGCACGTTGAAGTTCGGCACGAATGCCACCTTCAGGAATCGGTTCACGTCCGGGTCCGCGTTCACCGTTTCACCGACCGCGTTGATCAGCTTGATGATTCGCTTGGCCAGGAAATATCCGGGAGCGGCCTTGCCACCGAAGATGAAGGCGCGCTGCGGGATCGACAGGCCCGGATTCTGCTTGAGCCGGTGGTAGAGCGCGACGACGTGCAGGACGTTGAGGTGCTGGCGTTTGTATTCGTGGATGCGCTTGACCTGGACGTCGAACATCCAGTCCGGGTTCAGTTCGACGCCGGCAACCGACTGGATGTATTTGGCCAGGCGGGACTTGTTGTTGCGCTTGATGTCACGCCACTCGCGCCGAAAGGCGGCGTCGTCGACGAACGGCTCGAGCCCGCGCAGGCGGCCCAGATCCGTCAACCAGCCGTCACCGACGGTGCGGTCCAGCAGTTCGCGAAGCCCGGGATTGGCCAGGGCGAGGAAGCGGCGTGGCGTCACACCGTTGGTCTTGTTGCTGAACCGCTCCGGCCACATCTCGTAAAAGTCTTTGAGCACGCTGCTTTTCAGCAGTTCGGAGTGCAGTGCGGCGACCCCGTTGATGGCGTGGCTGCCGACGGTGGCCAGGTGCGCCATCCGCACGCTCTTGCCGCCGTTCTCGCCGATCAGCGACATCCGGGCGACGCGGTCCTCGTCGCCGGGGAACCGGGCGCGCACCTCGTCGAGGAACCGGCGGTTGATCTCGTAGATGATCTCCAGGTGGCGGGGCAGCGACTCGGCGAACATGTCCAGCGGCCAGGTCTCGAGCGCCTCGGGCAGCAGGGTGTGGTTGGTGTAGCCGAACGTCGCAACGGTGATGTCCCACGCCTCGTCCCAGTCCAGCTCGCGCTCGTCGACCAGCAGCCGCATCAGCTCGGCGACCCCGATCGAGGGATGGGTGTCGTTGAGCTGCAGGGCAAACCGCTGCGGAAGTTCCTTGACGGACACGTCGGCGAGGTCGTCCATGATGTGCAGCACGTGTTGCAGCGAGCAGGACACGAAGAAGTACTGCTGCAGCAGGCGCAGCCGCTTGCCGGCCTCGGGCTCGTCGTTGGGATAGAGCACCTTGGTGACGGTCTCGGACGTCACCTCGTCCTCGACCGCCTTGTAGTAGTCGCCGGTGTTGAAGGCCTCCAACGCGAACGACTTGACGGCGCGCGCGCTCCACAACGTCAGCACGTTGCACGTGTTGACGCCGTAGCCCTGGATCGGTGTGTCGTAGGCGGTGCCCTTCAGCAGCCGTCCGGGCACCCAGCGGACGCGGTCGTGGCCGGCCTCATCGGTGTAGTGCTCGGCGTAGCCGCCCCACTTGACCAGAAAGCTGACGTCGGGTTTGGCGATCTCCCAAGGGTTTCCGTTGTCCAGCCAGTTGTCGGTCTGCTCGACCTGCCAGCCGTCGTGAATTTCCTGATCGAAGATGCCGAATTCGTAGCGGATGCCGTAGCCGATCGCCGGGCGCTCCAGGGTGGCCAGCGAGTCCAGGTAGCACGCGGCGAGCCTGCCGAGGCCGCCGTTGCCCAGCCCGGGCTCCTCCTCGCAGGCCAGGATTGTGTCGAGGTTCTGGCCCATCGCCGCCAGCGCCTCGCGCGCGGCCCGCTCCATCTGGAGGTTCAGCAGATTGTTGCCCAGTTGCGGGCCCATCAGGAATTCGGCGGACAGATAGCAGGTCACCTTGCGCCCGAGGTCGAGTGAGGTCTGCGTCGAGGCCACCCGGCGGTCCTGCATGCGGTCCCGCACCGCCAGGGCGAGCGCGCGGTAGTAGTGCTCGGGGCGCCGGGCCGCCGCCGGGCGCCCGATCGAGTAGCGCAGGTGGTCGTTGATCGCCCGCTGCAAAGCGGCCGCGCCCATTCCGGTGCGCGAGTGCTCGACCAGGTCGGCCCGGGTGGGGTTGCCGGGCGAGAGTCCGTCGGAGGGGGTCTGATCGACATCGGTCATGGTCTGTCCTACTCCGTTGGGATGTGCCGGGTGGCGGGCCGTCAGTCTTGCAGCGACGTTTGCACATCAGACCCGCAAAACGTGAACGCGAGTCCACCGGCTAGCAACGAAACGGGAGCAGTCGTCAAACCGGTGGATGGGAGCGCCGCTGACGCTAAGGGCCTATGCCCAGCGTCGACGTGTAGTAGGTGACGCCATTCATCGTCTGTCGATCGTCATCGGTCCGCGCGATCGCCTCCAACCCGTGGCCGGCAAGCAGCTCGGCCATCGGCGTTGCGACCGACGTCCAGCCGTGCGCCTCCAGGTACGCGCCGACATCTTGGCGCTCACCCTCAAACCCGATCACGTCGAAGTCGAGTTCGAAGCCGTGGTCGCGCCACTTGGCCGTCGCTTCGCGCATGCGTTCGCGTGCTGCGTCGGGGTCCATGTCGGCGGTATTCGGCACGGCCTCACTCCCGAGTCGGCTGCCCGGCGCGCTGAGCGCGGTGATCTCATCGAGCAGCCCGTCCTGGGCCTCGGGTGCCAGATAGCCGAACAGACCTTCGGCGATCCACGCCGTGGGTTTGCTGCTGTCCAAACCCGCCGTCGCCAGCGCCGTCGACCAGTCGTCGCGCAGGTCGATCGCGACCGTGCACAAGTCGACTTTCGGTTCGGCACCGAGCCGCGACAGCGTCGTGGTTTTGAACTCGATGATGGCCGGTTGATCGACCTCGAACACCTTCATTCCTGTCGGCCAGTCGAGCCGATAGGCGCGGGCGTCGAGGCCCGAGGCGAGGATGACGGCTTGGCGGATGCCCGCCGCCGCGGCATCGGCGCAGAACTCATCGAAGTACCGCGTGCGGGCCGCAATCGATGCGGGCATCTGCGCCAGGCCCCATGGGCTGCCCTCGACGTCGACATCCGAGGCGACCAGCTCACCGGTAGCCCAGCGGGTCAGAAACTTCACACCGACCGCCCGCACCAACGGCTCGGCGAATGGATCGTTGATGACCTCGTCCCTGGTGGCGATGGCCCTTGCCGCAGCCGCCATCGTGGCCGTGGCTCCCACATTGGTGGCCGGACCCCAGGTGTCGTCGTTGGGTACCGTCATCGTGAACCTCCCAAAGTCGACTGGATACAGTACAACCGCTGCGGGGTGATCGCGCCCCGGTCAGTGCGCGCCGGTCAGATTCAGCGTGACCACCCCGGCGATGATCAGCCCGACGCCGAGAACCTTCGTCAGCGATATCGACGAGCCCAGGAACAGCACGGCGATCAGCACGATCAGGGCGGTACCGATCGCGGACCACAACGCGTAGGCGACGTCGGTCTGCATGCCGCGCGAGATCGAAACCGCCAGCAGCGCGAAGGAGACGGCGTAGCCGATCAGGCACACCACGGTCGGCCACAGTCGGCTGAAGCCGTCGGTGCTCTTGAGCAGGCTGGTCGCTATCACCTCGGCGAAGATGGCGCCGAGGAGAAAGAGATAGGTCACAACGCCTCCTTGCCGTGCGGACATACACGTACGTGTGTACAGGACATGTCGTGGAAGGATTGCGCCGTATGACGTTTGCCGGGCAGCCCATGAAGTTCGATGTCAGCGAGGCGATCGGGGAGCGCGCGGCGCTGGCCGCCACGTACTATCCCGCCCGCGGCGACGAGCAGGCCCCCGCGGTGCTGGTTTGCCTGCCGGGCGGCACCTACAGCCGCGGATACTGGGACCTCGCCATTCCCGGCCACCACGGGTACAGCTTCGCCGCCTTCGCCACCGAGAACGGCTACCCCGTCGTGACGATCGATCCCCTGGGCACCGGCGAAAGCTCGCGGCCCGCAAGCGATTTCGGGTTCAGCGAGATCGCCGCGACACTGGCGTGCGCCGTCTCCGCGTTGCCGGACACGATCGGCATCCACGCGCCGCCCGTCGCCGTGGCGCATTCGCTGGGCGGATACCTGGCCATCACTGCGCAAGCGCTGTTTCCCGGTTACGCCGGGCTGGCGGTGCTGGGCTGCACCAATCAGCACGTCGCGCCACTGAACCTCGATGCGGCGGTCATCGCGCGCTGCGCCACCCCGGCAGGCCGCACCGAGCTGGCCGCCGAAATCCTGGCCGCCCTTCCCCAGCCGTATTTCGAAGGGCCACGCGAGCACCTGCAGAGCTGGTTCCACCTCGCCGACGTGCCCGCCGCCGTCGTCGCCGCCGACTCCGTCACCGCCAAGTCGGTGGTGCCCCGCGTGTTCGGCACGGCGATGATCCCCGGCGTCGTCGCCGAGCACGCGGCGCGGATCGACGTCCCGGTGCTCGTCGGCTATGGCGTGGTCGACGTCTCGCCGGATCCGCGCGCCGAGGCCGGCCTCTACCGGAGCAGCCCCGACATCACCACGATCGTGTTGGCCGACAGCGCACACTGTCACAACATGGCGTCGAGCCGGCATCGGCTGTGGCGGCGCCTGCTCGCCTGGGCCGCCACCGTAACCTTGCCGGCGTGATGAATGGGCTCGATCAGAGACTGGCCCGCTACGCCCCTGCCGTGCTCGGCCTGTTTCGCTGCGTCTACGGTGTGCTCTTCGCCGCGTACGGGTCGAGAAGCCTCTTCGACTGGCCCGTCCGCTCGCCCGTTCATATCGGGTTCGGCGTTTCACCGGAGTGGTATGCCGGGCTGATCGAAATCGTCGCGGGCCTGCTCATCGCCGGCGGGTTGTTCACCCGCGCCGTCGCGTTCGTCGCCTCGGGGGAGATGGCGGTCGCCTACTTCTCGATTCATCAACCCAAGGCGCTGTGGCCCGTCGGCGATCCGCCCGCAGGCAATGGCGGGGCTCTGGCGATCCTGTTCTGTTTCGCGTTCTTCCTGCTGGTCTTCTCCGGCGGCGGCGCCTACTCGCTCGATGCGCTACGCCGAAAGGCGTCCCGCTGAGGCTTCCCCTCGACCCGTGATAATGGCATTCTCTGATGCGGAGAAGCCGTTTCCAAGTGACGGGCGGGTTCGGAGAGGTTGACGATGAGCGCACAAAGCTGCGACGGGATGGTTGCTCTCGTCACCGGTAGCAGCCGGGGCCTGGGCAGGGCGATCGCCGCGCGGCTGGCTTCGGAGGGCGCGACGGTGGCGTTGACCGCCCGCACGATGGACCCCGATCCGAAGTACCAGGGGTCGCTGAGCCAGACGCGCGACGAGATCGTCGCCGCGGGCGGGAAGGCCATAGCGGTTCAAGCCGACCTGTCCCAATCCGAGGACCGCGAGCGGCTTTTCGCCGAGGTGACTGGCGCCGTGGGAGCGCCCGACATCCTGGTCAACAACGCCGCGGTGACGTTCCTGCGGCCCCTCGACGGGTTTCCCGAGCGCCGCGCCCGGCTGATGATGGAGATGCATGTGCTCGGGCCGCTGCACCTGTGTCAGCTGGCGATACCCGCGATGCGCGAGCGTGGACGCGGCTGGATCTTGAACCTGACCTCGGTGGGCGGTGACCTGCCGCCCGGGCCGCCGTTCTCGGAGTTCGACCGGACCGCCGGCTTCGGCATCTACGGCACGGCCAAGGCCGCGCTCAATCGGTTGACGAAAAGCCTTGCGGCCGAACTCTATGACGACGGCATCGCGGTCAACGCCGCCGCCCCGTCCAACCCGGTGGCCACCCCCGGCGCAGGCACCCTCGATCTGGCCAAGACCGACACCGAGGACATCGCGCTGATCACCGAGACGGCGTTCCGGTTGTGCACGGGCGATCCGAAGACGCTAACCGGGCGCATCGCACACACCCAGCCTTTCCTCGCCGAGGCCGGCTGGACGAGGACCGGCCCGCCGACCGGATGAGCAGAGCCGAGCTCGACCCCGCCGAGCTGCGCCTTCGACTCGACCCCGCCGGCGTCGCCGATGTCGTCCCGCTGACCGGGGGAGCCTCCAGTCTGACCTTCGCGGGCACCATGGACGGCCGACGCGTCGTGGTCAAGGTCGCCCCGCCCGGGGTCGAACCGGTCGCGCATCGCGACGTGCTGCGCCAGGCCCGCATCATCAAAGCCCTTGGCGCGACCGATGTTCCGGTGCCCGAGGTGCTGTGGGAGGACGCGGGCGATCCGCCCGGCACGCCGCCGCTATACGTGATGACGCATGTCGAAGGCGAGTGTGTGGAGCCGTTATTCGACGATTGCGGACCCCTTCGCGATCTCGGCGATCGGTACCGCAATGCGTGCCGCGTCATGGCGGCGCTGCACGGGCTGGCGCCGACGGACCTCGGGCTGGGCGACGAGCCGGTGGTCGATCCGGTCGCCGAGGTCCACCGGTGGTCGGCCACGCTGGCGACGGTCGACCCGGCCCTGGTGCCCGACTGGCCGAGAGTCCGCGACGCGCTGCTGGAATGCGCGCCGAGCGCGATGGCGCCCCGCGTGGTGCACGGCGACTTCCGGCTGGGCAACCTGCTCGCGGCCGGATCGCGCGTCAACGCCGTCATCGACTGGGAGATCTGGTCGATAGGCGACCCGCGCACCGACGCGGGCTGGTTCTTGATCAACTGCGATCCCGGCACATACCGGCGGGTTGCCGCGGCCGACGGCGCGGTGCCGCCGATCGCCGAGCTTGCCGACCTGTATCGTTGCGAGTTAGGTTGCGACATAAGCGATTTGGATTGGTTCACCGCGCTGGCATGTTTCAAGTCGGCGGCGACCTGGTCGCTGATCGTCAAACACAATCGCCGGCGAGCCGCCCCGCGAGCCGAATGGGAAGCCATGGCAGGGGTTTTGCCGAGACTGCTCGACCGCGCCGGGTCCGCGCTGGCTTAGCGTCGGGTACGGGGGATGCCCGCCAGCTTGTCGGCGAACTTGGACTCGGCGGCCGCGCGCAATCGCAGCAGATGTTCGGAGGGAAACAGATCGGGCGCGGGTTCACGGTCTTTGAGCAACAGCCTGGCCAGCGTGACCTTGTGCACTTCGGTCGGACCATCGGCCAGCCCGAGCACGAACGACTCGACCAGGTACTGCACGAACGGCATCTCGTGGGTGGTGCCCAGCGACCCGTGCACCTGAAGCGCCCGCGACGACACGTCGTGCAGGACCTTCTGCATCATCGCCTTCACCGCCGAGATGTCGGCCCGCACGGCCTTGTAGTCGTTGAATTGGTCGATTTTCCAAGCCGTTTGCAGGGTCAGTAGCCGGAACGCCTCGATCTCCATCCACGAGTCGGCGATCATCTCCTGCACGAGCTGCTTGTTGGCCAGCGCCTCGCCCTGGGTGTACCGCGACACCGCCCGCTCGCAGATCATGTCGTAGATCCGGCGGACCAAGCCCACCGTGCGCATCGCGTGGTGAATCCGCCCGCCGCCCAGGCGAGTCTGCGCGACCACGAACGCCCCGCCGCGTGGGCCCAACATGTGATCGGCCGGCACGCGGACGTTTTCGTAGCGGACATAGCCCTCGCGGCCACCGCCGGTCGGCTGGTAACCCAGCCCGACGTCGCGCAGCACGTTGATCCCGGGGGTGTCGCCGGGGACGACGAACATCGAGTAGCGCTCATACGGCGGCGCATCGGGATCGGTCATCGCCATCACGATGATGAATGACGCCATCGAGGCGAACGACGAAAACCACTTCTCCCCGTTGATGATCCAGTGGTCGCCGTCCGCCACCGCGGTGGTGCGAAACACCTTCGGGTCGGCGCCGCCCTGCGGCTCGGTCATCGAGAAGCACGAGATGATGCGGTTGTCCAGCAGCGGCTTGAGGTAGCGCTCCTTGAGCTCGGGCGTGCCGTAGTGCGCCAGGATCTCGCTGTTGCCCGAATCGGGCGCCTGCGAGCCGAAGACGATCGGCGCGCACTCCGAGCGGCCCAGGATCTCGTTGAGCAGCGCCAGCTTCACCTGTCCGTAGCCCGGGCCGCCCAGGTGCGGGCCGAGGTGGGTCGCCCACAGCCCGCGGTTTTTCACGATCTCCTGCAGCGGCGGGATCAGCGCTTGGCGCACCGGGTCGTTGAGGTCGTGGGACTCCTTGACAATCAGATCGATCGGCTCGCACTCCTCGCGCACGAAGCCTTCGACCCACTCCAGCTGTTCTGCCCACTCCGGGTCGGTGGAGAAGTCCCACGACATCTGCTATCCCTTCTTGCTCTGCGCCACTACGCCGGCGTCTTCCAGCTCGGTGATGGCCCTTGTGTCCAATCCCAGTTCGGAAAGCAACGCGCGGGTGTGATCGCCTGGCAACGACGGAGATGCCGGCGTGGCCGGACGGGTCCGGGAAAAGCGCGGCGCCGGTGCGGGTTGCGTGATGCCGTCGAGTTTGATGAACGTCTGGCGCGCGGCGTTGTGCGGATGTTGCGGCGCCTCGGCCAACGAAAGCACCGGTGTCGCACAGCATCCCGGCGCATCGAGGAGGCGCTCCCACTCGTCGCGGGTCCTCTCGGCGAAGCGCGCGGCCAGCGCGTCCCGGTGGGCGGCCCACGCCGCCGGGTCGCCGTCGTCGTGGGGCACGTCGACGTCGAGTCGAGCGCACAGTTCGGCATAGAACTTCGGCTCCATGGCGCCGACGGCGATGTGGCCCCCGTCGGCCGTCGCGTAGGCGCCGTAAAAGTGCGCGGCGCCGTCGAGCAGATTGTCCTGACGACGGTCGCGCCACGTCCCGGCCGCGAGCATGCCGAAATACGGTGCCAGCAGGGCCGCGACGCCGTCGACCATCGCCACGTCGAGGATCTGGCCGGCGCCCGACTCGCGTGCCTCGAGGATCGCGCTGAGCAGCCCGACCGCCAACAGCATCCCGCCGCCGCCGTAGTCGCCGACGAGATTCAGCGGCGGGACCGGTGATTCGGCGGTGCCGATGGCGTGCAGGGCGCCCGTCAGCGCAAGGTAATTGATGTCGTGACCCGCGTGACCTGCCAGCGGCCCGTCCTGTCCGTAGCCGGTCATGCGGGCGTAGACCAGGCGTGGATTGTGTTGCAGCAGGGCGTCGGGACCGATGCCGAGGCGTTCGGCCACCCCGGGCCGGTACACGTCGACGAAGGCGTCGGCGCCGGCGGCCAGCCGATGGACAAGGTCCCGGCCGCGCGGATCCTTCACGTCGGCGGCCAGTGACCGCTGGCTGCGACGGACGGTGTGGTCGACGGGTAGCGGGCCGTCAACGCCGGCCAGGGCGTCGACGCGAATGACGTCGGCACCCAAGTCGCCCAACAGCATTCCGCAAAAAGGTGCGGGCCCCAACCCACCCATCATGACGATGCGCATGCCGCGTAGGGGTCCGGTCATGAAAACCACTTCTTGCGGCGATCGGCCGCCTCGTCGGTCGCGTGCGAAATCACCTGATTGCGGTTTTCCAATTCCATGGCCGCCGCCAGGCTGGGGGCGTCGGTGTTGACCTGAAGGGCGCGCTTGGTCAGCTGCGCTCCGAGCGGGGCATGGCCGGCGATCAGCGACGCCAATTCCATTGCGCGGTCTGCCAGCCGGTCCGGCTCGACGACCTCACTGACCAGACCCCGCCGGTCGGCCTCGGCGGCAGACACGGTGCGCCCGGTGAGCATCCAGTCGGCGGCCACGCTGGTGCCGACGATGCGTGGCAGGTGATAACTCATGCCCATCTCGGCGCCCGAGAGCCCGAGCAGAATCGCGGCGTTGCCGAAAGATGCCGCGGCCGAGCAGATTCGGATGTCGGAAGCCAGGCACAGCGCGAGTCCCGCGCCCACGCAGGGGCCGTTGACGGCTGCGATGACGGGCTGCGGCAGCGCGCGCACCGCCTCGGCGAGGGCGGCCATCCGTTCCTGGAAACGCATCCGGTCGAGCGCCGGCGCGCTCGCCTCCAGCATGGACGGCCCGAAGTCACGCACGTCGATGCCCGCACAGAACCCGCGTCCGGCGCCGGTCAGCACGACGGCGCGCGCCGAGTGGTCGGCGGTCACATCGCCCAAGGCCTGCCGCAATTCGGTTTGCATCGACTCGTCGATGGCGTTGAGCCGCCGCGGGCGGTTGAGCCGGAGGATGACGACGCCATCGCCGGGCCGTTCGAACTCCACGGTGTGCGGCACGGTCACACCCGCTCGATGATGGTCGCCGTGCCCATCCCACCGCCGGTGCACATGGTCACCAGTCCCGTTGTCAGGTCCCGGCGTTCGAGCTCGTCCAGCACGGTGCCGATCAGCATCGCGCCGGTGGCCCCGATCGGGTGGCCGAGCGCGATCGCGCCGCCGTTGACGTTGACCACCTCGGGGTCGATGTCGAGATCGCGCATCGTCTTGAGCGGGACGGCCGCGAAGGCCTCGTTGATCTCCCAGAGATCGATGTCGGCGACGGTCATCCCGGCCCGCTCCAGGCATCGCTGAGCCGCCGGTCCCGGCGCGGTGAGCATGATGACCGGTTCGCTGCCGATGGCCGCGGTCGCCCGGATCTGCGCTCGCGGCGTCACCCGATGGGTATGCATCCAGTTCGAGGAGGCCAGCGCCACCGCGGCGGCGCCGTCGACCACCCCGGACGAATTGCCGGCATGATGCACGTGATCGATGCGGTCGATGCCCGGATAGCGCTGCAGGCAGATTTCGTCGAACGTGCGCCGCTCGCCGTCGGCGCACGCGGCGCCCATCGCGGCGAAGGCAGGTTTGAGGCGGGCCAGCGACTCGGTGGTGGTGCCCGCGCGGGGATGCTCGTCACGCTCGACGCGACCATCCGGTGTCGGTACGTCGAGCAGCGAACCCGCGAAGCGCCCCTGCTCGATGGCCGCGGCGGCGCGGCTCTGGCTCTGCGCCGCGTAGGCGTCGACGGTCTCGCGGCTGAATCCCTCCAGGGTGGCGATGAGATCCGCTGAAATACCTTGCGGAACAGTCGGATACAGCGCGCGAAGGTCGGGGTTGTTGCCGTCGATGGTGGGGACGCCGGCCGTGACGTCCCACCGTGACATCGACTCGACGCCGCCGGCGATCACCAGATCGTCGCTGCCCGCGGCGATGGCGGCGGCCGCGACGGTGACCGCCTGCTGTCCGGACCCGCAGAATCGGCTCAGCGTCATCCCGGGAACGGTCTCGGGCCAGCCGGCCAGCAGCACCGACAGGCGGGCGATGTCGTCGCCATGGTCTCCGGACAGGATGCCGTTGCCGGCGATCACGTCGTCGACATCGGCCGGGTCGAAGCCGGTCCGCTCCGCCAGCGCGTTGAGACACCGGGCGAGCAGGGCTTGCGGGTGCACGCCGTGCAGTCCGCCGTCGGGGCGGCCGCGGCCGCGGGGCGTGCGGACCGCGTCGAGAATCCAGGCGTCGATGATGGACTCCGATCGTCATGGGTCTGGCGGCCACCAGGTGCGGCGGGACCGGCACAGGTCACCCGCGATCGTAATCCGTCTCTCGACTGAGGAGAACTACCTTCTCCGAATCGGCGAAGCTGTTCTCGTCTGGCGCTGAGGGCGGCGCCGGTTGCGCTGCTCTGGTCACACGCGCCCCGTCAGTCTCCGCTGGAGGTGATGGGTGTTTGCCCGCCTTCGAGCGACAACGCGGTGGGGAGGCGGGGGCTTGTTGGAGTTGTCGCTCGAAGGCGGGCACTCGACACTGTCCTTCCGTGGCGTGCGGGGAGTGCGCGATGCTAGGCGTGCGGGGAGTGCGCGGCGCCTCGTGTTCGTCTCTGCGCATCCGCTGAAGTGGAAAGCATTGGACCGCAGCCTAACTCGCGCCGCTACGCGTCGACGGTGCCGGATGTGCGTTCGGCTCCGTCACACTCCGCCTCCGGCGCGCAACGAGATCGACCCGTCCGACTGGCGCATAACCGGGCCCGCAGCGGGTAGCCCGGCGCCATGACGAAGATCGGATACTTTCTCACCTGCGAGCAATTCGGGCCCAAGGAACTCATCGACCAGGCCAAGCGCGCCCAGGACGCCGGATTCGAGGCGCTGTGGATCTCCGACCACTATCACCCCTGGAACGACGAGCAGGGCCAGAGCCCGTTCGTGTGGGGAGTGATCGGTGCGCTGTCGGAGGCGACCTCGCTGCCGGTCAGCACCGCCGTCACCTGTCCGACCATCCGGATCCACCCGGCGATCATCGCGCAGGCGTCGGCGACCGCGGCCGTGCAACTCGACGGACGCTTCGTGCTCGGCGTGGGCAGCGGCGAGGCCCTCAACGAACACATTCTCGGCGACCCCTGGCCGTCGCCCGGGGTGCGCCTCGAGATGCTGGAGGAGGCGATCGACGTCATTCGCAAACTGCACCGGGGTGGTGAGGTGAGCCACCACGGCAAGCATTACGAGGTGCAGGAGGCGCAGGTCTACACCCGGCCGGAGCGACCGGTGCCGATCTACGTGTCGGCGTTCGGTCCGCAGGCCGTCGAGCTGGCGGCCCGCATCGGCGACGGGTACAGCATCGCCATGCCCGACGCCGATCTGGTCAAGCAATTCCGGGAGGCCGGCGGCGGCGACAAGCCGGTGCAGGGCGGCATGAAGGTCTGCTGGGACACCGACGCCGATGCCGCCCTGAAGACGGCGCACCGATTGTGGGCCAACGAGGGGCTGCCCGGCCAGACATCGCAGATCTTGCCGCGGCCCAAGGACTTTGCCGCCTTGATGTCGTTGGTGCCGCCGGACGCGGTGGGCGAAAGTGTCGCGTGCGGACCGGATCCCGAAAAGCACATCGCACAGGTGCGCGAATACATCGACGCCGACGTCGACGAGATCTACGTGCAACAGATCGGCCCCGACATGGACGGGTTCTTCGCGGCGTGGGAGCAGGGCGTGCTGCCGCAAGTGCGCGGCTAGGGTCAGCCCTCGAAATCGGTGCCGCTGGTGAGCTCTTCCCATTTTCGGATCTCGGCGGCCCGCGCATCCGCCGTGTAGCGATAGGCGGCCAGCGCGTCGGGCCCGAGCAGCAAAAACGCAGGCGGGTCAGGGGATTCGACGGCGGCGATGATGGCGTTGCCGGCCTTGGCGGGGTCGCCGGGCTGATTGCCATGCATGGTGTCGTTTTCCTTGCGCCGCCGCCCCGCGGTGGCGGCGTAGTCGTCGATGACGGTCGCCGACTGCACCAGCGAGCGGCCGGCGAAGTCGGTGCGGAAGGCGCCGGGTTCGACGATCGTCACCGAAATGCCCAGGGGTACAAGCTCACCGCGCAGTGCTCCGCTGATGCCTTCGATCGCGGCCTTCGCCGCCGAGTAGTAGCCGGACCCCACCGGGGTCAGCTGGGCGCCGATCGAGGAGATGTTCACGATGGCGCCGCTGCGCCGCGCCCGCATGCCCGGCAGCACCGCCTTGATCATGGCGACGGTGCCGAAGAAATGCGTCTCGAACAGTGCGCGGACGTCGGCGTCGTCGCCCTCCTCGACCGCGGCGCGATAGCCGTAGCCGGCGTTGTTGACCAGCACGTCGATCTGGCCGAATCGCTCGATCGCCCGCTGCACGGCCGAGGCGACTTGCGCGGGGTCGGTGACATCGAGGGCGGCGCCCAGCACCCGCTCGGGCGCGGTCTCGGCGAGGTCGGCGACCGCGGCGGCGTCGCGCGCGGTGACGACGGCATTGTGGCCGGCGCCGATGACGGCCTCGGCGAGCGCGCGACCGAGCCCGCTCGAGCATCCGGTGATGAGCCATGTGGACACGAAAATGTCTCCCTTCACCTCAGTCGGTCAGCGCGCGGCCCACGATCAGCGGGTCCGGCTCACCGACCACCTCATCGTCCTTGTCGTCGTAGTCGGCGGTGGCGAGCAGGTACCGCATGGCGTTGATCCTGGCACGCTTCTTGTCGTTGCTCCGAACCACGATCCACGGAGCGATGTCGGTGTCGGTCGCCTCGAACATCGCTTCCTTGGCCGCCGTGTAGTCGTCCCAATTTCGCACCGACGCAAGGTCCATCGGGGAGAACTTCCACTGCCGCACGGGGTCGACCAACCGGATGGCGAACCGGGTGCGCTGCTCGGCGGGTGACACCGAAAACCAGAACTTGGTCAGATGGATGCCGTTGTCCACCAACATCCGTTCGAATGGCGGCGCCTGCTGCATGAACTCGGCGTACTGGTCTGGGGTGCAAAACCCCATCACCTTTTCGACGCCGGCGCGGTTGTACCAGGAGCGGTCGAACAGCACCATCTCGCCCCCGGACGGCAGGTGGCTGATGTAGCGCTGGAAATACCACTGCGTCTGCTCCTGCTCGGTCGGCTTTTCGAGCGCCACGACCCGCGCATTGCGTGGGTTGAGGTGCTCCATGAACCGCTGGATGGTCCCGCCTTTGCCGGCCGCGTCGCGCCCCTCGAACAGGATCACGTGCCTGCCGCCCACGCGCTTGTTGTGCTTCTGCAGTTTCAGCAGTTCGATTTGCAATTGCCGCTTCAGTCGCTCGTACTCGTCGCGCGGCATCCGGTGGTCGTAGGGATACCGCTCGCGCCACGTGTCGATGTGTTTGCCCTCGCGGTCGAGCAGGACCGGGTCGTCGTCATCGTGGTCGTCCACGGTGTATCCGTGTTCGGGCGTCGACAGAGCGTCCAGATCGATTTCGGTCATGGTTCGACGCTATCGGCCTTGTCGAGGGCCCTTACCCGCCGAAGGGCGGGCCGTCGAATCGATCTCGAGTGATGAACTCGGCGACCGGTCGGCGGCGCAGTTTGGTCAGCTGCCGCACCGGCTTTCCGAGCGGCACCACGGCGGCCACCGCGTGCCGGTCCGGGATGCCGAGCAGTTCGCGGACCTGGTCTTCGGCCGCGATCGCCATCGTCGTGATGGTGCCGCCGTAGCCCTCGCCGCGCGCGGCGAGCAAGATGTTCCAGATCAGCGGGTAGACCGAGGCCCCGCCGGCGATGCCGACGCGGTCCAGATCCTGGTCGATGGCGGCGACGACGGCCAGGTCCACCGAAACCACCAGGACGACAGGCGCTTTGGCGATCGGCGCCACGAACGTGGCCGGGATCTCGGTCGCGTCGATGACGTCTTGCGGCACGCCGCTGGGATGGACGGAATTCCAGGGGTTTTCGTCCGCCTGCAACTGGGCGAAGTAGCGGCGCGCGGCGGGCTTGCCGAGTTCGGCCAGCCGGCGGCGGACCGTTTCGTCGCGCACCACGGTGACATGGGCGCCTTGCCGGTTGCCGCCGCTGGGAGCGAACCGGGCGTTGTCGAAGATGCGCCCCAGCACCTCGTCGGGCAGCGGATCGTCGGTGAATTCCCGTGCCGCGAAAGTCGTTCGCATCACGTCGTATAGCTGCATCGCGGGCCGGCTCGTCAACTCGCGGACGCGCACCGCTCCAGGCGGAAGGTGCGCTCGAATCCGGCCGGCTTCGTCGTCAGCGTCACTTCCACGGCGCCGCTGGGGGCGATGACGTAGCGCTCCTCGACGTCGGGCCCGTCGGTCCAGCGCCCGACCGGCTGCCGCCCGAGGTCGTCGCGGTCGTAGAGGGCCGGGTCGAACGGGAACAGCACCGGGTCATAGGGCGTGACGTCGCCGTCGGGGCGCCCGTTGACCAGGCGGCTGCATTCGACGAACCGGAAATGCCCGATGTTGTGTGCCGCCCGATATTTTCGCTTCACCACGAGCGGGGATTGCCCGTCGGACGGAAGCGAAACGTCCTTGCACACGATCGGATCGAAGACGACGCCGGCGCCGGCCTCGGCCTCCCGGAACACCCCGAAGTTCCTCGAGAAGCGTTCGGACAGCGCGAAACCGGACTCCTTGTCCAAGAAGACGGCGAGGCCGATGGCGGTGGCGGCGAAGGGGTGCGGCGAGCGTTTCACCCGCTTCTCGCCGAAGGTGCTGCGCAGCATCCGGGAGACCAGCGGGAACCCGCCGGCCCCGCCGACGACGTAGATGCCCGCCACCTCCGACCAGTCCACGTCCTTGCGGCCGCGCGCCGGATCGCGCAGGACGCGCTGGAGCAACTCCGTCGTCTGGTCGACCAGCGGCGCGCACACCGCGTACACGTCGTCGATGGGGCAGGAGAACGGGGGCCGATCGACCGCGGACAGGTCCACCAAGAAGCGGCGCGTCTGCGGCCCGACCGCCTCCTTGCGGGTGGCGCACTCCTCGGCCAGCAGCGCGCGCTCGGCCGCGTCGAGGTCGGGCAGCTTGGCGCCGGCCGCCACCAACTCCGCGATCGCCTCGTCGAAGTCGTCACCGCCGAGGCGCTGAATGCCCTCGCTGATGACGACCTCGTTCGCGTGCCCGGTCATCTTCAGCAGCGACGCGTCGAACGTGCCGCCGCCCAGGTCGTAGATGAGGACGTACTCGCGCTTGGCGGTGATGGTGGACCGGTACCGGTGGGCGTATTCCAGGCTCGCCGCGGACGGCTCGTTGAGCAGCGCGACGACGTGAAAGCCGGCGGCCACGTAGGCGTCCAGGGTCAGCAGGCGCTGGGCGCTCGAGGCGTTGGCCGGCACGCTGATCGCAGCTTCGATGCCTTCGCCCGGCGCCAGCGTGGCGTTCGAGTGCCGCTGCAGATCGGTTTTCAGCTGCGCCAGGAAGCCGGCGAGGAGGTCGGCCAGGCGATAGTCACGGCCCGCGAGAGTGACCGAGGTCAACGGTCCGGCGTCGTTGAGCAGGCGTTTGAACGAGCGCAGCACCGACCATCCCGGTTCGTGGCGGACGGCGGCGGCGTCGGCGCCGAAGCGCAACTCCCCGGCGGCGTTGGCGGCGATGAGCGACGGCCACGCATCCACGCCCTCGAAGGAGACGACGGGATAGTTGCCCCGGTCGACGGCCGCGACGACGGTGTGCGTGGTGCCAAAGTCGATACCGACTCTCATCGCGCAAGTTTAGGACCGCGACGCGGGCTTGGGTACGACCTTTTTGCGCGGCGTGCCGTCCGCGTGCGAGCCATGCGGGCGTCCTCGATGTAGGCGCAGTGCTCCTGGTAGTGGGGGTGCCGCGGGAAATTCGCGTCCGCAACCATCCGCCGCAGCGCCGCGGCGACCGGGGACGGTTGCGCGGTGGGCCCGCTGAGGGTGCCGGGTGCGGTCTGGAGTCCCGTTGGCGTGACCAGCATTTCGTCCACCTTCTTCGCGTTGCGGCCCGGTCGCCCGGGGACGTCTGCCGATGCCGCCGTTAACGTAAGGTCGGCGACCACCGGTAGGCACGCGTAGTCGGCTACCTGTTTGTGCGCGGCTCGCTACTGCACGCCGGCAGCCCCTCCCACCTGCGTTGCACCTCGCGTTCGGCGGCGGTGGGGATCAGGCCGGAGGGCGCGAAGAACTTCGACGGCACCGGATCGTCCTCGGTCAGCGGCCGGCTCAGCCTGCTGCCCGGCCCGCGAATTGCGCCGAGCGCGACCAGAACTCCGGCGATCAGCACGATGACGACGGCCACGGCGAACAGGATGGACAGCGTGCCCTGGATGAAGGTGTTGCGGACGACCTCGTCGAGCTGATGGGCGTTCTTGGCCGAGCCGAACGACGTCTTGCCGGCGCTCCTGGCGGCCAGGTACCGGAAGTGTTGCGTCCAGTAGCCGACGGCGGGATCCGCGGAGAAGATCTTCTGCCACGACGCGGTCAGCGTGACCACCAGGTCCCACAGCAGCGGCAACCCGGGAACCCAGGCCCACTTCAGCAAGCCCTTCTTGATGACGATCACGGTAATGACGGTCAGCGCGATCGCGGCGAGCAGCTGGTTGGCGATGCCGAACAGCGGGAACAGCGTGTTGATGCCGCCGAGCGGATCGGTCACGCCCATCAGCAGGATGCCGCCCCAGGCGGCGACCACCGCCAGGCTGCAACCCCAGACGCCGGGGCGCCAACTCGGGTTCCGCAGCCTGGCCAGCGGGCCGCCCAGGTTGCCCAGCGCGTCGGAGAGCATGAACCGCGCGACCCGGGTGCCCGCGTCGACGGCGGTCAGGATGAACAGCGCCTCGAACATGATCGCGAAGTGGTACCAGAACGCCTTGAGACCGGCGCCGCCGAAGGCCCGGTTCAACACCTCGGACATGCCCACCGCCAGCGTGGGTGCGCCGCCGGTGCGTGACACGATCGACTTTTCACCGACGCTGGCGGCGGCCCGGTTCAGCTGCTCGGCGGTCGCCGGACCGCCCGACAGCCCGAGTCCGTTGACGTAGTGCGCCGCGGTGGCGGCGGTGCCCCCGGTCTGGGCGGCCGGGGCGTTGAGTGCGAAGTAGACATGCTGGTCGAGGACGGCCGCGCTGATGAGCGCCATGACGGCGACGAACGACTCGGTCAGCATGCCGCCGTAGCCGATGAAGCGCATCTGGCTTTCCTTCTCCAGCAGCTTGGGCGTCGTCCCCGACGAGATCAGCGCGTGGAATCCGGACAGCGCGCCGCACGCGATGGTGATGAACAGGAACGGAAACAGCGAGCCGGCGAACACCGGCCCGTCGCCGCGGTGGGCGAATCCTGACACCGCCGGCGCCTGGATGAGCGGATGCGCGAGGAAGATGCCGAGCGCCAGCAACGCGATGGCGCCGACCTTCATGAACGTCGACAGGTAGTCGCGCGGCGCCAGCAGCAGCCACACCGGCAGCGCCGACGCCACGAAGCCGTAGCCGATGATGAGCCAGGAGACGGTGACCGCGGACAGGTTCAACCACGAAGCGCCCCAAGATGTTTCGCTAACCCAGTTGCCGGAGACCACGGCGAGCATCAGCAACGCGAAACCGATGAGTGACACTTCGCCCACCCGCCCTGGCCGCAGGAACCGCAGGTAGCAGCCCATGAAGAGCGCGATGGGAATGGTCATGGCGATGGAGAACACGCCCCACGGGCTCTGGGCCAGTCCGCGCACCACCACCAGGGCGAGCACCGCGATGATCATCACCATGATGACCAGGACGCCCACCATCGCGGCGACCCCGCCGGTGGCGCCCAACTCGTCGCGCGCCATCTGGCCCAGCGAACGGCCCCGCCGCCGGGTGGAGATCCACAGCACCAGGTAGTCCTGCACCGCCCCGGCGAACACCGCGCCGAGGACGATCCAGATGCTGCACGGCAGGTAGCCCATCTGGGTGGCCAGCACCGGGCCGACGAGCGGCCCGGCCCCCGCGATGGCGGCGAAGTGATGGCCGAACAGCACCCGGCGGTCGGTCGGCACGTAATCGGTGCCGTCGTCGAGGATTTCGGCGGGTGTGGCATGGTCGTCGCGCGGCCGGACGATCCGCGATTCGATCAGCCGGGCATAGAACCGGAATCCGATCAGGTAGGTGCAGATCGCCGCGACGACGAGCCACACCGCGTTCACCGTCTCGCCCCGCGCGAACGCGATGATCGCCCAGGCGAGCGCGCCGAGCACCGCGATGATGGCGAACGCGATCCTGTGCCGCGCGGTGATGGGGGAGCGGTCGACGACGGCGACGGGTGGCAGGTCATCGTCGGTGTGGATGTAGCTGACGTCTTTGTCGTGCTCGGTGACTGCCACGGCGGAAACCCTACGCGCGCTGAACCAATGACGCCTGTTCAGCGGAGCGGCGAGGCCATGGCCATTACGAGAGCAGGGCATTACCGTGATTTGGTGCCGTTATGGCGAGTGCGTGACTACGACGACGATGATCTGGACCAGGCCATCCAGATCTGGGACCAAAGCCGCAGTCCGGGTTCGGCGGAGCCGGTCTTCGCCGTCGCCGAAGTCATGGCGGCGGCCCGGTCCGGTCAACCGGCGGTGGTCGCCGCGGTGGGTGACGAAGTCGTCGGGATGGCCGTCGCGCGGACGGACGGTGAACGGGCGTGGGTGCTGCTGGTGGCGCTGGCGTCACGGTGGCGTCATCGCGGTATCGGCAGCGCGCTTCTGGCCGATCTCGAACGACGACTGCGTTCGGTCGGGGTTCGTAAGATCTGCGCGATCGTTCCGGAGGGCGCTACCGGCTCAGCGGCGCTGGAGAATTCCGGTTACGCCCGCCGCGACGGACTGGTGTACTACGAAATGATCGAGCACCTGCGGCCCGATCAGGCCAACATGCTCGCACAGCTGGGCGGGCGGATGCTGCCGCCGGGATTGTGGCAGGAACTGGCCGGGATGGAGCAGGAGAAGCTCATCATCGAACAGCGCATCATCGCTCCGCTGGCGCACCCCGACATCGCCGACCGTTACGGGGTGCGCCCTCCCAAGGCCGTCATCTTGTTCGGCCCGCCGGGCACCGGCAAAACGAGCTTCGCCAAAGGTATTTCGTCGCGGCTGGGCTGGCCCTTCGTGGAACTGTTTCCGTCCCGCCTGGCCGCGGTGGCCGACGGCGGCCTGGCGGCTTCGCTCCGGGAAGTCTTCGGAGAGCTGGCCGAACTCGACGAGTTGGTGCTGTTCATCGACGAGGTCGAGGAGATCGCCGCCGCTCGCGCCGGCGCCGGTACCATCGAGACCGGCGTCACGAACGAGTTGCTGAAACTCATCCCGTCGTTTCGTGAGCACGACAGGCGGCTGCTGGTGTGCGCCACCAACTCGGTTCATTCGCTCGACTCGGCGTTTCTGCGACCCGGCCGCTTCGACTACGTCATCCCGATCGGTCCACCGGACCAGCCGGCCCGGATGTCGGTGTGGAAACGCTATCTCAGCGAAGGTGATTCGGGTATCGATGTGGAACAGCTGGTCGCGGCGACCGAGCTGTTCACACCCGCTGACATCGAGTTCGCGGCCCGCAAGGGCGCGCAGGTGGCGTTCGACCGTGAGATGGAGCATGGGCGGGGAGAGCCCGCGACGACCGCGGATTATCTGATGGCCGTCGACGACGTCCGGCCGACGTTGACCGGCGCCATCCTGGCCGAATTCGCCGACGACAAAGCGCGATTCGCGAGATTGTAGTTCCCGCTGCGGCTCAGTACAGCGCGCGCACGGCGTCGATGGTGTCGGCCTCGGCGGGGCCCTTGTCGTCGCGATAGCGCACCACGCGGGCGAACCGCAGCGCCAGCCCGCCGGGGTAGCGCGACGATTTCTGCACGCCGTCCAGCGCGATTTCGACCACCTGCTCGGGCCGCACCCGAACGACGTAACCGTCGGTCCCGCCGACCGCCAGTTCGCTGAACCGCGCCGTCTGCCAGTCCAGCATGGCGTCGGTCATGCCCTTGAAAGTCTTTCCCACCATGATGAATTCGCCGCCGGCCGGATCGCGCGCGCCCAGGTGGATGTTGGAGAGTTTGCCGCGGCGCCGACCCGATCCCCACTCCACCGCGAGCACCACCAGATCCAGCGTGTGCACCGGCTTGACCTTCAGCCAGCCCGCTCCGCGCCGCCCCGCCGCATACGGCGCGCCGGGCGCCTTGGCCATCACGCCCTCGTGGCCGGCGGCCAGCGTCGCGTCCAGGAAGGCGCCCGCCTGTGCGGGGTCGGCGGTGAGCAGCCGGTCGACTCGCTGCGCCGGCGGCACCAACGCGTCGAGGGCGGCCAGCCGCTCGGTGGTCGGGGCGTCGATCAGATCGACGCCGTCGCGATGCAGGATGTCGAAGAAGAATACCGAAAGCCGCTGCGCGGCAAGGGCTGCGACGATATCGACGGAGCGGCCGAACCGTGAGGCGGTGACCTGGAACCGGTGCGGACGGTTGTCGGGCCGCAGGGCGATCGCCTCGCCGTCGGCGATCAGGTTGTCGACCGGCAGCGCCAGCGTCGCCTCCACCACCTCGGGCAGCCGGGCGGTGACGTCGTCGAGGCTCCGGGTGTAGACGGTGACCTCGTCACCCGCGCGGTGGATCTGCACCCGCGCCCCGTCCAGCTTGGCCTCGAACATTGTTGGGCCGCCGTGGCGTTCGATCGCATCGGCCACGCCCGTCGCGGTTTGCGCCAGCATCGGGCCGACCGGCCGGCCGACCCGCAGGGTGAACGCGTCCAGCGCCGACGCGGCGCCGGACAGGGCCGCGGCCGCCACCGCCGGCAGGTCGCCGCCCAGCATGGCGGCGCGCTGCACCGCGGCGGGCGGGATGCCGGCGGCCTTGGCCACGGCGTCGGTCATGATCCCGGCCAGCGCGCCCTGGCGCAGCTCGCCGCCGAGGAGTCGCACTAGAAAGGTCTGCTCGGTGTCGGTGGCGGCCGCGAACAGGGCATCCAGCAGCGCGGCGCGGCGCGCCTGCGCGCCCTTACCCGACACGGCGCCGATCTCGGAGAAGGCGGCGTCGACGCCCGCGACGGTCAGCGAGGGGTCCGTCGCGGGCGGCGGCCGCGAGCGCAGCGCCGCCCAGCCCACGCCGATCTGGCGTTGCCGCAACTCGCCGGACAGCCACGACACGATGACGGCGACCACCGCGGCGTCGGGCGCGGCCCGGGTCAGCAGGCCGGCGATGCGCGCGACTTTGGTCAGCCGCGACGACGTGCTCCCGACGTCGGTGGACGTCGTCGCCACGTCGATGAGGAGCACGGTTGCCAGCTTGGCATGGCTCGGTGACAGCCCTGGAGAACGGACACGCTAGCGTGCCTACGTAACGTTACAGATCGCAGTGATTCTGACAACCACAAAGGAGACGTCCGGATGGAGATCAGTGGGAAGAAGGTCGTCGTCATCGGCGGCGCCTCGGGAATGGGCCGTGCCAGCGCGGAGCTGCTGCACGAACGCGGCGCGGATGTCGCCATTCTCGACCGCGAGGGTTCCGACGGTAAGACCGTCGCCGAGGGCGTCGGGGGCACCTTCTACCCGGTCGACGTCACCGACTTCACCGGCACCGAAGAGACCCTGCAGGCCGCGGTCGACAAGCTAGGCGGGCTGCACGTCGTGATCACCACCGCGGGTGGCGGTATCGCCAAGCGGACGCTGACCAAGTCCGGCCCGCACGACCTCGAATCCTTCCAGTCGGTAATCGATCTCAACCTGATCGCCACCTTCAACATCAGCCGGCTGGCCGCCGCGCACATGGCCAAGAACGAGCCCGAAGACCCCGACACCGGGGAGCGCGGGGTCATCATCAACACCGCTTCCATCGCGGCCTTCGAGGGCCAGATCGGACAGGTCGCCTACACCGCCGCCAAGGCGGGGATTGCCGGGATGTGCTTGACCATGGCCCGCGACCTGGGCTCGGTGGGCATCCGGGTGCTGGGCATCGCGCCGAGCCTGTTCGCCACGGGTCTGACCCAGGGCATCCCCGACGAGTTCGCGACGCAGCTGACGAAGGACGCGGCGTTCCCCAAGCGCCTCGGCCGGCCCGAGGAGTACGCGAAGCTGGCCGCGGCCATCGTGGACAACCCGATGCTCAACGGGCAGTGCCTACGCCTGGACGCCGGGCAGCGGTTCGCTCCCAAGTAGACGCCCCCCGTCTGCGCCCTCCCCGCATTAAGTACACTCTTTAGGCAGCCGCCCCGCTTCCCCTCGAAGCGGGGCAGGCCACCCAGCTTCTGGGGCAATCACACCGGCTGGCATGCGGCGCGAGGAGGGCCCTCATGGGTATCGCAATAACCGACGACCATCGTGAACTCGCCGAGGTAGCTCGCGGGTTCCTGACCTCGCAGAAGGCGCGGTGGGCGGCGCGCTCGCTGCTCGACGCCACGGACGAGCCGCGCCCCGGGTTCTGGCAGAACCTGGTCGAGCTCGGCTGGCTCGGCCTGCACGTCGAGGAGGAGTACGGCGGCTCCGGCTTCGGCCTGCCCGAGCTCGTCGTGGTGATCGAAGAACTCGGTCGCGCGGTGGCGCCCGGCCCCTTCGTGCCCACCGTCATCGCCTCCGCGGTGATCGCCAAAGACGGTACGGCCGAACAGAAGTCGCGGCTGCTGCCCGGCCTGATCGACGGCACCGTCACCGCGGGCATCGGGCTGGACAGTCAGGTGCAGGTCAACGATGGTGTGGCCGAAGGTGAGGCCGGCATCGTCCTGGGCGCCGGGCTGGCCGAGCTGCTCGTGATCGCCGCCGGCGACGACGTGCTGGTCCTCGAGCGCGGTCGCGACGGCGTCTCGGTCGAGGTGCCGGAGAACTTCGATCCGACGCGGCGGTCCGGACGCGTCCGCCTGCAGAACGTGCGGGTCTCGGACGGCGACGTCCTGACCGGGGCGAGGCAATCGGCGCTGGCCCGCGCACGCACCCTGCTGGCCGCCGAGGCCGTGGGCGGGGCGTCGGACTGCGTCGACTCCGCCGTCGACTACGCCAAGGTGCGCCAGCAATTCGGGCGCACCATCGCCACTTTCCAAGCGGTCAAGCATCACTGCGCGAACATGCTGGTGGGCGCGGAGTCCGGGATCGCCGCCGTCTGGGACGCCGCCCGTGCGGCCTCCGAGGACTCATCGGAGGACGAGGAGCAGTTCCGGTTGGTCGCCGCGGTGGCCGCGGCGCTGGCCTTCCCGGCCTACGTCCGCAACGCCGAGCTCAACATCCAGGTGCACGGCGGCATCGGCTTCACCTGGGAGCACGACGCGCACCTGCACCTGCGCCGGGCGGTGGTGAGCGCGGCGCTGTTCGGCGGCAGCGGCGCTGAGGCGCCGGCCGCCGACGTGTTCGAGCGCACCGCCGCCGGCGCCGTCCGCGAGAACAGCCTGGACCTGCCGCCGGAGGCCGAGGAAATGCGCGCCGGCATCCGCGCCGACGCCGCCGAGATCGCCGGCCTGGGCAAGGAGGCCCAGCGCGACAAGCTGATCGAGACCGGCTACGTCATGCCGCACTGGCCCAAGCCGTGGGGACGCGCGGCCGACGCCGTCGAGCAGCTGGTGATCGAGGAGGAGTTCCGCGCGGCCGGCATCAAGCGGCCCGACTACGGCATCACCGGCTGGGTGATCCTGACCCTGATCCAGCACGGAACACCTTGGCAGATCGAACGATTCGTCCAGAAGGCGCTGCGCAAGGACGAGATCTGGTGCCAGCTGTTCTCCGAGCCCGACGCCGGTTCGGATGCCGCGTCCATCAAGACGCGCGCCACCCGGGTGGACGGCGGCTGGAAGATCAACGGCCAGAAGGTGTGGACCAGCGGGGCGCACTACTGCGCGCGCGGGCTGGCCACCGTGCGCACCGACCCCGACGCCCCGAAGCACGCCGGGATCACCACGGTGATCGTCGACATGAAGGCGCCCGAGGTCGAGGTGCGCCCGCTGCGGCAGATCACCGGCGGCTCCGACTTCAACGAGGTCTTCTTCAACGACCTGTTCGTCCCCGACGAGGACGTCGTCGGCACGCCCAACTCCGGGTGGACCGTCGCGCGCGCGACGCTGGGCAACGAACGGGTCAGCATCGGGGGCAGCGGGTCGTTCTACGAGGGACTGGCCGACCAACTGGTGCAGCTCACCGAGCAACACCCGGATCGGTTGGCGGGCGGGCGAATTCGGGTCGGGTCATATCTGGCCGAGGAAACCGCGCTGCGGCTGCTGAACCTGCGGCGCGCCGCGCGCAGCGTCGAAGGCGCGGGACCCGGTCCGGAGGGCAACGTCACCAAGCTCAAGCTGGCCGAGCACATGGTGGAGGGCGCCGCGATCATGGCGGCGCTGCTGGGTCCGGAGGTCGCCCTGACCGACGGCGCCGGCGCCCTGGCCGGCCGGCTGATGATGGGGGCCCGCGGGATGGCGATCGCCGGCGGCACGTCGGAAGTGACGCGCAATCAGATCGCCGAGCGGATCCTCGGCATGCCGCGTGACCCGCTGATCAACTAGTCCGGGGCGGTCAGGCCGGCGCGAACTGCGCCGCGCCGCCGCTGCCGCGTTCCGGCCGCAGGGCGACGGTCATCCCGCAGCTCACCGAATCCGGTTCGCAGTCAACGATATTGGCGGCTACCCGCAGGCCGCTCTGCTCGGCCAGCTCGACGATCGCGATGACGTACGGGGTGGGGATCTCCGGGTTGTACGGGTGATGGTTGACCGTGTAGGTGAACACGGTGCCCAGCCCGGAAACTTCTCGGGGCTCCAGGGTGCCCCCGCATTCGCGGCATTCGCCGCTGGCCGGATGCATCCAGCGCGCACAGCCGTCGCAGTACTCGATGAGCAGCGGCCCGTTCGACACGACGAATACAGTACACTCAATTGATTCGATGCCGGTGGCGGGTGTGGTTCTGACGGGCGGTGTGCATGACGCATTTCGAAAAAGACGCGATCTTGTCCGGCATCGGGATCTCACGAATCGGGCGCCGCACCGGCATCCCGGGCCTGGAACTGACCATGGAGGCGGTGCGCACCGCCATCGACGATGCCGGGCTGGCCGCCGGCGACATCGACGGCATCGCCACGCTGGGTGACACACCCGCGGCCGACGTCAACGCCGAGCTCCGCATCGACGCCGCCGACTGCGGATCGGGCTTCGGCACCGGCGGCCTGCTTTCGCCGGTGATGTCGGCGTGCCGCGCGGTCTCCGAACGCCGCGCCCGCCACGTGGTGGTCTACCGGACGATCCAGATGCTCGGCGGCACCGTCCCGGTCAAGCAGGAAGAGAACGTACCGGCCCCGCCGTTGGCGCGCATGTTCGAGACTCCCGAAGGCGAGCCGAAGCCCGCCGTCGGGGCTATGGATGACGTGAACGATCTGGTTGCGGCGCATGCCTATTCGGCCGCCAACTGGCTGGCACTCAACTGCCGTCGCCACATGGATCTGTACGGGACCACCAAGGAGCAGCTGGGCTGGATTGCGCTCAACGGCAGGCGCAACGCGGCGTTGAATCCCCGTGCGGTCTACCGGGATCCGATGACGATGGCCGACTACCTGGGCGCTCGGCTGGTATCCACCCCACTGGGCCTGCTGGATTGCGACGTCCCGATCGACGGCTCGATCGCGGTGGTGGTCTCGCATGCGGAGTACGCCGCGGACTGTCCCCACCGCGCGGTGCGGGTGGAGGCGATCGGCGGGTCGGACGGGGCCGGCGGGTGGTTTCACCGCGCCGACTACCCGAAGATGGCGATGTCGGACGCCACGGCGCAGATGTGGTCGCGCACGACGTTGAAGCCCGCCGACCTTCAGGTCGCCCAGCTCTACGACGGCTTCACCTACCTCACCCTGGCGTGGCTGGAAGCGCTGGGGGTCTGCGCCGACGGCGAGGGCGGCCCGTTTGTGGCGGGCGGGGAACGAATCGCGCGCGACGGGCAGCTGCCGCTGAACACCTACGGCGGCCAACTCTCGGCCGGTCGCATGCACGGCTACTGGGCGCTGCACGAAGGGTGCCTGCAGCTGCGCGGCGACGCGGGGGAGCGGCAGGTGTCGCGACGCCCCGAGGTGGGCGTCGTCTCCGTCGGCGGTGGGCCCGTCGCGGGGTGCATGCTGCTGACCTGTTGAGCGACAGCGCAATCGGATGACTGAGGAGCCACGGACCGGCCAGGCCGACAAACTCGCTTCGATCCTCGCCCGCGACATCGAAGCCGATATCGTCCGCCGCGGCTGGGCGGTTGGCGAGTCGTTGGGCTCCGAACAGGCTCTGCAGCAGCGCTTCGGGGTGAGCCGGTCGGTGTTGCGGGAGGCGGTCCGCCTGGTCGAACACCATCAGGTCGCGCGGATGCGCCGCGGGCCCAACGGCGGGTTGTACATCTGCGAGCCCGATGCGGGCCCCGCCACCCGCGCCGTCGTCATCTATCTCGAATACCTGGGCACCACGCTGGGCGACCTGCTCAACGCGCGCCTGGTGCTCGAGCCGCTGGCGGCCTCGCTCGCCGCCGAGCGCATCGACGAGGCCGGCATCGCGCGGCTGCGGGCGGTGCTGGAGGGCGAACAGCAGTGGAAGCCCGGCCTGCCGGCGCCGCGCGACGAGTTCCACATGGCGCTGGCCGAGCAATCCAAAAACCCGGTGCTGCAACTGTTCATCAACGTGCTGATGCGGCTCACCACCCGCTACGCGTTGGCGTCGCGCACCGACTCGGCGACCGAGGCCATCGAGGCGGTCGACCATCTGCACGCGCACCACTCCGCGATCGTCGCGGCCGTCACGGCCGGCGATTCGGCGCGCGCCAAGACGCTGTCCGAACGACACGTCGAGGCCGTCACCGCCTGGCTGCAGCAGCACCACGCGGGCGACGGGAGGCGAGGCCACCAGAGGCGTCGGCGGCTCGATTCCGAGGCGCCCCGGGGAAAGCTGGCCGAGATGCTGGCCGTCACCATCGGCGACGACATCGCCGCGAGCGGCTGGCGGGTGGGTTCGGTCTTCGGCACCGAGGCGGCCCTGCTGGAGCGCTACCGGGTGAGCCGCGCGGTGCTGCGCGAGGCGGTGCGGCTGCTCGAATACCACTCGATAGCCCGCATGCGCCGCGGGCCCGGCGGCGGGCTGGTCATCGCCCGACCCGCGGCGCAGGCCAGCATCGACACGATCGCGTTGTACCTGCAGTATCGCGACCCCAGCCGGGAAGACCTGCGCTGCGTCCGCGACGCGATCGAGATCGACAACCTCGCCAAGGTCGTCAAGCGCCTGGGCGAACCCGAGGTGGCGTCGTTCCTGGCCACCCATCGGTCCGGGCTGCCACAAAATTCCCGCCCGACGGCCGACGACGTGCGGCGGGCGATCGCCGAGGAGTTCGACTTCCACGTCGGGCTGGCACAGCTTGCCGGCAACGCGCTGCTGGACCTGTTCCTGCGGATCATCGTCGAGCTGTTCCGCAGGCACTGGTCGAGCACCGGGCAGGCCCTGCCGACCTGGTCGGACGTGCTGGCCGTGCACCACGCTCACCTGCGGATCGTCGAGGCGGTCGAGGTGGCCGACGAGAGCGTCGCCTCGTATCGCCTCCGCCGCCATCTCGACGCGGCCGCCTCGTGGTGGCTGTAGAAAACGCGCTCGCCGGGCGGCTCCGGTGAGGCGAATGCAAATGTGATCTGTTGCGCGGTATAGCGAAGGCCCGTCTGGGGTACTGGAAGGGAGGGACGGCGTCAGCCGACCCAGCAGGGGGTTGGCGTAAGTGATCGAAAGCGAGAGCGCTGAAGTGACGGCGGACAGCGAAACCAGACAATACGGTTTCGTCCACTCCGCATCGATTTATCACTCTCAGCAGGAGTTTTTGGATTTGGTGGGCCGCTTCGTCAGCGACGGTTTGGCGCTGGACGAGGCGGTGCTGCTCGCCGTGCCTGCCGAGGCACTGGCGCTGCTGCACGACGAGTTGTACGCCGGCGGCGACTTGCCCGCCGACGTGCGCATGGTTGACATCACCGAGGTGGCCCGCAATCCGAGCCGGTTCATGGCGATGGAGGGTGCGTTCATCGACGAACACCCGGACCAACGGGTCCGGATCGTCAGCCAGCTCGCATGGCCCGGCCGCAGCGACGAGGAGTTCGTCTCCTGCATCGAGCACGAAGCGCTCGTCAACGAGGCGATGGACGGCTACCCGGCCACCAGTTTGTGCCTCTACGACGCGAGCCGGCTCCGCGACGAGGTGCTGTCGAATGCGCGCGCGACGCATCCGATGCTGTGGGAAGGCGGTGCGCTGCAGAGCAGCCCGAACTACGCCCCCAGGGACGTCCTGGAACGCTGCAACCAGCCGCTGGCGGCCGGTCCCGGCGCGGTCACCTACATGGTCCGCAAGTCGGCCGACCTGCGCCCGGCCCGATCCTTTGCCGTCGACTACGCCGGCTGGATGGGGCTCTCGCAGGAGAGCACCGAGGATCTGCAGCTGGTCGCCACCGAGCTGGCCACCAACAGCCTGATGTACACCGGCGGCGCGTGCCGGTTGGCGTTCTGGCAGGACGACGGGCACCTGGTCTGCGAGGCACGCGACACCGGGCGATTCGACGACCCGATGGTGGGCCGCCTGGACCCGGGCCCGTGCGGCCCCGCGAGTCGCGGCCTGTACCTGGTCAACGCCATCTCGGACCTGGTGCGAACCCACACCACCAGAACCGGCACGACGATTCAGGCGTATCTGCGGTTCGAGTCCGCCGCCAACCCGGCCGGCTAGGTGTCGTGACCCGCGAGGTTGTTAACGGCGTGCCTGCTTGAAAGTGGGAGGACCTCCTGACGGAGTGGATGTGTCTGGCATTCACCCGTAGGAGGTCCTTGTGTCTCACGCTAACGCCCGTACCAATGTGTTCGCTCGTCGGCTGATTGTTGAGCGTGTCGCCGCCGGGTGGCCGGCCGCGCATGTGGCTGAGCAACTGGGGATTTCGCGGGCGACGGTGTACAAGTGGTTGCGCCGATATGCCCAGGGCGGCATTGCCGCGCTGGCTGACCGTTCGTCACGGCCGATCCAGATGCCCAACCGCACCAGCCATCGGGTCGAGCAGAAGGTGCTCGCCGCCCGCCGACGCCGTAAGCGTGGCGCTGTGGTGCTTGCCGCCGAACTGGATCTGAATCCCTCGACGGTCGGGCGAATCCTGGCGCGCCACCAGATGCCGCATCTAAGTGCCATCGACCCGATCACCGGCGAGGCGGTGCGCTGCTCTTCGCGCAGCGCCAACCGCTACGAACACCCCACGCCAGGGGCCATGGTCCATGTCGACGTCAAAAAGCTCGGCCGCATCCCTTCAGGCGGTGGCTGGCGGCTGCACGGCCGCGACGCCGCGGTCTCAGTTACCCACCGGCACAAGAAGACCAAGATCGGCTACGACTACGTCCACACCGCCATCGATGACTACACCCGGCTGGCCTACAGCGAAGTGCTCTCCGACGAGAAGGACCCGACGTGCGCTGGGTTTCTCCACCGGGCACTGGCCTGGTTCGCCGCCCACGGCGTGCGCGTGCGTCGGTTACTGACCGACAACGCGTTGGTCTACCGACACGGCACCGACTGGGGCTGGGTTTGTTCGGCCTGGCAGCTCAAACGCCGATTCAGCAAGCCCGGCTGTCCCTGGACCAACGGCAAAGCAGAACGCTTCAACCGGACCCTGCTCAACGAATGGGCCTACGCCCGGCCCTGGACCAACAACACCCTGCGCAGACGCGGTCTTGACCAATTCCTTCGCCGCTACAACACTCGACGAGGCCACTCCGCCCTCGGCGGACGACCACCAATCAGCCGACTCGCTGCCTGACAACAACGTGTCAGGTCACGACAGCTAGGACGCAGCTGTAGAAAAAATAGCGACCCGCCGAGACCGCAGGTCCCCACGGGTCGCTTGCCCTTTTCGGTCAGAGGCCGAGCGCGCCGGTGATCCCGCCGACGATCCCGCCGACCGTGCCACCGACGGTGCCGCCGACCGTACCGCCGGTGGTGCCGCCCAACGTGCCCCCGGTGGTAGTTCCGGCGGTGGTCCCACTTACCAGGCACCCGGTCGGCGCGAACAACACCACGACGAATCCCGCGGCGGCCGCGGTCGCTTTGACGACCTTCTTCGTCCTCGTTGAATTCATTACCACATCCTTTCATTTGGAGGGCGTGGGCCCGCCGTAAGCCGTCCGATTTAACGGATGTTACAACGACTATTAAACACACGTAAAGACTCAATTTACATTTGGCGTCGGGCGTGCTGCGGGCATACGGATCGGAACCAATTGGCCTCTGTTGCAGCACTATTCGGAGCTAGGCGCGTACGGGGAACGTCGCATTCACGCCGCATGATCAACAAACAACGGCGCGGGACAGGCGGCGCCGATAAACGGCAATTGGCAGCGCAATAGCGCCATTTATTCCGCTGCTATTGCGCGCTTAATCCCGGCCGGAGTCGGGTGCGAGATTCTCCGTCATCCCGGTGCGCTGGATGGACGAAGTGAGTGAGGAATGGCGTCCCGCCGAGACGATGTCGCGGCGGGACGCTTTTCAATCGGATTAAAGGCCGAGGCTGCCGATGAGTCCGCCTAGGCCGCCGACGCCAGCGCCTCCGCTTCCGCCGATAAGTCCCGAGCCGCCGGCGCCGCCGGTGACCGTCGTCGCGCAACCCGGTACTGCTAACACCGCGGCCACCCCGACGGCCGCTGCGGCAGCTTTGAGGGTTTTCTTGGTGCTCTTCGCCTTCATGATCGTGCCTTCCAGGTGAGGGGTAGTTGAACAGCCGTCTAATTGACTGCTGTCCCGCGACATACCCCCTGTTAAACACGCGTAAACCAAACTTTTCGAATTATTTTCTATATTTTTTTGTACGGTCCGTTTGTGCCGCTCACCAGCGGTTTGCGGGCGGCGAAGGAAGTTGCAGAAACCCTGACCTGGCGTCTAATGTCGACGCTCGTGCGTCTTTTCGAGCGTGTGGTGGTAGCTAGCACCCGCAGCGGGGTCTGATCCTGACCGACCCCCGCTGTGGGTCGGAAGCTACTGCCGTCGGTCGCTCCTGCTGACCAGAGAAGACCGGCACCATGACTCTTCCCGAGCGCAATCGGCTCGACAATCTCGAATCCGCCAGCACGTGGTTTGGCGACCGCTTCGGCGTCGCGCTGCCGCTCGGCCTGCGCGAGCAAGCCGACGCCATGTCCTGGGCGGGCTTCGTCGCGACCTATGGGCGCAACGCCGGCCCGCTACGGCTGGGCCACTGGCAGTGCGCCGACGACGCTCGCGGCGCGGCCCGACTGGGCCCGCAGCCCCGTGACTTCCGGGCCGTGATCGCCGTCGGCGATCGGATCAGCTCCGTCAGCGCCGCCGCATCGGGGCCGATCGCCGCGCTGACCGCGATGCTGCACGAGCGGGGGATCACGGTCGAGATCGTGAACTTCCATCAGATGCGCTCCGCAGCCGGCAGCGCGACTTTCATCCGCGGCGGCGACGGCGTCCGCACCGAGTGGGCGATGGGCTGGGCGGACGATCCGACGCAGTCGGCACTGAGCGCCGTGATCGCCTGCGCCAACCGGCTATTCGCCGCCCGGTGCGGCGGGCCCGACCAATAGGTGAGTTTCATGTGCGCTGGCGCCGTTGACAGCGCACATGAAACTCGACCCCTGCCGCGACGGCGGCGACTCGGCCTGCCGTCGCGGACGTTTACAGCGGGCGCAGGACGATCGGCATGCCGTCCATCGGAATCGGCATGCCGCCGTAATCCCAGTGCGGCTGGTAGCCCGGCCGGGCCAGCTCGATGCGGTAGCGGCGCAGCAGGCGGTGCACCACCGTCTTGACCTCCAGCTGGCCGAACACCATGCCGATGCACTTGTGCGCGCCACCGCCGAACGGCGCGAACGCGTACCGGTGCTTCTTGTGTTCCGAGCGCGGCTCGGCGAACCGGTCCGGATCGAATTTGTCTGGCTCCGTCCACAATTCGGACAGCCGGTGGTTCATGCCGGGCCAGATGGTGATGTTGGTGCCGGCGGGGATGTAGTGGCCCAGCAATTCGGTATCGCGCACTGCCATCCGCATGTTGAACGGCAGCGGCGTCACCATGCGCAGCGACTCGTTCATGATGAGTTCGAGCGTTTCCAGCTTCTCCAGCGACTCGATGTCCAGCGGTCCGTCGCCCAGCCGGGCCGACTCCTCGCGCGCCCGCTCCTGC
Source organism: Mycobacterium colombiense CECT 3035 (assembly GCF_002105755.1). Lineage (NCBI taxonomy): Bacteria > Bacillati > Actinomycetota > Actinomycetes > Mycobacteriales > Mycobacteriaceae > Mycobacterium > Mycobacterium colombiense. Next base: position 5,572,953 of record NZ_CP020821.1, read on the forward strand.
CACTGGGGGTTGGCCGCCATGTTGTAGACCATCGTGGTGGTCGTCGAGGTGGACGTGTCGTGCGCGGCCATCATCAAAAAGATCATGTGGTTGACGATGTCGGAGTCGGTGAAGCTGTTGCCGTCGTCGTCCTCGGTGTGGCACAGCACGGTGAGCATGTCGTTGCCGCTGGCGTTGCGGCGGTCCTTGACCCGCTCGGTGAAGTAGTCCTCCAGCAACTTGCGGGCCTTCAGGCCGCGCCACCACTTGAACGGCGGAATGGGCTGCCGGATGATCGCGCCGCCGGCGCGCGTCGTCGTGGTGAACGCCTGATTGACCTTGGTGACCAGGTCATGGTCGGACCCCGGCTCGTGCCCCATGAACACCAGCGACGCGATGTCGAGGGTGAGCTCCTTCATCGCCGGGTGGAACAGGAACCGCGCGTCGTTGGTCGGCCAATTCGCGACGATCTCGGTGGCGACCCGGTCGATGTGTTCGACATAGCCGGTCAACCGGCTGCGGGTGAAGGCCTCCTGCATGATCCGGCGGTGGTACATGTGCTCGTCGAAGTCGAGCATCATCAGGCCGCGGTTGAAGAACGGCCCGATCACCGGGTGCCAGCCCTTCTGCGAGAAGTCTTTGTTCCTGTTGGAGAACACGGCCTGGGTGGCGTCGGGCCCGAGCGCGGTGACCGCGGGCATGATCGGCGAGTCCAGGTAAATCAGCGGGCCGTGGTTGCGGTAGAGGTGCAACGCGTAGTCCGGGCCGCCGCGGAACAGCTCGATGATGTGGCCGAGGATCGGGAGCCCGGCGTCGCCCAGCACGGGCTTCAGGTCGCTGCCCGCCGGCGGTTCCGCGAGGACCTTGCTCTGCCACTCGTGGGCGAGCAGGCGCTTCTCGATCGCGCCCATGCCCGGGATGGTCTGCAGGGTCGGGGTGAACCGGCGCCGCGCCTGATCCAGCAGGTAGTGCGGGGTGCTGATGGTGGCGGTCATAAACGCTCCTTTGCGTGCCCTCCCGGTGACGGCCGTCACTGATTTATAACCTTGGCTGAAAAACTTGACGGCTGTCAAGTTTGCTTTTCGCGCGGCGTGGTGCAAGGTCAGGGAGTGACCAGCCACCCCGCCACTCCGGAGCCGGGCGCACGACGGCGTGGCGACAAACAACGTCAGGCGATCCTGCAGGCGGTGCGCGAACTCCTGCAGGAAAAGCCCTTTGCCGAGTTGTCGGTGAGCACCATCAGCCTGCGGGCCGGGGTGGCGCGATCCGGCTTCTACTTCTACTTCGACTCCAAGTACGCGGTGCTGGCGCAACTCATGGCCGAGGCCGCCGAGGAGCTTGAGGAACTCACCGAGTACTTCGCCCCCCGGCAGGCCGGCGAGTCGCCCGAGCAGTTCGCCAAGCGCATGGTCGGCAGCGCCGCGGCCGTCTATGCGCACAACGACCCGGTCGTGACCGCCTGCAACGAGGCCCGCAACACCGACGTCGAGATCCGCGATCTGCTGGACCAGCAGTTCGAGGTGGTGCTGGGTCAGATCGTCGGGATCGTCGAGGCCGAGATGAAGGCGGGGACGGCCACGCCGATCAGTGACGACCTGCCGACGCTGATCCGCACCCTGGCCGGCACCACCGCGCTGGTGCTGACCGGCGACCCGATCCTGACCGGGCGCGACAGCGACCGTGACCGACGGGTGCGCGTCCTCGAGCAGTTGTGGCTGCACGCGCTGTGGGCAGGCCGTCCCTAGCGCGGTGGTACCGCCGGTATCGTCACCGCCATGGCGCAGAGGGGATCCGGGCGGTCTTTCGCGGGAAAGCGGTGCCTTGTCACCGGTGCGGCGAGCGGCATCGGCCGCGCCACGGCATTGCGGCTGGCCGCGCAGGGCGCCGAGCTTTACCTGACCGACCGCGACCGCGACGGACTCGAACAGACCGTGGCCGACGCGCGCGCGCTGGGCGCGCAGGTCCCCGAGCATCGCGCGCTGGACATCGCCGACTACGACCAGGTGGCCGCGTTCGCGGCCGACGTCCACGCCGAACATCCGAGCATGGACCTCGTCCTCAATATCGCCGGCGTATCGGCGTGGGGCACCGTCGACCGGCTGACCCATGAGCAGTGGAGCAAGATGGTCGCCATCAACCTGATGGGTCCGATCCACGTCATCGAGACCTTCGTCCCGCCGATGGTGGCGGCCAAGCGCGGCGGGCATCTGGTCAACGTGTCGTCGGCGGCCGGGCTGGTGGCCCTGCCGTGGCACGCCGCCTACAGCGCCAGCAAGTACGGGCTGCGCGGCCTGTCGGAGGTGCTGCGCTTCGACCTGGCCCGCCACCGCATCGGCGTGTCGGTCGTGGTGCCGGGAGCGGTGAACACCCCGCTGGTCGGCACGGTGGAGATCGCCGGGGTGGACCGGGAAGACCCCAACGTCGCGCGCTGGATCAGGCGATTCGCGGGCCATGCCGTGTCGCCGGAAAAGGCCGCCGACAAGATCCTGGCCGGGGTGGCCAAAAACCGGTACCTGATCTACACCTCGGCCGACATCCGGGCGCTCTATGCCTTCAAAAGGCTTGCGTGGTGGCCCTATAGCGTGGCCATGCGCCAGGTGAACGTGATCTTCACCCGGGCGCTGCGGCCCGCCCCCGTTCCGCTAGTCCGGCATGGCCAGCTCGAGGCGCACGCCGAGCAGGCGGACCGGCCGGTCGAGCTCGAATAGGTCGAGAACGCGAAGGGCGGCGGGCACGATGACGTCGCGATCGGTGCTGGGCGCGTCGAGCTTGCGAATCTTGGTGCGGGTGTAGAAGGTCGCCGTCCGCACCGTGACCGCCACCCGGGTCACGACCCGGCCGTCGGCCAGCACGTCCGTCAGCGCGCGCTCGGCCAAATTCGTTACGGCCGTGTCCATTTCGGACCGGTCGGTGAGGTCGCGCGGAAAGGTGACCACGTGGCTGCGCGAGCGCGGCACCCAGGGCTCCGCGCTGACCTGGCTGTCGCCGCCACCCTTGGCCAACAGCAGCAGCCACAGCCCGGTCCGCGGGCCGAACGTCGTCGTCAGCAGCTCCGCGTCACAGTGCGCCAGTTCCCATACCGTCGTGATGTCAAGATCCGCAAGCTTTTTCGCCGTCTTGGGGCCCACGCTCCAGAGCGCGTCCACCGGACGGTCGGCCATCAGCGGCATCCAGTTCTCATCGGTGAGCACGAAAATGCCGCCCGGTTTGGCGAAGCCGGTGGCGACCTTGGCGCGCTGCTTGTTGTCGCTGATGCCCACCGAGCAGGACAGCCCGGTTTCCGAGGAGATGACGCCGCGGATCCGCTGCGCGACCTCGCCCGGGTCCTGCGCCGCCGTCACCGCGACATAGGCCTCGTCCCAGCCCCAGACCTCGACCGGATGTCCCAGGTCGCGCAGCAACCCCATCACCTGATCGGACGCCTCGTCGTAGGCGGCCGGGTCCGAGGGAAGGAACGTCGCCTCGGGGCAGCAGCGGGCGGCGGCCCGCAGCGGCATGCCCGCCCGCACGCCGAACTCGCGGGCCTCGTAGGAGGCGCAGGTGACCACCTTGCGCGGTTCGTTCGGATCGCCGCTGCCGCCGACGATCACCGGCAGCCCGGCCAGTTCGGGGTGCCTGCGCAGCTCGACCGACGCCAGGAACTGGTCGAGGTCCACGTGCAGAACCCAGCTCGTGGCGCTCACCGCCCGCAGAGCTTGCGCGCCAGGCTTTCCCACGCGTCGCCCAGCGTCGTCAGCGTGTGACCGCCCTCGGCCAGTTGATGCTCGACGTAGTCCACGTCCAGCAGCGCGAGCAACGCGTCGGTCTGGGCGTCGAGGTCGCCGGTGGAGTCGGCCGCCTTGAGCAGCACCCGCACGTGCGTGCGCAGCACCATGGCCGGTGCGTTGTGCCGGTTCTGCGGGTCGCGGTTGGCCGCGGACAGCAGTTCGCAATGGTCGTGCGCGAACCGGATCCGCTCGCGCCCGAACGCGACCAGCCGGTCGGCCGGCGGCGCGCCGGGGCCCAGCGGCGGCGGCCCGAACAGGAACGCCTGCTGAACGGCCTGCTCGTCCTCGTCCAGCAGCACCATCATCAGGCCGGCCCGGCTGCCGAAGCGGCGGAACAGCGTGCCTTTGCCCACCCCGGCGGCGGCGGCGATGTCGTCGGTGGTGACGGCGTCGGCGCCGCGCTCGGCGACCAGGTTTCGGGCAGCCTGGAGGAGCAGGGCGCGGTTGCGCGCCGCATCGCCCCGTTCCTGGTGCACCACCTGGGGGGCGAACACGTGCAACTCACCCGACCGCTCGCTCACTCCTGCACTTTAACGCTGCCGGAATAAAACGGACTATAGTCCGGTTAGCTCGTGCGAGGATGTACACAACGACCGAAGGGAAACTGCGACAGTGGCAATCAAAATCTTGGCGTTAGTGGGAAGCCTGCGGGCCGCGTCGATCAACCGCCAGATCGCCGAGTTGGCGGGGGCGGTCGCGGCCGACGACGTGGCCGTCACGATCTTCGAGGGGCTCGATGAGCTGCCGTTCTATAACGAAGAGATCGACGACGCGATGAACGCCGGCGCGCCGCAACTGGCCCCGGTGGCCGCGCTGCGCGCCGCGGCGGCCGACGCCGACGCCGCCCTGGTGGTCACCCCGGAGTACAACGGCAGCTACCCCGCCGTCATCAAAAACGCGATCGACTGGCTGTCCCGCCCGTTCGGCGACGGCGCCCTGAAGGGCAAGCCGCTGGCGGTCATCGGCGGGTCCTTCGGCCAGTACGGCGGGGTGTGGGCGCACGACGACACCCGCAAGTCCTTCGGCATCGCCGGCGCGCGGGTCGTGGAGGCGATCAAACTGTCGGTGCCGTTCAAGACCCTGGAGGGCAAGGCGCCCGCCGAGCACCCCGAACTGTCCGCCAACGTGCGCGACGTGGTGGGCAAGCTGGCCGCCGAGGTCGGCTGATTGGCAGAAGTCGACAAGCCGCTCGCCGGGCGACCAGCGCGGTTGGCATAACCGAATAGCAGAAGCCGCCAGCTGCGCCTGGCGGCTTTGCTAGCTGTGCGGCGTCCGGTCGCCGCCGGCGGTGTTGTCGGTGGTCGCTGCTATACCCCTATATAGAGGCGGCCGCGCCTCGGCGTGTGACCTGCGACACGCCGAGCGGGTGGTCGGGTTTATTCGCGACAGGGCTCACGACCAGGGAATTTCAAAATTGTTATTCAGAACATCTTGTATCTCGACATCTTGTCAGCCACTAGGTGTAGTGTTTCGAGCACCGGCAGATCCCAGGACCACCAAGCAAGCCAGACTCGGTGAACCCCCCGAAATCGGCACTCACAGGTCGCTCGACCTTGACCGCTGCAAGACGGGAATCAGGGGGCCTGACGGATCGCTGAACATAGCAAAGACGCAGTCCAAAAGTAGTTGCCAGTCCGTTGGGTCCCCCCTCTTCCGCAAAGGAGCGGCATTCTATGAGCATCACCGTGTACACCAAGCCGGCATGTGTGCAGTGCAGCGCCACCTACAAGGCGCTGGACAAGCAGGGCCTCGCCTACGAGAAGGTCGACATCTCGCTGGACGCCGAGGCGCGCGACTACGTGATGGCCCTGGGATACCTGCAGGCTCCCGTGGTGGTGGCGGGCAACGACCACTGGTCCGGTTTCCGGCCCGACCGCATCAAGGCGCTGTCCGTGGCGGAACTCAGCGCGTAAGGCAAGACGTTAGGTAAGGAGGTTGCGGTGCCATGGATAGCACGCAGCGCAACCTGGTCTATTTCTCCTCGGTGTCGGAGAACACCCACCGCTTCGTGGAGAAGCTGGGGATCCCCGCCACGCGGATACCGCTGCATGGCCGCATCGAGGTAGACCAGCCCTACGTCCTCGTCCTGCCCACCTACGGCGGCGGCCGGGCCACGCCCGACCTGAACGCCGGCGGTTACGTCCCCAAGCAGGTCATCGCCTTCTTGAACAATGAGCACAACCGGTCGTTGATCCGCGGCGTCATCGCCGCGGGCAACAACAACTTCGGCGCCGAATTCGCTTACGCGGGCAATGTGATCTCCCGCAAGTGCGGCGTTCCGTACCTCTACCGCTTCGAACTAATGGGAACCCAGGACGACGTGGATGCCGTCCGCGCGGGCTTAGCCAATTTTTGGAAGGAACAGACGTGTCACCAACCGTCGCTGCAGAGCCTGTAACCACCGGAGCCCACGCGTTGCCGGGGGAGACGGACTACCACGCGCTCAACGCGATGCTGAATCTCTACGACGCGGACGGCAAGATTCAGTTCGACAAGGACCGCGAGGCCGCGCACCAGTACTTCCTGCAGCACGTCAACCAGAACACGGTGTTCTTCCACAATCAGGACGAGAAGCTCGACTACCTGATCAAGGAGAACTATTACGAGCGTGAGGTTCTCGACCAGTACAGCCGCAACTTCGTCAAGACGCTGCTGGACCGCGCCTACGCCAAGAAGTTCCGGTTCCCGACGTTCCTCGGAGCGTTCAAGTACTACACCTCCTACACGCTGAAGACGTTCGACGGAAAGCGCTACCTGGAGCGCTTCGAGGACCGCGTCGTGATGGTCGCGCTGACGCTGGCCGCCGGTGACACCGTCCTGGCCGAGAAGCTCGTCGACGAGATCATCGACGGCCGGTTCCAGCCGGCCACCCCGACGTTCTTGAACTCGGGCAAGAAGCAGCGCGGCGAACCGGTGAGCTGCTTTCTGCTGCGCATCGAGGACAACATGGAGTCGATCGGGCGATCGATCAATTCCGCGCTGCAGCTGTCCAAGCGTGGCGGGGGAGTCGCGTTGCTGCTGAGCAACATTCGCGAACACGGCGCTCCGATCAAGAACATCGAGAACCAGAGCTCGGGCGTCATCCCGATCATGAAGCTGCTCGAGGACTCGTTCTCCTACGCCAACCAGCTCGGCGCCCGGCAGGGTGCGGGCGCGGTGTACCTGCACGCGCACCACCCGGACATCTACCGGTTCCTGGACACCAAGCGCGAGAACGCCGACGAGAAGATCCGGATCAAGACGCTGAGCCTGGGCGTGGTGATTCCCGACATCACCTTCGAGCTGGCCAAGAAGAACGAGGACATGTACCTGTTCTCGCCGTACGACGTCGAGCGGGTCTACGGCCTGCCGTTCGCCGACATCTCGGTCACCGAGAAGTACTACGAGATGGTCGACGACGCCCGCATCCGCAAGACCAAGATCAAGGCGCGCGAGTTCTTCCAGACGCTGGCCGAGCTGCAGTTCGAATCCGGCTACCCCTACATCATGTTCGAGGACACGGTGAACCGGGCCAACCCGATCGACGGCAAGATCACCCACTCGAACCTGTGCTCGGAGATCCTGCAGGTGTCCACGCCCTCGGTGTTCAACGATGACTTGTCGTACGCCAAAGTGGGCAAGGACATTTCGTGCAACCTGGGATCGCTGAACATCGCCAAGACGATGGACTCGCCCGACTTCGCGCAGACCATCGAGGTCGCGATCCGCGCGCTGACGGCGGTCAGCGATCAGACGCACATCTGGTCGGTGCCCTCGATCGAGCAGGGCAACAACGAGTCCCACGCGATCGGGCTCGGCCAGATGAACCTGCACGGTTACCTGGCCCGCGAGCGCATCCGCTACGGCTCCGAAGAAGGCGTCGACTTCACCAACATCTACTTCTACACCGTGCTCTACCACGCGCTGCGCGCGTCGAATCGCATTGCGATCGAACGGGGAACCGCGTTCGGCGGATTCGAGAAGTCGAAGTACGCCTCGGGTGAGTTCTTCGACAAGTACACCGAGCAGGTGTGGGAGCCGGCCACCCCGCGGGTGCGGGAGATCTTCGCCGAGGCCGGCATTCGCATTCCGACGCAAGAGGATTGGCAGCGGCTGAAGGAGTCCGTGCAGCAGCACGGCATCTACAACCAGAACCTGCAGGCCGTCCCGCCGACCGGGTCGATCAGCTACATCAACCACTCGACCAGCTCGATCCACCCGGTGGCGAGCAAGATCGAGATCCGCAAGGAAGGCAAGATCGGCCGCGTCTACTACCCGGCGCCGTATCTGACCAACGACAACCTGGAGTACTACCAGGACGCCTACGAGATCGGCTACGAGAAGATCATCGACACCTACGCCGCGGCCACCCAGCACGTGGACCAGGGGCTGTCGCTGACGCTGTTCTTCAAGGACACCGCCACCACCCGCGACGTGAACAAGGCGCAGATCTACGCCTGGCGCAAGGGAATCAAGACGCTGTACTACATCCGGTTGCGCCAGATGGCTTTGGAGGGCACCGAGGTCGAGGGCTGCGTGTCCTGCATGCTCTAGGTGTGCCTGGTCACAGGTTCTCGGCGCCCCAGTCGGCCAGCCGGCGTTCGCGTTCGGTTGAGTCGATGTCTTCGACCCGCGTCATGATCGACCACCGCTGCCCGAACGGGTCCGTGATGGACCCGAACCGGTCGCCGGTGACGAAAGTCTGGGCCCCCTCCCGCAGTGTCGCCCCCGCGTTCTGGGCCCGCGCCAGCACGGCGTCGACATCCGCGCAGTAGAGAGCGATCGAGTGGGTGACTGCCTCGGTACGGCTCGGAGCTTCAAGCTGATAGCTGGGGTTGGGGTCGGACAGCTGCAACCTGCCGCGCCCGAAGTCCAACTCCGCGTGCGCGACCGTGCCATCGGGCCCGAGCATCTTCTCGACGAGCGCCGCGCCGAAGACGTCGGTGTAGAACTCGATGGCGGCTGC